>CAWBYI010000001.1:0-501812 GCA_963793035.1 uncultured Actinomycetes bacterium
TGTCGGACGTCGTCCTCGGGAAGCCCGGCGAGGAGCGGCCACTCCACGGCCCCAGTCTGCACGAGCTTGTGTCGCGAGCGTGACAGTCGCAGCGTCGCGCGCGCGAACGACACGGGACACGGCCGTTCGTAGCCTCCCGCAGTGACGGCACTGACGCGAGGAGGACAGGTCGTGAAGCACGAAGCACTCGTTCTCGGATCCACTGCAGCGATGGGGGCAACCCCGTCGATGGCACGCGCGTTGGCCGTCACCGAGGTCGAGAAGGGGCAATCGTCATGCAGGGCGTCGAGAGCCACGTCGGTCGATCACATCTGCTTCGGTCGCAGCTGGTCGAGTCGGCACTGGGGATGCCGGCCGCCCTGTCCACATGGGACGCGAGCGTCACCAACCGCGCGATGGTCACGGTGCTCGCTCGCTGACGCCAACTTCTCCGCTCGATCCATCCGGGGGAAGGGAGAGGGGCCGGCGGGCCCCTCTCCACCGTTCTAGAGGCCGACGATGTCGTCCGGGCGAACCGGCACGCGGACGAGCTCCCGCCCGGTCGCGTCGCGGAGGGCCGACACGATGGCGGCGGTCGAGACGACGGTGGGCGGCTCTCCGACGCCCTTGACCCCGTAGGGCGCGTCCGGCTCGGGCACCTCGACAAGCTCCGAGACGACCGGCGGCATGTCGAGGAAGGTCGGGATCAGGTAGTCGGTGAAGCTCGCGTTCACGATCTCGCCGTCTCGCGTCTGGATCTCCTCCATGAGCGCGAGCCCGAGACCCTGCGCCGTGCCGCCCTCGATCTGGCCCTCGACGGCGGTCCGGTCGAGCGCATGGCCGACGTCCTGGGCCGTGCCGATCCAGACGACGCGGGTCAGCCCGAGCTCGACGTCCACCTCCGCGACCACGCGCATCGCCGCGACCGCAAAGGCGACGTGCGAGCGCTCGCCCGTCGTCTGGCCCGTATCGGGGTCGAGCGGGAACGTCCGCGGATGGCGGTAGACGCGCTCGACGTCGACCTCGCCTCCGCCGCGCCTGCCGGCTCCTGCTCCTCGAGCGCGGCGCGGCAGGTGAGCTGGACGGCGCCCGCCGCCATCCAGGTCATGCGCGACGCCGAGGACGAGCCGGCCGAGCCGACCTCGGACGTCGTCCCGGGAGCGAGCTCGACGTCGTCGGTGCCGAGCTCGCGGCGGGCCACCTCGAGGATGACCTGGGACACGCCCTGGCCGACCTCGGCCGCAGCGCAGTGGACGACCGCGGCGCCGGACGGCGAGAGCTGGACCCGCGCCGTGCAGAAGTCGTCGAAGCCCTCCGAGTAGCAGATGTTCTTGAACCCGACCGCGAACCCGACGCCGCGCCGCACGCCTTCCCCGCGCGTCGTGTTCCCGGCGCCGCCCGGCAGCCGGATGGCGTCCCGCGGCAGCTCCTCCTGCTCGGGCACCTCGAGCGCGGCGGCCCGCTTGATGACCTCCTTCGTCGGCAGGGAGCCGTCGACGACCTGTCCGGTCGCAGCCTGCCGCCCGGCTCGAGTGCGTTCAGGAGCCGGAGCTCGACCGGGTCGATCTCGAGCGCGGCGGCGAGCTTGTCCATCTGCGCCTCGGCGGCGAAGCACGTCTGCACGGCGCCGAACCCGCGCATGGCGCCGCAGGGCGGGTTGTTCGTGTACACGGCGAGACCCTCGATGTGCACGTTCTCGACCGCGTACGGGCCGACCGCGAACGAGCACGCGTTCGAGATCACCGCCGTCGAGCTCGAGGCGTAGGCGCCGCCGTCGATCAGGATCCGCATGCGGACGGAGACGAGCTCGCCCGCGCGCGTCGCGCGGTGCTCCGCCCAGATCCGGGCCGGGTGCCGGTGCACGTGGCCGACGAACGACTCCTCCCGGCTGTAGACCATCTTCACGGGACGGTTCGCGCGGAGCGCGAGCATCGCGGCGTGGATCTGCATCGAGAGGTCCTCGCGCCCCCCGAACGCGCCGCCGACGCCGCCGAGGTGGATCCGCACCTGCTCCGGCTCGAGGCCGAGGCAGGGAGCGACCTGGTCGCGGTCGACGTGCAGCCACTGCGTCGCGACGTGGATGTCGACGCCGCCCTCGCCGTCCGGGATCGCGATGCCTGACTCAGGGCCGAGGAACGCCTGGTCCTGCTGGCCGAGCTCGTAGGTGCCGGTGACGGTGACGTCCGCCTCCGCGTCCGGGTCGCCGCGCTCGATGACCAGAGAGCGAACGACGTTCGGCCTCGGGTCGTCGCGGTACCCGTGGCCCATCGTCGGGCGGTCGGGGTGGAGCGGCTCCATCTCCGTCGCGCGCTCGGCGTCGACGACCGGCTCGAGCGGCTCGTACTCGACGCGGACGGCCGCGGCAGCCCGCCGCGCCTGCTCGGGCTCCTCGGCGGCGACGATCGCGACCGGCTCGCCGAAGTAGCGCACGCGGTCGATCGCGAGCACCGGCTGGTCGCGGAACTCGAGGCCGTACAGCTTGTCGCCGGGGACGTCCTCGTGCGTGAGCACGGCGTGGACGCCGGCCATCTTGACCGCCTCGGAGACGTCGATGGCAACGACGCGCGCGTGCGCATGCGGGCTGCGAACCGTCTGGCCCCAGAGCATCCCTGCGGCGTGCAGGTCGCTCGAGTACAGGAACTCGCCCTTGACCTTGGGGCCGGCATCGCGGCGCTTCACCTTGCTCTCCGCGTGCCCGACCGGAAGCGCGGCGCGGGTCTGAATGTGGGCAGTCACCGTCATCGGCCGGCCGCCTGGTGGACTGCGTCGAGGATCTTCTGGTACCCGGTGCAGCGGCAGAGGTTCCCCGAGAGCGCCTCGCGGATCTCGTCGTCGGTCGGATCCGGGTTCCGGTTCAAGAGATCCGCGGTCGCGACCACGAAGCCCGGCGTGCAGAAACCGCACTGCACGGCGCCCGTCTCGGCAAACGCCTCCTGGACCGGGTGCAGCGTCTCGTCGTCCGCGAGACCCTCGACCGTCACGACCTCGTGGCCGTCGGCCTGCGCCGCGAGCACGAGGCACGCGCAGACGAGCGTGCCGTCGAGGAGCACGGAGCAGGACCCGCATTCGCCCTGCTCGCACGCGTTCTTCGAGCCGGGGAGGCCGAGGCGGTCGCGGAGCGTCGTCAGCAGGCTCTCGCCCGCCCAGACGTCGGCCTCGTGCCGCTCGCCGTTGACCGTGAGCTCGATCCTCATGCGAGGCACCGATCGAGCGCGCGCTTCGTCAGCACGCGGAGCGCGTGGCGGCGGTACGCAGCGGTTCCGCGCACGTCGTCGATGGGGGAGGCGGCGGTTGCCACCGCGTCGGGAAAGTCGTCGGCCTCCGCGAGCGGCGCCGTGACGAGCCTCGTCGCGGGCGAAGCAGAGCCGAAGGAGGCGCGGATCTCGTCACGCTCCCGGTCCACCACGAGCGCGAGCGAGCAGACCGCGATCACCATCGCGTTCCGCGGGCCGACCTTCATGAACGTCTGCGGCTGGCCGCCGGGCTCGATGCGGACACCGAGGATCAGCTCATCCTCCGCGAGCGCGTTCCGCTTCGGCCCGAGGAGGAACTGATCGAGCGTGAGGCGCCGTTCCCCGCGCACGCTCACGACCTCGACCTCGGCGCCCTCGACGAAGAGCGGCGGCAGGGCGTCTCCCGCGGGGGAGGCCGTGCCGAGGTTCCCCCCGATCGTCCCACGGTTGCGGATCTGCGGCGACCCCACGGTGCGGGACGCCTCGGCGAGCGCCGGGAGCTCCTGCGCGAGCCGCTCGCGCATCGCCTCCGTGTACGTGAGCCCCGAGCCGAGCCGCAGCGCACCGTTCTCTCGCGCGAAGCCGCGCAGCTCGGAGACCTCGTTCAGGTTGAGGATCCGGTCCGGTCGCAGGCGGTCGAAGTTCAGCGCCACGAGCACGTCGGTGCCGCCCTGGATCGGCACCGCGTCTGGATGCTCGGCCTTCATGCGCAGCGCCTCGTCGAGGGAACGCGGGGTCAGTACCTCCACGGTCGGAAGGGTATTAGCCTGCGCCTGATGGAAGTTCTGCGCCGCCGACTCGCCGTCGCCCGCGGAGACGAGCCCGCCGATCTCGTCGTTCGGGGCGGGCGCGTGCTCTCGGTCTTCACGAAGGAGTGGCTCGAGACCGACGTCGCGATCGTGGACGGCGTCGTCGCGGGGCTCGGGGACTACGAGGGCGAGGAGATCCTCGACGCGAGCGGGAAGCACGTCGTCCCCGGGTTCATCGACGCGCACATGCACCTCGAGTCCGTGAAGCTCATGGTCGACGAGTTCGCGCGCCTCGTCCTCCCGCTCGGGACGACGACGGTGGTCGCGGACCCGCACGAGATCGCGAACGTCCTCGGCGTCGACGGCGTGCACTGGCTGCTCGACGCCTCCGCCGGGCTCCAGCTCGACGTCTTCTTCATGGCGTCGTCGTGCGTGCCCGCCTCGCAGTTCGAGTCGCCGCGGCGACCGCTCGGGCCGGGCGACCTCGAGTCGCTCATGCGGCGGCGCCGGGTGCTGGGGCTCGCGGAGATGATGAACTTCCCCGGCGTCATCTCGGGCTCGCCGGCGGAGCTCGAGAAGCTGCTGCTCGAGGGCGCGGAGCACGTCGACGGCCACGCGCCCGGCGTTCTCGGGAAGGAGCTGCAGGCGTACGCGGCAGCGGGCATCGAGACCGACCACGAGGCGCTGACCGTCGAGGAGGGGCGCGAACGTCTCCGCGCGGGCATGTGGCTCCTCATCCGCGAGGCCTCGATGGCGCGGAACCTGCTCGATCTGCTCCCGCTCGTGCAGGAGCTCGGCACGGACCGGATCGCGTTCTGCACCGACGACCGCGATCCCGAGGACATCGCCGACGACGGCCACGTCAACGGCATGGTGCGGACGGCCGTCGAGGCGGGGATCGCGCCCGAGGACGCGATCGTCATGGCGTCGCTGAACCCGGCTCTCTGCCACCAGCTGAAGCGCCACGGCGCGATCGCCCCCGGGTACCGCGCAGACCTGCTCGTCCTCCCCGACCTCGTCGATTTCGTCCCGGAGACCGTGTTGAAGAACGGCCGGCGGATCGCGGACACGCCGCCGGTCGAGATCCCCGACTGGGTGCGCCAGAGCATCCGCGTGCGGCCCGTCTCGGCCGAGGACTTCGCGGTCGCCTCCGACGGATCGAGCATCCGCGCCATCGGCCTCGTCACCGACCAGGTCGTCACGGAGTCGCTCGTCCGCGAGCCGGCGGTGTCGAGCGGTCAGGCGGTCGCGGACGCGGCGCGGGACCTGGCGAAGATCGCGGTCGTCGAGCGGCATCTCGCGACGGGGCGGACGGGCCTCGGCTTCGTCTCCGGGTCCGGCCTGCAGCGGGGAGCGCTCGCCTCGTCGGTCGCCCACGACGCCCACAACCTGGTCGTCGTCGGCATGTCGGACGAGGACATGGCGTTCGCGGTGGAACGGCTGGTGGAGATCGGCGGCGGGATCGTCGCGGTGGACGCTGGGCGCGTGCTCGCCGAGTGCCCGCTCCCGATCGCAGGCCTCCTCTCGGACGCGCCGCTCGCGGACGTCGTCGCCCAGAGCCGCGCGTGCAACGAGGCCGCGCACGGGCTCGGCTGGAGCGGGGCGACGCCGTTCCTCACGCTGTCGTTCCTCGGCCTCTCGGTGATCCCGCACCTGAAGATCACCGACCGGGGCCTCGTGGACGTCGACCGCTTCGAGATCGTCCCGCTGGAAGCGTGACGCGAAGCTAGGAGAACGCGCGGATCGTTCCGTTCTCGACCAGGCTGCGCGCTTCGCCAGCCTGGGGTGAGTAGACCTCGACCTGATACGGCTGGTCCGGGTAGGCGAGGTGGACGTTGGTGCCGCTCGCCTCGTCGACGGAGGCGACCCCGCCTCCGGGAAGGTCGAGCTTCGTCGCGTTCTCGCCCTCCGCTGCGCGGCTCACCTCGGCGAACGCGTTCGACCGAGGATAGGTGGCAACGGTGAGCGCAGGCGCGGTGGAGCCCGCCGGCTCACCGGGGGGCAGGTAGCGGATGTACACCGTGCCGTCCGGAGCCGTGAGCTCGATCCGCGTCCCGCTCCGGACTCCAGCCCAGTAGAACGTCTCGCCCGAGTCAGCGAGCGCAGTCAGGTCGGCGAGGGATGCGATCTCGGGCACCGCCGTCGTCGGCGCGGTGGGAGCCGCACTCGTCCTCGTCGTCCGAGCGAACGATGAAGAACCACGCGAGGAAGGCGGCCACCAGCCCGACTGCGACGACGGCGACCACACCGAGCAGCGTGCGCGAGCCGAATCGCCGACGCGAGGAGGTCGCTGGCGCGTCGTGAGCCGCTGCGTCGCCGGCCGGTGACGTCGTCTGGCCCGCTCATCGCCGGGATGGTAGTCCGCCGTCTCGTCGGCGGCGCTCAGGACGGTGCCGTCCGTCGGTCAGCGGAGCGCCTCGACCCAGTCGAGCGTCCGGCCGCACAGCCGGCGCGGCTTCGCCGGGTGCGACGGTCGTCACGTTCCGTTGCGGATCGGCGCGGGTGACCACGAGCGGGCCGAGTCCGTATTCCGGGCCGCCCGTCCCCGGCTCGAGCCGTCCCCGCTCGAACTGCGACGCGGACCGTGTGCACTCCGCGCGCGAGCACCGCGCTGCCGAGATCGGTGTACTGGGAGCGTCCTGTCGAAGTGCGCCGGCGCGCTGCGCGATGCGCTGCCCGTCCATGAACACGTCGGCCGCGGCGCGCCGTGACCCTGCCGAGCCACAGCGAGTAGCGGCCCGTCTGCGGGACGACGAAGCCTCCTCGACCCCCGACGGCCGCGCGGGGAGCACGGCCACCGGCGGCTCGCGCGACGACGGTCGCGATCGTCTTCGCCTTCCGTGCGATCCCGAGCACGTCGGCGCACCCGGGAGCGGCCGCCGGCGTTGCCCGCGTCGCCGAGCGGAAGGTGCGCGGCGACGGACGCTGCCGCCGCAGGGGCCGCTGCCAGACCTCGTACCAGCGGCCCTGCCAGCGGAGCTCGTACGGCGCGGGCGGGCGGCTGGCGACGGGCGAGCGCCGCAGCACGAGCGTGCGGTAGACGAGCACGCCGGGGAGCGCCAGCTCGTCGAGATCGGGAGCCTCGCCCTTCTGCGGGAGCGACCCGTCGACCTTCGGCACCGGTCTGCGGCGGAGCTCGGACGCTCCCTCCGCGTCGAGGCGGCGGAGGAAGTGACGCACGCCGTAGGGCTGGTACTCCGTCATCAGCGCCGGCCCCTGGCCGGCGAACCGCTCGCCGATCTCCTCGAGCTCCGCGAGCTGGTCGTGCGGCGCGAGCGTGGCGCCGTGGTAGGCGAGCCCGTTCGACCAGAGCACCCCGCCGGCGATGACGCCGCCGCGGCGACGCCCGCCGCAACGCGCCGACGCGGAGCGAGGATCCACGCACAGCCGAGCAGCGCGGCGAAGAGGACGGCCGGCGAGGCCGATCGCGAGCGCCTTTCCCGTCGACCCACGGCGAGCCGGCGGCCGCAGATGACGCGAGGCGCCGACCAGCGACGTCACGACGTACGCGAGCGCCGCCCACGCGCGCCGCGGACGGCGCAGCGACCGCACCAGGCCCGCGGTCGCAGGAGCGACGACGAGCAGCGACGAGCACGAACGTCGAGCCAGCGCGCGTCCGGATCGGTGCGGAAGTCGCTCGTCGGCCAGATCCCGGCGATCTGGAGCGGATCGAGCGGCCGGGGCAGGTTGCCGAGCACGTCGCCGTCTTCGCAGCACGTGACGTGCCTCGCCGCGGAACAGGAAGCTCGCGGCCGTCCGCGATCGCGGGAAGCGCGAGCACGACGACGCGCGACGCCCGCCACCGCGACGCGATGCCGCGGCCGGTCCACGCGAGCAGCGCGCCGAGGATCCGACGCCGCAGCGCGCGAGCCAGGCGAGCGCCGCCCGACGCTGAGCACGCCGGCGAGCGCGGCGGCCGCCGTCGCTACCGGGAGCGCGCCGCGGATTCCGGGAGCGGCCGCTTCCCTCGCAGGCGAGCGCGCAGCTACGAGCGCGATGAGGCACGCGGCGGCGACCTCCTTGACCCCGCTCCACTGCCCGTAGGCGTAGAGCAGCGCCGGCTGGGCGGCGACGACCGCGACGAAGCGAGCTGCCCACCAGCGCTCGGACGAGCGGCCGAGCGCAGCGCGAAGAGCGCAAGGGCGAGCAGCGCGGCGAGGAAGGCGAGGTACGGCTGGAACACCCACGCGACGTCCTCGCCCACGAGCTCGGGCGCCGATCCCGAGCGGCAGGAACGCGCCGAACGGGTAGCCGACCGAGGTTCGTCGCAAGGGTGGCCTCGTAGCTCGACGGAGCCAGGCCGTCGAGGCTCCTCCCCTCCTCGAGCGTCCGGTCGGTGAGGGCGAGCCAGCGTCGCCGTGTCGTCGAGGCTGATGTACCCGGTGAAGCTCGCCTCGCCGGAGGCGAGCGACCGGGAGCCCGTACGCGAAGAAGACGAGCATCCGGCGGCGGCGAGCGCTGGCGACATCGGAGCGGCTCGACGCGCCTCCAGCCGCCAGGACGCCGCGAGCCCGGCCGCGGCCAGCCCGACGACGACGGGGAGCGCGAGCTGCGCCGTTCCCGGGAGCCAGGTGACGAAGCCCGGCGACGACGACGATCGCCGCATAGCCGAGTGGAAGCAGGAGCTCCGGGCCCGCGCGGAGGCCCGCGAGCCGACGCGACGAGCGCAACCGCACCCGAGGCAGAGCGCGCCGAGCGCCAGCGGGAAGACGAGCCAGGGAACGAGGAGGCTCACGCTCGGGAGCGAGCCTACCGGCGGCTTCCCGGACGGCTCGTCGGGATCCGCTACGAGGCGCAGAGCACCCAGGACTGCACGATCATCACGGCGTTCGCGACGAAGGGGACGACCGAGTATCCCGTGACCGACCATGCGGCGGTGCCGGTCGGCTTCGAGGAGATCATCACGGCGTAGTGGTCGGCCTGCGGGTCGTTGTCCGTCACCTCTCCCCCGCCGCCGACACGCGTTCCCGTCGTGCACGTCGCGGTGACGGTCAACGACTGGTTCCGGTCCGTCACCACCTGTTGCCCGTCTGGGTCACGACGGTGACGTTCGTGGGGCCACCGCTGCCGCTCGGCCCAGTTGGGCCGGTCGGCCCGGCAGGGCCTGGCGGGCCGGCGATCCTGTCGCACCGGTCGGCCCGGCTGGGCCCGGCGGGCCGGATGAGCCCGTTCCCGGTCGGCCCGGCCGGGCCGGGTGGACCGGACGCGCCCGTTGCTCCTGGCAGGTCCGGCCGCGCCCGTGGGGCCGGTGAGACCGGTCGGCCCCTGGAGCCCGGTCGGGCCGGTGGGCCCTTGCAGGCCGGTCGGTCCCGCCGGTCGGGCCGGTTGCGCCGGCGGCCCCGGCGCCCGGTCGCGCCGGTCGCGCCTGTGGCGCCGGTCGGCACCTGTCGCTCCGGTGGCTCCGTGCTGCACCGGTCGCGCCCGTCGCGCCTGTCGGCCCCGTGGCGCCCGGTCGGGCCCGGTCGCTCCGGTCGGTCCGTGCACCGGTCGGCGCCGGTCGCCCGGTCGCGCCCTGCAGCACCGGTGGCTCCGTGCCCGGTCGCTCCGGTCAGCGCCGGTCGGGCCTGGCCGCACCTGTCGCACCCGTCTGCGCCCGTGGCGCCCGCGGCACCCGTGGCTCCCGCTGGCCCGGTCGCGCCGGTCGCTCCTGCTGCACCGGTCGGGCCGCTCGCAGCCCGGTCGGGCCAGTCGCGCCGGTTGCGCCCGTTGCGCCTGGTCGGCGCCCGTCGGCGCCGGTGGCACCTGTCGCTCCGGTCGGCTCCGGTCTGCACCGGTCGCGCCCGTCGCGCCTGTCGGCCCCGTGGCGCCGGTCGGGCCCTGGAGCCCGGTCGGTCCGGTCGCCCCGGTCGCGCCCGTCGCGCCGGTGGCACCGGTCGCACCGTCGCACCGGTCGGCGCCGGTCGGCGCCCGGTCGGCTCCGGTCTGCGCCCGTCGCGCCGGTCGCTCCTGCTGCACCGGTCGGGCCGGTGGCGCCGGTCGGGCCCTGCAGCCCGGTCGGGCCGGTCGCGCCGGTCGGGCCCTGCTGCCCGGTCGCGCCGGTCGCACCCGTCGCGCCGGTGGCGCCGGTCGCTCCCGTGGCCCGGTCGGCACCGGTCGCGCCCGTCAGCACCGGTCGCTCCTGCTGCCCCGTCGCGCCGGTCGCTCCGGTCGCGCCGGTCGCACCCGTGGCGCCGGTCGGCGCCGGTCGCTCCTGTCGGCCCGGTGGCGCCGGTCGCGCCCGTGGAGCCCGGTCGGGCCCGTCGCTCCGGTCGCCCCGGTCGCGCCCGTCGCGCCTGTAGCACCGGTCGCGCCGGTCGCTCCGTCTGCCCGGTGGCGCCCGCGGCACCCGTGGCTCCTGCCGGCCCCGTCGCTCCGGTCGCTCCTGTCAGCACCGGTCGGGCCGGTGGCGCCGGTCGGGCCCTGGAGCCCGGTCGGCCCGGTCGCTCCGTCGCACCGGTCGCACCTGTCGCTCCGGTCGGCGCCTGTCGCACCGGTCGCTCCGTCGCACCCGTGGCGCCCGTCGCACCCGTCGCTCCGTGCCGCGCCCGGTCGGGCCGGTGGCGCCGGTCGGGCCCTGGAGCCCGGTCGGTCCGGTCGCCCCGGTTGCGCCCGTCGCGCCAGTCGCCCGTCAGCACCGGTGGCACCGGTCGCCCGTCTGCTCCGGTGGCGCCCGCGGCACCCGTGGCTCCCGCCGGCCCGTCGCCCGGTCGCTCCGCTGCACCGGTCGGACCGGTGGCGCCGGTCGGCCCCTGAGCCCGGTCGGGCCGCCGCACCGGTCGGGCCCTGGCGCCCGGTCGGCCCGGTCGCTCCAGCGGGACCAGCCGGTCCGGCCGGGCCTGCTGGCCCTGGCGGCCCTGCTGGCCCGGTTCCCGACCCTCCACTTCCGGCCGGCCCTGCCGGCCCGGTCGCCCCCTGGGGCCCCGCTGGCCCCGCCGGCCCCTGCGGGCCTGCCGGCCCGCGCGGGCCGATCGGGCCACGAATGCCGGTCGGCCAGCGGAGTCGCAGCTCGTTGGGCCGGCACCGTGTCCTCCGCAGCTTCAGGTCCCCGAACGTCTGTCTCGAGTCGGGCGAGCGCTCGAGACAGGCATTGAACGAGGTCACGAGCGGCGGCGCGCACCTGAGCGTCGGCAGCACCGACCCAGGCGAACGCAGCGACCACGACGGCCGACGCAAGGAGCGCGGCCACTCCCCTCGTAGACATCGCAACAAAGCGTAGACGAGAACCTCGACACCGACACTTCGGCAAAGCGCTGGACCGCAGGCGCCCGTCAGACTGCCGCCGTGACGCGGCTCTACGCGAACGGCTGGATCGTCACCTGCGACGACGCGGAGACCGAGCACGCGGAGGGCTGGATCCTCGTCGAGGGAAGCCTCGTCGCGTCGGTGGGAAGCGGCCCGGAGCCGGAGGCGGACGAGCGCATCGACCTCGGCGGAGCGGTCGTCACGCCGGGGCTTGTCAACACCCACCACCACCTGTACCAGACGCTCACGCGCGCCCGGGCGCAGGAGGCCGATCTCTTCACCTGGCTCCGCGAGCTCTACCCCGTGTGGGCGGGGATCGACGCCGAGGCCGAGTACGCAGCGGCTCGCACCGGGCTCGCCGAGCTCGCGCTCTCCGGCTGTACGACCGTCTTCGACCACCATTACGTGTTCCCGCGCGGCCGCTCCGGGCTCGTCGAGGCCGAGGTGCAGGCGGCACGCGAGCTCGGCGTGCGGATCGTCGCGTCGAGAGGATCGATGGATCTCGGCGTGTCCGACGGAGGGCTCCCGCCGGACGAGCTCGTCGAGGACGTCGACACGGTGCTCGCCGACACCGAGCGCCTCGTGCGCGAGCTGCACGAGCCGGGACCGGGGGCGCGCGTTCAGATCGCCGTCGCACCCTGTTCGCCGTTCTCCGTGACCCGGCAGCTGATGACCGACTCGGCGGAGCTCGCCCGACGGCTCGGGCTCCCGCTGCACACCCATCTCGCCGAGACGCGCGAGGAGGAGGCGTACTGCCTGGAGCTCTACGGCTGCACGCCGGTCGAGTACCTCGCCGAGCTCGGCTGGCTCGCGGACGACGTCTGGTGCGCGCACTGCGTCCACCTGTCCGAGACGGACATCGCGACCTTCGCGGCAGACGGGAACGGGCGTCGCGCACTGCCCCACCTCCAACCTCCGGCTCGGCGCCGGAGTCGCGCCGGTGCGCGCGCTCGCCGACGCAGGCGTTCGCGTCGGCCTCGGCGTGGACGGCTCGGCGTCGAACGAGCGGAGCGACCTCCTGTTCGAGGTGAAGCAGGCGCTCCTCGTCGCCCGCGGGGTCGGAGGGCCGACCGCGTTGACCGTCCGGGAGGCGCTGCGGCTCGGGACACGCGGCGGCGCGGCGGTCCTGGGTCGAGACGACATCGGCTCGCTGGAGCCGGGGAAGTGCGCCGACTTCGCCGTCTGGCGGACGGACGTCCTCGAGCTCGGCGGCGCGAGCGATCCCGTGGCCGGGCTCGTGCTCTCGGCGCCGCACCGCGTCGATCGGCTCGTCGTCGGAGGGGAGGACGTCGTCCGCGAGGGCGCGCTCGTTCGAGCGGACGAGGCGGAGATCGCCCGGGAGCATCGGGTGCAAGCGCGAAGATTCGAGTCGTGACCGTCTCGATCTCGACGCACGTGCTGGACACCGCGCGCGGCGAGCCGGCGGCGAACGTGCGCGTCGAGCTCGCGCAGGAGCGCCAGGTCGTGGCCTCGGGCGAGACCGACGCCGACGGCCGCATTCGCGAGCTCGCAACGGACCTCGCGCCCGGACGCTACGAGCTGGTCTTCTGGCCACCCTCGCCCTTCTTCACGAAGGTCGAGCTCGAGATCGAGCTCACCGAAGGCCACTACCACGTCCCCCTCCTCGTCTCGCCGTACGGATGCGCGACGTACCGCGGAAGCTGACGGTCGAGCAGCTCGACGAGCTGTTCGAGGGCCGAACCGCCCTCGTCGAGCAACTCGCCGAGATCGAGGACCCGCTCGGAAACGCGGATCGAGTGCTCGAACGAATGAGCGAGGAGGACAAGCTCGAGGCGCTCAACGCACATCCGGCGATCGGGGCGAAACGGCTCTCCGTGCGCTCGGCGGCAGAGCAGGGCACGAGCGCCGACCCGGCCGTCCTCACCGAGCTCGCCTACCTGAACCAGGTCTACGAGGAGAAGTTCGGCTTCCGCTTCGTCGTGTTCGTGAACGGCCGGCCCAAGCGCGAGATTCTCGAGGTGCTCCGGGGCCGCCTCGCGCGCACGCGTGAGGAGGAGCTCGACACCGGCTGCCACGAGCTCGTCGCCATCGCAAGGGATCGATGGACCCGTATCTGAGAGACGTCCTCGACGTCTGCATACGGATGCTCCACGTCGTCGCGGGCATCGCCTGGATCGGCGCGTCGTTCTACTTCGTCCGGCTCGACCTCGCGCTGCGGCCGCCGAAGGATCCCGCCGACGCGGAGGCCGGGGTCGCGGGCGAGTTCTGGGGCGTCCACGGCGGCGGCCTCTACCACTCGCAGAAGTACCGCCTCGCGCCGGCCGAGATGCCCGAGCCGCTCCACTGGTTCAAGTGGGAGGCGTACACGACGTGGCTCTCGGGATTCGCGCTGCTCGTCGTCCTCTACTACTTCGACGCCGACGTGCGGCTCGTCGATCCCGCGGTCGCCGACCTGGACGCCTGGCAGGCGATCGTCCTCTCGATCGGCGGGCTCGCGCTCGGCTGGATCGTCTACGACGTCCTCTGCAGGACGGTCGGCGAGCGCAGCCAGGCGGCGCTCGCGATCGTCGGCACGGCGCTCGTCGCCCTCGCGGCGTGGGGCGCCGGACAGCTGTTCGCGCCGCGCGCGGCATACCTCCAGGTCGGCGCCATGCTCGGGACGATCATGGTCGCGAACGTCCTGTTCGTGATCATCCCGGCGCACCGGAAGCTCGTGCGCGCGATGGAGGAGAAGCGCGAGCCGGACCCGGGACCGCTCCTGCAGGCGAAGGAGCGCTCGGTCCACAACAACTACCTCACGCTGCCGGTGCTCTTCACGATGCTCATCGGCCACTTCGCGTTCGTCTTCGGCGCCGACGACGCCTGGCTCGTCTTCGTGCTCATCGCCGTGCTGACCGCGCTCATCCGCGTCTTCTTCAACCGCTGGCACGCGGGGCGCCGGGTGTGGTGGATCCCCGCGGTCGCGACCGTCGGCGTCGTCGCGCTCGCGCTCTGGCTGAAGCCGGACGAGACGCCTGCGCAGTCGGAGCAGGTGACGTTCGCCCAGGTGCAGCCGATCATCGAAGAGCGGTGCGCGACGTGCCACTCGGGCGCATCCGCACCGCTCGGCGTGCGGTTCGAGACGCAGGAGCAGATCGAGGCGCGGGCCGAGGACATTCGCCGCCAGGCCGTCGAGACGAGTGCGATGCCGCCGGGCAACGCGACGGGCATCACCGAGGAGGAGCGCGACCTGCTCGCGGCGTGGGTCGCGTCGCGCTAGCTCCGAGGAGTTGCGTCGAGGCCTAGCTTTTCGGCTCGGCTGACTGTAGGGTCGCCCGCGGTGTCGATAGTCACGGGCCGACGGGGCCTCGTGGCGTTCATAGCTGCGGCGTGTACGGGGGTGTCACTTCTCGGCGGAGCGTCAAGCGCTGCCCCCCTTTTCACGTCTGCATCGAGCAGCGCGACGCAGGCACCGTCGACATCGCTGACGATCTCGCGGCCGGCGAGCGCCGGGAGCGGCACCGTCCTCCTCGCGACTGTCGCGTTTCGAGCCGACGCGGCTGCGCCGCTCACCGCCCCGGCGGGCTGGAGCCAGGTCGTCCGCACCTCCTGTGTCTTCGGCGACCACCGTGCTCACGCAGGCCACGTTCGTCCGGATCGCGGCCGCCTCGGAGCCAGCCGCATACACCTTCTCGACGGGCAACCCGACCGGAGGCGTCGGCTCGATCCTGGCGTACACGGGCGTCGACCTCGCGCAGCCGGTTCACGCGAGCGCGGGTGCGTTCACGCGAAACACGAAGGCGGCGAGCCCGGCGCTCACGACGAGCATCCCGCAGACGAGGATCGTCGGCGCGTTCTCGCACAGCGGCACGGCGACGATCACAAGCCCTCCCGGGATGACGAGCCGTTCGGACGCAGCCACCGGCGGCAGCTCTCCGACGGCGGCGCTTCTGACGGCCGACGAGACCGTGGCTGCCGCCGGCTCGTACACGCGTAAGGCACAGGCGCAGGTCAAGCAGGACTGCAACGTCGGCCAGCTCGTGGCGCTGCGCTCGGCGCCCGATCCTCCGGCGAACACGAGCCTCCCGACCGTTTCGGGCACGGCGCGTGAAGGCTCGACGCTGACCGCGGCGGCCGGCACGTGGACCGGCTCGCCCACAGGGTTTGCGCACCAGTGGCGGCGTTGCAACGCGTCGGGCGCGAGCTGCGTCGATATCCCGAGCGCGACAGGCGCGACGCATGTGCTGACCGCCGCCGACGTCGGCTCCACGATCCGCGTCCTCGTCACCGCCGACGAACGCGGGCGGCTCGGCGAACGCCGCTTCGGCGGCGACGGAGGCGGTGATCCCGGCCGCTCCGCCGGCGAACGTCTCGCCGCCGACGATCTCGGGCACGGCGCGGGAGGGTGAGGTGTTGAGCGCGAGCACGGGCACGCTGGAGCGGCGCGCCCACCTCGTATGCGTACGAGTGGCAGCGCTGCGACGAGTCGGGCTCGAGCTGCGCACCGCTCTCGGGCGGAGACGAGAGCGCGTACCCGCTCGACGCCGACGACGTGGGGACGACGATGCGCGTCCGCGTCAGCGCGACGAACGCCGGCGGGACGACGAGCGCGAACTCGGCGGCGAGCGCCCTCGTGCTCCCGGCGGCGCCGACGAACACCTCGCCTCCCTCCGTCTCGGGAGAGGCGCGGGAGGGGCAGACGCTGAGCGCGAGCGCCGGCGAGTGGACGGAGGCGGAGACGACGAGCCTGCAGTGGGAGCGCTGCAACCAGTCGGGCGGCTCCTGCGTCGCGCTCGCCGCGCAGACCGGGACGAGCTACCTGCTCGGCGCCGCGCGACATCGGATCGACGCTGCGGGTCGTCGTGACCGCCACCGAACGCGGGCGGCTCGGCCACGGCCGCCTCCCCCGCCAGCGCCCCCGTGCTCCCGCTCCCGCCGATCGAACCTCGCCGCACCCGCGATCTCGGGCACGCCGCAGGAGGGACAGCTCCTGAGCGCGACGACCGGCAGCTGGAGCGGATCGCCCACCTCCCACGCCTACGCCTGGCAGCGCTCCAGCGACGGCAGCACTGGACGACCATCCCCTCCGCCACGAACGCCTCCTACACGCCGGCGAGCGCCGACGTCGGCTCCGCGATCCGCGTCCTCGTCACCGCCACGAACGCAGGTGGCTCGGCAAGCGCCGCCTCGGCGGCCACGGTGACGGTGATCCCGGCGGCCCCACCGACCAACCTGTACGCCGCCCGAGATCTCCGGCACCGCGCATGAGGGTCAAGTGCTGAGTGCGAGCACGGGAACGTGGAGCGGATCGCCGACCTCGTTTGCACACGAGTGGGAGCGCTCGACGAGACGAAGGACTGACCTGGGAGAGCATCGACGACGCGGACGCGGCGACGTACAGCCCCGAAAGCGACGACGTCGGCTCCACGATCCGCGTCCTGGTCACCGCGACGAACGCGGGCGGCTCGGCGAGCGCCGTCTCGGCGGCGACGGCGGCGGTGATCCCGGCCGCTCCGCCGGCGAACGTCTCGCAGCCGACGATCTCGGGGACGGCACGGGAGGGTCAGCTGCCTGAGCGCGACGCACGGGGACGTGGAGCGGCTCGCCGACGTCGTATGCGTACGAGTGGCAGCGCTGCGACGAGTCGGGCTCGAGCTGCGCACCGCTCTCGGGCGGCGACGAGGCGACGTACGAGCTCGACGAGGACGAGATGGGCTCGACCATGCGCGTCCTCGTCACCGCGACGAACGCGGGCGGCTCTGGGAACGCGAGCTCGGCCCCGACCGCGCTCGTGCTGCCGGCGGCGCCGACGAACACCTCGTCCCCGCTGGTCTCCGGTGATGCTCGCGAGGGTCAGACGCTGCAGGCGAGCGCCGGCGAGTGGACGGGCACGCCGACGACCGCCCTGCAGTGGGAGCGCTGCAACGAGTCGGGCGGCTCCTGCGTCGCGCTCGCCGGCGAGACGGGGAACGAGCCACCTGCTCGCAGCTGCGCGACATCGGCTCCACGCTGCAGGGTCGTCGTCACCGCGACGAACGCGGGCGGCTCGGCCACGGCCGCCTCCCCGGCCAGCGCCCCCGTGCTCCCGCTCCCGCCGATCAACCTCGCCGCACCCGCGATCTCGGGCACGCCCCAGGAGGGACAGCTCCTGAGCGCGACGACCGGCAGCTGGAGCGGATCGCCCACCTCCCACGCCTACGCGTGGCAGCGCTCCAGCGACGGCAGCACCTGGACGACCATCCCCTCCGCCACCAACGCCTCGTACACGCCCGTGAGCGCCGACGTCGGCTCCCTCATCCGCGTCCTCGTCACCGCGACCAACGCGGGCGGCTCGGCCAGCGCCACCTCGGCGGCGACGGCCAGCGTCGCGGGCTCGCTGAAGCCCGCGAACACGGTGCCTCCGACGATGGCGGGCTTCATCCAGGGCGGTCGCACGCTCGACGCCGCCGTCGGCACGTGGACAGGCTCACCGACGTCGTTCGCGTACCAGTGGCAGCAGTCCACCGACGGCGGAGCGACCTGGGTCGACATCGCAGGCGCGACAGCCGCTCGCTACGTGATCGCGACGACGCAGGTCGGCCGGGATCTCCGCGTCCGCGTCACCGCCACGAACGCCCACGGCTCGACCGGCGCACCGTCCTTCGGTGCCCGCGTCTATCCGACCGGCAACCTGGCGGTGCTGGTCAACAAGTCGTGGAACTGCAACGCCAACGTCAACCTCGACCTCGTGAAGGTCACGATGTGGACGATCGACGTCGACTCCGTGGTCTTCAACACGGTTGCACCGGCCGGATCGGGCGCGTCGAGGTGGACACCTGGACCGGCGACGGTGTGAAGGTCACGAACGGGAGCACGAACGCGGCCCACGACCTCGTCGTCGAGTCCGGCTACACGTCCTGTTTCAACCGCTTGCTCGGCGCGCACCAGGACGGCGTCCAGGTGATGGGCGGAGCGCGCATCACGTTCAGGAACTTCGTCTGGATGTGCGGGAACATGGCCGACGTGTCCGGCTCGGGCGTCGCGAACGCGGTCTTCATCTCGCGCGCGGGCGCCAATGCGACGACGCCGACCGACATCGTCGTCGAGCACTCGGTGCTCATGCCCGGAGCGGCGCACACGTTCACGGTCGGCGTGTCACTCCGAAGCGGAGTCCGGAACTCGGTGCTGTGCCCCGACCGCACGGGATCGAGTCCGTTCACGAACTCGGGCGCCACGGACCCGGTGTACGTGAGCATCCTGGAGCCGCCGCTGTCCGACACGCGTTGCTCGTCGTTCGCAAGCGCCCTCGCGTGGGCGCAGGGCCCGTAGAACCGAGCCGCATACCGATCGGGCTCTCTGGACTAGTGTGCGGCCGATGCTCGAGATCACGGCATCGGGCTTCGAGCTCTCCGCCCGCTTCGAGGAAGAGGCGGCACCCGACACCGTCGCGGCGTTCCGGCGGATGCTTCCGCTCGAGTCGAAGATCATCCACGTCCGCTGGTCGGGTGAGGGCGGCTGGATCCCCTGGGGCGACCTCGACGTCGGCGTCGGCCCCGAGAACGCGACGAGCTACCCGAGCCCTGGCGAGCTGATCCTCTACCCGGGAGGCGTCAGCGAGACGGAGCTGCTCCTCGCGTACGGCTACGTCGCCTTCGCGAGCAAGGCGGGCGCGCTCGCGGGGAACCACTTCGCGACCGTCGTCGAGGGCAACGAGAACCTGCGCGAGCTCGGCCGGCGCATGCTCTGGGAAGGCGCGCAGGACATCACCTTCCGGGAGGCATGACGTGGAGCAACGCCTGAGCCTCGTCACGCTCGGCGTCTCCGACCTCGAGCGCTCGAGGCGCTTCTACGAGGCGCTCGGCTGGAAGACCGGCGCGGCGCCCGCCGACGATGTCGTCTTCTTCCAGGCAGGCGGCATGATCGTGGCCCTCTGGGATCGCGGGTCGCTCGCCGAGGACAGCGTCGTCGAGGACAACGGCGGCTGGGGCGGCATCACGCTCGCGCACAACGTCCGCTCACCGGCAGAGGTCGACGCGGTGATCGCGGAGGCCGAAGCTGCCGGGGCGAGAATCGGGCGTCAAGGGGCCGAGACGTTCTGGGGCGGCTACTCGGGCGTGTTCGTCGATCCCGACGGGCACCCATGGGAGGTCGCGCACAACCCCCACTGGACGATCGACGAGGACGGCGCGACGCGGCTCTAGGACGCGAGGCGCGTCAGGGCCGCCGTCAGCACGTCGACGGCGAGGGCGATGTCTTCCTCGGACGAGAGCTCGTCCGGCGTGTGGCTGACGCCGCCGTTCAGGCTCCGGACGAACAGCATCGCGCTCGGCACGCCCGCCGCAGCGAGGATGCCCGCGTCGTGACCCGCGCCCGATGCGAGCTCGAGCGTCGGTAGACCGCGGACCGTCAGCTCGTCTTGCAGGAGACCCCGAAGCTCGGGGTCCATGTGCACCGGTTCCGTCCGCTGCGCCGGGACCACCCTGATCGCGGCCACGAGGTCGTCGAGGCGCCCGGAGTCCGGTGCGCGCGCGTCCACCGAGATGCGCACGCGACTCGGGACGACGTTCGAGCCTCCGGGCTCGACGGTCGCCTGCCCGACGGTCGCGACGGCTCCCTCGATGCCGCGCGCGGCGTCGCGGATCCGCAGCACCGCCTCTGCGGCAGCGACGAGCGCGTCCTTGCGCCCGGCCATCGGCGTCGTGCCGGCGTGCCCCGCGTCGCCCTCGAACACGAGCTCGCCGTGCACATATCCGACGATCCCCGTGACGACGCCGAGCGGCGACGTCGCCCTGCGCCAGGACCGGTCCCTGCTCCACGTGCACCTCGACGAAGGCCGCAGGCAGCGCGACCCCGCGGGCGACGAGCGCGCGACTGCCGATGCAGCCGACCTCCTCGCCCCGGAAGACGACGACCGAGCCCGCCCCGGCCCGCTCGACCGCTTCGAGCCCGGCTACGACACCCAGCGCGCCGTCGTAGCGGCCACCGTGCGGGACGCTGTCGAGGTGCGACCCGGTCCAGATCCCGGGCGCGCGCGGCGAGCGGCCGACGAGGTTTCCATCCGGGTCGCTCTCGACCTCGAGCCCCGCCTCGCGCATCCAGCCCGCGGCGAGCTCCAGGGCTTCGTCCTCCTCGGGTGTCCCGTGCACGCGGTTCGCGCCGGGTCCGCCGCCGATCGCGTACAGCTGCTCGAGACGATCGAGGATCCGCACGCGGCGAGTGTAGGAGCCGGGCACGCCCGGCTCAATTGCCTCGGAGCGAGCCGAGGAGCCACCAGCCCGCGAGCGGGAACACCGCGACCAGGCCGAAGGCCGCCTGCCACGAGGTCGCAGAGACGGCGGCCGCGAACGCCACCGGGACTGCCACGCCAGATGCGGCGAGCACGGTCTGCTGGATGCCGATCGCCGCACCGCTCCGCCGGCCACCGACCTCCGCCGCGATCGTGAACGAGAGCCCGTTCCACGCCATCGACAGCCCCGTCGCCGCCGCGATGACGGGCACGAGGATCCACGCGTCGAGGGTTGCGGCGACCGCGACGAGCACGAGCAGGGCGGCGACCACGACACCGATGAGGCGCAACGGCCGAACGCGCGAGCCGAGCACGTCCGACCAGTGGCCGACACCGATCCTGAGCCCCGCGGCGAGCACCTGGCTGACCGCGAGCACGGCGGCGGCCTCGCCGGTCGAGAACCCCCGTGCGTCATGCAGGAACAGCACGACGAAGCCCATCAGCGCGACCTGGGGGACGACGTAGAGACCGCTGGCGCCGCAGACGACCCAGAGGCGTCGGTCGCGGAGCGTGGACTCGACGTCCGCGGCCTCGAGCTCGTGTTCGGCCCCCGAGCGCAGGACGAGCGCGCCGACGACGGCGCCCGCGAGGACGAGCGCGGAGAGGAAGACGAAACCTGCGCGCGGGCTTCCGAGCACCGGAATCGCCACCGCGGCGATCACGCCTCCGACCGGCACGGCCGTCTGTCGGACGCCGAGCGCGAGCCCACGTTCGTTGCTCGGGAACCAGCCCATGACCGCACGGCCGCTGCCCGACTGGACGCTGCCGCCGAAGACACCTCCGAGCAGGAGCAGCGTGACGAGCGAGACGAAGTCGGGTGCGAACGCCGCGCCGAGAAGGCATGCGGCGCACCCGCTCAGCCCGACGGCCAGTGTCCAGCGCTCGCCGAAGCGGTCCGCCGCGAAGCCCCAGGGGAGCATCGAGAACGCCAGCCCGATCCACTCGGCCGCGACGACGACGCCGATCTGCGTCAGCGAGAGGTCGTACTGGTCACGGATCGCCGGTGCGAGCACCGGAACCGCGAAGCCGACGGTCGAAAAGGCCGCCTGCGCAGCCGAGCCCGCGGCGAGCACGGCCCAGCGGTAGCGTCGAGCTCCGTTCAGGAGTAGAGGTCGCCCGAGAGGTACTTGAGACCGGAGTCGACGAGCGGGGTGACGACACGCTTGCCGGAGCCGAGCTCGCGCGCGAGCTCGAGAGCGATCGTGAGGTTCGCACCCGTCGAGGGGCCAGACCAGAGGCCTGCCTCACGCGCCGCGCGCCGCGCCATGGCGAAGGCATCCTCTGTCGCCACCGCGCGGACCTCGTCGAAGTCGTCCTCTCGCAGCAGCGGGGGCCAGAACCCTGATCCTCCGCCCTCGATCCGGTGCGTGCCGGCCGTCCCGCCGGAGAGGACGGGCGACTCGGCGGGCTCGACCGCGACTCGGTGCACGCCGGGCACGTGCCGGCTGAGACGGCGCCCGACTCCGGTGAAGCAGCCCGCCGTCCCCACGTACGCGCAGAAGGCGTCGATCCGTCCCTCGAGCTGCTCCGCGAGCTCGTCCGCCATCGCGCCGTAGCCCTCGACCATGTCCTCGTTCCGGAACTGGTCGGTCGCGTACCCCCCGGTCTCCTCGACGATCTCGCGCGCGCGCTCCATCATCCGGGGAATCAGCTCGGGCGTGATCCCCTGCGGGCTCGGGACGATCTCGACGTCGGCGCCGAACACCGCCATCGTGCGCAGCTTCTCCGCCGCGAACGCGTCCGAGCTGACGATCCGAAGCGGATAGCCCTTGAGCGCGCAGACGTAGGCGAGCGACGAGCCCGTGCTGCCTCCGGTGTACTCGACGACGGTCTGACCCGGCGCGAGACGCCCCGCCCGCTCGGCGCCCTCGATCATCGCGAGCGCCATGCGGTCCTTGTAGGAGCCGGTCGGGTTCACGGACTCGAGCTTCACCCAGACCTCGCCCATGCCCGGCTCGACGAGCTGCTCGAGACGCACGACCGGCGTGCGACCGATCGTGCCGAGCATCCCGCCGGGCATCAGAGCGCGCAGTCGGTCGCGACGGCCACCGCCCGGAATCTATCGCCGCGGCGCTACGTCGCGGCAGGCTCGGCGCCGGCCGGCGCGATCGGAAGCGCGAGGAGCGACGGGTCGACCCACGGCCCGCCCGCCCGCTTCGCGAGATCGGCGAAGGTCGCCCGGCCGAGCAGCTCGATCGTGGCGTCGCGGATCTCCTCCCACACGTCGCGGAGCGTGCAGCCGATCATCATCGGGCACGGCTCCGGGTTGTGCCTCGTCGCGCAGCTGATCGGCGCGAGCGGCCCCTGGAACAGCCGCACGATGCGCTCGAGCGTGATCTCCTCGGGCTTCTTGTTCAGCCGGTAGCCGCCCGAAGGCCCGCGCTCGGAGCGGACGAGGCCCGCTGTCCGCATCGTCGGCATGACCTGCTCGAGCACCGACAGCGGGACGGCCGTGCGCTTCGCGAGCTCGTCGAGCTTCAACGGGCCGCCGCCCTCGAGCGACAGGACGAGGATCGCCCGCGTCGCATAGTCGGTTCGTCTGGAAACCCACATGTGTCCTCCTCGTTGCCCTTGACGGTTCCTGGTCTCGTAACTACTCTCTGAGACTAGGTTTGCCGACAAAGGTTGTCAACAATAGAGGAGTGAGTATGCGAACGAAGTTTCTCGGTGTGGCGATGGTGCTGGCGATTGTCGCCGCGACGACGGCCGCTGCGGCCTTTGCCGGCTCGTCGTCGTCCGCCCGGAGCGCCGACGACCAGATCAGCCTCGTGGCGTACTCCACGCCACGCGAGGCCTACGCGAAGCTCATCCCGATGTTCCAGAAGACGCCCCAGGGCGACGGCGTGAGCTTCAGGCAGTCGTACGGCGCCTCCGGCGAGCAGACGCGCGCGGTCAAGGCGGGGCTCGACGCGGACATCGTCGCGCTCTCCCTCGCTCCCGACGTGGACGAGCTCGTTGCCGCGGGCCACGTGGACGCGAAGTGGAAGAAGCAGTCCTACAAGGGCATGGTCACGGACTCGCTCGTCGTGTTCGTCGTTCGCGACGGCAACCCGAAGAAGATCAAGGGCTGGAACGACCTGATCCGTCCCGGCATCGAGGTCATCACGCCGAACCCGTTCACCTCGGGCGGCGCGCGCTGGAACATCATGGCCGCGTACGGCGCGTGGCGGAAGACCGGCAAGTCCGACAAGCAGGCGCAGGCGAACCTCCTGAAGCTGTGGAGGAACGTCGCCGTACAGGACACGAGCGCCCGCGCGTCGCTCAACACGTTCAACAGCGGCAAGGGCGACGTCCTGCTCGCGTACGAGAACGAGGCGCTGTTCGCTCGCACGCAGGGCCTGAACCTGCAGTTCGTGATCCCGAAGCAGACGATCCTGATCGAGAACCCGATCGCGGTCACCAAGTCGAGCGATGCGAAGGAGCCCGCGAACGCCTTCCTGCGCTTCCTGCGGACGCCCGGGGCGCAGCAGGTCTTCGCAGACAACGGCTACCGGCCCGTCGTGAAGAGCGTCCTCGAGAAGAACCGCAAGAAGTTCCCGGTGCGCCCGGGCGAGTTCACCATCGACCAGCTCGGCCTCGGCGGCTGGACGAAGGTGCAGAAGCGCTTCTTCGACCCGAAGAGCGGCATCATGGCGCGCTTCCAGCGCGCGGTCGGCGGCAGCACTGGCTGAGATCGCCGTCGATCGTCCGCGCAAGACGCGGGTCTCGAGGGACAGGGCTGCTACAGCCCTGTCCCTCGGCTTTGTGACGACCTTCCTGGTCGTCATGGTCGCGCTGCCCATCGCCGCGCTCGTCTTCAAGGCGACGAGCGAGGGGGGTCAGAGCTTCTGGGATGCGATCTCGTCGCCGGAGGCCGTCTCGGCGCTCAAGATCACGCTCGCGACGTCGTTTGCCGTGACGCTCCTGAACGGCGTGCTCGGCACGATCACGGCCTGGGTCCTCGTCCGCGACGACTTCCGCGGGAAGTCGGTCGTGAACGCGGTCATCGACCTTCCGTTCGCGCTGCCGACGATCGTCGCCGGCATCACGCTCCTGGCGCTCTATGGGCCCACCTCGCCGGTCGGGATCAATGTCGCCTTCACGCAGGCCTCGATCGTGCTGGCGATGATGTTCGTCACGCTGCCGTTCGTCGTCCGGACGGTTCAGCCCGTGCTGGAGGAGCTCGACCCCGAGGTCGAGCAGGCCGCGCACTCGCTCGGTGCCTCGCACGTGCGCACGTTCTTCCGTGTGATCTTCCCGAACCTGCTGCCGGGGATCCTCTCCGGGCTCGCGCTCGCCTTCGCGAAGGCGGTGGGCGAATTCGGCTCGCTCGTGATCATCACCGGCAACGTCCCCTTCGAGACCGAGGTCTCGTCCGTCTACATCTACGGGCGCATCGAGAGCGGCGACACCGCGGCCGCAGCCGCCGTGGCCGTCGTCCTGCTGGCAATCTCGTTCGCGACGCTGCTCGTGATCGGCGTCGTCCGCACGTTCGCTACGAGGCACGACCGTGACTAGGCTCCGCTCCCGCCTCGGACTGCGCTTCGTCGCGCTCGCCTACCTCGCGATCATCCTCATCGGGCCGCTCGCGATCGTCTTCTGGCGCACCTTCGAGGACGGCTTCGGCCCGGCGTGGGACGCGCTCACGACGCCCGAGACGATCAACGCCTTCAAGCTCACCTTGATCATCACGGCGATCGCGGTGCCCGTGAACACCGTCTTCGGGATCGTCGCCGCGCTCGCGATCGTGCGGAAGAGGTTCCCGGGCAAGAACCTCTTGAACGCCTTCATCGACCTGCCGCTTGCGCTCTCGCCGGTGGTGGTCGGGCTCGCGCTCTTCCTCCTCTACGGGCAGGACGGCTGGCTCGGAGGCTGGTTCGAGGAGCACGGCGTCCAGGTCCTCTTCGCACTGCCGTCGATGGTGATCGCGACGATCTTCGTCTCGCTGCCGTTCGTCGCCCGCGAGGTCGTTCCCACCCTGCAGGAGATCGGCGACGAGCAGGAGCAGGCCGCGCGGACGCTCGGCGCGAACGGGTGGCAGGTCTTCTGGCGCATCACGCTGCCGTCCATCCGCTGGGCCGTGATCTACGGCATCATCCTCACGACCGCGCGCTGCCTCGGCGAGTACGGCGCGGTCGCCGTGGTGTCTGGGCGGATCCAGGGCGAGACCGAGACGGCGACACTCCGCGTACAGGAGCGCTACGACGCGTTCGACCTCGCCGGCGCATACGCGATCTCGATCGTCCTCGCCCTCGTGGCAATTCTCGTACTGGTGGCGATGACGGTGATCAGACCCAAGGAGGCGGCGTAAATGTCCATCGAGGTCCGCAGCATCTCCAAGCACTTCGGCGACTTCGCGGCGGTCGACGACGTCTCCCTCGCCGTTCCGAGCGGATCGCTGACGGCGCTGCTCGGGCCGAGCGGCTCGGGCAAGTCGACGCTGCTCCGCATCATCGCCGGGCTCGAGTCGCCGGACCGGGGACAGGTCCTCATCGCCGGGCAGGACGCGACCGAGCTTTCGCCGCAGAAGCGAGGGGTCGGCTTCGTCTTCCAGCACTACGCGGCGTTCAAGCACATGACCGTGGCCGACAACATCGCGTTCGGGCTCAAGGTGCGGAAGCGTCCGAAGGCCGAGATTCGCGAGCGCGTCGAGGAGCTCCTGCATCTCGTCCAGCTCGAGGGCCTCGGGAAGCGCTATCCCTCACAACTCTCCGGCGGCCAGCGGCAGCGCATGGGCCTCGCCCGCGCGCTCGCGCCGGAGCCCGAGGTGCTCCTGCTCGACGAGCCGTTCGGCGCTCTCGACGCACGCGTCCGCGCCGAGCTGCGCGAGTGGCTCACCCGCCTCCACGACGTCGTCCACGTCACGACCGTCTTCGTGACGCACGACCAGGAGGAGGCGATGGAGGTCGCGGACGAGATCGCGGTCATGAACAGGGGTCGGCTCGAGCAGATCGGCACGCCCCGGGAGCTCTACGACCATCCCGCGAACGACTTCGTCATGCGCTTCGTCGGCGACGCGAACGAGGTGGGCGGAGCACTCGTGCGCCCGCACGACATCGAGCTCCTCCCCGAGTCGTCGAACGGCGCGCTCGAGGCAATGATCGTCCGCGTGACGATGCTCGGACGCGACGCGAAGGTCGAGCTGCACGACGCCCAGGGCTCCGAGCTCGTCGCGATCCTCACGCGCGACCGGTTCGAGGAGCTCGAGCTCTGGCGCGGTCAGACGGTCTGGGTCCGCGCCAAGCGCGACCGCGTTCTCGCGTCGTAGGGGCCGGACCCGTCCGGCCCTCGTGCGCTTGGCCGCGACGTCCCGCCGGGCCGGACAGGTCCGGCCCCTACCGGCGCTCGAAGAGCGCGGCCACGCCCTGCCCGACGCCGACGCACAGCGTCGCGAGCCCGTAGCGGCCCTCGCGGCGGCGGAGCTCGTGCAGGAGCGAGACGACGAGACGCGCGCCGCTCATCCCGAGCGGATGACCGAGCGCGATCGCGCCGCCGTTCACGTTCACCCGTTCCTCGTCGAAGCCCAGCTCCCGGACGACGGCGAGGCTCTGCGACGCGAACGCCTCGTTGAGCTCTACGAGGTCGATGTCAGCGGCGGAGACGCCCGTCCGCTCGAGCAGCTTGCGGACGGCCGGAATCGGGCCGATGCCCATGACCCGCGGGTCGACGCCCGCCGCGGCGGAGCCGACGAACGCGCCGAGCGGATCAGCGCCGAGCTTGCGCGCTGTCTCCTCGCTCGCGATCACGAGCGCCGCGGCCCCGTCGTTGATGCCGCTCGCATTGCCGGCCGTGACCGTGCCGTCCTTGCGGAACGCGGGCTTCAGGCCGGCGAGCGCCTCGACCGTGGTCTCCGGTCGCGGGTGCTCGTCGACGATGAGTCCCCGACCGGGACGAGCTCGTCGGCGAACCGGCCCGCGTCGTTGGCCGCGGCCCAGCGCTGCTGCGAGCGCAGGGCGAACGCGTCCTGGTCCTCCCGTGAGACGCCCCACCGCTCCGCGACGTTCTCGCCGGTCTCGCCCATGGACTCGGGCGGGAACATCTCCTCGAGGCGCGGGTTCGCGAAGCGCCAGCCGAGCGTGGTGTCGTAGACGGTCCGGTCGCCGCGCGGGAAGGCCTTGTCCGGCTTCGCCATGACGAGCGGCGCCCGGCTCATCGACTCGGCGCCGCCCGCGACGACCACGTCGGCATCGCCCGCCGTGACCGCGTGGCACGCCGACACGACCGCGGAGAGCCCGGACGCACACAGCCGGTTCAGGGTGACGCCCGCGACCGACTCGGGAAGCCCGGCGAGCAGCGCCGCCATGCGCGCGACGTTCCGGTTGTCCTCCCCGGCCTGGTTCGCGGCGCCGAAGTAGACGTCGTCGATCGACGCCGGGTCGACGCCCGAGCGCTCGACTGCCGCGGCGATCGCGGTCGCCGCGAGGTCGTCGGGGCGGATGCCCGACAGCGCACCGCCATAGCGGCCGATCGGCGTGCGTACACCGGAGAGGACGACGGCGCGCGTCATGCCGCGAGAGTGTAGGGGCGGGAACTGTCCCACCCGAGGGCCGGACAGGTCCGGCCCCTACGAGATGAAGTCGAGCTGAACCGAAGACGGAAACGCGCCGATCGACTCGCCGCGGCGCAGCAGCTCGCACACGGCCTGCCGTCCTTCACGGCCGTAGTCCTGCGTCAGCTCGTTCACGTACATCGAGACGAACCGGTCGGCGACCGCGGCGTCGATCCCGCGCCCGAACTGGAGTGCGTACTCGAGCGCCTCCGCGCGATTGTCGAGCGCGGACTGGATCGCCTCCGCGAGCACCTCGCTGACGTCGTGCAGGACCTCGTCGCCGAGGTCCCGGCGCGCGGCGTTCACGCCGAGCGGCAACGGCAGACCCGTCTCGAGAAGCCACCACTTGCCGAGATCCATGATCTTCACGAGCCCGTAGCTCTCGAACGTCAGTTGGCCCTCGTGGATGAGCAGCCCCGCCGTAGCACGGCCCGATGCGACCTCGTCCGGGATCTCCTCGAACGGCAGTTCGCGATGCTGGAAGTCCCCGAGCGCGAGCCGGAGTACGAGGAAGGAGGTCGTCAACGTTCCCGGCACGACGACCTCGACGTCACGCAACTCGTCGAACGTCAGCGGCTCTCGCGCAACGACGACAGGCCCGTAGCCGGAACCGATGCTGGCGCCGTGCGGCAGGAGGGCGTAGTCCTCCTGCACGAAGGGGTACGCAGCGAGCGAGAGCGCCGTCACCTCGAGCCGACCGGCCCGCGCCCACTGGTTGAGCGTCTGGATGTCGGCGAGGACCTGCTCGCACTCGTGACCACGGGTGTCGACATGTCCTTCGGCGAGCGCCCAGAACATGAACGCATCGTCGGGATCGGGGCTGTGTCCTATCCGGATCCGCACGAGGCGCGGCAGGCTAGCACTGCCCTGGGTCCCCGCGACCCGGGAACCTGCGCGCGATCAGCGGTTGAAGAACCACCGCTCGAGGAGGGGCAGGACTTCCTTGCGCGTGAACGGGCGCGCGTACGCCTCGCGTCCGTCCTGCTCGAGCACGCGCACGTCGTCCTCGAGTGCGTCGTTCGCATGCTCCAGCGCGTCCTCGAGCTCGTAGCCCTCGAAGATCACGTCGTCCGCCCTCGTCTCGTCGGAATCGCGGAGGTGCGGGTTCACGGCGCGCCCCACGACCCAGAGCGCACCGGTCCGGCGCTCGATCCAGAGGACGATCTGCTCCTCTCGGCCGACGTCGTCGACCCCCGAGAGCACTCGCTCCGCATACCGACCGTCGCGTGAGCTTCGTCTCATCCACCAGGGATACAATCGCGTTCCGTGGCAGTGTTCAAGAACCTCTTCTCGTTCCTGTTCCAGCGCTCGGGCGCCGAGGAGCACGTTGCGCGGTACGTCATCCGCGAGCACGACCGCGGGAGACCGCTGAGCGAGATCCTCGAGGACAAGTACGTCCAGAACCGCCTCACGCCCGAGCAGCAGAGGCGCCTGCTCGACCGGCCCGAGATCCTCGAGTCCTTCTCGAAGGAAGCCGTCGAGTCGGCGAAGACGACGATCTGACCTCGTAGGGGACTCGTCTCGCGGCGGGCCGGACAGGTCCGGCCCCTACAGAATCGTCCCGACGCCCCGCTCGAGCGCGCGGCTCACCGCCTCCGCCGCGAGCGCGACATCCCATGAGGCGATGCCGTTCGACTTGAAGACCACGATGTCCGCGTCGGACTGGCGGCCTTGCACCTCTCCCGTCACGACCTCGTGCAGCTCGTGCACCTCCAGCCAGTCGAGCGTCCCGGCAGCGACGGGCTCGATGAGGTCGCCCGACTCGACACGGGCCTGCTCGAGCCAATCGCAGCAGACGAAGGCGGCGCGCTCGAGCACGACGTTGTCGAGCTCCCTGCGACTCGAGTGGTTTGCACCCGCGGCGACGACGAGAGCCCCCGGCCGCAGCCACTCCCCGCGCAGCACCGGGTCCCGCGAGCTCGTGATCGTGACCACGACGTCCTGCTCGGCCGCCTCGCGGTGGCTCTCGGCCGGCTCGGCACCGGTTCGGCTACAGAAGTCCGCGAGCCGCTCCGGCGTCCGACAGTAGGCAACGACACGCTCGAGCGACGGCAGCGCGGCGCGTATGCAGGAGACCTGGGTCTCCGCCTGGTACCCGCACCCGATGACACCGAGCGACCTGGCGCCCGACCTCGCGAGGTGACGAGCCGCGACGCCGCTCGCCGCTCCCGTCCGCAGCTGACCGAGGGTGTCCGCCTCGAGCACGGCGACGAGCTTCGACGAGTCGAAGAGGTTGACGACGAACTCCGCGCCCTCCGCCGACGCGGCGTACACCTTCGCGCCGGCGAGGCCGAGCCCACGATCGGACGCCGCCATGTCCGCGAGACTTCCCTCGTCGAGCTGCAGGCGCCGCCGCGGGGCGATCTCCACCTCGCCGTGGCCCATTCTCCTCAGGCTGCCCTCCACCGCTTCCACGGCATCGACGGGCGTGACAAGCGCTGCCACGTCGGATTCGCGCAAGTAGAGCGGCACGCGGCCAACTCTATGGCGACGCCGTCTGTCGTCGTACACTCGTCCCACGTGGAAGCCGTTGACTTCATGGAACTGCGGATGGAGGACTTCCTGGGGCAGATCGCCGCGGAGGAGCAGTCGCCCGGCGGCGGCTCGGCCGCAGCCGTCACGGTTGCGATGGCCGCGGGTCTCGTCGCTATGGTCGCGCGCTGCTCGAAGGGCTCCTGGCCGGACGCGCCCGGCGTGGCCGCGCAGGCGCTCCAGATCCAGAAGCGCGCAGGCCCGCTTGCCAGCGCCGATGCGACGGCCTGGGACGAGGCGCTGGACGCCCTTCGCCGCGCCAAGGAGGGCGAGGGAACGGGCGACGACGCAGCGCTGCAGCTGCGGCTCGAGCGCGCGGCGGCCGTTCCGCTCGAGATCGCCCAGCTCGCAGCCGACGTTGCCGACCTTGCCGCTCTAGCCGGCGAGCACTGCGAAGGCACGTTCCAGGCGGACGCCGCGGCGGCTGCGGCGCTGGCGGCCGGCGCGGCCCGGGCAGCGCTGCACCTGGTCGAGGTCAACCTCGGAGTCCGCGAGGGAGACGCCCGCCTGAAGCAGGCACGGGAGATCGAGCAGGCAGCAGCCTCGGCGTCGGAGCGCGTGCTGGGCTCGATTCGATGAGCCAGCTCGCAACACTCGACGACGCGGATCTCGTCCGGCGTTGTCGCGCGGGAGACCAGGATGCATGGAACGCGCTCGTGGAGCGGTTCTCGCGGTATGTCTACGCGATCTGCGTCCAGGGCTTTCGGCTCAGCGACGCGGACGCCGAGGACGTCTACCAGGAAGTGTTCACGCGCGTCTACACGCGCCTCGACACGCTCCGCGACGACGCGGCGGTCAGGCCCTGGATCGCACAGCTCACGCGCCGTCTCTGCCTCGACCTGCGCGCGGCCGGCTCGCGCGAGCAACCGACGCCCGAGCCGATAGACGCGGCGCACGAGCAGGTGCTCGCGGACCTCGACGAGGCGTTCTCCGTTCGCGATGCGCTCGCCGAGCTGCCCGACCACTGCCAGGAGATGCTCGACCGCTTCTTCACCCGCGACGAGAGCTACCGGACGATCTCATCGGAGCTCGAGATCCCGCAGGGAACGATCGCGAGCCGCATCGCCCGCTGCCTCGTAAGGCTGCGCGAGAGGCTCGAGGGAAGAAACCACTCCGCCGGGCCGTCTAGCGACTGATGGCGCACTACAGCGAAGAACGCCTGGGCGAGCTGCTGGGCCTCCTGCGCCCCGCGCCCGAGGGCTGGGTGACCGCGGCGCAGGAGTTGCCGTTCGCGCGCCGCGCGCTCGACGAGATCGTCGCACGAGCCGAGGCGGACGCCGAGCTGCGCGCAGCGCTCGTCTCCGACCTCGAAGCAGCACTCGAGCGAGAAGGGATCGAGCCGCGCCCGCGTCTCGTCGAGGAGCTACGACAGCTTTTCGCCGACGACAGGCGGGCAGCGCAAGGGCAGTAGCATCGCGCCGTGGCCGACGCGATGGGTCACGGCGAGTACACGGGGGAGACGCTTCCTGCCTGGAGCCTTCCGAACGACGCCGTCGATCGCATCTCCCTGCCTTCGACGTGGCCGGAGCGCGTCACCAGGGACTGGGCCTGGGGCGGATCCACGGGACGCGGCGCTCGCGTCTGCATCCTGGACTCCGGCGTCGAGGCCGGGCATCCGCTCGTCGGTGGACTCGAGGAGGCAGTGACGATCTCCGTCGGCGAGGACGACGAGGTCGTCGTCGAGGAAGACACCGAAGGCGACGTCTCCGGGCACGGAACCGCCTGCGCGAGCATCGTGCGCGCCCTCGCCCCCGACTCCGCGATCTCCAGCGTGCGCGTTCTGGGCGCCAACTTCACGGGCAGCGGCGGCGTGCTTCTCGCCGGCCTCCGCCACGCCGTCGAGCAGGGCTATGACGTCATCAACATGAGCCTGTCGACCACGAAGAAGCCGTTCGCGGCGGTGCTCCACGAGCTTGCCGACAGCGCGTACTTCCGCCGCACGGTTCTCGTCGCCTCGGCGCACAACATGCCCGTCGAGAGCTATCCCTGGCGGTTCTCCTCCGTGATCTCCGTCGGCAGCCACGAGGACGAGAGCCCGTTCACGGTCTTCTACAACCCGAACCCGCCCGTGGAGTTCTTCGGGCGAGGCGTCAACGTCGACGTCGCGTGGCTCGAAGGACGCAGCATCCGCGTGTCCGGGAACAGCTTCGCGACGCCGCACCTGTCCGGTATCTGCGCGCTCATCCTCGCCAAGCATCCGGAGCTGACACCGTTTCAGGTGAAGAGCGTCCTGTATCTGACCTCGAGCAACGTCGGAGGTGCACGGTGAGCGAGCCACGCGATGTCCGAGCCGCGGTCGCCGCGGGAGTCCTCGGCTCCTCGGAGTCGTTCCGGGAGCTGCTCGGCGCGATCGTGACGGTCGCGCGTTCGATCTTCGGCGCGAAGGCATCGTCGATCCTGCTGCTCGACGAGGACACGAGCGAGCTCGTGTTCGAGGCCGTCGTCGGAGAGGGTGAAGAGTCGCTGCTCGGCGTACGCTTCCCGGCCGGCCACGGGATCGCCGGGTGGGTGCTCGCGACGCGAACGCCACTGATCCTGGAGGACGTGAAGAGCGATCCACGGTTTGCAGGCGACGTTGCCGAGGACACGGGCTTCGTGCCGAGCGGCCTGATGGCGGCCCCTCTCCTGCACGATGAGCGCGCGCTCGGCGTGCTCGAGGTCCTCGACCGGCCGGAGCGCTCTCACTTCAGCCTGCAGGAGATGGACCTCCTCGGCCTGTTCGCGAACCAGGCGGCGATCGCGGTCGACCTCCTCCTGCGTGCGCGCCGCGCGGAACAGCTCCTCCACGACAGCGGCGGAGACCTCGAGGTGGTCGCTCGCCTCGCGGAGGTCGTCGACGGCCTCGAGGACGAGCAGCGGGTAGCGGGGATGCGCTTGCTGGGCCACCTCGCGGGCACGCTCGGCGCGAGCGGGCTCTAGAGTCGCCAACACGAGAAAGGGCCCGGAGACCGGGCCCTTTCAAACGTTTGAACCGGAGCGCTTACTCGCTGCGCGGGCCTTCCGTGCGAGGCCCCTCCGTACGAGGGCCCTCGGTGCGGGGGCCGTGAGCCTCGACGTCGGGCTCGTCGTCGTGCAGCTCGCTGCGAGGTCCCTCCGTGCGGGGTCCCTCACCGCGAGGCCCTTCTGTCCGTGGCCCGTGCCCCTCGACCTCTGGCTCCTCGTTGGGGCGAGTCTCCTCGTCCGCCATTTGTTGCTCCCTTCCGGTAGGCGCTCGTCGCGCGGTTCTGACACCTAGACGCGCATAAGGACGGAAATCTTCCCTTGTCCACTTCTCTTTCGCAAGGCCGGGTGCGATGCTTGCCCGCGTGCGCGGCCTAGCACGCTACCTGGGGAAGTCGGCAAGCGCCTTCAAAGAGGTCATGGAGAATCCAGATCTCCGTCGCCTGGAGCTGGCGTGGGCCTTCGCCATCATCGGCCACTGGGCGTACACGGTCGCGGTGTCGGTGTACGCCTACGAGGTCGGAGGGAGCTCCGCGGTCGGGCTCGTGTTCGCGCTGCGGCTGTTCTCGGCGGCTCTCGTCGCGCCGTTCGCGGGCATGCTCGCCGACCGGTATCGACGCGAGCTGATCCTCCTTGGCTCGAGCCTCATCCGCATCGTGCTCATGGGCGCGGCCGCGGTCTGTGTCTTCCTCGATGCGAGCCCGGTCGTCGTGTACGCGCTGGCCGTCGCCGCGGCGGTTGCGACGGCGCCATTCCGATCCGCCCAGGCGGCGCTGATGCCTGCGCTCGCGAAGACGCCGAGCCAGTTGACCGGCGCAAACGCCGTCGTGAGCACGATCGAGAGCCTTGCGATATTCGTCGGGCCGGCGCTCGCCGGCTTCCTGCTCGCGCTGACCTCGGCCGGCGTCGTGTTCGCAGTCAACGCGGCGATGCTCGCAGTCACGGCGCTCTTCGTAGCGCGCATCCGGGCGCCGCGGGTGAAGAAGGAACCCGAGATCGAAGCCGGGACGATCGTCGCAGAGGCGCTGGCCGGTTTTCGCGTGATCGGCCGCGATCCGCCGCTCCGGGTCCTCACCGCCCTGCTGGCGGCCCAGACGCTGATCCTCGGCGCGCTCGAGGTCTACATCGTCGTGATGGCCTTCGAGCTCCTCGACCAGGGCGCCGCAGGCGTGGGGCTACTCAACTCGATCATGGGCATCGGCGCGCTGGTCGGCGGCGTGATCGCGTTGTCGCTCGCGGGCTCACGACGCCTGAGCCCGCCGTTCGCGATCGGCGTCCTGCTCGTGGGTGCGCCGCTCGTCCTGCTCGGAATCTGGCCCGAGGCCGTTCTTATTCCCGTCCTGCTCGCGGTGGTCGCAATCGGCAGTACCGTTCTGGACGTCGCAGGCTTCACGCTCGTACAGCGTGTCGTGCCGGACGAGGTGATGGCGCGCGTGTTCGGGGTCATCCAGATGCTCTTCTACCTCGCGCTCGCGCTCGGTGCGGCGGTCGCGCCGGCGCTCGTCGGCTCGCTGGAGATCCGCGGCGCGCTGTTCGCAACCGGTGCGGTCCTGGTCGTTGTGATGCTCCTCCTGTGGAGACCGCTCGAGCGCATCGACGCGACGGCGGCGCCTCCGGATGCATCGGAGTTGCGGCTGCTGACCTCGATCCCGATCTTCGCCCCTCTCCCGGGCGCGTCACTCGAGCATCTCGCCGGCAGGCTCGTTCCGCTGAAGCTCGACACGGGCGCCGAGATCGTGCGGGAAGGCGACGACGGCGACCGCTTCTACATCATCGCCGAGGGCGAGGTCGACGTCTCCCAGGGCGGAACGCCGGTGTCGACGCTGGAGACGGGTGACCACTTTGGCGAGATTGCGCTGATCCGCAGATTGCCCCGCACGGCGAGCGTGACCGCGCGCAGCCCGGTCGTCCTCTACGCGCTCGACCGCGATGACTTCCTCGCGGCGGTGACGGGGCATCCGCCCAGCGCGGAAGCCGCCGAGTCAGTCGTCAGCGCGAGACTGACCGGCGGCGGTCGGCCGGGGGTCCGACCGGCTTCACCCTAGGAGTACGGATGCCCGAACCGGACGAAGACGAGACGCGGCAGGAGCAGGTCGGCGCAGCCCTCGACGAGTTCCACGCCGCCGCGGCGCTGGCCGACGAGGAGCGCTATCTGGGCCGGCTCACGCCTGACGCCGTCTTCCTCGGCACGGATCCGGCCGATCGCTGGCAGGGCGCAGAGTTCCGCACGTTCGTGCACTCGCTCTTCTCGGAGGGAAAGGGCTGGACGTACACGCCGTCGAGTCGCTCCATCGTCGTCGCCGAAGACGGCCGGACAGCCTGGTTCGACGAGAAGCTCCAGAACGACTCGTACGGGGAGTGCCGAGGCACCGGCGTGCTCCAGCTCTGCGACGGCGACTGGAAGATCGAGCAGTACAACCTCACCATCCCGGTCCCGGACTCGCTGGCAGCCGCAGTCGTGAAGATGATCGGCGACGCGAGCTAGCGCAGCTACCGGTGATTGCGACGTGTCGATGCACCTCGAGCGATCCAGCGGCCATGGCACGCTTCGGACGCGCTCGCGCCGACGACGCCGGTCTTATAGTCCTCGCGTGATTCCCGCCCCCCGCCCGGTCGCGAACGGCATGGCGACGAGCGCCGACGGAACGCAAATCGCCTGGTACCGCTACGGCGGCGGTGAGCGAACGATCCTCTTCGTACCGACATGGAACCTCGTGGATGCCCGCGTCGTCGGGCACCAGGTCGCGGCGCTCGAGCCGCACGCCGACGTGCTCACGTACGACCCTCGTGGGGCGGGAGCCAGCGGGCGGCCGAGCAGCGGCTACACCTTCCCGCTGCACGCGGCCGATGCGCTCGCGGTTCTCGACGCGACCGGGGCCGACGGTGCAGCGATCGTCACCGCGTCGCGGGGCATGAACGCGGCCCTGCTGCTGGTCGCCAACGACCCGGAGCGGTTCCCACGGCTCGCCGTCATTGCGCCGTACATGCAGCTCGATCCCGAGCCGACCCCGCCGAGCCCCGAGTCGGTCGACCGCGTACGCAACGACTGGGGCGGCTTCATCGTGCCGTTCATGCGCGCGGTATTCACCGAGCCCGACTCGGAGGATGTGATTGCCGAGATGACCGAGATCGGATTCGAGTCCACGCCGGATGTCGTCGCGACCCAGGAACTCGAGCTCGACTGGACCGAGCCCGCCCGCCTGCTCGGGAGCGTCGCGACCCCGACGCTCGTCCTCCATGGTGCAGACGACCAGCCCGTTCCCGTCGAGCATGCCGAGAGCATCGTCGCCGCGATGCCGAACGCACGGCTCGAAGTCATCCCCCACGGCGGGCACCGGCCCGACATCCGCAACCCCGAGCTCGTCAATCCACTGCTACTCGAGTTCCTGCTCGCGACGTAGCTCGTCCCAGGTCGTTTGCGCGCGCGGTGGCGGTCAGTCCTCGGCGGAGCACCGCCTCATTTGGCGCCGTGTTTGCGCGAACCGTGACTGTCTCCCGGTAGCCGGGCGGCCCGCCTTCTGAGCCGTCGCGCGTCGAAGGCGGACATACCCGGCCCTGGTGTCGGGATCGGCCTTGGGGGACACCCGACAACCAATCAACGGCCCGCCGTGTGAGTGCCGCAGTTGCGGACTACGGCGGGGGTGGACCGTAGGCCGACCGTAGTCCGGCGAGCCGACGGCAGGCAACGCGAAACTTTCTACGGCACGCCGCGTAAGCCGCGTCGCGATGCGCCCGGCAAGATTCGAACTTGCGACCTCTGCCTCCGCAGGGCAGCGCTCTATCCCCTGAGCTACGGGCGCGGGGACGCCCCAGTCTAGCGCCGGTCGTCTAAGGGACCGACGCCATCGAGCTGGCGCACGGTCCGCCCATCGAGCTCGAGGGCCGCATCCTCGGGAACGTCTGTCCGCACGTAGGCGAGCGCGACGACTCCCGTCTCCGGGTCGCTGACGGCGCTCGTCACGCGGCCGACCGCCTTCCCTTCGTGCGTGAGCTCCGCGTCCCGCGGCGGCGCGTCGCCGTCGAGGGCGAGGACCCGCAGCGAGCGGTTCGCGTGCCCTCGATAGTGCAGCCGAGCGATGGGCTCCTGGCCCGGGTAGCAGCCCTTCGTGAAGCTGATCGCCCGCTCGTCCAGCCCGGCCTCGGCCGGGAGAACGCGCTCGTCGAGCTCACTTCCGAACCTCGGCGTGCGGGCGCGGATGCGGAGGCGCTCGAGCTCCTCGTCGTCGATCTCGGCCCAGTCCGGCGGCTCGTCGTCCAGGACCTCGTACGCGGCGAGGCCGAACTCGCGGTTCGCGACGCTGCCCGGGGGCGCCTCGCGTCCAAGGACGAGCACGGACGAGTGCTCCTCGAGCTCGATCTCGGCTTTCGCCGCGAAGCGGCTGCGCCGAAGCTCGTCGCGAAGCCGCTCGGCGAGCTCCGGCTCCGTGAGGAGGAGGAAGTCGTTCACACCGCGCCTCCAGACCGTCATCGGCGCGATCAGGCGGCCCTTCGCGGTCAGGAGGAGCGCCTCGCACGACTCGTCCGGGCCGAGCGCCTCCACGTCGTTGGAGAGCATCCGCTGCAGGTACGACGCGGCGTCCGGCCCCGAGACCCCGACGAAGCCTCGCGGCCTCCGACCCACCCGTAACGCGGTTCCCGGCACGCGAACTAGTGTAGGGAGCGTGTTTCGGGGCAGGGCGGAGCGAAAGGTGGTCGAGGCGGGCTACGACCCGGCGCGCCTCCCCCCGGGCCAGTACCTGACGGAGAAGTGGCCCGTCCTCCACGCCGGCACCGTCCCTGAGACGGATCTCTCGACGTGGGACTTCTTCGTCGAGGGCGAGGTCGACAACCCGATCCGGCTGAGCTGGGACGAGTTCAACGAGCTGCCCCGGACCGAGCACACGCAGGACATCCACTGCGTCACCCGCTGGAGCCGCTTCGACGCCACGTTCTCGGGCGTCCACTGGAGCGCGCTCGAGGAGCGCGTCCGGCCACGGCCGAGCGCCCGATACGTCGTCGCGCACTCGGAGCAGGGCTACACCGCGAACGTCCCGATCGAGTTCTTGCGCGACCCGCTGTCGCTCCTCGCCACCCATGCCGACGGCGAGCCGCTCACGCCCGAGCACGGGTGGCCGCTACGGCTGGTGGTCCCGGAGAAGTACTTCTGGAAGAGCGCGAAGTGGCTCCGGGGTCTCGAGCTTTCGGCGGTCGACAAGCCCGGCTTCTGGGAGCGCTACGGGTACCACAACGACGCCGACCCGTTCAAAGAGGAGCGGTACGGGTTCTAGCCCGGCTGCGGCCTCGGCGAATCCCCCCGATCGAGGGATGAGAGGAAGCGCCCGGGTTCCGAAAACCTAGTCACCCATCCTCCCCAGTTCTTCCCCTGTGAGCGGCCGCCCCCCAGCGGCCGCTCTTCTTTTCGGAGACGTACGCCCCAGGAACGACGAAGGGCCGGCGAACGCCGGCCCTTCTGTCTTGCCCTCGAGAGGGCGGGACGGGTCCCGCCCTACTAGAAGTCCATCCCGCCGCCGGGCATGCCCGCGGGCATCGCCGGCTGCTTCTCCGGCGCCTCCGCGACGACTGCCTCGGTGGTGAGGATGTTCTTGGCGATCGAGGCCGCGTTCTGCAGCGCGGCTCGCGTCACCATGGTCGGGTCGATGATCCCGGACTTCACGAGATCCTCGATCTCGCCGGTCTCGACGTTCAGGCCCTCGCCCTTCTTGGCGTTGCGGACCTTGTCGACGACGACGGAGCCCTCGAGGCCCGCGTTGAACGCGAGCTGGCGGAGCGGCTCCTCGACCGCGCGGAGGATGATCTGCGCGCCCGTCTTCTCCTCGCCCTCGAGCGTGTCGAGGATCTTCGTCACGGCCGAGGAGGCGTTGAGAAGCGCGACACCGCCGCCCGGCCCGATGCCCTCTTCGAGAGCGGCGCGGGTGGCCTTGAGCGCGTCCTCGACGCGGTGCTTCTTCTCCTTGATCTCGACCTCGGTCGCCGCACCGACCTTCACGACCGCGACACCGCCGGAGAGCTTGGCCAGCCGCTCCTGGAGCTTCTCGCGATCGAAGTCCGAGTCGGTGTTCTCGATCTCCGACTTGAGCTGCTTGATCCGGCCCTTGATGGCATCGGTCTCGCCGGCTCCGTCGATGATCGTCGTCGTGTCCTTGTCGACCACGACCTTGCGGGCGTGTCCGAGCTGCGAGAGCTTCGTGTTCTCGAGCTTGAGCCCCATCTCCTCGGTGATGACCTCACCGCCGGAGACGATGGCGATGTCCTCGAGCATCCGCTTGCGGCGGTCACCGAAGCCCGGAGCCTTGACCGCGACAGCGGTGAAGACGCCGCGCAGCTTGTTGACGACGATCGTGGCGAGCGCCTCGCCCTCGACGTCCTCGGCCACGATGAGCAGCGGCTTGCCGGCCTGGATGACCTGCTCGAGCACCGGGAGGAGATCCTTGACAGCGCCGACCTTCTGGTTCGCGATCAGGATGTACGGGTCCTCGAGCACGGCCTCCATGCGCTCGGGGTCGGTGATCATGTACGGCGAGAGGTAGCCCTTGTCGAACTGCATCCCCTCCGTGAACTCGAGGTCGAGCCCGAACGTCTGGCCCTCCTCGACGTTCACGACGCCGTCCTTGCCGACCTTCTCGATCGCGTCGGCGATGACGTCGCCGATCTCGCGCTCCCGCGAAACGACCGTGCCGACGCGCGCGATGTCCTCCTTGCCCGCGATTTCCTTCGACTGGGACTGGAGTTCCTCGACGACCGCGTCGACGGCCTTCTCGATGCCCCGCTTGAGCCCCATCGGGTTCGCGCCTGCAGCGACGTTCTTCAGGCCCTCGCGGACGATGGCCTGGGCCAGCACCGTCGCCGTCGTCGTGCCGTCACCTGCAACGTCGTCGGTCGATGTCGCGGCCTCGCGGACGAGCTGCGCGCCCTGGTTCTCGAAGACGTCCTCGACCTCGATCTCGCGAGCGATCGTGACGCCGTCGTTCGTGATCGTCGGCGCGCCGAACTTCTTGTCGAGCACGACGTACCGACCCTTCGGGCCAAGGGTTACCTTGACCGTGTCGGCGAGGATGTTCACACCGCGCTCGAGCGAGCGGCGCGCGTCCTCGTTGAACTTGAGCTCCTTGTGAGCCATCTAGTCCTCCTAAGCGAAACGAGCTATGCGGTGGCGCCGGCGAGCTTGCGCTTGCCCTTGCCACCCGTGGTTACGACCTTCGCGAGCACGTCTGACTCACGGAGGATGAGAATCTCGTCAATGCCGAGCTTGATCTCGGTCCCCCCGTACTTCGAGAAGATGACCTCGTCGTTGACTTCGACATCCATCTTGATGTAGCTCCCGTCCTCGTCTCGAGGACCGGGGCCCACGGCGAGGACCTTGCCGCGCTGCGGCTTCTCCTTCGCCGTGTCGGGCAGCACGATGCCGCTCACCGTCATCTCCTCCTCCTCGAGGACCTCGACGATGAGGCGGTCACCCAGTGGCTGCAAATCCATGCGGCAGACCTCCTTCAGAGTGGTGTAACACGAGTTTGTGACAACTCTGGCACTCAGCGTTCGCGAGTGCCAACGGAGGATAGCACCGTCGAACCGTCTCGCAAAGCCGAATTGGAACTATCGGAGGCACATCTGGTGAGCTGTTTGTCCACAGGCGTCACAAACTAGTGGCCCGCCGCGAGTTCTCGGCCGGCGTCGTCCTCGTACGCCAGATGCAGGGCAGGACGTGGTTCGCGGGCGTGCGTCCACAGGGAAAGAAGGAAGGAATCTGGGCGCTTCCGAAGGGCCTCATCGACACAGGCGAGAAGCCTGCCGAGACGGCGCTTCGCGAGGGCTACGAGGAGACTGGCGTCCACGGAGAGCTCGAGCGGAAGCTCGGCGACGTCCGCTACGTCTACACCTGGGAGGGCGAGCGCGTGCTGAAGATCGTGAGCTTCTTCCTCGCGCGGGCGAAGGCGGGCCGGATCGGGGCCCTCCCGCCCGGGATGGAGCGCGAGGTGGCCGAGGCGCGCTGGCTCCCACTCGAGGATGCGCAACGGCTGCTCGCCTATCGCGGAGAGCGCGAGATGGCCGCGAAGGCGCACGAGATCGTCGAGGGCGAAGCGCGCTAGAGGAGCCTCTATAGTTGCCCGGCCGCCGTGCCGACGTTCGCGCTCAACTTCTACAACCCCGCCGTCGCCGAGCAGCTCCGCTCGCTCCGCAAGACGGCCACCATCCGCCTCGGCGACAAGTCCGCGAAGTACCGCAAGGGGATGATCGTGACGGTGCTCTGCGGCGTCCGCTACGGACAGCGCGAGCGGGTATTCGACGCCGTCATCGACAAGGTCGACGTCAAGCGGCTGGCCGAGCTCTCACCGCGCGAGATCGAGCACGACAACCCCGAGCTCCGGCGGCCCGAGGAGCTCGCGCACTTCCTGAGCCAGCTCTACAACCGCGAGGTCACCGAGGAAGCGGTCGTCACGGTGATCCGGTTCTCGCAGATCGTCTAGCCCCGCCCTCGGCGGCGAGCGCAGGGCCCACCGCACGATTGGGCACGAGACTTCTCATCGCGTCGGCGAGAGTTGCAGCAAGTCCTTGCCGCGCGTGGCCGACGGCGCCTCCAGCCGCGACGACCGCCTGAGCGATCGTCGCGGCCAGTGCGAGCAACAGTACGCCGAAGATCACCGTTGCCCAGAACAAACGCCGCTTGAAGCGACTGCGACGCATCAGATCCCGAGCGCAGCCGGCGCGTTCGCGGCCTGAGGCTCGTAGGTCGCGCCGTACCCGAGCAGCCGCCCGAGCGGCGAGCCGAGCACGAGGCCTGCGCGCTGCATCCACGCGGGCGGGAACGGCAGACGCACCGTGTCGAAGTGGGCGTTCGCGATCACCGCGAGCCGCAGCGGGTTCGGCATCCCCTTGCGGTTCGTCTTGCCGTCGGCGGCGAGCGCGAACATCGTCTCGAGCAGGCGCTCGAACTGGAGAGCCGGTCGAACCTCGCACACGAAGTGCGCCTCGTCGTCGCCGGCGTTCCAGAAGCGGTGCGCAGTGCCAGCGGGGACGGTCAGCCGCTCGCCGGGGCCAGCGATGCGCTCCTCGCGGCCGATGCGGAAGCCGATCGTCCCACGAAGGACCTCGAAGCGCTCCTCCTGGCCGGGGTGCACGTGCGAGGCGGCGACGAAGCCATTCGGCTGCACGAAGCACTCGATCACGACGGCCTGGCCGTTCGTCTCCCGCGAGGTCTTGCGGAAGACGATCCGCTCGCCCGTCACGGGGTTCTCGATCATGTCTCCTGCGTGAATCATCTGCGTGCTCCTCTCGTTCGGATGACGTCCCCCACGATCGGAGAGCGCGCTTACGATCGGCTTACGAAGCGCTTAGCGACGACAACTTCAGTGGAGAGGGCATGAAGCGGCACGACTTCCGGATCCTCGGTCCGCTCGAGGTGCGCGCCGGTGACGACCTGCTCGAGCTGGGCGGACCGCGCCAGCGCACCCTGCTTGCGTTCCTGCTCCTGAACCGGAACAGGGTCGTCTCGAGCGAGCGGATCGTCGACGCCGTCTGGGGCGAGGATCCGCCTGCCAGCGCGCGGAACGCGTTGCAGGTGGGCGTGCACGGCGTCCGCAAGGTCCTGGGCGCCGAGCGGGTCGTGACGCAGGGTGCGGGCTACCGGCTCGCGCTCGAGCCCGACGAGCTCGATCTCGAGCGCTTCCTCGCCCTCGGCGAACGAGCGCGCGGGGAGCCTCTCGAGGACGCGGCCGCGACGCTGCGAGAGGCGCTGGCATTCCACCGCGGACCAGTCCTCGCGGACCTCGACGAGCTGCCATTCGTCGCCGCCGAGCGCAGGCATGTCGAGGAGCTTCGGCTGGAGGCGCTCGAACGGCGGATCGACGCAGACCTGGCTCTCGCTCGAGAGGACGAGCTCGTTGGAGAGCTGCACGCCCTCGTCGCCGCGCACCCGTACCGCGAGCGGCTGCAGGGGCAGCTGATGCTCGCCCTCTACCGATCGGGCCGGCAGGCAGACGCGCTCGAGCAGTACCGGGTCGCTCGGTCCACCTTCGGCGAGGAACTCGGCCTCGATCCATCGCGGGAGCTGGACGAGCTCCAGGCGGCCATGCTGAGGCAGGACGAGAGCCTGGCTCCGCCGGCCGCAGGGCGCTCCTCGTCGAGCATCCCGGAGCCACCCCGCCCGCTCGTCGGCCGCGAGCTCGAGCTCGCCGCCGTGGTCGCGCTCGCTCGGGCTCCCGATGCCCGGCTGGTGACGCTGACGGGGCCGGGTGGCACCGGCAAGACGCGGCTCGCGCTCGAGGCGGCCCGCGAGCTCGAACGCGCTTTCGACGGCGGCGTCCACTTCGTCGACCTCTCTCCTCTCCACGATCCGGGCCTCGTCGGCTCGACTGCCGCGCGCGCCCTCGGAGTTCGTGACGCCGAAGGCGAAGCGCTCTTCGAGCGTGTTGCCGCTGCGCTCGGGGAGCGGGAAACGCTCCTCGTCCTCGACAACTTCGAGCACGTGCTCGACGCGGCGGCGCTCGTCGCCGAGTTACTCACTCGAGTTGCGCCGCTGCGTGTCCTCGCGACCAGCCGCGAGCCGCTGCGAGTGCGCGCCGAGCACGAGTACCGGGTGCCGGCGCTCGTGCTTCCCGCACGCCGGCACGACGGCGATCTCGAGAAGCTCGCAGGGAACGAGGCGGTTGCGCTGTTCGTCGCCCGCGCACGAAGCGCCAGACCCGGCTTCGAGCTGACGCCCGACAACGCCGACACCGTCGTCGAGATCTGCCATGCACTCGACGGGCTTCCGCTCGCGCTCGAGCTCGCCGCGGCGCGGCTGAGGCTCCTCTCCCCGTCGGCGCTCCGCGACCGCCTCGAGGACCGGCTCGGCGTCCTTACGGAAGGGGACCGCGACCTCCCGGACCGGCAACGGACGCTGCGCGCAGCGATCGACTGGAGCTACGAGCTCCTCGCACCGCCGGAGGGCACGCTCCTCGCGCGGCTCTCGGTCTTCGCCGGCGGCTGGACGCTCGAGGCGGCGGAAGCCGTTTGCGATGCGGATCTCGCAGCGCTCGGCTCCCTCGTCGAGAAGAGCCTCGTGCAGGCGGCCGACTCCCCCACCGGCGAGCCGCGCTTCTCGATGCTCGGGACCGTGCGGCAGTACGCGTTCGAGCGGCTACTCGCGGCGGGCGAGGCCGAGGCGACGCGCCGCCGTCACGCTGCGTATTTCGCGGTCCTGGCCGAGCGGCTGGAGCCCGACCTCCACACCGCGCGGGCGCTCGACGAGGCCGAACGGGAGCACGACAACGTCCGGGCTGCGCTCGAGGAATCCGTGGCGAGCGGCGACACCTCGACAGCCCTCCGCGTCTGCGCGCTCGCGCGCTTCTGGTACGTCCGCGGCTACCTCGGCGAGGGCAGGGGATGGCTCGATCAGGCCCTGGCGCAGCCGGCCGGGCCGACGGCGCGCCGGGCGACTGCGCTCTACTGGTCGGCCACACTCGCCTGGTCGAGCGGTGATCACGAGTTCGCGATCGCGCCGGCCCTCGAAGCACTCACGCTCGCGCGGGCGACGGGTGACGAGGTCGCCGAGCTCCGCGCGCTCATGGCGCTCGGCCTCACACACCTCGGCGTAGGAGATCTCGTCGCCTCGCGCGACTTCCACGCCGAAAGCGTGGCGCTCGCCCGCACGCTCGGGAGAGACCGAGACATCGCTCTCTCGCTTGCGAACCTCGCGGACATCGAGGCGACGCTCGGGAACCACGAGGAGGCAGAGGCTCTCGCGCGCGAGAGCCTTGACATCAGTCGCCAACAGGGCGACGAGGAGGCGACCGGAATCGCGCTCCTCGTGATCGCATCGTCCTTACTCGAGCGGAGCCGCGACGAGGATGCGATCCCGATGATCGTCGAGAGCCTGCGGTGCTTTCGCAACGTCGACTTCAAGGACTTCCTCGCCTCGGGCCTGGTCGCGCTGGCACGTGCCCGCGTCGCGGACGATCCGGCCCATGCCGTCCGCCTCCTCGGAGCTGCCGACACGCTTCGGGCGCCGCTCGGACCGGCGCAGTTCCCGTGGGAGAAGGCCTGGTTCGAACGCACGCTCGAGCGTGCAGAGACCCTGTTCGGGGCCGATCGCGCGCGCTCCGAGCTCGAAGCCGGTGCCAGCACGCCCGAGGAGACGATCGAGAGCGCGCTCGCGGAACCGCGCTAGCGGCCAGGCTTGCGGATCGTGGTGCCGAAGAGCTCCGGTGGCCGGACCTCCGCGTCGCACTCCTCGCAGCGAACCGCGAACGCCGACGCAATGGGCGCCGAGCACGACGGGCAGCGGCTGCGAAGGACACCGCCGCACTGCGGGCAATCGGCCGGCAGCTCGTCCTCGAGCTCGAGGAAGAAGCGCTGCACGTGCCCGCAGGCGAGGCAGAACGCGACCCAGTCGCCGAGGGTCTTCCGGCGCTCCTCCTGGATCCAGTTTCGCCGCGGCTTCGCCATCCGGAGTCACTGTAGTAGCCGCCCGTCGTAGTCGTCCGTGGGCGACGGGCGCGGTCGCTAGAGTGCTGTGCGACCTACCTCTGATCGGGGGATTCGCTGCATGGCCGTACGTGAAGCCGAGCCCGTCGGCTCGCTCCAGGAAGTGAAGGAAGCCGGTCTCGACCGCGAGGACCTGCTCGCCATCTACCGGCACCTGCTGACCACGCGCGGGATCGAGGAGCGCGGGCACATCCTCTACAAGCAGGGCAAGATCCCGGGCTCGTTCTATACCGGGCGCGGCAACGAGGCCGCCGCGGTCGGTGTCGGGATGGCGATGGGGCCGAACGACGTCGGCACGCCGCTCCACCGCGACATGGGCGTGCACATCGTCCGCGGTGTCGAGCCGTGGAAGGTCTTCGCCCAGTACATGGGACGTGAGGACGGCCCGACCCGCGGCCGCGACGGGAACGTGCACATGGCGAACCCGGATCTCGGGCTCCACCCGATGGTCAGCCACCTTCCGGCGATGCTGCCGGTCGCCACCGGAATGGCGCTCGCCTTCCGGATCCGCGGCGACAAGCGCGTCGCCTTCGGCTGGTTCGGCGAGGGCTCCGCGGCACGCGGCGACGCGCACGAGAGCATGAACCTCGCGGGAGTCCGCCGACTGCCGATCGTGTACATCTGCGACAACAACCAGTGGGCGTACTCGACGCCGACGTATCTCGGGTACCCGATCGAGCACATCGCCGATCGCGCCGCCGCCTACGGGTTCGAGGGCGTCGTCGTCGACGGCACCGACGTGCTCGCCGTGTACCGCGAGGCGAAGCGCGCGACCGAGAAGGCGCGCGCCGGCGGTGGGCCGACGCTGATCGAGTGCCTGACGCTCCGCATGGAGGGGCACGCGGTGCACGACGACGCCTTCTACGTCCCGAAGGACATGTTCGAGAAGTGGGCGGAGCAGGATCCGATCGAGCGCTACCGGGACTGGCTCCGCGGGCAGGCGAACATGACCGACGAGGAGGAGGAAGACATCACCTCGGCCGTCAAGCGCCTGCTGAACGAGGCGCTCGAGCGCGCAGAGGCGTCGCCGCTGCCCGAGCCGGGCAACCTCGAGGCGGGTGTGTTCGCGTCGCAGGAAGACCTCGACACGCCCCACCACAAGTAGTGGCCGCCGGCTGATGGCAGAACGCACATACATCCAGGCGATCTCCGACGGGCTCCGCGAGGAGATGCGCCGCGACGCCCGGGTAGTGATCTTCGGCGAGGACGTCGGCGTCTACGGCGGCGCCTTCAAGGTGACGCTCGGCTTCCAGGAGGAATTCGGCCCCTGGCGCGTGCTCGACACGCCGCTCTCCGAGACGGCGATCGTCGGCGGCGCGACCGGTGCCGCGCTCATGGGGCTCCGGCCCGTCGCCGAGATGCAGTTCGCGGACTTCATCTCCTGCGCGTGGGACCACCTGGTCACGGTCGCGGCGAAGCAGTTCTTCCGCGGCGGGACGCCGGTGCCGATCGTCGTGCGCGCTGCCGTCCGGCGGCGGCTTCTCGGGCGGCCCGTTCCACTCGCAGAACCCCGAAAGCTCGTTCGCGCACATCCCCGGCCTGAAGGTGGTCTGCCCGGCGACACCGGAGGACGCGAAGGGGCTGCTCGCCACGTCGATCGAGGACCCGAACCCGGTTCTCTACTTCGAGCACAAGCACCTGTACCGCCGGATCAAGGGCGAGGTGCCGGAGGAGCGCTACACGACGCCGTTCGGCCAGGCGCGCGTGCACCGGCCGGGCGAGGACGCGATCGTCGTCACCTGGGGCGCGATGGTGCACACGGCGAACGAGGCCGCCGACGAGCTCCAGAAGGACGGTCACGAGATCGAGGTGCTCGACCTGCGCACGATCATCCCCTGGGACAAGGAGCGCGTGCTCGAGGGCGTTCGGCGCACGTCGAAGGTGCTCGTCCTGCACGAGGACACGCGCACCGGCGGCTTCGGCGCGGAGATCGCGGCGACGATCGCCGAGGAGGCGTTCGAGGATCTGGACGCTCCGGTGATGCGGATCGCCGCCCCCGACGCGCCGGTCCCGTTCTCGCCTCCGCTCGAGAAGGCGTTCATCCCGCAGGTGGACGACGTCGTGAAGGGCCTGAGACAGCTCGTCGAGTACTAGGGAGGAGCCGATGGCCACCGGAACCGAGATCCAGGTCGTCATGCCGCAGATGGGCGTCTCCGTCTCGGAGGGCACCATCACGAAGTGGCTCAAGCAGGTCGGCGAGCCGATCGCGCGGGACGAGCCGCTGCTCGAGATCTCGACGGACAAGGTGGACACCGAGGTGCCGAGCCCGGGCGAGGGCGTCGTGAGCCAGATCCTCGTCGGCGAGGGCCAGACCGTGGACGTCGGCACCGTGCTCGCGACCATCGCGCCCGCCGGATCCGCCCCGGCCGAGCCGGCCTCCGAGAGCCCTCCGCAGGACGAGCCTCCACCGGCTGCCGAGCCCGCGGCACCGCCGCCCGCCGAGCCCGTACAGGCCGCCCAGCCCGCGCCCGCCGAGCAGGCACCGCCTGCGCCCGCTCAGGCGCCGAGCGCACCGGTGCCGGGCGCCGCCGGGAACGGGAAGAGCTTCGTCTCGCCGGTCGTCGCGCGAATCGCGGCCGAGCACGGCGTCGATCCGTCGTCCGTCACGGGCACCGGGACCGGCGGCCGCGTGACGAAGAAGGACATCCTCGCCTACATCGAGTCGGGCGCTGCGCAGGCGCCGGAGCCTGCTGCCGCCGCACCACCGGCACCACCCGAAGCGCCCGCAGCGCAGCCCGTCGCGGCTCCCGCACCGGAGCCCGCGGCCGCCGCGCCGCCTCCACCTCCACCTCCGCCGGCCCCGGTCGCACCTCCGCCCGCAGCGCCGCCGGCACCCGCTCCGCCTCCGCCTGCTGCTCCCGCCCCGGCGGCCCAGGCAGCTCCGCAGGAGCTCGGCCCCGGGGAGGTCATCGAGCCCATGAACGCCATGCGGCGCGGCATCGCCGAGCACATGCGCCGCTCGCTCGACACCTCGGCGCACGTCACGAGCGCGATCGAGGTCGACATGTCGCGCGTCGTCGCGCTGCGGAAGAAGCTCAAGCCGGAGTACGAGGCGACCCACGGCGTCAACGTCACGTACCTCGCGTTCATCGCGCGGGCGGTCGTCGAGACGCTCAAGGACTACCCGTGGATCAACGGCGAGATCCGCGGCGAGAGCATCGTCACGCGGCCGAACGTCAACCTCGGCTTCGCGGTCGAGCTCACGGACGGCAAGGGCCTCATCGTCCCGGTGCTGAAGAACGCCGAGACGCTGAACCTGCTCGGGATCGCGAAGGGCGTCGTGGACATCGCCGAGCGCGCTCGCTCGAAGAAGCTCCTGCCGGACGAGGTGCAGGGCGGGACGTTCACGATCACGAACCCGGGCGGCTACGGCACCTTCCACGGCACACCCGTGATCAGCCAGCCGCAGGCCGCGATCCTCGGCACGTACGCGGTCGTCAAGCGCCCGTGGGTCGTGCAGGACGAGATGGGTCAGGACGTCATCGCGGTGCGGCCGATCATGAACCTCACGCTCACGTACGACCACCGGCTCGTCGACGGCGCTCTCGCCGGCCGTTTCCTGCGGGATCTCCGCGAACGGCTCGAGACCTGGGACGAGGCCGCGTACTAGCCTAGGGTCATGGCGACCGTCACCGGCCGGTGCCTCTGCGGCGGCGTGCAGTTCGAGGTGACGGAGCCGTTCGAGCGCGTCACGTACTGCCACTGCTCGAACTGCAAGAAGATCTCGGGCGGAGCGGGAACCGTGAACGCGCGCTCGCGCACCGACGCCATCAGGATCGTCGAGGGGGAGAGCCTGCTTCGCACGTATCAGCCTCCGGAAGGCACGCTCAAGACGTTCTGCTCCGTCTGCGGGTCGAACCTCTTCGGCGGTGGCTGGCCGGAGTCCGAGCATTCGAGCGTGCGCGTGAGCGCGCTCGACGCGTTCGAGGACAAGCCGACCGCCCACATCTTCGTCCGCTCGGTGGCGCCATGGGAGACACTTCCCGACGACGGTGCCCGGCGGTACTAGGCACGATGACGCCGATGAGCCAGCGGATCACTCCGTTCATCGGCTACGAGGACTCGGCGGCCGCGATCGAGTGGCTCGGGCATGCGTTCGGCTTCGTCGAGAACCGCTCCGAGCGGTACGAGGAAGAGGGCGTGATCACGCACGCGGAGCTCGACCTCCAGGGCGCGACGATCTACCTCTCGACGCCGACCGGCTACGCGAGCCCTCGCCGTGTGCGCGGCGAGTCCGACCTCGCACGGCGCGCATACGACAACCGCTGGGTGATCGACGGATACTTCGTCGAAGTGGACGACGTCGAGGCCCACCACCGGCGAGCGGTCGCCGCGGGAGCGACGATCCTGCGCGAGCTGGAAGAGCCGGGCATCGGGTACCGCGTCTACTCGGCCGAGGACCCCGAGGGACACCGCTGGATGTTCGGACAGAAGCTGTGAGCCGCGGCGCATACCTGCTCAGCCTCGGCGTCGTGCCGTACGGCGAGGCGTTCGCCCTCCAGCGCTCGCTCGCGGGCGCGGTCTCGCAACGGGCGATTCCGGAGACCGTCGTGTTCCTCGAGCACCCGCCGGTGATCACGATCGGGAAGCGCACGGAAACCGACCGCGAGCTGCACGTGCCGGAGGGGACGCAGGTCGAGATCGCCGAGACCGACCGAGGTGGCAAGTCGACGTTTCACGGCCCCGGCCAGCTCGTCTGCTACCCGGTCCTCGACCTTCGGAACCACGGCAAGGACGTGAAGAAGTACGTCCGGGAGCTCGAGGAGGCGCTGATCCGGACGCTCGCCGCCTTCGAGCTCGAGGCAACGCGCTACGAGGGGCTGACCGGGGTCTGGATGCCGCCGAGCAACGGGCAGGGGCCCCGGAAGATCGCGTCCATCGGCGTGCACGTGTCGCGGTGGGTGACGACGCACGGGTATGCGCTGAACGTCGACCTCGACCCGGCTCCCTTCACCGATTGGATCACCGCCTGCGGCCTCGAGGACGCCGCCTTCACGACCATGGCGCGCGAGCTCGAGCGGCCGGTGACCGTCGAGGACGTCCGGCCCGTCGCGATCGCCGCGATCGCCGACGTGTTCGGGCTCGAGCTCGAGGACCTGCCCGCGGACGACGGCGCAGGGCTCTGGGCACAGCCGGTGCACGAGCAGCTCGCCGCGCGATGACGGTCGACATCCGGCCGTTCCCGCGCCTGGGCTGGGAGCCGCTCCCGCACGAGGGATGCGTCGGCGTCGTCGGTCGTGTCGTCGTGCGCGAGGAGGACTTCTTCGTCGCTCAGCTGCGGTTCTCCGAGCACGCGACGATCCACGAGCACCCGGGAGAGAACGACACGATCGTCGTCTGCCTCGACGGCGAGGGCTTCACCTCGGTCGCGGGCGAGACGGCGCGGCTCCGAGAGGGCGAGCAGGCGCGGTGGCCGAAGGGCGTTCCGCATCGGCTCTGGACCGAGGACACGACCATGACCACACTCATGGTCGAGCGGACCTCCTAGCTCAGCCGGACGGGAACTCAGGCGGACAGGAGATCGGCACGGGCTCCGAGTAGCCCTTGTACGCCTCCTGCGGATCCGTCGTCTCGACCTCGACGCCGGCGTGGTGCCTGAGCGCGAGCTCGCTGACCGGAAACCGGATCCCTCGTCCCTTCCGTCGGCTCCCGACCGCGGCGACGACGCACGGCCCGTTCCCTGCGCCGACGAAGATGTGCTCCGCCCAGCGCGGGCAGTGGACGAAGTCCCACGCGCGCAGCAGCCGCTCCTCCCCTTCGATCAGGAGCAGGCATTCGCCCGCGAGAACCAGGAAGTTCTCCTCGGCCTCCTCGCCGTGGTACATCGCGTTCGCCTCTCCCGGACGCAGGATGCCGATCCCGAAACCGAGCTCCTGGAAGCGGGCGTCCGGACCTTCGAACGACGTGTAGCGGCCGCCGAGCTCGTTGCCGTCGAACCACCGGGCATCGCGGGCGTTCACGACGAACCAGCCCTCACCCGCGGGCACGAGCCCACCGTCCTTCGGCTCGAGAGGGGCCTCGGGCACCACCGTCTCTAGACTAGTCGCGCGATGCAGAAGTCGCTTCCGGTCGCCGAGCGCCCGCGCCGCCCCGAGTGGATGCGGGTACGCGCCCCGAGCGCGAACTCGCGCTACTACGAGGTCAAGGACCTCATGCGCGAAGGGCGGCTCGTGACCATCTGCGAGGAAGCGCGCTGTCCCAACATCGGCGAGTGCTGGGGGCGCGGGACGGCGACGTTCCAGATCCTCGGCGACATCTGCACGCGCGCATGCCGGTACTGCTACGTCCACTCGGGCAAGCCCGACGAGCCGCCGGACCCACTCGAGCCGTTGCGGTTGGCACAGGCCGCGCACCAGATGGGCCTCTCGCACGTCGTCGTCACCTCCGTCGACCGCGACGACATCCCGGACCGCGGCGCGGCGCACTACGCCGCGACCATCCGCGCCCTGCAGCGCAAGCTTCCGGAGGCGACCGTGGAGATCCTGACGCCCGACTTCCTCGGGGTCGAGGAGCAGGCGCTCGCGACGGTCCTCGACGCGCGGCCCGACGTCTTCGGCCACAACATCGAGACCGTGCGCCGGCTCCACGCGCGCATGCGCGGCGCGAAGGCGAGCTACGACAAGGCGCTCTGGCTCCTGCAACGGGTCAAGGAGCTCGCCGACTACGACGTCATGACGAAGTCCGGGATCATCGTCGGCCTCGGGGAGACGAACGACGAGGTGGTCGAGACCATGCGCGACCTGCGTGCGCACGGCGTCGACGTCGTCACGATCGGCCAGTACCTGCAGCCGTCGCCGAAGCACGCTCCGATCGACCGCTGGGTACACCCCGACGAGTTCCGCTGGCTCAGGGAGCAGGGGGAGGAGCTGGGCTTCGGCTCGGTGTTCTCGGGCCCGCTCGTCCGCTCGTCGTACCGCGCCGACGAGCAGCGCCACGCCGCCGAGACCGGGCGCGGGGCCGTCGCCTACTAGCGGTTCGCGCCGAGGCGCAGCGTCAACACGACGACGCCGATCTGCGGAACACGGAACCGCGCGGGCGTGAGCCGCGGCTTCCGCAGCGCACGGACGGTGTAGAGGCCCGGACCGAGGCGGAGGGCGAAATGGCCAGCGGCACCAGTCCTCGCACGCCCGACATCACGTCCACCGCGCGAGAAGACGAGCACGACGCCGGTGACGCGTGCCGACGAGGGCGCGGCACCGTAGAGCGCCCCATGGACGTTCTGCGCCTGCGACCGAGCGGTCCCGGCCGCCAGGAGTGCGAGGGCGGCGACGCAGCCGATCGCGAGCCAGATGCGCACCGCGACAGAGCGTACCGCGTGACGCTGCGACGGACAGGGCCGCCGAACCGGCCGCGGGGCGGTCGCGTACTAGGTCGAGGCGAGCCTCGCCCCTACGTCCCGCGAATCGTCAGCCGACGCGTCCGCGGCTCGCCGTGCGGGTCCTCGAGCTGGAACGTCGCCGCGTACGTCCGCACTGCCGGAGACCGTGAACCCACTCAGTCGCACGGTGACGGTGCAGTCGGGCCGAAGCGGCGTCGTCTGCGAGTCCGTTTCGACGACGCGGCCGCCGAGCGTCGACGCTGCCACACGACGCTGATCGGAGTCCCGGGCTCGTTGCCGACGCAGAACCGCCGCGTGTAGAGCGTCACGAGCGGCGTCGCGGTTCCGCGCGGAACCACGAGAACTGCGTGCCGCGCATCGAGCGGCTTGGCCGTGGCGGTGAACTGCCTCGGCGAGCTGCCTTTCGCGGCGCCGGCCTGCGTGTACAGGCCCGAGTCCCACGGCTGGCCGGGATCGTCCTGGTACACGAACCAGATGAACATGGAGACGAAGGGGTAGCTCTTCGCGGTCGCAATCGACTGCCTGACGTACGCCGCCTGCTTCGCGAAGGGGATGCCGAACGTGTCCGGCGGCTTCGTCTCGTGGCCGTACTCCGTGACCCAGATCGGGACGGACGTCCGCTTGAAGAGTTGCTTCAGCTTCGCGTGCAGGGTCGGAAGCGAGCCCAGCGTGACGTTCGGCCAGCGCACCTTCTGCGACGGGCGCAGGTTGGGCGTGAACGGGTACGGGTGGTGCGAGTACGCGTCGAACCTCAGCCTCGGGTTCGCCTTCGCGATCCCCTCGATGAACCTCCCCGGAGAGTGCACCGGGCGGACGCCCCCCGGCTGGTCGGTCCCGCGGGCCGACGTCTCGCCCATCCCGACGAGCGCGCGTGGGTTCCCCGCCTTGATCCCCGCGTAAGCCGCCGCATACAGCTTCGCGTAGTTCGCCGGCGCCACCGACCTCCCGCGGCGGTCGAACTGCGGCGTGAGGAAGAGCTGGAGATTCGGCTCGTTCCAGACCGTCCAGAAGCGGACGAACGGGTAGCCGTCGAAGCGGCCCGAGTAGCGCGCGGCGAGCGCCCGCGCGAACGCGCCGAAATCGGCGACGCGCCTGGGCATCACATTCGGGCCCTTGCCGCCGTTCGCCCAGCGCGGGGTGCCGAAGAGCGTGAGCACGACCTCCGTGTCCGCCTCCTGCGCCGTGCGGATCGCCTCGTCCAGGTCGTCGAGGTTGTACGAGGGGTCGAACGGGTCGGTCGGATCTGCGGGCCGGCGCGGAACCGCCTGGTTCCAGCGCACGAGCAGCCGCATGATCGTCGCGCCCTCCTTCGCCGAGGACACGATCCGGTTCTCCCGGTCGCGCACCCAGCGGAAGCTCGGGTCGTCGTGGAATCCGATCCACATGCGCTCGGCCGCGAGGGCGGCGGGCGCCAGCAGCGCGGCGGCGGCGAACAGCACGAGAACGAGGCGTAGGCTGCGTCTCAAAGTCATCCTCCCTGCGATGGAGCGCTGCACGCACCTACGTGCAGCGGCACAAGGGCTCCGGCCACCGTACCGATTCGGATGCGGGCCACGTGTAAGCGGGGTGTTCGAATCGCGATACCTTGAGACACGTGATGCGAAACCGGTCGGGCGGCGCCCGCGTACCGCAGGGCATGCTCGTGCGGATCGCCGCCGCCGCCGTCTCGCTCGTCGTCGCGGCTTCGGCGAGCGCCGCGAGTGCGGGTGAGAACCAGCTTCGCGTTCGGGAGTTCCGCGTCCCGGCGCGGGACGCATCCGCACGACGTCGCGCCCGCCCGGGACGGAGGCGTCTGGTACACGGCGCAGCACACGGGCGAGCTGGGCTGGCTGAACCCGAGGAACGGGCGCTCGAGACTGACCCCGCTGGGCGCCGGCTCCGCGCCGCACGGCGTGATCGTCGGGCCCGACGGCGCTCCCTGGATCACCGACGGCGGCCTGAACGCAATCGTCCGCGTCGACCCACGGACGAGGAAGGTCCGGCGCTTCCCGCTCCCGGCGAGCACGGGCTACGCGAACCTCAACACGGCGACCTTCGACCGGCGCGGGATCCTCTGGTTCACGGGCCAGAGCGGGATCTACGGCCGGCTGGATCCGAAGACGGGGAAGCTGCGCGTCTTCCGGGCGCCGCGGGGCGAGGGGCCGTATGGGATCACGACGACGCCGTCCGGCGACGTCTACTACTCGTCGCTTGCCGGGAGCTACCTCGGCCGGATCGACGTTCGTACCGGCAAGGCGACGGTGCTCGAGCCGCCCACGCCCGGCCAGGGAGCCAGACGCGCCTGGTCGGACTCGAAGGGCCGGGTCTGGATCAGCGAGTGGAACGCCGGCCAGGTCGGCATGTACGACCCGCGCACGCGTCGCTGGCGCGAGTGGAAGGTCCCGGGCGCGAATCCGATGATCTACGCCGTCTACGTCGACGAGCGCGACAAGGTGTGGCTCACCGACTTCGGCGCGAATGCGCTCTGGCGCTTCGACCCGGTGACGCAGCGTTTCACCCGCGTGCGGCTCCCGTCCGCGAACGCCGAGGTTCGCCAGCTCCTCGGACGCGAAGGCGAGGTCTGGGGAGCGGAGTCGGGCACCGACAAGCTCGTCCTCGTGCGGACGGGCTAGCGGTCCGGTCCTAGCGAATACCCGTGTCGAGGTGCAGCCGGAGCGACACCGAGCCGCCTGCAGGCACACGGAACCTCGACGGAGTAACGCCACCGCCGACCGGCGACCTGCGAAGCGCGCGGACCGAGTAAGCGCCCGGCTGCAGGCGAATGGCGAAACGGCCCGCGACCCCGGTCGTGAGGCGTCTCACGTCCTGGCCCGAGCGCACGAAGACCAGTACGACTCCGGGTGCCGGGGCGTCGCACGACCGGCCCTCGATACAGACGGGCATGACGGGCCCCCGCATGAGCGAGCCCCGCACGTTCGGCGTCGGCGTCTTCGCCGCCGTCGAGGACGCCAGGAGGAGGGAGGCGGCGCTCACGATCGCGAGGAACGCGCGCACGATGCTCCCAGGGTACTCCCGTCCTCGCGCACGCGAAACCCCTGCTCACAGCACCCTAATGAGACGAAGAGGGCCGGCAAATGCCGGCCCTCTTCAGCGCGTGGATCCAGGTGCTAGGGCCTGAGCTTCGCCACCCGCGTGCTCCAGTTCGCGAGGCTCGTTCGCGTGTTGGAGCATGTGAAGTTCGTCGCGATGTACTGCTCGAGCGTGCACGGTCCTTGCTCGATGTACTGACCGGCGGAGTAGACGAAGTTCCCGTCCACCGCCGAAGCGCTGTAGTCACCCCAGCGTGGGCGGTTGCCGCCGATCGGCGGGTACTCGGTGAAGCCGTCCTGTGGAGACTTCCCCGCTTCGACCTCGTGGATGTCGCCGCTGACGCCGACACGGTCGTCGATCGCCGCGTAGCCGAAGCTCGGGAACGTGTTCTCTCCGGTGCGCGAGAAGCTGATCACGCCGCGACCGGTCGTCGTGACGCCGACGGTCGGGTACATGAGGCTCTCGCCGTCGGAGGCAAGCACACCCTGCATCTCGACGTCGCCGGAAACGCCGTCCTTCGACGACGACGGATTGATGATGTACCACCCGACGGCGGTCCGGTTCGTACCGTTCACCAGAGCCGCTGTCCCGAGGACCGCCCACAGCTTGTTGTGGGCATACCGCACGTCCAAGACGCGCGAGTCACCGGTGTCCAGGGTGCCGAGCGTGACGTTCTGCGGCGGCAGCCCGACGAGGGCGAGGCCGCAGTTCGCGATCCCGAAGAACGAGAGCTGCGTGTCGTTCAAGCAGTCCGCCAGCGGAATCGTCCCCGGCTTCTGCACGCTGTTCGACGGCACCGCATAACGGTCGACGTCGAGGATCGTCTTGTGCAGGCTGAGGTCCGGGGTCGGGTTGTCGATCGACTTGCGTGTGCACGAGACCCCAGAGGATGAGCTCCTCGGAGTCCGCGTTCGCGTCGTCGAAGACCGCGTTCGAGCTCACGAAGAACTCGGTGCCGCCACCGCCGCCCGCGAACTGCTTCATGCGGCGAGAGCGACGGCCAGAGCGTGAAGCCGGGCTCACCCGGGCGAACCGGGTCGTCCGCGGTGTTGAACAGGTGCGCGGTGATGGAAGGCGCGAGCGACACGAGCTGCTTCTTCGAGATCGCGTACACCTGCGCCCCGATGAAGCCATCCGCGAAGAGCGGGAACTCGTTCGTCGTGATGTACACGCCGTACTTGTCGACTCCGAGGTGCGGGAAGTCGGCAAAGCACGGACCGCCGTCGCAGTTGTGATCGGGCGTTCCCTCGGTGCCGTCGTTCACGCCCGGGATCCGGTACACGGTCCACGTGCCCGTCGGATCGCCGGAGTTCGACACAGCGAGATCGAGGTAGTTCTTCCCGGTGAAGTCACCGGTTACTGGGTCCTGATCGAGGTCCACCGCGAGGTGGAACCAGCGGTTCGTGTCCGGGTCGTAGTGGCAGCTGATGTCGAAGGTGAACGGGCCGAACGGGCCTGCCGGACGGACGAACGCAGGCGGGAAGCCGTAGAACTCGTTCAGCGAGAGCACCGGAGTGAGTGGAGCCCCGGTATTCGCGTCGTACACGCGAAGAGCGGAGTTCACCGTCTCCATGAGGTAGCCGTTGCCGACGCAGAGCCCCTGATCCGCAGGCTCGCCGGAGAACTGGTTTCCGCCGTCTGCGAGGCGTGAGTCGCGATGGTTCACGCCCTCGAAGTCGAGCAGGAGCTGCGGGTTCGACTTCGCCCGCGGGCGCCCTGTAGCCGGCCCGCCTCTGCCGCCTTGGAGATCAGGGCCGTCCGACAACTGGTTCGACTGAAGCGGGCTCGAGCCGGTCCGCTTCGGGCCACGCCACTCGCGTGTCGGGCCCGTCGGGTGCTGACCGACGGAGCCCTTGCCTGCAAAGGACGTCGTCCCGCTCGACTGGACGACGATCGGATCGCCGCCCGCAAAAGCAGACGACGCGAACACTGCTGCGGCGACCGAGCCCACACCGAGCGCGACCACGAATCGCCGAGGAACGTGCACTCGCATCGTGTTCCTCTCTTTCTCCCCGTTGGCCGCTGCGCGCGGCCATTCGAGGGGAGTAACTAGTCGATTCGGCCGCTTGCGTCAAGCTGCACAACCGGGGCTAGTCGTGCGGCTTGGCCATCTTCCGGTAGTCGAGCGCCTCGTCGAGGACCGCGTCGTCGACCCCGTGCGTCGCGCGCGACCTCGCGCAGCGACCGCCCCGAGGAGGCAGCCTCCTTCACGATCTCGGCGGCCTTGTCGTAGCCGATGTACGGGTTCAGCGCCGTCGCCGCGGAGAGCGTCAGCTCGGCGTAGCGCTCGAGCTGCTCGCGGTTCGCCTCGATGCCGTCCACGCACTTCTCGGCCAGCAGCCGGCTCGCGCTCCCGAGCAGTCGGATCGACTGCAGCAGGTTCCGCGCCATCAGCGGGACGTAGACGTTGAGCTCGAACTGGCCGCTCATGCCGCCGACGGTGATCGCCTGGTCGTTCCCGATGACCTGCGCCGCCACCTGCGTCACGACCTCGGGGATCACCGGGTTGACCTTGCCCGGCATGATCGAGCTCCCCTTCTGGAGCTCCGGGCAGGAAGATCTCGCGCGAGGCCCGCGCGCGGGCCGGAGCCCATCAGCCGGAGGTCGCTCGCGATCTTCGTCAGCGAGACGGCGACGACCTTGAGCGCTCCGGACGCCTCGACGAGCGCGTCGCGGGCGGCCTGCGCCTCGAACGGGTCCGCGGGAGCCGAGATCGGCAGCCGCGTGTCCTCGACGAGCAGCGCTCGGACGCGCTCCGCGAACTCGGGATGGGTGTTCAGACCTGTGCCCGTGGCCGTCCCGCCGAGCGGGATCTGGCCGAGACGCGGAAGAGCGTCCCGCAGCCGTGCCGCCCCCTGCCGAACCTGGGCCGCATAGCCTTCGAACTCCTGGCCGAGCGTGACGGGGACCGCGTCCATCATGTGCGTCCGCCCCGACTTCACGATCTCGTCGAACTCCTTCGCCTTCCGCTCGAGCGACCCGGCGAGGAGCTCGAGCGCCGGCAAGAGGTCGTTCGTGGTCTCGTCGAGAGCCGCCAGGTGCACGGCGGACGGGAACACGTCGTTCGAGGACTGGCCCATGTTCACGTCGTCGTTCACGTGCACGTCGTCACCCGCAAGCGCCGCGATCACCTCGTTCGCGTTCATGTTCGAGCTCGTGCCCGAGCCGGTCTGGAAGACGTCGATCGGGAACTGGTCGTCGAGCTCGCCGGCCGCGACGCGGTCCGCGGCGGCGGCGATCCGCTCGGCCTTCTCCCCGTCGAGCAGTCCGAGCTCGGCGTTGACGCGGGCGGCCGCGGCCTTGATCCGTCCGAGCCAGCGCGCGACCGACGCGGGAATCGGCTCGCCCGAGACCGGGAAGTTCGCGACTGCCTTTGTCGTCTCCGCCCCCCAGAGCTCCTGTCGCTCGGCCGCCTTGCTCATCTCTGCGCGAGTCTAGCCGCGCGCCTTTGCAGCTTCGATGAGCTCGTTCCAGCTCGCGAGCTTCACCCGCGGGCGCCCATGGGGCGCGCCTCTGCGCGCGCTCGAGCTCGTCGATCGCCTGCCAGCCCTCGTACATGACGACGTCCACCCCGCGGTCCGCGAGCAGGGTCGCGAGATCGCCGTCGCGATCGCCCACGGGGACGAGGCCCGCGTCGAGGTCGGCGAGCAACTGGTCGACCGTCTCGGTCGCATCCTTCTTGTTCGTCCCGATGATCCCGGTCGGGCCGCGCTTGATCCAGCCGGCGCAGTAGAGGCCGGGCACCGGGCTTCGCGTCTCGCCGAGGACACGGCCACGGTCGTTGGGGATCGTCCCCGAGGGCTCGTCGAACGGCGGCCCGGGCAAGTGCGACGCCCCGGTAGCCCACGCTGCGAAAGACGATCCCGGCCGGAAGCACCTCGCGCTCGTCGGTGGCGACGGCGCGGACGCTGCCCCTGCCGTCCGGCTCGAGGACGTTGTGCGCGAGCTCGACGCCCTCGATCCGCTCGGACGCCGAGGAAGGCGACGGGCGAGACGCGGAAGCGGAGGCGAATCGAGCGCGGCTTCCCGGTCGGCTCGCGCGCGGCGAAGTCCCGGAGCACGTCGATGTTCCGCTTGACGATCGGCGTTGCCGCCTCGAGCTCCGCCTCGCTCGCCGGATCGAGCTCGAGCTCCGCGGGATCGAGAGGGACGTCGGCGCCGGCGAGCTCCCCCAGCTCGGCGAGCTCCGCCGGCGTCCACGCCGCCTGCACCGGCCCGCGCCGGCCGAGGACGACGATCTCGCGGATCCCGGAGGCGACGATCGCCTCGATCGCCGCGTCCGTGGTGTCGGTCGGCTGGAGCTCCTCGCGCGTGAGCGCCAGCATGCGTGCGACGTCGAGCGCGACGTTCCCGTTCCCGACGACCACCGCGCGCTCGACCGAGAGGTCGAATTGCAACTCCTGGAAGTCGGGGTGGCCGTTGTACCAGGCGACCAGCTCGGTGGCCGACCACGAGCCCGGAAGGTCCTCGCCGGGAATCCCGAGCCGGCGGTCCGTCTGGGCGCCGACCGCGTAGACGACGGCGTCGTACGCCTGGAGCAGCTCCTCGTGGGAGACGGTCTTGCCGACCTCCACGTTCCCGAGGAAGCGGTAACCAGGCCGCGCCGCGATCCGCTCGAACGCGCGCGAGACCTCCTTCAGCTTCGGATGGTCGGGCGCGACACCGAGGCGGACGAGGCCCCAGGGCGTGGGCAGCCGCTCGATCATGTCGACCTCGATCGGGCGCTCGGCGTCGAGAAGGTGACCCGCGGCATAGAACGCCGCCGGCCCGGAGCCGATCACGGCAACGCGAACGGGAGCCTCCGCCATCGGCGGGAATCTAGAGCTTCGCGTGGGTCAGGCTCAGTGCGAGCAGCCACCACTGATGCGCTTGCGCATCAGTGCGAACAACCCGAGCCGCAGCCCGGCCCGGCGTCGACGCCCGGATCGGCGTCCTCGGCAACCGTGAACGAGTGCCCGCAGCCGCACGACGCCGCCGCGTTCGGGTTCTCGATCTTGAAGCCCGATTCCTCGATCGTGTTGAGGAAGTCGACGGTCGCACCGCGGAGATAGGGGGCGCTGAACGGGTCGACGACGACGCGCACGCCCTCGAGCTCGAGCTCGATGTCGCCCTCAGCGGAGCCCGAGTCGAACCCGAGCCCGTACTGGAACCCGGAGCACCCGCCGCCCTGGATCGCGAGCCGGAGGACGAGCGAGTCGGCGTCCGGCTCCTCCGCCATCAGCTGCTTGACCTTCGCAGCAGCGAGCGGCGTCAAGGAGACGATGGGGGTGGGCTCGGTCTCGAGAGGGTGTTCTACGGTTGCCACGGGCTCATCGTAGCGGACGGGGTTGCGGGCGCCAGTGGGGGACTTTGTGACACTCGTATCGCTCATTCCACAAGCGCTTTCGCCTTCCTTCGTGCGCCGCGAGAGGAGAGTGCTAGGCTCGCGCCGGAGTGCTCCACTGTCGCCCGCGGGAGTAGGACGCGTGCTCGAAAACTGGCTGCCGTTTCTGATCTACGCGCTCTTCGCCGCGGCGATTCCCGCAACGATGATCGCGCTGTCGTTCAAGCTCCCGCGGCGGCCGGTCAGCCGGACGCGAGAGCGCATGCTGCCGTTCGAGTCGGGCGTCTCCGAGGGAGCGCCTGACCGCGAGCGGCGCTTCACGGTCAGCTTCTACCTCACCGCGATTCTCTTCATCCTCTTCGACATCGAGATCGTCTTTCTCTATCCGCTGGCCGTGCAGGCTCGACGCACTCGGCTGGTTCGGTCTCGTCGAGTTCCTCGTCTTCGTGCTCATCCTCGGCGTCGCGTACGTCTACATCTGGCGGAAGGGAGCCCTCAACTGGCACTGAAGCGCAGCGGCGACCGGCAGCTCCCGCTCGTGAGCGACCGGCCGCTCGCCAAGGCCGGGCTCCAGAGCGAGCGCGTGCTCTGGCCCGACAAGGGGCCGGGCGCGTTCGAGCGCGAGGTCGAGGAGATCGAGGACGCGCTCCTCCTGACGACGGTCGAGAAGGCGGTCGCCTGGGCGCAGTCGAACTCCGTCTGGCCGGACACGTTCGGGCTCGCGTGCTGCGCGATCGAGATGATGTCGATCGTCTCGTCGCGCTACGACATCGCGCGGTTCGGCATGGAGCGCTTCAGCTCCTCGCCGCGACAAGCAGACCTGCTCATCGTCTCGGGCCGGGTGACGCACAAGATGGCGCCGCCACTGCGGCAGGTCTACGACCAGATGCTCGAGCCGAAGTGGGTCATCGCCATGGGCGCCTGCGCGAGCTCGGGCGGGATGTTCAACAACTACACGATCCTCCAGGGCGTGGACAAGATCGTCCCCGTCGACGTGCACGTCCCCGGCTGCCCTCCGCGGCCCGAGGCGCTCATGGAGGGGATCGTCCGCCTGCACGAGAAGATCCGCGCCGGTGTCCCGCCCGCCTACGAGATCCGCGGGGTCGCGGAGTGAACGCGGCGTCGCTCGGGGGCGTGCCCGGCGTCGTCGAGACGCAGGAGCAGCACGGCCAGACGACGATCGTCGTCGACCCGGCGCGCCTCGTCGAGGCGTGCACGTACCTCCGCGACGAGGCCGGCTTCAACTTCCTGAGCGACATCCAGGCGTCCGACTACCTCGGCTGGGGCGAGAAGGGCGTCGCGGGGTACGTCGGGACCGCCGACGGCCGCGACATCAACCACCCGGGCTCGCAGGGCTACGCGCGCGTGCCTGACCCGAAGCCGAAGCGCTTCGCGGTCACCTACCAGCTGCTGCGCGTCTCGGAGAGCCCCGCCCGGCTGACGGTGAAGGTCTGGCTCGACGAGGGCGAGGACGTCGACAGCGTCCTTCCCGTGTGGCCGGCCGCGGACTGGTTCGAGCGCGAGGCCTGGGACATGATGGGCATCCGCTTCGCGGGCCACCCGAACCTCGTCCGGATCCTCATGCCCGAGGACTGGGAGGGCCATCCTCTCCGCAAGGACTATCCGCTCGGCGGCGAGCCGGTTCGGTTCTCGGACGCCGAGTAGCGATGGCGATCGTCACGCCCAGGCGGATCTACGAGGGCTCACGGATCCCGCAGCCCGTGCCCACGATCCTCGAGATCGACACGGAGCGGCACTCGCTCGACGACATCCTCACGATCAACTTCGGGCCGAACCACCCTTCGACACACGGCGTGCTCCGGCTCGTCGTCGATCTCGACGGGGAGACGGTCGCGGGTATCCGCGCCGTCATCGGCTACCTCCACACGGGCTTCGAGAAGAACATGGAGGCGAAGACGTGGTGGAAGTCCGTCACGTACGCGCCGCGGATCGACTACGTCTCCTTCCAGGCGAACGAGCTCGTGTACGTGCTCGCGGTCGAGGACCTGCTCGACCTGGAGATCCCGCGCAAGGCGGTCTGGGCGCGCATGGCGCTCGCCGAGCTCAACCGCATCCACTCGCACCTCGTCTGGCTCGGAACGTCGGCCCTCGAAATCGGCGCGATCTCGCTCTTCTGGTACTGCTTCGACGACCGCGACGGGCTCCTCGACCTGTTCGAGATGGTAGGCGGGTCGCGGATGCACACGCGCTACTTCCAGGTGGGCGGGCTCGCGGAGGACATCCCGGCCGGCTTCACCGAGGAGGCGCGCAAGTTCTGCGACGCGATGCCGAAGTCGGTCGACGAGTACGAGGCGCTCCTCGACCGCAACGCGATCTGGCTCGAGCGGACGAAGGGCATCGGCCTGCTTTCGGCCGACGACGCCCTCGCGCTCGCGCAATCGGGCCCGATGCTCCGCTCGACCGGGGTGAACTGGGACCTGCGGAAGGCGATGCCCTACCTCGCCTACGACGAGGTCGACTTCGACGTCCCGGTCTACCCGAACGGCGACGTCTACGACCGATACAAGGTCCACATGGACGAGATGCGCCAGTCCGTGCGCATCGTCCGGCAGTGCCTCGACAGGCTCGACGAGATGGCGGGCGAGCCGTGGATCACGGACGACCGCAAGGTCGTCCTGCCGCCGCGGCACGAGCTGCACACGTCCATGGAGACGCTCATCCACCACTTCAAGCTCGTCACCGAGGGGTACACGGTGCCCGAGGGCGAGGTCTATACCGTCATCGAGTCGCCGCGCGGCGAATCCGGGTGCTACCTCGTCTCCGACGGCGGCCCGAGGCCCTGGCGCGTGAAGTTCCGCGCCCCGAGCTTCGCCGCGCTCCAGGCGACGGCGACCGTCGTCCAGGAGTGCCTCGTCGCCGACCTCGTCGCGATCGCCGGGTCGCTCGACCCCGTCATGGGGGACGCCGACCGGTGAGCACCGCCTTCGACGGCACCGTGCGGAAGATCGCGAAGAAGTACCCGGACCGGCGCTCGGCGGTCCTCGACGCGCTCCGCCTGGCGCAGGAGCGGCACGAGGGCTGGCTGCCGCCGGAGGCGCTGCGCGAGGTCGCCGAGGCGCTCGACGTCACGCCCGCCTACTGCCTCTCGATCGCGTCCTTCTACGACATGCTCCATCTCGCCCCGGTAGGGCGGCACATGGTCGAGGTCTGCACGAACCTCTCCTGCGCACTTGTCGGCGCGCAGGCCGTCGTGGACGCGTTCTCGAAAGAGCTGGGCATCGCGCCGGGCGAGACCACCGATGACGGCGCGTTCACCCTCCGCGCGATCGAGTGCGCGGGCGGGTGCGGGCGAGCGCCCGTCGTCGTCGTCGATCATCGCTACCGCGAGCCGGTGCGTCCCGAGGACGTGCCGGAGATCGTCGAGGAGATCCGTGGCAGGTCCTGAGCTCCTCACCGCCGGGACCGAAGACCACGACCTCACCAAGCTCGGCGAGTACCGGGCGGTCGGCGGCTACGAGGCGCTGGCGAAGGCGCGAGGGCAGGAGCCGCAGGCGGTCATCGACGCGATCACGACGGCGAACCTGCGCGGGCGAGGCGGCGCCGGGTTCCCGACCGGGAGGAAGGCCTCGCTCCTCGCGAAGGGCACGGGCAAGCCGGTCTACCTCGTCGTGAACGCGGACGAGTCCGAGCCCGGCGCGTTCAAGGACCGCGACGTCATGCGCTTCACGCCGCACCGCCTGATCGAGGGCTGCCTCATTACGGCCCACGGCATCGAGTCGCAGAGCGTCTTCATCTACATCCGCGGCGAGTACCTGCACGAGTTCGACGTCATGCGCGCGGCGCTCGACGAGGCGCGCAAGGCGGACCTCCTCGGAGGCGTGACGATCGTGCTGCATCGCGGGGCGGGCGCCTACATCTGTGGCGAGGAGACGGCGCTTCTCGAGTCGCTCGAGGGCAAGCGCGGGCAGCCGCGTCCCCGCCCGCCGTTCCCGCCGGTGCAAGGTCTCTACGACGCGCCGACCCAGATCAACAACGTCAGCACGATCGCGCTCGTGCCCAAGATCATCGAGCTCGGCCCCGAGGAGTTCGCGAAGATCGGCCCGTCCAGCGCGCCCGGCACGGCCGTGTTCTCGCTCTCCGGGAACGTCGCGAACCCGGGGAACTACGAGCGCCCGCTCGGAACGACGATCCGCGAGCTCATCTACGACGTCGCGGGCGGCGTCGCGGGCGGGCGCGAGCTGAAGGCGGTCATCCCCGGCGGCTCGTCCGTGCCCGTCCTCACGCCCGACCAGATCGACACGCCGATGGACTACGACTCGATCGGCGCGGCCGGCTCGTTCTTCGGCTCGGCGGCGCTCATCGTCGTCGACGACCGCTGCTGCATGGTGCAGCTCGCACTGCGGGCGGCGCAGTTCTACATGCACGAGTCGTGCGGGAAGTGCACGCCGTGCCGCGTCGGGACGCGCTGGCTCGTCCAGCTGCTGACGAAGATCGAGGACGGGGAGGCAGAGGACACGGACCTTGCGCTCCTCGACAGCGTGTGCGACCGCATGCTCGGCAAGTCGCTCTGCGCCCTCGGCGACTTCGCGGTGTACCCGGTGTCGAGCTACTTGCGGAAGTACCGCGACGAGTTCGAGGAGCACGTCACGATCGGCGGCTGCCCGTTCCACGGGAGCTCGTCGATCGAGGGCATCGTCGCCCCCATCGACCAGCACACGCACCACCCGGTGGCCGAGGTCCCGGCGTGACCCGCCAAGTGTCAATTTGGCACAAGGGGCTCTTCTCGTGAGCGTCTCGGCGCCCGAGCTCGTCTCGCTCACGGTCGACGACCGGCCCGTCCAGGTGCCGAAGGGCACGGGCGTGGTCGAGGCGGCGATGGCGGCGGGGATCGAGATCCCGGTCTTCTGCTACGAGCCCAGGCTCGGGCCGCCGGTCGGGGCCTGCCGCATGTGCCTCGTCGAGATCGAGGGCATCCCGAAGCTGCAGGCGGGCTGCACCCTGAATGTCTCCGAGGGGATGGTCGTGCGCACGGCGCACACGTCGCCGAAGGCGGCCGAGGGCCAGGAGTCGACGCTCGAGTTCATCCTCGTGAACCACCCGCTCGACTGCCCGGTCTGCGACAAGGGCGGCGAGTGCCCGCTCCAGGACCTGACGTTCCGCTACGGGCCGGGCGCGTCGCGCATGCGCTTCTCGAAGGCGACCTTCGACAAGCCGATTCCCGTGTCCCCGCTCATCGCCCTCGACCGTGAGCGCTGCATCCTCTGCTACCGCTGCACCCGCTTCTCGGAGGAAGTCGCGGAGGACGGCCTGCTGATCGCACGGAACCGCGGCGCGATGTCCGAGATCGCGACCTTCGAGGACGAGCCGTACCGCTCGGCCTTCTCGGGGAACGTCATCGAGCTGTGCCCCGTCGGCGCGCTGACGTCCACGCTCTACCGGTTCGAGGGGCGGCCCTGGGAGATCCAGGACGTGCCGACGGTCTGTACCGGCTGCCCGGCCGGGTGCAACGTCTCGGCGACGATCCGCGAGGGCAAGGTGCGGCGGGTCCAGAGCCGCAACCACCCGGAGATCGACCGCGGCTGGCTCTGCGACAAGGGGCGCTTCACGTACCCCCATCTGCGGGCGGAGGACCGCATCACGACGCCGCTGCGGCGGGGGCCGAAGGGACTCCGGGAGATCTCCTGGGACGAGGCGCTCGACGAGGTCGAGGCACTCCTGCGCGAGGCGCGCGGCTCGATCGTGACCGCGCTCTCCGGCTCGGAGACGATGGAGCTCGCCTTCTCGCTCGGAACCCTTCTGCGGCGCGGGCTCGATGCCCACTCCGCGGTGCTTCCCGAGGCGACGTCGGACGCGCTCGACGCGTTCCGGCTGCCACTCTCCGCGATCGGAGAGGCGGGCCTCGTGGTCGTCATCGGCGACGACCCGGTCGCGGAGCGCGCGCCGATCGTCGACCTCTGGATCAAGGAGGCGCGACGCCGGGGCGCCGAGATCGTCACGTGCTCGCCCACCGGGTCCGTCCCGACCCAGCCCGGCGGAGGCGCGGCCAAGTGCGCCGAGCTCGCCGAGCCGCGGAACGCGCTCGGCAAGCGTCTGCGCTCGGCCGAGCGTGCCGTGCTCGTCTGGTCGGGGCCGGGCGGCGGCGGCGGCGCCCGCATCGCCGAGCTCGCCCACGCGCTCGGCTTCGAGGACAAGCCGGGCTGCGGCGCCTTCCGCCTTCCGGCGACGGCGAACGGGCGCGGCGTCGCGGCCGCCTGGTCGGTCGCAGCCGACGGCGAGGAGGCGAACCCGGAGCCGATCGAGCTCCTCATCGTCTCCGGGGACGAAGCGGCGTCGGACCCGAGCGTCCGCGCTCTCGCCGAGCAGGCGACCCACGTGATCGCGCTGACGATGTTCCACGACCTCGTGGGCGGCTGGGCAGACGTGATCCTTCCCGCGACCGCCTCGCTCGAGCGCGAGGGCACGACGATGAACCTCGAGGGCCGTGTGCAGCGGCTGCGCCGCACGGCGCTCCCGCCGTGTCCCGACGAGCTCGCCTGGATCAGCAAGCTGGCCGAGCGCTTCGACGTCGAGCTGTCGCCGTACGCAGCGAGCGTCTACGAGGAGCTCCGCACCCGTCTCTTCCGCGACCTCACGCTCGACGACATCGGGCTCCGGGCCCCGCTGCCGGGCCGCGTGCCCTACGAGCAGCCCGAGGCGGCGACGACGCCGGCGCCGGCTCCGCTCCCGAGACCCGGCGACGAGCACTTCGTCGGCGAGCTCCGCCTCCACCGCTTCCGCGCGCTCTTCTCGGGCGCCGCCGTCGAGCGCGTGCCCGAACTGCAGTTCCTGCGGCCCGCCGCCGAAGTCGAGCTGGCGCCGCCGGACGCCGACCGGCGCGGGATCTCCAGCGGTGACCAGGTCGTCGTCCGTTCGAACGGCACCGGCATCGAGCTCACCGCCCGCATCTCGAAGCGTCTCGTCCCCGGCATCGCGCGGATCCCCGACGAGTACGCGGTCGACCTGCACTCGAGCGTCGAGGTGGTGAAGGCCGGATGACCCCCGAGTGGTGGGTGAGCCTGATCCAGGCGTTCGTGATCATCAATCTCGTCATGGTGACGTTCGCCTACCTCACGCTCGCCGAGCGGAAGGTGATGGCGAGGATGCAGCTCCGCTACGGCCCGAACCGCGCCGGCCCCTACGGGCTCCTGCAGCCGATCGCCGACCTCGTGAAGCTGCTGCACAAGGAGAGCTTCTATCCGGCCGCCGCCATCGACTGGCTCTACCTGCTCGCGCCCTGGCTCGCCACGTTCACGGCCCTCGCGACCTTCTCGGTGATCCCGTTCGGTCCCGGCTGGGAGATCGGCGGCGTCTACGTCCCGGGCCAGGTCGCAGACGTCTCCATCGGCCTGATCCTGATCTTCGCGATCGGCTCCGTCGGGATCTACGGGTTCATCCTCGGCGGCTGGGCATCCGACTCGAAGTACGCGCTGCTCGGCTCCATGCGGACCTGCGCGCAGCTCGTCTCGTACGAGGTGGCACTCGCTCTCTCCGTGCTCGGCGTCGTGATCATGGCCGAGTCGCTGCGCCTGTCGGACATCGTCGCCGCGCAGGGCGACACGGTCTGGTACGCGGTCCCGCAGTTCGTCGGGCTCGTCGTCTTCCTGCTCGCGGGAACCGCCGAGACGGCGCGCGCGCCGTTCGACCTCCCGGAGGCCGAGCAGGAGCTGGTCGCCGGCTACCACACGGAGTACGGCGGCATGCGCTTCGGGCTCTTCTCGATGTCCGAGTACATCAACCTGATCACGCTCTCGGCCCTGTGCGTGACCCTCTTCCTCGGCGGCTGGCACGGACCCGGGTGGGACGGCCCGTCGTGGTCGGCGCCGCTCTGGTTCCTCGCGAAGCTCGCCGTGCTGCTCTACGTCTTCATCTGGATGCGCACGACGCTGCCGAGACTCCGATACGACCAGCTCATGCGCTTCGGGTGGAAGATCCTGCTCCCCGTGGCGACCCTCAACGCTGTCGTGACGGCCGTCCTGGTGGTCTGGCTGTGAGCCCGCAGCCGCTCGACACGTTCAAGGGCTTCGCGGTCACGTTCCGGCAGATCTTCCGGAAGCCGATCACGCAGCAGTACCCGGAGTACAAGCGGCCGGTGTACCCGCGGTTCCGCGGGCGGCACCGCCTGCACACGCACGAGAACGGCCTCGAGAAGTGCGTCGGCTGCTCCCTCTGCGCGGCCGCGTGTCCCGCCGACTGCATCCGCGTGGTCGCGGCCGAGAACACGCCCGACAACCGGGTCTCGGCCGGCGAGCGCTACGCGCGCATCTACGAGATCAACATGAGCCGCTGCATCTTCTGCGGCTACTGCGAGCTCGCGTGCCCGTTCGACGCGATCACGCTCGGCAACGAGTTCGAGATCTCCGAGTACTCGCGGGACGACCTCGTCTACACGAAGGACATGCTCCTCGCGGAGCCGATCAAGCGTGTTCCCGTTGCCGACCCGCGCAAGTACGACACGCCCACGCCCGCGTACAAGGAACACTCGTAGGTGGGCAACTTCCTGGTCTGGGTCGTGTGGTTCCTCGCCGCGGCCGGCTGCCTCGGGAGCGGCATCGCGGTCGTGAGCATGCAGAACCCCTTCTACTCGGCGCTCGCGCTCATCGGGAACCTCGCCTCGCTGGCCGTCCTCTACCTGCTGCTCGCCGCCGAGTTCCTCGCCGCGGCGCAGGTGCTCGTCTACGCCGGGGCCGTGATGGTCATGTTCCTCTTCGTCATCGCCTACCTCGGGGGCCGGGCCGACGCGCCGTGGGCCGGCGGCTCGCCGCTCCTGCGCACGGCCGCGATCATCGCGGCGGCCGCGATCCTGGTCGAGGTCGTGGTCGTGCTCGGGCTCGCCTGGGGCGACAACCTGAAGGAGCCCGCGGAGGTGGGCGACTCGTTCGGCAGCCCGGGCGAGATCGGCGAGCTCTTCCTCACCGATCATCTGCTCGCGTTCGAGATCACCTCGATCGTGCTCCTCGTCGCGGCGATCGGCGGCGTCGTCCTGGGCACGACCCGCGAGCGGGAGACCGCGTGAGCGGCCCCGGCGTCGGCTGGTACCTGATCGTCGCCGCGATCCTCTTCGCGACCGGCGCGATGGGCGTCCTGCTCCGGCGGAGCCCGCTCATCGTCCTCCTGTCGCTCGAGATCATGCTGAACGCCGGGAACCTCGCCCTCATCGCCTTCTCGCGGCAGATCGGCGAGCTCGACGGCCAGATCTTCGCCCTCGCGGTGATGGCGGTCGCGGCCGGAGAGGTCGCGGTCGGCCTCGGCCTCATCGTCGCCATGGCGCGCCGAGGTGTGGCGCTCGACGTCGACCAGGCGAGCGCCCTCCGCGGCTAGAGCATGATCACCGGAGCCTGGATCTGCCTCTTCGCGCCGCTCATCGGCGCGATCTTCATCACCTTCATGGGCGAGGACATCACGCGCCGCCAGGCGGGCTGGGTCTCGACGCTCACGACCTTCGTCGCCTTCGGCGGGGCACTCGTCGCCTTCTTCGGGCTCTGGGCGGAGAGCCCGGACAACCGCGAGCAGATGTCCACCGCCTACACGTGGCTCGCGACCGGCGACTTCGAGGTGGGCTTCCAGATCCTCGTCGACCCGCTCTCGACGGTGATGATGCTCATCGTCTCCGGGGTCGGCGGCCTCATCGTCTGGTACTCGATGGGCTACATGGCGGGCGACGACGAGGAGCGTCGCTACTTCGCCTACATGTCGCTCTTCATCTTCTCGATGCTGTTGCTCGTGCAGGCGGGGAACTTCCTCCTCCTGCTCGTCGGCTGGGGGCTCGTGGGTCTCGCGTCGTACCTCCTGATCGGGTTCTGGCACCAGCGCCCGGAGGCGGTCGCCGCCGCGAAGAAGGCGTTCGTCATGAACGCGGTCGGCGACGCGACGTTCGCGGTGGCCCTCGTGCTCCTCGTCTGGGAGACGGGGACGCTCGAGTTCTTCGGCGTGTTCGACCAGGCTGGCTCGCTCTCGAGCACGATGATCAACCTCGTCGCGCTCGGGCTCCTCGGGGGCGCCGTCGCGAAGTCGGCGCAGATCCCGCTGCATACGTGGCTCCCCGACGCGATGGAGGGCCCGACGCCCGTCTCGGCCCTCATCCACGCGGCCACGATGGTGACGGCCGGCGTGTACCTGCTCGTACGCGCGCACCCGATCTTCGAGCTCGCCGTCGACGTCCAGCACCTCGCGGCGATCCTCGGGACGGTCACGCTCCTCGCGGCCGGGCTCATCGCCCTCGTCCAGTGGGACATCAAGCGGGTCATCGCCTACTCGACGATGTCGCAGATCGGCTACATGTTCCTCGCGGCCGGCATCGGCGCGTACGGCTACGCGATCTTCCATCTGATGACGCACGCCTTCTTCAAGGCGCTGCTCTTCATGTCCGCCGGCGTCGTGATCCACCACCTCGGCGGGGAGCAGGACATCCGGCGCATGGGCGGCCTCAAGGACGTGCTTCCGCGGACGCACATCGCCTTCCTCGTCGGCTCGCTCGCGCTCGTCGGCATTCCGATCTTCGCCGGCTTCTGGTCGAAGGACGGGATCATCTCCTCGGCGTTCGCGATGGACGACGGCCTCGGCTGGACGCTGTACGTCGCGGCACTCGTCGGCGCGCTGCTCACCGGTCTGTACACGTTCCGCCTCTACTTCGCCGTGTTCCACGGCCCCCAGCACGCCGAGGCCGGGCACGAGGCGGAGCACGAGGCGCACGGTCCCGGCGAGGGCCCGCGGTCGATGCTCGTCCCGGTCGGGATCCTCACGGTGCTCTCGACGATCGGCGGGCTCGTCGTCATCCCCGGCGTCTGGGAGCCGTTCCTCACGTGGATCGACGTGGTGGCCGAGCCGCTCGTCCATCCGACCGTCGCCCAGGAGTATGCGACGAGCGCCATCGCCGTCACGCTCGGCCTCGTCGGGTTCTATTTCGCGCGGCGCGCCTTCCAGCAGGATCGCCAGCTCGTCCGCAAGCCCGAGCTCTGGCGCGTGTTCGAGCACAAGTTCTACTTCGACGAGCTCTACGACGGGCTCTTCTATCGGCCGGCGGTCGCGCTCGCGGACACGCTCCGACGGCGCGTCGAGGAGCCTGTGGTCGAGCGCTCACTCGACGAGATCGGCTCCGGGACGATCCAGGTCGGCGGAGAGGTCGCCCGCGTGCAGACGGGCTTGCTGCGCACGTACGCGCTGACGATCGCGTTCGCGGTCGCCGTGCTCATCGTCGTGTTCGTGGCGGTGCGCTGAGAGATGCTGACCACGACCCTCATCGTCCTTCCGGTCGTCGGCGCACTCGTCGTCGCCCTCCTCCCGCTCCCGCGGACGTGGACCGCGGGGCTCGCGTTCCTCGTCGCGCTCGCGGAGGTCGGCGTGTGGATCGTCGCGGCCGCGCGCTTCACGTTCGACGGCGGCGGCCTCCAGTACACGGCGAACCAGCAGTGGGTCGAGAGCCTCGACATCTCGTACTCGGTCGGCTTCTTCAGCTTCACGCTCTGGCTCGCCGGCGCGGCGGTCGTGGTCTCGGCAGCGGCGATCGGGTACGCGCTCTGGGTCGGTCGCGACCGCCCGCGCGCGTACTACGCGCTCCAGCTCTTCCTCATCGGCGCCGTCGTGGCGACGTTCGCCGCGCAGGACCTGCTCCTCTTCTACGTCTCCTTCGAGGCGATGCTGATCCCGCTGTATGTGCTCGTCGGCGTCTGGGGCGGCGCGCGCAGGGCGGTGGCGACGCTGACCTTCGTCGTCTACACGATGGTCGGCTCGCTCCTCATGCTCGCGTCCGTCGTCGCCCTCGGCGTGACGCAGGGCACGTTCTCGCTCCTTGACTCGGGCCCGAGCGACAACGTCTGGATCTTCCTCGGCTTCGCCATAGCCTTCGCGATCAAGGCGCCGCTCTTCCCGCTGCACGGCTGGCTGCCACTCACGTACCGCGAGGCGCCGATCGAGGTCACCGCCGTGCTCTCGGGCGTCGTGTCGAAGACGGCGATCTGGGGCTTCATCATCACGCTGCTCAAGTTCCCCGAGCCCGTCGACGACCTGCGTGGGGTGCTGCTCGTGCTCGCGGCTGCCGGGATCGTGTACGGCTCCGTCCTCGCCTTCCGGTCGCCCGACCTGCGCGGGATCGTCGCCTACTCGTCGCTCGCGCAGATGGGCCTCATCACCATCGGCGTCTTCTCGGCCTCCGGCGGCGGCGTGGCGGGCTCGATCCTCCAGGCCGTGAACCACGCCCTCATCTCCGCCGCGATGTTCCTGCTCGTCGGCATGGTCGAGCGGCGCTGCGGGACGGGCGAACTGGCACAGCTCGGAGGCATGGCCCGCGGCCGGCCGGCGCTCGCCACCGTGGTCCTGACCGCCGGGATGATCGCGCTCGCGGTGCCGGGCTCGACGACCTTCGCCGGCGAGTTCCTGATCATGACCGGGGTCTACGCACAGGGCTGGGGCTACACGGCGGTCGTGGCGCTCGGGATCGTGCTCGCCGCGATGTACACGCTCCGACTGATCTCGGCGATCCTCCATCGAGGACAGGGGTCCGCCGTGAGGGAGGAGGCGCTCGATCTGCGACCCGGTGAGCTCGGGCTCCTGCTCCCGCTCGTGCTCACCCTGCTCGTGCTCTCCGCCTGCCCGGCGCTCGTCAGCGACCGCGCGCTCGACACGACGCAGTACTCCGCGTTCGCCGGCTCGGGAGCGCCGCCGTGATCGACACCCCGAAGGTCGACTGGCTGGCGCTCGCGCCGACGCTCTCGCTGCTCGGAGCATCCGGGGTCGCACTCCTCGCGGCCGTCCTCGTGCCCGAGTGGATGCGGCGCGGAGTCGCAGCGGGAGTGGCGCTGCTCGGATGCGTCCTCGCCACGGTCTTCGCCTGCGTCGTCTTCTCCGAGACTCCGGTCGCCGAGCCGTTGCTCTCGGACTCGATGGTGCGCGATCGTCTCGCTGCGTTCGCGCAGGTGATCCTCGCTGTCACGGCTGCCGCTGTCGTCCTCGTCGCGTGGGCCGAACGCCGGCACCACGCAGGTGAGTACTACGCGCTGCTGACCGCTGCAGCGGCGGGGATGGTCTTCTTCGTCGGCGCCGAGAACCTGATGACGCTCTTCCTCGGGCTCGAGTGGTTCTCGCTCTGCCTCTACGTCCTCGTCGCGATCGACACCGAGCGCGAGACGTCACTGGAGGCCGGGCTCAAGTACGTCATCGTCGGCGGCTTCGGCTCCGCGATCCTGCTCTTCGGCTCCGCGTTCGTCTACGGAGCGACGGAGCAGCTCGGCTTCGCCCAGATCGCCGAGGCGAGCGCGGGGGACGAGACGTTCCTCGTCGCCGGCCTCGCGATGATCGTCGCCGGGCTTGCGTTCAAGGTCTCGGCCGCGCCGTTCCACATGTGGACGCCGGACGTCTACCAGGGCGCGCCCAGCTCGGTCACCGCCTTCATGTCCGCGGCGACGAAGACCGCTGCGTTCGTGCTGACCATGCGCCTCCTCGTGACGGCGTTCCCCGACCAGGCGGAGATCTGGACGATCGCGGTCGCGGTCATCGCCTGCATCTCGCTCGCCTGGGGGAACCTCGCCGCGCTCGCACAGCGAGACCTGAAGCGGCTCCTCGCCTACTCGTCCATCTCGCACGCCGGGTTCATGCTCATCGCAGTCGCAGCGGATACGGAGCGTGGCACGGAGGCGCTTCTCTACTACCTCGTGCCCTACTCCGCGATGTCGGTCGGGGCTTTCGCCGTCGTCGCGGCGCGGGAGCGCGAGCTGGCCGCGCCGGTCACCCTCGAGTCGCTCGCCGGCCTGGGCTGGGAGCGGCCGTTCTACGGCGCCGCGCTCTGGGTCTTCATGCTCGGTTTCGCCGGGTTCCCGCTGACGGGTGGTCTCTTCGGGAAGCTCTTCGTGTTCTCGGCGGCGTACGAGGCGGGCGACTGGTGGCTCGTCCTCGTGGGCGTGGCGGCGACGATGGTCTCGCTCGCGTACTACCTGAACGTCGTGCGCTGGCTGTACATGCGGGCGCCCGTCGCCGCGCCGGTCGTCGCCGTCGGCGGCAGCCCTCCACGTGACCCGCTGCTCGCAACGGCCGTGGCGGCGGCCGTCGTGGTCACCATCGGCTCGTTCTTCGTCGTCGAGCCGATCCTCGACTTCGCGTCCGACGCCGCTGCTTCGCTCACCTTCTAGCGACTAGATTTCGAGCGTGGCGACGGCGCTGACCTGGCTCGGGCACGCGTCCTTCCGTCTCGACTCACCGGGCGGCAAGCGGATCTACGTCGACCCGTGGCTCAACGGGAACCCGAAGTGCCCGGAGGGCGAGGTCGAGCCCGAGCGCTGCGATCTCATCGCACTCACGCACGGCCACGACGACCACCGCGGCGACACTGTCGCCATCGCGCAGAAGTTCGACTGCCCGGTGATCGCCCAGGTCGAGATGCGCGGTTGGCTCTCGCTCAACGGCCTCTCGCAGGATCCGACGCAGGCGATCAACAAGGGCGGCACCGCTGACGTCGGCGGGATCAAGCTGACCCTGACGCACGCGAATCACTCATCGAGCGTGTTCGAGAACGGCCAGTTCCAGTACACGGGCGAGTCCTGCGGGTTCGTGATCGAGCTCGAGGACGGGTTCACGGTCTACTTCGCGGGCGACACGAACGTCTTTGCGGACATGTCGCTCATCGGCCGCATCTACTCACCCGACGTGGCCGTGCTCCCGATCGGCGACCACTACACGATGGGGCCACGCGAAGCAGCGGTCGCGATCGAGCTCCTCGACGTGAAGCGGATCGTCCCCTGCCACTACGGCACCTTCCCGATCCTCACGGGCACGCCTGAGACGCTGCGGGAGCTGGCGCCGCCACGGGTCGAGATCCTCGCGCCGGAGCCGGGCGAGACGCTGACCTTCTGATGCGGGAGCGCTGGTTCGGGGCGACGGGGCGCAAGGTCCCGCAGATCGCGCTCGCGGGCGCCGTCGATCTCGACGACGCGCTCGTGCTCGACGACGTGTCCGATCTCGCAGCGATCCGCGCGGCACACGAGCAGGGCACGCCGGTCGTCGTGCGCGCGTCCACCGTCGAGGATGTCCACGCGGCGCTTTCGCTCGGCGAGGTCGCATGTGCGCTCGTCGACGACGAGGCGCTGCTCGAGCTCGACCTCGCGCACCTCACATACGGCTGACGTGCTGGTCTCGACGTACTCGATCTGTGCCTGCGACCTCGAGGCACGGCAGTGGGGAGTCGCGGTGCAGTCAAAGTTCCTCGCCGTGGGCTCGATCGTCCCCTGGGCCGAGCCGCTGGTTGGCGCGATCGCGACCCAGTCGTACGCGAACCCGCGCTACGGGCCCGACGGACTGGCGCTCCTGCGCGAAGGCGTCTCGGCCAAGGAGGTCGTCGAGCGCCTGACCGCGGCGGACGACCTCCGCGCCCAGCGGCAGCTCGGCGTCGTGGACGCGAAGGGCCGCAGCGCCGCGTACACGGGCGACGAGTGCAACGAGTGGGCCGGGAGCAGGACCGGCCCGTGCTACGCGGCGCAGGGAAACATCCTCGTATCGGCGGAGACGGTGGACGCGCTCGCCGAGACCTTCGAGGCGACCTCGGCAAAGCCGCTCGCGGAGCGCCTCCTCGACTGCCTCGACGCCGCCCAGGCCGCCGGCGGCGACCGCCGCGGCCAGCAGTCCGCCGCGCTGCTCGTCGTCGGCCCCGAGCAGGGCTACGCGGGCCTCTCCGACGTCTTCGTCGACCTTCGCGTGGACGACCACGAGCGGCCGCTCGAGGAGCTCCGTCGCATCTTCGGAATCCACCAGGAGCTCTTCGTCGCCACACCGCGCGAGAAGTGGGTCACGGTGGACGACGCCCTGCGCAAGGAGGTCGAGACCCGCCTCGCCGTGCTCGGCTACGAGCGACTCGACGAGTGGGCAGGCAAGGAGAACCTGGAAGCGCGCGTGGAGGGCATGGACGAGATCGACCCGTTCGTCCTCGACCGGCTTCGCCGCAGGTCCGAGTAGCGCGTGCACGTCGTCTCGACCCGCCGCTACCCCGGCCCCGCCTTCGACGAGCTTCGCGATGTCGAGGTGCTACCGCTCGCGGCGATCGAGAAGCCCCGTCCCGACGTCGAGGGGCTCATCGTCGCGAACGAGCCCGTACCGCTCGACCTGCTGCCCGGCCTCAGGATCGTCGCCAACTTCAGCGTCGGCTACGACCGCATCGACATCGAGGCCTGCGCCGCGCGGGGTGTCGTCGTCACGAACACACCCGGCGTGCTCGACAACGCGACCGCCGACCTCGCATTTGCGCTCATCCTCGCCACCAGGCGTCGGGTGGTCGAGGGTGATCGCCTCGTCCGCCAGGGCGCGTGGGGCGCGTCCTGGGCCGAGGGCTGGATCGCCGAGGAGCTCTCCGGCTCGACGCTCGGGATCCTGGGACTGGGACGGATCGGCGGCGCCGTCGCACGGCGTGCTCGCGGCTTCGAGCTCGAGGTGATCTACGCGCAGCGTCACCGCGTCGAGACGGATCTCGCGGAGTACCGCGAGCTGGACACGCTCCTCGCCGAGGCGGACATCGTGACCGTCCACGTGCCGCTGTCGCCGGAGACCGTGGGCCTCGTCGACGCGAGGCGACTCGCTCTCCTCCGAGACGGCGCGAGCTTCGTGAACACCGCGCGAGGCGAGATCGTCGACCAGGACGCGCTCGTCGCGGAGCTCGTGTCCGGACGCATCCGGGGCGGGCTAGACGTCTTCGTGAACGAGCCGAGCGTTCCGGAGGAGCTCCTCGAGCTCCCCAACGTCGTTCTCACGCCGCACCTCGGCAGTGCGACGCGGCAGACCCGTGAGGCCATGACTCGGCTCGCCGTCGACAATGTGCTCGCGGTGGAGCGGGGCGATCCGCCTCTGACACCGGTCCTGCCGAACCGCGCCTGAAACGCGCCCTAAGGCCACCGTAAAGCGCAGCGGCATCCTGTCCCGTGGGGAGGGGGCAACGGGACGTAGAGCGGCAGCGAGTGGCCTGGCGGCGTCAAACTCGCAGCCGCTCTCGTCGCGTTCTCCCGGCTAGTCGCCGGGCAGGCGCTTGCCCTCGGCAAGGGCGCGGAACGACGGCACGGGATCGTGCTCCGGTCGCGCGACGACGAGCATGGCGCCCGGCTCCGGCCCCGCAAGCGCGCCGACGAGCAGCTCGATCCCGGCCGCGAGCGCGAATGCCTTGTGCGCCTGCTCGCCGCCGAAGGGCACGAGCTCCTGTGGCTTCGCGGTGCCGGATAGGACGTCGCCGTGCGTCACCGCGCCCATCGAGACGTCGGAGACCAGCGGCCGGCCGTCGCTCGAGGGAATCGCGATGGCGAGCGGGTTCGTCCCGGTGAGTGGCGCGCCGCCGTCGGGGTGCGGGAGCCGCCGCGGCGAGGTCGCGCAAAGAGCGGCTACGAGCCCTCCGCCCGCGAGCCCGCGCACCCAGTAACCGAGAACGCCAGTCGGGAAGCACCGCTCCACGACCACGACACGTGCATGTGCAGGCGGTTCCTGGAGCGTCGTGCGCACGACCTCGTCCAGGACGAGGTAGCCGAGCGCGCCGTTCCCGTCCCAGCGCTCGAAGCCGTCCTCCGCGACCTGCCGCTGCGGTCGGGCCGACGGGTCGACCTCCTGCGTCTCGAGCCAGGCGACGCGCGAGAGCCCGTGGCCGTGTTTCCCGCGCCGGTCGGCGTCCGTGAAGTGCGCGAGCAGGATCTCGACCGAGTCCGCGCCCAAGCCGAGCCCGTGAAGGCGCTCCCGAGCCTCCTCCGTGGTCATGGGCCGGGGAAGGCCTTCGTCCGGAAGAGCCGGACCTGCCATCCGCGCTCGGCCGCGATCTTGCGCAGCGCGCGATCGGGGTTCACGACGACGGGCGTGCCGACAGCCTCGAGGAAGGGCAGGTCGCTCGCCGAGTCGGAGTAGGCGGTCGATGCATCGAGATCGATCCCCTCGACGGCCGCGAGCTCGCCGAGCGCGTCGGCCTTCTCCTGCCCGTAGAGCCGCCGTAGGAGCCGCCCCGTGTAGACGCCGTCCTCCACCTCGGCGGTCGATCCCACGCCGCCGGCGAAGCCGAGCTCGTCCGCGAGTGCGTCCACGATCTCCTGGAGCGCGGCCGAGACGATGAACGACGGCTCGCCGCGGCTCTTGTGCTCCTCGACGGCATCGAGCGCGTCCCGGTACACGTGCTGGCGAAGCGCCGTCTCGACCGACACATCCACGATCTCCTGCATCACGCCCACAGGCAGGTCCCGCAGGATCGCCATCGCGCTCTCGGCGGTCTGTCCCACGCGCGACTGGCCCGCCCCGAAGCGGACGAACACGAGCTGGGCCGCGGTTGCCTTCGCGAGGTCACGCCGCCGGATGAGGCCACGCCTGCGGAACTCCGGCGCGAGCGCGAGCGAGCTCGAGCGCGAGACGAGCGTCCGGTCGAGGTCGAAGAACGCGGCGCCCGGCACGAGGCGAGTGTAGGGGCCGGACCTGTCCGGCCCATGTACGAGAAGGCGCTAACGGAGGAGCGTCAGCGGCTTGCGGATCGTCCCGGCGCGCGACGCGGCGACCGACTCGGCAAGCGCACCGATCGCCTGCGCGGCCTCGGAGTCGGGAGCGACCTCGAGCACCGGGTTCCCCTCGTCCGCGGACTCGCGCAGCACCGGGTCGAGCGGGATCCGGGCGAGGAGCGGCACGCCGATCTCGTCCGCGAGCGCCTGGCCGCCGCCGGAACCGAAGAGCTCCTGGCCCGTGCCCACGAGGTACGACATGTTCTCGACGGCTCCGACCACGCGCATCCCCGTCTTGAGCGCCATCTGGGCTGCACGCACGGCGACCTGCTGCGCGGCGGGCTGCGGGGTCGTGACGACGAGCGCCTCGGCGCGAGGCAGAAGCTGGCCGAGCGACATCGCAACGTCTCCCGTCCCCGGAGGCATGTCCACGAGCAGGGTGTCGATCTCGCCCCAGTGCACGTCCGAGAGGAACTGTTCGAGCGCCTTGTGCAGCATCGGCCCGCGCCACATGATCGGCGCGTTCTCCTCCAGGAAGAACCCGATCGACATGAGCTTGAGATCGCCCCGGACGGGCGGGACGATCATGTCGTCCACGGCAATCGGCTTCTGGTGAACGCCGAGCATGTGCGGGATCGAGTGGCCGTACACGTCTCCGTCGAGAACGCCTACCTGCTCACCGAGCGACGAGAGCGCGTACGCGAGATTGGCCGTCAAGGTCGACTTCCCGACTCCGCCTTTCCCGGAGGCGATCGCGATGACCCGCGTCGCGGGCGAGAGCGAGATCTCGCGCTCCTCGCGACCGCCGCGCAGACGCGTGGCGAGCGCAGCCTTCTCCGCGGGCGTCATCACGTCGAAGCCGAGCCGGACGGACGTGACGCCGGGCACCTCGCCGACGAAGCGTGCGACCTGGTCCTCGAACGACTGCCGGAGCGGGCACCCGGCGACGGTGAGCGCGATCGTGACGGACACCGCGCCGTCGTCCTCGACGAGGACGTCGCGCACCATGTCGAGCTCCGTCACCGGTCGCCTGAGCTCGGGGTCGATGACCTGCTCGAGCGCCTTCAGGATCGCGTCGCGGTCGGGCTTCACGAGAGTCAGCGTACCGCCCGCGCCTAGGCGGAGAGCGCTCGTGCGACCGAGTCCGCGAGCTCCGGCGTCCCAGCGGCGACCAGCCGCGAGCGGGGAACGAGATCGAGCGGTGCGGCCGCAAAGGGCGGGTCCTCGAACAGCTCCACCGCGAGCTCGCATTCCCGAACGAGGAGCTGCGCCGCGGCGATGTCGACCGAACGCGCTTCCTTGAGCGAGCACACGGCGTCCACGCGTCCCGCGGCGAGGTGGCAGAGCGAGAGCGCGAGGGATCCCATGACGCGGAATCGGCCGGCGACCTCGGCGACGCTGCCCGCGCGCGCGGCGATCGCCGTCGCGGTCGTCCCCTCGAAGGAGAGGATCTCGATCGTGTCCTTGGGCCCGACGGCACCGAGCCGCTCGCCGTTCAGGTAGGCGCCCTCGCCGCGGGTCGCCGTCCACTCCTCGCCCGTCCCGAAGTCGTGCACGTAGCCGAAGACGACGTCCCCCATCGTCGGGCCGTCCGCGACGGCGAGCGAGAACGAGAAGAACGGGATGCCCCGCTTCGCGTTCACGGAGCCGTCGATCGGGTCGACCACGACGACCCGTGGCCCACCCGTGCCGAACATGCGCGTCCCCAGCTCCTCCGAGACGAGGACGAAGCTCTCGCCGCTCGCTTCCAGCCGCGCGACGACGGCGTCCTCTGCCGCCTGGTCGATCGCGGTCGTATCGTCTCCGCCCTCCCCGCGCCTCAGCACAGGCTCGCGCTCGGCGCGGGTGGGAAGACCCGCGAGCACGCGCTCGATGTCCGCGACGCATGCGCGGCAGAGCTCGAGCCAGGGGCTCACTCGTCGACCGGATGGAAGAGAAGCCCGGAGAGCGGCTTCGGGAAGAAGTACGTGCTCTTCGAGGGCATCAGCCCTCCGCGCTGAGCGACCGCAAAGACGTCAACGAGGCGCGGCTCGCGGAGGAGATACACCGCATCCGCTTCGCCGGAGTCGACCGCGGCGACGGCCTCGTGCGCGCGCGGCGTGTAGCTGATCCCTTCGAGGCCGTGGCGATCCACGAGCTCGACGTCGAGCTCGCCTTCGTCGCCCCGCACGATCTCCGCATGGCCTCCCCGGTACGCGATCGCGACCGACCGGTCGTGCGGTTCCTCCGCGAGACGCGCCAGCGCCTCCTCGACGCTCGCGACCTGCTCACCCTCGCTTGCGTCGCGCAGATCCGGGCGCTCCGCGAAGACGCGGTGCGTCGGGAAAACGTGGAGTCCCGGATCTCCCGTCGAGACCAGGAGCGCCATGACGCGCGTCCCGCCCGGCTCGTCCGCGCCGAAGGCGACCGCCGTCTCGTAGCGATGGTGGCCGTCGGCGATGAGGAGCTGCGCGTCACCGAGGAGCGCGCCGGGGTCCGGGTCGGGAAGCCGCCAGAGCCGCGTGCCGTTCACCTCCGCGTCCGGGTCCGTCGTCGGGCGCTCGACGCCAAGCGGGCCGTCCACGAGCAGGAACAGCGGCTCCGGGTGCACGCGGGTCTCACGCAGGAGCTGGAGCCGCTCCTCGGTCGTCCGCCGGTACGTCCGCTCGTGAGGCAGGACGATCCCCGTCTCGTACGGCTCGGCGGCGAGCGATGCGACGATGCCCCGGCGCTCGCGGCGGACGCCGTCCGGGCCGGTGTACTCCTCGACGACGAACCAGGAGGAGGGCTCGTCCTCGCGCTCGAGGATGCCCTCGGAGAGCCAGCTGCGGTAGAGGCGACCCGCATGCTCCGCGGAGTCCGGAAGCGTCAGGTGGACGACGTTGTACGGGCTCCGGGTGTACAGCCGCTCCCGCTCCTCCTGCGAGATCGCGTCGTACGGCGGCGCGACGAGGTCGGCAAGCGGTCCGGCCGCGCCGGAGTAGCGGACGGCGCGGAACCCCTGCACGTCGGCCATCCGAACGAGCGTACCAACGCCCATCGCCAACTGACCCGGGCCATAGACTGGCCCGGTGACGACGATTGCCGAGCTCGCCGAGGACCGGACGGTCGAGGGCGTGTTCGCAGTGGTCAGGAAGGAGCGCCGACGGACGCGGGCCGGCGCGTCGTATCTCGCGCTCGAGCTGGCCGACGCGAGCGGGCGCATCGAAGGCCGCGTGTGGAACGACGTCGAGCTCCTCGACTCCCGCTTCGACCAGGGCGACGCGGTACGGGTTCTCGGACGCGTGGAGCGATTCGGCGGGAAGCTCCAGCTCCAGGTGCGGACGCTCGAGCCGGCCGAGGACGCCGACCCTTCGGCGCTCGTGCCGACCATCCGTCGCGATACGGACGAGCTCGACGGCTTCCTCGAGTTCCTCGCGGCGGAGATCTCGCACCCGGAGCTCGCGGGACTGGTGTCCCAGTTCCTCGGCGACCCCGACCTCCGCGCGTCGCTCCGGGCCCTTCCCGCCGCCGGGGCGGACGGCCACCACGGCTACGCCGGCGGGCTTCTCGAGCACACGGTCGGCGTGGCAACGCTCTGCCGTGAGACCTCACAGCTTCACCCGCGGGTGCGCGGCGACCTCGTGCTCGCCGCGGCGATCTTGCACGACGTCGGACGAGTGCGGGAGCTCCGGCCGGGCCCCGGCTTCCCGCAGACCGAGGAAGGCCGTCTGCTGGGGCACGTCCACCTCGGGCTGCGGATGATCGAGGAGCGTGCGACGGCCGTGGATCCCACCGTCCGCGCCGAGCTGCTGCACGCGGTCGCGTCCCACCATGACCGGCAGGCCACCCGCACGGCCGAGGCAGCGGTGCTGTACCACGCGAACCAGCTCGACGCGCAGGCCGCAACACGACCGGTCGGAGACGACTAGCCGCAGATGGCGGCGGTGCTGGCGCTCTCGGGCGCCGCCCTCTGGGGTGTCGGCGACTTCCTCGGCGGCCTTGCGTCGCGCCGCATCGCGGTGCTCGCGGTGCTCGCGATCTCGCAGGGAATCGGGCTCGCGGGCGTCGTCGTCTGGGTTCTCGTCGCCGACGACCCGTTCCCCGGCATCGAGAAGCTGTGGCCGGCGGTGGCCGCGGGCGCCGCCGGCCTCGTCGGCCTGGGCGCGCTCTATCGCGGTCTCGCCATCGGAGCGATGGGGATCGTCGCGCCCATCAGCGCCGCTTCGCCGGTCGTGCCGTTGGCCGTCGACGCGGCCCGCGGGATCACGCCGGCGCTTGTTCAGTGGGTGGGCGTCGTGCTCGTCCTGACCGGGATCGTCACGCTCTCGCGCGAGCCCGGTGGCGTGGGGCGGCAACGGATCGCCGCTGGTGCCGGCCTCGCGCTCGTCGCGGCGCTCGGGTTCGGGAGCTTCATCGTCGGTATCGACGCAGGATCGGACGAGAGCGCTCCCTGGGCGGTCGTCGCGGCGCGCTCGACCTCGGTCGCGCTTGCCCTCGTGGCGATCCTCGTCACCTCGTCGTCGCTCCGCGCTCCGCGGAGCGTGCTTCCGCTGCTCGTCGGCGTGGGCGTCTTCGACACGGGCGCCAACGTCTGCGTCGCCTTTGCGACGACGCAGGGAGCCGCCGGTGTCGTCGCGGTCCTCAGCGCCCTCTACCCGGTCGTCACGATCGTCCTCGCCCGCATCGTGCTGGCGGAGAAGCTGAGTCGGCCGAGACGGGTGGGGGGCGTGGTCGCGCTCGCGGGTGCGGCCCTCGTCGCCGCCGGCTGATCAGGCGACGCGGGGATCCGGCCAGGGCGACTCGCCGTCGGGGCTCGCGAGCACGACGAGATACCCGTCGGGATCGCGCAGCCAGACCTCGCGGTGATCCGGCCCGCCGGGGCCGTCGGGCGGATTGCGGTGCGGCGGAAGCACGACCTCGGCCTGTAGCCCCTCGGCGCGGCTGACCGCCTCGTCGAAGTCGTCGATCTCGAACCACAGCGCGAGCCCGTTGCCGTACGGGCGCGAGGACGGGTCCCCGATGCGGCCGTGATGGTGCTCGACCTCGAAGTTGTGCAGCTGCAGCACGAGCACACCGTCGCGGAGCAAGCGCTCGTACTCGTCGCCGCCGTGCGCGCTCTCCACGCCGAGCAGCTCCTGGTACCAGCGGCTGCTCGCCGCGACGTCCGTCACCGAGATGAGCGGCTGCGGTCGCATCCGTGTCGAGAGCGTACGCGGCAGGATCGGCGCCGGGAGGCGCGAATCTGGCGCCGATGTCTCTCGGATCCCGCTCGCGGCTCGAGCTCGGAGCGCTCGCTGCCCTCGTGACCTTCGGCCTGGCAGCGCTCCTCGGCGCGATCGCCGTCCTGGACGCCGACCAGGTCGCGAGCGGCTTCGGTGTCGGTCTCGGCGTCGCCTTGCTCGTCTTCGTCGCGGGCGCCACGGTCGTCTGCGCGCTTGCCTGCATCGTTCGCGGAAGAGCGGAGCTCGTCGCCCTCGCCGGCATCGTCGTGACGGGCATCGCACTGGATCTCCTCGTGCTCGCCGTCTGGCGGGACATCGACAGCGAGACGTACGGAAAGGCCGTGGGCATCGGGCTGGCGTGGAGCTTCTTCGCGCTTCTCGCCTTCGGGTTGATGCTCGCGGTCAGCGGTCCCGGCAAGCTCGCGCGCTGGCTCTACTTCGGAGCTCTCGCGTCGATCGGCGCCGCCGGATTGATCTCGACCTACCTCATCGCGACCGCGGGCGGGACCACCGTGGGACCCGACGTGACGGCCACGATCGGCGCTGTCCCCGTCGGCTCGTCCGACGACGAGCTGCTGCGCGTCCTCGGGCTCGCATTCGTCCTGATCGCAACGCTCTGGTTCGGCGCGATCGCGGCCGACCGCTACGAGCGGGGCCCGCGCCCCGCGGCCTGACGGTCAGACGTTGAAGCGGATGTTGAGGACGTCGCCGTCCTCGACGATGTAGCTCTTCCCTTCCAGCCGCTGCTGCCCACGCCGCGCGGCCTCGGCGTGGGAGCCCGACGAGACGAGATCGTCCCAGCGGATCACCTCGCCGCGAATGAAGCCGCGCGCGATGTCTGTGTGGACGCTCTCGGCGGCCTCCAGCGCGGTCTGGCCCTGACGGAGCGTCCACGAGCGCGCCTCCGTGTCGCCGGCCGTGAAGAACACGATCAGGCCAAGCGCCTCCTTCAGGTGGTTGACGACCTGATCGAGCGCGGACGGCCCGTCGCGGAACTCCGCGGCCTCCTCGGGAGGCAGGTCGGCGAGCTCCAGCTCGAGCTTGCAGTCGATCCCGCCCGGGCCGTTGATCACGGTGATGAGCGGCTTCGTCGTCAGCGGCTCGAGCTCGGGCGGCAGGTCGTCCGGCCAGTCCGCGAGCGTGTTCCCCGCCTCGAGGTGGGCGAGCAGGCGCTCGAGCGACTCGGCCTCCTGCCGCCGGGCAGGATCGCCCGACTTCGCCTCCTTGCGGACCTTGTCGAGGCGCCGCTCGACGTGGTCGCGGTCGGCGACGAGGAGCTCGAGCCGGATGGCTTCGACGTCACGCTCGGGGTCCGCCTCTTCGGAGAAGCCATCCGCGACGGCGAGCAGCGCGTCGGACTCGCGCAGCCCGGCGACGAGCGAGCCGCCGGTCCCCGGGACGTCCATGACGCGGATCGCTGCCGGCGTCACCTTGCGCGAGCCGACGACCCGTGCGACCTCGTCCAACCGCTCGTCGGGGATGGTCGCGACGCCAACGTTCGCCTTCTCGGACACGGACGCGTACGCCGTCACCTCGGCGCCGGCATGCGTGAGTGCGTTGAAGAGCGTCGTCTTGCCGCTGTTGGGCAGGCCGACGAGCCCGACCTGCATCGGCATCGCGGGCTACCCCTCGAACTCGAAGCCGACCCGGCCCTCGCGGTGGAACCGCTTCGCGTACAGCACGCGCGGGAGGACCAGGAGAATCGTGCCGTCCTGCGCCTCGAGCTCGAGCGTGGGCGACGCGTCGCCCTTGCTCAGGGCCTGCTCGAGCGCGTCGGCGCTCGCCGGCGTCACGAGCCAGCTCAGGATCTGCCCGCCCTCGAGCGCGACCTCGATGCGGATGAACGTGATCTCAGCCACCGGAAACCACCTCCGTGAGGACGCCGTGGACGGCGTCGGGATGGACGAACGCGACCTCGAGCCCGTAGAGGCCGCGGCGCGGTTTCGTGTCGACCAGCTGCGCACCGGCCTCGGAGAGCTCGCGCAACGTCGCTGCCACATCGTCCGTCTCGAGCGCGACGTGGTGCATGCCAGGCCCGCGCCGCGCGAGAAAGCGGCCGACAGGCGTGTCCTCGCCGGTCGGGGCCAGGAGCTCGATTCGACCCGTGCCGACGAGTAGCGCGGCCGCCTCGGCGCCCTGCTCGGCGAGCGAGTCCCGGTGCTCCACCGTCGCCCCGAAGAGACGCTCGTAGGTCGCGATCGCCTCGTCGAGGTCGGTGACTGCGACGCCGACGTGGTGGATTCCGTGCAAGGCCACGCGCGCGATTGTATGGACGTAGGGGCCGGACCTGTCCGGCCCGCCCTTCTAGTCGCGCATGGGAAGAGCGCGCACCGTCCCGATCGTCTCGGACGAGCGCGACTCCACCTTCACGTCTGCGAGTAGCGCCTCGAGCTCCGAGCGGTCGAGCGTCTCCTTCTCGAGCAGCGCCTCCGCGACGCGGTCGAGCGACGCGCGGTGCTTCACGAGCAGCCGCAGCGCCTCCTCGTAGGCCGTGTCGGTCAGCCGCGCCTGCTCCGAGTCGCGCATGCGCTTCGTCTCCTCGGAGAGCGCGTAGTTGTCGGCGCGCATCGTCCGCGACGGGGCGATCTCGGACATGCCGAACTCGAAGACCATCGAGCGCGCGATCGAGGTGACCCGCTCGAGATCGTTGGACGCGCCGTTCGTGATGCGGCCGAAGACGACCTGCTCGGCCGCCCTGCCTGCGAGGAAGACCATCATCAGGTCGACGAATTCCTCGCGCGTGTGCAGGTAGCGGTCCTCGGTCGGCATGTTGAGCGTGTAGCCGAGCGCCTGGCCACGGGACACGATCGTCGCCTTCTGGGCCGGGAACAGGTCACCGACGAGGTGGGACATGACGGCGTGCCCGGCCTCGTGGAACGCGAGGATGCGCTTCTCCTTCTCGGAGACGACGCGCCGCTGCTGGAGCCCGGCGACGATGCGCTCCATCGCGGCCTCGAAGTCCGAATATCGGATGTACTGGGCGCCTGTGCGTGCGGCGATGATCGCCGCCTCGTTGCAGAGGTTCGCGAGATCGGCGCCGGTGAGCCCGGAGGTCTGGCGCGCGACGCGTTCGAGGTCGACGTCAGCCGCAAGCGGCTTGCCGGCCGTATGCACGCCGAGGATCGCCTCGCGACCTGCGACGTCCGGCGGCGCCACGTTGACCTGACGGTCGAACCGTCCCGGGCGCAGCAGCGCCGGATCGAGATCCTGGAGCCGGTTCGACGCGGCCATGACGATCACCTCGTCTCGCTGGCCGAAGCCGTCGAGCTCGACGAGCAGCTGGTTCAGCGTCTGGTCATGCTCGCGGTTGAACCCTCCGCCCGCACGTGCCGTGCCGACCGCGTCGAGCTCGTCGATGAAGACGATCGCCGGTGCGTTCTTCCGCGCCTCCTCGAACAGCTTGCGGATGCGAGCGGCGCCGAGGCCGGCGAACATCTCGACGAACGACGACGCGCTCGCGGAATAGAAATTTGCGCCCGATGCGCTCGCGACGGCCTTGGCGAGCAGCGTCTTTCCGGTCCCGGGCGGGCCGTGCAGGAGGATCCCGCGCGGTACGCGCGCACCGAGACGCTCGAAGCGTCGGCGGTCACGCAGGAACTCGACGACCTCGTGGAGCTCCTCCTTCGCCTCGTCCAGCCCGGCGACGTCTTCCCACGCCACCTCGACCTGCGACCCCTTGACGACCGGCGCCGGCTTGGCGCGCGGCATGAAGCGGATCGTCCAGATGAGAAGGGCGATGACGACCCCGAAGAAGACGATCGGAAGCCACGTGATCAGCGTGTACTCGAGGTCGCCCACGCCCTCTCCCTATCGGCAGGTAACAGCCGCTCCTGAAGCGCGACCGTGCTCTAGCCTTGGTTCGGTGCAGGCCGAGCTACCCCTGCCCCCGCACGTCGACCTCGCCCGCGTCGGGGACGTGTGGAGGGTGGACTACGAGACACGCTTCCGCGAGGCCGTCGCCTGGGTCGCCGAGCACGAGATCCCGCGTGCAGCCGAGGACGGTCTCCGCACCTGCCTCCTGCTCGTGGACATGCAGAACACGTTCTGCACTCCGGGTTTCGAGCTCTTCGTCGCCGGACGCTCGGGCTCGGGCGCCGTGGACGACACAAAGCGCCTCTGCTCCTTCCTCTACCGCAATCTCGGCGTCGTCACGCAGGCCGTCGTGACGCTCGACACGCATCAGGCGTTCCAGATCTTCCACGCGCCGTTTCTCGTCGATGCGGACGGCCGCCACCCTGACCCCTACACGCTCGTGACGCTCGAGGACGTCGCGAGCGGACGCTGGCGGGTAAGCGTCGACACCGCCGCGACGCTCGGCCTCGACGCCGAACCTGCTTCGGAGCACCTCCGAGCCTACGTCGAGACGCTCGCGACCGGCGGGAAGTACGCGCTCACGATCTGGCCATTCCATGCGCTGCTCGGAGGTATCGGGCACGCGCTCGTGAGCGAGGTCGAGGAAGCGCTCTTCTTCCACGCGACCGCGCGCTACAGCCAGACGCAGTTCGAGGTGAAGGGCACGAACCCGCTCACCGAGCACTATTCCGCGCTCGGCCCCGAGGTCGGGCGCGGACCGAACGGAGAGCGGCTCGGGGAGCAGAACGTCGCGTTCGTCGAGTACCTCTCGGCCTTCGACGCAGTCATCGTGGCCGGGCAGGCCAAGAGCCACTGCGTCGCCTGGACGGTGGAGGACCTCCTCGAGGGCTCCCCGGGGATCGCGCACCGCCTCTACCTCCTCGAGGACTGCTCCTCGGCCGTGGTCGTGCCGGGCGCGGTGGACTACACCGGTGAGGCGGACGCTGCATTCGCCCGCTTCGCCGAGGCGGGCGTGCACGTCGTCCGCTCCACCGAGCCGCTCGCACGCTGGCCCGGCCCGCTCGCCGGGGCGCTCGCTACGTAACCGGCTCGAGCCGCGGGTTCGGGCGGTACGAACGGCCGGCCTTGGCGGACTGCACCCCGTCGGTGAGCACGACGTCCGCGGTGAAGTCGTTCGAGCCGCGGAGAAGCGACGACCCGACGCCGTACGCGTCCACGGGGACGCCCCGCTCCTCGAAGCGCGTGATCTTCTCGACGGTGAACCCGCCCGAGACGACGATCCGGACGTCGCCGAACCCCTCCGCGTCGAGCGCGTCGCGCACCTTCTGCACGAGCCGCTCGTTCACGCCGTGCGGGTCGAGCTCGCCCACCTCGTTCGAGAGCGACGTGTCCACCAGCGTCTCGGAGGTGTCGAGGCGCACGCCCCAGAGCCGCGAACCGAGCTCGTGCGCCACCTCGAGCGCCGTCCGCACCGAGTCGTTCTCGAAGTCGACGAGGACGGTCACGTTCATGTCCTCGGGCGCCCAGTCCGCGAAGATCCGCGCCGCCGCCGCCGTGTCGCCCTCGCAGGCGGAGATGAGCGCGTGCGGGACGGTCCCGACCCCTCGCCCGCCCCACCACGATGCCTGTGCGTCGGAGGTGACCCCGATCGGCGCACCCAGGACCTGGCCGGCGACGTAGGCCGCGTACCCGTCCCCGGTCTGGACGCGATGGTGGTCGTGGCGCGCGGGCATGAAGATGATCGGCTTCCCCCGCGCGGCCTCGAGCACGTGCGCCACGTTCGTCGACACGAGCGTCCGCCGCGCGAGCACGCCGAGGTAGACCGTCTCCAGGTGCGCGAAGAGCGTGTAGTCGCCCTCGATCGTGAGCACCGTCTCCCAGGGATCGATCCAGTCGCCGTCGTACAGCGCCCGCACGTCGAGCGCGTCCCAGTCGTGCGAGCAGAGCTTGAGGACAGCGACGGTCTCGTCCATCCCGCCGAGCAGCGCACGGTTCTTCTGGAACACCTGCATCAGGACGCGTGGATGCCGCCCGGCGGCGAGGAGCGCGGCCCGCGCATGGTTGAAGTACGCGTCGGTGTAGTAGCCCTCCCGCATCTTCTCGACCGGGAGCTCGAAGACCTCTGGGTCGAGCCGCTCGCGCGGCCGCCGGTTCATCTCTCCAGGGCGAGGCAGGCGTCGCGGGCCGCGTTCGCGACCTCGACCTGGTCCGCCGACGGCTCGGCGGTCGAGAAGTGCCGCTGGATCTCGTATCCGGGACGCGCGAGCGCCCGTGCCACCAGGTTCTTCGGGTTCCGCAGCATCCAGCCGAACAGCTCCACGGATGCGCCGACAGCCACCGTCGTCCCGAGCAGCCGCGCCGCGCCGCGAGTGGCCGCGGGCGCCTTGCCGGCCGCGACGTTCGCCGCAACGGAGGCTACGACGAGCGGCCCGATCAGCTGCGAGCCGCAGCGGGGATGCTCCTTCGGCGCCGGCTCGCCGTTCTCGTAGGTTCCGATCGAGACGTGCTCCGCGCCGTGGTAGGCAGCAAGATCCGGGCCGCGCAGGGCGAGCCCGGCCGGGATGAGCGCGGCCGCAGCGGCGACCGCCTCCCGACCTCCCGCCGACAGGAGCCTGCTCTTCCGGACGCCGCGTGCGAGAACCGTCGAGGCGGCGATCCCGCCCAGCACGGCAGGCCGCTCGAACGGGAACCGCGCCTGCGGCAGCGCGCGCCGGACGATCGGGAGCAGCGCGAACGCCTCGGCCAGCCGAAGCGGGCCGCGCAGCATCGGTGTCGTCACCGCTGCGCCGAACGTCGGCTTGCGTCCGGAGGCGACGTGGAGGGTGCCTCCCTCGTCCCGGACGGCGCAAGCCCATGCGGTCGGGCCGTGCACGAGCACGCCGTTCTGCAGGGCCATCCCACCGAGCCTGACCGTCTCCATCGCGGAGAGGGTAGCGCCAGCGTCGGCGCAGGCCGCCACGGTCTCAGCCTGTGGCCGCGAGCTCGCGCAACGCCCGCTGGAGCTCGTCCGCCGCGGGGCCACGCTCGTAGGCGCGCCCGTCGAGCTCGGCCCAGGGGAGGATCTCGCGGACGGACGAGGAGGTGAACGCCTCCTCGGCGGCGAGCAGCGTCTCGAGCGGGTACGTGCCCTCCTCGACCACGTACCCGAGCCCCTCGGCGAGCTCGATCAGGGCCGCACGCGTGACGCCGGCGAGGATGCCGAGGTCGAGCGACGGGGTGAAGAGCGTGCGGCCGTTCCGCCACCACACATTCGTCACCGTGCCCTCGAGCACGATCCCGCCGGGGTCCACGAAGATCGCCTCGTCGACGCCGCGGCGCCTTGCCTCGGCCTCGGCCGCCATGTTCACCGCGTAGCTCGTGGACTTGACGCCGGGCAGCAGCCACGGCGCGACCGCCCGCACGCCGAGCAGCGAGACGACGCGCACCCCACGCGCTCTTGCGTCCTCGATCCAGTCCGGGATCTCGCTCAGGATCGCGAGGCCGGTCGGCGGGCCGTCGTCAGACCCTCCGGTCCACACGAACCGCAGCACCGCATCGCCTCCTGGGCGCTCGGAGAGCACGAGCGAGGACAGCTCTTCGAGCTCGCCCCGCGGGACCTCGGGCAGCTCGATGCTGCGCGACGACGCCTCGAGCCGGTCGAGGTGGGCGTCGAGCCGGAACGGCCGACCCTCGTACACGCGGAGCGTCTCGAAAGCAGCGCGCCCGCGGAGGAGCGCCTCGTCGTCCGCCCGGATGACGGGGTCGTTCGGCCCGACCAGCCCGCGGCCGGTCGCTGCGACGGCGACGATGCTCAGTGCGACCTCGCGGGCATCGAGTAGGGCGCGCCGATGGCTTCCAGCAGCGGGCGGGCCTTCGTCCACGACTCGTCGACCTCGGCCGCGGGGTCGGAGTCCCAGACGACGCCGCCGCCGACCCAGAGGTGGATGCGGCCCTCGGCCATCGCGAAGGTCCGGATCGTGAGCGCGAGCTCGAGGTCGCCGTTCCCATGGACGCGGCCGAGCGCGCCCATCGAGGCGCCGCGACCGACCGGCTCGAGCCCGGCGATGAGGTCGACTGCGGCGATCTTCGGCGCGCCGGTCACGGAGCCGCCGGGAAACGTCGCCTCCAGGAGCTCGCCGATCCCGACGTCCTCCCGGAGCGTTCCCTCGACCCTCGACACCATGTGCTCGACCCCCGCGAGACCACGGGTGGACATGAGCTCCGGCCAGCGGACCGACCCCGCCTCACAGACGCGCGAGAGGTCATTTCGCTCGAGGTCGACGATCATCACGTGCTCGGCAGCATCCTTCTGCGACTCGGACAGCTCGTCCGCCTCCCCGAGCGGGCGTGTCCCCTTGATCGGCATCGTCCAGACGCGCTGCCCGCGCCGCGTCAGGAAGAGCTCGGGCGACGCCGACACGACCGCCCAGCCGTCGCCGACGAAGGGCTCCGGGTGCAGCGGGCGCAGCTCCTCGAGCTCGGCCGCGAGCGCGCTCGGCTCGCCCGCGAACGGCGCAGACAGGTGCTGGACGAGGTTCACCTGGTAGACGTCGCCGCGCGCGATCGCCTCGCGCACGTGCTCGACGGCCGCCTCGTATTCCTCCGCTCCCCAGGTCGCTTCCCACGCTCCCACGACGAAGCCCTTGTGGCTCCGAGCCGCAGTGTCCGAGCCGCCGTCCGTGCGGACGCGGCAGGCGGCGAGGGGGAGCGGGCAGGGCTCGGGGGGCGGTGGTGAGGCGTCACGGCGAAGGACCTCCGACAGGCCGTAGCCGAGGTAGAGATCCGCCGCGAGGCGCTCGCCGCCCGGGCGGAAGAACCCCTGCTCGCGCAGCCACTCCTCGAGCCGCCCGAACGCTCCCTCGGGCTCGTGGATCTCGAGCATCGCCTGCGTGTCAGCCACCGTGCCCGACGGACGCGGGCTCCGCTACGAGCCCGGCGAGCTCGCGGTAGGCGGCCGCGGGATCGTCGCGCCAGAAGATCGCGCTCCCCGCGACGAGCAGGTCCGCACCGGCCTCGCGAGTCGGGCCGATCGTCGCCTTGTTGATCCCGCCGTCGACCTGCACCCGCACGCCGTCCGGGAGGAGAGCGCGGAGTTGCGCGATGCGCTCGAGCGACTCCGGCATGAACTGCTGGCCGGAGTAGCCGGGGTGGATGGACATGCAGAGCACGAGGTCCGCTCCCTCGGCGGCCGCGGCCGCGTCCTCGACCGAGGTCTCGGGGTTGAACGCCACGCCGACGCCGAGACCGAGCGCGCGGGCCGCCGCGATCGCGGTGTCGGGCGCTTCGCATGCCTCGACGTGGAAGGTGACGCTTTCTCCGCCGGCCTTCGCGATCGCCTCGAAGTGCTTCTCCGGCTCCGCGACCATGAGGTGGCAGTCGAGAGCGACGCCCCACCCCCGCGCGAGCGGCGCGATCGACGCGAGCACGATGGGGCCGACCGTGATCTCCGGGATGAAGTGGCCGTCGCCCACGTCGAAGTGGAAGACACGCGCGCCGGCGCCGGCGACCGTCGCGATCTGGTCTCCCAGCCGCGAGAAGTCCGACGCATACAGCGACGGCTCGACCTCGACCTCGCGCGCGACCTCGTCCCAGATCATCGGCGATCACGCTAAACGAACGCTGACCCCAGCTGTAGAGTTGCGCGCCGACGTGGCAACGGGCGTCGAGCGCGAGAAGCAAGCGGCCGCCGAGGCAGCTGCCGAGCTGGCCGAGAGCGGCATGACGCTCGGGCTCGGCACGGGCTCCACGGCGACATACTTCGTCGAGGCGCTCGCAGCGCGTCGCCTCGAGCTCCGCTGCGTCGCGACCTCGCTCGCCACCGAGCAGCACGCTCGGTCGCTCGGGCTCGACGTCGTCCGCTTCGAGGGGCCGGACTCCCCGGCCGTGCTCGACCTCGCCGTGGACGGGGCGGACCAGGTCGCCCGCGACGGCTGGGTCGTGAAGGGCGGCGGCGGCGCACACACCCGGGAGAAGCTCGTCGCCGCAGCTGCGGATCGCTTCGTCGTCATCGTGTCCTCCGACAAGCTCGTCGAGCGGGTCACGGCCCCGATTCCGCTCGAGCTCCTCTCGTTCGGCCTCGGAGCAACGCTGGCCCGACTCGGCACGGCCGAGCTGCGCGGCGCCCCGCCGACGCCGGACGGCGGCGTGCTCGCCGACTGGATCGGCGCCGTCGACGATCCGGACGAGCTCGCACAGCGCCTCGCCGCGACTCCCGGCGTCGTCGAGCACGGTCTCTTCCCGCCCGAGCTCGTGACCGAGGTCATCGTCGGCCGCGGGGACGCGGTCGAGCGGCTCGTGACCTAGGAGTCTCCTTCGCTCAGGCGAGCAGCGACTTCGCCACGTGGCGGAGCATGTCCACGCCCGCCTCGAGGTCGTCCACCGCGATGCGCTCGTTCGCCGAGTGGATGAGCTTCGCCGCGACCTCCGCGTCCATTGCCTTCACCGGGAAGAAGCCGTACGCGACCGTCCCGTACGCCTCCCGGAGAAAGTGGCTGTCCGTGAACCCGGGGCAGGCGATGGGGCCGAGCGCGGCGCCGGGCTCGAGCTCCTGGACGTACGAGTCGACCGCGTCCCAGAGCGGCGTCTCGATCGGTGACCGCGTGCCGCCGACCGCTTCCAGCCACTCGATCTCGTAGTCGCCGTCCCCGATCGCCGCGCGGATCAGCGGCTCCACGTCTGCCGGGGTCTGCTCGGGCGGGAGACGGCAGTCCACCACGATGTCGCAGAGAGCGGGGATGACGTTTCGCTTGGCCGAGGCTTCGATCATCGTCGGGGAGAGCGTGAGCGCAAGGAGCGGCTCCACGAGCGCTCCGAGCAGCGGGTGCACCTCGTTGGCGCGCGCGATCGCCTCCTCGGGGGGCGGCGCCTCGCCCAGAACCGCCTCGAGGAAGCCCCGCGCCTCCGGGATCAGCTCCTTCGGCGGATCGAACGCAGCCAGCGCGGTGACGTATCTCGCCGCCTTCACGAGCGCGTTGTCCGCGATGCCCGGCATCGACGCGTGCCCGCTGCGCCCGTGCACCCGCAGCCGGAACGGCGCAGACATCTTCTCCGCGGTCGCGCACAGGTAGACCGGGCGGCCGCCGAGCACGAGCCGGTCGCCACCGCCCTCGTTGACCGCGTAGTCGCAGCGCGCCGCATCCGGGTGCGTCTCGACGAGCCAGCTGAGACCGAAGCCGGCGCCCACCTCCTCGTCGGCGACCACGAGCAGGAGGACGTCGCCCGACGGTGTGAAGCCCTCGCGCGCGAGCGAAGCGAAGGCGACGGCCGAGGCTGCGACTTGCCCCTTCATGTCGAGCGCTCCGCGCCCCCAGATCTCGCCCTCGACGAGGTCGCCGGACCATGGGTCCCGCTCCCACTCCGCCGGGTCCGCGAGGACGGTGTCCGTGTGGCTCAGGAACGCGAGCGAGGGGCCGTCGCCGCCGGGGATCCGCGCGACGAGGTTCGCACGGTCGGGAACGCGCGCAATGAGCTCGCTCTCGATGCCGTCGCGGGCGAGGTACTCGACGAGCACCTCGGCGGCCGCGGTCTCGTTCCCGGGCGGGTTGACCGTGTCCACCCGCAGGAGCTCCTGGAGCAGCACGGTCGCCTCGGCGCGAAGGCTCGTCGTCTCGACCGCCACGCTACGACTCCTCCTTCGAGAGCGCGGTCAGCTCGTTCCGAACCTCCCAGAGCTCCGGGAACGACGTCTTCGTGACGAGACGCCCGAGGAGCTCGACGGGCGTCCCCTGCGTGCCGACGACGGAGTCGCCGATCACGCGCGCGACGACCTGGTAGTGCCGCATGCGCCAGAGCTGGGCCTGCTCGTCGAGCTCGAGCAGCGCCTCGGCGACCTGGTACAGATCCTCGTGGTCGCGGCCCTTGACGTAGAGGTCGACCAGTGAGAGCCCCGCGTCGCGGCGCTTCGTGTGGAACGCCTGCCCGAGTCGCGGGAAGACCCGCCGCAGCTCGTTCCACCCCGGTGAGTCGAAGCCCGACCCGTGGCCGAGCACCTTGCGGATCTCCTGGTACTCCCAGGGCGACATGTGCTCGAGCATCTCGAGCTGCGGAACGAGGAAGCGAATGCAGAGGGACGCGCGCCGCAGGAGTCGCAGCGCACCGCGCAGGTCGCCCTCCTCGATCAGCCGAACGGCCTCCTCTGCGTCGTTCCAGCTCAGCTTCAGCCAGAGCTCCGAGCTCTGGTGGGTGACCTGGAAGAGCAGCTCGTCGCGGTGAACCCAGTCGTCCGGCCCCTTCTGGAGGGCCAGCAGCTCCTCGGTGTTCAGGTACCGCTCGTAATCGGACGCCGCGTCCCCCGGGAGCAGCGGCTGGGAGTAGTCCTCCCCTTCGCCGACCGGCTCCTGGGCCTCGTGAGCCGCCATGCCCGGAGCATACTTCGCCGCGTGGGAGACCTCTTCGCGGACGCGGCACAGGAGCTCCAGGCTGCGAACGCGCCCTTGCCGGCGCGCCTGCGGCCGCGCACGCTCGACGAGCTCGTCGGACAGGAGCACGTCCTCGGCCAAGGTTCGGCGCTCCGGCTGGCGATCGCCGAGGACCGGATCCCGTCCCTGATCCTGCACGGGCCGCCCGGCGTCGGAAAGACGACGCTCGCGCGCATCGTCGCGGAGACCACGGGAGCCGCATTCGAGGAGCTCTCGGCGGTGTCGGCCCGCGTCGACGACGTTCGAGCGGTCATGGCGAGGGCGCGCGACCGGCTCGGCGGGAACAGGCGGCGCACGATCCTCTTCATCGACGAGATCCACCGCTTCAACAAGGCACAGCAGGACTCCGTGTTGCACGCGGTCGAGGACGGCCTCGTGACGCTGATCGGGGCGACCACGGAGAATCCCTACTTCGAGGTGAACGCGGCGCTGCTCTCGCGCTGCACGGTGATCGAGCTCCAGGCGCTCGACGACGACGCACTCACGGAGGTCGTCCGCCGGGGAGCGGCCGCGCTCGACGTCGAGCTGCCCGGCGAGATCGCCGAGCTCGTCGCGACACGAGCCGGCGGCGACGCCCGCGGCGCGCTCCAGATCCTCGAGCTCGCGCACGACACAGCCCGCGCGGAGGGCCAGCCGATCGCCGAGCGGCACGTCCAGGACGCCGCCCGCAAGCGGCCGATGCTCTACGACCGGAAGGGCGACCAGCACTACGACTTCGCCTCGGCCTTCATCAAGTCCATGCGCGGCGGGGACGCCGATGCCTCCGTCTACTACCTCGCAGCCATGCTCGAAGCGGGCGAGGATCCGCGCTTCATCGCCCGCCGAATGGTCATCCTCGCCTCCGAGGACGTCGGCAACGCCGATCCACGCGCGCTCGAGGTCGCCGTCGCGGCGGCGCACGCGCTCGAGCTCGTCGGGCTGCCGGAGGCCCAGCTCAACCTCGCCCAGGCGGCGATCTACCTCGCCCGCGCGCCGAAGTCGAACGCGTCCGCGACGGCGATCTGGGAGGCGAGCCGCGACGTGCGTGAGATCGGAAACGTGCGGCCGCCCGCCATGCTCCGCTCGACGGGCCACTCGAAGGCCGCGAAGGCCCGCGGCCACGGCGAGGGCTATGTCTCTCCGCACGACGATCCCGATGGATTCGCGCTCGAGTACCTGCCCGAACAGCTTCGCGGACGTCGCTACTACCGACCCGGCGACCCGCTCGAGGGCCTCGACCTCGAAGCAGTCGCCGAGTACCTGCATACGCGGGGCGAGCCCGACGCCGCGGCGAAGGTGGAAGAGCTCGCGCGTTCGCGGCGCGCGCCCACCGAACCGCAGTGACCACGCAACAGCGCGGCGACGCGCCGGTCACGCTCGTCGACGCATGGAACGTGATTCGCTCCCGCTGGCCGAACATCGACGAAGAGCGGTTTCTGGACTCGACGCGCGACTGGGCCGAGCGGGAGGGAACACGCGCCGTCGTCGTCTTCGACGGCCCGGTGCCCGGCACGGGCGGCGAGATACGCGACCTCGAGGGGACGACCGTCGTCGGGACCGGACGTGCGTCCGCCGACGACTGGATCGCCGAGCACGCGCGCACCCTGGCCGCTGCCGGGGAGCGCGTCTGGCTCGTCAGCTCCGACCGCGGCCTGCGAGAGCGAGTCGCACCGTACGTCGAGCGCGTGATCGGCGGAGGCTCGTTCGCGGCCATCCTCGAGGCCGAAGACAGGTCGTCCGACCGAGGATGACGTTCTGCTGAGATCGCCTGCCGGGCGTCGTTACTATCGGCGCTTCCGAAGCCGGTGAGGAAGCCGGCGACGCAGCTTCCGAGGGGGAACATGGCCGTACAGACAGGTGACAAGGCGCCCGACTTCGACCTCGAGGTGACGCACGGTGAGCGCGTGCGCCTGTCGGACTTCCTCGGTCGCTCGAACGTGCTCCTCGTGTTCCATCCCTTCGCCTTCACGCCGGTGTGCGAGGACGAGGCCCGCGACCTCCAGGACAACCTCGAGTCGTTCCGCAACGCGCAGACGGAGGTCGTGCTCGTGTCCTGTGACGCCTCGCCCGCGCGGCAGGCGTGGAAGCGGGAAGTGGAGGCGGACTACACGTTCGCGTCGGACTTCTGGCCGCACGGCGCCGCCGCGAAGGCGTACGGGGTCTTCAACGAGGAGGTCGGTGCTCCGCATCGCGGGACGTTCCTGATCGCGAAGGACGGGACGGTCATCTGGTCGCTCGTGAAGGAGGACGACGCCCGGCGGACCGAGATGGTGCCCGAGTCGCTCGAGACGCTTGCCACCGCCTGACCGTCCGCCTCTGGCCGGGCCGGTGACGCTCGCCTGCGAGGAGTGGGGCGAGCCGGGCGCACCACGCGTCGTCTGCCTGCACGGGGTCACGAGCCACGGCAGGCACTTCGCGAAGCTCGCCGAAGAGGCTCTCCCGGGCTACCGCGTGCTCGCGCCCGATCTCGTCGGGCACGGGTCCTCCCCGTACGAGCCGCCGTGGACGATCGACGCCCACGTTGACGCGATCGTACGGACCGTCGGCACGGAGCCGGCGATCCTGATCGGCCACTCCTTCGGCGGACGGCTCGCATTCGAGGTCGCCGCGCGGGCGCCGAAGCTCGTGCCGCGCCTCGTGCTGCTCGATCCGGCGATCTTCGTGCCGCCCGGGATCGCGCTCTCGGCGGCGGAGAACGCCCGCCAGAACCGCGCCTACGTCTCGTTCGACGAAGGCATCGACCGCCGCTATGACGAGAGCCAGCTCTCGAGCGCGCCGCGTGAGCTCCTCGAGCAGGAGCTGGCGACGCATCTCGTGTGGAGCGACGGCGGCTACCGCTATCGCTACTCCCAGGCCGCGGTCGTCGCCGCGTACGGGGAGATGGCCTCGGCGCCGCCTGCGTTCGAACGGGTCCGCGTGCCGACGCTGCTCCTGCTCGGCGAGCGCTCCTACGTCCCGTACGACCACCTCCTGGATGCGCACCGCACCGCGCTCGGCGATCTCCTCGAGGTCGTGGTCGTGCCGGGAGGCCACACGGTTCTCTGGGACTCGTTCGACCAGACCGCCGCGGCGATCGCCGCCTTCCTCGCCTGAACGAACCGGTCTCCGCTCCTCCGCGAACAAGGGTCGCTTGCCAAATCGCGCGCGGTTTGGAGGAACCCGACCACGAAGGAGATGACGATGGAGACCACGATCGGTACCAGCCGTGCGGCTTTCCTGTCCCGCGGCGCGAAGGGCGGCCTGGCCCTCGTCGCCGGCGGGTCGCTCCTCGCTCTTGCCGAGGGCGGCCCCGCGTTCGGCGCCGCCGGCGCCGACTCCGACATCGCGAAGCTCGCGGCGACCGCCGAGCTGCTCGCGATCGACTTCTACAAGCGGGCGATCGCCTCGAAGAAGTTCAAGGGCGACGAGGCTCGGCTACATGAGCCGCCGCCCTCGGCAACGAGCAGGCGCACTACGCGGCTCTTGCCGGCGTTCTCGGGAAGGCTGCGCCGAAGGGCCTGCGGTTCAAGTATCCGAGCGGCGCGTTCGCGTCCGCGAAGTCGATCGGCGGCCTCGGCCAGGCGCTCGAGACAGCCTTCGTCGGCGCGTACATGGGCGCCGTTACCGCGTTCAGGTCGAATGAGCTCAAGGGCGTCGCGGCGCAGATCGGCGCGAACGAGTCGCGGCACCTCTCGGTCCTGACGAACATCGCGGCCGGACGGATCGTCCCGGCGCCGGCGCTGCCTCAGGTCTACACCGCCGCGCAGGCGACGAAGGCTGTGTCCCCGTTCCTCGCGTAGCAGTGCCGCCCTGGACGGCATCTGAAAGCTTCCCCTCAGAGCCTGAGGGCACGCGGTAAGCAGCCAGCGGCGGCTGCGTCTGCGGCATCTCGGCTCGGACACACGGTGGGGCTCGCCGGACGGGTGAGCCCCACCGGCGTCTCGAGGCTCACGACGTGAGCTACGCGCAGAGCTCCGAGGCGACCGCGACGTAGATCTCGAGGCAACGCTCGAGCGACGCGACGTCCACCCACTCGACCTCCGCGTGCGCGCCCTCGCCGGACGGGCCGAAGAGCACGGTCGGGATGCCCGCGTCGGCGAGCAGCGCGGAGTCGGCCCAGAACGGGACCCCGACGAGGTCCGGCTCGGCGTCGAGAACGGCGGCAGCATGCCGGCGAACGAGCTGCACGACCGGCTCGGCCTCGTGCACTTCGAACGGATTCCGCGAAGCGAGGACTCGCACCTCGGCCGCGAAGTCCGGGTCGTCGGCGCCCGCTTGCGCGACGATCGCTTCCAGCTCCCGCTCGACCTGGTCGATCGTCTCGCCCGGGAGCGTACGACGCTCCCCCTGGAGGACGCAGCTGGCGGGGTAGCTCGAGTACTCCTGGCCGCCGTCGATGAGCGACGCGTGCACGCTCCCGCTGCCGAGGTACCGGTGGTCGTCGTTCGAACGCAGCCGGCGATCGAGCTCTTCGAGCCCGACGAGGACGCCGCCCATCTTCGCGATCGCATCGATCCCCAGATCCGGTCTCGAGCCGTGCGCGGCGCGCCCGCGCGTCTCGACCTCGATGTGCACGAAGCCGCGATGCGCGATCGCGAGGCGCATCTCCGTCGGCTCGGTCACGATCGCAGCGTCTGCGCGCAGGGTCGCGGCGACCGCTTCGGTGCCGACGCTCGCAAACTCCTCGTCCGAGACCGCCGTGAGGACGACGTCGCCGCGAAGACGGCGGCGTCGCGCCTCGGCGGCCGCGAGCATGCAGGCGGCCAGGCTCCCCTTCATGTCGTAGGCCCCGCGACCGTGGAGTCTTCCGTTCTCGAGACGAGGCTCGAACGGCGCCGTCATGCCGCTGACGCCGACGGTGTCCATGTGCGCGTTCAGCATGAGCGACCGACCGTCTCCGACGCCGCGGGCGACGGCCACGACGTTCGGTCGTCCCGGCGCCGGCTCCTCCCGCGACGTCTCGAGGCCCGCGCGGTCACACCACTCCGCAACGAAGGTCGCGACCGCGCCCTCGCCGGACCCGCCGGCGACGACGTCGGGATTGATGGACTCGATCTCGACCAGCCGAGCGGTGAGCTCAGCGATCTCGCTCACGCGCTAGGCGGTGACGTGCTCGTCGGCGATCGCGAGCGCCTCGTCGAGGATCGCGATGCCCTCGTCCACCTCGTCGCGCGTCACGGTGAGCGGCGGCACGACCATGACGACGTTCCAGTGCGTCATGAGGTAGAGCCCGCGCTCCAGAGCCGCCTTCGCAAGCTGTGCAACCGGCGCAGCGGCGGGCCCGGCGGCGTTGAACGGCACGAGCATCTCGCGCGTCTCCCGGTTCTTGACCAGCTCGACCCCCCAGAAGCATCCGAGCCCGCGCACCTCGCCGATGGACGGATGCCGATCCTGGAGCTCGCGCAGCTGCTCGCCGATGTACCCGCCGACCTCGGCGGCGTTCTCGACGATGCTCTCCTCGCGGAACGCCTCGATCGACGCGACCGCCGACGCGCACGCGAGCGGGTGTCCGGCGTAGGTGAGCCCGCCGGGGAAGTACTTGTCGCGGACCCAGTCGGCGAGCGGCTCCCGGATGATCATCCCGCCGAGCGGCACGTAGCCCGAGTTGATGCCCTTCGCGACGGTGAGGATGTCGGGGACGACGTCCCAGTTCTCGCAGGCGAACCAGCGCCCCGTCCGTCCGAAGCCGGCCATCACCTCGTCGAGCACGAGCAGGATCCCGTGCCGGTCACACACCTCGCGGATCGACTGCAGGTAGCCGTCGGGGGGCGGGATGACGCCGTTCGTCCCCGTCACGGTCTCGAGGAAGACCGCGGCCACCGTGTCCGCGCCCTCGTACTCGAGGATCTCCTCCAGGTGCGGCGCGCCCGAGCACACCGGGCACGGGTCCGGATGGCCGGCGGGGCAGCGGTACGTGTACGGGTCGAGCATCCGGACGACTCCCGACATGCCCGGCTCGGTAGGCCAGCGCCGCGGGTCGCCGGTGAGCGTGATCGCGCCGTGCGTGGCTCCGTGGTACGAGCGGTAGCGGACGACGATCTTGTGCCGGCCGGTGTAGAGCCGCGCAAGCTTGATCGCGTTCTCGTTCGCCTCCGCCCCCGAGTTCGTGAAGAACGACATCGAGAGATCGCCAGGAGTGACCTCGGCCAGGAGCCGCCCGAGCTGCGACCGCGACTCGCTCGCCATCGGCGGGCCGATGGTGCAGAGCTTGTCGGCCTGCTCCTTGATCGCCGCGATGATCTTCGGGTGCTGGTGCCCGATGTTGACGTTGACGAGCTGCGACGCGAAGTCGAGATAGCGCTTGCCGTCGTAGTCCCAGAAGTAGCGGCCCTCCGCACCAGCGACCGGAATCGGGTTGATGGCGTCCTGCACCGACCACGAGTAGAGGACGTACTGCTTCGCGTCCTCGACGATCTCGGCGCCCAGGTTCGGATTCGCTTCGACGGTCGCCATCTCGGTCTCCGATCCTAGCGACGGCCACTACTATCCCCGCATGCCGAGGTACCTGGTGGAGCGCTTCTTCGACCGCATCTCCGACGAGGACATGCTCGCCGCGGGGATGCGCTCGGATCGGGCGATCGAGACGGAGTTTCCGGAGATCACGTGGGATCACAGTCACGTCGTGGTCGACGACGACGGCGGCGTCCGGACGTACTGCATCTACGAGGCGCCGAGCGAGGAGATGGTGCGCGCGCACGCCAACGTCTTCGGCGGCCACGTCATCGGCAACCTCTACGAGATCGTCGACGACATCACGCCGACGGTCGTGCGGAGCAGGGCCGAGGCGGCAGGCGTCTCGCCGTCTGGTTAGCCCGAGAGCTGCCTGGCGTCCACGTAGACGTGGAACTCGTGCGCGTGGGCGACGCCGCGCCGCACGGTCAGCTTCCGACGTAGCGCCCGATCCTCCTCCGGTACCAGCGCGAGTGCGCGCGTGAGCAGGAGCACCGCGAGCCCGTAGGCGGCCTTGTCGATCGCGTCCTCGGCAGCCGCGGACGCAGCCTCGATCGCCGCCCCCGGGTCGTCGGCTGCCGAGCAGAGATGGAGTGCGATCTCCGCGGCGGCGGGCCACGTGTCCCGACCTTGCACCTCCGCGATCGCGTCGGCGGCGCGGCGGTGGAGCGCGGCACGCCGGGCGGGGCCCACGCGCATGTAGATCGCCTCGCGGTCGAGTGTGTGGACGAAGCTGAACCTGCCGGCGGCCAGCTCGTGGATGAAGCCGGCCGCGTTCGCCGCATCCAACGCGTCCCCGACCTCGCCGTGGGACGCGCCGAGCATCGACTCGAGCACCGGGACCGGGAACCGCTCGCCGAGGACGGCCGCGGCGGTGAGCGCGTCCACGGTTCCCTCGCCCAGGCGAGCGACCCGTGCGTTCACGAGGTCGCGGATCGCTGCCGGCACGAAGTCGAGGTGCGTGCTCCCGGAGGCCGCCACGTCGCGGGCGAGCTCGCGGACGAAGTACGGGTTGCCACCCGTCCGCCGCGCGATGACCGCGGCGTGCGGCACGGCACCGCTCGTGTCCTCGTCCGCGCGGACGAGCTCCTCGACCTCCTGCGGCTCGAGCCCGGCAAGCTCCAGCCGCTCGACGTCGCACTCCCGGCGTAGTGCCGCGAGCCCTTCGGCGAGCGGCGAGCCGGCGGTCTCGCGCTCCCGGAAGAGCGCCAGGACGAGCAGCCGATCGCCCACGGGGGAGCGCATGACGTAGCCGAGCAGGAGCATGGTCGCGCGGTCCGCCCAGTGCAGGTCGTCGAGCACGAGCAGGACCGGGCCCGTGGAGGCGTGCCCGGCGAGGCTCTGCTCGACGAGGTTGAAGAGCGCTCGTACCTTCTCGGCGGGCTCGTCGTCCGCCAGCGAGAGCTCGTCGAGCGCGAGCGGCTGACCGCCCTGCAGCGCTTCCAGAAACGGCTCGAGCGGTGACGCGACCCCCTCTGCGGCGCTGCCGTACAGCACCGTGCCGCCCCCCTCGGCGACCTCCGCCGCGACCCGCGCTGCGAGGCGCGTCTTCCCGATCCCGGGCTCGCCGACGAGCAGCGCGAGCTGCGGCCGGACGCCCTCGTGGGCACGCTGCCAGACCGACCGGAGCAGCTCGACCTCGCCGGCGCGGCCGACGAACGGCGATCGCTCGACGCGCCGCAGGCGATGTGGCAGCGACCCGTCCGACGAGAGCTGCTCGACGGACAGGTCGTCGACCACCGCACGCGTCGCTTCCGACGGGCCGACCCCGAGCGTCGAGAGCAGCCGCCGGCGCAGATCCGCGTACGCCGCCAGCGCCGCGCCGCGGTCCCCCGCGGCTGCGAGCCGCCGGAAGAGGTCCCGGTGAAGATCCTCGGAGAGCGGGTCGAGAGCCGCGCGCCGGCGCGCGAGCTCCGCGGCACGTTGGAGATCTCCTTCCTGCGCGGCCTGCACCACGAGTCGACCGAGGAGGTCGATGCGGAGCTCTCGATGACGCGCGCGCGGCTCGTCGACCCAGTCTCCCTCGGCACCGGGCAGAAGCTCGCCCTCCGCAAGCTCGCGCGCCTCGTCGTCGCGGCCGGCCGCGATCAGAGCGTCGACCTCGCGAACGTCCACCCACAGGCTCTCCCCGGCGAGCCCGATCCGGTCGCGCGTCGCGACGAGCACGCCCGCCTGCGGCCCGAGCAGCCTCCGGAGCGACCAGGTCGCGCTCCGGAGGCTCGCCAGGGCGCTCGAGTCGAGGACGTCGGGCCAGAAGCGCGCCGCCACCGAGCCGCGCGCGTGCATCCCCGGCGTCAGTGCCAGCCACGCGAGGAGCGCGGCCGGGCGATCGACCCGCGACGGCGTCCGATCCTCCCCGTCGACCTCGATCCGCAGGCCCCCGATCAGCGTCAAACGCAGCATCAGGCGTCAGAGCGTACTTCCGTGACGAAGGCTTGACGCTGCCCGTGACGGTCGCTTGACGGCGCACCCGGAGCATGGGATCCGTCAAACGAAGGAGAGACGAATGGAGACCTACGTCATTCTGCGTCGCAACGGCTGGCGCACGGCCGACGATCTACGGGAAGCAGCCGAGCGCTCGAGCGCCGAGGGCGAGCGGATGTCCGACGAGGTCGCCTGGATCCGCAGCTACGTCCTCGCCGAGGAGGACGGGACGGTCGGCACGGTCTGCATCTACATGGCCTCGAGCCCGGATGCGGTTCGACGCCACGCGGCGGCGGCCGGCCTGCCGGCCGACGAGGTCATCCCGGTCGCGGACACCGTGGTCGTCCGCCCGGATCCAGCGCTCGTCTCTCCCTAGGACAAGAGGAGGAGGAGGACATGCTCAGACGATTGGCAGTGCTCGCGCTCGGGCTCGTACCGGTGCTCGTGCTCGCGGGGTACGCGCTCGCGAACTCGGGCGAACGGCAGATCATCCGGGACGTCCGGGCCGCGAACGAGCAGTTCCGCGACGTCTCGACGGCCGAGAACGCGGGCTACGGGCTGTTCACAGACAAGGACGGCATCGCGTGCATCGCGCTGTCCGGCGTCGGCGGGATGGGCGTGCACTACGTGAACGGCCAGTACGTCGGCGACGCGGTGATCGACCCGCTCAAGCCCGAGGCGATGGTCTACGTGCAGGGTGGCGGAGGCGCGTTGAAGCTGGGCGCCGTCGAGTACATCGTGTTCCAGGAAGCGTGGGAGGCCGAGCACGGAGCCGGTGCGGACCCGCCGCGGCTCTTCGACACGGACTTCGACCTCACGCCTGCGGGGAACCGCTTCGGGATCCCCGCGTTCTACGCACTGCACGCGTGGCTGTACCGGGGGAACCCCGCAGGCCAGCTCACGCCGTGGAACCCACGGGTGACCTGCCCGAGCTAGGCGTTGGGCAGAGCCCTGGTTGCTGGGGCGACGTGCGCGGTGGGCGCCGGGTAAGGGGGGAACACGCCCAGCGCTCTCCGCGCACGTCGGTGTCAGCGCGCCGCAGTGGGCAGGAGCTCCTGCCCGAAGGCAGCTCGCTCGACGAACTGGCCGACGCCAGGCTCGGCGACGAGCTCGCCGTTCTCGACGAGGACGTTGCCGCGCAGCAGGACGGTCTCCGGGGAGCCCGTGACCTCCGCGCCCTCGTAGAGGTTGTAGTCCACCTTCGAGTGGTGCGTCGACGCCGAGATGAGGTGCCGCTTCTCGGGATCGAAGACCACGATGTCCGCGTCCGAGCCGGGCGCGATCGTGCCCTTCCTCGGATAGAGCCCGAAGAGCTTCGCCGGGCTCGTGGAGAGGAGCTCGACCATGCGGTTGAGCGAGATTCGGCCGGTCCGCACACCGAACTCGTGGATCATGTGCAGCCGGTCCTCGAGACCAGGCCCGCCGTTCGGGATCTTCGAGAAGTCGTCCTTGCCGAGCGACTTCTGGCCGTCCCAGAGGAAGGCGCAGTGGTCGGTCGACACCGCCGAGAGGATGTCCGATCGCACGGCGTGCCAGAGCACCTCCTGGTTCTCCTGCGCGCGGGGCGGCGGCGTGTAGACGTACTTGGCGCCCTCGAAGTTCGCCCGCTCGAGGTGCGTGTAGTCGATGAAGAAGTACTGCGTGCAGGTCTCGCCCCAGACGTCCCAGCCCTGCTCGCGGGCCCGCGCAATCGGCTCGACCGCCTCCTTGCACGAGACGTGGACGACATAGAGCGGAGCGCCCGCCACGCGCGCCAGCTGGATCGCGCGGTTCGTCGCCTCGCCCTCGAGCTCGGGCGGGCGCGTGAGGGCGTGGAAGTGCGGGGCCGTGTTCCCCGCCGCGAGCGCCTGCTTCACGAGGACGTCGATCGCGTCGCCGTTCTCCGCGTGCACCATCACGAGCGCACCCGTCTCCGCGGCGACCTCCATCGTCTTGAAGAGCGTCTCGTCGTCGACCATGAGCGCACCCTTGTAAGCCATGAAGAGCTTGTAGGAGGTGACGCCCTGCTCGGGCAGGCGCGCGAGCTCCTCGAGCGTTCCGCCGTCGCGCAGGTCGGTGACGGCCATGTGGTAGCCCATGTCGATGATCTGCTTGCCGTTCGCCTTCTCCCGCCACATGTCGAGAGCCTCCGCGAATGTCGCCCCCTGGGGCTGGATCACGAAGTCGACGTGGCACGTCGTGCCTCCGAACGCGGCGGCCGTCTGACCGGACTGGACGTCGTCGATCGTGACCGTCCCGCCGAACGGCATGTCGAGGTGCGTATGAGGATCGACGCAGCCGGGCAGCACGTATCTCCCCGCCGCGTCGATGACCCGGTCCGCGTCGACGTCGAGCGACTCGCCCACGAGGGTGATTCGCTCGCCCTCGATGTAGACGTCGCCGACGTAGTCGTCCGCCGCGGTGATGATCCGCCCACCCTTGATCAGAACCGACACGTCATCTCACCTCTTTCTCAGGGGAGCCCCGAGCCGACTGTAGTCGACCCGGGGCTCCGGTCCTCACTCGTTACTTACCGCCCTCCTTGAGGATCACAAGCCTCTTCTTGTAGCCCTGACCGCGAACGTCTACGCCTTTCTTCCTGAGGTTGGCGATCGCCCTCCGAGCGAGGTCCGTGCGGTATGCGGCCTTCGACGCCGGCTTCTTGATGACCTGGTACGTCTTGGCGATCGCGGCCGTCCGCTTGAACTCGACCGGGTCCATGACGCCGATGCCGAGGCGGTTCGGCCAGATGAGCGCGTTCACCTCGTTCATCTGCCAGCGCTGGTGTCCTGCGGGCAGCGCCGGCCCGTTCGCGAGCACGATCCTCGTGCACTCGGCGAGGTGGTCGCGGCAGTAGATCCAGCCGCGGAACGACGCCTCGAGGAACTTGACCGCCGTGGCCTGGTTCGCCTTGTCCTTGATCCAGTCGCCGCGGACGATGACGCCGTCCTGCAGCATGCCCGTTCCGAGCTCCGAGTACTTGAAGACGTTCAGATCCGAGAGCTTGTAGAGCTTCCCGGTATCCGGGTTCTTCACCTCGAGCACCTGCGCGAGCTCGTTGTAGGTCATCGCCGACGCCGCGTCGATCTCGCCGCTCAGGAACGAGAGCATGTCGAAGTTCTGCTTCACGAGCTGGACGTCCTTGTCCGGGTTCATCCCGTACTTGACGAGGGCCGCTCGCTGCTCGAACTCGTTCCCGTAGATCCAGACGCCGAACTTCTTGCCCCGCATCTTCCGGAACGTGTTGATGCCGCTCTTCTTGAACGTCACCTCGGTCGTGCCGCTCCGCGCGTAGACCTGGGCGATGTTGACGAGGTCGTTGCCGGTGTCGCGCTGCGCGAGCGTGCTCGGCATCCAGTTGATGCCGAACTCGGCCTGCTTTCCGAGCACGACCTGCTCGGGAAGGATGTCCGGCCCCCCGACCTTGATCGCGACGTCGAGGCCGAGCTGCTTGTAGTAGCCCTTCGCCTTCGCCGCGTAGTAGCCCGCGAACTGGGACTGGACGACCCACTTGCTCTGGAGCGTGACCTTCGTCAGCTCCTGGCTCTTGCTCGAGTTGCTCGCCATCGCGAGGCTCGCCGTGACGGCCGCCGCGAGCACGAGCACCCCAATGACGACGTACCACTTGCCTTTCCTCATGTGCCCTCCTTGTTCACTCCGTTGCACTCCTCGTCGACGGATGCCACGCGAGCGCGAACCGCTCCACGAGCGCGACAGCCGCATAGAACGCGATGCCCATCAGGCTCGCGACGAGTATCGCCGCCCAGGCCGTCTCGTACTGCGACAGCGAGACGGCCGACACGATCTGCACCCCGAGCGCCTCCGTCGATCCGCCGAAGTAATCCCCCACGACAGCGCCGATCATCGCGAGGACGCACGCGATCTTCAAGGCCGTGAAGACGTACGGCAGGCTGTTCGGGATCCGCACACGGCGGAACACGACCCGCTGCGGCGCGGCGTACGAGCGCATGAGCTCGATCGACTCCGGCCGCACCGACGTCAGGCCGCGGAGCGTGTTCACGAGCACCGGGAAGAAGCAGAGCACGGCCGCGATCACGATCTTCGACCAGGGGCTGAGCGTCCCGAACCAGGCGTTCGTGATCGGCGCGAACGCGATGATCGGGATCGCGTTCGCGGCGATCATGTACGGCATCAGCGCGTTCCCGAGCGGGCGCCAGCGCGCGAGGGCGAGCGCGCACAGGAATGCCGTGCCGCTGCCGAGCACGAAGCCGCCGAACGCCTCCTTGAAGGTGATCCACGCTCCGCGGAGGAGCTCGCTGCGCTCGTCCCAGAACGCCTGGAGGACGTCAGAGAACGGCGGCAGCAGCGAGCGCTCGACGCCGAGCCAGGGGAGGAACCACTCCCACGCGGCGATGCCGAGGCCGAAGACCACGATGGCGGGGAGCCATGCCCGCAACCGTCGTCCGGTCTGGAGGTCGACGCCGCGCCTCTCGTGCGCGACCGTGCTCACGCGAGCTCCTCGACGCCGCGTGCGTGAAGAAGCTCGCGGACCTCGGTCACGAGCTCGAAATACCGCGGATCCTCCCGCGTCTCGACGGTCCGCGGCTGGGGCAGGTCGACCTCGACGACGCCGCTGATCCGTCCCGGCCGCGGCGACATGATCACGACGCGGGTCGAGAGGAAGACGGCCTCGGAGATCGAGTGCGTCACGAACATGACCGTCGATCCCGTCTCGGCCCAGATCCGCAGCAGCTCCATGTTCAGCCGCTCGCGCGTCATCTCGTCGAGGGCGCCGAACGGCTCGTCCATCAACAGGAGCGCCGGCGAGAAGGAGAGCGCCCGCGCGATCGACACCCGCTGCTGCATCCCGCCCGAGAGCTGCCAGGGATGGTGCTTCTCGAACCCCTGGAGCTCGACGAGCTCGACCATCTCGCGAACGCGCTCGGCGCGGCGCGCTCTGCTCCAGCCGAGAAGCTCGAGCGGCAGCGCGATGTTCTTTGCGACCGTCCGCCAGTCGTAGAGAACGGCAGCCTGGAAGACGATGCCGTAGTCGCGGTCGAGGCGCGCCCGGTGGGCCCGCTTGCCATTGACGAGGATCTCGCCCGTCGTGGGCTCCACGAGGTCCCCGATGACGCGGAGCAGCGTCGACTTCCCGCATCCGGACGGCCCGATCAGCGAGACGAACTCGCCGCTCCCGACCTCGAGGTCGATGTCGGTGAGCGCGGTCACGCCGCCCTTGCCGAACGTCTTCGAGATGCCACGCGCCGAGACGACTGCTTCCGCGTTCATACGAGCTCCTCCGGTGCGCGGTGGACGACGAGCTTCTCGACAAGAACGACGACGAGGAAAAACGAGATCCCGAGCAGCGCGGCGACGAGGTTCGTCGCCCACAGGTTTTCGGGATCGAGCGCGTAGTACTGGTTGAAGTTGATGATCCAGCCGCCCAGCCCGCTCTGGATCGACGACGGAAGCTCCCCGATGATCGCGCCGACGACGCTCGCCGTGGCGGCGACCTTGAACGCGGCGAAGAGGTACGGGAGCGCCGCCGGAACACGCAGCTTCCAGAAGATCGACAGATTGCTCGCGGCGTACGACTCCATGAGCTCGACCGCGGCCGGATCCGCGGAGCGGAGCCCGCGCACGGTGTTCACGGTGACGGGGAAGAAGGTCAGGTAGGCGGCGATCACGGAGACGCGCAGCCAGTCGCTCGGCGTCCAGCCGAAGATCTCGACGCTCCCGAGCCCGACGACCACGATCGGCGCAATCGCGAGGATCGGGATCGTCTGCGAGGCGACGACGTACGGCATGACACCGCGCTGGAGGACCGCGAAGTGTGCGATGACGGCGCCCAGCAGAAAGCCGATGGTCGCCCCGATCGCGAAACCCACCACCGCCTCTTTCGCGGTGAACAGCGCTGCGTGGAAGAGGCGCTCCCCGAGGAGCGGCTCGCCTGCGCGGATGGGCTCGAACAGCGCTCCGACGATGTCGTGCAGGTGCGGCATGGTCGTGTCGTTGACAGGGAACGGCCGCGTCCAGCCGGTCTCGATCCAGAGCCACCGGTAGCCCTCCCACAGCCCCCAGAGCGCCAGCAGGACGAGCGCAAGGATGGCGACACGCGCTGCGACGGTGGCGGCTCGCGACTGCACGCGCAGAGCATCCCACACGCGAAACGGCGAGTTAGAGTCGCGCCGTGGCGCTCGATCCGGCCAGAACCGTCGCGGAGCTGAAGGAGCTCCGCGAGCTCACAGGCAACGAGGACGGCGCGCAGCGGGTCGCCTGGACAGAGACCTGGGAGACGGCCCGGGGCTGGCTGCGCGAGAAGATCTCCGCGACGGGCGCGACCGAGGAGATCGACGAGGCCGGGAACCAGTGGTTCACCCTCGCGGGCGAGTCGGAGCGCGCGGTGCTCGTCGGTGGGCACATCGACTCCGTGCCGAACGGCGGCTGGCTCGACGGCGCGCTCAACGTCGTCGCCGGGGTCGAGGTCCTCCGGCGGGTCGCCGAGGCGGGGACGCCTCCGGTCACCCTCCGCCTCGTCAACTGGGCAGACGAGGAGGGCGCCCGCTTCGGCCGCAGCCTCTTCGGCTCTAGCGCGGCGGCGGGCTCGATGGCCGACCAGGACGAGCTGCGGCGGCTCACCGACCAAGAGGGCGTCTCGCTCCCGGACGCGCTCGCCGAGCACGGCGTCGATCTCGACCGCGCGCTCGAGTCCAGGCACCAGCTCGACTCCGCGGCCGCCTACCTCGAGCTCCACATCGAGCAAGGACCGGTCCTCGAGTCGCTCGATCTGCCGCTCGGCGTCGTCCTCGGGACGTTCGGGGTCGAGCGACACCGCATCACGTGGCGCGGCCAGGCGGCGCATGCGGGCTCGACACCGATGGACCAGCGCCGCGACGCGCTCGCCGGGGCCGCCAAGCTCGCGCTCGAGATCCGGGACATCGCGGCGCGCACGGGCGACGGAGCCGTCTGCACCTCGGGCGGCGTGGTCTGCAGGCCGGGAATCGTGACGTCGGTGGTCGAGACGGCAGAGCAGCTCCTCGACCAGCGCCATCTCGACGCGAGAGCAGCTCGCTGCGATGCTCTCCGACGTGAAGGAGGCGAGCGCTCGCTTCGCGGCCGAGGAGAACATCGACGTCGAGATCGAGCGCATCTGGTCGATCGAGCCGATCCTCTTCGACGACACCCTCCTCGGCTTCTGCGAGGACGCGATCACCGAGGTCGCCGCAGCGGCGCACCGGCTCCCGTCCGGCCCGCTCCACGACGCCGCCGAGGTCTCGCGAGCCGGCGTTCCCACGGTGATGCTCTTCGTCCAGAGCCTGCGTGGCCTCTCGCACACGAAGCTCGAGGACACGAAGGAGGACCACCTCGAGCTCGCCGTCGACGCCCTCGACCGCCTGACGTCGAAGACGATCGACTGGGTCGCCGGCGGCGGCGGCCGCACCGCCTGAAGCCCGCTCTAAGGCCGCCGGAACGCTCCGGCGCACCATTCGGGGAGGAACGGGGAGCTGCAAAGGAGGAGTGATGGCGTTTGCACCAATGCCGGGTCTCACGCGCCGCGTGGTGCTGCTCGGCGGGATCATCGCCTGTGTCGTCGCGCTGGCGATCGGGATCGGAGAGGCGGTCGCCGCCGACCCGCGCCTGGACGAGGCCGATGCCGCGCTGCAGAAGGCGGGCGCACTGCTCGAGTCCTCGCAGGCAGGCGTGGTGACGGAGAAGCAGCAGAAGCAGTTCGACCGCGCGGTCGCGAACGCGCTCGACGCCGTTGCCGAGGCGCGGACGCAGATCGCCGAGGCGAAAGCCGCCGTCGACAACCCGTAGCCCCGATTGCGGCCGGGGCAGGGCCGTAGAGTGCGCCGCCGTGGCGTCGTCCAGGAAGCTGAAGGGCGCCGCGGCGGGGCTCGCGGTCGGCGGCTGCCTGACCTGGAATCTGTCGAACGTCGGCGCAGTCGCGGATCCGCTCGCCGATGCTTACGGCGTCTCGCTCGCAGCGGTCGGGTTGCTGACCACCGCCCTTTTCGTCACCGCCCTCCTCGCGCAGCTTCCGGCGGGCCGCGGCGCAGACCGGTTCGGAGCACGCGCTGTGGCGCTCGCCGCCATCGCGGTTGCGCTCGCCGGCAACGCAGTGCTCCTCGTGGACGACGCGTTCGCGGTTGCGCTCCTCGGCCGTGCGATTGTCGGCCTGAGCGTCAGTGCGGCGTTCGTGTCCGGCCTCGATCTCGTCCGAGCAGGAGGCGGCGGGCCAACGCTCCAGGGCTTCTATGGTGGCGCGACCATGGTCGGCGGTGGACTGGCGCTCATGGTCGTGCCGCCGCTGACGGACGCAACCGACTGGCGGGCGCCATACTGGACCGCTGCACTGCTCGCGCTCGCCGCAGCCATCCCGGTCGCTGCGGCTCGCGGTCTTCCACGAGTCGATCGGACAGACGGAGCGGCGATCCGGGATCGGGCGCTGCTGACGCTCGGGATCCTCCAGGCCGCGACGTTCGGCCTCGCGATCGTCGCAGGCAACTGGGCCGTGCCGCTCCTCGAGCGTCAGGGAGCGAGCTCAGCCGCGGCAGGCCTCGCGGCCGGCCTGATCCTTTTCGCAGGGATCCTCACGCGTCCGGTGGGTGGGATGCTGGCACGCCCGGCATGGAGGCGTTCTGTCGGGGCCGTCGCTCTGATCGGAGTCGCGACTGGCAGCACGCTGCTCGCCCTCGAGATCTCCTTCACGCTCGCGGCTGCCGGAGCTCTGCTCGTCGGCCTCGCCGCGGGGCTCCCGTTCGCGATCATCTTCGCAGCAGCCCAGCGCGCGCGACCCGACGCACCGGCTGCCGCGATCGCGCTCGTGAACGGGGTCGCCCTGGCCACGATCCTCGTCGGTACGCCACTTGCCGGGCTCACCTTCGGGCTCCCGGGCGACGGCCGCCTCGCCTTCGCCGCTATCGCCGTACTCTCCGCCGCCGCTCTCCTCGCCCTTCGCACGGCGCGGCTGTAGCGCGATACTCCGTACTCCGAACGAGCGAAGGAGAGACACAGATGGCTCTGAGCTTCGGCGTCACCGTCCTTCCCGACCCGCCGTACCAGCGGCTCGTCGAGCTGCTCGCACTCGCGGAGTCGCACGGCTTCGAGTACGGCTGGACGTACGACTCGCACGTCCTCTGGCAGGAGTCGTTCCCGCTGCTCACGCTCGCCGCCGAGGCGACCTCGACCATGAAGCTCGGCCACTGCGTCACGAATCCCGGAACGCGCGAGCCGACGGTCCTCGCGAGCGGCTACGCGACGCTCCACGACATCTCGGACGGCCGGATGGTCATGGGCATCGGCCGCGGCGACTCCGCCCGCCGCTACATCGGGCAGCAGCCCGTGAAGGTCGCGGAGTTCGAGCGCCGGCTCGGGATGATCAGGGACTTCATGAACGGCCGCGAGGTGAACTGGAACGACAAGGAGCTCCACCTCAAGTGGGTGCGCCCGGAGCTTCCCGAGATCCCCATGATGGTCGCGGGCTACGGGCCGAAGGCGCTCGCCGTGGCGGGCCGCGTCGGCGACGGCGTGATCATCCAGCTCGCCGACCCGGACATCATCACGTGGATCATGGACACTGCCCGCGCGGCCGCCGAGGAAGCCGGGCGAGACCCGTCCGAGCTCAAGTGCATCGTCTGCGCCCCGAGCCACATCTCCGACGACATCGCGGACGCGCGCGAGCAGGTGCGCTGGTTCCCGGCGATGGTCTCGAACCACGTCAAGGACCTCATCGAACGCTATGGGACGGACGGCAGCGTCGTCCCACAGGCGCTCACGGACTACGTGCAGGCGCGAAAGTTCTACGACTACGACGAGCACTCGCGCGTCGGCGCGAAGCACGGCGAGTTCGTGACCGACGAGATCTGCGACCGCTTCTGCGTGCTCGGCAACGCCGAGCAGGCGACCGCGAAGCTGAAGGAGCTCGAGTCGATCGGCGTCGACCAGTTCAACATCTACCTCATGACCCAGGGCCAGGAAGAGGTTCTCGCCGCGTACGGGAGCGACATCATCCCGCAGTTCTCGAGCGTCGCAGCGTCGTAAGGGCCAGACCTGTCCGGCCTGTCCGGCGCTAGAAGATCGTCTTCCCGAGCGCGCTCGCGACGAGCTCGACCGCAGTGAGCGCGGTCGTGTTCTCGCGATCGAGGATCGGGTTCACCTCGACGACCTCGAGCGAGCCGGCGAGGCCCGACTCGGCGACGAGCTCGAGCGCGAGGTGCGCCTCGCGGTAGGTCAGCCCGCCGCGCACCGGCGTCCCGACACCGGGCGCGATCTCCGGGTCGAGGGCGTCGAGATCGAGCGAGACATGGACGAAGTTCGGGCCGGCAACCCGGTCGAGCGCCTCCCGCATCGCTCGCTCGACGCCGACTCGATCGAGCTCGCTCATCGTGAAGACCCGCACGCCTGCATCGCGCAGGAGCTGGCGCTCGGCGTCGTCGAGCTCCCGCACACCGAGCAGGGCAACGCGCTTCGGATCGACCGCGGGCAGCGGCCAGGCGTCGCTCGCGAACGCGTCTCCGCCGAGCCCGAGCGCTGCGCCGAGCGCCATGCCGTGGACGTTCCCGCTCGGGCTCGTCTCCGGCGTATTGATGTCCGAGTGCGCGTCGATCCAGAGCACGCCGCCCGTGCCGAGCGCCGACGCGAGCCCGCCGAGCGTTCCGAGCGCGACGGAATGGTCGCCGCCGAGAACAAGCGGCGTCGTGCCGCCGCCAACGGCTTCGACCACCTTGGCGGCGATCCGCTCGCACGTGCGCTTGATCTCCGGGAGGAAGCGGGCACGCTCGTCCTGCAGCGCGGTCGCCTCCGGAACGGCCGTCTCCACGTTCCCGTGATCGCGGACCTCGAAGCCGAGGCTCGTGAGCCGCTCCTTGAGACCCGCGTAGCGGATCGCCGACGGCCCCATGTCGACGCCGCGTCGTCCCTGTCCGAGGTCGAGAGCCGCGCCGATGATCGCGATCTCCCGTTGCGCGTTCACGCGGGGAACCTACAGCGGCACGCGGCTACACTCAGTGGCCGAGGCGAGGTAGCTCAGCTGGTAGAGCACACGGCTGAAAACCGTGGTGTCGCCGGTTCAAGTCCGGCCCTCGCCATGATCCACCGCGCGGGGCGTAGATTTCGCGCGTGACCTTCGTCGTCGAGGCGGACGCCTACGACCGCTTCATGGGCCGGTACTCGGCGCCGCTGGCGCCGACGTTCGCGGAGTTCGCGCGGATCGAGCCCGGCGTGCACGTCCTCGACGTCGGCTGCGGCCCGGGCGCGCTGACGGCAGAGCTCGTCAGCCGGCTCGGCGCCGATTCCATCGCGGCAGTCGACCCGTCGCCGCCGTTCGTCGCGGCCGCGCGCGAGCGGCACCCCGGCGTCGACGTCCGTGAGGCGCCGGCAGAGGACCTCCCCTTCGAGGCCGACACGTTCGATGCCGCCCTGGCGCAGCTGGTCGTCCACTTCATGAGCGACCCGGTCGCCGGGATTCGCGAGATGGCGCGCGTGACGCGGACGGGTGGAACCGTCGCCGCGTGCGTCTGGGATCTCGCCGGTGGACAGGCGCCGATCAGCGCGCTCTGGACTGCCGCGCGGGAGCTCGACCCCGCTGTCCCGGACGAGTCGTGGCGGGCGGGAGCCCGCGAAGGCCACCTCGAGCAACTCTTCGAGGAAGCAGGGCTCGGCGGCATCGAAGGAGCGCTGCTGACGGTCACCGTCGAGCACGAGACCTTCGACGAATGGTGGGAGCCGTTCACGCTCGGCGTCGGGCCGGCAGGGAGCTACACGGCCGGGCTCGACGCCGCTGCACGCGAGCGGCTCAGGGAACGCTGCCAGCGAGCTTCTGCCCCCGGCGCCGTTCTCGATCACGGCCGGTGCCTGGGCCGTGCGCGGGATCGCCTAGAGCCTTAGGATCGCCCCTTCCTCTCGACCGGTCTCGAAGGAGGGACAGCGCATGACCGACGTCGCTCAGCCGCTCCAGGGAGGATGGATGGAGCGGAAGTTCCGCTTCGCCGAGAAGGGGACGACGCTCGGCAGGGACACGATGGCGGGTCTCACGACCTTCATCGTGATGTCGTACATCATCTTCGTGAACCCGCAGATCCTGAGCTTCGCCGGGATCGAGGGGCTCGAGGGTCAGGGCCTGCCGTTCGACGGCGTGCTCGCCGTCACATGCCTGGTCGCGGGAGTGATGACGATCGCGATGGGCCTGTACACGAACTACGCGTACGCGATCGCGCCGGGCCTCGGGCATCAACGCGACCGTCGCCTTCGGCCTCGTCGCCGGTGAAGGTCTCTCATTCCCCGCCGCGATGGGGCTCATCGTGGTGGAGGGCATCGCGGTCACGGTCTTCGTGTTGACGGGCTTGCGCGCGAAGGTCATGGACGCAATCCCGCTCGACCTCAAGAAGGCGATCGCCATCGGCATCGGGCTCTTCATCGCCTTCATCGGCTTCGAAAGCGCGGGCGTCGTCGTGCCGGGCACCCCGGTCGTCGACCTGGCCCCACTGACGACCTGGCCGATCTTCGTGGCGATGTTCGGCCTCTTCCTCACGATCGCGCTGCGCGCTCGCGGAGTCCGCGGGGACCTGCTCATCGGGATCATCGCGTCAACCGTCCTCGCGACCATCATCAACGAGACCTCCGACGGGGATGCCGGCTTCACGGCGGGCGCAACGGTCCCCGACGACGTCTACGAGTCGCCGAACCTCGAGCTGCTCGGCAACTTCAACTTCGACGCCTTCACAGAGCTTGCGTTCATCTCGGCCGTCGTCTGGGCGTTCTCGCTCTTCATGGCCGACTTCTTCGACACCATGGGGACGCTCGTCGGGGTCGGCAAGCAGGCCGGGTACGTCGACGACGAGGGGAAGATTCCCGAGATCCGCAAGCCGCTGCTCGTCGACTCGCTCTCCGCCGTGGCCGGCGGCGCGGCCTCGGCCTCGTCGGCGACGACCTACATCGAGTCGGCATCGGGCGTGAGCGTCGGCGGTCGAACCGGCTGGGTCGCCGTTGTGTGCGGCGCCCTCTTTCTGCCGTTCATGTTCTTCGCGCCGATCATCGGCATGGTGCCGCCGGAGGCGACTGCTCCTGCGCTGATCATCGTCGGCTTCCTGATGATGACCGCGCTCACCGAGGCGGAGGACGTGGCGGAGGGGCAGACACCGCGGAAGCTCGCCGGCATCGACTTCAGCGACCTCGGGATCGGCCTCGCCGCGGCGCTGACGATCATGGTCATGCCGTTCACGTTCTCCATCGCCGACGGAATCGGCTTCGGCTTCATCGCGTTCGTCGTCGTCCGCGCGGCAGAGGGCCGCTGGAAGGCCGTTCATCCGTTCATGTGGGCGGCGAGCGCCGCCTTCGCCTTGTACTTCATCGTCCCGTTCCTCCAGGACACGTTCGACTGGATCTAGCGCTGTTACGGTCGCCGGGATGGACCTCGCGTTTCTCCCGGCGACCGAGCAGGCTCGCCTCGTTCGCGCGGGAGACGTCTCCTCGCACGAGCTCGTTCGGCTGTACCTCGAGCGCATCGAGCGGCTCGACCCGCAGCTGAACTCCTTCGTCACGGTCTGCGGCGAGGAGGCGCTCGCCGAGGCGGAGAAGCGCGACACCCACCCCGGCGATGGCCCGTTCCACGGCGTCCCCATCGCGATCAAGGACCTGACGGCGACCGCCGGCATTCGGACGACCTACTCGTGCCGCGCATTCGCCGACAACGTCCCCGACTTCGACACCGCGGTCGTGCGCCGCGTCCGCGAGGCGGGGTTCGTCATCGTCGGCAAGACGAACACGCCCGAGTTCGGCACGGTCGCGTTCACCGAGTCCGAGCTCAACGGCTCGACCTCGAACCCGTGGAGCCCGGAGCTGACGCCGGGCGGCTCGAGCGGCGGCGCGGCTGCCGCGCTCGCGGCGGGTCTCGTGCCGATCGCGCACGGCAGCGACGGAGGCGGCTCGATCCGCATCCCGTCGTCGTGCTGCGGCCTCTTCGGCCTGAAGCCGTCGCGTGGGCGCGTATCGAGCGCGCCGTTCTCCTCGTTCGAGGGGCTCTCGACCGGCGGCTCGCTCGCCAGGTACGTCGCGGACGCCGCCGCGTTCCTCGACGTGGTCTCCGGCTACGAGCCGGGCGACGCCTGGTGGGCGCCGCCGCCCGAGCGCCCCTTCTCAGCCGAGGTCGGAGCGGACCCCGGCCGGCTTCGCATCGGGGTCACCGCGGCGCCTCCGATCGACGTCCCCGTGCACGCCGATTGCGCGGATGCCTTGCGCTCCGCGGCCGCGCTTCTCGAGGACCTCGGCCACGACGTCGTCGACGCGACGCCGGCTTGGTCGGACGCGCGCGTCCTCGATCTCTTCATCACGGTCTGGCAGGTTGGCCCGGCGCTGTATCCCGCGCCGCTCGACACGCTCACGCCGCTCAACAGGGGCCTCGCCGAGGTAGCGCGCTCGACGTCGTCGGCGGACTTTGCGCTGGCGTCCCTCGAGCTACAAGCGGTTGCGCGCCGGATCGTCGCGTTCTGGAACGACTACGACATCCTGCTGACGCCGACACTCGCGCTCCCGCCGGTGCCGATCGGCTGGCAGGAGGAGGGCGTCACGGGCGCGCTCGAGCAGCTTCGCAAGAACACCGTCTTCACGCCGTTCACGGCGATCGCCAACCTCACTGGCCTTCCGGCGATGTCGGTCCCGCTGCACCGGAACGGCAACGGGCTCCCGATCGGCGTCCAGGCGGTCGGCCCTCCAGCCGGCGACGCGCTGCTCATCCGGCTGGCCGCGCAGCTCGAGGAAGCGCGCCCGTGGAGCGGCGACCGCCCGCCGATCTCGTAGCTCAGACCGCCGGCGAGATCCGAATCCGCTGGCCGGGCATCGCATGGAGCATGCGCGCGGCGCTTCCCCCGGAGATCGCGACCGACATGTTCCCGTAGCTGTCCTGGTACAGGATCACGTCGCCGGCCCGGGCGTCCGCGAACGTCCTTGCCGTGACCGCGTAGTAGCTCTCGCCCGCGTGCTCGAGCTCGACACGGCGCCCCGACACGATGCCGATCTGCTCGACGTCGTCGCGCGTCAGGTTGAGCACGATGTTCCCGAAGCTGTCCACGTACAGCACCGTAGAGAGCGCCGCCGCTTCGCCGACCTCTGGCGGCGGGAGGTCGAGCGTCACGAGACCCTCGGGGTCGAGCGGCGGACCAAGCTCCCCGACCGGCACGCCGAGCGCGAGATGGGCAGCGGCGGGCGAGAAGAGATCGCGTCCGTGGAACGTCCGCGAGATCGTCTCGAGCGCGTATGCGGGGTTCGCGAGCTCATGCGCGGCGACGATCCCCGCCCGCCTCGCGGCCGGCAGGAGCAGGCCGTTGTCGGGGCCGACGTACTTCCGGCCCTCCCCGTCCTCGAGCGCCAGCGGCCGGCGCGGCCCACCGACACCGGGGTCGACAACGGCGAGGTGAACGCCGACCGGCATGTAGCCGATCGTGTTCGCGAGCACGAGCGCTCCCTGGAGCACCGCCTGGGGCGGGATCCCGTGCGTGATGTCGATGATCTCCGCCTCGGGAGCGATCTTCTTCATGACCCCGTGGCACGTTCCGACGAAGTCGTCCTGGAGACCGAAGTCGGTCAGGAACGTGATGAACACGGAAGAGAGCCTAAACGGCCCTCCGACGTATCAGCGCGGCCGTTTCGCGACCGCCGCCCGGCACTGCGCCGCGCGCACCGACCTGCCTTCTCCGCAGACGCGAGGACCACGCGGGCGAATGCGAACGAACGCCGTGGGAGCCTGCAGTGGCAGCGGCCTGCCGACGAGCGTCTGCCGCGTCAAGCCGAGCGGATCACCTTCTGGGCGTGCGGCACGCGCGCAGCATAGAGATGTGCCCGGTCGATCATCCCGTCGTCCGCACGCGACTCCGGCTCGTCTGCCGCAGGAGCCGACTCACGGCGTTGGGCGAGCTCGAGCAGCTCTGCCGTCTGGCGCTCGAGCCGGACGAGCTTGGCCGCGAGAATCGCGACGTAGACGAGGAAGAACACGAAGACGACCGCGTATGCCGCGGCAACGTAATCGCCGGGGCTCACGAGAGCGCCTCGCGCAGCTCGCGAAGGTTGCTGTCCGTGCGCTTGCCCGCTAGCTCGACTCGGTAGAGCACGTATGCGAGCAGCGTCACCGCGGCCCACATGACACAGAACGCCGTGAACATCGTCGCGGTCATCTGCGGCCCCTCACGCGTGAACACGGTCGGGTGGACGAGATCGTTCGCCAGCCGGATTGCGAGGAAGCTGACGGGGATGAGGACGACCCCGAAGAGCGCGTACACGGCCGACGAACGAGCCCGGCGCGGCCCCTCCGGAAGCGAGAACCGGAGCATGAAGTAGGCGCAGTAGAAGAGGAAGAGCACGAGGAAGAGCACGAGCTGATCCGAGTCCCAGCTCCACCACACGCCCCACGACGTCTTCGCCCACAGCGACCCGGTGATCAGCGTGAGCGAGCCGAAGATCGTGCCCTGGTGGATCGCGACGTAGCTCTCCAGGTCGTAGCGCTCGCCGCCGCGCCAGAGGAGGAGCAACGCCTTCAGCGCGCCGAGGCCGAAGCAGAAGTAGGCCGTCAGCGCGATCGGGACGTGGATGTAGAAGATCTTCTGCCGGATCCCCTCGACGTCCGTCTCCGGAGCGACGAAGAACGCGAGCACCAGCCCGAGGGCGAAGAGACCGGCGGTGAGGAGAGCAAGCCCCGGAAGGCCGCGCAGCGAGGATGTGCTCAGGGATTCACTCCGTCACGACGTACTCGAAGGACGCCCACGAGAGTACCGCGAAGACCGCGTCGTAGAGCACGAGAAAGAGCAGGAAGCGCTCGCCCTCGGCGGAGATGGCGCTGCCGACACCGCCGATGACGAGCGGGATGGAAAGCGGAAGAACGAGCAGCGGAAGGAGAAGCTCCCGCGCGCGGCTTGCCGCGGCCATCGCCGCCAGGAGCGAGCCGACGACGCAGATGCCGATGTCGGCGAGCACCACGCCGATGATCGCCGTCGCGTCGAGCGGGGCGAAGAAGAGCGCGAAAGCCGGGAGCGCCACGACCTGCGCCGCGAGGAGGAAGGTGAGCGTCGCGATCGTCTTGCCGAGCCAAATGGCGCTTCGGTCGCACGGCGCGAGCACGAGCCCGTCCAGCACGCCGTGCTCCTGCTCCGGCACCCAGGCGCGCGAGAGCCCGAGGAGCGCGGTGAAGACGATCGCGACCCAGAGCAACCCGTAGGCCGCTTCGTCCTCCGTGTCGGCCGGAAGCGCGAAGCGGAACACGACGAGCGTCGAGAGGACGAACAGCAGCATCGCGGGCAGCGTGTCCCGCGCGCGGAGCTCGACCTGCAGGTCCTTGCGCGCAAGCGCCGTCACGTCGGCGACGTACGTCATGCGAGAGCGAGCCTCGTGCCCGCGTAGCGCTCGAGTCGGGCCGGATCGTGGGTCGTGACGACCATCGTCCGCTCACCGCGAAGCTCCTCGAGCTCACGGTCGAGGAGCGCCGCACCCGCCTCGTCGAGCGCGGAGAACGGCTCGTCGAGCACGAGCAGCTCCGGCTCGTGGAGGAGCGCCCGGCACAGCGCCAGCCGCTGCGTCATCCCGCGCGAGTAGGTCGCGACCCGCTCGTTCCGCGCCTCCCAGAGCCCGAAGCGCTCGAGCAGCATGCCGATGCGCTCTCGCCGCTCGGGCACGCGGTAGAGCCGACCGAAGAGATCGAGGTTCTCGAGCGCGCTCAGCTCGCGGTAGACGAGCGGCTCGTGTGAGAGGAACCCCACGTGCGACCGGTCCACATCGACCTCGAGCGTCCCGCGGGACGGCGCGGCCAGGCCCGCGACGAGTCGCATGAGCGTCGTCTTCCCGGACCCGTTGGGGCCGGTGACGACGAGCATGCCGCCACGCTCGAGCTCGAACGAGACCCCTCGAAGGACACGCCGGCGCCCGAACCGCTTCTCCACATCGCGCGCGCGAATCACCTGGAAAACGCTACTTCAAGCGGGCTGCGCGCGCCGGTTACTCGACGAGCGCAGTGCTGTACTCGAAGTCCCCGCGACCGATCATCTCGAATCCGTTGCCTTGAAGGAGAACACGGAACCCGACGAACGCGCCCTCGAGTGCCGGCGCGCCGTCGAGCCCGCCGCCCAGATTCGCGTGGATCCGACCGCACGGGTTGAAGACGAGGCCGAACCAACGATGTCCGCTGCCGCGCAACACCAGGTCGTTCCCGTCGCTCGGGACACAGCTCGCGCCGCCGTTGGCGGCGAGCGACCCGTCATTCGACGACGTCGTGTCGCTATTGGGAACGGCGAAGAAGAGCACGTCCTGCGCGAACGGTCTCAGCTCGAGGTCGCCACCTTCGACCGTGATCTGCGGCGAAAGGGCCGTGATCCGCCCGCTCAGGCCATCGCCGTCGAGGTGGAACGACGTCGTCGCGCAGTACGTGCCGCTCGGAAGCGTTCCGCCGTGCGACCTCACCTCGCCGTCGATCGTCACGGCGGACTGCGTGATCTCGATCGTCGCGCCGGAGTACGTGCATCCGTCGAGCCAGCCGAAGTCGGCCGGCACATGCCAGAGCGGCCAGGTCTCGGTCTCGAACACGTCGCGCGGCTCGCGGTTGAGAGGTGGGGCACCCCCAAACTGCGAGTACACCTCCTGCTCGATGCTCGAGACGCAGTTGTTCCGGGAGATCGTCCCGTCCGCGGCCCAGAACGGTCCTCGGCTGATCCTGAAGCGGCCGTTGCTGTGGATGAAGCCGTTGATGCGGACGTGTTCCGCGTCGAACTCGAGCCCGTTCTCGTCGCCGCACATCGGGTTCTCGAAGGAGAAGATCGCAAGCGTGTCGTCACCGGGTAGGCGCTCCGCGACCGCCCGCGCCGTGACGTTTGTGTCGAACACGCCGAACATACGGCCGAAAAACGTGCCCGCGTGCTGGTGCACGGTGACCTCGATCTTCATGGGATCGGGCGTGCCGCTCGTCGGAGTCCCGCCGACGCCCGCGTCGCCCGGCCCCGCGATCGGCTCGGCGTAGGGAGTCGAGACCGTCGCAACGGCGTCCGGCATGTTCCGGTGCACGTAGTCCTCGCCCGTCGGGATCGCCACCGTGGCGTTCGGCAGCTCACGCGCCGCCGCGAGTGCGGCCGCATCGGCTGCATCCTGCGCGGTCTTCTTGACGACGTACCAGTAACCGACGTCGACGGCGATCGCCCCCAGCCCGAGGAACAGCGGCAGCAGCACGGCGACGAGCACGACGGTCTGCCCGGCCTCGTGACGGAGGCGGCTCATGACGGGAAAAGTCTAGGACCGGGGCCGGAAGCCCCTGCGGCGCGGCGCTCTCAGACGAGGACGTCGAGCGCGACGAACGCGAGGAAGACGAGGCTGATCACGCCGTTCACGGTGAAGAACGCCGCGTCCAGGCGGCGCAGGTCACCGGGCCTGACGAGCGAGTGCTCGTAGGCCAGCAGCCCCGCGACCGCGGCGACGCCGAGCCAGTAGAACTCGCCCACCGCCAGGCCCACGCCTGCGATCGCAAGAAAGACAACGGTGAGCCCGTGGAAAGCCCTGGCGCCGAAGAAGGCCCCACGCTCCCCGAACCGCACCGCCCAGGAGTGGAGCCCCTCCCGCCGGTCGTGCTCGAGGTCGTAGAGCGAGTAAAAGAGGTCGAACCCCGCAACCCAGCAGAGCACCGCTGCGCCCAACGCCCATGCCTCCCATGGCGCGGTCCCCGACACCGCGAGCCAGGCGCCGACGGGGGCCAGCCCGAGACAGGCGCCGAGCCAGAAGTGGCACAGCCACGTGAAGCGCTTGAGGTACGGGTAGACGACGAACATCGCGACGGGGATCGGCCAGAGCCACCGGACGATCGGGTCGAGCTGGAAGACGGCGACGAGGTACACCGCAAACGCCGCTCCGCTCAGACCGAGGACCTGCGTGCGCGTCAGTGCCCCGCTTGGCAGCTCGCGGCCGGCGGTCCTCGGGTTTCTCGCGTCGAGCTCCGCGTCGACCAGCCGGTTGAGCGCCATCGCGAGCGTACGGGCTCCGACCATTGCCACGGTCACCCAGATCATCTCGCCCAGGCCCGGCCACCCGTCGACGGCCAGGAACGCGCCGACGTACGCGAATGGGAGCGCGAAGACCGTGTGCTCGATCCGCACGAGCGAGGCGAGCCTGCGCGGAAGCGGTGCGACCGCCGTGGTCATGTCTGGCGATGGGGAGTCGCGGTGTCGCCCGAGGCGAGCTCGAGCCCGTGTGCGAGCGCGGGGCGCAGCACGGCGAAGCCGTCCCGACACCCACCGGTCGAGCCCGGGAGGTTCACGACGAGCGTCCGTCCGCGAAGACCGGCGACGCTACGCGACAGGAGCGCGTGCGGCGTCTTCGTGACGGCATCCGCACGAATCGTCTCGGCGATCCCCGGCGCCTCTCGATCGATGACGGCGCGTGTCGCCTCCGGAGTCACGTCGCGAGGGGCGAAGCCCGTCCCTCCCGTTGTCAGTACGAGCAACGCATCGGCCGCGAGCTCGACGATTGCGTCGGAGATCACCTCTCGATCGTCCGGTACGACGCGACGGACGACGTCGTAGCCGTCCGCGCGGAGGAGCTCCTCGAGCAGATCGCCGCTCGAGTCGTCGCGCACGCCCGCATGGACGCCGTCGGAAATCGTCAGGACCGCCGCGTTCACTCGACCGGCTCCTTCGTCTTCTCGACGAGCTTGACCTCGGTGACCTCCATGTCCTTGTCGATCGCCTTCGCCATGTCGTACACCGTGAGCGCGGCGACGCTCGCCGCCACGAGCGCCTCCATCTCGACACCGGTCTGCGCCGTCGTCTCCGCGACCGTCTCGATCTCCACGGCAGCTTCCGTGACCTCGAGCGTGACGCCGACGTGCGACAGCGGGAGCGGATGGCAGAGCGGGATGAGCTCGGCCGTTCGCTTCGCAGCCATGATCCCGGCCAGCTGAGCGGTGACGAGCGCGTTCCCCTTCGGGAGATCGGCGAGCCGGGCAGCGGTCTCCGGGGCCATACGGACGCTCGCTCGCGCGACCGCGCGGCGGCGTGACACCGGCTTGGAACCGACGTCCACCATGCGGACGTCGCCGGCCTCGTCTACGTGCGAGAGGTCGCTCATGAGCGGGAGTGCTCCACAGGGAGATCGTAGTCCGGTTCGAATCGCGTCAGCGTTCCGAGCGGGACGCGTTTTCACGTGAAAACGCTCGTCCGACTTTCGTGACGGTGAGCGGCGTGACCTCGGGCTTGAGCACGAGGGCGAACACCGTGCGGCCGGGCCGCGACTCCATCGTGACGGCGCCGTTCATCAGCCGCGCAAGCTCCTTCGCGATCGCGAGGCCGAGACCGCTCCCCCACGCCACGCCGCCTTCTCCACGGTAGAAGCGCTCGAAGATCGCCTCCTGCTGGTCACGGGGGATGCCGGGCCCGGCATCCTCTACCTCGAGCGATGCCCTGCCCGCTCGGCGCCTCGCGCGCACGACGATCGGCGTGCCGGACGGCGTGTGCACGAGGGCGTTCATGACGAGCGCGCGGCCGATCTGGAGCACGCGCTCCTCGTCGCCGAGCGCCCATGCCTCGCCCTCGACATCCGCCTCGAGACCGTGCTCGGATGCGGCGGCGACGTGCTCGAGCTCCTGGACGAGCGACCCCGCGACCTCGCCGAGATCGACGGGCTCGGACTCGACGCGGAGCTGACCCGCGTCGACCCGCGAGAGGTCGAGGAGGTCGGTCGACAGCTTCGTGAGCCGTTCGACCTGGGAGCGCATGGTCGCGAGGAAGTCCTGGCGCGTCTCCTCGTCGAGATCCTCGTCGCTCAGCAGCTCGAGGAAGCCGCCGATCGAGAAGAGCGGCGTCCGCAGCTCGTGCGAAGCGTTGGCGACGAACTCCTTCCGGGCGCTGTCGAGCTGAGCGAGCTGGACCCGCATGCGGTCGAACGCGCGGGCGAGCTCGCCGATCTCGTCGTCACCGCGGTCGATGACCGGGTGGTCGAAGTCGCCCCCCGCGATGCGCTCGGCCGCGGTCTCGAGGCGCAGCAGGCGCCGCGCGAGCATGCCGGCGGCGAAGAGCCCGATCGCCAGCGCGAGGGCAACCGCGAACGCGGTCGCGAGCAGAAGCCGCTGCTCGACGAGCCGCACCGTCGTCAGCGAGTCCTCGAGCGGCGTCCGGAACAGCACTGCTGCGCCCCACTCGAGCGGTACCGCTACCTCCGCAAAATCTCCACCGCCCTTCATGACGCGGCCGCGGCGTTGCTCGCCGCTCTCCACTGCGTCCAGTACGACGTCGTCGTTCGCGACGTCCCGCGACCGTCCTCGCTGCGAGTCGGCGCCGACGGCCGTCGACGGCGGATTCCTCGTAAGGACGCTGTACGCCACGACCCGCGCGTTCGTCTCGAGCGCCCATGAGTCGACGGTCCTCTGCCAGCGGAACTGGTTCGCCGGGAGGTCCCTGGCGAGCGGTGCGGCGGCCTGCTCGAGCTGGTCGAGGCGCGCATCGACCAGCCGCTGCTCGAGCGACGGGATGACAATCAGGTACGCCGCGCCCAGCGCTGCCGTGACGATGCCGACGAGCGCAAGCGCGATCCGGACGCGGATCCCCCCAGGGATCCTCATCCTCACTCCTCTCTGAAGCGGTAGCCGGCCCCCCGGATCGTGAGGATCAGCTCGGGGTTGCTCGGGTCGCTCTCGATCTTCTCTCGCAGGTGGCGCACGTGAACGTCGATCGTGCGCGGCTCGCGATAGTCGGCGCTGCCGCGGAGCCGCTCGAGCAGCTCGCGGCGTGAGAACACGACGCCCGGATTCGACGCGAGAACGGCGAGCAACTCGAACTCGATGAACGTCAGCTGGACCGGCTCCTCGCGCACGTCGACGCTGCGGCGCGGGACGTCGATCCGCAGCTCTCCTCGCTCGATCAGATCCTCGCGCTCGCGAGAGAGGTGCGGGGTGACGGCTCGCCGCAGCAGTGCGCGAACACGGCTGCGGAACTCGCGGATGGAGAACGGCTTCGTGATGTAGTCGTCCGCTCCGAGCTCCAGCCCCAGCACCTTGTCGAGCTCGTCGCCGCGCGCCGTCAGCATGATGATCGGAACGGTGCTCTCGCCCCGCAGGCGCTTGCACACCTCGAGGCCGTCGAGCTTCGGAAGCATCACGTCGAGGACGACGAGATCGACCTCCTCCTCGGCGAACCGCGTCAGCGCCTCTTCGCCGTCGCGCGCCTGGACGACCCGGTATCCGTCCCGCTCCAGCGGATACGTCAAGAGCGTCTGGATCGAGTCCTCGTCGTCGACGAGGAGGATTGTCGAGGCGTTCGCCATAGTGCGGAAACGAGAGGCGCGCAGCTGCGGGCCCGCCTACTATAGCCCCGCGATGGAAGCGGCTCGGCCCCGGGGCCCGAGGCGGCCGCCGCGCCGCGGCACCGTCGACCGGCCTCTGAACGTACGTCTGGTGCGGGTTTCGTCGCTCATCGTCGTCCCGGCCCTCCTCGCGCTGCTGTTCTCGGTCTCGGCAACCGGGACGCTCGCGCGGCCGCCGCTCGAGCCCCTCTTCGACCAGGACACCGCGGCCAGCCTGGCCGGCGAGCTGACGTCGCAGTTCCCCTCTCGGGTTCCGGGAACGCAGGGCGACGTCGACGCGGCGCTGTGGTTCAGAGAGTCGATCTCGGCCTTCGGCCTCGAGGTCGCCGAGGACGTGTGGATGGAGGACATCCCGGAGCTCGGCCGTGTCGAGCTCCGCAACGTCGTTGCGGTCGTGCCCGGCAGGTCTGACAGGGCGGTCCTGCTTGTTGCGCATCGTGACAACGCGGGCGTGACGCGGCCGTACGGCGACAACGCCTCGGGCACGGCGGCCCTCATCGAGCTCGCCCGCGGCTTCGCGCCCCGGGGTTCCGCGGAGACGCCCCGGCCGCAGCGAACTCTCGTTCTCGTCTCGACCGACGGCGGTGCCTACGGCGGTGCCGGCGCTGCACGCTTCGCCGCGAGTTCCCCGTACGCGGACGGGGCATTCGCCGCGGTGGTCCTCGACGGCATCGCGGGCGGCGGCCACCCGCGCATCGCGATCGCGGGAGACGAGCCACGGTCGCCGGCACCTGCACTCGTGCGTACCGCGCTCACGCGTGTCGAGGAGCAGACGGGGACCGAGCCCTACCTGGCGGGCATCCCCACACAGCTCGTCGACCTCGGCATGCCGTTCGCGTACGCGGAGCAGGGGAGACTGCTTGCGTCGAGCATCGCCGCCGTGACGCTGACGACCGAGGAGCGCGGGGAGCCCGCGCTGCCCGTCGGGGATCCCGCAGCCGGGCTCTCCCTCGACCAGCTCGGCGACATGGGGCGCGCAACCGAGGTCCTGGTCGGGTCCATCGACCTGAGCCTCAGCGCCGCCTTCAGGACGCCCGACAGCGTCTTCCTCCGAGACCGCGTGGCGAGCGGCTGGGCAGTGCGGCTGACGCTTCTGATCGCGGTCGTGCCGTTCGCGCTGGGAGCGCTCGACCTGCTCGTCCGGACTCGTCGGCGCCGCATGCCTCTTGCGCCGGCCATGCGTGCGCTCCGCACTCGGATCATCTTCTGGCTCTACGCGGGCCTTCTCCTCTGGCTCGCAGGGGTCGTGGGGATCCTTCCCACCGGCGCAGCGCTCCCGCTGCCGACCTACTCCTCGCTCGTCACCGAGTGGCCCGTGGCGGGTCTCGGCCTCGTCGTCATCGCGCTCGCGACCGGGTGGCTCGTCGTCCGTCGCCGCCTGACGTACTCCGACCGGACAACGGCAGAGGAACGCCTTGCCGGGTACTCCGTAGCGCTCGCGTGGCTTGCCGTCGTCGCATTCGTCATCGGAGTCGTGAAGCCGTACGCGCTCGTCTTCGTCCTCCCGTCGCTGTACGCGTGGCTGTGGCTTCCGCTGCGGACACGCGTCTGGGCTCGCGCCGCGCTCTTCGCCGCCGGCCTGGCCGGACCACTCGCGGGTGTCCTCATCCTCTCGTCGCAGCTCGACCTCGGGCTCGTGGACACGGTGCTCTACGTCCTCGGGCTCGCGACGGTGGGGTACATCTCCGTCGGATCCGTCCTGCTCGCGCTCGCCTGGGCGGCGGCCGCAGGCCAGCTCGGAGCACTCGCGTTCGGGCGTTACGCCCCGTACGCCGGTGGGGCAGAGCCGCCGCCGGCCGGCCTCGTACGGACGGCGTTGGGATCGCTGCTCGTGCGCTCTCGGCCGGGTTACGCGAGGACGAGGTAACGCACCGGGCTTCCCTCTTCGATCCGGCCGTCGCCGCGAGGCACGTACACGAGCGCGTCTGCGGTCGCGGCCCGCACGATCATGTGCGACTCCTGGCCGGACACTGGCTCGAGTACGACCCCGTCATCGGTCGCCGCGCGGCGGGCGCGAACGAACTCGTCGCGATGGGCATTCCGTCGGAGCGCGGTGCCGGCCCGTCCGTGCTCGAACGCCGGACCGACGTCGAATGCACCCTGGAGCGCGAGCAGCGCGGGCCCGACGAAGAGGAGCGATCCAACGAGTGACGAGACCGGGTTGCCGGGGAGGCCGAAGACCAGCGTCGCGTCGCGGACACCGAAGGAGAGCGGCTTCCCCGGCTTGACGGCAACGCCCCAGAAAAGCTCCTCGACTCCGAGGTCGGCCTCGACGCGCCGGACGAGGTCGTGCGGCCCCATCGACACGCCGCCGGACGTCACGAGCACGTCGGCCGTCAGCCCTCGCTCGAACGCCTCTCGGTGCGCGTTCTCGTCGTCGGCGACGACCGGCAGTACGTCGATCTCCGCTCCGAAGCGGGCAAGCATCGCGGCAAGCATCGGCCGGTTGGACTCGTAGATCTCGCCGAGCTCGAGCTCGTCCTCTGGACTTCGAAGCTCCGTCCCGGTGGCGATGATCGCGACCTTCGGACGCCGGGCACATGCGACCTCGCCTACGCCAACGGCGGCGAGCGCGCCGATCTGCGCCGGACCGAGGCGCACCCCCGCGTCGACCGCGAGCTCGCCGGTTCGCACGTCGCCTCCCCGGGGCCGGATGTGAGCGGCGGGCTCGAGGCGCTCGGGAATCTCGACGTGGCCGTCGCGTTCGACTACCCGCTCGATCGGGACGACGGTGTCGGCGCCGTCGGGCACGGCACCACCGGTGGCGATGGCCGCCGCCGTGCCCGGCGCGAGCGGCTCCGCCGAAGGCAGGCCCGCCGCGACGCGGGCGGCGATCGGCAGCTCGCCGGGAGTGTCCTCCGAACGGACGGCGAACCCGTCCATCGCCGAGCTCGGGAACGGGGGCAGATCCGTTCGGGCGAGAGCAGGCGCGGCGAGAATCCGTCCGGCCGCAGCCGCGAGCGCCACCGGCTCAGGGGAAAGAGGCTGCGCTCGCTCGAGGATGCGCGCGAGCGCGTCGTCGACCGTGAGCAGGTCGCGCATCGTCGTGGCGCGGGTCACGGATTTGTCGTCGTCTCGCCGGACGAAGGCTTCGAGGCAGGCTTCTCGTCGGTCTCTTCCGTCTCCGTCGTAGTCGTCTCCGGGCGGTAGTACGGGTCGTAGGAGAGCGAGTACTTCCCGCGCGTGAACGCCTTCCAGGTCGGCCAGCTGTCCGGCTCGGGGAACTCGGAATCGGGCTCGTTCTCGAGTGCAGGGTCCATGAACTTCGCCCAGATCTCCGCCGGGAACGTTCCTCCGGCGACCGCGATGCCGTGGACGTTCTCCATCGGGATCTCGCCGCGCGTATAGCCGACCCAGACGGTGGTCGCAAGGTCGGGCGTATAGCCCGCGAACCAGGCGTCCGCGTGCTCTTCGTTCGTCCCCGTCTTGCCCGCGGCAGGCTTGCCGATGTCAGCGCGCACGCCGGTGCCGTACTGGACGTTCTGCTCGAGGATGCGAGTGACGATCGCTGCCGTCCCTTCCGAGATCGCGCGCCGTCGTTGCGGCTTCCCCCAGCCCGCTTCACGGTCGACCTTCCCGTTCGCGAGCACCACCCTGCGGATCGCCATCGGCCGCGCGTAGGTGCCCCCCGCAGCGAGGGTCGCGTAGGCGGAGCCGATGTCGAGCGGGGAGACGGCGATCGACCCGAGTCCCATCGCGGGGACATAGGCGCCGTTGACGTCGAGCTGCGAGCGGACGCCCATCCTCCGCGCAACGTCCGCGACGCGCTCCGGCGTCACGTCGAGGGTCAGCTGCGCGTAGACCGCGTTGTCGGAGTGAATCGTCGCGCTCCTGATCGAGGTCCACCCCGAGTAGCTGTTGTCGTAGGTGTGGACACACCACCAGGTCTTGTCCTCGCAGCTGCCGTTCGGCTTGTTTCCCTTGTAGATGAACGGAGCGGAGACGTAGTAGGTCGAGTCCGGGTTGATCCCCATCTCGACCGCCGTCGCGAGTACGAACGTCTTGAACGTCGATCCGGTCTGTCGCCGCGCCTGGGAGAGCAGGTTGAACTGGTTCTTCGGCTGGTTGGGGATCACCGCCGCCATCGCACGGATGGCACCTGTCCGTGGACTGATGGAGATGATCGCCGCAGCCGGGTCGTTCGAGTACGTCAGCGTGCTGCGGATCGCCTCCTCCGCAAGGCGCTGAAAACGCGGACGAATGGTCGTGTAGACCTTGAGGCCGCCCGAGCGCACTGTCTCGGCGCCGTAGATCTGGATCAGCTCGTCGCGCACGTAGCCGAAGAAGTACGGCTCGCGGATCTGGGTGTACAGCTTGCCGCCCGGTCGCAGGCGAACGTCGGCCGCGACCGCCCTGTCATAGCGCCCCCGTGAGATCACGCGCGTGTCGAGCATCGCCGCGAGCACTTCGTTCCGCCGCGCGAGCGCGCGGGCGGGCGCGACCATCGGATCGTAGGACGACGGCGCCTGCGTCAGGCCGGCGAGGAACGCCGACTCGGACAGCGTGAGCTCGCTGGCGTGCTTCGAGAAGTACGTGCGGGAGGCAGCCTCGATGCCGTAAGCCTGGTTCCCGTAATAGACGCGGTTCAGATAGGTCGTGAGGATCCGCTGCTTCCCCCACGCGCCGTCGAGCTTCGCCGAGAGGCACGCCTCCTTGAGCTTGCGCTGGATGGTGCGGTCCTGCGAGATGTAGAGGTCGCGCACGAGCTGTTGCGTGATCGTCGAGCCGCCCTCGACGATGGCGCCCGCCCGTACGTCCGCGACCGCCGCGCGCGCGATGCCCTCGAGGTCGACCCCGCCGTGCTCGAAGAAGCGGCGGTCCTCGACGGCGATCGTCGCCTTCCGGACCCAGATCGACATGCCGCCCGCCGTCACCGGCTGGCGGTTGCGCTCCGCGGGGATCACGCCGAGGAGCGTGCCGTCGGCGGCGTACACGAACGAGTTCTGGCCGATTTTCGTGCCGCGCAGGGAGCTCAGGTCGCACGAGGACCCGTAGGCGAACACGGCGGCCCCGCCCCCGACGACAGCTCCCGCTCCAAGCAGGAGGAGGGCCGCCACCGTCGCGAGGATCGCGGTCCTGCGCCGGCGTCTCCGCACGGCCCGTTGCCGCCGATGGCGCGCGAGCAGGAGCTCCGTCTCGAGCGGTGGTCGGCGGCGGCGGTCAGGGCTCATGCGGTGATGGTAGAGGCCGTCACAGGATTGGGTTCGACGGCGTTCCTGCAGCTCCTCACGACCCGGGTGCGGCCACATGCTGGAATGCACGCGCATGGAGACGCGCGTCGCGACTCAACCCGCGCCCTGGAGGCTCATCGCCTGGCTGCTCTTCGTGCTCGCGCTCGCGAGCCTCTCGTACGCGAGCCGGCTCAGCGGAGAAGAGCCACCCGAGGATCTGGCGTACCGCTACTCGTCGTCGATCGCGGCGATCGTGCAGTACGGGCTGATGCTCGGGATCCTGCTCCTCATCGCCCGCGGCCTGCCCCTCAGAGAGGCCTTCGCGCTTCAGCGACCGGCGTCGTGGCCGCGGGCGATCGGGTACCTCGCTGTCGCGCTGATCGCGATCTGGGTGGCAAGCGCCGCGCTGTCGCCGTTCCTCGACGCGAACGACGAGCAGGGGTTCGTCCCGGACGCGTGGGACTCGAGCCGGATCGGCGCCTTCTCCGCGTTCTTCATCTCCGTCGCGGTCGTCGCGCCCATCGTGGAGGAGCTGACCTACCGCGGCCTGGGCTTCTTTCTGTTCTCGCCCTACGGAACGCTCACCGCGATCATCGCGACGGGCGTGCTCTTCGGCACGGCACACGGCCTCCTCGTCGCGCTCCCGGTCCTCGTCGTCTTCGGCCTTGTCGTCGGCTGGGTCCGCGCGAAGACGGAGAGCGTCTACCCGTCGATGATCCTGCACGGGATCTTCAACGGCGTCGCACTGATCGTGTCCGTCGCGGTCCTCGACTAGCGAGGCCACGCCGGCGGGCTATTCCTCGTCGTCCTCCTCGAGCTCCTCGAGGCTCGATGCGAACTCCTCCGGCGTGACCGTCTCGAGGAACTTCCTGAACTCGGCCGGATCGAGGTCGGCGAGGCTCGAGGCGATGACGAGCCCCGGCTGGTCGTCGTCTTCTGCCTGAAACTCGATGCCCGACTCCGCGATGACCTCCTCCGAGGCGAAGATCCGCGCCTCGCAACGCACCGCGAGCGCGATGGCGTCGGACGGACGCGAGTCGATCTCGACCTCCTTGCCGTCCTGCACGATCGTGATACGCGCGTAGTACGTGTTCTCGCGGAGGTCCGTGACCTCCACCCTGACGATCTCGCCCTGGAGCTCGGAGATCACGTCGGTCAGCAGATCGTGCGTCATCGGGCGTGGCGGCGCGGCGCCCTGAAGCTTCATCAGGATCGCGGCGGCCTCAGGATGGCCGATCCAGATCGGCAGGAACTTGTCGTCGTCGGCCGTCTTCAGGAGGACGATCGGCTGCTTCCCGATCGGCTCGAAGCTGACGCCGTAGAGGGTCATCTCGCGCATCGCCTGGCCCAGGCCATGTTAATGAAGGGGTGCGCTACAGTTCGGCGCCCAGCAAGAAACAGCGGGCGATTAGCTCAGTCGGTTAGAGCGCCGCTCTGATAAGGCGGAGGTCCGTGGTTCGAATCCACGATCGCCCATCCTTCGCACCCGCGCTTCGTCCTCTCACGCCGCAGTCTCGAGCGCCTCGACGAGCTCGGCCAGCGCCGTCTCGTCGTCGAAGCGGATCTCGAGCGTGTTGCGCGTGACCCGTGCCTTCAGGCCGGTCAGGCGTTCGGCCGCTGCTTGCGCGCGGGTCGCGAGCTCGGGGTCGAACGCCGTCGTGCGCCGCGGCCGCCGCTTGGCACCGCCGTTCTGCGCCGCGCGCTCGGCTCCGCGGACCGTCATCCCCTCCTTGCTGATCCGGCGCGCGAGCCGCTTGCGTGCGTCGTCGTCCGGCAGCGAGAGGATCGCGCGCGCGTGGCCTTCGGTGAGGTCGCCGCGCGCGAGCATCCACAGGACGTCCTCCGGAAGCTCGAGAAGACGCAGCCGGTTGGAGACGGAGGGCTTCGAGCGGCCGACGCGCTCCGCCAGGTCGCCGAGCGAGAGCTCGAACTCGTCTACGAGCGATGCGTAGGCCCGCGCTTCCTCGACCGGAGACAGCTGCTCGCGCGCCACGTTCTCGACGAGCCCCAGGAGCAGCGAGTCGCGGTCGCCCACGTCCTTGACGAGCGCAGGCAGCGTCGGCGTCCCCGCTGCGCGAGCCGCGCGCCAGCGGCGCTCGCCGGCGATGAGCTCGTAGCCGCCTTCCGCGCGCTTGCGGACGACGACGGGTTGAAGGACGCCCTGGAGCTTGATCGAGGCGGCCAGACCCGCGGCCGCCTCAGGCTCGAAGCGTCGGCGAGGCTGTCGCGGGTTCGGATGGATCGACTCGATAGGCAGATGCAGCAGCTCGGGCTGTCCGGCACCCTCGCCGAGAAGGACTTCGAGCCCACGGCCGAGACCGCGGCGCTCCTTAGGAACGCTCGACAAGCTCCATCGCCACCTTCCAGTAGGCCTGAGCGCCGGCGGAGCGCCGGTCGTAGGCAATCGCAGGGAGCCCATGGCTCGGCGCCTCGGCCAGGCGCACCGATCGGGGCACGGTCGTTGTGAAAACGAGGTCGCCGAAGTGCCTGCGGATCTCCGCCTCGACCTCGGACGAGAGCCTGGTTCGGCCGTCTGCCATCGTCAGGAGCACGCCGGCGACGGCGAGCTCGGGGTTGAGACGCGCCTTGACGAGATTGATCGTGCCGAGGAGCTGCGAGAGCCCTTCGAGCGCGTAGTACTCGGCCTGCACGGGAACGATCGCCCGGCCTGCCGCGGCCAGCGCGTTGACGGTCAGCGGACCGAACGAGGGTGGGCAGTCGAGGAAGACGAAGGAGTACGGATCGAGGCTCCCGTCGAGCGCGTCGGCGAGGTACCGCTCGCCGCCCTCCAGCGCCGAAAGCTCGACGGCCGCGGCAGCGAGATTGCTCTTCGCGGCCACGAGGTCGAGGTTCGGGAAGCGCGTCGGGTGCGCCAGCGCCGACAGCGGCGCACCGTCGAGGAGGTCGTGCGTCGACGAGCCGTTCGCCCGGACGCCGAGCCCCGAGCTCGCGTTTGCCTGCGGGTCGAGGTCGATGAGGAGGACACGCTCGCCCGCCTCGGCGAGGCACGCGCCGACGTTCACCGCGGTCGTCGTTTTGCCGACGCCGCCCTTCTGGTTCGCCACTGCGTAGACCCGGGCGGGCACGAGGCGAGCGTATCGGCGGCTTCGGACGCCGCCTTTTCGCTCGGCGTCAGGCGAGCGGGCGCTTCTTCGCCACACCCGGCCGGCGTGGGAATCCGGGCGGTGTGGCCGCCGTCTTCCGGATCACGAACAGCCCTGCGTGGTCGTCCTCGAGCTCGGCGCCGAGCTTGGCGGCAGCTACTGCAACCGATCCGGCGTCGGCGGTCTCTCCCGTCCAGAGAACCGCGACTCCGCCCACGTGGACGAGCGGGAGGCAGAGCTCGCACGCAACGGGCGGCTTCGCGAGCGCCTTGGCGAGCGCGACGCCGAACGCCTCGACGGGCTGCTCCTCTGCCCGCCCCCAGACGACGTCGACGTTCGGCAGCTCGGCAGCATGGCGCGAGAGGAAGTCGCACTTCCGTCGCTGCGACTCGAGGAGGGTCACGCGCCGGTCCGGCAGAGCCGCCGCGAGCGGGATCCCGGGTGAGCCGCCGCCGGAGCCGACGTCCACGATCGGCCCCGAGGTCGCCTCGACGACCGGGAGGGCTCGAAGCGCGTCTTCGAGAAGGACTCGCCTCGCCTCCTCCAGCGAGCGGAGCGACGTCAGGCCGGGCGTCGCCACGACGTCCTCGAGCCAGCGCTCGAGCACATCGCTCGTCACCGCAGCCTCAGTCCGCGAAGTGGCGCGGGAGAACGACGACGTAGCGGTTCGGCTCGGTGCCCTCGCTCATCGTCTGCACCTCCGGATCGTCTTTCAGCGCCTCGTGGACGATCTTCCGTTCGACCGCGGTCATCGGCTCCAGCGCGACCCGCGAGCTCGTGCTGCTCGCGCGCCTTGCCGACTGCTTCGCAAGCGCGTCCAGAGAAGCCGTGCGACGTGCGCGATAGCCGCCCGCGTCGACGACGACGTCGTGCTCGCCGCCCTCCGCACGCACGACAGCATTGGCGAGATACTGGATCGCGTCGAGCGTCTGGCCGTGCTTCCCGATGAGCAGTCCGAGGTCGGCGCCGGAGCAGGTCACCGTGACCGTGCCCTCGCGCTCGACAGCGGCGGCCGAGACGTCTGCGCCGATGGTGTCGGCGATCCGCTGGACGAAGTCCCGCGCTTCGTCAGCGCTTGCGGTCGAAGCGGAGGCGGACTGTGCCGCGACCTCCGCGACCACCTGGGCCGGCGTGAAGCCGACGCCGAGCAGCCCGCGCTCTCCTTCGGTGACGACCTGGAAGCGAACGCTCTCGCGGTCGAGACCCGGAACGAGCTGCTCGAGCTCCCGAAGCGCGGCCCACTTCGCTTCGCCGACCGTCTCCCCGGTCGCTTCGACCCGGACGGTCGATGCCTCGGTCAACGCCGGGGCCTTCCGCCGCGCTTGCGCTTCACCTTCCGCGGCGGCCCCGAGCGCGAGGGCGCCGCGTCCGGCTTGCTCGAGCTCGACGCAGCCGGCTCCCCGTTCGCCGATGGTTCTTTCGGCGGCGTCCGGCTCGTTCGCTTCGGAGGCGGAGCCGGTCTCGGCATGAGCTTCCGGGTGACGATTCCCTGTCCGGTGGTCCACAAGTTCGTCGTCAGCCAGTAGATCATCAGCCCGCTCGGGAAGCTGAGGATGAACGGGATGAAGGCGATCGGGAGCACCATGATCATCACGCGCTGCGCCGTCGACTGCATCGAAGTCGACATGAGCCAGGTCGACGTCAGCTGGCTGATCACGTAGACGAGCAGGAGGAGCGGCCCCCACCCGACATCGACGTCTTCGGTGATGTTCACGAGCCCGAGCCAGTCCAGGCTCGACTCCGGGAAGCGCGGGAACACCTCGTCCTCGAAGTCGCGCAGGACGAAGAAGAGCGAGATGAAGATCGGGATCTGGAAGACGATCGGCAGGCACGCTGCGTACGGGTTGATCTTGTTCTCCTTGTAGAACTTCATGAGCTCTTCGCTCTGCTTCTGCCGGTTGTCCTTGTAGCGCTGCTGGATCGCCTTCATCTCGGGCGCGTGCAACTGGAGGCTCTGCATCGAGTGGATCTGCCGGAGCGCGACCGGGACGAGCAGCACGCGCACGATCACCGTCAGCGCGACGATCGACCACGCCCACGTGAAGCCGACGGTGTCGTGCAGCCAGACGAGAACGTCCGTGAGGATGTTCTCGATCGGGGTGAGGATGCCGCCGACGATCACGCCTTCGCCTTCCGCGAGCGGTGGAAGAGCGGGAAGACTCTCTGGTCATGCGCGTAGTCGACGCCCCCGTGGCTCCACGGGTTACAGCGCAGCAGACGCCAGCCCGCGAGCACGACGCCGCGGACGAAGCCGAACTCGCGCAGCGCGTCGAGGGCGTACTGCGAGCACGACGGGTGGTACTTACAGGTGTTCGGGGGCGTGAGGAGCCCGAAGGTCCACCGCCAGCCGTGCACCAGCGCGATGCCGAGGTAGCGGGGCCGCAGGTACCTCACGCGGTCACCTTCCCGAGTACCTCGCCGATCTCGCCGACGAGCCAGTCGCCACCGCGTGCCTCCGCGGGTTCCACGAGCCCCGGCCGTGCGACGAGGACGTAGTCCTTTCCGGGTGGCACCTGCTCGAGGAGCGACCGCCAGGCCTCGCGCAACTGCCGCTTGATCCGGTTCCTCGACACCGCCGGTCCGACCGAGCGCGGAACGGCCAGACCGAGCCGCGGCTCGCCGTCGGGATCCTCGTCACGCGGGAACCAGTGGAGGGTCAGATAGCGCGTCGACGCGGACGTGCCGTGCCGGTAGACCGCGTCGAAGTCCTTCGAGCGAGAGAGTCGATGGCGGCGCTGCAACGAGGGCGCCCCTCAGGCGGAGAGGCGCTTGCGTCCCCTGGCACGCCGGCGCTTGATGATCGCGCGGCCGCCCCGGGTCGACATCCGCGCGCGGAACCCGTGCTTGCGCTTTCGACGGCGGACGTTCGGCTGGTAGGTGCGTTTCACGTCTCGGAAGCTTTCTTCGGAAAGAGCGGTGCAGGGAGATGATGCTGCGTTGCGATCGACGTCCGCTCGGCAGCCGAGCGGGGAGTATAGACGACGCTTCGCGATCTCCGGTTTTCCACAGCGCGGGTCGCGAGGAGCGGTTCCGAAATCGCTGCTTAGACGGGGCTGCCGTTTTCTCATCAGTGAACGCTGCGGTATTCATCCACATCTGTGGAAAGCAGTGTGGATTGCGTAAAAGACCTGCAAAACGCGGGCTTTTTCATCCACAGGTGCCCATTTTGGGGCCGTTGGCGGTCCGTGCGAACGCTGGTATGCTCGCCGTTCTCTTGGGATGGCGAACGGGCGCTGCGACGGGTGGAGCACGCGACGGAACCAACTGCTGAACTGACTGCGACGAGTCTCTGGGACGCGATTGCGCTCCGGCTTCGGGAGACGCTCAGCGAGTCGACCTGGGACACCTGGTTCGGCCACGCGGAGCCGCGCTCCCTGGGCGAGGGATCGCTCGAAGTCGCCGTGCCCAACGACTTCACGCGCGACTGGATCGAGAGCCACTTCCATGGCTTCGTGTCCAACGCCGCCCGCGACTCGGTGGGCCGCGACATCGTGGTCTCCTTCTCCGTCGCCGAGCATCCGCCCCCGGAGCGGCCGCGGCCGGCCTCCGAATCGCCGCGGGTGCGCGAGCCGCTGCCGTCCTTCCGCGAGGGGCCGGAGGTCGAGCTCAACCCGAAGTACACGTTCGACCTCTTCGTCATCGGCTCGTCGAACCGCTTCGCGCATGCCGCGGCGCTCGCCGTCGCAGAGGCGCCGGCCCAGGCGTACAACCCGCTCTTCATCTACGGCAGCACGGGGCTCGGCAAGACGCACCTGCTCCAGGCGATCGGGCACTACGTCCGGCAGCACTCGCGTCGGCTGACGATGCGGTACGTCACGAGCGAGACCTTCATGAACGACTTCATCGACTCGCTGCGCGACAAGCGGATCGAGGGCTTCAAGCGGCGCTACCGCAACTACGACGTCCTCCTGATCGACGACATCCAGTTCTTCGAGGGCAAGGAGCGGATCCAGGAGGAGTTCTTCCACACCTTCAACTCGCTCTACGAGGGCGGCGCCCAGATCATCATCTCGTCCGACCGGCCCCCGCGTGAGATCGCGACGCTGGAGGAGCGGCTGCGCTCGCGCTTCGAGTGGGGGCTCCTCACCGACATCCAGCCGCCCGATCTCGAGACGCGCATCGCGATTCTGCGGAAGAAGGTCAACACCGAGGGAATCGCAGTCACCGATCCGGAAGTGCTGACGTTCATCGCCGGCCGGGTCTCCTCGAACATTCGCGAGCTCGAGGGCGCCCTCACCCGAGTCGTCGCGTTCTCCTCGCTCACCGACCGCTCGATGACGGTCGACCTCGCCGAGCACGTCCTCAAAGACGTGTTCCCGCAGGGCGACGCCGCACCCGAGGTCACGATCCCACGGATCCAGGAGGCTGTTTCGGAGCGGTTCGGCGTGACGCTGGACGAGCTCGTCAGCCCGCGCCGCTCGCAGGCGGTGGCCTATCCGCGGCAGGTGGCGATGTACCTCTCGCGCGAGCTGACCGACTCCTCGCTCCCGAAGATCGGGAAGGAGTTCGGCGGGCGCGACCACACCACCGTGATCCATGCGACGTCCAAGATCACGCGCCTCATCCGCGAGGACAGGTCTGTGTACAACCTCGTGCAAGAACTGACCGCGCGTATCAAGCAGGCCCGCTGAAACTGTGGGTTCTCCCGCAGCGGGCAGAACCGGGTGTGGAAGGTGTGGGCCGCGCTCAACACCACTATCCCCATGCGTTTTCCCCGCACGACGCGCACAATTCACCCGTCTTCCCCGTAATGCACACTCCTACGACTACAACGAGGTTCTTTAAGTAATGAATACAGATCTAGCCATGGCCTCCGCGCTCAAGGTCACCTGCTCGAGAGACGAGCTCGCAGCGGCGCTCGGTATCGCCGCGCGAGGGCTCTCGACTCGGAGTGCGGTCCAGGTGCTCACGGGGATCCTGCTTCAGCCGGAGGACGGGAAGCTGACGCTCGCGGCCACGGACATGGAGCTCTCGCTACGTGCGTCGGTCTCGGGAGACGTCGAGGGCGACGGAGCAGTCGTCGTCCCGGGCCGGCTCCTCGCCGACCTGGTCAAGCTCCTCCCCGACGACAGGGTCGTGCTCTCGTACGAGCCTTCGGATGGCGTGCTCGAGGTCACGTCGGGCAGCTACTCGTCGAAGGTGAACGTGTTCAGCGCGGAGGACTTTCCTCGTCTTCCCGGCGTCGACGTGCCGCTCCATACGATCGATGCACCGACACTCCTCGGGACGATCGACAAGGTCGCTCGCGCGGCATCGCGCGACGAGTCGCGACCGGTGCTGACCGGGATCCTCGTCCAGTTCGAGGGGAACAAGCTGACGATGGCGGCGACCGACTCGTATCGACTGTCGGTCAAGGAGACGGAACTCGGCGAGTCGGGGCCGGAGCTCGACGCGATCATCCCGGCCCGCGCGCTCCAGGAGCTCTCGCGCCTGGCGGCCGGAGCGGAGACCGTGATGCTCGGCGTCCAGGAGAACCACGTGATCTTCGGCGCCGGCGACGTCTGGCTGACGACGCGTCGCATCGACGGGCAGTTCCCCAACTACAAGCAGCTTCTGCCCGAGTCGTTCGAGGTCGAGGTGAGCACGCCGCGCGTGCCGCTCCTCGAGGTGATCCGGAGAGCGGGAGTCATGGCGCAGCGAAACGCACCCCTCCGGCTTCGCTTCGCCGAGGGCGAGCTGTCCGTCTCCGCACAGACCCAGGACGTGGGCGAGGCGCGTGAGTCGCTCCAGATCGACTACGCGGGCGAACCGCTCGAGATCGGGTTCAACCCGGACTTCCTCCGCGACGGGCTCGAGGCGGTCAGCGGGGACACGGTGCTGCTCCGGCTCATCAACCCGCTGCGCCCGGGCTTGCTCTCGTCGCCTGACGAGAACTTCTGGTACCTGATCATGCCGATCCGGCTCCCTGACTGATGCCGGCCGACCGACGCCGGCCGACCGACGGCTGATCGTCCGCCACGCCACGCTCCGGAACTTCCGCTCCTACACGGAGCTCGAGCTGGACCTGGAGCCTGGGGTCGTCCTCGTGTCCGGGGCAAACGGGGCAGGCAAGACGAACCTGCTCGAAGCGCTCCACGTCGGCACGCAAGGCTTCTCGCCGCGTTCCCGGAACGACGCGCAACTCGTCCGCTTCGGCGAGACGACGGGCCGTGTGCAGCTCGAAGGGACGCGCGCGAACGTCTCCGTCGCGGTCGACGTCGTGCTCGCGGCGGGCGACACGCGGCGGATCGGGCTCAACGGGAGCACACTTCGATCCGGCGAGGAGCTGCGCTCGAGGCTCCAGACGCTCGTGTTCACACCTGACCGTCTGGGCGTCGTCAAGGGCGGCCCGGCCGCCCGTCGCGCGTACTTCGACCGCACGCTCGGGCGTCTCTACCCGAGTCGGACACAGGTCCCGAGCGAGTACGCGGCGGCGGTGGGGCAGCGCAACGCGGCGCTCCGCCGTGTCGCACTCGGGGCATCGTCTCCCGATGCCGTCGCGCCCTGGTCCGAACGGGTGGTGCTGCTCGGTGCCGCGCTCGTCGAAGCCAGGCAGGAGACCCTCGCACTTCTCACGCCGTCCTTCGAGCAGGTGGCCGAGCAGCTCGGCCTCGTCGGCGCCTCCCTCGCCTACGAGGGCGAAGCGTTGAGCGCCGAGGAGCTCGAGACGCGACTGCCACGCGATCTCGAGCGAGGTGTCACGGGCGCCGGCCCGCACCTACACGAGATCCGCGTCGAGGCGGCCGCCCGCGATCTCCGAAGCTTCGGCTCCCAGGGCGAGCAGCGGATCGCGGTTCTCGCACTCGTCCTCGGCGAGGCGGCGGTCATCGCCGAGCGCAGCGGCGCTCCGCCGCTCGTGTTGCTCGACGACGTGCTGTCCGAGCTCGACGGCGATCGCCGGCGGGCGCTGGCCGCGCTCATCTCGGACGGCGGCCAGACGGTGGTCACGACGACCGCGGCGGCAGCGCTGCCGGGAGAGCCGGCGCAGTCACTCGCCGTCACTCCGGGGCACGTGAGCGTGGCGGTCTGATGGAGCGGATCGGCAACGAGGTCGAGCGCGGCCTTGCCCGCGCCGGCGGCGGCGAAGGGCTCTCGCTCTCCGAGCTCACGGCCTGCTGGCCTGCGGTCGTCGGAGAGCAGATCTCACGGAACGCGTGGCCGCTCCGGATGGGGAAGGACGGGACGCTCCACGTCGCGACGTCCTCGGCGACCTGGGCCTTCGAGCTCGACCGGATGCGAATGGAGATCGTCTCGCAGCTCGCGGAAGCGCTCGGCGAGAGTGCGCCGACACAGCTCCGCTTCCGCCCGGGGCCGCTCCCGGAGCCGCCTGCCCCGGTCTCCGCCGGCCCGCCGGAACAGGCGCCAGAGCCGTCGCCGGAGGTGCGTCAGGAGGCCGCTTCGGCGGCCGCCGCGATCGCCGACCCGGAGCTTCGCGAAGTGGTCGAAAAAGCGGCCCGCGCGAGCCTTTCCAGGGCCCGGTCCGACCGCGGTTTCTGGTAGACTGCAATGTGCCCGCAAAATGGCGATTTGCAGGGCTTTTTTAATGGCTGAAGCAGCATACACCGCAAAAGACATCACCGTTCTGGAGGGCCTCGAGCCGGTTCGGCTGCGACCCGGCATGTACATCGGCTCGACGGGGTCGCGGGGACTCCATCACCTCGTGTTCGAGGTCGTCGACAACTCGGTCGACGAGGCGCTCGCCGGCCGCGCCGATCACGTCGAGGTCACCCTCCACCCGGACAACTCCGTCACCGTCAGTGACAACGGATCCGGCATCCCGGTCGACATCATGGCCGAGCAGGGATTGCCTGCGGTCACCGTCGTCCTGACCAAGCTCCACGCCGGCGGAAAGTTCGGCGGCGAGGGCTACAAGGTGTCCGGCGGGCTCCACGGGGTCGGCGTGTCGGTCGTGAACGCGCTGTCGGAGTGGCTCACCGTCGAGGTCAGCCGGGACGGGAAGATCTGGCGCCAGGAGTTTGCGCGCGGCGAGCCCACGACCGACCTCAAGGCGGCCGGGCCTACGAAGGAGACCGGTACGACGATCATCTTCATGCCCGACCAGGAGATCTTCGACGAGGTCGAGTGGGAGGAGGACATCCTCATCCAGCGGCTTCGCGAGACCGCGTTCCTGACGAAGGGGCTGCGCATCGTCTTCACGGACGAGCGCGCCGGCGGGAAGAGCGCGGAGTTCCACTACGAGGGCGGCATCAGGGACTTCGTCGCGCACGTGAACCAGACGAAGGAGCCGCTGCACAAGACGATCGTCTACTTCGAGGGCGAGTCGAACGGCGACACGGCCGAGCACGCGCAGGTCGAGGTCGCAATGCAGTGGAACGGCTCTTACGCCGACTCGGTCTTCTCGTTCGCGAACAACATCAACACCCAGGAGGGCGGCTCGCATCTGACCGGCTTCCGCAGCGCGCTCACCGCGACGATCAACAAGTATGCGCGCGACAAGGGACTCCTGAAGGAGAAGGAGGACAACCTCGAGGGCGACGACGTGCGCGAGGGCCTTGCGGCCGTCGTCTCGGTCAAGCTCACCGACCCGCAGTTCGAAGGGCAGACGAAGACGAAGCTCGGCAACGCATGGGTGGAAGGGCTCGTCCGGCAGACCGTCAATCAGCGGCTCTCCGAGTTCCTCGAGGAGCACCCCACGGACGCGCGCCAGATCATCAACAAGGCGGTCGGAGCTGCACGCGCTCGCCAGGCGGCACGCAAGGCGCGTGATCTGACGCGGCGCAAGAGCGCGCTCGAGGGGAACGCGCTGCCGGGCAAGCTTGCCGACTGCCAGATCAACGATCCGGAGTCCGCCGAGCTCTTCCTCGTCGAGGGCCAGTCCGCAGGGGGGTCGGCGGTGGATGCTCGCGACCGGACCTTCCAGGCGATCCTCCCGCTGCGCGGGAAGGTCATCAACGCCGAGAAGAACCGGATCAACAAGGTCCTCTCGAACGAGGAGATCCAGGCGATCGTCACAGCGATCGGCACGGGGATCAGCGAGGAATTCGACCTCGCGAAGCTTCGCTACCACCGCGTGATCGTCATGACCGACGCCGACGTCGACGGCTCCCACATCCGCACGCTCATCCTCACCTTCCTCTACCGCCAGATGAAGGAGCTCGTGGAGCGCGGCCACATCTACATCGCCGTGCCGCCGCTCTACCGGGTGAAAGTCGGCAACCAGCACCGGTACGTCGAGAAGGAGTCGCAGTTCGAGGAGCTCCTCGTCCAGGAGCGGATCAAGGACATGGACGTCCAGGACCGCGAGGGCAAGACGCAGAAGCTCACCGAGAACCGGTACATGCGGCTCGTTCGCGTGCTCCACGAGTTCGACGGCTGGGTCTCCCGCTTGCGAGAGGACTTCGGGCCGCCAGCCGCCAACTTCGTCGTCGACCACAGGCTCGTGGAGGCCGCGGAGAGTGCCGGCGTCGAGGACGCGCTGGCCGGCGTCGAGCCAAACGGGTTCGAGTTCGCCGTACTCGAGTCCAGAGCGGACGCCACGCAGATCCGCGTCGTCGAGCGCGAGACCGGCGCCGCCTCGAGCGTCGTCGTCCCGGCCGAGCTGCTCGCCTCGCCGATCTACGCGAACGTACGCAAGACGTACGGGCGCCTCGTCGAGATCGTCGGCCTCCCGCCGTTCACGATCTCGCTGGGGAAGAAGAGCAGGCGTGCGGAGACGTTCACGTCGCTTCGTGAGATCGCGCTCGAGCTCGCGAAGGAGAACATCCAGATCAGCCGGTTCAAGGGCCTCGGAGAGATGGACGCGGAGGAGCTCGCCGTGACCACGATGGACCCGGCGAATCGCATGCTCATCCGGGTAGGCGTCGAGGACGCCGCCGCCGCCGACGCCGTCTTCTCGACGCTGATGGGCGACCAGGTCGAGCCGCGGCGCGCAGTTCATCGAGCAGAACGCCAAGGACGTGAAGTTCCTCGATGTCTGATGTGATCGAGCCGCTCGGCGCGGGACGCATCGAGTCCCGCGAGCTCGAGCAGGAAATGCGCGCGAGCTTCCTCGACTACGCGATGAGCGTCATCGTCGCGCGCGCGCTGCCCGACGTGCGCGACGGGCTGAAGCCGGTGCACCGGCGGATCCTCTACGCCATGCACGCAGAGGGCCTGCAGCCGACGCGCCCGCGCGTGAAGTGCGCCGCGGTCGTCGGCGAGGTCATGAAGAGCTTCCACCCGCACGGCGACCAGGCGATCTACGACACGCTCGTGCGCATGGCGCAGTCTTTCTCGCTGCGCTATCCGCTGGTCGACGGCCAGGGCAACTTCGGGAACATCGACGACTACCCGGCCGCCGCCATGCGGTACACGGAGGCCCGGCTCACGCGTCTTGCGACCGAGATGTTGCAGGACATCGACATGGACACGATCGACTTCGTCCCGAACTACGACGAGTCGCAGCGCGAGCCTTCCGTCCTGCCGTCCCGCTTCCCGAATCTGCTCGTCAACGGCTCCTCCGGCATCGCCGTCGGCATGGCGACGAACATGCCGCCCCACAGGCTCAGCGAGGCGGTCGACGCGGTCGTCCAGCTCATCGACAAGCCCGACGCGAACGTCGAGGACCTCATGCAGCACATGAAGGGCCCGGACTTCCCGACCGGCGCGATCGTCGTCGGCCGGATCGGGATCCGCGATGCATACAGGACCGGCAGGGGACGGATCATCATGCGTGCGCGCATGCACACGGAGGAGCTGCGCGGCGGGAAGAACGCCATCATCGTCACCGAGCTTCCGTACGGTGTGAAGAAGGGCGGGGACACGGGCGTCATCAAGAAGATCGCCGACCTCGTCCACGACAAGGTCCTCACCGAGATCTCGGACGTGAAGGACCACTCCGACAAGTCGGGCATGCGGATCCAGATCGACCTCAAGCGCGAGGCGATCCCGCAGGTCGTCCTCAACAAGCTCTTCAAGCACACGGCGCTGCAAACGACGTTCGGCTACAACGCCGTCGCGCTCGTCGACGGCGTCCCCCGGACGCTCTCGCTGCTCGAGCTCGTCCAGCACTACCTCGACTACCAGCGCGAGATCGTCACTCGGCGCTCGAAGTTCGAGCTGCGCAAGGCGGTCGACCGGGCGCACGTCCTCGAGGGCTACCTCATCGCCCTCGACAACCTCGACGCGGTGATCGCGCTCATCCGTGCCTCTGCGGACACGGAGGAGGCGCGAACGGGGTTGATGGAGACGTTCGGGCTGTCCGAGGTCCAGGCTCAGGCGATCCTCGACCTGCGTCTCGCGCGTCTCACCTCGCTTGCGCGCAAGGAGATCGACGACGAGTACGCGGATCTCCAGGAGCGCATCGCCGAGCTTCGGGAGATCCTCGGGGATCCCGCCCGGATCGACGGCGTCGTCCGCGACGAGCTGCTCGAGCTGAAGGGGATCTACGGGCGTGACGACGACCGGCGGACGGAGATCGTCGCCGGCGAGTCGGAGCTCGAGCTCGAGGATCTCATCGCCGAGGAGGACATGGTCATCGCGATGACGAGGTCAGGGTACGTCAAGCGCCTCCCGGTGACGACCTATCGCGAGCAGCGCCGCGGCGGCATCGGCGTCATGGGCATGGACCTCAAGGACGACGACTACATCGAGCACCTCTTCGTCGCCTCGACGCACGACTACATCCTCTTTTTCAGCTCGGCCGGGAAGGTCTACCGCCTGAAGGTGCACGAGCTCCCGCTCGGCTCTCGCCAGTCGAAGGGACGTGCGATGGTGAACCTGCTCCCGTTCCGCCAGGACGAGAAGGTCCGCGCCGTCATTCGCACCCGCGACTTCTCCGAGATGGAGTACCTCGTCCTCGCCACGCGCAAGGGCGTCGTGAAGAAGACGAAGTTCACGGACTACAACACGCCGCTCAAGTCCGATGGGATCATCGCGATCAACCTCCGCGAGGACGACGAGCTCGTCGAGGCGTTCCTTTCGTCCGGCGGCGACGACCTCATGCTCGTCTCGCGGCGGGGCCAGGCCATCCGGTTCCACGAGAAGGAAGCGCGTCCGATGGGCCGTGCCACGGGAGGCGTCCGCGGCATGTCGCTCCGCGCCGGCGACGAGGTGATCGCCGCGATGGTCGCGCAGGACGACGCCGACCTCCTGGTCGTCACCGAGCAGGGCTACGGCAAGCGCACGCCGATCCGCGACTACCCGCGGAAGGGCCGCGGCGGTCTCGGTGTGAAGACGGTGCAGCTCACCGAGGCGAAGGGACAGCTGGCGGGTGCGCGACTCGTGCGCGAGGGCTACCAGGTCATGCTGATCTCGACGGGTGGAACGGTCATCCGGATGCCGATTGAGGGGATCCGCCAGGCGGGCCGCTCGACCCAGGGCGTCATCGTGATGCGGCTGCGCGGCGACGAGCGTGTATCGGCGCTCGCACCGGTCGTCCAGGGCGATGAGGCGGACGTCGACGGCGATGAGGCGGACGGCGAGAACGGCGCCCCGACGGTGGCCGAGGACGAGCCGACGGCTACCGAGCCGGCCGACGAATAGCGCACAACCAAGCCGTTTTCCTGCGCTGAGGTTTCGTTCCCCCGAACGGGGGAAATGCGCACACGTAGATTGCGCAGCCTCGATTCGGGGGAGAAGAATCGGAACGATGGAGCGAGCCCGACCGCGTGAGATACCTGTGTTCTCCGTCCGCCGGCTGGGGCTCGCGACGGTCGCCACCATCGTCGTCGCAGCGTTCGCACCGACTTCGGCATTCGCGGGACTCGACGACCTCACGACGAATCTCACCGACGCCGACGCGACCGTCGAGAACGTGACCTCGACCGTGTCGGAGCTCACCGCTCCGGTCACCCAGGCGACACAGACCTCGGAGCCGGCGCCGTCCTCCGCGGCGTCGCAGCCGACTCCGGTGCAGCAGGTTACGACTCCCCTCGCACCCGCCGTCTCAGAGACCGTCGCTCCGCTGACGAAGCCGCTCGAAAACGCGACGGCCCCGGTTGCGAACACGACCAACGAGGTCGCGAAGGCGACCGCTCCTGTCGTGAGCACCGTCCAGTCCGCGGTCGCACCGGTCACAACTCCGGTCGAGCAGGTGGCGGCTCCTCTCGCCCAGACGGTCCAGCAGACCGCGCAGCCGGTGGTCAGCACCGTGCAGCAGGCCACCGCGCCCGTGCTGGCCACCGTCGCGCAAACCGCGGCACCGGTCCTCGACACAGTCGATCAGGTCGCGGCGCCGGTGATCGCCACCGTGTCGCCGCTCGTGCAGCAGACGACGCAGGCGACGGCGCAGGTGATCGCGCCGCTCCTCGACGAGACGGGCCAGGTGCTCGAACAGACTGCGAAGACGACCCAGCAGGTCGTCGCTCCGCTGACCGGCCGTGCGGCGCAGGACGGCGCGCCGCTCATGGGGCCTGTGCAGGACACCACGACTCCCACCAGAGAGCCCGGGTCGGTCGGCGGCCCGACCCCGCAGCCGGGAGTCGTGGACCCTGCGCGGGAAACGCCGAACACCGGAGCGACGTCATCGTTCGCCCCGCCTGTCCATCGGCGCGACGCCGGCCCGAGGTTGCACGTGCCCACATCGTCTTCTGAGTCTGTCCTCGGGCCTGTCATCGCGGCGCAGGGCACCACGGGCACTTCCTCGAATTCGCGCCATGCGACCGCTTCGCGGGCGCCGGCACCCGGCCCCTTCTCGCCCGGCAGGCCGTTCGGCTTCTCCGCCACGGCCGCGGCGGGTGGCGCGTCCTTCTTCGTTCCCTTGTTCGCGGTTGTGGCCGCGATCTTCCTTCTGGCAGCGCAGGGAGTGGGCCGACGGCTCAGGCCCACACTGGCTCCTCCGCAGCTGCCGATCCTCGCTCTTTCGCTCGAGCGCCCCGGATAGCTCCGGACAGCTGATTCCGGGCCGGAGTTGGCTCCTCCGGCGCTGTCCGTAGTCAACGCTCGAACGAAAGGAATTCGACATGAAACGGTACGTCTGTACCGTCGCGACAGGCTTGCTGCTCGCACTCGTGAGCACGGGCTCCGCGGCGGCCGGGCTGCCCCTCCTGGGCGACACCCAGCAGGGCTCCCAGTCAACGAGCTTCGGCGACCAGTCGGTCGGCGAGCAGAAGAACGACGCCGACGTCAACCAGGCACAGGGGAACGGGAATGTGAACGTCTCCCCGGCGATCGCGATCTTCGGCGATGCCACGACCTGGAACGCCCAGGGCAACGGCAACACCGCCCTGGCGGACGTCGACCAGTCGAACACGGCAACCCAGTCGCAGGACTCGAGGCAGAACCAGGATCTCGAGCAGAGCGGCTCCAAGGGCAATGGTCACTGCTGCGGCGGTCAGAGCCAGACCGGTGAGCAGTCGACGGACTTCGGCGACCAGACGGTCGACAAGCAGAAGAACGAGGCCGAGGTCAACCAGGCACAGGGGAACGGGAACGTCAACGTCTCCCCGGCAATCGCAGTGTTCGGTGACGCGAGCACGAAGAACGCTCAGGGCAACGGCAACACCGCGGTGGCGGACGTGGAGCAGGACAACACGGCCACGCAGTCGCAGTCCTCGAGCCAGTCGCAGTCACTCGAGCAGGGCGGATCGAGCTCGAACAAGGGCTCGAAGGGTCACTGCTGTGGCGGTCAGAGCCAGACCGGCACGCAGGAGGCCACGTTCGGCGACCAGTCGGTCGGCGAGCAGAAGAACGACGCCGACGTCAACCAGGCACAGGGGAACGGAAATGTGAACGTCTCCCCGGCGATCGCGATCTTCGGCGATGCCACGACCTGGAACGCCCAGGGCAACGGCAACACCGCCCTGGCGGACGTCGACCAGTCGAACACGGCAACCCAGTCGCAGGACTCGAGGCAGAACCAGGATCTCGAGCAGAGCGGCTCCAAGGGCAATGGTCACTGCTGCGGCGGTCAGAGCCAGACCGGTGAGCAGTCGACGGACTTCGGCGACCAGACGGTCGACAAGCAGAAGAACGAGGCCGAGGTCAACCAGGCACAGGGGAATGGCAACCTCAACATCTCCCCTGCGATCGCCATCGGCGGGCACGAGAGCTCGTGCAGCTCGAAGTGCGGTGGCGACCGGAAGCAGCACGGTGGCGCCTCGACGTTCAACGCCCAGGGCAACGGGAACGTCGCCCAGGCTGACGTCGACCAGTCGAACGTCGTGACGCAGTCGCAGTCCGCGTCGCAGACGCAGAGCCTCGGCCAGTCGGGCGGCAGCTGCTGCAAACCGCGCGGCGGCTGGAAGCCACCGGAGAACGGCTGCAGGCCGGCTCCGCACGGCTACCTGCGCACTGACTCGGCGTCGTGTGGGAAGGAGCCGAAGGGCGGTTGCCGGTCACCGCAGCACGGCCAGTTCAACGCCCACGGCAGCGCCCCGTCGTGCATGCCGGCGAACCACCCCGGCGGGGACGTCCAGACGGGCTCGCAGTCCGCGAGCTTCGGTGACCAGACGGTCGACAAGCAGAAGAACGAGGCCGAGGTCAACCAGGCACAGGGGAACAAGAACGCGAACGTCTCCCCCGCACTGGGGATCGGCGGCAAGAAGAAGCACTCCTGCGGGTGCCGGCATGCGAAGTCGAAGCCGGCGCATTCCGGTGCCTCGACCTGGAACTTCCAGGGCAACGGAAACGCCGCACAGGCCGACGTCGACCAGGGGAACACGGTCGATCAGTCGCAGGAGTCCGGACAGGACCAGAGCCTCGCCCAGGGCGGAGAGGGGGTGAGCCTCAGCTAGCAGGAACGGGCGCCGGCCGGAGAGGAGCGATCTCCGGCCGGCGCCTCCGCTCTCTCAAATGACCACGAGGAGGAGTGCAAATGCCTGTGACTGAGGACACCAACACGAATAGCCATCCCGGAACTGAGTGCACGCCGGACGTGAAGCTCTCCCGGCGGGAGCTCGAGGTGCTGTCGTTGGTCGCCGAGGGCCGCTCGACACGCGAGATCGCCGCGGCGCTCTGGGTGACCGAGGAGACGGTCAAGAGCCACGTGTCGCGCGTCCTGCGCCGCCTCGACGCGCGCACGCGGGCCCACGCGGTCGCGATCGCGTATCGCGACGGCCTCTGGGCGAAGGTCGAAGACGACGAGAGGAGGGCCGACCGTGTAGTCGAGCTCCTGGCCAAGACTGGCCGGCGGCCGCGGCGTGGCGCTGGGCCTAGGGCCCGGCGTCTGCGCCGCCGTCGTCGCGCGCGATCTTCGCGAGGGCAGTCAGGATGTCGATCGGGATCGGAAAAACGATCGTCGAGTTGTTCGTCGACCCGATCTCGAGCAGCGTCTGCAGGTACCGCAGCTGCACCGTGATCGGCTCCTGAGCCATGACCGCGGCCGCGTCCTTCAGTCGCTCGGACGCCTGGAACTCGCCTTCGGCCGAGATGACCTTCGCGCGCCGCTCGCGCTCGGCCTCGGCTTGCCGTGCCATTGCCCGCTGCATGTCGGACGGGATCTCGACGTCCTTCACCTCGACCACGGAGACCTTGATTCCCCACGGCGAGGTCGCGTCGTCGATGATCGCCTGGAGGATCGCGTTGATCTTGTCGCGCTCCGACAGGAGCTCGTCCAGGACATGCTGGCCGAGGACGGAGCGGAGCGTCGTCTGCGCGATCTGGGAGGTGGCGACCATGTAGTTCTCGACCTGCACGATCGCCGCGTTCGCGTCCACGATCCGGAAGTACGCGACCGCGTTGACGCGCACGGGGACGTTGTCCTTCGTGATCACCTCTTGCGGCGGCACGTTCAGCGTCACCGTGCGGAGGTCGACCTTCACCATCCGATCGACCACGGGGATGAGGAGGAAGAGGCCCGGGCCCTTGGGGTTCGGCAGCAGCCGGCCGAGTCGGAAGATCACGCCTCGCTCGTACTCCCGCGCCACCTTGACGGCCGCGAAGAGGAACAGCAGGACGATGACGAGTACGGCGACGAGCGCGATCAGGCCAACGGAGAGATCCATCAGGTCGTGCCCTCCTCACTCGGGGACGTTCCGGATCCTACGACGAGGCGCAGGTCGTTCTCGACTTCTTCGACGCGTACGTGCTGGCCGGGGACGAGCGCCGATCCGTCCGCGGTATGAGCCCGCCAGAGCTCGCCGTTCAGCTGGACGAGCCCGTCGCGCTTGACCGTGCCCTCCGCGCCGACGAGGCCGTGAGCCCCCACGGCCACCGGCTGGCGCGCGACCCGCACGACTCTCGTCAACGCGACGCCGAGCAGCACTGCGAGCGTCGCCGCGATCGCGATCGCGACGGGCAGCGACACCTGGTACGCCTCGCCCGCCGGGTCGAAGAGGATGAGCGCACCGAGGACGAAGGTCACGGCGCCTGCGACCGCAAGTGCGCCGTGGGTCGGGACGAACGCCTCCGCGACGAAGAACGCGGCCGAGAGCCCGAGTAGCAGGAGCCCGGCGACGGACACCGGCAGCACCTGGAGCCCGTAGAGGCCGAGGATCAACGAGATCGCGCCGACCGTGCCGGGGAGGATCAGGCCGGGGTTCCAGAGCTCGACGACGATCCCGAGCAGCCCGATCGAGAGCATGAGCGCGATGAGGTTCGGGTCGACGAGCAGGTCGCGCGCCCGCTGCCAGAAGCTCATCTCGGCCTCTGTGACGTCCGCGTCGGCCGTGTGGAGCACGTAGCCCTTCGGGATCGTCTTCATGCCGTCGATCTTGTCGAGCAGGGCCGGCAGGGTCGGTGCGATGACCTCGACGATGCCCATCTCGAGCGCCTGTCGCGCGCCGAAGTTCGACGCCTTCGTGACCATTTCGCGCGCGGCCTGCACGTTCCGGTCGTGCTCGCGCGCGAGCTCGCCGATGTACGCGGCGGCGTCGTTGATCACCTTCCTGCGGAGGTCCTCCGAGATGTCCTCGCCTCCGAGGGAGATCGGCGTCGAGGATCCGATGTTCGTCTGCGGCGCCATCGCCGCGAGATCGGACGCCATCGTGATCACCGCGCCTGCGGAGTCCGCGCTCGAGCCGGGCGGCGCGACGTAGACGACGACGGGCACCGTCGCCGCGAGGAAGCGCTTGACGATCCCCCGCATCGACGAGCTCAGCCCGCCGGGAGTGTCGAGCACGAGGACGAACGCGTCGTAGCCGTCGTCCTCCGCACGGTCGAGCTGCCCGTCGATGTACTCCTGCGTGACGGGGTTGATGTCGTTGTCGAGGTGCGCCGCGAGGACACGGGGAGGTGCGTTCTCTTCCTCGGACTGCGCCAGCGCGGGCACGGCCGTCGCCAGGCCGATGACCGCCGAGAGCACCGCAAGCCCCGCGAGAGAGGCGTGACGCACGCTGTAAGGATTGCATCAACGCAGGGTTCTCCGGGTTGCGCGCGAACCGCACCGGAGCCACCCTGGTCATCGTGCGCCGTCTTCTCGTCGTTCTCCTCCCACTCACCCTCGTCGGCGCAACGCCGGCGCCCGCCTCGCCGGACCAGGAATCGGTGACCGCGGTCGAGCTAGCTCGCGGGCCGAGTCGGAGCATCGCGACGGCCGGCGAGGGAACGAGGTTCACGCTCGTAGGCGTGCACTGGCGGGGCCCCGGCCATGTGCTCTTCCGCACCCGCTCGCTCTCGGGCACATGGACCGCCTGGCGTCCGGCGGCTCCGGAGGACGAGGATGCGCCCAGCTCCGGCTCTGCCGAGGCACGCGGTCGTGCCGGCTGGCATCTCGGCAATCCCTGGTGGGTCGGCGCCTCCGATCGCATCGAGGTGAGGCGAATCGGGCGAGTCGGCCGTGTTCGCGCCTACCTCGTGTGGAGCCCCCCGACGCAGGTGCCGCTGCGGCGGCCGGCCGCCACCTCGGAGCCCACGATTGTCCCGCGTTCGGCGTGGGGCGCGGACGAGAGCATCCGGCGCGCGCAACCGTCCTACGCTCCCCGGATCCGCTTCGCGAGCGTTCACCACACGGCCGGCCGCAACGCATATACGCAGGCGGAGGCACCGGCAATCGTGAAGGGGATCCAGCTCTACCACGTCCGGGGCAACGGCTGGAACGACATCGGTTACAACTACCTCGTCGACCGGTTCGGCACGGTCTACGAAGGCCGGTACGGGGGGATCGACAAGGCCGTCGTCGGAGCGCATGCGCGCGGCTTCAACACCGGCTCGGCCGGCATCGCGCTGCTCGGGACCTACAGCGGCCACGCCCCGACCAAGGCGGCGCAGGGCGCACTGACCTCGCTCATCGCGTGGCGACTCGACGTCGCGCACGTCGACCCACTGAGCATGCAGAACGTCATCTCCAGCGGCAGCGAGCGCTGGGCGGCGAACGTGCCGGTGCTCCTGCGCGCGGTGTCCGGCCATCGAGACACCGGGTTCACGGAGTGTCCCGGAGGGACGCTCTACGCGCGCCTGAACCAGATCGCCGCTGACGCGGCGAAGCTGGGAGGGCCGAAGATCTTCGACCCGCGTGTCGAGGCGAGCGCTGAGGGCCCGGTGCGCTTCCGCGCACGGCTCTCGCAGGCGCTCTCGTGGACGGTCACGGTCACGAGCGCCGGAGCAGAGGTCGCTCGCGGCACCGGGTCCGGGAAGACGCTGGACTGGACGTGGGACGCGACCTCGCTCCAACCCGGCTCCTACCGCTGGTCGATCAGCGCCGGCTCGGCGCGCCCGGCGACGGGATCGGTCAAGGCGGGTCTCGGTACGGGCACAGGTACGACGCTCGCGATCTCGGAGGCGGCCGCGACGCCCGGCGGCATCACTCCGAACGGCGACGGGCAGGGTGACGTCGCCGAGGTCAGCTTCTCGCTCTCCGCTCCCGCCAACGTGACCGTCGAGGTGGCAGACGCCGCCGGCACGGTGCTGGCGACCGTGGTCGACCGCGTGTGGCAGAGCGCCGGGAAGCACACGGTCACGGTGGACGGCGCAGCGTTCGTCGGACGGCGCCTACACGGTCACGGTCAGGGCACGCACGGCGTCGAGCGCCGAGGTTGTGCAGACGATGCCGCTCGTCGTGAGCCGAACGCTCGGCTTCGTCTCGGCCAGCCCGGGCGCGTTCTCGCCGAACGGCGACGGCCGCAACGACCAGCTCGAGATCGGGTTCGCGCTGAGCGTCCCCGCGACGGTCACGGTGCGGATCGTGCGGGACGGACGGTGGGTGGCCTCGCCCGCTCTCGCTGCGAGCTTCCTGATCGGCGAGCACCGGATCACCTGGGACGGCTCGAGGAGCGAGGGGCGCCTGCGCGACGGGACGTACGAGGCCGTCGTGGAGGTGACGGACGCGACGGGGACGGTGAGCTTCGGCGTGCCCTTCGTGTCCGACACGACGCCGCCGCGCGTCCGGATCGTGCGCGACTCCAAGGTGCGCCTCGTCGTGAGCGAGCCGGCAACGGTTGCGGTGACGATTGGCAGTCGCAGATTCGAGCGCCAGCTGAAGCGCCCCGGGACGGTCGTCGTCGGCCTTCCGCGGCCCGGCACGCGCATACGTGTGGTCGCGACCGACGCGGCCGGGAACGCCAGTCCGCCGGCTGTCTGGCGCCGTCCGGCGCGGAAGGGGTAGCCGGATCTGCCGAGTAGACTCGCGACGTGGAGGAGCCGCCCGTCGCGCCGTTCGGTCAGGACGTCATCGAGTCGATCCTTCCGCACCGTGCGCCCTTCCTCCTGCTCGACGAGGTGACCGAGCTCGAGCCCGGAAAGCGCGTCGTGGCCCGTCGCCGGGTCAACGAGGACGACTGGTGGTTCGCGGGGCACTTCCCCGGCCGCCCGGTCATGCCCGGCGTTCTCATTGTCGAGGCGATGGCACAGGCGGGCGCCGTCGCGGTGCTCATCGAAGAGGCGAACCGCGGAAAGATCGCGTTCTTCGCCGGCATCGACGACTGCCGCTTCAAGCGCGATCGTCGAGCCCGGGGACGTGCTGACGCTTGCGTGTGAGATCGACACGGTTCGCGGTCCCATCGGCCGCGGGAAGGCGCAGGCGCATGTAGGGGAAGCGCTCGCAGCGCGGGGCACGCTGACCTTCGCCGTGGAGCAGTAGCGATGCTCGGCTCGGCGGCCGGCGCACGGATCGGGATCACGGGGCTCGGGACGCACGTTCCCGAGCGCGTGCTCACGAATGCCGAGCTGGCGAAGATCGTCGACACCTCCGACGAGTGGATCGTCGCGCGCACCGGCATCCGGGAACGCCGCATCGCCGCTGACGACGAGGCGCTCACCGACATCGCCCGCCCGGCGGTCGAGCTGGCGCTCGCCGACGCGGGCGTCGACCCGGCGGACATCGACCTCCTCATCTGCGCGACCGTGACGCCGGACATGATGTTCCCGACCTCTTCGGCGCTGCTCGCAGACGAGATCGGGATGCCGAAGGCCGCCGCCTACGACCTCCTCGCCGGTTGCACCGGGTTCGTGTACGCGATCGCACAGGCCTACGGGATGCTCGCCTCCGGGCTGTCGAAGCGAGCGCTCGTGGTGGGCGGCGACGTCCTCTCGAAGATCCTCGACTGGAACGACCGCTCGACGCTCGTGCTCTTCGGCGACGGCGCCGGGGCGGTCGTCATGGAGCGCGTCGAGAGCGGCGGCTTCCTCGGCTTCGAGCTGGGCGCCGACGGCGGTGGCGGCGAGAGCCTGTGGCTTCCGGGCTCGGGCTCGCGCAAGTTCGAGGACCCCGAGGGATACGTGAAGATGAACGGCCGCGAGGTCTTCAAGTTCGCGACGCGGATCCTCGTCTACTCGGCCGAGCAGATCCTGTCAGAGTGCGGAAAGACCGTCGACGACATCGATGTATACATCCCGCATCAGGCGAACAAGCGGATCATCGACTATGCGATCGATAAGCTCGGGATCCCTCGTGAGAAGACCATCGTGAACGTCGATCGCTTCGGCAACACCTCGTCGGGCTCGATCCCACTGGCGCTGACCGACGCGCGCGCCGAAAATCGGCTCGAGGAAGGGTCGCTCGTGCTCATGACCGGCATGGGCGCGGGCCTCACGTGGGGCTCTGCGCTCATCGAATGGACGAACAACGGGAGGGTCGCGTGACGAAGATCGCCTTCTGCTTCCCGGGGCAGGGCTCGCTCGAGTCGGGCATGGGCCGGGACTTTGCGGAGGCGTTCCCCGTGTCGCGTGAGGTTTACCGACTCGGCTCGGAGGCGACCGGCCTCGATCTCGAGCGCATCTGCTTCGAGTCGTCGATCGAGGATCTCGTCGACACCGAGGTCCAGCAGCCGGCGCTCGTCGCCACGAGCCTCGCGATCCTCGCCGCGCTGCGCGAGCAGGGCATCGAGCCGGACGTCGTCGTCGGCCACTCCGTCGGCGAGTTCGCGGCGCTTGCGGCGGCCGGGATTCTCGAGACTGGAGAAGCGATCGGGCTCGTGCGTGAGCGCGGTCTCGCCATGGCGGAGGCGGCCAGGCAGCGGCCCGGGACGATGGCCGCGATCCTCGGGCTCGAGGACGAGGAGGTCGAGAAGCTCTGCCGGAGGATCGTCGGCGTGTGGCCGGCGAACTACAACTGCCCAGGACAGATCGTCGTCTCGGGCGAGCGCGAGGCGGTCGAGGAGTGCTGCGCCGAGGCCGAGAGCCTCGGCGCCCGAAGAGCGATCCAGCTGAAAGTCTCCGGGGCCTTCCACAGCCCGCTCGTCGCGCGAGCCGCCGATCGGCTCCGCCCCGCGATCGAGCGCGTGAAGTTCGCCGAGCCGCTGTCGCCGTTCATGTCGACGGTCACGGCGAAGATCGAGCCGGCGCAGCGCCTTGCCGCGCTGCTCGTGGACCAGCTGACGGCGCCGGTGCGGTTCACACAGGCCGCGACCGAGCTCGTTCGCTCGGGTGCAACGACGTTCGTCGAGGTCGGGCCCGGGAACGTGCTCTCCGGTCTCGTGAAGCGGATCGACCGCGGCGTGAAGACGATCTCGGTCAACACGGTCGACGGCCTCGAGCGGGCGCAGGAAGCACTGCGTCATTGAGCCTGGGTCATTGAGCCAGGCGTTCTGCTCGCTCGAGGGGAAGAACGCGCTCGTCACAGGAGCGTCGCGCGGCATCGGCCGCGCCATCGCGGTCTCGCTCGCCGCGGGTGGCGCATCCGTGGTCGTCTCCTACCGCGACGCGGCCGAGGAAGCGGAGGCACTCGCGAAGGAGATCGGCGGCCGCGCCGTCCAGGCGGACATCTCCGACTCGGCCTCCGCCCAGGGGCTCGTCGAGGCTGCCGGCGACCTGGATGTCCTCGTGAACAACGCCGGCGTGACTCGCGACGGGCTCCTCGTCCGCATGTCGGACGAGGACTGGAAGACCGTCATCGACACGAACCTCGCGTCGTGCTTCTACACGAGCCGCGCAGCGGTTCGCGGGATGATGAAGAAGCGCTCCGGGTCGATCGTGAACATCTCCTCGATCGTCGGCATCCACGGGAACTGGGGCCAGACGAACTACGCGGCCTCGAAGGCCGGGATCATCGGGTTCACGAAGGCGCTTGCGCGCGAGCTCGGGAGCCGCAACGTGCGCGCGAACTGCGTCGTGCCCGGGTACGTGAAGACGCGGCTCACGGACGTCCTCCCGGACGAGGCGACCGGCGCGATGCTCGAGAACACCCCGCTGGGGCGGCTCGGGGACCCGGAAGACGTCGCCGGAGCGGTACGGTTCCTGTGCTCCGACGACGCATCGTTCATCACGGGCGCGGTGCTCCTGGTGGACGGCGGTCTCGGAATGTGAGCCCATGAGCGACGCAACGACCAACGGACGGCGCCGTGTCGTGATCACCGGCGTCGGCATGGTGACGCCGCTCGGCAACGACCCCGAGTCCACATGGCAGAGCCTCGTGGCCGGCGAGTCCGGCGCAGGGCCGATCACCCAGTTCGACGCGAGCGACTACTCGGTCAAGTTCGCGTGCGAGCTGAAGGACTTCGACCCGACCGTCTGGATCGAGCGCAAGCAGGCGCGGCGCATGGACCGGTTCTCGCAGCTGGCCCTGTCCGCGGCTCGCATGGCCGAGGCGGACAGCGGCCTGGACGTGTCGCAGGAGCCCGACCGCATCGGCGCCGCAGTGGCGACGGGCATCGGCGGCCTCGGCGCGTTCGAGGACTGTCTCCAGACGCTGCTCGAGCGTGGCCCCGATCGCACGAGCCCGTTCTCGATCATCCAGATCATCCCGAACATGGCTGCGGCCTGGGTCTCGATGGAGCTCGGGACGCAGGGCCCGCTCGCCACCGAGACGACTGCCTGCGCGGCGTCGAACATGGCCATCGGCGACGGCCTGGACGCGATCCGGCTCGGCCGCGCCGAGGTGATGCTCTGCGGCGGTACCGAAGCGCCGGTCACTCGCGTCGGCATCGCCGGCTTCAGCGCCATGCGCGCGCTCTCGCAGCGAAACGACGACCCGAAGCGCGGGTCGCGCCCGTTCGACGCCGACCGGGACGGGTTCGTCATGGGCGAAGCCGGCGCGATGGTCGTCCTCGAGGAGCTCGAGCACGCGAAGGCGCGCGGGGCCAAGATCTACGCGGAGCTCCTGGGCTACGGCGTCTCCTCCGACGCGACCCACGTCACCGAGCCGGATCCGACGGGCGCCAACCCCGCGCGGGCGATGCGCATGGCCTTCGACGACGCGGGCATCGCCGCCGAGCAGGTCGAGTACGTCAACGCCCACGGCACCTCAACGCCGCTCGGCGACCCCGCCGAGACGCGCGTGCTCAAGCTTGCGCTCGGCGAGGAGCACGCTCTCAAGACTCCGGTGTCCTCGACGAAGGGCGCGACGGGTCACTGCCTCGGCGCGGCCGGAGCCGTCGAGGCGATCTTCACGATCTTCGCGGTGAACCGCGGTGTCCTGCCGCCGACGATCAACTACGAGACGCCCGACCCGCTGTGCGATCTCGACTACATCCCGAACGAGGCGCGCCACCAGAAGATCGACGTCGGCGTCTCGAACTCGTTCGGCTTCGGAGGCCACAACGCATGTGTGGTCTTCCGCCGCTGGGACGAGAACTGACCTCGGCCTGACGCGGATCAGCCGGCGCCGCGCGAGCGGCGCTCGACCAGCACCGTGTCGCGCCAGACGCCGTCGAGCTTCGCGATGCGCTCGCGCCGGCCGACGACACGGAAACCCGCTCGCTCATGGAGGCGGACGCTGGCCTCGTTCTCCGGGAAGATGCTCGACTGGATCGTCCAGATCCCGCCCGCCTCGGCGCTCTCGACGAGTGCCTCGAGCAGTGCAGCGCCGATGCCGCGGCCGCGGGTCTTTTCGGCGACGTACACGGAGTGCTCGACGACGCCCTCGTAGCATTCCCGGGACGACGTCGGCGACACGGCCGCCCAGCCGACGACCGATCCGTCCTCCACGGCGACCAGCCGATGGTCGGGAAGACGCCCCGCGTCGAACTGCTCCCAGGTGGGCGGCTCGGTCTCGAAGGTCGCCGCGCGGGTCGCGATGCCTTGCTCGTAGATCTCGTGGACCGCAGGCCAGTCGGCCGCCACCAGTCGTCGGATCTCGAGCATGGGCCAGCGTAACGGGCGTCGGCCGAACCCTCGGACGAGGCTGGCCTCGCTCCTACACACGGGCCGGACAGGTCCGGCCCCTACTACCCTGTCGGGATGGCCGAGCGCTGGGCGACCTTCGACTGCTACGGCACGCTCGTCGACTGGAACGCCGGCATCCGCTCAGAGCTCGAGCGGCTCTTCGGCGTCGAGCGCGGAGACGAGTTGCTCGCCCGCTACCACGAGCTCGAGCCCGAGATCCAGGCGTCGAATCCGGGAGCGAGCTATCGCGAGGTGCTGACCATCGCACTCGAGCGCCTCGCGGAGGAGACGAGCCTTTCGCTGCCGGAGGGCGAGACGAGCGCACTCGCGCGGTCGCTTCCGAGCTGGCCGGTCTTCGAGGACACGCACGCCGGGCTCGAGGAGGCGCGAAGCCGCGGCTGGCATCTCGGAATCCTCTCCAACACCGACCGCGACCTCATCGACTCGTCGATGGTCGCGATCGGGATCGCGTTCCCGGTCACGATCGTCGCGGGGGAGATCGGCTCCTACAAGCCGGCATCCAAGCACTGGGAGGTGTTCCGGGAGAAGACCGGCGCCACACCCGAGACACACGTCCACGTTGCGCAGAGCGTGTTCCACGACATCGTCCCCGCCACGGAGCTCGGCCTGAAGACCATCTGGATCAACCGACTGGGCGAGCCCGAGCCCGAGCCGAGGCCGACGAGAACGCTGCGCGACGTGTCGGGGCTTGCGGACGCACTCGACGAGCTCGTCCCGGGATGAGCCCCCGTCCTCCCCGCGACCAAGACGTGACTGTCGTCGCGGAGCTCATGAGCGAGTTCGCGCCGGATCGCGTGGATCCGGAGACGGTCGAGCACGACTGGACGTCTCCCATCATCGACCGGGAGCACGACGTGCGCGTCGAGCCGGGTGCCTATGCGCTCGTCGAGGACATGACCGAGGGGCGGGTCTGGATCGAGCTCCACGGTCGCCCGTCGGACCGCCTCGTGGAGTGGGCGGAGGCGCGAGCAGGGGAGAAGGGAAGCCGGTTCTTCAGCGGGGCGTGGTCGACCAACGAGACGATCCTCGACATCCTCACGGACCGCGGCTACGGCGTCACGCGGCACGCGCACCGTATGGAGATCGCGCTGGACGGGGAGCTTCCGGCGCCCGTCTGGCCGGAGGGCGTCGCGATGCATACGTTTCAGGACGGCGACGAGCGAACCTTCTACGAGGTCCATCAGGAGACGTTCGAGGACACGTGGGAGCCGATCCGCGAGACGTACGAGGAGTGGTCGCACTGGCTCCTGAAAGGCCCCGACTTCGTTCCGGACCTGTGGTTCCTCGCGCATGCCGACGGCGAGCCCGCGGGGTTCGCGATTTGCCATCCGTACTCCACGAGGAAGGAGCTCGGCTGGATCAAGATCCTCGGGGTGCGCCGCTCCTGGCGCCGGCGTGGTTTGGGCCGCGCGCTCCTCCAGCACGCGTTCCGCGAGTTCCGGAGGCGCGGGCTGACGCACGCAGGCCTCGGGGTGGACTCCACGAGCCTGACCGGTGCGAACATGCTGTACGAGAACGTGGGCATGCACGTAACCGCGCGGTTCGACATTTCCGAGAAGGTGCTCGCATGAGCTCGCTGCGCGCACGCTGTCCCGATTGCCGGACGCTGACCGCGGTCGCGATCGGCCCCGAGTACCAGTGCCACAGCTGTGGCCGCGAGTTCGCGGCGGGCCTCGTGCGCGTTCCGCGTGCGTGGGGCACCGGCGGCGAGGTGATGGCCGAGGCAGCCGCGCTGGAGGTGCCGTACCCGGAGACGGCCGTCGTCGCCGAGGACACGCTCGAGGAGCAGACCCGCGTTCTCGCCGCGTCTCTGCCGGAGCGCCCGCTCGTCCTCGGCGGTTGCTGCTGCACGCACGTCGGCGCGGTCGAGGGCATCGCGCGCCGTGGAGGCCGGCTCGGGGTCGTCTGGCTCGACGCGCACGGCGACCTGAACACGCCGGAGACGTCGCCCTCCGGGAACCTCTGGGGGATGCCGTTCCGGATGCTGCTCGACGGCGGCGCGGTGGCGGCGGCCGACGTCGCGTTGGTGGGCGCACGCAACCTCGATCCCGCAGAGGCCGAGTTCGTCGCCGAGAACGGCATCGACGACTCGCTCGACCGGGCGCTCGAGGGCGTCGACCGCGTGTATCTCGCGCTCGACGTCGATGTGCTCGACCCGTCCGAGATCGACGTCCTCATCCCGGAGCCCGACGGTCTCACGCTCGCGCAGGCGGAGGCGGTCGTCGCCGAGGTGGCGCGCCGCGTGCCCGTCGCGGGGGTCGGCGTCACGGGCCTCGCCGGGGACGAGCGGAACGGCGCGATCGTTCGGCGACTGCTCGCAGCCGCCGGTCTCTAGAAGCCCCGCATAAGATCCTTCGCATGTCGTCGACCGACCAGGACCGTGTGGACGTCTCGGTGGAGGACAAGCGTCCAGCCGACCAGGCAGCCGGCAAGGCCCATCCCAACACGTGCCCCGGTTGCGGCTCGCACTACCGGGACGACGAGCTCACGCGGAGCTTGCGCGTGTGCCCGCAGTGTGGGCATCACTTCCCGGTCGGCGCGAGGGAACGGATCGAGCAGCTCGTCGATCCGGAGACGTTCGTCGAGGAGGACGAGGAGCTGCGCTCCGCGGACGTCCTCGACTTCTTCGATCTCCGCCCGTACACGGAGCGGCTGGCGGAGGCCGAGGTGAGCACCGGGCTCGGTGACGCGATGATCATCGGACAGGCGGCGATCGAGGAGCACCCCTGCCGGATCGCGGTCATGGACTTCGCCTTCATGGGCGGGTCGATGGGCAGCGTCGTCGGCGAGAAGTTCGTGCGCGCGTGTGACAGCGCGGCCGAGGCGGGCGTGCCGCTCGTCTCCGTCTCCGCCTCGGGAGGCGCGCGGATGCAGGAGGGGATCCTCGCCCTCATGCAGCTGCCGAAGACGGTGTGCGCGATCGAGGAGCTGCACGAGGCGCGCGGAGCGCTGTTCTCGGTGCTCACGCATCCCACCACGGGCGGGGTGCTCGCGAGCTTCGCGAGCCTCGGCGATGTCGTGCTCGCGGAGCCCGGCGCGCTGATGTCGTTCGCCGGGCCGCGCGTCGTCGCGCAGACGACACGGGAGAAGCTGCCCGACGACTTCGGCCTCGCGGAGTCGAACTACCGCTTCGGCCACCTCGACGCGATCGTTCCGCGCGGCGAGCTCCGGCCCACGCTCGGGCGGCTCCTGCGGCTCTTCGCCAACGGCTGAGCGCGTGCCGAGCGAGGCAGAGATCCGGCTGCGCGAGCGCCTTAGTAAGCTCGCCTCCATGAAGCTCCTCCGGGGAACGAAGCTGAGCGGTGAGCTCGGGCGCCTGCAGGACCAGCTCGAGCGCCTCCAGGAGGAGCCGACCGCGGAGGACATCTGGCGCTCCGTCGAGCTCGCGCGCCACCAGGACCGGCCCTACACGCTCGACTACGTCGAGCGGATCTTCGAGGACTTCTTCGAGCTGCACGGCGACCGCGGCCGCGCGGACGACCGTGCGATCGTCACCGGGATCGGCAAGCTCGACGGCCGCACCGTCGTCCTCGTCGGGCACCAGAAGGGGCGCGACATCAAGGAGCGGACGAACCGCAACTTCGGGATGGCCTACCCGGAGGGCTACCGCAAGGCGATGCGAGCCATGACCCTCGCCGACCGCCACGGGTTCCCGCTCGTGACGATGGTGGACACGCCCGGTGCGTACCCGGGCGTCGCCGCCGAGCAGCACGGGCAGGGCGGCGCGATCGCGCGCTCGCAGGCGGCGATGGTCCGGCTCTCGGTCCCGACAGTGAGCTGCGTGATCGGCGAGGGCGGCTCGGGCGGCGCGGTTGCGATCGCCGTCGCCGACCGCGTGCTCATGCAGCAGAACGCCATCTATTCCGTGATCTCACCCGAGGGCTGCGCGGCGATTCTCTGGCGCGATGCCGGCGAGGCGCGCAAGGCGGCAGCCGCGTTCAAGCCGGATGCCGCGCATTGCTACGAGCTCGGCGTGATCGACGGGATCGTCCCGGAGCCGGAGGGCGGCGCGCACGAGGACCCGGATGCGGCGGCAGGGCTGCTCCAGGTTGCGATCAGCGCCGCAATTTCCGAAGTCGACGGCCTCGATCCCGAGGAACGACGCCGTGAGCGGCGCGCGAAGTACCGTCGAATGGGCGTGCTCGCCTTCGCGACCCAGAGCTTGTGACGTCGTGTCACGAACCGGGGATACGGCGAGGCCGAAATTTGCACTATCCACAGGTTCCACAGGATTATCCCCCGAATGGAAACCCATCTGAGCAGGGGAAAAGTCGGATTTGAGTCGCGATCGTGAAGAAAGCGTTGCGTCACTGGCGACAATCCACAGGTGAGCCTCGACGAGTACCGGCGTAAGCGGCGGCCCGGGAAGACGCCGGAGCCGTTCGGCAGCAAGCGGAAGAAGGGCGCGGCGCCGCGGTTCGTGATCCAGCGCCACGACGCGCGCCGCCTCCACTACGACTTTCGGCTCGAGCGGAATGGCGCACTGGCGAGCTGGGCCGTGCCGAAAGGCGTTCCCCTCCGGCGTGGCGAGCGCCATCTGGCAGTCCATGTGGAGGACCACCCGCTCGAATACGGCGACTTCGAGGGTGAGATTCCGGCCGGGGAGTACGGGGCGGGCACGGTCGAGATCTGGGACCGAGGTACGTACGAGCTGCTCGAGGAGAAGCGGAACGGCGGCCTGACGGTCAGGCTGCTCGGCGAGCGGCTCGACGGCGTGTGGACGCTCGTTCCCGCCCACCTGGACGGGAAGGAGCAGAACTGGCTCATCCTCCGCAAGGACGGCCCGGGGGATGGCGCCGGGAACGGCACGAGCGGTGCGTACCAACCGATGTCTGCGACCTCGGCCGAGGCGCTTCCCGAGGGCACGGACTGGACGTACGAGCCGAAGTGGGACGGGTACCGCGCGATCGTGACCGTCGCCGGCGGCGAGGCGAAGCTCACGAGCCGGCGCGGGAACGACCTCACGGAGCGCTTCCGGGACGCGGCCCGCGCCGCCGAGCGCGGGCTTCGATCGGCCGACGCCGTCGTCGACGGGGAGATCGCTGCGCTCGACGACAACGGGCGCTCGAGCTTCTCGCTCCTCCAGCAGGGGACGGGAACGCTTGCGCTCGTGCTCTTCGACGTTCTCGAGATCGAGGGCGAGCCGGTGATCCACCTGCCGCTGACGGAGCGGCGCGAGAAGCTCGAGGCGCTCGTGGACACGAGGAAGGGCGGGATCTTCGTCTCGCCGCACTTCGACGACGGCAACGCCCTCCTGAAGGCGGCGACCGACCAGGGGCTGGAGGGCGTCGTCGCGAAGAGGCTCGACTCCCCGTATCAGCCCGGCCGGCGGAGCATGGACTGGCGCAAGGTGAAGGTTCGCGCCGGCCAGGAGCTCGTGATCGTCGGGTACACGAAGGGGCAGGGCCGCCGCTCCGGCGGCTTCGGCGCACTCGCAGTGGCGGTGCACGAGGCGGGCGGCCTGCGCTGGGCCGGAAACGTCGGAACCGGGTTCTCCGACGGCGAGATCGACCGCCTGCTCGAGCTCCTCCGGCCGCTGCAGCGGACGACGTCTCCGCTCGCCGAGGAGCCGAAGATGCCGCGGGTCCGTCGTGGCGACGTGGTCTGGGTCGAGCCCAAGCTCGTCGCACAGGTCGAGTTCGTCGAGTGGACGCACGACGGTCGACTGCGGGCACCGGTTTACATGGGCCTGCGCGAGGACAAGAGTGCCGAGGAAGTGCGCCGCGAGCCGACCCCGATCCCGGACGTCATCAGGAAGGGGAAGCGCGAGCTGCGCCTGTCGAACCTCGACAAGCCGTTCTGGCCTGACGAGGGGATCACGAAGGGCGATCTCATCGCCTACTACCGCGACGTCGCGGACGTGCTCGTGCCGCACCTCCGCGACCGGCCGTTCACGATGAAGCGGTACCCCGACGGCTGGCAGGGCAACAACTTCTTCCAGAAGCAGTCGCCCTCGCACATGCCCGACTGGATCAAGCGCTCGCCGCAGCCGGCGTCCACGCGCGAGGGGGAGAAGAAGGTCATCGACTACGCGCTCGTGAACGACGAGCTCGCTCTGCTCTGGATGGTGAACATGGGCTGCATCGACATGCACGCCTGGTCGTCGCGGGTTGACAAGCCGGAGCGGCCGGACTGGGTCATGTTCGACCTCGACCCGTCGGAGGGCGCGACCTTCGACGACGTCGTGACCGTCGCGGGCCTCGTGAAGGAGACGCTCGACCTGCTCGAGCTCCGCTCGTACCCCAAGACCTCGGGGTCGCGGGGCATCCACGTCCTCGTCCCGATCGCGCGCAGGCACACCCATGCGGACGCGCGGGAGTTCGCCGCGATCGTCGCCGGGGCGCTCGCGCGTGCGCACGCGGACCTCGTGACGACCGAATGGGCGAGGAAGAAGCGGAAGGGCGTGCTCGTGGACGCGAACCAGAACCGGCCCGGGGCGACGAACGCGTCGGTCTACTCCGTGCGGCCGCGTGCCGGCGCCCCTGTGTCGACGCCGCTTCGCTGGGAGGAGGTTGCGCCGGGGTTGGACATCGCCTCGTTCACGATGGACGTCGTCCGCGATCGCGTGGCCCGCGACGGCGACCTCTTCGCGCCCGTACTCGAGGGCGGGCAGTCGCTGACGCAGGCGCTGAAGTCGCTTCGCTAGGGGCCGGACTGGTCCGGCTCCCTACTGGTCGCCGAGCTTGTGCGGGTGGCCGAGGGCGGAGAGCTCGGCGATGTCGCGACGGAAGAAGAGCGACACGGTCCAGTCGGTCACCACCCGGAGCTTCCGCGTGACGAGCGGGAGCTGGTACAGGTGGTACGTCCGGGCGACGAACCACCCGAGGAACCCGCGCAGCTGGAGGCCGAAGGGGAGCTCGGCGATTCCCTTGTAGCGGCCGAGCGTCGCCACCTGGCCGAGCATCTTGTAGCCGTACGGCTTCGGCGATCCGCGGAGGTTCTTCGCGAGGCGGCGCGCCTGGCGGAGCGCGTGCTGGCAGGTCGGTGGGTCGGTGACGCCCGGCGTCTTCGTGTTGACGACAGCCGCGCCGTCGCCGAGCGCCCACACGTTGTCCGAGCCCTCGACGCGGAGGGTCTCGTCGACGCGGATACGGCCGCGCTCGTCGAGCGGAAGGTCGAGGGCCTCGAACAGCGGGTTCGCCTTGACCCCGGCTGTCCAGACGAGCGTCTTCGCAGGAATCCGGGCGCCGTCCGCGAGCACCGCTTCCCGGCCGTCGTACGACTCGAGCGTCGTCCCGACGTGGATCTCGACGCCGCGTCGCTCGAGGTGCTTCGCGGCGTACTCGCCGAGGCGGCGCGGTATCTCGGGGAGGATCTTCGGCGCGGCGTCCACGAGCACCCAACGCTGCCGGACTCCGACGAGGTCGGGGTAGAAGCGCAGCGCAGCGTGCGCGAAGTCGTTCAGCTCGCCGAGCGCCTCGACGCCCGCGTACCCGGCGCCGACGAAGACGAAGCCGAGCTCCTCCGGATCGTTCGGGTGGATCGATGCGCGCTCGAGCTGGTTCAGGACCCGGTTGCGCAGGGCGATCGCGTCGGCGAGATCCTTGAACCCCATGGCGTGCTCCTGCAGGCCGGGCACCGGGAAGGTCCGCACGACCGCGCCGAGCGCGACCACGAGCGTCTCGTACGAGATCTCGACCTCGCCCGCGATCGTCGTCGCCGTCACGACGTTGCGCTCCCGGTCGAGTGCCGTGACCCGGCCGAGCAGCAGCTCCGCGTGCGGGCACATCTGCCGCACCGGGACGACGACGTGACGGGGCTCGAGCGTCGCCGCCGCCGCCTCGGGCAGGAGCGGCGTGTACAGCATGAAGTTGTCGAGGGAGAGGATCGTCGAGCCGCGCTTCCCGTGGATGCGCGCGACGTAGCTCCCCGCGAACCCTCCGCCGAGGATCAGCGTGCCGCCCCGCGCCTCGCGTCGCTCCACGCGTCATGCTTACCACGGTGGCGACCACCCAGGTGTCGGTCATCGGAAGCGGCGCGCAGTGGGAGGAGGCCGCCGAGGAGGTCGGCCGTCTGCTCGCGGAGCGCGGCTGCACCGTGGTGACGGGTGGTCTCGGCGAGGTGATGGCGGCCGCGTTCCGCGGCGCGAAGGCCGCGGGCGGGACGACCATCGCGATCCTTCCCGGAGAGCGACACGATGGCGCAAACGCATGGGCCGACCACGTGGTCGTCACCGGCATCGGGCACGGCCGCAACCTCGCCGTTGCCGCCTCCGGGCACGCCGTCATCGCGGTCGGCGGCGCCTGGGGAACGACCGCGGAGATGGCGTTCGCGAAGGTCCTTGGGCGTCCCGTCATCGCTCTCGCCGGCGCGCCCGAGCTGGACGGTGTCGACGTCGCGGCGACGCCTGCCGAGGCGGTCGAGCTCGCGCTCGCCGCGGTCGGGTAGCCATTCGGTCAGGCGACCTCGGAGAGCCTGCGCCGGAAGTAGCCGCGCTCGACCTCGCTCGCGGTGAGCGCGAGTGCCTGCCGGTACGCGTCGGCGGCCTCCTCGCGCCGGTCGAGGCGGCGGAGCAGGTCAGCCCGCGCCGCATGGAAGAGGTGGTACGCCTCGAGGCTCGACAGCTGGTCGATGAGCAGCAGGCCTTCCTCGACGCGGCCGGAGAGAGCGACCGCGACGGCGCGGTTGAGGAGGACGACCGGAGAGGGGTCGATGACGGCGAGCCGGTCGTAGAGCGCGACGATCTCGTTCCACGACCGGCCCTCGGCGTGGGCCGCCGCGATCGCCGCTTGCAGGACGTAGGGGCCGCTCTCGCGGAGCGCCAGTGCCCGGTCGAGGACGCGAATGCCCTCGTCGATGCGGTCGGAGCTCCAGAGCGATCGATCCTGGTCCTCCAGCAGGACGAGCTCGCCGGAGGGCCCGACGCGGGCCGCGCGGCGCGAGTCCTGGAGGAGCATCAGCGCCAGGAGCCCGAAGACCTCGGACTCGTCCGGCATCAGCACCGCGAGGAGCTTGCCGAGCCGGATCGCCTCGTCGCACAGGTCCGCGCGGACGTAGGTGTCCCCGGCGGTCGCCGCGTACCCCTCGTTGAACACGAGGTAGAGCACCGCGAGGATGGAGCGCAGGCGCTCGGGCAGCAGGTGGTCGGGAGGAACGCGGAACGGGATTCCCGCCGAGCGGATCTTCCGCTTTGCCCGCACGAGTCGCTGCGCCATCGTCGGCTCGGTGGTGAGGAACGCGTGTGCGATCTCGGCGGTCGTCAGCCCGCCGACTTCGCGCAACGTGAGCGCGACGCGCGCCTCGGGGGCCAGTGCCGGATGGCAGCACGTGAAGACGAGCGCGAGCCGTTCGTCGGGGATCGCGCTCATGTCGTCGTCCTCACCCGGGAGCTCCTCCAGCCGTGCGAGGAGCTCCACCTTCTGGCGAAAGACGCGGTCGCGCCGGATGCGGTCGATCGCACGGTTCTTCGCGGTCGTGACGATCCAGGCCGCGGGGTTGCGCGGGTTGCCCTCTCGCGGCCAGCGCTCGAGCGCCGTCGTGAAGGCGTCCTGGACGGCGTCCTCGGCGAGCTCGAGGTCGCCGAGCGCGCGGGTGAGGATCCCGACGGCGTTTCCCCACTCCTCCCGGAAGACCTGCTCGACGCCTGCCTGCAAACGCGCTCCCTAAGCCACGACCGGGCGGATCTCGATCGACCCGTGATGGGCAGATGGGATCTGGCTTGCGTACCGGATCGCCTCGTCCAGATCTGGCAGTTCGACGACGAAGAGCCCGCCGATGATCTCTTTCGTCTCGGGAAAGGGGCCGTCGGTGACGAGCCGCTCGCCGTCCCGCACGCGGACGACCTTGGCCGTGTTCCGGCTGTCGAGCTCGTAGCCCTTCAGCTCGGGGTCGGCCTGGCCGAGCTGCTCCATGAAGGTGATCCAGCGCGGGATCTCCTCGGCGCGGAGCTTCGCCTTCTCGTCGTCCGGGAGGTCGATCCAGCGGGAGTCGTCTCCGTAGATGAGCAGCGCGTACTTCATGCCGCGGCTCCTTCCTCGTTCGGGTCGACGTAGATCGGGCGTACCTCGACGGCGCCGTGCTCGGCGCCCGGGATTCGCCCTGCCCAGTCGAGCGCCTCGCCGTCGGACGCGCACTCGAGCACGAAGTAGCCGCCGAGCGCCTCCTTCACCTCGGCGTACGGCCCATCCGTCACGAGGGTCTCCGTCTCGCGGACGCGCACGGTCGTCGCGTCTCGCGTCGAGCCCAGCTCGGCCCCGGCCACGAGCACGCCGGCATCGCGAGCCTCGTCCGCGAACGCGCGGTACGTGTCGTACATGGCTTCCTTCTCGCCAGCGGAGAACGCGTCCCACCTGGATGCGTCCCCGTAGATCAGTGCGAGGTATTTCACGAGCGCCTCCTCTCGAGGTGGATTCCAGCATGACGACGAGCGGAGCGCGCCGAAATCGACATCGGGTTCGCTACGACCCCGTGAGCATTCGCTCGAGCAGCGCCCGTGCGCCTCCCTTGTCCAGCGGCTCGTTGAGGTTCCCGCACTTCGGGCTCTGGACGCACGACGGGCAGCCGCTCGTGCACGGGCAGTCGCGAGAGCAGCCGTGCGGTGTCGCCGACCCAGCCCTCGAACTGGTCGAACCCGCGTGCGGTGATCCCGACGCCGCCGGCGTGGCCGTCGTAGACGAAGATCGTCGGGCGCCCCGTCTGCGGGTGGATGTTCGTCGAGAGCCCGCCGATGTCCCAGCGGTCGCACATCGCCCACAGGGGAAGGAGCGCGATCAGCGTGTGCTCGGCCGCGTGCAGCGTGCCGAGGAGGGTCGGCATCTGCTCGAGGCCCGCGAGCTGCTCCGCCTCGGGGCAGAACCAGATCGCCTCCGTCTCGAACGACGTCTCGGGCATGAGCAGCGGCACGACGTCGATCGTCGAGCTGTCGCGAGTCGACTTGCGCGCGTACGCGATTACCTGCTCGGTCACGGAGACGCGGCCGAAGACGAGCTCGACGCCGAGGCGCTGCTCGACGCGGAGCGGCTCCTCGATGACGGTCTCGGTCTCCTTCTTGACCTGCGTGTACCAGTCGACGCGGATCGGCGCGACGAACGCCACGCCGCCCATGAGGTCGAGCTCCTCGACGAGGTACTGCTCGCCGAGGTGGAGGTAGATCGCGCCCTGGTGGACCGTCGAGTAGGCGCGCTCGCGCTCGACGAGGCCGAGGAGCGAGCCGGTCTCGCGGTCGACGACGGTGAACGCCTCCGAGTCTCCGGAGCGGAGCGAGATGCGCGCGGCCGGATAGTCGCGGCCCTTCCACACATAGCCGGCGGACGTGCGCTCGAGCTCGGGCAGTGCGGCTGCGCGCTCGAGCGCCTCCTCGCCGAGGATCGCAGTGTCCTTCTCGTCCAGCGGAGCCTCGAACGCGGCGGCGAGGACGTGCGGGTCGAGGATGCGCGGGTTGGTGTGGTCGAGGATCGCCGCCTCGACGCGGCGGGAGAGCAGCGCCTCCGGCTCCCTGGCGAAGAACTGGTCGAGCGCGTCCTCGCTCGCGACGAGCACCGCGAGGCCCTGTCCGCGGCGGCCCGCGCGCCCCCACTGCTGGCGGAGCGACGCGATGGTGCCGGGGAAGCCGACGGAGATCGCGCAGTCCAGGAGGCCGATGTCGATGCCGAGCTCGAGCGCGTCGGTGGCCGTAACGCCGAGGAGCTCTCCCTCGACGAGCCGGCGCTCGATCGCGCGTCGCTGCTCCGGCGTGTAGCCGGCGCGGTACGGAGCGAGCCGATCGGCGGTCGCGGCGTCGACGCGCTCCACGGTGAAGCGGTGGATCAGCTCGGCCGCCTTCCGGCTCTTCGCGAAGCAGATCGTGCGCAGGCCACGCGTCGTCAGCTGCGAGAGCAGGCGCGCCGCTTCGCCGAGCGGGCTGGCGCGCAGGCCGAGGTCCGCGTCGAGCAGCGGCGGGTTCCAGATGACGACTTCGCGCTCGGAATGCGCTGACGTGTCCCGCTCGACCACCGTTGCCGGCACGCCTGTAAGCGACTCCGCGAGCTCGCCCGCGTTGGCGATGGTCGCCGAGGCGAGCAGGAACTGCGGGTCGGCGCCGTACACGTGCGCCAGCCGCCGCAGGCGCCGCAGCACGTTGCCGACGTGCGAGCCGAAGACGCCCCGGTAGACGTGCGCCTCGTCCACGACGACGTAGCGGAGGTTGTGGAGCACGTCGCCCCAGCGGTCGTGGTGGGGAAGGACGCCGATGTGGAGCATGTCGGGGTTCGTGAGGATCAGGTTCGACCACTTCCGGATCTGCCAGCGCCGCTCGGCCGGCGTGTCGCCGTCGTAGATCGCCTGTCGCACGCCTTTGAGCCGCAGCTCGCCGAGCGCCCGCGCCTGGTCCTGTGCGAGCGCCTTCGTCGGGTAGAGGTAGAGCGCGCGCGTCCGGGGCGCCCGTGCGATCGCGTCGAGCACCGGCAGGTTGAAGGCGAGCGACTTCCCGGATGCGGTGCCCGTGGTGACGACGACGTTCTCGCCGCGCTGCGCGGCCTCCCAGGTCTCGGCCTGGTGCCGGAAGACCTGCGTGACGCCGTTCGCGGCGAGCGAGGCCACGACGCGCGGGTCGAGGTCACCGGGGAGCGGCTCGAGGCGAGCCTTGCGCGGCGGCTCGATTCCCCGATAGGCGATCTCCTCGCCCTCGAGCAGGTCCTCCCAGAGCGCGACGCTCGTCGCCATGCGCTCAGTGTCGCAGCACGGGATCCGGCCTACGCGTGCGGTGCGAGAAAGGGTGCGAACGCCTCCTCGTAGCGGTCCTGCGGCTGTGCGCCGTAGACGGTCGCGCGAACCTCGCCGCCGACGAAGAGCATCACCGTCGGCAGCGCGAGCACGCCGAGGCGCGCCGGCACCGCGAGGTTGGCGTCGATGTCGATCCTGACGAGTCGCACGCCGCGCTCCTCCGCGATTGTGCGCAGGTGCGGCTCGATCGCGTCGCACGGCTTGCACCACGGCGCCCAGAAGTCGACGATCACGGGCCTCTCGGCGGCAAGCACCTCGGCCTCGAACGTCTCGTCCGTGACCTCGTCCACTACAGCCGTCCGGTCAAGGCGCGGAGCCGGAGCAAGGGGACGCGCCAGGCAGCCTCGGCGACGATCGATCCGCTCATCTTCGAGTCGCCGACGCGGCGCTCGGTGAAGCGGATCGGGATCTCCTGAACGCGGAGCCCTGCACGCAGCACGCGGTACGTCGTCTCGATCTGGAACCCGTACCCGCGCGCCGACACGGCATCGAGGTCGATCGCCTCGATCGCCTCGCGGCGGAAGCACTTGAAGCCGCCCGTGAGGTCGCGGACGCCGACGCCGAGAAGCACCTGCGCGTACAGGCAACCCGCGCGGGACACGAACCGGCGGAGGAGGCCCCAGTTCTCCGTCCCGCCCCCCTCGACGTACCGAGAGCCGAGGACGAGGTCGGCGTTCTCGGCAGCGGCGACGAGTCGCGGCACGTCGGCCGGGTCGTGCGAGAAGTCGCAGTCCATCTCGAGCACGAGCTCGGCGCCCTCCCCGAGAGCGCGACGGAAGCCGGCGACGTACGCGGGCCCAATGCCCTCTTTCCGCTTGCGGTGCAGGACGGACACCCACGGGAGCTCGCCGGCGAGCCGGTCTGCGAGCTCGCCGGTCCCGTCCGGCGAGCCGTCGTCGATCACGAGCACCCGGTCAGTGGCCGTGTCGAGCACCGAGCCGAGCGCCCGCACCATCGGCTCGAGGTTCTCGCGCTCGTTGTACGTCGGGAGGCAGACGACGGCGCGTGGCTTGTCCGGAGTGGGTGGCGATTCGGCGTGGGGCATGAAGGAGGGGGTTCGCGGGGGAACCATGGGTTCCCCCGCGTTGCACGGTCGTATCATCGCGGGATGGCCAAGGCCCTGCCCCGCAACGCCGATCTCGCGGATCAGCTCGATCTCCTGGCCGATATCTCGGAGATCCTCGGCGAGGAGTCGTTCAAGATCATCGCCTACCGGCGGGCTGCGACGAGGATCCGCGAGACGCCCAGCCCGGTCGCCGAGCTCGCGCTCTCCGGGCGCGCGACGGACCTCCCCGGCATCGGGAAGACGATCGAGCAGAAGGTCGTCGAGGTCGTCGAGGAGGGGGAGATGAAGGCCCTCGCCAAGCGGCGTGGGCAGGTGCCCGAGGGCGTCGTCGAGTTCCTACGGCTGCCGGGCGTCGGGCCGAAGACCGCGGCCCGGATCTGGAGCGAGCTCGGGATCACGACCCTCGACGGGCTCCAGACGGCGGCCGAGGAGGGTCGGCTGCGCGGCCTCTCCGGCCTCGGCCAGAAGAGCGAGGAGAAGATCCTCAAGTCGCTCGCGGAGGGAGCCGGTCGGAAGCCGACGCGTGAGGACCGCGGCCTCCTCGGCGCCGGGCTCCCCGCGGTCATGCGGGTCGTCGAGGAGCTCGCCGCTCATCCGGCGGCGATCGCGGTCTCCGAGGCCGGCAGCGTGCGCCGCCGCCGCGAGACGGTTCGTGACCTCGACGTCATCGCGACGTCGAAGGATGCGCCTGCGCTCATCGCCGCCTTCTGCGAGGGCGACTGGGTCTCGGAGGTCGTCGCGCGCGGCGACACGAAGGCGACCGTCGTCGGTCATCAGGGGCTCCGCTTCGACCTGCGCGTCGTGCCGCACGAGTGCTACGGCAACGTGCTCCAGCACTTCACGGGCTCGAAGGACCACAACATCGCCCTGCGCGAGGAGGCGCAGCGGCGCGGCCTCTCCATCTCGGAGTACGGCGTGACGATCGAGGAGGCCGACGAGGTCGTGACCCACGCCACCGAAGAGGAGCTCTACGAGTACCTCGGCTATCCGTACATCCCGCCGGAGCTCCGCGAGAGCGGCGTCGAGCTCCGCGTCGCGCGCAAGGGCGAGCTGCCGCAGCTCGTCGAGCTCGGCGACCTCCGCGGCGAGATGCACTGCCACTCGTCCTGGTCGTCCGACGGGAAGAACTCGATCGAGGAGATGGCGACGACGGCGCGCGACCGCGGGTACCGGTTCCTCTGCCTCACGGACCACTCGCACTATCTGCGGGACGCGCGGCTCGGGCAGCAGTGGAAGGAGATCGACGCCCTGAACGAGCGGCTGAAGCCCTTCCACATCCTCAAGGGCATCGAGGTCAACATCCGGGCCGACGGGACGCTCGACGTCGACGACGAGACCATGGCCGAGCTCGACTGGGTGGTCGCCTCCCTGCACACGTCCTTCGACCGGAGCCCGACGGAGCGGATCCTGGACGCGATGGAGAACCCGCACGTCGACTGCATCGGGCACCTCACCGGGCGGCGGCTCCTCAAGCGCGACGGTGCGACCGTCGACGTCGAGCAGGTCGTCGCGCGGGCTGTCGAGACCGGGACCGCGCTCGAGATCAACTCGCAACCTGACCGGCTCGACATGCGCGACAACCACGCGAAGCTCGCCGGCGAGGCGGGCGTCCTCATCCCCGTGAACACGGACGCGCACTCGATTGGCGCTCTCGGCTACGCGGAGCTCGGGATCGGCCAGGCGCGGCGCGCGTGGCTCACGAAGGAGCAGGTGCTGAACACGCGCACCTGGGCGGAGATCGAGAAGCTGCGTCGCAAGAGGCGACGCTGACGAGCTTCCGCGACGACGGCGCGCTCGCGCTCGACTGGGTCGCGTCCTACCTCGAGCGCGTCCGCGAGCTGCCCGTGCTGTCGCAGGTCGAGCCCGGCGAGATCCGGGCCTCGCTCCCGCCCTCACCGCCCGACGCGCCCGAGCCTTTCTCCGCGGTCCTCGAAGACCTCGACCGCGTCCTCCTGCCCGGACTGACGCACTGGCAGAGCCCGCGGTTCTTCGCCTACTTCGCGACGACGGGAGCGGAGCCGGGGATCCTGGCCGAGCTGCTCGTGGCCGCTCTGAACCAGGTCGGGATCCTCTGGCGTACGTCGCCCGCGCTCCAGGAGCTCGAGGAGGTGACTCTCGACTGGCTCGCGCAGCTGCTCGGCCTGCCGCCGGGGTTCCACGGTCACATCGAGGACACCGCGTCGACCGGGGCGCTGTCCGCGCTTGCCGTCGCGAGGGCGCTGCAGCCGGGAAGGCGCATCGTGCTCTGCTCGGAGCACGCGCACTCGGCCGCGGACAAGGCCGCGAAGCTGCTCGAGCTCGAGCTGCGGAAGGTGCCGGTGGACGAGAGCTTCCGCATGCGGCCCGAAGCTGTCGACCTGGAAGGCGCCTGCGCGCTCGTCGCGACCATCGGGACGACGGGCGCGGGCGCGGTGGATCCCGTTCCTGCGCTTGCGGATCTCTGCTCGGAGGCGGGCGTCTGGCTCCATGTCGACGCCGCCTACGCCGGTCCGGCCGCGATCTGCCCCGAGCTCCGTCACCACTTTGCTGGCTGGGAGCGCGCCGACTCGATCGCCGTCAACCCGCACAAGTGGCTCGGGACGCCGATGGATTGCTCCGCCCTCTGGACCCGACGGCCCGACGACTTTCGGCGGACGTTCAGCCTCGTTCCCGAGTTCCTGCAGTCGCCCGACGACGCGGTCAACCTGAGCGAGGTCACGATCCCCCTCGGCCGGCGCTTCCGCGCCCTCAAGCTCTGGGCCGTTCTGCGCTGCTTCGGCCGCGAGGGCCTGCAGGAGCGGATTCGCGAGCACATCCGCCTTGCGGAGGTGTTCGAAAGCTGGGTCGAGGACGAGCCCGGCTGGGAGGTCGTGGCTCCGCGCCACTTCTCGCTCGTCTGCTTCCGCCGCGAGGGAACGGACGAGGAGAACGAGCGGCTGCTCGAGCGCGTCAACGCGTCCGGCGAGGCCTTCCTTTCCCACGCGAGACTCGGCGACAAGTACTCGCTGCGCCTCGCCGTCGGGAACTACCGGACGACGGAGGACGACGTCCGGCTCGCCTGGGACGTGCTCAGGCGCGAGGCGTCTACGGGCTGAGGTAGACGGCCGACGCCCGGAGGCTGCGGCCCCCGTCGGATGCCCGCACGATCCGACCGGCGACGAAGAGGCCGCCGTTCCTCGGCTCGAGCGCTTCCTGCGCCGCCTGCTCCTGGCCTGGCGTCAGGCCGGCGGGGCCGAGGTCGAGCTCCGAGACGGTGACGACCTTCGTCGTGGAGAGACGCCACGCGCGCATGAAGAAGCACGGCGCCTTCACGCAGCGAATGCCGGTGTCCCGGACGCGGTAGAACGGCGCGGACGCAGTCCCGCCGACGGGCTCGCGGAGCGCATCCACCACGAGCACCGCGAGCGCCCGCCCGTCGAGGCTCTGTTCCTCGATCGAGCCGCGTACGAGCGCTCCGTTGGGGATCGAGCTCCGGAGCGCCCTGCCGTCACGACCGACCGCGCTCGCGACGTAGCAGCGGGCCCGCACGACGCCTCCCCCGCACGGGGTGGACGCGCGGTTCGCCAGGGCGACCCAGTATCCGCCGCAGCGCGGTGACGGGCACATGCGCGGATCCGGTCGAACGACGTACTGCGCGGTGGCGCCGGCTTGTTGTACTGCACCGGCGCCAAGTGCGCCTACCAGAGCGGCCAGCGCGGCCGCTACGGCGACCAGCAGGATCCTCATGTCTCCCTAGGATACGCCGGTGCGCCTGGTCGCAATCGGCCTCGCAGCGGGGGTTTTCGCCGCACTCTTCGGGGTCGGTGGAGGCATCGTCGTCGTTCCGCTCCTCATCCTGCTGCTCGCTTTCGACGAGCGTGTCGCCACTGCTACGTCGCTCGGCGCGATCCTCGTCACCGCGCTTGCGGGAGTGGTTGCCTACGGCCTCCGCGGCGACCTCCATGTCGGCTACGCAGCGCTCGTCGGGCTGCCGGCGGCTGCGGGCGCGCTTCTCGGCACCAGCCTCCAGCAGCGGCTGCGCACCACGACGATCACCTACGGGTTCGCACTGCTCCTGGCTGCCATCGCCGTCTGGCTCTTCGTGTCGTGAGCGCGTCGACCATCGCCCTCGCACTGCTGCTTGGCCTAACGGCTGGAGTTCTTGCAGGGCTCTTCGGCGTCGGAGGGGGGATCCTCTTCGTCCCGACCCTCGTCGCGCTCGGCCTCGGCCAGGTCGAGGCGCAGGCCACCTCGCTGCTCGCGATCCTGCCCACGGTGGCCGCGGGTGCCTGGAACCAGCGGCGGTACGGCAACCTGCGCGTGAGGACGGCCGCGATTCTCGGGGTCGTGTCAGTGGCCGGAGTCGAGATCGGCGCCCGGATCGCGACCTCCGTGCCCGAGGACACGCTCAAGCGGCTCTTCGCGGTCCTGCTCGTCGCGGTCGCGGCCCAGCTCGCCTGGCGTGCGCGCCGCGCCTCCCGTCGCTACCCTGGATCGGGTTGACCCGCGCCGCCGTGATCCGTGTCGCGGTCTCCGCCGCCGCCGCGCTCGCCGTCCTCACCGCGATTGCCGCCGCGGCTCCTCCGCCTCGAGACGCGTCCACCGACGCGACGGCCGCGATCGCGACGATCACCGTTTCCGGGCAGACGCCGGTCGTTCTCGGTGGCGTCGACTGGCCGGCGACGAGCTCCGCCGAGGTTCAGGCGTTCGCCTATCCGGCCGACGGCTCGGTCCTGACGGTCGGCCTCTCGCGTGCGAACGCCTCGGCCCAGACGGGAGCGGCTGCGTCAGCGCAGGCGTCGGCGCAGACCGCGTCTCTGTCGCTCTTCGGTGGTGAGATCCAGGCGACCCAGGTCACGGCAACCGCCACCGCAGGCGCGGGCGCGAGGTCTGCGGGCGCGGAGGTCGCACTCTCGGGCGTCCAGGGCCTCCGCGTCCTCGGACAGGAGGTCGGCTCGTCGTCCACGAGCGTCGCGCTCGCGGACTGGGGGAGTCTCCAGCTGCTCGGGCAGGACACCGGCTCACGGCGTGGCGCCGCTTCCGCAGCGCAGGGCTCCGTGGCCGTCATGCGGGTCGTACTCAGCGCCGCTCACGGCGGCCTTGCTGCTGGGAGCGAGATCGTCGTGGGCCTAGCGTCCGCAACCGCCGTGGCGCAGCAGGTGGGGGCGACACCCACCCCGCCGCGTGGGATCGGCGGCGCGCCGCCCCCGGCAGGACAGCCCGCGGACACGACGCCTCCGCCTCCCGAGCCGGAGGGCGGGGGAACATCGGTGCCCGGCGGGCCGGTCAAGTCGGGACCGCCCGACGTGAAGGTGCGCCTGAGCACGGACGGCTACGTCTTCCCGATCTTCGGTGCCGCCTCGTTCGGCGACAGCTTCGGCGGGCCCCGTCCGAACATGCCCGGCGGCTGGCACCACGGGGAGGACATCTTCGCGCCCGGGGGCGCGCCGGTCCTCGCGGTCGCGGACGGCACGGTCCACCAGATCGGCTTCATCCCGATCGGCGGCTACCGCCTCTGGCTCCGCGACGAGGACGGAAACGAGTTCTACTACGCGCACCTCTCGGCCTACTCGCCGCTCGCCGTCGAGGGCAAGCAGGTGGAGGCGGGCGACGTCATCGGGTTCGTCGGCGCGACGGGCGACGCCGACGGCGGCGCTCCGCACCTGCACTTCGAGATCCATCCTGGATCGATGCTCGGACTCGGCTATGACGGCGTGGTCGCGCCGTATCCCTTCCTCACTGCCTGGCGCCGCGCCGCCGACGTTTCGTTCGCCGCGGGGCGGGTCTACGTCCCCTCCGGCGCAGGGCCGGGCGCGCCGTCGCTCCCGCCGCCAGGCGCCTACCTGCTCCAGGCGCAGGACATCGCGTCGCTCTCCGGCCTCGTCCCGGGCGCGCTGGAGCGCGCCCTGGAACGAAAGCCGAAGTAGCGAGCGCTAGTTCTTCGCGGCGTCCTTGGCCTTCGACGCGGCGTCCGAGGCCGCGTCCTCCATCGCCGCGGCGTCGGCCTCGACGGCGTCCGTGAACTCCTTGAACCCGTCCCCGTTGCTGCCCGAGACCTGCTCCATGATCCACTCGCGCGTCGCCGGCCCCGTCCACGGGTTGTAGAGGACACCGATCGTCACGCCGGTGAGCAGGACCACGCGGTTCCGCATCTTGTGGCTCTTCTTCGACGACTTGCCCTGGAGGCGGTCGGTCGCCGTGGTGAGCTCGCCGACGAGATCCTGGAGGTCTTCCTGGAAGTCCTTGTCGGTCGCCCGCTTGGCCTTCTCCTTGACGCCTTCCTTCTTGCCGATCTGCTCGTAGAGACTCCGCGCCGTGACGAAGGCTGCGACGAGGTCGTCCCGCAGGTCGGGATCCTCCATCGCGCGCTTCACGTACGGCTTGAGCGTCTCGACCGCGACTGTCGGCTTGTCCTTTGTCTTGCCCATCACGTTCCCACCTTTCTACGACTGAGGGCGGAAGTATGTCGGCTAGCATCGAGTCCGTGCGCGGGTTGCTCGCACTCCTCAGCCGGCCGCGTCGCCTCCTGGCCCTCATGGCTGGATTCACAGGCTTCGTGCTCTACGTCTGGTTTACCGCGGTTCGCGCGGTTCCTAACGTGAAGCGGCGGAAGGCGGCTTTGCGCCGCGAGCGCGCGGAGACCTGGCGCTCGTGGAGGGCCTGACCCGCCTCGTCCTCCGGACGGTCAAGCGGCCGGTAGGTGCGGGGCCTGTCCCGCACTAACATCCCGGGGCCGTGAAACCGAAAGGCCTCATCTGCGCGGGCGGCGAGGCGACCCGCCTCGGTGAGCTGACGCGCGTCGCCAACAAGCACCTGCTCCCGGTCGGGCGCTGGCCGATGGTCTACTACCCGCTCCAGCTGCTCCAGCGGGCGGGCATCACGGACGTGCTCCTGATCACGGGCAAGGGCCACGCCGGCCAGATGATCGATCTGCTCGGCGACGGACGGCTCGCGGCGCGCTCAGGTGGCGAGCCGATCCTCGAGCTCGATCTCACGTACAAGGTGCAGACCGAGCCCGGCGGGATCGCCCAGGTCGTCGGCATGGCGCGCGACTTCGTGGGCGACGCGCCGCTCGTCGTCGTGCTCGGGGACAACATCTTCGAGTTCTCGCAGGCGCAGGCGATCTCCGAGTGGGGGAACGAGCCGGACGGCGCGCAGATCTTCGTCAAGGACGTCCCCGACCCGGAGAACTTCGGCGTCGTCGTCTACGGCGAGGACAAAAAGGTGACAGACATCGTCGAGAAAGCCGGAGTCGTCGACACCCGCTACTCCGAGCCGCCCACCTCGCACGCCGTGGTCGGGCTCTACTGCTACCCGCCCGACGTGTTCGAGGTGATCGCGACGCTCGAGCCCTCGAGCCGTGGCGAGCTCGAGATCACCGACGTCAACCGCCACTACGCCGAGACGGGCCGTCTCCGGGCGCAGCAGGTCGAGGGCTGGTGGGAGGACGCCGGGAAGCACTGGCAGCACCTCGCCGAGATCGGGCGAACGATCGAGGAGACCGGCGCCAACAAGTGATCGAGGGCATCGAGCGCATTCCGCTGAAGGTCTTCTCCGACGAGCGCGGCTGGTTCTGCGAGTTGCGCCGCGAGAGCGCGCTCCCGAAGCGGATGGTTCAGACGAACGTCTCGTTCTCGCGCGCCGGCGTGGTGCGCGGCCTGCACTTCCACGAGCGAGGGCAGGACGATCTCTTCGCCTGTCTCCACGGGATGGCCCGCGTCGTCGTGCTCGACCGCGAGTCCGGCGAGACGTTCACCGAGGACATCGGGGACGACAACTCGGTCGCGATCTACATCCCGGGCCGTCACGGCCATGGGTTCGAGGCGCTCACGGACGTCCTCTTCTGTTACCACGTGACCGAGGAGTACGACCCGTCCGACCCGGATGAGCACACGATCCCCTGGAACGACCCGCGCGTCGCGCACCTGTGGAAGACGACCGACCCGATCCTCTCGGCCCGGGACGCAGGCGCCGCGTCCTGATCCGTCGCGTTCTCATCACCGGCGCGGGTGGCCAGCTCGGCCGGGCGCTCCGCGAGCGGTTCTCAGACGACGAGCTCGTGGCCCTCGGCCGCGAGGAGTGGGACGTCGCCTTCCCGCCAGGTGTCGAACTGACACAGGAGGACTTCGACCTCGTCCTCCACGCCGCGGCGTGGACCGACGTCGACGGTGCAGAAGCCGATCCGCAAGGGGCGACCGCCGTCAACGTCGGCGGGACGAACAACGTGGCCTCCCTCGGCGCACCCTTCGTTGCCTTCTCGACGGACTACGTGTTCGACGGCCGCAAGCGCGAGCCGTATGTCGAGTCCGACGCGCCGAACCCGCTCTCGGCCTACGGTCGCTCCAAGCTGCTCGGCGAGGCGGCCGCGGGCCCGGACGCACTGGTCGTCCGCACGTCGTGGCTCTTCGGGGAGACGGGCCACAACTTCGTGCGCACGATGCTGCGGCTGGCGGAGGACCGCGACGAGGTCGCCGTCGTCGACGACCAGCGCGGCTGCCCGACCTACGTCGGCCATCTTGCGGCTGCCGTGCACGATCTCGTCGGCGGGGGCGCCGATCCGGGCGTCCTGCACCTGGCCGCCGAGGGCGACTGCACGTGGGCGGACTTCGCCGAGGCGGTGTTCCATGAAGCGGGCGTCGACTGCCGCGTCCGGCGGATCACCACCGATGAGCTCGGGCGGCCGGCACCGCGGCCGGCGTACGGCGTCCTCCGCAGCGAGCGCCAGGACGCCCCGGTGCTCCCCCACTGGCGCGACGGGCTGCGCGAGTGCCTCGCCCGGATGCGTGCGGACGGCCGCTAGCCTTTCCGCGCCATGCGACTCCTCGTCACCGGTGCGGCCGGGTTCATCGGCTCGAACTTCGTCCACTTCTGGCTCGACCGCTACCCGGACGACCACGTCGTCGCGTACGACCTCCTTACGTACGCGGGGAACCGCCCGAGCCTCGCCGAGGTCGAGGACCGCATCGTGTTCGTGCAGGGCGACATCGGGGACGGGGAGCTCGCCGAGCGCACGCTGCGCGACGAGCAGATCGACGTCGTCGTGAACTTCGCCGCCGAGTCGCACAACAGCCTCGCCGTCGTCGATCCCGGCCGCTTCTTCCGGACGAACGCGCTCGGCACGCAGACGCTCCTCGAGGCCGCACGCCACGCGGGCGTGGAGCGCTTCCACCACGTCTCCACCTGCGAGGTCTACGGGGATCTGGCGCTCGACACGGACGAGGTCTTCACGGAGGAGTCGCCGTACCGGCCACGGACGCCGTACAACGCGTCCAAGGCGGCCGCGGACCACGCAGTGCGCGCCTACTTCGAGACGTTCGGGCTCCCGGTGACGATCACGAACTGCTCGAACAACTACGGGCCGTATCAGTTCCCCGAGAAGGTCATCCCGCTCTTCACGACCAACGCGCTCGACGACAAGCCGCTGCCGCTCTACGCATCGACCGGCAACAAGCGCGAATGGCTGCACGTCCTCGACCACTGCTCGGCGATCGAGCTCGTCCTGCGCGACGGCCGGCCCGGAGAGACGTACAACGTCGGCTCCGGCATCGAGGCGACGATCGAGGACATCGCGAACCTCGTGCTCGACTTCACGGGCAAGCCGGAGTCGCTGAAGACGATCGTTCCCGACCGGCCTGGACACGACCGGCGCTATCTGCTCGACGCGACGAAGATCACCACGGAGCTCGGCTGGAAGCCCGAGCACGGCTGGCAGAAGGGCCTCGGCGAGACGGTCGCCTGGTATGCGGCCAACCGCGAGTGGTGGGAGCCGCTCCGCGACCGCGCCCCCGTTGAGGAGACGGCCTGGAAATAGCGATTTGGCTGCGGAGCCGCACCCGCTAGCCAGATCTCCGCTCAAGTGCTATCCCTTTGTGCCGAGAACACAAAGGGTTAACCCCGTCTCGGTACCCTCGCGGCCTTCTCGTGCGTCTCTTCCTCACATCGGTTATTGCCCTCGCCTTGCTCGCGACGACCGCCTCCGGGCAGGTGCCGCCCGCGCCGTCCGACAGCACGACCGGTGAGGCGGTATTCGCCGTCTCCGGCCGCGGCTGGGGTCACGGCGTCGGGCTCTCGCAGTGGGGGGCGTACGGCCAGGCGAAGGCCGGCCGCACGTACGACCAGATCCTCGCCCATTACTACTTCGGCACGAAGCTCGGCCGCGCGAGCAAGAGCGAGGTGCGCGTCCTCCTTGCGGAGGGGAAGCGCGGGCTGACCGTGCAGTCGACGACGCCGTTTCGTGTCCAGGACGCGGCGGGCGTCGTGACGAAGCTGCCGGCGGGTGCGCTCATCCTGACGCCGCAGCTCAAGCTCCCGAATGCCGCCAAGGCCTCGCCCGGCCCGCTCTTCGTGCTGCCCGGGAAGCAGCCGCTGGCGCTCGACGGCAGGCCGTACCGCGGCAAGCTCGAGCTCGCGTCCACGGGCGGCTACCTGCGCGTCGTCAACTACGTGGGGCTCGAGTCGTACATCGCCGGCGTGGTCGCGGACGAGATGCCGTACACGTGGCCGATCGAAGCGCTGAAGGCGCAGGCCGTCGCGGCGCGGACGTTCGCCCTCAAGAGCATCGTCAAGGGCAAGCCGTACGACCTCTACTCCGACGTGCGGAGCCAGGTCTACGGCGGGGTCGCTTCCGAGCAGGACTCGGCGACGAAGGCGATCCAGGCGACCGCAGGTCAGGTCGTGATGTACGGCGGGCAGCTCATCACCGCGTTCTACTTCTCGAGCTCGGGCGGAAAGACGGCGAGCGCCGCCGACGTCTTCGGCACGGCGCTGCCGTACCTCGTGTCGCGACCCGACCCGTGGGACAAGGCCTCGCCGAACCATCGCTGGGGGCCGGTGCTGCTCGGCGCACGCACGCTCCAGGCGAAGCTCGAAGTCACCGCGCGCGTGCTTGACGCCTCGGGCGTGCCGACCCCGTCCGGCCGGATCCGGAGCCTCACGCTGCAGACTGCGGGCGGGGCCACGAGCGTGCCCGCCAGCCTCGTCCGCACGGCGCTCGGTCTGCGCTCGACGTGGGTCACCATCGGCGTCCTCCGGCTCGACCGGCCGAAGGGAACGATTGAGTCCGGCGCCACGCTCAGGCTCGGCGGTCTTGCGCGCAACGTCGTCGCGCCGAAGCTGCAGTCCTCGCCGACCGGCAAGACGTGGACGGCGCTCGGGCCGCTCCAGCGTGCCGCCGACGGCACGTTCATCACGACCGTGACTCCGACGAAGACGACGAGCTACAGGATCGAGGCCGGTGGCAGCGCGGGCCAGCCCGCTTCCAGGGTTACGAGCCAGGTGCTTCTCGTCCGCGTGAGCCCGAAGGTCCGGCTCGCCAGGCCCGTGGAGCCCGGCGTCCTCTCCGGGACGGTGCGCCCGCGCGTCGGCGCCGTCGTCCACGTGGAGCGCCTCCGCAGCGGCAGCTGGGTCCACGTCGGCGAGACACTGGCCGACGGGTCGGGCGCGTTCCGCGTCGAGGCGCAGATCGTTCCCGGCACGTACAGGGCGCGAACATCGCCCATCGCCGGCTTCGCCGAAGGGATCTCCCCGCTCGTGGCGGTCGGTTGACGATGCGCCGCTCCCTCGCTCTCGCAGTCCTCGTCGCGGCGGTCGCAGCGGCCCTGGTGCTCCCCTCCGTCGCGGCGGCCGGGCGCGTCGCCGTCGGGCTCGAGCCGGGAGCGAGCCGCCCGGCCGTCACGAAGGCACTGGCGAGCCGCGGCGCCCGCGTCGTTCGGGACCTGAAGCCGATCCAGGCGCTCGTCGTCGAGGTTCCCGTCGGCAGCCCGTCGCTCGCGGACGTTCGCGGCGTCCGCTACGTCGAGGCGCTACGCACGCGCCACCTCTCGCTCGTACCCACCGACCCCTTCGTGCCGCGCCAGTGGTACATGACGCAGAGCCATTTCTACGAGTCCTGGATCACCTACCCCGCCTTCGAGTCGGTCCCGGTTGCGGTGATCGACTCCGGGGCCGATCTCAAGCACCCCGAGCTCGTCGGGCAGTGGCTCGATGCGGAGAGCTTCGTCGGAGGCTCGCCGACGGTCGACGCGCTCGGCCACGGGACCTTCGTCTCCGGACTGATCGCGGCCGGTGTGGACAACGGGATCGGGATCGCCGGCCTCGCGCCCTCGGCCGAGCTTCTCGTGGCGAAGGTCGTCACGCCCTCACGGTCGATCCCGATCGAGGCGGAGGTGCGTGCGATCCGATGGGCGGTGGAGCGTGGCGCGCGCGTTATCAACATGAGCCTCGGCGGCGTCCGTGACCCGCTCGACCCCGACCGGGACACCTTCTCGCGGCTCGAGGCGGATGCGATCGCGTACGCGGTCGCGAACGGCGTGGTGGTCGTCGCCGCGGTCGGGAACGACGACCAGGCGCCGAAGAGCCCCTGGTCGTTCGCGAGCTATCCGGCGGCGCTACCGCACGTCATCGGCGTTAGCGCCGTCACGCAGCTCGGGAACGTGCCGCGCTTCTCGAACCGCGACAAGATCTACAACGACCTCGCCGCGCCGGGCGAGCAGATCCTCTCCACCTTCCCGCGGCCGCTGACCTCACGCTTCCCCGCGTGCGCCGACCAGGGCTTCTCGAGCTGCGGGCCGGACGAGTACCGCCAGGCGCAGGGCACGTCGTTCTCGGCGCCGCAGGTGAGCGCGGCGGCGGCGATTCTCTTCAGCCTGCGGCCGGATCTGACGGCGGAGCAGGTCGGCTCGATCCTCGAGCGGACCGCCGCCGACGCGAATGCCGAGACCGGGTGCGCCGCCTGTGCGACCGGGCGCGACGCGTACTCCGGCTGGGGACGTCTCGACGTCGCGGCGGCGATCGCGGCGCTGTCGAAGTCGCTCCCGGCCCGGGACCGGTACGAGACGAACGACGACGCCGCGTCCCGGTCGGCGAGGATCACCGTGAGGTCGGGGACCGCCGGCATCGTGAAGGCGACGGTCGACTTCTGGGACGACCAGGACGACGTCTACGCGCTTCGGCTCGAGCGCGGCAAACGCGTCTATCTCGGGCTCACCGGTGCCCACGGCGGCGCCGATCTGAGCCTCGCGCTCTGGTCGCCGAAGACGAAGTTCATCGAGGATGTCCGCTCCTTCCGCATGCGCGCACGCGTATCGGCGCGGCCCGGCAGCCGCGAGTACTTCTCCTATCTCCCGCCGAAGACCGCGACGTACTTCGTGCAGGTCAAGATGTCGGGCCCGGGGACCACCTCGTACCGGCTGCGCATCGTCAAGGCCTAGTCCGACAGCAGCTCGTCGGCGGAGACCTCGCGCAACACGCGCGCGGGATTCCCGACCACGAGCGCGCGGGCCGGCACGTCCTTCGTCACGACGGCGCCGGCGCCGACGAACGCCTCCTCGCCGATCTCGACGCCCGGGCAGAGGACGGCTCCTCCGCCGATGCGCGCGCCGCGCCTGATCGTCGGGCCGCGCATGAGCTCCAGCCGCTTCTCCGTCCTGCCCATGAAGTTGTCGTTCGTAGTCACGACGCAGGGTGCGACGAAGACGTTCTCCTCGAGCGTGGAGTAGGCGGTGATGTACGCCTCCGCCTGGATGCGCGTGAGGGAGCCGATCGTCGTGTCGTTCTCGACGAGAGCACCCCGGCCGATAACGACGTCGTCACCGAGCGTGACGCGCTCGCGGATGCAGCTCTGGTCGCCCACGATCACCCGCGCGCCGATGTGCGAGCCGGCGAACACGATCGCCCCCGCCGAGACGACGGTCCCGTCTCCGAGTTCCGCCGGCGGCAGCGGGTCGCGCTTCGCGGTCGAGCGAGCCGAGAGCGTCGGCTGCTTCCCGACGACCGCGTTCTCGAGGACCTTGACGCCCTCGCCGAGGACCGTTCCCGGGTAGACCGTCGCGGTGGGGTGGATCTCCGCGCTCAAGCCGCCGGGGCGCCGGCGTGGAGCGAGGAGGTCAGCTGGTCGAGCGCACGCACGACGCGGGCTCCGTCGCGGGCGACCTGACGGCGATCGCCGTCGCCCTCGACGAGCGCGAGGAAGTGCCGGCACTCGAGCTTCAGCGGCTCGTCGGTCGCGATCTTCGGGATGCGGATGTCCCCGGTGCGCGTCTGCCATTCGCCGTACGTCGAGACCGGCCGCCACGGCGACTTCTCGTAGATCGTCACCTTGCGGTCGAGCTCCATGTCGTCGAAGACCGCCATCTTCTCCGTCCCGACGACGGTCATCTTCCGCATCTTGTGCGGGTCGAGCCACGAGAGATGCATGTGCGCGATGCGGCCCGAGGGAAAGCGCAGGTAGCAGAAGACGACGTCTTCGACGCCCGGCTGGAGAAAGTCGCGGCCGAGCGCGAGCGCCTCGATCGGGTCCTCATCGAGCAGGTGGAGGATGACGGAGAGGTCATGGACGCCGAGCGACCAGAGGGCGTTCTCGTACGGCCGGATGCGGCCGAGGTTCTGGCGGTTCCCGTACACGCAGAGGACGTCGCCGAGCTCGCCCGAGTCGACGAGCTCCTTCAGCTTCCGGACACCAGGGTGGTAGAGCAGCAGGTGCCCCGGCATGAGGACGAGGTCGCGTTCCTCTGCGATTGCGACCAGCTCGTCGATCTCCAGACCGGTCATCGCGGGCGGCTTCTCGACGAAGACGTGCTTGCCCGCCTCGAGCGCGATCTTCGCGAGCTCGTAGTGCGTCGGGACCGGGGTCGCGATCACGACCGCGTCGAGCGCGGGGTCGGCGACCATCTCCTCGAAGCTGTCGGCCCAGCGCGCCTGCGGGTAGCGGGCCTCGTACTCGCCGCGCTTGCCCTCGGCCGGGTCGGTGAGCCAGGAGAGGTGTGCGAGGTCGGCGAAGTTGCGAGCGAGGTTCCGGCCCCACTCGCCGAGCCCTGCCTGCCCGACGCGAAGGCCAGCACCGGAGCTCACAACCGCCACACCTTGTCCGAGCCCTTCCCGTTGCGTCCAGTGGCGTTGCGCAGGTCGACGACGAGCTGTGAGTCCTCGATCAGCTGGTCGTAGTCGATCGATCCGTGGTCGGTCACGATGACGACGCAGTCGAATGCGCCAGGGTCAAGCGCCACCGAGCTCAGCGACACCCCGTGCTCCTCGAACTCGGGCACGTGCGGGTCGTGGTACGAGACGTCGGCGCCGGCGTTCTGGAGAAGTTGGATGAGCTTGATCGCGGGCGACTCGCGCATGTCGGAGATGTCCGGCTTGTACGCGACACCGAGGACGAGGATCTTCGAGCCGGACATCGAGCGCTGAAGCGTGTGGTTCATAGCCTGCGAGACGAGCGAGCGGCAGAAGTACGGCATCGACTCGTTGACCTTCCCCGCGAGCTCGATGAACTCGGTGTAGAAGCCGTACTCGCGCGCCTTCCACGTGAGATAGAAGGGGTCGATCGGGATGCAGTGGCCTCCGAGCCCCGGGCCGGGCTGGAACGACATGAACCCGAAGGGCTTCGTCGCGGCCGCTTCGACGACCTCCCAGACGTCGATGTCCATCCGGTCGCAGAGCTGCGCGAGCTCGTTGACGAGCGCGATGTTCACCGACCGGAAGATGTTCTCCAGGAGCTTCGTCAGCTCGGCCGCCTCCGGCGAGGACACGAGGTGCAGCGTGTCGATCGCCGAGCCGTAGAGCGCTGCGGCCGCCTCCGTCGAGGCCTCGTCGATCCCGCCGACGACCTTCGTGACGCTCTTCGTCGACCAGTTCTGGTTTCCGGGGTCCACGCGCTCGGGCGAGAACGCGAGGTGGAAGTCCGCGCCGGCCTTCAGGCCGCTGCCCTTCTCGAGCACCGGCAGGAGCTGCTCGCGGGTCGTGCCCGGGTACGTGGTGGACTCGAGCACGACGAGATGCCCCTTTCGCAGACGCGGCGCGATCTGGGCCGTGGCCGAGAGGAGGATGCTGAGGTCCGGCTCGCGCTGGCGCGAGAGCGGCGTCGGGAGCGCGATGAGGATCGCGTCCGCCTCGGCGAGCTCGTCGTAGTCGGTGCTGGCTGCGATCCTCCCTTGCTCGACGTGCTGCGCGAAACCGTCCGACGCGACGTCCTCGATGTAGCTCTCCCCGCGGTTCAGCTGCGCGACGCGCTCGGCATCGACGTCCAGGAGAAGCACGGTGCGACCCGCCTCCGCGAAGGTATGTGCGAGCGGCAGGCCGACGTAGCCCGCGCCCACGATGGCCACGTCCCGCTTCATCGGTCGCGCATCGTAGCGTGGAGCACGGCGGCGATCCGGTCCGACGCGTGCCCGTCGCCGTAGAGCACGGGTCGCTCCGCCGGCATCCGCGCATCCGCGACCGCCGCCGCGATGACATCCGGGTCGGCGTCCACGAGGACGTTGGCACCCACCTCGACCGTGTCCACCCACTCCGTGGACGGCCGGACGGTCACGCAGGGCACGCCGTACCAGTACGCCTCCTTCTGGAGCCCGCCGGAGTCGGTCACGAGGACGCGCGCCTGTGACGCGAGCGACGCCAGCTCCAGGTAGCCGAGCGGGCCGACGAGGCGTACGTGCGGATCGAGCGACAGGCCGTGCTCCTCCATGTTCGAGCGTGTCCGCGGGTGGGCGGGGAACACGACAGGCTCGGCGATCCGGTTGAGGCCCTCGACGATGTGCCCGAGGCGGGGCTGGAACACGTTCGCCTCGCGGTGGATCGTGGCCACGATGTAGCTCCTCGGCTCGTACGGGATCGGGTGGCGCTCGCGGGCAGCGGGCGCGAAGCGCATGCTCGCGTCGGCCATCACGTCGCCCACGACGTGGAGCTCGCCGGTCACGCCCTCGGCGCGCAGGGTCTCGGCCGACCGCTCGTCCGGGCAGAAGAGGTGCGTGGAGATCGAGTCGACCTCGATCCGCGTGTGCTCCTCGGGCATCGTGAGGTCTCCGCTTCGCATGCCCGCCTCGACGTGTGCGAGCGGGATGCCGGCCGCCGTCGACGCGCGCGCGCCCGCAAGCGTCGAGTTCGTGTCCCCGTAGACGAGGACCAGGCCCGGGCGCTCGCGCTCCAGGATCGGCCGGATGTGCTCCTCCATCGCCACCGGATCCGCGGTGTGGAGATCGAGCCGGTGCCGCGGCTCCTGGATGCCGAGCTCCTCGAAGAAGACGGTCGACAGCTCCCGGTCGTAGTGCTGTCCCGTGTGGATCACGACCTCGTCGAGCCCGTGCGAGCGGAGCGCGAACGAGAGGGGAGCGCTCTTCACGAACTGCGGCCTGTTGCCGACGACGGTGACGATCTTCACCTCCGCAGGCTAACCGGGGGTAGTTGCTCCCTCGGAGAGGCCCCCCTCTTCGGGGGATGCCTGGATGACTCTCGTGACCACGCTGTGACGTGTACTGCGGCGTATTTCCCTTTCATGAGCGCATTCCGAGGCGGCGAGCTACTCCCCCGAGCGGGCGTGTCCGAGGCAGTCGATGTGTCTCGGAGGCAGCTGCTCGTCCTCGTGCTGCTCGTCTGCGTGCCGGTGCCGCTGCTCACGCTCGGCGGCCTTGCGGTTCCGGCCGCGGGAAGGACAAGCCGTAGCCGTGGCCGGATTCCCCCTTCTGCGCATGGAGGCGTCCTTTCGGGGGACGCCGCGATAGCGCGCGTCCGCGCACGCTGAAAGCGAACCGACGGATCTCGCCACGCCTATGACGCCGATCCCCCGTCACGAGCGGCCCGGAGCCCGCACGCACGACGCGGTCGCCCTCTCGCGCCAGCAGGCGACTGTTCTCGTGCTCCTCATCGTCGTACCGGTGCCGTTGCTCACGCTCGGCGGGCTCGCCGTTCCCTTTCCGGAGCTCGTCCAGCGCGCCCTCGCTCCGCTGCTTCCGTTCGTCGAGACGCCGGGCGACACGAGCGCTGCAGGTGCGCCGGCCGCGGTCGGCGTCGTGCCCATCCTCGGGCCGGTCCCCGCCTTCGACGGCTCGGCCACCGAAGTCGCTTCCCCGAGTGCGACCCCGCGTGCCCGCGTGCCCGCGCCGACTCTCACCGGCGGCTCGGCGAGCCCGCCGGTCAGCGGCTTCACGCCCGACGTCAGGGAGCCGGTCGAAGACGCCGATCCCGCAGCGGGCACCGACGCCCCGGCCGCGCCGGCCGCCAGCCCCGGGACCGAGCCCGACAGCGGCGCTGGAGGCGCAGGTCCGCTGCCGCCTCCGTCCTCGCCGCCTCCGCCTTCGCCTTCGCCTCCACCTCCGTCGCCCGCGCCTTCCCCGGCGCCTCCCCCGGCCGTGATCCCGCCTGCGCCGCTTCCGCCGCTACCGCCCGTGCTCCCGCCACCACCACCTCCTGCTCCGCCACCTCCCGTACCTCCACCGCCTCCGACTCCGCCTCCGCCTCCGCCCGTGCTACCTCCACCGCCGGCTCCGATCGGGGGATCCTCCCGCCGCCCGGTCAGCTGCTCGAGGATCCGGTGGGGACGGTCACCCAGACCGTCGAGGACCTCCTGGGCCCGATCCTCGGGAAGCCCAAGCGCTGATGCCGCTCGCACGTCGCCGCCCGCGCACGCAGGGGCTGTTCGCCGTCGAACGCCCGCCGCGCCTCGTCCTGCGCTTCGCCGTCGTCCTCTCGGTGGCGCTCGCGCTGGCGGCGGCGCTGATCCTCGTCGTCGTCCGTAGCTTCACGGTGACGCAGGCGGAGCGCGCCGCGACGAAGCAGGCGAGCCTCGTCGCCTCGACGCTGCTGCGGACGGAGGTCGTCCCGAGCGACTTCGCCGGCCGCGTCTCGCCCGGGCGCCAGCACGAGCTCGACGAGCTCTTCCATGGCCATGTCGTCGCGAACGACACGCTCGGCGTTTCGCTCGTGCGCCCCGACGGCCTCGTGACGTATTCGACCGACCACGAGCTCATCGGATCCCGCGGACACGGAGCGCTCGCGACCGAGGCCGCCGCCGGCACGATCGTCAGCCGGACCTCGAGCGGCCGCACCGCCGGCGGATCGGAGGGGACGAAGGTGCTCGAGACGTTCACCCCCGTCGGAGGCGCCGCAGGCGATAGCGGCGCGGCCGCCATCGTCCAGTCCTACGAGCCGATCGAGCGGGACGCGCAGAGCGCGCTCCTCTGGGTCGGCGGCGTCCTCGAAGGGCTCCTCCTCGTGCTCTTCGTCGTGTTCGTGCCGCTCCTTGCCCGCGTGACGCGGCGCATCGGGGCGCAGATCGAGCGGATTCACGAGCAGGCGTACTACGACGAGCTCACGGACCTCCCCAACCGCGCGCACCTGCGCGAGCGCCTCGACCTCGCGCTGCAGCGAGCAGGTGCCGGCGAGCAGCACCTGGCGTTCCTCCTCGTCGACGTCGACCACTTCAAGGAGATCAACGACACGCTCGGCCACGACGCCGGGGACGAGGCGCTCCGTGAGCTCGGCTCGCGGCTGCGTGCCCTCGTGGACGAGGACACACTCCTCGCACGGCCACAGGGAGACCAGTTCGCGCTCGTGCGCGAGTATGAGACGGAGGAGCAGGCCGTGGCGCTTGCAGCCCGGGTCCGGGCTGCCGTGGAGCAGCCGCTCGAGGTTGCGGGGATCCACGTCGCGCTGGAGGCGAGCGTCGGAATTGCGCTCCATCCCCGTGACGGGAGCGACGCGGACGCGCTCTTCCGCCGCGCGGACGTGGCGCTCCAGGCGGCCAAGGCGAGGCGCATCGGGATCCTCGCGTACAGGCCCGAGATCGACCCGCACGACCCCGAGGAGCTGAGCCTCGTCGCGGAGCTCCGCGGCGCAGCGGCGCGCGGCGAGCTCTTGCCGCACTACCAGCCCAAGATCGACCTCGCGGGGGACGTCATCGCCGGGTTCGAGACGCTCACGTACTGGCAGCACCCGGTCCGGGGCCTCCTCTCGCCGGGCGCCTTCATCCCGGTCGCCGAGCGCATGGGCGCGATCAGGCACCTGACGCAGAGACGTGTTCGAGCTCGCGGTCGCACAGCTCTGCGAGTGGCGCGATCGCGGTGAGGCGCTGCCGCTGGCGGTCAACCTGAGCCCGATCGACCTCCTCGACCTCCAGCTCGCGGACGACCTCGCCGCCGTGCTCGAGGAGAGCGGCATCGAGCCACGCCTCGTCTGCCTCGAGCTCACGGAGACGACCGTCATGGCCGACGTCGATCGCGCGCACTCGGTGCTCGACGGTCTCGCGGCGAGCGGGTTCCGCCTCTCGATCGACGACTTCGGCACGGGCTACTCGTCGCTCGCGTATCTCAAGAACCTTCCCGTGCACGAGGTGAAGATCGACCGTGCGCTCGTCAGCGGCATCGCGGCGTCGGACCCGGATCGCACGATCGTGCGCTCGACGATCGAGATGGCCCACAGCCTCGGCCTCGCGGTCGTCGCGGAGGGCGTCGAGACGCCCGAGCAGCAGGCGCTTCTCCGTACGTTCGGCTGCGACTACGCACAGGGCTATCTCTACGCGCGCCCGCTCCCCGCCGAGAAGCTCGAAGCCTCGCTGACGCACAGCGGCCTCGCCGCGGCCTGACGCGCTGAAGCGGCCCATGGCCGCAACTGTGTCGACCTGGGCAATCGTCTCTCGACCGTGCGGCGGGTGGTAGGTTCCTGGCCGCCATCGTGGTTCGTCAACTCTCGGGGGAGAGAACATGCCAATCGCCGTCGTAGGCCTTCGCCTGCGCGTCTTGCTGAGCGCGCTGGCCCTGATCGTCCTCGTCCTTCTCGTCCAGCCGGCGGGCGCAGTGAGCCCCAACCTCGTCGTCAGCCAGGTGTACGGCGGCGGCGGGAACACCGGCGCCACCTTCACGGACGACTTCATCGAGATCTTCAACCGCGGAACGACCACCGCGAGCACTCCGGATGGTCTGTCCAGTACACCAGCGCAGCGGGCACCGGGAACTTCGGCGCTACGACGATCTCATCACCGAGCTGCCGGCGATCGACGTCGCTCCCGGCCAGTACGTGCTCGTCCAGGAGGCATCGAGCGCTGCCGTTGGGTTGCCGCTTCCGACGCCGGACGTCACGGATGCCACTCCCATCAACATGTCTGGAACGGCCGGAAAGGTCGCGCTGGTCACGCGATCAGACGGCTCTCGGCTGCAACGGAGGCTCGACGCCGTGCGACGCGTCGCAGCTGGCGCGCATCGTCGATCTTGTCGGGTACGGCGCGGCGAACTTCTTCGAGGGCTCCGGCCCGACTGGTGCGCCCTCCAACACAACCGCGGCGCTACGAAATGGGGGCGGCTGCGTCGACAGCGACAACAACGCGGCCGACTTCACGGTCGGCACGCCGACGCCCCGGAACACGGCAACGACTGCCGCGCCGTGCGTCGGTGACGCGGCGCCGTCGGTCTCGTCTACGACTCCTGCGAACGGCGCCACGGGCGTGGCGCTCGACTCCGACATCACGATCGGCTTCTCGGAGAACGTGAACGTCACCGGCTCCTGGTTCACGATCTCGTGCGCCACGAGCGGCGCGCACACCGCGACCGTCGAGCGGCGGCCCGCGAGCTTCACGCTGAACCCGGATACGGACTTCGCGCAGGGCGAGATCTGCACGGTCACGATCGTCGCGGCCCAGGTGACGGACCAGGACGCGAGTCGACCCGCCGGACACGATGGCCGCCGACTCTCCTTCTCAGCTTCACGACCTCGCGCCGCCGCCGACGATCGCCGAGGTCCAGGGTGCGGCGCACATCTCGCCGCTGAACGGCCAGAGCGTCAACGGCGTCGAGGGCATCGTCACCGCTCGCCGCACCGCCGGCGGCCGCGGCGTGTGGATCCAGGACCCGACGCCCGACGCCGAGCGTCGCCACCTCGGACGCGGTCTTCGTCTTCGTCAACGCGGCGCCGGCCGCGCAGGTCGGCGATCTCGTGCGGCGTCAGCGGCACGGTGACCGAGTTCCGGCCGGGCAACGATCCGGACAACCTGACGATCACCCAGATCACGCGCTCGAACGCCAAGGTGACGCATCCTGTCGAGCGGCAATCCGCTCCCCGCGCCGACGGTGCTCGGCCTGGGCGGCCGCATGCCGCCGACCGAGAACATCGACGACGACGACGCCGGCAACGTCGAGACCGGCGGCACGTTCGACGCGGCGAACGACGCCATCGACTTCTACGAGAGCCTCGAGGGGATGATCCTCCAGGTCAACTACGGCGACGTCGTCAACGCGACGCGAAGCTTCGGCGAGATCACGCTCCTGCCCGACGACGGCACGTGGGCGACCGGGCTGCGGACGCCGCGGGGCGGGATCCTCCTCGGCGGGTACACCGACGCGAACCCGGAGCGGATCATCGTCGACGACGAGATCCTCCGCGACCTCGCCCCGCTGCCGCGTCCGGCGAAGGCGATGCCGGACATGAACGTCGGCGACTCCCTGACCTCGGCGGTGATCGGCCCGCTCGACTACAGCTTCTCGAACTACAAGATCCAGGCGACCACGACGCCGACGTTCACCGTCGGCCGGACTCGCCGCGCGAGGTGACCGCGCCGGCGCCAGCCGCAGCGAGATCACGTTCGCGACGTTCAACGTCGAGAACCTCGCCGGCACCGACCCGCAGGCGAAGTACGACCACCTCGCGTCGCTGATCGTGAACAACCTCCGCGTCGCCGGACATCATCGGGATCGAGGAGGTGCAGGACAACGACGGCGTCACCGGCGGGACCGGCAGCCCGGTCGTCGACGCGACCACGATCTGGACGCGGCTGATACACGGCGATCCAGGCCGCCGGCGGGCCCGCGTACGAGTACCGCCAGATCGACCCGGTCGACGACGAGGAGGGCGGCGCGCCGGGCGGCAACATCCGCGTCGGCTTCCTCTTCCGCACCGACCGCGGCGTCGAGTTCATCGACCGGCCAGGCGGCTGCCCGACGACGGAGACGACGATCGTCGGGCAGCCGTCACTCGCCCGCGCTCTCCTCCAGCCCGGGCCGGATCGGGACGCAGTCGGCGGCGTTCGACGACACGCGCAAGTCGCTCGTCGGCGAGTTCCGCGATCAAGGCAAGAAGCCGTGCTTCGTCGTCGTCAACCACTTCAGCTCGAAGGGCGACGACCAGCCGCTCTTCGGCCCGGCCCAGCCCCCGGTTCGCCTCAGCGAGATCGCTCGGCACGGCCAGGCGCAGGTCGTGACACGACTTCGTCGACGCGATCTCTCGCCGCGCGATCCGAACGCGAACGTCGTCGTGCTCGGCGACATCAACGACTTCGAGTTCTCCGAGACGGTCGACATCCTCGAGAAGGCGGCGTGCTGCACGGCCTCGTCAAGGACGCTGCCGCCGGCGGAGCGGTACTCGTACGTGTTCGAGGGCAACTCGCAGGTGCTCGACCAGATCCTGTTCAGTCCGCGGCCTGAGCAGCGGCTTCCCACCCGACGTACGACGTCGTCCACGTCAACTCGGAGTTCGCGGACTCGATCCAGGCGTCGGACCACGAGCCGGCGCTCATGCGCTTCAAGCCGTAGGATCCGGGCCGAACGACTCGGAGGAAGGAGAAGGCGGCGGAGCGATCCGCCGCCTTTCTCGTCCGGGGCTTGTCGAGGCGCTGGCGAGGTCGTACCCTCGAACGCAGCTCGTGCCTCGCAGACTGACCCGGCCGACGATGCTGCGCCAGTGGCGACCGAGAGGCGGCCGGAGGTCGCGCTCGACGTCGTCTTCGAGGACGGGCTCCTGTTCCTCGTGGTCGCGAACACCGGCGATGCGGCGGCGCTCGGCGTGTCGTGCAAGTTCCGCCGACGGCTGCGTGGGCTCGGCGGACGCAGGACATGTCGAAGCTCCCGCTCTTCGAGCACATCGCGTACCTCGGCCCGGTCGCGAGATCCGCACGCTCCTCGACTCGAGCGCTGCGTTCTTCGCGCGCGAGGAGCCGACGCGCGTTGCGGTCACGACGTCGTACGCCGATGCGTCCGGGCGCTCGTACACACCACCGTCGAGCACGAGCTCGCGATCTACCGCGACCTCGCCTACGTCCCCAGGAGGCGAGCGATGCCTGACGAAGCGCCGTATCGCAACTTCAACTTCCGCGTCGAGATCGACGGGCTGCCGGAGACGACCTTCCGCGAGGTCGTCATCCCCGGCACGAGGATCGAGGTCGTCGAATACCGGGTTGGCGCCGACAAGGTCTCCGGGACCCGAAGCTCCCGGTCGCGCAGTGACGGGGAGCGTCGTGCTCAGGCGGGGAGTCGATCAGGACCTCTCGCTCTGGAACTGGTTCAAGGCCGTGCGTGACGGCGACTCGACCGGCGCAACGTCGTGATCGTCCTCCTCGATGCCGAGCGCACGGAGGTTCGGCGCTGGCAGGTCTCGCGCGCGTGGCCGGCGGCCTACGAGCCCAGCGCGCTCCATGCACAGGGGAACGAGGTCGTGATCGAGACGCTCGAGCTCGCCTGCGAGGGTGTCGACTCGAGACTGAGCAGGTCTCAGTCGGGGAGCGGGGCCGCACAGTCCACGCCCGTCGGGCTGCACGCTGACGCCGGTGATCCCGACGCCGACCGCGCGCGTGCCCTCGACCTCGGGCCCGGTCGGTGGAGCCGGGATCCGCGCGTTGCTCCAGCCGGTCAGCAGGACGTCCGTCGTGGAGTTGGCCGGGACGCAGACCTGGATCCGCTGGTTCCTCGCGGCGCCCGCGAACAGGGGGACGGCCTCGGCCGTCGTCGGGAGCTTCGATCCGGAGGATCGCCGGAGTCCCCGGCGGTGCCTGCACGGTGAGGTCGAGCTCGACCATCTCGGCCGGCTCCTTGCTCCCGCCGTAGAGCCGGAGCGTGACCGGGCGGCCGCGGCCGGTCCAGCCGTCGACGTCGAGCCCGCGCGTTGCCCAGAGCGCGTGGTACGGACGCTCGACGGCCACGACCTCGAGCCCTTCGTTTGCAGCGTGTGAGCTGCCGCGGAGACCGAAGCGCGGGTCGTTCGGTGCCCGGACGACGAAGGCAGGGGCGTCGGCGGTATCGGGGACCTCGCCGGACTCCCAGTCGATCGCGAGCTCCTCTGTCGGGAACGGTGTGTAGGTGAACGTCCCGTCGGGCAGGACATAGGCGCGCGTGACGCTGCGATTCCAGAACTCCGCGTCCCACCAGCGAATCGCGCTCAGGTGCCAATCGGTCGAGACCGGGAACGCCACGAGCCCCGCCTCGGCGCTCGTCGGGGAGCACCGAGTCGAGCCAGTCGAGCACGACGCCCGGAGGCTCCGCGAGCGGGCGTCCGCTCGGCCCGTCGCTCTCGAGAGCGCGGTCGCCGGCCGCGTAGAGCGCGGCTGTCGAGAAGAGGGCGAGGAGGACGAAGACGGTGATGGCGAAGGGCAGACGGGGCGCGAGGAGCACGCCCAGGACGAGTGCCCCGCCGAGGACGAGCGCCGCGAGGGCGACGAACGCCTCCGTCCCCATCCCGCCGGAGAGGTCGCCCAGGCGGTCGTAGACGACGGTGACCGGCGAGTCCACGTTGAGGCCGACGAATGGCTCGAGATCGAGGGCCGAGGCAGTGGCCGCGAAGAAGACGACGATGCAGCCCGCCGCGATCGCGAGCGGCTTTCGCGAGCGCGGAGGACAGGGCCGCCGCCGTGCCGACGAGGAGCAGCGGCACGATGTAGAAGAGGTACCGGTCGCGGACGACCTCCGGCCCGCCGAAGCGCACGTTGTACGAGGCCGTCTCGATCGTGAGGAGGACGACCGTCGGGAGGAAGAGGGTCGCGAGCGCACGCTCCCGGTCGCTCCGCGAGCGGTAGAGCGCGGCGAGCATCCACCCGCCGCCGAGCACCAGCGGTACGAAGCCGGCTCCGATCGCGATCGTGTCGATGTGGCGTGCAGCCGACGGCCATGTGTCGAACGGCAGGAGCGACCCCTCCTCGAGCGTCACCGAGTACGCGCCGAGGAGGCCTCCCACGGAGTCCGAGATCGCAGCCGCGAGCGCGACGATCGCTCCGACCGCATAGAGCGCGGCGAGCACCGGGTGGCGCACGACCGCCGTGCGCGCGCCGGTGGCGGTCCTCCTCCACCACGGCCCGTCACCGGCCGCGAGCTCGCGGCCCACCTCGTAGCCGAGGACGGCGAGCGGGAGCACGAGCGCGAGCACGGCGAACTGCGCACGGGCGAGGAAGGCGAGGCCGAGCGCGGCGACCGCGAGGAGGTCGTGGCGGACGCTCGGGGACACGATCGCGAGCTGCAGTCCGAGGAGCGCCCAGAGGAAGGCGGGGTACGCGGCCGCCTCGGACATGACGAACCCGGCGAGGACCATCCACAGCGCGCACACGGACAGGGCTGCCGCAGCCAGTGCCCATGGGCGGGACAGGACCTGTCTCCCGAGCAGGTAGGCCGGGATGACGGCGCTCGCCATCACGATCGCGTTCAGGATGTGCGCCGCCCTGAAGGCCGAAGGCGTCGACAGCGCGCCGTAGAACGGCGCGATGAGCAGCGGGTAGAGCTGGTTCGAGATCGAGACCGCCGTCCCGTGGATGGAGGGGAGCGGCGAGCCGGACTCACCGATGGAGGTGGCGAGCTTCGCGTACTGGAGCTCGTCGGTCATGACCGACCAGTCGCGAATCCTGCCCGTGTACCAGAGCGCAGCACGACGCTCGCGCAGGCCCAGACGAGCCCGACGCCGATCGTCGCGGCGAGCGACGGGTTCGCGCGCACCCGGTCTGCGATCCCGGTCTTCTCGTGCCGGCCGGTGCCGGCGGCGGACGAGGCCATCGCTTCTTCGTAGCACGCGCGGAGGCGGGCGCCCTCTCGCGCGCGGCGCTAGCGCTCTTCCGCCGTGCGGTCGACGAGCTCTACGGACCCCCCGACACCCAGGCGGCTCCGGCCTTGCGCGGCGCGGGGTCTCGGACCATGCTTGCAGCCGTGTCCAAGGCTGCCCGCCCGATCGTCTTCCTGAGCGACTTCGGCCTCGGGAACGAGTGGGTGGGCATCTGCCACTCGGTGCTGAGCTCCATCTCTCCGGCGAGCCCCGTCATCGACCTCTCGCACCTCATCCGCCCGCTCGACGTGGCGTCCGGCGCGCTGCTCCTGGCCGACTCGATGCCCTATGTCGCCGAGGACGCAGTCGTCCTGGCGGTCGTCGATCCCACGGTGGGGAAGGACCGGGAGATTGCGGTCCGTACGGAGAGCGGTCGTGACCTCGTCGGGCCGGACAACGGTCTGCTGTCGCTCGCCTGGCACGCATCGGGCGGGATCGCGAAGGCGGTGGAGATCACGTCTCCGGAGGTGATCCGGCCGCCGCACGCGGAGTCGTTCCGCGCGCCGGACACGCTCTGCCGCGCGGTGGGCGAGCTCGCAGACGGGCTCGCGCTCGAGCAGCTCGGGCCGGAGCTCGACACCGGCTCGCTCGCGACCGTCTCGGTTCCGGAGCCGGAGATCGAGCCCGGGAAGATCCGTTGCCAGGTCCTCGACTTCAACCGGTTCGGGAACGTCCAGGTGAACGTCCGCGCCGGCGACCTCGACAGCGCGGGGATGGCAGACGCGTCGAACGTGCTCGTGGACGCGCTGTCGGGCTCGGCCGAGGCGCGCCGGGGCGACACGTATGCGGACTTCGCGGCAGACGAGTACGGGCTCCTGTTCGACCCGCGCGGGTGGCTGACGATCGTGCGCGGGAACCCGGGGAGCGCACTCGAGGGCCTCGGCCTTGCGCTCGGTGACGAGGTGTGGATCAGTCGCGCTGCGGGCTGATCATCTGTGCGGAGGAGATGGGCCGTGAAGGATTCGAACCTTCGACCTTGGGATTAAGAGTCCCCTGCTCTACCAACTGAGCTAACGGCCCGGAGCGGGAAAGTGTAGCCCCGCTCTAGCGCCGCAATCCGGTGCAGCCGCGCAGCCCGTGCCACGACGCGAGCGCGCTCCGGCGCTCCGACCCGGAGAGCGGACGCGGCGTCCCGGAGACGATGCGCGCAGGCTCGAAGCGATAGCCGTTTATCCGGCGACCGGTCGCGCTGACGACCAGGACGCCGGTTGCCACCGTCTCGGGGCGAGCCGAATACCAGACGAAGTTCCCGAGCCCGTACGACACGAGCGCTTTGCCCATGCGGCCGGTTCCGAGGAGCCGGTGGGCGTGCGCCCCGACGACGATGTCCGCGCCGGCCGCAGTGAGCTGACGCGCGAGGGTCGTCTGGTCCGAGGTCGGGCACGACGCGAGCTCGAGCCCCCAGTGGAGGAAGACGACGACCGTGTCGGACGTCTTCCGCGCCTCGCGGACCGCCTGCTGGAGCCGCGGGACGTCCTTCGCGGACGCGAGGCCGGGTCCGTGCGGGTCCGCGCTCCAGGCGCTGATGAGGTGGTCGTCGAGCACCTGCGTCGCCGCGAGGACAGCGATTCGCTGGCCGCGGATCGTCGCGCGATAGGGCTCGTACGCCTGCTTCGCGTCGAGCCCGATGCCGATGACGGGGAACCCGGCCTTCCGGGCGGCCGCGATGGAGTCGCGCATGCCCGTCAGCCCGAAGTCCATCCCGTGGTTGTTCGCCATCGACGCGACGTCGACGCCTCCGGCCTCGAGCGCCGCGAAGGCGGTCGCCGGCGCGCGGAACGTGTACGCCTTGGACTGGGGCGTGCCGCGGTTCGTAATCGCGGTCTCGAGGTTCACGACCGTCAGGTCGGCGTCGCCGAGTACCGGGCGGATGGAGCGGAGGACCTGGCGCGGGTCCGCGTCGAGCTCCTGGCGGATCGGGCTCTCGAAGTGCACATCGCCCGCGAACGCGAGTCTCACGGGATTCCCGCTGCCGAGCCGCGGCGAGGCGGCAGGCTTCGCCACTTGGGAGACGTTTCGTGCGGTGACCGGCTTCGTCTGGCGAAGCTCGGCGCCGACCGCGGAGGACGACTGCCGACCGCCCATGACGGCGGCGAGCACGACCACGACGAGCGCGGCTCCAGGTACGCAGAAGCGCAGCGCACGCACGCGCCGGAGGGTAGCCAACGCAGCGGACTCCTCACCGTGCACGACCGCGCGGGCTTGGAGTAGTCTCGTTCCCGGTGCGCAGGGGTATCGCACAGCTCGCCGCCATCGGCGTCGTCATAGCCGTGCTCCTGACCGTTGTCGCGGTCGCGTTCAAGTGGCTGCCGACCTCCGCGTCCGAGGAGTTCGACCGCATCCAGGACGTCTTCTGGTTCGCGACGGTGATCTCGATCGGCATCTTCTCGCTCGTCGCCGCGGTCGTGATCTATTCGGTGTGGAAGTGGCGCGTCCCGCTCGACGACGACGCCGACGGCCCGCCGATCCACGGGCATACGGGTCTCGAGATCGCCTGGACGGCGGTCCCCGCGATCCTCGTGATCGCAATCGGCATCGTCAGCGCCGTGGTGCTCGCGCGGAACGGCGAGGCGGGCAACCGGCCGCTCGAGATCAACGCAATCGGGCAGCAGTTCGCGTGGAAGTTCAAGTACTCCGACTACGACGATCTCGAGTCCGGCCAGCTCGTGCTCCCGATCGGCCAGGAGGCGCGGTTCACGATGACCGCCGTCGACGTCCTCCATTCTTTCTGGGTGCCGAACTTCGGGCAAAAGATGGACGCGGTGCCCGGAATCGAGACGACGATTCTCGTGACCCCGAAGCGCGAGGGTGAGTTCCAGGTCGTCTGCGCCGAGCTCTGCGGCCTCGGGCACGCGACGATGCGTGCGAAGGCCCGCGTCGTGTCGCGTGCGGAGTTCGACAGCTGGATCCAGGAGCAGCAGGGGACATGACGACCACGGTCGAGCACGCGACCCCCGAGCACCACTATCCGGAGCACTACGAGCCGCCGCGCGGACCGATGTGGCGCCTCGTCTTCGGACCCGGCCTCGTGCGCGGCGTCTGGATGGGCCTGCTCTTCTTCGGGCTCGGCATCCTCCTCGTCGCCGGGCTGCGCTGGTGGTGGGGCTGGGATCCCGTCATCAACTGGGACGTCATCGCGGCCGTCGCGGGGATGACAACGGCGCCCATCGGCTTCCTCGCGGGCATCGGCGCGTTCGACTACTGGCTGCACTACATCGTCGGCCGCCCGACGCGGCCGGAGGACCACTCGGGTCACGGCGCGACGAGCTGGAAGGCCTACTTCCGGGTCAACACCGACCACAAGGTCATCGGGATCCAGTATCTCGTCACGACGTTCGTGTTCTTCGCGATCGGCGGGCTGATGGCGATGCTCTTCCGCGCCGAGCTCGCGCAGCCGGGGCTCCAGTTCGTCGACCCGCAGACGTTCAACGGCCTCGTCTCGGTGCACGCGACGCTGATGATCTTCCTCTTCATCATCCCGGCGTTCGCCGGCATCGCGAACTTCGTCGTGCCGCTCATGCTCGGCGCGCCGGACATGGCCTTCCCGCGCCTGAACGCGCTTTCGTTCTGGCTGCTGCCGATCGCCGGCGTCATGTTCGTGTCGAGCTTCGTCGTGTCCGGTGGCGCCTTCGGAGCCGGCTGGACGGGCTACGCGCCGCTGGCCGAGGGCCAGCCGCTCGGCCAGACGTTCTTCAACATGGGCGTCCAGTGGGCCGGGGCGTCGTCGATCATGACCGCCCTCAACTTCCTGGTCACGATCATCACGATGCGCGCGCCGGGCATGACGTTCTGGCGCATGCCGCTCCTCGTGTGGGCGAACTTCACGACCTCACTGCTCGTCGTGATCGCGACGCCCTTCATCGCCGGCTCGCAGTTCTTCGTGATGTTCGATCGGATCATGCACACGAGCTTCTTCGTGCCCGAGGGCGGCGGCTACGTGCTCGGCTACCAGCACATCTTCTGGTTCTACAGTCACCCGGCCGTCTACATCATGATGCTGCCCGGCTTCGGGATCGTCTCCGAGGTCATCTCCTCGATGTCGAGAAAGCCGATCTTCGGCTACCGCCTGATGGCGCTCTCGCTCATCGGGATCCTCGTGCTCGGCTTCTCGGTGTGGGCGCACCACATGTTCGTCGCGGGCATGGCCGACTGGCTGCGCGTGCCGATGATGATCACGACGCTGCTCATCGCCATTCCCGACCGGGATCAAGGTCTTCTCGTGGATAGCGACGCTCTGGCGCGGCCGCATCCACCTCACGACGCCGATGCTCTTCGCACTCGGGTTCGTGACGATGTTCACGATCGGTGGTCTCTCCGGGATCTATCTCGGTTCGGTCCCGATCGACATCGCCGCCTCGGACACGTACTTCATCGTCGCCCACATCCACTACGTGCTCTTCGGCGGCTCGGTCTTCACGATCTTCGCGGGCGTCTACTTCTGGTTCCCGAAGATGACCGGCCGGATGTACGACGAGAAGCTCGGGAAGCTCCACTTCTGGCTGACGTTCGTCAGCTTCAACGCGACCTTCTTCCCGATGCACTACGTCGGCCTGCGCGGGATGCCGAGGCGAGTCTCCGACTACTCGGCGGCGTTCGGCGACATGAACTTCTTCATCAGCATCGCGTCGTTCGTGCTCGGCGCCTCGTTCGTCGTCTTCGCCTACAACATCGTCGTGAGCTGGGCGCGCGGCCCGCTCGCAAGCGGGAATCCGTGGCGGGCGCATACCCTCGAGTGGCAGGTCACGTCGCCGCCGCCGATCTTCAACTTCGACGAGATCCCGCAGGTCGTCGGCGGGCCGTACGAGTACGGCGTGCCCGGCGCACGCCACGCAGTGATGAGCTCGGCGGCCGCAGAGCCGCAGGAGGTTCGCGCATGACAGACGCGCCGGCCCCGACGACCGTTCTCGTGGTCGCGAACGAGACGCTGACGGGCGACGAGCTGATCGACGCCGTGCGCAGGCGGGCGGAGCGCGGACCGATTCGCGTTGCCGTCGTCGCGCCCGTCTCGCAGCCGCGCGAGGGCTACGTCGTCTATCGGGACTCGCGGCGGGCAGCTGCGGGCCGCCGGCTCCAGCGCACGCTCGAGGCGCTGCGCGGCGCAGGCATCCCGGCCCACGGCGGTGTCTTCGATGACGAGCCGCTCACCGCCGTCAAGGACGTGCTCGAGCTCGAGCCGGTGGACGAGATCATCGTCTCCACGCATCCGGAGACGAAGTCCGGCTGGATGCGGAAGAACCTCCTCGACGAGATCCGCCGGGTCGCGGGCGACCGTCCGGTCGAGCACGTCGTGTCCGACGTCGCGGCGCGCGAAGGAGCGAACGTCCTCGTCGTGGCGAACGAGACCGTGCTCGGCGAGCCGCTGCTCGAGCGCATCCGGCAGCGGTCGAAGGAAGGGGCGGCGAGCTTCCTCATCGTCTCGCCCCAGAGCGATCCGAGCGCGAGGGAGCATCCCGAGGCCGAGCGCCGCCTGCGGGCCGCGCTCGCGAAGCTGCGCTCGGAGGGCATCGACGCCCACGGCCACGTCGCGCAGCCGGACCCGTACGCCGCGGCGATGAACGCGATTGAGGACGAGCGCGTCGACGAGATCATCGTCTCCACCTTCCCGGGCGAGCGCTCGGGCTGGCTCCGCCGCGACCTCGTCGGACGTCTGCGCTCCGACACCGGGCTCACCGTCGACCATGTCGTCGCGGAGGACGAAGGCGCCGCTGAGAGCGAGGGCGTCCTGGAGAAGACCACGTGAGCGCGCACGCCGAGACCGCACACGGCCACGAGCACCACGGGCCGCCTCCGGCGAACCAGAGCTCGCGCGTCGATCCGCGCGTGCTCGGGATGTTCCTCTTCATCGCGTCCGAGGCGATGCTCTTCGGCTCGTTCTTCACCGCGTACTTCTTCGTCCGGGTCGTCAACCCGAGCGCGCCCGAGACGTGGCCGCCCGAGCCGTACGAGTTCCCGGTGTTCGTCGCCGGCGTCAACACCGCGATCCTCGTGACCTCGAGCTTCACGATGCACTGGGCGCTCCAGTCCATCAAGCGGGGAAACCGCCCGGCGTTCCTCGCCGGGATGGTGCTGACGTTCATGATGGGGCTCGCGTTCCTGCTGACGCAGGGCGTCGAGTACCTCCACGTCGGCTTCAACACGAGCGACGGCGCGTTCGCGTCCGTGTTCTTCGGCCTCACGGGCCTGCACGGTGCACACGTGTTCGTCGGCCTGACGCTGCTCGGAATGGTGATCGTCCGCGGCTTCCGGGGGCACTTCTCGCCGGAGCACCACCACGGCGTCGAGCTTCCCGGAATCTACTGGCACTTCGTGGACGTAATGTGGATCGTCGTCTACGCGAGCGTTTACCTGATCTAGGGAGGGTCACGTGGAGAGCCCGTTTCGGAGCGAGGCCGCAGCGTTCCGTTTTCTGCTGATCACGATCGGCGCCTTCGCGTTGATCGTGGCGGCCTCCTGGGTCAATCCCTGGCTCGGCACCGCGGTGACGTTTGCGCTCGCCGCCGCGGCGATCGTCGTCTACATGCGCCAGCGCGGCCCGCAGGCGCCGCAGCAGCGCGTCGAGCACGTCGGCGCCCCGGACGAGCGGCGCGTCCTCGTGGTCGCGAACGAGACCGTCGCCGGCGAGGAGCTGATGCAGGCGATCGGCGACCTCGCGCTCGCGGAGAAGACGGAGTTCTTCGTCGTCTGCCCCGCACTCAACTCGCGTCTCAGGACGTGGACCTCGGACGAGGACGGCGCGCGCGCCGAGGCGCAGAAGCGCCTGGATGCGTCGCTCGGCCGCCTCGGCTCGGTCGGGATCGAGGCGCGGGGATCGGTCGGCGACCTCGATCCGCTCGTCGCGATCGAGGACGCCGTGCGGACGTTCCACCCGGACGAGATCGTGCTCTCGACGCATCCGCCCGGGCGCTCGCACTGGCTCGAGCGAGGGGTCGTGAAGGCGGTACGCGACCGCTACGACATCCGTGTGACGCACGTCATCGTCGACCTCGAGTCGCAGGACGAGCCGCAGCCGGTGACGTAGCCGGAGCGGGGCCGGGCGCTACTTGCCGGCCGACGACGACACGTAGTCGGCCACGGCTTCGATCTGCTGCGGGTCGAGCGTGCCCTTGAACGACGGCATCGCGCCCTTCCCGTTCGTCACGCGGTCGACCACGAGATCCTTCGGCGGCTTCGCGTCGTCGAGGTTCGGGCCGACGGTCCCGCTCGTGCCCGCGTCCGCGAGCGTGTGGCAGCTTCCGCAGGTCGAGGTGAAGATCTCCTTCCCGTCGGTCGGCTTCTCCGTGGTGACGCCCGTGCCAGCGACGCGGCCAACGTATGCGCCGATGTCCGCCGCCGCCTGATGCTGGTCCTCGACGCAGAAGCCTTCGCCCTCGACGTCGTCGCACTCGGGCAGCGTCTCGTCCGGGCCGGGCATGCCGGGCGCGCCGGTCGAGGTCTCCGTGATCGGGAAGAGGATCTGGTCGACGACGACGTTGGTGAACGTCGAGTTCGTCATTCCGTCCTCCCGCGCCTGCGCGAACGCATCGTCGAGATTCGGCCCGATCGTGCCCGCCGTCCCCGCCTCTGCGAGGACATGGCAGCCGCCGCAGCGGCCGATGAAGAGGTCACGGCCGGCGGACTGGTTCCCCTCGTCAGAGAAGCCGCCGGTGCCGCAGCCCGACAGGACGACGGTCGCCGCAGCCACGCAGGCAACGCCGACGAGGGACACGTACCTCCGGGAGCGCCTCACCGGGCGCGAGTCTAACCGGCCGTGCCGGCTCTCAGCTCTCTGATCAGACGCTTGACGTCCCGCGTGGTCGGGTCGTCGGCAGGAACGAGCGTGAGGTACTTCTGGTACGCGGCGATCGCGGCGGCGGTGTCGCCCGCGGTCCGGGCCGCGTCGGCGAGCTCCAGCTGGACGTTCGGATCCTTCGGCATCACGGCCGCGATCTTCTTGTAGGTCGAGACGGCGCTCGAGGCGGCCGTCTGCGCCTTTGCCAGGGCGGCCTGCACGTCCGCCGAGTAGTAGCTCGCGATGGCGTTCGAGATCGGGTCCGGATCGAGCGGCTGGTCACCGAGGTTGATGGACTGGAGCACGGCCGCGCCGGGGGCGAGGAACGCGGTGCGCGCCTCGGCGATCTGGTACTCCTGCCTCGCCTCGTCGATCTGCACGAGGTAGAGGCCGGCGAGCTCGCGCAGCACGTCCGTGTCCCTCGGCCTCAGGTTGATGTAGCCCTCGAGCGCCTCGATCGCCTCGTCGATCTCCTGCTGCGTCTGGGCGGCGGTCGCCAGGTCGCGGAAGGCCTGCGGATCCTCGGGGTTCTCGGCGACCTTCTCCCGCGCGCTGTCGAGCGAGGGCACGCCGGAGTCGCCGGACGCACTCCTCAGGACGTCGCCGAAGCCGACGCCACCGGCGCCGACGCCGAAGCCGACGAAGCCGAGCCCGAAGACGAGCGCCAGGAAGAGGAAGACCCACTTCGCGTTGCGGCGAAGCTTGGGGAAGAACATGGTGTCCTCGATCACGACGTCGGTGCGACGTGTGACAGCAGCCGGCCGCGTGCGCTGTGAGCGGCGTCGATCAGCTCGAGCCATGACTCCCCTCCTCTCTCGTAGCGGGATTTGCCGGACACGAGAGTAGCGACGACTCGCTCCGGGGAGCCGCCGAGTACGGCGGCCGTAACAGGATCTTCCCAGGGCAGGAACGGGCTTGCAGCCAGGGACAGAACGGCTAGATCGGCGTGCTTTCCGGGAGCGAGCGAGCCGACCTCGTCCTCCAGGCCGAGCGCGCGGGCGCCGCCGAGCGTCGCGAGCTCGAGCGCGGAGGACGCCGTGAGTGCGTCCGGACGCCGTTCTCGGGCTCGTGCGCCGAAGATCGCAGCGCGTAGCTCGTCGAACATGTCGAACGAGGGGGTCGACGCGGGGCTGTCCGTTGCGATGCAGACGCGGATGCCCGCCTCGAGCATCGCCGTCACCGGAGCGATGCCGCAGCCGAGCAGGGCGTTCGAGCGCGGGCAGTGCGCGACGGCCACGTCGTAGGCCGCGAGCAGCTCGATCTCCTCGGCGTCGGCCTGGACGCAGTGGGCCGCGACCACCGAGGGCCCGAGCAGCCCTTCCCGCGCGAGTGCGCGGATCCCGGTCGTCCCGAGCGGCGGGACGAGGTACTCGGCGAGGGCTTGCCACGGCCCGGTCCCGTCGCGGAGCCATGCGGTCTCCGCGTCGCTCTCGGCGAGATGGGTGACGAGCGGGAGCCCGAGGTTCACACAGGCGCGGTAGAGGTCGAGCGAGCAGGTGTACGGCGCGTGCGGGGAGATGCCGAGCCGAAGGGTGTCGGAGAACGCCGGCTCGATCCGGCTGCGGTGCTCGGGGTACCGCGTGTCCAGGTCCTCGAGGTCCTGCCCGAACACCTCGAGGTGGACGATCCCACGCAAACCGAGATCCGCACATGCCGTCGCGGCGGCGCCGCTGAAGCTCGCATCGCCGACGGTCGTGGTCCCGGAGCGCAGGCATTCGAGGGCGCCGAACCGGGCGACCGCCTCCATGTCCTCGAGCCGGAGGTTGCGCTTCCGCTCGATGTGCAGGCCGAGCCAGGTCGGGAAGTCGAGACCGTCGCCGAAGCCGGCGTAGTTCGCGTACTCGAGGTGGGTGTGCGCGTTGACGAAGCCCGGGAGAATGACCGACTCCGGGAAGCGTTCGCCCACGCCGATCTCCGCCGCCGGCCCGACCGCGGCGATGCGGCCGTCGTCCTCGATCGCGACGGCACCGTCGCGGATCGGCTCACCCTCGACCGGCACGACCCAGTCGGCGCTGAGGATCCTCACAGGGCTCCGCTCTCGAACAGATCCTGGTCCCAGTCGCGCTGCCAGCGCTTCTCGAGGACCACCGAGAGCCAGATCGACATCTCGAAGAGCGCGAAGAGCGGGATCACCTCGAACGCGAGCGACACGGGGTCGACGGTGGGCAGCAGGATCGCGAACACGAGCAGCCCCACGTAAGCGATTTTCCGGTTGCGGCGGAGGACGCTCGAGCTGAGGATGCGCAGCCGCACGAGCCCGATGACGAAGATCGGCATGAGGAACGCGATGCCCCCCGCGAGCAGCGTCCACGAGACGAACGACAGGTAGTAGCTCGCGCGGATCTGGTTGTCGTAGAGCTCGTCGTCGAAGTTCGTCAGGAAGTCGAGCGCGCGCGGGAGCACGACGTAGTACATGAAGAGGACCCCGCACGCGAAGAGCGCGGTCGCGATCCCGACGAGGACGAGGACGACACGCTGCTGGTGCTCCTCGACCGCGGGCGAGAGGAACGACCAGACCTGCCACAGGATCACGGGTAGCGAGAGGGCGATCGCCGCGATCAGGCTCACCTTGACGGAGGTCGTGAACGGCTCCGTCACGCCGAGGGTGACGAGCTTCTTGTCGTCCGGCAGCGGCGCCATGAGCCAGGAGATCAGGTCGTCGTGGAAGGCGAACGCGAGCAGGAACGCCGGGACGAGGACGATGATGCTGATGACTAGCCGGGAGCGAAGCTCGTCCAGGTGCTCGACGAGCGTGGCCTCCTCGCCGTGCTGGAGGCGGCGCGGGACCCACCTGCGCACGTCAGGCGTCCGCTCCTAGCGGACGGTTTCCCGCTCGGTCTCCTCGGCCTGCGTCTCGTCCGGCTGCCGGCGCCGGGTCGGAGACGGGGGCTGGAGGAGCCGACGGGAGCTCGGCGGGCGGAGCCTGAGGCGGCTGCGTCGTGGCCTGAGGCGGTTCCGTCGAGACTGCCTCGTCCATGCCCGTGACCGCGTCCTTGAACTCGCGCATCCCCTTGCCGAGCGACTTGCCCATCTCGGGCAGGCGCTTCGCGCCGAAGACGAGCAGCAGGACGACCAGGAGGATCATGAGCTCCCAGATCGAGATGCCGAACGGCATGAGCGCACCTTACCACCGGGGTTCGAGCGGACGGGACCAGCGATGTCTGGAGGGTAGGGTCGGGTACCATCCGTGAGGCGGCGCCTAAGCGGCCGCAACCCGCTTCCAGAACGGAGCTTCCCTGCGAGATGGCACTACTCGAGATCAAGAATCTGCACGTCGCGCTGGAGGACGGCACCGAGATCGTCAAGGGCGTGGACCTGTCGGTGGACCTGGGTCAGAAGCACGCGATCATGGGCCCGAACGGATCCGGCAAGTCGACGCTCGCGTACGCGCTGATGGGCCATCCGGCCTATGAGGTGACCGAGGGTCAGATTCTCGTCGACGGTGAGGACCTGACCGAGCTCGGCGCCGACGAGCGCGCGCGGCGCGGGATCTTTCTCGCGTTCCAGTACCCGCATGCGGTCCCGGGCGTGACCGTGACGAGCTTCCTGCGAAGCGCGATCAACGCCAACCGGAAGGCGCGAAACGGAGGCGAGGACGACCCGATTTCGATCCCCGAGTTCAGGACCGAGCTGCTTGCCGCGATGGAGCGCTTGAAGGTGCCGCGCGAGCTCGCCTCCCGCTACCTCAACGACGGCTTCTCGGGTGGTGAGAAGAAGCGTGTCGAGATCCTCCAGATGGCCATGCTCAAGCCGCGCATCGCGATTCTCGACGAGACCGACTCCGGCCTCGACATCGACGCGCTGAAGATCGTCGCCAACGGCGTCAACCACCTCGCCGGCCCCGAGATGGGCGCGCTCTTGATCACGCACTACCAGCGGATCCTCAACTACGTGACGCCCGACTTCGTGCATGTGTTCGTCGACGGCCAGATCGTCGCCGAGGGCGGGCCGGAGCTCGCGCTTCAGCTCGAAGCCGAGGGCTACGACCCCTTCATCCCAGCTACGGTGGGAAGTGATTCCGAATGAGCCAGAGCGAAACAGACGTCGTTCGTGACATACGCTCGGATTACGCGTACGGGTTTTCCGTGCCGGAGGACTACTTCTTCAAGTCGGGGCGAGGCCTCTCGCCCGAGCTCGTAGCGGCGATCTCCGAGCACAAGGGCGAGCCGGAGTGGATGCGGAAGTTCCGCCTCAAGAGCCTCGACTACTTCAACGCACGCCCGATGCCGTCATGGGGTGCCGACCTCTCGGGCATCGACTTCGAGAACATCTACTACTACATCAAGCCGACCGAGAATCAGGCGGACTCCTGGGAAGACCTACCGCCCGATATCAAGGACACCTGGGACCGGCTCGGCATCCCCGAGGCCGAGAAGAAGTACCTCGCCGGCGTCGGGGCGCAGTACGAGTCCGAGGTCGTGTACCACAAGCTCCAGGCGGACCTCGAGGCGAAAGGCGTGCTCTTCCTCGATATGGACTCTGGCCTTCGTGAGCACGAGGACATCGTCAAGCAGTACATGGGGACGATCATCCCGCAGAACGACAACAAGTTCGCCGCTCTGAACTCGGCTGTCTGGTCGGGCGGCTCGTTCATCTACGTCCCGCCCGGCGTCAGGATCGAGATGCCGCTCCAGGCCTACTTCCGCATCAACGCGGAGAACATGGGCCAGTTCGAGCGCACGTTGATCATCGTCGACGAGGGTGCCTACGTGCACTACGTCGAGGGCTGCACGGCACCGATCTACTCCTCCGACTCGCTCCACTCCGCGGTGGTCGAGATCGTCGTCAAGCGCGGTGGGCGCTGCCGGTACACGACGATCCAGAACTGGTCGAACAACGTCTACAACCTCGTCACGAAGCGGGCGGTGGCCTACGAGGACGCAACCATGGAGTGGGTCGACGGGAACCTCGGCTCGAAGGTGACGATGAAGTACCCGGCAATCTGGCTGATGGGTGAGGGCGCCCATGGGGAAGTGCTCTCCATTGCCTTCGGCGGCAAGGGGCAGCATCAGGACGCTGGCGGCAAGGTCGTCCACGTCGCTCCGCGCACCTCCTCGGTGATCAACTCGAAGTCGATCTCTAAGGACGGCGGCCGCGCCGGCTACCGCGGCCTGCTCGAGGTCGCGAAGGGCGCGCACGGCTCGAAGTCGAAGGTCGTCTGCGACGCGCTGATCCTGGACGACGAGTCGCGCTCCGACACGTACCCGTACATCCAGGTGGACGAGAACGACGTCGACCTCGGACACGAGGCGACGGTCTCGAAGATCGGCGAGGAGCAGCTCTTCTACCTGATGAGCCGCGGCCTCTCGGAGGCCGAGGCGAGCGCGATGATCGTCTCGGGCTTCGTCGAGCCGATCACGAAGGAGCTCCCGCTCGAGTACGCCGTCGAGATGAACCGCCTGATCCAGCTGCAGATGGAAGGCTCTGTCGGCTAGGAGCCCGGTTTGGCTAGCCCGATCAGCAAGGTCGATGCCGTCGGGATCCCTTCGTCGGACCCGGAGCGCTCGCGCCAGTTCTACGTCGACACCCTTGGCCTTCGTCCGGACGAGAACGCCCGCTACGAGTTCTGGGTCGGTGACACGTGCTTCGCGATCTGGCCGCCGGCGCAGTTCGGCGTCGAGTACCAGCCGCAGGCGAACAGCATCGTCCTGCTTCGCGTCGACGACGTGCCCACCGCGCGCTCCGAGCTCGAGGCGAAGGGCGTTCGGTTCGACGGCGAGACCTTCGACACGGGTGTCTGCCACATGGCGAACTTCGCGGATCCGGACGGAAACCCGCTGACGCTGCACAAGCGCTACGCGCCGTACGCGGACGGTCCGAGTACGTGATCGGCGTCGAGCGCGTCGACTACATCCGCGTCCCGGTGACGGACATGGAGAAGGCGAGTCCACTTCTACGGGGAGGTACTGGGCCTCGAGCGCAATCCGAACTCGCCCCACGAGGACTGGGTCGAGTACGAGGTCGGCAACGTCACGCTTGCGGTCATGACGCCGCACACGCACGACTACGAGTTCACGCCGCTGCCGCCTGCGACGATCGCGCTGCGCGTCGCCAGACGTCGCGGCGGCGAAGGCGAAGCTCGAGTAGGCAGGGCGTCGATGTCGGCGAGATGTGGGACTCGGGCGAGTGCCAGGGCGCGGGCGTGAGCGACCCGGCCGGCAACCGCATCCTCCTCCATCACCGCTACGCGCCGTACCCCGACGGGACGATGCCGTGATGCAGGTCGAGCGCGTCGACTTCGTGTCCTTCCTGACGCAGGACATCGCCCGCGCGAAGCAGTTCTACTCCGAGGTTCTCGGGCTCGAGGTCGAGACCGAGGGCGAGAGCGACATGGAGTTCTCGTGCGGTCAGGTGACGCTCGACATCTTCGACCCGTCGAGCGTCGGCCAGGAGTTCGCGCCGAGCCCCGCGGGGCTCGCTCTTCGCGTCCCCGATGTCGCCGTGAGCCCGAAGCGAGCTCGAGTCCAAGGGCGTCGCGTTCGACGGCGAGACGATCGATACGGGCGTCTGTCACATGGCGTTCTTCAAGGACCCCGACGGGAACTCGCTCATGCTCCACAGGAGGTATGCGCCCCGTGACTAGGAGCGAGCTCCGCGAGCGGTACGCGGCGCTCCCGCTGCCGACGACGAAGGACGAGCACTGGCGGTTCACGGACCTGTCTGGATTCGACCCGGACGCGTGGGCGGCGAACGGCGCCGACCGGTATCGCGGCGCCGCCGTCGATGCTCGAGCTGGACGCCTCCGGGGTCGCGCAGGTGGGCGAGGGCGGTATCTCGATCGAGAGCGCGCCCGACGGGATCCGCTTCGAGCCGCTCACCGACGACCACGAGCTCCTGTACTCGCTCGTCGGCTGGGACGAGAAGTTCGCGGCGCACAACGCGGCCATGTGGAAGAACGGGCTGCTCGTGCACGTCCCTCGGGGAGTCGTCCTCGACAAGCCGCTGTACGTCCGCGTCGGGAACGCGGTCGAGGGCGGATCGCTCTTCTTCAGGCTGCTCGTCGTCGCGGAGCCCGAGAGCCGGTTCAGCGTCATCGAGGAGTACGCGTCAGCTCGCCGGAGCTCTCGCTCCTACACGAACGCCGCGGTCGAGATCGTCGTCCAGCAGGCGGCGAAGGTCGAGTACGTCTCCGTCCAGAATCTCTCGCGCGCGACCTGGCACTTCGCCTCCCACCACGCGCGCGTCGAGCGCGACGCCGAGCTCGACTGGGTCGCGGGCGGCTTCGGCTCGGCGAAGGGGAAGATCCGGATCCAGAACGACCTCGCCGGGCCCGGCGCGACGTCGCGGGTGACCGGCGCCTACTTCGCGGACGGCACGCAGCACCTCGACTACGACACGTTCCAGGAGCACATGGCGCCGTCGACGACCTCCGACTTCGCGTTCAAGGGCGCGCTTCGCGACACCGCGCGCGCGGTCTGGCGCGGGATGATCAGGGTCGAAGAGGGTGCACAGAAGACCAACGCGTACCAGGAGAACCGCAACCTCCTGCTCTCGAAGACCGCGCACGCGGACTCGATCCCCGGGCTCGAGATCCTTGCGAACGACGTGCGCTGCACGCACGGCGCGACGCTGAGCCAGGTCGACCGCGAGCTGCTCTTCTACCTCATGACGCGCGGCCTCACGCGTGCCGAGGCGGAACGGGTCATCGTGCGCGGCTTCTTCCAGGACGTGCTCGACCGCGTGGAGCTCGAGCCGGTCCGCGAGGCGCTCGCCGCGGCGCTCGAAGCGCGCATCCCGCAGGCCTAGCGCGATAACGGATCGCTAACCGCGAGCGTCGTACCCTCGACGCGTGGTGCGAAGGCTCGCGCTCCTCGCGACGTTGGTCGGAGTCCTCGGAGCCGCTCCTGCGGCCTCCTCCCCCAGCCACACCCCGGCGAGTAATGGCTGGATCGTGTTCGCCAGCACTCGTGGCCGAAGACGGCGCTATCCGGCTCTACAGGCTCGAGCCGATCGGCGGTGCCGTCACGCCGCTCAGGCAGATCCAAGGGCGGCAGCCCGCCTGGTCGCCGGACGGGTCGCGGATCGCCTTCGTGGACGAGCGGTACCGGCTCGTCGTCGCCGACGCGGACGGGACGCAGGTCGCGCGTGCTCACGAGCCGGGAACGAGGCCGGCTGCGAGTCCCGCGTGGTCGCCCGACGGTAGCCGCCTTGCCGTCAAGCTGTTCACGCTGCGGCGCGCAGCGGGAGACGTCGTCGTCATGGACGCCGACGGGTCGAACGTGAGGCGCCTGACCAGGACCTCCACGACGACGCGCAGCCGTCGTGGTCGCCGGACGGGTCGCTGATCGTGTTCGCGTCGAACCTCGCTCCAGGGTCTCGCGTGTCGGACTACGAGCTCTACCGCATCCGTCCCGATGGCCGCGGGCGGCGTCAGATCACGCGGAACGATGTCGACGACGTCTCCCCCGCGTGGTCGCCGGACGGCGGCCTTATCGCGTTCCAGAGCGGGAGAAAGCCCGGGCAGTTCAACCCCGAGCTCTGGACGATGCGGAGCGACGGCGCAGACCAGCGGCGCGTGCAGCCTGCGGCCGGCCCGACGGGCTTCCCGTCCTGGTCCGACACCGACCCTTCGTGGTCGCCGGACGGAAACTGGCTCGTTTACGTGACAAGCCAGACGGGCTACCCGGAGAACGTCTTCATCGTCCGACCCGATGGCCAGGGCAAGATCGACCTCACGCCGCAGACTCCGTCCATCGACTTCGATCCTGCCTGGAAGCCGGTCTGCAGCGAGCCTGGAACGCCGGGGTCCGACCAACTTCGCGGGACGACGGCGGACGACCGTGTCTGCGGCTACGCGGGCGACGACACGGTCAGCGGCGGATCAGGTCGCGACGGCCTCTACGGAGGCGTCGGAAACGACAGCCTGAGATCCGTCGATCGCGGCTTCGACGTCGTCGGCTGCGGACCCGGACGCGACGAGGTCGTGGCGGATCGGGTCGATCTCGTCGGCGTGGACTGCGAGCGCGTCAGGCGCCGCTGAGGCCGTCGGTCCCGGCTCCCGAGCCCTGAAGCGCCGCGAGCGCCTCCTCGAGCCGGGCGACGCGCTGCTCGAGGGCGCCAGATGCGATCGGTGGGCTCATCGGCGTGCTCACGTCGGCGCGGTCTCGACCACGGCTGCTGCGGGCGGCTCGCCGTCGCCGCCGAGGAGCTGCGCGTAGCGCGCCTCCTTCTGGCCCGGCCGGCGCTCGAGGTGCACGACGAGCTCGCGCTCGATCAGGCCTCCCAGCACCGACTCGACTTCGTCGAGCGAAGAAAACGGGTGTAGCCGCTCCGTCCGCTGCTTCAGCTCGCCCGGTGTCTGCGGGCCGCGGAGCATCAGCACCGCGAGAACGGAGATCTCCGGCCCGCTGACGCCGATCGCCTCGTCGAGCATGTGCCTGTACTTCGCCGCGCGGCTGCCTGCTCCGCTCGTGAGCCGCACCCAGCCCTTGCGCGACAGCCGCTCGAGCGCCGACCGGATCGTGGGCTCGTCGTACTCGACGACCGGATCCCGGTTCGTCGTCTGGTTGCAGGCAAGCCTGAGCGAGTTGAGGGACAGCGGATAGACGTCGGGGGTCGTGCGCTGCTTCTCGATGAGGCAGCCCAGGACACGGAGCTCGACCGCGTCGGCATCCACGCGCTCACCGTAGCTGGCGCTTCCGCGCTCGGCCGGGCAAGATTCTCGGATGGACGCTGCCATTTCCCCGCGGCTTCGCGGCGTGTTCCACCAGTACGCGTTCTTCGCGGCCGTTGCGGCGGGAGTCGTCCTGGTCGTGCTCGCCGACGGCCTGCTCGAGCGGTTCGCGGTCTGGGTCTACGCGACGGCGCTCGCGGTCATGTTCGGGGCTAGCGCTCTCTACCACCGCTTCCCGTGGCGAAGCGCCGCGGCCCGCCTGCGCGCCCGGCGGCTCGACCACGCGACGATCTTCGTCTTCATCGCGGGGTCATACACACCGTTCGCCATCCTCGCGTTCTCGGGGCCGACGCAGGTCATCGTCCTGATCTCCGTGTGGGTGGGTGCGCTCCTCGGGCTCGCGCTCGAGCTCGCCTGGATCGAGAGCCCGAGGTGGATCTCTGCAATCGCCTACCTCGCCGTCGGTTGGGTCGGCGTCATGGTTGCGCCTCAGCTGTTCCCGTCGCTCGGTGTCGCCGCCGCCGTGCTCGTGATCGTTGGCGGCGCCCTGTACACGATCGGGGCGCTCGCGTATGCGACGGCCTGGCCGAACCCGTTCCCCGCCACGTTCGGGTTCCACGAGGTCTTCCACGTGCTCGTGATCGCAGCGGCCGTGACGCAGTTCGTCGCCGTATCGCTGCTCGTTCTCTAACCTCAGGGGCATGGATACGAAAGTGCAGCTCACGGACGAGGAGTGGCGTGAGCGTCTCACGCCCGAGCAATACGAGATCCTGAGGCGCAAGGGCACGGAGCGGGCGTTCACCGGGGCGTACTGGGACGAGCACACGCCGGGTGTCTACCGCTGTGCCGGATGCGGCTCAGAGGTCTTCCGCTCCGACACGAAGTTCGAGTCCGGCACGGGCTGGCCGAGTTTCTTCGAGCCGACGTCGCTGGACAGCGTGGTCACCGAGACGGACACGAGCCACGGGATGATGCGGACCGAGGTCAACTGCGCGACCTGCGGCGGTCACCTCGGGCACGTGTTCGACGACGGGCCGGCGCCGACGGGCAAGCGCTACTGCATCAACTCCTGCGCGCTCGACCTCGAACGCGACGCCTGAGCGCTCGCCGCGATGGCCAGTTGCTGCCGGTCGGGCCCGTGCGAGGAGATGTTCAGCCCGCGGATGGCGCGGCGGAGCCTGAAGCGGTACCGGGAGCGGGGGCTCGACGAGCTCGAGCGGGCGATGCTCGCCGCGGGCGGAGCCGAGGGGCTCGAGGGAGCGCGCGTGCTCGAGATCGGGGGCGGGATCGGTGCGCTCCAGGCCGAGCTCCTCGAGGCGGGGGCTGACACGGGGGAGATCGTCGAGCTCGTTCCTGCCTGGGAGCCGTACGCACGCGAGCTCGCCCGCGAGAAAGGGCTCGAGCAGCGCATGGAGTTCCGCATCGCCGACGTGATCGAGGAGCCGGGCGGCGTGGTGCCCGCCGACGTCGTCGTCCTCAACCGCGTCGTCTGCTGCTCGCCCGACGGCGTGCGGCTGGCGGGCGTGGCGGCGGCGCTCGCCCGGCGAACGCTCGTCCTCAGCTTCCCGCGTGACCGCTTCCTCGTGCGCTTCGGCCTCGGTCTCGTGAACGGCGGCATGAGGGTGTTCGGCCGCTCGTACCGCACCTTCGTGCACCCTCGCGCCGCGCTCGTGGCCGCGGCCGAGGGCGAGGGCCTGACGCTCGCCGAGGCCGATCGCGGCTTCCTCTGGGAGTTCATCGCGCTGCGCCGCCCGGCGGAGGCTTGAGGCGTGTCCGAGCTCGGCCTTTTCCCGCTGCCGATGGTGCTTCTGCCGACCGAGCAGATGCCGCTCCACATCTTCGAGGAGCGCTACAAGGAGCTGATCGACGAGTGCCTGGAGGAAGACCAGGCGTTCGGCCTTCTCTTTGCAGAGGAGGACGGCATCCACGAGATCGGCACCAACGCGTCGGTCGTGGAGGTGCTCACCCGCTTCGACGACGGCCGGATGAACATCCTCGTCGAGGGAGGCGAGCGCTTTCGAATCGAGGAGCTGACGGAGGGAAGGAGCTTCCAGACGGGCCTGACCGTGCCGCTGGTCGACGACGACGACCCCGCGGAAGTGGCGACGATCGCGCGTGCGCTCGAGCTGTTCGGCCAGCTGAAGGACCTCACGGCCAGCGAGGTCGAGGTGCCGGCCGCGGAGTCGCCGCAGCTCTCCTTCGCGCTCGCGGCTCGCGTCGAGCTCGATCCCGAGGTCAAGCAGGCGCTGCTGCAGGACACGTCCGAGCGCGAACGCCTGGAGCGGGTCTGCGAGCTCCTCGTGGATGCCGCGGCAACGGTGGAGCGGCACCGCAGGGCCGCCGAGCGCGCCTCGACGAACGGCCGGGTCGACTTGAGCTGAGCCGCCGCCGGGCGGTGAGCCGAAGGGGCCGGGGTACGATGCGGCTGTGGCGGTAACGACGACTCCTGCCCTCGACGCGAGGCGGCTGCGCGCCGACTTCCCCATCTTCGAGCAGGAGATCCACGGCAAGCCGCTCGCCTTCCTCGACTCGGCCGCGAGCTCGCAGAAGCCGCGTCAGATGCTCGACGCCATGACGGAGTTCTACGAGACGTCGTACGCGAACGTGCACCGCGGCGTATACGTCCTCGCAGAGCGGGCTACCGAGGGCCTGGAGCTGGCGCGCGAGAAGGTTCGCGCGCTCCTGAATGCGCCTTCCGCGCGCGAGGTCATCTTCGTCCGGAACGCGACCGAGGGCATCAACCTCGTCGCCTACGCGTGGGGCCTCTCGAGGCTCGGTCCAGGCGACCTCGTCGTCGTCAGCGAGCTCGAGCATCACTCGAACTTCGTGCCCTGGCAGTACGTCGCGAGCCGCACCGGCGCCGGGTTCCGGATGATCTCGCTCGACGAGCAGGGCGAGCTCCGGCTCGAGGAGCTGGACGCCATCGCCAGCGAGGGGAACGTCAAGGTCGTGGCTACCGGCGTCGTCTCGAACTCGCTCGGGACGATCAACCCCGTCGAGCGAGTCGCCGCCTGGGCGCGCGAGCACGGCGCGATCATGGTCGCGGACGCGGCCCAGGCCGCTCCCCACCGGAAGGTCGACGTCCAGGCGATCGGATGCGACTTCCTCGCGATCTCGGCGCACAAGATGTGCGGCCCGAGCGGCGTCGGCGCGCTCTGGGGACGTGCGGAGCTGCTCGAGGAGATGGAGCCGTTCCTGACCGGCGGGCACATGATCCGCTCGGTCGGCGCGGACGGCACGACGTGGGGCGACCTCCCGCACAAGTTCGAGGCGGGAACGGCGCCGATGGCCGAGGCGGTGGGCTTCGGCGCTGCGATCGACTACCTCACGGAGGTCGGCCTCGACGCGATCGGGCAGTACGAGCACGAGCTTGCGGCCTACGCGCTCGATCGTCTCGCCGAGCTTCCCTGGGTCACCTCGTACGGCCCGCCCGCCGACCGGCGCGCGGGGATCGTCTCGTTCAACGTCGAAGGCGTGCACCCGCACGACGTCGCGCAGGTGCTCGACTTCGAGGGCATCGCGATCAGGGCTGGGCACCACTGCTGCCAGCCGTTGATGCGAAAGCTCGGGGTCGCCGCGACGAACCGCGCGAGCTTCTACCTGTACACGATTCCCGAGGAGATCGATCGCCTTGTCGACGGCCTCCACAAGGTGAAGAAGGCATTCGCGTAGTGGGAGAGTTCGACCAGCTCTATCGAGAGCTCATCCTCGACCACTACAAGAGCCCCCGGAACCACGGGCTGCTCGAGGACGCGGACGCCACGGCAGAGGGCCAGAACCCGCTCTGCGGCGACGAGGTCACCGTCTCGGTGCGCTTCGGCGAGGGGGACGTCGTCGAGGAGGTCGGGTTCGAGGGTCGCGGTTGCGCGATCAGCCAGGCGGCCACCTCGATGCTCACCGACCTCGTGAAGGGCAAGACCGCCGCCGAGATCGCGGCCATGCCGAAGGAGGAGCTCCTGGGCGAGCTCGGCATCCCGCTGACCCCGGTGCGCCTGAAGTGCGCGATCCTCGGCCTCGGGGTCCTCAAGCTCGCGCTGAACAAGGCGAAGGGCACGCCGCTCCCGGACGAGTGGGGCACGTCGGTTCGCGACCTCGTCCTCGAGTAGGTCGCGTGCCCGAGATCGAGGTCTGCCCGCTCGACGAGCTCGGGCCCGGGAAGATGCGGCTCGTGCCCGCGGGCTCGCTGACCGTTGGCGTCTTCAACTGCGGCGGGTCGCTGTACGCGATCGAGGACCGCTGCTCGCACGACGACGGCCCGCTGGCCGAGGGCGACTGGGACCCGGAGGCGTGCGTCGTCGTCTGCCCGAGGCACGGCTCGCGCTTCGACCTCGAGACCGGGATTCCGATGTCGCTCCCCGCGTTCGTGGCCGTGAGGACGTTCCCCGTGTCGGTGCGCGATGGAGTCGTGCTCGTCGACGTGGAAGAGTGAGGTCGTGCTCGACGACCGCGTGAAGGAGGTCCTGGCCCGGCTGGAGGAGCAGGACCGGCTCGAGCGGGAGCAGGGCCTTCCAGCGTCGCAGCGGTCTCGGCAGGTCCCGCCGACGACCGGTCGCTTCCTCTTCTCCCTCGCCGCGAGCCAGGCGGGCATCGAGGTGCTCGAGATCGGCGGCTCGCGCGGCTACTCGACGATCTGGCTCGCCGCGGGTGCTCGCATCCTCGGAGGCCGTGTCGTCTCCCTCGAGCACGACCCCGTCAAGATCGCGGCCTGGGGCGAGAACATCGCCGGCGCCGGCCTCGAGGAGTGGGCGGAGATCGTCGAGGGCGATGCGTTCGACACCCTGCGCGCCACGGAGGACGTGTTCGACCTCGTCTTTCTCGACGCCGAGAAGGAGCAGTACGAGGACCTGTTCGGCCTCGCGCGGCCGCTGCTCGAACCGGGCGCGCTCGTCGTCGCCGACAACGTCACCTCACATGCCGAGGACCTCGCTGCGTACTCGGAAGCACGCCAGAGCGATCCGACCCTCGTGTCCGTCACCGTGCCGCTCGACCGCGGTCTCGAGCTGACGACCGTCCTCGGCGAGCCGTCCGTCATCTGATCTCGGCCATGAGGCCGTGCAGGTTGCGGTCGGGATCGCGGAAGAAGGCCATCCAGAGCTCGTGGTCGGGCATGTCGGCGATCAGGTGCGGCTCGTCGTCGAAGGGAACTCCGCGCCCGCGTAGCTCCTCGTACGCCGCGTCGAGGTCGTCGACCTTGAAGTAGATGGTCGAGCTCGGGTGGTCGAATTCCGCGCTCTCCGGGACGGTCAGCATCAGGCGCACGTCGCCGCACATGAAGAACGCGAGCGCCGGCCCCGCCTCGAAGAGGAACTCGAGCTCGAGCTGGTCGCGGTAGAAGGCGATCGCCGCCGGGAGGTCCTTCGTCCGGATCGAGATCTGGCCCACGCTCTGAAGCGGCGTCATCGCATCCTCCGTCCTCATAGTTGGCTAAGCGAACGCTTGCTGTGGCGGCCGAGGCGATCGAGGTCCTTCTCGGCCGACCGCCATCCGCCTCGAGTGCGTATGCTGCCGCATACCGCGGAAAGGAGGTGGTCCGATTTGAGTGACGACAGTTCGGGCAGCGGAGGTACCAGCGGGTAGAGGCGTGCCCCCGGGACCACCGGGAACCGCCTAGCCAGCGTAGGGGGCTCGCGACCCGCGCCGCGCACCGGCTTCGAGCCGGCCGCGCAGGAAGCGCCTCTACTACTTCAACGCTGGTATCCAGGATCGTAGGGGGCCGCTTTGCGGCCCCCTCGTCCGTTCTTGGGAACGTCAGGCTGCGATCGGCACGACGGCTTCGTGGACGAGCGCGTCGAGGCGTGTGCGCAGCCGCTCTCGGACGAGCGGGTCGCGGAGCTCGCCGGTCTCGTCGAAGACGTTCTGGGCGCGTGCGACCGGCAGCTCGCCCTCGATCACGCGCGCCCCTGCGATGCCGAGGATGCGGCGGAGGTCCTGCTGGGCCCAGATCGCGCCGTACTGGCCGGTGGTGGCGCCGGCGACGGCGGCGGTCTTGCCCCAGAGGACGGCTCCGCCGCCCGGCGGGCGCGAGGCCCAGTCGATCGCGTTCTTGAGGACGCCGGAGAGGGAGCCGTTGTACTCGGGCGTCACCACGAAGAGGGCGTCCGCGGCGTCGATGCTCTCGCGGAGATACCGCACCGCAGGGTCCTCCTCCTCGCCCTCGATGTCGAGATCGGCGTCGTAGAGCGGGAGGTCGCCGAGGCCGTCGAAGACCTCGACGTCGACTCCCGCGGGTGCAAGGTCGGCCGCCGCGCGGGCGAGAGCCGAGTTGTACGACTGCTCGCGCAGGCTTCCGGAGAGGGCGAGGATCCGCATCGTCAGCTCTTCCTGACCGCCGCGAAGGTCGCCTTGAGGACGACCTCGTTCGGAAGGAGGAAGCCGCCGCCCGGAAGCGGGGCGTTCCACTCGAGGCCGAAGTCGGTGCGGTCGACGGTTCCGGTGAGCTCGAGGCCGAGTCGCTCGTTGCCCCAGGGATCGTTGTCCGAGCCTGCGTACGTCCCGCGCAGCTCGACCGGCTTCGTGACGCCCTTGATCGTCAGGTCGCCCTGGACGACGAGCTCGGATCCGTCGGCCTCCACGGAGGTCGACGCGAACCGGAGCTCCGGGTACCGCTGGGTGTCGAAGAAGTCGGGCGCCTGCAGATGGCCGTCGCGCGTCTCGTCGAAGGTGGTGATCGTCGTCGCGTCCACGGCACCTGTGACGGCCGGCTCCTCGCCTCCGACGATCGTTCCCGTGAAGCCGGGAACGCGCCCCTTGATGGTCACGAGGCCGAGCTTGCGCACGTCGAACTCGAGAGCAGACCAGACCGGGTCGATCTCCCATGTGCCCGGGGGGATCACAATTGTCTTCTCATCTGCGACGATGGACATTGCATGCTCCTTTGCGTTCGCTACTATTGAGTCCGCAACTAATGTACCAGGAATATTGCTGATGAGTCAAGTATTGAGCGATCAATCGACTGGAGTACGCGCATTTGCGGCGCTTTTGCGCGCCCATGCCGCCTCGACGCGCGCGCTGAACGCGCAGCTGCTGGCGGACCACGGGTTGACGCTCAGCGACTACGAGGTGCTGTTGCGACTCGCCTGGTCACCGGACCGGCGCATGCGGCGCGTCGACCTCGCGGAGGAAGTGCTCCTCACCGCCTCCGGCATCACACGCCTCCTCGACGGCCTCGAGAAGGCGGGCTGGGTCGAGAGAGGCACGTGCGACAGCGATCGACGTGTCGTCTACGCCGTCCTGACGGAGTCAGGCCTGACGAAGCTCCGCGAGGCCGCTGTGAGCCACGTCGCGCAGGTCGAGGAGCTCTTCGCGGAGCGCTTCAACGCGGCCGAGACTCGAGACCGTCGGGAATCTCCTCTCGCGTCTCGGCGGAACCGACTCGCGCGACTGCGCGCCCGACGGCTAGCCGTCGGTGAAGTTCTGCCAGTAGCGGCTCGGGGTCGGGCCGCGCTGGCCCTGGTACTTCGAGCCGATTCCGGCCGAGCCGTACGGGTGCTCTGCCGGCTCGGAGAGCTGCACGAACGAGATCTGGCCGATCTTCATCCGCGGGTAGATGGTGATCGGGAGGTTCGCGACGTTCGAGAGCTCGAGCGTGACGTGCCCGTCCCACCCCGGGTCGATGAAGCCGGCGGTCGAGTGGATGAGGAGCCCGAGCCGTCCGAGCGACGACTTCCCCTCGAGCCGTGCGACGAGGTCGTCGGGCAGCGTGATCCGTTCGAGGGTCGAGCCGAGCACGAACTCGCCCGGATGCAGGATGAACGCCTCCTCCTGCGGAACCTCGACGAGCTCCGTGAGCTCCTCCTGCTCGGTCTTGACGTCGATGTACGGGTAGCGGGAGTTGCGGAACACGCGGAAGAACCGGTCGACGCGGACGTCGAGGCTCGACGGCTGCATGAGGCCGGGATCGAACGGCTCCACGCCGATTCTGCCCTCGTCGACGAGACGCCGGATCGTGCGGTCGGAAAGGACCACCGGGCGATTCTACGAGCCCGACTCCGGCGCCTGACCGGTTGCCGGGCATGGCGACTGCGATAAGGTCCATACGCGGTGTCGATGCTCTTTCCACCGGTCGACCCGAACGAGCGGTTTCGGGGGCGGCGGGCCGCGGTGCGGCGCAGAAAGCGGCAGCGACGCGCCGCGCTCATCGGCGTGCTTCTCCTCGTGCGTCGTGTTCCTGGCGGGCGGAGCGCAGCTCGTCGGTGGAACCGGCGGCAAGTCGAACCCGCCCGCATCGATCGCGGCGACGACCACTGCTCTGTCCTCAGAGAGACGCCCGCTTCCGCTCGAGCTCCGCGGTGTCCACGTCACGCTCGGTCTCGCATCACTTCCAGGGAAGCTCGAGGAGTATCTCGCGCTCGAGGACGACGGCATGACCGCGCTCGAACTCGACATCAAGGAGGAGAACGGCCAGGTCGGGTTCACGCCGTCGAGCGTTCCGCTCGTGCGGGAGGTCGGGGCGGCTCGCGACTACTACGCCCCGCGCCGCGCGGCGCGCCTCGCGCACCAGGCGGGCGTCTACCTCATCGGCCGCATCGTGACGTTCGAGGATCCGATCCTCGCGTCGTCCCGGCCGGACATGGCGGTCCGGCGCAGCGACGGGTCGGTCTGGCGCGACGGTGCCGGGCTCGCCTGGGCGAACCCGTACGACAAGCGGGTCTGGAAGTACAACGTCGACCTCGCCGTCGCCGCAGCACGAGCGGGCTTCGACGAGATCCTCTTCGACTACGTCCGCTTCCCGTCCGACGGTGACGTCGCGTCGGCCGTCTACCGCAATCCGGACAAGCTCGCGAAGATCGCGGTCGTGCCCGCGTTCCTGCGCTATGCCTCGCGCCGGCTCGAGCCGCTCGGCGTCAGGGTCTCCGCCGCGGTCTTCGGCCTTTCCGCCTCGCGCGACCTGGGCATCGGCCAGATTCCGCGCAAGATGAGCCCCTATCTCGACGCGGTCTACGCGATGACGTACCCGTCGCTCTTCGGTCCCGGCGAGCTCGGCATCGCCGATCCCGGTGCCATGCCCGGCGCGATGGTGACCGAGGCGCTCCGACGCTTCAAGAAGGCGCTTCGCGGGCGCGACGCGCTTCTCGTCACCTGGGTGCAGGACTGGAGCTTCGAGGTCGACTACGGGCTGGACGAGGTACGGGCGCAGATCCAGGCTGCACGTCTTGCGGGCGCCAAGGGCTACATGCTGTGGAACGCGGAGGGCGTGTACACCGACGGCGCCCTCGCCGCGCCGTAGCTCAGGGCGCGAGCCGCTCGCGCGTCCAGCCGTCTTCCGCGCGGCGGTAGCGAACGCGGTCGTGCAGGCGGTTCTCACGGTGCTGCCAGAGCTCGATCGTCTCCGGCATGACGCGGTATCCGCCCCAGAAGTGCGGTAGCGGGACGTCGCCGGCCCCCAGTTCGCGCTCGGCGGCGTCGTACAGACCGTCCAGGTCAAGGCGGCTCGCGACGACCTGCGATTGCGGCGACGCCCAGGCGGCGATCTGGCTTCCCCGGGGCCTCGTTCTCCAGTACGCCTCCGACTCGGCTTCGTCGATCTCCTCGACCTCGCCCTCCACGCGGACCTGCCGTCCTAGCTCGTACCAGTAAAGAACGAGGGCCGCGCGCGGATTCTCGGCGAGGTCGGACGCTTTGCGCGAGGTGCGATTCGTGAAGAACACGAGGCCGCGCGGGTCGATTCCGCGAAGGAGCACCTGACGCGCCGACGGGCGGCCGCGGCGGTCTGCCGTTGCAAGCGTCATCGCGTTCGCCTGCGGGCTTGCCGACTCCGCTTCGCGAAGCCACTCCTGGAGCTGCTCGATGGGGTCGTCCAGGAGGTCGTGCTCGTCCACGAGGTCAGCATGACCCCTCGTTCGGTGCGTCGTCACCCTTGACTATCCGCCGGGGCCGGAACACTTTGCGAGCATGTCATTGCCTCTTCTCGCTGTGCTCGCGGTGCCGCGGCTGCTGTTCGGCGCGATGTGGTACTTCGGCGACAAGGTGGAGGTCGCGTTCGGCGACAACTGGTACTGGCCCGCGCTCGGGATCACGCTCTTCCCCTGGGCCACCATCATGTACGTCGTCGCGTATCTCGACGGCGAGGGCCTGACGAGCGGCAAGTGGATCCTCGTCGGCCTCGCAGCCTTTGCAGACGTCGTCTCGTGGTTTGCGCGCATGCCCGAACGCCGGCACCGCTACCCGTAGGGTGCCGCTCGATGAGGGCGTAGCCCCGCCGCTCTGCGGGATAACCTGAGCGCGTGGCGACGACGCGTGCAATCGAGCTGAAGACGGAGATTCCGGGCCCGCGCGCCCGAGCGATCCTCGAGCGTGAGGGGCGCGCCGTCGCACGGCCGCTGATCGTGCATGGGCCCGTGATCGCCGCCGAGGCGCGAGGGGCCACGATCACGGACGTCGACGGCAACACGTTCATCGACTTCGTCGGCGGCGTGGGGGTCGTGAACGTCGGCCACAACCACCCGCGTGTAGTGGAGGCTGTGACGGCGCAGGCGGAGCGTTACCTGCACACCGACTTCACGGTCGTCGCCTACGAGCCCTACATCGAGCTCGCGGAGCGCCTGTGCGCGTTCGCGCCGATTGCCGGAGAGTGCCGGGCCGCGTTCTTCAATGCCGGCACCGAGGCGGTCGAGAACGCCGTGAAGCTCTCCCGCCTGCACACCGGCCGTGAAGCCGTGATCGCGTTCGACGGCGCCTTCCACGGCCGCACGCTGCTCTCGCTGACGATGACGTCGAAAACCCACCCCTACAAGACCGGGCTCGGGCCGTTCTCGCCCGAGGTCTACCGTGCGCCGTACCCGAACGCATACCGCGGTCCCGACGCCAGGACGGCGCTTGCGGCAATCGAGCGCATGTTCGCGACGCACGTCGCGGCGGAGGACGTGGCCGCGATCGTGTTCGAGGCACAGCAGGGCGAGGGAGGCTTCATCCCTGCTCCCGCAGCCTTCGTCGAAGGGCTCCGGCGGATCTGCGACGAGCACGGCATCGTCATGGTCGCGGACGAGGTGCAGACCGGCTTCGGGCGCACCGGGCGCATGTTCGCGATGGAGCACTTCGACGTGGAGCCCGATCTCGTCGTCGTCGCGAAGTCGATCGCCGGTGGGATGCCGCTGTCGGGCGTGATCGGGCGCGCGGACATCATGGACGGCGCCCATCTCGGCGCCATCGGCGGCACGTACATCGGAAATCCGGTCGCGCTCGCGGCCGCGCTCGCAGTTCTCGACATCTTCGAGGAGGAGAACCTCGTCGCGCGCGGGGTCACGGTCGGGAACACGATCCGGGCGCGCATGGAGCAGTGGCAGGAGCGCTGGCCCGAGATCGGCGATGTCCGGGGCATGGGCGCGATGCTGGCCATCGAGCTCGTGACCAATCCGGAGACGAAGGATCCGGCGCCCGAGCTGACCACGGCCATCATCGACGAGGCCCTCCAGCGGGGGCTCATCCTGCTCAAGGCCGGCGTGCACGGGAACTGCATCCGCGTTCTCTGCCCGCTCGCGATCGCGGACGGCGAGCTCCAGGAAGCGCTCGGCGTCTGGGACGAGGCGCTCGGCGCCGTTCTCGGCGACCAGTAGCGCCGGGCTCTCCCGCTCGCCAGACTTCGCGCGTGAACGCGTGCGGCTCCTGTGGCGCCCCTGTGCCTGCCGACGCGCGCTTCTGCCCGAGCTGCGGCGCGGCCCGGGAGGTGCCCGGAGCCTCGGGCGAGGAGCGGAAGGTCGCGACCGTGCTCTTCGCCGACCTCGTCGGGTCGACGGCGCTGGCCCACGGCCAGGACCCGGAGCGGGTGCGCGCACGGCTCGACCGCTACCACAGCGCCATGGCGGAGGAGATCGAACGCACGGGCGGGACGGTCGAGAAGTTCGCGGGGGACGGGGTCATGGCTGCGTTCGGGGCTCCTGCGGCGCTCGAGGACCACGCCGAGCGCGCGCTGCATGCGGGCCTTGCGATGCAGCGGAGGCTCGTGGAGCTGTTCGACGGCGAGCTCGCGCTTCGAGTCGGTGTGAACACGGGCGACGTGGTCGTCGGACAGATGCGGGAGGGTGGATCCCTCGTCACGGGTGACGCGGTCAACGTCGGCGCGCGCCTCGAGCAAGCGGCCGCAGCGGGAGAGGTGCTGGCCGGGGAGCGAACGGTCGCCGCGGCACGCGGCGCCTTCGAGTTCGGCGAGCCGCGTGTTGTCGACGCAAAGGGAAAGCCGGGCGGGGTCGTCGGCTATCCGGCCGTCCGGGCGCTCACACTGGCGCGTCCACGCGGCTTTGCCGGCTTCCGCCGTGTCTTCGTTGGACGAGAGCGGGAAGTCGACCTGCTCCTCGCGACCGTGCGTCGGGGGTTCGAGCAGCGCGAGCCGCACCTGGTGACGATCGTCGGGGAGCCGGGCGTCGGGAAGACCACGCTCGTGCGCGAGCTCTGGGAGCGGCTCTCGCAGGAGCAAGTCGTCCCGCTTCGTAGAACCGGTCGTTGCCTGCCGTACGGCGACGGGATCACCTACTGGCCGCTCGGCGAGGTGCTGCGGGAGCACTTCGCGATGCTCGAAGGCGACTCGCCCGACGAGATCCGGCGCAAGCTCGCAGGACACGAGATCCTCGCGCTCGCGCTAGGCCTGGACGCTCCTGCCGGACTGCATCCCCTGGATGCGCGTGAGCGCCTGCACGAGGCGGCGGTCCGCCTCGTCGAGTCGATCGCCGCCGAGCAGCCTGCTGTCGTGCTGTTCGAGGACATCCACTGGGCAGAGGACGACTTCCTCGACCTGCTCGAGCGCATCGTGCGTGACGCGGGTGCGCCCGTTGTGGTCGTCGCCACGGCTCGCCCGGAGCTGCTCGCCCGGCGGTCGACGTGGGGAGGCGGCCGGCGGAACGCAACCGCGATCTGGCTCGAGCCGCTTCAGGAGCAGGACGCTTCACGCATGGTCGACGAGCTCCTCGACATCGAGCTACCCGGCGATGTCAGACGACTCCTCGTCGAGCGCTCGGAGGGGAACCCGTTCTTTGTCGAGGAGCTGCTGGGTGAGCTCGTGGACGCGGGTGTCATCGAGCGGGTCGACGACAGCTGGACCTCGCGCGAGCTTCCCGAAGGGTTCCTCGTTCCTGACAGCGTGCAGGCGGTGCTCGCAGCCCGCATGGATCGCCTCCCGCCGCTCGAGAAGTCCGGGCTCCAGGCGGCGGCGGTTGTCGGCCGCGTGTTCTGGCCGAGCTCGGTGGTCCATCTGATCGGCAGTGAGCCGGACTTCGAGCTGCTGGAAGAACGCGACTTCATCCGCCGGCGCGCGGGCTCGTCGCTCGCGGGTCAGCGGGAGTACGCGATCAAGCACGCCCTCACGCGGGAGGTCGCCTACGCGAGCATCCCGAAGGCTCGCCGCGGACGGCTCCACGCTGCGCTGGCCGACTGGCTCGTCTCGCTCGAGCTCGCCGACGAGCAGGTCGCGCTCCTCGCCTACCACTACTCGGAGGCCGTCCGTCCTGAGGACGCGGATCTCGTCTGGGCCGACGACGCCGAAGAGCACGCGCTACGTCGTACCGAGGCCGTCGTGTGGCTCCGCCGCGCAGGCCGGCTCGCGCTCGGTCGGTACGAGATGGAGGACGCAGTCGAGCTCCTCGGTCGCGCGGTCGAGCTCGCGGACGATCTAGCGGCGCGCGCTGGGCTCTGGACGGAGATCGGTTACGTCCACGCGCTCCGGTACGACGGTGAGGCGTTCTGGGACGCGATGCTTCGGAGTATCGAGCTCGGGGCGCTGGACCAGGCGGCGGAGGCCGATGCCTACGCGTCGCTTGCCTTCCAGACAGCGATTCGCTCCGGGATGTGGCTCAAGCGGCCCGACCTCGCGCCGCTCCCAGGGTGGATCGACAAGGCGCTCGAGCTCTCGGCCCCGGACAGTCGCGCCCGTGCGCAAGCCTTGCTCGCGCGATCAATCTCGACGGTCTCCGAGAAGGACGCAATCGCGGCGTCCGCGTTGTCGGACGAGCTCGGCGACGTCGAGCTCCGCTCCTTCGCGTTCGGTGCTCGCGCCGGTGCGGCGGCGCATCGAGGCGCATGGGACGAGGCGGCGACGCTGTCCGAGAACCGTCTGCAGCTGGCGGCGGGTGTCGAGGACCTCGATCACCGCTGCGAGGTCTACGAATCTGCAATTCCGCTCGCGGTCGCACTCGGGCGCTTCCGTGAGGCGCGGCGCCTGGCCGGCATGCACGCCGAGGCGTCCGCGCGCCTTTCCCCTCATCACCGCCTCCACTCGGCGGCGCTCCGCGTTGAGATCGCCGAGAACATCGCCGACTGGGGGGATCCAGTGGCGCAGACGGACGCCGTCGTCGACGCGGTGGAGGAGAACGCGGGCACCCCGTGCGTGCGCAACGCGCGCACGCTCATCGCGTGCGGTATTGCTCACGCCGCGACCGGAGACGAGCGCACAGCGGGGGAGCTGCTTGCTCGCGCGAAGACGTTCAGCGGCGAGGGCTGGGGCAGCTACCTCGACCCGCTCCTGCTGCGCTTCGCCCTCGTGCGCGGCGATCGCGACGAGGCCGAGCGCCTCGTCGCCCACGTGTTCGAGCGCGAGTACGTGTTCGGACCGTCGGTCAAGACCGTGCGACTCGACGCGCTCGCGGCACTCGGTCTGCGCGAGGCCGTCGAAGCGGAGGCGCCGGGGTCTCTACGGCTGCGCACGTTCATCGAGCCGTTCGCGCTGCGGGCGCTTGGCATCGTGCGGCGCGACGACGAGCTCCTCGCACAAGCGCACGAGCGCTTCGCGACGTACGGCCTCGACTGGCACGCCGCGCAGACCGAGCGGTTGCTCGTGGGTCTGTAGTAGCCGGGCCCGTCCGGCCCGGTCAATACACGAGCCGCGCGCGCCGCTCGTGGCGCTCGAGCGCGAGCTCGATCAGGCGGTCGAGGAGGTCCGGGTACGAGATGCCCGACGCCTCGAAGAGCTTGGCGTACACGCTCGTTGCCGTGAAGCCCGGGATCGTGTTGATCTCGTTCACGACCACCTCGCCGCCGGGCCGCACGAAGAAGTCGATCCGCGCCATGCCCTCGCACTCCGTGGCGACGAACGACTCGACGGCGATCCGGCGCACGTCCTCGGTCGCCTCCGGGGAGATCCGCGCGGGGACGATGAGGTCCATGCCTCCCTCGTCGTACTTCGCGGCGTAGTCGTACCACTCGGCGTGCGCGTCGATCTCCCCGACGGCGGACGCCACCGGGTCGCGGTTCCCGAGCACCCCGCACTCGACCTCGACGCCGTCGACCATCTCCTCGATCAGCACCTTGTCGTCGTGCCGGCGCGCGAGCGCGACTGCGTCCTCGAGCTCGCCCGGGTCGTGCACTTTCGAGATCCCGACGGACGAGCCGAGACGGGCCGGCTTCACGAACACCGGATACGAGAACGGGTGCTCGGGCGCGTCGCCGTCGCGCAAGGTGACGTTCCGAGCAACCCGGATCCCACGGTCGCGCAAGACGGCCTTGAAGAGGTCCTTGTCCATGCAGAGGGCGGAAGCCGCGACGCCGGCGCCGACGTAGGGAACGCCTGCGAGCTCGAGGAGGCCCTGGACGGTACCGTCCTCGCCGAACGGGCCGTGCAGGATCGGGAGGACGACGTCGACGCGCCCGAGAACCGCAGCCGGCGGCGCGGAGTCCGCGAGCACGGGAAGAGTCTCGATCGCCGGGTCGTCGCCGGCGCGGAGGCTTGGCGGCTGCCCGGCGGCGAGCTCCCAGCGGCCGTCGCGGCCGATCTCGATCGACGTCGCCTCGTAACGCGCGGGGTCGAGCGCTTCGAGTACCGATCGTGCCGATGCCTGCGAGATCGCGTGCTCGCTCGAGCGCCCGCCGGCGAGCACGGCCACCCGCAGGCGGCTGCTCACGGGGTCGTAGCGGGAGTCGTCGTCGTGTCGCCCGTGTCGGCGCTCGTGGTGGTGCCGGTGAAACGTCCGACGAAGAGCGTCACGGTCGAGTTCGGGTCCGCCTGTGTGCCCCCGATCGGGTCCTGGGAGACGACGATCCCGTCCTGCGCCGGATCGTCGGTGTCCTCCACGACCGTGCGCACGCGGAAGCCGGCCGCCTCGAGCGTCGTCTGCGCGACCGCGACGTCCTGGTTCGTGACGTCGGGCACAGCGGATGTCGTGGGGCCCCTCGAGACGGAGAGCGTCACCGTCGAGCCCTTCGCGCTCGACGAGCCGCCGTCCGGGTCCTGCCCGACGACGATGCCCTGCGTCAGGTCAGAGTCGACCTCGACACGCGCCACGCCGAATCCAGCGCGCTGGAGCTCCGAAGCCGCCTGGTCGTACGGGAAGCCGATGACGTTCGGCACCGTCACGGGCGCAGGGCCACGGGAGACGTTGATCCGCACCTGCGTGCCCTCCACGACGACGGTGCCCGCCGAGGGCGCCTGGCCGGTCACCGTCCCCGGTGTCCTGTCCGAGTCCACGTCCACGACCTGGGCGTCGAGCCCGGCGGATGTGAGCTCCTCCACGGCATCCGCGAGGGATTGCCCGACGACGCTCGGCACCGTTACCTCGGGTTTGCCGGAGGAGACGTCGATGGTGACGACCGTTCCCTCCTCGACCTTGGTGCCCTCGGTCGGGGTCTGCGCGAACACCAGCCCCTCCTCGACGTCCGAGTTCGGCATGTTGCGGACGCGCGGTACGAGGCCGCGGTCGGTCAGGTCCGTACGCGCGCTCGCTTCCGGGATGCCCACGAGGTAGGGAACCGCGACAGACTCGGTGCCGCGATCGGCGATGTAGCTGAAGAGGAGATAGCCGAGGACGGCGAGCGCGAGAGCGGCACCGATCCCGAGGAGCCAGGGCCACGGCGAACGCCGTCGGCGCCGCGGCTCGAAGGGCGGCTTCGGCGGGCCGCCGCGCCGCGCGACCTGCGTGACCGCGGTCGCGCCGTCGACGGTCGAGGTGCCTGCGAGGACGATCGTCGCCGCCTCGGCGGTCTCCGCGGGGACGCGCCCGCCGTGCGCGACCGTCTCGAGGTCGGCGTCCATGGCGGCGGCCGACTGGTAGCGGTCGGCCGGCTCCTTTGCGAGCGCACGGACGACGAGGAGGTCGAGATCTTCGGGGATCTCGGGCCGCTCCACCGAGGGCGGCTCCGGGATCTCGGAGAGGTGCTTCATCGCGATCTCGACGGGGGAGTCGCCGGTGAACGGCACCTTCCCGGTCAGCAGCTCGTAGAGGACGATCCCCGTCGAGTAGAGATCCGACGTCTGGTCGACCGGCGCGCCGCGTGCCTGCTCCGGGGAGAGGTACTGCGCGGTGCCGATGATCGCGCCTTCCTCCGTCATCTGGCTCGCGCCGGCCCGGGCGATGCCGAAGTCCGTGACCTTGATCACGCCCTCGGGGTCGACGATCACGTTGTGCGGCTTGATGTCGCGGTGGATGACGCCGTTCCGGTGCGCGTAGCGGAGCGCTGCCAGGATCTGGCGCGTGTACGCGATCGCGACGGGGACGGGGCACGGCCCGCGTGAGCGGATGAGCTCCTTGAGCGTGCGGCCCTCGACGTACTCCATGACGATGAAGTACGAGCCGTTCGTCTCCCCGCGGTCGTAGATGGAGACGATGTTCGGGTGCGAGAGACCGGCGGCGTGGGTCGCCTCGCGCCGGAAGCGCTCGACGAACTGGTCGTCGTTCGCGTAGCGCCCGTGGAGGATCTTCACCGCGACGCGGCGACCGAGCTCCTGATCCTCCGCGAGGTAGACGTCGGCCATCCCGCCGCCGCCGAGCTTTCGGCTGATCCGATAGCGGGCGGCGAAGAGCGTTCCGTTGAGCGTGTCCTGGGTGGCCATGAAAACTTCCTAGAGGTTAGGGATTCTCCGTGGAGCGCAGGATTGCCTCCATGACGGCGCGTGCAATCGGCGCTGCGGTGGTTCCGCCCGTGCCGCTCTGGTCCTGCAGCACGACAGCGATAGCCAGCTCGGCAGGGCTCTCGTCGTCGGGTGCCGCGAACGCGATGAACCAGGTCGTGTTCTTGCCCGGGACGCCGGTCTCGCCCGTTCCCGTCTTGCCGCCGATCGACCAGCCGGGGATCTGCGCGGCCGTTCCGGTTCCACGCTCGACCGCGAGGCGCATCATCTCGCCGACCTCGTCCGCCGTCTTCTGGCTGACCGCGCGGCGGATCAGCGTCGGCCGCTCCTTCACGATCGTCTTTCCCTTCGGCGACACGATGCGGGTCACGACCTGCGGCTCCATGAGCCTGCCGCCGACGCCGATCGAGCCCGCCACCATGGCCATCTGCAGCGGCGTGACGAGCATCCGCTCCTGCCCGAACGCCATCCGGCCTGCGTCGACGTCGGAGTCGATCTTCGGGTAGTAGAGGCGCCTTCCCTGGTAGAGGCCGCTCACGCGACGCTCGTCGGAGGGCGTCTCGAGCGGCGGGAGCTCGTAGAAGCCGAAGCGCTTGGCCTGGTCGAGGATCCGCTTCGCCCCGAGCCTCTTCCCGATGTTGCAGAAGACCGAGTTCACGGAGTACGTCAGGGCGTCCTGGAGATCGACGGTCCCGAACGGGCTCTCCGTGTCGAAGTTGTTCACGTGCTTGCCGTAGACCGTGCAGTAGCCCGGGTCGTAGAAGGACGACTCGGGCGTGAACTTCTTCGACTCGAGCGCGGCGGACGCCGTCACGACCTTGAAGGTCGAGCCCGGGACGTACAGCCCCGCGGTGGCACGGTTCAGGAGCGGCGAGGCGGGCCGGCAGTCGGCCGTGATGCTCTCGATGCTCCCGAAGCCCTTCTCCACGCGGTTCGGGTTGAAGCTCGGAGAGGACACCATCACGCGCACCTTCCCCGTCCGGGGATCGAGCGCCACGACAGCGCCGCACCTGGTTCCGAGCTGCTCGAGCGCGACCTGCTGCGCCTCGAGATCGAGGTTCAGCACGACGTCGTTCCCCTTGACCGGCTTCCCGCGCAGCTCGTCGAGCGCCTTGTCCAGGGCCGTCGAGAGATTTGCGTTCGACGAGGTCAGGTAGTCGTTCAGCGACCGCTCGAGGCCGGTCCTCGAACGCGCCGCGGTCGAGTACCCGACGACGTGGGCCGCGAGCGGGCCCTGCGGATAGCGGCGGAAGAAGAGCGTGCTGTCGTCCACCTGCCGGCGCACGTTCACGGCGAGCCGCCGGAACGGCGAGGTGGAGACGATCTTTCCGCGGTCGATCGAGAACTCCGCGACGCGCCTGATCGCGTTGTCCTGCCGGTCGGCGAGGGCCGGCGCCGCCCACGTCTGCCAGTAGGTGGTCATGACGACGAGCGCGCCGACGAGCGCGAGCGCGACGTACGTGAGGCGGACGATGCGGCGATTCACGGCTTCGGCGCGTTGGCCCGGTTCGAGACGAGCAGGAGGCCCGCCAGGAGTAAGAAGTTCGCGACGATGCTCGACCCGCCGTACGAGACGAACGGCAGCGTGATGCCCGTCAGCGGGACGATCCGGAGGACGCCGCCGACGATGATGAACGTCTGCAGGGCGAACCCGAAGGTGAGGCCCGCCGCGAGCAGCTTCGAGAAGCCGTCGTCAGCGCGGAGCGCGACCCGCATCCCGCGCACCACGAAGAGCATGTAGAGGAGCAGGAGCGCCGCGGCGCCGATGAGGCCGATCTCCTGCGCGATCGCGGAGTAGATGAAGTCCGTGCGCAGGTACGGGATCAGCTCGGCGCCGTCGGGTGACCTGAACGTCCCCTCGCCGAGGCCCGTCCCTGGCACGCCGCCGTTCGAGATCGAGTAGAGGCTTTTCACGAGCTGGTACGAGGCGCAGTCCTGCCGGTACTCGAGTTGCCCGTTGAGTGCGCAGTACACGCGCTCGTCCGTCCACGGGTGCAGCCAGATCGTCACGCGCTCCTGCACGCGGTCGAGCGCCTGGTAGAGCAAGGTGGCGCCACCGACGAAGAGGCCGATGCCCACTGCGACGAAGAGGGCACGGCCGGTCGCGACGTAGAGCATCGCCAGGAAGATCCCGAAGTTGAGGAGCGCGCCGCCGAGGTCGGCGGTCTGGACGATGACGAGCATCGCCGCGCCCCAGATCGCGAGCAACGGCCCGAAATCCTTGAGCCGGCCCTGGGCGAGCACCTCGCGTTTTTCGCGGAGGTACCCGGCGAGGAAGACGATGAGAAAGATCTTCGCGAGCTCCCCCGGCTGGAACTGGAGCGGACCGACGTGGACCCAGAGGCGGACGCCGTTGACCCGTTCCCCGATCAGCGGCAGCGCCGGCAGGAAGAGCAGCGCGACCGCCGCGATCCCGAAGAGGTAGCGGTACGACTCGAGCACGCGGTAGTCGTGGCGGAGGAAGATCATGGTCGCCGCGAACACGCAGACGCCGATGACGACCCACATCGCCTGGCGGCGGGCATCGCCGGTGTCGAGGCGGTAGTTCACGACCAGCCCGATGCCCGTGAGCGCGGCCGTCAGAGGCAGCAGGGCTCCGTCGGCATACGGCGCGACGCGGCGCACGACGACGTGTGCGGCGAGGTACACGCCGAGGAAGAACGCCGAATACGTGACGACGGTCGGCGTTATCTCGCCGGAGCGCGCGACGGTGACGCTCGCGAGCGCGAGCGCGGCGATCAGCGCGGCGAGGACGAGGCCGAAGAGCTCGCGGCCGCGGGCGGTCAGCGCGTGATCCCCCAGTACAGGACGAGTGCCGCGACGACGAGCACGGCGAGGATGAGGAGGATCGCGGCCAGCCGGCCACCTGGACCGGCTCCGTGCGTGCGCGGGTTCCCGGTCGGCTCGGCCTGCGGCGCTTCGGGCTGAGCGCCTGCACCGGCGCCGTCCGTTGCCGGCGCCGCTTTGCCCGCACCGCCCACGTCCTCCAACGGCTCGGGCTCGCCGTCGACGATCTCGAAGAGCAGCACGGTGATGTTGTCGTCGCCGCCCTCGGCGTTCGCGTTCCTGACGAGCTCCTCGCCCGCGGCCGTCGGATCGCCGCCGGCGCGCTCGATCGCGGCCGCGATCCGCTCCTCGGTGAGCATGTCGGAGAGCCCGTCGGAGCAGAGGAGGAAGAGATCGCCCGGCGCGACCTCGATCGTGAAGACGTCCGGCTCGACCTCCGGCTCCGTCCCGAGCGCGCGGGTGATCGCCGAGCGCTGAGGGTGACGTTCGGCCTCTTCCGGCGTCAGCACGCCGCTCTCCACGAGCTCCGCGACGAGCGAGTGGTCGGTCGTGATCTGCTCGAGCACTCCGTCGCGCACGCGATAGGCACGGGAGTCGCCGACGTGGCCGAAGACGACGGCGCCCGCCTGCTCGTCGACGAGCGCCACCGTGAACGTCGTCCCCATGCCCGCCGTCGACGGGTCGTTGAGCGAGCGCTGCCAGATGCGGAGGTTCGCCTCCGAGATGAGCGACGCGAGGTCCTCCGCGTCGAGCGGGCGGCTGTGGGCGCTCTCGAGCGTGTCCGCCGCGATGCCGGCGGCGATCTCGCCGGCCTTGGCGCCGCCCATCCCGTCCGCGATCGCGAACAGCGGAGGTCGCCAGACGTACGCGTCCTCGTTCCCGAGCCGTCTCCGGCCGGTGTCCGTGACGACCGCTATCCGGCCGAGCTTCACGGTGTGCTCCTCATTCGAGCCGCAGCTCCGTCTCGCCGACGCGCAGGACGTCGCCCGGCTGCAGCAGCCGCTGCGAAGTGATCCGCGCGCCGTTCACGAAGGTGCCGTTCGTGGAGCCGAGATCCTCGACCCAGACACCGTCCGGCCGCGGGTCGATGCGCGCGTGGCGCGCCGATGCGAACTCGTCTCCGTCGAGGCGCACGGTGCAGTCGTGGTCGCGGCCGATCGTCGAGACGCCGCCGACCTCGAGCGCGGCGCCGGGCCGGAAGCCGGGGCCGGCGAGGACGACGAAGCGGGCTGGGCCGAGCCCATGCGCGGCGCGCAGCTTCGCCGCGTCGGCGGCCCCGAGCACGATGCTCTCCTGGGGCGCCCCGCCGATGTCCTTCGTCGCCGATCGCACGATGACGATGATGAAGAGGTAGAGCAGCACGAGAAACGCGATCTTGAGCGCGAGAAGCGTCTCGTCCGAGGTAAGGGCGACCGTGGTCACGGTTCGCCGAAGACGATCTCCGTCGAGCCCACGGTGATCGTGTCTCCGTCGGAGAGCTGCTCGCGATCGATCTTCCGCCCGTTCAGCAAGGTGCCGTTCGTCGAGCCGAGGTCGACGAGGATCCAGCGGTCGCCCTGCTCGCGGATCTCCGCGTGCCGGCGGGAGACGTTCAGGTCGGAGACCCGGAGGTCGCAGTCGCGCGACCGGCCGAGCACGGCGCGCTCCGTCGAGAGCTCGCGGCGCTTGTCGTCCATCGTGAGGGTGTAGACCCGGCGCGGCGGCTCGGGCTCGGGCTCCGGCTCGGGCGTGGGAACGACGGGCGCCGGCGCCGGGACGGGGGTCTTGTAGATCATCGTCTGGGCGGGCTGGTCGAGCGGGAGCTCCAGCTCGGGCTCCGGCTCGTCCTCGGCGGCGACCAGTCGCGTCGCGATGCCGAACTCGCCGACGGCGAGGTCGTCGTCGACCGTCACGAGCACGCGTGGTGGCGTGAGCAGCGCGTAGTCCTCGCGGCGTGCGTGCTCCGTGAGGTACTCCTCGAGCTCGCCGACGAGCGAGCCCTCGTAGCCGTCGAACTGCTTCCGGTCCTGCGGAGACAGGTAGAGCGTGTACTCGTTCGGGACGTACACGCGGGAGACCGAGACGCTGCGGTGGTCGTCCATCTCCTTCACGAGCTTGCGCGCGAGCTCGATCGGCTGCACGTGGGTGCGGAACGCGCGTCCGAAGATGCCCTCGAAGAGCCCTTCGATACGCGCCTCGAGTGATCGCAGGACGCTCATCGCAGGCTGGAAAGGATGAAGGCGCTCGTGTTCGGGCCGCGTTGTGTCATACGGCGGGGACTACCCGTCCGGGAGCCGAGTTTACCGGCGGGATCCGGCTGCCAGCAGCGCTGCGACGCCCCAGCCGAGCAGCGCCAGGAAGGCTCCGAGGGCTCCGGAACCGGCTGCGATCGAGGCGACGACCAGGGCGAGTCCCACTCCTGCGACCGCGAACCGGTGCTGCTGCTTGAGCCAGGGGAGGAACGCTCCGGCGAGGCCTGCGACCGCCGCAGCGGCGAGCAGGGCGGGCTGGGCGGCGAGTCCGTTCAGGAGCGCCGTCGCCACGTCGGTCACCGTCGCGCCGGGAGCTGACGCCCGTCTCGCCCTCGAGACCGGCGACGAGGCCTGCGGCGAGCACGGCGACCGCGGCCTGCAACCCCCGCAGGATCGGGCTCCGAAGAGGCTGGACCGCGAGTGGCACGAGCGCGAGCGCGCCGAGCGGCGCGAGCAGCGGGCCGGCGACGAAGAGCAGGCCGAACCGCGACTCGCGCCAGGTGACGACGAGCCAGGTCAGGGCGAAGCCGCCGTAGAGGAGCGCCGCGCTGCGGGCGTCGTTCCCGAAGGCGAAGAGCGGAACGCCCAGCGCGATCGCCATGCCGAGGCGGGGGCTGAGGAGCGCAGCGGCAGCCGCGCCGGCGGCGAGAGCGACCGCGAGGACCGGCGGCCAGAAGGGGAGGAGCGTGACGCCGATGGCAGCGGTGGCGGCGGCGAGGACGGCCGGGAGGACGCGGGCGAGCGGCTTGCGGACCTCGGCGGGTGCCTCGACCGCCGGGCGCTCACGGGTCTGGCGGCGCGTCGGGCTGCGCTTCTCCTGCTGCCTGAACGCGGCTCGCAGCTCGGCCGCGAGCGTCGACGCGTGCGGCCGGGCGGCCGGCTCGGGATGGAGGGCACGGTCGACGGCCGCGAGCAGGCGCCGGGGGAGATCCGGGCGCTGCGTCGCGAGCTTCGGCGCGCCGCGCTCGATCGCCATGGCGACCTCCTGGAGCGGCATGCCCCAGAACGGATGCTGCGCCGAGAGCGCCTCCCAGAGGAGCACGCCGACGGCCCAGACGTCGCTCGCGGGCGTTGCTTCGTCTCCGCCGAGCCGCTCCGGCGCGATGTACGCGAGCGTCCCGGGCACGTCGCCGACTGCGGTGAGCGTGTCGGCGCCGTCGAACTGCGCCAGCCCGAAGTCGAGGAGCTTCGCCTCGATGCCCGCTGCGTGCACGAGCAGGATGTTCGAGGGCTTGACGTCTCGATGGACGATGCCGATCCGGTGCGCGTGTGCGAGCGCGTCGAGCACCTGCGCCGCGATCTCGACGGCGCCGCGATCATCGACCTCGTCCGTCCGCAACGCCTCGCGCAGCGTTCGTCCCGGGACGTACTCGTACGCGATGTAGACGTGGCCGTGGTCGTGGCCGACGTCGTACGCCCGCACGCAGCGCGGGTGACGGAGCCGACGCGCGGCGAGCGCCTCCCGCTCCGCGCGGGCCGCGGCCTTTCCCTGCCGTGGGACGATCTTCAGCGCGACGTCGAGGCCCGTCTGCTCGTCGCGTGCGAGCCAGACGGAGCCGTTCCCGCCGCTGCCGAGCGGCCGGACCGCGCGATAGCGCTCGAGGACGAGCTCTCTGGTCGGAAGGGCATGCGCGAGCGACGACACCGTTGCGGCTTCGTTATCCGCGTTCCGCCGAAGTCCTTTAGCCCTCGGAGGGCTGTCGTTCCTGCCACTCGTCTACAGTGGCGAGTCGAAAGACGGCGAAATCGTGAGCACACGCGACGAAGACATCCTCGACTTCGACTTCTTCGACGAGGAGGAGCCACCGGACGAGCCGACCGAAGGAGGATCAGGCGGCCCTCCGCGCGGCCGCGGCCCCCGGCCTCCGCAGCGCCGTCTGCGCGCTCCGCGGAACCTGACGCCGCTGCTGCGCCTCGTGGCCCTGATCGGGCTCGCGATCCTCATCGTGGTGCTTCTCGCGGTCTGGATCGAGGGCTGCTCCTCGGACCGCCAGCGCGACCGGTACTCGAGCTACATGACCGAGATCGGGACGGTCGGGAACAACTCCGCGCAGCTCGGCGAGCAGCTGGCGACGACGCTGACGACGGTCGGGCTGAAGCAGGAGGAGCTCGACGCGAAGCTCGCGGGCTACGTGCAGGTGGCCGAGACGCAGATGCAGAACGCGGAGGACCTGGACACACCGGGACCGCTCCACGACGCGAACCAGGGCGCGGTGGAGGCGCTCCAGCTCCGCGTGAACGGGCTCAGCGGCCTGCGCAGCGTCTTCCAGGACTCGACCGACGCGGACGACGCCGCCGAGGTCGGTCTGCTGCTCGAGGCGCAGATGCAGCGGCTCGAGGCGAGCGACGTCGTCTGGGCAGACCTGTTCCGGGCGCCCGCCCAGCAGGTGCTCCAGGACGAGGGGATCGAGGGTGTGCAGGTCCCCGCCTCGGTCTTCGTGCCGACCGACGATCTGACGTCCGCGAGCGCGCTCGCGGCGGTGTGGCAACGGACGCAGGAGGCCGCCACCGGCGGCACCCCGAGCGGCCTGCACGGGAACCAGATCGCAAGCGTGAGGGCCCTGCCGAGCGGCCAGCAACTCTCCACGGATACCGAGACGACGATCAAGGTCTCGACGCAGCTCGCGTTCGAGGTCGGCGTCACGGACTCCGGCGACAGCCAGGAGGTCCGGGTGAAGGTGACGCTCACGATCCCCAAGACCCCGGATCCGATCGTGCAGACGAAGACCATCCCGGTCATCGATCCCGGGGAGACAAAGACCGTGACCTTCGAGGTGGGAACCCTCGTGCCGTTCGGCGAGCAGATCGCGGTCAAGGTGGACGTCGACCCGGTGGCGGGCGAGACGAACACCACGAACAACACGGCTGAGTTCCCGGTCATCTTCACCCTCTAAGGAGCTCATGGAGGCGTCCCTCGTGGTCGCGATCGCAGCGTGCGCCGTGGCGGCGTTCGCGCTCCTGATCGCGCTCTGGCTCTGGCGCCGGCAGGCGAAGCTGCAGTCGGCGCAGTCGCTCGTCGTCGGGAGCGGGCGGCAGGACCTGCTCGACTTCGCCGTCTCCCTCCAGGGGCGCATCGACGACCTGCACCGGGCCGTGGACGAGGTTGCGACCGGGCTCTCCCGGGTCGACCGGCGGGTGGACGGCTCGGTGACGAACACCGCGGTCGTGCGCTACGACGCCTACGAGGGCACGGGCGGCCAGCAGTCCGCCTCGATGGCGCTCCTCGACTCCACGCGCACCGGCACGGTCGTCACCGCCATCCAGGGGCGCGACTACGCGCGCATCTACGTCAAGGACCTGGACCGGGGACGGTCGTCCGTCCCGCTCTCGCCGGAGGAGCAGGAGGCGGTCGAGCGGGCGATGGCCCGCTAGCGCGGCGCTACGCGGCCGCGGCGGACTCGAGGCCGGGCAGGTACTGGCGCCAGGTCTCGGGAATGTGGTCGGCGGTGAGCCGGATGAAGAGGACCGGTGTCGGCGGCCTCGGCACGGTCCGGAGGCTCATGGTCGTCTCCTCGAGCAGCCGGTCACCCTTGCGATGGTTGCACGGCGCGCACGAGGCGACGACGTTCTCCCAGACCGAGGTGCCGCCACGCGAGCGCGGGACGATGTGGTCGAGCGTCAGGCGGTTGCTGCTGGATCCGCAGTACGCGCATTGCCAGCTGTCCCGGGCGAACAGCACGCGGCGGGAGATCCTCCGGGTCACCGCGCGCGGCACTCGCACGTATGTCACGAGCCGGATGACGTTTGGACGCGCGAACGACGTCGTCGCGGAGCGGAGCTGACCGTCGCTTGCCTCGAGGATCTCCGCACGGCCCTTCCAGACGAGCACGTGCGCACGGCGGAGCGAGCAGACGTTCAGCGGCTCGTAGCTTGCATTGAGGACGAGTACGCGCTCCACCGCGCGCGCAGCGTAGCACCAGGGGGTGCGGAAAAGCCCTGCGGGAAACGGCATTCGGCGGGCTCGGATCCGGGGTGTGGGCGGCCGCCGATGTGCTCTCCAGTATGCGCATATCATGCTAATCTCCGCATATTCATGAGGACCGCGGTCGTCGCATACTCGGGCGGGCTCGACACGAGCTGCATCGTCGCCTGGCTCAAGGAGGACTGGTACGGCTTCGACGAGGTGATCGCCGTGCTCGTCGACGTCGGCCAGGAGTTCGACCTCGACGAGTCGATCACGCGCGGTGCCGCGGCGGGCGCGAGCGAAGTGCTGCTCGTCGACCGCAAGGACGAGTTCGCCGACGAGCAGTGCGCGCGGGCCATCGCGACCAACGCCCTGTACGAGGGCAAGTACCCGCTCGTCTCCGCGCTCTCGCGCCCGGTGATCGCGCAGGCCGTCGCCGAGATCGCCGTCGAGCGCGGAGCGGAGGCGGTCGTGCACGGGTGCACGGGCAAGGGCAACGACCAGCTTCGGTTCGAGCTCTCGTTCAAGGCGACGTACCCGGACGCGAAGGTCATCGCCCCGCTCCGGGACAAGAGCTGGACGCGCGACGAGGAGATCGAGTACGCGCTCGCGCACGGCATCCCGGTCGTCCAGACCGCCGCATCGCCGTACTCGATCGACGAGAACCTCTTCGGCCGTGCGATCGAGGCCGGCGTGCTCGAGGACCCGTGGGAGCGCCCGCCGGACGAGCCGTACGCCCTGACGCGCGACCCGGCGAACGCGCCGCAGCCGCTCGAGATCGTGCTCGGGTTCGAGAAAGGCCTTCCGACGTCGCTCGACGGCGAGGAGCTTTCACTCGCCGAGCTCATCGTGCGCCTGAACCGGATCGCCGGCGCCTACGGCATCGGCCGCATCGACATGATCGAGAACCGCGCCGTGGGCATCAAGAGCCGCGAGGTGTACGAGGCGCCGGCCGCGATGGTCCTCATCGAGGCGCACTCTGCGCTCGAGGACGCGATCCTCACGCGGGACGAGGCACGCCTCAAGCGGCCCCTCGAGCAGCGGTGGACGGAGATCGTCTACGAGGGCCGCTGGTTCAGCCCGGCGCGCGAGGCGATCGACGCGTTCGTCTCCTCGACGCAGGAGCTCGTTACCGGCGAGGTACGCGTGGAGCTCAGGCCGAACGCCGCCGTCGTCACCGGTCGTAGGTCGCCGCATGCGCTGTACGCCGCCGACCTCGCCTCCTACGGCGCCGCCGACACCTTCCCGCACGACGCGGCCGAGGGGCTCATCAGGATCGCCGCGCTCGAGACCGAGCTGCACGCGGCTCGCACACGCGCCAGAATCGAGGCGTGACCACCTGGTCCGGGCGCGTCGAGGGCGCCCTCGCTTCGGAGGTGTGGGAGTTCCTGCGCGCGGACGACGCGGAGCTCCTCCCGTACGACTGCGAGGCGACGGCCCTCCACGCGCAGCGGCTCGCGCAGGCGGGGATCCTCACCGCTGAGGAGCTCGCCGAGGTCGAGGAGCGCCTCGCGGCTCTCGCCCAGGACGCGGGCGGCGCGCTCGCCGACGCGGAAGACGTCCACTCGGCCATCGAGCACGAGCTCGGCGAGGTCGGGCGCAAGGTCCACGCGGGGCGGTCGCGGAACGACCAGGTCGCCGCCGCGCTCCGGCTCTACGTGCTCGACGCCTGTGCCGAGGCGCGCGAGGCGATCGACGCGCTCGCGCTCGTCTGCCTGTCGCTCGCGGAGTCCGAGGCCGAGACCGCCATGCCCGGCTACACGCACCTCCAGCGCGCGCAGCCGGTGACCTTCGGGCACCACCTGCTGGCGTGGGTCGAGATGCTCGACCGTGACCGGACCCGCTTCGCGCACGCCGCCGAGGCCGCGTCGGAGAGTCCCCTCGGCGCCGGAGCTGTCGCCGGTTCGACGCTCGAGCTGCCGCCTCCGCCGCGCCAGATGCGCAACTCGATCGACGCCGTGGGGGATCGGGACTTCGCGCTCGACTACCTGTACGCGGCGGCCGTGCTCTTCGTCCATCTCTCGCGCATCGGCGAGGAGATCGTCCTCTGGGCGAGCTCGGAGTTCGCCTTCGTCAAGCTCCCGGAGTCGGCGGCGACCGGGTCTTCGATGATGCCGCAGAAGCTCAATCCCGACGTGGCCGAGCTCGTGCGCGGGAAGGCCGGCCCTGCGATCGGCCGGCTCACCGGTCTGCTCGCGACGGTCAAGGGGCTGCCGCTCGCCTACGACCGCGACCTGCAGGAGGACAAGCCTCCGGTGTTCGCGGCGCGGCGCGACACGCGGCTCGCGCTCGGCGCGCTCGTCCTGCTCGTGAGCGCGCTCGAGGTCGACCGCGACCGGCTCGAGGCGGCCGCGGCCGATCCGCAGTTGCTCGCGACGGATGCAGCGGAGGCGCTCGTCAGCGAGGGAGTTCCATTCCGCGACGCGCACGAGCAGGTCGCGGCCCAGGTGCGCGAGGGGACGTTCGAGCCGCCCGAAGCCCCCTCGCCGCGCTCCTCGCCGGGTCCCGGCGGCATTCGGGAGGCGCTGGCGGAGGCCAGGCGCCGCTTCGTCGACGACCTCTAGGCGCGTGCCTCAGCCCGCGAGGGCCGCGGCGACCTTGCGCTGGAAGTCGTGGATCAGCTGCTCGCTCTCGCGCATGAGCCGCCCCTGGGGAACCGCTCTGCTGTCGAGCCCCTGCTGGACCGACTCGCAGAGCGCGAGATCCTCCTCGCCGACCTGCGTCCCGAAGTCGATGACTTCCTGGATCTGCGCCTCGGGGACGTCCGGCCCGAAGTAGTAGTCGGTGACCTCCGCGGTCGTGCGCAGGCCGGTCGGCACCCAGCGCTCGATGGCGATGTTCGGCGGGCCGGCCTCGATGCTGATCGTCGTGTTCGGCCAGATGAAGTGGTACTGCGCCTGCGTCGACCGAGCCTCGCGGGACGTACGGTGCCTTGCCGTTCCCGGCCAGCGCCGATTCGCGGACCTGGCCGACCTGGCTCGAGTAGGCGGGGCCGACGGTGAGCAGGTACGAGTCGGGATCGACATCGATCACCTTCGAGAATCCGGGGTGTGCGGTGGGGCAGTGGTAGCACTCGAGGAAGTTCTCGATCGCGACCTTCCAGTTCGACTTGATCTCCCACTCGTGGTGCGAGTGGTAGCGAACGTCGCCGAGGTCGACGCCGCTCTCCGCGACGACCTCAGGGAGCGCGCCGAGCGTGTCGACGAGCGGCGCCGCCTGCGGATCCGGGTTGACGAACACGAATGGCCCCCAGGTGTCGACCGAGACGGGAAGCAGCGACAGCCCGGTCGGGTCGAAGCCCTCCTCGCGCTCGGCCCGCGGCGCGCGTCGCAGCGAGCCGTCCAGGTCGTACGTCCAGGCGTGGTACGGGCACTGGAGCGTCTCTCGCCGGCCCTCGCCGCTCACCACCGGATGGCCGCGATGCCGGCAGACGTTGACGAACCCCTTGAGCTCCTCCGCGCGGTCGCGGAGAACGACGACGGGGATGTGGCCGGCCCGGCTTGCGAAGAATCCTCCGGGCTCCTGCACCTGGTCGGCGCGGCCCGCGTACTGCCAGGCAGTGGCGAAGATCCGGTCGCGCTCGAGCCACCAGACGCCCTCGTCCGAGTACCAGCCCGCCGGAAGCGTCCACCCCTCCTCGATGGGATTCGCGATCGCGGGGATCGCCGGACCGGCTGCGTGGGCGTCCGTCTCCTGCCGCACTCGGTGCCTCCTGGCACGTCGACTGACCGTACGGTCAGGATAACGGCCTGGGCTCCGATGGGTGAAGATACGAACCTGTGAGAGACGCCGCCTCGGTTCGTCCTGCCGGTGCCGGCGACCGCGTCGCCGACATCCTCGAGGCGGCCTGCCGCGTCGTCGTTCGCGACGGCGCGCACGCGCTGCGGATGGCGGAGGTCGCGCGGGAGGCCGGGGTCTCGAAGGCGCTCCTCCACTACTACTTCTCGACCCGGCTCGAGCTGCTGCGCGCGGCATTCGCGTATTCCAGCGACCTCTGGGACGCCGGAATCCAGGGTCGCCTCGAGCGGGCGCCGAACGGGGCGGCCAAGGTCGAGCTGTATCTCCTCGCGTCGATGGACTCGAGCGAGCCGTTCAACGAGCAGCGCGCGCTCTGGAACGAGGTCTGGAGCAGCCTCCGCGTCGACTCGGAGCTCCGGCCGCTCGTGCAGGAGGCGTACCGAGGGTGGATGCGGCGCCTCGTCGCGCTCATCGAAGAGGGCCGGAACGACGGCTCGGTGCCGAAGGAGGTCTCCGCGCAGCACACGGGCCGGCGCCTGGCGGCGTTCGCGGACGGCCTCGACTCGATGCTCTACCTGGAGATCATCGATCGCGCGAAAGCGCGCCGCCTCCTGCGCGAGAGCGTCGAGCGCGAGCTGAAGCACGTATGAGCGACGACGCGACCGGCGTCGTCCTCGAGCGCGTGAGCAAGCACTTCGCAGACGTCGCGGCGGTGGACGACGTCTCGCTCACCATCCGGCAGGGCGAGTTCTTCTCGCTGCTCGGGCCGTCCGGCTGCGGCAAGACGACCACGCTCCGCATGATCGCCGGCTTCGAGCGTCCCGACGCCGGCCGGATCGCGATCGGGGCGGAGGACGTCACGGAGACGCCGCCGCACAGGCGGCGGGTGAACACCGTCTTCCAGAGCTACGCGCTCTTCCCGCACCTGACGGTCGCCGAGAACATCGGCTTCGGCCTTCGCTTCCGCTCGCTCCCGAAGCCGGAGAAGGAGTCGCGGGTCGGGGAGATGCTCGAGCTCGTCCGCCTCGGCGGCTACGGGAAGCGCAAGCCGCACGAGCTCTCGGGCGGCCAGCAGCAGCGGGTCGCCCTCGCCCGCGCGCTGATCCTCTCCCCCGACGTCCTGCTCCTCGACGAGCCGCTCGGCGCCCTCGACGCGAAGCTGCGCCGTGAGCTCCAGGTCGAGCTCAAGAGCATCCAGCGCGAGGTCGGCATCACGTTCCTCTACGTGACGCACGACCAGGAGGAGGCGCTGACGATGTCGGACCGGCTCGCCGTGATGGCGAACGGGCGCGTCGAGCAGCTCGGCTCGCCGCGCGAGGTCTACGAGCGCCCGGAGACGGCGTTCGTCGCCGACTTCATCGGCGTCTCGAACCTCATGCGCGCGCAGTCGAGCGGATCGGGCCAGATCGACGTCGGCGAGGTCCGGCTCGCGGTCTCGGCGCCCGTGCAGAAGGCCGGCGTCGTCCGCGTGGCGATCCGCCCCGAGCGCGTGCGCATCGAGGCGCAGGGCGCGTCCGGCGAGAACCGGGTCCCGGCGCGGATCGAGCGCTTCGTGTACCTGGGCTCGACGACGCAGGTCTTCGTCACGCTGCCCGGCGGCGACCGGTTGCAGGCACTCGTGGCGAACGACGAGGACGTCGAGGAGTACGACGTCGGGCAGGAGGTCACCGCGTACCTCCCACCTGACGCGCTGCGCGTGCTGGCCGACGACGAGGCGGCGACGGCCTGAACGACGTCCTCGTCCTCGGCGCCGGCCTGGCCGGCCTTGCCGCCGCGCGTGACCTCGCGGCCGGCGGCGCCGACGTCGTCGTGCTCGAGGCGCGCGACCGGGTGGGCGGACGTGTCGAGCAGGTGGCCGCCGCGGACGGCGGCAGGCCGGTGCAGATGGGCGGCGAGCTCGTCGGGCCGATCCACACCGCGTACCTCGAGCTCGTCGACGAGCTAGGGCTCTCGCTCCAGGAGACCTACACGGCGATGACGGGCGACACCACCTACGACCTCGTCGAGGGCGTGTTCCGGTCCGAGACCTTCCCGTTTGCGAACGACGCCGAGCGCGCCGACTACGAGCGCGTCACGGAGCTCTTCGTCGAGCTCGCCCGCACGGTCGACCCGGCCGATCCGTGGTCGCACCCCGAGGCGTCCCGCCTCGACGACGCGTCCGTCTGCGACTGGGCACGATCGGTCGACGGGCTGCCCTCGACCGTGCGCGCGCTCCAGCTCGGCTCGCTGTCGCTCGCCGCGGGCGCGGCGGAGCGCACGTCGCTGCTCTCGGAGCTGCGGAAGGCGGCCGTCGCGCCCGATCCGGGCTTCGACGCGTACTACGAGCACTGGGAGTCGCTGCAGGTCACGGAGGGGAGCGCGGAGGTCGCACTGCGCATGGCCGCCGAGCTGGGAGACCGCGTCCGACTGGGACAGGAAGTGCGGGCCGTCGAGGTGTCGCCGGCAGGCTGTGCCGTGACGACCGCGTCGGGCGAGCTGTTCGAGGCGGAGGCGGTCGTATGCGCGTTGCCCGTCTCCGTGCTCCACGACGTCCGCATCGATGGGGTGGATCCCGATCGCCTCGCCTCGCTCCGCCGCCAGCGCCACGCACAGGCGGCGAAGCTCGTCACGGAGTACGACCGCTCGGTCTGGGCCGACCTCGGCGCGAACGGCCTCTCGGAGGGCGAGCACCTGCTCGCCTCGACGTGGCCCCAGCGCGCGGGCGTCCTCTCGGGCCTCATACCGCCGGAGCGCGTCGACGTGGCTTCTCGCCACGGCCGAGGAGCATCGCGAGCCGGTTCTCCTCGAGGAGCTCCGCCGCATGTACGACGACGTCACGGCTCAGCCGGTCGCGACGCACATCAGGCTCTGGGCGGCCGATCCGTTCACGCGCGGCTACGTCACGCACTGGTGGCCGGGGGACGTGCTGCGCGTCGGGCCGCTCCACGGAACGCATGCGCCGCCGTTCTACGTCTGCGGCTCGGACCAGTGGGTCGCCGGCTACATGGAAGGCGCCGTGCGCACCGGGCGTGCGGCAGCCGCAGCGGCGCTCGGAGCCGAGGAGAAGACGTGGGTGCGCGCGAGCTGACGACCGACTGCGTCGTCGTGGGGGCGGGCATCTCCGGCCTCACGGCGGCGACCAGGCTGGTCGAGGGAGGGCGGGAGGTCGTCGTCCTGGAGGCGCGGGACCGGGTCGGCGGACGGTTGTGGAACACCGAGCTCGGCGGCGAGGCGAACGAGCTCGGCGGGGAGTGGGTGGCGCCGTACCAGCCGCGGCTGCACGCGCTGCTCGAGGAGCTCGGAATCGAGCTCTTCCCTGCCTACCGCGACGGCGAGAACGTCTACGTCGACGAGTCCGGTGCCGCCCATCGCTACGCCGGACACGAGCCCGTCGACGACGCCTCGATGCGGGCGTACGAGGAGGCGGAGGCGAAGCTCGATGCGATTGCGAAGGAGCTCGACCCCGAGGCGCCGTGGACGCATCCGGACGCGGCCGAGCTCGACGCCACGACGTTCGAGGCGTGGCTCCGGCGCGAGGTCGCGGACGAGGTGCGCGCGAGACCTGCTGCGCGCCTGGCTCGCGGGCGGCTTCATGACGAAGCCGGCGCACACGTTCTCCGTCCTCCAGGGCGCCTGGGTCGTCGCGGGCGCCGGCGGGACGTACGAGCTCTTCGCCGCGGAGCAGTGCCTCGCGTACCGGGTCGTCGGCGGCTCGCAACTCACGCCGCTGCGCCTCGCCGAGCGGCTCGGCGACAGCGTGCTGCTCGACACGCCGGCGCGGGAGATCCGCTGGACGCCCGAGAGCGTGGAGGTCGACGCAGGCGGCGTTCGCGTGAGTGCGCGAAGCGCGATCGTGGCGGTTGCGCCGAACCTCACCGGGATGATCCGGTTCGACCCCGCCCTTCCTCCGTGGCGGCTCCGGCTCGAGCAGGCGGTCTCGCAAGGATGCGTCACGAAGGTCCTCGCGGTCTACGAGCAACCGTTCTGGCGCGCCGACGGGCTCTCGGGCGAAGGCTTCGCGCCATACGGTCTCGTCCGCGAGATCTACGACAACACGCCGCCCTCCGCGTCGGTCGGGGTCCTCTGCACGTTCCTCTCCGGCGAGGTCGCGGAAGAGGCCGGGCGGATGAGTCCCGACACCCGCCGGAGGGCCATCCTCGACGGTCTCGCCGCCTTCGTAGGGCCGCACGCGCTCGACGCCGTCGACTACGTCGAGACGGACTGGTGTGCGGAGGAGTGGACGCGTGGCGCGTACGCCGCGACCTTCGCCGTCGGCGGGCTCACCCGGTTCGGGCCCGACCTCCGGCGGCCGGTAGGCCCGATCCACTGGGCCTGCGCGGACATCGCCGGCGTCGGCCACATGCACATGGAAGGCGGCGTGCGCTCGGGCGAGGCCGCCGCCCGCGACGTGCTCGCCGCCTGACGTTTCCCTAGCGCAGCTGCGTCGTGTCGGTCTCGAGCGACGCGAACTCCTGCAGTGCGGAGCCGCGCCGTCCACGCCGTGCCTCGACCACTCGCCAGATCAGGAACGCGGCCACGGCGATGAGCAGCGTGATGACGAGCGTCAGGGTGGCGAGAGCGTTCAGCGCCGGCGTCGGCGCCGTGCGCCCGGCCGAGTAGATCCGCACGGGCACGGTGTCCGTGGTCGAGCCCGACGAGAGGAAGGCGCTCACGACGAAGTCGTCCATCGAGATCGCGAACACGATGATCGCGCTCGCGACGATCGCCGGCGTGAGCATGGGGAGCAGCGCGAGCCGCAGCGCCTGCACGGGTGAGGCGCCGAGGTCCTGGGCGGCCTCCTCGTACTCAGGACCGATCGAGAGCAGGCGTGCGCGCACGATGATGAGCACGAAGGAGAGCGAGAACGTCACGTGCCCGATCGCCTGTGCCGTCGTGCCGAGTGGGATGAACGTCAGCAGGTTGACGAAGACGAGGAAGAGCGCGACGCCCATGACGATCTCGGGCGTCACGAGCGGCACGAGCGAGACGACCCGGGAGGTCCCGGAGCCGCGGCCCCGCCAGCGCGTGAGGCCGATTGCGAGCGCGACGCCGAGCGGGACGGCGATCACGACGGCGATCGCGGAGAGCCGCAGGCTCTGGAAGAGGGCCGATCGAAGATCCGGGTCGTTCCAGACCGACAGGTCGGGGTCGTCGAAGTACCAGCGGAGCGACCAGCCCTGAGCGGTCGAGCGCGACCGGCCCTCGTTGAACGAGAAGCGGATCGCGATGAGGATCGGGACGATCGACCAGACGAGGTAGAGAAGCGTGATGAGGGGCAGGAACCTCGGCTTCCCCCACGGGTTTGCGATCCATTCGCGGAGCCGCCTGCCCGCCGACCGCCGCGGTCCGGCGCCTGCGGTCGCCGTCGCGCTGCTCACGAGCGCATCCTCCGTTGGGCGCGGGTCGTGACCACGACGTAGTACGCGAGCAGGATCGAGAGCAGGAGCATGAGCACGACCACGAGCGCCGCCCCCACCGGGATCTGCTGGCCGCCTCGGATGTACAGGTTGATCTGGTTGCCGACGAGCGACGTCTGCGGCGAACCCGAGAGGAGGTCCGGCGTGTAGTAGTCGCCGAACATCGGCAGCGCGAGGATCGCAATCCCCGTGAGGATCGCCGGGACCGAGAGCGGCAGCGTCACCATCCGGAACGTCTGCACGCGGCTCGCACCGAGGTCGCGCGAGGCCTCGAGCAGGCTCCGGTCGATCCGGTCGAGGAACGCGTAGAGCGGGAGGATCATGAACGGCACATAGCCGTAGACCATCCCGAGGATCACGCTCGACGCACGCCCGTCGAGCCAGTTGCGCGGGGCGTCCAGGATCCCGATCCACATGAGCACGTCGTTCACCCACCCGTCGTCCTGGAGCAGGTTGATCCAGGCGAGCATCCGCATGAGGTAGCTGATGAAGAAGGGGGCGATGAGGCCGAGGAGCAGCAGTCCCTTCCAGCGGCCGCCGTGGCGCGCCACGTAGTACGCGACCGGATACGCGATGACGAGCGAGAGGGCGACGGCAATGGTGACGTAGACGAACGTCCGCACGAAGACATGCCCGAAGGCGCGCTCACCCGTGAACAGCCCGTCGAAGACGAACTGGAACGCCCCCCAGTTCCAGTCGATCGGGTTCCAGGCCGGGACCGGCTGCTGGAGGATCGGGTCGACCGACCCGAAGGCGACGGCGACGATGACGTAGAACGGCAGGACGAAGAAGATCGCGAGCCAGGCGATTCCCGGCAGCGCGAGCCCGGCCCAGAACGCGTCGCGGCGACGCGTTACGTCGCGCCGGCGAGGAGGCTTGGGCTCAGGCACCCGCCTTGAACTCGGCCCATGCGTTCTGCCAGAGCGTCTGGCCTTCGGGGGTCAACTCGAGCGGCTGGTTCCCCTTGATGAAGTCCTGCTCGCGGACAACGGCCGTCTTCAGGTTCGCCGGGACCACGCCGTCCGCGACGAGGCGGTCAGGGTCGAGGCTGATGAACGGCGGCTGGTAGCCGTTGAACTCCGCGAAGTTCGCGTACCCGTTCTTCTCGTCGAGCAGGTAGTTGATGAAGTGGTGCGCGAGAACGGGGTTCTTCGCCGAGCGGAGGACGGCCATCATGTCGCTTCCGATCGCGCCGACCCCGTCGGGCGGATACCAGTAGCCGAGCACCTCGGGGCCCGTCCCTTCGGGGAGATACCACTGGGCCGACACCGCGCTGCCCGACCACATCTGGTGCACCCAGGCGCGTCCCTCGGGCACGTTCGTGTAGTCGTCCGTCGAGAGCTTCACGTTCACCGCCGGCGTGAGCGACTTGAGCTCGCTCTTCGCAAGGTCGATGTCCTCCGGCTTCTCCGTGTTCGTGTCCGTGATGCCGTTCTTCAGGAGCATGTGGATCGGGGCCTCGCGGCCGTCGTCGAGGAGGTACGTCTTCCCCTTGTTGCGCTCGTCCCAGTAGATCTCGTACGGGTTGTCGAGATCCCACGGCGTCGTGTCCACCTTGTCCGTGCGGTAGCCGATGCCGGTCGTGTAGATCGTGTACGGGACGGTGTACTGCGAGCCCTTGTCGTAGAACGGGTCCTGCAGCGCGGGCCAGATGCTCGTCGCGAGGTTCGGGACGTAGTCGTGGTTCAGCGGCTGGAGGAGCTTCCCGAGCACCATGCGGCCGAGCCGCTCCTGATACGGGAAGAACACGTCGTAGTCGACCGCGCCCGACGAGATCTTCGCCATCGACTCGTCCGTGGTCGCGAACGTCGAGAGCTCGACCTCGACGCCGTACTCCTTGCCGAAGTCCTTCATGATCTTCGGCCAGAGGTAGCCGTTCCAGTTGTAGATCTTGAGCGGTCCCTTCTCCGGCTCGAGCCCGGACGCGATCCGCGGGTTGTCGTCGTAGATCTCCCAGGTGACCGGGTTGTCGGGCCGTGCGAGCTGGAGATCGGCCGCGCTCGAGCCGCCGTTTCCTCCACCGCAGGCCGCCATGATCGTGCTCAGGCTCGAGAGCGCGACCACCCCGCCCGCGGATCGCACCAGGAACTGCCGCCGACCGAATCTCGCCTCACGCGGATGCAACGCCATCACCTCGCCTTCGGGCCACTCGTCGATCCTCCGCCGGATCCTGCGCGAGTGAAGCAGAGACTGACCGTGCGGTCAATCGAGGTCATCCACCGACAACGAGAAGTGCGTCGACCGCAACGGTCCGTTCCGGCGTGACGATCAGCGGATTCACGTCGACCGACTCGATCTCCGGGTGCGCGAGCGCGAGCCGGGAGAGTGCGACGAGGGTGTGCGCGACCACGCCGGACGGATCGGGAACATCCGCCTCTGCGACGAGCGCCGCTGCGAGCCGCAGGTCGAGCGGTGCGACGGAGACGGCTACGCGATTCGCGCTCTCGACCGCCGTGCCGCCGACGCCGACCGCCAGCACCGGGCCGAAATCCGGATCGCGAGTCATCCCGCAGAGGACCTCCGCGCCCTGCTCCACCTGCTGCGCGACGAGGACGCTCCCGTCCAGGCGCTCGGCCGCGGCTGCGACGTCCTCGGCCGAGGTCAGGCCGAGCACGACGCCGCCCTCGCGCGCCTTGTGCGCGGGGCCGTCCCGCTTGACCACTACCGGGTAGCCGAGAGCATCGGCCGCCGCCGCCGCCTCGACGGGGTCGGAGGCAAGCCGCCTCGGCGCGAACGGCACGCCGAGGCGCTCGAGCGCGAGCGCCGAGCGATGCTCGGACAGCGCGCCTTCCTCGAGCAGGTCGGAGACGTCCGGTGCCGGCTCTTCCCCGTGCACCGGCGACAGGGGCTGGACGTGCGCGACCCGGGCGAGCGCGAGCATCGCGTCGCGCGGCCCGCGCAGGAGCGGGAGGCGCAGCTCGCGGGCGAGCTCCTGGAACGCACGCGGCGGGTCCGCGCTGTGGACGGTCGTTCCGGCGACGAAGACGCCGGTCCGGTCGCGGAGGTCGGCGAGCGCGCGCAGCGTGAGCTCGCACCACTCGTCGTTCCCCGGGTCTCGGAACTGGGACAGATCGGCCTGCGCGACCAGGATGTCGAAGGCGCCCGACTCCGCCATGAGCTCGAGCGAGCGCGGGTAGACGACGCTCTCGTCCGCGATGGCCCAGGCGTCCAGCGGGTTGCCTGGGGCGAGGTAGTTCGGGAACTCGTCCCGGAGCCGCCCGGCGAGGTCGTCCGGGAGCGGCTCGAACGGGATGCCCGCGGCCTCGGCCTGGTCCGCGAGCAGCGCGCACTCGCCCCCCGATTCCGAGATGGCGGCGATCCGCGTGCCCCTCGGCCGTCCGCCGCGTCCGAGGACCTCGAGCGTCTCCACGAGCTCGTGGAAGTCCTCGACCTCGATCGCGCCGTAGCGCCGGAGAACCGCCGAGAAGGCGCGGTCCGAGCCGACCAGGGCTCCTGTATGGGAGAGCGCCGCCCGGGCGGCGGCCTCGGAGCGCCCGACCTTGAGGCAGACGACGACCTTGCCGGCGAGCGCGCAGCGCTCGAGCGCGGCGACGAACTCCGCGGGCCGGCGAACGGTCTCCAGGAACAGGCCGACCGCGCTCGTCCCCTCGTCCTCGGCGAAGAACGAGAGGTAGTCGGCGGCGTCGGTGACGGCCTCCGTCCCCGACGAGACGATGCAGCGGAACCCGACGCGGCCGCCGAGCGACAGGAACGCGTCGGCGACCGACCCTGACTGGCAGAGGACGGAGACGCTTCCCGAGGCGGTCGTCTCGGGCGGTCTCCCGATCCACGCCATCGGCCCGTCCGGCACGACGACGCCCATGCAGTTCGGGCCGACCATGGACGCGCCGACCTCGCGTGCGCGGGCGGCGAGTCGCGCGACGGTGGGCGCCGCCGCGGTCCCGGCCTCCGCACCGACCCCCGGCACGACGAAGGCCCTCACCCCGGCGGCGGCCGCGTCCTCGAATGCCTGCTCGACCCGCTCGTGGTTCACGAGCAGCAAGGCGGACTCCGGGGTGTCCGGCAGGTCGGCGAAGGTCGGGAAGCATCGGAGGCCGCCGACCTCGTCCCGGTTCGGATTCACGCCCCAGGCCGTGACACCGCTGCGCACGACGGTCTCCACAGCCTCGACGTTGCGGGGCGACGCCCCGACGACCACGAGCGAGCGCGGGAAGAGGAGAGAGCGCACTCCGGGCACGGCGCGCATTCTCGCCGTACGATCGCCGGGTGGTGCACGAGAAGCGCATCGAGATCAGGTGGCGCGACGTCGACGCGTACCAGCACGTGAACAACGCGGTGTACGCGACGTACTTCGAGGAGTGCCGCGACGAGTGGCTTTCGCGCGCGCTCGCGGGTGAAGGCGACGAGTGGGGCTTCGTCCTCGCCCGCGTCGCCATCGACTTCCGCCGCGAGCTCCGGCTGGAGCACGAGTCGGTCGTCGTCACGTGCCGGCTCGAGCGCATCGGCACGGCGAGCATCACGCTGCACGAGGAGATCCACTCCGAGGAGGGCTGGCTCTCCGCGCGCTCGGAGGCGGTCGTCGTCGCGCGCGACCGCGAGACCGGGAAAGCGCGGCCGCTCACCGCGACCGAGCGTGCCCTCTTCGAGCGCGCGTCGAGTAGTCTCCCGTCCGCCTGACCGTACGGTCAGGACTTCACCGGGAGGTCCCGAGCGTTGATCGTCCCCGAGCTGCCCGCCGACATCCGCGAGCTCCAGGAGCGCGTCGGACGCTTCATCGAAGCCGAGGTGTACCCCGTCGAGCTCTCGATCGCCGAGCGCGGGTCGATCGACGCGGCCGAGGTGGACGAGCTCCGGCGCAAGGCGCGCGCCGAGGGGTTCTCGATGCTCAATATGCCGACCGAGCTCGGCGGACGGGATCTGCCGATGCTCGGGCAGGTCGCCCTCGAAGAGGTGTCCGGCAAGGCGACGAACGGGCTCGGGTTCGCGGTCGTGGACAGAGGGCCTCGAGAACTGCTCGAGATCGCGACGTCCGAGCAGCGCGAGCGCTACGTCATGCCCGTCGTCCGCGGCGAGTACCGGGAGGCATGGGCGCTGACCGAGCCGGGGGGAGGGTCCGATCTCGCGAACTTGCAGGCGACCGCGGTCCGCGACGGCGACGAGTGGGTGCTGAACGGCGAGAAATGGTTCGTCACGTGCGAGGGCGATCCGGGCTACTACATCATGCTCGCGGCCGCGGAGGGCGAGCAGACGCTCTTCATCGTGGAGCCGGACACGCCGGGTCTCGAGATCGTCCGCACGCCGCGGTTCCTCCATGACCCGTACCTCGACCACCACTCGGAGATCGCCATCCGTGACTGTCGCGTCCCCGATGCGAACCGCGTGCCGGCGAGCGGCGGCGCGGGCGCGAGGGAGTGGATCCTCGTCGAGCGGTTGTTCATCGCGGCCCGCTGTTGCGGCGCGGCCGCGCGCTTGCTCGACGAGGCGAGCGCGTGGGCGCAGGAGCGCGAAGCGTTCGGCGCGCGCCTCTCCGAGCACCAGGGCATCGCCTTCCCGCTCGCCGACTCGCTGACCGAGCTGCTCGCAGCCCGCCTTCTGACGTACCACGCCGCGCATGCCTTCGACACGCACGACGACCGCAAGGTCGTCCACGGCAAGGTCTCGATGGCGAAGCTCTTCGCGTCCGAGATGGCCGGCCGCGCCGCGGATCGCGCGGTCCAGGTCTTCGGCGGCCGGGGATACATGGTCGAGAACCCCGCGGCGCGGTTCTACCGCGAGCTCAGGGTCGACCGCATCTGGGAGGGGACGAGCGAGATCCAGCGGCTCGTCATCGCCCGCGGCCTCTTCAAGCGCGGCGCGGCTCCGTACCTCGCCTAGCGCGAGCCGCATGGCCCGCGAGCCGCCAAGTATCAAATTGACACTAGGTCGGTCCGGCCGCGTGTGACGTAGATCGGGAGCTGCGGCGTATTCCGGCTGTCACCGACTCCGGAGGAATCCCGATGAAGACCCGTCTCCTGATCGCAGTTCCTGCACTCCTCGCCGTCGTGGCGCTCGCCGGCGCCTTCGGCCCCGGGCCGAACCCCGCCGCGGCGCAGGATCCCTCGACCTCCGACGCCGACACGGTCACGGTGACCGGGGTCGGGTCGGTCGAGTCCACGCCCGACGACGCCAACTTCAGCTTCGGGGTCGAGAGCCGCGGGCGCACCGCCCAGGCTGCGATCGCGGCGAACGGGACGGCGATGGAGAAGGTGATCGCCGCGCTCCGCCAGGCGGGAGCGCGCGAGATCGCGACCCAGTGGGTCAGCGTCTACACCGTCACCGACGAGAACGGCACGGTGACCGGCTACTCGGCCAGCAACAGCGTCTCCGCGAGCATCGGCGTCGGTCGTGCCGGTGCGCTCATCGACGCGGCGGCGGAGGCTGGCGCGAACCAGATCAACGGCCCGGGCATGAGCTCGAGCGACGCCGACCGCCTCTACCGGGAGGCCCTCGCGGATGCCGTCGCCGACGCCCGCCAGCGCGCCGAGGTGCTGGCCCGGGCGGCGGGCCGCTCGCTCGGCGAGATCACCTCGCTCACCGAGGTCGGCTCGCAGGCGATGCCGTACGCCCTCGAGGCGAGGGACGCGGCCGCGGCCTCCACGCCCGTCGTCCCCGGCCGGCAGGAGACGTCCGCGAGCGTCAGCGTCACGTTCTCTCTCCGTGCTAGCGCTCCTCCCCGAGCCGCCGACAGGAGTCGGTGACGCGAAAGGACCCTGTGGCTCCGAGCCGCAGGGTCCTTTCGTGTTTGGAGGAGGGCCGGGGCCGGGCGTGAGTGGGACACCCGACCCCGGCGGGCGACAACTCAGCAGTCGGAGTAGAGGGCGGACTCGGCCGGATGGCGGCGCCGCCGCACCGCGTCGATCTCGTTCCTGCGCTTCCACGCGATCCGCTGTCGCTATGGTGTCTGCCTCGCAGTTCTACGAGCGCCGGGAGGTGACGACGTTGGCCGAAGTCCGCATGTTTCAGAACCCTCGTCGTGGGCCTGCCGGCACTCGGCGCGGTTGAGTTGACCGCATCCGGTCGGGTCGCTATCGTGCGCGGCCGGATGTTGCTCCTCCGTAGCTGAGACACCCGTTGCCGAGGCCCTCCGCGTGGGCCCGGTCTTCGCTGGCCCGTTTCTCGCCGGCCTTTTTCTCGCTACGCAGTTCTTCGAAGGAGCACCACATGACGGACGTACACGAGGCAGTTCCGATGGCCGTAGCTCGGGGCACTGAGTCCCATGACGCTGGGTCGGTGCCGGCCGTCGAGGTGCGGGAGCTCCGCAAGGTATTCCGGCGCCGCGACCGCAAGGTCGGCCGGTTCGGCAAGCGAGAGCGCGTCGCGCTCGACGGCGTCACCTTCACGCTCGATCGCGGCGAGACCGTCGCCATCCTCGGCCAGAACGGGTCGGGGAAGTCGACGCTCGTCCGCCTGCTCTCGACCCTTCTCCTCCCCGACGGAGGAAGCGCCAGCATCTTCGGGCATGACGTCGTGCAGGAGCACCGCGCCGTGCGCAGGCTCGTCAACCGCGTCTCCGTGGAGGCGTCGTTCTTCAAGAAGATGTCCGCGGCGGAGAACCTGAGCTACGCGGCCCGCTACTACGGCATGACGGCGAAGCAGACCCGGCCCCGTATCCCGGAGATCCTCGGGCGCGTCGGCTTCCCCTCCGACCGGCGCGACGAGCCGATGGAGAATCTCTCGCGTGGGATGCAGCAGAAGGTCGCCCTCGCACGGGCGCTCCTGACCTCGCCCGTCCTGCTCCTGCTCGACGAGCCGACGACCGGGCTCGACCCGCGCTCGAAGCTCGAGGTGCAGGACTTCATCCGCGAGATCCGGACCTCACACGACTCGACGATCCTCCTCTGCACGCACGACCTCGGCGAGGCGGAGACGCTGGCCGAGCGAGTCGGAATCCTCGACCGCGGGCGCCTGCTCGCGCTCGAGCCGGCCGACGCCCTGAAGGCGCGGTACGACGCCGACACGCTCGAGGTGGCGTTCTTCGCGGCGACCGGCCGCGCGTTCGAGGCCGAGGAGGACTCCGACGACGACGACAGGGAGGTGTTTGCATGAGAGCGTTGATGGGGACGATGCGGGCCGAGCTCGTCGGCGCGGGCGGCGTCGTCGAGCGGAACGCCTACCTCACGAAGCGCTACATCTGGTGGGACGTCGCCTGGTTCGTCTGGACCGTCGCGAACACGCTCACGATCGTCTTCATCGCCAAGGGGATCGAGGCGGAAGGCGGCACCCTCGACGTGAACCAGGCCATGACGACGCTGCTCATCGGCGCCGTCGTCTGGGCCTACCTCGGCATCCTCTTCGAGTTCCTGATGGAGACCGTCGCCTGGGAGCGCTGGGAGGGGACGATCGAGTACACGTTCATGGCGCCGTTGTCGCGTGCGATGCACCTGGCGGGCCAGGGGGTCTTCGCGATCATGTACGGGCTCCTGCGGGCGATCTTCCTGTTCGTCGTCTGCGCCTTCGTCTTCTTCGACCTGTCCATGCCGGACGCGAGGTACTTCCCGGCGTTCGTCGTCCTCGTGGTCGCGTCGGTGTCATTCATCGGGATCGGGATGATGATGTCCGTGCTGCCCCTCATCTCTCCGGAGAAGGGGACGCAGCTCGGATTCGTCGCGCAGGGAACGCTGCTCGTCGTGTCGGGCGTCTACTACCCGGTCGAGGTGCTGCCGCAGTGGATGCAGTGGATCGCGGTCATCTCGCCGGCGACGTACGCGCTCGACGGGATCCGAGAGGCGATCCTCGAAGGGCAGGGCATGACGGCGATGTGGGACGAGCTCTGGCCGCTGATCGTCATCGGCGTGGTCTCGATCCCGCTCGGGCTCTGGGTGTTCGCCCGCGGTGAGCAGTACGCGAAGCGGCACGGCAAGCTCAAGAGGTCGGGATGACCGATCGGGCCGTCCACGTGGATGTGCTCGAGAAGGTCTTCGACGTCCCCGAGCGCGAGCCGGGCCTCGTGGCGGCCACGAAGAGCCTCGTGCGCCGGAAGACCCGCGCCGTGCGGGCGGTCGACGGCATCTCGTTCGGCATCGAGCACGGCGAGGTCGTCGGCTTCCTCGGGCCGAACGGCGCCGGCAAGACGACGACGCTCAAGATGCTCTCCGGCCTCCTGTACCCGACCGGAGGGGAGGCTCGCGTGCTCGGCCACGTGCCGTCGAAGCGCGAGAGGGAGTTCCTCCGCCGCATCACGCTCGTCATGGGCAATCGGAACCAGCTGCAGTGGGACCTCCCCGCGCTCGACTCCTTCGAGCTCAACAGGGCGATCTACCGCATTCCGCGGGAGGACTTCGTCGCGCTTCGGGACGAGCTCATCGAGCTCCTCGACGTCGGCGACCTCGTGCGCAAGCCGGTCCGGCAGCTCTCGCTCGGCGAGCGCATGAAGGTCGAGGTGGTCGGCGCGCTCGTCCATCGGCCGCAGGTGCTCTTCCTCGACGAGCCGACCATCGGCCTCGACGTGACGATGCAGAAGCGGATCAGGTCGTTCGTCGCCGCGTACAACGCGCGTCACGACGCCACGGTTCTTCTCACGAGCCACTACATGGCGGACGTCGAGGCGCTGTGCAAGCGCGTCGTCGTCATCCACCACGGCCGGATCCTGTACGACGGGCCGCTGACGGGGCTCGCCGACCAGTTCGCGGCGTACAAGACGATCGGCGTCGCGCTCGAGAACGGGGCCGCCGACCTCAGCCGCTACGGCGATGTCATCCACCGAGAGGGCGACTGGATCACGTTGCGCGTGCCGAAGTCCGAGACCTCGCAGGTCGCGGCGCGGCTCCTGGCCGACCAGTCCGTGCTCGACCTGAACATCGAGGACCCGCCGATCGAGGACGTGATCGAGCTCGTCTTCGCGCAGGAGCGGCCGGAGTGACGACGTTCGCCGAGGCGACCCGAGCGATCCCGCAGGCGGGACGGGTTCGCTCGACCGTCGACTTCTACGTGACGACGATGAAGCTCGCCGTCCAGGAGCAGTTCCAGTACCGGACGGCGAACTACTTCTACATGCTCGGCATGGTCGCCGAGCCGGTGATCTATCTCGTCGTCTGGACGACGATCGCGGACCAGCAGGGCGGCTCCGTGCAGGGCTTCACTCCGGGTACTTCGCCGCCTACTACATCGTCTGGACGCTCGTCCGGAACATGAACATCGTCTTCGGCGCGCCGTACTGGGAGCAGCGGATCCGCGAGGGCGACCTCGCCGGGTCGCTGCTTCGCCCGATGCACCCGCTGAACTACGACATCGCCTACTTCGCGGGCTGGAAGGTCGTCGTGATCGTGCTCTGGATCCCGATCGCGATCGGGCTCTCGCTCGTGTTCGACCCGGACCTGCACCCGCGGCCGCTCGAGATCGCGGTGTTCGGGGTCGCGATCTGGGGCGCGTACCTCCTGCGGACGATGTTCCAGTCGACGCTCGGGATGCTCTGCTTCTGGACGACGCGCGGGGCCGCGATCTTCGACCTCTGGATGACGCTCGAGCTGCTGCTCTCGGGCCGGCTCGTGCCCCTTCCGCTGATGCCGGACTGGGTGCAGACGATCTCCTGGTTCCTGCCCTTCCAGTGGGCGTTCTTCTTCCCGATCGAAGCCCTCGTGGGCGACCTCTCGAACGCCGAGCTCGGGCGCGGGCTCGCGTTCCAGCTGCTGTGGATCCTCATCGGCCTCGGTCTCTTCAAGGTCGCGTGGCGGTCGGCGATCAGACACTTCTCGGCGGTCGGAGGCTAGGCGTGAACGCGCTCCGCATCTCGTGGCTCTACCTGCGCGTCGGCGTCATGAACGAGCTGCAGTACCGCGTGAACTTCCTCGTGTCGCTGCTCCAGTCCGCCATCACGCTCGCGGTCGCGCTTGCCGTCCTGGCCCTTGTCTACTCGCACACGGAGGAGTTGAACGGGTGGACCAAGCCCGAGCTTCTCTGCGTCACGGGCATCCAGATCTTCATGGGCGGCATCGTGAAGACGTACATCCAGCCGAACATGAATCGCGTCATGGACGAGGTGCATCGGGGGACCCTCGACTATGCGTTGACCAAGCCCGAGGACGCGCAGGTGCTTGCGAGCGTGCGCGAGATTCGCATCTGGCAGGTGGTCGACGTCGTCTCCGGGCTCGTCGTGCTGGGCTTCGGCCTCTCCGGGATCGCGACGGACGTCGGACTGGCCGATGCGCTGGCCTTTGCCGTGGCTCTCGTCTTCGGCGCGACGCTCATCTACTGCTTCTGGCTCGTGATCGCCACCGGCGCGTTCTGGGTCGTGAACATGTGGACCGCCGCCGAGCTGTTCGACGGTGTGTTCGCGACCGGCCGCTTCCCGGTCGGCATCTATCCGGGCTGGCTGCGCTACAGCGTGACCTTCCTCGTCCCCGTCGCCTTCGCCGTCACCGTTCCCGCGGAGGCGGTGACGTCGCGGCTCGCCTGGGAGACGCTGCTCTTCGCCTTGATCTTCGCGGTGGTCGTCTTCGCCGCGACGCGCTGGTTCTGGAAGTTCGGCCTGCGTCGCTATTCCGGCGCCTCGGCGTAGGCCATGAGACGACTCGACGCCCGGCGGACCTGGCTCATGTACCGGGGCGTCGAGGCCTTCGCGTTCGCGCTCGGGTGGACGCTCGCGCCCGTCTTCTTCGTGACCGAGCTCGACATGAGCCCGCTCGCGCTCGTGCTCGCGGGAACGGCGCTCGAGGTCGGCTACTTCCTCTTCGAGGTGCCGACCGGGATCGTCGCCGACACCTACAGCAGGCGCGCATCGATCGTCATCGGAGCCGTGATCATGGGCCTGACCTTCGTCGCGACCGGGCTGGCGCCAGGCGTGGCCGTCGTGCTGATCGCGGCGGCGGTGATGGGCTTCGGCTGGACGTTCAAGAGCGGCGCCGAGGATGCGTGGCTCGCCGACGAGGTCGGCGTCGACAACGTCGCCGGGCCGTACCAGCGCGGCGCCCAGGTCGCGCGCGGTGCGTCGCTCGTCGGCATCGCCGCGGCGGTCGGGCTCGCGCTCGTCGACCTGCGCCTTCCGATCGTCGCCGGCGGCGTCACCATGGTCGTCCTCGGCGTGCTCCTGGCGCTGCTCATGCCCGAGACCGGGTTCCAGCCGGCGACGCCGGAGGGCATGGGGGCAGTGCGCTCGATGGCGCACACGGGCGTCAAGGGCGGGCGCCTGATCCGGCGGCGGCCGATGTTGCTCCTCATCGTCGGGATCGCGTTCTTCGGCGGGATGTGGAGCGAGGGCTTCGATCGGCTGTGGGAGGCGCACTTCCTCGTCGACGTGGGCGTTCCCGGCTTCGGCGATCTCGACCCGATCGTCTGGTTCGGCGTCCTGAACGCGGGCGTGCTCCTGCTTGCGATCTTCGTCGCGCAGCCGCTTCGGCGGAGGTTCGAGGGCCTGAACCAGGTCGGCATGACGAAGATGCTGCTGCTGTGCGACGCGCTCATGATCGTGGGGACGCTCGCCTTCGCGTTCGCCGGACAGTTCGCGGTCGCGGTCGCCTCGTTCTGGGCGATCCGGGTCGTGCGTTCCCTGGCGGCACCCGTCTACTCGACCTGGCTGAACTCCAGCATCGATGACTCGAGCGTGCGCGCGACCGTGATCTCGATGACGAACCTCGGCGACTCGGCCGGCGAGTGGGGCGGCGGGCCGGCGCTGGGCCTCATCGGAAACGCCTTCGGAATCCGCGCCGCTCTGGCGGCCTCAGCTGCCGCTCTGTCGCCGGCGCTCGTCCTCTACGGGCGGGCGCTCAAGCACCAGGGCAAGGAGCCGGAGCTCGCAGCCGAGGCCTCCGCGAGCCCGGCCGGGGCGCTGTAGACTCCCGCCGTCTATGTGAGGCGACGAGGCCTCGGACAGGTTCACGTTGTGGCTCGGAGCCACGAAGTGGCCTCGTCCGGGGTCTTCTTTCGTTTTCGAGGAGGTCAAATGGCAAGACCGAGGAGCAGCAGCACGCGATCGAGCAGCTCGCGATCGACCAGATCGAGCGGCTCCCGCTCGAGCATGGTGCGGAGCCGCGACCGCGCGACGTCGCCGCTGGCGGCGAGGCGCGCGGTTCTCAAGCGGATCAAGGACGAGGACGTCGAGCACGTCCTCTTCTGGTTCACGGATCTCGAGGGGCACCTGAAGTCCTTCGCGATCACGCCGTCCGAGATGGAGGAGGCGCTGAACGACGGGATGGGCTTCGACGGCTCGTCGATCACGGGCTTCAACGCGATCGAGGAGTCGGACATGGTCGCGATCCCGGATCCGGCGTCGTACCAGCTCATGCCGCGTCCGCTCGACGAGCACGGGCACCCGGTGGGAGCAAAGGTCGCGCGGATGATCTGCGACGTCGTCACCCCCGACGGGGCACCGTACGAGGGCGACCCGCGCTACGTGCTCAGGCGCGCGCTCGAGCGCATGAAGAGCATGGGCTTCGACGCCTTCAACGTCGGCCCGGAGCTCGAGTACTTCGTCTTCGAGGACGACAAGGGCACGGAGACGATCGACGAGGGCGGCTACTTCGCGATGACGGCGCAGGACGCGGCCACGGAGATGCGGAACGACACGATCGCCGCGCTCGAGTCGGTCGGGATCCCGATCGAGTACCACCACCACGAGGTGGGCCCGTCGCAGCACGAGATCGACATGCGCTACGCGGATGCGCTCTCGATGGCCGACTACACGATCACGTACCGCCTGATCGTGAAGGAGGTCGCTGCGTGGCACGGCTACTACGCGACGTTCATGCCGAAGCCGCTGTTCGGGGAGAACGGCTCGGGGATGCACACGCACATGTCGCTGTTCAAGGGCGCACGGAACCAGTTCTTCGACCGCCGCGACCAGTACCACCTGTCTCCGGTCGCGAAGGGCTTCATCGCGGGCCTGCTCGTACACGCACGCGAGATCTCGGGCGTGCTCGCGCAGTGGGTCAACTCGTACAAGCGGCTGGTGCCCGGCTACGAGGCCCCGGTCTACGTCGGCTGGTCGCAGCGAAACCGCTCGGCGCTCGTGCGGATCCCGCTCTACAAGCCGGGGTCGGAGCAGGCGACCCGGGCCGAGATCCGCTGCCCTGATCCCGCCTGTAATCCGTATCTCGCGTTCGCGGCGCTGCTCCACGCCGGCCTCGATGGGATCGAGAAGGGCTACGAGCTCCCCGATCCGATGGAGAGCAACCTGTACCGGCTGACCGCGGACGAACGGCGCGAGCAGGGGATCGTCTCGCTCCCGGAGTCCCTGGGGGTGGCGATCGACGAGCTCGCCGAGTCCGATCTCATGCAGCGGACGCTGGGCGAGCACATCTTCCCGCGCTACATCGAGCTCAAGCGGCGCGAGTGGGACGAGTACCGCGTCCAGGTCACGGAGTGGGAGAAGGAGAAGTACCTGGGCGCGCTCTAGACATTTCCACTTGCGCAGCGCGTGAGAAACACGGATTATTCGCGCTGCAAGGTGAGTCGCAAGGCGAGCGACGACCCTTGTATCTGACGGCCGATCGCGGGCTCCCTGGTGTGGAGCCCGTGGTCGTTCTGCAGTGAAAGTGCTGGCGCACTTTCACTGGGCCGGAGAGCGGCGCTCTAGTCCGGTTTGCCCGACATCGCCCAGATCGCGACGACCGCGGCGGCGAGCACGAGCAGCGAGATGATCATCGCCGCCTTGAGCAGTCCCTGGCCCTTGCCGTCGCGCAGCCGGCGGACGCCGATCCCGCCGAGGATGAGTGCGATAAGCGTGAGGAGCGCGCCGGCGTCCGCGATGATGTAGCCGATTCCGATCCAGGCTGGCTCGTCGACGCCTTCCGGGAGCTCGCCCCACGGTTCCTTCGCGTAGATCCACTCGGCGCCGATCCGCATCACGATGTATCCGGGCAGCGCCACTCCGAGGAGCGTCCAGTAGCCGAGTCGGAGTAAACGGACGTCGCCTCGCGCGAACGCGAGCGCGCTCACCGCTGTGAGCAAGCCGCCGACGAGGACCATCGCACCGAGGACGTGCAGGAAGAGCGGGAAGTTCCAGTCGGTCGGCCGGCTCACGGCGAGCAGCGTGCTCATGCGCCCGGCTTCCAGATCATGTGGATGAGGATGAGGAGGACGACGACGGTTGCGAGCGAGTGCATGACGAGACCGTTCTGCGTCCGGTTCAGCGCGAGCAGCTCGGCGTTCGGACCAGTCTGGCCGGCAGCCAGGAGCTCCTGCGCCTTCGTCATGCCTTCCATGTACGCGGCGCCCGTGCGCTGGCCGATCGCCGCGGCGACCACCCAGAGGACGAGTGCCGCGAGGATCCAGAAGTCCCAGATGTCGTAGTCGCCCACCGAGAACGCGAGCCAGATACCGAGGACGATCGTTCCTCCGGCTCCGATCCCGACCGCTGCATTGCCGACCTTGACGATCGGCTCCATGCGAACCGTGCCGTCCGCTGTGTCGGTCTTCCGGATCGCGACTACGAGCACCCAGAACAGGACGATGCCGGCGACGTACGCGAACGCGGCCAGCACATGCAGCGCGAGGAGCCAGTCGTCGAGCGTCACGCGTTCGATCCTATGACACGAAGGCGCACTTCGTAAACGCGACAATGAGCAACGTGGACACGACTGCCCGCCATCTCCGGCTCCTGACCGAGACGATCGCCGCGGTCAACTCCTCGCTCGACCTCCAGGAGGTGCTCGAGCTCGTGGCCAGCAAGGTTTCGGACGCGCTCGGGACGGACGCGTGCTTCGTCTACCTCTACGACGAGCGTGCCGACGAGCTCGTGCTGCGCGCGACACACGGAAGCCGCGTCGAGGAGATGACGCGGACGCCGCGGATGCGGCCCGGCGAGGGGATCACGGGCGTCGCGGCCGCGGAGCGCGCGCCGGTGATGATCGCGGAGAGTGCGCACCTCGATCCTCGGTTCAAGGAGTTCCCGAACCTCCCCGAGGACGAGTACGAGTCGATCCTCGCTGTCCCCATCCTCGCGCGCGAGAAGCTCGAAGGAGCGCTCAACGTCCGCACGCGCGCCGCCCGCACGTTCACAGACGCCGAGATCGACCTGCTGGTCGCCATCGCGTCGCAGGTCGCCCAGACGATCGAGCACGCCAAGCTCTACGCCGCCGCCCAGCGTCGCGTCGTCGAGCTCGAGGCGCTCGCCCGAATCTCCGAGGCGGTTTCCGAGTCGCTCTACCTCGAGGAGTCGCTTGAGGCCATCGTGCGGACGACGATGGAGTCGCTGCATGCCACCGGGGCGGCGCTCGTCCTCGAGGACGGCAAGATCGCCTGGCCGGAGGGGCGCCCCGGCGCGTTCGCCGTGCGCATGCCGCTCCGCTGGAAGCGCCGGCAGATCGGGGAGCTCGTCTGTGACCGCGACGTCGCGTTCACGGACGACGACCGCGCGCTGCTCGAGGCGATCGCCCACCACGCCGCCGTGGCACTCGAGCACGGCCGCGCAGTCATGCGCGGCGTCCTCGCCCAGGAGATCCACCATCGCGTCAAGAACAACCTGCAGGCGGTCGCCTCGCTCCTGCGGCTCCAGGCCCGTGCGGAGCACGTGGACGCGCGCAAGGCGCTCCAGGACTCCGTGAACCGCGTGCTCGCGATCGCGGCCGTGCACGAGGTGCTGACGGAGCACCGCGAGGACGACGTCGACCTCGGCGAGCTCGTCGACCGGCTGCGGGCGATGCTCGTCCAGGGGATCGGCGCCGGCAAGGAGGTGACGGCGGAGCTGGAGCCGGTATCGCTTGCCGGTCAGCAGGCGACGGCGGTCGCGCTCGTCTTCACCGAGCTCTTCCAGAACGCGCTCGAGCACGGCGGTAGCCACGTCTCGATCGCGCTCGCCCAGCGCGACGGCGAGGTGGCGCTGACGATCGCCGACGACGGCAAGGGAATCCAGGGCAACGGCAGCGGGACCGGGCTCTCGATCGTGCGAGCCCTCGTGAAGGACGAGCTCCAGGGAGCGCTCGAGCTGTACGACGAGGGTGGCTTTCGCGCCGAGGTGGTGTTCCCCGCGTGAAGGACCCGTACGCCCCGCTGAAGGAGAACAAGTGGCGCGAGGTCGCGGAGATCGACGAGCTGCTCGAGCGCGGTGAGATCGACGAGGCGGACTGGCACGGCCGCCAGCAGGAGCTCATCGTGCCGGCGTACCTTGCCGCCGACACGCCGTGGGGCCAGTCCGGCAAGACCGGGACGGCGGAGGACTGGGAGCGCTCTCGCAGCCACGTCGCCGACGCGATCGACCGGGACGGGACGTTCCTCGATGTCGGCTGTGCGAACGGCTACCTCATGGAGTGCCTGCCGCGCTGGACGCCGTTCGCGGTCGAGCCGTACGGCCTCGATATCTCGCCGGAGCTCGCCGAGCTCGCGCGCACGAGGCTGCCCGAGTGGTCGGACCGGATCTTCGTCGGCAACGCGCTGACCTGGGATCCGCGACGCACCTTCACGTACGCGCGCACGGCGCTCGACTACGTCCCGCCCGCCCGCAAGCGCGCGTTCCTCGACCGGCTGCTCGGCTATTCGGAGCGCGTGGTCATCGGCGTCTTCAACGAGCACGAGAGCGAGCGGACGACCGAGGACGAGATCGACGCGTGGGGCTTCCCGATCGGCGGTCGCAGCATTCGCGCGAATCCGTGGAAGCCTGGGATGGAATATCGCGTTCTCTGGATCGACGCATGAGCGGAGCCGCGACCGAGACCGTGCGCGTCCTCGTGGCCGAGGACGAGACGATCATCCGCCTCGATCTCGTGGGGCTGCTCGAGAGCGCGGGCTTCGAGGTCTGCGCCGAGGCGCGTGACGGCGAGGAGGCCGTTCTCCTGGCACGCGAGACGTCGCCCGACGTCGCGCTGCTCGACGTGAAGATGCCCGGGCTCGACGGCATCGAGGCGGCGCGGCGGATGCTCGAGGAGCGCCCGCTCCCTATCGTCATGGTCACCGCGTATGGCGAGCGGGAGCTCGTCTCGCGCGCGGTCGAGGCCGGTGTCTTCGGCTACCTCGTGAAGCCGTTCCGCGAGAGCGACCTGCTGCCCGCGATCGAGACAGCGAGAACGCGCCACCAGGAGTTCGTTGCGCTCCGCGAGGAGGCGGACTCGCTCGCGGAGGCGCTCGCTGCGCGCAAGGCGATCGAGCGCGCGAAGGGGATCCTCATGCAGCGCGAGGGCCTCTCCGAGGCCGACGCGTTCGCCCGCCTCCGCAAGGCGAGCCAGATCTCCGGACGACCGCTCAAGGTCGTCGCCGAGGCGCTCATCGCCACGCTCGGCGGCGACTGAACCGTTAGTTCGCGGTGAGCAGCCGGTCGTCCTCGCGGCGCCGGTACAGGCGGTTCCCGAGCCAGATCGCGAGTGCGACCAGCGCGAACGGCGCCGCGACGATGAGGATCGCCAGCGCGACGACGCCCTCCCACACGAGCACGTTCAGCGCCTCGTCCAGCGTGCGGTCGAGCCGGGACGGAACCGGCGCGACACCGGAGCCCGCGGGCGTGACGACCGTCATCTGGATCGTGGCCATCCGCGCCTCGGCGTTCAGTCCCCCGATGCCGAGACGGAGCGCGCGTAGCTCGTTGCGGAGGTTCTTCAGCCGGGCTTCGAAGATCGCCCGCTGGCCGGCATCGAGCGACTCGGACTCGAGGCGTGCGACGAGGAGCGCGATCTGGGCGCGTACCGAGCGCTCGCGGCGCTCGAGCCGGTCGAGGTCGGCCTGGAGGTCCTGCGTCGAGACCTGCTGCGAAACGATCGTCCCGAGCGCGGACAGCCCCGCGACCGCCTCCTGCACGCGCGCGACCGGCACCTGGAGCGTGAGTGCGGCATTCGCCCCGTCGCCGGTGATGACCGACGAGTTGACGACGTGCCCGCCGAGGCGCTGCGTCAGCGCGATCGCCTTCTGCGCCGAGCTTGCGACGCCGTCCGAGTCCGGAACCTCGAGCGTCATGGTCGCGCCGACGCGCTGCTTCCGCGTCGTGTCGGGGGCGAGTGCGCCCGGCACGGTGCTCCGCGTGGGGTCGGCCGCATCCTGGGACGGCATGGCCGGGGACGCCTCTGCTCCGTAGGTCGACTCGAGCGCGTCCGTCTGCGCGGCGTCCTGCTGGACGACGGCCTCCCTGGACGGCGCGTCCGAGCGGGCGAGCCCGAGCACGCCGGCGCTCGCGATCGCGAGGGCAGCCGCGGCCGGCAGGACGACCATCACGCCGCGCCGGCTCGGGAGCCGGAGCCGGGACCAGAGCGGCGGCGCCTTCACCGCCTGGCCGGCGGCGATCTCGCGGACGCGTGCGCGGAGCTCGGGGGAGGCGGCAGGGCGCGAGCCTCGCAGCAGGGCTGCGAGCTCGGGCGACGGTTCACGCGACGTCATCGTGTCTCATCCTCTCTTCCAGCTTTGCGAGCGCCCGGTGCAGGCGCGTCGAGACGGCCGTCGGGCTGATCTTCAGAAGGCGCGCAGTCTCCTCGCCGTCGAGGTCGAGGACGACCCTGAGGGCGACGACCTCGCGTTCGCCGGCGGTCAGCTCGCGGAGCCCGGCTTCGAGCACGGGCGAGAAGCCCTCGAACGCCTCGTCGGTCGAGACGCGCGGCTCGGCGGTGCCGGCGCGCTCCTCCCGCTTGCGGCGTCTGCCGTCGGCCCGGAACCAGTCGAGCGCAGTCGACCGTGCGATCGCCAGCAGCCACGCGCGCGGTGTCCCTCTGCGGGGGTCGAACCGGCGCCAGCGCCGAAGCGCGGTCTCGAATGTCTCTCCGGTCAGGTCCTCCGCCACGGCGCTGTTCCTCGTCAGGTAGAGCAGATAGCCGTACACGTCGTCGAGACAGGCCTCCGCCACCGACGCGAACGTCGGCGCGGCTCTCTGGCTCGGTACCTCGAGCGACACCGCGTGCACGCCGGATGTACGCCGCCGCGCCGTGCTCACGTCACCTGCCCGTCGCTCATCGCCTCGCAACAGTTTGTTGCAAGGCGCGGCGATTCCCTAGGACGCCGGGGTCTGTGCCGACTCGAAGAGCTCCTCCCAGCGCTCGAGCAGCGCCTTGAGCTCGTCGCGTGCGGCGCGGTGCGCCGAGAGCACGTCCATGTTCGTCCAGTCGTCCGCGAGCGTCCGTTCCAGATCCTCGACCCGAGCCTCCGTCTCGGCAATGCGCGCCTCGACGAGGTCGAGGTCGGACGGCTTCCGCTTCGCCGGACGGGCCGGCTTGGGCGACGCTTTCGCGGGGCGCTCCGGCTTTGCGGCGGGCTCGGGAGTCGTCTCCGCCGTGCGCACGCGCACGAGGTCGGCCCAGCCCCCTTCGTAGGAGCGGAGCGTGTGATCCTCGACCGCGACGATACGGTCCGGCACTGCGTCCAGCAGCGCGCGGTCGTGCGACACGAGGAGAACGGTGCCCGGGAACGCCTCGAGCGCGGCCTCGAGCGCCTCGCGGCTCTCGAGGTCGAGGTGGTTCGTCGGCTCGTCCAGGACGAGGAAGTTCGCGCCTGACGCGACGAGGAGCGCGAGCGAGAGCCGTCGCCGTTCGCCTCCCGACAGCGCCGTGACCGGGCGCTCGTGCGTCTCCCAGCCGGAGAAGAGGAAGCGGCCGAGCAGGTTCTGCGCCTGCGGTCGTGAGAGGTTCGTGGACGCGGCCGCGGTGTCCAGGACCGATCCACGGTCCGGAATCTCCTGCGCGTGCTGGGAGAAGTACGCCGGGATCACCCCGTGGCCCAGGCGCGCCGCGCCCTTCGCGAAGCCACGCTGGCCGAGGATGGACTCGAGGAGCGTCGTCTTCCCGCTGCCGTTCGGCCCGACGAGCGCCACCTTCTCGCCACGCTCGACGGCGAAGCCGGTGTCTTCGAGCAGCAGCTTGTCGCCGGCGAGGAGGGAGATGCCCTCCGCCTCGACGACGACTCGCCCGGATCGCGGCGGGGACAGGAACTCGAAGCCGAGCGTCCGGCGCTTGCGGGTGAGCGACTCGTGCTCGCCCGCCGCCCGGGAGCGTTCCTTCTGTAGCCGCCCGATCTGCGTCAGCTTCGCCTGGGCCTGCTTCGCCTTCGACTTCTTGTACCGGAAGCGCTCCACGAAGCGCTCGAGCCGGGCGATGTCGACCGACACGCGCTCGGCGGTCTTCGCGGCCGCGGCCGCGCGCTCCGCCTTCTCTCGCCGCCAGTCGTGCCAGGGCCCGGCGAAGTAGTGCGCGCCGCCGGGCGTGAGCTCGAGGACGGCGGTCGTCACGGACTCGAGGAACCAGCGATCGTGCGCGACCAGGATCACCGCCGCATCCAGCGTCTCCAGCTCGCGCTCGAGCCACTCCAGGCTTTCGACGTCGAGGTGGTTCGTCGGCTCGTCGAGCAGGAGCAGGTCGGGATCGCCCGCGAGCGCGCGGGCGAGCGAGGAGCGCGTCAGCTCGCCGCCCGAGAACGTGTCCAGCTTGCGGTCGAGGTCCGCCTCGACGAAGCCGAGGCCGCGGACCGCCGACGCAACGCGGTCGCGCCAGGCGTAGCCGCCGCCGTGCTCGAGCTGCGCCTGCGCGTTGGCGTAGCGGCGGAGGGTGGCCTCGTCGTGCGCTCCGTCCGCCATTGCCTGCTCGAGCCGGCGCAGCTCGGACTCGAGAGCGAGCAGGTCCTTCGCGCCCGAGAGGGCGTACTCGCGCAGGGTCAGCCCGAGGTCGCGCGGGGGCCGCTGGTCGTGAAGCGCGATCCGCGTGCCCTTCGCGAACGCGAGCTCGCCGCCCTGGAGCGACGTCTCGCCGGAGATCGCGCGCAGCAACGTCGTCTTGCCGGCGCCGTTCGCCCCCGCGAGCGACAACCGGTCGCGCCGGCCCACGGTGAACGAGACGCCGTCGAAGAGCGGGTCTCCGGAGAACTCCTTGCGGAGGCTTGTTGCGATGAGAACGGCCATGTCGCGCTCCGCGGTCGCTCGTGAAGGCGACGCGCGAGGCGGAAGCGTAGATCCCGCGGGGCCCGAGGGGCCAGTTACGCGGTGTGGACGGTCTGCGCGACGAGCTTCCGCGCCGCCGCGGCGATGCTTCCGGCGTCGATGCCGGCCGCCGCCAACAGCTCTTCCGGCTTCCCGGACGAAGGCATGATCCGCACGGCGAGCAGTGAGACCTGCGGCCGTTCCTCGGCGTCTGCGAACGCCGACAGCACGGCCTCGCCGAGGCCGCCTTCTGCCAAGTGGTCCTCGACCGTGACGAGACGGCCGCTCGTCGCCTCGGCCGCAGCGAACAGCGTGCTCTGGTCGAGCGGCTTGATGGAGTAGAGATCGATCACGCGCGCGCTGATTCCCTCGTCCGCGAGCGCGTCCGCGGCGGCAAGCGCCTCGTGCACCGTGATGCCGGCGGCGACGATGGCGACGTCGTCCTCGTCCGAGCTCCGAAGCACGCGGCTGCCCCCGATCTCGAACTCCTCGTCGGGCCCGTAGAGCGTCGGCTTGGCCGGCCGCAGCGTCCGCAGATAGGAGATCCCCTCGCGGTCGGCGAGCTGGGCGACGAGCTTCGCCGTCTGGTTCGGATCGCAGGGGTGGAGCACCGTGCTCCCGTGCACGGCGCGGAACGCAGCGATGTCCTCGAGGCCCATCTGCGACGGCCCGTCCTCGCCGATCGACACGCCGGCGTGCGAGCCGCAGAAGACGACGTTCGCGCGGCTGATCGCGGCCATGCGGACGAAGTCGTACGCCCGGGTCAGGAACGCGGCGAAGGTGGAGGCGAACGGCTTCCACCCCCGCACCTGGACTCCCACCGCGGCCGCCGCGAGCTGCTGCTCGGCGATGAACATCTCGAAGAACCGGTCCGGATGGGCCTTGCCGAAGATCTCGGCGTACGTCGAGTTCGACACCTCGCCGTCGAGCGCGACGACGTCTCCCCGGGCGGTCCCGACCGCCGCCAGGGCGTCGCCATACGCCTTCCGCGTCGCGACCTCGTCCTCCAGCTCGTAGCGGGGAAGCTCGAGCGGCCCGGTCTCGAAGCGATGCGGCTCCGCCGGCTCGGGCTTTGCGACCTCGACTCGGATGTTCGGCTCGCCGCCCAGCTCCGCGATCGCCGCTTCCGGGTCATCGAGGGGCTTGCCGTGGAAGCCGTTCTTGTCCTCGACCGCCTTCACGCCTTTGCCCTTCACGGTGCGCGCGACGACGACGGTCGGCTTGCCCTTCGTCGCGACGGCCTCCGCGTAGGCTCGGTCGACCTCGTCGAGGTCGTGGCCGTCGATCTCGATCGCGTGCCAGCCGAAGGCCTCGGCGCGCGCCACGTGCTTCTCGACGTCCCATCCGACCATCGTCTCGCCACGCTGGCCGAGCCTGTTGCCGTCGATGATGGCCGTGAGATTGTCGAGCTCGTAGTGCGCGGCGTGCTCGAACGCCTCCCACATCGAGCCCTCGGCGAGCTCGCTGTCCCCGGTGAGCACCCACACCCGGTACGGAATCCGGTCGAGGTACTTCCCGGCGAGGGCGACCCCGACCCCGATGGGAAGGCCCTGCCCGAGCGAGCCGGTCGCGACGTCGACCCAGGGCAGCACCGGTGTGGGGTGGCCCTCGAGACGGCTCCCGAACTGCCGGTAGGTCATGAGCTCCTCGTCCGAGATCGCGCCGGCGGCCCGGTAGATCGAGTACAGGAGCGTCGACGCGTGGCCCTTGGAGAAGATCAGCTTGTCGTTCGCAGGGTTCTCGGGCGTGTCGAAGTCGTAGTGCAGGTACCCGTCCACGAGCACCGCCATGAGCTCCGCCGCCGACATCGCCGACGTCGGGTGACCGGACTTCGCCGCGGCGCTCATCCGCACGGAATCGACGCGCAGCTGCTGCGCGAGCTCACGGCGTCGGTCGGTGTCGCTCATGTGCGCCATTCTGGCCGGTTTCCCTCTTGTCCGGGAGCGGTAACGTAAGGACATGGCGACGAGCCGGCTGCACGAGCTCTCCGGGCGCGGGGTCAGCGTCTGGATCGACTCGCTCTCGCGCGAGATGCTCGAGACGGGCGAGCTGGAGCGGCTGATGCGCGAGGACACCGTGGTCGGAGTCACGTCGAACCCGACGATCTTCGAGAAGGCGCTCTCGCAGGGCGACTGGTACGACGACCAGCTGCGCGACCTTCTCGGGCGCGTCGAGGATCCGAAGGAGATCTTCCTCGAGCTCGCCGTGGAGGACATCAAGGACGCCTGCGATCTCATGCGCGATGCCTGGGACCGCTCGGGCGGCGAGGACGGGCGCGTCTCGATCGAGGTCGACCCCGATCTCGCGTACGACCGCGACGCGACCTTCGAGGAGGCGATGCGCCTGCACGAGCTCGTCGACCGCGCAAATGCTTACGTCAAGATCCCCGGCACGGTCGCCCGGGCTCGGCGCGATCGAGGACTGCACCGCCGCCGGGCGCGCGATCAACGTCACGCTCATCTTCTCGCTCCAGCGCCACGCGGAGGTCGCGGAGGCGTACGTGCGCGGGCTCGAGCGCTTCGTCGCCGACGGAGGAGATCCCTCGAAGGTCACCTCGGTCGCGAGCTTCTTCGTCTCGCGCGTGGACACGGAGGCTGATCGCCGGCTCGAGGAGGCCGGCCGCCCCGATCTCCAGGGGAAGCTCGCGGTGGCCAACGCGAAGCTCGCGTACCAGCAGTACCTCACGATCTTCGGCGGCGCTCGCTGGCAGCCGCTCGCCGACGCCGGCGCGCACGCCCAGCGCTGCCTGTGGGCGTCGACCTCCACGAAGAACCCGGCCTACCGGGACGTGCTCTACGTCGAGGAGCTGATCGGCTCCCAGACGGTGAACACGATGCCGAAGGAGACGATCGAGGCGTTCCAGGATCACGGGGTCATCCGTGGCGACACGCTCCTCGAGGACATCGACGCGGCGAAGGCGCTCTTCGACGAGCTCGCAGCTGCCGGCGTCGACTACGAGGACGTCGTCCAGACCCTCGAGGAGGAAGGCGTCAAGAAATTCTCCGAGTCGTTCCGCTCCCTGCTCGACGGCATCTCCGCGAAGCGCGAAGCGCTCGTCGCCTGAGCGCCGTTCCCAGACATATGTAATTCACATATACTGGCGGCGTGCACCGACGCCGCCTTCGCTCGCGCAACCGTCAACGACTCGAGGACGGGTCGTGGGAGGTGCGGGCCCGGGTCGAGCGCTTCGGCGAGCCGGCGCTCCTGCTTCTTCTCGCAGGCGGCCCGACGCACGGGTACGAGCTGCTCGAGCGGCTTCCCGAAGTGCTCGGCGACGAGCGCGTCGACGTCGGCAACGTCTACCGCGCGCTGCGCTCGCTCGAGGACGAGGCGCTCGTCACCTCCGAGTGGCGCGCCGATCTGCCGGGGCCCGCGAAGCGCACGTACACGTTGACGCACGAGGGGCGCGAGCTCCTCGAGGCGTGGGTCGAGTCGCTCGCCGTGCTCCACGACGGTCTCGAAGGCTTCGTCGAACGAGCTCGAGTGAAGGGAGGTGACGATGTGCGGACGGCATAGGCACCGGATGCAGCGCTGGCGCGCTCCGAATCGCGAGGAGCTCCAGCGTGTGCTCGAAGAGCGCCAGAAGGATCTCGAGCAGGAGATCGCCGACATCCACGACCTGCTCCGCCGGCTTCGCGACGAGGGCTCCGCCGAGCCCCGTGGCGGTGGCTCGGGCGAGCCGGCTCCGGCGATCTGACGTTCTCTCTCGCCGAGCGGGTCAGCGATTCGCGACCTGCTCGGCGAAGGCTGCGAGCAGGTCGTCGTGCAGGAGCCCGTTCGAGGTGACGGCCGTACCCGAGTCGATGCGCGGCTCGCCGCGGACGTCCGTGAACCGCCCGCCCGCCTCCTCGACGATCACCTGCACGGCGGCGAGGTCCCAGACGCCGACGCCGGTCGCGTCGAGGGCGCCGTCCACGGCACCCTCGGCGACGAGCATGTGCGCCCAGAAGTCGCCGATGCCGCGTACGTGCCAGGCCTGCTCGGCCAGCGGAGGCAGCTGGCGGTCGAGGGGAAACGAGAGGACGGCGTCCTCGACCCGCTCCACCGCCGAGACCTGCATGCGCTCTGCTCCCGCGAAGGCTCCGCCGCCGCGCTCGGCCCACCAGCGGCGCGCGAGGGAGGGAGCGGTGACGACGCCCGCCTCGACGCGCCCGTCCACCTCGAGCGCGATGAGCGTCGCCCAGACCGGGACGCCCCGCGAGTAGTTCTTCGTCCCGTCGATGGGGTCGAGGATCCAGCGGCGCGCCGAGTTCCCCTCGACCCCGTACTCCTCGCCGAGGATCGCATCGTCCGGGCGCGCCTCGCCGATGAGCCGGCGCAGCTCCACCTCGACCGCGCGGTCGACCTCGGTCACCGGCGTCAGGTCCGGCTTCGTCTCGATCGTGAGACTGGTACGAAAACGCGGGAGGGAGATCGCGTCGGCGGCGTCGGCGAGCGCGAGGGCCAGCTCGAGGTCGGGGCTCATTGCCCGACCCTAGTGCCTCGAGCGGTTTCGCTAGCGAGAGCTGACGCGGAACGTCGGCCGTGACACGGTCACGGCGACGGGCTTCGACCAGGTCATGCTCGAGACGCCGATCTGCATCGCGTTCAGGCCGCGCACCCGGTAGTACCAGCGCCCTGGGGCGAGGTTGAGCACCTGCGACGTGGACAGCGTGGTGCGATGCCCTGCGCGACGCCACGGGTAGACGCTGCGCGACCACTCGACTTGGTAACCCGTCGCGGCGACGACCGGGCGCCAGGCCACGAGCGGGCTGGAGTAGACGACCGGGGTCGCGCCCGCGCTCGCCAGGAGGCGACCCTTGGGCGTCAGGCCGGAGACGAAGGCGCCGCCGGAGCGCGTGATTGCGGGGCGGGAGAGCTTTGCGAACGTCGAGACGCGGCCGGCCTCGCAGGCGTCCTGCGGGTGGTCGACGTCGACGTAGGTGAACGTGCCCGAGTCGTTGACGCTGATGCCCACCGGCACGACCGTCCAGTAGTAGCGCGTGGTCTTCGCGTCGACGTCCGGGAGGTCGACCTTGACGCTCGTGTTCTCGCCCGAGCCGGAGAGGGCCTCGCTCGACTTGAACTCGGAGCCGTCGGCCATGAGGGTCTTCGCGGTCTCGTCGTTCGCGCTCGGGAGAGCGCCGACCGTCGCGAGGTCGAGGTCTTCAGAGGTCGTGGGCAGCTTCACCGGCCCGCTGGTCCTGGGCGCGAAGGCCGCGCCGCCGACGACGGAGCTACGGAAGACGACGTTGACGCAGTCGCGATCCGTGAACGCGTAGGCCCGGAAGAGAGGCCACTCCTGCCCGTTCAGGTCCTCGTTGCCGGAGAACGTAAAGGCGGGCATGAGCTGGTGCGCGCCGTCCTTCCAGCCCGTGCTGATGGCATCGGAGACGGTGGCGCGGAGATCGAGCGTGCCGGAGCTGAGCGACGGGTTCGTGGTCGAGTAGACGGGGCTCCAGGGGCCGTAGGAGACCGCGGGCAGCCCGTTCGGGCTCTGACCGAGCACGTGGCGAACCGCGCGCACGCGCCAGCGCACCGTCGAGTACCAGTTCGGGTCGTCGTGGAAGAGATAGAACTCGCGCTGGTCCGCGACGTTCGTGTGTGTCGAGAACGACTTGCGGATGTCCGGGTACCACACCTGGTAGGAGGTGGCGCCGTCGACGGGCCGCCAGCGGACGAGGCCGGGGCGCGCGGTCATCGGGACAGGCTGCTCCTCCCAGCGCATGTTGAACCCGAACGCCTTGCTCCACTTCGTCGGCCCGGCCGGCGTGACGCCCCGGACGTGGGCGTAGAGCGCGTACGGCTTGCCGGTGAACCAGGGGAGGGTCAGGTTCACGGACACGGCGGGGATCCGGATCGGGGCGATCGTCCCCGTCTGCGTCTGCGTCTCGGTGATCGCGCCCGACTCGTCGGACGCCGCGTTGTTGATGAACGTCTTCACGGGGCCGCAGCGCTTACCCGCCTTGGTGCCCTGGGCGGCGTTCGACCAGACGACCGTGCTGCCGTCGAAGGTCCGGCTGGTCGCGAGCTCGAACTCGTAGCACGCTGCTCCGCGCACCGGCCTCCAGGCGAAGGAGGGCGTGCGCGCGAACGTGTGGGTCACAGACTCGTTGGGGCGGAGGAGGAAGCCCTGCAGGCCCGTGGGGCCGGCGGGGGTGGACGGGCCCTTGGCGAACGCGGCCGACGCCACCGGGGTGGCGAGCAGGAGGGCAACGATGGTGATCAGGCGGGCCGCGCGCATCGCCCTCTTATGTCGGCAGCCGCCGGGTCCCGGCCCTCCCTCGGATGGGGGATGCCCCCTCCGAGAACGCGGCTTCGTAAAGCGATTCCTAGTCGAGCTGGAGGTACAGGACCGCGATCACGAACGTGCCGGCGAACAGCAGCCAGAAGAGGCCGAAGAGCGCCCAGCCGAAGCGCAGATTCCTGCGCTCGAGCTCGTTGTCGTGAGTCGGGTCCGTGCTCATGCGAGAAGCGGATCGATAGCGGCTGCGACGAAGAGCAGCGCGAGGTAGGCGAGGGAGTAGTGGAAGAGCGCGCCTGCCCGCGCACGGGTCAGGTCGCGTCGCAGGAGCACTGCGAGCACGAGAAGGATCGCGCCGAGCACCGCGGCGGCGGCGGTGTACACCGGCCCGAGCCAGTACCCGACGACGAGCGTGAACGCGACGAGGGCGACCGAGTAGATGACGATCTGCCTCGCCGTCTCGCTGTCGCCGCGGACGACGGGCAGCATCGGAACGCCGGCCGCCGCGTACGCGCGCTTGATCATGAGCGCGAGCGCCCAGAAGTGCGGCGGCGTCCAGAGGAAGACGATGAGGAAGAGCCAGAGCGCGGGCAGCGCGAGGCTGCCGGTGGCCGCGGCGTAGCCGACAAGCGGCGGGACCGCCCCGGCGGCGCCGCCGATGACGATGTTCTGCGGCGTCGAGCGCTTCAGCCAGCGGGTGTAGACGAGGACGTAGAACGCGTTCCCGACGAGTGCCAGCGCGGCCGTGAGGAGGTTCACGGTCGACGCGAGCAGCGCGAACGAGACCGCCGAGAGCACGAGCCCGAACTCGAGCGCTTGTCCAGGCGAGACCCGGCCGGATGCAACGGGGCGCTGCTCGGTCCGGCTGCCCATGAGCGCGTCGATATCGCGGTCGAGGAGGTGGTTCAGCGCCGACGCTCCGCCGCATGCGAGCGCGAGCCCCGTCATCGTGAGGACGAAGAGGTCGAGCGGCGGCGCTCCCTGGGCTCCGACGAACATGCCCGCCGCGCCGGTGAGGAGGAGCAGCGACATGATTCGCGGCTTGGTCAGCGTGAGGTAGTCGCGCGCGGAGGCGAGCGGCGTCGGCTTCCCGCGAAGCGCCGCGGCGAGCGTGACGAGCGAGGCCGCGAACGCGGCTGCAGCCGCGCCGACGTGCAGCGCCGTCGACCAGCCCGTGTCGCTCCAGGCGACGACTCCGCCCAGCGCGATCGCGACGAGGAAGAGCGCGAGCGTCGCGGCGGCCCGGACGAGCAGCGCCGGATACGCGTAGCGGGCTGCGAGGACGTTCACGACGAGGGCGGGCAGCACGATCGCGGCGAGGCCCCAGTGCGCGGCCCCGAGCTCGAGGACCGCGCTCGCGACCACGAGGCCGGTGCCTACGGCGCCGACCGCCGCGGACAGGCGCAGCAGCTGCCCGGGAACCTCAGGTGAGCTGTTTGAAGCCATCGCCTTCGCGGAGCCTCCGTCGCAGATCGTAGAGCGGTCGGGCGCTCGTCACGTACGGCACCCGGTCGAAGTTGTGGGGCGGCGGCGGAGAGGTCGTGTACCACTCGAGCGTGTCCGCCTGCCAGGGGTCGTTGCCCACGCGCGGCCCGCGTCGCTTTGTCTTCATGATGTTCCAGACGAAGACGAGGATGGCGATCCCCATCAACCAGGAGCCGATCGTCGAGGCGAGGTTGTAGCCCTCCCACTCCTCGTTCCCGTACGTGTAGATGCGGCGAGGCATGCCGTCGAGCCCGAGGAGGTGCTGCGGGAAGAATGTGAGGTTGAACGCGACGAAGAGCAGCCAGAAGTGCCACTTGCCGAGCCGCTCGTCGAGCGTCCGCCCGAACATCTTGGGCCACCAGTAGTAGAGCGCCGCGAAGATCGCGAAGAGCGAGCCGCCGACCATCGTGTAGTGGAAGTGGGCGACCACGAAGTACGTGTCGTGCACCTGCCAGTCGATCGGGAAGGCCGCGAGGTAGATCCCCGTGAGGCCGCCGATGACGAAGACGGAGATGAAGCCGAGCGCGAAGAGAAGCGGAGTCTCGAACACGAGGTTCCCGCGCCAGAGCGTCGCGAGCCAGTTGAAGACCTTCATCCCCGTCGGGACGGCGATCACCATCGAGGCGATCATGAAGAACGCCTGCAGGGAGATCGGGAGGCCCACCGTGAACATGTGGTGCGCCCAGACGAGCATCGAGAAGAACCCGATCGCGACCGTCGAGAGCGCGATCGCCTTGTAGCCGAAGACCGGCTTGCGCGCGAAGACGGGGAGGACCTCGGAGATGATCCCGAAGGCCGGGAGCACGATGACGTACACCTCGGGGTGGCCGAAGAACCAGAAAGCGTGCTGGTAGAGCACGGCCGAGCCGCCGTCGGCGGGATTGAAGAAGTTCGTCTGGAGCTCCCAGCCTGCGATCGATACGCCGCGATCGAGCAGGAGCAGCGTCAGGCCCGCAGCGAGGACGGGGAGGATCACGACGAGCAGCCAGGCGTAGATCTCGATCGCCCAGATGAAGAGCGGAATGCGCGTCCACGTCATCCCGCGCGTCCGCATGTGGTGGATCGTCACGATGAAGTTGATCGCACCGGCGAGCGAGGACGCCGTGAGGATGTGGAGCGAGAGGATCCACAGGTCCTGGCCGTTCCCGGGCGCCTGGGCAGAGAGCGGCGGATAGGCGGTCCAGCCGGTGTCCGCGGCGCCTCCGTCGGCGAAGAACGAGAGCATGAGCACGGCGCCGCCGAGGAAGAAGAGCCAGTACGAGAGCGCGTTCAGGCGCGGGAAAGCGACGTCGCGGGCGCCGATCATCAGCGGGACCAGGAAGTTCGCCAAGCCGGCGAAGAACGGAACGACGACGAGGAAGACCATCGCCGTCCCGTGGATCGTGACGAGCTCGTTGTAACGCTCGGGGCCAACGACGCCGGCGTTCGCCTGCGCGAGCTGGAGCCGGAACACGAGCGCCATGAGCCCGGCGAGGACGAAGAAGAGGAACGACGTCCAGATGTAGAGGATCCCGATCCGCTTGTGGTCGGTCGTGACGAGCCAGCTCGCCATCCGCCCGCGCTGCCAGCCGGGCACCTGCGTCTCGGCCCTAGCTGCCACTGGGCGGGCTCTCCTGGAGATAGGTGGTCAGCGCGTCGAGCTGCTCGTCGGTCCAGTCTGCGCCGACGGCGGGCATCTCGCCGCGTCCGTTCCGAACGATTGCCTCGACCGCGTCCGCATCTGCGAGCGTCGCCGAGCCGGCGAGCCGCGGGCCGATTCCGCCCTCACCATCGGGGCCGTGGCACTTCGCGCAGACCCCGGCCCACATCTCGGCGCCGAGCTCCGCGCCGGCAGCGCTCTGGTCGGCTCGTCGCTCGTCCAGCCAGGCGTTGAACGCCTCTTCCGGCAGCACCTCGACCGACGCAAGCATGTTCGCGTGCTCGAGGCCGCAGAGCTCCGCGCACTGGCCCTCGTACGTCCCCTCGTCCGCCTGGAACCAGGTGGTGTTCACCCGGCCCGGGATGGCGTCGATCTTCCCGCCGAGCGCCGGGATCCACCACGAGTGGATCACGTCGTTGTCCGGGGCCGTCACCTCGAGGCTCACGGGAACTCCGGCTGGGGCGCGCATGGTGTCGATCGCGAACACGCCGTTCGGGTACTCGAACTGCCAATAGAACTGGTGCCCCTCCACGCGGATGTCGAGCTGCGCTGTCCCGGCGCCCGCCGAGGGCACGTTCTTGATGCCGGGCAGCTCGATGAACACGAACGCCGCGATGACGAAGAGGACGACCACCGGGCCGGCCGTCCACATGAGCTCGAGCTTCGTCGCGCCGTGGATCTCGGCGCCTTCCTCGAACCGCGCACGCCGCCGGCGGCGATAGCGCAGCGCGAACGCGACCAGCAGGCCCTCGACGAGGACGAAGATCGCGATCGCGAAGATCGAGATGAACAAGTAGCTGCGCTGGATGCCCTCGGCATTCGGTGACGCGGGCTCGACGGGCGTGAAGCCGCCGTTCGACCCGAGCGCCGTCGGCGTGCTCAGGGCGGCGACCGCCAGCAGACCACCGAGGACAAGGAGCTTGGCTCGCACGCGCTGCCATTCTATGAACGTGCCCCAGCGAACGCGCACGGGAACCCGCGTCCGCCTCCCCGCCGACGTGACGCGACCTTTCGAGGTGTACGTCAACGGCGTGCCGCAGGCGGAAGGCGCCGATTTCCACGTCGAGGGCCGCACGCTCGTGTTCGCGCGCGAGCTGAAGACCGAGGGCAAGCTCGGCTTCTGGCGCTGGACGTCGATCATCGTCGGCGTCGCGGGCACGTATCGCCAGAACGACTCGGTCGACGTCGTCTACGAGCGGAACGGAAAGCGCGTCGTGGCGACGAAGCTGTCGCTCGAGCCGCTCGGCTCTGACGAAGGCTGAGGCTCAGTCGGCCGGCGCCTCGTCGGACGCGACGTTCCGCTCGAGCTTCGCCAGCAGATCCCGGAGCTCCTGGATCTCGGCCTCTTCGAGACCCGAGCGGAGCTGCCGGTTGAACGCAATCACCGCCTGCATGAGCTCCGCATGCTTCTCCCGGCCGGCGTCGGTGAGCTCCAACCGCACCGCCCGGCGGTCGTTCAGGTCGCGCGTCCGGACGACGAGCCCCGCTTCCTCGAGCGCGTCGAGGTGATGCGTGAGGGTGGGGCCCTCGATGCCGATCGAGCGGGCGAGGTCCTGCTGCGCCCGCCACTCCTCGCCCATCAGGCGGGAGACGATCAGCCAGGTGGGGATCGACCCACCCGCGTCCGCGAGCGCGTCGCCGAACGCGCGGCTCACGAGCTTCGAGGTGTGGGCGAGCTGGAGCCCGATCGGTGTCTCGCGGGGTCGCATTGCGGAGAAGTCTACGAGTTTGCTAGCCTCCTAATTATTAGATATCGAACGATTTTGGGAGGAGAGCCACATGACACTCGCTTTGACACCGCTGCTCGCGTCCGTCGGCGACGACGGGGAGCACTGGTGGGTCGTTGCCCCGTTCTTCTGGGCGCTCTGGCTCGCGGTGCTCGGAACGATCCTCTACTTCGTGTTCCGCGGGCGCCGGCGCTGGTCCGGGGACAACAGGGCAAAGGCCATCCTGGCCGAACGGTTCGCGCGCGGCGAGATCTCGACGGAGGAGTTCCGCGAGCGGATGGACGCGCTTCGTTGACGCAGATCGGCGCGGGTACTGTGGCCGTCGTGGACGGGGACAACGGGATCGTCGTCGAGCAGCTCGTCCGCGAGTACAAGAAGGGCCCGCGCGCCGTCGACGGGATCGACATCGAGGTCGCACCGGGCGAGATCTACGGCTTCCTCGGCCCCAACGGAGCCGGCAAGTCCACCACCGTCCACGTCCTGACGACGTTGTTGCCGCCGACGTCCGGCACCGCCCGGGTCGGCGGCTACGACGTCGTCAAGGAAGGCCCGAAGGTCCGGTCGCTGATCGGGGTCGCGCTCCAGGAGGCGGCGCTCGACCCGTTGCTCACGGGCCGCGACCACCTCCGGCTGCAGGCGACGCTCCAGGGCGTCCGCAAGGACCAGCGCAGGCTGCGCGCGGACGACCTCCTCGAGCGCGTGGGGCTTGCCGACGCCGGCGACCGCAAGGTGTCGGGCTACTCCGGCGGTATGAAGCGCCGCCTCGATCTCGCGCTCGCGCTCATCCACGAGCCGCGCGTGCTCTTTCTCGACGAGCCGACGACCGGGCTCGACCCGCAGAGCCGCACCGCGCTCTGGGAGGAGGTTGCGCGCCTGCGCCGCGAGGAGGCCGTGACGGTGTTCCTCACGACGCAGTACCTCGAGGAGGCGGACGTCCTCGCGGACCGGGTCGGGATCATCGACCAGGGCAAGATCGTCGCCGAAGGGACGCCCGCGGATCTGAAGGCGGAGATCGGCCGTCCGAGCGTCCACGCGATCCCGCACCGCGACGAGGACCGCCCCGCGATCGCGCAGTTCCTCTCGCAATTCGGCGAGCCACTCGCGACGACGAGGGACGTGGCGGTCAGGCTCCGGAACGGTCTGGGATTGACCGACATCGTCCGCGCCGTCGATCAGAACGGCGTGGACATCGCGGACATCGAGCTGCGGGCGCCCACGCTCGACGACGTCTTCCTCGCGAAGACCGGGCGCACGCTCGAGGGCGCGGCCGAGGAGGCTGAGTCCGAGCAGCAGGAGACGGGCGGCCGGTGAGCGCTGCCTGGCCGCAGGTCGGTGCCATCGCTCGCCGCTCCCTCGTGCGGACGGCGCGGCAGCCTGCCAGCGTCATCCCTCCGCTCATCTTTCCCGTCGCGCTGATGGCCGTGAACGCCGGCGGCCTACGCTCGTCCGTCGAGCTCCCCGGCTTTCCCACGGACTCGTTCCTCGCCTTCGCGCTTGCGGTGCCGTTCATCCAGGGGGCGCTCTTCTCGACGATGAACGCCGGGACCGACCTCGCCCGTGACATCCAGACAGGCTTCGTCAACCGGCTCTCGCTGACGGCGCTGCGCGACTGGGCGCTGCTCACCGGGCAGCTCGCGGGCGTCGTCGCGCTCGGCGTCGTGCAGGTGCTCTTCTATCTCGCCGTCGGGCTCGCGGCCGGGGTCGAGTTCGAGTCGGGTCCGCTCGGGATCCTCGTCCTCGTCTTCTACGGAGCGCTCGTGGCCCTCTCCTTCGGCGCCCTCGGCGCCTGGCTCGCGTTCCGAACCGGGTCCGGGGAAGCGATCCAGGCGCTCTTCCCGGTCCTCTTCGTCTTCCTCTTCATCTCCTCGATGAACGCTCCGCGGAACCTGATCGGGGTCGAGTGGTTCCGCATCGCTGCGACGCTGAACCCGGTCTCGTACATGATCGAGTGCGTCCGCAGCCTGATCATCACGGGCTGGGACTGGCAGGCGCTGGCTCTGGGATTCGGGTTCGTGATCGTGCTGGGAGTCGTCTCGCTCACGCTCGCCGCCCGCGGGCTCCGGACACGGATGACGCGCACATGAGGTACTGGAACGTCGTCTCGGGAGTCGCCTGGCGGACGCTGAAGAACGTCGTCACGAACCCGCAGATCCTCATTCCGACCACGGCGTTCCCGCTCTTCTTCTTCGTTGCGTTCGCGGGCGGGCTGTCCCAGGTCTCGCGCGTGCCCGGCTTCGACTTCCCGCCCGGGTACACGGCCTTCCAGTTCGTCTTCGTGCTCCTCCAGGCGGCGGCGTTCACCGGGGTCTTCACGGGATTCGGCCTCGCCCGCGACTTCGAGGGCGGGTTCGCGAAGCGGCTTCTGCTGGCCGCGCCGTACCGGAGCGGAATCGTCGTCGGCTACTCCCTCGCCGCGCTCATGCGCTGGGCGTTCGTCGCGGCGCTCCTCACCGTCGTCGCGCTCGCCGTGGGGATGAACATCGGCGGCGGGCCGGTCGATCTCGTCGGTCTCTACGTGCTCGCCGCGCTCGTGAACTTCTGCGGGTTCTTCTGGGCCGGCGGCATCGCGATGCGCTTCCGCACGATCCAGGCCGCGCCGCTGATGCAGATGCCGGTCTTCCTCGTGCTCTTCTTCGCCCCTGTCTACGTCCCGCTGAACCTGCTGGAGGGGTGGATCGAGGGAGTCGCGTCCGCGAACCCGCTGACGTACCTGCTCGAGACCGGGCGTGGGTTCATCGCAGGCGACGCGCCGCACGTTCTCGGATCGTTCGCGATCGCGATCGGGCTCGGCGTCGTCTTCTGGACGTGGGCGTTCCTTGGCCTGCGCAAGGCCGAAGCCGCGGGCTAGGGCAGCCGTCTACGCGTCGAGCACGCGGACGATCGCCTCGACGACGTCCGGGTCGAACTGCGAACCGGCGGCTTCCGTCAGCCGGAGCCGCGCCTCGCCGGCGCCGAGCGCTTTCCGGTACGGACGGTCGGTCGTCATCGCGTGGTAGGCGTCGCAGGCGAAGATGATCCGCGACTCGAGCGGGATCTCCTCGCCCGCGAGGCCGTCGGGGTAGCCCGAGCCGTCGAAGCGCTCGTGGCAGCTCCGCACGATGCGCCCGACCTCCGCGAGCTGCTCGATCGGGGCGAGGATGCGCTCGCCGAGCACGGGATGCGACTCGACGACCGCGCGCTCGTCGGCCGTCAGAGGGCCCGGCTTGGCGAGGATCGCCTGCGGGATCCCGATCTTGCCGATGTCGTGGAACAGCGCTCCGAGCTCGAGCCGCTTCAGCGCGCGCGGCTCCAGACCGACCTCCTCGCCGACGCGGAGCGCGAGATCCGTGATCCACCGCGCGTGCGAGGAGACGTTCGCGTCGCTCGCCTCGAGCGCGTTCGCGAGCGCCTCCACCGTGGACAGGAACGTCCGCTCGAGCCGCTCGTAGCTCACGGCCCGCTGGAGCGCGAGCTTCGTCTGCTGTGCGAGCCCGCTCAGGAGCTGGAGCTCGCGTTCGCCGTATGTCTCCGACGGCGGTGCCGCGGCGGCGATGACGCCCCACCTGCCCGCCACGGTGAACGGGGCGATCGCGAAGCGCCCGTCGGTCGACTCCGGCGGCGTCGCGATGGCCGCGTAGTCCTCTGCGGCGATGACGTACGGCTCGGTGCGCTCGAGCCAAGGCCCGAGCTTCGCCGCCGGCACCGTCCTCGACGGCTTCTCCGGCTCCGGGCACGAGGCGAGGCTCACGAGGTCGCCAGTCTCGCCGTCCTGGAGCCAGAGCGACGCGAGGGGGCTGCGGAGGATCTCCGCCGAGCCGCGCACCACGCGCTCCGCGACCTCGGAGATGTCCTCGGCGCCCGCGATGTCCCGCCCGAACTCGAGGAGCGCGGTCGCGCTCTCGGCCGCGCGCCGCTGGGCGTCGTACAAGCGCGCGTTCTCGAGGGCAACCGATGCGTGGCCCGCCAGCACCTCGAGCACGCGCAGGTCGTCGGCGTCGAACTGGTCGAGCCCGAGCTTCGAGATGACGACGACGCCGCTCACCCGTGAGCCGAACTTCAGCGGCACGGCGAGGAGCGACTCCTCGATCGTCGCGGTGCCCGCGATCTGCTCGCCGAACTCGCAGTCGGCGGCGTTCCCGACGAGGAGCGAGTCGCCGGTCTCGGCGACGCGGCCCGTGATGCCGCGGCCGATCGCCGTCGGCAGCAGCTCCGCGGGAGTGCCGGGATCGACAGTCGTGAGCGCGCCGCGGAACGCGATCGGGAGCAGGTCGTCTCCGTCGCGGACGAAGACGCGGCAGTTGTGGTAGTCGATGAGGAGCCTGAGCTCGTCCGCGATCGTGAGGCCGATCCGCTCGACGTCGTTCAGCCGTGCGAGCTTCCCGGACAGGCTCTGCAGCATCTTGAGATAGGCGATCGAGCGGACGTCGTCGCGACGAGCCGCCGCCTCGGAGGGCCGTTCCGTGGCCGTCTCGTCGAAGACGACGACGAGGCCGTTGCCCCGCGTCTTCGCAGTCATCATCGCCGCCTCGGCGCAGGCGACGAGCTCGCGTGGGTTCGCGGCGTGCTCCGGCCCGACCGCGATCCCGGTCGAGGCCGTGAGGCCGCCGACGGCATCCGCCTCGAGCTCGGCGAAGCGCGTCCCGAGCCGCTCGGCCAGCGCGAGCGCGCTGGCGAGGTCGCCGGAGGGAACGATGATCGCGAACTCCTCGCCGCCCACGCGGCAGACGACATCCGTCGGACGGACGGAGGCTCGCAGCAGATCGGCCACCTGGAGCAGAAGCTGGTCCCCGATGCCGTGGCCGTACACGTCGTTGACCTTCTTGAAGTCGTCGAGGTCGACCATCACGAGCGCGACCGTGTCGTGCTCCGCCGACGCGCGCATGAGCTCCTGGCGCACGCGGTCATGGAACGTGCGGTGGTTGTAGAGGCCGGTGAGCGCGTCCGTCGAGGCCTGGTGCTCGAGACTCGCGCGGATGTGCGCGTTGTCGAGGGCGAGCGCGGCAGCGTCCCCGAAGCGGGTCGCGAGGATGAACTCCTCCTCCGTGAACTTCGCGTCCTCGCCGACGCGGTAGATGTTGAGGGTGCCCTTCAGGTTGCCGCGGGCGATGAGCGGGACCGCGATGAGCGCTTCCGGCTCGACGGGCGTTCCCGGGACGAAGCGGACTCGTGGGTCGAGGTGCGCCTGGTTGGTGAGCACGGCCTCGCGGTGCTCTACCGCCCAGCCGGTGATGCCTTCGCCGTACGAGAAGCGCTCGCGCATGACCTCGTCCGCCCACTTGCTGCGCGCGAGCACCGGGTAGAGCTCGCGCTTCGCCTCGTCGGCCGCGTAGATGTGCACGTCCTCGTACGGGATGAGCTCGGCGAGCGCGTCAGCGATCCGCTCGAGCAGCGCGTCGAGGCTCTGCTCGGAGAGCACGTCGTGGAAGATCTCGGCGAGGCGGCGATACGGCTCGACAGCGCGAAGGCGTGGCCACTCCTCCCCCGTCTCGGGCGCAGGCTGGGGCCACGAGGTCGCCGAAGGCTCCCACGGTTCTGCAGCCGGATCTATGCGCGCAGGGTCCGACATGGGTCTACCAGGCGGTTCCATCGGATCCGTGCCCGGCGCGCTTGACGAAAATCCCTCTGCGAAGATCCGCCCTCGTGGTCGGATTCGGCGTCTTCTCGAGCGACGGGGACGAGCCGCGGGTCGGCTTCCGGGCCGGCGACGGCGTCCTCGACCTCGCCGCCGCGGGGCTTGGCGCCGCCTTCGAATCGTCGTCCCTCAACCCGTTCCTCGCCCTCGGCCGCGCGGCGTGGGAGGACGTCATCTCCCGGGCGCAGGAGCTCGTCGCGGCAGGCGCGGACCTGCTCCCCGTCGCGGGGGTGGAGACGAGGCTGCCGCTCGAGGTCGGTGACTACGTCGACTTCTACTCGTCGCTCGAGCATGCGACGAACGTCGGGCGCCTCTTCCGGCCGGACCGGGAGCCGTTGCTGCCGAACTGGCGGCATCTCCCCGTGGGCTACCACGGGCGCTCGGGAACGCTCGTCGTGAGCGGTACTCCGATCGTGCGGCCCAGCGGTCAGGCGCAGGCCGCCGGCGAGGATGCTCCGACCTTCGGCCCGAGCCGACGCCTCGATCTCGAGCTCGAGCTCGGGTTCGTCGTGGGCGTGCCGAGCGAGCTCGGCGAGTCGGTCTCCGCGAATGCGTTCCGCGACCACGTGTTCGGGGTGGTCCTCCTGAACGACTGGAGCGCACGCGACCTCCAGGCCTGGGAGTACCAGCCGCTCGGGCCGTTCCTCGGCAAGTCGTTCGCGACGTCGATCTCGGCCTGGGTGACGCCGCTCGCACTGCTCGAGGACAGCTTCGTGCCCTCACGGGACCAGGATCCCGAGCCGCTGCCCTACCTTCGCGCCGCCGGGGACTGGGCGCTCGACATCGAGCTCGAGGTCGTCCTCCAGGGCAGCGTGGTGTCGCGGACGAACGCGCGACACCTGTACTGGACGATGCCGCAGCAACTCGCCCACGCGACGTCGAACGGTGCCTCGATCAGGACCGGCGACCTGTTCGCCACGGGGACGATCTCGGGGGCGGAGCGCGGATCGGAGGGGTCGCTGCTCGAGCTGACGTGGAACGGGTCGGAGCCGCTCGCGCTCGACGACGGGAGCACGAGGACGTTCCTGGAAGACGGCGACGAGGTCGTGCTCCGGGGCCGCGCGGGCGACGTGGAGCTCGGCGAGGTGCGGGGGACCGTCTTGCCCGCGACGCGCTAGGGCGGGAACGGCCCGGCGCGGTAGACCTGCCCCTCGAGCTGGCGCCCGAGCACGCCCTCGAGCCAGCGCGAGACCTCGACGAGGGCCTCCAGCTCGACCCCCGTCTCGACGCCCTCCCCGTGCAGGAGGTAGACGAGGTCCTCGGTCGCGATGTTGCCGGTCGCACGCGGGGCGAACGGGCAGCCACCGAGGCCGCCGACGGACGCGTCGAGGACCGACGCGCCTGCCTCGAGGGCCGCGAGCGCATTCGCGTAGCCCGTGTTGCGGGTGTTGTGGAAGTGGCCGCCCGTCGGCAGCCCGAAGGCGGCGACGCCGTCGATCACGCGGCTGACCTGCCCCGGCACCGCCACGCCGATCGTGTCGGCGAGCATGAGCACGTCGGGCCGCGCCTCCGCGAGGCTCGCTGCGAGGTCGAGCACACGGCGTTCTTCCACCGGGCCCTCGAACGGGCAGCCGAACGCGACGCTGACGATGAGCGCCGAGCGGATGCCGTCCTCCCGCGCACGCTCGGCGATGCGTCGGCCGAGCTCGAGCGATTCCTCGACCGAGGCGTTCTGGTTCCGGCGGTTGAACGACTCGGTCGCGCCGAACGAGAACCTGACCTCGTCGAGCCCGCTCGCTACGAGCCGCTCGTAGCCCCGCTCGTTGAGCGCGAGCCCGGCGTAGACGACGCCGTCGGCGCGATCGAGTGCGGCGACGACCTCCTCGGCGCCCGCCATCTGCGGGACACGCCGCGGGTCGACGAAGCTCGCGACCTCGACGGCCTGCAGCCCGGCTTCCACGAGGCGGCCGACGAGCTCGGCGCGGACGTCGGGCCCCAGCACGTCCGGCTCGTTCTGAAGGCCGTCACGCGGGCCCACGTCGTAGAGCCGGACGCTCGCAGGCACGGGGGCACCTTAGTAGGCTCATGCCATGCCCGGCACGATCGTGGTGGGAGTCGACGGCTCGGCCCCGTCGATCGCGGCGCTGCGCTTCGCCACCGAGGAGGCCGAGCTGCGGAACGCGCAGCTCGTCGCCGTGCACGCGTGGACATTCGTCGCGTCGTCGGCCATCGCCGATCCGGGCCTGATCCCGGTTCCGGACGTCGACTACGTCGGTCAGCTCGACGTCGAACGCGACGCTGCCCAGGCCGAGCTCGACGTTGCGCTCGAGCAGGCCTTCCCCGACGGGCCGCCGGTCGACGTCGAGGCGCGCCTCGTCGAGGGCCCGGCCGGGGACGTGCTCGTCTCGGAAGGGGAGAGCGCCGATCTGATCGTCATCGGCTCGGCCGGGAAGTCCGGGCTGAAGTCCGTGCTCCTCGGCTCGGTGAGCCGGCACGTCGTCTCGCACAGCCGCGTGCCGGTGACCGTCGTCAAGGCGACGGAGCCGGACTAGCGGCGGCGCTCAGCTCGCCAGCTCGGCCGAGCGCGACGCGAGCTCGCGGTCACGGTCGGTGATGCCGCCCGCAGTGTGCGTCCACCAGCGAAGCGTCACGTTCTTGTAGTCGATGCGGATGTCGGGATGGTGGTTCTCCGCCTCCGCGAGCTCGCCGACGCGATTCACGAACGCGAGCGCCTCCACGAAGTCGCCGAGCGTGAAGGTGCGCTCGAGCGCATTGTCGACCTCGTTCCAACCCTCGACCGCGGCCACCCGGGGAGTATGCCCCTGCGGAGCGCTCCCGTAACTACGATCGGGCGCGATGGTCGCGTCATGCGAGCGGGACGGCACGGCGAAGGTCGGGCCTCCGGCTGGTGATGCGGTCCGCCGGCGGCTGCACCCGGAGCTGCTCGCGACGGCGATCTTCCGACCTCTCGCGGGAGCGCTCGTGCGCGTCCTGCTGCCCCTGCGGGTGTCGCCGCGGGTCGTCGAGCTCGCGAACGGAGTCGCAGGCCTCTGCGCCGTGTACTTCGTCGTTCGAGGCGAGCTCGTCGCCGCGGCGGTGCTCTTCCAGGTGAAGACCGTGCTGGACAACGCCGACGGTCAGCTCGCGAGGCGGGCCGGAAGGACGAGCGCGCTCGGGCGATACCTCGACACGGAGATCGACCTGCTCGTCAACGTCGCGCTCTTCACCGCCCTGGGCTACGTGACCGGTGAGTGGGCGCTCGCCGCTGGCGCGTTCGTTGCGCTCACGCTCGTTCTGAGCGCGGACTTCAACGAGGACGTGCTCCACCGCAGGGCGCGGGGTGCGCGCGTCGTGACCGAGCCGCCGGCCGAAGCGGAAGGGCGTCTCGCGGTCCTCCTCGCGCGCATCTATCGGGTGGTGTTCGCGCCGCAGGACCGCGCCTATCAGGCGTTTGCCGCGAGGCGACTCGGACGGCTCCTCGAGGGTGTCTCGGATCCGGTGCGACGGGCCGAAGCGACCCTCGCGTACCACGACGGCCTCACGACGGCCGTTCTCTCGAACCTCGGGCTCTCGACGCAGCTGGCGATCCTCGGCCTCTGTCTCGTCGTGTCCGCGCCCGAGGCGTACCTGTGGTTCACGCTCGCCGGTGCCGCGCTGCTTCCCCTGCTGCAGCTCCGGCGCGAGCTCCGCGTACGGAAGATGCTCGCCTAGAACGCGCCGCGGAGGACGACGCGCTGACCGTTCATCGAGGCGGCCGCGTCGGAGGTGAGGTAGGCGATCGCCTCCGCGATCTGCTCCGCCGGCGTGAACGTCGAGAAGTCCTTGTCCGGGCTCTCCTCGCGCATGGCCTGGTTGACGATCGCGCCGACGACGACGAGGTTCGCGGTGCAGCCGGTCCCCTTGAAGCGGTCGGCGAGCGCGAGGGTCCACGTCTCGGCCGCGGCCTTGGAGGCCGCATAGAGCGCGTTCGTGTTTGTCGGCGCCTGCCCCTGGGCGGCCGACATGACGACCACGCGGCCTCGCCCGCTCGCGAGGAGGTGCGGCACGAACGCCTGCGTCGCATGCACGAGCGTGCGGACGAGGAGCGGCTCGAGGAAGTCGGTCCAGTCCTCGAGCGGCGCTTCCTCGATGGGCGCGCCACCCCGCCAGCCGCCGACCATGTGGACGAGCCCGTCCACGGCTCCGAACCTCTCGGAGATCCCGTCGGCCCAGGCACGGGCGGCTTGCGGATCGAGAAGGTCGACCTCGGCGGCGTCGACGTCTCCCCCGGCCTCCGCGGCAAGCGACTCGAGCGGCTCCCGGTGGCGGCCGCCGAGTGACAGCCGCGCTCCCGTGGGGGCGAGGCGGCGGACGACGGTAGGCCCCAGGGAGCCGCCGGCGCCTGCGAGCGCGAGCACACGTCCGTCGAGGGAGGCGAGGCTGTCGCTCATGGCCCGGTCGACCTCACCGCGCCACGCTATCGCACCGCATAGGCGCCGCGCTCTCGCGGTTCGGTGCACGAAGGCTCGTGGATACGCTCCAGGGATGGAGTACCGGGCGCTGGGGAGCTCCGACCTCTCCGTCTCCGTCGTCGGCCTCGGTTGCAACAACTTCGGCCGGCGGGTCGACCTGGAGCGCACGCGCGAGGTCGTCGAGGCGGCGCTCGCCGAGGGCATCACGTTCTTCGACACCGCCGATGTCTACGGGGAGGGCGAGAGCGAGCGGTTCCTCGGCGAGATCCTCGAGGGGCGCCGCGACGAGGTCGTGCTTGCGACGAAGTTCGGCTGGAACGCCGGCGACGGCCGGCCGAGCGGTACCGCCGAACAGGCGAGGCGAGCCGTCGAGGCCTCGCTGGAGCGGCTTCGCACCGACCACGTCGACCTCCTCTACTACCACCGGCCCGACGGCGTCACGCCGTTCGAGGAGACGCTTGGCGTGCTGGACGAGCTCGTCCGCCAGGGAAAGGCGCGCTTCGCCGGCTGCTCGAACCTCACCGCGGAGCAGCTGCGCAAGGTGGTGGAGATCACTGAGCGGGAGGGGCTCACCGACATCGTGGCGCTCCAGAACGAGTACAGCCTGCTCCAGAGGTCGGCCGAGAGCGACGTGCTGCCGCTCTGCGGCGAGCACGGGATCGGCTTCGTGCCGTACTTCCCGCTCGCGAGCGGCCTGCTCACGGGGAAGTACCGGCGCGGCGCGGAGCCGCCGGCGGGAAGCCGCCTCGAGGGACGCCCGGAGCGCCTGACGGACGAGACCTTCCAGGCCGTCGAGGCGCTCGAGCAATTCGCGGACGAGCGCGGGCACACGGTGCTCGAGCTCGCGATCGGCGCCCTCGCCTCGACCCCCGGCGTCGCCTCCGTGATCGCCGGCGCCACGACCGCGGAGCAGGTCCGCGCGAACGCGCGGGCACACGCCTGGCAGCTCTCCGAGCGCGATCTGGGCGCGCTTCGAGGCGTACTCGCCACGGCTGCCTGACACAGCGCGAAGTCGCGCACTGACAAAAGAGCGATTTCGTCGTCTAATCAGCCGACTGCGGCGGTGTGCCCGGACCCGACCCGGGGTTTAACGGTTGGGTTTAGGTGAACCTACGCAGCAGGTATTGCAATTCTGCGCCAGAGGTGTACTTTTTGTCCGGGCCGCCCTGCGGAGGCGGTGGGGAAAGTAATAGGGGGAAGGGGAGAAGTCATTAGCGGCCAGTGCGGCATGGTTAGAGGCGACGCCTCGGGGTCCGAGGTGCGCGCATGACGGTCGTCGAGTCCAGCATCGCGACGACTGAGCTGTTCGATCAACTCGCGCCCGGGCTCAATGCCCAGACGATCGGGGTCATCGAACGGCATCGAAGCGGCCAGATCGTCAAGGGGCGCGGCTGGTTGGTGCGCCGCGCGCTTGCGGCCGCCGACATGATCGGCCTGAGCGCGGCCTTCATCGTCGCCATGGTGTGGTGGGCCGGCTCGCCGGTCGACGACCGCGTCTCAGACATGCTCGAGTTCGCGATCTTCGCGCTCTCGCTCCCGGCGTGGATCCTCGCCGCGAATCTCTACGGCCTCTATTCGAGCGACGAGGAGCGGACCGACCACTCGACTGCCGACGACCTCGTGCGGGTGTTCCACCTCGTGACGGTCGGCAGCTGGGTGCTCTTCCTCGGCGTGACGTTCACCGAGGTCGCCGATCCGAGTCTCCAGCGCCTGCTCACCTTCTGGGCGCTCTCGATCATCTTCATCACGTCGCTGCGGGCGCTGGCGCGCGGGCTCTGTCGGCGCACGGACGTCTACCTCCAGAACACGGTCATCGTCGGCGCCGGGGAGGTCGGGCAGCTCGTCGCGCGCAAGCTGCGCCAGCATCCCGAGTACGGCATGAACGTCGTCGGATTCGTCGATGCGCAGCCCAAGGAGCGCCAGCCCGGGCTCGGCGACCTCAACCTCCTCGGGACGCCCGAGCGCCTGAGCGAGCTCGTCCGTGCCCTCGAGGTCGAACGCGTCGTCATCGCATTCTCGAACGACTCGCACGAGGAGACCCTCGATCTCATCCGCTCGCTCAAGGACCAGGACGTCCAGATCGACATCGTTCCGCGGCTGTTCGAGGTGATCGGCGCGAACGTGAGCCTCCACACGGCGGAGGGCATGCCGATGATCGGGCTGCCTCCGCTCAAGCTGTCGCGCTCGTCGCTCCTCACGAAGCGCCTGCTCGACGTCGTCGCATCGCTCGCGGGCCTCATCGTCCTCTCGCCGCTGCTGGTCGCGGTTGCGATCGGGATCAAGCTCGACTCGAGAGGCCCTGTCTTCTTCCGGCAGGTTCGGCGCGGCGAGGGCAACCGCGTGTTCTGCATCTACAAGTTCCGCAGCATGCGGATCGATGCCGAGGAGCGGAAGTCCGAGGTCGCTGAGCTCAACAAGCATCTCGCGGACGGCGGGGACGCCCGGATGTTCAAGATCCCGGACGACCCGCGCGTGACCCGGTTCGGCCGGTTCGTGCGCCGGTACTCGCTCGACGAGCTCCCGCAGCTCATCAACGTGCTCAAGGGCGACATGAGCCTCGTCGGGCCGCGGCCGCTGATCCTCGAGGAGGACCAGCACGTCGTCGACTGGCGGCGTCGGCGCCTCCACCTGAAGCCGGGGATCACGGGGCTATGGCAGGTGCTCGGCCGGGACGGGATCCCGTTCGGCGAGATGGTCACGCTCGACTACCTGTACGTGACCAACTGGTCGATGATGGGCGACGTGAAGCTCATCCTGCGCACGATCCCGGTGCTGTTCCGGTCGCACGCGGCCTGACCGAGCTCCGGAGCTCGCCGCGATGAAGGTCAGCGTCGTCATCCCGGCGTACAACGCCGCACGCACGATCGGGGCCGTTCTCGACGCGCTCGCACGCCAGGACGCGCCGCCGGACGAGGTGATCGTCGTCGACGACGGCTCGAAGGACGACACCGCATCGATCGCAGAGGCGCGCGGCGCACGGGTCGTCCGTCCCGAGCACACGGGCTACGCGGGCGGTGCGCGGAACCGTGGGTGGGACGAGGCGTCGGGCGACGTCGTGGTCTTCCTCGACTCCGACGCGATCCCGGCGCAGGGCTGGGGAGCGGGTCTGCGGCGCGCGCTCGAGGAGTTCCCGGGTGCGCTCATCGGCTGCGCGAGGACGTTCGATGCCAGGACGGCCTGGGGCTGGGTCGCGCACCTCCAGGTCGAGACGCCGTACCTCCCGCTCGGCGAGCCGCGGCGCGTTCGCTTCCTCTCCTCCTACTGCCTCGCGGTTCCACGGGGCGCGCCTCTCCGCTGGGACGAGAGCTACGGTGGCGAGGACGGCCTGTTCTCGGCCGACGCCATCGAGGCCGGGATCCCGCTCGTCTTCGACCCGCGCTTCCACGCGTACCACGACCACGCGCGCGAGAGCTTCTCGAGCCTTCGCAGCCAGCAGGACCGCCTCGCCTTCGGCCTCGCCCGGATCGGGTCCGTCCAGCGTGAGGGGCTGCACAAGCGCGTGCTCGCCCGGGTGCCGCTGCACTACTTCGCTCTGCTTCGGCTGCCGGTGATCTACCGCCGGCTGAGCACGCTTCCGGAGCTTCGCTCGCGCTTCGTCAGGCTCCTTCCCCGGATGGTCGTCGCCGAGTGGACTCTCGGTGCGAGCGCAGTGCGCTACGCGGTTCGCCCGCCGGCGACGCGCGGCGCGGACGGGGCGGGATTCCGATGACGAGCACGGCGCCCGTGAGGCTCGGGCAACTCGCAGTGGGCCGCCTTGGCCTCGGCACGATGTCGCTGACCGGGCCGGGCGTGTGGGGAGCGCCGGAGGACGCGGACGAGGCGCGCGGGGTGCTGCGAAGGGCAGTCGAGCTCGGTATCGACTTCTTCGACACCGCGGACTCGTACGGGCCTGCAGCCGCCGAGACGCTCGTCGCGGACGCGCTCCACCCCTACGACGGGCCTCGTCGTCGCGACGAAGGCGGGCCTTACACGGCAGGGGCCGGGGCGCTGGAGCAGGGACGCGCGCCCCGAGTACCTCCGAGCAGCCTGCCACGCGAGCCTCGAGCGCCTGCGCGTCGAGCGGATCGACCTCTTCCAGCTACACGCGGTCGATCCCGCGGTACCGATCGAGGAGTCGGTCGGAGCGCTCTCCGAGCTTCGCTCCGAAGGGAAGATCCGTCATGTCGGCGTGTGCAACGTCGACGCGGAGCAGCTCGCGCCGGGCGCTCGCAGTCGAGCCGATCGTCTCCGTGCAGAACCGCTTCTCGCTCGCCGACCGCTCCTCGCGCGACGTGCTCGACCTCTGCGAGCGCAACGGGCTCGCGTTCATCGCGTGGGCGCCGCTCGCGAAGGGCTCGCTCACGCGCGCCGAACAGACGCTCGACGCGATCGCGAGCACGCACGACGCGACGCCCGGCCAGGTCGCGCTCGCCTGGATCCTCGCCCGTCTCCCGCCACGCTGCCGATTCCGGGAACATCCTCGGCGGAGCACCTCGAGGAAAACCTTGCGGCGAACGCCGTGCCCCTTACAGCCGCCGACCTAGATGCCCTCGAGCGGCGGTCCTTCACGCCGCTGACTCGACGCGAACGCGCCGGCGCGGTACGCCGCCTGAGAAGGTTGGTGCGGCGTTGAGCGACTGGCAAGTCGAGACGGTTCGGCACTCGGAAGAGCTGGAGGCTCTGCGCGAGCCTTGGGGCCGGCTTCAAGGCCGGCACTTCCCTACCGATCCGGACGCATTCCGAACGATTCTGAACCATCAGTCGGAAGTCGTTCGTCCGCATGTTCTTCTGCTCGTACGCGGCGGCGTGCCGCAGACGCTCCTGCTCGGGCGTCTCGACGACATGCGGCTGAACACAAAGGTCGGCTACAAGAAGGTCTACGCGCCACGACTGCGGGCCCTCACAGTCGTGAATGAAGGGGTGCTCGGTGATGACTCCGAGGACGTGTGTCGGCTTCTTTTTGGCCACGCTTCGTGGCTCCCTCGGGGAGGGTGAGGCCGACGTGCTGCGCCTTCGCAATCTGCGGGTAGGCGGTGCTTTTCACCGCGTCGCAACCAGTGAGCCGCCGGTCTTCGCGCGCGGGTACCGCACAGCACCGTCGGTGCACTGGGTGCTCGACCTCCCGTCCTCATTTGACACGTTTTTGGGTGACCTCTCGTCAAGCACGCGCGAGAGCGTGCGGCGGTACGGGCGAAAGCTGACGAAGGAGTACGGCGATCGACTCGAGCTCCGAGTCTTCAGTGACGAGTCCGAGCTCGACGAGCTGTTCGAGCAGGTCGGTCTCGTCGCCGACAAGACCTACCAGGGCGGCCTGGGCGTCGCCTTTTCTGGGGATCCCCTCCAGCGGGAGCTGACTCGGCTAGCAATGAAGCGCCGCTTGTTTCGTGCCTGGGTGCTTTTCCTCAATGGTGAGCCGTGCGCCTTTTGGCACGGCGAGACGTTCCACGGAGTGTTCCGGATCGGTGTGCCGGGCTACGATCCAGCCGTCGGCCATCTCCGCGTCGGCACCTATGTGCTGATGCGGCTGATCGAGGATCTCTGCGCCGACGAAGCGGTTGACACGCTCGATTACGGATTCGGAGACGCCGAATACAAGCGACGGTTCGGCACGCGCAGTTGGCTGGAGGAGGACGTGCTCGTGTACGCATCGACCGCGAAGGGGCTACGCGTCAATGCCGTGCGCACGAGCCTGCTCTCCTCGTCGCGGCTCGCCCGCCGCGCGCTCCGGCGTGGGCACGCACTCGAGAGGCTCAAGCGCTGGTGGCGGCGGCGTCTCTCTGATCAGGCCAAGGGAACATAGTCGTGCGTCGTGCTGCCATGATCGTGGTGACTCTCGTCCTCTTGGGTGGAACCGCCGCCGTCGCGAGCGCGCTCCTGGATCAGCCGGCGCAGTACTACCGCGACGTCGTCGTCATCGAAGCGCCGCGAGAGGCGATCTGGACACTGCTCGCCAACTCGGCGCCTACGAGGCCTGGAACCCGTACATCACGGGCGCGAGCGGCAGCGCTGTCGTTGGCTCGAAGGTCGAGCTCACCCTCGTGCTGGAGGGCAAGGACACCGCGAACGAGACGATGGAGGTCCTGATCGTCCGTTCGAGCGAAAGCTCGAATGGAGGTCCCGCAAGCTTGCTCCCGGAGTGCTCGATCATGAGCTGATCTTTCGGATCCTGCCCCTTGGGCACGGCCGCTTTCGCGTAGAACAGAAGGCACGCTTCGAGGGCCTACTCGTTCCCGTGACGGATCTCGACCACGAGCGAGCGGGCCTCGCCGCCATGGCCGCCGCCCTCGCCCGGCGGGCGGCGGCGTACGAGTTCCGTCGCCTTAGCCGAGGCTATCATCGACGTGTGTCCGGCAACTCCGTGGCCGAACTGCAGGATCTGCAGCGGCGTAACTACCCGAGGCACGCTCGCGGAAGGCGTCGTGATCCGGGTTCTCCGCGACGTCGCAGAACTCGCATCGGTTCGCGACGCATGGCTGCGCTTGGTTACCGACCAGATCGCGGCGGATCCGGACTTCTTCGTGGCGATCCTCAAGGCCGACCCCAGAGTCGTCCGACCGTACATCATCGTGCTCGAGCGCGACGGCGAACCCGAGGCGATGCTCATCGCCCGCATCGAGCGCCTCGATTGCGCGTCCGAGCAGGGTACCGGACGGTCTACGCACCGCGGGTACGGTCGATCACGATCGTCTACGAGGTATCTCGGCGACGTCGACGAAGCGACATTCGGCTCCTGCTTCCGAGCTCCGCGCGGCGCTCGCCGCGGATGACGCCGACGTCGCTGATCTTCCGTCACCTGACGCTGGACCCCCCGCTCCACCGCATCGCCGCGACGGAGCCATCTGCCTGGCTCCGCAACACGTCATGGACGCCGATACCTACTGGGAGCTGGAACTGCCGGAGTCGTTGGACCAGTTTCTCGCTCGTTCAAGTCAAGAAGCGGAAGAACATGAACTGGTACACGCGCCATCTCGAGCGGGATTACGAGGGTAGGATGTCGATGCGGATGTTCACGGAACCGACCGAGCTGGATGAGTTCTTCCGCGACGCGGAGCTCGTCGCGGCGAAGTCGTACCAGCGCGCTCTCGGCGTGTCATTCGGCGAGACCCGCGCCATCGCAGAGCGGACGCTCGTGAGCAGAGCACGGTTGGTTCCGCGGGTACATGCTCTACGTCGACGGAGCCCGTTCGCATTCCTGCACGGCGAGCGGTATCGCGGACGCTTCCGCTTCGGTCTCCGGGCTACGATCCGAGTACGGTGACTAGAGTATCGGCAAGTACGTGCTGATAAGGCTGATCGAGGACGTCTGCGGGAGAGGCGATGCGCGAATCCTCGACTTCGGGTTCGGGGACGCCGAGTACAAGCGCCGGTTCGGCGACCGGAGCTGGCGGGGAGGAAGCGTCGTGATCTACGCGCCGCCGGCGTGCGGCCACGATCAATCGCGTCCGAACGATCGTGCTCAAGTCCGTCGGCGTGGCGAACTGCGCGATAGGAACGGAGAGTTGTTCCGTCGGATCAAGCGCGACTGGCGCCGGCGTCTAAGCGATACCGGGCCGCGGAGCTCCTGACTTCCGCGCGTTCTGGATCACGTGGTGTGGCGTTTCCACGGAGATCTGGGCGCGGCCATGGGTCTCAGCGTCGAGCGGGGTCTTCGCATCAAGAACTGGTGGCTTCTCGCGGCTGCGGGCCGCCGAGACGTGACCTCGCCGGAGGTCGGGCGCCGAGCCGCCGATCCTCGTCACGGGGGCGCCACGGTCGGGCACGACGTGGGTCGGGCGCATGCTCACGCTCGCCCCGGGCGTCGGCTACATCCACGAGCCCTTCAACCCGACGACTGACGCCGGGATCTCCGGGCGGCCCGTCCAGCGCTTCTTCGAGTACGTGACGCCCGAGAGCGAGGCGCGGTACGTGCCGCATGTCGAGCGGTCACTCCGCTTCTCCTACGACCTCCGCGGCCAGCTTCCGAGCGTCCGGTCCGTGCGGGCTGCCGGGAGGACTGCCGCCGACCTGTTCACCTTCACGCGGCTGCGCGTCGCGAAGGCGCGCCCGCTCGTGAAGGACCCGATCGCCGTCTTCTCCGCCGGCTGGCTCGCCGAACGCTTCGGGATGGACGTCGTGGTCACGATCCGCCATCCGGCGGCGTTCGTCGCGAGCTTCACCGGCCTCGGCTATCGCCACGATTTCAACACGTTCCTCGCGGAGCCGGCGCTCCTCGCGGACTACCTCGCGCCCTACGAGGACGCGATCCGCCGGTACGCGGCCGAGCCGGACGACCCGATCGACGAGGCGGTCCTCCTCTGGCGGCTCGTCTATGCCACCGTCGACCGTTACCGCGCGGAGTATCCCGGCTGGTCCTTCATCCGGCACGAGGATCTCTCGCTCGACCCCGTGGCCGGCTTCGGTGCCCTGTACTCGACGCTCGGCCTCGAGTACACGGACGAGGTGCAGCAGGCGATCCGCGAGCACACCTCGGCGAAGAACCCGGACCGGCTCCAGGAGAAGCACGCAGTCCGGCTCGACAGCCGGGCGAGCCTGAGCGGCTGGAGGCGGGTGCTGAGCGAGGACCAGGTCGGCCGCATCCGAGAAGGGGCCGCGGACGTGTGGCCCGCGTTCTACGGCGACGAGGACTGGTAGCCGGCTACAGGTAGCCGAAGCGGCTGAGAGCCGGCCCGGCCACCTCGTGGAGCCCTCGTACGATGTCGCTCTTCTCGTCGCGCCAGCGGCCCAGCGTCGACGGCGGGCGAACGGCCGCCTCCGCCATTCCCTCGGCGTCGCCCTCGAGCTCGAAGAAGTCGAAGACCCGCCGTGCGGTGCCACCCGGGTCGGAGCAGAGATCCTCGAAGCTCACCCGGAGGTAGCGGTCGCCGAGCGTCTGCTCGCCGTAGTCGGCGGCCCAGGTGTTCACCTTCGCCCACACGGCGATCGACTGAAGCGGACGGTCGAGGTCCTGCTCCTCGGAGGCGAGGACGACGCTGCCGTGCTTGCGCAGCTGGTTCTGGTTGTCGGAGAACGCCATGTCCCGGCCGTCTCGCAGGAAGTGGACGAAGCGGAACGTCGGCATCGTCCGGTCGAAGTACTCCATGAGGTAGATGCTCCGCGGCTCCTTCCAGCCCCATCCGCGCGCGTCGGCCGGGAGGTCGGCGCAGTGGCTCGTGACGACTTCCTCGAGGTCGGCGGCCATCTCGGCCCGCTGCGACTCATCGAGCCGGCCGTTCGCAGAGACCCAGGGATTGATCCAGCGGTCCGAGTACGCGCCGAAGTCGACCGCGTCCTCGTAGTCGTTCAGCCGCGTGCCCGTGAAGAGGCCGCCCGCGCGCACGACGCCCGCGAGGACACGTGTGCCCGAGCCTCCGGTGGCGCCGATCACCCGTGGGCCCATTGCAGCGAGCTCCGGGGGGAGCTGCCAGGCGGCGCTCACAGGCTCCTCCCCCTTAGCACGGCGTTAAGGGTAACCGTATGCCCCGCCGACCATATGACCCATGTGCCACCCTGGTTGCTTGTCGGGTCGCCGTCGCCTGCACCTGTCGCTTCTGGTCGTGATCGCGCTGCTCCTCAGCGGTGCCGTCACCGCGTGCGGTGGGGACGAACAGCCGAGCCCGGGGGACGTCGACTTCCTGACGAGCGGGAACATCACGCTCGAGGACCAGGGCTGGGTGTGCGGCGGGAAGGTCGACATCGACAAGCTCAAGGTGACCGTGCGAAACCAGGACATCGACGCCGTGCAGTTCGGTCCCGGCTGCACAGGGCGCATCGGCGAGCTCGACGTCACCCAGTACAGGCAGGACGGCGTTAAGGTCGCCGAGGGCGCGTACGACCTCGTCATCGAGACGGGAACGGTCGAGTGCCTGGGGCGGAAGGACGGCGCCCATCAGGACGGCGTGCAGGCGCTCGGAGGCGAGGACGTCACGTTCGAGAACCTCAGAGTCGACTGCCCGAGCGCGACGAACTCCGCCTTCTTCATTCGCCAGGGCGGGACCTCGGAGAACCCGCCGACCGGCATCGTCTGCGACAACTGCTTCTTCCGCGGCGGCGCCTATGCGGTGAGGGTGAACGAGTCGGTCCGCTCAGGCGTCCGCAACTCGACGATCTGCAACGGGAAGTTCGGCGCCCTCAAGATCCTCGACGGAGCCCGCAGGCCCGTCGACGAGGGCAACCGCATCGTCACGTGCGGGTAGCCGCCGGCTCCGCGTCGCGGTAGCCAGGCTGCCACGCAGACGGCGTACCTCCGAGCGAGCGCGCGGCTCGAGTGCGATCAGCACCCCGAGCGCCGTGGCCAGCGCGGCGCCTCCTGCCACGATCAGCGCGAGCAGCGGCGCGACTCCATCGAGCAGGCCGGTTGCGGTGATGCCGGCGACGACCGCGATGGAGGCGACGCCGGCGGTCGTCGGAGCGACCGCCCACGGAAGCATGGAGCCGAACGAGATCCCCGCGAGCCAGCGGATGATCACGAGGTTCAGCGGCAGGACGACGAGCAGCGAGACGAGCGCGCGGGCAGAGCGACATGCCGAGGAGCTGGTCCTTCTCGGACGAGCGTCTCGAGGGCGAGCCCGACCGCGACGATGACGCGCGAGGTTGATCGCGGCGATCGCCCACAGCATCGTCGCCCGGATCGAGCGGACGGGCGACGGCGAACAGCAGCGGGCCCGTGAAGTGGACGAGGCCCTTCACGATCCCGACGATGCACAGGAGCTTCATCGCGGTCGGCGCCGGCCTCCCACTCGGGCCCGATGACCGCGAGGACGTAGCTCGAGCTCGCCGCGAGCACGAGGAGCGCGGGCACCGTCGTCAGCATCACGATGCGGATGCACGACGCACACGGTCTTGCGGAGCGCCTCGGGATCGTGCTGCAGGCGGGAGAAGTGCGCGAGCGACACGAGGCCGACGGGTCGCGTCGTGAGCTCCATCAGGCCGTCGACGAACCGATCGGCGAGGCGATAGATCCCGACGACCGTCGGCCCGAAGAAGATCCCCATCAGCAGGATGTCGCCGCGCCGGTTCACCCAGCCGCCGGTGTTCGCGACAAACACGCTCGTCGAGAAGCCGAGGATGTCGCCGCGCGTGACTGCGTCGAGAAGCGGAACCGCGGCCGCCAGTCGCTGATCGCCCAGAGAAGGCACGACCGAGATGCCGAGAACGTCATGTGCTGGATGACGAGCGCCCACACGCCTGCGCCGGCGAGCGCGGCGACGAGACCCGCGGTGCCACCCAGCGAGCGCGGCGACGTTCGTGCGGAGCGCGAGCTTCTGGAACTGGAGCCCGCGCTGGACGTACGCCTCCTGGACGATGCCGAGGCCCCAGATCGACGATCGACAGGCAGAGCACCTGGAGCACCGGCTGGAGCTCCGGCGTGTCGTTGACGCCCGCCCACCAGCCCGAGAGCGCGATCCGATGACGCCCGAGAGCACGATGCAGAAGGCGAAGTTGATCCAGAACGCCGAGTCGAGGTGCTCCTGGTCGAGGTCGTCGCGCTGGACGATCGCGGTCGACACGCCCTGCTCCTGGACGAGCCAGATGAGCGCGACGAAGGCGCCGGCCATCGTGACGACGCCGAACGCCTCCGGGCCCGAGGATCGCGGCGAGCAGGATCATGAACACGGTCGTGATCCCGCGCTGGCCCCAGGTCAGGCGCGAACGCCCAGCGCAGCGAGTGACGGAGCGACTTGTCGGCCATCGTCCGTCAGCTCTCGGGCGCGGAGCCGGCCCCGCTCGAGACGCCGCCCGGCGAGCGGCTGCGGATAGCCCTTGAGCCAGTTGCGCCGCGCTCCCCATACCGCGCGCCACGTCTCGCCGCGCCTCCGTGCTTCCGGCCGCGCGCCCGACGAGCGCGCGTAGGCCGACGCCGGTCCAGAGGAGCGCGAGCCCGAGCTGCCGCTTCGGCGTCGGCCAGTGCTTCCGGAGGAGGGCGGCCTTGCTCCGGTAGACGAGCACCATCTTGTCCGGACGGCTCTCGGACGACACGCCGATCTCGTGCGTGATCACCGCGTCGGGGGTGATCGCCGGCCGGTAGCCGAGCGCCGCCGCCCGCAGAGCGAGGTCGGCGTCCTCGCCGTACATGAAGAAGCGCAGGTCGAAGCCTCCGAGCTCCTTCCACACGGTCGTGGGAGCCAGCAGGAGGCAGCCCGTCACGATGTCGACCTCGCGGACGGAGTCGCGCTGCCACGAGCCGAGCGACTCGGGATCGAAGAGCGCGGAGCCCTTGAACGCCGTGGAGAGCATCGTCGCGAAGCACGTCAGGCTCCAGAGCGTCGGCTTGCCCCAGCACGACGCCGGGTGCGGCGTTCCGTCCGGGTTCACGGTGCGGCCGCCGTAGAGGCCGTGCCGCGGCTCGGCCCGCGCGAACGCCACGATGCTCTCGATCGCGTGGGGGTGGACGACGGTGTCCGGGTTCAGCAGGAGCACGAACTCGCCGCGCGCGAGCTCGGCGAGCCGGTTCATCCCCGCGGCGAAGCCGATGTTCTCGTCGAGTGGGACGAGCGTGGCCTGCGGGAACTCCGACCGCACCATCTCGACCGTCCCGTCGCCGGAGTCGTTGTCGAGCACGAGTGTCTCGAAGCTCACGCCGTGCTCCTGACCGTAGATCGACGCCAGGCAGTCGCGAGCCTCGTCGCGGCACTTGTACGTGACGATCAGGATCGAGACGTCGGGAGTCGCGCGGTTCTGGTGGAGTCGGCCTGCGTCGGCTCGCTCCCGGTCACTCTGCCTCCGCCGCGACCGCAGCGGCGGCCTCGCGGCTCTCGGCGTTCTCAGCGGCCCCGGCCTCGCCGGCGTCGCGGTCTCCGTAGTCCTCGCGGCGACGGACGATCCGCGCCGGAACGCCGACCGCGACAGAACCGGCGGGGAGCGAGCGGGTCACGACCGACCCGGCGCTCACCACGCAGCCGTCGCCGAGCTCCACGCCCGCGCCGATGAACACGCGCGCACCGAGCCAGACGTCGTTGCCGATCGTCACATCCCGCTCGTTTCGCTCCTGGTAGGCCATGGGCTCGTCGGGGCGAAGGCCGTAGTCGGAGGCGGTGATGAACACCTCCGGCCCGATCCGGCAGTCCTCCCCGATGTGGATCGCGCCGCTCCCGTCACCTGCCCACAGGTACGCGCGCTCGCCAACCTTCGTCCGCGCTCCGATGACGATGCGCTCGCCGTTCCGGAGCGACACGTTCGGGGCCATCGTGGCGCCTTCTCCCATCGTGACCTTGCGCCGAGGGCGGACGTGCGAGTAGCCGTAGAAGTGGAGGAGCCGGATGGGGTGTGCGTACGTCCCCGGATCGAGGACGGTGGCGACGACGCGCCCGATCTTGGAGCCTTTCATGCGTGCCGCAGGCAGGCCGCAGAGTGACGATTTCTCATACCCACGAGTCTTTCCCGAGTTGAAGGCCACCAACGGAGGCGGCCGGAAACGTCCCGGAACGATAGCCCTTTCCCCTCCTGACGGTAGGGAGCGGGCGGCCCCCGTCAAGGTAGACTGGCCGGTCGCAGCGCACTCCTGTCGCGTATCCCCGAGTGCACCACGCATCGCTCATCTGACCCGCCGACGTATCGCACGAGGAGTGCCGTTCAGCTTGTCTCCAGGATCCGTCTCCAAGGTGATGATCCTCGGACTCGACTGCGCCGAGCCGAGCCTCGTGCTCGATCGCTGGCGGGACCGGCTGCCGACGATCGACGGCCTCGCGAAGCGAGGCGCGTACGGGCGCCTCACCTCGGTCATCCCGCCGATCACCGTCCCCGCGTGGTCCTGCATGATGGCCAGCCGGACGCCCGGAGACCTCGGCGTCTACGGGTTCCGTAACCGCGCCGACCACACCTACGACGGCCTCTTCATCGCGAACGGCACCGCGATCCGCGAGCCGCGCCTCTGGGATCTCGCGACCAGGGCCGGCCTCTCGTCGATCGTCCTCGGCGTGCCGGGCACGTTCCCGCCGCGGCCGCTCAACGGCGTCATGGTCTCGTGCTTCCTGACGCCCTCGCTCGACAGCCAGTACACGTACCCGCCCATCCTGAGGCGGGAGATCGAGCAGGTCGTCGGCGAATACCTCTTCGACTGCGAGAACTTCCGCACCGACGACAAGGACGACCTCCTGCGGCAGGTGTACGAGATGACGGACCGGCGGTTCCAGCTCGCCGACCACCTGCTCGCGTCGAAGCCGTGGCAGTTCTTCGCGATGGTCGAGATGGGCCCCGACCGGATGCACCACGGCTTCTGGAAGTACATGGACCCCGAGCACCGCAAGCACGAGCCCGGGAACCAGTACGAGAACGCGATCCTCGACTACCACGTCCACGTCGACGGGCTACTCGGAGGTCTGCTCGAGCACGCCGACGACGACACGGCGATCCTCGTCGTCTCCGACCACGGGGCCAAGCGCATGGACGGCGGGATCCGCGTGAACGAGTGGCTTCGCCAGGAGGGGCTCCTCGCCACGAAGACGGAGCCGAACGGCACCTCGAAGGTGCACGACGTCGGCATCGACTGGTCGCGGACCGTCGCCTGGGGTGAGGGCGGCTACTACTCGCGGATCTTCATGAACGTGAAGGGCCGCGAGCCGGAGGGCGTCGTCGAGCCGTCGGAGTACGAGAGCGTGCGGGACGACCTCGCGCGCCGGCTCGCCGCGATCCCGGACGAGAACGGGAACCCCATCCCGACGGTCGTCCACAAGCCGGAGGACGTGTACGAGCAGGTCTCCGGCGTCGCTCCCGACCTCATCGTCCACTTCGGCGACCTGCTCTGGCGCTCGGTCGGGACCGTGGGCGGGCCCGACGGCGTCCACACGTTCGAGAACGACACCGGCCCCGACGACGCGAACCACGCGCAGGAGGGCCTCTTCGTGCTCGTCGCGCCGGGCGTGGAGCCCGGAGTGCGCGAGAACGCGCACCTGCTCGACATCGCGCCGACCGTGCTCGATCTCCTCGGGCTCGAGCGGCCCGCGGCCATGCGCGGCCGTAGCCTCCTCTCGGGAGCCTAGAGCGCCTTCCAGGACACGAGCTCGTGCCCGTCGCGGCGGGCGAGCTCTGCGAAGGCGAGCACGGACGTGCGCTCGCCGTCCCGCCAGTCGCCGTAGCCCGGATGGACGCCCACCTCGAGCGTTCCGTCGAGCTCCCGCGCGATCTCCGCGAGCGGCTGCTCCCAGGCGACGTCGCCGGCGCTCGTCGGCATGTACATGTGATCCGTCGTCGTGAATGCGCGCCCGAGCGCCTTCTGCCAGCGGCCGCCGAGCCAGTACGTGGGGCTCGTGCGCGGCTTTCGGAGGTAGACGTCCTGGACGGCGCGCACGCGCTCGATCCCGAACGCAGGCAGGACGCGGGCGAGTGCCTCCCGGAAGGACGGCAGCTTGTGGACATGGCGGTGCGAGTCGACGTGGGAGATCTCGACGCCCTGGTCGCGCACGGCGGAGATCTGCGCGGTCATCTCGCCCGCGATCTGCTCGACGGGCAGGCGCCTTGCAAGCGCACGCAGACGGATCGTCCGCGTCGCGAGGAAGCGCCCGTGCTCGTCCACGAGCCCGGGGATCTCGTCCGGCGGGGACAGCGGGCGCTCGTCGCCCTCGCCCACGAACGTCAGATGGACGCCGACGTCGAGGTCCGGGTGCGCTCTGGCGAACTCGACGGCCTCGGCGGTCGCCGGCATGGCGGGCATGATCGAGGCGCTCGTCAGCGCGCCCTGCTCGAAGCACTCGATGGTCGCGCGCACCGTGTCCGCCGACGCGCCGAAGTCGTCGGCGTGCAGGACGATTCGCACGCGACTCGCTAGTTCTGCTTCGTACCGAGCACGCGCACGAACCGGCTCTCGGCAGGCGTGTACCCGGCCGTCGTCGACCCGCGGCGGAACGAGATCTTCAGGCGGTTCGCGCCCTCCTCGAGCTTCACGCGGAAGACCACCTTGCCGTTCTTGGCGACCGCGCGCGTCGTGAGCGTCACCCAGCGCTTGCGCCGCTGGTCGTAGCCGAGCAGATCGGCCTGGTCGACCGCGCCGCCCGGGAGGATCCGGCCGGTCACGGTGAGCGTCGAGCCCGCGGGGGCGACGCGTCGCGAGACCGCGATCGTGACCTTGGGCTTGACGGCGACGTCGACCAGCTTCGACGCGAGCTGGTCGGCGGCCGCACGCGCCTGGTAGCGAGCCCCGACCTTGGGCCGGAGGCGGCCCGAGTAGGACCCGTCCTCCGCTGCGACGACCTCGAGGACGCTCTTCCAGTCGCCGCCGGCGCCGGCGTCGCGGCCGCGGACGACCACCGGATGACCGGGATAGGCGGACTTGCCGGAGAGCGTGACGGACTTCCCGTACTGCACGGTCCCGGCGCTCGCCTTGAGCGTGACGTCGCCCTCGACCTTGACGACGACCTGCCCCGCGTGGTTCCGCCGGCCGACCTGGACGAAGTTGTAGTTCCCGCCGCGGCCTTCGTACTTCTGCTCGAAGGTGCCTCCAGGCGGGATCGACGGGGTCGTGACCTCCAGCGCGCGGGATCCTGATCGCGTGCTCGACGCTGTCCGCGTTCGAGTACATCGACCGTGTCTCCCCAGTTGACGGTGACGGTCTCGGGCTGCGGCCCGTCCGCCGTAAGCGAGACGGACGCGCTTGCGGCGAGCGCATAGCCCGCCGTGCCGAGCGCGACGAGCCCGAGAACCGCCGCAGGGACTCGAAGCCGCTTCATCCCAGGACCTCCTGTCGTCGTTCGATGGCCGCCGCGGCGGTCGCCGAGCGGGATGACCGGCGCCGGGATCGAGCCCCAGCTGACGGAGCCTGAGACCGACGGCCGCGATGATGAAGAACACGAGCGTCGCCTGGACGAATGCGAACGCGTCGAAGAAGAGCATGGACGCTCCGAAGCCGGCGCACGAGAGCGCGCAGGCGGCCACGAGGTCCGCCTCCGGGGCCTGCGCGGTGCTTCCGCGCCGAGCGCGATGAGCTTGAACGCCGCGCCCCAGACGACCCAGATCGCCGCGATGAGGCCGAGCGCGCCGAGAGAGACGAGCGTCGCCATGTACTGGTTGTCGAAGATGATCTGGAAGCCCGTCGCGCCCTGTGTCGCGCCCTCCGCGACCGGGGTCGCGGTGGTGGCGACGAACCCGAGCCCGTGGCCGACGAGCGGTGACTCACGCCAGAGGTCGATGCCAGGCGCGAGATCGGCGAGCCGGCCCGAGCCGCCGAGCCCTTCGCGGCCCTGGAGATCGGCTGCGAGCCCTTCCTCGGGGAAGATCGACTTGTAGAGCGCGCCGAGCGTGCCGGGTGCCACGACATGCGCGATCGCCGGCAGCACGAGCAGGACGGGCCAGTACTTCAACACCTGCTCGGGGCGAACCACGAGGCCGACGATCGTCATGACGACGGCCATCACCACCACCGTGCGGGACACGGTGACGAGCGCGCCCATGGTGCAGAACGCTGCCGCTGCGAGCCACATGAACTTGCGAGCCTGCGTCGCCGCGTACTGGGCGAGCACGAGGGCGAGCGGTACGACACATCGTCAGGGCGACGCCGAGGGCGATCGGGTGCTGCGCCGACCCGCGTACGCGGAGCCTTCCTCCGCGCAGCTCGAGCACCTCGCGGGGGTTCTTCACGAGCCCGGGGATCCAGTTGTCGAGGTTCTCGAACAGGTTCGACCGCGTCCGGGACTCGATCATGGCACCGACCGCCACGATCGCGCCCCCGATGACGAGGCCGGAAATGATCTGCCTCGCGTCCCCGTAGCGTTGGATCGCCGCGGCGATGAGCATGAAGATCGCGACGAAGCTGACGAAGTACGAGAGCGTCTTGAAGGCCACCGGCGGCTGGCCCGGGATGTCGAGGCGTGCTCCAGTTCACGGCTTGCGAGGCGAACGCCACGCCGCCGAGCGCGAGCAGCGCCCGCCCGTGCCCGCCGCGGTCAGCGGGCAGGTGGCCGGCCATGACCCCGAGGATCAGCCCGAAGATGAGCAAGAGCACGGCGATGCGGTACGGCTCGAGGTTGAACGGAAGGCCTACCGGAAGGCGATAGAGCCGGATCGGGATCAGCCAGATGACGAGCACGAGGCAGACGATCGCGTTCGGCCAGGTGACGATCGGCTTGATGCGTCTCGCGCAGCGCGAGCACGACGGCGCCCGGCGAACGCGACGGCACCGGCGATGGCGGTCGCCGGGTTGTGCGCGACGCTGATCGCGAAGACCGCGGCGCCGAGCGCCGCGACGACGAGTGGTGCCAGGGGCCGCGCCTCGACGGGCTGGGTGTGCGATGCCACTCCTGGCTCCTGGAGGTGCTAGCCGGTCTCGGAGATGCCGACGTGCCGGTCGAGCTTGGGCTCGTCGCTCTTGCCGCTCGACGGACCGTGGACGTCGGCGGCGTCCTCGTCCTCGGGCACGCGGGTAGAGCCGGTCGAGCATGATCGCCCCGGCCCCGAAGGCGGTGAGGATCGCGAGCATCGCGAGCACCGGCAGCCCGATCCCGCCGCCGCCCGTGGGAGCGGCCTCGGTCGGCGCCTCGAGCTCCTGGATCAGGATTCGCTGCTTCACGTCGATGCCGGCCTTGTTCTGCTCACGCGACATCCACTGCCGGAACGTCTTCGAGGTCGCGCTCGCGAGGCGCGATCGCGTCGCCCGGCTTGTCCGCCGTCGCGAAGAGCTCGATGACGGGGATCTCCGAAGCCTGGTAGCGGGTCGCCGTCGCGCCCGAGAAGATCGCCTGCGCTTTGACCTCGCCGGGCAGGTCGCCGTAGAGCTCTGTCCGGAGCCGCGCGACGTCGTCGGACTCGATCAGGAGCGGATAGACGTTCGTCGCCGCGACGAGCGTCCGCGTGTCCGGAGCATCGTGGACCTGCGTGAGCGGGCGCGACGTCGTCTGGCTGCCGGCGGTGCCGATGGGCACGTCCGTGTAGCGCGGGACGGTCGTCCTGAGGTACGGGGCCTCGCCGCTCGTCACGAACAGGCGCGCGACCGCGGTGTAGACGGGCTGCTCGCGCTGAGGCTTGCCGCCGTCGACGGTGTAGACCATGAGGAATGCGATTCCGGCCGCGACAACCGCGCCGATCGCGAGTACCCACCAGAAACGCCGGAGCGCCGGCCCGTAATTTGAGTTCATTACCGCGCGGCCTCCCCAGCCGTCCCCCTGCAGAACAAGAGCGGGATTGTAATCACACGAACTCCCCCATGTTGATGAATTTCCGACAAAGCACAGTCGGACGCCGGAAGCTGAAAGGCCGCAGAGCCTCCGCCACTTCTCTTTGTAGGGTAATTGACAGCCCATGTCCACTCGAAACCTCACCGTCGTAGGCCTCGACGCGGCCACGTTCGACGTCATCGACCCGCTGATCGAGGCCGGAGAGCTGCCGAACCTGGCCCGTCTCTTCGAGTCGGGATCGCGCGGCGTCCTTCGTTCCGTCACGCATCCGCTGACGCCGCATGCGTGGGCGACCATGACGACCGGCGTCAACGCGGGCCGGCACGGGATCTGGGACTTCTCGGAGCGCAGCGGCGGCGGGTACGAGTTGCGGCTCATCAACGGCAGCTACCGGCGGGCGCCGGCGGTCTGGGACCGGCTCGCCGCCGCGGACATCCCCGCCGGGATCGTGAACATTCCGTTCACGTGGCCCGCGCCCGAGCTCCAGGGCTTCGCGATCTCCGGCTTCGACGCGGCCGCGCGCGAGGAGGGGCTCACTTTCCCGCGGGATCTCGTCACGGAGATCCAGCAGAAGTTCGGTCCGCTCGTCCTCGATCACCGCTTCCCGATCGGGAAGGACGGCGGCGTCGATCTCGATCTCGTGCGTGCCGCGGCGGAGCAGAAGGTCGAGGTCGCCCTCTGGCTCGCCGAGCGCTTCCGGCCGCAGCTCCTCTTCGTCGTCTTCATGGCCGCGGACCACGTCCACCACATCTGCTGGGACGACTGGGAGCGGCGGGGGCCTGAGAGCGCGGTCGCCGAGGTCTACCGCATCCTCGACCGCGCGACCGGCACGCTCGCCGACGCAGCCGGCCCCGACGCCGACGTCCTCGTGGTCTCCGACCACGGCGGTGGGCGACTGGACGGCGTCGTCAACCTCAACGCGTACCTCGCCAGCAAGGGTCTCCTTGCCTATCGCGGGGCGGATGCCGCCGTCGGACGGAAGCTCGCGCGCCGCCTCTTCGAGCTGCGCCGTAAGCTGCCGGAGGGCCTGCGCACGTCGGTCAAGCGGCGGTTGCCGGGTGTCCGTGCGCGGGCCTACGAGGCCACGCAGTTCACCGTCGTCGACTGGCCGAGGACCCAGGCGTTCGCGTACGGGACGTTCGGCAACGTCATCGTCAACCTCCAAGGGCGCGAGCGGGACGGCACCGTGAGCCCGGAGGACTACGACCGCGTCCGGGGCGAGGTTGCGCAGGCGCTGCTCGAGCTGCGCGGGCCGGAGGGCGAGCAGATCGTCGCCGCCGTCCACCGCCGCGAGGACCTGTTCCACGGGCCGGAGCTCGAGAAGCTGCCTGACCTCATCGTCGAGTTCGACCGCTACACCTGGCTCGGCAAGGGGAACCTCCGTAGCCGCGGCAGCTCGCTCTGGGACCGCATCGAGATCGAGCCGGGCAGCAAGCACTCGTATGTCGGGAGCCACCGGCACGAGGGCGTGATGGCGCTCTCCGGCCCGTCGGCGCGGAAGGGCGGCACGATCGCCGCCGAGATCGCCGACGTCGCGCCGACGATCCTGTATCTCCTCTCGCAGCCGCTCCCGACCGACCTCGACGGCCGCCTCGTGACGGAGGGCATCGACTCCGCGCTCCTCGAGCAGCGGCCGCCCGAGTACGCGGACCTCGAGGGCGTGACGGTGGGCGCGGTCGAGAGCTACGCAGCGGCGGACGAGGCGTCCGTCGAGGAGCGTCTGCGCGGCCTCGGCTACCTCGAGTAGTAGCGGGCCGGACCTGTCCGGCCCGCGGCGGGCGGGACAGGTCCCGCCCCTACGAGCTCGTCTGGGCGAGCACGTACTCCCGGAGCTCGCTGACGAGCCGCTCGTCGGCGCCGAGCGACACGTCGACCTCCTCGCCGGCCTTCGCGACCGCCTCTTCGAGTTGCGCGAGGTCCTCGACGAGCGTGACGAGGCCTGCCTCCATCGAGCCGGCGTGCGACGGGCAGCTGATGGTCGTCGACAGCCTCGCGGTGGGCGACGAGCCGTGCCGCGACCACGGGCCGCCTGCCGCACGAGAGCGCGGTCATGATCGAGCCGATCCCCGCGTGCGTCACGACGACGCGCGAGGCGCGCATCTCGCGGACGAGGTCGTCGAAGAGCAGGAAGTCGTAGGTTCGCGCGGCGTTCGCCGGGACGATCGCGGACGAGCCGTGCTGCACGACGATCTCCTCGTCCGTCGACAACGTCTCGACCGCCTGGAGCAGCCGGTCGAAGGGCGCCTCGTTGGTGCCCACGGTCACGAGGATCACGGCTGCGCGCTCACTGGCGGAGAAAGACGTTGCCCCGGTAGCGCGCCCGGCCGTAGGAGTCGGCGAGCTCGGGCCACTGTGCGTAGATCCGTGCCGCCACCGGCGCGATCAGTCGGCAGCTGAGCGACGGCCCGTCGATGCGTGTGAAGCTCTCGACGTACACGATCTTCGCGCCCCGCAGCCGCGCGATCCAGGCGAACGGCACCGCGACGCCCGCGCCCGTGGTCACGACCACCTTGGGCCGCAGGTCGCGGACGAGACGGCTCGCAAGGCGGAGATTCCGTAGGAGATTGGGGATGTTCCGGTTCGTGGGGCCGTACGCGTAGGCAACGGGCTCGCCGCGCAGCAGCGAGCGGGCGTCGCTCTTGTCGAACGTGACCCACGCCCGCGTCCGGCCCTCCCACGCCTCTCGCAGGGCGACGAGCTGGAGCAGATGGCCGCCGGTCGAGCAGACGAGCAGGACGTCCACGGGGCCCTCCGGTGGGCCGCCGTTCGTTTCGGTGATCTGCGAAATCCTCAAGGAACCCTTACAAACATCTGTTTTCCCGAGCGTATACGAGCTTTTCGCGGGGGGCCTGCCCGGGGTCGACCATGGCACCTGACGGTTGTCAGCTCATGTCTTCGGGACACCCTGTTAGGTTCCTCGACCGAGGGCGCTTGCTGTTGTCGAGGCCCTCGATTTCGTTTTTCGATGAGAAAACGCCGCCGCGTCGCACTTGTCGGGATCGCCTTGTCGTTCGTGCTCGCAGGGACCCTGCATGCGGCGACGGTGGTCGGCACGTCCTCCCGGGACGTGATTCGCGGAACCGCGAAGGCCGACGAGCTCTACGGCCTCTCGGGCAACGACCGCATGTACGGCGCATCGGGCCCGGACCTCCTCATCGGCAGCTTCGGCAACGACCTGCTCGTCGGCGGGCCTTCGTCGGACGTGCTCCTGGGCGGGCCCGGAAGCGATCGCATCGACGGCGGCCCCGGCCGCGACACGTTGATCGGCGGGAACGGCACCGACCTCCTGGTCGCGAAGGACGGTGCCCGCGACTTCGTCGACTGCGGGCTCGGCAAGGACCAGATCATCCGCGACCCCTTCGACCACATCGAGAACTGCGAGAAGCGCCGCGTCAAGCCGCCTGCGGGCGGCTACGGCGGTTCCGGCTCGGGCGGCTCAGGGTCGGCGTCCGGTGGCTCGGGCGGGTCCGGAGGTGGAGGGTCGCCTCCGCCGCCACCGCCGTCCGGAAACCAGAGGGTGAAGCTCACCGTCAAGGCCGACCAGGGCGGCAGCGTCACGAGCACCCCGGACGGCATCGCGTGCCCGGGCCGGTGCACCGCGACCTTCGCCGCGGGCACGCGCGTCACGTTGCGGGCGAACCCGTCCAGGAGCTGGGCGTTCGCGCGCTGGGGAGGCTCCTGCTCCGGCAGGAGCGCGACCTGTGCCGTCACGCTCGGTCAGGACCGGTGGGCGCGGGCCATGTTCCACAACCCGACGAGCTCACCGCCCCCGCCGCCGTCCCCACAGCCTCCGCCTCCGCCCCCGCCCTCACGCCGCCGTCGCCTCCGCCTCCGCCTCCGCCGAACAACGGCGGCTCGGTCGTGACGACGAGCAACTGGACGTGCGACGGCCCCGTGAACCTCGACCTCGTGAAGGTCACGATGCAATCCGGTGGAGATGCGGTGACCCTCGGTGCCGGCTGCACGGGACGCATCGGGAGAATCGAGATCGACACCTGGCGTGAGGACGGCATCAAGATTCAGAACAACGCCTCGAACGCAGCCCACGACCTCGTCATCGGAGGCGGGTACGTGAAGTGTCACGACATCTCGGGTGGCGCGCACCAGGACGGTGTGCAGGCGATGGGCGGCGCACGCGTGACCTTCAGGAACCTCTCGATCGACTGTCTCGGGAACTCGAACTTCTTCGTCAACCGTGCCGGGTCGGGCTCGACGACGCCGACCGACATCGTCTGCGAGGGCTGCTTCCTCGGACCAAGGTCCTCGACGACGATCCGGATCAACGAGGCGATCCGTTCCGGCGCCCGCAGCAGCACGTTCTGCCCGGGTCGCAACATGACCGATTTCTGGGGCGACTCGAGCTCGGTCAACTCGAACAACACCGTTCTTTCCAGAACCGACGCGCGCTGCCGGTAGGTGGTGTGCGCCGGGCCGCTCTGCGGCCCGGCACGTGTACCGATCGTCATGTGTTTGCCATTTCGTAAATACGTCAATACCGACAACGGACAGGATCAGTCCGTGACTCCACCGCCGGGGAGGAACACATGAGAAAGAGAGCACTAACGAGCAGAGCCGCCCTGCGCGTCCGCTTCCTTTCGACGTGCACCGCGGTCGCAGCGTTCGTTGTCACGCTGTCCGTGGCGGGCATCCAGGCGAAAACCCCGGCGCGAAGATCATCGTCCGGGTTCAGACGGAGCCGAAGGGCGACTCGGCGAGCTTCACCTTCGTCTTGACGCGTCCTAACGGAAGGTCGTTCGAGTTCGGCCTCGCCGACGGCGACCACCGGACGACGGGGCAACTCGACTCGGGCGTGTATTCGGTCACCGAGACTGCAACGCCTGGCTGGACGTCGACCTCGAGCTCGTGCAGCGACCACAGCCCGCCGAACGCGATCGACGTCAGCGAGGGCGAGGAGGTCACCTGCGTCTTCGTCAACACGAAGGTCCCAGTCCAGTCGGATGTCTCGAGCGCTGCGCCGAGTCCCGCCGGGGGAATCGGAATCATGCCGCCGTCGCCACCACCCCCGTCACCCCCACCTTCGCCACCTCCGCCCTCGCCACCTCCGCCTTCGCCACCTCCGCCTTCGCCACCTCCGCCTTCGCCACCTCCGCCTTCGCCACCTCCGCCTTCGCCACCTCCGCCTTCGCCACCTCCGCCTTCGCCACCTCCGCCTTCGCCACCTCCGCCCTCTCCACCTCCGCCCTCTCCACCTCCGCCCTCTCCACCTCCGCCTTCGCCACCTCCGCCCTCGCCACCTCCGCCATCCCCACCACCACCGTCACCGCCTCCGCCTTCCCCGCCGCCGAGCGGCGGAACGGTGACGCTCGTCGACCAGACGTGGACGTGCTCGGGCCGGGTCAACCTCAACCTCGTGAAGGTCACGATGCGATCAGCGGGCAGCGATGCGATCCGGCTCTCCGACGGGTGCACCGGTCGGATCGGGAGGATCGAGATCGACACCTGGCGTGAGGACGGGGTCAAGATCCAGAACAGCTCGTCCGCCGCGGCGAGGGACCTCGTGATCGAGTCCGGTTACATCAAGTGCCACGCCATCGCGAACGGCGCGCATCAGGACGGCGTCCAGGCGATGGGGGGCTCACGCATCACCTTCAGAGGTCTCTCCATCGACTGCCTCGGGAACTCGAACTTCTTCGTCAATCGCGGCGGAGGAGGGGCGACGAGACCGACGTCGATCGTGTGCGAGGGGTGCATGCTCGGGCCGCGCTCGTCCACGACGATCCGCATCAACGACGCAGCGAGCTCGGGTGCGCGGTCGAGCAGCTTCTGCCAGGGCCGCAATTTGACCGAGTTCTGGGGCGACCCCAGCTCGATCAACGTGAACAACACGATCCTTCTGAGAACCGACTCCCGCTGCCGCTAGCCGGGCAGCCGCAGTAACCCTCTACGCGAGAGCGCCGCCTCTCAGCGGCGCTCTCGGTGTGTGACGCGCGGAACCGGCTGTTTCAAGCGGTTTCCGGGGGCTCGCGTCACCCGTTTCGGCAGACGCAATTACCCGAATGTGCCCCTCGATAGAGGGGGCAGCCCTTCCCGGGGAGGGTCGATGGGGAAGGCATGAATGCCGCCATTTCGCACGCCGTCTCGCGCGCGCGGCTCCTCGTCACGTGCGCCATAGGGCTCGCGATCATCGTCGCAGTGCCGGCAATCGCCGACGACGATCCGACGGTTTCCGCGAGCTATGTGAACGCCGCCACGGCCTCGACCGGGGCGTCTTCTACGTCACTCACCTTTGCTCGACCGGCAGGAGTCCAGGCCGGCGACCTCCTCGTTGCAGCGTTCAGCGCACGCAGCGGCATGGAGACGTCGATCGGGAACCCGGCCGGATGGACTCAGGTCCGCCGCGACCTCTGTGAAGGCCCTCGGCAGACCACCCTCACCCAGCCTCTCTTCTACCGGGTCGCCGACCGCCGGCGAGCCCGCCTCCTACACGTGGTCGTTCGGGCGCTCCGTCAGCGCGGCCGGCGAGGTCGTCGCCTTCCGCGGCGCGTCCGGCACGGTGCTCGCGCACAGCGGGCGCTACACCCGCAACACGCGGAACATCAAGGCTTCGTCGATCAACGTCTCGGCGAACGCGCTCGTCGTCGGGCAGTTCGGCTTCAGCCGCGTCGACTCGCTCGAGGCGCCGTCCGGGTACAAGACGCACGCGTCGTCCTCGGCGCAGTCGACGACCCCGGCCACGGGCGTGCTCACGGGAGCCGCGGCCTCCGCGGGAACCGCGACCGGCGAGGTCGTCGCGCGCACGACCGACGCGAACGACTGCAACCTCGCGCAGCTCGTGGCGTTCCGGCTCGGAGGCTCGGCGTCGCCGACGCCGCCTCCTCCGCCTGCGCCGCCCCCACCGCCCCGCCGGCACCGACTCCGCCTCCTCCGCCTCCTCCGGCGCCCACGCCGCCGCCCCCGCCACCTCCGCCACCTCCGGCGCCGACACCGCCACCGCCTCCTCCGCCTTCACCCCCGCCTGCGCCTCCACCACCCCCGCCTCCGCCTCCACCCCCGCCTCCACCCCCGCCGTCGCCGCCTCCCTCGAGCGGTGGGACGGTCGTGCTCACGAACCAGGCCTGGACGTGCAACGGGCCGGTCAACCTCGCCCTCGTCAAGGTGACGATGACGACCAATGACTCGGATGCGGTGCGACTCGCTCCCGGCTGCACGGGGCGCATCGGCCGAATCGAGGTCGACACCTGGAAGCAGGACGGGATCAAGGTGCAGAACCAGGCGAACGCCGCTCACGACCTCGTCGTCGAGGGTGGCTACGTCGAGGTGCCACGCCATGACGGCCGGCGCGCATCAGGACGCCGTGCAGGCCATGGGCGGTGCCCGCCTCACGTTCCGGAACATGACGTTCGACTGCCTCGGCAACTCGAACTTCTTCGTGAACCGGGCGGGCTCGGGCGCAACGCGGCCGACCGACGTCGTCTGCGAGAACTGCACGCTCGGCTCACGCTCCTCGACGACGATCCGGGTCAACGAGGCGACGCGCTCGGGTGCCCGGAACTCGGCCTTCTGCCCGGGCCGAAACCTCACGACGTTCTGGGGCGATCCGAGCTACGTGAACGTCAACAACACGATGCTCCTGCGCACCGACACCCGCTGCCGCTAGCGGGTCAGGTCGACGACGACAGCGACGCCGCCTTCACGGGCGGCGTCGCGCATTCGTAGGTGGCGAGCCTCTGTCCGCCCTCGGGTGGGTCCGGATTGCGGGTTCCCGCCCAAACGCGTGCCAGCTGCGCGCCGGTGAGCGCCCAGATCAAGCCGTCTTGAGCCGTCCTAGGCGGTCGCGACGAGACGAGGTCGGCAGCAGGGCTAACGGGGCCGCGAGCGGCTTGGCCAAGCGGTAAACGCGGTCACCAGCCGCCCGTGCAGAGATGCCCCCGGCATGAATCGAACATGCGCACGCGGTTTAGGAAACCGCTGCTCTATCCACTGAGCTACGGGGGCGCGGGCCTCAGGGTACTTCGTCGCGACGCGCGGCGATTCCGCCGGCGAGCGGGTTAAGAATCCGCTGAGCGCCGAGGCGCCGAGGCCGGATCCGTGGAACCCGACGGTACGATCCGCCCATGACCTTCCTCATTGCCTTCATCGTCCCGATGGTCATCGGCTTCTGGGCCCAGCATCGGGTGAAGAGCACGTTCGCGCGCAATCTGCAGGTACCCGCATCCCATGGCATGACCGGGGCCGAGGTCGCGCGCCGCGTCCTCGACGCGAACGGTCTCGACGACGTTCCGATCGAGGAGGTGCCCGGACAGCTCTCCGACCACTACGACCCGAAGAACCGCTCGGTGCACCTGTCCTCGGACGTGTACCACGGCCGCTCGATCTCGTCGTCGGCCGTCGGGTCGCACGAGGTCGGGCACGCGATCCAGCACGCGAAGTCGTACGCGTTCTTCAAGTTCCGCAGCGCGATGTTCCCCGCCGTCGCATTCGCGTCGCAGATCTGGGTCCTGTTCCTGATCGGCGGGATCTTCCTGCAGCTGACCGGATTCATCGTCGTCGCGGTCGCGCTCTACTCGATCGCGGTGCTGTTCCAGATCGTCACGCTGCCGGTCGAGTTCGACGCCTCGAACCGTGCGAAGCAGCAGCTTCGCGACCTCGGCCTCGTCGGCTCGAACGAGGCACAGGGCGTAAACAGCGTTCTCAAGGCGGCTGCCTGGACGTACGTCGCGGGCGCGCTGGCCGCGGTCGCGATTCTCCTGTACTACCTGTCGCTGCTCTCGAACCGCTAGCGACCACGTTCGGAGTGGAAGAGCGAGGGCCGGCCACGTGCCGGCCCTTTCTCTATCTGTCCCTCGGCACCCAGCCGAACCAGCGGAGTGCGACGAGGAGGCCCGCGAGGCCCCAGGCAGCGACGATGGCGAGCGCCCGAAGGTCGGCGAAGAACGACTCGCCGTCGAGGTAGACGCCGTCGACGATGTCGAGGAAGTACGTGAGGGGCAGCACGTCGGCGATCGCCTGCAGGAATGCCGGGTACTCGTTGCGCGGGCCGAAGGAGCCGGACAGGAACGCCATCGGCAGCACGATGACGTTCACGACCGCCGAGACGCCTTCCGCCGAGCGGATGAGCGAGGCTGCGCCGACCCCCATCCCAGCGAAGCAGGCGACGCCGAGGACGATCGCCCCTGCGAAGCCGGCCGCGTTCGCAGGGGTGCTCGCGCCGAAGGCGAGTGAGCCGAGGAGGAGCAGCGCGACGGCCTCGAGCGCGAAGACGACGAGCGTCGAGAGCAGCACGGCGGCGAGGTACGCCCCCGGCGGCAGCGGCGTCGCTCGCAGTCGCTTGAGGATCCCCGCCTCGCGTCGCGAGACGAGGATGATCGCGAGCCCCGCAAAGGCAGTGTTTGCCGCGCCGTAGCCGAAGAGCCCCGCGAGCAAGAAGTCGGCGGACGGGATGCCGTCGATGTCGTCCGCATAGACGGAGGCGAGCAGCGAGTAGAGGAGGATCGGGAAGATGAAGATGAAGACGGCCGCCTCCCGGCTGCGCCAGAAGGTGCGCTGCTCGAAGGCGAGCTGATGGGCGAGCACCCTCACTCGCCGTCGTCCTCCTCGACGAGCTCGAGGTAGACGTCCTCGAGCGATGGGCGGCGCACCTCGAGCTGCTCGAGCTCGCGGCCCTCGGCCAGCGCCTGCGCCGTCAGCTCGTGCAGGACGCGCGTCGGCTCCTCGGTGTCGATGACGACCAGCTCGCCGTTCAGGCGATGCCGGATCTCCGTCTTGCCGGTGATCCCGATCAGCTCGGCCGGCGTGCCGAGCGCCACGATCTCGCCGTCGCGGATCACCGCGACACGGTCGGCGAGCTGCTGCGCCTCGTCGAGGTAGTGCGTCGTGAGGAGGATCGTCTTCCCCAGCAGGCGGAGCGAGCGGATCATTTCCCAGGCCGACCGCCGCGCGGCTGGGTCGAAGCCGGTCGTCGGCTCGTCGAGGAACACGAGGTCGGGGTCCCCGACCAGTGCGGTGCCGAGGTCGAGCCTCCGCTTCTGCCCTCCGGAGAGCGTCTTGACCTTCGCGTCGCGCTTCTCGGAGAGCCCGACGAGCTCGATCACCTCGTCGACGTCCCGCGGCTCCGCGAAGTAGCCCGCGAACATGCGGTGCACCTCGCGGACGGTGAGCAGGGGCGGGCTGTCGGACTGCTGGAGGACGACGCCGATGCGCTCCCGGAGCGCGCGCGGGGAGTCACCCGGGTCGAAGCCGAGCACCGTCGCGTCCCCTGCGTCGCGCCGCCGGTAGCCCTCGAGGATCTCGACCGTCGTGGTCTTGCCTGCGCCGTTCGGGCCGAGCAGACCGAACACCTCGCCCTGAGCGACCTCGAAGCTGATCCCACGGAGCGCCTGGACGCCGCCGTACGACTTCTCCAGGTCGCGGACGGCGATCGCGGTCGACATGGCGCTGCCGCCGGCGTGCGGCTAGGGCTCGAGCCGGAGCTCGGCCATGCCGCCGGGAGGGAACCCGGGATCGGATCCGGTCAGGGAGCGCGCAATCTGGGAGCAGTCCGGCTGATGGCACACGGCGGCGACGGCGCGCGTCTCGTCGCCAATGGTCTTGCGCAGCGCGTCGAGCGTCGTTCCCGGGCCGAGCAACGTCTCGACCCGCAGCTTGGCCGACGTCGCGCTCGCGATCTCCTCGGCGGTCTGGCGCGCGCGGAGGAGCGGGCTCGTCAGCACGAGGACGGGCGGCTCGTCGTGCCGGGAGAGCGTCTCGGCAACGGCGCGGGCTTCTGCCTTCCCGCGCGCGGAGAGCGGACGCGCCTCGTCCGGCTCGCCCGCGTCCGCGTGCGCGTGGCGGATGAGAAAGACGAGCATGCGACGAGCATAGTCCCGTCCGCCCACCGTCTAGGGTGGCAGCGTGCGAAGGCTCCGCTACGTCGTCGCCGACGTCTTCACGGACCGCCCGCTCACCGGCAACCAGCTCGCCGTGTTCACCGACGCGCGCGACGTCGACGCGGAGACGATGCAGGCGCTCGCGCTCGAGATGGGGTTCTCCGAGACCGTCTTCGTGCTCCCCGCGGAGGGCGACGGGGACGTGCGGATCCGCATCTTCACGCCGAGGGTCGAGCTGCCGTTTGCGGGCCACCCGGTCCTCGGCACCGCATTCGTCCTCGGGTCTCCGCTGCAGCGGTCCGTCATCGGCCTCGAGACCGGTCGCGGCGTCGTGCCCGTGCAGCTCGAGCGGGACGAGAGCGGCGCCATCGTCTTCGGCCGGATGACGCAGCCGGTGCCGACCGTGGAGCCGTACGAAGATCCTGCCGCGCTCTTCGCCGCGCTCGGCGTCGCCGGCTCAGCGCTTCCCGTAGAGCGGTACGACAACGGCGTGCGGCCCACCTTCGTCGCGCTCGGTTCGCGGGAGGAGGTCGCTGCGCTCCACCCGGACTTCGCGGCGCTCGCCGAGCTCGGAGTGATGGTGAGCTGCTTCGCGGGCGAGGGGACCTCGTGGAAGACGCGGATGTTCGCCCCGTCGGGTGGCGTCGCCGAAGACCCTGCGACCGGCTCCGCATGCGGCCCGCTCGTGTGCCACGTGTGCCGCCACGGGCTCGTCGAGTGGGGCACCGAGATCGAGGTCGAGCAGGGCGCCGAGATCGGGCGCCCCTCCCGGCTCTACGCGCGGGCGGCCGGCGGGCCGGAAGGCATCGAGGCGGTCGAGGTCGGCGGCAGCGCGGTCGTCGTCGCGCGCGGCGAGTTCCGGCTCTAGGCGGAGTCCCCTGAGAGGAACGCGGCGACGTCGATCGTCGCCCGGTCGGCGGCCTCCGTGGGCTCGAGGCCGGATGCGCGGGCGGTGAGGTACACCGCGGAGAACGTGTCGCCCGCGCCTGTCGGGTCGACGGGCCCGACGACGGGCCGTGCGGGCACGTGGTCGATCGACTGCCGCGTGATCACGTAGCACCCGCGTGACCCGAGCGTGAGGATCACCTCGGGAAGGTCGATCGCGTGCAGGTCGTCCGGCTGCGCGGTTCCGAGGAGCGTCTCGGCCTCCTCGTCGTTCAGCTTGAGGATGGTGACGTGGTGGAGGGCGTCGCCGATGTTCCCGTCGGTCCGCAGCGGCCCGAGGTCGGGCGTGCGCACGAGCCCCTGGGCATCGACGAGGACCCGGCGGCCTCCATCCGCGATCGCGGCGAGCGTCTCCGGCGGAAAGTCGCTTCGCGTGAGCGCCCCGACGTGGACCCACTCGGCGTCGCCGACCGCGGCGAGCGCCGACTCCGCGTCCCAGGAGTCGCCGACGCCCTCCTGGTGCATGATCCTGCGGTCTCCCTCGTAGTGGAACCGGTAGCGCGCCGTCGTCGCGGACTCGCGCCACTCGAGCGGGAGGCCGAGCTCCTCGAGCGGCGGCATCAACGTGTCCCGGTCGGCAGCTGCGCAGGACGCCGTGATGCGCGCCGGCGAGCCGATCCGGGCGAATGCACGGGCCGCATAGAAGACCGCGCCGCCCGGCCGAGGAGCGCCGTCCGCGACGACGTCGCTCGCGACGTGGCCGAGGCTCGCGATGGTCATGCGGCGGCCGCTCCGGCCGTCGACCGTCGGGACAGCGCCGCCAAGACTCCGGCGAGCGCGAACGACACGAGGAAGCTCGGGACGGTGGCGCCGACTCCCCAGGCCGGCGGGTTCAGGTTCTCCACGATGTCGACCCACCACGCAGGTCCCGTCGGGAAGAGCCACTGGTAGAGGACGAAGCCCGCGATCCAGGCCGCGATGAGGCCCGGTCGCCAGGCCGGCGCCCCGAACACGTCGTGCTCCGAGTAGTGGCGACCGGCGGCCAGCCAGTCGGCGAGCAGCACGGCGAAGAGCGGGACGAATACCGAGCCGAGTAGGAGCAGGAAGCTCTGGTAGGTGACGAAGTCGATGACGAGGGCGCCCGCGACCGCTGTCGCCGTGACGAGGACGATGAGGAGCGCCTGTGGCGCCCGCGGCACGACGTTCTGGAGCGAGACGGCCGCCGAGTAGACGTTCGCGAACGCCTCGTCCGTCTCGGTGACGAGCAGTGCGAGCAGCGCCAGTATGGCGGCGGCTCCGCCGGCCACGACCGCCGCGGGAAGCGCCGCGGGATCGCTCAGGTCGCGCGAGAGGACGAGCACGACCCCGAGCGCGAGCAGCCACGCGTCGGGAATCAGGTATCCGATCCCGGTTCCGAGGAAGGCGCCGCGCCGCGTGCGCGAGAAGCGCGTGTAGTCCGCGGCGTACGGAACGAACGAGACGGTGATCGCGACCACGATGTCCGCGCCCTGCCAGACGGAGAGGCCGCCCTCGCCGGGCTGGTCCCAGAGCCCGCTCAGGTCGGCGCCGTCGAGCGCCCACCAGGTGAGGTAGAGGAGGCCGAACGGGACCGCCCAGATGGCGATCTTCCTGACGAAGCGCCGCACGAACCCGATCGGCCCGAGGAGCGCGAGCACGAGCGCGAACGCGCCGAACGCGAGCGTCCAGAGCCACTGCGCGCGGAACCCGAACAGCTCGTCCGAGAGCGCTGCCGCTGCGGTCGCGATGATGAGCAGCTCGAAGACCGACCAGCCGATGCCCTGGAGCACGTTCACGGCAGTCGGCAGGTACGAGCCATGCCTCCCGAGCGGCGCGCGCATGAGCACCATCCCGGGTACGCGGGCGTCGGCGCCGATGGCCCCCGCGGCCGCGAGCGCGAGGTTCCCGATGACGCACCCGATGACGATTGCGAGGAGCGCGTCGGGCAGCGAGAGCGCCGGCACGAGCGCCGCCCCGGCGACGATGACGAGGAGGGAGACGCCGAGGTTCCCCCACAGCAGACCGGTGTCGAGCGTGCCGAGCACGCGCAGCCGCTCGGGGACGGGCTCGATCCCCCAGCTGCCGGGCAGGCGCTCGTGCTCCATCGCGGTGCGAGCCTACCGGCGCGCTTGCCCCAGAATGCACGCGTGATCCCGCGCTATTTCGTCGTCGCCGAGTCGGCGCACGAGCTCCAGAACCCGACCTCCCGGGAGAAGGTCGTCGACGTCGGCGCGCGCATCACGCTCGGCCCTGGGTCGCACGTTCTGGACATCGCGTCCGGCCGGGGCGGCCCCGCGCTCTTCCTTGCGAGCGAGTTCGGATGCACGATTGAGGGCATCGAGATCTCGCCCGACTTCCACGCCGTGGCGGTCGAGCGCATCGCGGCGGCCGGCCTCTCCGAGCGAGTCTCGTTTCGGGTCGGTGACGCGTCGAAGGAGGAGCTTCCGGCCGAGGCCTACGACGCGGCCTTCTGTCTCGGCGCGAGCTTCGTCTGGGGAAGCCTTGCCGGGACGCTCGACGCGCTCGAGCCGACGGTGCGGGCGGGCGGCCACGTCGTGGTCGGCGAGCCGTACTGGCGGCGCCTGCCTCTGCCCGACGATTACGAGGAGCGCACCCTCCCTTTCACGACGCTCGAGGGCACCGTGGACGTCTTCGAGAGCGGAGGTCTCGTGGTCACCGCGATGGTCGTGTCCTCGGAGGACGACTGGGACCGGTACGAGACGCGGCACTGGGATGCTGTGGAGAAGTGGCTCGCGGACAACCCGGGCGATCCGGACGCCGGCGACATTCGAGCGCGTCACGAGCGGGCGAAGCGCAGCTACCTCCGCTACGGCCGCGACTACCTGGGCTGGGCGATCTTCGTCGGCTGGAAGCGGCATGGCGCACCCTGACCTCGCGGCCGAGCAGGCGTACCTCGACCACGCGTACGAGTGCCTCGAGCAGATGCGGCAGGCGCTTCTGCGGACGACCAGCGCCGCGGCGATCGGTTCGGAGGGCCTCGACATCGCGATGAAGAGGGTCGAGGAGTGGGTGGACCGCCGCCTGGCGACCTACGAGCGGGCTGAGCAGGCGCTGTGCTTCGGACGCATCGACGTCGACACCGTCGAGAAGCCGCTCTACATCGGTCGGCGCTGGGTGCAGGACGACGACGGCGTCCTCGTCGTCAACTGGCAGGCGCCCGCCGCGCGTCCCTTCTACACGGCGACGCCCACAGCGCCCCACGGCGTGACCCTCAGGCGGCGGTTCCGGCTCGAGCGCCGAACGCTGACGGGGATCAGCGACGAGGCGCTCGACGGCTCGCTCGGCGATGCCGCGGCGACCCTCGACGACTTCCTCCTCGAGGAGCTCGAGCGCGCCCGCGACACGCGCATGCGCGACATCGTCGCGACGATTCAGGCCGACCAGTACGGGCTCATCGCGCGCGGGCCGGAGCCGCCGCTCGTGATCCAGGGCGGCCCGGGGACGGGCAAGACCGCGGTCGGCCTGCACCGCGCGTCGTATCTCCTCTTCTCGCACCGAGACGAGCTCCGGCGCGTCCTCGTCGTCGGGCCGAACCCCGTGTTCATGGACTACGTCTCGCATGTCCTGCCGGCGCTCGGCGAGGACGCCGTCGACCAGCGGGCCGTCGAGGAGCTCGTGGAGGACGCCCCGGTCACGGTCTCCGACCGCCCCGACGTCGAGCGGCTGAAAGCCGACCTGCGACTCGCGGAGGTCGTGCGTCGCGCGGTGGAGCTTCGCTCCGAGGGCACGCCGCGGGAGCTCGTCGTCCGGCTCGACGGCGTGTTCGTCGGGGTGCGCGAGCGCGAGGTTGCGGAGCTGCTCGACGATGCGCGCGCAGAGCTCGGGCTGTCGGCGGCGGCGCGCGAGCGGTTCCGGATGAGCGTGCTTCGCCGCTTCTACGCCGACTACGGGGACAGGCTCGGCGGCCTTGCGGTGCGTGCTTTCGACGAGGTCGAGCGGGCGCTTCGCAAGGACGGCGTTCTCAACGGGTTCCTCGACGCGGTATGGCCTGCGCCGAAGCCCGATCAGGTCGTGCGGCAGCTGCTCGGCTCCCGCGAGCGGCTCGCCGAGGCTGCCGACGGGGTCCTCGACGCGGACGAGCAGGCGCTCCTCCGTCGTGCCCGGAGCGGCTGGAGCGCCGCCGATCTGCCCTTGCTCGACGAGGCGCGGGCTCTCCTCCGTGGGACGGACACGACGTACGGGCACGCCATCGTCGACGAGGCGCAGGACCTCACGCCCATGCAGCTTCGGATGATCACCCGGCGTGTGGCCGGCGCGTTCACGATCCTCGGCGACGTCGCGCAGGCCACGGGCCCCGTCGCGTACGCGCGCTGGGACGAGCTGCTTCGTTACCTGCCGGCGGGCGAGGACGCCGAGATCGAGGAGCTGCGCCACGCCTACCGCGTGCCGCGCGAGATCATGCGCCTCGCGCTCCCGCTGCTCGAGCACATCGCGCCGGACGTCGAGCCACCGGTCGCGTACCGGTCGGGAGCGGAGCCGCCGACGATCGTTCACGGCGATCCGCCGCTCGAGCGGGCATTCGAGGAGGCGGCACGGTTCGCGGGTGCCGAGGGACTGCTGGCGGTGATCGCACCGGCCTCGCTTCGGGGGGACGTGGCCGGGGCGCCCGGCTCTCTCTTCGACGACAGCCGACTCTCGGTGTTCACGCCTCGCGAGGCGAAGGGCATGGAGTTCGACCACGTCATCGTCGTCGAGCCCGCGCTCATCGTGGAGGAGTCGGTCGGAGGCCAGGGCCTCAAGGAGCTCTACGTCGCGCTTACGCGGCCGACGACGACGCTCGTGATCGTCCACGCGCGGTCTCTGCCGGCGGAGCTCGGCGCCGCGCTTCCCCTTGTGTCAATTTGACACTCGGGGTCGCCGGCCCGGCCCCCCTACGACGCCAGTAGGCGCCGCAGGACGTAGAGCAGGATCCCTCCGTGGCGGAGGTACTCCCGCTCGCGCGGAGTGTCGAGCCGGACGGTGACCGTGAACTCCTTGTCGTCTGCACGCACGGTCACCTCACGCGCCTCGGCGTTCGCGACGCCCGCGATCGAGAACTCCTCCCTGCCGGTGAGCCCGAGCGACTCGAGGCTCTCGCCCGGCCTGAACTGGAGCGGGAGGATCCCCATCATCAGCAGGTTCGAGCGGTGGATCCGCTCGAAGCTCTCGGCAATGACCGCGCGCACGCCGAGGAGCTTCGGGCCCTTGGCCGCCCAGTCGCGCGACGAGCCCGACCCGTATTCCTTGCCCGCGAGCACGATCAGCGGCACGCCCTCCTCGCGGTAGCGCTCCGCCGCGTCGAAGATGGTCATCTCCTCGCCCGAGGGGACGTGCACGGTCCAGGTGCCCTCGGAGCCCGGGACGAGCAGGTTGCGCAGGCGGACGTTCGCGAAGGTCCCGCGGACCATCACCTCGTGGTTCCCACGGCGCGAGCCGTACGAGTTGAAGTCCTTCCGCTCGACGCCGTGCTCGACGAGGTAGCGGCCGGCCGGTGAATCCAGCTTGATCGCGCCCGCGGGCGAGATGTGGTCCGTCGTCACCGAGTCGCCGACCGAGACGAGGCAGCGTGCGCCGACGACGTCCTCGACGACCTGCGGCTCCGGCGGCATCCCGTCGAAGTACGGCGGGCGGCGCACGTACGTCGAGGCCGGCTCCCAGTGGAAGAGCTCGCCCTCCGGTACCGGCAGGGCGCGCCACGTCTCGTCGCCGGTGAAGACATCGGCGTACGTCGCCTTGAACATGTCCTCGTCGATCGTCGACTCGATCGTGCGCTGGACCTCCTCGGGGGACGGCCAGATGTCCGAGAGGTACACGTCTTCTCCGTCCTTCCCGACGCCGAGCGGCTCGGTCAGGAGATCGAGATCCATTCGTCCTGCCAGGGCATAGGCGACGACGAGAGGCGGCGACGCGAGGTAGTTCGCCTTCACTTCGGGATGGATGCGCGCCTCGAAGTTCCGGTTTCCGGAGAGGACCGCGCAGGTCGCGAGGTCTGCCGTGACGATGGCGCGCGAGATCTCGTCGGGCAGCGGCCCCGAGTTGCCGATGCACGTCGTGCAGCCGTAGCCGACGGTGTGGAAGCCGAGCTGCTCGAGGTACGGCGTGAGCCCCGCCTTGTCGTAGTACTGCGTGACGACCTTCGAGCCGGGTGCGAGGCTCGACTTCACCCACGGCTTTCGGGTGAGGCCGCGCTCGACGGCGTTCTTCGCGAGCAGCCCTGCGCCGACCATGACCGCCGGGTTCGACGTGTTCGTGCACGAGGTGATCGCCGCGATGACGACGGAGCCGTGCTCGAGCTCGAACGTCTGGCCGTCGTAGGTGACCTCGACGCCGCCTGGCACTTCCGCGAGCGCCACCGGCTGCACGTCGACGACCGCGTCGCCTTCCGTCGGCCCGTGCCCCGGCGTGGCGGAGGCGATCGGATCGCTCGCCGGGAAGCTCTCCGCAACCGCCTCGTCGTGCGCGTTCCCGTAGTCCACGCCGAAGCTGGGCAGAGCCTCGAGGAACTCCTGCTTCGCGGCGCGCAGCGGCACCCGGTCCTGCGGCCGCCTCGGGCCAGCCAGCGACGGCTCGACCGTCGAGAGGTCGAGCTCGACGACCTGCGTGTACGTCGGCGCGTCGTCGGGGTCGTGCCAGAGCGCGTTCTCCTTGCAGTACGCCTCGACGAGCGCGATGCGCTCCTCGGAGCGGCCGGTGAGCCGGAGGTAGCGGAGCGTCTCCGCGTCCACAGGGAAGAACCCGCAGGTCGCGCCGTACTCGGGCGACATGTTCCCGATCGTCGCCCGGTCCGCGAGCGGCAGGCCTGCGAGCCCGTGCCCGAAGTACTCGACGAACTTTCCGACCACGCCCGTCCCGCGCAGGATCTGGGTGACGGTCAGGACGAGGTCGGTCGCGGTTGCGCCCTCCGGCAGCTGGCCCATGAGCCGGAAGCCGACCACCTGCGGGACGAGCATCGAGACCGCTTCGCCGAGCATCGCCGCCTCGGCCTCGATCCCCCCGACGCCCCATCCGAGCACGCCGAGCCCGTTGATCATCGTCGTGTGCGAGTCGGTCCCCAGAAGCGTGTCGGGAAACGCGGTCCCCTCGCGCTCGTCCACGACCCTGGCCAGGAACTCGAGGTTCACCTGGTGCACGATCCCGGTCGCGGGCGGGACGACCTTGAAGTTGACGAAGCCACTCTGGCCCCAGCGCAGGAAGGCGTAGCGCTCGCGGTTGCGCTCGAACTCGAGCTCCGAGTTGCGGCGGATGGCGAAGGGCGTCGCGAACTCGTCCACCTGGACGGAGTGGTCGATGACGAGCTCGGACGGCAGCAGCGGGTTGATCCTGGCCGCCTCGCCGCCGAGGTCCGCCATGGCGTTCCGCATCGCGGCCAGGTCGACGATCGCGGGCACGCCGGTGAAGTCCTGGTGCAGCACGCGCCCGGGCGTGAACGAGATCGCCTGCGATGGCTCGGCCGCGGCCACCCAACCTGCCACCGCTTCCACGTCGGCCGCGGTGACCGTGACCCCGTTCTCGTGGCGCAGGACGTTCTCGAGCAGGATCCGCAGCGTGTACGGAAGCCGGAGCACGTCGAACCGCTCCTGCAGCGCGTCGAGGCGGAACAGCTCGACCTCGCGCTCGCCGACCGCGAGGCGCGCACGGGCACCGAAGCTGTCAGGGTGGGCCATGCCCCTCGATTCAAGCAGCTTCGAGCGCCCCAGCCGTTCCACGCCGCGCTCGACGAGTGTCTTCTCGCTCGGCGAGAAGTGCCGGACGACCGCATCGGCGTACGGCTTCCCGACGCGACGGGCATAGGTGCCGAAGCCCTCGTCGCGCACCGGGCTCAGGTCCTCGGTGTACGGATCGAGGAGGTGCTGGCGCCCTACCTTGCGCGCGGAGTTGAAGAAGGCGATCCCCATGCCGAGCGAGACCTCGAGGAGGCTCTTCTTCTCCCTCTCCGACTCCCGCACGAGCGCGTCGTACACCGCCGCGAGCTCGCCGGGGCTCGGCAGGCTGCCCGCGTCGGAGCGGAGGTCGGTCAGCGACTGGCGGAGACCCTGAACCTCGAGCGGCGGCAGGTCGATGAGCCTCGCCGAGGTACCGCTCGCGCCCTCCAGTGCCGACAGGAGGTCGTCGACCGACTCGAGCTCCGCGTCCTTCGCGATCACGCCGGCTGCCTTCAGCTCCGACACCAGTGCGTCCAGGTAGATGCGCGTCCCGCGCGTGACGTCGGCGGCTCCCGCGAGCAACCAGAGCGGAGAGAGCCCGAACGCGAGGATCGACCCCAGCTCGACCACGTTTCCCGCGCCCTTGCGGACCGCGAGCTTCGTCGACGAGGGCTCGAACTCGTTCGCCGTCGCCTCGTGCGGGCGCTCGACGCCGCCGACGAGCTCGACCGTGATCCGGAGGAGATTCTTCGCCGTGGCTTCGTAGAGCCTCGACCGCCGTACGAGCCGTGGCAGGACGAGCTCTGCGGTCTCGTGCACCGCGCCGCCTCCCGCGGCGGCGACGAAACGGATGAGCCGCTCCGGAAGCGTGACGACGTACCGCAGGCGGCTGTTCACGCCGCCGGCTCGGCCGCGGCCTCCCGCGGAGCGGCCTTGACGGCGATTCCCCCGAGAAGTGCGATGCCGTCGAGAACGAGCACCGGAGCGTCGGCCGCGTCCGGCTCGGGGACGCTCACGTCGACGCCGCCCGCGAACGCCTTCACGCTCGACTCGACCTTCCAGCCTTCGGGGATGCGCAGCGCGATCCCGCCGAAGACGGTGCCGACGGACAGGCGTGCGTCAGGGGCGAGCTCGGCCTCCCGCAGGTCGACGGCGATGCCGCCGAACCACGCGATCATCGAGCCGCCGCGAAACGCGCGCGCCCGGTTCCGGAGCTCGATGCCGCCGCCGATGGCGGCGAGCGCGACTTCGTCGCTCTCCTCGTCGCCGTACGAGGGAAGGACGCGCTTCAGGGCCACGGTCGTGAGCGCGAACCCGGCGGTCATGCCGAGCGCGACGAGGCCGGTCGCTCGGAGTGGGCGCATCGGTGACGAGCCTAGCGGGCGGTAGCATGGCCGCCGTGGAGGCCCAGGCGATCCGTGCGCTCCTCGAGCAGGCGTTCCCGCACGCTGTGGAGCTGACCGTCGAGGACCGCACGGGCACCGGCGACCACTTCCAGGTCGTCGTCGGGAGCCCGGAGTTCGACGGCCTCTCGCTCATCGACCAGCATCGGCGGGTGAACACGGCCCTCGCCACGCCCCTCGGAGACGGCTCGATCCACGAGCTGCGGATCAAGACGAAAGGATCGGCATGAAGAGCTTGCGTGAGCAGATCGAGGACGTCATCAAGGACGAGCCTGTCGCCCTCTTCATGAAGGGCACGCCGGAGATGGTCATGTGCGGCAACTCGTACCGCGCGCTGAATGCGCTCCACGCCGTGGGCGCGCCGGTCACGACGATCGACATCCTTCCCGACCCGAGGATCCGCCAGGAGCTCTCGGCGCTCTCCGGCTGGCCGACGATCCCCCAGGTCTTCGTCAGAGGCGAGCTGATCGGCGGCGCGGACATCACTGAGGAGCTGCTCGAGTCGGGCGACCTCGCGCAGAAGATCGACGACGCGCTGGGCGCCGAGCGCGCACAGGACGTGAAGGTCGTCGCGCTCGCGGTCGACTGACGCAGGAACCCCCTTTGCAGGGGTTCCAATTTGTGGAGGTCTGAGTACGGTCAGGGGCGTGGAAAGCCAAGCGCTGGATGCGCTTCAGGCCTGGTACGCCGCGCAGTGCGATGGGGAGTGGGAGACCCGCAACGGGGTCATGCTCGCGACCACCGAGACGTCGGGCTGGGAGCTCCGTGTGGACCTGGTCGGGACGGGGCTGGAAGGGCGCGAGCTCGTCCGGGTCCGGTCGGTGGAGACGCCCGACGACTGGTTCGAAGCCTGGTGCGACGGATACACGTTTCGCGCCGCAGGAGGCGCCGAGAGCCTCGAGCAGATCCTCGCCGCGTTCTTCGACTTCTCGCAGCTCGTCGAGGCGTACTAGTCGGCCGCGCCGATGCGGTGCGCGAGCTCGCGAGAGATCGCGTGCTCCCCGTTACCCGTGCGCAGGGTGACGGGGCCTGAGAACGGCGCCTGCCCGACCATCTCGACCGCGGAGCCCGGCACGAGGCCGAGCTCGGTCAGGTAGCGCAGCAGCTCGGAGTCCCCGTCCGGGACGCGTGAGACCTTGGCCCGCTCCCCGGGCTCGAGGTCGACGAGGGTGCGGCTGCGCCCGTGCTCGATGCGAAGCTCGCGGTCGGGGATGGGATCGCCGTGCGGATCGTGGGTCGGGAACCCGAGCTCCGCGTCGATCTTTGCCTCCAGCTCCTCGGAGAGCGCGTGCTCCAGGCGGTCGGCCTCGGCGTGTACCTCGTCGAGCGAGAGGCCGAGCCTGTCCGCGAGGTAGCGCTCGAGAAGCCTGTGGTGGCGCATTACCTCGAGTGCCCCGCGCTTGCCCTCGGCAGTGAGCGCGACGCCGCGATACGGAGCGCGCTCGACGAGCCCGAGGTCCGCGAGCCGCTTCGCCATGGCCGTCGCGGACGGCGCGCTGACGCGCATGCGGGTGGCGAGCGCAGACGTCGTGACGCGCTCGCCTGACGATTCGAGTGCGTAGATCGCCTTCAGGTAGTCCTGCACGGCGACGGTGAGGTCGTCGGTTGCCGACATGCAGGCATGAGAGTACACTGCGCTTCGGAATTAGTCATGGCTAAATCAGGTTTCACGCGTCGCAAGCTCCTGGCCGCGGCCGCGCCGATCGCGGCCGCGCCGATCGTGGGCAAGCTCGCGCTCGAGGGAACGGCCGAGGCCGGCCCGCGCGGCGGGGCGACGCACATCCACCCGGGCGACGACGCGGCGCACCTCGTCGGCGGGAATGGGGCGACGATGGGGCACGCCGCGATGATCGGCGAAGCCGCTCCTGCGGTCGGTGGGCCGAACGACCTCGACGAGCTTCTCTACCCGTCCCGCGCGCTGCCGTACAGGCGTGGCCGCGTGCGCGAGTACACGCTGACCGGGATCGACACCGACGTGGAGGTCGCTCCCGGCGTCTTCTTCCCGGCGTGGACGTACAACGGCACGGTCCCCGGGCCGGTCATCCGCGCGACCGAGGGCGACACGCTCCGCGTCCGCTTCCGGAACGGGGGCGCCCATCCGCACACGATCCACTTCCACGGGATCCACCCCTCGAACATGGACGGGGTCTTCGAGGTCGTCGAGGCGGGCGGCAGCTTCACCTACGAGTTCGAGGCGAGGCCCGCGGGCTTCCACCTCTACCACTGCCACGCGACGCCCCTGAAGAAGCACATCCACAAGGGCCTCTACGGCGCGTTCATCATCGACCCGAAGGAGCCGCGGCCGCCCGCCCAGGAGCTCGTCATGGTGATGAACGGCTTCGACACGGACGCGGACGGCGAGAACAACTTCTACACCGTCAACGGGCGCTCGTTCTACTACGCGCGCTACCCGATCCGCGTGAAGCGCTCGCAGCTCGTCCGGATCTACCTCGCGAACCTGACGGAGTTCGACCTCGTCAACTCGTTCCACCTTCACGGCGACTTCTTCCGCTACCAGCCGACCGGCACGGGCGATCACTGGGAGTACACGGACACCGTCATGCAGTGCCAGGGCCAGCGCGGCGTCATCGAGATCCAGTTCGCGAACACCGGGCGCTTCATGTTCCACGCCCACCAGTCCGAGTTCGCCGAGCTCGGCTGGATGGGCTTCTTCGAGGTAGAGGACTAAGTGGAAGCCGGGTCGGCGCCGGTCCGCGCGCGCGTTGCCTGGCGCCTGTGGGCGCTCGTTCCGGTCCTGCTCCTGACCGTCATCGTCGCCGTGGTCTCCACCAGCGGCGACCGGATTGCGGAGCTCATCGGCAGCAACCCGCCGCCGGCGGACGAGTTCGACATCCGCCGGGTCGAGTTCCAGCCGGGCGAGGTCAGGATCCTCGTCCGCAACCCGCAGCCCGACGACCTCACGATCGCGAACGTCAACGTCGACGACGCGATCGTGCCCTTCACGGTCGACGGGCCCACGACGCTCGGGCGCCTGCGTTCCAGCACGATCGTCGTCCCCTTCAACTGGGTGGAGGACGACCCGATCACCGTCGGCGTCACGAGCTCGACGGGCATCCAGACCGTGAAGGAGATCCCCGCCGCCGTCGAGACGCCGGAGGCCTCCCTCGACAGCTTCTTCGGGTACGCGTTGATCGGCCTGCTGGTGGGCGTGATCCCCGTCGCGCTCGGGCTCCTCTGGCTGCCCGCGCTCCGGCAGGCGAGCGCCGCGTGGCTCGGCGGCGTTCATGGCCTTCACGGCCGGGCTGCTCACGTTCCTCGGGGTGGAGGCGCTCTCGGAGGCCATGGAGCTGCAGGCGCTCCTCCCCGCCGCGCTCGGAGGCGCCGGTCTCGTTCTGCTCGGCGTCGCGCTCAGCTTCCTCGGGATGACGGCGCTCGCGACGCGGCTCGGCCGCGGGTCCGGGGCGACCGGCTTCGCGTTGGCGCTCCTCGTCGCGATCGGCATCGGGGTGCACAACCTCGGCGAGGGGCTCGCCATCGGGACGTCGTTCGCCGTCGGCGAGCTCCAGCTCGGGACGTTCCTGATCGTCGGCTTCATGATCCACAACGTCACCGAAGGGCTCGGCATCGCCACACCGCTTGCCAAGGTGCGCTGGACGGTGCTGGCCGTCGCGGGTCTCGCGCTCGTTGCCGGCGGCCCGACGATCCTCGGCGCCTGGATCGGCGGCTACACGACGAGCGACGTCCTCGGCGCGCTCTTCTTCGCGATCGCGGCCGGCGCGGCGTTCCAGGTCGTGGTCGAGGTCGGACGCTACGTCGGGCGCACCGCGCCCGGCGGCCTCCGTTCCGGGCACGCGATCGGCGGGTTCCTCGTCGGCATCGCGGCCATGTACCTCACCGGCATCCTCGCCGGCTGACCTCCCGCTCGCGGACGAAGCGAGGCTCACAACCGCGCGTTAACGGCGGCTAACCCTCCGTACACCGTCACCCGGCTATAACGAACCGCGCATGTCCTCCTCGCTTCGCTCGATTGGCGCGCTGGTCGCGACGGCTGTTCTGGGCGGTCTCGTGGCCGTCGGTGCGGTCGCTCTCCTTGGAGGCGGGCTCGACGGCTCGACGACGACGGTCGTGACCGAGACGGCGGCGCCGACGCGGACGCAGGCCGCGCCCTCTGCGGTGGGCGCGATGAGCGTCAACGAGATCTACGAGCGTGCAGCCTCGGGGGTCGTGCAGATCAACTCGCAGTCCGGCAACGTCTCGGGCGCGGACCAGCAGGCGCTCGGCTCCGGCTTCGTGGTCGACAAGAACGGCCACATCGTCACGAACTACCACGTCGTCCAGGGCGCGAACGAGATCCGCGTCGGGTTCTCGAACCGGGACACCGTCGAGGCGAAGCTCGTGGGCAGCGACCCTTCCACCGACATCGCCGTGCTCCGGGTGAACGTCGACGCGAACGCGCTGACGCCGCTTCCCCTCGGCGACTCGGACCGCGTGCGGGTCGGCGATCCGGTCGTCGCCATCGGCAATCCGTTCGGCCTCGACCGCACCGCGACGGCAGGAATCATCAGCGCGCTCCAGCGCCTCATCACCTCGCCCGATCCCCGCTTCTCGATCGACCACGTCATCCAGACGGATGCGCCGATCAACAAGGGAAACTCGGGCGGCCCGCTGCTCGACGCGCAGGGCGAAGTGATCGGCGTGAACACCCAGATCGAGACCGGTGGGGTCAGCACGGGCAACGTCGGCATCGGCTTTGCGGTGCCGGCGAAGACCGTGAAGAACGTCCTCGGGCAGATCCTGAGCACCGGCCACGTCGAGCATCCCTATCTCGGCATCACGGGCAAGCCCATCACGCCTGACGTCTACGAGGCGTACCGGCTCCCGGTCGAGGAGGGCGTCCTCGTCGAGTCCGTGGCGAAGGACAGCGGTGCCGCCAAGGCCGGGGTCATGGCCGGCGACACCGAGGTCGTCGTCTCCGGCGACACGTACATCCTCGGCGGCGACGTCATCGTCGCGGCCGACGGCAAGAAGGTTTCCTCCATCGAAGAGCTGCGCGACGCGATCGCGTCGCACGAGCCTGGCGACAAGATCAAGCTCCAGCTCTACCGCGATGGAGACAGAACGAGCGTGACAGTCACGCTCGGGCGGCGGCCCGCTTCCCCCCAGGGCTAGCCGTAGGGCCCCGGCTTGCCGGGGCCTGATCTCGAAGACGGTAGTGGGGCCCGCTCGTGCCTGCCCGGGCCCTCTGCCGTCTTCATTAGCGCGCCGGCTCCAGGAACGCAGGAGCCGCGGCGAGCGCCTCGTCCGTCAGCCGGTAGCCCCGCTCGACGAGCCCGCGCTTGAGCTCCGCGTCCCACTCGCCGCGATAGGTGGGGTCGAGGCCGCCCTCGCCCGGCGCCGCCCGCACCGTGAGCCGGTCGATCGCGCGGTCCGTGCGGAACGGGAACCGGGCGTCGGAGAACATGGCCTCGAGCTCCGCGCGAAGCGCGCGCCTGCGCCATGGCGGCGCGGCCCGGACGGATGCCTCGATCACCTCGTCGCGCAGGCGGTGCACCTCGGCGGTCGCCGCTCCGCGGTCGTTCGAGAGCCGTTCCTCGAGCATCGTGTTGCGCGCGATCGCGACGCGCATGAGCCGGATGATCAGCTCGGGGTAGTGCGCCGGCTCTCCCCTTTGCGCCCGCTCCTCCGCGAGCCGGATCTCCGCGAGGATCCCGCGCACCGGCGGGACCGCGCGGAACCGCTCCAGGCGCTCCCGTAGTCGTTCGAGGAAGGACACGTCGAGTGGCCTGTAGCCGGCGATGTACCGGAAGGCGGCGACCGCGCCGACTCCGGGGTTCGCCTCCGCGTGCTCGAGCGGGAAGTTCCGGACCCAGCCGCCGTCCGTCGCGATGACGTCGTCGATCGGGATCGGCAGCACGAGCGCGCTCACCGCCGCGGATGCGAGGATCGCCCGTCCCATCACCTCGGCAGGCTGGGCGTGCGAGGCGTACGCGAGCTCGTAGCTCCGCGTCCCTTCGGCGTCGACGTGGTCGCTGACGTCGGTCGCGAAGACGACGAGCTCGATCTCGGACTCCGCGAGTCTCGTGCCGAGCTCTTCGGGGTCGCCGAGCCGTTCGGCGATGGTGGCCGGCAGCGTGTAGTCGCGCAGTCCGCCGAGGGGCAGCTGCCAGACACGCCGCGGGCGGAAGACGTCGTCCGCGTGCAGCGAGAGCAGGAACGCCTCCAGGTCGTCGAGCCGGTCGAGCGCGGCCATCGAGCCTGACAGCGCTCCGGCGGACGTCCCGTAGATCCACCCGACGCGGTCCCAGAACGGCGTCTCGCGGAGCCGTTTCAGGAACCCCAGCTCGAGCAGCACCCCGTTGATTCCGCCGCCCGACAGCACGAGCGCGGCGTCGCGGGAAGGCTCCGACACCTGGCTATTGTTGCCGACGTGGAGCCCGAGCATCGTCCCGGCGCGGCCATCTTCGAGGACTTCGTCGAGGATGTCGACGACGAGCTCTGGCGAGACGATCCTGGCGGTCACGAGGGTTGGTTCTGCGTGCAGACCGATCCGTTCCCGTGCCCAGCGGACGGCTGCTCCTTCGTCGCCGTGTTCATGACCGCGGCCCACCTCGTGCTCGTGTGGGAGGAGCGCGACGACCCGAACCTCCTCTGGCACGCGCAGCGCGCGAAGGAGGTCGGCCGGAACCCGCGCGTCGTCTCCTACGAGCTGTCGTTCGGGCCGAGCGCGTCCGTACTACGCCTGGGAAGCGGCGGGGCGCCCGGTGCACGGCGTCAAGCGGCGAGCTAACACCTGAGACAGCGGTTTGTCGGTGTCGTAGACACCGCATAACACCGTTTGCCGGTGTTGCGCTTCCGCGGTTGCGCCGGTACCGTGACCCGGTGGACCTCGAGGGCTTTCAGCCCGGCGGGCGGGCGCCCGCGCCCGCGCCGCTCGACCTCGTCCAGGACTTCGTCAACACGGAGATCCCCGACTTCGCGCACGACGAGCTCGCCACGCCCGCGGAGCTCAGGGCATGGCTCGAGGGCCGTGGGCTGCTCGAGCCGGAGGAGCGCGTCGACGCCGACGCGTTCGTCGCCGCGCGCGAGCTGCGGGATGTCCTGCGCACGCTCGCGCTCCTGAACACGACGGGCGACGCTCCCGACGATCCGCTCCGGGCGCGCTTCGATGCGGCTCTCGCAGGCGTGGCGCTGCGGCCCGAGCTGGGCTCGGACGCGACCGTCGTGCTGTCGCCCGCGGGTGAGGGCGCGTCCCGGGCGCTCGGAGCGATCGCAGCGGTCGTCATGGGCGCCCAGGCGTCGGGATCCTGGCGGCGCATGAAGGCCTGTCGCAAGGACGGGTGCGGCTGGCTCTTCTTCGACGCGTCGCGGAACTGCTCGTCCAGCTGGTGCTCGATGTCCATTTGCGGGAACCGCACGAAGACGACCGCGTACCGTCGGCGGCAGAAGGCCGGCACGTGAGATCCGCCCGCTACGTGGTCTGGCTCGCCTGGCGGCGCCTTCGTCGCCGTGGGAGCGGGGCGCTCGTCGCCGCGCTCGGGCTCGCCGTCGCCGCGGCGGTGCTCGCCGGCGTGCTGGCAGGGGTGACCATCGCCGCCGACCGGGCAACGGCGCAGGCCGTCGAGCGCATTCCCGCGTCGGCGCGGGCGGTTCGGGCCGTCTGGTTCGGCGTCCCGGCCGGGCCGGACGAGGCGCACGGCGTGCTCGACCGCTCGGTCCGCAGGGCGCTCCCGGACATCGGTCTCGGCGAGCCGACGCCCCTGCTTCTCGTCCGCGAGAGCACCGTCGCGGGCCGCTTCGTCGGGCTGGCCGCGGTGGACGGGCTGGCAGAGCACGTCACGCTGCGCTCGGGCCGGCTCCCGCGGCACTGCACCGCGGAGCGCTGCGAGGTCCTGCGCCTGCGCGGTACGGGCTCGCTCCCGAACGCCCCCGGCCTGCGGCTGGTCGAGGTCGGGACGGCAACGCTCGATTCCCGCCAGCTCTTCGGCGACTTCCTCGAGCCGACCGACAACGCGACTGCCGATGCCGAGATCGCCCCCGCGTTGCGCGAATCCGGGCGTTACCACCGGCCGGCTGCGCCGCCGCTCGTCGTCGCGGAAGGCGTCGACAGCCTCGCGGCCTCGCCGGCGATAGCGCGCACGTACCGGAGCTACGCCTGGGTCTGGCCACTTGCGCCGGGACATCCGCGCCTCTGGGAAGTGGACGACCTCATCGAGGACGTCGAGCGAGCGCGGACCGAGCTTCTCACCCACTCGAGCTCGTTCTCCGCGAGCCTCCCCGAGGAGGAGCTTCGCTCCGCCGAGCGGCGCGCCACGGTCAGCTCTCGCCGGCTGCTGCTCGTCGGCGGTGAGGCGGCAGCGCTCCTTCTCGCGTTCGCGCTGCTCGCAGCCCGCGGCATGCGGCGCGACCTGGATGCGGCCCGCACGCGACTCACGTGGTCCGGCGCGCAGCGCTGGCAGCTCGGCCTGCTCACCGTCGTCGAAGCCGCGATCGCAGCGGCTGGCGGCGTGGTCGTCGGCTGGGCCGTCGGTTCCGCGGCGGGGGCCGTGGCGGCGAGGGTGGCCGGCGCTCCTGCGGGCGCCGTCCTCGTGCGGAGCGTCGTGTCGCCGCGTGGGCTCGCGATCGCCGCGGCGCTCGTGCTGCTGACGACCGCACTCGTCGTGGCCGCCGTGACACTTCGCTCGCGGGAGCGTGGCCGGATCGGCGCGCCCGAGCTCGTCGGCGCCGCGGCGCTGCTCGTGATCGGCGTCGCCCTGCTCGGCGGTGCGCTCGACGAGAATCGCCTCGCGACCGCCGAGGGGCCGGCACTCCTGCTGCTCGTCCTTCCCGGACTCGTCGTCCTCGTGGCGGCCGTCGTCGTCGCCCGCGTCGTCCCGTGGCTCGGGCGCGTCGTCGCGGACAGAGGTCGAGCGCCGCTCTCGGTCCGACTGGCCGCGGTCGGCCTCGGCCGGGGTCCCGGGACGACCGTCGTCACGGTGGGGTTCCTCACGATCGCGTTCGGGCTCGCGCTGCTCGCCGAGGGCTACCGGGCGACGCTCGCCCGCGGCGAGAGCGAGCAGGCGGCCTTCCAGGTTCCGCTCGACGTGGCCGTGCAGGAGGATCTCTCGTCGCTCGTTCGACCGCTTGACGCCGCGCCGCTCGAGCGGTACCGGGCGCTCGCCGGGCCGGGCGGCGATGCCTACCCGGTCCTCCGCGTCACCGGCGGCGCGGGTCGCGCCGAGCAGGTCACCGGTGTCACCGTCCTCGGCCTCGACCGGGCGTCGATCGAGCGCGTCGGAGTCTGGCGGCCGGGCTGGGCCGGAGGCGACGGGCGCGAGGACGTCGCACAGCGCGTCGATCCCGGGCGAGCGGTGACGCTCGCAGGCGCGCCTCTCCCGGCGGGCAGGGTGCGGGCGACGATCGGACCCAGCCGCATCGGGCTTCTCGCCGTGGTCGAGACGCCGGACGGCGCGTTCGACCGGATCGACCTCGGCGAGGCCGACTCGCGGCGGGCGACGACGCTCAGCGCTCGAGCGCCTCGCGGCTCGCGGCTCGTCACGGTCGAGGTCAAGCCTCCGCCGCGGCTCATCGAGGGCGGCGCCGACGCCGGCATCGCCTTCACCGGGACGGTCCGCGTCTCCGGCCCGCTCGGGCGGGCCGTTCGAGGCTGGACCGGCTTCGACGGCGTCACCGTGCGACCGGCCGGCTCCGGAGTCGACCTGCGTTTCGTGCTCACGAGGCAGCGCACGGCGCGCCTCCGCGCCGCACAGGTCACGGACACCGAGCTGCCGGCGGTTCTCGCCACACCGCGTCTCGCCGAGCTCGCGGGGGGCGTGGGCGGTGTCCTGCCGCTCCGGGTCGGCGGGGAGATCGCGAACGTCCGCGTGGCGCGGGTCATCGAGCGCTTCCCCGGCGCGACGGGGGAGGTCGTCGTCGGTGACCGGGGCGCGCTGCGGACCGCGATCGACGCCGCAGCGCCCGGAGCCGCGCGCGAGAACGAGGTCTGGATCGACGTCGCGGACGGAAGCGAGTCGGCCGCGGCCGCGCGGCTCGGCGAGCGGCCGTTCCACGTGCTCGCCGTGTCGACGCGCGCAGAGCTCGAGCGCGAGGCACGGCGCGACCCGCTCGCCCACGGCACGCTCGTCGCGCTGGGTGCGGCAGCGCTCCTCGCGCTCGTGCTCGCTGCCGTCGGGCTCGCGCTCGCCGTCTGGTCCGACCTCCGGGACGACCGCAGCGAGCTGTACGAGCTCGAGGCGCAGGGCGGCACGCCGGCGCTGCTGCGCCGCGTCGTCCGCTCGCGGGCGCTCGCGCTCGCGGTGGCGGGGCTCGTGGCCGGCGCGCTCACCGGCTTTCTCCTCGTCACCTTCGTGACGAGGCTCGTCTCGGTCACGGCCCGCGCGGGCTTCGCCGATCCGCCGCTCGCCGCCACCGTCGATCCGCTCGTCGTGGTCGTCGGCGTGGTCGCGTATGCGCTGCTGGCCTTCGCCCTCGTCGGTGCGGCAACGAGGCGCGCCTTCGCGGAGCCACGCGGCCCGAGCACGGAGCGGTTCTGACCATGGCCGCGGTCGTCGACGCCCGCGACCTGTACGCCGTCTACCCGTCCCCGGCGGGCGGCGTGGCAGCGCTGCGCGGGCTCACGTTGTCGGTGGACGAGCGCGAGATCTGCGTCGTGCTCGGCCCGAGCGGTTCCGGCAAGACGACGCTCATGCGCGTTCTGGCCGGGCTCGAGCGTCCGTCGGCCGGGTCGGTCGTCGTCGCCGGGCTCGACCTCGGCCGCGCGTCGCCGCGGCAGCTGGCGCGTCACCGCCGCGACGTTCTCGGCTACGCGGACCAGCACTACTGGAAGGCGCTCGCGGGCGAGCTGACGGCCGAGGAGCTCGTGTCCGTTCCGCTCGGGCTCTCGTCGGTCGAGCAGCGCGAGCGACGGGCGCGTGCCCGCGAGCTCCTGGAGCGCGTCGGCCTGCTCGACCGTGCGACGGCCCGCCCGAGCGAGCTCTCGGGCGGCGAGCAGCAGCGCATCGCGCTCTGCGCGGCACTCGCGCATCGCCCGCGCCTGCTCATCGCCGACGAGCCGACGGGCGAGCTCGACGCGGCGATCGCGGAGGAGGTGCACGTCCTTCTGCGCGAGCTCGTCCTCGAGCAAGGGTCGGCCGCAGTGATCGTGAGCCACGACCCCGCTTCCACCGAGATCGCCGACCGCGTCGTGAACATCCGCGACGGCCGCGTGAGCGAGGAGCGCGCCGGCGGGGCCGAGACCGTCGTCGTCGGCACGGGCGGCTGGCTGCGCGTGCCCGAGGAGATGCTGCGCGCGGCGGGGATCGGGGAGCGGGCGCTCCTCGCCTCGAATGACGGCGTGGTCGAGCTCCGTGCCGCCTCGGCCGTCGACGGCGACGGTCCGGAGCCGCCGCCGGTTCTCGTCGGCGCTCGCGGACGTGTTCTCGAGGCGCACGGCGTCTCTCGTCGCTACGGAACCGAGACGGCGCTCGACCACCTCGACGCACGCTTCGAGCCGGGAGAGCTCACCGTCGTGACCGGGCCCTCGGGTTCAGGCAAGTCGACGTTGCTGACGCTCCTGGCAGGTCTCGATCTGCCTGACGAGGGCAGGGTGGTGCTCGGTGACATGGAGGTCTCATCGCTCGATCGCGGGGAGCGGGCGAGGCTCCGGAGCTCCGAGATCGCGGTCGTCGGGCAGGCGTCGAACCTCCTCGACTTCCTCTCTGTGCGCGAGAACGTCGACCTCGCGCTCGCCCTCCGCGGGGTCGAAGGGGCAACCGCGACCGAGCATGCCAACGCTGCACTCGCGGCAGTCGGGCTTGCCGAACACGCGGATCGAGCGGCCGGCGTGCTGTCTGCGGGTCAGCGCGAGCGAGTCGCTCTGGCGCGCGCCTTCGCCGCGCGCACCGGAGTGGTGCTCGCCGACGAGCCGACGGCACGGCTCGACGCGACGACCACGCTCGCGATCGGTCGCCTGCTCGCGGAGCTGGCCCACTCGATCGGCTCGACGGTCGTGTGCGCGACCCACGATCCGCTGCTCATCGGGCTCGCCGACCGCGAGGTGCGGCTGCGCGATGCGGTCTCGCTAGCATCGGCGTCGTGGCGACCCTGACCGAGACGGTGCGTGTGAGCGGGATTCGCTGCGAACGCTGCGTCGGCAGGCTCGCGCACTCGCTCCAGGGTCACGACGGGCTCGAGTTCGCCAACGCGACGCTCATGGGTGACGTGACCCTCTCCTGGGACGACGAGCGCACCTCACGCGAGGCGCTTCTCGAGGCCATGGGAAAGGCCGGTTTCCGGGAGCTTCAGGGCATTCCGGACGGGGTCTGACGGGAATAGGCGCCTCGCGGCGCTCGTTGCACGCTCCGGTAAACCAACGGGTACGGTAGCTCGGTGAGCGAGCCGGAGCCGTCCACCGAGGCAACTCGGATCGCGCGAGAGGCGCGCGACCGCGTCCGCTTCGAGGAGGAGGCGCTCGGGCTCGCCGACCAGGTCTACCGGGTGGCGAGGCGGCTCGTCGGATCCCGCGAGGAGGCGGAAGACCTGGTGCAGGAGACCTACGCGAGAGCATTTCGAAGCTGGCAGTCCTTCACGCCGGGCACGAACATGCGCGCGTGGCTCCTGCGCATCCTCACGAACCTCAACCTCGACCGCGGACGGCGCATCCAGCGGACGCCCGACCTGCAGCCGCTCGAGGAGAGCGACTACTACCTCGCGAACAAGCTCGCCTCCGCGGGCGGCGAAGAAATCCTCGAGCAGGATCAAGTCGTCGCGCGGTTGTCGCAAAATAGTGTCGTGGATGCGCTCTCGGACATCTCGCCGCCGTTCCGGGACGTCGTCGTCCTCGTGGACATCGGAGACTTCAGCTACGCCGACGCCGCACAGATCCTCGACATCCCGATCGGAACGGTGATGTCCCGGCTCCACCGCGGCCGCCGTGCACTGAAGCAGCGCATGGCCGAGGAGACAATGGCATGACGGAGGCGGCGGCATGATCGACCGGGATCCGTGCGATCGCTGCGAGGAGCTGATGCAGGACTTCCTCGACCGGACGCTCAGCGATTTCGAGTGGAAGGAAGCAGAGGCGCACCTCGTCGGTTGCGAGTACTGCCGCCGCCGCTACCGGTTCGAGGAGACGATCAGGCGCTACGTGAAGACGAGCGCCGTCGAGCGGATGCCGCCCGGGCTCATGGCGAAGCTCGAGGAGCTTCGCGGCCTCGACGCAACCGCGTAGCGCCTAGGAGCTCGCCAGCCGCGGCGGAAGGTCGGCAGGCGTGTCGACGTCGCCGGGCGCGCCGAGGTCGTCGCAGGGCACGAGGCGCACAGGTCGCGCGTGCAGTCCGAGATCCGGCACGTCGTCCCACTCGGCACGCCCGACCACGAGCGGGTGCCCGCGCGCACCGTTGTACGAGGCTGCGACGACGCCGCCCTCGCCGCGCCACGCGTCCAGCACCCGAGAGACGCTCTCGGGCACGAGGTCGGGCCCGTCCGCCAGCACGACGACGGCAGCGTCGACGTCCGGCCCGAGCGCTGCAAGGCCGCAGCGAAGCGACGCTCCCGGTCCTCGCGCCCACTCCTTGCACTTCACGCGGCGCGCTGCTTGCGACCCCTCGGGAAGCTCGAGCTCGTACGCACCTTCGACGACGACGATCTCGTCGACGCGGGTCCGGCCCAGCCGCTCGAGCACCGAGGGGAGCAGCAGGCGCTGCTTCGGCGATCCGAAGCGCGTCGCCTCGCCCGCCGCGAGCACGACCGCGGCGACCGCCACTCAGCTCTCCTGAACGGTGACCTTGCGGATGACGACGGCCTGCGTCGGCCGCTGCTCCTCGTCGCCGAGCACGCCGATGCGCTCCACGACGTCCATCCCCTCGGTGACCTCGCCGACGATCGCGTAGTCCGGGTCGAGCTGTGCGTCGTCAGCTGTCACGACGAAGAACTGGCTGCCCGCGGAGCCGGGCGGCTCCTGGAGCGACTTCGCCATCGCAACGACGCCCTTCGTGTAGCGGGCCGAGGGGGGCGGGGGGTCGACCGTCGTGTAGCCGGGACCGCCCGTGCCCGTCTGCGTCGGGTCGCCTCCCTGGATGACGAAGCCCGGGACGATCCGGTGGAACAAGGTGTCTTCGTAGAAGCCCGTCTCGGCGAGCGAGACGAGCGACGCGGTCGTCTCCGGCGCGAGCCGTGGGTCGAGCGTGACCGTGAAGCTGCCGCAGGTCGTGTCGAAGACGAGCTCGTACGTCTTCGAAGGATCGAGCGTGCCCTTCGGAGGCTGGAGCTCTGGCGCCTCGCGCGGGCCGGGGTTTTCCACCTGCTCGCACGTGTCGCCCCCGCCACCGTCGTCGCTCGCCTCATCGTCCCCGCTCCCGCCGCAGCCGGCGAGGAGGAGGAGCGCTGCGAGCGCTGCGACGAGGAGGCCGCGCATCGCGTGCGATCCTATCCACGCGACATGCCAGTCACGCGATGCACCTGGGCGGGAGACGACGACCTGATGGTCGTCTATCACGACGAGGAATGGGGCATCCCGTCCCACGACGACCGCCACCTGTTCGAGCACCTCACGCTCGAGGGCGCGCAGTCGGGCCTCTCGTGGATGACGATCCTGCGCAAGCGGGAGGGATATCGCCGCGCGTTCGCGGGCTTCGACCCCAAGGTGGTGGCCGGCTTCTCGGCTTCCGACGTCGAGCGCCTGCTCGCCGATCCCGGAATCGTCCGCAACCGCGCGAAGGTCGAGTCCACGATCGCGAACGCGGGCGCCGTGCTCGCCGTCCAGGAGGAGCACGGTTCGCTCGACGCCTTCCTGTGGGGTCTCGTCGGGGGGAAGCCGAAGGTCAACCGCTGGCGGGTGATCACCGACATTCCGGCCGAGACGCCCGAGTCTCGCGCGTTCTCGAAGGAGCTCAAGCGCCGCGGCTTCCGCTTTCTCGGCCCGACGACCTGCTACGCCTTCATGCAGTCGGTCGGGATGGTCAACGACCACACCGTCGACTGCTTCAGGTACGCCGAGCTCGCTCGCTGATCGCCGCGGCCGCTCTGGGCCGTGCGCGGAGTCGCTACGACGCTGGTGTCGTGATGGCGATCAGGTCGGCGAGGTTCACGAGCTGGATCGCCGTGCGCATGGCCGCGACGTGCTCGTCGTCCGAGACGAACTCGCCGCTCTCGCGCCAGAGCTCGCTCGCGGTCGCGAGCAGCTCCTCGATGCGCTCTGCCTCGTCGAGGTAGCCGTTCCGCTCGCGGGAGGCGTTGACGGCGAGGCCGAGCGCGCCGATCGCGTCCCGCTGGCGCAGCCACAGGAGCGGCACCGCCATGGAGATGTACTGGTGGATGCGGGCGAACGTCATCGGCTGGACCAGCGTGCTGCCCCCGATCGGCTCGGTGAGGTCGGGAAGCGGCCCACGGTCGGCGATCCGCTGGGCGTTCTCGCCGAGGACGCCGCGGAGCTGACGCTCGTCGAACCCGGCCAGGCGTGCGGTGCGGACGGACATCAGCAGCGAGTTCGGCTGCCTCCCGTACGGGTAGTCGGACGCGTAGACGATCTGCTCCGGCGAGACCTGGCGATAGAGGTCGAGCAGGTCGACGCCGCTCCAGACGGACGTGTCGAAGAACACGCCGGGGATGCCGCCGAGGCGTCCGGCGAGGCCCGCCATGTCCGCGATCCCCGCATGGGCGACGATGAGCCGGACGCCGTCGCAGCGGCGCACGAGCGCCTCCAGATGCTCGGCGATCGGCGGGAGCCCACGGCCGCCGTGGATGAGGATCGGCACGTCGCGCTCGGCCGCGAGAGAGAAGACGGGTGCGAGTCGCTCGTCGTCGAGCGAGAACGCCTGTGCGCGTGGATGGAGCTTGATCCCCTTGGCACCGAGGTCGAGACAGCGCCGTGCCTCCTCGAGTGGGCTGTTCGTGAGGTCGAGCCTCACGTAGGGCACGAGCCGTCCCTCCGCGCGCTCCGCGTGGGCGAGCGTGCGGTCGTTCGGCACGGTGAAGGCCGGCTCGCGGTCGTGCTCGTCCATGCAGAAGACGTTCGCGCGCGAGAAGCCGAAGCGGTCGAGCAGCCCCAGCAGCTCGTCGTATTCGCTGGCCATCCCGTCGATGTCGTTCCCCAGATGCGTGTGCGCGTCGTACAGGAACGCGCCCTCGGGCAGCTCGGTGCGAAGCGTCTCGCGATACCCGTCGACGATCGACCGAGCGCGCTCGAACGAGGTCACCGGCTCAGTCTACGTGCGTGTTTCGGCGCTGCTGAGCGCGGCCCAGACGCGCGCCGGCGTCATCGGCAGCTGGCGCAGCCGCAGCCCCGTCGCAGCGGCGACGGCGTTCACGATGGCGGCCGGGGCGCCGACGACCGGCGCCTCGCCGATCCCTTTGGCCCCGTACGGGCCGTCCGGAGCGGGCACCTCCACGATGACGGTCTCGATCTCGGGAACGCGCTCCGCGACCGGGACCGCGTAGTCGAGAAACGAGCCCGTCATGAGATGACCCGCCTCGTCGTGAACGAGCTCCTCGTAGAGCGCCCAGCCCATGCCCTGCGTGGTGCCGCCGCGCATCTGTCCTTCGACGAGCGCGGGGTTGAGCGCGCGCCCGACGTCCTGCGCGATGACGTGGCGGAGGAGTCGCACCTCTCCGGTCTCCGGGTCGACGCGAACGTGCGAGATGTGCGCGGCGACGGAAGGTGCGCCGCTCGTCTGCGCCGAGCCGCCGTGTCCCTCGATCGGCTCGTACCGTCCGCCGAAACGGAGCGCGAGCCGCGACACCTCCTCGACGGTGATGGACCGGTCGGGCGCGCCCTTGGCCCGGACGACCCCGTCCACGACCTCGAGATCGCTCGGCGCGATCTCCAGCTCCTGGCCTGCGGCTGCGAGGAGCTTCTCGCGCGCCCCTTCCGCGGCTCTGAGCACGGCCGTGCCCACGGTGTACGTGATCTTCGAGCCGCCGCTGCCGCCCGCGTACGGCCCGGAGGCGGTATCGGCGGTCACGATCCGCACGCTGTCGGGCGAGACGCCGAAGGCCTCGGCGGCGATGAGCGCGAAGCCAGAGGCTGCACCACTCATGTCCACCGCCGACGTGACCACGGTGAGCGTGCCGTCGGCGCTGACACGGCAGAGCGCGGCTGCGGGCTCGTTCCCACCTGGCCAGTGGCCCAACGCCATTCCGACGCCTTCGTTCGCCTGGACGGATGAGCGCTCGCGCCACAGAGGATGGTCTCTGATGCTCTCGAGCACCTGGACGGCGCCGATGACGGGGAAGGGGTTGTCGCCCACGCCCGCATCGCCCTCGACGACGGCGTTCTTCAGGCGCAGGTCGATCGGGTCGAGCCCGAGCTCCCCGGCGAGCTCGTCGAGGAGCGACTCGAGCGCGAACGCCGCGGTCGGCGCGCCTGGTGCCCGGTAGGCGCCGAAGGTGAAGCGGTTGGTCTGCACGCCGTAGCCGCGGAGATCGAAGGCCTCCCAGCGGTAGGGGCCCGCGACGAGCAGCGAGGTGATGCTCTCGACCCCCCAGCCCGCGTTCGAGCCGCGGTCGACGATCATGCGCGCCTCGATCCCCGTGAGCGTCCCGTCCTTGCGGCCGCCGATGCGGAGATGCGTCACCTGGGCGGAAGCCGGGTTGGTCGCCTGGAAGTCCTCGCTCCGTGTGAGCGACAGCCGGACCGGCCTGCGCAGCGCGAGCGCAGCGCCGGCCACGAGCGGCTCCATGAGCGCGAACTTGCCGCCAAACGCGCCGCCGAGCGGCTCCGGGATGACCCGGATCCGGTCGAGCGGAAGGCCGAATGCGCGGTGAAGCTCCTCCTGCGTCACGAACGAGCCCTGCGTGCTCGTGGAGACGACGAGCGTCCCGTTCGGCTCGAGCCACGCGGTCGCCGCCTGCGGCTCGAGGTACGCCTGGTGCACCCATGGCGTCCGGAACGTGGCCGCGACGACGGCGTCGCTACCGTCGAGGACGGCGTTTACGTCTCCGGCGTTCCGGCGGACGGTGGAGAGGACATTGGCCGAGTGCTCTTCCTCCTCTCCGTCGCTCTGCGCCGAGTCGACGCCGGTGTGGATCGACGCGAGGTCTCCTCCGCTCTCTTCCTGGGCGAGGCGGGCGAGCGGTGCGCCAGGCCGCATGGCTGCCTCGAGGTCGACCACGGCAGGGAGCGGGTCGTAGTGCACGACGACCGCTTCGGCGCCGTCGATGGCGGTTGCCTCGGACTCCGCGACCACGATCGCGACCGGCTGCCCGGCAAACACGACTTCCTCCCGGGCGAGAGGCTCGGCCGTGCGGTCGTTGCCGTCGCTCGTGAGCGGCAGATCTGCGGCGCCGAGGACGGCGAGGACGCCCGGCAGCGCCAGCGCCTCCTCGGCGTCGATGCCTCGGATGAGTCGCGTGCGCCTCGGTCGAGAGGACGAGGCGTGCGTGGAGCAGCCCCTGCACGTAGCCGTCCGCGGCGTAGCGGGTCGCGCCCGTCACCTTCTCGGGCGAGTCCACGCGTGGGCGTGAGACGCCGATGGCCGTGTCGGTCACCGATCCTCCTCTCTGCGAGCCAAGGCGAGGTCGAGAGCCCGCTGCGCGACCGTACGGGCGAGGTGCCGTCTGTAGTCGGCGGGGGCGAACCCGTCGCCGTTGACCTCCACTCCGTCGATGGCGGCGACGTCCGCGAGCAGGGACGGCACCGAGCCGACTCCTGTGAGGCCGATCGTGTGGCCGCCGTCGGCTACGGCCAGCGCAGCCGCGCCCGCAAGCGCGAATCCGGAGGCCGCGTGCTCGACCGAGACGTAGGCTGAGCCGGACCCGGGCGGCGGGAGCGGGACGGCGATCTCGACGAGGAGCTCGCCCGGGCCGAGCGCGGTCGTGAACGGGCCGAGGACGAAGTCCGTGAGCGGCACCGTCCGTTCGCCGTCCGGCGAGCGCAGGCGGAGCGAGGCGCCGAGCGCGAGGAGCACAGCGGGGATGTCGGAGGCTGGGTCCGCGTGCACGAGGCTTCCGCCGATCGTGCCACGGTTCCGCACCTGCAAGTCCCCGATCGCGGCGACGCACTCGCGCAGCGCGGCGAAGGCGGCACGTTCGAGCTCGGGCGCTCGCGACAGCTCGTCCCAGGTCGTGAGCGCACCGATGCGGAGCTCGGACCCGTCGGCGACGACCTCGCGGAGCTCGAGCTGCATGATGTCGACGAGCAGCGACGGCCTGGCGATCCGGAGCTTCAGCACGGGCACGAGCGATTGGCCGCCGGCGAGCGCGCGCGCTTCGGGCTCGGCAAGCAGCTCGAGCGCGTGCTCGACGCTCGTGGCGCGCTCGTACCGGAACGGGGCGGGAATCACGGGGCGCCTTCTGCACGCAGAGCAGCGCCTGCCGCCCGGACGGCCTCGACGATCGGCTGGTAGCCAGTGCAGCGGCAGAGGTTCCCGCGGAGCGCGTGCCGGATCGTGTCGTCGTCCGGATCGCTGTCGCGCGTGAGGAGGTCGACGGAGGTCAGGATCATCCCGGGCGTGCAGAACCCGCACTGGAGTCCGTGCTCCTCGATGAACGCCCGCTGGACCGGATGAAGGTCGCCGTCGGGCGCGAGCCCCTCGATCGTCGTCACCTCGGAGCCCGCGGCCTGCAGCGCGAGGACCGTGCAGCTCTTCACCGCACGCCCGTCGAGGAGGACCGTGCACGCGCCGCACTGGCTCGTGTCGCACCCGATGTGAGCGCCGGTCAGCCCGAGGCCGTCACGGAGCGCTTGCACGAGGAGCGCCCGCGGCTCGACGTCGAGCATGCGCGGCTCGCCGTTGACGCGGAGCTCGAGACGAGTAAGGGCGTCAGGCACTCGCAGGAAGCGCCGAGACCTTCTCGCGAAGGTACGCGAGGTATGGCTGCGGGTCGATGCGCGGCGCGCCCGTGAGCCGTTCGATCGTTTCCTTCGGCGTGAGCTTCCGGCCGAGGGAGTAGAGATTGTCGCGCAGCCAGGCCGAGAGCGGTTCGAGCTCGCCCGCCTCCATCTGCGCGTCGAGATCGGGGATCGCCTCGCGGACGACGGCCCAGATCTGGAGCGAGATCACGTTGCCCAGTGCGTACGTCGGGAAGTAGCCGATGCCGCCGCTCGACCAGTGGATGTCCTGGAGGACGCCCTGCGCGTCGTTCGGCACCTCGACGCCGAGGAGCTCGAGCATCGCTGCGTTCCATGCCTCCGGCAGGTCCTTCGGGTCGAGCGTCCCCTCCATCAGCTGCCGCTCGATGTCGAAGCGCAGCATGATGTGGAGGCTGTACGTCGTCTCGTCCGCCTCGACGCGGATGAAGCCCGGCTCCGCACGGTTGATCGCCGCGAGGAACGTCTCGAGATCGACGTCTCCGAGCTGGTCCGGGAACGTGGACTGGAGCGGCTCGTACCAGTACGACCAGAACGGCCGGCTCCGGCCGACGAGGTTCTCCCACGAGCGGCTCTGCGACTCGTTGAGCCCGAGCGACGGGGCGCCGGCGAGCGGGCTGCGTTCGAGCGCCTTCGCGATGCCGTGCGCATACAGGCCGTGGCCGGCCTCGTGCATCGTCGACCAGAGCGACTCGATGCCGAGCTCGTGGTAGCGCGTGGTGAGCCGGACGTCGCGCGTCGAGAACGACGTGCAGAACGGATGCACGGTCGTGTCGAGCCGCCACGCGCCGTCCTCGAAGCCGAGAGTCGCGAGGATGCGCTCGGCGAACTCACGCTGGAGCGCCTGCGGGTACGGCTCCTCGAGGAACGGCGCCTCGATCTGCGGCGCCTGCTGGACGAGCTCCCTGAGGACGGGCTTGATCGTGTCGAAGACCTCGGCGACCTCCGTCGTCTTCATGAACGGCTCGAAGTCGTCGAGGAGCGGCGTGTACGGCGAGTCGTCCCACTCGAAGCACTCGACGTAGCGGCGCTTCAGCTCGAGGTTCTCCTGGAGTGCGGGGAGGAAGGCCTCGAAGTCGTTTCGCGCGCGCGCGTCGACCCAGATGTGGTGACCGCGTGAGCCGGCGCGCAGCATCTCGGCGCGCAGCTCTGCGGGAACCCGGCGCGCCTTCTCCCAGTCGCGCCGCGTGACGCGGATCAGGCTTGCATCGTCGGAGTCGTACTCGAGCGACTCCTCGTGCGGCCGCAGCCGCTCGAGCAGCGAGCCGATCTCGTCGTCCACGAACATCTCGTGCGCGATCCGCCCGATCGTCCCGAGTGCCTCTGCACGTGCCTCGCCCCCGAGTGGCGGCATCGTCACGCGCTGGTCCCACCCCAGCACTCCGCCGGCGCGGGCCAGGTCGGAAACGGCTGCCAGGCGCTCCTTCAGCGCTCGCAGGTCGGCTTCCACGAGCGTTGACTCTACCGACGCGGGGTAGGATCGCGCCCGGATGGCATCGACGGCGATCCTCATCCACGGCGACACCATTCGCACGCCTGAGCTCCGGCACGAGGTACCGCTCGGGATCCCCGATCCGTTCGTCTACGCGGAGGTCGACGGGCAGCGGCTGGTCGCGATCAGCGCGATGGAGGCGATGCGCGTCGAGACCCTCGGCACCGGGCTCGAGGTCCACACGCTCGAGGAGTTCGGCGCCGACGAGCTGCGGAGGAGCGGGCTCGACCTGCACACGTATGCGAACGAGATCGCGGTGCGCATCGTGCGCGGGCTCGGTGTCTCGGCGGCGGTCGTCCCCGGGCGCTTCCCGCTCGGGATCGCGGAAGCGCTCCGGGCGAACGGCGTCGAGCTGACCGTCGACCAGAAGCTCTTCGACGACCGGCGACGGTCGAAGAGCGCCCACGAGCTCGCCGGCATTCGGCGCGCAGAGAAGGCGGCGGAGGCCGGCGTCGCGGTGGCGCGCGAGCTGCTGCGCCGCGCCGAGCGGGCGAACGGTGGCCTTACGGTGGACGGCGAGCTGCTGACCTGCGAGCTGCTCAAGGAGCGGATCCAGACGGAGTTCCTCGCGCACGGCGCCGTCTCCGACGAGATGATCGTCTCCCACGGCCCGCAGACCGCGATCGGGCACGACGCGGGCTCGGGCGCGATCGGCAGCGATGACGTCGTGCTGCTCGACCTTTTCCCCGTCGACGTCGAGTCGGCGTGCTTCGCCGACATCACGCGGACGTTCGCGGTGGGAGACGTCCCGGGCGAGATCCACGAATGGCATGCCCTCTGCCGCGAGGCGCTCGAGCTCGGGAAGGCCGAGATCCGCCCGGGCGTGAACGGCGGCGACGTGCACCGTCTCGTCTCCGAGTTCTTCGCCGAGCGCGGCTTCCCGACCCTCCTGTCGAAGAAGGAGGGGGAAGTCCTCCAGGACGGCTTCTACCACGGCCTCGGGCACGGGGTCGGCCTCGAGGTGCACGAGTCTCCGGCGCTCGGCTTGATCGGTGAGGTGCTCGTGCCCGGCGACGTCATCACGATCGAGCCCGGCCTCTACCGCCAGGGCTTCGGTGGCGTCCGCGTCGAGGACCTCCTGCTCGTCACCGAGGACGGCTACGAGCTTCTTACCGACTGCCCCTACGAGCTCGAGATCGCCGCATGAGCGACAAGGCGATCGAGACGCTCCTCGCCGAGGAGCGCCGGTACCCGCCTCCAGAGGAGTTCGCTGCGCAGGCGCTCGCGCAGGCGGACATCTACGACATCCCCTTCGAGGAGTTCTGGGAGCGCGAGGGCCGAGAGCGCGTCAGCTGGTTCGAGCCGTTCACGTCTCTCTACGAGTGGGAGCCGCCGTACGCGAAGTGGTACCTCGGCGGAAAGATCAACATCTCGTACAACTGCCTCGACCGCCACGTCGAGGCGGGTCTCGGGGACAGGGTCGCGTACTACTTCGAGGGGGAGCCGGAAGGCGACCGCGCGCCGATTACGTACGCCGAGCTCCTCGCCGAGACCGTCCGGGTCGCGAACGGCTTGAAGGCGATCGGCGTCGGGAAGGGGACACCGGTCGGGATCTACATGGGGATGGGGCCCGGCCTGCCGATCGCAATGCTGGCGTGCGCGCGCCTCGGCGCGCCGCACACCGTCGTGTTCGGCGGCTTCTCCGCCGAAGCACTCGCGGATCGCCTGAACGACATGCGGTGCGAGGTGCTCATCACCCAGGACGAGGGCTGGCGGCGTGGACAGCGGGTGCCGCTCAAGGCGAATGCCGACGAGGCGCTCGAGTCGAGCCCCGGCGTCCGAACGGTCGTCGTCGGACAGCGGACGAACGCGGACGTGCCGATGCGGGAGGGACGCGACGTCACGTGGACGCAGCTCGTCGACGGGGAGTCGAGCGACGCCGCCTCCTGTCCGCCGGAGCCGATGGACTCGGAGGACCTCCTCTACCTCCTCTACACGAGCGGCACGACCGCGAAGCCGAAGGGCATCGCCCACACGACCGCGGGCTATCTCGTCGGCGTCGCCGCGACGCACCGGTACATCTTCGATCTCAAGCCCGAGAGCGACGTCTACTGGTGCGCGGCCGACATCGGCTGGGTGACGGGCCACAGCTACATCGTCTACGGGCCGCTCGCGAACGGGACGACGAGCGTCCTGTACGAGGGGACGCCGGACTTCCCGGACAAGGACCGGTGGTGGGACATCGTCGAGCGCTACGGCGTGACGATCCTGTACACGGCCCCGACCGCCATCCGCGCGCACATGAAGTGGGGGCCGGAGCACGCGGAGCGACACGATCTCTCGTCGTTGCGCCTGCTCGGGACGGTCGGCGAGCCCATCAACCCCGAGGCCTGGATGTGGTATCGACAGCACGTCGGCGGCGACCGCACGCCGGTGGTCGACACCTGGTGGCAGACGGAGACGGGGATGATCATGATCACGCCCCTTCCCGGCGTCACGACGACCAAGCCGGGCTCGGCGACGAAGCCGTTTCCCGGTGTCGACGCCGCGGTCGTGGACGACCAGGGCAACGAGGTCGGGCCCGGCGGTGGCGGCTATCTCGTGCTGCGCCGGCCGTGGCCGGCGATGACGCGCGGGATCTTCGGCGACGACGCGCGCTTCCGCGCGACGTACTGGGAGCGGTTCCCGGGGATGTACTTCGCGGGCGACGGCGCCCGTATCGACGAGGACGGAGACTTCTGGCTCCTCGGCCGGGTCGACGACGTGATGAACGTGTCGGGTCACCGCATCTCGACGATCGAGGTCGAGTCGGCCCTCGTCGACCACTCGAGCGTCGCCGAGGCGGCGGTGTGCGGGCGCGTGGACTCCCTCACGGGCCAGGCGATCGTCGCCTTCGTGACGCTCAAGGGCGGTCAGGAGGGCTCGGTCGAGATGCTCGAGGAGCTCCGCAACCACGTGGCCACGAAGATCGGGCCGATCGCGAAGCCCGCGAACATCGTCTTCACGCCCGAGCTGCCGAAGACGCGCTCGGGAAAGATCATGCGGCGCCTGCTCCGCGACGTGGCCGAGGACAGGCCGCTCGGGGACACGACGACGCTCGCGGATCCGGCGGTCGTCGCCGAGATCGCCGACCGCGCCGCCGAACAGCCCGCCGAGGAATAGCGGAGCAGGCGCCGCCGTCTAGACCGGACGGTAGGTGCCGAAGCTCCAGAGGTTGCCCTCGAGGTCGCGCGCCATGTACTCGCGCGAGTCGTAGTCCGTGTCGTTGGGCTCACGCACGATCTCGGCGCCCGCGGCGAGCGCTCGCTCGTGGTGCGCGTCGATCCCGTTGTCGACGATGACATACACGCCCTGGTTCACGGCGCCGAGCTCCTTCGGTGTCTTGAGCCCAAATCCGTTCGGGCCGGCCGGGCCGAGCATGACCATCCCGTCCCCGAAGCGGAGCTCGGCATGGGCGATCTTCCCGTTCGGACCCTCGTGGACCGAGGACCGCTCGAAGCCGAACGCCTGCTCGAGCCAGTCGACCGCCGCCCCCGCGTCGTCGTAGTTCAGGAATGCGATGCAGTTCATCTCGTCCTCCTCTCGTGGTGCTTCGAGGGTAGGAGGGGACGACCCGCGTCGTCTTGGACGAATGTGACCTAGAGGATCACGCCGCCGTCGGGAGCGATCCGGCGGGCGAAAGCGGAAGGTGGCTTCCCGGCGAACTCGCGAAAGTCGCGGTTCAGGTGCGCCTGGTCGTAGTAGCCGCACTCGAATGCGAGCTCGGCGAGCGGGACGTCGCCCCGCTTCAGGAGCGCGACCGCCCTCTCGAACCGGAGGATCCTCGCGACGGTCTTCGGCGTGAGCCCGATCTGCTCGCGGAACCTCGCGGCGAGATGCCGGCGGCTGCGGCCGAGCTTGTCGCAGATCCACCCGATCGGCGCCTTGCCCTGCGTTCGCTCGAGCATCGTCCACGCCCAGGCGACGTCGGCGGACGGCTCCCTCGCCTCGGCGAGCCGCGCCGAGAAGACGGAATCGAGCAGCGCGAACCGCGCCTCCCAGGTGGGTGAAGCCTCGAGTCGCTCGGTCAGCTGGCCCGTCCGGCGAGGAAGCACGTCCTCGAGGGTCACGACGCGGTTCGCCAGCTCGTGCATCGGCAGGCCGAGGAACATGTGCGCCGCGAGCGGCGTGAGGTTGACCTGGACGCAGCTCGCAGGCCCGGTGGCGCGCACGTAGGACGAGCGCTCGCCGAGCCCGGCGAGGAAGCTCGCGTGCGCGGTGGGCGAGGCGTCCTCGGAGTCGCCGATGTCCCATGGCGAGCCGAAGTTCACGATCAGCGGAAGGAAGGTCGTGGGGACCTGCTGCCGGAGCGGGGCGGAGGAGCCACGCTCGACGTAGCCCTGGTAGTCGGACACGAGCCCCGCGAGACGCGGGTCGGGGGCGCGGAGCACGATCTCCCAGCTGACGAGCTCGGACTCGTGACGGAGCACGCGCGTCGCCGCGTTCATGGGCACAGGTTAGACCGCGACGAGGGCCGCCTCGAAGGCGGCGACGGCGCGATCGATGTCCGCCTCGGTCGTCCGCCAGTTCGAGACCGAGAGCCGGATCGCCGCGCGGCCGTCCCACGTCGTCCCGCTCATCCACGTCTCGCCGCTCGCCTGGACGGACTCGAGCATGGCCTCGGTCGTCGCGTCGTCCTCGAACCGGAACAGGACCTGGTTCAGCACGACGTCGTTCAGCACCTCGCACCGGGGCAGGCGCGCGATCGCCGACGCGAACTGTCTCGCGCGGGTGCAGGAGCGTTCGACGAGATCCGCGACCCCGGATCTCCCCAGGGACCGCAGCCCCGCGTAGACGGCGAACCCACGCGCGCGGCGCGAGAACTCGGGGGTCCAGTCCATCTCGTCGCGCACGGCGTTGGGGTCGGTCACGAGGTAGTCGGCCGTGAGCCGCATCGCGGCACGGTGGGCCTCGGGGTGGGCGACGAACGCGAGGCCGCTGTCGTACGGGATGTTCAGCCACTTGTGCGCGTCGGTCGCCCAGGAGTCGGCGCGCTCGATCCCGCTCGCGAGGTGACGGAGCTCCGGAGAGGCGGACGCCCAGAGCCCGAAAGCGCCGTCGACGTGCAGCCAGGCGCCGGCGTCCCGGCACAGCCGAGCGATCTCCTCGAACGAGTCGAAGGCGCCCGTGTTCACCTCGCCGGCCTGCGCGCACACGATCGCCGGGCCTGTCAGCTGGCCGAGCGCCTCCTCGAGTGCGTCGACGCGCATGCGACCCTCCGAGTCCACGTCCACCCGGACTGCGGATGCGCTTCCGAGTCCGAGTAGCCGCAGCGCGCGGTCGATCGTCACGTGGCGCTTCCCGCCCGTGACGACGGTGACCGGCGGCGAGCCCGAGAGCCCGCGCTCCTCGACGTCCCAGCCCAGACGTTCGAGGACCGCATGCCTCGCCGCGGCGAGGCAGGTCACGTGCGCGAGCTGGCAGCCCGTGACGAAGGAGAACGACGCGCTCGCGGGGATCCCGAGCAGATCCTTGAGCCACTCGCCCGCGACCTCCTCGACCACCGCGGCCGACGGGCCGCAGACGACGAGGCCCGCGTTCTGGTCCCAGGTCGAGGTGAGCCAGTCCGCGGCGAGCGCGGCCGGCAGGGCTCCGCCGATGACGAACCCGAAGTAGCGCCCGCTCGGGATCGCGACGACACCTCGCTCAACGGCGTCCGCGAGCGTCTCGACGACCTCCCTCGGGTCGCTCGGGCCGTCCGGCAGCTCGCCGCCGAGAGCCGCGCGCAGCTCCTCCGTCGTCGCGGGCGGCCAGATCGGCCGTTCGTCGAGCGTGTCGAGGAAGTCGGCTGCGATCTCGGCCGTGCGGCGCAGCAGCTCGCGCTCGTCGGTCACCCGCGTGAGTCTACGTTTGGCGAGTCGACGGCCTAGGCCGCGAGGAGCTTCTCGAAGCGCGCCGGGTCGTCGAACGGGCCGACGACGGCGAGGTAGAGCTGCTTGTCCTCGAGCAGTTCGCGCGCCACGTCCTGGACGTCCTCCGCGGTGACGGCGTCGAGCTCGCGCAGCACGTTGTCCGGCTCCTCGAGCTCTCCCTCCAGCACCTCTCGCCTGAGCCCGAACTGGATCAGGGCCTGCGGGCTTTCGAGCCGGAGCACGAAACGGCCCTTCGCGAAGCCGCGTGCCTTCTCGAGCTCGTCGGCCTGTACGGGCTCGGCGGCGATCTTCCGCAGCTCGCCGATGATCGTCGTGAGCGCCTCGTCGATCCGGTTCACGTCTACCCCTGCCCCCGTGTAGAGCGTCCCGGCGTCGGTGTACGCAGCGTTCGCGGCGTGGACGTAGTACGAGAGGCCGCGCCGCTCGCGCACTTCCGTGAAGAGGCGCGACGACATGCCACCGCCCAGCACGACGGACAGGAGCTGTAGGGCATAGCGCTTCGGGTGGCCGATCGCGTAGCCGCGCACACCGAGGACGAGATGCGCCTGCTCGGAGTCCTTCGTGTGGAGGAGCACCGGCGACCCGTCCGGCGGCAGCTCGACGGGCGGCGCGTGGCCGGTCTCGCGCGCCTCGATGTCGCCCAGCAGCTCTTCGAGGCGGTCGGTGAGGCCCTCGCCCAGCCGACCCCCGATCCCGACCACGATGCGCTCGGGCCGGTACCAGGCATCGAGGTACGACGTGAACGTCTCGCGTGTCGCCCCCTCGACGGTCTCGCGGGTCCCGAGGATGTCCCAGCCAAGCGGCTGGTCGGCGTACAGAAGCCGGTCGTAGACGTTGCCGACGTACCGCTGCGGCGTGTCGAGGTAGACGTTCATCTCCTCGAGGATCACGCCCTTCTCCTTCTCGATCTCCTCGCCGTCGAACAGGGAGTTCCGGAGCATGTCGGTGAGCACGTCGAGTGCGACGTCGCGCGTGTCCGTGCCGCACCGCACGTAGTAGCCGGTGAGCTCCTTGCCCGTGAACGCGTTGAACTCGCCGCCGATGGCGTCGATCTCGGTGGAGATGGATCGGGCCGTCGGGCGCTTCTCCGTCCCCTTGAAGAACATGTGCTCGGCGAAGTGCGCGATGCCCTTCGACTGTGGCGTCTCGTAGCGCGAGCCGGCTGCCAGCGTGATGAAGCAGGCGACCGACCCGACCTGGGGCATCGGCGCCGTGATCACCCGGATCCCGTTCCCGAGCGTCGTCTTCTCGAATACGGACACGCGGACGATGGTATAGACAGGCCTCGTGCCGGGAGACTTGACCAGGAAGTCGATCGCGCTCCAGCCCGAGTGGCTCCGCCAGGTGCCCGAGCGGGTCGGCGACCTCCGGCTGCCGGAAGGCAAGCGCGTCCTCTTCACGGGGTGCGGCACGTCGTTCCACGCCGCCCTCGCCTGCGGTCCCGCGGCGCAGGCGCTCGAGGTCGTTCTCGGCAACGCACCCGACGCGGACGTCCTCGTGGCCCTGAGCCATGAGGGTGGGACGCGGCTGGCGGTCGAGGCGGTCGAGGCGTTCCGCGGCGAGACCTGGGTGATCACGGCCGTCGAGGACAGCCCCATCGCGCGCGCCGTCGACCGTGTCGTCGTCGCGACCCCGGAAGTCGAGGAGAGCTACTGCCACACGGTGAGCTACACGTGCGCCGTCGCCGCGGGCCGCGCACTGCTCGGCGAGGACGTGACGGGGCTGGCTGGAGACGTCGAGCAGGCGCTGGCCGAGCCGCCGCTCGCCGTCTCGGACCATCAGCGCTTCGCAGTCGTCGGCGCCGGCAACGACGAGCCAACCGTCCTCGAGGCCGTGCTCAAGCTCCGGGAAGGCGTGCGCGTCGCGGCGGAGGCGCACCACACCGAGCAGCTCCTCCACGGGCACCTAGCGGCGATCGACCCCGCGGTTCGCTGCCTCGTCCTCGAGGGCGCGGGCCGCGCCGCGGAGCGTGCGGGTGACGTAGTGCGCGCGCTCGGAGAGATCGGGTGCGAGGCGGAGCTCTTCCCGAGCCGGCACCCCGTCGTCGACATCGTCCGCTTCCAGCGGCTGACGGTCGACCTCGCGGACGCCCGCGGCATCGACCCGGATCTCATCCGCTGGGACGAGGAGCCCTGGGACCGGGCCCGCAAGTCGTACGGCTAGCGATCCTCGAGCCGGTAGACGAACCGCAGCGCCTGCCAGCTCTCGTCGATCGAGCAGGACTTGTTGTCCACGAGCCCGTGGGCGAGCCCGATCTCCTGCACCGCCTCGAAGTCGAGATCGCCCTCGATCTTGGCGGCCTTCTTCGGCCAGGCGATCCAGAGCCCGTCTGCCGGGTCGAGCGCGCCCTTGAGCAGCTCGAAGCGGCGCTCGAGGTCGGCGCGGGTGGTCGTGAAGAAGACGACGACGCCCGCTCCCGGCTTCGCGCCGAGCTTCCGCGCGAGCGGCGTGCCCGAGTAGTCCTTATCGGGCATGCCATCGCTCCAGGAGCTCGGACTCGCGCTCCGGGGAGAGGCCGGCAGAGTCCGTCGTCTCCGCCTGCTCGAGCGTCGCGCGAACCGTGTCCTCGAGCGGCCGGAACCGGAGCTCCTCGGCGATCGCGCGGGAGACGTCCACGCGATCGGCGTACGCCATCTCCGGGCCGGCGAGCCAGAGAGGCACCTCCATCCACTGGCCGACCTCGTTCTCGAGGAGGAACTGCTCCGAGACCCAGGTGATCTCGGCCTCGGATCGTGCGACCTCGTGGCAGGCGTCGAGGAGCTCGCCCCAGCCGACGCCGTCGTTCGTCGCGTTGAACGTCCCGGCCAGGCCTCGCTCGCACGCGTGGACCAGCCACTCTCCGAGGTCGCGGACGTCCACGAACTGGGTCGGGCGCTCTGGCGGTGCAACGGCGAGAACCTCGCCGCCTCTCGCGACCCGGTGCGGCCAGTACGTGAACCGGCCCGTCGGGTCGTGCGGGCCGACGATGAGCCCGGGACGCACGTTGAGCGCACGGCCGCCGAACACGTCGCTGACGGCGTCCTCGCAGAGCGCCTTGAGCGCGCCGTAGTTCGAGAAGTCGGGGGCGAGCTCGTCGGCGGGGCCGTCGCCGAGCTCGGCGACGGGGCTGTCCTCGTCGACCGGCTCGCTGAAGTCCGCGTAGACCGAGACGCTCGAGACGAAGCAGTACAGCCCCGAGCCGGCGAGCGCCTCGGCCGACGCACGGACGACATGCGGGACGTAGCCGCTCGTGTCGATCACGGCGTCCCACGTCCGGCCCGCGAGCGGCGCGAGCCCGCCGTCGCGGTCCCCGACGAGCTTCTCCGCCTCGGGATAGAGCTCCGGGTTCGTCCGGCCGCGGTTGAAGAACGTCAGCTCGTGCCCGCGCTCGAGCGCTGCGTCGGCGACCGCGCGGCCGAGGAACTTCGGGCCTCCGAGCAGGAGCAGCTTCACACGAGCTCGGCGAGCCCGGCCAGGAGCCGGTCGACCTCCGCCTCGGTGTTGTAGTGGACGATCCCGGCGCGCACCGCCCCGTCCGGGAGGCCGAGGTGTCGCATCACCTCGAGCGCGTAGTAGTTCCCGTGCCACACCGCGAGGTCGCGCTCGGCGAGAAGCGTCGCCGCCTCCTCTGGCGAACGGCCGGGGACGTTGAAGCAAAACGTCGGCACGCGGCCTTCCATGGTGCGGAGCCCGTACAGGTCGACCTCATCCGGGAGGCCCGCGAGGAAGCGGGCGCCGAGCGCGTTCTCGTGCGCCCGGATCGCGTCCCAGCCGATGGAGTCGACGTAGTCCACCGCGGCGACGAAGCCCGCAAGCAGCTCGTGCGGCAGCGTCCCGAGCTCGAAGCGGTGCCCGATCGGCTCGTTCGCCGCCGGGCGCACCTTGTACGGGCGCCAGGACTCGAGCAGCTCGCGCTTTCCGAACGCGAGGCCGAGGTGCGGCCCGAAGAACTTGTAGGGCGAGCAGATCAGGACGTCCACGTCCCAGGCCGCCACGTCGGTCCGGCCGTGCGGCGCCCAGTGGACCGCGTCCGCCCACGCGAGCGCGCCGGCCTCGTGCGCGGCGTCGACGATCCGGCGGACGTCCGGCGCCGTGCCGACCGAGTTCGCGGCGATCGGGAACGCGACGACCCGAGTGCGCTCCGAGAGCAGCGACGTCAGATGGTCGTAGTCGACCTCGAGCTCGTCCGTCAGCTCCGCGAACCGGACGACGATGCCGAGGTCGTGCTCGAGCTCCAGCCAGGGCGCGACGTTGCCGTCGTGGTCGAGGCGCGTGGCCACGACCTCGTCGCCGGGCCGAAGCGTGCGCCCGAACGCGCGCGTGAGCAGGAAGTTGAGCGACGTCATGCTCGGGCCGAACGCGACCTCCTCCGTCGTGCAGCCGAGAAACGCCGCCGCCCGCACACGCGACTCCTCGACGAGCGCGTCGGTGCGCCTGCTCGTCTCGTAGGGAGCCCCGATGTTCGCGTTCGAGATGCGCATGTAGTCGGCGATCGCGTCGATCACCTCGTCGGGGCACTGCGTGCCGCCCGGGCCGTCGAAGAACGCGAGCGGCCGGTCGAGCGCGGAGAAGCGCGCGCGCACGGCGTCGACGTCGAGCACGGTGATGCTCACCTGATCTCCTCTCCGTTCACCGTCCAGTGGTAGGTCGGGCGCGTCGCGAGCGAGTTCCCGACGAAGCATCCGCGCTCGGCGCGGTCGAGCAGGTCGATCACCGCTGCGCGGTCGGGAACGCTCTCGAGCTCGACCTCGTAACGCGCCTCGACGTCCACGAACGCGTAGAGCCCGTCGCTCTCCCGCTTCGTGACCGTGCCCCTCGCGCTTCCGGCCGAGATCGCGCTGAGACCGTCGCGCCGCGTGTGGTGGTCGAGGCTCGTCAGCGTGCAGCGCACGAGCGCCGCGAGGACGAGATGCTCGGCCGACCAGGCGCTGTCGGCCGCGATCGGAGCCCCGCCGCGCCCGCTCCTCGCCGTCCGGTCGGACTCGACTGTGACGTCGAACTCGAGCACCTTCGGCTGCGGGCTGCTCGGCACGCGCGGAGCGTAGCGTTGCCTTCTCACCCGGGGCCGTCCGGCGCGCGGCTTACCGTGCCTGTCGATGGGAGCGACGCGGCCGCTCAGCGAGGCTGAGTGCTACCTCCGGTGCTACGGCACGCGGGGAGCCGAGGTGAGGGTGCTCCCGCACGCCGGTCACGATTCCGATCCACGGCACGAACGCTCGGAGGCCGGAGAGCGGCTCCGGCAGCTGCTCGAGCTCCGCATCGACGCGCGCGAGCCCGAAGCGGCCTGACCCGCCGCTCCACGGCGATCATGCGCCGATGGAGCTCTACGACGCCGTTCCGGACACGCTCGGGCCGGGCATGCGCCTCGTCTTCGTGGGCATCAACCCTGGGCACTGGAGCGCGCGTGCGAAGGCTCCGTTCGCGAACCCGCGCAACGACTTCTGGCGGCTGCTCCACGCGGCCGGGTTCACGCCTCGCGTCCTCGAGCCGCAGGAGCACCCGCAGCTTCTCGACCTCGGCATCGGCCTGACGAACGCCGCGCGGCGCACGACGCGCGGCTCCGGCGACCTGCGGAAAGCCGACTTCGCGGGTGCGGTCGAGCGCCTCGAGGAGCTCGTCGCGACGTATCACCCGAGTGTCCTGGCCTTCGTCGGCAAGTCCGCGTACACCGGGGCGTTCGGCGGACACGCCGAGCTCGGGCTCCAGGAGCGCACGATCGACGGCACCGGGCTCTTCGTGCTGCCGTCCACCTCGCCGGCCAACGCGACCGTGCCATGGGACGAGCGCCTGCGCTGGTTCCGGGCGCTGGGAGAGGCCGTCGATGCCTGAGAAGAGGATCCGACGCGCCGCGCGGGCCGTCGTCCTCGATCCCGACGACCGGGTCCTGCTCGTGTGCTTCGAGGGCCCGGAGCACACGGTGTGGCTGACGACCGGAGGAGGCATCGACGAGGGGGAGACCGACGAAGAGGCCGTGCGCCGCGAGCTCTGGGAGGAGGCCGGCCTCGCGGGGTTCGAGCTGGGCCCGCTCATCTGGACGAGGACACACGAGATGCCGCTCGCGGGCGGGCGCTGGGACGGCCAGAGCGAGCGCTACTACCTCGTTCGCGTCCCGGCGTTCGAGCCTGCCCCGCACCTGACGTGGGAGCAGCTGCGCGAGGAGGGCATGACCGCGGTTCGCTGGTGGACGCTCGACGAGCTGGAGGCGGCGGAGACACTCTTCGCTCCCCGCCGCCTCCCTGCGCTCGTTCGGTCGCTGCTCGAGGAGGGGCCGCCTCCCGCGCCGGTGGACGTCGGCTTCTAGTCGATGCGCTTCGGGAAGCAGCCGAGGACGTAGCCCCAGCCGGTCTCGTACGCGTCGCGCTTCTCGGCGGCCTCCTCCACGATGGCGTCCCAGCCGCGGTGCTCCAGCTCGACGCGGGTCGCGTCGCCCTCGGGCAGGAAGCGGACCTCGACCTCCGTCCCGACGGGCTCCCGGCCGAGGATGTTCCAGGCGAGGACGAGCCGGTTCGGCGGATCCCAGGAGACCACGGTCGCCCAGTGCCCCTTCTCGCCTCCGCTGGAGACCTCGTACACCTCGCCGCCCTCGCGCTCCTCGAAGACGATCTCTTTCACGTCGTTGCCGTGGATCGAGTGGGACTCGGTCGGCCACCAGTTCTGCGCACCCGCCGTGAAGACCCGGAATGCCTCTTCGACGGCGCAATCCACGGTGACGGTCTTGCGGACGGCCTCGATCACGAGTGTCCCGTTCATGGTGCTCCTTTCTCCTCAGCCGCCGCCTTGAACCGGGCGAGGGCCTCGCTCCAGAAGTCGTCGACCCACGCGCGCAGCACCGCCACGCCCGCGCCGTCGAGCGCATAGAGGTTCCTCGTCCCGTTCCTGCGATGCGTGACGAGGCCCGCGTCCTCGAGGACGCGGAGATGCTGGGAGACGGCGGGACGGCTCACCGGAACCTGCGCGGCGAGCTCGCCGACGGACTGCGGGCCGCCGCGGAGAAGCTCGAAGACCTGCCGGCGAGTCGGGTCGCCGAGGGCGTCGAGCGGGTGTCCGTTAGTCTCCACTTACCGTAAGTTACTACTTACGTTTAGCGGAGTCAACCCCTCCAGCTATTCGTGATCGGGGTGCGTCGATCGCGGCCGAAGGCCTTGGGGCGCAGCTTCACGCCCGGCGGCGCCTGCCGGCGCTTGTACTCGGCCCGGTCGACGAGAGCGAGCACCTGCTCGACGACGCTCGGGTCGAACTCCTCCAGCAGCTCCTCGCGGGAGTGGTCGAGCTCGACGTACGCCTCGAGCACCGGGTCGAGGACGTCGTACGGAGGGATCGAGTCCTCGTCCCGCTGGTCGGGCCGGAGCTCCGCGCTCGGCGCGCGGTCGATCGTGGAGACCGGTATGAGCTCGCGGCCTGCGCGCTCGTTCAGGTACCGCGCGAGCCGGAAGACGTCGGTCTTGAACACGTCTTTCAGGAGCGAGAACCCACCGACCATGTCCCCGTAGAGCGTCGAGTAGCCGACCGCGAGCTCGGACTTGTTCCCGGTCGAGACCACGAGCCAGCCGTGCGTGTTCGAGAGCGCCATGAGCAGAACGCCGCGCACGCGCGCCTGGAGGTTCTCGGCTGCAAGCCCCTCGAGGCCGCCGGTCGGCTCGTCGAGCACATCGTGGAACGAGGCGACGACGTCCTCGATCGGACGCTCGAGGAACCCGCAGCCGAGGTTCTCGGCGAGCGTGCGCGCGTCCGAGCGCGTTCCCTCCGACGAGTAGCGCGACGGCATCGACACGCAGTGCACGCGCTCGGCGCCGAGAGCATCCGCGCAGAGAGCCGCCGTGACGGCCGAGTCGATCCCGCCCGACGTGCCCACGACGACGTCCTGGAACCTGTTCTTCTCCACGTAGTCGCGGAGGCCGAGCGTGAGCGCGAGCCGCATCTGCTCGAGCTCGGGCGCGAAGACGGCGACGTCGGGCGTGCCCGGTCGCGTCGCGCTCGACGAGCGCGCCGACTTCGATCGTCTCGACGTGCGGAGTGCTCTCGCGGGAGCGCTCGAGCTCGCGGCGGCGGACGTCCCGCAGCCGGCGGCCGACGGCGTACGTCGGCTCGACGTCGACGACGAGGAGGTGCTCCTCGAACCCGGGCGCTCGCGCGACGACCTCGCCCGCGTCGTCGAGGACGACCGAGTGCCCGTCGAAGACCAGCTCGTCTTGCCCCCCGACGAGGTTGCAGAACGCGAAGAACGAGCTCGTGTCGCGGGCGCGGGTCACGAGCATCTCCTCGCGCTCCTCCGCCTTGCCGACGTGGTACGGCGACGCCGACAGGTTCACGAGCAGCTGCGCGCCCGCGAGCGCGAGATCGGTCGCAGGTGGGCCTGGCTGCCAGACGTCCTCGCAGATCGTCGGCCCGACGAGCGCGTCCCCGAGACGGACGAGCAGCAGGTCGCGGCCCTCGGCGAAGTACCGATGCTCATCGAAGACGCCGTAGTTCGGGAGGAACTGCTTCCGGTAGACGCCTCGGACCTCACCGTCGGCGCATACCGCGCATGCGTTTGCGAGGTCGCGGTCGAGCCACGGCGTGCCGATGAGGGCGACGAGCCCGGTCGTCGCGGCGGCCGCCTCTGCAAGCGCCTCGCGCGCCGCCTGCAGAAAGCCGGGGCGGAGCAGCAGGTCCTCCGGCGGATAGCCGGTCACCGCGAGCTCGGGGAAGAGGACGAGGTCCGCGCCGGCCGCTCTCGCCTCGCCGAGCGCGCCGACGATCTTGTCGCGGTTCCCGCCGAGGTCGCCGACGACGACATTCAGCTGTGCGAGCGCGATCCTCATCGGGGCTTCGGTCCCCTCTCGCCCAGTTTTCGACTCATAGTCGAAAACTAGTCTATAGAGTCGGATCGTGCAGGAGGTCTTTGCACGGCGGTACCGGGGACCGCGTGCCTCCGCGAACGGCGGATACGCGTGCGGCCGTCTTGCGACGTACGTCGACGCGCCTGCCGTCGAGGTCACGCTCCGCCTTCCCCCGCCGCTCGAGCGTCCGCTCGACGTGCGCGTGAACGGCAACGCTGCCGTCCTGCTCGACGGCGAGGCGGTCGTCGCCGAGGCGCGGGCAGTCACGCTCGATGTGGAGCCGCCGGCACCGGTGTCGGTCGGCGCCGCCGAGGCGGCCGGCTTGCGGCGGCCCCGCCTCTGGGAGCCCGAGTTCCGCGAGTGCTACGTGTGCGGCGAGCGGCAGGAGCGGGACGGGCTCGAGATCTACGTCGGCCCGGTCGAGGGCAGGGAGCCCCTGCACGCCGCCCCGTGGGTCGTCGAGGAGTCCGCCCACGAGATCGCCTGGGCCGCCATCGACTGCCCGGGCGCGTATGCGTCGGGTGCAGAGGGACGCGGCACGGTCGTCCTGGGCCGCATGACAGCGCGCGTCGCACGGGTTCCGGACGTGGGAGAGACGTGTGTCGCGGCGGCCTGGCCGCTCGGCGAGGACGGCCGCAAGCTCTTCGCCGGCACCGCGCTCTTCGCGGCCGACGGCGAGCTGCTCGCGCTCGCGAAGCAGGTCTGGATCGAGCCGCGCCGAGCGGACTAGCGGGGCGTCAGCGCGACGAGGAGACCTCCGTCGTCGTCGTATCCGGGGAAGAAATCGACCGTCACCGGCTTCACGAGGCCTGCCCGGGTCCGCAACTCGAGCTCCTGTCCGAGCTTTCGCACGCCCCACTCCTGCACGACCTCGATCTGCGACTCGTCCGAGAGCCCCAGCGCCTCGACGACCTCACGGCCCATGAGGTCGTCGTCGCGGAAGCCCGTGAGCTCGAACACTCCACGACCGACTGCGAGGATCCGCCGGTCCTGGTCGCAAACGACGAACCCCGTGTCCGGGGCGGGGTAGAAGTCCTCGAGCAGCCGAAAGAGAAAGCCGAAGCCGCACGTCCTGCACTGCACCGCCTGCGTCGTGAAGCCGTCGTAGCCGTCGAGGTCCACCGTCCGGTGCTTGCAGTTGGGGCAGATGAAGACGGGCACCGTGCTGATGGTACGGACGGGGCTTTTCCGCCCGCGTTAGGGAGACGTTCAGCGCGGCCTAGCGGCGAAGGCGAATCGCGTTCAGGTCGTTCTCGGCGATCTCGTCCGTACGGCGGATGAGGTCCTCCACGTCGTCGTGCTCCGCGTGGATGTAGCGGCCCGCGAGGGCGTCCGCCCGACCCGATGCGAGAACCCGCACGAGCTGCGGGGCGAGCTCGGGCGGGGTCCACGGCGCGTTGTCGCCGAAGCTCTCGGTCATCGCGGTCCGCACGAGCCCCGGGCTGATGAGGAACACCGCGATGCCGTGCTCCTTCAACGCGACGGCGAGGATCTCGCTGAACCGTCCGAGTGCCGCCTTGCTCGGCCCATACGAGCTGCCGAGCGCAATCGACGGGCTCGTCACCGGGAGGTAGGACCCGCCGCTTCCGACGTTGACGATGCGGCCGCGGCCGCGGTCCTTCATCAGCGGCGCCACCGTGCTGCAGCAGAGGTACGCGCCGAGGACGTTGACCTCGAAGACGTGCCACCACTCCTCCGGTGTCTCCTCGAGGAACGGTTTGCCGCTGCCCGCGATGCCGGCGCAGTTCACGAGAAGGTCGATCGGGCCGAGCTCCTGCTCGACACGCCTCACCCACTCCTCGACGTCGTCGCGCTGCGAGACATCGCCGACCAGCGCGAGCCCGCCGATGTCCGCGGCGACCGCCTCTACCTCGCTCGGCGTCCTCGCCGTGACCGCGACCCGCATTCCCGCGTCCGCGAGCTCCCGCGCGATCGAGGCGCCGATCCCTCGTCCGCCGCCCGTGACGAGCGCGACGCCTTCGAGCCGGTCAGACGGCATTCGCGATCTCCTCCAGCACCTCGGGGTTCTCCAGGGTCGAGATGTCGCCCGGATCCTGCCCGAGCGCCTTGGCGCGCACGGCGCGCCGCACGATCTTGGCACTCCGCGTCTTCGGCAGCGCGGAGACGAAGACGATCCGCTCCGGCTTGAACGCCTTTCCGAGCTCGGCCGTGACCGCGGCGGCCACCTCCTCTGCGTCCGGCGCCTCGGCGTCCCGGGGCACGCAGAAGAGCCAGACCACCTCTCCTTTCACGTCGTGGGGGACGCCGATCGCCGCGGCCTCGGCGACTGCGGGATGGTTCACGGCGGCGGACTCGACCTCCGCCGGGCCGATGCGCTTGCCCGCGATGTTCAAGGTGTCGTCCGAGCGGCCGTGCAGGAACCAGTACCCGTCCTCGTCGATCGACGCCCAGTCGCCGTGCGTCCACACGCCGGGGAAGCGGCGCCAGTACGCGTCGAGGTAGCGCTCCGGATCTCGCCAGATGCCGCGCGTCATCCCCGGCCAGGCCCTCTTGCACACGAGCTCGCCCACCTCACCCCTGAGCGGACGTCCCTCTTCGTCGAAGACATCGACGTCGAGCCCGAGCGCCGGGAAGCCGAGCGAGCAGGGCTTCGTCGGCGCCATCAGGCTCACGGAGAGGAAGCACGCCCCGACCTCCGTGCCGCCCGAGATGTTGACGATCGGGATGCGCCCGCCTCCGCAGACGTGCTCGTTCAGCCACTCGTACGGCCCACGGTTCCACGGCTCGCCGGTCGTCGTGACCGCCCGGAGTGACGAAAGGTCGGCCTCGGGGACGCCCTTCGGGATGAGCGCACGGACGAGCGTGGGCGAGACGCCGAGCATCGTGACGCGCTCGGACTCCACGAGTCTCCAGATCCGGTCGGCGGGCCAGTCCGGAGCCCCTTCCATGAACACGACCGCCGCACCGAGCGCGCCGGAGCCGACGACGGTCCACGGCCCCATGATCCAGCCCATGTCCGTTGCGAAGAGGACGCGGTCGCCTGCGCGCACGTCGGACTGGTACGCGGCTTCCCGGGCGATGGAGACGAGGAACGACCCCTGTACGTGCAGTGCGCCCTTCGGCCGGCCGGTCGTGCCGGACGTGTAGGCGAGGAGGTACGGCGCCTCGCTCTCGACCTCGGCCGGAGGGAGGGTTCCGGGGGCGTCGGCGACGAGCTCGTCCCACGAGTGGTCGCGTCCGGGTGTCATCGGCACGTCGGAGCCGAGCCGCCGCCAGACGACGACGTTCCGCACCGACGGCGCGGCCACGAGCGCCTCGTCGGCGATCTCCTTCATCGCCACCGTCGAGCCGCGCCGGAGCGAGCCGTCAGCGGTGATCAGCACCTTGGCGTCGGCGTCGCCGAGCCGGGCGGCGATCGCAGGCGCCGCGAAGCCGGAGAAGATCGGAACCTGCACGGCGCCCAGGTGCGCGCACGCGTGCGACGCGATCGCGACCTCGGGAGACATCGGCAGGTAGATCCCGACCGCGTCGCCTCTACCGACGCCCAGCGACGCGAGCCCTTCGGCGAGGCGCACGACCTCGTGGGAGAGCTCGCTCCAGCTGAGCGACCGCCGCTCGCCGTCCTCGCCCTGCCACACGGCGGCCTCCTCGCCTCCACGCTCGCGCCCCCAGCGATGGACGCATGCCTCCGCGAGGTTGAGCCGGCCGCCCTCGAACCAGGTCGTCCACTCGATCCCGAGCGAGTCGTCCAGGACGCGATCCCAGTCGCGGGTGAAGGGGAGGTCGAGATCCGCCCGCACGGCGCGCCAGAAGCGATCCGGCTCCTCGACCGACACGCGGTGCAGCGACGCGTAGTCGGCGCACGCGAGCCTGCGGGCGAGCCGGGCGACGTTCGCGGCCTCGAGCTGCGCCGCGCTCGGCGTCCACGTGTACGCCTCTGCGTCCAAGTTAGTATTTGCTAGCTTAGTGTTCACTAACTTACAGAAGGGGCTCTATGCGCGATCGGATCTTCGCAGAGGAGACAAGGAAGTGGTTCACGCTCGCGGCCGTCTCGTTCGGCCTGTTCATGATCATGCTCGACAACACGGTGGTGAACGTTGCTCTGCCGGCGATCCAGAGCGACCTCGGCGCCGACCTGTCCGAGCTGCAGTGGGTCGTGACGGGCTACGCGCTGACGTTCGCGGCGCTGATGCTGATCGGCGGGAAGCTCGCTGACGCCTACGGTCGCAGGCTCATCTTCGTCGTCGGGATCGCGGTCTTCACGGGCGCCTCTCTCTGGTGCGGGCTCGCCGACACGAGCAGCGAGCTGATCGGCGCGCGGGTGCTCCAGGGCGCAGGCGCCGCGCTGATGAACCCCGCCACGCTGTCGATCATCGCCGCCACCTTCCCGGCGCGGCAGCGAGGCATGGCGATCGGGATCTGGGCGGGAGTGTCCGCGCTCGCGCTCGCGATCGGCCCGCTCGTCGGTGGGCTCATCACCGAGCACATCGACTGGAGCTGGATCTTCTTCGTCAACGTGCCCGTCGGGATCGTCGCGATCGCGGCGAGCTTCCTGTTCATCGACGAGTCGCGGGACGAGACGCACGTGCGACTCGACGTGCCGGGGCTCGCCACATCCGCCCTCGCCCTCTTCTCGCTCACCTACGCGCTCATCGAGGCGAACACGTACGGCTGGGGCTCGCCGCGGATCCTCGGCTCGTTCGCGCTGGCCGCGGTGATGTTCGCTGCGTTCATCCTGCTCGAGCGGCACCAGCGGAACCCGATGCTGCCGCTCGACCTCTTCCGGAGCGGCACCTACACCGGGGCGAACCTCGTCGTCCTGTTGGTCGCGCTCGCGATGTTCGGGATCTTCTTCTTCATGTCCCTGTACATGCAGAACATCCTCGGCTACTCCGCCGTTCAGACAGGGGCCGCGTTCCTCCCGATGACGATCCTGATCATCCTCGTCGCGCCGATCGCCGGGAAGACCAGCGACCGGATCGGGTCGCGCGGCCTGATGACCGCCGGGATGATCCTCATCGCGCTGCAGCTCCTGTACTTCTCGCAGCTGGGCATCGACGCCACGTTCTGGAACCTCCTCCCTGCGTTCCTCGTCGGCGGTGTCGGCATGGCGCTGACGATGACGCCGAGCGCGGCGGCGGCGACGCGCAGCGTGCCCGTCGACAAGGCCGGCGTCGGCTCGGCTGTCCTCAACGCGTCCCGCCAGGTGGGCGGCTCGCTCGGGATCGCGATCATGGGCGCGATCGTGGCCTCCTCCGTCGGCGCCGTGCGCACGCCCGAGGCCTTCGTGCACGGCTTCGAGCGCGCGCTGATCGTGGCTGCGGTGATCGCCGCGGCCGGTGCGGTCGTGGCGTTCGTGCTGGTGCGCCCACACGAGACCGCGACAGGCCGTGGGGCCGAGGTTCCCGGCGCGACGGAGCCGGTGGCATGAGCTCGGTCAGCGGGACGCGCCTCCCCGCGGCGGAGCGCCGCCGTGCGATCGTCGAGGCGGCGCTGCGCGTTTTCTCGACCGGCAGCTACGCGGGAGCGACGACGGCCGACATCGCCCGCGAGGCAGGCGTGTCCGAGCCGATCCTCTATCGGCACTTCTCGTCCAAGCGCGATCTCTACGTCGCGTGCCTGGACGAGGCCTGGCGCCGCATCCGCGAGCGGATCGAGGCCGAGATCGAGCTCCGCGGAGCGGCCGAGGGCTGGCATGCCATCGGCCCCGCGACGATGCGCGAGATGAAGGTGCTCCTCCCAAGCCTCTGGATGCAGGCGATCACGGAAGCGGGGGAGGATGCCGAGATCCGGCGCTTCGTTCGCAGCCACATGCGCGAGGTGCACGACTTCTTCGCCCAGGTCCTTCGCGCCGTGCAGGCGGACGGCGGCATCCATCCCGACCGAAACCCGGACGCCGAGGCGTGGATCTTCGTGGGCGGCAGCCTGCTCGTCTCGATCGCCGACCGGCTCGGCGGCCTGCTCGGGCCCGAGGACTTCGCGGCGATCAAGGCCGAGCGCTCACGCTGGCTCACCGGCGCCTAGCGAAATCCCTGCAAATGAAAACGCCCCCGGCTGCGGCTCCGGGGGCGTTCTCCGTTCGAGGCTACCCCTTCCCGGGGCGGCGAACCGGTGGAATCGTGACTCTGCGGCCCAGCCACGTCCGTCCTGCGTTCGCCGTCGGATCCGGCGGTGGTGCCCTCGCATCCGATCTGGCGTCCGATCGGTGCGGTTGTGGGGCTGACTATAGGAGCCGCGGCTCCGAAAGTCAAGTAGCTCGGTCAAGTGATTTCGGGTAACTTCCACTTGACTGGCAACTACGGGCGACTATGCTCGTCCAACCCCTAGGCGGTTCCCCCGTCCGGGGGAGCCCGGGAAGCCACCCTCCACCTTGACTCCGATGGGAATGGAAGACACCACAGCAGCCGCCGAAACCACGGTCTCCGAGGTCCACGAAGGCACCTCGCAGACGTCGGGCACCAGCGTTCGCCTCGGCGAGCGCGTCCGCTCGCTGCGCGTTGCCGCGGGGTTGACCCAGACCGAGCTCGCAGGAGGCCGGTTCTCGAAGGAGTACATCAGCCAGATCGAGCGCGGAAAGACCCGTCCCACCGAGTCGACGATCGCCTGGTTGGCGGAGCGGCTGTCCGTGGACCCGGCGTTCCTCGCGGTCGGTGTCTCGACGGAGGAGCGCACGAAGGTCGAGACGCTCCTCGCCCGCGCGGAAGCGCTGTCCGAGGCGCACGAGTACCCCGCGGCGATCGACGAGTTCCGCGCGGCCCGCGCGGCCGTCCAGGGCACCTGGGCGCCGGCGCTCGAGGTCCGGGCGCTGTCGGGTGAGGCGTGGGCGCTGCAGCAGCACGGTGAGGTTCGCGACGCGATCGCGCTCGTGCTGCATGCGCGGGAGATCGTCGAGGGCCCGGACTTCTCGGACGTCGACCGGGCGGAGATCCTGTTCCGGCTCGGCGTCTGCCGCTACAAGCTCTCGAGCACGGGCACCGCGCTCGCGCTCCTGAACGAGGCGCTCGCGCTCGCGGAGAAGTCAGGACTTCCGTGTGACCTCCTCCGCGCCGACATCCTCGGCTGGCGCTCGCGTTGCCACCGACTCCAGCGCGACTACGTCGCCGCCGGCGAGGACGTCGAGCGCGCGCTCGAGCTCGCGCAGGACATCGGCGACCGCCGGGCGATCGCGAACACGTACTTCCAGGCTTCGCTCGTCGCCCAGCGCCAGGGCCACTGGATTCTCTCCCGGAACTACGCCCAGCGTGCGCGCGAGCTCTACGCACAGCTGAACGACGAGCTGAACGTCGCCCGGCTCCTGCTCAACCTCGGCGGCTTGACGCTCCTGCTCGGAGACGAGGAGCAGGCGGTCGAGCATCTCAAGGCCTCGTTCGCGAAGGCGCTCGAGACCGACGCCCGCGCCGACGCCGCGCAGGCGCTCGAGGGGCTTGCCGTCGTCCACCTCCGGAACCACGAGTACGAGGAGGCCGACGAGAAGGCCCGGAAGGCGCTCGAGCTCCTGGAGGGCCGCGAGGACTTCCTGCACGAGATCTGCCCGTCGCAGCTCGTGCTGGGGCGGTCGCTCATGGAGCGCGAGCGGTACGACGAGGCCGAAGACTGCTTCCGTGCGGCGGACGCCGCCGCCGAGCAGCTGGGTTCGCTGAGCCATCGGACGGAGGCGTGGGTCGCGCTCGGCGACCTTGCGTCTCGTCGGGGAGACAGCGGCGAGGCCGCTCGCCTGTACCGGAACGCTGCCGAAGCGCTCCAGGAAATCCGCTTCTAGGACAAGAGAGGAGGGTCGCCATGAAGCCGCGTCTGCTTTTGCTTCTCGTGAATCTGGCTCTGCTCGCAGCATGGCTCGGCCAGTTCGGCCGCCAGTCATGGTCTGACGGCCACTTCTAGGAGCTCCGCGACCTGCGGCTAGCCCCACGCCGCCGGCCACCTTGGCCGGCAGCGGTACGAGAGGCCCTCACTACACTGGGCGCGATGCGCCCGCGCGCGGTACTGGCTCGTGGGTCGTGCGTCGTTGCGACCCTCCTCCTCGCTGCGTGTGGGGGATCCGGCGACAGCGCGTCCCCGGACGAGACGACGCCCGGGGGCGGGCTGACGCTCGAGGAGCTCTGGCGCGCGCCCGGCGACGACGTCGCGGTGGTGCCCGGGTCCTCGAGCTTCGAGCCGGGGCGGGCCCGCGTGGTGTTCCTCGTGATCGACCAGGAGGGTCGTCCCGTCACCCTGCCCACCGCGCGGGTCTGGGTGTCCCGAGGGCTCGAGGACAAGCCGCTCCTCGAGACCACGGCCGACCTCGAGCGCATCGGCGTCCCGGGCGGCGCCGAGGTCGATGCGACCCACATCTACGTCGCGTACGTCCCGATCCCGAAGGCGGGCAAGTACTGGTTCGTCGCGGAGCCCGAGGGAGGGCCCGATCCCGTCCAGGCGCTCGGGAACATCGTGGTGGAGAAGTCGATCGCCGCGCCGGGAGTCGGGGAACAGGCGCCGGCGTCGGATACCCCGACCCTGGCCTCGGTCGGTGGCGACGCGTCGAAGGTGACGACCCGCGTGCCGCCGGACCTCACGCTCGTCGAGCACTCGGTCGCGGAGACGCTCCGAGAGCACAAGCCGTTCGTCGTGACGTTCACGACGCCGAAGTTCTGCGCGAGCAGGGTGTGCGGCCCGGTGGTCGACGTCGTCGAGGAGGTCTCGAAGCGCTTCGAGGGCGACGACGTCCGCTTCATCCACGTCGAGGTCTACGAGGACAACGATCCGGCGAAGGGCTACAACCAGTGGATGGGCGAGTGGGGGCTCGTCACGGAGCCGTGGACGTTCGTCGTCGGCGCCGACGGAAAGGTCGCCTCCCGCTTCGAGGGCCTCGTGTCGGTGCACGAGCTCGAAGCCGCGGTCCACGCGGCCGCGCAAAGCTGAGCGTCGTGTTACCCTCGCCAATACTTTCCGAATTGAAGTATTGAGAGGAGGGCGAATGGCGGCTGACGTGTCGACGAGTGTCCTTGTCACGACGGACTGGCTCGCGGAGCACCTGACGGATCCGGGCCTCGTCGTCGCCGAGGTCGACGAGAACCCGGATCTCTACGAGGAGGGTCACATTCGCGGCGCCGTGAAGCTCCACTGGCGCGACGACCTCCAGGACAAGCTGATCCGGGACGTCGTCTCGAAGGAGGAGTTCGAGCGGCTGCTCGGAGAGCGCGGCATCTCGAACGACACGTCGGTCGTCCTCTACGGGGACAAGAACAACTGGTTCGCGGCCTACGCGTTCTGGTACCTGAAGATCTACGGGCACGAGGACGTGCGCCTGCTCGACGGGGGGCGGCAGAAGTGGATCGAGGAAGGCCGGGAGCTGACGACGGACGCAGCCGCACCGACGCCGACGACCTACGTGGCGAAGGACCGCGACGAGTCCATTCGCATCCACCGCGACGAGGTGCTCGCCGGCCTGGACGACGAGGCGATCGCGCTCGTGGACGTCCGCAGCCCGCAGGAGTTCTCGGGCGAGCTCGTCGCGCCGCCCGGCTACGAACAGGAGGGCGCGGCGCGCACGGGCCATATCCCCGGTGCCCACTCCGTGCCGTGGGCGACCGCGGTACGGGACGACGGCACGTTCAAGAGCAGGGAAGAGCTCGAGGAGATCTACGGTGCGAAGGGCGTGACGGCCGACAAGGAGGTGCGCGCCTACTGCCGGATCGGCGAGCGGTCTGCGCATACGTGGTTCGTGCTCCGAGAGCTGCTCGGCTACGAGAACGTCAAGAACTACGACGGCTCATGGACCGAGTGGGGGAACCTCGTCGAGGTGCCTATCGAGAAGGACGTCTGACCGCGCTAGACCTGGTCGCCGACCCGCTCGACGACGATGGTGGGGACGCGCGCCTTCGGGCTGAGGCGGAGGAGGGCACGCGAGAGCTCGACGATGTCCTCCGGCTGGATCATCTCCTCGGCGGAGAGCCCGGTCCAGTCCGTCATCGGCGTCGCGACGAAGGCAGGACAGAGCGCGGTTGCACGGATGCCGTGTTCCGCCTCCTCCCGGTTGAGAGAGTTCGTCCAGGAGATGAGCGCGGCCTTGGTCGCCCCGTAGATCGAGAGGCCCGGCGTCGGGATCGTCCCGGCGATGGACGCCAGAGTGAGGATCTGCCCGCTCGACGCGCGCAGCAGCGGTAGTGCTTCGCGCGTCACGACGAGCGTCCCGCGCAGGTTGACGTCGAGCTGCAGGTCGAGCCGCTTCGTGTCGAGGGTCCCGAAGTTCCCGCCGATCCCGAGGCCTGCAGAGTTCACGAGTACGTCCATCCCACCCCACTTCTCGGCGTGGCGCGCGACAGCCTCGACGCAGGCTGCGTCGTCCGCGACGTTGGCGGCGAACGACTCGGCGTCGAGCTCCGCCGCCGCGGCCGCGAGCTTGTCCGGCCGCCGGGCGACGAGGGTCAGACCGTAGCCCTCGTCCTTGAGCATGCGCGCGAGGGCGAGGCCGATGCCCGAGGAGCCTCCCGTGACGAGGGCCGACTTCATGCGGGCGAGTATCCCACGGCGCACCGGGAAAGGGAGCGGCCGCCGTGGGGGCGGCGGCCGCGTCGTACGGGGGAGAGGGGGTGGGGACGGATCTCTCCGGCGAACCTGTTCTGCTCGTCGTGCGGCTTTCCTCCCCGGGCGGCCCGTACAGTTCTGGCGTGGAGGCGGTGCCGCTCACGTCGCTCGCGAAGGCCGGCGGGTGTGCCGCGAAGTACTCGGCTGCCCGCCTGGAGACGCTGCTCGCCGGTCTCGTGCCCGCCGAGGCCGAAGACCTGCTCGTCGGCCTCGATCCGGCGGACGACGCGGCCGTCTACCGCCTCGACGACGAACGGGCGCTCGTCTTCACCGTCGACTTCTTCCCGCCGCTCGTCGACGACCCGCGGACGTTCGGCGCCATTGCCGCGACGAACGCGCTGAACGACGTCTTCGCCATGGGCGGCGTGCCGCTCCTCGCGCTCTCCATCGCCGCCTTCCCGGAGGAGCTACCTGTCGAGGTTCTCGGCGACGTGCTCGCCGGCGCCGACGAACAGGTTCGTGCGGCGGGTGCGATCCTCGCCGGCGGCCACACGATTCGCGACTCGGAGCCGAAGTACGGGCTCTCGGTGATCGGCATGGTGCACCCGGACGCGCTCTGGCCGAAGGCGGGCGCCCGGCCTGGGGACGCGCTCTTCCTGACGAAGCCGCTCGGCACCGGGATCGTGCTGCAGGCGCACCGCGACGGGATCGCGCCGGACGGCGCCCTGGACGCGGCCGTGGCGGCGATGCTCGAGCTCGACCGCGACGCGGCCGAAGCGCTTCGCCCGTTTCAGCCGAACGCGGTCACGGACGTCACGGGGTTCGGGCTCCTCGGCCACGTGCACGAGGTGGCCGAACGTAGCGGGGTGCGGGCGATCATCGAGGCCGCGGCGCTTCCCGCGCTGCCGGCAGCGCTCGAGCTCGCGCGGGACGGCGTGCGCACGGGCGGTGACCGGAGGAACCGCGACTTCGCGGGCCCGCACGTCGAGAGCGACGCCGACGAGGCACGCGAGGCGCTCGCCTACGACCCTCAGACCGCGGGCGGCCTGCTCGTGTCGCTGCCGGCCGAACGGGGCGCGGTTCTCGAAGCGTCGTTCGCGGCCGAGGGCCTCGCGCTCACGCGTATCGGCCGGGTCGAGGACGGAAGCGGGGTCGTCCTCGCCTGATGGCGACCGCCGCGGCACGCCTTCGCGCGCTCTCGGCCCAACGGCTCGCGCCCGTTCGCTTCCTCTGGATCGCATCGGCCTCGTGCGCGTCGCTCTTCGTCGTCGTCACGTCCGGTGCGTTCGTCCGGCTCACGGGCTCGGGGCTCGGATGCGAGAACTGGCCGCAGTGCGGCGACAAGCCGTACCCGGAGCGGGACTTCCACGCCTTCGTCGAGTTCGGAAACCGGATGGTCGCGCTGGTCGGGCTCGTGCTCACGCTGGTCACCTTGATTGCGGCGCGGCGGACCGGCGGGCTCTCCTCCGTCGGGCGCCGGACGGCGCTGGCGGCGTTTCTCGTCGTCGTGGCCCAGATCCCGCTGGGCGCGATCACGATCGCGCTCGACCTCCATCCGCTCGCCGTCATGGCGCACTTCCTGCTCGGCCTCACCGCTCTCGCCCTCGCGACCATCGTGGCGCTCGAGGCCTGGCTCCTCGTCGACGGGCGTGCACGCCCGGTCGCACCACGCTGGCTGAGGCAGGTCGTCGTCTTCGTCGGCCTCCCGGCCTGTGCCGCCCTCGTCGTCACGGGCGCCGTCGCGACGGCATCCGGGCCGCACCCGGGCGCGGACGAGCAGGTCGAGCGGCTCGGGATCGCGATCACGGACACCGTCTACGTGCACGTGCGGGTAGCGGCCGCGTTCGGGATCGGCGTGCTTGCGGTCGGCTGGTTCCTCCTGCGTGCCCGAGATCGCTATCCCGGCGTGGTGCGGCTCTGGGCTCTGCTCGTCGCCGTCCTCGGTGCCCAGGCGGTCCTCGGGGAAGTCCAGTACAGAAACGCGCTTCCGTGGGGCCTCGTGCTCGTCCACGTGGCGCTCGCCGCCACGATCTGGGGTCTCAGCGTGGCGCTCGCGTACGTCCTGTGGCGCCCACCGGCGCGGCTGGCCCGACAGTAAGCTCAGAGCATGGCAAGGGAGCTCCGCGTCTACGACCGGCCCTCGCTCGAACGGCCTGTTCTCATCGGTGCGTTCAGGGGCTGGAACGACGGGGGGCAGGCGGCGACGCTAGCCGCCGGCTACCTGGCGAAGCTCTGGGGCGCGCGGAAGTTCGCGGACATCGACCCCGAGCTCTTCGTCGACTTCCAGGCGACACGGCCGAACGTCTCGCTCGACGAGGGGCAGACCCGGCGCATCGACTGGCCCGAGAACGGGTTCTTCCGGGCGCGTATCCCCGGCACTGATCGTGACGCCGTCCTGCTCGTGGGTGTCGAGCCGAACTACCGCTGGCGGACGTTCACCGAGCTGATCGGCGAGCTCTCGAGCGACCTCGGCGTGGAGATGGTCGTGACCCTCGGCGCGCTGCTCGCCGACGTGCCGCACACGCGCCCGTCCCCTGTCACAGGCGCCGCGACGGACCCCAAGCTCGTCGACGAGCTGGGTCTCCAGCTCTCGCGTTACGAGGGCCCGACCGGCATCGTCGGCGTGCTCCTCGATGCGTGTCGCCGAGCCGGGATCCCGTCCGTGAGCCTCTGGGCGGCCGTCCCCCACTACGTCTCGCTCGCTCCGAGCCCGCGCGCCGCCAGGGCGCTCTGCGAGCGGCTCGCCACGGTCCTCGGCATCTCGATCGACGTCGCGGAGCTCGCCGACGCGGAGGAGTCCTACGTCGACCAGGTGTCGCAGGCCGTCGCGAGCGACGCCGACACCGCGGCGTACGTCGAGGAGCTCGAGCAGCGCGCCGACTCGCTCGACTGGCTCGAGGAGTCGGGCGCACTTCCGTCCGGTGAGGCGCTCGCGGCCGAGATCGCGCGCTTCCTGCGCGAGCGCGAGCGGAACGGCGGCACCGGGCCCGGAGCCGACTGAGCTCGGCTCTCAGGCGTCCCGGCGCGAGATCGCCCAGAACGCCAGCGCGAGCGCGACGACCGCGTAGGTGCCGACGACCACAAACGCCAGCCAGGGATCGAGCGGGATGTTGTCGTCGCGCACGACCGTCTGCTGGATCGCGAGGCCTGCTGCCATCAGCGACCCTTGCTCGACCCGCTCGGCGAGATGCTCGGGAAGGAACCCGATCGCGATCACCGGCGCGAGCACCAGCGCGAGCACGACGGTGATCGCCGCCGCCGTGTGGCGCAGCACGGTGCCGACGCCGATGGCGAGCATCGCGAGCGCCGCGAGGTACACGGCTGTCCCGAAGACCGCACGGAACGTCGTCCCGTCCGTGAGTGTCTCACCGGGATAGCCGTTCTCGTACGTGAAGCCGTTCGACTGCAGGATGCGCTGCCCGACGTAGAAGCAGACGATGCACGTCGCGAGCCCGGCGGCCAGCGCAGTGCCCGCGACGACCGCCGTCTTCGCCGCGAGCACGGTGCGCCGCCGCGGGTTCGCCGCCAGGGTCGTTCGGATCAGGCCCGTGCTGTACTCGGACGTGACCGCGAGCACGGCGAGCGCGATGACTCCCAGCTGACCGAACCAGACGCCCGCGAGGGTGTCCAGGACGATGTCGTTGTCCCCTGGATTGCCGGGACTCCCGCCCATCGTTTCCGACTCCGAGGTCGCGAGTGCGCTGAACAGGAGGGAGATGGCGCCGAGCAGGAGCAGCGACAACGCGGTGCTGCGTACCGTCCGGAGCTTTGTCCACTCCGCCCAGAGGGTCGCGCTCACCTTGCCGCCTCCTTCCCCGCGCTGAACTCCACGGAATCCCGGGTCAGCTCCATGAACGCCTCCTCGAGCGAGGTTCGGTGCGGCGACAGCTCGTGCAAGGGGAGGGCGCGCTCCACGGCGAGGTCTGCGATCCGACTCGCGTCGAGCCCCGTGACGATCAGCGTCTCCCCGTCCGTCGCCGTCACGCGTCCTCCCGACCGGACGAGCAGGGCCATCACCTCGGATGGACGCGACGTGCGAAGGGTCACCCGCTCCTCCGACATTCCCGCGATCAGATCGGCAATGGTCGTGTCCGCGAGCAGCCGGCCGCGGCCGATGACGACGAGATGGTCGGCCGTGTCCTCGAGCTCGCTCATGAGGTGACTCGAGACGAGCACCGCGCGGCCCTCCGCCGCGAGCGAGCGGAGGAAGCCGCGCATCCAGCGGATCCCCTCGGGATCGAGGCCGTTGATCGGCTCGTCGAAGAGCAAGACCGGGGGATCGCCCAGAAGTGCCGCCCCGATTCCGAGGCGCTGGGACATGCCGAGCGAGAAGCCGCCCGTGCGACGTCGCGCAGCCTCGGCGAGCCCGACGAGCTCGAGCACCTCGTCGACCCGGTGCCGGGGCAGCCGGTTGCTGCGCGCGAGCCACAGCAGGTGATCGCGGGCACGTCGCCCGGGGTGGGTCGCGCTCGCGTCGAGGAGCGCGCCCACCTCGCGAAGCGGCCACCTGAGCTCGCGATACCGCTTTCCGTTCACGCGCGCCTCGCCGGTGTCCGGCCGGTCGAGCCCGAGGATCACGCGCATCGTGGTCGACTTGCCTGCGCCGTTCGGGCCGACGAAGCCGGTGACGAGCCCGCGCTGAACCGAGAACGAGAGATCGTCGACCGCGACCGTCTTCCCGTATCGCTTCGTGAGATCGCGTACCTCAATCGCGTAATCCATGACGAGCACCGTACGACGCAGCCTCATTCGTGTCGTCGCGCACGAGAGCGGTCTTGCGTCGCGCACTCGAAGGTGAGGCCACAGGCGCTCACTCACCCGCCGGTGGGACGCGCGATCTCGTCAACGCGAACGATGCGCGCGACGCGGATCCACGGTGACAATGACGTCGATGAACTCGACGCCCGACGATCCGCTCGAGCAGGCTTTCTCGTTGTTGAGCCGGCTTGCCGAGGAGGCACGCCGTGTTCTCGCAGGGCCGGACGGGCCGCTTGCGCTCGCGCTCGTTCTCGGTCTCGTCGCGATGCTCGAGGTGACGCTCTACACGGACGCGATCGGCTCCGCGCTGATCGCCAACCTGCTCGCGACGGTGCCGCTCGCATTGTCCCGCACGAGGATCTGGTTGGCGGCCCCCGTGATCGTCTTCGGAGTGCTGCTCGCGATCGGGGACCCGGAGAGCACGTTGACCATTGCCGCGGTCCTCGGGCTCGTGATCGGGCTCTACCTCTTCGCCGTGCGGTACCGCTGGCGCTGGTCCGCGCTGCTCGCGTTCCCGTTTTTCGTGAACGCGATCGAACCTCTCGGGGGCGACGCCCCCGGGTTTCCGGGTGTCCTGCTGCTCGCGCTCGTGATCGCCGCACTGGCGCTCGGCGAGTCGCAGCGCGAGCGCGGCGAGGCGGTTGCCGAGCGAGACGAAAGCCGGCGCGCGATGGCCCAGAGCCTGCAGCAGCAGGCGGAGATGACGGAGCGTGCACGCATCGCGCGGGAGCTCCACGACGTCGTCGCGCATCACGTCACGGCCATCGCCGTGCAGGCCGAGACGGCACGCCTGACGACCGAGGGCATGCCGGAGGAGGGGAAGGCTCAGCTCGAGGCGATCGGCGACACCGCCCGGGACGCGCTCGGAGAGATGCGGCGCGTTCTCGGCGTCCTGCGGAGCGACGAGGGCACGGAGGCCGATCGGGAGCCGCAGCCGGGGCTCGCGCGCCTGGACGAGCTCGTCGACACCGCGCGTGCGACCGGGACGAACGTGCGGGTCACGCAGAGCGGAACGCCCGTGCAGCTGCCGCAGGGGGTGGACCTCTGCGCCTACCGGATCCTGCAGGAGGCGCTGACGAACGCTCGGCGCCACGCGCCGGGAGCCACGGTCGACGTCGAGATCGCGTTCTCGGACGACACGCTGCGCCTGCGCGTTCGCGACGATGGCCCAGGGGCCGCGGCCGGGCAGGTCGACGGGCACGGGCTCCTGGGCATGCGCGAGCGGGCGATCATGGTAGGCGGGACGCTCACTGTGGGCCCGGCGGAGCAGGGAGGCTTTGAGGTTGCCGCGGAACTGCCCATCCCGGGGTCGTCGTGATCCGGGTCCTCGTCGCCGACGATCAGGAGATCGTGCGCGCGGGTTTTGCGGCCCTGCTCGAGACGCAGGAGGACTTCGAGGTCGCAGGCACCGCGGCCGATGGTGAGGAGGCGGTCTCGCTGAGCCGGGAGCATCAACCGGACGTCGTGCTCATGGACGTCCGCATGCCGAAGATGGACGGGATCGAGGCGACCCGAGAACTCGCCGAGGACGGCGCCTCGGCGCCGAAGGTCATCGTCCTCACGACGTTCGACCTCGACGAGTACGTCTACGACGCGCTCGGAGCCGGTGCGAGCGGGTTCCTGCTGAAGGACGTCCGCGCCGAGACGTTGTTCGACGCCGTTCGTATCGTGGCTCAGGGCGATGCGCTGCTCGCCCCGGCGGTCACGAGACGGCTCGTGAGCGAGTTTGCGCGGCTGCGGCCGTCGCCGCCGCCTCGGCCGGAGGCCCTCGACGAGCTGACCCCCCGTGAGACCGAAGTGCTGCGTCTCGTGGCCGAAGGTCTCTCGAACGGCGAGATCGCGGAACGGCTCGTCGTCAGCGACGAGACGGTCAAGACCCACGTGAGCCGGGTGCTGGCCAAGCTCGGGCTGCGTGACCGCACGCAGGCGGTCGTCGTCGCGTACGAATCCGGCCTCGTGGTGCCGCGTGCTCGCGACGAGGTCGACGCGGACTAGGCGGCGTCTTCGGCGGCCTCGGGGGCAGCGTCGTCAGCCCGCTGCTCCGAAGCCTCGACGGGGATGGGGACGGGCTCGGACGAGGAGCCGTCCGCGCTGCCGTCTCCGGCTGCGATCTCGGCCTGTGCGCCCTGTGCCTGCGAACCTTGACCCTGGGTCTGGCTCTTCCGCTTCCGCCGACGCCGGCGCGACTTCCGGGCCGTGAGCTTCGGTGCGGGCAGGTTGTCGGCGAGCGCGTTCGCGATCTCGGTGACCGTTCCGAGCTCCTCGCGGGCCTGGTCGAGGGCGCCGTTTGCGCGCGGCGTGTAGCCGTCCGCGGACGCGAGCAGCGCTGCGCCCACGGGGAGCGGCATTGCCTGCGCCACCTGCACGAGGCGATTGACGTTCTCCTCGTGCCGGTAGCCGCGGGAGTTCGCGACGGCGCCGAGGAGGCGCTTCGCTTCGGGGAACTCGGTCGAGACCCTGCGGTCCTGGACCTTTCGCGTCGCGCGGGCGAGGCGCCACGTCCAGCGCGCGAGGATCTGGTCGGGCGCCACGGCCTTGCCCTCGCCGACCGCTCGCAGCAGCACGCGGACACCAGCCGCGCGGTCCTTCTCCCACGGTGGCGCCTGCGTCACGAGCGTGACGAGGTCGTCGAAGTCGGCGCGGTCGACCGGCGTCGCGACGCGGTCCATGAGCGCGGTCATCCGCAGCCGCCGGTTCGGGTTCTCGGCGGCGCAGGTCGAGAGGAACTGCTCGAGCGCAACCTTGCTCGCGCGACCTTCGGCGAACTTGCGCGCGAACTCGCCGCGCTGGTCGAAGCGGATCTGCCGTCCGGCAATCGTGGCCCAGAACCGCTGCTCGTCCTCGTCGAGGTACTTCGGGTCGATGCGCTGCCACTCGCGCTGGATGACCCCGAGCCGCCGGGCGACGTCGGGCGTCACCGGGACGAGCCACGGGACCGGAGAGAGCTTGCGCCGGGCGCGGCGCTGCGAGCGCCTGCGCGGCGCCGGCGTGACCCGGGCGCCCTCGCGGTAGAAGTCGGCGTCGAGCAGCGCGTGGAGCGACACCACGCGCTCGTTGTGCGTCGCCGCCTTCGGCACGAAGTCGACGACGATGCCCGCTTCCTTCCGCGGGTGGATCCGCATGATGCGGCCGATGCGCTGCTGGTAGACGCGGCGCGACGCGGTCGGGGCGAGGTGCATGCAGATGGTCGCTCGAGGCGAGTTCCAGCCTTCCGCGAGCAGCTGTGCGTTGATGAGCACGTTGATCTCGCCGCGCTCGTATGCGGCGAGCGTCTCGGCGAGCTTCGTCGGGGGCGTGCGGCCCGAGACGGCCTCGGCCTTGAGGCCGGCCGCGCGGAACTCCTGCGCGAGGTTGTACGCGTGGTCGACGCCGGCCGCGTAGACGATGCCGGGCGTGGAGCCGAAGCGGTCGCGGTAGAGGCTTGCGGCCGCCTGGTTCAGCGCCTGATGGTCGAGGGCTGCAGCGAGCGCGCGCTCCTCGAAGTCGCCGCCCACGATCGGCACCGAGTTCACGGCCGCTGCCGGTGGGACGCGCAGATTGCGGAGCGGCGCGATGAGGCCGCGCCTCGCCGCGTCGGCGAGCGGGAGGTCGTCGACGGACGCAGGGAAGACGTCGGAAACCTGCTTTGCGATCAGGTGCTCCGTCGCGGTCATGCCGATGTAGAGCGGCTCGTGGAAGCCGCGGATCGCCGCGCTCGTCTTCTCGCCGAGCGCCGTGTGCGCCTCGTCGCAGAGCACGAAGTGGTACGCGGAGCGGTCGAGCTCGGATCCGTGGCGTGCGAACCAGGCGTATGTCTGGATCGTGATCGGGCTGTCCTTCGCGGACTTCGCGCCGGCCATGATCGGATCGGAGAACCGGTCCCCGTAGCCCTCCGTCGTCAGGTCGCGCTGGAACTGGGAGACGAGGAGGCGCCGGTGGGTGAGGATCAGGACGCCGAGCTCGCGCGCGGCCTCGACGAATCCTGCGGCTGCAATGGTCTTGCCGGAAGCGGTCGGGTGTCGGAAGCGGTAGCGGCGCGAGGCGCCCGGGTCGTCGCCGTGGTACTCGGTAGCGAGCGCCGCGTCGTCGATGTACCCCGCGTCGAAGTCGTCCTCGACGTCCTCGTCCACGAGCTCCGCTTCGGCGACGGCACCGTTCCCGCTGCCGTTGCCGGCGGTGTGCGCGTTGCCGTTTCCGTTCTCGTCGGCGGTGTGCTGGAGCGACGCGATCAGCTCGGTGAGCATGCCCGTGAGCGCGTCCACCTGGTGGCGCCTGAGCTCGGTCCCGGACGCGGTGCGCACCGGGTCCTGCGACAGGACCCGCTCGAGCCCGAGCATGAGCCCGTAGCGCACTTTCCACCGCGCCGAGGGCTCCTCGAGGCCGGCCGCCATCTCCTCGAGCGCGTGGTCGAGGGCCGCACGACGCGCCGTGTCGGGAGCGAGAGCGACGTCGATCTCTTCGCCCTCGTTGACGAATGGCTCGCCGAACCAGGCCTCGGCCCGACGTGCGGCCTCGGCCAGATCAAGTTGGGATTCCGACGTCAACGTCGGTGAGGTTTCTGCTTCGTGCATGCGCGCAGCACGGACTGCTGTGCCGCTCCTTCCGAAGGTGGCGCTCGCGTATCTCACGGCGAGCGTGACCCGCAGAGCATACCTCAGAAGTGTGCGTCACAACGGTGATGTCAGCGTGCGACGCTGGCGCCGGTCTCGCTGAGGAGACGGCCCGTGACCCGTTCGGACACGCCGGTCTGGTCGAGGTGCTTCGTGATCCCGCCGAGCCAGAACGGGTAGCCGGCGCCGAGGATGAGGCAGGTGTCGATGTCCGCCGCCTCGGCAACGACGCCCTCTTCGAGAATGTGCCGGGCCTCGTCGGCAAGCGCTTCAAGCACGGCCTCGTGGATCTCCTCGACGCTGCGCGGAGCGTGCTCGACGACGACCGGCTCGCCGTCCTCGGCGATGCTGTCCAGGGTCGGCGAGAGGGGGAAGCGGTCCGGCCAGTTGTCGTGGAGTGTGTGCCGCACGTGGTTCGCGACCTTCGGGCCGACGAGCTGGAGGAGGAACGAGGGCGCCATGGGCACGCCGAGCCGGAGCACGGCCTCGTCCGTCTCCTCGACCGTGTTCCCGTGGTCGAGCGCCTCGGTCACGACGACGCCCTGACGGCCGAGCAGTCGGTTGACGACGAACGCCGGCGCATCGCGAACGAGCACGCCCGTCTTGCGGAGCTTCTTCATGACTGCCCAGGCGGTCGCGATCGACGTGTCGTCGGTCTCCGGCGTCCGGACGAGCTCGACCAGCGGCAGCACGGCGACAGGGTTGAAGAAGTGCATCCCGACCACGCGCTCCGGGTGTTCCAGATCCGCGCCTATCTCGGTCACCGACAGCGAGGACGTGTTCGTCGCGAGCACGCAGTCGGGCGAGACGACCCGCTCGAGCTCGGCGAAGACGTCCTTCTTCACGTCCAGCTGCTCGTAAACAGCCTCGAGCACGAGGTCGCAGCCGGAGAAGACGTCCCAGTCCGTCCCACCGCTTGCGAGCGATGCGAGAAACCGCGCCTTCCCTTCCGTCATGCGGCCCCGGCTTGCGAGCTCTCCGAGCTCGCTCCCGATCCAGGAGATCGCGTCTTCGACCTGATCCTGCGTCAGGTCGCGGAGCACGACCGGCACCTCGAGGCGACGCAGGAAGAGGAGCGCGAGCTGCCTCGCCATCAGTCCGGCGCCGACGAGCCCGACCTTGGACACGCGGCGGGGCTCTGCCTGCGGGATGTCAACGGCGCGCTTTGCACGCCGCTCGACGAGGAAGAACGAGTACACCGACGCCTGCGCCTCCGGCCCAGGCAGGAGCTCCGCGAGCGCGTCCTCCTCGGCCCGGTAGCCCTCCTCGATCGACCACGAGCCGGATCCGGCGATGAGGTCGAGCGCCCGGTAGGGCGCCGGCGCCGCGCCGTGTACCTGGTCGTCGATGCGCGAGCGCGCCTTGCGGACGACCTCGTCCAGATCGGAGAGGTCCGCCTCCCCTTCGCGCTTCCCGCCGCCTTCCTCGATCGTGCGGACGAGGAACGCGAGCGACTCGTCGAGGAACTCGACCGGCTCGAGGAGCGCCTCGGCGAATCCGGCCTCGAACGCCTGGCGGGCGTTCAGCATCCGGTTCTGCCGGAGCGGGTTCTCGACGATGAAGCGGACCGCCTGCTCTGCGCCCACGAGGCGCGGGATCAGCTGCGTGCCGCCCCAGCCCGGGATGAGCCCGAGCAGCACCTCCGGGCAGGCGAAGTGGCGCACGTCAGAGGAGAGGGTTCGGTAGTCGCAGTGGAGCGCGATCTCGACGCCGCCGCCGAGCGCCGCGCCGTTGACAGCAGCGAGTGTGGGGAAGGGCAGCGCGCGGATGCGTCCGAAGAGCTCGTGGCCGGCCTCGCCCCCCTCGCGGGCGCGCTCGGGCGTGATCTCGCCGAACTCGTCGATGTCCGCGCCGACGGCGAAGACGAACGGCTTGCCCGTGAGCATGAGCCCGGCCCACTCGCCTTCCTCGACGCGGTCGAGTAGCTCCTGCAGCGAGCGCAGCGCGGCCTCGCCGAACGTGTTCGGCTTCTGCCAGTCCTCGCCGTTGTCCATCGTCACGAGCGCGACGTCGCCGACGCTCGTTCGGACCGGCTGGAGCTTGAACTCGGGTCGGGCTAGCCACCGTTGCGCACGTTCTCCCAGAGCACCGCCGCCCCCATGCCGAGCCCGATGCAGAGGGCGGTCAGCCCGTACCGGACGTCCGGGCGCTCGCGGAAGCCGTGCGCGAGCTGCGCCATCAGGCGCACGCCGGTCGCGGCGAGCGGGTGGCCGCAGGCGATCGCGCCGCCGTACGGGTTGAGGCGCGGGTCGTCGGGCTCGACGCCCATCCCGTCGCACCACGTGAGCACCTGCACCGCGAACGGCTCGTTCAGCTCGAAGAGCCCGACCTCGTCGATGGAGATCCCCGCCTGCTCGAGCGCCTTCTTCGTCGCCGGGACCGGGCCGAGGCCCATGAGCTCCGGCTCGACGCCCGCATACGCGAACGAAACGAGTCGCATTCGCGGCTCGAGCTCGAGCTTCGCGGCGGCCTCCTCCGAGACGAGGAGCGCCGCGGTGGCGCCGTCCGTGAGCCCTGCCGAGTTCCCGGCGGTGACGCGACCGGCGGTGCGGAACGGCGTCCGCAGCTCGGCGAGCCCCTCGAGCGTCGTGTCGGGGCGGAGGAACTGGTCGCGCTCGGTGACCGCCCAGCCGTCGTCCGTGAAGACGGACATGGGGATGACGTGCGCGTCCATGACGCCCTCGTTCCACGCGCGCGCCGCCTTCTGCTGCGAGGAGACCGCGAACGCGTCGGCGGCCTCCTTCGTCAGCTGCGGGAAGGCGTCGTGCAGGTTCTCGGCCGTCTGGCCCATGACCGCGGCGGACTCGTCCACGATCCGCTCCGAGACGAAGCGCGGGTTGAAGTCGACGTCGTCGCCCATCGGGTGGTGGCCCATGTGCTCGACACCGCCGACGAGGACGACGTCGGCCGCGCCCATCGCGATCTCTCCAGCTCCTGCGGTGGTGGCGGTGAGCGCGCCCGCGCACATGCGGTCGACGGCGAATCCCGGAACGGTCTTCGGCAGCCCTGCGAGCAGGGCGACGTCGCGACCGAGGGTCAGGCCCTGGTCGCCGACCTGCGCCGTCGCAGCGAGCACGACGTCGTCGATCCGCTCCGGCGGCAGCTGCGGGTTCCTCCGCAGGAGCTCGCGCACGACCTTGACGGCCATATCGTCGGCGCGCGTGCGCCAGAAGTAGCCGTCCTTGCCGGCGCGTCCGAACGCCGTGCGCACCCCGTCCACGTAGACGACCTCGCGGAGCTCCCGTCCCACCGCGGGCACGATACTTCGTAGGTCGTGGCGGCCGTGGAGCAGCAATGGGAGGAACGCGCGAGCCGGGCGCGGGAGCGCTACGAGGACGGTGTCGCGCGCCTTCCGGACGACGGCGACGAGCGACAGCGCCAGCTGACCCGCATGGGGAACGCGGCCTGGGCCACCGGGCTCTCGTACCTCATGCTCGGGCGCAGTGACGCCGCCGCCGAGTGGCTCGCGCGGGCGGCAGATCGTTACCGCGAGAGCTGGCCCACCGCCCCGGCCGGGAGCTGGGGACGCCCCATCGGCGCGATGAAGTCACGGCTTCTCGCCGGAGAGCCGGAGCGTGCCCGGGAAGATGCCCGGTGGGCGCTCGACGCCGGCGCGGCGGAGTCGGAGAGCCCGATCGGGCGGTATGCGGCCGCGCTCGCGGCGCTCGTGCTCGGGGACGACGCGCGTGCAGGCGAGCTGGCGGGGAGCCTCCGGGGACGGGACGACTTCCCGTCGCCGGTCGCCGAGGCGCTCGCGGCGGTCGCGGCGGCCGACCGGGAGCGGTACGAGGCGGCGATCCATGGGCTGCTCGCCGACTTCGAGAGCCGCGATGACTTCCTGGAGGACGTGCCCGTCGCGGACACCGTCCTCGTCCTCCAGGTGCTCGCCGGCGCTCGTGGGATGGCGGTCGAGCTCGAGTCGCTGCTCCTTCCCGCCCAAGTGTCAAATTGACACTTGGGCGCTTCGTCCAGGTCGAGCGTCTGAGGGCCGGACAGGTCCGGCCCCTACCGCTCGCCGGACGCGAGCTCGCGGGCGCGCACCATCGCGGCCTGGATCGCATTCAGGAACGCGGCGCGGACGCCTGCCATCTCGAGCTCCCGGATCGCCGCGATGGTCGTCCCGCCCGGCGACGTCACCATCTCGCGCAGCTCGACCGGGTGCATCTTCTCGTCGCGCAGCTGCTTCGCCGTGCCGAACATCGTCTGCACGACGAGCTGCGTGGAGATCTCGCGCGACAGGCCGAGCAGGATCCCGGCCTCGATCATCGCCTCCGCGAGCAGCGCGAAGTACGCAGGCCCGGAGCCCGAGACCGCCGTGATCGCGTCGAGCGCGTCCTCTGGCACGCGGACGACCGCGCCCAGGTGGGACAGCGCCTCCTCGGCGAGGTCGAGCTGCTCCTCGCTCGCGTGCGCGCCGGCGCAGAGGCCGGCGATCCCCTCGTGGACCGTCGAGGGCGTGTTCGGCATCGCCCGTACAACGGGGACGCCGTCCGCGAGGCGCGACTCGATCTGCGCGGTGGGAATCGCGGCGGCGACCGTGAGCACGGTCTGGCCGGGGACGATGTGACCGCCGACCTCGTCGAGCAGCGAGTCGAGGTCCTGCGGCTTCACGGCGATGACGACCAGCGCGGCCCCGGCTACGGCGTCGGGGTTCGAGAGCGTCGCGTCGACGCCGTAGCGCTCGCGAAGCTCCGCGACGCGCTCGGCCCTCCGCGCGGTCGCCGCGATCTCGCTCGCCTCGCGCCAGCCGGAGGAGAGCAGCCCGGAAACGAGCGCCTCGCCGATGCGTCCCGCACCAAGGATCGCGATCTTGCGCGGCTCGACCATTCGCGGAGTCTACGAGCCGGCCGGCACGGCTTCTATCCAGGAGCCGCGATCGCCGAGCTCGCGTGCTCGGCGAAGGCCTACGGAGCGCAGGTCGGCGTCCAGCTCGTCGTCGTCGAGGAGGCGCGACTCGAAGGAGTGCACGAGCCGCTCGCCGTCGACCACGTACTCCATCTCGCCGGTCACGACGGCGCCGTCGAGCTCGTAGCTGCGGAGCCGAAGCCGCACGTCGCCGAGCTCCGACCAGTCCGTGCTCGGCTCCCAGTCGCGCGGGAAGCCCTGGAGAAGCACCTGCCCGTCCGGCTCGACGTGCCGGGCGCAGCAGGCGAGCAGCGCGCGTCGCTCCGCCGCGTCGGGGTGGTTGACGAAGTTGCTCGCGAGGACGACGACCGGGAAGCGCCGGCCGAGGTCGAGCATTTCGATGTCGGCCTCGACGGTCTCCGCGCCCCGGACGAGCGCGAGCATCCCGGCGGAGTTGTCGACGGCGACCACCGGATGGCCGAGCGCGACGAGCCCGTGCGTCACGCGCCCCGCACCCGCGCCGAGCTCGAGGATCTCCGCTCCGGACGGAACCGCGTCGTGGATCAGCTCAGGCTCGCCGAGAGGCGGAAGGCGTGCGTAGAGGGCGACCGGGCTCCCGTCCGGAGCGGTGCCGCTCACGCCGCCGAGCGGGCGCGTGCAAGACGTGCGCGGTCCCGGTTCGCACCGGGCACGAGCCCGCGCTTGAAGCCGGCGAGCAGGAACACGCTCGCGAGCCCTTGCCACTCGCCGTACGGGGCGAGGAGCTCGGCGGTCTCCGACGTCTCCGGCCAGCGCCCCGTCCGCGAGGCGAGGAGCTTGACGAGACCGAGGTCGCCGACGAGACCCGCGTCGTAGCGGCCGAGTCCGCTGAGCGCGATCACGCCGACGCTCCACGGCCCGATGCCGCGCTCGCGTCCGAGCCGCCGAAGCGCGGTCTCGTGCGCAAGGCGTAGGCCTTCGAGGTCGATCGTCCGGACGATCCGCGCGAGCGTCGCAGAGCGGGTCGGTGCGAGGCCACAACCGGTGAGCTTCGCCGCCGACAACCGGGCGAGCGACTCCTGGCTCGGCGGGCTCTCCGCGCAAGCCCGGATCACCGCTCGCTCGATCTCTCTCGCGCGCCGCGACTGGATCAGCTGGCCGCAGACCGCGTGGACGGCCGCATGGGCCACCGTCGCGAGCCGCCGCGGGCGGAGGCCCCGCAACGTGCGCACGGTTCGGCCGAGGAGCGGGTCCTGCGCGAACGCGCGATGGAACTCGGCCGTGTCGTCGTCGAGCGCAAGGACGAACCGCGCCTCGTCCACTGCTCGCTCGCACGACGCGCGCACCACAACGGTGCCGTCCGGGATCTGACGCGCCGACGCCCACCGGCCCTCGGGGAGGGGAGCGCTCCATTCCGGCGTCCAGGTTGTGAGCTTCAGCGAGTACGGGCCCCGCGGACGGAGACGTGCCTCGACCATCGCGCCAGCCTACTCGCGCGTGCGGAGCCGATACTTACGCGCGTGCGAATCACGGACAGCGTGTCGATGCGCTCCCGGAGACGGAAGCTGCAGCTCTTCCTCGACGAGCTGCAACCGACTCCGGAGACGACCGTGCTCGACGTCGGAGCAGACGAGCTCGGGTTCGGCCAGTGCGACGGGTGCGCCACGCTCAACTTCTTCGAGGAGCTCTATCCGTGGCCCGAGCGCATCACTGCCCTTGGGCTCCATCCCGGCGATCGCTTCGGCGAGCGCTACCCGAGCGTCCGCTACGTCCAGGGCGACGCGCTCGCGCTTCCGTTCGCCGACGGCGAGTTCGACACCGTGTTCTCCAACGCCGTCATCGAACACGTCGGCGGCCGCGAGCGGCAGCGGCAGTTCGTCCGCGAGGCGCTGCGCGTCGGCCGGCGCGCTTTCATCACCACGCCGAACCGCCGCTTCCCGTTCGAAGTGCACACGCGGCTTCCGGTGGTGCACTGGCTACCCGACCGCCTGGCGCACGCGTCGTACGGTGCGCTCGACAAGGAGTGGGCGAAGGAGATCAACCTGCTCTCGAGCCGGAGCTTCCGGTCGCTCTTCCCGGGCCGTGTGCGGATCGTGAATCTCGGCTTGACCCTGGTGGCCATTGTCGACTGAACGCATCGCGCGCGTCGCGCTCGTCGCGCTCGTCGTCGGCCTTGCGCTCCACAACGCGGCGATGGCCCAGCTCTGGGATCTCGGCCTGCGCGGGACAGCGCTCGACGCGGTCGCCGCCTGGAAGGAGGTGCTGCTCCTCGTCGCGCTCGTGGCGGCCGCGTGGTACGTGCGGCGCTTGCCGGCCGTCGCGGCGGCCGACGTGCTTGCCGTCGTCTACGCCGGGATCGTTGTCCTGTACTGGCTTCTCCCGCAGGACTGGCTCGATGGGGACGCGACCGCGCGCGGCGAGCTGCTCGCGCTCCGCCATCACCTCCTGCCGGTCGCGGCCTACGCGCTCGGCCGCCTGCTGTCGGAGCTCTGGCGCGTCGAGCGGCTCGGGCTGGCCATCGCGCTCACTGCGGCCGGGGTCGCACTGATCGGCCTGCTCGACCTCGCGTTCGTCTCGCTCCAGGCGTGGCGCGACTCGGGCGTCCCTGGCTGGTACCGCGACCAGCTCGGCCTGAACTACGAAGGCCTCACCGGCCTCCCCGAGAACTGGGTCTACAACACCGGCGACGAGAACAACCCGATTCGCCGACTCGTCTCGACGTTTCTCTCGCCCCTCGCGAGCGCGTACTGCTTCGTCGTCGCCCTCATCTACTTGCTCAGCCGCCCGTTTCGGTGGTGGACGATCGTGCTCTCGCTGCTCGTCTTCCTCGGGCTGCTCTACACCCACACGCGTGCGGCCGTGGGCGCGCTCGCCGTCGGCCTCCTCGTTCTCGCCGCCGTGCAGCGGCGCCTTGCTCCCGTCGTCCTCGCGGTCGCCTCGATCGTCGTGTCTGCCGTGTTCTTCGCCGCGTACCCGAGCATCGGGCCGTCCACGAGCTACACGCCGGAGGAGCTCGAGTTCCTGCGCGAGAACGCCGAGTCGGCGCCCGGAACGAGCTCGGATCCGTTCTCGCCGTCGGAGTCGTCGCTCGCGAGCCACTGGCGGAATTTGCGCGACGGCGTCGAGGCGATACTCGACCACCCTCAGGGCTACGGGCTCGGCAACGCGGGGGTGGTCGCGAAGCGCACGGGTGTCGAGATCAAGGCGGGAGAGTCGACGTACGTCGAGCTCGGGATCAACATTGGCATCGCGGGTCTCGCCGCGTTCGTGCTCTGGAGCGCGTTCGTGCTGCTCGGGCTGCTCCGCAAGGAAGCCTGGGTCGGGGCCGCCTTCGCCGCCGTCCTCCTGCTCGGGCTGCAGACGGACGTCATCGGCGTGCACTGGCTCGCGGTCGCGGTCTGGGCCGCCGCGGGCATGGCGCTCGGCTGGAGACGCGACGAGCCGGACACCGAGGGTGAGGCTCCAGCCGCAGCCTGACGCGATGCTCCTGCTAGGGTCCCTCAGCTATATGTTCCAGAGCGAGTCCGGTTTGCGCTTCCAGTTCGTGCGCTTCCTTACCCGTTCGTGAGTTTTGGTGGAGGAGGTGTTTCCATGGCAACCGGAGTCGTCAAGTGGTTCAACGACAGCAAGGGGTACGGGTTCATCACCCCCGATGAGGGCTCGAAGGATCTCTTCGTGCACTTCAGCAACATCGCCGGTGATGGCTTCAAGAGCCTGACCGAGGGTGCGCGTGTCGAGTTCGACGAGCGCGAGGGGCAGAAGGGTCCCGAGGCGACCAACGTCATCGCTGTCGCCGGGTAACTGGCCGAGCTGGGGATCCGTCCCCGGGGGGATAGTTGCGTGGCCGCGTTGACACTCGCCGGCGGCCACGCACGTCCAATGAAGAAGGGAGACCGGCATGGCCGAAAAGGAAGAGAAGCTCGAAGTCGAGGGCGAGGTGCTCGAAGCACTGCGCAGCCAGATGTTCCGGATCCGGCTCGACTCCGGGCACGAGACGCTCGGCTACATGGCCGGGAAGATGAAGCGCTACCGGATCAGGATCTTTCCCGGCGACCGCGTGCGGATCGAATTGTCTCCGTACGACCTCACGCGCGGCCGGATCGTGTATCGACTGAGCTGACCTACCGCTCGAGCGGTGCGAACGACGCGACGCCGAACGCCGCCGCCGTGGCGAGCGTGTCGAGTGTATGCACGTCGATGCTCGCGACTCGGTCGCACGCTCGGTGGTAGCAGGAGTAGTCCCCCGCGAAGAGCCCCGCGACCGGGATCCCGCGCAGCGCGAAGGGCGCGTGATCCGAGCGCCCGTCGATGTCGATCGCAGACGCAGCCGCGCCCGTGCGGCTGAAATATCCGAGCCACCGGTTGACCATGCGCGGGTCGCCGTAGACGCCGTACCGGCGCGACGGGGAGCCGAGCACGTCGAAATTGAGGTATCCCACGACCTGGTTCGGCGCGACCGTTCTCGCATACGCGCGTGAGCCGAAGAGCCCGAGCTCCTCGGCGCCCCAGAACGCGAAGCGCACGGAGAGCGCAGGCGCCACCTTGCGAACGGCGCGTGCGAGCTCGAGCGTCGCCGCGACGCCGGTGCCGTTGTCGTTGATTCCGGGCCCGACCGTCACCGAGTCGAGGTGGGCGCCGACGATGAGCACCTTTGGCCGCCGGGGCTGGGCATTGGCCACGACGTTCTGGGACGTCGTTTCCCGCGTGTCCGTGTCGAGCACCATCTCGACGACCGGATCCGAGGCCGCCGCCAGCTCGCGCCCGGCGGACCGCGCGATTGCGGCGACGGGGATCCCCGACGCCTTGGGATCGCCGAGCGTCCCGTCGAAGAGCCCCTCCTCCGAGTTGGAGACGAGCAGGCCGGCGGCACCCGCGGTCTGCGCGTTCGCCGCCTTCTGGGCGAAGAAGCAGTCCCCCCGCTCGACGAGCGCGATGAGGCCGCGCACGGCGCCGAAGTCGTCCTGCGAGCAGCCGTCGCCGCTCGCGACTACGCGCGCACGGAGGCCGCCGGCAGGCGTCGGGGGCGAGTACTCGAGCGCCTCGAGCGGCAGATCGCGTTGCACGGGCGCGATCTGCTTTCCCCGTTCGACGCGCTCCACGTACAAGACGAGCGGAAACGCGAACACCTGCGGCCGGTAGCCCGCGCGGCGCAGCTGGTCTCGGACGTAGCGGACGGAAGCGGCGTATCCGGACGTGCCGGCGGCGCGCGTCCCGCCGTTGCGATCCGCGATCCGCTCGAGCGCGCGCAGGTCTCGGCGTATGCGCGGAAGGGAGATCGCCAGCGGCAGCTGCCTCACGATCGCCGACCGCGTCGCGGCCGTCGTCGGCGCTTGCGCGTCCGCAGAGCCGGCTCGTGCTGCGACGACGCCGAGGCACCCGAGCGCCAGCACGAAGGCGACGAGTCGCCATGCGGCGGCGCTGCGGAAGCCGGGCGGGCGTACGTTCATCTCAACGAGTTTGACGTCGCATCGGCGCGGGCGTTTGACGCCGGTACGCAGCCCGCCCGCGTCAGCTATACCTCGCACATAGCCAAGTCCAAGCCTGTCGAGCAGCTCGAGCGTGTCGTCATCCGCTTTGCCGGGGACTCGGGCGACGGCATGCAGCTGACCGGGGACCGCTTCACGAGCGAGACCGCGGTCTTCGGGAACGACCTCGCGACGCTCCCCGACTTTCCCGCCGAGATCCGCGCGCCTGCAGGCTCGCTGCCGGGCGTATCGGGGTTCCAGGTGCACTTCGCGGACCACGACATCCTCACGCCCGGCGACCAGCCGAACGTGCTGGTGGCGATGAATCCCGCGGCGCTCAAGGTCAACATCGGCGACCTCGCGAAGGGCGGGACGGTCATCGTCAACACCGACGCGTTCACCGACCGCAACCTCTCGAAGGCCGCCTACGCCGAGAGCCCGCTCGAGGACGGATCCCTCGCCGACTTCCACGTCCACGAGGTTGCGCTGTCGTCGATGACCGTGGAGGCGCTCAAGGACATAGATGGCATCACCTCGCGCGAGGCGGAGCGCTCGAAGAACTTCTTCGCGCTCGGGCTCATGTCCTGGCTCTACCACCGGCCGGTCGAGGGAACCCTGGCGTTCATCGAGTCGAAGTTCGCGAAGCGTCCCGAGATCGCGGAGGCGAACACGCGCGCGTTCAAGGCGGGGTGGAACTACGGGGAGACCTCCGAGGATTTCGCGATCTCGTACGAGGTCGCGCCGGCGCCGCTCGCGCCCGGAACGTATCGGCAGATCTCCGGAAACACGGCGCTTTCGTACGGGCTCATTGCAGCGAGCAAGCTGTCGGGGCTCCCGCTCTTCCTCGGCGCGTACCCGATCACCCCGGCCTCGGGCGTCCTCGAGGAGCTCGCGCCCCTCAAGCATTTCGGCGTGCGCACCTTCCAGGCGGAGGACGAGATCGCGGCCTCCGGCGCCGCGCTCGGCGCCGCCTTCGGCGGGTCGCTCGCGGTCACCACGTCGGCCGGCCCCGGTGTCGTGCTCAAGTCCGAGACGGTCGGGCTCGCGGTGACGCTCGAGCTCCCGCTCCTCGTCGTAGACATCCAGCGTGCGGGCCCGTCGACGGGAATGCCGACAAAGCCTGAGCAGGCGGACCTGCTGATGGTGATGTTCGGGCGCAACTCGGAGTCCCCGGTACCGGTCGTCGCAGCGTCGACTCCCTCGGGCTGCTTCGACGCTGCGATCGAGGCCGCGCGCATCGCGATCAAGTACCGCACGCCGGTCTTCCTCCTCTCGGACGCCTACCTCGCGAACGGGTCCGAGCCGTGGCTCATCCCGGACGTCGACTCGCTCCCCGACATCTCGACGGAGTTCGCGACGTCGCCGAACGACGGCGAGCACTTCCTGCCGTACAAGCGCGACGCCGAGACGCTCGCCCGGCCGTGGGCGCTGCCAGGTACGCCGGGCCTCGAGCACCGGATCGGCGGCCTCGAGAAGGAGCACGAGACGGGGAACGTGTCGTACGACCCCGAGAACCACGACCTCATGGTTCGGCTTCGTGCAGAGAAGGTCGCCGGGATCGCGGCCGACATACCCGAGCTCGAGGTCGACGACCCGGACGGAGCCGACACGCTCGTCCTGGGCTGGGGCTCGACCTACGGTGCGATCGCCGCGGCCGCACGCCGCGTGCGCGCGAGCGGCCGCAAGGTGGCGACCGCGCATCTCCACTACCTCAACCCGTTCCCGCGGAACACCGGCGAGGTCGTGGGCGCCTACGACAAGGTGCTCGTGCCGGAGATCAACCTCGGCCAGCTGCGCATGCTCCTGCGCGCCGCGTACCTCGTCGATGCGATCGGCTACAACAAGGTGCGTGGCCGCCCGTTCGCGGCGGCCGAGCTCGAGGGCGCGATCACGGTCCTGGTGGACTCATGAGCGACGGCAACGGCAACCTGCTCCAGCTGACCGCGAAGGACTTCAAGTCCGACCAGGAGGTGCGCTGGTGCCCGGGCTGTGGGGACTACGCGATCCTGAACGTCATCCAGGGCTTCATGCCCGAGCTGGGCCTCGAGCGGGAGCGGATCGTGTTCGTCTCCGGGATCGGCTGTGCGGCCCGCTTCCCGTACTACATGCAGACGTACGGCATGCACTCGATCCACGGGCGCGCGCCGGCGATCGCGACGGGGCTCGCCTCGACGCGGCCCGACCTGTCCGTGTGGGTCGTGACCGGCGACGGCGACGCGCTGTCGATCGGCGGAAACCACCTGATCCACGCGCTCCGACGGAACGTCAACCTCAAGATCCTCCTCTTCAACAACCGCATCTACGGGCTGACGAAGGGCCAGTACTCGCCGACGTCCGAGCTCGGCAAGGTGACGAAGTCGACGCCGCTCGGCTCGCTCGACCATCCGTTCAACCCGCTCTCGATTGCGATCGGCGCGGAGGCGTCGTTCGTCGCCCGCGCGATCGACACGGACAAGAAGGGGCTGACCGACGTGCTCGGCGCCGCCGCCCGCCACCGCGGGTCCGCGTTCGTCGAGATCCTCCAGAACTGCAACATCTACAACGACGGCGCCTTCGACTACGTGCGCGAGGAGAAGGGCAACCGCATCTACCTCGAGCACGGATCGCCGATCCGCTTCGGCGCGGAGGGCGAGAAGGGCGTCGTGCAGGACCCGGACGGGTCGGCGCGCGTCGTCGCCGTGGCAGAGACGGGTGAGGGCCCGCTCCTCGTTCATGACTCATCGCACCGCGAGCCGAGCCTCGCGTTCGCGCTCTCGCGGATCACGTTCGACACGGACGAGGCCGTGCCGCTCGGCGTCTTCCGCTCGGTCGAGCGGGAGGTCTACGACGACCTCATGAACGCGCAGCTCGCCGCGGAGCGCGAGCGCGCGGGCGAGGGCGACCTGGCGGCGCTCCTTCACTCCGGCGACACCTGGGTCGTCGGCTCGTAGGCCGCGGCATGCAGGCGACCGGTTCGAGGCGGGCCGGACAGCGCTTCGCTTGACATATATATCGTCCAGATATATCGTGTCGCGGTATGCAGCCACTCAGCGGCACCGGGTACGTGATTCTCGGGATGCTCGCCCTCGGCGTACGGACGGGCTACGACATCAAGGCGACCGTCGACCGATCGACGCGGTTCTTCTGGGCGGCGAGTTACGGCCAGATCTATCCCGAGCTCCGTCGTCTCGAGGAGGACGGCCTGGTCGAGGGGAAGAGCTCTCCCACGGGCAGACGGAAGCGAACGGAATACTCGCTGACCGACGCCGGGCAGGCCGAGCTCGTACGCTGGCTCGAGGCGCCGGCTCAGGCGCCGGAGCTCCGTGACGAGAACCTGCTGAAGCTCTTCTTCGCGGACGCGCTCCCGGCGGAGCAGGCGCTCGACCACCTCCGGCAGCGCCGGCTCGGCCATCAGCAGGTCCTCGAGTTCCTGCGGGAGCTCGATGCGCAGCCTGGCGAGGACCCGCCCTTCGTCGACCTCGTCCTCCGGTACGGCATCGCGTACACCGAGTTCAACGTCGCCTGGTGCGAGGAGCAGGAGGCGCGGCTTCGCGAGGCGCAGGAGGCCGCCGCGTGAGCGCGGGCCCGGCAACCGTGCCGGCGTCCGGGGAGCGCGGTCTCCCTGAACCGAGCTTCCGCTCGATCCTTCTCGCCGGGGCGCCCCGCTTCGCACGGGAGGCGTTCGGCCCCGTGGCCGCGTTCTACGTGGGCTGGAAACTCGGGAACCTCGTCGTCGGGATCGTGCTGGCGAGCGCCGTCGGGATTGCCCTCGACCTGTTCGAGCGCAGGCGTGGTCGGGCCGGCGCGCTCGCGCTCGTCTCGGTCGCCTTCGTGCTCGTGCAGGCCGTGATCGGGATCGTCGCCGACAGCGCGGTCGTGTACCTCGCCCAGCCCGTGCTCGTGAGCGCGATCTGGGGGCTCGCCAACATCGGCTCGGCGATCGTCGGTCGGCCGCTCGCGGGAGTTCTCGCCGATGCGTGGTATCCGTTCCCGCCCGAGGTCAAGGAGTCGCGCACCTACCGGCGGATCTTCGGCATCGAGTCGATCGTCTGGGGTGTCTACCTGCTCGCGCGGAGCGGAATCCGGATGGTCGTCCTCACGAGCGCCAGCATCGGCTCCTTCGCCGCCGTCCAGGTCGTCACCGGAGTCCCGTTCACGATCGCGCTCGTCGCCTGGTCGGTCTGGTACGCGACCCGCGGCTTCGAGCGAAGCACGGAGTGGGACGAAGCCGACCCCGTCAGTGAGGCCCACCCGTCTCGCTGAGGAAGCGCACGATCCGCTCCGCGATCTCCTCGCCCTTCTCCTCCTGCAGGAAATGGCCCGCGCCCTCGACGATCTCGGCCGGGCCTGCGCCGGGAATGCGTGCGGCCATGCGCTCCGCCGCGGCCGGCGAGAAGATCGGGTCGGAGTCGGAGAAGAGAACGAGCGCCGGCTTCTCCCACTGTTCGAGCGCCGCGCGCACCTCGAGCATCTTGGGCGCCGACGGATGGTCGACCTCGGTCGGCACGAGCTCCGGGAACGCGAGGACGCCTGCCTTCGACTCGGGCGTGGGGAACGGGGCGTTGTAGGCGTCGACGACGTCGTCATCGAGCTCGCGCACGCACGAGATCCGCACGAGCTGGCCGGGCACGAGCTCCGTGCCGACGCGACGCACGAACTCGCGGAAGCGCAGCCACTCCGGTGACGGCGCGCGGCCGGCGCCGATGCCCGTGTTGAGGATGACGAGCCGCGCGACGCGGTCGGGGTGCTCGACCGCGAGGCGGAGGCCTACCGGCCCGCCCCAGTCCTGGACGACGACGGTCGCGCCGCGGAGGTCAAGCTCCTCCGCGAGCCGCTCGATCGACCTGTAGTGGAAGTCGTAGGAGTAGTCCTCGAGGCGTGTGGGCTTGTCGGAGCGGCCGAAGCCGAAGTAGTCGGGCGCGACGACGCGGGCGACCGCGGCGACGGGCGGGATCATCCTCCGATAGAGGAACGCCCAGCTCGGCTCGCCATGGAGCAGGAGGACCGGGTCGCCCTCGCCTTCCTCGACGTAGTGCATGCGGAGACCGTCCTGCTCCAGGTACCGCGGCGCGAAGTCGTACCCCGGCAGCCCCTCGAACCGCGCGTCGGGCGTGCGGTAGACGTCCACGGGCCGATCATGACGGCCGAGAGGCCGATGGTCAGACGGTGACCGCGCCCGGCGACTGGCGTCGAGCCGCCGCTGCGAGCCCGATCGCGACGAGCGAGGTCACGCCTGCGACGACGAATGCGAGCGACGTCCCGCCGAGCTCCGCGAGCCATCCGGCGAGGAGGCCACCGACCGGCGCGAGTCCGACGAAGGCGAAGAGGTAGAGCCCGATGAGGCGCCCGCGGAGGTAGTCCGGGGCGCCGAGCTGGATGAGCGCGTTTGCGTTCGCCGTGAAAAGCGTGAAGGCAATGCCGATCGCGAACAGGATGAACCCTGCGAGAACCGCGCTATGTACCGGAGCGAGCACGATGGCGAGCACACCGAAGGCGGTGGCGCCGGTTGCGAACAGCCGCCAGCTCGCTTCCCGGAAGCTCGCGGTGACGAGCGCGCCCACGAGCGCCCCGCCTCCGAAGGCGGCCGAGAGGAGGCCGAAGCCTTCGGGCCCGACATGCATCGTGTCCGAGGCGAGCAGTGGCACGAGGACGTGGAAGTTGAAGCCGACGGTGCTCACGATCGTCACGACGCCGAGCACAAGCCGTAGCTGGGGATCGTGGAGTACGAACCGGAGCGCCCGCCGAGTCCCGTCTACGAGCCGCGCCTTCGGGTCGCGCTCGACGGCGAGCAGCTCCTCGGGTCGAATGCATGCGAGCGCGGTCAGGACGGCGAGGAAGCTCACGGCGTTCAGCGCGAAACAGACGCCGGTCCCGGCCGTCGCGATGATCGCCCCCGCGATCGCCGGCCCGATGACGCGAGAGCCGTTGAAGAGCCCCGGCGTTCAGCGCGACGGCGTTCGGGAGCGACCTCGGCCCGACCATCTGGTACGTGAGCGACTGCCGGCCGGGGGCGTCGAAGGCGAGCGTGATCCCGCCGAGCGCCGCCAGCACGTAGACGATGGGCAGGGTCGCCGTGTCGGTGAGCGTGACGATCGCGAGCGCGATCGAGACGACCATCGCGGCCCCCTGCGTCGTCATGACGAGGCGCCGCGAGTCGATTCGGTCGGCGAGCACTCCGGCGGCCAGGCCGAACACCGTGAAGGGCACGAAGCGCCAGAACGCGAGCGCGCCGACGGCGAGCGCCGAGTCGGAGAGCTCGAGCACGAGCCACGCGAGCGCGACGTTTTGCATCCATGTGCCGGCGAGCGACACGAGCTGCCCGCCGAAGAAGATGCGGTAGTTGCGGTGGCGTCGGAGGCTCCGGAACGTCCGCGTCCGCAGCGCGATGACGAGGGCCGTCACGAGTGCTCCCCGACCAGCCGCAGCAGCGCCGGCATCGCGGCGTCGACCGCGGCGAGCTCCTCCGGCTCCAGGATGCGCAGACGCTCGGCGAGCCAGGTCGTGCGCCGAGCGCGGACGTTCCGCATCACGCGGGCGCCTTCGTCGGTGAGCCGAAGGCCCACGCGGCGCCGGTCCTCGCTCGAGCGCACGCGCTCGAGCAACCCAGCGCGCTCGAGGCGGTCGACGTGCCCGGAGAGCGCGGGCGGGGAGATGCCTTCCTCGGCCGCCAGCTCGGCGAGCGAGAGGCCAGGACTGCGCTTCACGAGCCAGAGCAGCGTCGCCTGCCGTGCGGTGATCCCCAGCTGCTCGGTCTCCTTCCGGAGCTCGCGCGCGAGCCGAAGGAGCACCGGGCGGAGCTCGGATGCGACTTGCTCGTGACTAACCGTAACCTCGCTAATCATTAACCTGGCTAAGCATAGCTGTCGTAGAGCTTTCGTCGAGGGGCGTATGGTTGAGGCGTGTCCGAGCCCGTGCCGAGCAGGCACCTCGAGGCCGCCGAGGTTCTCGAGGATCCGCTGGTACGTGAGTTGCTCGGGGCGCAGGGTGGTCGGCGTGCTCGCGACCTTCGACGCCGACCGCATCCACGCGGTCCCGATGTGGTTCGCCTGCGAGGGCGATGTCGTCTATCTCGCCACCGGGTCGCGCAGCCGCAAGGTGCGGAACCTCGGTCGCGACGCTCGCGCCACGCTCGTCGTGCACGACTCGCGTCCCGGGTTCGAGGTCTGCGGCGCGTCCATCTCCGGTCGAGCCGAGGTCGTCGCGGGCGCGGAGGCGCTCCGGGTCGTCGACCTCGTGCACCGGCGCTACGTCAGCGCCGACCAGGAGCACGACGACAGCGTCGTCGAGTTCCTCGACTCGGACGATGTCGCGATCCGCTTCCGGCCCGAGGCGGCGCTGACGTGGGACGAGCGCGGGACCCCGGCGAGCGACGCACTGCGCGCGAGTGGAGGTGCTCTGCCGCTGCTCCCGACGGAGCCGCGGCCCTAGGGATTACTTCGGCTCGGCCTCGAGCTTGTAGCCGACGCCGTAACGCGTGTGGATGAAGGTGTGCGCAGGTGCGCGGCGGTCGACCTTCTCTCGCAGCTTGCGGACGAAGACGTCGACCGTGCGGTCGCGGTGGGTCGCCCGCCGGCCCCAGACGCGCTGGAGCAGCTCGTCGCGCGTGAGGACACGGCCCTGCTCGCGGGCGAGCGTGTAGATGAGACGGAACTCGGTCGGCGTCAGCTCCGCGCTCGCGCCGTCGACGTAGGCCTGCACGTTGTCCGGGTCGAGCCGCAGCTCCTGGATCACGATCTCGTCCCCGCGGCGCGGCTCGGCGTGGCTCACGCCCCGGCGCGCTGCGACCTGGACGCGGGCGGCGAGCTCCTTCAGCGAGAACGGCTTGACGAGGTAGTCGTCGGCGCCGATCTCGAGCGCGTGCACACGGTCGTGCTCGGTTCCGCGCGCGGAGACGACGACGATCGGCGTGCCGATGCCTTCGGCCCGCGCCTGCTCGATGACGCGCCAGCCGTCGATCCCGGGAAGCATGAGATCGAGCACGCAGACGTCCGGCCGCTCGTAGCGAAGGCGCGCGAGCCCGGTCTCGCCGTTGGCCACGCCGACGGCGTCGAAGCCCGCCGCCTCGAGGTGCCGCGCCATCCCGCGGGCGATGACATCGTCGTCCTCGATTATCAGGACCTTCGCCATTCAGCGAAATCATGGCGGCCCCCGCTGATGCCGGGGGCCGCCTACTGGTTACCGTCCGGTGTCCGGCTGGTGAACGAGCGAGATCTGCTCTAGCCGTCGGCCTCCGCATCCGCCGTTGCCGTCTCGCCTTCCGCCTGGTCCGGCGTGAGGTCGACGACGAGGTAGAGCCTCTCGCAGCCGTTGAGACGCGTGAGCGGGCGCTCGGCCCTGAGCACGAATGCCTCGTCCTGGCCGTCGCCGCAGTTGAGGACGTCGAGCTGGCCGTCCGGCGCGAGCGCGTGGAGCCTGTCGTCGCCGTTCCCGCCCGAGACGCGGTCTGCGCCCCAGCCGCCGAACAGCGTGTCGTTGCCGTCGCCGCCGGAGACCGCGTCGTCGCCCTTGTTCCCCGAGACGCGGTCGTCACCGTTGCCTCCGCCGACGCGGTCCGCGTCCGAGCCGCCGTACAGCCGGTCCGGACGGTCGCCGCCCCAGACGACGTCGGAGCCCGTCCCGCCGTAGGCGACGTCCGCGCCGTCCCCCGAGCGCACCATGTCGTTGCCGGAGCCCGCCCGCGCGAGATCCGGACCTCCGCGCGCGTAGATCGTGTCGTCGCCCGCGAACGCGCGGATCTCGTCCGCACGCTGGGTGCCCCACAGCGTGTCGTTCCCGGCCGTGCCGTTGATCACGGCCGCCACACCGGCGGTCGCGAGCGCGAGCGTCACCGCCGCAGCACCCGCCACCGCGAAGACCTTGAGCCTCATCGTTCTTCCTCCGTCCGTCGCTCCCGGGCCTCGTTGCCCGACGCATGCATTGACCGACATGTGTGTTCGGGACCCGTGCGGCGAACGCAAGCGATGCGCAAACCTTGTGTTAGAACGGCGTGAGGCGTGGACGGCGACGCGATCCGTGGACGAACCCTCGTGGACGAGAGCCGCGAGGCGGTCGTCGTGCTCGACGACGACGACCGTGTGGTGCTCGCGAGCAGGCGGGCGCGGCAGACGATGGACGGCATCCGCGAGGGAGAGCTGGCGCCGCCGGGCCTCCTCACCGGTGAACGCGGCGTCATCCCGCTCGTCGTGCCGTACGAGGTGGATGGCCGCCGCGAGCGCCTCGTCTACCTCTCGCGCGAGGGCGACCTGGCCGCATACGAGGAGCTGCGCTCGGGCTTCACGGCTGCCGTGTCGCACGAGCTTCGGACGCCGCTCGCGCGTCTGCTCACCCTGCTCGAGACGGCGTCGCTCCCCGGTGAGGACGTCGGCGAGATGCTCGAGCAGGCGGCGGGCGAGGTCCACCAGATCACGGAGCTCATCGACGAGGTGCTCTTCCTCAGCGAGCTCGAGTCGGGCGCACGCGTCGTCGCGCTCGGAGCGGAGCCCGTGCGGCCGGTCCTCGCGGAGGCGCTGGATGGGCTCGAGGAGCGTGCCGGACGTGCCGGCGTCGAGCTGCGGCTCGAATGCGACCCCTCGCTCGAGCTCGCCATCCGGCCGCGGATGCTCCTCGTCATCGCCCGCAACCTCGCGGAGAACGCGATTCGCTACGCGGGCCCGGGGGCGAGGTTCACGCTCGCGGCCCAGCGCCTCGCCGACGGGTCCGTGACGATCGTCGCCCGCGACGACGGCGTCGGAGTCGACGATGCCGAGCTACCGAGGCTCTTCGAGCGCTTCTATCGCGCCGACCGCGCGCGGGCCTCGCGCGGAACCGGTCTCGGTCTCGCGATCGTCAAGCACGTCGTGGCGCAGGCGGGAGGAACGGTCGAGGCCCGCGGAGGGAGCGGGCGCGGGTTGGAGATCCACTGCATCTTCCCGGCCGCGTAGCCGTTCACCGGACTTTCACCTCATGTTCACCGGGCGTGGCCCACCGAGCCAAGACCGCGCGGTGAGACTCACGTCATGACCGTGAGAGGGCGTGCGGCATTCGTCGCGGTGACGGGGATCGTCGCTGTGTTCGCAGCCGGCTGCGGAGGCGACGACGGCGGAGGCGGCGGTGCCATCACCTCGGACGGATCGAGCACCGTCGGGCCGTTCGTGACCAAGGCCGCCGAGGACTTCAAGGCAGCCGAGGACGTCGACGTCACAGTCGGCATCTCCGGCACCGGCGGCGGCTTCGAGCGCTTCTGTGCCGGCGAGACCGACCTGTCGAACGCGTCGCGCGACATCGACGAAGACGAGATCGCGCTCTGCCAGGAGAACGACGTCGAGTACATCGAGTTTCGGGTCGCGACGGACGCGTTGACCAACGTCGTGAACACGCAGAACGACTGGGTGACCTGCCTCACGGTCGACCAGCTCAAGTCGATCTGGGAGCCCGGCTCCAAGGTCTCCAACTGGAGTCAGGTCGATCCGTCGTATCCCGACGTGTCGCTCCGGCTCTTCGGGCCGGGTACCGACTCGGGCACATTCGACTACTACACGGACGTGATCGTCGGCGAGGAAGGCGCGAGCCGCACCGACTACTCCCCGAGCGAGGACGACAACGTGATCGTGCAGGGCGTGAGCGGTGAAGAGGGCGGTCTCGGCTACTTCGGGTTCTCGTACTTCGAGCAGAACCAGGACACGCTGAAGGCGCTCGAGGTCGACGGCGGCTCCGGCTGCGTCGCGCCGAGCGTGGCCGCGGCGCAGGACGGCTCGTACACACCCCTCTCGCGCCCGCTCTACGTGTACGCGAAGAAGAGCTCGTTCGACGACAAGGAAGACGTCCGGAACTTCGTCAAGTACATGTTCGACAACAACGAGACGATCGCGCAGGAGTCGCTGTTCGTGCCTCTGAGCGCCGATCAGCTCGCCGAGGAACAGGCCAAGTACGAGGACGCGGCCGGGTAGCGCTCGTGGCGACCCGTGCCGTCCCCGCCGAGCGCGTGTTCGCGCTCCCGAAGAAGCGAATCCGTTGGGGGGAGGTGCTTCGTCCAGATCATCCTCTTCGCGGCCGCCGCGATCTCGGTCCTGACCACGCTCGGGATCGTGATCTCTCTTCTCATCCCCGCTGGCGAGTTCTTCGCCGAGATCAACCCCTGGGAGTTCCTGACGGGTACGACATGGACGCCGCTGTTTCTCGACGGGGAGTTCGGCGTCTTGCCCTTGGTGGTCGGCACCTTCCTGATCTCGTTTCTCTCCGCAGTCGTCGCCTTCCCGCTCGGGCTCGGCGTTGCGATCTATCTCAGCGAGTACGCGAACCAGCGCGTTTCGGGAGTTCTGAAGCCAGTTCTCGAGATCCTCGCCGCAATCCCGACCGTCGTGCTCGGCTACTTCGCACTCACGTTCATGACGCCCTTGCTCCGGGACATCGGGCTCCAGGCCGAGATCTTCAACGCGCTCTCGGCGAGTCTCGTGCTCGGCGTGATGCTCATCCCCACGATCGCGTCGCTCTCCGAGGACGCCATGGCGGCTGTTCCACGCGAACTGCGCGACGGCGGCTACGCGCTCGGCGGCGACAAGTTGCAGGTATCGACCCGTATCGTCGTCCCCGCCGCGATCTCGGGCATCATCGCGGCCTTCGTGCTCGCGTTCTCGCGCGCGGTCGGCGAGACGATGATCGTGCTCATCGCGGCTGGACAGCTCGCGCACATCTCCTTCAATCCCTTGCTGTCGATCGAGACCATGACGGCGTTCATCGGCGCGACCGGAAACGGTGACGTGCCAACGGGCTCGAACGAGTACAAGACGATCTTCGCGGTTGGCCTCACCCTGTTCGTGATCACGCTCGTGATGAACCTCGTCTCGATCAGGTTGGTTCGCAAGTACCGGGAGATCTACGAGTGACGACGTTCGAGCCTGCGATCGAGCGCGACTATGAGCCGGCACCCGAGGAGCACACGAGGAGGAGCCGCGCGTGGAAGAACCGCCTCTTCAAGGCCGCGATGCTCTTCTCGATGTTCGTCGCGTTCGGGACGCTCGCGGTCCTGCTCATCGACACGCTCATCACCGGCTGGCCGGCGCTCGGCGGGAACCTCCTGGGCAATCCGCCGTCCACGCAGCCGGATGAGGCGGGGGCGAAGCCGGCGATCCTCGCCACGCTCTATCTCGGGGTGCTCGTGTTGTTGCTGTCTGTGCCGATCGGCATCCTCACCGCGATCTACCTCGAGGAGTACGCGGACCGCAATCGTTGGTGGAACCGGGTCATCGAGGTCAACATCCAGAACCTCGCGGCGGTGCCGTCGATCGTCTACGGCATTCTCGGCCTCGCCTTCATCGTCCGTGGACTCGGCATCGGACGCGTCGTCTTCGCCGGAGCGCTGATCCTCACCCTTGTGGTCTTGCCCACGGTCGTGGTCGCCTCCCGGGAGGCGATCCGCTCGGTGCCGGACTCGATCCGGCAGGGCGCGTTTGCGCTCGGGGCGACGAAATGGCAGGTCGTATGGCGACAGGTACTGCCGGCCGCGATCCCGGGCATGGCCACGGGGTCGATCCTCGCGCTCTCGCGGGCGGTCGGCGAGACGGCGCCGCTGATAATGGTTGGGGCAGTCGTGTACGTCGCCTTCAACCCGACGCTTCTCGGCGAGTACACGGCGCTTCCGGTGCAGATCTACAACTGGACGAAGCAGCCGGACGCTGACTTCCAGACGCTCGCGGCGGCGGGCGCGATCGTGCTGCTCGTGATCGTGCTTAGCATGAACGCCGTCGCCATCTTCGTTCGCAATCGTTACCGACGCAAGTGGTGAGGCAATGACACAGATGGAGACGCACGAGACCCAGATGGAGACACCACACATCGATAGAGCCCGAATCGCGGAGGCCTCGCGCGGCGCACTCTCGCGCACCGACGTCGAGCGCAGGGAGAAGGTCTTCTCCGTATCCGATCTTGGAGTGTTCTACAGCGGCAAGGCCGCGCTCGAAGACGTCGCGCTCGACATCCACAAGAACACGGTCACCGCGTTCATCGGCCCGTCGGGGTGCGGGAAAAGCACCTTCATCCGCTGCTTCAACCGCATGAACGACCTCATTCCAGGGGCAGAGGTGCGCGGCACGGTCCTCTACCACGGCGCCGACCTCTACGGGAAGGACGTCGACCCGGTCGAGCTCCGGCGCCGGATCGGCATGGTGTTCCAGAAGCCGAACCCATTCCCGAAGTCGATCTACGACAACATCGCCTTCGGGCCGCGTGTGCTCAGCATGAAGGGCAATCTCGACGAGCGGGTGGAGGGTGCTCTCCGACACGCCGCTCTCTGGGACGAGGTGAAGGACCGTCTCAAGGACAGCGCGCTCGGGCTCTCGGGCGGCCAGCAGCAGCGACTGTGCATCGCGAGGGCGCTCGCCGTCGAGCCCGATGTGATCCTGATGGACGAGCCGGCGTCGGCGCTCGACCCGATCTCGACGACGCGGATCGAGGACCTGATGCACGAGCTGAAGCGGGAGTACACGATCGTGATCGTCACGCACAACATGCAGCAAGCTGCGCGCGTCGCGGACATGACTGCGTTCTTCAGCGTCGTAGTCGACGACGACGGAAGCGCCCGTCGTGGCATCCTCGTGGAGTACGACGCCACGGCGAAGATCTTCACCGCGCCGTCCGAGAAGCGGACGGAGGACTACGTGACGGGGCGATTCGGATGAGGATCGAGCTGCAGCAGGAACTCGACGCCCTCGAGGCCGGCTTCCAGGAAGCCGGTGAGATCGTCGTCCGGGCCATACGCGGCGTCACCGACGCCCTCCGGACGCAGGACGTCGAGCTCTGCGACGAGGTCATCGCGTTCGACGACGAGATCGACAGTCGATACAAGGCGATCGAGCGCCAGGTCGAGCTGGTGCTCGCTCGCCAGACGCCGGTAGCGACGGATCTCCGCCTCGTTCTCGCCATCCTCCACTCCGGGCTGCATCTCGAGCGCGTGGGAGACCAGTGCGTCACCATCGCCAAGCTCACGAAGCTCTCGAGCCATCTCGGGACGCAGCAGGCGGTCGTCGACGGCCTCGTCGACATGGCGGAGCGGTGCGCAGAGATGATCAAGGTGTCGCTCACGGCGTTCGCCAACCGTGATGTCGACCAGGCGCGAGATCTCCACCAGCTGGACGAGCTGGTGGACCGCGCGAACCGCCAGGTCTTCCATGACGTCCTTGGCTATGTGCACGACCAGGAAGCGCTCGAGTGGGGGATGAGGCAGATCACGGTCTCGCGCTGCTTCGAGCGCATCGGTGACAACGCGGTCGACATCGGGGAGCAGACGGCGTTCCTCGTGACCGGCGAGTTCGCCGAGTTCACGGACGCTTCGCACGACCCGCGGCCGCTCAGCTAATCCCCTCTCAGAGCGTTCCGCGCTCGGTCACCACTTCGCCACCGTTCGTTCACTTCCCGTCAGCCCACGCAGGCCACCCCGGCGGCGACGATCGCTCCGGATTCGGCAATCGACACGGAGGAGTTGGGACGGGATGAAGCACGTATTCGGGCGCCGCGGCGTCATCGTTCTGGTGGGGGCCGTCGTGAGCCTTGCGCTCGTCTCCGCCGCGACGGGGGCAGGTCCGACGTACAACCTCAAGAAGCTGAAAGGCTCGATCAGCGCGGACGGGTCGTCGACTGTCGGCCCGTACACGCAGTCCGCCGCCGAGCTGTTCAGCGCGGCCGGCGCGAAGGGTGTGAGGGTCACGGTCGGCATCTCGGGCACGGGCGGTGGCTTCCAGCGGTTCTGCAAGGGAGAGATCGACCTCTCGGACGCATCGCGGCCGATGCGTCTGAGCGAGGCGAAGGCCTGCAAGGACGCGAATATCGGCTCGTGGCGCGCGTTCACGGTCGCGAACGACGCGCTGACAGTCGTCGTGAACCAGCAGAACACGTGGGCGCAGTGCCTCACGGTCGCCGAGCTCAAGAAGATCTGGGAGCCCGGCTCGAAGGTGAACAACTGGAGGGACGTCCGCACGAGCTTCCCGGACGTGCCGTTGAAGCTCTTCGGCCCAGGAACCGACTCGGGGACGTTCGAGTACTTCACGGAGGCGATCAACGGTCGCGCGCGGGCGAGCCGCACCGACTACCAGGCGAGCGAGGACGACAATGTGCTCGTCCAGGGCGTCTCGGGCGAGCGCGGTGGGATGGGCTACTTCGGGTACTCCTACTACACCGAGAACCGGTCGCGGCTCAACGCCCTTCAGGTCCGAAACCCGAAGACCGACACGTGCGTTACTCCGGGAGTGCAGACGGTCCACAACAACACGTACAAGCCGCTCTCGAGGCCGCTCTTCATCTATGCGAAGGGCTCCTCGTTCAAGCGCCAGGAGGTCCAGGCGTTCATCGACTTCATCTTCGACAACGAGGTCAAGATCGCCCAGCGCGCGAAGTTCGTGTCCCTGACGCCGCTTCAGCTGAAGCGCGCCCGCGGGAGCTTTCTCCTCGCGGTGAAGGCGTCAAAGAAGGGCTAGGAGCCTCCTTCCACACGCGCGTACCGAGGGGCGGCTCTTCGGAGCCGCCCCTCGCGCATGCGAGGTCAGATGCTCCGTCTAGCTCCCGCCGCGGCCGCCCGAGAGCCACGTGAACTTCGTCATGAACCACCCCGCTCGATCCGAGTCGGGGTTCCAGCCGGTGCGGTCGAAGCCCTTCGGGAACATCCGGTCCTGGCGCCGAATTGCCCAGAGCAGGACTCCGAGCACCGCGAAGAAGGGCAGGAGCCCGGCCAGGACCGCTAGGACAGTCACGAGCTCATTGTCCCTCCCGACGCGGCCACTCGCCAGCTCGTTCACCAGTCCGAGACGACACACCCGGCCCAGGTCACTACGCTGAGCCGGTGCGGCAGACAGTCGAACGGGAGCTGAAGCTCGTCCCGGGTGAGGGCTTCGACCTCGCCGATCTCGGCGAGCTGCTGCCGCCGCGCGTCTTCCAGGCCACGTACCACGACACGGAGGACCTGCGGCTCGCTCGGCACTCGATCACGCTGCGCCGGCGAACCGAGGCTGGCACGGGACTCTGGCAGCTCAAGATCCCGAACGGCGCGGCGCGCATCGAGCTCGAGGTGGCCGGCCCCGCAGAGACCGCTCCAGCGGAGCTGATCGACCTCCTGGTCGTCCACCTGCGCGACCGGGAGCTCACGAAGGTCGCGCGTATGCGCACGAAGCGCCAGATCGTCCTGAGAGACGGCGCCGAGATCGTCGAGGATGCGGTCTCGGTCTTCGAGGGCCGGCGCGTCGTCGAGCGCTTCAGCGAGCTGGAGGTGGAGCTCCTCGACGGCGACGAGCGCTCGCTCCGGCGTCTCGAGCGCCGGTTGCTGAAGGCCGGGGCCCAGCACGGCGAGTTCAGGCCGAAGCTCTTTCGCGCGCTGCACTTCTCGCCCGATCCGGAGCCGACCGAGCTTGCCGCGGACGCGACTCCGGGTGAGGCGCTCGAGCACGCGCTCGCGGTTCAGCATCGGCAGCTCGTCGACCATGATCCCGGGACGCGGCTGGGCACCGATCCAGAAGACCTCCATCAGATGCGCGTCGCGACTCGCCGTGCGCGAGCATTCCTCCGATCAGCAAGGGAGCTCGTCGACCGAGAATGGGCGGACGGCCTCCGCGCAGAGTTGGGCTGGCTCGGCTCGCGGCTCGGGCCGACACGCGACGCGGACGTGCTGTACGAGCACATGTCCGCGTCCGTCGCGGCGGCCGGGCTCGACGGCGACCAGGCGTCAGGCGTCCTGCGGGCGCTCGAGCGGGAGCGCAACCGCGCCCGTCGCGCGGCGGTGACGGCGCTTTCTCGCAAGCGCTACTTCGACCTTCTCGAGCGGCTCACGCAGGCCGAGCGGCCGCCGCTCCAGGATGCAGGCGACGTGCGGCTCGCCGATTTCTGGTGGGCCGAGGTCAGACGCATGCTGAAGGCGTTCGCCGTTCTCGACGAGAGGTCGCCGGACGACGAGCTCCATGCGGCTCGAATTCGCGTGAAGCGGGCCCGGTACGCGGCGGAGCTCGCCGCGCACGAGCTCGGGCCGGCGGGCAAGCGATTCGTCTCGGCGGCAAAGAAGCTCCAGGACGTCCTCGGCGAGCACCAGGACGCCGTCGTGGCCGAGGAGTGGCTCACGCGCTTCGGCGCTGCGAGCCCGCAGCCCGAGCAAGTCGTCGAGCTCCTCGTGCGAAAGGAACAAAAGCGCCGCAGGCGAGCGCGTCGCGACTGGCCGGACGCGTGGGACAAGCTCGTCCGGAGGGCCCGTCAGGCCCGACCGTGACGTCCGTCGTCCGAGCGGCGGGAGGCATCGTGCTCAACGACCGGGGCGAGGTGCTCCTCGTCCACCGTGATCGCTACGACGACTGGTCGTTCCCGAAGGGAAAGGCCGAGCCTGGGGAGTCCGACGAGGACTGCGCACTGCGCGAGGTCGAAGAGGAGACCGGCCTGCGGTGCGTGCTCGGCGAGGAGCTCGAGTCGACGCGCTACACCGACTCGCGGGGGCGCCCGAAGGTCGTCCGCTACTGGCTCATGGAGCCGGTCGACGGGGAGCTCGAGTACCGGCACGAGGTCGACGCCGCGCGCTGGGTCCCGCTCACCGAAGCGCGCGACGTCCTGACGTACGCGCGGGATGCCGCCTTGCTCTCGGCGGCATCGCTTCCCACTTGACCTGAGTCTCGCCAGCGCGCGAGAATCGCAGCTCGGGCAGGGTGGGACCATGCTTCTACTACGACATGCCAGCGCGGACAAGCGGCTCTCGACGCCGTCCCTCGACGATGCGCGAGAGCTCGATCGCACAGGCCGGAGAGAGGCTTCGCTGCTGTGCGGGTCGCTGGCGGGCTATTCGATCGACCTCATCGTCTCGAGCCCGCTCGTCCGCTGCCTCCAGACCGTAGCGCCGCTTGGAAAGGCGCTCGGGCTCGACGTCGAGGTGCGGAGCGAGCTCGAGCCCCGTGCGACGAGACGGGACGCGCTCCGCCTGCTTCGCGAGCTTCCCCCGACGGCACTCGTCTGCACCCACCGGGAGGTCCTCGAGTCGGTCTTCGACGGCGCTATCGAGTGCGAGAAGGGCGGCGCGTGGGTCGTCGAGCGCCGCGGTCGGAGCCTGACGCCCGTCGCCTATCTTCCGCCGCCGGTGGCCCAGCCTCGCCGCCGGCGCGCTGCGCTCGTCTCCCGGTAGCGCGGCCTGCACCACATCGCAACCTGCCTGTGCCCGGGGCGTCAACGCCTGCGTCCCTACGATGCGCGTTGGTGGATCTCTACCTCGTGCGCCATGCGATCGCCGAGCCGCGCAACCCCGCACGGTGGCCCGACGACTCGCTGCGTCCGCTCTCGCCCGAGGGCGTCGAGCTCTTCCGGCTGGCCGCCCGCGGGCTCGAGCGGATCGGGGTCGAGGTCGAGGCCGTGCTCGCGAGCTCGTACGCGAGGGCCTGGCGGACGGCCGAGATCCTCGCGGAGGAGGCCGGCTGGCCGCCGCCCGCGGCCGCCCCGGAGCTCGAGGCAACAAGCTCGGCTTCCGCGGCGCTCGAGCTCGCCGCCTCGAGGTCGGAGTCGCTGCTCGCCCTCGTCGGGCACGAGCCGGACCTGTCGGAGCTCACGTCGCTTGCGCTCACGGGCGACCCGCACGCTGCCGCGATCCAGTTCAAGAAGGGCGGCGTCGCTTGTCTGCGCTTCGGAGGGGCTCCGGCTGCCGGTCGCGCGGAGGTGCGCTGGAGCGCCACCCCGAAGATCCTTCGCCAGCTCGGGCGCTGAGTGCAGCTCAGGCGACGGCTGCCGCTTCGTGCGCGAGCGCCAGCGCCGCGCCCTCGCGGAGCCCGCCGCGTCCTACCTCGAGCTTGGTACCGAGCAGCCGTGTGATCTCGGCGAGCACGAGCGTGCCCCCGAGCAGCGTCTCGGCCCGGTCGCGCGTGATGCCGGTGCCTGCGACGACCGCCTGCGGGCCTTTCCGGACGATTGCCTTCGCGAGCTTCGTGAGGTCGTCCTCGCCGAAGCGCCTGCCGACGAGGCGGCCGATCGCTCGTGCCGTACCGCCGACGGCGAGGGTCGCGTCGGGACAGGGTGGAGTGAGGTCTTCGAGCAGACGCTCGACCTGCTCGCCGGCGGAGCGCACGTCGCGCTTCGACAGGCGATGTCCGGGTAGGAACGCGCGGGTGACTCGCAGAGCCCCGGCATCTCTGGACTGCACCCAGGTCGGCCCTTTCGCCGGGCTACCGACTGCGATCTCGCACGAACCGCCGCCGAGATCCACGACCGCAACCGAATCCGGTGGGTCGCTCATTCGGCTCACGGCTCCGTGCCAGGCAAGACGCCCTTCTTCCTCGGCGTCGAGGACGACGACTGGCGCGCGGGTGGCCTTCGTGAGCACGTCCGCGAGCTCGTCGCCGTTCTCCGCCTGGCGTCCGGGTGCGGTGACGATCGTCTCCAGCCGCTCGACGGCTGCCTTGCGCGCCACCCTCGCGAAGCGCTCCGCGACGTCGCGCGTCTGCTCGAGCTTGCCGGCGCTGATTCGCCCCAGCCGGTACGCGTCGTCGCCGAGCCGGAGGTACACGCGCTCCCGTGCGAGCTCTTTCACGGCGCCGCGCTCGACTCCCGCGACGAGGAGGCGCATCGAGTTCGAGCCGACGTCGACGACTCCGACTTTCACCCCCCGAATACTCTCCATCGCCTCGGCTGGCTAACCCCCGCGACGGTCTCGCTCGCGACGCTTTGCACGGGTTCGCACACGGCGCATCATCGTCTCCTGGTGCGTCCGCGGCTTCCCCGCGTCCTCGGGCGCGATGCGGGCCCAGGTCCCGTCCGGCGCGAGCTCCCAGGCGTTCGTCGTGTCGGAGAGTGCGCTGTCGAGGATCGCGTTCAGCTCCTGGCGCACGCGTGCGTTTTCGACGGGGGCGATGACCTCGATCCGGTGGTCGAGGTTGCGTGCCATCAGGTCGGCGCTCCCGATGTAGACCGCGCTGCGCTCGCCGGCGTCGAACGCGTAGATGCGGCTGTGCTCGAGGAAGCGGCCGACGATCGAGCGCACACGGATGTTCTCGGAGAGTCCCTCGACGCCCGGACGCAGCGCGCAGGTCGTCCGCGCGACGACGTCGATCGAGGCGCCAGCCTGGGACGCGGCGTAGAGCTCGTCGACGATGCCTGGATCGACGAGATGGTTGACCTTCAGCCGGATGCGCGCCTTCTCGCCCGCCGCGGCCGCGACCGCGACGCCGCGGATCTCATCGACGAGGCCGCTACGGAGCGTGAACGGCGCGACGAGCAGCTTGCGGAACCGCGTCGGCCGCCCGAAGCCGGTGATGTAGTTGAAGAGGTCGGCGACGTCGGCGGCGATGTCCTCGTCTGCCGTGAAGAGCCCGAAGTCCTCGTACAGCCTCGCCGTCGCCGCGTGGTAGTTACCCGTCGCGATGTGCGCGTAGCGGCGGAGTCCGCTTCGCTCTCGGCGGACGATGAGCGTCATCTTTGCGTGGATCTTGAGGTCCGGGAACCCGTAGGCGACGTGGACGCCGGCCTGCTCGAGAGCTCGTGACCACTCGATGTTTCTCCGCTCGTCGAAGCGAGCCTTGAGCTCGACGAGACAGACGGATTGCTTGCCTTCCTCGGCGCACTGGATCAGCGAGGCGACGAGGACGCTGTCGTCGCTCGTCCGGTAGACGGCGGTCTTCATCGCGATGACGTCCGGGTCCTGAACCGCCGCCTGGGCGAGGACCTCGAAGCTCCCGCGGAAGGACTCGTAGGGTTGGTGCACGGCCAGATCGGCGCGGCGGATGTCGTCGAAGATCCGCGGTGCGTCCGCCTGCGCCGCCTCGAGCCGCGGCGGGATGACGGGCAGCCACGGCTCGAGCTTCAGGTCGGGGCGGTCGAGGGCTGTAGAGCTCCCTGAGGTCGGCGAGGTCGAGCGGGCTCTCGATGCGGTAGATCTGGGTCTCGTCGGCGTCGAGCCCGCGGGTCAGGCGGTCGACCATCTCCGCTGAGGCCGAGGTGCTCACGTCGAGCCGCACGACGTCGCCGAACCGGCGCTTGCGCAGCTGGCTCTCGACCGCCTCGAGGAGGTCCGCGGCGTCGTCCGAGACCTCGAAGTCCGCATCGCGGGTGACGCGGAACGCTGCGCGCTCGACGATCGTCGCCCCTGGGAACAGCGTCGGCAGGAAGTGGGCGATGACGTGCTCGAGCGGGAGGTACAGCCCGCGACCGCCGATCTCGTGGAAGCGAGGAAGGCCCTCGGGGATCTTGACCCGGGCGAAGCGCTCCTCACCCGTCTCCGGGTCGGCGACGAAGACCGCGAGCGAGAGCGAGAGGCCCGAGATGTACGGGAACGGCTGTCCCGGCCCGACCGCGAGCGGTGTGAGCACCGGGTAGATCTCCCGCTCGAAGTCTCGCTCGAGTTGCTTCAGCTCCTTCTGCCCGCAGTCCTCGATCCGGCCGATCACGATCCCCTCCGCGGCGAGCGCCGTCCGAAGCTCGCGCTTCCAGAGCTTCGACTGCTTCGTGGTCAGCTCGAGGACGCGCTCGCGGATCCGGGCGAGAGCCTGCTGCGGCGTCAGGCCGTCCGCGGAGCGGACGGCGAGCCCGGACTCGGCCTGACCGAGGAGGCCGGCGACGCGGACCTGGAAGAACTCGTCCAGGTTCGAGGAGAAGATCGAGCAGAACAGGACGCGTTCGAGCAGCGGGACGTTCTCGTCCGCTGCGAGCTCGAGAACGCGTGCGTGGAAGTCGAGGAGCGAGAGCTCGCGGTTGAGCAGGCGCTCGGTCGGTTCCTTGACGGTGCGGACGGCCACGTCGTCACATCATCCTTGAGAGCGCCGCCCCTGGGGTCAGCATCTGGTTAACGAGGCCGTGCGCGCGCACGGAAACTGCGCTCGGAGGGCCGAGCGGCGCGTGGGGCCTAGTGCGGCGACGGCGCAGCGCCTTGGTCGCTCTCGAGCCGCTCCTGGACGGTCATCCGCAGAGCCTTACCCGACCTCGGGGACCTCGCGGTCGAGGCGTGCGAGCTCGCCGTTGAAGAGCATCACGAGGCGCATGGGCGACGTCGCGACGACCGTCGCCGTTCGCTGGCCGCCGAAGAAGACCGCGATCTCGCCGAAGACGTCGCCGGCGCCGAGCGTCCGGACGAGGTTTCCGTCCTTGAAGACGTCGGCAGTGCCCGACGTCACCGCGAACATCGCGTAGCCGAACTCGCCCTGCTCCGTGAGCGTCGCGCCCTCCTCGACCTCGAGTTCCTGGCAGGCGCCCGCAATGCATGTGCGCTGGGACTCGTCGAACGCGGCGAAGATCGTGATGTCGCGAATCCCCGCCGCGTCCATGGCGCCGAACGTAACACCGGGCGTCGTTTCCAGAACGTCTCCGATCGGTGTCGATGCGGTGAACGAGTGTGCTCTAGCTCCGCTCGATCTCGTAGATCGTCGTCGTCCCGCTGATCTCGTTCGCGACGATCAGCAGCGGCTCGCCGGTCGGGCTCTCGTCCGAGCCGACGAAGACGAGGCCCTCCGGGCCGAGGTCGCCCGCGAGGCCCGAGTCGACGGGCTGGGTGTAGTCGCGGCCCGGCACCCACTCGACGAACTCCGGCGACTGCGGCGCGCTCAGGTCGTAGACCGCGACGCCGCCGACGCGCTCGAGCGCGACGAACGCGTACCAGGTGCCGCCGATCAGGCCCAGCGCGACGCCTTCGGGCTCGGGTCCCTTGTCGTCGGACCGGTTGTCGACGGTGTTGTTCGTGTTGCTCGCGTTGAAGGCGACACCCGGCGTGGCCTTCGTGACCTGCTCGAGCTGGTCACCGGTGTCCGCGAGCAGCTTGATGTTCGTGCTCCAGACGCTGACCGAGCGGGCGCCGAACGACATGAGGACGTCGATCTTCCCGTTGCCGTCGGTGTCGCCCCCGGCGCGGCCCGGAACGGTCGTGACGTTCAGGCGGCTGAGGCCCGCGGGGAGCGGGGCGTCGAGCTGCGCGCCGAGGCTCCCGGCCCTCGCCAGCTCGGTGTTCGTCCCCGGGCCCTTGATGCCGTCCCACTCGCGCACGTCGCCCTCGTTGGCGGTGACGAGGAACGTCTTGCCGTTCTGCTGGAACGCGGCGATCGCGTCGGGCATGTACATGCCGCGCACGCTCCTCTGCGCGATCGCGGGGCCGTCCTGGTCGCTCGCGTCGAGACCCTGGTTGGGGAGCGAGTGATCCTTCGTGCCGAGCGGAGAGATGGACTTGATGGACGCGCCCACGACGTCGAGCTCGGCGACGGCGTTCGCCTCCTGGAGCGTGACCCACGCGGTTCTCGAGTTCACCGATACGGCGATGTACTCCGGCTCGAGATCCTGCGAGACGCTCGCTCCCGGCCCAAAGATCCGCACGCCCGCCTGCTGGAGCGCCGTCTTCTTCGCGTCGAACGCGTGGAAGCCGGCCGTGCGTGCGGTTGCTGCGGCGACGCCGGAGCGCATGTCGACCACGCTGACGGAGCCTTCTGGATCGACGGAGTCCGCCTCGCCATAGCTCGACGGCTCGCCCTCGTTCGCGACGAGGAGCCACTTCCCGTCGTGGGTGAACGTGAGCATGTCGGGCGTGCCGCCGAGCACGATCGGCGCACGCAGCGAGTTCCCGTTCGCGTCGAAGAACGCGACCGTGCCCGGCTTCGTCGCGTCGTCCTCGTTCTCGCCGTCCTCGACGACGATCGCGGTCGAGGCGACGGCGACGACGCCGTTCGAGACGTCGACGCTGTTCGGGGAGCCGAAGGACGAGACGTCGAGCACGCCGACCTTGGTCGGGCTGGAGGGATCGGAGAGGTCGAAGGCGTCGACGACGTCGTCGAAGCCGTTGACGACGAACGCGCGCTTGCTGGCCGGGTCGAATGCGGTAATCTCGGCCGCGCCTTCGTCGAAGACATCGGCGATCGGGCCCGCAGCGATCGTCCCGACCTTCGCGAGGGAGATGGACTTGCTCCTCGACTCGCCCGACTCGAGCCCGAGCACGAGCGATCCCGCGACGAGCACGACCACGACCACGCCACCAACGAGCGACTTCTTCACCGACGCCTCCCCTCGATTGCCCAGGAACTGGCGGCGATCCTATGGAGGCGCACCCGGGCAAGCGGATACCGAGTGGTAGAGAGGTCGAGAAGAAGCTGCACGTGCTCGGCGAGCCGATCGCGTCACCACGTTCGGACCGGATGTCAACCACACGGAGACGGGCGCGCGTCGGAGCATTCCGTTCGTGAGCGCCGTCGACGAGCTGAGCCCTGTCGCGCGGCAGCACGTCGAGCGGGCGGTCGACGGGCTCGTGGACGAGTTCGGCGACACGCACTCGCGCGAGACCGTGGAGAAGGTCATGGACGACTCGGTCCGCCAGCTCGTGGGCCGAGCGGAGGTGGACGACTTCCTGCCGACCCTCGCGCACCGCTTCACCCGGGAGCGCCTGAAGGCGCTCGGGCGCGCTCACGGCCCGGAGAGCGCGCTGCCGGACGTCCTCTTCGTCGGGCTCGGCGACACCGGCCGCGGCCAGATGGCCGCCGCGCTGCTCACGCTCAGATCCGAGGGTCGCGTGGTCGCCCACTCGGCCGGGAGCACGGTCGGAGTCGACGTGGATCCCGCGGTCATCGCCGTGATGGCGGAGCTGAACGTCGACCTGACGGAGGCGTATGCGAAGCCGCTCTCGCAGGAGGTGCTGTCCGCCGCGGACGTCGTCGTGACGATGGGTCGGAGCGTCGGCATGGTGCAGGTCCCCGAAGGGACGCGCCACGAGGACTGGCGCATCGGAGATCCGACCGGTGCCGACGTCGACGAGGTGCGTCGCGTCCGCGACCAGATCGATGCCCGCGTGCAGGAGCTGCTCGCCGAGCTCGAAGGCCCTCCGACGGAGACGTAGGCCGGGCTAGGCGGTCGCGGGCACGAGACGGCGCCTCGTGTCGTAGCTGCGGCCGAGGAACGCGGTCGCCGCGATGACGATCGCCAGGATGAGGACGATCACGTCGCCGCCCTCGACGCGAGTGATGAGCTCCATGAGGCCGCCGACGAGGCCGGCCATCGGGATCGTGAACACCCAGGCGAGGAGGATGTTCCCGGCGACGCCCCAGCGGACGGCGGAGAACCCGCGAATCGCGCCGGCGCCGAGCACGCTCCCGGAGATGGTCTGCGTCGTCGAGACCGGGTAGCCGTAGTGCGCCGTCCCAAAGAGGATCGCGGCGCATGCGGTCTGTGCGGCGAAGCCCTGCGGCGGATCGATCTTCGCGATCCGCTGGCCGAGCGTCCTGATGATCCGCCAGCCGCCCGCGTACGTTCCGGCGGCCATCGCGAGCGCCGACGAGACGATGACCCAGGTCGGCGGCCGCGAGAAGTCCCCCGAGAGGTGCCCCGTGGATACGAGTGCCAGGGCGATGATGCCCATCGTCTTCTGCGCGTCGTTCGTCCCGTGCGTGAACGCGACGAAACCGCCCGAGACGAGCTGCGCCCGCCGGAAGACCCGGTTCACCTTCGAGGGCGCCCGCCGGGCGATGAGCCAGGTGATCCCGAGGATCAGCGCGAACGCGCCCACGATGCCGAGGAACGGCGCGACGAGCGAGGGGATCAGCACCTTGTCCTTGAGCCCCTCCCAGTTCACGACGCCCCAGCCGGACGCGAACACGGCCGAGCCGAGCATGCCGCCGATGAGCGCATGGCTCGAACTGGAGGGGAGGCCGAAGAACCAGGTCACGAGGTTCCAGGTGATCGCGCCCACGAGGCCGGCGAGCACGATGTCGAGCGTGATCGCGTCCTGGTCGACGATCCCCGTCGCGATGGTCGCCGCGACCTCGAACGAGACGAAGGCGCCGGCGAAGTTGAGGACCGCGGCCATGGCGACGGCCGGCCGCGGGCTCAGCGCGCGGGTGGACACGCTCGTCGCGATCGAGTTCGCGGTGTCGTGGAAGCCGTTCGTGAAGTCGAAGAAGAGCGCGACGACGATGACGGCGATGAGCGTGGCTTCCACGGGCCGCCTAGGCGTTCTTGACGTAGATGTTCGCGATCACGTTCGCGGCCGTCTCGCAGGCGTCGAGGGCGCGCTCGAGGCCGTCGTAGATGTCCTTCCAGCGGATGACGATCAGCGGGTCGATCCGCTCGTCGCGGAAGAGCGAGGCCAGCGCGTCGCGCAGGATCTGGTCGCCCTCGTCCTCGAGCCGCTTGAGCTCGACGAGCGCCTCCTGCACGCCGCGCATGCCCTTGAGGTTCTTGCACGCGATCGCGAGCTGCTCGCAGGCGCCGACGATGACTGCGCATTGCTGCACGGCGTGCCGCGTGGGCAGCTCGACCCCGTAGAGGCCGAGGAGATCGGAGGCCTCCTCCAGGTAGTCCACGACGTCGTCGATCTCGGTCGCGAGCTGGAAGATGTCCTCGCGGTCGAAGGGCGTGATGTACTGCGTGTTGAGCAGCGTGATCAGCTCGCGCGTGATCGCGTCGCCGTCCGTCTCCTCCGCCTTCACCTGCTCCTGCGTGACGCCAGAGTTCGGATGTTCGCGGAAGCGTCGCTCGACGAGACGCGCGGTCTGGAGCGCGTTCTCGCCGGCGCGGGCGAACAGGTTGAAGAACTCCTCGGTGCGCGGGGTGAATCGGACCTTCATGGGCGGGCGGCACGTTAACCGAATGGACTCATTCGGCGCAGACGGCAAGAGGATCGCCGTTTCGACCGCTTGCGAAACGACGCGAGAGCGGGGCCCGCTGCGGCGGGGCCCCGCTCTCGCGCCTCGTGACGGCCTAGCTCGCGGGCTTCAGGAGGAAGAGCTGTCCGTCCTCGACGGTTCCCGCCGCGGGGGCAGCCGTCGGAGGATGGGCTTGCACATCCGACAGCCACCAGTTCGCGCCGAAGAGGTCGCTCGCGTCGATGATGCCGCTCGTCTCCCAGATGCCGGCGCCGACCGCGACGCCGTCCCAGCCCGGCGGGTCGAGCTCCGCGACGCGGGTAGCGGTGTCGACGCGGACGCCGATCGGACGGTCCGGCTTCCGCTTCGTGACGATGTTGAAGCGCCAGATCGAGCCGTCACGGCCCTTGCTCGCCATGACCGGGCGGCTCGCACCGGTGCCGTCCTCGTTGATCATGAGGTACTGCGTGCTCGTGTCGATGTTGTCCGGGCTGATGGCGGTGTCGCCGCCGGCTGCGAGCACGTCCTGGGCGTTGTAGGCGAGGGTCAGCGTTCCGGTGCCGGTCGGGTCGCCCGAGTTGAGCTGGAGCGAGTACAGGCGCCCGAGCGTGTTGCTCGGAACCGACGCATCGCCGGTCGTGACGAAGAAGACCTCGTTCTTGTCACGCTTGTTGAACGCCGCATCCTCCGGCCTCGCGAACGTGAACGCGCCGGCGGCATCGCTTGCGGCTTCGAGCTCGACATCGGTCAGCGCGCCCGCGTTCGGGATCTTCACCCACCGGATCGCAATCGAGCCGGAGGTGAGCACCGCCTCGCTCGACTGCGCCGGGTTGACCGGCGCAAGCACGAAGAGATCGCCGTTGTCGAGGCCGTTGCGCCGCAGCACGCTCGAGCCCGGCGCGGTCTCCTTCTTGCCGACGTACATGTAGATCTGGCTGTTGGTCACGGCGGGATCGAGCGCGGCGGGCCCGTCCTCCGTGCCGATGATCACCGTGCGCGGGATCTTGTTCGGCTGCGTGACGGTCTGCTCCCACGAGAACCGGCCGAGCTTGGGCAGGGTGTGGAGCTGGTTGTCGAAGATCGCGACAGCGATCCCGCCCTTGCCGTCGAACGACTCAGCGGCCCCGACCTCTTCGTTCGCGAAGTAGATGGGCCGGTCGTATCCGTCCGACTTCCCGTGCAGGCCGCCCGAGCAGAAGCGCCCGAACTGGCGCGGCATCTGGGCGACGTTCGACGCGTCCGGAGCCGGGCCCAGCAGCGTGTTCTCCTCCCAGATCGTGTCGTAGGCGCGCTCGCCCCTGATCGGGTTCCCGTTCGCGTCCAGCGTCCACTTCGAGACGACGGCGCCGCGATATGCGGGCCCGACGGGGTTCCCGGCGCCGTCGACGACGGGAGACGAGGTCGCGGCGAATCCGAGCTCGTGGTTCATGTACAGCGTCGACGTTCCGTTGCCGTTCGGCATGGCGCCGAGGCCGTCCGGGATGCCGACCATCCGGTAGAAGAGGCCCGGGTTGCTGGCCTCGGGCACCTTGTCGTTCGCGCTGAAGAGCGCGTCGACCGCGTACGCACCCCCAACCGGCGCAACGTAGTCCTTGACGCTCGTATCCGCGGGCGCACCCGCCGCAGTGACTGCTGCGGCCGCCGCTACGGCGAGCAGGCCGAGCAGAAGCTTCCGTCGTGCTGTCACGAGATTCGTCCTCCCCTCGAGAGATCGTGGTCGCCGGAGTCATCCCACGCCGCCCAAAGCGCGTGGGTATCCGCGAGGTGGTCGGCCTGAGTAGAGGCGGTGAAGGGTCATCCGGCGCCTCGTGCGATGAAAGGCGTGAGCGGGGCCGGCCTCGGCGGGCCCCGCTCGACCCGTGCACCCCCGACCCCGGTCTTGGCGAGAGGCACTCCGAGGCGGCTCATGGTCAGTGGCGCCTCGAGCACGGTCAGCCTTCCACCAGCCGTGGCCGCGGTGGGCGCGAGCGTGGTGAACCGGGGGAGTCGAGCCGGTGAAGCCTCAGGCGAGGGCGTCGAGGACGAGCGCCTGGAAGTGCGCGACGAGCTGCTCGGACTGCGGCATGAGGCGGCCCTCGTCGAGGAGCCCCGACCGAACGCCGGCCTGGACGCGCTCGACGAGCACGCGGTCCTCGGCGCCGACCTGGGCGTCGAAGGCCAGCATCTCCTCGATCCACGTCTCGCCGGCGTCTGGAGCGACGTAGTAGTCGAGGAAGCGGTACGTCCGCTCGGGCGCGAGCGGGACGATCGGGCCGATGGAGATGTTCGGTCGCCCGGGCATCACGTTGACCACGGTGCCGGGAAAGAGGAGGTGGAACTGCCCAACCTCCACCTCGCCGGACAGGTCGTACGAGGCGCTCGGATCGGGCTTCGGTGGGCTCGACTGCGACAGGCGGAGGGTGCCGATGTCGAGCAGGTACGCGTCCGGCGAGACGTCCATCGCCGCCGAGAAGCCGGGATGCGCGACGGCGCAGTGGTAGCACTCGAGGAAGTTCTCCGTGCAGATCTTCCAGTTCGCCTCGTACTCGGACTCGGCGCGGGAGAGGAAGCGAAGTGCGTCGACGTCGACTCCTGCCTCGGCGATGCGCTCGGGGATGTCCTCGAGCACCTCGGCGAGCGGTGGCGCGTCGGGATCCGGGTTGACGAAGACGAACGGCCCCCAGGTGTCCACCTGCATCTGGATCAGCCCGAGCTCGTCCGCGTCGAAGCCGCCCTCGCGCTCGGAGCGCGGCGCCTTCAGGAGCCGGCCGTCGAGGTCGTACGTCCATGCGTGGTAGGGGCACTGCAGCGTCTGGCGGCTTCCGGACCCGCGGCAGACGATCGAGCCGCGGTGCCGGCAGACGTTGAGGAACGCGCGCAGCACGCCCTCGCGGTCGCGGACGAGGAGCACGGGGAGGTCGCCCACGCGCGACGTGTGGAAGGTCGCCGGCTCCGCGATCTCGTCGACGCGCGCGACGTACTGCCAGAAGCGCCGGAAGATGCGCTCGTGCTCGAGCCGGAGGACCGCCGGATCGACGTACCAGCTCCACGGGAGCGTCCGCGTGTCCGTGATGCTCACGATCTGCGTGCTCCCGCCGTCACGCGGCGAACGCTACCGGGCGTCGGGCTCAGGCAGCCGCGCGACTGGCCTGGACGTCGAAGCGGGCGAGGTAGACCGGGCGTGGCGAGCGGAGGTAGTCGACGATCGCCTCCTCGCGACGCGCGCAGGGGATCAGCGTCTTCCAGCCGCCGAGGTGCTCCGCGCGGTGAAAGTCGCCGCTCGCGACGCTCGCCCGGCCCGCCGCGGCGACCCACGGGAAGAGCTGCGAGCGGTTGAAGAGCTCGTACCGGTGGACGAGGCCGCCGAGCCCGTCCGGGTCGGCGGCGAAGCCGAGAGTCGGGTGCGACCGGGACGTCGTCTCGACGGCGTCGTCCGGATGTGCGCCGATGAGCGCCGCCCCGGCCGCGTCGGCACCCTGGAGCGCCGCCGCGAGGCCGTTCGCGAGCGACGGGCGCTCGCGCAGGCCGACGGCGACGGCATGGGCCGAACGCTCTGGATCGGTGTCGTTGTAGGAAAGCTCGAGACCGGGGATGACGAGGAGGCCGTAGCGCCTGAGGGCGAGGGTCGCCTCGCTCTCGATCTCGGCCAGGTACTCGGCATGTGCCTCAGCCCCGACGCCGCGCGCGCTCGGCGTGATCACCGGGTCGTCCTCCCGGTACGCATGGTCGCTCACGCACAGCACGTCGAAGCCCGCCGAGCCGTAGAGCTCGACGAGCTCGCGCACGGACAGGTCGCCGTCGCTCCAGGTCGTGTGCGAGTGGAGCTCGGCGAGCAGCGGCGAGACCTTGCGGTGCATCTCGTCCGAATGGTCGCCCGCGGGGATGGCGCTCGGGGAGGAAAAGTGGTTGCTTTCCAGGGAGAAAGAAGCGGATCGCGCCCTGGAGTGCTCCGATATGCTCGGGGCCGATGCGGGCCGCAGAGGGGAGAGAGCACGACGCGCTCGTGCAGGAGGCCGTGGAGGCGATCGCCCCGCTCAGTCGCGCGCGGAATATCGCCTGGTGGGACGTGAACGTCGACGCGAACGACGAGAACGAGCGCCGCCGGGCAGAGACCGAGCTCGCTCACTCGAACCTACTCGCGGACGCCGAGCTCTTCGGCGCGATCGAGCGTGCGCGCGAGGCCGGCGCGAACGGCATGGCCGGGCGCCAGCTCGACCTGCTTCACGACCTCATGCTCCCCCACCAGGTTCCGGCCGCGCTCCGCGAGCGCATCGTGGAGCTCGAGGCCAAGGTCGGGGCGGAGTTCTCGCGCCACCGCGGAGTCATCCGCGGCGAGGAGGTCGACGACATCGCGATCAAGCGGATCCTGCGCGAGAGCGACGACCTGGACGAGCGCCGGGAGGCGTGGGAGGCGTCCAAGACCGTCGGCGCGGCTGTCGCGGACGACGTCCGTGAGCTGGCGCGGCTGCGCAACGAATCCGCACGCTCGCTCGGGTACCGGGACTGGTTCGAGCTCTCGATCACGGTCAGCGAGCTCGACGAGGGGAAGCTCCTGGACACGCTCGCTGCCTGCGACCGAGCGACCGCCGAGCCCTTCGCGCGCTGGAAGGCGGCGCTCGACGAGCGGCTCGCCACGCGGTTCGGCTGTGCCGTGAGCGAGCTGCGGCCCTGGCACTACGCGGATCCGTTCTTCCAGGACACACCGCCGGACGGAGGCGTCGACCTCGACCCGCTCTTCCGCGACCGCGACATCGTCGAGCTGGGGAAGCGGACGTTCGGCGGCATCGGGATCGACGTGGACGACGTCCTCGGCCGCAGCGACCTCTTCCCGCGCCAGGGCAAGTGCCAGCACGCCTTCTGCATCGACATCGACCGGGACGGCGACATCCGCGTGCTGATGAACGCGACCGACAACCGCCGCTCCGCGGGCACGCTCCTGCACGAGCTGGGGCACGCCGTCTACGAGCTCGGCTACCCGCGGGAGCTGCCGTGGCTCCTTCGGGACACCCATCTCGTCACCACCGAGGCCACGGCTCTCCTCCTCGGCTCGCTCGCCGGCCAGCAGGACTGGCTCGTGGAGGTTCTCGGGGTCGACAGTGGTGAGGCCGCCTCGCTCGACGAACGGCTGCGCGCCGCCCGGGCGGCCGAGCTCCTCGTCTTCACCCGCTGGGTGCTCGTCATGACGGGGTTCGAGCGCGAGCTCTACGCGAATCCGGAAGCGAACCTCGACGAGATCTGGTGGAACCTCGTCGCGCGCCACCAGCTCGTGACTCCGCCGGATGGACGGAGCGCGCCGGACTGGGCGGCGAAGATCCACGTCGCCGTCGCGCCCGTCTACTACCACACGTATCTCTACGGCTCGATCGTCGCGCTGCAGCTGCAGGAGGCGCTCCGTCGCGAGGCGGGCGGCATCGTCGGACGGCCCGAAGCCGGCCGCCTGCTCGGCGAGCGGCTCTTCGCACCCGGGTTGTCGGAGCGGTGGGACCGGCTCGTCGAACGGGCGAGCGGGTCGCCGCTGTCGGTCGACTCGCTCGCGCGCGAGGTTGCCGCGGCGTCGCCGGCTTGAACCTCTACGAGCTTCCCGAGACGCTTCCGGCCGACGAGCTCTTCGACCCGCTCGCGATCGGGCGATCGCGTGCTCGTCGAGCGGATCGTGTCCACGGGCCAGTCGACGCCGCCGGGGGAGTGGCTCGAGGGCGATCGCGACGAGTGGGTGGTGCTGCTTCAGGGCGCCGCGGAGATCGGCTTCGCCGACGGCACCCGGACGCGGCTCGCGCCGGGCGATTACGTCCTGCTTCCCGCAGGGCTGCGGCATCGCGTCGAGCGGACGAGCGTCGAGCCGGCGTGCATCTGGCTCGCCGTGCACGCCGACGGGATCCGTGCCCCCGGCGCCGCGCGCGCCTAGCCCGTCACCTCCGACGCCGGCCCTACTGTTTTCCCCGGCTGCGGTTGCCGCCACCAGCGAAAGGAGCAGTCCATGTCCGGGTACGAAACGAAGCGGATCTCGGGTTGGGCAGCCGGCGGAGTCACCTTCGCGGGCGTGCTGATGATCATCGTCGGCTTCTTCCAGGGGATCCAGGGCCTGACGGCGATCTTCAACGACGAGTTCTTCGTGATCACGGAGAACTACACGTTCGATCTCGACGTCACCGCGTGGGGCTGGATCCACCTCCTGCTCGGGATCCTCATCGTGCTCACGGGCTTCGCGCTCCTCCGCGGCGCCGCCTGGGCCGCGCTCGTGACCGTCGTCCTGGCGGCCCTCAGCGCGATCTCGAACTTCTTCGTCATCCCGTACTACCCGTTCTGGTCGATCGTCTTGATCGGGCTCGCCGTCTGGGTGATCTGGGCCGTGACCCGCCCGGGAATCGTCGAGGAGTCGCTCTAGGTGCGAGGGCGGCGAGAGGATCGCCTCTCGCCGCCACGCTCCCAGCCGCTAGGGAAACCTGCGCGGCGCGGGACCGTCGGGAACGACGCCGCCGATGCGGCCGCGGTTGCGGGCGACGAGGTCGTAGCCGTGCTCGAGCATCGTCGCCGGCACTGCCTCGAGAAAACGGGCCGAGCGCTGGTGGCCGAGCGCTCGCAGTAGAGCCGGTGCGCCCGACCCTCTTCCGGCGAGCGACCCGCCGGGCTCCGCCAGGCGCCAGCTGGCCATGCGCTCCGAGTCCGGCAGCGGCTCGAGCAACGGTCGCGCCTCCTCGGCCTCGAGCGGGAGGAACGCGAGCCTCTGATCGCGGTCGAGGCGAAGGACGAGACGGGCGGTGAAGCGACAGACGCGGCACCCGGAGTCGTAGAGCAGGACAGGCCGCCGGAGCGAGGTCACGACGGCTCGAAGCGGTACTCCGCGGCGACGTCCGGCTCGAGGTAGGCGGCGGCGGGGCTGCCGGCGGGGGTGAACACGCCGACGATCGTGAGCTCGCGGTCGCGGCTCGCGTTCTCGACGATGTGCACCTCGCGCGGCCGCAGCCGGAACGCGGCGCCGGCCCCCAGCTCCTCGACGTCGTCGCCGAGGTGGAGCCGGCCCGGTCCCTCGGGGATCCAGACGATCTCGTCGTACTGGTGGTAGTGCCACGGCGCGCGGCCGGGAGGCACGAAGCCGACGAAGAGCGTCGCGCGCGTCGAGCCGTTGTGCGGGCCGAAGAGGATCTGAAACGAGCGGGAGCCCGTCGCCGCGGACGTCTCGGCGGCGTCGAGCCTCGCCAGCTCCTCGCGCGGCCCGAGCGGCGCATGGCGGTCGGCCTCCGGGCCGACGGTCGCGAGGATGCCACCGAGGCCGGCGGCTCCCGCCTGGAGCTCGGCCTGTTCGCCGGCGAGGACGAGCGCGGCGGACCCAGGCACGAGCGCGTTGTCGGTGGCGGTCGACAGTGAGCCGTTCCCCTCGAACACGTACAGGAGCGAGTCCCGATCCGAATCGCCGATCGCGACGCTCTCGCCCGCTTCGAGTCGAACGTTTGCGAGCGCCAGCGCTGAGCCGGGAATCTGTGGGACGCCGTCGTGGAGGACCCGGCTCATCAGGCGATCCAGACGCCTCGCGCGAAGGCGACGCCGGCGACGGCGCTCACGGCGCCCAGCCCGACGAGGACCCCGGTACGGAGACCCGGCCGTCCTGCGATCACGGCGGCGAGGGCGATGAGGACGGGGAAATCGGAGAGGACGAAGCGCGGCAGGCTGACGAGTGGGAAGCCGGTCGAGGGAACGCTCAGGATCACGACCAGCGTCGCGACCGCGTAGAGCCCGAACGCGGGTCCGAGGCGTCTCCACGCGACCCATGTGAGCCACACCACGGGGACGAGCACGACGAGGTGCACCACGTTCCAGAAGCTCACCTGAAGCTCCTGCGAGTAGCCGGCGCCCCCGTAGTCCGTGCGCGGAAGGTCCTCCAGGATCGCTCGCGCCCCGTGTCCGGCGGCCTGGATCGCCATCCACAGGCCTCCGAGCGGCCCGAGCGAGTGGACCTCGCGCTCCCACTCCGTCGTCTGAGCGTCGGTGAACGCGAACGCGTCGCCCACCTCGCGCTGCAGGTAGAGGGCATAGAGGGCGACGGCCGCGGGCAGGAGAAGCAGCGGCGCCAGACGCCAGAGATCGCGTCGACCCTTGGGCCACAGGAGGTAGACGAGCGCGGGCAGGAGCGCGAGCCCCATCGCCCGCGTGGCGACCGCGAGTCCGCCCGCGACTCCCGCAAGCCAGGGATGCCCACGCTGGGCCGCGCGGAACGAGGCGGCCGAGAGTAGGAGGAAGAGCCCGTCCGAGTAGACGGCCGTGAACACGAACGCCGTCGGGAAGAGGGCGAGGATCAGGACCGCGTCGCGGGCGCCTGCTGGCCCGAGCCGCTCGCGCGCGATGTCCGAGACGATCCACGCGGCGAGCCCGGCGGCGACGAGGGAGAGCACCGTGCCCCAGACGAGCGACGAGCCGCCGAACCAGAGAAGGGCGGGGTAGAGCGGGAAGAACGCCGCCGAGACCTCGTCGTAGCCGTCGCGGGCGATCCGCAGGAACCACTGCGCGTCCCAGTGGTCGAACGTGCCGAACACGAGGTCGGTGAACGGCCCCCACGCGCGGGTCGCCGGGATCGCGTCGCCCGACGCGGGCGCCCACAGGAGCGTCGCGGCCGTGCCGATCAGGAACGCGACCCTGATCCAGACGAGCGTCCAGAAGGGATGCGAGGAGCGCATCGGCCACGATCCTAAGCCGCAGCCGTCGCCGGCCCGCTCAGAAAACGCTTACGCGGGTCTCAGCCGCGTCTCAGGCAGCCGTCGTACTCTCCCGTCATGGACGAACCAACACATGAGAGCCGGCCCGTGTCGCGGCGCAAGGCGCTGCTCGAGCTCGGGGGCTTTGCCGCCACCGCGCTCGGCGTCGGCGCGTTCGGAGCGAAGGAGCTCCTCGACGCGGACGAGGCGGGCGCAGCGGGTTCGGGCCCGGCCGCGGTCGCATCCGGGCTCGTCACCTGCGTCCTCGCCCCGGAGATGACCGAGGGTCCCTACTACGTCGAGGGCGACAAGGTGCGGCGGAACATCACCGAGGGCAAGCCCGGCGTGCCGCTGACGCTGCGGCTGGGAGTCGTCGACGCGTCCAGCTGCAAGCCGATCCGCAACGCGGCGGTCGACGTCTGGCACTGCGATGCGGGCGGCACGTACTCCGCGACGGCCCAGGAGGGGACGGAAGGCCTGACGTTCCTTCGCGGGATCCAGCGCACGGACCGCAAGGGCATCGCGACCTTCAGGACGATCTACCCCGGCTGGTACCCCGGGCGGACGGTGCACATCCACGTGAAGGTCTACCTCGGCGGGACGACAGTCCATACGGGACAGCTCTTCTTCGCCGACCGGGTGACGGACGCGGTCTACAGGCGGGCGCCGTACAACCGGCGGCCGAACCGGGATCCGCGGAACGCGGGCGACTCGATCTTCCGCAACGGCGGCTCGCGCTCGCTGGTGGCGCTGACGAGGAACGGCAGCGGCTACGTCGGCCGGATCACGATGGGCGTTACCCGCTCCTAGGCCCTCCCGCAGCGGCGGGCAGCAGGCACGCGGCGTCCGAGCGAGAGCGCCGCCGAGGCCTGCAACGTGCGAGCGATCCGCGGCGAGACGCCGTCCGGCCGGAGGGCGGTCGAGAGCAGTGGGCTCTTGAAGAGCCGGCCGTAGACCACGAGCGCGGCGAGATAGGTGCCCACGCGGCTCGGGTGGAAGCCGTCGGAGCCGTAGAGCGCGAGGCCTCGGTCGCACGCCCAGGCCCTGCGCCACGCATCGCCGGCCGGGAAGAGCTCTGCACCGGCCGCTCTCGCCGCGTTGCGGTACGACGCGATCACGGCCCCAAGGGCCGAGCGGCGGTAGGACTCCGGCCAGACGGTCAGGACCCCCGGGCGCGCTCCGCCCCGCCTCGCGAGCGCTGCGAAGCGCTGAGCCCACAGCTTGAGATGCGCCTGGCTCTCCGGGAGCGAAGACGGGCCCTGCTGGAGGACGACGACGTCCCACTCGCCGCCGAGGATCTCCTTCGGGGCGTCACTCGAGTTCCAGTGGTCTTCGAGGCTGTATCCGCCCGAGACGATCGCGCCGGTCTCGAGCCTCCGCCCGGCTGCCTCTGCGAGCGACGCGACCACGGCGGGAAGATCGTTCGCCTCGGTGAGGCTGTTTCCGACGAAGAGCACGCGAAGCGGCTCGGCGGGCGCTGCGCGAACGACTCCCGTGGTGAGGAGCGCCGCGATGCCGGCCGTGATTGCGATTCGTGCGAGAAGGCGCGCCACGTCTCTGCTCTTAGACGTCCGTCCGACACATCTGCTAGCGCTTGGATCGCCACCCTCGGAGTGGTACGGTTGGCGCTCTGGGGTAAGGGGGTTACGAGGGTGGATGGGAAGCTGGATCCAAGCGACGGCGTCGCCTCGAGTGAGCGACCCGCGCGGCATGCGTTTCTGAGCGACACGCCGCTGCTCTTCGGTCTCGTGACGTTCCTATGCCTCGTCGTCGCGCTGACGCTCTCTGCGTACGGTCACCGGCCCGCGCTCATGCTTCCGGTTGCGATCGCGTGCGCGATCGTGTTCGTCCGGCATGGCGACGGCCGCGAGCACTGGACGCCGGCGACGGTCGAGGAACCCAGGAACCGCACCCGACGCGTCCGCTGACCGGCGCGCTCGCCCGCACGGGCGAGAGTCGGCGCGTGGCGGAGGAGGTGCGGACCGGCGTGCGCTGAGCCAGGCGCTCGGTGACTACTTCCGGGCACGGAAGCGGCTACGCGACAACGTCTGCATCGTGGAGGCCGTTCGCTAGCGGGTTCAAACCAGCGGCAAAGTGGGAACCTGAAGTCGCGATGCGTTTCCGTAAGGACGCCAAGCTCGATCCCTCACAGGTCGAGGACTACCGGGGACGCGGAGGCCGCGTTCCCGGCGGCGCGCCGCTCGCGCTCGGCGGCGGAGGCGGGATCATCGGGATCATCGTCCTCGTCGCGTTCCTCCTCCTGAGCGGCGGCGGAGGGCTCGGCGACCTCGGAGCGCTCGAGGGGCAGCAGGTCGGGCCCGGGCAGGCGTCCCAGGAGATCCAGAACGAGTGCCGGACCGGCGAGGACGCGAACACCCGCGAGGACTGCCGGATCGTCGGCGTCGTCAACAGCGTCCAGACCTACTGGGCCCGCACCCTGCGGAACTACGAGCCGGCCCGGACGCGGTTCTTCGACGGCAGCATCCAGACCGGTTGCGGCCAGGCGTCGTCGGCGGTCGGGCCGTTCTACTGCCCGAACGACCGCAATGTCTACATCGACCTCGGCTTCTTCGATCAGCTCCAGTCCCAGCTCGGCGCCCGCGGCGGCCCGCTCGCCGAGGCGTACGTCCTCGCGCACGAGTACGGCCACCACGTCCAGAACCTGACCGGCGTCCTGCGGAGCGCCAACAAGGACACCGGCCCGCAGGGCGGCCAGGTCCGCGTGGAGCTGCAGGCCGACTGCTACGCGGGGCTCTGGGTCGGCAACGCGCTCGACACCGGCTTCATCGAGGAGCTGACGCGACAGGACGTCGCCGATGCGCTCGACGCTGCCGCGGCGGTCGGCGACGACCGCATCCAGGAGCGCGCCCAGGGCCGCGTCACCCCCGAGTCGTGGACGCACGGCTCCTCGGAGCAACGGCGCGGGTGGTTCATCCGCGGGATCGAAGGCTCCGGCCCTCAGAGCTGCGACACCTTCCGCGGCCAGGTCTGACCCGTCCGCGTCGCTAGCCGTCCTGGGCCGGTGCTTCCGGCGGGCGCGCCGCCTCGAGCTCGTCGCGCGCCTCCCGCTCCCGCTCGCGGGCGCGCCGACGCGAGGTCCGGAGGTGGAGGATGTAGGCCACGAGGAGAATCGCGATCGCGGCGCCGGCGAGCGAGCCGCCCCTGAACGCGGGCGCCTCGACGTCGAGGATGCGGTCTCCCGCGTGCGCCGCGTTCCCGTTCCCGAGCACGATGCCGAGGGTCATCAGGTTCGGCGAGGCGAGGATGACCGCAAAGGCCAGCGCGATTGCGAGCGCCCGCCAGGTGCGCCGCCAGAGGACGACGCCGACGAGGATCACGAGGGGAGCGAGCGTGAACACGAACCCGTAGAAGAGCCCGACGAAGACCCCGGTCGTGATGCTCCCGTCGACCTGCTTGCCGACCTGCTGCGCCCACCAGCGGGGCACGGTCGCCGAGGCGATGTAGCCGAGCACGAGCACGAGGACGATGCCGCCGCCGATCCAGGTGAGGCGGCGGCGCCAGTTCGGGCCGTCGGGCTCGACGTGGGCGGTGCTCGTCACGACGCGGCCAGCGCCGCTACTGCGACGCCGAGGCCTGCGACAGCCGGTCGAACACGCGATCGAGGTCGGGGTCGGCAGGAAGCTCGCCCTCGGGGCTTACCTGGTCGACGAGGTTCGGGAGCACCGTCGCGATGCCCTCGGCGGCCTCCTCGCGGGAGACTCCGAGCTGACCGGCGATCCGGTCGATCTCGTCGCTGCCGATGGCGTTCTCGACCTCGCCCGCGGACACGGGCTCGTTCGCGCCGGCTCCGACCCAGGACGCGGCTTTCTCGCCCTGGCCCGACTGCTGGAAGCCGGCGAGGACCTTGTTCAGCCCGCCGTTCGCGAGCAGGGCGCCGAGCATCGGAAGGAGCGCGGCCAGCATTCCCCCGCCCCCTCCCATGCCGGCGCCGGAGCCCTGACCGCCGCCGAGCTGGTTGAGCAGGTCCGACAGTCCACCGGCGCCACCGCTCTTTCCTCCGAGAAGACCTCCCAAGAGGTCGTCGAGTTGACCCATGGCCTAACCCCCCTTGTCAGACGGCGCTGACGTGCGTCAGCGACGAAACGAGCATAGGTCAACGGGCGAGCGTCGCTCGCGCCGCCCGGCGGTCTCTCGGGTCAGCGGGTCGGGTGCCGCCTGGCGGACTGCTCCGCCAGCGCGAGCCACACCACGGCCCCGATGACGCCTCCGACGAGCGGCCCGACGATGTAGATCCAGAGGTCGCCGAACTCGCCGTTGACGAACGCGGGCGTGATGGAGCGGGCGGGGTTGAACGAGCCTCCCGACGCAGGGCCGACCGCGGTCGCTGCCGTGAAGATGTAGAGGCCGATCAGCAGCGGGGCCATGACGCCCTTCCACGGAGCCCGGTCGTCGGTCGCGACCGTGCAGATGACGATGACGAACCCGGCGGTGGCGATGATCTCGAGCAGGACCGCAGCGCCGCTCGAGATTCCGACCCCCGGCACCGTCTCGAGCGCATCGGCGGCGCGGCTCGAGTAGACGATGACGATGACGAGGGCGGCGACGAATCCTCCTACGAGCTGCGCGATCCAGTAGGGGATCACCTCGTGCCACGGGAACTTCCGGCATGCCGCGAGGCCTGCCGACACCGCGGGATTGAAGTGCCCTCCCGAGTAGTGACCGAGGCCGCCGATCGCGAGCGCGAGACCGAGTCCGAACGCGAACGCGATGCCGAGCGTGGTGACGGCGTCACTCCCGATGTCGGTCGCGACGGCGATCGAGCTGAAGCCCAAGAAGAGGAAGATGAACGTCCCTAGCGCCTCTGCGGCGAGACGGACTCCCAACGGCGGCGTGTCCACGAATGCGCCCTCCTGGTCGGCGGAGCTTCGGGCGATCCTAAACCACTGGTCGGCGGGTCTCGTTCGAGAAGCGGGAGGCGCCCTGCCGCCGCGGGGCGCCTCCCGGCGCCGCTCGGCTGTGACCGAGCAGTGCTACGGAATGGCGTCGGTCACCATTGGGGTACGGGAGCACCGACCGGACCGGATTGCCCGGCTCCTTCGAGGGGGCGTATCGTTCAGGTGCGTCTGCGAGCCAGAAGGAGGTCATCCATGGCCGAAACAGTGCGACGCGTCGAGTACTTCTACGTGACGGTGCCCGACACTCCGGGAGAGGGCCGGAAGATCCTGGCGGCGCTCCGGGAGCAAGGCGTCAACCTCGCCGCCTTCCTCGCCTTCCCGACCGGCGGCGGCGAATCCCAGATCGATCTCGTGCCGGAGGACCCGGCGGCGCTTCGCGAGGCCGCGGAACGGGCGGGCGTGACCCTGAGCGAGGGGAAGAATGCGTTCCTGATCCAGGGAGACGACCGCGTGGGCGCGGTCGCGGATGCGACCGCGAAGCTGGCGGAGGCGAACATCAACGCCACGGCGGCTGCGGCGACCGCGGCCGGGACCGGAAGCTACGGGATGATCCTGTGGGTCGCGCCGGCGGACTACGAGAGGGCCGCCGACGTGCTCGGCGCGTAACGACTCCGTCAGGTGCAGAAGCGGTTGGTCGGCGTGCGGCCGTCCCAGGCGAAGCCTGCCGCCGTGACCTTCCTGACGGTCGTCGTGAAGCAGCCGCCGCGGCCGAGCGGAACCCGATAGACGGTGTTGCCGCCGGGGCCCGTCGAAGCGCGTCCCGTGTAGTACCGCCCGCCGTTCCGGCGGACGAGGACGGACACCGTCGCGCCGGAGATCGGCTTTCCGCTGACGTCCACGGTCTTCGCGGTGACGAGCAGCGCCCTCCTCGAGCCCCGGTACCGGATCGACCCGATCCTGAGCCGCCCACGCGTCACGTTCACCGAAGCGGCGCCCGACACTCTGCCCGTCGCGGACAAGACGAAGGCGGTGATCGTGCCGCGTCCGAGCGTGCGGCCCGCGGTGAGGGTCACCGCCGAGCCGCTCCTCGGCACGAGGATGCCGAGCGTCCTCGGCGTCACCGACCACGTCGCAGACACTGGAACGCGATTCCCGAACGCATCGACTCCCGAAGCGGAGAGCCGTTGGGACGTGCGGGCCTGAAGGGTTGTCGAGCCAGGAGCGATTGCCACCCTTATCGGCGCTCCCGCCGTGACGGTGATCGTCTGGACGCCGTTCGTGGCTCCGGCCGCCGAGGCGGTGAGCTCGTGCGTCCCTCCGCGCGTGTCGCGGTAGTAGAAGAGCGGGCTCGTTCCCGTGCCTGCGGCGATCGTGACCGGAAGCGTCCTCGAGAACGGCCCGGCGAAGCTCGACGCGAAGCTGCCCCGAGGTGAGGTCGAGCTCAGCGTCACCGTCAGCGGGACCGGCGTCGTCACCGAGAGCCCGGAGCTCGTGACGAGCGACAGGCTCATCGGCCCGGAGGTCTGCCCGGCCGGGATCGTCTGCGGCTGCGTTGCGAAGGCGAGCACCGACTGCGTCCAGGCACCGAACGACTTCCAGGCCTCGGTCAGGCGGGCGCCCGGGAGGTCCGCGGCGCAGAAGAGGTTCTGGCCCGGCGGCCCGCATGCGCCGCTTCCGGGATTCGCCGGGTCGAGCGTGTCGGCCGAGTCGCGGATGGCCGCGGCGAGGCGGTCGAGGACGGTGCCGGACTGCGTCGTGAACTCGTCCACGGCCATGCCGGTGCCGTTCCGCGGCGCCCATGCGAAGCCCCAGTGATCCTGCGCCTGTCCGCGCGTGGCGCTGTAGTACCGGAGCGCATGGACCTGGGCGGAGACGTACGCGCCCATCTGCGCCGCCGGAACCATCGTCCATCCGTAGCCGGCCTCCCGCTCCCAGGCCGCATTGGCGAGCGGGCTGTACGTGGACTGGATGTAGGCGCGCGCGGCGTCGACGGTCGGCGGGCCGACACCGGCGAGCGCCAGCTCGTGGTACAGGTAGTCGTTGAGGTAGTCGCGGCGGACGTCGTTCGGGACGCCGGGCGCCGCCCAGCTCCGGACGTCCCCGTAGACCTCCTGCGACCAGTCGCTGACGTAGGTCGCCATGTCCGCCCAGAACGCGGAGTCCGCGAACCAGTTCTGGAGGTTCGTCTGGTAGAGCGACACGTCGGTCGAGCGCTGGCCGACGCCGATGACGAAGAGGGCTCCCTTGGTCGGGTGCGTCCCGTCGCCCTCGTAGAGCCCGCGCAGGAACTCGCGGAGGTTCGTGCGGGCCTGGCCGGTCCCGCGGCGGACAGCCGAGCTCGCCTCGTTGAACGCCCAGGAGTCGCCCTTCGTCACGTCGAAGCCGGCCGCCGCCATGCGCTGCCGCTGCGTGACGCCCGCCGTGTAGAAGCTCGATCCAGTGCTGGCCACCCACCTGTTCCAGGTCGTGAAGTGGACCTCCGCCAGCGGATGGAAGTTCGGCCCCAGCGCACGGATGCGCGCCGCGGCGCCGGGGCGGGGGTTCGTCTTGTCGGCGACGAGCGGCGGGACGGAGATGTAGTACTCGGCGCAGGGGGACGGTGTCGCGGCGAGCTTCGTCGCGAGCCGCAGATAGTCGGTCGCCGCGTAGAAGACCGCGCGCAGTGGCCGACATGCCGCCGCGGCCCTTGTCCGCTTGGACGTCGCCGGTCGCGACACGAGCTTTCGCCACAGCGCCTCCGTCTCCCGCGGGGTCAGCGAGGCGACGGGCGGCGGCTCTGCCGCGGGGCGAGCCGGGGTGGTGCCCGTGCCGGCGCTGCCGGCGGCCGCGAGGGCCAGGGGGAGCGCGAGCAGGACCATGAAGAGGAGGACGCGGCGCACGGGCGAGTGAGGCTAGCGGCGGTCTGTGAGGCGGGCGTTAATGCTGACTTCAGCGGTAGCCCGTCGGATCAGCAGGGAGCCCGGCTTCCTGGACCTCGACGAGGTAGCGCCAGCAATCGGGCTGCGAGCCGTCGACGTCCGTGAACCCGTACTCGCGTGCCAGCTCGCCGGAGGAGAAGGAGCCGCCGTTCCGGCGCGCGACGTCGGGGTCGGCCGCGAGGGCGGCAACCGCGCGACCGACGTAGAGCGGGCTCTCCGAGATCGCGGCGAAGTGCGGATTCACCGCCGCGCCGTCACGCCAGTTCGCCTCCGTGACGCCGTAGTTCTCGAGCATCATCTCCGAGCGCAGCCAGCCCGGCGTCAGAGCGACCGCGGTGCAGCCGTGCGGCGCGAGCTCGGCTCCCTGCGTGAAGGCGAGGCGCAGGACGGCCGTCTTTGCCAGGTCGTAGAAGGTCGAGAGGCGGTACCGCTCCGCGTTGTACTCCCGCGTGCCGTCGGTCATCTCGACGACGAGCCCGCCCGGCCTGCGGATCAGGAGCGGAAGCGCGAAGTGGCTCGTGACCAGGTGCGTCTCGACGGCCAGGCGCAGGATGCGGAGACCCTTCTCCAGGTCGTGCTCCCAGACCGGCACGTTCCACTCGAAGAGCTTCTCGGCGCCCCAGATGTCGTTCACGAGGACGTCGAGCCTGCCGCTCTCGGAGTCGATGCGCCGCACGAGCTCTTCGACCTCGCTCGGCTCGAGATGGTCGACGGCCGCGGCGACTCCCGTTCCTCCGGCGGCGGTCACGAGCTCTGCCGTCTCCTCGATCGTCTCGGGTCGGTCGTACTCGGAGCGGCGCTCGCGGGTCGTGCGCCCCGTGCAGTAGACGGTCGCCCCGGCCTCGCCGAGCGCGACCGCGGTTCCGCGCCCTGCTCCCCTCGTGGCGCCCGCGACGAGCGCGACCTTGCCCGCGAGCGGGCCGCTCCCGCTCACGCCGTCCCCCTTGCGAGACGCGAACGAGCAAGGGCGACTCGGATGGGCGCGCGCAGGACGAGAACCGCGCCGAGGACGAGCGCGCCGCCGACGAGCTGGGCGGCGCCGAGCGATCCGCCGAACACGACGAACGCGAGCCCGACGGTGACGACCGGCTCGAAGGTCGAGAGGATCGCGGCTGCCGACGGCCCGACTCGCCGGAGACCAGCGAAGAACAACGTGATCGCACCGACCGTCGAGACCACCGCGAGCATCGCGAGCCAGGAGAGGCCAGTGAGGCTGACGCTTCCCGGATGGAGGTCGCCCGCGACGAGTGCGCCGAGGGTGAGGGTCGTCGCGGCGCCGGTGCAGAGCAGCGTGCTCAGTACGAGGGGCTCGACGCGCCCCGCGACGCCTTGCGAGCTGAGGATGTAGGCGCTGTAGACGGACGCGGCGCCGATCGCCAGCAGCGCTCCGAGCGCGTCCACGGCCCCCGCAGCGGCGCCCGCGAGCACGAGGAAGAGCCCGATCGACGCGAGGACGAGCGCCGCGGTCGTTCGCCGGCTCCCCGACTCCCGGCCCAGCGCGATCGCCGCGACGGTGACGAGGACGGGGTAGACGTAGAGCAGGAGCGAGAAGAGCGCCGGGTCGAGGCGGTCGAGCGCGGCGAATGCTGCGCCTGCCTGCGCGCCGTACCCGACGGCGCCGAGCGCGACCGCGATGCCGACGTCACGCCTCGCGAGAGCCCGCAGCTCGCGGAGGCGGCCGGTGCAAGCGAGGATCAGCCAGAAGAGTCCGGCGGCGAGGACGAAGCGGACGCCGAGGAGGGTGCCCACGGTCGCGCCCTCGCCGTATGCGAGCTTGCCGACCACGCCCATCGCGCCGAAGGCAGCGGCGGACGCGAGGCAGAAGAGCGTTCCGGAACCGGGCATACACGGATGCTGCCGTACGCCATGCGTAAGGAGCAACGAGGGTTCGTAACGGGGACTCGTTAGAGTTGCTTGACAATGCTCGATCTCCAGCGACTGCGGCTCCTGCGCGAGCTACACGCCCGGGGAACCATCGCCGCCGTAGCCGAGGCGCTGCGCTTCACGCCCTCGGCGGTGTCCCAGCAGCTCTCGGTGCTCGAGCGCGAGGCAGGCGTGCGGCTGCTGGAGCGGGCGGGGCGCGGCGTTCGGCTGACCGACGCGGCGCTCGTCCTCGTCGGTCACGCCGAGGCGTTGCTGGACCGAGCCGAGCTCGCCCAGTCGGACCTGGCGGCCGCCACGGGAAAGGTCGCCGGCAGAGGCCGCATCGCCTCGTTCCAGTCGGCAGCGTTCCATCTCGCCGTTCCTGCGATGCAAGAGCTGGGTCGAGAGGCGCCCGATCTGCGCCTGGAGCTCGTCGAGGCGGAGCCGGAGGAGTCGCTTCCGATGCTCGCTCTCGGCGACGTCGACGTGGTGCTCGCAGACGAGTGGCAGCACCAGCCGCTCGCACGTCCCGTCGGTGTCGACCGTGAGGACCTGTGGCGTGACCCCGTGCAGGTCGTCCTCCCGGAGACGCATGCCGCCGCTCGCCGGTATCGCCGCGCCGTCCCGCTGAGCGTGCTCGCGCACGCACCCTGGACGACCGGCCACCCGAGAACCGCATGGGAGCAGATGACGACCCACGCGTGCCGCGAGCTCGGGGGCTTCGACCCGGACGTGCGACACCGGACGAACGACAGCGTCACGAGCCTCGCGCTCGTCGGAGCGGGTGAGGCCGTCACGCTCCTGCCGGCGCTCGTCGATCCGGATCCCGCGAAGCATCCGGGCGTCGCCGTGCGGGCGATCGCGGACGGCTCGCTCCACCGCACGATCTTCACCGCGAGCCGGACCGCCGACGCCGAGCGGCCGTCGGTCCGAGCGATACGGGAGGCGATCCGCACGGCTGCCGCCCGTCTCGCGCAGCGATGAGTTCTGCGCCCGGGAATGGTCTTAGGTCGGTGGCCTACACCGCTGACCCGCGCGTCGACGCGTACATCGACGCTCTCCCCGTCTGGCAGCAGGCGATCTGCCGGGAGGTCCGCGAGCTCGTTCATGCCGCCGATCCCGAGGTCGTCGAGACGATCAAGTTCCGTGACCGCCCGTACTTCGTCCTCGAGGGGAACATCTGCGCCCTCCTGGCGGCGAAGGACCACGTCAACGTGTTTCTGTACGACGGGGGCATCGTCCCGGACCCGGAAGGCATCGTCACCGGCGGTCACGACAACACGACGGCGCGCACCGTCGCGATCCGCGAGGGCGAGGCGATCAATGCGTCGGCGCTGACCGCGATGCTCCGGCAGATCGTCGCGGACAACCGAGCCGGCGGCTGGCGGAAGCTGAAGCGCGAGGGCCGAGTCACGGAGGGACGATGAGCAGCGAGCCGGGCGAGCGCATTCTCGAGGGGAGCTGCGGGTGCGGTGCCGTGCGCTACCGGGTCGCGGACGCGTTCCGGTACGCGGCGAACTGCCACTGCTCGCGCTGCCGTGCTGCCACCGGCTCTGCCTTCAAGGCATTCGCGGGCATCGAGCGGGAGCGGTTCCAGGTGACGCAAGGGGACGACCGCCTTCTCGTCTTCGGCGAGGACGACCTGAACGACACGCGCTGCGCTGCGTGCGGCTCGCTCCTCTTCTCCGTGGTGCGGGAGGGCGAGTGGGTGCACGTCGCGATGGGCTCGCTCGTCGACGCGCCCAGCATTCGGCCGACCGAGCACATCTACGTCGGCTCGAAAGCACAGTGGTTCGAGATCACGGACGACCTGCCGCAGTTCGACGAGCTCGACGGGTAGCCGGTTGCGCGAGCCCGCCCCGCCCTCGGGGGCGAGGCGGGCTCGGACGTCGCTAGTCGTTCTTCTTCGTCGAGAACTGGTAGATCGTCTGCGTCTCGTAGACCTCGCCGGGCCGAAGCACCGTCGAGGGGAAGTTCGCGTGGTTCGGTGAGTCCGGGTAGTGCTGGGTCTCGAGTGCGAAGCCGTCACCCTGGCGGTACATCCGGCCGCTCGTCCCGACGAGAGTGCCGTCGAGGAAGTTGCCCGAGTAGAACTGGATCCCGGGCTCTTGCGTGTAGATGGAGAGCACGCGTCCGCTATCGGGCTCGCGCACGCGAGCGGCGAGGATCAGCGACTTGTCGTTCGGGCTAGGCCGGCCGAGGACCCAGTTGTGGTCGTATCCGCGGCCGATCACGAGCTGGGGATGTCCGTTCCGGATGCGATCGCCGATTGCCGTCGGCTTCGTGAAGTCGAGCGGCGTGCCGGCCACCGGATCGATGGCACCGGTGGGGATCAGCGTGTCGTCGACGGGCGTGTACTGGGGCGCATTGAGCTCGAGCACGTGGTCGTCGATGCTGCTCGTGCCCTCGCCCTGGAGATTGAAGTAGGCGTGGTTCGTCAGGTTGACGATCGTCGGTGCGTCCGTGGTCGCCTCGTAGTCCATGACGATCTCGTTCTGCTGGGTCAGGGTGTACGTGACCTTCGTGGTCAACTCGCCCGGATACCCCTGATCGCCGTCGGGGCTCGTGAACTCGAGGACGAGGCCGACGGTCTTCGCGGTCGTGACCGGCGTCGCCGCCCAGACGTGCTTGTCGAATCCCACGTCGCCGCCGTGTAGCGAGTTCGGCGGGTTGTTGATGGGCAGCTGGTACGTGACGCCGTCGAGCGTGAACTGGCCCAGCGCGATCCGGTTCGCGTACCGGCCCGTGATGCAGCCGAAGTACGGGCTCTTGGCGACGTAGTCCGCGAGGTTGTCGAACCCCAGCGTGACGTTCGCGACCTTGTTCTTGCGGTCGGGCACCGAGATCTCTTGCAGGATGCCGCCGTAGGTGAGGATCTTCACCTCCATGTCCTTGCAGTTCTTGAGCGTGTAGCGGTCGACCGCCTCGCCGTTGACATCGCCGAACGGCGCCTTCGTGATCGAGGGCGAGCATCCGGCGGCTGTCGCAGAGACGGCGGAGAGCGCGGCGGTCGCGGTTGCCGCGACGACCGCCAGTGAAACGGCGGCGACGACGAAGAGTCGCCGCTTCGAGAGGCTCGTGCGCATTGGCTGCTCCCTTCTGGGGACGTCCGGGTACACCGCAGCGCAATGAGCATATAGACATACCGTATTACTTGTCTAGCGAGATAACGACCTGGACATACTCGACTACAGTCCGGGCTCCCCCGTCGGCCACTCCCGAGGAGGAAGAGGCATGAGCGCCCAACGCGAGGGCGGCTGCGCCTGCGGCGCGGTTCGCTACCGCCTCACGTCCGATCCGCTCTTCGTCCACTGCTGCCACTGCCTGAACTGCCAGCGGCAGACAGGGAGCGCGTTCGTGATCAACGCGCTGATCGAGACGGACCGCGTCGAGCTCCTCGCAGCGGAGCCGCAGCCCGTCTCCGTGCCTCGTAGCGGCGGCAAGAAGCAGAGGATCTGGCGCTGCCCGACGTGCCAGGTGGCGCTGTACAGCCAGTACACGAGCCCGCGGGTGCGGTTCGTGCGCGGCGGCACGCTCGACGAGCCGTCGAGCATCGAACCGGACGTCCACATCTTCACGCGGTCGAAGGTGCCCTGGGTCAAGCTTCCGGAGTCGGTGCCGGCCTTCGCGGTCTACTACGACACGCAGAAGCTCTGGCCGGCCGCGAGCCTCGAGCGCATCGAAGTGCTCAGAGCCGCCTCGGACTCCGGTTAGGGTCGCCTCATGACAGTCCAACAGTGGGTCGACGCATACGCGCAGGCCTGGCGCGACCGGGACGCCGACGCGGCGGCGGCGCTCTTCACGGACGACGGCAGTTACCGCAGTCATCCGCTTCAGGAAGCGCACCAGGGCGCAGAGGGCGTCCACTCGTACTGGTCGAACGTCACCGCGACGCAGGACCGCGTCGACGTGAGGATGGGACGGCCGGTCGAGTCCGAGGACGGGCGGCGGGCGGCGGTCGAGTTCTGGGTCCGGATGCTGAACGGCGGTGCCGAGGTGACGTTGATCGGCATCCTCTTCCTCCGCTTCGCCGAGGACGGCCGCTGCGAGGACCTCCGCGAGGCGTGGCTCTTCGAGCCGGGCGACCACGCCCCGCACGAGGGCTGGGGCACCTGAAGGCGCGACGAACGCTACGGCCGGCCGCCTCCGCGGATCTCTTCAGGTAGGCCGAGTCGCTCGAACAGCCACGGGTCGGGGAAGCCGACGATGCCCGAGATCAGGTCGTGCTGTACCTCGAGCACCATGAGCCCGTAGGGCTGGTAGGTGTCGTCGTCGGTGCGGGCGTAAGCGGCGAGCGTCGGCTGCCGGTTCGCGGCCGTGAGGAGCAAACGGATCTCGTCGAGTCGTCCCTGCATCGGAACGGTGGCAAAGAAGCCTCCGATGGCGGCTGCGCCGGCGATCCGCGCTCGCTCCGGCGGCATCGTCATGACGGCGTCCTCCGTGAGGAGCGCCACCAACCCGTCGATGTCGACGGCGTCCCAGGCGGCCATGAACCGCCCGACGAGAGCGCGTTCATGACTGCCGGGCGTGGAGCGTCGTCGCGGCGCGCTGTCCAGGCGCGTGCGCGCACGCTGAAGGGCGCTCGTCACGGCTCCCACGGAGTCGTCGAGCGCTTCGGCAACCTCCTTCGCCGACCACCCGAGAACATCCCGCAGGATCAGGACGGCACGCTGCTTCGGCGGGAGCAGCTGGATCGCGGTGATGAACGCGAGCTCGACCGTCTCTCGTTGGACGAGGTCGTCGAGCAAGCGGTCCGGATACGGCTGCAGGTAGTCGAGCTCCTCGAGCAGCTCGACCGGGCGCGACCGCTTGCGCGCGAGCGCCGTCAGGCACACGTTCGTCGCAATGGTGTGAAGCCAGGTGCCGAGCTGCGCGCGCGGCTCATAGCGGTCGGCTCCCTTCCACGCGCGCAGCATGGTCTCCTGAAGTGCGTCGTCGGCATCGTGTAGCGACCCGAGCATCCGGTAGCAGTGAACGTGGAGCGCCCGCCGATGTGGCTCGATCAGAAGTGCGAACGACCGCTCGTCCATCTCCCGACCGACGCTAGTCGGTCGGCGGGCTCGGAGGGTCTGCGCCGAGATCGGTCCACGCTCCCGGTTGGAAAGCGCCGGGCCTGCCCCCGAGCGCGACGAACCGGATCCCGTCCGGGCCAGGGCGGATCTGGCGCAGCTGGTCCGGGCCGACGCGGGCCATCGTTCCAGGGCGAAGCTCGAACTCGCTGCCGTCGGCGACGAGGGTCGCAGAGCCGTTCAGCGGGATGTAGACCTCCTCCTGGTTCGGGTCGAATGCCTCGGAGCCGTGGTTGTGGTTCGGGTAGCCGTCCCAGTCGGGCGGCAGCGTGAACACCTGCATTCCCCATGCCGTCACACCGAGCTCGGCACGGGCCCGGCGGGCGAGGCCACCGTAGATCGCCTCCATGTCGTCGATCGACTTGACCGTTACGTCCGGCATCGAGCACCTCCGTGATCGCAAGATCCTTCTCGAGGCGGTGCACAACCTGTTCGACATCGCCGCTGGGGCTCTCCTCGTTGCCTCCCCGTGGATCTTCGGCTTCGCCGATGAGTCTGCGAACGTCTGGGCCCCCTTCGTCGTCGTGGGCATCGCCGCGATCTTCCTCGGGCTCACCACGAAGCAGCAGGGCGGATACAGCTACCGCAAGCCGACTGCGGCCACTCCCTAGTCATGCCGCGCGCGCGGCGGGTCTCCGCCGCGCGCGCCTGCTCCAACGGCAGCGCCGCGGTCAGGCCATCGAGCTTGCCGCCGCTGCCTGAAAACCGGACGCCGCGCGCTGCCTCAGCGGCGTGGCGCGGCGCGTGTCTGCAAGGCGATGTCGGCCGCCTCCTCAGGGGAAAGGGTCCGGCCGCTTGCGTGTTCACGAGCGAAGGTTTCGTCCCCGAGCTCCGCGAGTGCTGCTCCCGTGGCTCGCTCGTACAGTTCGGCGTCGAGCGGCTCGAGCTCGGCATCCGTGCGCTCCCGCACGGCGTCCACGACTCCGAGAAGGCGTGCCGCGCGCGCATGTGCTCCGTCCTCGACGGCCACGGCTGCGAGGCCCGTGCACGCGGAAGCCAGACCGAGCGCGTCACCGATCTCGGTTCTGACCGAGACGCTCTCGGCGAGACGTGCGCGAGCCTCGTCGAGACGACCGAGCAGCAGCGCTGCGACTCCGAGGTTGCCGAGCGCGGTTCCGAGCTCCGAGAGGTTCCGTCGCTCCGGAGAGCGTGCGCGCTGGAGCTCGACGGCCTCGCGGCTCGCCGTGTACGCCCGGTCGAGATCGCGCGTCGTGAGCGCCACGTAGCCGAGGTTCGACAACGCGAAGGACAGCACGTTTTCGTCGTCGGCCCCGCGCGCGAGCGCGGTGCTCTCCTCGAGGAGGGCGACGGCTTCGTCTGGCTGACCGTCGTTGATCGCGATGAGACCGAGCAGCGTGAGGGCGCGAACGGTGTTCGGCGCGTCGCCCACCGCCCGGTAGAAGCCCAGCGCTTCGCCGATGAGCGAACGCGCGAGCGGGAACTCGCGGCACGCGAACGCCAGCGCGGCGCCGCGTCTCACAACGGCGGCGCGTGCGCTCGCATCGCCGCTCCCGACGGACAGCGCCCGCTCGTACCAGCGCAGTCCTTCGCGGTAGTGGCCCCGGACATACCAGAAGAGGTAGAGCGCATCGACCAGTCGCGCGGCCGCCTCCGGCTCGTGCTCGAGCAACCAGTCGAGGGAGGCGCGAAGGTTGTCGTGCTCCGCTGCGAGCCGTTCGAGCGCCACGGCGGCCGCTGTGCCCTTGAGCTCGGGCTCCGCGTGCTTCCCCAGATCGGCGAAGTACTCGGCGTGCCGGCGGCGCAGCGCGTCGGCGTCGGGCTCCTGTCCCAGTCGCTCGAGCGCGTACTCGCGAATCGTCTCGAGCATCGCGAACCGCTCGCCGTGGCGCACGAGGAGCGCCTTCTCGACGAGCGTCGCGAGCGTTCGCCCATCGGCGTCGCAGACGGCCGCCGTCGCGTCCTCGGCACAGCCGCCGGCGAAGACGGCGAGGGCGGCGAAGAGCCGCTGCTCGCGCGGCTCCAGCAGGTCGTAGCTCCACTCGATGGAGGCCCTCAGCGTCTGCTGGCGCGCGGGCACGTCGCGTGGGCCCGCGGATGCGAGCTCGAGCCGCCTGCCCAGGAGCGAGCGGATCTCCGCAGCGGTCAGCTCGCGAACGCGGGCCGCGACGAGCTCGATCGCGAGCGGTAAGCAGTCGAGCCGCCGGCAGATCTCGCGGACGTCTTCATCCGGGCGTAGCGAGCGTCCGGCGGCGCTGGCGCGCTCGAGGAAGAGCGGCACCGCCTCCTCGTCGAGGGCAAGGGGCGCAACCGGAAGCTCATGCTCGCCATAGACCCGCAGCGGGCGTCGACTCGTGACGAGGAGCTTGAGCTCGGGTGCCTCGCGGAGGAGCGAGGTAAGCGCGGGAGCCGCATCGTCGACCTGCTCGAAGTTGTCGATCACGAGCAGCGAGCTGCGCTCGCGTAGGTGCGCTACCAGCGCCCCGTGCGCATCGCGTCCGTCAGCGACCTCGAGTGCGGCCGCGATCTCGGCCAGAACGAGCTCTGGATCCCGCAGCGCGGCCAGCTCGACGAGTGCGACGCCGTCGGCGAAGCGCTCGGCGAGCTCGTCTGCCGCCTGTAGCGCCACGCGCGTCTTACCCGTGCCGCCGGGGCCGGTCAGGGTCACGAGCCGCATCCCCCCGGCAATGAGCCCGCACACGTCGGCGACCTCCTGCCGTCGCCCGATGAGCTTCGTGGCCGGCGCGGGCAGACGACGCCGTGCCCGCGGGCGCGAGGTCGTCTCGGCGAGCGCGGGATCCTGCCGCAGGATTGCGCGCTCGAGGTCCCGTAGCTCGCGGCTCGGTTCGATGCCAAGCTCGTCGACGAGAACCCGCCGTGTCTGCTGGAACGTGGCCAGCGCGTCGGCCTGACGCCCCGCGCGGTAGAGCGCGACCATGAGCTGGGCTCGGAGGCGCTCCCGATAGGGATGCGCTGCGACGAGGGTTTCGAGCTCGCCCACGAGCCCGTCGTAGTGGCCGAGCGCCAGTTCTGCCTCGATCCGCAGCTCGAGCGCCGCCAGGCGGACTTCTTCGAGACGCCGGCTCTCGAGCCACGCGAACGGCGCGTCGGTGAGGTCCGACAGCGCCGAGCCGCGCCAGAGCGCGAGTGCAGATCGGAGGAGGTCGAGCCTGGTCGTAGGGTCGTCTGCAGCACGCGCTTGCCGCACGAGCTCCTCGGATCGCTCGATGTCGAGCTCGCCGGGCTCGACGCGCAGAACGTAGGCACTGCCCATCGTCTCGAGGCGGTCGCGGCCGAGGAGATTGCGGACTCCGTGCACGTGAACCTGGAGGGCGTTGGCGGCCCTCGCGGGAGGATCGTCGCCCCAGAGCGCCTCGATCAGGCGGTCGCGCGGGACGGCCTGGTTCGCATGAAGGAGCAGGAACGCGAGCAGCGCTCGCTGCCTCGGCCCTCCGCAGTGGAGGGCTGCCTCACCGCTCGTCACTTCGAGCGGCCCCAAGACACGGAATTCGATCGCCCTCGACCCCCTATGCGCCTCGTACGCCGGCCCCAGTCTGCTCACCGAGGCTGGGACCGGTCAAGAGAGGCCAGCTAAGCCGTGCGGAAGTGCAGTGGGAGAGTTGTAAGTCGTATGACTTGAAAGCCCACCCGTCATGGGCGAGTGATGAGTGGGCTGCGCAGTTCTCGAACCGAGCCCTGGGCCCTAGCGAGCGCGGTGGCTACGTGGACGTTGCGTACTGCGGGCGCCCGGCGGGCCGGTAGACCTGGATCGTTACGCCCTTCGAGTCGGCTCGCGAGTCGACCAGGTCGAGCGCAATGTCCGGGCCGGCGTCGGGGAACAGCCGCGTGCCCTGGCCGAGGACCACGGGGACGATGAGCAGGTTGATCTCGTCGACGAGGTCGTTTTCGAGCAGCCATCGGACAGGGCACCGCTGCCGTGCACCTGCAGCTCACCCGCCGGCTTGGCTTTCAGCTCGCCGATGGCCGCCGCGAGGTCACCGGAGAGGAGGGTCGTGTTCGCCCACCGCGGTTCGGTGATCGTGGTCGATGCGAGGTACTTGGGCTTCGTGTTCAAGGCAGCTGTGATCGGGTGGTTGCCCGGATCTTCCGCCGCGGCGCGAGCCCGCTCCTCTGCGCCCCAGTACCCGGCGAAGAGCTCGTAGGTGCGTCGGCCGAACAGGAACGCGTCGGCGCGCTGGTAGGTCTGGTTGATGAACGTCATGGTCTCGCTGTCGGCCACCCCCATGGCCCACCCGCCGCGCTCGAAGCCGTTCCTGCGGTCCTCATCCGACGCGCCGCCGTTTCCCTGCATCACTCCATCGACGGTGACTTGCGTCATGGTGGTCAGTTTCATGGGTTCGTCCTTTCTCTCGTGGCGGTCTTCATCGTTGTGACCGCACCGAGGCGCGGATCTCATCTCGTTGTCTCCCTAGCCCGATTGGCTTGCTTCCGGGCTGGGGGAGAACAGCTTCCAGTGCCCCTCGGAGACGACTTCGACGGCACCATCGGTCGCTTTGATGGCGGTCTGATCGTCAATCGCGTACGCCGGCACTGGTATCCCGGCGGCCCATCTTTCTATGTTGGCCAGGGAAGTGTCCGGCATATCCTCGCGCTCCAGGTCCGGAAACAACGAGAAATCAACCAGTCCCAGCGCTCTATCGCTGCTCGTGAGCGGGTCACAGCGTGATGCGAGCCCGAACCCGGCGTTTGCAGGCAGTTCGAGAGACGGGAGCGACGGGACTCGAACCCGCGACCTCCGGCGTGACAGGCCGGCGTTCTAACCAACTGAACTACGCCCCCGAGCGGGCCTAGTGTAGCCGGGTCGGCGAGGGCCCGGCCTTCGCTCAGCGTACGCTTTCCCGGCTGTGGCCACCGCCGACTGGATCGTCATCGGCGTCATCGTCCTCTTCGGGTTCTACGGGCTCTCACGGGGGCTCGTTCGAGGAGCGCTGTCGCTCGCGGGGTTCGCGCTCGGCGCGTACCTCGGCGCACAGATCGCGCCGGCGTTCCTGAGCGACGGGTCGCCGTACGCGCCCCTCGTCGCGCTCGGCGCGGCGATCCTCGGCGGCGTCCTGCTCCAGACGTTCGCGGGGATCCTCGGAGGGACGTTGCGCGCGGGCATGGGCGCCGTTCCCGGGCTGCGCTCGATCGACTCCGCGGCGGGCGCCGTGCTCGGAGTCCTCGCAGGCTTCCTCATCTGCTGGGCGTTCGGCGCGGTGCTCCTCTATCTCCCGGGGCAGTCAGAGCTGCGGAGGTCGGTGCAGGAGTCGGCGATCCTCTCTCGGATCAACGAGGAGTTCCCTCCGGAGCGCTTGCTCGAGACGCTCGAGCGCGTCGACCCGATCGGCGTCGTCGTAGGGCCGCCGGCGGTCGTTCCACCGCCGGACGTCGCGATCGCGCGCGACCCGGACGTCGACCGCGCGGCCCGGAGCGTCGTGCGCGTCACCGGCGTCGCGTGCGGGCTCGGCGTCGAAGGATCCGGATGGATCGTGCGCAGAGGCCTCGTCGTCACGAACGCGCACGTCGTCGCCGGCATCTCCAGGCCGATGGTCGACCGTCGTGGCAAGAGCTCCCTGCAGGCGTCCGTCGTCGCGTTCGACGCGCAGAACGACGTCGCCATCCTCCGCGTGCAAGGGCTCCGTGGTGCGCCGCTCGCGCTGGCGGATCCGGAGCGGCGAGTCGCGGTCGCTCTCATCGGCTATCCGGGGAACGGGCCGCTGACCGTCATTCCGGGGCGCCTCGGCGGGACGGGACGTGCTTTGAGCCGCGACGCGTACGGACGCGGTCCCGTGTCCCGGAACGTGACCGCGATTCGGGGCGAGGTGCGACCGGGACTCTCCGGAGGCCCGGGCATCGATGGTGAAGGCCGCGTTCGGACGGTGGTGTTCGCGCGGCGGCCCGACGACGTCGGAGGCTACGGCGTGCCGCCGGCCACCGTGCGCGACGTGCTGGAGAAGGTCGGCCGCGAGGCGCTCTCGACCGAGTGCGCGAGGTAGGGGCCGGACCTGTCCGGCCCGTCCGTCAGCTGAGCACCTCGAGCGCCGCCAGCGGCTGCCGGAACGGCGGGATCAGGTATGCGCCGGCGGCGCGCTCGCGTGATTGCTCGAGGAGCTCCTTGGCCAGCTCGAGGCCCACGGCTCCTGCGTCCGCGCCGGCATCGCGCAGCCGCGCCTGGACGTGGTCGGGCACGACGATCCCCGGAACCTCGTTGTGGAGGCGAAGCGCGAGCTGGTAGCTCTTGACGTAGAAGATCCCGACGAGCAGCGGGATCGGCCACGACCCCCCGAGGCGCTCGACGAAGCGGTCGAGGTACGAGAAGTCGAAGAGCACCTGCGTCATGGCGAACCGGGCGCCGGCGTCCAGCTTCTGCTGGAAGCGCTCGTGCTCGTAGTCGAGGTCGTCGGCCGCCGGGTTGACCGCGACGCCGAGGAAGAACGCCGTCGGAGCATCGATCTCGGCGCCGTTGAAGTCCTCGCCGGCATTCATGTGCGTGATGATCCGCGAGAGACCGATCGAGTCGACCTCGTAGACCCCCCGCGCGCCCGGGTAGTCGCCGGCTTCCGGAGGGTCGCCGGTGACGGCGAGCACGTTCCGGATTCCCTCGGCGTGGGCGCCGAGCAGCTGTGACTCGAGTCCCGCGATCGAGGAGTCGCGCGGCGTCAGGTGCGGGATGGTCTCGATCCCGACGTGCCGCTCGATCGCGACCGACGCCATCATCCCGCTCATCCGGGCGCGGGCGCGCGGGTTGTCGTTCACGTCGACGACGTCCACGAGCTCCGAGTCCTTCAGGGTCCGCGCGATCTCGAGCATGCCGTCGGGATTCGCCCCGCGCGGCGGGTCGATCTCGACCGAGACCACGAACTCGCCCGCGTCGAGCTTGCGCTCGAGGAGCGACGCGGCGCCGCTCGGCGCAGCCGTCGCCAGGTGAGCGCGCTCGCGGACGACGAGAGGCGCTGCCGGCCGCCGTTCCTCGTCCACCGCGCCGCGGATCGCCGCGATCTCGGCCGGGGTACAGCCGCAGCACCCGCCGATGATCCGCGCTCCGAGCTCCTGCGCATGCGCGGCGAACTCGCCGAAGTAGTCGGGCGTCGCGTGGGGGAAGACGATCCGCTGGCCGGCGAGGCTCGCGAGCCCGACGTTCGGCATCACCGCGAGCGCCTTGCCGTTCTCTCCCATCTGCTCGATGGCCCGGAGGGCGGCCTGCGGCCCGGCGCTGTGGTTCGCGCCGAACGCGGCGACGTCGAGCGCCGACAACCGCTCGGCCGCCTCGCGCGCGGACACGCCGCTCAGGGTGAGCGCGTCCTCGTCGAACGTCAGGAGCGCGACGATGGGGAGCGACGAGACGGACCGCACCGCGTCGATCGCGGTCGCGAGCTCGTCGAGGTCGAAGAAGGTCTCGACGATGAAGAGATCGACGCCGCGACCCTCGAGGAGCCGCGCCTGCTCCGCGAGCATCGCGTGCTCGTCGTCGCCGTCCTCACGTGCGTCGCCGAGCGGCCCGATCGCCCCCGCGATGAAGACATCGCGGCCCGACACCTCCCGCGCATCCCGCGCGATCTTCACCGCCGCCTCGTTGAGCGCCCGGACGTCGTCCTCGAGATAGCGCTCCCGGAGCTTCCGCCTGTTCGCCCCGAAGGTGTTCGTCTCGATCAGCTCGGCGCCCGCCCGGATGAACCCGAGATGGAGCGAGAGCACGCTCTCCGGCGCGCGCAGATTTGCCTCCTCGGGGCACCGCAATCGCGGAACGGCGCTCGAGACGAGGACTCCCATACCGCCGTCGGCGACGATCGGCGGTCCCGACGCGAGCCGCGTGAGGAACCGAGCCGCCATCGCCGGCCACTCTAGGTCAAGCGAGTGAAGCAGCCCGGTCAACACCGTCCGGGGGATCGGTCAACCGCGACGGGGTGACGCCCGCGACGGGTGAGTCGACCAGGCTGCGGATCACTCACAGCGCGCGACGATGCGGCGGCCGCGCGGGTGAGCTGCAGGGGAGAGTGCGGTTCCTCCTCCGTACTTGAGGAACCTGCCGGGACACGGAGCGGGGCCACCGGCGGCAACCCCGCTCCAAGTCCCCTCTACATCCCCCGGGTCCCTTCCGATGTTTGGGACTCAAGCTCCGGCGGGAACGTGCCGATACGCAAGGTGACTCCCGACTGGGGACTGACGGCATCAGGCTCAGACGGAGAGGAGAACGGGCGGCGGACGACGCCGCCCTTCTCGTTTCCTGGGGACGTCACCGGCTCAGCGGCGCCATTCGACGACCGCGATGAGGCAGCCGCCTTCGGTCCACGAGTTGTGCCTCGTGCCCCCCTCGTAGCTCACGAAGTCGCCCGGGCCGAACACGGTGCCGTCCGAGTCCACGAGGTCGCCCTCGAGGATGAGGAACTCCTCCATCACCTCGTGGTCGTGCTCGATCGTCACGGCGCCGGGCTGCATGCGCATGAGGTACGAGCCGATGCCCGTCTCGCGGTCGTAGCTCAAGGGCAGCCAGCTCATCTCGGGCTGGACGGGCCCCTCGAGGTCGTACGGGAGAAACGGAGTCGTGTGCGCGTTCACGACGCTCCGCTTCGTCGAGTTGCTCATGGCGCTCCTTCAGTCGGGGTGGACGGTTCGGCCCTCCATGCCGCCCGCGACGACCACGACCTGGCCGGTGACGTGGCCGGAGAGCGTGTCGGAGGCGAGCACGACGACCTGCGCCGCGACGTCCTCGGGCTGCGCGACCTTGCGCAGCGCCATCGTCCGCGAGACTGCGCGCACCTGCTCGGGGTCGACGAAGCCGCGCGTCATCGGCGATTCGGTCCACCCGGGCGCGACGGCGTTCACCCGTCCCCGCGGCGCGATGCGCACGATCTCGTTCTTCAGCGAGAGCAGGAGCCCGCCCACGAGGGCTGACTTGGCGGCCGCGTAGTCGGCATGCCCGGCCTCGCCGAAGAGGCCGGCCGTGGAGCCGATGAGGACGAGCGACCCGTGGCCGAGGCGCTCGACCTCGCGGAGGTACCCGCGCGCGACGAGGAACGTCGCGGTGAGGTTCGTGCGCAGCGTCTCCTCCCAGCGCTCGAGCGACAGCTCCCAGACCGGGACGTCCTCCCGCGGCCAGACGCCCTGGACCTGCACGCAGACGTCGATGTCGCCGAGTGCGGATCTCGCCTCGGTGAAGAGGCGCTCGACCTCCGTCTCGTCGGTCAGGTCGGCTTGCGCGAGCGGCGCCCCACCCAGCTCGTCCGAGAGCGCACGCGCCCGCTCGTCGCCGCGGTGGTAGTGGACGACGACGCGGGCGCCTTCGGCGACGAACGCACGCGCGCACGCCGCGCCGATGCCGCCCGATGCCCCCGTTACGAGCACGCCCTTGCCCTCAAGCCCCGTGTCGATGCGGCGTAGGCTACTCGGGTGCGCGTCCACGTCATCTCGGACATGGAGGGCGTCGCAGGGATCGTCAAGTGGCAGCAGACGACGGGCGGCGAGTCGTTGTACGAGGAGGGGCGCAAGCTGTACACGCAGGAGATCAACGCAGCCGTGCGCGGCGCGAAGGCCGCGGGCGCGACGGAGATCGTGGTCATGGACTGCCACGGCGCCGGCAAGGGGTGGACGTTCAACTCGCTCGTCCACGAGGACCTCGATCCCGACTGCGAGTACGTCGTCCAGGACGAGTGGACGGAGTACACGGACTTCCTCGAGCAAGGCTGCGACGGCGCGCTCTTCGTCGGGATGCACGCCCGCGCCGGCACCCCGGACGGCGTCATGAACCACACGATCTCCGGCCGCGACTACCAGAACCTCTGGTTCAACGACACGCTCGTGGGCGAGACGGGGATCAATGCCGCGCTGTGCGGCACGTGGAACTGCCCGGTCCTCCTCGTCACGGGCGACGAGGCGTCATGCCGCGAGGGGAAGGCGCTCCTCGGCGACGGGCTCACGATTGTCTCCGTGAAGACCGGGCTCGGCTCCGAGTCGGCGCGGATGATCCCGCCCGTCCGCGCGCGTCAGCTGATCGAGGACGGGGCGCGGGCCGCGCTCGCCGACCTGAGCGCAGTCGCGCCGTACGACCCCGGGAGCCCGTGCGAGGTGCGGGCCGAGTTCAAGAGCACCGGCGAGGCCGAACGGCTGCGCTTCCGGCACGGCGTCGAGCGGGTGGACGAGCGCACGGTCGTGTCACGTGCGGACACGTGGTGGGAGGCCTGGAAGCAGTTCTACTTCTAGTTCTGCCGCCGTCCCGCGCGGTTGACATGTCAGCCGGAACGCGGTGTGATGCGCACCGTCGGAGGTGGTCGACAGGCGTTTGCGGCGCAACAAAGGCTGCCCGTCGACGTCAGACCCGAGGCAATTGACAGCAAGAGGAGGGCAGATGAGGAAAGCAGCAATCGCCGTCGCGCTCGCCGTGCTCGTAGGCACGGTTGTCGTGGCGGCTGCGGTCGCGAACACGTCGGGCTCTGCGGCAGCGTCACAGCTCGCTCGCTGCACGAACGTCTCGCTCGGCGTGAACGCTCCGCTCACGGGACCCGCCGGCTTCCTGGGACAGGAGCAGCTGAGCTGGGCGCAGTTCGCCGTCTCCCAGTACAACAAGGCGAACCGGACGAGGTTCAAGATCGTCCAGGGCGACTCGCAGCTCGACGCCGCGAGGGCGCGGACAGCGACTCAGCGGTTCATCTCGAACTCGAACGTCATGGCCATCGTCGGACCGTCGATCAGCCAGGGCGTCGTTACGAGCGCGAGATTGATCACGAACGCGAAGCTCGTGGCGATCTCGCCGTCGGCGACACGGAGGTCGCTCACCACCCCCAAGCGCATCTCGGTGATGTTCTTCCGCAACGTGCCGAGCGACGCCAAGCAGGCACCTCAGGTCGCGAACTACGTTCGCACGAAGCTCAATGCCGACAACGTCGTCGTCGTCGACTCGCAGGACGACTACTCGGTGCCGCTGGCGAACTCGATCGGAAGCCTCCTGAGCCGCAGGGGCGTCAGCGGTGAGTCGCGAGTCGGTTGCAGCTACGGACACCGACTTCTCGTCCATCGTCACGAATATCAGCGACAGCACCGACATCGTCGTGTTCGCGACGCAGACGGCGTCGCAGGCCCAGACGATGTCCCAGCAGCTGCGAGAGCAGGGGAAGAAGGCGCTCGTGTTCGGTACGGACGGTGTCTACTCGCCGGGGCAGTACAAGCCACGCACGGGCTACGTCTCCGTTTTCGCAGTCGACCTGCACTTCGAGCGGAGCGCGCGCGCGACCGTCGCCGCCTACAACCGCTTCTCCGGGAACAAGACGTTCGGGGCGTTCGGGCCGCCGAGCTACATGGCTGCCTGGGTTGCCATGACCGCCATCCAGCGAGCATGTGCAGACGGCAACGTCAGTCGCGGCGAAGTGAGGGCGTTCGTCCGCAAGTCGAACGTTCCGTCGATTCTGGGCGGAAGCGTCCGGTTCAACGGCCAGGGCGACCTCGTCGGTGGCAAGTTCTGGATCTACAAGGTCACCAACGGCACCTACGCGAAGGCCGACTAAGCATCGCACTCACGACGAGCGGCCCGCCCGTGGCGGGTGGGCCGCTCGTATGAGATAAGCGCACCGTGGACTGGGACAAGCTCGTCCAGCTCCTCGTGAACGGGGTGACGCTCGGCAGCGTCTACGCGCTCGTCGCGCTCGGGTTCTCCCTCGTCTACGGGATCCTGAAGCTTCTCAACCTCGCGCACGGCGACGTCGTCATGGTGGGCGCGTTCCTCGGCTGGGGCATCCTCAGCTGGCTCGGTGGCGCGGAGAGCCCGTCGGTCGCGGTCTGGCTCCTCATCTCGCTGATGATCCTCGGCGCGATGATCGGCTGCGGCTTCCTGGGCGTCGGGATCGAGCGCTTCGCCTACCGCCCGTTACGGCGAGCACCGCGCATCGCGCCGTTGATCAGCGCGCTCGGCGTGTCGTTCTTCCTCCAGAACTCGATGCTGCTGCTCTTCGGCGCCGACTTCCGGAGCTACGACACCGACTTCCTCGTGGACGTCGACGTCGGGATCGACTGGGGTCCCCTGACCGTGTGGGTCATCCGGATCTTCGTCATCGCCGCGGCGTTCTCCATGATGCTCGGCCTCTGGCTGCTCGTGACGCGCACACGCCTCGGGAGGGCCATGCGCGCGACGGCCTTCGACCGCGAGGCCGCGGAGATGATGGGGGTCGACGTCGATCGCGTGATCGTCACGACGTTCTTCATCGGGTCCGCGCTCGCCGGCGCGGCAGGCGTCCTCATCGGTCTCGTCTTCTTTCAGATCAACCATTTCATGGGGTTCAACTACGGCCTCAAGGGCTTCACCGCCGCGGTCGTCGGGGGGATCGGCTCGATACCCGGCGCGATGTTCGGAGGGCTTCTCATCGGGATCGTCGAGTCCCTGAGCGTGGGCTACATCGAGGACTTCACGGGCGGACGCCTCAACAGCGCGTTCCGCGACCTCGTCGTCTTCTCGATTCTCATCGTCTTCATGCTCCTGAGGCCGCAGGGGCTCTTCGGCAAGCCGGAGGTGAAGAAGGTGTGAGCGAGCCTCAGCACCAGCCCGGAATCGGTGTCGACCAGTGGGTCGCCGACAGCGAGGCCCGTACCCACACGCTTCGTGGACGCGCGGTCGAGCTGTACGAGCGAACGCCGGCGGTCGTGAAGCTGATCGCGCTCGCGGCCCCGTTCGTCCTCTTCCCGCTCCTCGTCGACTCGGGCTACCTGATGCAGGTCGCGATCGACACGCTCATCTTCGTCCTGCTCGCGCTGGGGCTGAACGTCGTCGTCGGGTGGGTCGGCCTCCTCGACCTCGGCTACGTCGCGTTCTTCGGCGTAGGCGCCTACCTGTACGCGGCGCTTGCGTCCGAGTACGCAGGGCGCCACTGGGACGCGCAGTGGGCGCTCCCCGTCGTCGTCGTGTCGACCGCGCTCGTCGGTTTCCTGATCGGCCTGCCGTCCCGACGGCTCGTCGGCGACTACCTCGCGATCGTGACGCTCTTCTTCCTGCAGATCTGGCTCGTCGTCGTGCTGAACTCGCAGTTCACCCGAGGGCCGAATGGCATCTCCGACATTCAGCCTCTCGACTTCTTCGGGAACACGGTCACGACTCTCGACGGCTCGTACTACGTCCTCGTGGGGGCGCTCCTTGTCGTCGTGACCGTCCTCTATCTCGTCAACCAGTCGCGTACAGGGCGCGCGTGGCGCGCACTCAGGGAGGACGAGCTCGCCGCCGAGCTCATGACGATGCCCGTCGACCGGCTCAAGCTCATGGCATTTGCATTCGGCGCCGGCGTCGCGGGGCTCGCCGGCGCGCTGTTCGCAGCACAGCAGGGCGCCATCTTCCCGTCGAGCGTCGCCATCCCGCTGCTGATCACCGTGTACGCGATGGTCGTGCTCGGCGGAGCCGGAAGCATCTTCGGCGTCATCTTCGGGGCAGTCCTCATCAACGCATCGCTGGAAGCGCTGCAGACCCCCGAGGACGCGAGCGTCCTCTTCTTCTCGGCTCTGGCGATCGGCCTCGCCGTCGTGCTTCGGCCCTGGTGGCGCTTCGCCGCGGTCGCCGGTGCGACCATCGTTTTCGGGATCGTGTTCCACGCGGTCGCCGAGAGGCTCGACCCCTCGCTGACCGACGGCTCGACCGTCGGCGGAGCGCGGATCGACGACCTCGTCTCGCACTGGGTCATCCTTCCCGAGGGCATCGTCACCGGCGACGGCCTGCCGGCAGGGCCGTTCGCGCGGCTCCTCTACATCGGCCTCGTCGCCGCTGTCCTCGGGCTGACGCTCGTGCGCAACCGACTCTGGCGCGACGTGCTCCTCGTGCCGACCGTCTACTTCGCCTGCGTCGTGTGGGAGAACATCATGCTCCCGCAGCCTTCCGTCTCACGGTTCGTCCTCATCGGCGCAATGCTGGTGGCCCTCATGGCCGCTCGCCCGGAGGGCATCTTCGGGAAGCGGAGGGTGGAGATCGTATGAGACGTGCGCAAGCCGCTGCTCGACGTGCAGGGCCTCTCGCTCTCGTTCGGCGGCCTCGCCTGCCTCTCGGACCTCGACCTCGTCGTCGGCGAGGGAGAGATCGTGAGCGTCATCGGGCCGAACGGCGCCGGGAAGACGACGCTCTTCAATGTCATCACGGGCGTCTACCGGCCGGACGACGGCGACATCGTGTTCGACGGGGAGTCCATCGTCGGCCTCGACCCGAGCAAGATCGCGCGCAAGGGCATCGCGCGTACCTTCCAGACGCTCCGTCTCTTCCTCAACATGACGGTCCGCGAGAACGTGATGGCGGCCGCCTACGGACACACGAAGGCAGGGGTGATCCGCTCGGTCCTGCGCACGCCCGGGATGCGCCGGGAGGAGAAGGAGATCAAGGCGCTCGCGGAGGAACGGCTCGGGTTCTTCGGCCAGCGGCTCGTCGGCTACCGCTGGAACCAGCCCGCGTACAGCCTTTCCTACGCGAACCGACGGCGGCTCGAGATCGCGCGGGCGACGGCGGCGCAGCCGAAGCTGCTTCTCCTCGACGAGCCGGCCGCCGGGATGAACCCGGTCGAGACGCACGAGATCACGGAGCTCATCGGACGGCTGCGCGAGGAAGGTGGGTACACGATCCTCGTGATCGAGCACGACATGCACGTCGTCGAGGGCATCTCCGACCGCGTGGTCGCGCTCGATCACGGCGTGAAGATCGCGGAGGGCTCGTTCGACGCGGTCGCTACCGACCCGAAGGTCGTCGAGGCGTACCTGGGGACGACCGGGAAGGAGCGCAAGTGAGCAACGCTCGCCTTCGGCTCGCGTTCATGGGGGAAACCATGTTTCCCCCATGTGCCCCCTGCTTCCTGAGAGCGTGGGGAACCTCCCGGTTCCCCACACCACTCCCCGCTCATGGGCTGGAGAACGGCCCATGAGCTCGAACGGCCGGCCGGAGCCGCTGCTGCGCCTCGAGGGCGTCAACACGTACTACGGCCAGATGCACATCCTCCAGAACGTCGACCTCGAGGTCGCGGAGGGCGAGCTCGTGTGCCTCCTCGGCGGGAACGCGTCCGGCAAGTCCACGACCTTGAAGACGATCCTCGGGATCGTCGAGCTGCGGACAGGATCCGTCTTCCTCGGCGGGGAGGACGTCACGCGCATGGCGACCGCGCACCGGATCACTCGCGGCCTCGCGATCGTTCCCGAGAACCGCCGGCTCTTCGGCCCGATGACGGTGCTCGAGAACCTCGAGATGGGCGCCTATCTGCGCCCGCGCGCCGACCTCCGGGAGGACCTCGAGCGCGTCTACTCGATCTTCCCGCTCCTCGCCGACCGGAAGAAGCAGCTCGCCGGCACGCTCTCCGGCGGGGAGCAGCAGATGGTGGCCATGGGCCGCGCGCTGATGGCGAGACCCAAGCTGCTGCTGATGGACGAGCCCTCGATGGGTCTCGCGCCGATCCTCGTCGAGCGGAGCTTCGAGATCATCGAGCAGGTGCACGATGCGGGGGTGGCGCTTCTCGTCGTCGAGCAGAACGCGAACGTCTCGTTGTCGATCGCCGACCGTGGCTACGTGCTCTCGACGGGCCGGATCGTGCTCGAGGGCAAGGCGAAAGATCTCCTCGAGCACGAGGAGTTGCGCAAGGCGTACCTCGGCCGATGACTCGCCTCGGCGAGGCAGCCCGCGCGCGTTTCCCGATCTTCGAGCACACGACGTACGCGAACTCGTGCTCGCAGGGAGCGCTCTCGACGGACGTCCGCGAGGCGTACGAGGCGTACCTCGAGGGGTGGGACGCGCACGGGGCGGAATGGGAGCACTGGGTCGAGCGCGCCGAGGCAGCGCGCTCGACGTTCGCGCGGCTCGTCGTCGCCGAGCCGGACGAGATCGCGGTCACGACGTCCGTCTCGCAGGCGGTGAGCGCACTCGTCAGTGCGCTTCCGCTCGGCGAGCGGCCGCGGATCGTCATCTCCGAATTCGAGTTCCCGACGGTCGGCCAGATCGCCCATGCCCAGGAGCTCCGCGGCGCCGAGGTCGTCCACGTACGGCCCGATAGTGACGGCCGGATCCCGGTCGAGCGCTTCGCCGAGGCGATCGACGAGCGCACGTCGCTCGTCTGCTGCACCGCGATCTCGTACCGCACCGGCTACCGCCTCGACGTCGCCGAGGTCGCGCGCCTCGCTCACGAGCGCGGCGCCCTCTGCCTCGCGGACAGCTACCAGGCCGCCGGCGCGGTTCCGCTCGACGTCGGGCGGCTCGGCGTGGACCTGCTCACGGCCGGGACCGTCAAGTACCTGCTCGCGTCCGCCGGCCTCGCGTTCATGTACGTGCGCCCCGAGCTCCACGAGCGGCTCGTCCCGACCCAGACCGGGTGGTTCGCCGACGAGGACATCTTCCGGATGGACATCTCCGACTACTCGCCGGCGCCGAGCGCGCGCCGCTTCGACTCCGGCACGCCGCCGGTGCCCAACATCTACGCCGGGATCGCGGGGATGGGGATCGTCGAAGGCGCAGGCGTCGCGGCGATCGAGGCGCACGTCCGCCAGCTGTCGACGGACCTCGTGACGGCGGTGGGCGAGCTCGGCGCGACCGTCGCAACCCCGGTCGACGACGGCGAGTACGGCCCGCTCGTGTGCGTGGCCTCGACAGACCCCGAGGCACTCGTCGCTGCCCTCGGCGAAGACCGGATCGTGACGTCCTCGCGCGACATGAACCTCCGCATCTCGCTCCACCTCTACAACGTCGCGGCCGACGTCGAGCGCATCGTCGAGTCGCTCGCGAAGCACCGCCGGCTGCTCGCGTAGACCGCTGCCGGCTCGAGCATTTCTTGAGCCTACTTGACAAGTATCTCAATTGCGCTATATAGCGTAATTGAGATATGACGAGCGCCGAGAACACCCGCCGACGGACCGAATTGCCGGAGGAATCGCTGTGACGGACGAGCTGAGCGCGCGGATCGACCGACTCGAGAGGCAGCTCGCGTGGATAACCGTCGAGCTGGCCGCCGTGCGCGCACTCGCCGAAGGCGGGCCGTCGGCTGCCGCTCCATCGCAGCCGGTCCTGACACCGCCCGTCGCAGCCAAGCGAACGGCTCACGCCGCAGCCTCCGGTCTCCGCGCCGGTCGTGCCGCGGGAAGAGGTTGCGCCCGCGCCCCGCCGCGCCCGCCGAAGCCTCCGCGGCGGTCGCTCGGCCAGCTGGCCCAGGACTGGGATCTCGTCGGAGCGCGTGGGTTCGCGATCGCGGGCGGCGTCGTCATGGCTCTCGGTATCGGTCTCTTCTTCATACTCGCCGCGAACCGAGGCTGGATCGACGATCGTGCGCGGATCGCCCTCGGCGCGGCCGCATCGGCCCTTGCGGTCGGCGCGGGGCTCGTGCTGCGGAGGCGGTACGGCCAATACCTGTCCGCGCTTGCTGCGGTCGGCGCCGGCATCGCCGGCGCGTACGCGACCCTCGCGGCGGCGTCGGCCCGCTACGACCTCGTTCCCGACGCTCTCGCGCTGCCGCTCGCCGGCGTCATTGCCGCGGTCGCAACCGTGATTGCAGTCCGCTGGCGCGCGCAGATCATCGCCGGCATCGGGCTCGGCGGCGCGGCGCTCGCGCCGGCGCTGCAGGCGATCGACACCGGCTTGACGTGGCCCTCGGCGGCCTTCGCGCTGATCGTGCTCGTGGCGACGGGCGGAGTCGCTGTGGCGCGTGCCTGGGATCGGCTGCTCGTCGCGATCAGCGTCGTCGTGAGCGCCCAGGTGGTCGCTCTCGTGGTGGACGCGGGGACGTCGCCCGGAGCGGGGACGATGGCGGTTGCCGCCGGCCTCGCTGCGACGCTGCTTGCGATCGGGATCGCCCTCCAGCTTGCGCGGCGGGAGATCGAGCTCGACCCGCTTGCGCTCTCCTATGCGCTTGCCGGCTTCGGCGCCGCGATGCTGCTCACGCTGATCCTGTTCGAGGACCGCGACGAGCGCGGCATCGCGCTGTTCGTCTCCGCCGGAGCGTTCGCCCTCGTCACGGCCGCACTCGCCTGGCGGCGCCTGCCGGCGCTCGGCCTCGTCGTCGGCACGTCCGCGCTCGGGCTCGCGGGGGCAGCGACCGCGTTTCTGCTGACCGACGCGGCGCTCGTGGTCGCGTGGTCGGCGGAGTCCATCGTCCTCGCCGCACTGGCGTGGCGCTTCCGGGACGTGCGGCTCCAGCTCCTCTCGCTCGTCTACGGCGTGCTCGCCACCCGCTGGGCGCTCGTGTACCAGGGTGACCCCCGGCTCCTGCTCGAGGCGGACGAGGACCACCTCGCCGGAGTGCTCCCGCTCGCGTCGGTCGCGGTCGCAGCCGCGGCCGCTGCGCTCCTGTGGCCATCGCAGTATCGAGAACGCACCGAGACGGGCCTGCTCGAGTTCATCGGAGGCGCACGCCGCGTGCTCGACCGGTCCCGCCGGGGCGGACGGGAGGCTCTCGCGTACGTGGGCGCGGCGCTCGGCACGCTCGCCGCGGCCTTCGCGCTCGTCGCCGCCTCGTTCGACATCGGGCACGTGGCCGCGTCGGCTCTTGCCGCGCTCGTCGGAGCGGTGCTGCTCGGGTACGGCGGCCGGGCCCGCTCCGACGCGATGGCCGCCGCCTCGCTGGTCTGGCTCGGCGTGGTGCTCACCGAGGCGCTCGCGTTCGACTCGTCGGTCCTCGGAGCGGGGGAGGTCGGCTCGATCGGCGGCTGGTCGGTGATCGCCGCCGCGGCCGGGCTCGTCGGCGGCGCATACGCGCTCCACGTCTTCCAGCCGGAACGCGAGGAGTGGGACGTGATCGCCGGCCTTGCCGCGGGGGCGGGTCTCGTCGCCAGCTCGATCGGGATCGCCGATCTGACCGAGAGCGACGACCTCCGTGGGATCGGCTTCCTCGTCGTCTCCGCGGTCTACGTCTGTCTCGCCGCTTACGTGTTCCGGCGGGAAGGGCTGCGCACGTTCGCGACGACGCTCTGGGCGATCGCGCTCGTTGCGCTCGTGGGCGCCGAGCGGTTCGTGCTCGACGTCGGACGAGCTGTTCGTCATCGCCCTAGCAGCCACCGGTGCTGCGGTCGGTGCCCTCGCGATGCCGCTCCGGGAGCAGCGTCTCTGGATCGCAGGCACGGCGGTCGCGGCGGTCGGGGCGGGCGTCGCCCTCGTCCTCGTCACGCCGCCGACCCACTTCTTCTCGGCTTCCGACAGCCCCGGCAGTGGGCTCGCGGGCCTCGTCTTCTGCGCGATCGCGCTCGGCGCGCTGTCGAGGCTCGCCGAGGGCCGGCAGGAGCGCGTGGCAACCGCCGTCGCCGCAGGGGCCGTTGCCGTGTACGCGGTCTCGCTCGCGATCCTCGAGGTGGCGGTGCGGGTCTCGACGGCTTCGCTCGAGACCGACTTCGAGCGAGGACACACCGGCGTCAGCGCGCTGTGGGCTCTGGTCGGCCTCGGGCTGTTGGTCTTCGGCCTGTACCGACGGTCCACGGTCCTCAGGTACGCGGGACTCGTCGTCTTCGGTCTGAGCCTCGCGAAGATCTTCCTCTTCGACCTCGCCGAGCTGAGCTCCGTGGCGAGAGCCTTCTCCTTCATCTTCGTCGGCGGCCTGCTCCTCGCGGGCGGGTTCTTCCTCCAGCGTCTCAGCTCGAGCCTCGAAGCGCAGGAGCCGGACAGCGGCCCTGAGCCCCTTTAGGCGATACTCGCCCCGTGGGCGAGGCGGCCGAATACGGCGAGGTGATCGAGCGGTACGACGCCGCGTGGAACGCCCACGACCTCGACACGATCCTGGCGCTGCACGCGCCGGGCATGGTGTTCGAGAACCACACGGCAGCCGAGCGGGCGGAGGGCGACGAGGTCGGCCCGCACATCGCGGAGATCTTCGAGAACTGGCCTGACCTCTCGTTCCGCGGCCGGCGGCAGCTCGTGCGGGACGGGCTCGTCGTCAGCGAGTGGACGGCGACGGCGACCGACCGGGAAGGCCGCCGTCTCGAGTGGGACGGCGTCGACATCTTCTCGTTCGAGGACGGCCTCGTCTCCCGCAAGGATGTCTACTCGGCGGCGCACCGCGCCCGCGTGCTGAGCGACTAGCCGTCCCGCGCGTGGTCGGCTTCGGAAGCGCATCGATGACGGGGACGCTCGAGCGCGTCCTCGTTCGTCCGCCGCTCGCGGAGGACGCGGTGCGCTGGCGCGAGTACGGCTGGCGGGCTGCGCCGGACGTCGCCGCCGCGGCGGCCGAGCACGAGGCGCTGTGCGGCCTGCTCGAGGCGGCCGGCGCCGAAGTCGTCGTCTCGCGGCACGACCCCGGGAACCCGGACGCGATCTACGTCTACGACCCCGTTCTCGTCGGGAGCGAGGGGGCCGTGCTGCTCCGGCCCGGCAAGGAGGGTCGTCGGAGCGAGCCGGATGCGCTTCGCGCGTCGCTCGAGGTCGCAGGCGTCCCGGTCGCCGCGGCGATCGACGAGGGAGCGCTGGTCGAGGGCGGCGACACGCTCTGGCTCGACGAGCGCACGCTGCTCGTCGGGATTGGGTACCGGACGAACGAGGCGGCGGTCCCCGCCCTCGAGGAGGCGTTTCCCGGTGTCGAGGTCGTCGCGTTCGATCTCCCGCACTGGAACGGCGCCGGAGAGGTGCTGCACCTCATGTCGTTCATCTCGCCGCTCGACCGCGACCTCGCCCTCGTCTACCCGCGCCTCGCACCGGTGCGCCTGCTCGGGCTCCTCGCCGAGCGAGGCATCCGGGTCGTCGAGGTCCCCGACGAGGAGTTCGAGACGCAGGGCCCGAACGTCCTCGCGCTCGGCCCGCGACGCGCACTCGCGCTCGACGGGCAATCCGGAGACACGGCGGCGAATGGAGGGCGCCGGCGTCGACGTCGCGGTCTATCGCGGTGACGAGATCTCGCGGAAAGGGGGACGGCGGCCCGACCTGCCTCACCCGTCCGCTGCTCCGCGCCTAGGACAGCGCGAAGCCGATCGCGAAGCCGAGCGCGGTCACGAGACCGGCTTCGCGGCCGCCGAGCTCGAACGCCTCGGGCATCAGCGTGTCGGCAAGCATGACGAGCAGTGCTCCGGCGGCAAAGGCCGTGACGAACGCGCCCCCGGTGTTCCCCAGGTTGTCGATGAGTAGCCAGCCGGCGACGGTCGCGGCGACCGAGGCGACGACGACCGCGCTCCACAGCTTGAAGACGCGCGCACGGTGCCAGCCTGCAGCCAGCAGCCCGGCCGTTCCGGAGAGAGCCTCGGGCACGTTCGACACGAAGACGCCTACGACGACGGCTACCGGCACGGTGCCCTCGTCCACGAGGGAGCTTCCGAGGACGAACGACTCGGGGATCCCGTCGAGCACCGTGCCCAGGACGATCGCGCTTGCGCTTCCGGCGAGCTGCGCCTCGCCCGCCATGCTCTTGCGCCCTTCTCCGCCCATGCGATCGATCACCACGTCGCCGACGTAGAAGGTCAGCCCGCCGCAGGCGAAGCCGAGGGACGCGAGCCGGAGGTCCGCCGCGAACGCGTCGATCACGAGCTCGTAGGCGACCGCGGCGATTAGCGCGCCCGCGCCGAACGCCATCGCCAGGCCGATCACACGCTCGCTGAGCCGAGCCCACGCAGCGAGCGCCGCGCCGATCCAGAGTGAGCCGGCGGTCAGGAGCCCCCAGAACGCCGCCTCCGCCACGCGGCGATCCTATGGCTCGTCGAGGGTGAGCTGGCGGTAAGGAGAGAGGCTCGACACGCCGACACCGACCAGCCGGAGCGCGCCCGGCCGGTCGCGCAGGCCCCGGTCGAGAAGGCCGCAGGCGACGTTCCCGATCGTCTCGGCGTCGTCGACGGCCGCGCCGAGCGTCGTCGACCTCGTGCGGATCGAGAAGTCCGCGTAGCGGAGTTTCGCGGTGACGGTGCGGCCGGAGAGGCTCGTGCGCCGGAGGCGCTCGGACACGAGATCGGCCAGCCGGCGTACCTCGACGTGGAGCAGCTCGCGGTCGACGAGATCGCGGGCGAAGGTGTCCTCGGCGGAGATCGACACCTGCTCGGCGTCGAGCTCGAGATCGCGCGGATCGACGCCCTGCGCCCGGTCCCGTAGGAGGCGTCCGACCGACCCGGGCAGCACCGCCCGGAGCGCCTGGTCGTCGAGCGCGGCGAGCGCCCCGACGGTAGTGACGCCCGCGGAGGTGAGGCGCTCCTCGGCCCGCGGTCCCACCCCGGGAAGGAGGCGAACCGGGAGTGGCGCGAGGAACGCAGCCTCGCGGCCGGGCGGCACGACCGTGATCCCCGCGGGCTTGCGCCGGTCGGAGGCGATCTTGCACACGACCTTCGACGTGGAGACGCCGAGCGAGCAGCTGAGGCTCGTCGTCGCGCGGACGGAGGTCTGCACCGCGGCTGCCACGGCGCGGGCCCGCGTGAAGTTCGACGCGACGGTCGAGAGATCGAGGTAGCCCTCGTCGAGCCCGGTGCGCTCGACGCGGGGGACGAGCTCGCCGACCACCTCCCAGACTGCGCGCGAGTACTGCGCGTAGAGCGCGTGCCGCGGCCGCAGAAACACGGCGTGCGGGCAGCGGCGAAGCGCCTCGGCGCAGCTCATCGCGGAGTGGATGCCGTACTTCCGCGCGGCGTAGTTCGCCGTCGACACGACCCCGCGCCCGTGCGGATCGCCCCCGACCACGAGCGGCTTCTCGCGCAACTCCGGGTTCTCGAGCTCCTCGACCGCGGCGAAGAACGCATCGAGATCGAGGTGCGCGAGGATCGGCACGCCGCAAGGCTAGAGGCGCTACGTGCTGTCGAGAAAAGCGAGGACTTCCGCGGTGAAGAGCTCGGGCGCGGTGTCCATCGCGGCATGGCGCTGGCCCGGCAGCGTCACCACCCGGCAATCCGGCAAAGCCCTTCCGACGGCCGCCGCGGCTTCCTTGAACGGATCGGCGCTGTCTCCACCTTCGAGGAAGAGCGTCGGCACGCGCAGATCCTGGAAGCGACCGGCGTCGAACCGGTACTCGCGGTTCGCGCGCTCTTCCCGCGGGATCGTGCCGGCCGCCGCGACCCGCGCCTCCCATGTCGGGCGTGACCGAAGGAACTCGACGTCGGCAGCAGGGAGCCCGACCACCTCCCGCATGAAGCAGACGATGAGCTCGTCCTCGTCGCCTGCCGCGTGCAACGCGTCCAGCTGCTGGACGACCTCCGGAGGCGATGCCACGTAGCCCAGCGGCGGTTCGTAGAGCACGAGCTTCTCGATCCGATCGGTCAGAAGGGCGGCTTCGAGCGAGCAGACGCCGCCGTAGGAGTGCCCCAGCAGGTGCGCGCTCTCGCCCGCCCATTCGACGACGGCCGCGATGTCCTCGAACTCCCGCTCCAGCGCGTAGGTCGCGGCATCCCCACTTCGCCCGCGGCCACGACGATCGACGTTGAGCACGCAGAAACGCGCTTCCAGGGCAGGCAGCACAGGCGCCCAGCGCGTGTGGTCGGCGGCCGTGCCGTGCACGAGGACGAGCGGCTTGCCTTCGCCGCTTCGCCAGACGGCGATCGGCGTCCCGTCGCCGGAGGTCACGAGCTCGGGCTCCCGATCATTCGAGGCGGCCACCGGGGCTGAGACTAATCGCTCTATCTTTCGCTCGTGATAACGGCGACTCCTGCGCTGCCTCCACCTGCGATCGAGCAGCCGGCGCCGTACCAGGCGTCGTTCGGCCTCGTCACCGGCCTCGCGCCTCGCGGGACGAAGCAGGTTCACGTTCTCGTCGCAGGGCGCGAGCTCGCGGACACGAAGCTGCGCGGCCGGCGCTTCTCGCTTCGCGTCCCGCTCCCGACGGGAGACGTCACCGTCAGGGTGGTCACCGTCGCCGCCAAGGGTCGGCGCTCGTCCGCGGTCGTCCGGAATGTCTACGGGCTTCCGGCCGCGGCTCGGCCGCGCGAGGTGCGGTCCCGCAACGACCCGGTCCTCGCCCGCAAGCTGCGGTCGCTGCTCCGTCGGTACTCCGGAACCTCGGCCGCGTATGTCCAGAACCTCGTCGAGGGTGGCGGCGCGGCCTGGAATGCGAAAGCGCGCTTCCCCGCGGCGTCAACGGTGAAGCTCGCGATCGCCGCCACGGTGCTCACGGAGCACCGGGGCATCCCGTCGCCGAACTCGTACGTCGGCTCGCTCCTGCGGGAGATGATCGTGCCGTCCGACGACGCGGCCGCGAACGCGCTTCTCGTCTGGCTCGCGGGCTCCACGAGCGGAGGCGGCCAGCGGGTCAACTCGCTCATGGGCTCCATCGGGATGGAGGACACGATCATGTACGGCGGCTACGAGACCACGAGGAGCCTGTCCGGCCCGATCCCGGTGCGCGTCGACGACCAGCCGTCCTGGGGAGTCGGCAAGTACACGACGGCGGCCGACCTCGCGAGGCTGCATCGCGCGGTCTGGCTCGCCTCGGCGGGGAAAGGGCCGCTTCGTCGTGGGGACACGGGGTTCACGCCGGCCGACGGGCGTCATCTCCTCTGGCTGCTCGCGCACGTTCGCGACACGCCGAAGCTGGACACGACCGTTGAGCGGAGCCGGGACGTCGCCGTGTTGCACAAGGCGGGCTGGATCAACTCGGCTCGCCACGATGCGGGCCTCGTGTTCTGGCGGGGCGGCGTGTTCGTGGTGAGCGTGATGACCTGGCGGGGTTCGGGCGTCGGGCATTCGTCCGACCACCTCGCGGGTCGCTGCGCCCAGGTTGCGCTCGACCGCTTCCGCGATCGCCCTGGATAAACCGGTCGCCGGGCGACGTTGACTCGCTACAGTTCTTGAACTACGTCCAGCGAAACGAGTGAGAGGAACGTGAGCGAGAACGTGACAAGACTGTTGCTGGTCCCCCTGGACGACATCGTCGTCTTCCCGAACATGAGCGTCACCCTGACGGTCGACGTCGGTGACGAGGACACCGTGTTCCTCGTGCCCAAGCACGAGGACGAATACGCGAAGGTGGGGACGGTCGCGCAGGTGACCGACCGCATCCGGCTGCCCGGCGGCGGCCGCGCGGTTGCGCTGTCCGGTCTGCACCGGGGCATCGCGGGAGCCGCGGTCACCGGACCCGACGGCCGCCTCTACGTCGACGTCGAGGAGCGGCCCGACGACCCCGCCTACGACGGTCGCCTGCGCGAGCTCGAGGTCGAGTACCGCGCCGTCGTCGAGGAGATCCTGGAGCTGCGCGGAGACGACGGCCGCATCGCCGCCTTCGTGCGCTCGATCAGCGAGCCCGGCGCCCTCGCCGACACCTCCGGCTACTCGCCCGACTTCACCTTCGAGCAGAAGGTGGACCTGCTCGCGGCCGTGGACGTTCGTGAGCGGCTCACGCTCGCACTCGAGCTCCAGCGCGAGCGGCTTGCGCTCATGCAGGTCCGCAGGCGCATCCAGGACGACGTCGAGTCCGGTGTCGACAAGCAGCAGCGCGAGTACATCCTGCGTAGGCAGCTCGACTCCATCCGCAAGGAGCTCGGCGAGGACGAGGCGTCCGTCGTCGAGGAGTACCGGCAGAAGCTCGCCGAGGCCGACATGCCCGAGAACGTCTTCGAGCAGGCCGAGCGGGAGCTCTCGCGCCTCGAGCGCATGGGCGACCAGACGCCTGAGGCGTCGGTCATCCGGAACTACCTCGACTGGATCCTGGCCGTGCCGTGGGGCAAGCGCTCGGAGGAGCGACTCGACCCGGTCTTCACCCGCGAGGTCCTCGACAAGGACCACGCCGGCCTCGATGACGTCAAGGACCGGATCGTCGAGTACATCGCGGTCGCGAAGCTGCGCAAGGAGCGCGGCATCGAAGAGGACAAGCGCTCGGGCGCGATCCTGACCCTGATCGGCCCGCCCGGCACCGGCAAGACGTCGATCGGCGAGTCCATCGCCCGCGCGACCGGACGCGAGTTCGTCCGCATGTCGCTGGGCGGCATCCGCGACGAGGCGGAAATCCGTGGGCATCGCCGGACGTACATCGGCGCGCTTCCCGGCCGGCTCGTGCGCGCGCTCCGCGACGCCGGGACGATGAACCCGGTGATCATGCTCGACGAGGTCGACAAGGTCGGCGCCGACTGGCGCGGCGACCCCTCGTCCGCGCTGCTCGAGGTGCTCGACCCCGCGCAGAACCACTCGTTCCGCGACCACTACCTCGACGTCGAGCTCGACCTGTCCGAGGTGCTCTTCCTGGCGACGGGGAACATGGCCGAGACGATCCCCGGCCCGCTCCTCGACCGCATGGAGGTCATCCGCTTCGACGGGTACACGACCGACGAGAAGGTGGCGATCGCCCGCGGCTACCTGTGGCCGCGCCAGCGCGAGCGGAACGGGCTGCGCGAGGACGAGGTCTCGGTCTCCGACGACGCGCTCGACCTCGTCATCACGGAGTACACACGCGAGGCCGGCGTCCGCCAGCTCGAGCGCGAGCTCGGGACGGTGCTCCGGAAGACCGCGACGAAGATCGCCTCGGAGGAGGTGACTCCCCCGGTCGAGATCGGCCCGGAGGCAGTGCGCGAGGCGCTCGGCCGCCAGCGGTTCTTCCGCGAGACCGCCGAGCGGACCGCGGTTCCAGGCGTCGCCACGGGACTGGCCGCGACCGCGGTCGGCGGCGACGTGCTCTTCATCGAGGCGACCGCGCACAAGGACGGCGACAAGCTCGTCCTGACCGGCCAGCTCGGCGACGTGATGAAGGAGTCGGCGCAGATCGCGCTCTCCTCGGTGCGCTCGCTGGCGAGCCAGCTCGGGATCGACGAGGACGCGTTCGAGGACCGGTCGTCGTTCCACCTCCACGTGCCTGCCGGCGCGATTCCGAAGGACGGCCCGAGCGCCGGCATCACGATGGCGACCGCGCTCGCGTCGCTCCTGACGCGTCGTCCCGTCAAGCACACGGTCGGCATGACGGGGGAGATCACCCTCCGGGGCCGGGTGCTGCCGATCGGCGGGCTCAAGCAGAAGGTGCTCGCGGCCCACGCGGCCGGGATCACGGACATCATCATCCCCGAGCGCAACCGGGGCGACCTCGACGAGATCCCAGAGAACGTGCGCGAGGAGATCGCGTTCCACCCGGTCATGTCGATCGACGAAGTGCTGAGCCTCGCGCTCGAGGAGAAGGCAGCTCAGCCGAATGTGGCGGTGTAAGACGACGACGCCGATTCCCGAGGACGTCCGCCGCGCGGCGGGCGTCCTCGAGCGGCGTTGGGCGGTCTCGGTCCTCTTCGCCTCGTATCAGGGCTGCACGCGCTTCAACGAGTTCCGCCAGACGCTCGGCGAGATCCCGCCGGGGACGCTGGCCCAGCGGCTGGTCGAGCTCGAGGAGGCAGGAGTGCTTCGGCGCGAGGTGACGGACGCGCGTCCACCGCGCGTCGAGTACGTGCTGACGAGCCAGGGCCAGCGGCTGCAGGTCGTGCTGGACGCGCTCGTCGCCTGGGCGCGCGCCTAGCCGGTCAGCTCTCGGCACCCTCCCGCGCCTCGCGCAGGGCTCTCGGCCAGATCCCCTGCTTGCCCGGCGACAGGACCCCGTTCGGGTCAACGGCGTCCTTGATCCGCTCGACGAAGCGCAGGTATGCGTGGTCTCCGAAGCTGTACTGCTCGGCGGCGACGTCCATGAAGTCGAGGTGCGCGCGGTACTCGCCGTATCCGTGCTTCGCACATTCCTGGACGAGGAGGCGACTCGCGTCGTATGCGCGCCGCGCCTCGGCCTCGTTCTTGGTGTCGAAGATGACCATCGTCACGTGGATGAAGCTGCGGGCGTTCGTCGGGATCAGGACCGCGGCGTAGTCGAGTCGCGCCTCGCGCTCCACGAGCCCTCTGATCAGATCCCGTAGCGCCACAGCGTCCGGGCCGGTGAGCCGGGCGACGGGGGAGAAGCCGATGTGGCCGCCCTCCTCGCCGCCGTACCAGCCTGTCATCTGGTTGAGCTCGAGGTTGGGAACGCCGGCCTGGACGCGCTCGTGCGGGTTCTCGATCCCGGCGAACGCGTCGGGTGCGTACTTCTCGCCCCATACCTCGGCGCCCTGGATCCGCTCGAACGCCTCCTTCACCTTCCGGAACTTGTGGTCGACGACCGCCTCGTCGCCGTACAGCGCGAAGCGCATCATCCAACGGCCGACCTCGAGCTCCTTCGCGATCTTGTCGATGACCTGGTCCGGGATCGGCTCCTCGCCCTCGTACCAGAGCGATCGCGACGAGAGCACGGAGGCGAACGCGATCGTGTTCCAGATCTGCGGGACGTTCTCGATCGTCTTGTCGAGCATGAGCATGCGCAGCGTCTCGACGAGCGCATGCAGGTCGTCCTGGTTCCACACGCGCAGCCAGAGCGGCATGCAGCACTCCGGGTAGGGCATGAGCCAGACGCCCATCTTCGTGACGATCCCGAAGTTCGACTGCATGAAGAGCGTGTCGAGCGACGGCCCGAGGCTGCGCTTGTACACGTGCCAGGCCTGATTGCCGGGCATCGCGCCCATCCCCGTCCTCAGCACCTCGCCGTTCGCGAGCACGACCTCCATCCCGCACGCCGCGGCCATGTCGTGGCCGATCGGGAGGTAGGTGGCGCCGTTCTCGAGCGCGTTGCCCATGACGCTGCCCCAGCCGAGATCCGGGATCGAGACCATGAGCTTGTGGTCGCCGGCGCGGAGGGCGTCATAGAGGTCGAACCAGCGCACGCCCGGCTCGACGACGGCGTAGGCGCTCTCCTCGTTGATCTCGAGGACGCGGTTCATGTTGCGCAGGCTCACGAGCACCGAGCCCTTGAGACGGGGCGCGGGGCCGCCGTACCCGTTGTTCATGCCGGCCGCGTGTGTCCAGAGCGGCACCTCGTGCTCGTTCGCGATCCGCACGATCGCCTGGATCTCCTCGACCGTCTGCGGCATGAGCACGGCCGACGCGGTGTAGTCGTCCCACGTCGCGAACGCGAACGGATCGCGGAAGTCGCGGAGCTCATCCTCCTCGGAGAGCACGGCGTCCGCGCCGATCGCGGATCGGAAGGCGTCGAGCGCGACCTCGGAGAGCTGGGGCGTGAGCAGGCTGGTCATGGGTGCACCTCCGGTCGGTGGCAGCCGGCCGATCATAGGACGCGCCTGCCGGACGAGCCGCGTGTCGTCAGTCGAGGCCGAGCAGCCTGGCGGCGTTCTCCTTCAGGATCAGCGGGCGCACCTCGTCCTTGAAGGGCGCCTGCTCGAAGTCCGCGAGCCAGCGGTCGGGCGTGATGAGCGGGAAGTCGGAGCCGAAGAGCACCTTCTCCCTGAGCTGCGAGTTCGCGTACTGGACGAGCTGAGGCGCGAAGTACTTCGGCGACCAGCCCGAGAGGTCGATCCAGACGTTCGACTTGTGCAGGCATACCGAGATCGCCTCGTCCTGCCAGGGGAACGACGGATGTGCGAGCACGATCTGGAGCGCGGGGAAGTCGGCGGCGACGTCGTCGATGCACATCGGGTTCGAGTACTTGAGGCGGAAGCCGCCGCCGCCGGGCACGCCGGTGCCGATGCCGCTGTGGCCGCTGTGGAAGAGGGCGGGCACACCGGCCTCGGCGATCACCTCGTAGAGCGGGTACACGCGCTCGTCGTTCGGGAAGAACGCCTGCAGGTTCGGGTGGAACTTGAAGCCCTTCGCGCCGGACTCGACCGCCTGTCGCGCCCGGTCGAGCGCATCGGGTCTCGCCGGGTCGACGCTCGCGAACGGGATGATCACGTCCGGGTTCTGCGCGGCGGCGTCGAAGATCTCCTCGTTGGGGATCGGCGCGATGCCGCTCCGCGATTCCCAGTCCACCGTGAAGAGCACCGCGGCCAGGTTGCGCTCGCGGTAGTACGCGGCGACGTCGTCGACGGTGGGGAGCGGCTCGTCGCTCTTGAAGTAGCTCCGGGCGGCCGCGCGCAGCTCGGGCGGCATCGGGTCGTGCCCGTCGCGGGTGCTGCTCCGTGTGGACGTGGACGTCGATCGCGGCGACGGCGGCGACGTCGATCACGGCGGCGTCACCGTCCCGAGTTCCTCCTGAAGGGCGGCCCCCCACGCGAGCAGGTCCCAGTCCGCGCCGGGAGCGCCGATCAGCGACACGCTCACGGGCAGCCCGCTCCGCTGCCCGACCCCCGACGGCAGCGCGACGACGGGGAAGCCCGTCCAGTCCCAGTAGTGCGTCAGCGACAGGTCGTCGAGGTCGCCGAACGGCTCCTCGTAGCCGTTCCCGCGCACCGGCGCGACGATCGGGATGGTCGGCTCGACGATCGCGTCGATCCGGTGCTCGGCCAGCCAGTCGCGCCACGCAGCGGTGTCGTCCGCGCGGCCTGCCTGGCCGGTGACGTACTCCTCGGCGGTCATCGCCCGCTCCTCGGCGTGCTCGAGCCGGGCGCGGTTCGCGTAGCGATAGTCGTCGCGCCGGTCGTCGAAGCGGCGGTGGTAGGCGAGCATCTCCGTGAGCACGAGATCGAAGAACTCGCCGAGCACGTCGAGCCGGGCAGAGGGAGGAGGCGGCTCTACGCGCTCCCCCGGGAAGCGCCGCGAGCGCCCGCTCGAACCCGTCGGCGACGTCCGGGTCGAGCTCTGCGACGCGCGGTGAGACGGCGTACCGGCGGAGCGGCCGCCGATCAGCCGGTGGCTCGACACCTGCGAGCGCAGCCAGCAGCGGCTCGCAGTCCCCGACGGTGCGGGTCATCGGCCCAAGGTGGTCGAAGCTCGGCGCGAGGGGCACGACGCCTCGGATCGAGACGAGCCCGCGCGTCGGCTTGATCGTCGACGTTCCGCATTCCGACGACGGGATGCGGAGCGAGCCCGCGGTGTCGGTGCCGGTCGCGGCCGGGACCTGTCTCGACGCGAGCGCAGCGCCGGAGCCGCCGCTCGAGCCGCCGGCCGAGCGCTCGAGCGACCAGGGATTGCCGACCTGGTCGGTCGTGCCGCCGCAGGCGAACTCGTGCGTGTGCAGATGGCCGAGCAGGACCATCCCCTCGGCCGAGAGACTCGCCCAGGCGTCGCAGTCCCGCTCGGGCACCTCGTCGAGCACGCGGCTCGACGCGGTCAGTGGCTTGCCGGCGACGGCGTAGAGGTCCTTCAACCCGATCGGGACGCCGCACAGCGCAGGCGCGTTCCCGCGTGCGCGCCGCTCGTCCGCGCGCGCCGCCGCATCGAGCGCGTCCTCCTCGTACACGCGCACCCACGCGTTGATCGAGTCGGGATCGCCGTCGTGGCTGTGTGTGCCGTCACGCTCGCGGATCCGTGCGAGGCATGCGTCGACGAGCTCGCGCGACGAGAGCGTGTGCGCCCGGAGCACGGCCGCTGCCTCGAGCACTCCGAGATCTGCGGGATCGCTCACGCGGCCATCCTCCCAGGTCCGATTGCTACGAGAGCGCGTGCCACGCCTCGGCCAGCAGCGGATCTGAGCCGCGCGACCTGCCGCTCTGTGAGCGTGCTCACCATGCGACGCTCGAGCGCCAGGACGTCGTCGGCGTGCTCGGCCAAGAGCGCTCGCCCCACATCGGTGAGCCGTATCAGCAGCTCCCGTCGGTTCTCGGGGTTGCGCTCCCGCGCGATGAGCCCGCTGCTCGAATGCGCGGACGAGGTCGGCGGTCGACTGGGCGGTCACGAAGGATCTCCGCGCCAGCCGTGCCGCGAGCAGACCGTCGTGCTGCTCGAGCACCGTCAGAGCCGTGTACTGCAAGGCGGTGATCCCGGACGGCTTGAGCAGCTCGTCGAGATGAGCGCGCACGACGAGCTCGAGGCGTTTGACCGACAGCAGCAGGCGCTCCTCCTCGCCACACTCGGCACTGTCTCGGCGGTCGCGATGGCCATGCCCGACGCGCCGGAGGAAAAGCATTGACAGGAAACCTGATAGTCAGCCTCCCCGTTCCGGTCAGCTCCGACCAGGTGGCTGCGGCGCTCGCATCAGTTCGTAAGGCAGGGACGGTATCGAGTCGGGATCGCCGTCGTGGGAGTGTGTGCCGTCACGCTCGCGGATCCGTGCGAGGCATGCGTCGACGAGCTCGCGCGACGAGAGCGTGTGCGCCCGGAGCACGGCCGCTGTCTCGAGCACTCCGAGATCTGCGGGATCGCTCACGCGGCCATCCTCCCAGGTCCGATTGCTACGAGAGCGCGTGCCACGCCTCGGCCAGCAGCGGATCTGAGCCGCGCGACCTGCCGCTCTGTGAGCGTGCTCACCATGCGACGCTCGAGCGCCAGGACGTCGTCGGCGTGCTCGGCCAAGAGCGCTCGCCCCACATCGGTGAGCCGTATCAGCAGCTCCCGTCGGTTCTCGGGGTTGCGCTCCCGCGCGATGAGCCCGCTGCTCGAATGCGCGGACGAGGTCGGCGGTCGACTGGGCGGTCACGAAGGATCTCCGCGCCAGCCGTGCCGCGAGCAGACCGTCGTGCTGGTCGAGCACCGTCAGAGCCGTGTACTGCAAGGCGGTGATCCCGGACGGCTTGAGCAGCTCGTCGAGATGGGCGCGCACGACAAGCTCGAGGCGTTTGACCGACAGCAGCAAGCGCTCGTCCTCGCCACACTCGGCACTGTCTCGGCGGTAGCGATCGCCATGCCCGACGCGCCGGAGGAAAAGCATTGACAGGAAACCTGATAGTCGCTCCCCGTTTCGGAATGGGCGAGCGATCATGCGGTTTTGCCGTCGCTCCGTGTCTGCGAGGACATTCACGGCAGCCGACTTCCAAGACTGGCGGCTCGATGTCCCCGAGAGCTTCGTGCCACTGGAGGTCCGAACCGAACGGTCTGACGTATCCTCGGTCAGCTCCGACCACGTGGCTGCCGCGCTCGCATCAGCTGGTAAGGCTGGGACTGTAGTCCTGACCGGCTTCGTGAGATCGCCGCTGCGAGCGCACCGATCGCCGTCGGCGACCTGACGCGGATGCCGTAACGGCTTAAGCGCTCGCTGCGCGACTAATCGAGCCCGCGGTGTACCAGAAGGGGTAGCTGTAGCTCGATGAACTGATCACCCGCCACTACACACTGGGTCAGGTCGCCAAGGTGCGAGTTGGCGGCGTCTCTGAACCGTCCGATTTCCGTCAGCGACCGCACGCTAACTGGACGAGGTCTGCCTGCGACCACCCGAAAGGGTGCAGCGACTTGTTGCACCACGCACGGCTATTGACCCTAAGCGCACGACTTGCGCGCGAGGCGGGCGCCAGCTTTTGGTCCGGATCAGAATCTCGGGACGAAGCGGAGAGCTCGCCGGGGAGCGAGCCCACGCCGAACCAAGGCGTTTCCGGCAGACAGGAAGGGGATCACATGTCTACATTGCGCATGAGGCTGTCAGGAGCGAGTGTCCGCAAGGCTGCTCGGCTCCTGCTGCTGGCCGCCCTCGTCGGGGCTCTGGTCTCGGTACCGCTGCTGGCCGGGACCGCGGCAGCTGCCATCCCGGTGCCTGCCGCGACCCTGACGGAGATCGACGTTCCGGGCACAACGCCCCTCTCGGCGACGGCTGTTGACCTGGCGGCTGCCGGCTACACGGCCCGCGAGTTCTACGCGGCAGGCCTAGCCAACCGGTACACCGGGAGCTGCCGCCAATACCTTCACGACCGCGTCCGTTCTCGACAGCGGCCATCCCTACCGCACGCGGGTGATGGTGCGATATCCGAAGCCGAACAAGTTCAACGGCACGTTGGCCGTCGAGTGGACCAACGTCACAATCGGGGTCGACTTCGAGTTCGCCACGGCCGAGGCCTCGGAATACCTTCTGCGCGAGGGTTACGCGGTCGCGATCGTGTCCGCCCAGCGCGTCGGCGTCGAGCGGCTCAAGACATGGAGCCCCTCTGCGATACCCCGCCGCGCTCTCGGTGGACGTGAACAAGTGCGGTGCCGGTGGGACGTCGCTGTGCCCGGGGGACCCGCTCTCGTACGACATCTTCGCGCAGATCACCCAGGCACTCATGGAGAACGTCGGGGGCAAGTCCGCGCCGATGCCAGGCCTGAAGGTGAAGGACGCGATCGCCATCGGTCAGTCCCAGTCGGCCGGCTCGGCTAGCCATCTACTACAACACGATCCAGCCGCTGCACAACGTCTTCGGCGGCTTCGCGTTCTGGGACCGGTCGGGCCAGCTCCGAGGTGATCTGGCCGTTCCGGGGATCAGCGTCAACTCCGAAGGGCTCGGTGGCTCGTTCGGCGGCGCTGCGTGGACGACGTCGGAGTACACGCGCAAGTGGGACGTCGCAGGCTCGACGCACGCTTCGCTGTACGGCGCGCAGTACATCGAGGCGATCTCGGCGCGCGATATGGCGATTACCCAGTTCGACGGCGTGCCAAAGACGTTCTTCGCGTGGATCGACAGCAGCCCCGTTACCGGACCCAACGCCTGCGTCAAGCTTCCGCCCTTCACCACGGTGGACGTTGGCCTCGTCTACAACAAGGCAATCGACGCGGTCCGCAACTGGTACAAGAAGGGGAGGCCCGCCGCCCCTTCGCGAAGCTTCGTGACTACCGCCGGCGGGCACTCTCGTTCGTGATGCGGATGGCAAGGTAGCAGGGCGGGATCCGTCTCCCACAGTACGTGGTGCCGACCGCGGAGCAGGAGGCGCTCAACGGGACCCTATTCCCCTGCAACGTGTCTGGCTGGCATCGCTACTACACCAAGCAGGAGCTCAAGGCGATGTACAGAAATCACGGCCACTACGCCTCGGAGGTGAGAACGGTCATGAATCCTCTAGTCGCAGAAGGCTATGTGTTGCGCGAGGACGGTGCAGCTGCCATTCGCGACGCAGCGCGGTCGGACATCGCGAAGTAGTCGCCGATGCCGAGCTCTCTGAACCCGAGCCAACGCACTGACGCGGAAATGACCGCCAAGTATCGCCCGCGGACATCACCCATCGCTACTGGTGGGTGATGCCCGTTCGGGAGCACCTGAAGAAGGCGCGTTCTGGAGCCTGAGAGCTCCAGAAACGGCTCTATTACCCAGCAAACCGGAGCGCGTGCAAATCAACCCGAAGCGTAATGCGCCAGTTTGCCGGACTATTGCAGAGCCCTTTTTGGGGAGTGACATACCAGAGTCAAGTAGTCATTCCCCTTTTTGAATGGTGATGCTTTCGGTCACTATGGGACCCGTTCGTAAACGAACTCTGTATCAAGCAAAAGGAGCGATGATGACCGAGACTTCCAGCACCGAGTTCTGGCGTGACCTCAAACCGATCGAAACCGTTTTTCGGCCCGATGCCCGGCCCGAGGCCTATATCGCGAACGCGGCGACCGATGACGAACGGTACTATGCGCCGCTCTCGGAGACCGTCGGGTCTCGGCCGCTGTGGATCTCGCCCGACCGGAACCAGTGGGCCGACATTCTGCGCTCGACGGGTCCGGGGCTGGTCAACCGCCACTATCACCCTCACCCGGTGTTCGCGTACACGATCTCCGGCAAGTGGGGTTACCTCGAACACGACTGGATCGCTACCGCCGGCGACTTCGTCTATGAGACGCCAGGCGAAGGCCACACGCTCGTTGTCTACGAATCGGATGAGATCATGCTCGTCCACTTCAACGTCACGGGGCCGCTGATCTGGCTCGACGAAGATGGCGAGCCGAGCGGCTTCTTCGACGCCCACTCGTACATCGCGCTCTGCAAGGAACATTACGAGCGGGTCGGCATTGGTGCTGACTACATCGAGACACTATTCCGCTGAGCGGCGAGGTCATACCGGTTCTTGCAGGCCGCGAGCGGCTCCAGACCCACCGCACATTGAAGCCTCAGGCGGGTAGGTGATTCACCTTTCGGATCTGCCTGTCGAACGCCCGGGCGGGAACGAAGCGGCGGAGGGCGCTGACGCGTCGGGCGGTCGAGCCGGCGGTGTAGCGCAGCTTGGGTTTCGGGTCGATCGCCGCCGCGACGATTGCTTTGGCGACCGTGGCCGGGTCGTCCCCATCCGCCATCGCGGTGGCAATCAGACCGTCGAAAACCTGGCGCCGTTCCGCATAGACCGGCAACGGTGCGTCGGGCTGCAAGGCGTTCGTGTCGAAGCCGGTCCTGGTGTAGGCGGGCTCGACGAGCAGCACCCGGAACTTTCCTCAGCGGCACCGGCGGCGCCGGTGCCGGCGTTGTTGACGAGGACGTCGATCCGCCCGGATCGCTCGATCACCCGCCGGTGCGCGACTACGAAGGCCAGACCTGCTCGATCGCGCGCGCCCTCGAGGTGGTGGGCGACCGATGGACGCTCTTGGTGATCCGCGATGTCGGGGTCGGACGGCACCGCTTCGACGAGTTGCTCGAGAGCCTGGGGATTGCGAGCAACGTGCTCACGGATCGCTTGAACCGCCTCGTCGAGGCTGGAGTGCTCCAACGCGTTCGCTACAACGAACGGCCCGAGCGCTTCGAATACCACCTCACCGAGAAGGGCCTTGAACTCTGGGTCGCACTGTTGGCGCTGATGCAGTGGGGCGACCGCCACCTCTCGGAGAAGCCGCCGGCGATTGCCCGCCGGCGCGGCGACCGATCAGCCGTCTCGGTGCACATCGTCGCCAAGGACGGCTCGATCGTAGCCCCCGACGAGCTCGAGTTCGTGCCCGGGCCGGGACTCACGCCTGCGCGGACTGGCAGGAACTCTCCGAGCTCCACCCGGTCGCGTTCAGCGCGCACGGCGCGCGCCTAGAACGCGGATTCGGACGACGACGATGCCGAGGCTGATCGCGGCAGACCGGAGGGAAGAGGTGCACGAGGCGCCGTCGGTCGAGTTCGCTGCACGTGGGGTGCGAGGGCATCTCAGCGGAGAAGATCGCCGGCGCGTCGGGATCTCGCAGCCCTACATCCTTCGCCTATTCGGAACGAAGCGGAACCTCTTCGAGGCCGCTGCTACGCACGGAAGGAGAGCTCGATGATCGGCACCAGCGAGACCCCGAACGAGGGTGTCATCACCTCGTATGCGCAAGCCCCGGCGCGTACCGTCACCGGCGGCGGCGTCACCTACGCCTACCGTGAGCTCGGCCCGAAGGGCGGCATCCCGGTGATCTTCTTCGTCCACTTGGCCGCGACGCTGGACAATTGGGATCCGCGCATCATCGACCCGATCGCGAAGAACCACCACGTCATCGCCTTCGACAACCGCGGCGTCGGCGCGTCCACCGGCCAGGTGCCCGACACGGTCGAGGCCATGGCCGACGACGCCTACATGTTCATCACGGCCCTCGGGTACAGCAAGGTCGACATCTTCTCCTTCTCCCTCGGCGGGTTCGTCGCCCAGGCGCTCGTCGTCAAGCACCCCGACCTCGTCCGCAAGCTCGTCCTCACCGGCACCGGCCCCAAGGGCGGTAAGGACATCGACAAGGTCGCCGGCGTCACCTACTTCGACATCCTGAGGGCGACCCTGACCCGGTCGGATCCGAAGGAGTTCCTGTTCTTCAACCGCAACGCCACCGGCAAGGCCGCTGCGCGTGCCTTCGTCAACCGGCTCGAGGAGCGCACGGTCGACCGTGACGCCCCGATCAAGCTGAAGGCGTTCCGGACGCAGCTGAGGGCGATCAAGAAGTGGGGACGCGGCACGCCTGACGATCTGTCGAAGATCACCCAGCCCACCCTCATCGCCAACGGCGACAACGATCGGATGGTGCCCTCGGTTCTCTCCGAGGACCTGCACCGCCGCATTAAGGGGTCTGAGCTGATCATCTACCCCGACTCCGGGCACGGCGGCATCTTCCAGTTCCACGACAAGTTCGCCCCCATCGCCGTCGAGTTCCTCGGCCGCTGACCACCGCGACCGCACCAAGGAAGGCAGGAGTGAGATGAGCAAGTCACCATCCAAAGCGCAGGTGCACGTGAGGAAGCACTTCTCCTCCTCCATCCTGCTGTGGGTGCGCACCGACCAGCCCCGTCAGACGGGGATGGACTACTGGAAAGGACCGCACTCGAAGATCATCTCGGCCACGCCGGGTCTGGAGGAGTACCGGCAGATCCACCTCACCGAGGTGAACTCGGGGCTGTGGCCGACGACGCCGGGCGTCGAGACCGACATCCCCGTCGAACGCAAGATCGACGGCGTCGCGGAGGTCACCTTCCAGTCGGTTGTGTCCCCGCTGAGGGGCCGCAAGCAGACCAAGCTCGCCTTCAAGGACGAAGTCAACGTCTTCCGGCGCACCCTCCTCTACGCCGGTCTGCCGAGCTGGTCTCGCTGGTTCGAGGTGGCAGAGCCCGGCGTGAAGGTGGGCGCCAGAGCGCTGATCTACCTCCGGCGGAATGACGGCGTCAGTGCCCGCGACTTCCGGAAGCTCGTCAACAAGGAGCTCGTGCCCGCCCTCGCAGGCACCGGCGCGCTGAGGGAACTGCGAACCCAGACCTTCCTGCCCTGGAACGGGAAGCTGTGGGACACCCCGAACGTCGCGCACGACAACCCGGCCGACCAGCGGTTCCACGCATCGCTGATCTTGGGCTTCACGGACGCGCAGGAGCGGGCGGGCTTCTTCCACGGCCGTGAGATCGAGAGCCTGTCGAACACGCTGGCTCCACGCACTTCGGCCATCCACGCCTACGACGTGTCCGCGGCGCTGACGTACGTCAAGGACGGCACGATCCTCCCGCACTATCAGCAGTAGTCAGGCATCTCTAACAGAATCGTTAGAAGCTCGGTCAAGCGCGCCGGTCGCACGGTCTCGCGGGCTCAAGATCCTGCGGCGGAGGGGTCGACTCTTCGGAAGGAGTGATCGAGGATGTTGCAGCGAGGACAGGTGTTCGAGCCGACAACGCTGGGACCTGACGGACTCGAACCGTCGACGCCTCCTTACCATGTGAGCTCCCTTTGTCTGTCGCTCTTGTCAGGGCGTTGCCGGCTCGACCTGGAGTGCGTGCGTCTCGTCGGCGAGCAGCGCGCTGACGCGGGCCTTGTAGGGCTCGCGGTCGTAGCTCGCGACGAGCGCGCCCGCCATGCGGACGGGGTCGCCGAAGAAGAAGTACTCGTACAGGGTCTGGCGCCCGGCGAACGCGGAGAGACAGGTGTCCCAGGCGAGGCGGAACAGCCGGACGCGGTCGATGCCGTCGATCGCCGCGCCCTGCAGGTAGCGCTCGACGTCCTCGCGTCCGGGCCCGAACGCGTCCGCCTCCGTCGGGATGGCCATCAGGCCGCTCGAGCCCAGCTGACGCAGGATCTCCGGGAAGCGCTGCGAGAAGCGCGGGTACCAGTTGCGGCAAGCGTTCAGCGGCGCCCAGGCCGGCGTCACGATTCCCCACTGGTTCTCGTCGCCGTCGGCTTCGGACGCGCGGAGGAGCGCCTTGACGATTTCGACCCCGATGATCGCCTCGGCCACCTTCTCCTGCACGTGCTGGAAGCCCTCGATGCCGATCGCCTCGGTCAAGAGCGAGATGAGGCCGAGCATGTACTCCGTCTTGGCCTGCGTCCGCGTCACGACCTGATGCGTCATGTGCGCGGCGGCCGAGGTCTCGGAGTAGATGCCGTTGCAGAGCTCGGGGTTGCGCAGCACGAAGCAGCGCTCGTAGGGGACGAGCACGTCGTCGAAGATCACGATCGCGTCGATCTCCTCGTAGCGCGAGGCGAGCGGGTGGTCGAACGAGCTGCGGCCAAGATCGAAGCTCTCGCGGCAGAGGAACCGCAGGCCGGCCGTGTCGGTCGGGATGGCCACGGCGAAGGCATATGGCGCGTCATCGGCGCCGCCGCGGATCACGGTGGAGGGCATCACCACAAGCTCGTCCGCGATCGGCCCGATCGTCGCGAGCATGCGGGCGCCGCGGATCACGACGCCGTTGTCGTTCTCCTCGACGATGCGCGCGGCGAGGAACGGGTCGGCCTGCTGCGAGACACCTTTCGAGCGGTTCGCCTGTGGCGTTATCAGCGTGTGCGTGAGGAGGAGGTCGTGCTCACGGATGTGCTCGTAGTAGTTCCGGATGTTGCTTCCGTACTGCGCATCGGCCTGCGCAAACCAGTCGGCGGCACCCGCCATCGCCATGATCGCCGCGTTCAGGTAGTCGCCTGTGCGCCCGAGCATCCCGTTCGAGGAGCGCGCCCAGACCTCCATCATCAGACGGCGGCGCACGAGATCCTCGGAGATCGTGGGCTGGAGGAACGACGTGCCGACCCGCTCGCCGGTCGTCGGCGAGTCGTAGGTCATGACGTCGCGCAACTCCGGATCGTGCTGGAGGTCGTAGAGCGCCGCATACGTCTGGATCAGGTTCTTGAACGCCGGTGATCTCGGCGACCTTCCCGGTCGTCCGCTCGCCGTGGATCTCGACGGTGATCTCGGCGGCGCTGATCGCCTCGATGTACTCCTGCCCGGTGCGCGCCGGCATCGCTACCTCCTCGGTCTCAGAACAGGAACTCGAATCCCAGGACGGGTGACGGCAGCGCGACGAAGCGGCCGCAGAAGTAGCCGAGCGCATCGCCGTCGCGGTAGTCGAAGCGCGTCACCTCACCGACGACGAGCGTGTGGTCGCCGCCGTCGTACGCCGCCCAGGGAGCGCAGTCGAAGAAGGCGAGCGCATCGTTCAGTCGCGGCGCGGGCGAACGATCGTCCCACTGGACGTGCTCGAGATGCGGCCGGCCGGCGAAGTGCCGGGCTAGGGCCTCGTGCTCTGCGCCGAGCACGTTGACGCCGAAGGGCCGACCGAGGAAGAAGTCGTGTCCGCGCGCCGTCTTCAGCAAGGCGACGAGGACGAGCGGCGGCTCGAGCGAGACCGCAGTGAACGAGTTGACCGTCAACCCGTGACGGCCGTCGGGCCCGTCGACCGCAACCACTGCGACACCCGTGGCGAACCGAGCGAGGCAGGAACGGAGCTCGAAGCCGTCGACCCCCGGAGGCTCGCGGCGGTGCCCGGTCGCTGCCGTGCTCGTCATGAAGGCGATACTGTAGCACGATATTCGTACTAAGCGAACAGATATCGGACACAGCTAGGAAGGTATCGTCTCCCGGAGTGGCAACCAAGCGCGTAGCGGCCGGCCGAGCCTCGAGCGGATCACAGACGCTCGAACGAGGCCTCCGCGTGCTCAAGGTGCTCGCCGAGCACTCCGACGGGCTCTCCGTCTCCGAGCTCGCCGAAGCGATGAGGACGCACCGAGCCGGCATCTACCGGCTCCTCGGCCCTCTGAGCGACGAGAGGCTCGTCGTGCGCGGCGACGGCGGTCGCTACACCCTCGGCCTCGGGCTCCTCGAGCTCGCGAGCCAAGTGCGGCCACGCCTCCAGGAGGCGGCGACCCGCGAACTCCGCGGCCTCGCCGACGAGCTCCAGGCGACGACGGCCTTGACGGTCCGAGACGGCGACGAAGCGGTCGTCGTCGCAGTCGTCGAGCCGCGGGGCACGACGTGGCACCTCGCCTACCGCCCGGGTCTCCGCCACGCGCTCACGGTTGCCGCGCCGGGCCTCGCGATCCTCGCCGGAGGCGCCCCTCGCCCCGGCGAGCGACCGGAGATCGCGACCGTCCGGGAGCGTGGTTACGCGTGTACGACCGGTGAGCTCCTCCTAGGCGCAACCGGAGTCGCCGCGCCCATCGCCGTGTCGGGCCAGGAGGCGGAAGCCAGCATCAGCGCCGTCTGGATCGAGCCGCGCGACGAAGACGAGGCAGGCGCCGCCGTCATCCGATCGGCCCGGGCGATCGTGGCCGCTCTGTAGCTTGCTGTCGAGCCACATCAGATAGGATCTCCTATCTTCGATCGTAGATACGCTCCGTTGACCGAGACCACACCACCGCCCGTTTCCGCACCGACGGATCTCGGGGTGCAGGAGCACTACGTCGACGGAGGCTTCCGGAGGAGCGTCTCGGGTGCGACCTTCGAGACGTTGAATCCGACGACCAACGATGTGCTCGCGCTCGCCGCCGACGGCCGCGCAGAGGACGTCGACGCGGCAGTCGCGGCGGCACGCCGTGCGTTCGACGAAGGGCCATGGCCCCGGATGAAGGCGACCGAGCGTGCGGCGGTGCTGCGCCTGATCGCGCAGGCGATCCGCGACCACGCCGAGGAGTTCATTGCTCGCGAGGTGGCGGACATCGGCATGCCGATCTCCCAGATGAAAGGGCTGGCGGCGCGGGCGGCCCAGAACTTCGAGTACTACGCCGCCGTGGTGCCCGAGCTGCACGGCCGGGCGTTTCAGGTCGGCGACGAGTTTCTCAACTACACGATTCGCAAGCCGGTGGGGGTCGCCGGGCTGATCATGCCGTGGAACGCGCCCCTGATGCTGTCGACGTGGCGGCTCGCACCGGCGCTCGGCGCCGGCAACACCGTGGTGCTCAAGCCCGCGGAGTGGTCGCCCCTCACTGCGACGTTGCTGGCGACCGTGCTCGAGGAAGCCGGAGTGCCACCTGGTGTGTTCAACGTCGTCCACGGCTTCGGCGAGACGGCGGGGGCGCCGCTCTCTCGCCATCCCGGCGTCGATCTCATCTGCTTCACGGGCGAGACGACGACGGGGCAGGCGATCATCGCCGCCGGCGCGCCGACGCTCAAGCGCTCCTCCGTCGAGCTCGGCGGCAAGTCGCCGGTGATCGTCTTCGAGGACGCCGACCCCGAGTTGTGCGTGGATGCTGCGCTGGCCCAGATCTTCACCATGAACGGTCAGCGCTGCACGGCGGGCTCGCGGCTGCTCGTCCAGGAGCCGCTCTACGAGCAGATCGTCTCGACGGTGGCCGACCGGGCGCGGCGGATCCGGGTCGGGGATCCGTTCGATCCTCGAACCGAGCTCGGCCCGCTCATCCGGCCCGAGCACCACGACCGCGTGCTCGGCTACATCGAGTCTGCGCGCGAGGCCGGCGCGCGCGTCCTGGCCGGTGGTCGTCGACCGGCGCACCTGCCCGACGGCAACTTCCTGGAGGCGACTGTCATTGCCGACGTGAACGAGCACATGAGCGCGTTCCAGGAGGAGATCTTCGGGCCGGTGCTCGTGGCCATGCCGTTCGGGGACGAGGCGGAGGCGGTTCGGCTCGCGAACGCCACGCCGTACGGGCTGGCGGCCTACGTGTGGACCAACGACCTGCAGCGCGCCCATCGCGTGGCGCAGGCCATTGACACCGGCATGTGCTGGGTCAACTCCCATAACGTCCGCGACCTGCGGACGCCGTTCGGCGGCGTCAAGGAGAGCGGCATCGGGCGCGAGGGCGGCGACTACGCCTTCGATTTCTACTGCGAGACTGAGGTTGTGCACATCGCGCTGGGCTCGCACCACATCCCGCGCCTGGGTCTTGGCGACGAGGGGGAGATCTCAGCGTGACCACGGCCGCCAAGCTCGTCTCCGCACCCGTGGCTACACCGCCCTACGACATCGTCCGGGCGGCGTACGCGGAGCTCCGCGTCACCGACCTCGCGGCGTCCGAGCGCTTCTACGTCGACCTCCTCGGCATGGTCGTCGCCGAGCGAACCCCGCACACGCTCTATCTGCGCGGCTGGGAGGAGCGATTGCGACACTCGCTCGTGTTGCGTCAGGCGCCGGTCGCGGCTGCCGCGCGCCTGGGCTTCCGGGTGCGCCGCGAGGAGGACCTCGATGTCCTCGCGGCGGATCTCGACGCGCACGGGCTGGCGACGGAGTGGGCACTCGGGCCCGAACCCGGCGTCGGGCGAGCGTTGCGCCTCTGGGATCCATCCGGCTATCCGCTCGAGTTCTTCCACCAGATGGAGCAAGCCGAGACGCAGCTTCAGCGCTTCGACCTCCACCGCGGCGCGCCGATCCTCCGGTTCGACCACCTCAACCTGCACACCCCGCGGATCGAGGACGCCTTCCGCTTCTGGACGGGTCTGGGCTTCCGCTGCTCGGAGTACATCTCGACCGACGGTCCGGACGATCGCATCACCGGCGCGTGGCTCCTCCGCAAGCCGAGTGTCCACGACGTCGCCTTGACGGCGGGTCGCGGGCCGCGGCTGCACCACACCGCGTTCTGGATCGGTGAGCCCACTGGCGTCCTCCGAGCGTGCGACCAGCTCGCCGCCGGCGGTCATGCCGAGGTCATCGAGCGCGGCCCGGGGCGTCACGGCGTCTCGAACGCGTTCTTCGTTTATCTGCGCGACCCCGACGGCCACCGCATCGAGCTGTACTCGTGCGACTACTACACAGGCGACCCCGACCTCAAGCCGCTGCGCTGGTCCGTGAACGACGTACGCTGCCGCTCCTTCTGGGGTACGCGGGCGCCTGACAGCTGGTACGACGAGTCCTCGAGCATCCTCGGGCCCGACGGTGAGATCGTGGCGACCGAGGACGCTACGGTCGACGAGCGCGATCAGCAGACCGAGGTCATGGTGTAGGCGATGCCGTTGCCCGACGGTCTTGTCCCGACAAAGGTCGTCGGGGTCCACTTGAACTACCGCAGCCGCGCTGAGCAGCGCGGCCGGATGCCGACGGAACCCTCGTACTTCCTGAAGCCTCCGTCCTCCGTCTCCGACGGCGGTCCGGTGGTTCGGCCGCAGGGCACCGAGCTGCTCGCGTCTGAGGGCGAGATCGCAGTGATCATCGGGACGCCCGTGCGCAATGCAACCCTCGAGGACGCCCAGCACGCGATCGGCTGGTACGCGCCGGCGAACGACTTCGGCGTCCACGACTTCCGCTGGGTCGATCGGGGCTCGAACGTCCTCACGAAGGGACAGGACGGCTACACGCCGATCGGCCCTGCCTTGGCCGCCACCGCCGTCGACCCCGCCTCGCTGCGGCTGACGACGCGCGTCAACGGCGAGGTCGTCCAGCAGGCCTCGGCTGACGACCTGATCTTCTCCTTCGGGGAGCTGGTCGCCGATCTGTCGCGCTTCATGACGCTCGAGCGTGGCGACGTGATTCTCACGGGAACGCCCGCGGGCGCGGGCGTCGTGGAGCCCGGTGACGTCGTCGAGGTCGAGCTCGACGGCGCGGGCGCCGTGCGCAGCACCATCGTGGAGGCGTCGGAGCCGCTCGCTCGGTACGGAGCGATGCCGCGGGCGACGGCGGACGCGCGGGCATTCGCCACCGGCGTCAACGCGCCCCGGCCCGTCACCTTGTCCACTGACGCACTCGCGGCGTTGCGCCGCGTGTCGACTGCGACCCTCACCGTTCAGCTCGCGAAGCGCGGCGTGGCCAATACGTTCCTCACCGGCCTGCGGCCGCTGCGCCCGGACCTGCGGATGGTGGGGTACGCGCACACGTTGCGCTACGTGGCCACGCGCGAGGACGTCCGCGACGCGCAGAGGAGGACCGACGACGTCCAGAAACTCGCGGTCGAGACCGTTGCGCCGGGCGATGTGCTGATCATGGAAGCCCGGGCGGAGGCGGGCGCCGGCACGATCGGCGACATCCTCGCCGCCCGCGTGCTGGCCCGCGGCGGCGCCGGCATCGTCACGGACGGGTGCGTTCGCGACTCGCCCGGCGTCGCAGGGCTCGCGATCCCGACCTACTCTCAGGGGCCCAACGCGGCGTCGCTCTGGCTCGAGCACATCCCGCTCGACGTCGACATTCCGATCACCTGCGCCGGCGTGCTGGTGATGCCGGGCGACGTCATCGTGGGCGACGCGGAAGGGGTGGTCGTCCTGCCGGCTGCGCTGGCCGGGGAGATCGCCCGCGACGCGGTGGAGCAAGAGGAGCGCGAGGCCTGGGCGCTCGAGCGCGTGCTCGCCGGGGAGTCGACTCGGGGCGTGTACCCGATGTCCGACGAGCGCCGCGCCGAGTACGAGCGTTGGCTTGCCGCCCGCAACCAAGAGGAGCTCCGATGAGCAGCCCCTTCGCCTCCGATCCTACTGCGGTCAGGGGCGCCATCACGCCGCTCGTCACGCCGTTCACGGAGGACGGCGCGCTCGACCTGGGCGCGATCAAGACGCTCGTCGACTGGCAGCTCGCGCACGGCACGCATGGCATCTCGGTCGGTGGCTCGACCGGGGAGCCGACGTCCCAGACGGCGGCCGAGCGCATCGCGGTCATGCGAGCCGCTGCCGAGGCGATCGCGGGGCGCGTGCCCTTTCTTCCGGCGACGGGGAGCGCGCTCATGGACGAGACCATCGAGCTGACCGCGGAGGCGCAACGTCTCGGCGCCGCCGCGGCGCTGGTCGTCACCCCGTACTACGGGCGTGCCCAGCAGGAGGGCCTGTTCCGGTGGTACTCGCGCGTGGCCTCCGAGTTCACCGACGTGCCGATCATCGTCTACAACGTGCCCGTCCGGGCCGCGGTCGACATCGCGCCGGAGACGGTCGGGCGCCTTCGCCGCGCGCACGACAACATCGTCGGCATCAAGGAGACGACGCGCGACTTCGAGCACGTCTCCTACGTCCTGCACGAGGCCGGCAGCGACTTCATCGCCCTGTCGGGCATCGAGCTGCTCTGCTACCCGATGCTGTGCCTCGGCGGCGTCGGCCATCTCAGCTGCGTGGGGAACTTCGCCCCGCGACCGGTGGCCGAGCTATACGACGCGTTCGTCGCCGGCGACCACGAGCGGGCCCGTGCCCTGCACTACGACCTGCATCCGCTCGTCGATGCCGCGTTCGCCGAGACCAATCCCGTCCCCGCGAAGTGGGTCATGGAGCAGCTCGGCCTGCTTGCCTGCGGCCGAGCACGCGAGCCGCTCGCGCCGCTCGGCGCCGCCTCGCAGGAGCGCGTCCGCGGCTTCCTTGCGGCGAGCGCGCACATCGAGCTGCCAGCCGCCGTCAGCTCGTAGCGGCGGCGCCGGCTTCGTGCTCCTCACGCCACGCGCGGAAGCTATCGACCGTCTTCAGCTTGTGTGCCCGCGCCTTCGTCTCGATTCGATCGGCGCTCGTCCCGCCGGCGACGAGCTCGATGAGCTCTCGGTGCTCCGCGATCGACTCCGCCCCGCGATACGGGATGTGCGTGAACACCGTCCGCCGGATGGCATCCAGCCGCCGCTCGACCTCGCGCAGCATCTCGACGAGTGCCGGGTTCGGACAGCGCTCGTAGAAGACCTCGTGGAACTCGCGGTTGTGACGCCCGAACGCGAGGGGGTCCATCGACCATCGCGGCGGCCATGTCGTCCGTCGCCCGGCGCAGGCGGGTGAAGTCTCCCTTCTCCAAGCGAGCCGCAGCGAGGGCAGTTGCGTACCCTTCGAGCACCGCGAGTACCGTCAGCTCGTCCTCGAAGACCCCCGGATACCACAGGCGCGACCTGCGCG
>CAWBYI010000002.1:0-173306 GCA_963793035.1 uncultured Actinomycetes bacterium
AGAAGTCGTCGCGGAGCGCGAAACGAGCATCTCGAACATGTCCCTGGAGATCGATGTCGTCGACGTCGTCGGGAACAAGGGCTACGCCGAGTACCGGGTGACTGCGGACTTCTCGGGCCCGTTCGTACTCGACGAGGAGACCGTGATCGAGCCGAACGGCCGCGAGTTGCTGCTCGGGGCTGCGCTCGTGGCGGAGTTCAACGGGGACAAGATCTCTGCGTTCCGGAACTACTTCGACAACGCGGCGCTGCTGGAGCAGATGCTCGCCAGGTAGGACCATCACCCGAGCTCAACCGGTGGACGGCCCGCATACCCTCGTCGTCGAGGACTCGCCGGACCCGGCCAGCCTGGCGCTGCTCGAGGAGCGGGTTGCGGCGGCTGCGATCGCCGCCGCCGGCCTTGGCGACGACGAAGAGTTCGGGATCTTCGTCCGGGACGACGACGGCCGGGTGGTCGCGGGCATCTCCGGCATCGTGTGGGGTGGGTGCTGTGAGCTACAGGCGATGTGGGTCGACGAGCCGCTCCGCGGTCGCGGACTGGCACGAGCCCTCATGGCCGGCGCGGAAGCCGAAGCCCGGCGACGGGGTTGCACGCTCGTCCAGTTCCGCGCCTACGACCTGCTTGCGCCCGGCATCTACGAGCGGCTCGGCTACGAGACCGCCGGCGTGATCGAGGGTTGTCCGGCCGGCAGTACCGCCCGCTGGTACCGCAAGGACCTGTAAGGCCGGTGGGGTCGTGTCGCTTCGTGATTGAGAGGATCGAAGACTTGCCCAACGCACACCTGTCGCCGACGACGCTCTTGCAGCTCGCCCCGGGAGTGCGAACCCGCTTCGATGCGGCGGGGCATGTCCTGCTCGATGCGCCTGACGGGACGGCCGTCGACCTCGGGCCCCGCGGATACGCAGCCCTGTCGCTGTTCGCCCAACCGCTGGCTCTCGGCGAGGCAATCCAGCTGGTTCGAGCGCGAGGCACCTTCCACCGACTTCGCGCCGACGATGAACGTCGTCAACATGCTGATCGAGGAAGGCGCCCTCGTACGACCGGACGCCGGCGGTGCCCCGGCAAGCGGCTGGGCCGACCCGGTGGAGCACGCGCGGATGCTCCATGACGACCGCAGGACCGGTGACTACATCAGCGCGCTCGTCGCGGCGGTGCGACCGGGCGACGTCGTGCTCGACATCGGCACCGGGAGCGGGGTGCTCGCCGTCGCCGCGGTCCGGTCCGGCGCACGCCGCGTCTACGCGGTCGAGGCCAGCGACATCGCGGACGTCGCCGGGCGGGTCTTCGCGGCCAACGGGGTGACGGACACGGTCACGCTCGTTCCCGGCTGGTCGCGCGAGATCGAGCTGCCCGAGCCGGCCGACCTGCTGGTCGCAGAGATCATCGGCAACGAGCCGCTCGAGGAGGAGATCCTCGAGACCACGCTCGACGCGCGCCGCCGCCTGCTGAAACCCGACGCGCGGCTGATCCCCCACGGGCTCACGCTGCTCGCGCGGCCCCTTCGCCTGCCCGACGGCGAAGCCAGGCAGCGCGCGATCGGGCGGGCGGCCGTCGAGCGCTGGCGGCGGCTGTACGACATGGAGTTCCAACCACTGCTCGACGCCGCCGTCCGTGCCCCCGTGAACATGCCGACCGAGGCAGAGGTCGTCGCCGACTGGCCGCCCGTCGGCCCACCGGTCACGCTCGCCGCGCTGGACCTGGCGACGTTCGCGAACGCCTCCGTGCGTGGCTGCGCCGACCTCGTCGTCGACGAGCCGGGCACGGTGAATGCCGTCGCAGTGACGTTCCGCGCCGCCCTTTTCGAGGCGATCGAGCACACCCTCGATCCCTGGACGTGGCCGACCTCGAGCTGGGCGACGTCGGTGTGGGTGCTCCCCGAGCCGCTCCATGTCGGAGAGGAGGCTGCGCTGCGCGTGCGCTACAACCGCCGCGCACACGGAGCACGCGACGGGCTCACCTGCGAGGTCGTCGAGAAGCCATGAGCCGGTTCGCGGCGCGGGGCCGCCCAGAACTAGTGGAGCGTTTGCGCGGTCGAGAATGCTCCGAGCTCTTGCGCCCGAGCAATCGCATCCTCACGCGAGGAGACTCTGAGCTTCTGGTAGATCGACTTCGTGTGTGAGTGGATCGTGTTGAAGGAGAGGAAGAGCTCCTTCCCGATCTCTCGCTTGGACAGACCCTCGGCGAGGTAGCGGAGAACCTCGAGCTCGCGCTCCGTCAGGTCGCTGTTGCCCTCGACTCGCCGGTGGGCCGGGGTCAGCGTTCGGGCGACTTCCACGAGGCGTGCGCCCAGGACTCCCGGATCCGGGCAGGTCGCGAGGAGCTTCCTCGCTTCCTCCAGCATCGCTCGCGCGGGAGCAGGTGCCTCGAGAGCTCGGCAGACCGGGGCCGACACGAGCAACGCATCTGCAATGTCCAACGGCTGGCCACGGGTACGAAGGTTCGCCAGCCCTCGGTCGAGGAGCTTCCGTGCCTCCTCGAGCTCATTTCGACCGGCGAGCGCGGCGCCAAGCGCCACGTGCGCGACGCCTGCACCGGGCTTGTCGGCGACGCCGTGACCCTCGAGCGTGTTCAGCGCACGCCGAGCCACCCCAACGGCGAGGTCGACGTCGTCGGTCTCGAGCGAGATCCGCGCGAGCATCGCCTTGGCCATGCCGGCGACGAGCCATTGGTTCGAGCGCGCGGCGAGGAAGGCTGCCTGCTCCAGTGGCGTGCACGCCGCCTCGTCCTCGCCCCGGAGACGCAGCGCCCAGCCAAGCGCGAGGAGCGAGATCGGCCTTCCGGCCGAGAATGTGTCGGTCAGTAGCTCTGAGGCCTGTTCTGCGGCGTCCAACATCCCGGCCGAGTCGCCCCAGGGAAAGCACGCTCGGGTCAAGGCGGTGGCAGCCTCGAACGGGATGCCGCACGGCATCGGCAGTTCGACTCGCGCCGACTCCGCCGACTGGAGCGCGCCGAGCGACTCCTCGCGGCGATTGAGCGCGCCCAGCGCCCAGGCCCTGGCGACGGCGAGTCGCGCATCTGGCTCGTCGTTGGTCGCGGGAAGCTCGTCGAGCTCGCGCAGGATCACCACGGCGTCGTCCTGCTCGAGCGAGGGGCGCCAGTCTTCCAACACCAACGTGATCGCGCTCTCGAGCGCGTCGGCGGCAACGGCGTGACGCACCGCCTCGTACCGGTGGCCCTCCGGGCCGAGCCACTCGGACGCCCGGCGGTGCACGGCGAGTGCGAGCTCAGGGTCACTCTGGAGCAGTCGGTTTCGGAGCACGTCCGCGAACAGCTCGTGGTAGCGGTACCACTCGCGGCGGTCGTCGAGCGGTATCAGGAAGAGGTTGGCTCGCTCGAGCTCGACCAGCACCTCGGCGGAGCCCTGCCTGCCGGTAGCTGCGTCGCAGAGAGGTCCCGACAGCGTGTGGAGGACCGACGTCTCGAGCAGGAACTGGTGTCGCTCCTCGTCGAGCGTGTCGAGAACGACCTCGGTCAGGTAGTCGACGATGTAACGGCTGGCGCCGCCAAAGCGTTCGACGAAGCCGGTGGGATCGGCATCGTGCGATAGCGACATCGCCGCCAGGTGAACGCCGACCGGCCAGCCTTCGGTGCGCTCGTGCAGCGCGCCCAGGGTCTCGGTGGCGAGGCCGAGGTGCAAGATCTCGTTGAGGAACGTTGCTGACTCGGCCTCGGTGAAGCTGAGATCGACGGCGCGAAGCTCCAGCAGCTCATCGAGGGCGCGGAGCTTTCCCATCGGGATCGGTGGATCCGCACGCGTCGAGACGGCCAATGTGACGTTGCTCGGCGTTCGCTCGAGGAAGAAGCTGAGCGAGTCATGACAGATCCGATTCGTGATCTCCTGGTAGTCGTCGAGCACGAGGACGAGCTCCTCGCCGATTGCTTCCAGGTCACGTAGAACAGCCGGGACGACCGTATCGACGACATCCGCGCGCGACCCACGCAGCGCACCCAGGGCGACGGCGCCCCACTCAGGCACGGCTTGTCGGATCGCCTGGATGATGTAGGTCCAGAACGTGACCGGGTCGTTGTCCCCCGAGTCGAGCGAGACGGAGGCGAAGGCGCGGCCGTCGACCTCGCGCCACTGCGCGAGGAGGGTCGTCTTTCCGAACCCCGGCGGCGCAGCGAGCAAGACGAGTCTCGGCGCCGACTCCCGCAGCACGTCGGTGCAGCGCGGACGCGCAAGAGCGTTGCGCGGAGCGCGAACCCGCTCGAACTTCCACTCGGAGAAAACCCCGTCGTCGGTACCCGTGAGTCGGTCGGCCGCTGTCGACGTTCCGGTCACGGCGATTCGACTCTGGTCCCGCAGCGGAATGCTCACGTATCGCGCCCCATGCGCTGACCTCTCCCTCTGTTGGAACGCCGCTAGCGTCGCTCAGCAAGGCCTGCGTGGCAATACGGCCTGCACGGAACTTTCGGTCGTGCCCGCACCTGGGGTGCGTGCACCCCCAAGCACCGGTGCAACGATCTCGCTGGTCTCAGCTACCGCAGCTGAGAACTTTCACCTGGGTGAAGACATCGGCGGGTGAGGTAGGGGACACAGGCAGGTTGGACAATCGCGGAGGAAAGAACGACGTTGTCCAACGCGCGAGAGAAGGAGGCGAGATGACCGTCGGAGACGAGACGACCGACTACGGCCGTACGCGATCAGCGGGAGTCAGTGAATCCGCCGTCGGAGGCTATGTGTTCGCCGGCGTCATCCTGATCATCGTCGGCTGCTTTCAGGCGATCGCCGGCCTGGCCGCCCTCTTCGAGGACGAGTTCTACGCCGTGACGCCGAACTACATCCTCGAATTCGACACCACGACCTGGGGCTGGATCCACCTGCTCTTGGGACTGCTCGTCGCCTTTGCGGGATACGCCCTCTTCGCTGCCAAGACCTGGGCGCGCGTGGTCGCGGTGACGCTCGCGGTACTGAGCGCCATCGCGAACTTCATCTTCATCCCGTACTACCCGTTCTGGGCGATCCTGATCATCGCGCTGGACATCTGGGTGATCTGGGCACTGACGCGGAACGTCTCGTCGGCGGAGGAGCTGGCGAGGTAGCGGCCGGATGAAGGCTTACGAGAACGCACGCAACGCGGTCGCGGCGGTCGTAGCGCACGTCCGAAAGCCGCGCCTTCGCCGTCGGTTTGAACGGCGACTGGAGCGCGTGATCCATCGGATTTCGGCCCGCTTGCCCTCCCGCCGACGCGGACTGCGGCGTTGGCTACCGCTGAGGCACTGATCCCGACGAAGGGAGACTCATGACCGAGCAATCCACCGACACTCCGGTCCTCGACCTACTCGCGAGGATGACCGCCGATTCGCTGGAGGCGACCAACCTCGACGCGCAGTCGCTGATGCTCGTGCGCATCGCTGCGCTGGTCGCGGTCGACGCTCCGCCGGCGTCGTATCTCCTGAACCTCGAAGCCGCCGGCGCGGCCGGCGTCGACGCGGAGCAGGTGCGCGGCGTCCTCACCGCCATCGCGCCGATCGTGGGCACCGCGCGCGTCGCCTCGGCGGCGACCAAGATGGTGCGCGCGCTCGGGCTCGCAATCGAGCTTGGCGAGCTCGAGGCGGACGGAGAAACCGGCGAGGAATAGTCCCACCGAGGAGGATCGACCATGGCCCCAGCAACGAAGACCCGCGCGCCTTCCGATCAGGATCTCGCCGAGTTCATCGCACTGACGAAAGGCGCCGACAGCGTGGAGCTCAAGCTGACCGTGCCGGTGTCCGACCGGAGTCGCGGGGCGGCGGCGCTGGGGGTCGATCCCCTCGACGCTCAGATTCGCCAGGTCTACTTCTTCGACACGCCCGAGCTCACGCTCAACAAGAGCGGCGTCGTCGTCCGTGCCCGCCGCGTCCAGGGGAAGGGCGACGATACCGTCGTAAAGCTACGCCCGGTCGTGCCGAAGGAGCTCCCGTCTGAGCTGCGGCGCTCGCCGAACTTCGGCGTCGAGGTCGATGCGATGCCGGGCGGGTTCGTCTGCTCGGGATCCATGAAGCGCGCGCTGAAGACGGCCGATGTCAGGGACGCGGTGCTCGGGAAGCGGCCGGTCCGCAAGCTCTACTCCAAGGAGCAACGGGCGCTGTATTCGGCGCACGCACCCGAGGGGCTCGAGCTGGATGAGCTCTCGATCCTCGGTCCGATCTCCGTGCTCAAGCTGAAGTTCGAGCCTGAGGGCTACGACCGCAGACTCGTTTCCGAGCTTTGGCTCTATCCGGACAACACCATGATCCTCGAGCTCTCGACGAAATGCGCGCCCTCGGAGACGTTCCAGGTCGCCGCCGAAGCGAGAGCCTTCCTGACGCAGAAAGGAGTCGAGCTCACCGGCGAGCAGCAGACAAAGACGAAGAAGGCGCTCGAGTATTTCTCGACGCGGCTGCAGGAAAACGGCGACTAGGCTCAGGCGCCGGTCGAGCGCACGCCGTCGCCGGCTTCCGGCTCATCAGACAGAAACGCAAGAGCGGCCTTCACCCGTTTGCTGGCGTCCTCCGCGTCGGAGAGACCCAGCTTGAAGAAGATCGAGTGGATGTGCTTCTCGACGGCTCGTTTGCTCAACACGAGAGACTCGGCGATCGCGCTGTTGCTCTTCCCCTGAGCGATCTGAGCGAGGACCTCGCGCTCCCGCGGGGTAAGAGCCGCCAGGGAGGAGCGCTCGGCGCGACCCTTCGAGGCGACGAGCAGGTCCACGATCCTCGGGTCCACGACCGAGCCACCGTCCGCGACGGTCTCGAGGGCGGAGAGGAGCTGTTCGCGATCGCGCACGCGCTCCTTGAGCAGGTATCCGCGACCCTCTGAGCCCGACTCGAGCAGGGCCAGCGCGTAGAGCGGCTCGGAGTACTGGCTGAGCACCACCACGCCCACGTGCGGGTTTGTCTCCCGCAGGAGTGCCGCGAGCCGGATCCCCTCGTCGCTGTGGGACGGGGGCATCCGGATGTCCGTCAGGACCACGTCCGGTGGGTCCGCCTCGACTGCCTCGAGCAGAGAGGGGAGATCTGCGTACACGCCCACGAGCTCGATGCCCTGCTGTCCGCCGAGCACCTGCTCGAGGCCCTCGCGCACGAGCAGATTGTCGTCTGCGATGACGACGCGAATGGCCAAGAGCGCACGATAACGCGCGGGCTATGCGCGATCGCCATGGACGCACCCCCATGCGAATGCAGGCGCGCACCCCGGGCAGACACCGGCAGGCGTCATTGCGGGCCCCTGTTTCCGCAGGCGAAGATTGGGTACCGGACAGTCGCACCCGGATCGACCCAAGAAGCACACCACATCGAGACACGAGAGCCGAGGAGCCGCAATGCGCGCATCCACCTATTCCGCGCTTCTCGCGCGTCGGGATCGATATGACGTCTCCGGAGCACCGACGTGAGCTCACTCGTCGGACGGCAAGCACGGGTCGGCGTCGGGGTGATGACGGTCGACGACCAGGCCGTCTTCCGGCAGGCCGCCCGAGAGGTGATCGAGGCGACCGACGGCTTCGTACACCTGGGTGAGGCCGGCTCCGGGGAGGAGGCGATCGCGCTCGCTGGCGAGCTCGATCCTGACCTCGTGCTGGTCGACGTCCGCATGCCCGGGATCGACGGACTCGAGACAGCGCGCCGCCTTGGCGCCGCACACCCCGCTTCCACCGTTGTGCTTATCTCGACCGCGTCCCTCGACGAGTACCCGTCCGGGGACGAGTTGTTCGGCGCGGTGGCGTTCGTCCGGAAGCAGGACCTGGGACCCGCCCTACTCCGGCGGTTGTGGGTCGACCACGGCCGACGTCCGCTCGCCCCTGATCTGCCCGGCTAGAAGTCAGCCGCCGCGATCCTCGGAGGCCGAGGGTGCAACGGGACCAACGAGCTGCGTGGCGGCGTCGGCGATCGGGATGTTCGCGCGGACCGTGGTACCCCGTTCCGGCGTCGACTCGACCACGAGGGTCCCTCCGTGCGCGGCGATCCGGTCTGACATGTTCGCCAGGCCCTGACCCGCGTGCCGGGCCGACTCGACGTCGTAGCCGACGCCGTCATCGACGATCTCGAAGTAGAGGCGGCCATCGCGCTCCCAGAGCCGAATCACAGCGGTCGCACCCACACCGGCGTGCTTGTCGACGTTCTGGAGACTTTCGACGCAGCAGTAGTAGACGGCGGCCTCCACGTCTTCGGGGTAGCGGCCGATCGCTGCTGCCTCGACCTTCACCGGTGAAACGGAGCGCCGCACGACACTGGTCAGGGCGGCCCGGAGTCCGAACTCGCGAAGCACAGGCGGGTAGAGGCCATGGGCGAGGTCGCGGAGCTCCTCCAGGATCTCCTCGAGCTCCTTGCCGACGTCGTCGAGTCGCTGCGCGGACTCTGGATCCGCGAATTCGCGGGCCAGACCGACTCGGATGCTGAGTGCGACCAGATGCTGCTGCGCCCCGTCATGGAGGTCACGCTCGATCTTGCGGCGCTCGGCGTCGCTCGTGGCCACGATGCGTCCGCGCGCGGCGCGGAGCTCCGTGTTCGTCGACTCGAGCTCGGACGTCAGGCGACCGTTCTCGATGGCCAGTAGCAGCGCCTGACCCGCGGCTCCGACGAGCTCCGGGTCGGTGTCCAAAGCCGTGTCATGCATGATCACGGCCACCGTGTCGCCGTTCCGCGTGACCGGAGACGACCGCTGACCGGCCGGAGGCGTCGATGCAAGAGGCTTGCCGGCCGAGTCGACAAAGCCGCCCGCCTGCTCGAGACGGAACCCGAGCTCGAGCGACGGATCATCGAGTGACTCGGCCAGCGTCGTGCGCAGCTCAGCGGCGCTCGGGCTCTCGACGAGGCGGGAGACGATCTTTTTCAACGCCGTCGCGGCGAAGAACGTGCTTACCACGATCGAAAGCACAAATCCGTAGGGAAGCAGGGCGCGACAAACCGTGAGGAACCAGCCGACGTCCGAGATCGTGCTGGGATCCAGATCGAGATGATCGCCGACGATGCCGTGGAAGATCAGGACGGTCGCCGCAAGCATCACGGCGGGTACGTAGACGGGAATGAGCGCGCGCCTGCGCGGTCGAGTTGCCGTCGCCAGGCGGTAGAACAAGACCGCGAGAGTCCCCACTCCGAGCGCGAGCGTCAGGTACGAACCGTTGCTGCCGAACCCGTCGGCGATCGTCGGACGGTCGGCGATCATGAACGCGTTCGTGGGACACGCCGCGTTGCAGCCGGCAATCGGCCCGCCGCCGCTCACGACGGGCGAGAAGAAAAGCTGAGGAAAGGACGATGTAAAGAAGGAAAGCGCCCATCCCGCGAGCAGCAGCCGCTCCACCCAGCCGCCAAGCCGTCCGTCGGGGAAGGCGAAGATGACATAGAAGGCCAGGACGAACGACGGGAAGTCACCGAACACACCGATGCTGTGGAGCAGGGGATCGGACGCCCCTTGCAGCGACATCACGACCGACGAAAGCGCCAGCGCCACGAACGCGAGGCCGAGGCGATTGCCGGGACGCCGCACCAGCCAATAGAGCGCCGCGCTGGACCATCCCACGATGATCACGGCCCGCTGGATGCCGTACGCAATCGGATCGACGAGGTGGTCGCTCGTCGCGAGGAGCAGACCCGCTCCGATCGCGACGAGAACCCAAGCGATCCAAGCGGCGATCAGGACGCCGCGTCGAGCAAGAATCCTGGAGAGGGTAGCCCCTGAAGCGGAGACGGTAGCCACAGACGCGGCTGAATGCACTTCGACGGCCGACACACGAACCCCTGACTTCCCCCCGACTTCGGGACGGCGATTGCTCATTTAGCCACGAACACCGCCGCCTGTCTAGTGAGCTTCACCTGGGTGAACGACGCTCGCGGGTGATGTGGTGACGCCGGCAGGTAGCGAGACTCGGACGGCCGGAATGGAAATGAGGGATGGCTCTGCGATGTCCGTGACCGAGTCGAGCGAGACTGAGACGACGGAGTCGAGCGAGGCCGAGAGGGCCGAGCAACGGCTGGATGCGGGCGCCGGCGCATCTGACACTCGCGTGCCGACGTGGGTCTCGGTCGTCTTGGGCGCGCTGGGACTCGCGCTGGTCGTGGTGACGCTGGGCTTGCTCGTCGAGGCCCGCGACGCCTCGGCGAACGCGAAAGCCGCATCCGCATCGGCCTCTCAGCTGCTCGACACGCTCGTCGCCGACGTCAAGACGACCAACGAAGAGCTCAAGACGTTCAACGAGCAATTCGAGGCCGCCGTTACCTCCGCTGAGGAAAAGGGGGCGCAGGCGAAGCAGAAGCGGTCCGAGCGCTCATCCTCGAACGGGGGCCCATGACGGAAGCGAAGCCCCCCGTACCGACGGAGCCAGAAGCTGTCTCCGAGGCAAGCGAGGATGAGACGCTCGCGGAGCCTCCGACCACGCAGCCCCGCGCAGAAGCGGAGCCGGACGCCGCCGTTGTCGCCGCGGAGGCCGACGCCTCCCAGGCGCCGGGCGTCGAGTCACCGGTTGAGCAAGCGACGCCGGAGGAGGCGGTTACCACTCGGCGTCGGGCTGCACCGGTGCCCGCCTGGGCGTGGGTCGCGATCACGCTCATGGCACTGCTGGTCGCGTCAGGCCTGGCCACGCTGGCCGTCGTACGCAACGCCAACCCGGACACCCCGGAAGCCGTCGAGGACGTCCAGACGTTGGTCGTGGAGCTCGAGGCGTTGAACGGCTACCTGGCGACCACGAACCAGTTGATGTCGGACGCGATCGCGAACGCCGAGTACCTGAGCGCGAACGTGCAGGCCGAGCTCGCGGGCCTGACATCACAACTCGCCGACGCCGAAGCCGGCGCCGGACACGCGCGCTCGCTCCTTGGCAGCCAGCTTTCCGGGACGACGCGCTCAGAGCTCGAAGAGGGCCACGCCCAGCTTCAGTCTCTCCAGCGGACACTCGCGGAGCGGAGCGGGCAGCTCGGAGAGCGACAGCTCGCGGCGATCAGCCGGGATGTCGCGGCGATCGACAACGAGTTCCGGGCAGCAACCAACCAGGGCTCCAGTCGCACGAGCGCTTTCGACTCTCGGATCGAGGCGCTCGAGAGCGGGCAGGCCGCGACCGACGAGCTCACGACGCAGACTGCCGAGCTCCGAGCCGGAGCCGAGCAGCTCAGGGCGACGCTACGCGCCCAGCGGGAGCGTGCCCGAACGCTCGCCGCTCAGCTTCGGGAGCTGAAACGTGCCCAGGCACGGCTACGGGAGCGTGTCGAGGCGATGACTCCGAGCCCGTCGCCGTAGTAGTGCCGGAAGCGTCCGCCGGAGCGAGGAGGTCTCCCTCATCACGCTTCGAGGCACGTGTCACACGGGCGGTCGCAACCCGACGCGTCTTCCCGTTCCTCGTTGTCTTGACGCTGGCGGTGGCGCTGCTCGCGGGATTCGTCATGACGCTGGTGGCCAAGGAGGACTTTCCGTCGTTCGGGGTCGGCGCTTGGTGGGCGCTCGTCACGCTCGCCACGGTTGGGTATGGAGACGTGGTGCCCACGACCCCGTGGGGGCGCGTGGTCGGGAGCGGTGTAATCCTGTTCGGTATCACGTTTCTCTCGTTCCTGACCGCAACGGTTACCTCCCTGTTCGTCTCGAACGATCAGCAACGCAATGCGGCCGAGGAGGCTGCGACGCGGGCCGCGATCGACGCGGAAACTCGAGCTCTTCTCCTTCGGCTTGACGAGCGTCTTGCCGCGATCGAGGCGAAGTTGCAGCGGTAGGCGTTCCCGCGAGAGGCACCGCAACTCGCACACGTGTTTTACCAATCGCCCTCGGTATCAGAATTGACTCAGCTGCACTCACATCCCATCGAAGGAGGACACATGGCCGGCAAGACGGACTTCACCGAGGAGGAATGGAAGGACCTCGAGCAGGGCGTCACGGGAGCCGGCCTGCTTGTCTCCGCGGCTCATCGCGACTTCACGGACACATTCGGTGAGGCGAGCACCGTCGCGAAGCAACTTGCCGCGCATCGTGAGAGCGAGAGCCAGCTCGTCCGCGAGCTTTCGGAGACACACAGCACCGGCTTCGGCCTGGTCGCGTCACCAAAGGAGGTCGTGGAGGAGACGATCAACGCCCTAGGGGCTGCGGTGACCGTCATCGGAGCGAAAGCCCCGGACGAGCTCGATGCCTATCGCCGCCTCGTGCTCGACGTAGCCACGGCGGTGGCCGAGGCCAAGGGCGGGGTCAAGGACGAGGAGACTGCCGCGATCGAGAGGATCACCGCGGCGCTCGGAGCCGACTAGCACGACAGCTCACGCCGCGCTTGGCATGTGTCGCCGGTCCTACTAGGCGGACTCGTCCGGCGCTGTGTCCTCGTCGCTCCCCATCAGACCCTTGCCTTCCTTGCGGCTCGCCTTCATCTCGGCGGTCTTCACCTTCGCGTCGTCGTACGAGGTCTTGACGAGGGCGGAGCCGCCGCGCCAGCCGAAGACCATGCAGATGAGGACCACAGCGAACCCGACGTTGAACGCAGTCGTGATCAGCTGCTGACCGAGGGAGTACGCCGTGGCGGTCGTGTCGTCCGTGTAGCTCTCGAGCGCGAAGCTGTTGAACGCCTGGTTGACGCCGATGCCGCCGGGGGTGAACGAGAGCAGGTTGGCCAGCTGGTTCGAGCCGAGGACGCTCATGACGGAGCCGAAGGTGACGGGAATGCCGTACGCCGCGAGAAAGACGATGATGACGCCGACCTTCGCGATGTAGCCGCCGGCCTGCGGGAGCAGGACCCACTTCGTGTAGGCGCGGAGGTCGCTGAGGATCGCGGCGCCCTTCTTCGCCTTCTCCCACATCCCCTTGACCCAGCGCCAGAAGATCCGCACGAGCAACGTGATGAGGAAGATCCCGCCGAGGACGATGCCAAGCACGAGCACCGGGTGGCCCGAGACCGAGTCCCACTCGTTCCCGAACTGGAATTCGAAGGAGCCGGCGACCGCCCAGAAGAGGTAGACGTAGATCAGCGTCCCGACGATGAGGTAGAAGATCTTCTGGACGAAGTACCCGGCGAGGATCCCCGGGAAGGTCGCTCCCTTCACGATCGCGACGTACATGAGCAGGGTCACGAACGTGCCGATGTTCGCGGGCAGGAAATTGTTCAGGGCGACTCCCGCGGCGTACGACGCGAGCACCGGCATGTATGTGACGCCGCCGGGATACGCGTAGCGCAGGATCCCGTACCAGCCGAGCGCGGTCAGACACGTCTGCGCGCACTGGAAGATGCAGCCGAGGATGACGTACCCGAGCGAGATCTCCGTGACGGTGTGCCACAGCTCCTCGAGCCAGCCCCAGACGTCCACGCCGAGCACGTGGAGCACCGCGAGGAAGACGACGAGGCCGACGAGCCACGCCACGATCTTCACGACCCGGCGCCGCTTCGACTCCTCAGGGACGATCGGGCTCGGCGCCACGGCTGCCTCGGACATCGCGAGAGCGTAACGCGTTACGAGGTCGGCCAAGGCAGCCGCGGACTGTCACCCGGTGATTCGCATGCACTCGCAGGACGGCGACCGGTGAACGCTGTGCGGCGAGTCCGCGAGGGCAAGGTTCACCCAGGTGAAATCGCTGCTCGGGCGGCGTTCCGTCAGCTACCGAGGCATGACACTCGTCGTTCATGACGGCCATGAGAGGCACGGAGTATGTTGTCCGTATGGAAGGGGGGAAGGTCGTCACCCTTGGTGGAGGGTTCGGTGGGGTCGGTGCTGCGCGGACGGTGAAGGACGCCGACGCCATCACCTGGACTTCGGTTGGGTTCGCTCACGAACGGTTGGGCCGTATCACCGTCCCGACGGAGAACACGGCATGACGTCGGATCCGACCGTCGACTTCTTCGCCGGGCTCAAAAGCCGTGGCCAGGAGCCACTCCTCCGGAAGGCATCGGGGACAGTGCGCTTCGACATCGCGGACGGCAAGCGCACCGAGCGCTGGCTCGTCGAGCTCAAGAAGGGCGAGATCGCAGTTTCGCGGCGGCACGCGAGAGCGGACTGCGTCGTCTCCACCGACCGAGCGCTGTTCGACCGCATCGCGAGCGGCGAAGCGAATGCGCTGGCTGCGCTCCTGCGCGAAGAGGTGAACGTCGAGGGCGACATCAACCTGCTCGTCCTGGTCCAACGGCTCTTCCCGGGTCCGCCGCGGGCGCGGAAGCGGCGACGCACCACCAGACCCACCGGGAGGAAATGATGGCCGACGGCCTCGTTCAGATCCTCGACGGGAACACGTTCGTCGTCAGCAGCGCGAACGGCGACATCGAGGCCTCGCTGACCGATCCGACCGGTCTCTTCTCGTTCGACACGCGCTTCCTCTCGAAGTGGGTCCTGACCCTCAACGGGCAGCGGCTCAATCCACTCTCGGTCGACGATCTGCAGTACTTCGAGACCCGCTTCTTCCTCGTGCCGGGCACGGGGACCGTCTACATCGACGCCAAGCTCTCGGTTATCCGGCGTCGCGCCGTCGGGAACGGCTTCCACGAGGAGCTCACGATCCTGAACCATGACGAGAAGCCGGTGAACCTCGTCGTTCGCATCGAGGCGGGCTGCGACTTCGCCGACCTGTTCGAGGTCAAGGACGCGCTCGCGAAGAAGGGCACGTACTCGGCGCGTGTCGAGTCTGGTGCCCTGCGGCTCGGCTACAAGCGCGAGAAGTTCATGCGCACCACGCTGATCTCGGCGTCGGCGCCGGCCCGGGTCGACAAGGGCGGGCTCACGTTCAAGGTTCGCATCGAGCCGCAGGGAGAGTGGACGACGGACCTCGACGTCGTGACGGCGTCCGGCGCCGGCGGAACCTACGTGCGGCCCAAGTACGCGCGTGGAGCGAGGCGCGCCCGGCCGAGCATGGCGCTCAGCCTCGAAAACTGGATTGCGGACGCGCCCCGGCTCGAGTGCGACTCGGACGAGCTCCGGGCGACGTACCGGCGCAGCCTCGTCGATCTCGCGGCGCTGCGCTTTTCGCCGCCGGTCGCCGGAGGACGGAGCCTCCCCGCCGCCGGCCTGCCGTGGTTCATGACGATGTTCGGCCGGGACAGCATCTTCACGAGCCTGCAGGCGTTGCCGTTCACGCCCGAGCTCGCGGCGACGACACTGCGCGCGCTCGGGGACTGGCAGGGCAGCCGCGTCGACGATTTCCGTGACGAGGACCCGGGCCGGATCCTGCACGAGATGCGCTACGGAGAGATGACGGCGTTCGAGGAGCGTCCGCACTCGCCGTATTACGGCTGCGCCGACGCGACACCGCTGTACGTCGTGCTGCTGGACGAGTACGAGCGGTGGACGGGCGATCGCAAGCTCGTGCGGGAGCTCGAGAGCGAGGCCCGGGCTGCGCTCAACTGGATCGACGAGTACGCGGATCTCCTCGGCACCGGCTACATCTGGTACGAGCGGCGCAACGAGAAGACGGGGCTCGAGAACCAGTGCTGGAAGGACTCGTGGGACTCGATCTCCTACCGCGACGGCCGGTTGCCGGGGTTCCCGCGCGCGACCTGCGAGCTGCAGGGGTACGCGTACGACGCGAAGGTGCGTGGGGCACGTCTCGCGCGGCTCGTCTGGAAGGACCCGGCGCTCGCCGACCGGCTCGAGCGCGAAGCGGCCGACCTGAAGCGCCGCTTCAACCGCGACTTCTGGGTCTCGGACGAGGGGTACTTCGCGCTTGCCCTCGATACCGAGGGCAAGCAGGTCGATGTCCTCGCCTCGAACAACGGCCATCTGCTGTGGAGCGGCATCGTCGACAAGGCGAAGGTCGCGTCGGTCGCCGAGCACCTACTGGGATCGAGGCTCTTCTCCGGCTGGGGCGTCCGAACGCTGGCCGAGGGCGAGGGCCGCTACAACCCCATCGGCTACCACGTCGGCACCGTCTGGCCGTTCGACAACTCGTTCATCGCGTGGGGCCTGCGTCGGTACGGGTTCAAGGACGAGGCGGCCCAGATCGCGGCGGGGATTCTCGACGCAGCTGTCGTGTTCGACGGTCGTCTGCCCGAGGCGTTCGGCGGCTACGCCCGGGGCGTCACGAAGTACCCGGTGCAGTATCCGACCGCGTGCAGCCCGCAGGCGTGGTCCACCGGGGCGCCTCTGCTCTTCCTGCGGACGATGCTCGGGCTCGAGCCGATCGGCGACCATCTCGTGGTCGATCCCGCCCTCCCGAGCGAGATCGGCCATCTCGCGCTGCTGGACATCCCCGGCCGTTGGGGCCGCCTCGACGCCTTCGGGCGCGGACGAGTCGACGTCGAGAGGCGCACACGCCGGTCGAGGCGCAACGCGGCGCGATGAGCGCAACCGCGGCGCTCCGGGCGGCGGGGCGCGACGAACGGGCCGCTGCGGCACCGGCCGACGTCCTGGTCGTCTTCGGGATCACCGGCGACCTCGCGCGCGTGATGACGTTCCGGTCCCTCTACCGCCTCGAGCAGCGAGGGCTGCTCGACTGCCCGATCGTGGGAGTGGCCGTCGACGACTGGACCGTCGATGACCTCGTCACGCGCGCCCGCGAGTCGATCGAGGCGACGGGGGAGGCGATCGATCCGGCGGTGTTCGACCGCTTCTCAGCGCGGCTCTCTTACGTCTCGGGGGACTTCACGGATCCGGCGACCTACGGCCGTGTGGGTGAGGCGATCGCCGGCAGGACGACGCCGGTCTTCTACCTCGAGATCCCCCCGTCGCTCTTCGCCACGGTCGTCAAGGGACTCACCGAGGCAGGCCTGACGACGACCGCTCGCGTCGTCGTCGAGAAGCCGTTCGGCCACGACCTCGCCTCCGCGCGGGCGCTCGCCGACGAGCTGCACGAGTACGTCGGCGAGCCGCAGCTCTACCGGATCGACCACTACCTCGGGAAGATGGGCCTGGAGGAGATCCTCTACCTCCGCTTCGCCAACACGATGCTCGAGCCGGTCTGGAACCGGAACTTCGTCGAGTGCGTCGAGATCACGCTGGCGGAGGACTTCGGCGTCGAGGGCCGCGGGCACTTCTACGACCCGGTCGGTGCACTGCGCGACGTCGTCGTCAACCACCTCATGCAGGTCGTCGGGGCAGCGGGAATGGAGCCGCCCGCCGGTGGCGACCCCGAGACGCTGAAGAACGGCATGCAGGCGCTCTTCCGCTCGGTCGTGACGGCCGACCCCGCGCACTACGTCCGCGGCCAGTACGACGGCTACCTCTCGATAGACGGCGTCGCGCCGGGCTCGAGGACCGAGACGTACGCCGCGCTGCGCCTGGACATCGAGAACTGGCGCTGGTCGGGTGTCCCGTTCTATATCCGCACGGGCAAGCGGCTCCCGGTGACCCAGACCGAGCTCCGGATCGTCTTCAAGCACGCGCCGCGATTGGGCTTCTTCGAGCGCCGGCCCGACGCGAACCAGCTCGTGATCCGGCTCGATCCCACAACGGGCGCCAGGATCAGCCTCGACGCGCACCGGGCCGACCGGGAGGGGCCTGGCGAGGTCCACTTCGACCTCGAGTTCGCGGAGGCGGGGGGTGAAGGACCGACGCCGTACGAGGTGCTGCTCCACGCGGCGATGGTCGGGCGCAGCGTCCGCTTCACCCGGCAGGACGGGGTGGAGGAGGCGTGGCGGATCATGCAGCCGCTGCTCGACGCGCCACCGCCGGTCAAGGTCTACGCGCCCGGATCGTGGGGGCCCGAGGCTGCCGACGCGCTCGTCGCCGGCCACGGCCGCTGGCACGGGCCGTGGGTCGACGCGTAGTCGACGACTCGCCATCGTCGCAGGCGACGGCCGAGGATCTCGTGGCGGACGTCCTCGGCACGCGCGAGACCGTTCCGTCCTTCTCACCACCCATCGGCCGCGTCGTGTCGACGAGGTCGTCTCCCTCAGATGATCGACGGGCGGTCATGGGAGGATGCTCCGCGCCGTGAGTGACCGCACGACGGAAGGGCCAGAGCGAGCCGGGCTCGTCCTCATCTCGCTGATCGCCGTCGCGGCGGTGGCGAACCTCAACCTGTCAGTCGCGAACGTCGCGCTGCCGTCCATCGGCGAGGCGTTCGACTCCTCGCAGGTGACCCTGAACTTGATCGCGGTCGGCTACTCGCTCGGCCTCGCGGCATCGGTGCTTTACCTCGGCGCGATCGGCGACCGCTACGGGCGCAAGATGATGCTCGTCCTCGGGACCGGGCTCGCAATCCCGATGTCCCTGCTCGCGGCGTTCGCACCCTCCGACGAGGTGCTGTTCGTCGCGCGGGTCGGCGGCGGGATCGCGGCGGGCATGGCCTACCCGACGACACTCGCACTCATCACGGCTCTTTGGTCTGGAGCCCCGCGAACGAGGGCGATCGCGCTGTGGTCGGCCCTGGGTGGGGCGATCGCCGCGCTCGGGCCGCTTGTCGCGGGCGCGCTGCTCGAGGAGTTCGACTGGGGGTCGGTTTTCCTCGTGACGCTGCCCCTGGCGGCGCTCGCGCTCGTTCTCGCTTTCCTGTTCGTGCCGAGCCACGTGAACGAGACGTCGGATCCCGTGGACAACCTCGGCGGGATCCTGTCCGTGCTGCTCGTCGGAGCGCTCATCCTCGGGATCAACTTCGCTCCGGTTCCGAACGAGGGAGCGCTCGTCGCCGGCCTCGCGGCCATCGCACTCGCGGCGCTCGTCGGCTTCTACATCCGCCAGCGGCGTGCCGTGAACCCGCTGTACGACCTGAACGTCGCGTCGCGCCGGATCTTCTGGGTCGCGGCGTGCGCGGGGATCATCGTCTTCGGCTCGCTGATGGGCGCAGCGTTCATCAGCCAGCAGTTCCTGCAGAACGTCCTCGGCTACTCGACCCTGGAGGCCGGCGCCGCGATCCTCCCGGCGGCGCTCGTGATGGTCCTCGTCGCCCCGAGGTCGGCCAAGCTCGTCGAGGCCCGTGGCGCCCGTTTCACGCTCCTCTGCGGCTATGTCTTCCTCATACTCGCGTTCGGGACGATGCTCGTCCTCTGGGACGAGGGCGCGCCGTACTGGCAGATCGCGCTCGCGTACGTCTTCATCGGCGCCGGTATCGGCCTGGCGGGGACCCCTGCATCGCACTCACTTACGGGCTCGGTGCCCGTGACGCGGGCGGGGATGGCGTCGGGCACTGCCGACCTCCAGCGCGACCTCGGCGGCGCGATCATGCAGTCCACCTTCGGTGCGCTGCTCACTGCGGGCTACGCGTCCGCCATGACGGCCGCGATCACCTCGTCCGGTCAGGACGTCACCGACTCGACGCAGGCGCAGCTCACGAAGTCGTTCGACGGCGCCGAGGCCATCGCGGCTCAACACCCGCAGTACGCGGACGCGATCATCGCCGCCGCGCAGACCGCGTTCCTGGACGGGGACGACTGGGCCTACACCGCCGGGATCGTGTTCGTCCTCCTGGGCGCGGTCCTCGTCTTCTTCATGTTCCCGAAGCGCGACGTGGAGGAGCGCCTGCTCGCCTCGTATCACGCCCAGGACACCGCCGCTTCCGCGGGTTGAACTCCGCGGGTTTCCGATGCGCACGGACCCGGCCGCTCGTCGTGTTACGAGGGCGCGCGGTGTGGTTCACCCAGGTGATCTGCGTTCCTAGGACGGCTGGCGCGGCTTGAATGAGTGGAGCTCGTCCTGCCCTTCCTGGACGACGCCGTAGCTCGATTCCGGAACCTCGTTCCACGCACCCGCGAGGTCGCCGAGCGGCTCGGAGACCACGAGGCGCGACTCGTCCGAGAGCTGGTGCAGGACGGGATGGTCGGGGTACTGCTCTCGGAGCGTGTCCACGCGCGTGGAGTAGAACAGCGACCGCGACTTGCCCTCGGTCGAGTACCGGAACGCCCACACGCTGCGGCCGTCAGTGGTCGCCACCGTCATCTGTATCGGATGCTCGATGCCGTGGCTTCGGCCAACGTGCTCGACGACGCCGACGGCACGCTCGACGGCGGTCGGAGGATCGTTCTCGAGCCCGAGGGTCAGCGCGAGGAAGAAGAACGCCTCCGAGTCCGTCGAGCCCTCGACGAGCGGGTAGAGGGACGAGTCGATCGAGAGCATGAGCTCGCGCTTCACGTCATGGAACTGCGCGATAGAGCCGTTGTGCATCCAGAGCCAAGATCCGTACCGAAACGGATGGCAGTTCGTCTGCTGTATCGGCGTGCCCGTTGACGCGCGGATGTGGGCGAATACGAGCCCGGAGCGGATGTGGCCGGCGAGCTCGTGCAGGTTCCGGTCGTTCCATGCCGGCTCGACGCTCTTGAAAAGCGCGGGTGTCTCGCTCTCCCCGTACCAGCCCACGCCGAAACCGTCGCCATTGGTCGTCTCGACCCCGAGCCGCGAGTGCAGGCTCTGGTCGACGAGGGAGTGCGCGGGCTTGTACAGCAGGTCCTCGAGGAGGACCGGCGTCCCCGTGTATGCGACCCAGCGGCACATTGTGCTCCTTTCTTCAGTGGGCGAATGCGGTCCCGATGCTTGCGACCTCGATAGCGTGCTCTCTGGCGTGCAAGGCACTCGACGTGGCGTTCGAGGGCCGCCCCGAGCAGTCGTTTTCGTCCCCGCGTACATCCCGTTCATCGGTGCGTTCGTGTCCGGAGCATTCGCCGTTCTGATCGCACTCGCAACACGCGGCCAGCCCGGTCACCGGAGTGAGCGCCGCATGCAGCCGTCGCACGGCGTCGAGACCTATGAGAAGGTTAGGGCGATTCCGAAAAGGGGGTTTCGCAGTGCTCGCAGCTGATTATCCGTTCCTCGATGTCCTCTGGACCATGCTGATCTTCTTCCTGTGGATCATCTGGTTCTGGATCCTCATCACGGTCTTCATCGATCTCTTCCGCCGGAAGGACACGTCAGGAGTGTCGAAGGTGCTCTGGATCATCTTCGTGATCCTGGTGCCGTTCCTAGGCGTATTCGTCTACCTACTCGTCAACCACGACGGGATGGCCGACCGCAACATCGCACAGGCACAAGCGCAACAGTCGCAGATGGACCAGTACGTTCGCGAGACGGCCGGAAGCGGCGGGGCCGCCGCCGAGATCGAGAAGGCGAAGGGTCTCCTCGACTCGGGCGCGATCACGCAGGCGGAGTTCGACGCCATCAAGTCCAAGGCGCTGGCCGCCTAGGCCGAGATACACGGGAGAGGAGAGACGATGGAAGAGATCGGGCCAGTCGACTACGCGATCATCGCCTTCCCCGGGAACCAGTTCCGGGGAGAGATCGGGCCGGCGCTCGCCGACCTCGTCGACTCGGGGACCATCCGCATCATCGACATCGCGTTCGTGCTCAAGGACGAGGGCGGGAACACCGTCGCGATGGAGCTGACCGAGCTCGACCCCGACGTGCAGGCGGCGCTCGAGAGCGCGGGCATCGAGGTGGGCGGGCTCTTCAACGAGGACGACCTCATGGACGCCGCCGATGGGCTCCCGCCCAACTCGTCGGCTGCCGTGCTCGTCTGGGAGAACGTCTGGGCGCGCAAGGTCGCCCAGGCGATGCGCGATGCCGGCGGCGAGCTCGTCGTCTTCGAGCGTCTCCCGCACGAGGTCGTCCAGGCCGCCCGCGAGTGGGCGCTCGAGCAGGCCACGGCCTAGGAAGGAGCACGCAGGATGTTCGAGACGAAGAGGACCTGGTCTCGTACGGGCCGCGGCGACAACGGCAGTGGTCGCCGGGACCGCCGGGGCAGTGCGTCACCGCCAGGAACAGAAGTACGCATGCGCAGGACCAGCAGGCGTACGACGAGCAGATGGCGGCCCAGCAGGCCGCGGCGCCTCCAGCTCCAGCGGCCGCACCCGCGGCGCCCGACTACGCCGCCGAGCTCGCGCAGCTCGCGCAGCTGAAGGACCAGGGGATAATCACCGAGGAGGAGTTCGAGGCGAAGAAGAAGCAGATCCTCGGGATCTGAGCGGCTCGAAGGGGAGAAGGGCCCGCCGTCGCGCGGGCCTTTCTCGTACGGCCGCCGGCCAATCCACACGTGTGGCGGACGACGTATGTACGGACGTCACCTGCTAGCAGCGGTCCCCCTCCCTGCTAGTGCAGAAAGCCCCGGTTCGCCGGGGCTTTCTCGTGCGGCAGCGTTCGCTCAGCGGCGGTTGCCGCGGCTGCCGCCGAACTCGCGCCATGCGACGACGATGGCGATGCCGATCGCGATCAGGGAGATCGTCAGTGCCGCGATGTCCATGAGACGGGCATTGCCAGCTCTCGACGTTTCAAACCCGGACGGACCGCACACACGTCCCGGCTCAATCAGTTCGCCGCGCCGTCCTAACCCAATTCCGGCGCTGGCCCTTGTTCGGGCTTCGAGAACCTCGCGTAGGCCTCGGCTGGCGGAAGGCCGTCTCGGTCGACGCCTGCGCCGTGCCGAATCGCCGTCGCGTCCACCGGGTACGACGAGATCCCCTTGCGGGCGCCGACCGTGGCACGACCGCAGGCTCGTCACCCGCGCCGACGATCACGTGCTTCGTGTGCGGCGGGCAGTGGAGGAAGTCCCACCGCGCAATGGACGCTCCTCACCTTCGACGATGAGGAGGCACTCTCCGCGGAGTAGAGAAAGCCCTCCTGTCCCGGGCTCCTCGTGTACATCGCCATCGCTTTCCCGGCGGCAGGACGTTGAGGTTGATACCGAAGTCGTCGAACGCCGCGTCGTCTCGTCCTTCGAACCCAAGTAGCCACCAGCTCGTTGTGGAACCACGACGCGTCGCGGCGTTGACGACGAACCAGCCGTGGCCCTGCGGAATCCGCCGACGACATCGTCCGGTGGCCAAAGGGCGTTGATTATGGCCGTGGGCGTGCGTTGACGCGCGCGACGAACCCAGTCCGATACCCCATGTCCTCGCCGATGTGGTGCCCGTACCCTGAGGCGACGTGCCGTGACACTCGACGATGTGCGCGGGCTCGCGCTGAGCCTTCCTCGCAGCTACGAGGCGCTCGTGCGCGGGCGCGTGAAGTTCAGAGTCGGCCAGATCGTTACGTGCCTTCTCCCACGACGAGAAGACGATGGGGTTCGGCTTCCCGAAGGATGCGCGAGGAGTCGTCGAGTCCGAGCCGCACAATCTCGCTGCCGAGCCAGTCGGACATGCGCTTCAACTGGGTGCACGTACGCGTTGCAGCCATCGACGCCGACGAGATGCGTGAGGCCGTCGAGGGTGCCTGGGCGATGTGCGTGCCGAAGCTCGTCGCCGCGGAGTACGCGGCCTTGCAGGGATACCAGGTCGAATCTGAGGCGCTGCGGCGCGCCAGCGCCCTCGCCGTCCATCGAATGTCCTCTCTTGAGACGACGATAGCTCGCATATGCGGGGCTTCCTCGAAGCGGACGATGGGACTCGAACCCACGACACCTGGCTTGGGAAGCCAGTGCTCTACCAACTGAGCTACGTCCGCGCGCCCTGATTCTAGCGACCTAGCGCGCTTCGCCTCTCCGCGGCCGACGCCACATTCAACGCCCACTCGACCCGCCGCGAACGCGTCGAGCGCGAGCCCGGAACGCGTCGTCGGCACCGCTGCACCAGGTGGCCGTACGTGCGCTCGATCATCTCGATCGAGGTTCCCATGTACCCGGGCGAGCTCGAACGTGCCGACGCCGGCCGCGAGCGCGTTCGAGGCGAACGTGTGCCGCAGGACGTACGGGACGGGGGAGAGGACCGAGCGCTCGAACTCCTCGCAGCCGCAGCGCCGCGCCGCGCAGCGCGTCGTCGTGCCCGCCGCTCAGGTGCCCGCACTTGCAGACGGCGAGCCCTGCCGCCTCGATCGCGGTATCCCACTCCCGCGCTCGCCAGTTGCGGAGGTTCAGGTAGCCGCCGCGCACGGCCGGGAACAGGAGCGGCGAGTCGATCCGCGTCGGGAGCTCTCGATCGCCTCGAGCGCCGCGCGCGTCAGCGGAACACGCCGTCGAGCTCGCGGCCGTCTTGCCGTAGGGCTTCGTCACGCCGTCGACGTGCTCGCGCTCGACTAGAGCACCCGCCGCGGCCGGTCGACGTCGCGCCGTTCGAGCGCGAGCCACTCGCACGGCCGCAGGCCCGTCTCCGCGGCGAACGTGACGAGCGGGCGTGCGTGCCGATCTCGCCGACGACCGCTCGAGCTCCTCGGCCGTCAGCGGCCGGACCTCCCGCGCTTTCGGCTGCGGGTTACTTGCCCCGCCTTCTTCGCCGGGTTCTCCACGATCAGCTCCCACGCGATCGCGGCGTCGAGCGCCTGCCGCAGCGCCGACGTCGCCGGGTAGCGCAGGCGCTCGGGGAGCGCCGCCCGCCACGCGGCGATCTCGAGCGCCTGGCGCTGCAGGTCGGCGAGCGGAACGTCGCCGAACCGTCGAGCGCGTGAGCCAGCCGGTAGCGGAGCGTCTTGATCGTTCCGGGCTCGACGTCGCGGCGTGGCCTGCAGCCACGTCTCGGCGAACTCGGAGAGCGTCGACGTCGAGCTCTCGCGCTTGCGACCCGCAGCCGCGGCGAACCTCGTCCTCGAACCACCGGCGGGCGTCCGCTTCGTCTCGAACCCGAGCGGTAGCGCCGTCGTCCGCCCTCGAGCCAGCGGATCCCGTAGCCCGGCTCGTCGCGTGAGCGAGCCAGCCTCTCAGCGGGCATCGCTGAACTCCCGCTCGTCGCACTCTGCACAGAAGACGTGAACCTCGTTCTCGTGCTCGGGGTCGAGGTACGCAGTCCAGCCCCGCGTCGCTCGCAAGCCTTCGGCTAGCAGGCCGCACTCGATGCAGGTCAGGCGACTCGCAGAGGGTGCTGCTTGCGGAGCTTGTGCGGGGAGCGTTGAGCTCCGTCGTGCGGTCGTCATTCGACATGGAGGTAGCTCCTCTCTCAGCGCGAAGGGCGGGCACCGCGACTGCACCGCGGGCCCGCCCGCGCGCATTCTGGCGATTGCTCAAGAAGCGGTCCGGTGCAGTCGGACACGCGACGATCATCGGACCGTCATCGGTCGGGTCGCAAGAGGCTGCTCGGGCCGCGTCCCTTCGAGCCACGCCTCGATCTCTGACTCGCGAAAACGGAGGACGTTGGAGCCGAGTGGGTGACCAGGGGAGCTCGCCGGCGCGGTAGCGGCGGAGGACCGACTCAGGCGAGAGGCGCAGGGAGATTTCGCCAACTTGCCGCGTCGTGAGCAGGCGCTCGGTCACGAAGTCTCCCCCAGACCCCTCACGCGCTTCCCTTTCTATAAGGGGAAGCGGGAGGCTCGAACGTGCGTGACCCGCGTGACCCCCAGCGTGACGCTCGAACAAGCCAGAATCGTGACCCTCGTGTGAGGAGCGTGAGGGGGTCACGCAGTGCCTCACGGGGGTCACGCTCTATTATCACATGCGAAGTACCGGGCCGGAGCCATCGGCGTCATCTCGCCGCTCTGCGCGCTTCTTCGCCACGAGCTTGTTGAGCTTCCTTCGAGCCTTCTCGACCTCGTTCGGAGTCGGGTCGTCCTTTTCGAACATGAGCGACGCGGCATCCCTGACGAGAAGGCCATGCGTCGCGCTCCGAAGCGCCGTCTCGAGGTTCACCTGCTCGAACACCGACGACGTCCCGGTGACGTGGTCGTGCTGCACTTTGAACGGCCCAACTTCCTCGACGGGCTGCTTGAGGTGCCGGAAGTCGACGACGAGATCCCCTGGTTCACCCCAGAGCAGAGCGACCGATCCCATGCCAGCGGTCAGCCAGCGTGACCCGTAGACATCCGCGAGGGCCTTCGGCTGTGCGCCACCGCTCTGCTGCTTGCGTTGGTGGTGGCTCACCACGAGCTCGATCCAGTTGTCCGCGATGAGGTGTTGGAAGGCGTTGTTGACGCGACTCCCCGTCTCGTCCTTGATGAGGTCGAGCGCGATGTCCTTGAGCGAGTCGACGATGACGTCGGTTACGTCACCGAACTCGTTGCGGATCCAATCGAGGAACGTCCGCGGCTGCCCCACGATGTCGATCGGGAGCGGCCCCTTCCAGACTTCCAGGCGCTCCTGCAGGACGGTCGCTGAGCGCTCGTCGACCATGCGCCGGAGCGAGCTGGCTGCTTGCCGCGGACGGTCGGCCGAGATGTAGAGCACCTGCCGGCCGAACGTGTCACGGGGAGCCCGAGAAGGTCGCGTCGTAGTAGCCCAATCCGACCGAGCATGTGTTGCTGCACGACCGTTGTCTTTCCGACTCCGTCCGGGCCTCAGACCATCAGCCCTTCGCCTTCCGCCTGGAGCACCTCTTGGTCGCGTCCCAGACCGCCGGGACGACCTTGGGAACCGAGAACACGAAGGTGGCCCCGTCGACGTGACGGCCGCTCGACGGGTTCTACCGCGGCCGACACTTCCGCCCGGATCTCGTCGGGCAGGCTCATGCCTCACCTCGTGCTCGCCGCGCGAGCACGGCCTCGGTCAGGTCTTTCGCTCCCGGCTCAAGCGTCTCGAGGTCGATGACCGTGACCGCCTCGCTTGCTGGACGAGCTCGCGCCGCACCCTCTCGGTGAACGTGCGGCCTTCCTCGTCGGCGTCGAAGAGCAGAGCGATGCGTCGTCCGGCAAGCCGTCGCGTCCATGACGGCTTCCAGGTGCTGGTTCCCAGGAACGCCTACGGCCCGCAGGCCGAGCGCGGTTGCGGTCACCGCGTCGGGCTCGCCTTCCACCAGGACGAGCACGTCGTCGACCGGCACGATTTCGGGCGCCGGGAACAGCTCGCGTGGCTGCCCTCGGAGCGCACGAACGCTTCGCACCACGTCGACGGGCCAGGTTCCGGCTGATATCTGAGCACGTTGACGAGCTCGCCCTGTTCGTCGCGGATCGGGAACACAACCCGGTCGCCGTCGAGCCCGAGCTCGCACGCCGCGATCGCGTCGACGTTCCAGCCGCGGAGCTCCTCGAGGCATCTCTGTCCCGCTCAGGAAGAGCGCGACGACCCAATGGGACACGTCCGCTTCGCTCGGCAGCGCCTCCGGTGGTGGCTCAGGTCGTCGTGGTCGTGGGGGCTTCGCCGTCTCGACGGGTCGTTCTACTGGCTCGAGGCGAAGGACGGCGAGGATCTGCTCGAACGTGCAGCCGGCAAAGCAGCGCACGACGACCGGGAACCTTTCGCCCTCCGCGAGGGACAGGCTCGGCATACGGTCCTCGTGCGCGGGACAGCGGGTGAGGTAGCCGTGTGCGGTGCGTCGAGCGCGGTAGCCAGTCGTCGTCTCGCACGCCGACAGGAACTCGTCCAGGGTCACCATCGGGCGACCACTTCCTCCGCCCATTGCTCGAGCCAGAGGGCGACACGGAAGTCAGGCGCTCTCGCGGCGTGCTCGAAGAGCTCGCGTGCGGACGGTTCGACGACGTCTAGGTCTGGGTAGTACCGGCGACCGATAGGCTCTGAGCGATCACTGGTGGAAGGCTCGGAGCGGCGTCTAGGCGGGCGCCGTTCCGCTTTTCATGGGCCTTCCCTCTGACGCTCGAGATAGGCGCGCAGGTCGTCTCTCTCAAGACGCCAACCTCGCGCCGACGCGCACCGGATGAAGCTCGCCGGCTGCGATAAAGAAGCGGTAGAGAGTGCGAACCGAAACCCCGAAGTACTCGGCTGCCGCCGAGATGGACAACATGGGTTCGAGAGGCCGACCCTCGGCATACACTGTCTCGGAATGGCGCATATGGACAGGTTGGAGTTGGGGTCGGGTCAGTGGGTGGAAAACTGGCCAATTTGCTCTCGAAACCGGCCAACCGTTTATGAGCGCCGTCTTGGGAGCTCTATCCCGTCCCTGCCCTCGAGGGCGCGGCCCAACCATCAGCCTCTGACGTGGCGGGGGCGGAACGGGTTATGGCGGCCGTACAAGCCGTTTACCGCACCAAGGGCGAGGGCGCCTTTATAGGTGTCTTCTCGGTACTGCCCCGCGCGCATGACGTTGCCCGCTTGGTCCTATGGCGCTCCGCTGGAGGAGAGTCAGCCGGTTGCCAAAGGAGACACAGCTTCGAGTGTGTCGGGCGGCAGGCCGCTCGCCGTGTGTACGGGGACATTTGAGGTCGTACGCGTAAAGCGGTACCGCGAGAAGACGCTCGAGGTGGTCAGCAACATCGGCAGCCGCTACGGCTGCGGATACGTCTTCCTCGACAGCACGCGAACCAGCGGCCGTTCCTTCGCAACGACGTGCCCCGAGTGCAGTAACAAGCGCACGCAGCATCGCCGGGCCGAAGAGCGCCGGCTTCGTAGGCGTGCCGTTTAGGCGCGGGCAGGCCAGCTCCCAGCACACATCGCATTCGTGCTGCAAGCCGTAATCGACGAGTCCCGGTCAACGGGCAACCACGAGGAATTCGAGCGATCACTTCGTGATGTCCGCGGTGATCTACCGGGACGTGAACGAGCCACGGACGACGCTCCTCTTAGAACGGCTGCGGGCAGATCTCGGCCGACGTCCAGGTCACCGGCTCCACTGGATGAACATCAAGAGCCACGACCAGCGGCTACATGCAGCAACCACGATCGGAGCGGCTACCTACCTCCGGGTGATCTCGATTGTGGTGGCGAAGCACCTCCTGACGGGAGTCATGCCCCACGAGCACTACTCGTACCTCTTCACATTCCGGCTTCTCCTCGAGCGAATGTCCTGGCTCCGCGGAGGACCAGCGCACGGAGCTCGCATACACCCTGAGCCACGTTCGCAGGTTCCGATGAAGAAGCTCCGACGCTACGAGGCCAAGCTTCGCGACCTCGGCGCCGGCACCACCATCAAGTGGCAGTACGTGAGCGCTCGCGGACAGGTCGAGCGACAAGGACCAGAATGTGGAGCGGCTACAGCTGGCCGATCTCGTAGCGTCGGCGACTGCTGAGGCATTCGAACCGAATCGGTTTGGCCAGACCGAGCAGCGGTATTTGCGGGAGTTGTCGCCGCGGCTCTACAGAGGTGCAGTCCCCGGGCCGGGCTCTCAGCTCGTACGGCCTGAAGATGCATCCGTGGAACGCAGCCGCACGCGCCGCGTACCCTTGGGTCGCGGCGCTCAGAACTTTCGAGTCGGCGCGTTGCCCGCCTAACAGGCCGCCTACGCGGGTGGCGAACGTTTCCGATCGCAGACGGGACAGCCGCGCCGAACTCAGCCTAGCAGTCCTCGTGTACGCGTGGGAACATACGTTCGCTTTGACTGCGCAGCCAAGTCCTCACGTCCGCTTTCGCCGTGCGATCGAGCGCCGCGCGCTGTGGATGGCCGAGGACGCCGCCCGCGACCTCCCGAGCCTCTCGCTCGAGGACGCACTGCAGCTCGTCCGCTTGTTGGCGACCAGGGCTCCCCGAAATACCAGCGTGCGGCACTGCGCTGGCTCGAGCGCTGCTCGCTGGAGCTCGCCCAGGCTGCAGCACTTCGCGGAGGTGGCTGAGAAGCTCGCGAGACGAATCGAGCGTTGAACGGGACGGGTTGTACTTTCGAGATCAGCGCGCGCATACTCGATCGACGTCGCGTAGCGCAGCCTAGGGGGTCTGCATGGAGCGCAGCGAGGAGCTTGCTGACCTGCTCGACCGGTCGGAGGTCGCGAGCCTTGACCGCGCGAAGCTGGACGCCGAGGTGATCGAGAGAGATCTCGAGCGAACGTTTGCTGACCACGCGACCCAGGAGCTCGAGCGGCTAGCGGACGCCCACGGGGTGCCCAGTCGGCCGATGGACTTGGATCTCTTGCAGATCGACCTTAAGCACGGGACGTTCCAGCAGGCTGCCGGAGGGCTGCTGGAGGTCGATCCGGAAGCACACGGTGGCTGTGCGGGAAGGTTGCCGCGTGATCGGTACCCCGTACGACGTCGAGTGGGCGAACCACCCCATTCTCGCCGACACGAAGAAGGACAACGGGAAGTTCCTGGTGCGGGGAGCTGAAGGCTTCACCACGACGGGTGTCGGCGTTTACCTGACCTCGGACAGTGGGGTCGACATTTCCATCACTCCGAGCGGCACCTACAGCGGGGCTTGGTTCGCGACGGAGGATTTCACCGGATTGGCGCACCCGCCGCTGGGCTCAGGCATCACCGTCTTCGCGGACGGCGATGCGGCGCCTCTCTACTCGCGGTGGATACACCTCTGGCGCGTCCACGGGGTCTGGCCAAAGGTCATTAGGGGATTGAAGGCATGGGATGGGGGCTCGGTCAGCGGGACTATCGCTCAGGCGTCGAGCCCGGCGCTTCCGGGCTCGTTCGGGTCGCAGCCGCTAGCGCCAGTGATATGCCGCTCCAGCCAGACCGAGGCTTGTTGGTCTGGGTGTGGGTGTGGACGATCGAGACGGGCGGCATTCCCGGGGAACACTTTCCCCCAACTCGAAGTCTGGGCGCCCGCCATCACGGTGTGCCCCGCGCCGCCGCTCGTTGTGAACTGATCCAGACAGGCGAACGTGCGCCTCCACCACAGCCTCGACGTGCGCCGCGGAAGCCCCGACTCCGAACTCGGCGGGCCGAGCGGCAGCCCGACGCGTGCGCCGCGACAGCGCATGTGCCGCGGTCCATGCGTGCCGTCCGCGAGGTAGTGGACCTCCCACCGCTCATGGCGGGAGATGAGCCCCCGGCAGGCGACGCAGAGCGCGAACCCGGACTGCACGCGCTCGCGTAGCTCCTTCCTGCGCTCGCGGTGCTCGTGGGAGTTGGTGTTCACCTTCACTGGTTGCTCGACTAGCGCCGGCGGTGCGGCTCCAGGCTCGAGGCTTGCCGTCAGCGGTGAGTTGACGTCGCCCGGTTGCGGGCCGGTGTCTGAGCCCGGAAGCATCGTCTCTGTCGGCGTCGACGTGCGCCCAAATCCCACAGGCTGGCCGGGAACGATCGGTTCGCCGCAGCGGGCGCAGTTGACGATGCCGAGTGCAACCTTCTGGGCGAGCGCCTTGCGGAGCATCTGGTGGCGCGAGCCGTACCCACGGGCGGTGGTAGTCGCTTGAGGTCGCGCGCGCTGGCTCACAGGCGGCGAAGCGCCACGCTGAGGGGCTCACCTTCGAGCACGCCACCAGCGTCGATCAGGGCGTCGGTGACGCGGCGTGCCAGCGCTCGGAAGCGGTGACCGGCGACGAACTCCTCCACGTGTCGCTTGAGCTCGGCGTGGTAGAGCTGTTGCGAGCGCAGATCCGGGCAAAAGTCGAGCGCCTTCAGGACGGTCCTTCGATCACTTTCGTAGTCCCGCCCGGATCGCCAACCGACGTACGCCTCCGCACTCGCGGCGATGACAGCCTGCTCGGCGGCCTCGCGGTCGGGTGCGAGATCGGCCTCGCGGTAGTAGACCGTCAGCCCGCTCCCGTCCCGGCGCACCACCACCCGGTCGACGTACCAGCCGAGGATGTGCGCCGCGGCTGCATGAGCCGCCTCGTGCCGAGCTGGAAGCTCGACCTCCTCGCGCTTGACGAACGGCACACACGCGCCTAGCCACCACGAGGGCGCGCCGTCGTCGCGAGTTCGCGAGCCGGCTGCACGAGCGGCTGGTGCGCGTGAGAAGAGGTGCGGAGCCTTGGGGAGATCTCATGCCCTCGCGCGAGCCTCGAGCAGCCAGCAACGATCTCGACCAGCTCGCCGTCGTACTCCACCTGGCCAGACCTGATCGCGGTCAGCATCCCGGTCACGAACGGCCCCTTCCGGCGTCGCGCCTCGACTGCCCCCTCGTCGCGATCGGAGTGGCTTGCGCCGGCGCCGACGCGACAAGAGACGGGGGACGCGACTCGGGGGTGCGACTACCTGCTGGGGGAGAAGCCAGGTGCTCCGCGACGGCGCGTCTGATGACGGCGCTCGCGGAGCGGTCTTCGGAACGCGCTCGGCGTTCGAGTTCGGCGGCGAGCTCATCAGGGAGGACAGCGGAACCTTCGTCACGGTTCTGCTTATCGGCTCGGTGGGAGCCGCGGTCGCGCGCGAAAGCAACGGGTCGCCAGGTCGGAGCAGGGCGGCGACCTCGCCGCCGCCAGTGATGATCGGGCGGAGCGTTCTCGATCGTGCGACGCCTAGGCGAGGTTTTGCCCGCCCGTGCTCGCCGAACTGTGGCTGAGCGCCGGCTGTAGCGAGGCGCAGATGTCGCGCACCGCTCTTCGCACCAAGAACCTCGGCCGGAGCAGTCCGTACAGTTTCCCAGCGAAAGTGCCAGACAAGACAACGCAGGCGCTGAGCCCGATTCCGTGCCAGCCAGAGAAACTGTCCGAGACAGGGACCTGCCGACAGGTAGGTCAGAGCCACGAACACGCCGGCGGCGAGCATTCCATCTTGCCCTCGCGACAGCCACACGCCGACCGATACCGATCGAACGCCGACTGCAGGCGATGGGACTGCTCTTGTCTTGCGTCCGACAGCGTCACCTGCACGGCGGGCGGGCCGACGCTCAGAAGCCGCTTCCAGCGCACGAGTTCCTGCAGTTCGTCAACACGAGTGATGACTAGCGGGTCGCGTGGGCCGAACACGACCGCTTGGTTTGTCGTCCCGGTGTCCTCATCGTCGCCCGTTCCGGTTCCGGTTCCGGTTCCGGTTCCGGTTCCAGTTCCGGTGCCTGTGCCGGTGCCTGTTCCCGTTCCAGTCCCGGTGCCAACCGGCGGGTAATCCCATTCGATCTCCACGGACGGACCAATGCAGGGGCCTTGACTCACGCAGTTGTCGTAGCAGCCTTGGCTTCCGAGGCACCCGACCCAGCAGACGACGTTACAGAGGACACACCAGATCGAGATCAGTAGACAGATGACCACCGTGATGATCTCGACTATGAGCCAGATGATCACACTCACGATCGCGAGGATGATGAGTGCGATCCAGCAGAGCCATCTATTGCAGCAGAGACACCACATGCGACAAGGCGCTGCCGAGCACGTACGCCAGGTCGCGGTTATGAACCTGAGAACGGTGAACTCGAACCAGCGGAAGATGCTCACGACGCTGGTGAAGCAATCAAAACACGACGCCATCAACACCCCTTCCTACGCGTGTGCGTACACGGGACACATGGCGGCTCGGCGTCCGGCTGCCAGAGCGAAATCGGCTCACCTCTGTCAGCTCTCGGTTTGCTGGCGTGCCAGTGCCAACACCGCCTCGGCACCGGCCACGGTGGGTGAGGCTATGCGGCCTTCTGCGTCGATGAGCACAGCCATGGGCGTGCCGTTCGCCTTGAACGCCGGGCCCGCGGAGAAGCTCTCGTCGAGGAGGACGAGCGACTGGAAGCCCTCGGAACGTGTGCTCTCCGCATCCCCGGACGACACGACAACAAGGCGAGGAGTGACGCCATTAGCCGAGTTCTCCCAGGCGATGAGATTGCGGTGCATCGATCGGCAGAATCCGCAGTCCGGATTCCAGAAGAGAAGTAGCGAAGCGCGGCCCTGTAGCGACCCGAGCGACACCTCCGCACCCTGCAGAGAGGGCAGCGTGAGCTCAGGCGCCTTGGCGCCGACCGGAAGTCCTTCGTCGTCTACGTCCTCGCTGGCGAGTGCAGACTCGACGAGATATTGGAGCTGGTTGATCCCGGCCGCGACCCAGCTTGCGATCGTCCCCTCGGGCGAAACGATGACCGCGCTCGGAGTCCCGTTCGCCAGGAAGGCGTCATAGAGCTCGAGTCGGTCGTCAACGAGGACTCGCTCGAGTTCGAACTCGGCAGCCTCTGAACGTAGCTCGTCGAGTGACCCGTCGCTCGCAAACACGACGTTCAGCCGTTCCGCGTAATCACGCTGCCACGCAGCAGCTGTCGGCAAGAGCTCGATGCACGAGTCGCAACGCGGGCTCGTAACAGGAGCAGGGTTGGCAGGCCGGTCGCGGTGAATGTCTCGAGCGTGACGGTAGCGTTCTCGATCGTTGTCGCAGAAATGGACGGAGCAGGCGTTGCCGGCTCGAGTCCAACCTCCGGGTGCTCGTAACGATCTGTTTCAGATTCCGACTCCCCGGGACCGTGAGCGCAGCCTCGAGTCTGTCGAGCCGCGTTAGCGCTTCGTCCCGTACGAGCGCATGAGCGTGAGAAAGGCGACTGCCCCGACGCCGAGCAGTACTAGAGCAGCAGCTCCCACTGCGAGAGCCACGAGCTCTGCTCCATCAAGCTTCCACAACCATGCAGTGGCGCTTGTCGGCTTCGCAGCGACGGTACCGACGACTGCGATCGCCGCGACGAGGAGCAGCACACCGTTCCTTACGAGTGTCTTCCAGCTTGTGGGCTCGGCGTGTAGCTGCCCGAAGCAGCGGCAATCGGCATCTTTCCGCGGGCGAGATTCCAGGCGACCGCGGCAGTGAAGATCAGGAGTAGAGCAAGGGCTCCGATCGCGCCGTATTCGGCGGTCTCACTCGGAAGGAGAAGGCACGCAACCGTAAGTTCAGCGAGCGGGATGATCCAACTGAGCGCTCCTGCAATCCGTACCGGCGCCCCGAAGTCGATCGCCGCTTGGGTCGTCCCCCGCCGGTCGACGAGCTTCGTCACGCCCGCGACCACAAACACTGCCGCGAGGACGAGTCGGGCGAGAATCACAGGAACCGCGCTCATCCCATCCTCTAGACCCTCGCGAGCGGATTAGCACGCGCCCGACGCGCATATTCGTCGAGGTCGTTCGCAAGCGCCCGCGTGAGCGTCGCAATCCCGGGGTGTCCGAGTGAGCCGAGGAGAGCCGGTCGCGTCGGCGTCCGAACACGGGGCGCTTTCGAGGCGACTCCTCAATCGCGTCCGCTGCGCGGGCGTGAAGCCGAAGAGCGTAAGTGCCCGCCGGAGCTGCGGTGGGAAACCTTGTGCGCGGAGCCTCGCCTGAGCCTGTTCGACCTGTGCGAGACGTGAGCGTCGGCTCGGTGAAGCCCCCTGCTATCAGTCGCTGCCGTGCCTCCGCACGAAGCGTCGGATGCTTCCGGAACTCGACCGCTGCCCGGGTTGCGAAGTCCGCTGCGGCCAGCATGTGGCGTCGAGCCCGACCCGGGCGCTGGCGTCGCGAGCCCCCTGCGCGCGTTCGATTGACTTGATCAACGCCTCGACGAGTGAGGCTGCACGCGCGTAACTCGTGAACAGCTGATTGAGCTTGCTGACAGCGGCGGGAGTCACGCCGCCGCCCGGTCTCAGCGGATCAAACGTAAACGTGCGCGGCTGTGTCGTACGCCTGAAGTTGGGATCCGGTGGATCAGCCGCAAACTTCCCGAACAAGTTCGCGGCCTCCGCATAGTAGGCCGCACCTACCCCGCCTGCCGCACCGGCGTTGACGCTTGGAAAGGCAGCACCGATGCTGCCAATCGTGAGGAGGTTGGCCATGGACGTGAACGTGGACGCAGCAGCGGCGTACAGGTCCTTGCTCTCTTTCGTCGCCTGCTCCGGTCCACAGCACGATCCGGTTGGACGGCTCTTCTACCGCAGCAGAAGGGCGTGTCGCCTTTGCAACACGCCTGACTAGGCCCGCACCGCCGGTTGTCGCAGATCAGGCGCCGGCCATTGTTGATTGCCTCGCATTCGCAGGAGCAACAAACGCCCTGTCCGTCTCGCTGACAGCAAGTCGATTCTTCCTTCGGACAGCAAACCTTGAAGCCCGGCCGGAGCTCGCAACAAGTCTCCCCTTGCTCACAGCAGAGAGTGCCGCACGGGTCCTTGCACTCGCACCCGCGGAAGGGATCTGCGCTGCATCGATGAGTCGCGGCGCAGCAGCAGACCGTGTTGACGACCGACTTGAAGTCATTGCCGTCGGGGAGTCGATCTTCGCGAGATGTACAGCCCCCCCATCCACGGGCCTAGGACCACTCCCAGTAAAACGCCCAGGGAACTTGCAGCAGACGGGAAACGGCCCGCTCGACTGATTTGCCCCGCCACATGAGGGAGGCAGGTGATATTCGGAGGGAGTGGGATGAGAGCAGCCCACAGCCAGTTGGCGCGAGTGCCGCCGAGCGCGGATCGAGTCAGGGCTCCTGGCACCGCTGCCGACAAGACCGCAGCACCTAGCAGCCGCACAGCGCGCGAGCGAGGCATCGGCGTGGAGAGAGCGCGTGCTAGGTCGTCGAGGAACTCGCTCACTGAGCTACCACTCGACCTGCCCCGTTAGCCGCTGCGGCACGGACTTCAACGAGACGTCACCCCATTTGCGCCTATTGATACGAAGGCGTGACTATGACAGATCGCTGTCGCAATCGGCAAGGCTCACGAGAGATCGCCTTCCCCAGGCGCGGAGGTGTGTTAACTTCGTGCGTTATGCGACTTGCCGTGGTCGCTGTGTGTGCGCTCGTTGGCGTCGCCGTGGCGGTCGAGGCGTGGGCGAGTCCCGGCGAAAGCTGGGTCGATTCACAGTACGGCTGGACCTCAAACGAGGTTCCTGGGTGCGGGCCTGGAGATGTTGTTTGTGCCACGGAGAACGGCGGAGCCTCGTGGCACGAAATCTTCGAGAGCGGCGGATTCATATTCGGAGTCGTGCGCACTTCGCGAACCGCCGGCGTCGTTACCACCGGACGACAGGTCAGCGCGAGATTCTGGACTCGGGACAACGGCCGTCACTGGTTTCGGACGAGAAGGATCGGACCCGAGTTCCAGGGCAGCGGGCGGTACCTGTTCTGGATCTCAATTGGGGGACCGAAGCTGCATCAAGTACGGCCTTGGCCCCCGCGGGGGCGGGCCCGCTGCGACGGGGTATGGACGGACGCCGCGTTCGAAACCGTCCCCGTGACGGGGGGGAACGTGTGCAGCGATCCGGCGGTCGAGGCAGGGATGAGGTCCTCGGTGGTCGCGACGCTGCAGCAGGGGCGGTTCGTCGGTCTGTCAAACATTCCCGGTGGGATCATCGCGACCGTCGATGGCGGCACGCCTGCGTCCCCGCGAGTCCTGCTCTACCGAAGGGGCCGCGCGACTGTGGTTGTCCTCCCGCCGGCGAGCGGCGTGACGCACTGCACCGGGTTCAACAGCGAGCCCATCGTTACCTGGCCGCGGATCACCGTCCTCGGCTGCCGCGGGGCCGGACCGGCGACCGCCGTCTGGCTCTCGAAGGACGGCGGAGCGTCATGGACGGTGATCGGGCCGTAGGCGCCGGCGATCCCTAAGGCGCTAGACCCAATCCTCCCTTGCCGATCGTAAGACGGCGCCAATTTCACCGGGGCCGACCTCTCGGGGAGCCGACTTTGATGAACCCAGGGGCTCACCCACGGAACAGCTTGCCAGCGCGACCACGAACGAGGATACGAAGCTTCCCAAGTACCTCGATCGCGACGCCATCGGACAGGAATCGGGGGGAGAAATCTGACTGCGGGAGTCACAAAGGCACGTTCGGCGTTCTCGAGCGACCCCCACCCCCTCCCACAGGAAGCCGACAGGTCCTCCATCCTGCCCTCGTCGAGGGATAACCCCGGCGCCGTGAGCTCATCGTTGGCGATGTGCCGTGCGAGCTTGAGCAGGCGGTCTTCGCCGAAGCCGTTCGCTATGCGAACCTCCTCGGCTGTGCGATCCACGCACGACTCCTGTCCGGGCGAGCGGTTCACACGGAAGCTGTGACCGAGCGTCCCGTACAGCGTCTGATCCATGAGCACCAAGCTCGTTCTTAATGGGTCGGGTTGCCCACTAAGTGACATCTGTTTCATAATCGGCGACCTTGAAGCGATCCGTGACAGAGCCACGGACCAAGAGGCCCGAGCGCCCGAAGAAGCCCGAGCGCCCGAAGAAGCCCCCGCGGCCGGATCGGCCACCGAAAGACGAGGGTCGCGAAGATCCCTGGCTGGTCGAGAACTTCCCGGAGCCCACCGACGACTGCGACTGCGAGCCGCCCCCGATCAAGCCGACTCCTCCGGCTCATCCGGAGCGGCCGCGTGCGAAGCCGAAGGACTGCTGCGAGCAGATTCTGGAGGCCCTGCGCTGCATCCCAGGAATCGACGAGAAGTGCCTGAACCTTCGCAAGCCGAAGACACCGCCGAAGGTGAAACTGGCGAACCTCTGCGGCGCCTTCCCGTTCAAGGACACGACCGGGCCGATCCTGATGCTCATCGCGCGCCGAAACCGCGACGGCGTCAAGCCCGCCAACGAGTTCGAGAAGGCAATGCAGGACTTTCTGGAAAGCCAACCGGCGGAAAGACTGGAGGCGCTCGAGGAGGCGCTCGAGGCCTACGACAAGATCCCAGACGCGCGGCGCGACTGCATCTTCGACACCCGCTTCGACGACTGGTCGGACGCCGAGCCACTGGATACCGAGTTCTTCGCCAAGAACGTAATCGCAGAGATCATGGCCCTCGGCCGCTATTTGCGCTTCGGACCGGGGCCACCGCCGTTCCCCGAGCCGGGCAAGGTGAGGCCCTGGGAGTTCTGGCGTGTAGACCCGCTCGGCGAGCCGGGAAAGACGATCAAGAGCACAGGGCCCTGGCCGTGGATATGCGCGATCAGTCCGCAAGGCAGCAAGGCGATCGATGAGACGGGCTGGTACCGCAACGAGTCCGCGCGCACGCCTGGCAACCAGCCGCCGGGATGGGTGAAGTACATCAAGCACGAGTTCGCCTACAACTGCTCGGTGGCACCAATCCCCGGCCAGGCCAACGCTCAGGTCGGATGCCAGCATCTCGAGCCCAGCGGCGGTGGGAGTATGGGTGACGTCGGTGGCGGCTTCGGTTCCGACTTCGGCGGGAGCTTCGGCGGCAAGTGCCCCGGCGGTGATGACTACCGGGTGTACGCGGCAGGTCCGGGCAAAGATGTCTGTTTGGTCATTCCGCGCATCGAGCCCGGCCACGAAGTAGGCCTGCGCGGCTTCAACTTCTTCTCCAACAACGCGAAAGTGCGGATCCGCCAAGTCGACGGGCCGCTTTTCGACCCTAACCCCGGCACCGGCAAGCGACCGATTCCGGACCGCTCGATTACGGACCTACAAGGCGACACGGTCGAAGCCCCAGAAACCGCGCACTGTGGCGTGCGCGACCACGCCTATTTCGTCATGCCCGCGACCGTGCCGCAGGGGCCGAACGACATCCCGATCCCGCCCGGCCACTACGCGTTGTCGCTGGTCGTCCCCAACGAGCCCAACTACGCCCAGGTCGCCGGGCAGTCGCCGCCAACCGAGTTTGTGTCCAACGAGATCCTGTTCGAGCTCTTGCCGCGGACGACGATGGACTTCCAGATCAAGCCCGAGTCAGCCTTCTGCTACTCGGAAACCGACGGGCCTGGCTCAGACGAGGCCTGGTTCCGCGCGGTAGTCGGACTGATCGACCCGCCCGAGGCGGTAGACGACAAGGTACTGCCGCTTCCCGCCTCAGTCGACATCTGCGACGCGGACAGCATCGACAGCGGCGACTTGATACCGCTGAGCGGGCAGCCGCTGTTCGCGGGCAAGCTAAGTCGTAACCAGCTGCTCGCGATCGGGATTATCGGCCTCGAAGTCGACAACGAGGAGGCTGCGAGAAAGCAGATCGACGACTACTGGGAGATGTGGAACCTCTACTTCAAGGAGTTCTATACCCAGCTCGAGATATCCGGGCTTGGAATTGCGATCCAGCAGATCTGGTCAAGGGGTTGGTTCGCTGGCGGAGGCTACGCCGCCGGAGCGATCGCCCTGATCATCATCGTCGGTGGGCTCTTCTACGCAGAGTGGGCTCCCGCCGACCCGCTCGCCTACGACGCGATGGTGTTCTCGAGCAGGCAGCTGTACGAGCTGACTGACGAGCATCCCTTCCACGCCCCGCAGGTCGGCATGCACGCCGAGATCGCCGGGATCACGATCTCCATCAACCCGCTCGGCAAGGACCCCGTCGGCAGCGGAGACGAATCCACGTATGCAGAGTCACGGTTGTACTCGAGCCCCGATGAGGGGAGCGACTACAGCTTCACCTATGGCTTCAAGCGCATCTAGGCCAGTGCGGAAACGAGTTCGGCTTCCAGGAGTCGTCTACCAAACACCGTCGGGTCCGAACTCCCGCCGCGCATAGCGAGGGCACATCAGCACGAGCCCTCCGACGCCGTCGGAGTACGCGCACCAGGTTGCCTCGGGACTTCTCCTCGGCTCCGCGATCTTGAGGGTCGGTTGCCGCCGAAGCCGTGTTGCTCGAGGACGTCGGCGGCGGGGCGTTGCACGCACGGCGTATCGGCGCGCGTCCTGACGCCACATCAACGCCACTTCGCCCCGGATTCGACTCTAGGACGGTGCGGTCCACGACTGTGGACAACCGCCGCAACCGCAGCGTTCATCGTGGTCTGCGGTCGTAGGTAGTCGAGGGTCCGGGCACGCGGAGTAGCTTGGGAAGCCAGTGCTCTACCAACTGAGCTACGTCCGCGTGCCCTGATTCTAACCGGGGTTCTAGCCTTCACCCTCCCGGGTGAGGCCGCGCCGAGCGCCTGCTGTGTGCGCCGACCTCGCCGCGGAACGGAGGCTTCGCGGAGCTCGCCTGCATCGCCGAAATCTCGAGCGCCTGTCGTTGCAGCTCGCAGAGCGGCACGTCTCTGACATAGTGGACTGGTGGACGAGACGAGGACCTACCGTGTGTCGTTCGTCTCGAAGGACGCGCCGGAGCTGGCCGATCCGTTCTATCGGTATCGGGGCGATTGTCTTCCCGAGGAGGGCGAGATCATCGGCGTCGCGCGCTTCGAACGTGGTCGCCGGATTCGTGCTCGCGTGACCCACGTCGACGCGAACGCCAGCCCGCCGATCGAAGCCACGCAAATCGAATAGAGCCACCAAGCACGGGTGTCGCCTGCGCGACATTGGCTCTGACAGCGTCTTCACACGTCGTCCGTACAGTCCCGGAGGTGCGCGCACGGCTCGTCCTCCTCGCGCTTGCGACCGTGCTCGGGATCGCCGGCGCCTCCCCGGCGCTCGCGCCCGGCGCGGAGTCGCAGGAGTCCGTCTTCGGAGGGCTCGGTACGTGGGTCGACATCTACGACGGCGGGGTGTTCGCGGCTCCCGAGGGCCTCGGCGCGGCAGGATCGCCGCCCGGAACGTGGACACCGTCTGGGTCGAGACGGCGAACTACAGCGCAGCGAGCGACGTGGTGCGGCCAGGGCCACTCGGCCGCTTCGTCGACGCGCTGCATGCGCGCGGGAGTTCGCGGTCGTCGCGTGGTACCTGCCCGGGCACGTGAACCCGGCGCTCGACCTGCGCCGCTCCCTCGCGATGCTCTCGATTCACGACCCGTTCGGGGCAGCGCTTTCGACGGGATCGGCCTGGATGTAGAGGCGACGAAGCTCCGGAACGTGAAGCTGCGCTCACAGCGCGCCGTGGCGCTTGCGCGGCGCTGTTCGGGCGCAGGCCGGCTCGACGCCGCTCGTCATCATCCCGTTCAACCCGCGCGGGCTCGAGCGCCGTCCCTCTACCTGGCCGAGCTTCCCGTGGGTAGAGCTGGCCGCCAACGCCGACGCATTCGCACCGATGATCTACACCGGCGGAGCGTTCCGCGGCTTCGACGCCACGTACGGCTACGTCACTCGCGCGCTCCGGCTTCTACGGACAGCAGACCCGCGACCCCGACGTCGCGATCCACGTCGCGGGCGGTGTCGCCGACCGCCTCGGCGCGGAAGAGCTCGCCGGCTTCTCGGCCGCGGTCGCTGACGACGGCGGGCACGATCGGCGTCAGCCTCTACGACTGGGCAACGACGCCGCGCTGGATGTGGCGCTGTGCTCGGCGGCGCTCCGCGACTGACGCCGGCGGGGCACACGGCAGAAGCAAGCGGGCCGCCCGGAGGGCGGCCCGCTTTGCGACTTCGTGCGCGGCGTATGCCACGCGGGGTGAGTCGGCTAGCCGGCGGGCTCCGACTGCCGAGGACGGACGCTCTAGCAGCGTCGGACATCCGGGTCGGCGAAGCCGGTGCACGAGAGCTGAATGTGACCGTTCTTGCCCACTCTGTTCCGTCGAATCGGTCGTGCTCCCGAAATCTCGCCAGGAAGCACAGCGAACCCGGAAGTCACCTCGATGGTCGCTGCCGGTGGAATCGCCCTGGGCCTCGCAGCGGAGCGTGACCTTGCCGCTCGCGTAGTGGATCAGCCTGCGAGTCGTGCCGTCACCACGAGATACGCCGCCGCGATCGTTGACGCCGCACAAGAACCCGGACTCATCGGACAGCGGGCCTGTTGCGGATGCAGTCGTCGCGAACGCGGCGACCGCAAGAACCGTCAGCAGGACGGCTACGAGCTTCTTTTCATTCCCCCTCCTTATGGAATACGCGGATCCCCTGGTCCGCGACTACAGCGAACCTCTCACATTCGGAGGCATGAGTCAACGCACTCGGGATTTGGATCCGGTGAAGCTCCCGCGTAAGCGCAGGTCACTGGAGGTCTGCACGAAGGCGATCGCGCGTCGCGAGCAGGTGCTCCGGAAGCACTTTCACGTCCGCGAGGACCGGCATGAAGTTCGTGTCTCCGCCCCAGCGCGGCACCACATGGAGGTGGACGTGGTCGGCGATCCCGGCACCGGCCACCCGTCCCAGGTTCCATCCCAGGTTGAAGCCGTTCGGGGCGTACACGTCGTCGAGCGCCCGCATCGTGGCCACGGCCAGGCTGTGGATCTCCGCGGCCTCGTCGTCCGTCAGTCCGGCGAACTCTCCGACGTGTCGAATCGGGGCGAGGAGGAGGTGGCCGGACGAGTACGGGAATTGTTCAGAATCGCAACAGTTCGGTCGCCCCGGCGCAGCAGAAGCGACTCCTCGGCCGGTAGCTCGCCCGCCGCCTCGGAGCAGAGCACACGCCGGGTGTCTCGTCCGCCTGCTGGACGTACTCGAGCCGCCAGGGTGCCCAGAGCGGCTTCACCATGCGCGGGTTCTACCAGCGCGCCTTGGCGAGTGCCGCACGCCCGGTTGCGGGCCGGGCGTAGCACGCCATAGACTCGGCCAGCGATGAGCTATCCCTGGAGGCTCGCGGGCGCGGCGATGTTGATGGTCGTCGTCGCCGCCCTGGTCATCATCATCTTCGAGGACATCTGGTTCCAGGTCGGGCTCGGCGCCGCGATGCTCGTCGTGTTCGGCGGCCTCATTGCTCTCGTCTGGCTCCTGCAGCGCAAGGACCGCGAGCGGCGCAAGGGCGTCGACGAGCTCCCGCGCGTCTAGAAGGCGCTGGAAACCGCCCGGTTTCCCCGTCCGGGGGGGTCCACGACCTCGAACCAGACCTTTGTCCCGCTCCCTCTGTACCTGCAGCGGGGGCCGGAACAGGGCCTCGCGTGTCAACTGTTAGCCGACAGCGTTCACGAAAGGTGGGAGCGTGACCATGACTGCGGCCCAGTTCGAGGCCATCGACGAGACCGAAGCGGAGCTGATCCTCCGGTGGCGGTTCGACGAGCTCGTGCGCGCCGGCTACGACGTCGGCACGGCGCTCATGCTCGCGTCCCACGTGGAGATCGATCTTCATTACGCGACGGAGCTCGTGCGCCGGGGTTGTCCGGCGGACGGCGGCGATCCGCATCCTTCTCTGACGTCCGGTTCGCGGACCAGCACGGCCGGGGCCCCGATGCGGCGGGGTCGGCCAGGCTCTCAGCGAATGCGGTAGCTGAACGGGCGGCTCAGGCTGGCGCCTGCGGCGCGGACGGTCGAGCGTGCCGCGCAGCGTCTTCCCCTTGGCGTTTCGCGGCACGGAGACCACGCACTGAGCGCGGCCCCCACCGAATGCTCCGCGCGCGCGGAGCCGCGTCGTCCCGACGCGTGCCGTGCAGCTGACAGAGCCCGACGTCACCGTCTCGCCCGAGTCCGTTCGGCGCACGAGTGCCTGGACCGTGAACGGGCGCCCGGCGACCGGCCGAGCGGGCCTCACGAGGAACGTCTGCGCCGTGAGGCGCGGCGCCTGCAAGCCGACGAGCTCGTAGCTCCACCGAGACTCGGTGTTGGGCGCGTCGTCGACGGCGGATCGGCTCGGAGCGGCGAGGTTGAGCGCGGCCGCGTACATCCCGAACTCGAACAGAGTCGTGTTCTGAAGCCGGCTCCTCGGGATGCTGAGGCGTCGACCCGTTCGAGAACTCCAGACGGCCCCGTTATCGGCAGCGTGGCGAATTCGAGGTTGGCATGGTCCCACTGCTCGAACAGGATCCGCGGTTGACCAGCGTCGTCGATCTCGTGGCTGAAGGCGTACTCGAACCCGCTGAAGCCGTGGCCTGCCGCCGGTCGAGGTCGGAGAGAGGACGGCGATGCGCGAGCCGGGAGGCAGCGTGGTGTGGTTCGCGATCGTCTCCCGGAAGGTGATCACGCCGTTCGACGAGTTCGAGACCGCGACGGCCGTGATGTCCGGCGCGACGAGATCCTCGATGTTGCGCTGATCTCCGAGAGCATCCTCGAACGACACGTCGGCGGCGGCCTGCGTACCCGTCAGCAGAGCGACGAATGCGGCGAACATCGCTAGGCGGACTAGCCTGGTCCACACGCGGGATGCTAGCCGCGGACCATGGCGTTGGCCAGACCGCGCAATACTCAGGGGTCGAGTACGTCAGTACCGTGCCGCGACGGTGCATGCCGTCCAGGCAAGCGACGGTCGTCCGACAAGCGCCTGGTCGCGCGACCTCGCGTCCCAGCGGCGAGAATCGTGCGATGAGCGAACGCGCGGAGAGCTGGAGGCGTCGGTCGCTGCTACGGCGTCCTCGGTCGACGGGCGGCATTTCACGTTCCAGTGCTCGCTTCACGGGCTCGCAGTCGAGTCCGGCGGCTACGTCTCGATCGGCGAGGGTGTCTGGGCCAGGTGCACACGGTCGATCAGGAGTGGGTCGAGGGGGCCGAGCTCGCCGCGGCGGTGCCCGCGAGATCGGCCTCCGCGTCGAACGTGAGGATTGCGCTTGCGCGCGGTCCGGCGTGGTCCTCGGCGGGGAGGCGCGGCCGTTCCACGATGTCGCCTTCGAGCCGGCCGACACCGCCTCCGTCGAGCGATGGCTGGAGGCGGCCCGGCCCGACCGTGCGTCGCTCGACGTCGGCGAGCTCGTCCTCCAGCCCGGCGTTCGTTTTCGTCTCGATGCCGGGGCTTCGACCGGCACACGTTCCTGTGCGGTCAATCCGGATCGGGGAAGACGTACGCACTCGGAACGATGCTCGAGCAGCTTCTGCTCGAGACGACCCTTCGGATCGTCGTCCTCGACCCGAACTCGGACTTCGTCCGGCTCCATGAGGTGCGGGACGGCGTCGACGAGGGAGCGGCGGAGAGCGTATCGACGCGCGGTCGCCGACGTTCTCGTCCGAAGAGGCGCGCAGGACGGTGTGGAGCGGCTACACGTTCGCTTCACCGACTGTGACGGCGAGGAGCAGGCCGCGATCCTCCGCCTCGACCCGATCCGCGACCGCGATGAGTACGGCGCCCTTGTCGACCTGCTCGAGGGCGGGCTCGACGGCTCCGTCTCGACCGCGCGCGAGCTGGCTGGAACGGCTGCTGGCCTCGGATCGCGCTGGCGTACAGGCGCTCGGCTCTCGTCTCCGCAACCTCGGCATTCACCGATGGCCGATCTGGTCGACGGGGGACACGGGCTCGTTGCAGGACCTGGTGGCGCCAGGTGGGCCACGCGGACTCGTCGTCGACCTCGGCTCGCTGGGCACCCCGGGCGAGAAGGCGATCGCGGCGGAGAGTGTGCTCGCCGAGCTTTGGCGCCTCCGTGGCGACCGCGAGCCCGTTCTGCTCGTGATCGACGAAGCGCACAACGTCGTGCCCGCGAGAGCCGGAGGATGCGGTCACAGCGCTGGCCACGCAGCACGCCGCCCGGTTCGCAGCCGAGGGACGGAAGTTCGGGCTCTACCTCCTCGTCTCGACGCAGCGGCCCCATCGCGTGAACGAGCTCGTCGTCTCCCAGTGCGACAACCTCGTCCTCATGCGGATGGCCTCTGCGGGGACCTCGCCTACGTCGCGGACATGCTCTCGATCGCACCACGGCCTCTCCTCGAACGCGCGACGTCGTTCCGCATGGGCGAGTCGCTCGTCGCCGGGAAGATCAGCTCGCATCCTGCCCTCGTGCGCTTCGGCCGCGGGTCTCGGAAGAAGGGGGCGCCGACGTCCCCTCGACCTGGGCGAGCTGACGAGCGTCAGAGCGAGTGAGGCCGGTCCCCCGGTCCAGCCCGACCCCACTCGACGGCTCCACGGTACGGACGCGCCTTGCCTGCCTAACTGACCTAAGGTGGTCATTCGGGCTCGAGGGTCTCGATCGCGCTGCGGGGAAGCCAGAGCCCAGCGCGTCCGCACAGGTACGTCGATGAAGCCCGCTCGTGTTTGCCAGAGCGCCTCATGATCCTTAGACCGGCTCGGGATGGCTCAGGCGGGTCGAAAGCTGTATCCCGACCTTGCGCCTGACGGCCGAAGCGTGGCGCCGAATTCTCGGGTGTGCAGAGCAGGAGGGAGGCCCCGGTGCGGGGAGAGGAGCCACCGAAGCCTCCGGCCACTCGACAGGTGACGAGGCCCGTCTCTTCCGTGCGAGCCGGTGGTCAGTTCGGGCTCGAGAGAGAGAAACCGGTCGCGTGGCGACCTAGAACCCGTCAGGGACAAAGCTCGCGCAGCGGATCGCTCGCGAGGAAATCGCTGGGGCTCGCTAGGAAGAGCGCCTACGATTGCGTGGTCCAACTCCACTCGCCAGGAGGGGAAGACCATGAGCGATGACCCAGGGGCATTGGAACGACGCCCGAGGCGTCAGACCGCCCACGAGCAGGCGCCAGCTGTCGCGCATTCCGGTCACGCGATAGAGGAGTCTGGTCATCAGCCTGCGGACTCCGCTACGGACGAGCCAGGCGAGGAGTCGCGTGGCCGGAATGCGCGACGACAGCCCGGTCCGGTCGAGGAGGAGGTGTAGCAATGGGGCTCACGTTCTGCAACGCCTATCCGACCACCATCACCACGTGCATCTCGTTCTGGGACCTTGACGAGTGTGGCCCTGAGGGCAATGGCTGGCACAACATCGGCTGGTACTGGGTGGACCCGGGGACGTGTTGGGTCGTGTACGAGAACGACCTCGATTTCAACCGTTACTGGTACTACTACGCCGAGGCGATGGACGGCAGCGCCGTCTGGCGAGGAGACTTCCCGACTCGTGTCTTGAATGAGGCGTTCAACCACTGCGACGCGCCCGCCACCACGGAACAGTTTTCGCTCGGCTTTCGAGAGAGGGATGTCGGCGACAACGCGAACTTCACAGTGACGTTTAGGTAGTGGGTCTGCCGCGCTGCTCGACGTCGTAGTCGAATCGATAATCGACGAGTTAGTCGCGCCGAGAGGAACGGCGATGACGTTCTCCGCCGTTCTCCCGCATGAACTCGGAGCCGTACTCGAGGCACGCGCCCGCGAGCCGGAGACGGCTTCAGTAGGCGAAGAAGCCTAGAGCCAGCGCTTCCAGCGCAGCACACCGATCATTCCTCCGACAGGGCGACATGATCCCGAGGATGACCCAGAAGGCCGCGGAGGTGCCCTCGCCCGGAAGACGACGTTCATCCCGAAGATGCCGGTGATAGGAGAGCGGAAGCATGCGTCGTGAAGAGCGTGAGGATGCGCAGCACGTCGTTCTGACGATGCGAGATCACAGACTCGTTCGTCGACTCGATGCTTCGACGACCTCCTTGTAGTTGTCGAGCTGGTCCCAGATCCGCTCGGCGGCGTCGACGATGTCGTCGAAGTAGAGGTCGAGCTCCTCCGGCAGGAAGCTCTCGACGCGCCGTTCGAGGACGCGCAGGGTGGCGCGCTCGGGCTTGATCACCTTCCGATAGGAGATGATCTCCTGCTTCACGTTCGAGATGTCGCGGACGATCTCGTAAGAGCGCCCTTCGAACATCTCGTCTTCGATCGCGTCGAGCTTGTGCCCGATCTTGTCGAGGATCGGGAAGCAGTAGTCGAAGAGGTCGTCGAGGGTCTCGTAGAGGAGCCGGCCGGAGCCGCGCGCGAAGAGCTGCTCACGGAGCGCCTCGTCCTCCTGGCGCGCGCGAAGAGCCGCGTGACTGGGTGGAGCTCCCGGTTCGGGATCGTGACGACGTAGTCGTGCCCGATGAAGATGTCGAGCTCGGCGGCGTTCAGCCGCTGGATCTGCTTGTCGTAGAACGGGAAGTGGAGGACGGCGAAGAGGTAGCCCTCGTCCTCGTAGGCGTCGACCTTCGGGCGCTGGCGCTTCGAGACGACGTCCTCGACATCGAGCGGGTGCCAGCCGAATCGTTCTGCGAGGCCCTGTGCCGTCGCGAGCGTCGGGCGAGACGACGTTGACCCAGGTGAGCCCGCTAGCGGTGAGCTCGTGACGACCGGTGCCGGGCGCGCGACGACCTCGCCCGCGCTGCGGGAGCGGGAACGCCGGATGCGGGGAAGGCTGGGCACAGGGACTGAGGGGGTCGTCCAACGTCGGGACCATGTTCGTCATGGTACTCCCGATGCCTCTTCTGTCCTGCGCTAGGCGCTCGCCGCGGCGGGCAGAGGCGTCCGGCGGGCGGCGTGCGGGAGGGAGCCCTCGAGCGCGAGGGCGCACACGGCGGCGAAGAAACAGAGCGCGGCTGCAGCGAGCCAGACGCCTGTCGGCGAAAGCGCGAGCCCGATGCCTCCGAGTGCAGGCCCCAGCGCGAAGCCGATCTGCCAGGACAGGGCGTTCATGGCCATGTACCGCCCGAGGAGGTGCGGCTCGGCGAGATCTGCAACGAGTGGCGCCGCGACGGCGCCGTGCAGGCAATCCCGATCGCGAACACGACCATCACGACGACGAGGATCACCATCGCCGTCGTGGTCGTCGCAGCGCCGGCGAAGGGGACGAGCGGCCAGGCGCCGCCCCAGAGGACTCCGAAGAGCGCGAGCGCCGGCATACGCCTTCGTCCACGTGCGAGCCGCGCGATTGGAAGCTGGGCGAGGATGATCACCAGGGTGTTCACGAGGAAGAGGATCCCGATGCTCGTCTCGGAGAGCCCGGCCTCGTTCTTCGCGTAGACGGGGAGGACGTCGAAGCCGGAGTAGCCCGCGAAGATGAGCAGCGCGTTCAGCACGACCACGCCGACGAACGGGCGATGGCGGAGGACGTCTCGGTACGAGCCCGTCCTTCCCCGTTCATGCCCGCCCGCACCCGTGGGCGACGGTACGAGCACGGCCATCACGATCGCGTAGGCGAGGAACGACACCGCGTCGAGGAGGAAGAGCGCCTCGAACGACCTCGGCGTGTCCGCTGCAGCGATGAGCCCGCCTGCGAGGGCGCCCAGGCCGAAGCCGAGGTTCATCACGACCCGCTGCACGGCGAACGCCGACGGTCTCTGCGCCGTCGGCGTGAGACCGGCGATCATGGTGGACTGCGCGGGCCAGAACCCACCGACGCCGATCCCGCTCACGGCGGCGACGACGAATCCCTGCCAGGGCACGTGGACGAACGCGTACGCCGCGTAGCCGACGGTGAGGATCGCGAGCGACAGCCCGAGCATGGCCTTCGCGCCGAAGCGGTCGATCTGCGACCCGAAGATCGGCCCCGCGACGATGCTGACGAGGGCGTGCGTCGCGAGGATCAGGCCGGCGACCGCGAGCCCGATCCCGCGGACGTTGTGCAGGTAGATGAAGAGGAACGGCATGACGACGCCGTTTCCGAAGGAGTTCAGGAGCCCGCCGACCTGAAGGGTCGTGACCGAGCGTGGAATCGGTGGGAAGTACGTGCGGAGAACTCCCTGCACCGTGAGACACTAGCCGCGCGTGCGCGACGGCTTTCTCCTCGACCCGGAGGTCGTGTACCTGTCTGAGCGAGTGAGGTCGGCCCCCCCAGGGAGCGTCTCCCCTGGTCTAACCGACCTCACTCGACGGCTCCACGGTACGGACACGTTGCGTCTGCCTCACTGACCCAAAGTGGTCATCTGGGCGCGTCGTCCGCGATTCGCGCTTCGATCAGTCCGCTGATGCGGCCCGGGCGGCGGCGACGGCTTCGAGTCGGGAGTGGACGCCGAGTGCGCGGAAGAGACGGCGGATGTGGTTCCTGACCGTCTCGTTGCTCAGGTGGAGCTCGGCGGCGATCTGCTTCGTCGAGCGGCCCTGCTCCAGAAGACGAAGCACCTCGACCTGACGGGGGGTGAGATGCGGGGGTGGCGCTGCGCGGCTGTCGTCGGGGCGTTCCTCGATCAGCCCGAAGACGCCAACCACCCGTTCACCGCTCTTCAGCCGCACCGAGCTGACCTCCACGGGCACCCGTACTCCGGCGGTCGAAATGAGGTCGCCGGTCGCCTCGGTGGCCGTGGAGGTGCCGAGCATCTTCTGAGCGAATCGCTCGCGTGCACCGCGCCGTTCCTCGGGTGCGACGATGGAGGTGAACTGGCGACCGCGAACGTCGCCGAGAAGCCGCTCGGCTGCCGGATTGATCCACCGCACGATTCCCGATGTGTCAACGACGTAGCTCGGGACGCCGACGTTCTCCAGAGCATGCTCAACGTCGCCGCCGATTCCTGGACCGGGGTCCATCACGGAAGTGTGACAGGGGAATGAGCGTCGGTTCGCCGTCTCGATCGGGTCGTACAACGCCGAAAAGGACGTCGAGCGTCTGCTGGACGCGCTGGATCGCTGCCTGTGAACCTTCGCGGCCCGCTCGCGTGACTCTCATCGCGCGCGCAAGGCAGCTCACGCGGACCTGTGACGCCGGCGAGTTCTACGGGCGCACGCGCAAACCCGTGTAGGGAAGCAGCTCTGTAAGGAATCCGTGCGGGTTGAACCCGTACGGCGTGTCGGTGCGAATGGCAGGCGGTCATGCAACGACACGAGAGGAGACACCTCATGACATCACGACTCGTACGCGCCGGCCTCGTCCTCGCCGCGCTCGTTCTCGTCCTCCCGCTCGCCGCGGGCGCGACGGGCGGGCACGGGAAGTCGAAGTCGAAGCGCGCCCAGGCCGGACAGCGCATCCTGTTCGCGACCGACTCGTCTGGGAACCTGCTCAGCTTCCGGGCGAACTCGCCCGAGGCTGCGAAGTCGAAGGCCATCACGGGCCTGCCGGCAGGCGTGACGCTGAAGGGCATCGACTTCAGGCCTGCGACCGGTGACCTGTACGCGCTCGGCAGCGACAAGGTCGTCTACCGGGTCAATCCCTCGACGGCGATCGCCGTTGGCGAAGGCCCGGCCTTCGAGACGACGCCGTCGGCGCTCGTCGGTGACCGCATCGGGTTCGACTTCAACCCGACGGTGGACAAGATCCGCGTCACGAGCGACGCGGACGACAACATCCGCCTCGACCCCGATCCCGGGAGCCTGCTCGCGAAGGACACGAGCCTGACTCCGGCCGGCGTGACCGTGGTCGGGTCGGCGTACACGAACTCGTCGTTCGTCGCCTTCCCGAACCGCCCGACCGCGACGATGCTGTTCGCGCTCGACGTCGGGGCCGGCCCGGACAAGGTCTGGCTCCAGAACCCGGCCAACGCGGGGACGCTCATGAACCCGGCGTCGCTCGACGTCGACCTCGGCGTCGACGCGGGCTTCGATATCGCGGGCGCTGACAACGTCGGCTACGTCGCCGGCACGCCCAAGGGCCGCGACGGTGCACGGGTGTACCAGGTCGACGTCATGTCCGGCAAGACGCGCCAGCTCGGCCGCATCCGCGGGAACGCGACCATCACCGGTCTCGCCGCGGTGCAGGACTGACGATCGCGCTACCACGAGGTGGGCCGGTGAATGTTCCGGCCCACCTCGTGAACCGACTACCGCCCGCCGTGCGAACACGCGACATCACTGCTGTCGCCGGAATCGCTCACCGTCCGCCGCGGGCGCACGAAGAGCTCGTGTGGCGCCTCGAGCGCGCCGCTTCTCAGAGGGAGCGGGAGGATTCGCTCTCGGCTCTGTATTCGGCCTACGGCGGCCAGATCTACGGCCTCGGTGTTCACCTCCTGCATGATGCCGGGCTCGCGGAAGACCTCGTCCAGGAGACGTTCCTGCGCCTCTGGCGCTCGGCGCACCGCTACGACCCTTCACGCTCCTCGGTTCGAACCTTCGTCTTCACGCTCGCGCGTCGTGCGGCGGTCGACCTCTGGCGCCGCCGCGGGGACGCCGTGCCGCAGGAGCTCTCGGAGCCGGAGGCGGAAGGGGCTGCCGGGAACGAGGCCTTCGAGCATCTGCTCCTACGGCTGGCAGTGGGCGAGGCGCTTGCCGAGTTGAGCGCCGCACATCGCGAGGTGCTCGAGCTCCTCTTCGGGGAGGACCTGACGCAAGCCCAGGTCGCAGAGCGCCTCGGCATCCCGCTCGGCACGGTCAAGACTCGCTCGATGCACGCGCTTCGCGCCCTCACTCGCTATCTCGACGAGCGGGATCTGCGGTGAACGGCACGGCGAGCGCGTGGACGCGCAGCTCCTCGGCGCCATGGGGGAGGCCATTCCTCCGCTCCCACCGCCCGCAGAGCTCGAAATGCTCGTGCTCGCGGCGGTCGAGCGCGAGGGGGCCACGAAAGACGAGAGCCGACGAGCGCCGCAGGCTCCGGTGGCAACGTCCCTCCCGGCATTCGCGGGAGCAGCCGCGGTGGCCGCGACAGCGGTCGTCGCCCTCATGTCGCTCGGCGGCGGCGAGGCAGGGTCGCTCGAGCTCCGGACGGTTCTCCAGGCGCCGATAGGCCCGGCAGCAGCATCCGTCGAGGTGCGGGAGACGGGCATCGGCCGCGTGATCGCCCTCGAGAGCGACTCGCTGCCGATCCTGCCGAAGGGCGACTACTACGAGCTCTGGTTCGTCGCGCCAGACGACCGGCCGATCGCTCCGTACCGGATCTCCGCCGGGACGTTCCACCCGGACGAGGACGGCCGCTCGCGCGTCCGCTTCACCGCCGCCGTCGACCCGGCGCTCTACCCGGTGCTCAGCGTCACCGCCGAGCCGGGCGACGGCGACCCTCGCCCCACTGGCCCGGAGGTGCTGCGGTCGGCTCCCTGACGAGCGCCTGGTGCGCGAAACGGCGACACTTCACGGCGTGATCCAGCAGGCGATCCAGCAGCTGCTCGACGGCCGCGACCTCGGCCGAGAGCAGGCGCGCGACGTGATGCGCGAGATCATGGGCGGCGAGGCGACACCGGCCCAGATGGGCGGCTTCCTCGTTGCGCTGCGCGCAAAGGGCGAGACCGCCGACGAGATCGCGGGCTGCGCCGAGGCGATGCGCGAGCACGCGCTCGCGGTCCAGACGAGCCGCGACGACCTCGTGGACACGGCGGGACCGGGGGAGACGGAGCGCGGACTCTGAACATCTCGACGGCGGCAGCGATCGTCGCCGCGGCCGCGGGTGCGGCGGTCGCGAAGCACGGGAACCGTGCCGTGTCGTCCGCGTCGGGGTCGGCGGACGTGCTCGAGGCGCTCGGCTTCAACCTCGAGCTGCAGCCCGAGCAGATCGGACGGTCGATCGACGAGCTCGGCTTCGGGTTCATGTTCGCGCCGCTCCATCACCCAGCGATGAAGCACGCCGCGCCCGTGCGCAAGGAGCTAGCGACGCGTACCGTTTTCAACGTGCTCGGCCCGCTCACGAACCCGGCAGGCGCGCGCGCCCAGATCGTCGGCGTGTATGCACCGGACCTCGTCCGCACCGTCGGAGAGGTGCTCGTGCGCCTCGGGGCTCGGCGCGCGTTCGTGGTCCACGGCGCGAACGGGATCGACGGGCTGTCTCCCGCAGGTCCGAACCTCGTGTGCGAGGTCGTCGACGGGGCGGTGCACGAGCGGACGATCGACCCGCTCGACTTCGGCGTCCCGCGCTGCGATCCGGAGGAGCTGCGCGGAGGGACTCCGGACGACAACGCGGTCGCGATCCGCTCGGTGTTCGCAGGAACGAACGGCGGTCGTCGCGACGCAATCCTGCTCAACGCAGGCGGCGCGATCGCGGCCGGGGGTCTGGCGGCAGACTTGCGAGAAGGGTTCGAGCTCGCGCGGGAGACAGTCGACTCCGGTGCCGCAGCCATCCGCCTCGACGAGCTCGCGCGGTTCACGCATGCGGTTTAGGGAGGCGCTCGTAGCCCCCGGTCTGGGGGCGATCGCGGAGGTGAAGCGACGCTCGCCTTCCGCCGGCGACCTCCGGCCGGGCGCGGATCCCGCTCGTCTCGCCGCCGATTATGAGCGTGCAGGCGCCGCCGCGGTCTCGATCCTCGTCGACGAGCGCTTCGGGGACCTGGGACGACCTGCGCGCGGCCCGGGCTGCAGCCGACGTGCCGTTGCTCGCAAAGGGTTTCCTCTCGAGCGAGGACGACCTTCGCACCGCCCGCGAGGCCGGTGCCGAGCGGTGCTGCTCCTGCTCCGCGACCTCGACGACGAGGCCGTGAGGCGGCTTCTCGACGCCGCCGGTGACCTGGAAATGGACACGCTCATCGAGGAGCACGACGCGCCCGAGCTGGCGCGCGCGGAAGCGCTCGGGCGCCGGTGATCGGGATCAACGCCCGCGATCTGTCGACCTTCGAGATCGACCGGAGAGCGCAGCTCGACCTCGTCGCGCGAGCCCCGAGAGACCGCGTCATCGTCGCGGAGAGCGGGATCGAGACGCGGGCGCAGGGCGCCGAGGCGGAGCTGGCCGGAGCGAACGCCATCCTCGTCGGCTCGGCGCTCATGCGAGCCTCCAATCCGGCGACGAAGCTCGGAGAGCTCCTGTCGCGGCCGCTCGTCAAGGTGTGCGGTCTGACGCGCGAGGAGGACGTGGCCGCGGCTGCCGAGGCCGGGGCGGACCTGGTCGGGTTCGTCCTCGTGGAGGGGCCCCCGCCGTGCCGCCGGGTGCTGCCCGCGCCCGACGGCGTCCTCGCCGTGGCGGTCTGCGTCGGCGAGCCCCGGCGGCAACGGCAGACCTCGTGCAGCTCTACCGCGTGAGAGGAAAGCTGCGCGCCGCGACGCCGCGCTGCTCCGGGACGGACACGAGGTGGGGAAGGTTCTCGATCAGCCGTGGCAGGAGCACGACCCGGAGCACCTGGCCCGAGCGGCGCGGGCGGGGGGCCGGATCATGCTGGCCGGCGGGCTCGGGCCGGAGAACGTCGCCGGCGCCATCGAGCAGGTGCGTCCGTGGGCCGTCGACGCGAGCTCGAGCCTCGAGCGCGAGCCGGGCGTAAAGGACCACGCCCGCGTGCGCGCCTTTGTCGCGGCGGCACGGCGGTGACCCCGGTGGAGAGCACCGGTCTGTGCGGGACGTACGGCGGGCGCTACGTCCCGGAGACGCTCATCCCGGCACTTGACGAGCTCGAGCGCGGCTTCGTGGAGGCGAGTCGCCGATCCGACGTTCGCGGGCGGAACTCGCCGAGCTCGGTGCGCGGTACGTCGGTCGGCCGACGCCGCTGTACGAGGCCGAGCGCTTCGCTCCCGGGGGCCGACGGATCTTCCTCAAGCGCGAGGACCTCTGCCACACCGGCGCACACAAGATCAACAACGCGGTCGGTCAGGCGCTGCTCGCGATCCGGCTCGGCAAGCGGCGGATGGTGCGCGGAGACCGGCGCCGGCCAGCACGGCGTCGCGACGGCCACCGTGTGCGCCCGGTTCGGGCTCGAGTGCGTCGTCTACATGGGCTCCGAGGACATGCGCCGACAGCATCCCAACGTCGAGCGCATGCGGCTCCTCGGGGCCGAGGTGGAGCCGGTCGAGTTCGGTACGCGCACGCTGAAGGAGGCGACGAGCGAGGCGATTCGCGACTGGATCTCGAACGTCGAGACGACGTACTACCTCATCGGCTCCTGCGTCGGGCCGCATCCGTACCCGGCGATCGTGCGCCGAGCTCCAGTCCGTCATCGGGCGGGAGGCGCGACAGCAGGCGCTCGACACCGTCGGCCGGCTGCCGGACGCCGTCGTCGCCTGCGTGGGCGGAGGCTCGAACGCCATCGGGCTGTTCGCCGGGTTCGTCGACGACGAGGAGGTCGCGCTCGTCGGGGTCGAGGCCGCCGGCGCAGCAGCCTCGGGAGCGGTCGTGCGGCCGTCCTGCACGGGTCGAGGTCGTGGGTCCTCGCGGATGAGGACGGCCAGATCGCCGACGCGCACTCGATCTCGGCCGGGCTCGACTATCCGGGAGTCGGCCCCGAGCACGCGTTCCTGCGGGACTCCGGACGCGCTCGCTATGTCACCGCCACGGACGAGGAGGCGCTGGCGGCGTTCCACCGGCTGGCCGAGACGGAGGGCATCATCCCGGCGCTCGAGCCGGCTCATGCGCTCGCGAGGGCGCTCGACGTGGACGCGGAGATCGTCCTCGTCGGTCTCTCCGGCCGGGGCGACAAGGATCTCGCCGAGGTGCTCGCACACTGAGCAAGACCCTCGTCGTCTATCTGATGGCGGGCATCGAGACGCCCGAGCTCGCTGCCGCCGTCGAAGCGGGCGGCGCCGACGTCCTCGAGATCGGCTTCCCGTTCTCCGATCCGCTCGCGGACGGTCCCGTGGTCCGGCGCGCGGCCGAGCGGGCGCTCGCCGCAGGGATGCGGACCGGCGCGTGTCTCGAGTGCCTGCGCGACGTCCGCGAGCGCATCGGCCTTCCGCTGGTCCCGATGACGTACTCGTCGCTGCTCGAGGCGTACGGCTGGGAGCGGTTCTCGAGCGAGGCCCGTGACGCCGGTGCCGAGTCGCTGATCGTCGCCGACCTGCCCGTCGACGAACGGCCAGAGCTCACGCGCGTGCAGCTCGTCGCCCCCACGACGACGGACGAGCGGATCGCGCTGGCTGCGGAGAGCACCGACGGCTGGCTCTACCTCGTCACGGTCACGGGCACGACGGGTGCCAGGACCGAGCTCTCGCCCGCGCTCGCGCCGCTCGTGGAGCGGACACGGCGGCTCACGGACGTCCCGCTCTATGCGGGCTTCGGCGTGTCCAGCCCCGCTCAGGCGGCGGCGGCCGCGGAGCTGGCGGACGGCGTCGTCGTCGGCTCCGCTGCGCTGCTCGCTGCCGAGGACGGGGCGAAGGCGCTCGAGGCGTTCGTCGGTCAGCTCCGCGCGGCGCTGAAGTAGTCGACGAGCCACTCGCGTGCGAGGCGCCAGGCGTCGGAGCCGGCGTCGATGTGCTCGAAGTGCCCGGTGCCTGGAAGCACGACGAGCTCGCACGCGTCTCCCATGTCCCGTGCTCGCGCCGCGTAGGACTCCGCGATACGCATGGAGACCGTCTCGTCGAGATCGCCGTGGAGCACGAGCTGCGGGATCCGAAGCGGGAGGTGCTCGGCCGGCGAGGCGACGTCGTACGCCTCGGGATTCTCCGCCGGGTCGCCGAGAAGCGCTCGCGTGGGCTCGGCGGACGGGGTGAGCGCGGCGGCAAGCCGAAGGTCGAGCACGCCGGCCTGCGAGACGACTGCGCCGATCTCGACGCGGGGCTCCGATCCCGGTGCAGCAGCTGGGAGCTTCGGCCGCGCAGAGGCCCACACGGCCAGCTGCCCGCCGGCCGAATGCCCGACGGCGGCAACGCGGCCGAGATCGAGCGGCGCGTGCGCCTCGGCGAGCGCGTCGACTCCGGCGGCGACGTCGAGGAGCGTCTCCGGGAAGCCGCCGCCGGCGCCCACCCGCCGGTACTCGAGGTTCCAGGCCGCAAGCCCGTGCGCCGCGAGATCGAGGCAGAGCTGGGTCATGAGCGAGCGGTCGTACCGCGCACGCCAGTAGCCGCCGTGCACGACGACGGCGACGGGATGCGGCCCGGCGCCGTCGGGCAGGAAGAGCTCGACGAGCTGGCTTGGGTCGCCGCCGTAGCGATGGATCGACGTCGTCCCGCTCACGGCCGGAAGCTGGCGCTCGAGGCTACGCGGCGTTGGGAAGCCAGAGTACGATCAGTCTCGGCACGCGCGGATCTGGGGCCCCGGCGCCGGCGGGCCCATGTGGCGCCCTTGGCTCACTTCTCGGTCTTTCCCCGATGCGAGCCGGCGTAAAGAAGCCCTCTCCTCTCATTTCCCAGCGGAGGGCGCCGCCGGCCGAACGACGACTTGCATGGCCATCGCTCCGGCGGAACACTCACTCGGTGGAGGTCGAGTCAGAGATCCGCGAAATCGTCGATCGCGAGACGCTTGCGTGGGACACGCAGGATGTCGACCTACTGCTCTCGGTGTTTCACCCCGACATGGTGTGGCCCTGGCCGAGCACGTACACCTCCGTCGATCCGGTCGACTGGCGGTTGGTGCTGGGTCGATTCGACGAAGCGCGTTGGCGACGCTTCTTCGAGGAGCACTTCTCTGCCCACGAGCTCGTTCACAACCGCCGCTCGGTGGCCAAGATCGAGGTGTCGGCCGAGGGCGACGGCGCTCTCGCTGTCGTCGACATCGACACGCTGTGGCGCGAGCGCTCGACTGGAGACGACGGCAATCACTGGCTCGGTCGCACCTGCAAGGTGTACGCGCTGGTCCGGGACGGCTGAAAGATGACCATGCAGACCGGCGCGCTTCGGTACGACTAGCCTCGAGTTGGCGGGTCTCACTCGTGGTGAGCGTCCGTCCGGCAGCCGGGCGGCCCGCCTCCTGAGCCGTCGATCGTCGAAGGCGGACATGCCCGGCCTTGGCGTCGGATCGACCTTGGGGGAACACCGACAGCCAATCGACGGTCCACTGGAGGGCCGCAGCGTGGACTGCAGCAGGGACCGTAGGGCCGACCGTAGTCCGCCGAGCCAACGGCATGCAACACGCAACTTCCTTCGGCGCGCCACGTCAGGCGCATGACGGGCGGCTCGCGACGCCTCGGGCCTCGCTTCGCGGGCGCTCGTGGGAATGGAACGCGCAGCTACGTCTCCCGCTCCGCCAATCGCATCGTGAGCTCCGCGAAGTGCTCGAGCCTCGGCGATCCCTCCGTCAGGTAGCGCGCGAGCCAGCGCAGCGCGGCCTTCTCGTACTTAGGTGAGCCGCGCTCCGCGTAGAGGTGGACGAGCTGCAGAGCGTCCTCGAGCGAGAGGCTCGGGAGCTCGCGAGCGGCATCTTCTGCCATCCAGAGGGCTCCTTGCTCGATGGCTCGTCGGAAGCGGACATGAGGGGTGGACTGCGCTGTCAGAACGAACGTATGTTCTCATCTCGTGCCGAAAAGTGCCGCAAGACCGCCGACGGCGCGCCCTCGCTCAGCGCTCCGCACGACTTCCTCTCGCACCTTCGCCTGGCGTGGGTCGCCGACCCCGATGGCAACCCGATCCAGCTGGCTCAGAAGCCGAGTGACTGGGGCCTAGACTCTCGTTGATGAAGCAGATCTGGACGGGCCGCATGGCTCAGGCAGCCACGAAGTACGGCGATCACGCCCCGATGGCTGCGGTCTGCTGCAACGCCTGCCGAACCTGCGCGACGACGAACATCCTGACACTCGCGATGGGCGTCGGACTTGGCGCTCTCTACGCGGTCAGCCGTTTCGCGAAGCGGGTCTTCGGGCGCGCGTAGGGTCACGCTCCGCTGAGCCTGCCTGACGGCAGGGGCCGGCGCTCAGCGCCGAGCGACCGTGAGATCGCGGGGCCGTACGCGCTGAACGGCTCAGCGCGAGCCAGCGTCGCGAACTGAGCGGCCACGATCTCGAACCGCGTCGCGGCCAGGTAGCCAGCGACCGAGTCGCGGTCGAAACGATGGCGCGATCGACTCGCATCCGCGTGCCCGCCTGATCGCTCGTGGGCTCAGTGAAGCGTGACGACGTCGCTCTCGACGTGACTCCACTCGTACGAGATGTCGGACCCCTGCCGGACGGATCGACCGCATCCATGGCCAGCGCATTCCAGCTCGCCCACTGCCCGCGCGAGCGGGTTCCGGGTCTCGAACGCGAAGCGACAGCTGTCCCGATCGAGTGCTCGTCTGATCGCCGTGAGCGACCAGTTCGTCTTCGAAGACGAGACGTACTACGTGCCTGCACGGCTCATCCGCCACCACTCGAATCATCCCGACTGCCCGGGGATAGCAGAAGCCCTATCCGTACCAAACAGCTGGAAGGAGACGGTGCACGAAGGGCGTGGAACTTCGCTAGGGCAAGGGCGCGTTCGATGCACCGCCGGCTCTGCTGGCGACGCATACGAAAATGAACGAGCGGCGGCGTATCGCGGCGGCGTCGCGTTGGCTCTCCACGATTGGGAAGAAGATCGGACTTCGTGCGCGGCGCGAACTTGCCCGCGCGTGTCCGCGATGGGAAAGTCCCGGCGCGAGCACCGCAGCTGCCTAGCGTTCGAGACAGGTCGTCGGAACGGTGTCCAGAGGCCCCTGCTATTCGGCGGTTTGACGAGTACAGGTGGACGAGGTGAAGCGCGTCCTCGAGGGCGGAGGTCCGGAACTCGCGGGCCGCGTCCGTCGGCCATCCACAGTGCTCGGCTCTCGATCGCCCGGAGGAAGCGTATGCGGGCGTTCGGCTGCGCGGTCAAGAACGTATGTTCCCATGCCGGGCAAGCTGCGCGAATGGCGGGTCTAGCCCGGCGCGATGCGACTTACGTCGCCGACGACCGTCGCCGAATTGACCCAGTTGTGTCCTGTACGGCCTGGCTGCCAGCGCCTACCGTCGATGCATGACTACAGCAGCCCTCAACATGGTTGGTCGCGCGAGTCCCCACATTGGTCGCTGGTTCGTGAGCATCAGCCCGCAGATCGTCGAGAGCGGTGTGCGCCGGATCACACGTCGGATCGATTCCGTCACGGAACCTGTCGATCCGTTCGAGCGGATTGAGAAGCTTGGCAAGCTACGCAAGGCGGGCCATCTGACCGAGGAAGAATTCTCGGCGCAGAAGGCCAAGATTCTCGACCGAAGTCTAGAGCCGGCGCTGTTCCTAGCAAGGAGCCGCGCGCGCTATGTCACCGCCGCGCTGCTCGAGAAATGGCCGATTTCCGGGGACAGCACCGGGACAGCACCAAGTGCTCTTTCCGGGCATCCGCGGCGCACGTGACTCGTGGTTTCAAGCGCATATGCACGCATGGACCGCTAAGGCCAGTCGAATGCGCCCGGCAGGAATCGAACCTGCGACCTCGCGCTCCGGAGGCGCGCGCTCTATCCCCTGAGCTACGGGCGCTCGAGTCGCGGAGTGTACCGCCGGATTCGCTTGTGGCTCTGAGCCACAAGGTCATAGTGTCCCGGGGGTGACGATCGCCGACGTCAACGAGACGTACACGGACCTCATCACGACCGTGTTCTCGTCGACGATCGCGGCCAAGGCGTGGTTCGCGACGGCGGCGCTTGCGTTCGTCGTCGTCCAGCTGCTGACGGCGGCGCGTATCTACGGCCGGCTCCGGTTCCTGCCCGAGCGAGGGCCGGCGGTCGCGACGACGCATCGCTGGTCCGGGCGGATCGCGTTCGTCCTGACCCTCCCGGTCTTCTTCCACTGCGTGACGATCCTCGGCTTCCAGACCCCCGACGCCCGCGTGGCGGTTCACTCGCTCGCGGGCACGTTCGTGTACGGCGCCTTCGCCGCGAAGGTGATCGTCGTCCGCGATCGGGAGCTCCCGGGCTGGACGCTGCCCGCGGCGGGATTGACCCTCGCGTCGATCCTCGTCGTCCTCTGGCTGACGTCGAGCCTCTGGTACTTCACGAACGTGCGGTTCGGCTTCTGATGGGCCGACTCTGGCGACCGGTCGTCGTCGGGCTCCTGATCGCGCTGGGCGTGTTCGCCCTGGCCAAAGCGCAGATCTTCGAGCCGTCCGCCGATGCGGGTGCGCCCTCCGCGACCGGCGATGCGACACAGGGCGCCGTCGTCTTCGAGCGCGAGTGCGCGGCTTGCCACGGCATGGGAGGGACCGGCGGCTCCGGGCCTTCGCTTCAGGGAACCGGTCTCGAGGCGTCGTTCGTAACCGAGCGCGTCCGCGAGGGGAGCGGGGTCATGCCTGGCGGTCTCGTGTCCGGCCAGGACGAGGCCGACGTCGTCGCGTACGTCGTCTCGATCTCCAGCCCGTAGGCCACCTACTAGGCTCCGAGCGTGGATGTCGAGGCGCGGATCGTCCGGCTGGAGCTTGCGGAGACCTTCGTCATCTCGCGGGAGTCCACGGACTTCGCGGACGTCGTCCACGTCGCCCTGACGCACGACGGAGTGACCGGGTACGGGGAGGGCGCGCCGGTCGAGCGCTACGACGAGTCGCCGCGGACGGCGAAGCGGTTCGTCGAGGAACACGCCGGGCTGCTCGGGGACGACCCGTTCGCCCTCGAGGACCTCGGTGAGCGGCTTGCGGCGATCCCCGGCGAGCAGGCGGCAAAGGCGGCGATCGACGGCGCGCTCCACGACCTCCAGGGGAAGCTCCTCGGAGTCCCGGCCGCGCGCCTGCTCGGCGTCCCGCGCTCCGGCCCGCCGACGTCGTGGACCATCTGGCTCGGAGACCCGGACGACATGGCGCGCCGCGCCGAGGCCGCCTCGGGCTCGTACCGCCGCCTGAAGCTGAAGCTCGGCGGGCGCGACGGCCTCGACGTCGAGCGCGTCCGGGCCGTGCGGAGCGTCACCGACCTGCCGCTGCAGGTGGACGTGAACGAGGCGTGGTCGCTCGACGAGGCGCTCACGGCGCTGCCGCAGCTCGACGAGCTCGGGGTCGCCTATTGCGAGCAGCCGCTCCGCGCCGGCGACGATGGCGGACAGGCCCTGCGCGAGCGCTCGCCCGTGCCGATCTTCGTGGACGAGGACTGCCACACGCTCGCCGACGTCGCCCGGTGCGCCGAGATCGCGCACGGCATCAACATCAAGCTCGCGAAGTCGGGCGGCATCCGAGAAGCGACGCGCATGGCACACGCCGCGCGCGCGTTGCGGCTCGGCGTGATGCTCGGCTGCATGCTCGAGTCGGGCCTCGGGATCGCCGCCGCCTGCTGCGTCGCGCCGCTCTGCGACCACGTCGATCTCGACGGCAACCTGCTCCTGCGCGAGGACCCATGCCCCGGCGTGGAGCTCGTCGACGGCGTCCAGGTCCCTTCGACCGCTCCAGGGCTGGGCGTCGCGTCGAGTGCGTGACGTGCTCGCCGAGGCGCTCCGCCTCTAGATTCCGGCAGTGGCCGAGCGGCGCATCCTCATCCTCGGAGAGGGCTTCTCGCACGACCCGCACTACGGGAAGACGCTTCGCGGGATCGTCCGTTACGGGCCGGACCCGGTGGTCGCCATCCTCGACTCGGCGAGAGCGGGGGAGATGCACGACGGGATCCCGGTCGTCGGGACCGTCAACGACGCGCTCTGCTTCAACCCGACCGTCGCGATCGTCGGCGTCGCCACCCAGGGCGGCCGCTTCCCGCCGGCCTGGCGCGAGCTCCTGAAGAGCTGCATCGCCAAGGGCCTCGACGTGGAGAACGGTCTCCACGAGTTCCTGTCGGAGGATCCCGAGCTCCGTGAGCTCGCCGCCCGGCACGGCGTCCAGCTCCGCGACCTGCGGAAGCCGCCGGAGGGCCTTAGTGTCCCCACAGGCGCGAACCTCGAGCACGACTCGAAGGTCGTCCTCACCGTCGGCTCGGACTGCGCGATCGGCAAGAAGACCGTGGCAGTCGAGCTCGACCTCGAGGCGCGTCGGCGCGGCCTCGATTCGGTGTTCGTGCCGACGGGGCAAACGGGCATCGCGATCGCGGGCTGGGGGATCGCCGTGGACGCCGTCGTCGCGGACTTCCTCGCGGGCGCGGCCGAGCGCCTCGTCGTCGAGGGCGTCGAGCGAGGAGGGAAGCTCCTCTTCGTCGAGGGCCAGGGGTCGCTCGTGCACCCGATGTACTCGGGCGTGACGCTCGGGCTCGTGCACGGCTCGGCTCCGCACGTGCTCGTGCTCTGCCACGTTCCGGGGACGACCGAGATCGACGGAGCGCCCGGTCATCCGATTCCGCCGCTCACGTCGCTCGTCGAGCTCTACGAGCGGACGTCGCTGCCCGCCCGGCCCGCGGTCGTGGCGTGCATCGCGCTCAACACGAGCCGCCTGGACGAGTCCGAGGCGCGTGATGCGATCGCCTCCGCGGAGCAGGAGACGGCGCTCCCGGCGGACGACCCGGTGCGCTTCGGAAGCGAGAAACTCCTTGACGCCGTCATGAGCCGTCTCTAGGCTTCCGAGCCGCTGGAGGGGCGATGGGGAGCCCCAGGGATGGGTTGCATGCGGCAGTTCACAGTTGCAATGGCGTTTGCTGGGGCGCTCCTGGCCGGAGCGTTTCTCGGCGTGGGGTCGACCGCGCGCGCCGCGGACGTCGGCGCGAACGACGACACCGGCAAGTACCTGGGCGACGCAGGTGCGTCGATGTACGGCGACATGGCCGCCCTCGGGCTACGGCAGATCGTCCTGCCCGTCCGCTTCAAGGCGAGCGAGCCGATCACCATCCAGGACAAGGCGCTGCTCGACAGGACGATTCCGGCCGCGCTCGATGCGGGTCTGCGGGTCGTCCTGGCCATCTATCCGTACCCGACCCGCGAGCTCGAGGCAGGCCTCGCGACGCCGTCGCTCTTCGGCTCCTACGCCGGCGCCGTCGCGTCGATCTACCCGGAGGTGAAGCAGTTCGTCGTCGGCAACGAGCCGAACCAACCGGCGTTCTGGCGCCCGCAGTTCAACTCGCGGGGACGGATGCTCTCGGCGCCGGTCTTCGGCCAGTATCTCGCGACGGCCTACGACGCGCTGAAGGCGGTGGACCCGGCGATCAAGGTCGTGGGCGTGGGTCTGTCTCCCCGCGGAAACGACCGCCCGCACGCGAAGAGCAACGTCTCCACGTCTCCGGTGCGGTTCCTACGCGCTCTCGGGAGCTGGTACCGCGCGAGCGGCCGCGAGCTGCCGCTCATGGACGGGTTCAGCTTCCACCCATACCCGAACAAGGCGACCGATCCGCTCGACAAGGGCTACGGCTGGCCGAACGCCGGATTCGTGAACCTCGACCGCGTGAAGCAGGCGCTCTGGGACGCGTTCCACGGGACGGGCCAGCCGACGACGCTCGAAGGCCTGACGATCCACCTGGACGAGGTCGGCTGGCAGGTGAAGACGTCAGGTCAGCCCGGCTACAGCGGGCTCGAGAACGTCGTCGTGACCGACGAGCTGACTCAGGCGGGCGTCTACGCGGAGCTCGTCCGCCGAGCCGCGTGCGACAAGGACATCGTCGACGTGAGCTTCTTCGGGTTCCGCGACGACGGCCTGCGGACGGGGTTCCAGGCCGCGCTGCAGCGTCTCGACGGGACCGCACGCCCCGCGGCCGAGGCCGTCCGGGCGGCGATCGCGGACGCCGCCACCGCAGGATGCAAGACGTCGTCCGTGCGCTGGGCGCCGCGCCTCCAGGTGCTCAGTCCGAGCGCCGCGCTCGAGCGGCGGGCGACCGGCGGGCTCGCCGTCCGCCTCGCCGCCGGGGAGGACGCTCGTGCGCGCGTGTGCCTGGCCGCGAGCCGATCGACTCATGCGCGCTGCCGCGCGGCCGCTCTCGCGGGGCATCGTCCGCTCGCGGTGGAGCTCGCGGCCCGGAACGTCGACGGCACGAAGGCCGAGATCGCGGTGGAGCTCGTCGCGGTGGCGAACCGCGCCCGGCGGACGGTCCTGCACCTCCGCGCGCCGTAGCTTGACATACGAACACCTGTTCGTCTATGGTACGAACAGATGTTCGCAAGGGTCGTCGTCGTCCTCGTCATTTCGGTCGTCCTCTGGGCCGTCTTCGCCCGCGAGAGCGGTGCGACCGGCCCCGAGCGGTACCACGTGGTGCAGGCCGGGGAGACGATGTGGGCGATCGTCGACGAGACCTACGCGGGCGACCCGCGGGAGGGCGTCTGGAAGCTCCAGCGCCGAAACGGGCTAGATGGCACGACGATCGTGCCTGGCCAACGGCTCGTACTCCCTTAGTTGGTCCAAGGGGGGAAACCTCGGGTTTCCCCCCTTCGATCCCCCTTCCACCCAACGCGGCGTGCCGCGTCGGTCGCGGCGTTAGGGTTGTCGCGTGGCGAGTGAGCGCATCCTCGAGCTGCTGCGGCGGCCGGTCGACCTCGACGAGTTCGAGGAGATCCGCGAGCTCTGGAAGGTGCACTCGATCGCGGAGGACAACCGCGACCTTCCCGGGCTCATCTCGACGCTCACCGAGGACTGCGTCTACGAGGTGATGGGGACGGGCGCCCGCTGGGAAGGTCACGAGGGCGCGGCGCGGTTCTACACCGAGCTCCTCACCGCGTTCCCCGACATCCACTTCGACCTCGAGTACATCGTGGTCGGGCCGCAGGGGGTCTGCGAGGAGGCGCGCGTGACGGCGACGCACGAGGGGCGCTGGCTCGAGCACGAGCCGACGGGCGAGAAGCTCGCCTGGCGGAACGCGATCTTCTTCCCCTGGGATCCCGCGGCGAAGAAGTTCAAGGGCGAGACCGTCTACACGGACCTCGTCATCGGCCGCGAAGCCTGAGGCTCGTCAGCCGGCGAGGACGCGCTCGCTCGACGCGCCGGGCGGCATGACCTCTGTCGGGCGGCGCTTCACGACCTCGGTGAAGGCATCGACGACCGAGGGGCTGAACTGCTTGCCGCGGCCGGAGCGGATCTGCATGAGCGCCTCGTTCAGCGACAGCGCCTTCTTGTAGGGACGGTCGGTCGTCATCGCGTCCCATGCGTCCGCGAGGCCGATGATGGCCGCCTCGAGTGGGATCTCCTGCCCGCTCATGCCGTCCGGATACCCGAGGCCGTCCCAGCGCTCGTGGTGGTGGCGGATGACCGGCACCGCGTCCTGGAACGAGGACACCTTCGCCACGATCTCGGCGCCGCGTGTGACGTGCTCGCGCATGATCGCCGCCTCCACGGGCTCGAGCGGACCGGCCTTCGTGAGAATCGAGTCGGGGATCCCGATCTTCCCGACGTCGTGGAAGAGCGCGGCGGTCCCGAGCGTGCCGAGGCGCTTCGACGGGAGCCCGAGCGTGCGTCCGACGGCGAGCGCCACCCTGCGCACGCGCTGGGAGTGGCCGGCCGTATACGGGTCGCGCGCCTCGACCGCGGCGTTGAGGGTCTCGACCGTCTGGAGGAGGCTCTCCTCGAGAAGCTGCGTCGATTCGAGGAGCTCGCGCGTGCGCTCGTGGAAGGCGTCGTTCTGGCGGCTCAGGCGCGCAGAAGCGCCGCGGACGAGGAGGGCGAGGGCAAGGGCGAGCACGACGAAGACGAATGCGACGGCGATCCAGATCGTCCGCTTCGCCGCCCCGACGCTCGCGTCGAGCGAGCGCGGCGCGATCGTGACCTCGGCGACGCCCAGCGGGCGCCCCCGCGCCGCCCGGAGCGGCGCCCAGACGACGATCTGGCGTCGCGAGCGCTGCGAGCCGCCGGGGCGGGTGGGGACGTCGGTCAGGGCGACCTGGGCGCCTCCGCCGCGAAGCACCTTCTGGACCTGGTCGGCGGCCCGGGCGGACGGGCTGCGGCGGTACGTCGACGCGAGCAGGCGCTCCTTGCGCGACCAGACGGAGACGCCGGTGACGTCGGCCCGCGCGCGGACGGCGGCGCGGAGCCGTCGCAGCGCCGTCTTGCCGACCGTGACCTTGCCTCCACGCACGAGGACCGGCGCGAGCACGCTGTCCGTGTAGACGGCGACGTGCTGGGCGTTCACCGAGAGCGTCTCCTGCTCGAGGTTCCGCGAGAGCACGGACGAGAGCACGATCGCGCCGACCGCGAGGATCGCGGCCGTCGCGATGAGGAACGTCCAGAGCAGGGCGAGGGACCTCGCCAAGCCCGCCGAGCGATAGGCCCGGGACATGCGCGGTGTATCGGCACGCGCGAGCCCGACTTTGAGCCTGTTGCCACAGGCGAGGGCGGTTTTCCAGTCAGGAACTAGAATCGGCCGCCGTGGATCTCGACGTCGTCTTCCTCGGGACGTCCGGTTCCACCCCGACGGCCCAGCGCGCACCGGCCGCGACGCTCGTCCGTCGCGGGGGGGACCGACTGCTCTTCGACTGCGCTGAGGGGACGCAGCGCCAGCTCCTGCGCTGCGATGTGGGCCTCCTCGAGCTCCGCGAGATCTTCCTCACGCATTACCACGCGGACCACTACCTCGGGCTCCCGGGAATGCTGAAGACGTACTCGCTGCGAGGCCGCGAGCTCCCGCTCACGATCTATGGCCCGCGCGGGCTGCGCGAGCTGGTCGGCACCCTCAAGCGAGTGTTCGGGCGCCTGACCTATCCGCTCGAGCTGACGGAGTTCGACGCGGGCGAGACGCTCGGACGAGAGGACTACCGGCTGGAGACGTTCGCCGTGAATCACGGCGTTTCCGCGGTCGGGTATCGCCTGGTCGAGGATGTGCGGCCCGGCCGCTTCGACGTCGAGATGGCGACCTCACTCGGCGTCCCGGACGGGCCCGAACGAGGACAGCTCCAGCGAGGAGAGCCGGTCACGCTCGCGGATGGCACGGTCGTCACGCCGGAACAGGTGCTCGGCCCTGCGCGCAGCGGGCGCACCCTCGTGCTGACCGGCGACACGGCGCCCGCGGCCTCGGTCGTCGAGGCGGCCCAGGGGGCGAACGTCCTCGTCCACGAGGCGACGTTCCTCGTGGACGAGCGCGAGCGCGCGCACGAGACGCTTCACTCGACGGCCGGCGAGGCCGCGCTCGTCGCGCGCGAGGCGGGCGTGCGGTTGCTCGCGCTCACGCACCTCTCGACGCGCTACTTCGGGCACGAAGTCGTGCAGGAGGCGCGCGAGGTCTTCCCCGACACGGTCGTCCCGCGGGATTTCGACATCATCGACATTCCCTTCCCCGAGCGGGGCGCGCCGGAGCTCATCCGCTCGGGCGCCCGTTCCGAGAAAGCTGCGATAGGGTCCGAGACGTCATGACGAGCCTCGTCCAGGTCGCCGTCGCGGGCGACGTGACGGAAGCGGAGCAACTCCAGGGGCTGTTGTCCGCCGCGGGCATCGATTCGCAGCTCGAGCTCGCGGCCGAGCACGATCCCGAGGCGACGGACGACCCGCCGCTGAAGGTGCTCGTGCCGGAGAACGACGTCGAGGCCGCCCGGGACGCGATCGAGGCGCTCGCGGAAGAGTCGGACGAGGAGCTCGGAGAGCTCTAGGAGGTCGCCTCCGGCACCCACTCGATGCGGGTGGAGCCGATGAGGCCGTCGGTACGCAGCTGAAAGACGCAGTCGCCGGTCCCGTCCACCGACCCCGCTGTGGGGATGCTCGGCCGCCACGCCCCTTCCGGCGGGATCGTGCTCTCCGCGATCACCTGCCCGTCCATGAGCACGCGTGTCGGGAGACCTTGCTTGCCGAGGAGCGTGAGCTCGAGCCGTCCCGGCCCGCACGCGAACACCTTGATCCGCGCGGACTCGCCGCCGTGGAGGTCGCCGTTCGGCCGAATTCCGGTGACACGCTGCCGGAGGCGCACGGGGTGCTCCGTCCGCCAGACCGCGATTCCCGGCTGGTCCTCGGTTCCCGGCACCTCGGCGAGACGCTCGCCCACGACCGTGACGTTGGCGGGAGCCACGAGGTAGTCGGGGTCGAGCGTCGTGCCTGCGGCGGTCTCGAGCTGGCCGTCGCCGCGCGGCGAGACGAGGACCTGCGGGATCAACCCGGGTGACTCGGCCCCGCGAACGCGGGCGACCTGGCTGATCGACTTGTTCCAGAACAGCTCCTGCCACGCGCTCGGCCAGAAGCGGTCCCCCGTCAGCAAGAGCGTCGCATCGGTCGCGCCGCTGGCGTCGATCCAGTCGGTCGCGCCGCCGGCGAACGTCCGTTCTCGCTCGAGGCGGGAGCGGTCCGCGATCTCGTCCGAGGCGACGATGGACCCCCCGACGAACGCGGCGGCCACGAGGGCGACGAGGACGGGCGCGAACCGCCTCGGGATCAGTACGGCGAGCGCGAGCATCACGGCCGCGCCAACCGCGTAGAGGGTCTCGAAGGTGCTCTCCGTGAGCACGCTGCGCAGCCGCTCGAGCGCGATCATCGAGGGCGCGTCCGGCGCCGTCGCCCTGGTCGCGACGCGGTCGAGAGGGAGGAGGAGGGTCGGTGCCGCGACCGCGATCGCGATGATCGACGTAGCGGGCTGCGGCCGCGGCAGGCCGCGCGCGAGCCAGACCGAGAACGCGACGAACACCGGAGGCGCGACCGACAGGAGTTGCCGCTCGGTGACGTGGTCGACGAAGCGCGACGCGAACGCGCTGACCTCGATCACGGTCACGGCCAGGTACGCAACCGCCGCCGCCACGAGCGCCCGTGCGCGTACGTCGGTCTCCTTGCGCTGGAGCGCGTGCCAGGTGAGGACGCCGAGCGCGGCGAGCGGGACTGCGATCGTGAGCAGCGCGAGCGAGCCGATGTGCCACGCGATCGAGCGCGCGACGTCGCCCACCGAGTACGAGCCCGCCTCGCCGAGCGGCGCGTAGGCGCCGAGGAGCTCGCCGACGCCGCCGAGCGCGATGCGCGATCCGATCCAGACGAGGGCCGCGGCACCCAGTGCCGCGAGCGTCGGCCACATCCGCCGGAACGGCGTCGTCGAGCGTTCGAAGACCGCGAGGAGGCCGAGCGCGACGAGGATGACGGCGACGAACCCGACCGCCTGGAGCCGGGTGGCGAGCGCGAGCCCGATCGCGCCGAGCAGGAGCGCCTGTCGGCCGAGCGTCGGCTCCCGGAGGCAGGACGCGAGCGCCCAGACGGCGAGCACCGCGACCGGGTAGTAGAGCGCTTCGCTCATGAGCAGGCCGCTGTAGACGAGCCCGGGGATCAGGACGGATAGCCCCGCGGCGACGAGCGACCAGCGCGCTCCGGCGAGCGGACGCGCCCAGAAGAAGACCGGGACGGCGGTCAGCGACATGAGGAGCGCCTGGAGAAACTGCACGCCGGTCACGCCGCTCGCCGACGTCGCCGACGATGAACGGGATGCCGACGACGAGCGGGTAGACGAGGCTGTAGTACGGAACCGGCTCGCCGAGGACCTGGAGGCCGTCTCCCTCGACGAGCGAGCGCCCCAGGAGGCCGTAGAGCTGCTCGTCGGGCGCGATCCAGGGGGCGGCCACGTCGCGCGAGAGCGCGAAGCGGACGGCCGTCGATGCCACGACGAGGACGGCGAGGCCGACGATGGAGCGATCGACGCCGCGTCCTCGCACCGGGGAAGCCTGCCAGCGCCGGAGGATGCGCGTTCGGCCCTTCGGCCTGCCGTCGCCTGCCGTCACGATCGGCGGCTAGACTGCCCCGACCCTTTAACCCGGTCCAGCGAGGCCGGAAAGGAGACGATGACGACGCAGCACCCCCGCCAGTCCCCTGGCCGTGAGGCCGGGCCTCTCGACGAAGATCGATCGCCGACGACGGTCCTCGACGCCGACGCGATCTCGAAGTCCCTCTCACGCATCGCCCACGAGCTCATCGAGCGCTCGACCGGGCCGGACCGGGACGGTCTCGAGCAGGTCGCGCTCGTCGGCATCCAGACTCGCGGCGTCCCGCTCGCCTCGCGCCTGCGGCGCCTGGTCGCCGAACGGAGCGGGGCGGAGCTCGAGCTCGGCGCGCTCGACATCACCTTCCATCGCGACGACGTGCACGTGCGCGACGGCGGCCGGGCGCCGGGTCGCCAGCCGGTCGTCCGGGCGACGAGCATCCCGTTCTCCCTCGAGGGCAAGACCGTCGTGCTCGTGGACGACGTGCTCTACACGGGGAGGACGATTCGCGCTGCCATCGATGCGCTGCTGGAGTTCGGGCGGCCCGCGCGCGTCCAGCTCGCCGTGCTCGTCGATCGCGGCCATCGCGAGCTGCCGATCCGCCCCGACTACGTGGGCAAGAACCTGCCGACCGCCCGCACGGAGCGGATCCAGGTCGAGCTCATCGAGGTCGACGAGATCGATCGCGTGCTCCTGCTTCGTGAAGCGGAGGACTCCGATGTCTGAGCTGCGCATACCGACGCCGCCGCGCCGCCACCTGCTCGCCGTCCGTGACCTCGGCGGCGACGACGTCGAGCGGATCCTGGAGACCGCAAAGAGCATGGCGTCCGCGCTCGACCGCGAGGTCAAGAAGCTCCCGACCCTCCGCGGCCGCACCGTCGTCCATCTCTTCTACGAGTCCTCGACGCGCACGCTCGCGAGCTTCGAGCTCGCCGCAAAACGGCTGTCCGCGGACACGATGTCGCTGCGCTCGTCCGGCTCGTCCGTGGACAAGGGCGAGTCCCTGAAGGACACGGCGCTCACGCTCTCCGCGTACGACCCGGACGTCATCGTCATCCGGCACCCGTCGATCGGCGCTCCCGACCTCGTCTCACGCGTCACCGAAGCCCACGTCGTGAACGCCGGCGACGGGAAGCACCAGCACCCGACGCAGGCGCTCCTCGACCTGTACACGATCCAGGAGGCGCTCGGGCGCCTCGCCGGAGTCCACGTCGCGATCGTCGGCGACGTCCTCCATTCGCGCGTCGCGCGCTCGCTCGTGCAGGCGCTCGAGCTCGTCGGCGCGCATGCGACGCTGGTCGCGCCGCCGACCCTGCTGCCGCGCGGCGTCGAGGCGCTCGGCTGCGACGTGTCGACGGACATCGCGACCATCGGAGATGCCGACGTCATCTACGTCCTGCGCATGCAGCGCGAGCGCATGGAGCCCGGCTCGGCGTTCGTTCCCTCGCTGCGCGAGTTCGCGGCGCTCTACGGCGTCACGCCCGAGCGGGTGCGCGAAGGGCAGGTCGTGATGCACCCCGGGCCGATGAATCGCGGCGTGGAGATCGACCCACGGGTGGCGGACTCTGCCGCGGCGCTCGTCACCGACCAGGTGCGCTCCGGGCTCGTCGTGCGGATGGCAGTGCTGTACGACCTGCTCACCGTCGCGCCCGCGAGGGTTCCCGAGGCCGTGGAGGTCGCGTGAAGACGCTCTTCTGCCGAAACGGCCGCGTGCGACTCGCTCACCGTCGCCGGACGCGTCGTCGCCCCGGCTCAGGGGATCGACGAATGCCTCTCCCTGACGGTCGAGGACGGCCTGATCACGCGCATCGAGCCCGCCGCCGCGAGCGAGATCGTGGTCGCTCCCGCGTTCGTCGACCCGCACGTCCACCTGCGGACGCCCGGGCGCGAGGACGAGGAGACGATCGCGTCGGGCACGCAGGCGGCCGCCGCCGGCGGCTACTGCGCCATCCTCGCGATGCCGAACACCGAGCCGGTCGTGGACAGCGCGTCCGTCCTCGGCGCGCTCGTCGAGCGCGCGCAGGAGGAGGCGGTGATTCCCACGGGGTTCATGGCGGCGATCAGCAAGGGCCAGGAGGGCGGGGAGCTCACGGAGATGGCCGAGCTCGCGGATGCCGGCGCCGCCGCGTTCACCGACGACGGGCGGCCGGTGGTGTCCGCCGGGCTGCTGCGGCGCGCGCTCCAGTACAGCGGCCTGACGGGGCGCCCGCTGGCGCTCCATTGCGAGGATCCCGACCTCTCCCGCGGTGGGCACGCGCACGAGGGCGCCGTTGCAGCGGAGCTCGGTCTGGGCGGATATCCCTCGGTCGCGGAGAGCGTCATGGTGGAACGCGACCTCGCGCTGGCGGAGTTCGAGGCGCGGCCGCTGCATGTCATGCACATGTCTGCGCTCGAGTCGGTCGCCGCGCTCCGCGCCGCGCAGGCAGCGGGCGTGCCGGCGACGGGCGAGGTGACGCCGCACCACCTGTGCCTGACCGACGAGGCGCTGCGCTCGCTCGACCCCAACGTGAAGATGAACCCGCCGCTGCGCTCGGAGGACGATCGCCGCGCGCTCGTGGAGGCGCTCCGGGACGGCACGATCGCGGCGGTCGCGACCGACCACGCGCCCCACGCGCTCCAGGAGAAGGAGGTCCCGTTCGAGGAGGCGCCGTTCGGCGTGACGGGCCTCGAGACGGCGTTCTCGGCGCTCTACACCTACCTCGTCGCGCCGGGCGTCCTCGCGCTGGAGACGCTCCTCGAGCGCATGTCTGCAGGGCCGGCTCGCGCGCTCGGGTTGCCAGAGCCTCGAATCGAGGTCGGCGCGCGAGCGAATCTCGTCCAGCTCGACCTCGACGCCGAGTGGCTGGTAGACGCGGAGTCGTTCCGCTCCCGGTCGAGGAACTCGTGGCTCCTCGGACAGACGCTAACGGGGCGCGTCGTGCGCACCGTCGCCGACGGCCGGGAGGTGTTCGCGCGTGCTCGTGCGAGCAGTCGGCTATCTCGTGCTCGAGGACGGAACGGTCTTCCGCGGGAAGTCCGTCGCGGCCGACGGCGTCGCGTTCGGGGAGGCGGTGTTCACGACCGCGATGACCGGCTATCAGGAGACGGTCACCGACCCGAGCTACGCCGAGCAACTCGTCTGCTTCACGGCGCCGATGGTGGGGAACTACGGCGTCGCCGACGAGCGCAGCGAGTCGCATGGGCCGCATGCGCGGGCCGCGATCATGCGGCGGCTCGGAGGGCAGGACTGGGCCGAATGGCTGCGCGCGCACGGTCTCGTCGGGCTCGAGGACGTGGATACGCGGGCGCTCGTGCTGAAGCTTCGCGACGGAGGCGCCATGCGGTCTGCGGCCGTCGCCGACGAGGAGGAGACTGCCCGTCGCAGACGCGCTCGAGCAGGTCCGCGCGCAGCCGCTCATGGAAGGGCAGGCACTCGTCGCGGCGGTGTCGGCGAAGGAGCCGTATTCGCTCGGCGACCCGGATGGCGTCCGCGTCGCCGTCGTCGACTACGGGACGAAGCGGTCGATCCTCCGGCGACTCGAGCACGCAGGCGCCTCCGTGACCGTCTTCCCGCACACCGTCGATGCCGACGAGCTCGCCGCCTACGACGGCGTCGTCCTCTCGAACGGACCCGGCGACCCCGAGCCCCTGGAGGACGAGGTCGAGACGGTCCGCGACCTGCTCGGGCGCACGCCGATCCTCGGGATCTGCCTCGGCCATCAGCTGCTCGGGCTCGCGACCGGCCATCGCACGTTCAAGCTCCCGTTCGGCCATCGTGGCGCGAACCACCCGGTGCTCGAGCGCAGCACGGGCCGCGTGCTCGTGACGAGCCAGAACCACGGCTTCGCGGTCGAGCCGTCCGAGGGGCGCGAGGCGACGCACGTCTCGCTCTACGACGGCACGGTCGAGGGCTTCGACATGCCCGATCTCCGCGCGCGATCGGTGCAGTTCCATCCCGAGGCGGGCCCAGGGCCCCACGACGCATGGCACATCCTCGGGTCCTGGGTCGAGGAGTTGAAGAGCTAGTGCCCGCGCGCCGCGATCTCGAGAGCGTCTGCGTGATCGGCTCCGGGCCGATCGTGATCGGCCAGGCGTGCGAGTTCGACTACGCGGGCTGTCAGGCGCTGAAGGTGCTTCGCGAGGACGGCTACCGGACGATCGTCGTGAACTCGAATCCGGCGACGATCATGACCGACCCGGGGTTCGCAGACCGCACGTACATCGAGCCGCTGGATCTCGCGAGCGTCGCCTCCGTGCTCGAGCGCGAGCGCCCGGACGCGCTGCTCCCGACGCTCGGCGGCCAGACGGCGCTCAACCTCGCGGTCGAGCTGGCGGAGAGCGGCGCGCTCGACGACCTCGGCGTGGAACTGATCGGTGCGCCCGTCGACGTGATTCGGAGGGCGGAGGACCGCGAGGAGTTCCGCGAGGCCGTCATGAGCTGTGGCCTCGAGGTTCCGACCTCGAGGATCGTGACCTCGCTCGACGACCTCGAGGGCCTGGAGGCACCGCTCGTCGTGCGGCCGGCGTTCACGCTCGGCGGCCATGGGGGCGGCTTCGCCGAGGATCCCGGGTCGCTGTATCGCCAGGTCGAGAGAGGCCTCGCGGAGTCCCCGATCGGCCAGGTGCTCGTCGAGGAGTCCGTGCGCGGGTGGGACGAGTTCGAGCTCGAGGTCATGCGCGACCGCGTCGACAACGTCGTGATCGTCTGCTCCATCGAGAACCTCGACCCGATGGGCGTCCATACAGGCGACTCGGTCACGGTCGCACCGCAGATGACGCTCTCGGACGAGGCCTACCAGGAGCTCCGCGACGCCGCGGCCGCCGTGATCCGGGCGGTCGGGGTCGAGACGGGCGGCTCCAACATCCAGTTCGCGCGCCACCGTGAGACCGGGGATCTCCGCGTCATCGAGATGAACCCGCGGGTCTCGCGCTCGTCGGCACTCGCCTCGAAGGCCACCGGCTACCCGATCGCGAAGGTCGCAGCGAAGCTCGCCGTCGGCTACACGCTCGACGAGATCCCGAACGACCTCACGAAGACGACGCCCGCGAGCTTCGAGCCGACGCTCGACTACGTCGTCGTCAAGTTCCCCCGTTTCGCGTTCGAGAAGTTTCCCGGCGCTGATCCGACCCTCGGCACGCAGATGAAGTCCGTGGGCGAGGCGATGGGCATCGGCAGGACGTTCGGCGAGGCGCTCCTGAAGGCCCACGGCTCGCGTGAGCTCGAGGCCGGCTCGCCGACGCCGTGGCAGAGCCTCGACGACGAGCACCTTCCGGCCGACCTGCATCCCTGGTTCCGGGAGCAGATCGCGCTCGCGCGGGCCGAGCTCGAGTCGGGCGACATCGCGCGCGCGAAGCGTGCGGGCTGGGGCGACGACACCGTCGGAGCGAATCTCGGCATGACGGGCGTCGAGGTACGCCGATTCCGCCACGAGCAGGGCATTCGGCCCGCGTTCAGGCGCGTCGACTCGTGTGCCGGCGAGGTGGACGCCGCCTCGAACTACTTCTACTCGACCTGGGGCGAGGAGGACGAGGCCGCGCCGACGGGCGACAAGCCGCGGGTCGTGATCCTCGGCTCCGGCCCGAACCGCATCGGGCAGGGCATCGAGTTCGACTACTGCTGCGTCCACGCGGCGCAGACCTTCAGGTCGCTCGGCTACGAGGCCGTGATGGTCAACTGCAACCCCGAGACGGTGTCGACGGACTACGACACGTCCGACCGGCTGTATTTCGAGCCACTGTCGCCCGAGGAAGTGCTCGCGGTGTGCGATCGGGAGCAGCCGGTCGGCGTCGTGACGCAGTTCGGCGGCCAGACGCCGCTCCGGCTCGCGCGGCACATCGAGGAGGCGGGTTACCGGATCCTCGGGACGCCGCATTCGGCGATCGACCTGGCCGAGGATCGCGAGCGGTTCGGCTCGCTCGCGCTCGAGCTCGGCATCCGCTGCCCGCCGTGGGCGACCGTCACCGGTGCCGAGGAGGCAATCGCAGCCGCGGAGGAGATCGGCTACCCCGTCCTCGTTCGCCCGTCGTACGTGCTCGGGGGACGCGCCATGCGCATCTGCTACGACGCGTACGAGCTGGAGTCGGCGATGTCGGCCGTGCATGGCCCCGTGTTGCTCGACCGCTTCGTCGAGCATGCGATCGAGCTCGACGTGGACGCGCTCTGCGACGGGGAGGAGGTCCTCATCGGCGCCGTCATGCAGCACGTCGAGGAGGCGGGCGTCCACTCGGGCGACTCGGCCTGCGTGCTTCCGGCGCCCTCGCTGACGCTCGCGGCCGCGCTCGAGGTGGAGCACATCGTGCGGCGGCTCGGGCCGGCGCTCGGCGTGGTCGGCCTCCTGAACGTCCAGCTTGCGATCGCCGACAACACCGTCTACGTCCTCGAGGCCAATCCGCGCGCCTCCCGCACCGTTCCGTTCGCGAGCAAGGCGGTCGGCGTGAACCTCGTGGACGCCGCCTGCCGGCTGGCGGCAGGGCAGAAGCTGAGCGATCTCGAGCTCGGAGTTCCCAGGCCGACGCAGGTGAGCGTGAAGGCGGCCGTGCTGCCGTTCTCGCGCTTCCCGGGCGCGGATCCGGTGCTCGGCCCGGAGATGCGCTCGACGGGAGAGGTCATGGCGAGCGCCGCGGACCTTCCGACCGCGCTCGCGAAGGCAGAACGGGCTGCGGGCAGGCCGCTTCCGACCTCCGGGACGGCGTTCCTGTCCGTCCGCGACGAGGACAAGCCGGCTGCCGTGCCGGTTGCGGCCGCGCTCGCGGGCCTTGGATTCGAGATCGTGGCCACGGAGGGGACGGCTCGCACCCTGCGCGCCGCGGGGCTCGAGGTCGACGTCATCGCGAAGGTCGCCGATGCCCTCTCCGACGCGGACACGGTGGTCGACCTCGTCCGCCGCGGCCGCTGCGACCTCGTCGTCAACACGCCGCAGGGAAGCGGCGCGCGCGCCGACGGCTACCTCATCCGCGAGGCCGCCCTCGTCGCGCGCGTTCCGTGCATCACGACGATCTCGGGCGCGGCCGCCGCGGTTCACGCAATCGCCAACGCCCGGGCGGAATCCGCGCTCTCGCTGCAGGAGCGGATCGGGATCGAAGCGTGAGCCTTGTGGCCCAGAGCCACAAGGTGACTGCCCCGAGCTGCCCGCTCGCGAGCTCCTGGACGTGCGCGGCAGCCGAGGCCGTCGGGCCGTACACGCTGCTCCGGCTCGCGCGCGGCGCGCTCGAGCCGGGCATCCCGGGCCAGTTCTTCATGCTCGAGGCGCCGGGATGCGTTCTTCCGCGGCCGATGAGCCTGTGTCTTGCTCCCGACGGCGAGCTCGCGTTCCTGCTGGAGGCGATCGGCCCGGGGACGCGCGCGCTCTGCGCGCTCGAGCCCGGTGACGCCATCCACGTGCTCGGCCCGCTCGGGAACGGCTTCGACCTCACCGTCGAGCGGCCGCTGCTCGTCGGCGGCGGGATCGGGATTGCGCCGTTGCCGTATCTCTCCGAGGCGCTCGGGCAGCCGCCCGCGCTGCTCGGCTTCCGGAGCGAGGAGCACGCGGCCGCGGCCGCTCTCCTGCCACAGGCCGAGGTCGCGATCGAGCCGCAGCTCGTCACGGAGCTCTTGCCCGATGATCCCGGGGACGTGCTCGCATGCGGCCCGGAGCCGATGCTGGACGCGCTGGTTGCCCTCGTTCCGGGCGCGCAGCTCGCGTGGGAGGCGCCGATGGCCTGCGGATACGGCGCGTGTTACGGCTGCGTCGTCGACATCGACGGCCAGTACGAGCGCCTGTGCGTCTCCGGCCCGGTGCTGCGGAGCCGATGACGCTCCCGATCCTCAATGCGAGCGGCTGCCTCGATGCGCTGACGGCGCCATCCGTCGCGCAGGCCCTCGACGCCTTCGTCACGAAGACGGTCACGCCGCTTCCGCGCGAGGGAAACCCGCCGCCGCGGATCGCCGAGACCGAGCACGGCATGGTCAACTCGATCGGGCTGCAAAACCCGGGAATCGAAGCCTTTCTCGAGCATGTCCTGCCGCGTCTGAGCGCGCTCGGCGTCCCGATCTGGGTGTCCGTCGGCGGCTTCTCCGCCGCGGACTACGCCTCGACGTGCGAGCTGCTGGACGCGCGGGACGACGTGGCGACGATCGAGCTGAACCTTTCGTGCCCGAATGTCGAAGAGGCGCCTGAAGCGTCCGCAGAGCTCGTGCAGGCGGCCCGAGCGGCGACCCGGAAGCCCCTGTACGCGAAGCTCTCGCCCGCGACCTGGGACATCGCGGAGAACGCGAGGGCGGTCGTCGACGCCGGCGCGGACGGGCTGTCGCTCGTGAACACCATCCGCGGGCTCGCGCTCGACCCGCGAACGCGTGCCCCGCGTCTCGGGAGGGGAGCCGGCGGCTACTCGGGCCCCGGCCTGAAGCCGATCGCCCTTGCCTGCGTCCACGCCTGCGCGTCGGCCGTCTCGGTGCCCATCGTCGGCATGGGCGGCGTTGCCTCAGGTGCCGACGCGAAGAGTTTTTCGTCCGTCGGCGCGAGCGCGGTCGCGCTCGGCACGGTCCTCTTCTCGGACCCGGCCGCGCCCGCGAGGGTCCGGCGCGAGCTCGACGAAGAGGTCGAGGCCGCGGAGGACGGCGGAGCGGGCGCGGGAACCCGGGATCGTCACCGCCGAGCGCGGTCTGTCGTCTAGTCTGCAGATCAGACAACTTAAAAATCCCTGCAAATTCCGCGAAAAGTTCCCGCTTGACGCGGAGTGCGATGGTGCTAGACTCGTGCGGCTCATGGTCACGTCGAAGACGCACGCCCAGGCGCCCGCCCGTTCGCTCGACCAGCGAATGGAAGCGCTCCAAAGGGCAAACGACGTGAGAGTCCGTCGGGCGCAGCTCAAGCGGGACCTCAAGGCGGGGCGGGTCCACATCGAGGAGATCCTCCTGACGCCGCCCGAGTTTGTCTCGACCGCGAAGGTCTTCGACATGCTCATGGCCGTCCCCAAGTTCGGGCGCGTCAAGGCGGCGCGGCTCCTCAACACCTGCCGGATCAGCCAGTCGAAGACCGTGGGCGGCCTCTCCGAGCGCCAGCGCACCGAGCTGGTCGACCTCTTCAACCACCGCTCCTAACCGGGCGGTGCCTTCGCGGCCCGTCGTCGTCGTCACCGGCCCGTCGGGCGCGGGCAAGGGCACGCTGATCAAGGGCCTCGTCGAGCGGATCCCTGCGCTCGAGGTCGCCGTGTCCGCGACGACCCGCCCGCAGCGGCCGGGAGAGGTGGACGGACGCGAGTACTGGTTCCTGAGCGACGAGGAGTTCGAGCGCCGCGTGCAGGCGGGCGACTTCCTCGAGTACGTCCCCTACGTCTCGGGCAGGCGCTACGGGACGCTCAAGTCCGAGATGGAGCGGATCGCGGACGAGGGGCGGATCTGCGTCCTCGAGCTCGAGCTCGATGGGGCGCTGAACGTCCAGGAAGAGGTCGAAGGGAGCGTCACGATCTTCATCGCGGCCGACCTCGCCGAGCTCGAGCGGCGGCTGCGGGAGCGAGCGACCGAGAGCACCGGCGAGATCGGCGAGCGCATCGAGCTGGCGCGCAAGCAGTTCACACAGGCGCACCTGTTCCGCTACATGGTGCGAAACGACGACCTCGAGCGGGCCACCGCGGCCCTGACCGCCATTGTCGAATGCGAGCTGACGCTCGCAGGTACCATGAGCCGGCCATGATTCATCCACGCATAGACGAGCTGCTGGAGAAGGTCGATTCCCGGTACGCCCTCGTCATCGTCGCGGCCAAGCGCGCGCGCCAGATCAACAACTACCACCACCAGCTGGGCGAGGGCATGGGCTTCGAGGAAGCCCCACCGCCGCTGATCGAGTCCCGCTCGAAGAACTACCTCACGATGTCCATGGAGGAAGTCGCGGGCGGCAAGATCACCTACAAGTACCCGCCCGTCTAGCCGGAGCACGCCTATGGCACGCATCCTGGTCGGAGTCACCGGCGGGATCGCGGCCTACAAGGCCTGCACCGTCGTGCGCCTGCTCGTCCGAGCGGGCCACGACGTGTACCCGATCGTGACGGAGGGCGCCGCACGCTTCGTCGCGCCCGAGACCTTCTTCGCCCTCGCCCGGAGGTCGCCGAGCGAGGATCCGTACCCGCACCTCGAGCGCGCCGACCTGCTCGTAATTGCGCCGCTGACCGCCAACTCGCTCGCGCGGCTCGCCCACGGGCTCGCCGATGACCTCCTGACCGAGGCCGCGCTGGCGCACGACGGGCCGCTCGTCGTGGCGCCCGCGATGAACGTGCGCATGTGGCAGCACCCGGCGACCCAGGCGAATGCCGAGACGCTGCGCGCACGAGGCGTGTTCTTCGTGGGGCCCGCGGAAGGGGAGCTCGCGGAGGGGGAGTCCGGGCCGGGGAGGATGTCCGAGCCCGAGGAGATCGCCGACGCCGTCGAGCAGGCGCTCTCCGCACCCACCGGCCCGCTGGCGGGACGGCGCGTCCTCGTGTCGGCGGGCGGCACGCGTGAGCAGCTCGACGCCGTGCGCTTCCTCGGCAACCGCTCGTCGGGGCGCATGGGCGTCGCGGTGGCGGAGGAAGCCCGCAGACGGGGCGCGGACGTGACGCTCCTCGCCGCGAACCTGGCGGTTCCGGCCCCGAGCGGCGTGACCGTCGTCGAGACGCCGACCGCTGCCGACCTCGAGCGCGAGGCCATCGCCCGTGGGGATGCGGACGTCATCGTCATGGCCGCTGCCGTTGCCGACTACCGGCCGGCGGCGCCGGAGACGGGGAAGCGCCCGAAGGACGGCGTCCCATGGACTGTCGAGCTGACCCCGACCACGGACGTGCTCGCGGCGCTCGGCGCGGCCCGCACGCCCGAGCAGGTGCTCGTGGGCTTCGCGGCCGACGGTGCGGGGAAAGGACTCGAGCGAGCGCGTGAGAAGCGCGCCAAGAAGGGGGCGGACCTCATCGTCTTCAACGACATCAGCCGCACGGACATCGGCTTCGACACGCCCGAGAACGAGGTCGTGATCGTGTCGAACGGGACCGAGCAGCACGTGGCCAAGGGGCCGAAGAGCCGCATCGCCGCAGCCGTGCTGGACGAGGTCGAGAAGATCCTCGCGGGGCGATGACGGAGGGAGCTGCGGCACCCGAGCAGCAGACGTCCGAGCTTCGCGCGCGGTCGGCCGCGGCCGCAGACGTCGTGGAGCGCGTCGTCGCCAACCTCGAGCGGTCGGTGCGCGCGCCGCACGAGACACTCGAGCTCTGCGTCCTCAGCCTCCTCGCCGAGGGACACGTGATCATCGAGGACTTCCCCGGCGTGGGGAAGACCGTGCTCGCGAAGTCGCTCGCGCGCTCGCTCGACCTCACGTTCTCGCGGCTTCAGTTCACGCCGGACCTGCTCCCGAGCGACGTGACGGGCGTGAACGTCTTCAACCAGAAGACGAATGAGTTCGAGTTCCGGCCCGGGCCAGTGTTCGCGAACGTCCTGCTCGTGGACGAGATCAACCGCGCGTCCCCGAAGACCCAGTCGGCGCTGCTCGAGGCAATGCAGGAGTGTCAGGTGACGATCGACGGCGAGACGTACGCCATCGAGTTGCCGTTTCTCGTGGTCGCCACCCAGAATCCGATCGAGTACGAAGGCACGTATCCGCTCCCGGAGGCGCAGCTCGACCGGTTCACGGCGCTGCTCTCACTCGGCTATCCGCCGCTCGCCGAGGAGGCTCGGATGCTGGAGGAGCAGACGACTGCCCCGCCGCTCGACGACCTGAAGGCGGTTGCGACGCACGAGGACGTGCTCGCTGCTGTTGACGCGGCACGCCGCGTGTTCGTCGAGGAGAGCGTCAACCGCTACGTGGTCTCGCTCCTGCGGCACACGCGGGCCAGCACGCAGCTCGCGCTCGGGGCGAGCCCGCGGTCGGGGATCGCGCTCCTCCGGGTCGCCAAGGCCCGCGCAGTCGCCCGCGGCCGTGACTTCGTGCTCCCCGAGGACGTCCAGAGCGTTGCCGTTGCGGTTCTCGCCCACAGGCTCATTCCCGCGCCGGAGGCCAGGACGGCCGGAACCGACGCGGCCGACGCGGTACGTCGGGCACTCGACGAAACTTCGGTTCCGGTGTGATGCGTCGCGGCGGAGCACTGGTCCTCGGAGGGGTCGTGCTCGCAGCCGCGATCGTCTTCGCGTCCCGTCCGCTCGGCGTCGCCGGTCTCGGCCTCCTGCTCGCGGCGCTGGTCGCACGGGTCTGGGTCTCGCTCGCAAGCGGCCCGGTCGACGTGCGGACGACCGTCTCGCCCGACCCCGCAACCGAGGGCGACGAGGTGACGCTGCGGATCGACGCGGCCCGGGGCTCTCGGCTCCCCTTTGGCTCCGCGGTCGTCGTGGGCGCGCTCGAGGGAATCGGAAGCTACGAGTGCCGCCTGCGGAGCCACGGGGGCCGGCTGACGGGAGACCTGGAGCTGGGAGCGCTGCCCCGCGGCCTCTTCGAGGGCGCCGGCGCGAGGATCGAGCTCCGCGATCCGCTCGGGCTCGAGGTCCGCTCCCGTCCGCTCGGCGTGCCCGTGAGAGCGCTCGTCCAGCCCCGGCTCGTCGACCTGCGCGGGCTTTTCGACGACAAGGGCCGGCTTCCCGGGGAGAGCCGGAGGTTCCTCATGCGCCGTCCGTCCGGCTTCGACTTCCACTCGGTCCGCGAGTACGAGCAGGGCGAGTCGCTGCGCCGGGTGCACTGGCCGACCACGGCGCGTCGTGGGCAGCTGATGGTGAAGGAGCTCGAGGACTCGCCGCGGGAGTCGGTCGTCGTCGTCCTCGATTGCGATCCCGAGGGAGACGCAGGGAGCTCGCCGGACTCGAGCTTCGACGCGGCGGTGCGGGCGGCGGGATCGATCCTGCGCGTTCATGTCGTCCGCGGGCGGCGCTGCGCGCTCGTGACGACCGCACTGGCCGACTGCGTGACGTCCGCCTCATCCCTCGAGGGCGAGTTCGCAGCGGTTCTCGGCACGCTCGCGGCGGCGTGCGCGGACGCGCCGCACGACCTCGCGCGGTTCCTCGCGCGGCCACCGAGGGCCGTGGACCACGCTCCCGAGGTCGTGGTGGTCACGGCGACCGAGAGTCCCTCGGCGGCCAGGCGGCTGCTCGACCTCGCGAGTCGGCGCTCAGTCGCGGTCGTGTGGGTGGACTCGGCGAGCTACGTGGGCCGCCCGGCAAGGGCAGTTCCTGCGGTCCTACAGCTCTCGGCGGCCGGGATCCCGATCGCGGTCGTCCGGCACGGAGAGGATCTCGCGGCGGCGCTCGAGGCCCGGCGAGCCGAGGTGCGTGCGAGTGGCTAGAGCCGCGGGCCGAACGATCGCTGCCGCGGCGCTCCCGTCCGTCGCGATCGTGGTGTCGTGGGGCCGCCTCGAGGACCCGCGGCTGGCGGGAGAGCTCCTGCTCGTCGCGGCACTCGCGATCGTGCCCGCGCTCGCGCGCTCGGTTGCGGCCCGTGTCGCGCTTCTCGTCCCCTCGCTCGCGGCGGCGGCGTGGGTCGCGTTCGGCGCGCAGCCGTGGGAACTGCTGCCGTACCGCGACGAGCGTGTGCTCGCTCCGCTCTTCGACGCTTTCGGCGCGGGCGTGGGGGACTACTACGACATCCTCCTGCCGTTCGACCCGGCGCGGCGCCCGGAGATGCACGGTGTGCTCGCGCTCGCCGTCTTCGGCTTCGTGGCGGCGATCGCATTGCTCGTCGCAGCGCGGCAACCGCTCGCCGCAGCCGCGGTCACGATCGCGGGTGCCGGTTGGCCCGCGACACTGCTCGACGACGCGGCTGTCGCGGTCGGAACGCTCGCGCTCGCGGGCGCTCTCTCGATCGCGCTCGTCCTCCGTGCGCGGTCCGTGAGGACCCTCGTCGGCGGGCTTGTCGTCGCGGCGCTCGTCGTCGGCGGCGCGGCGTGGGTCTCGTCCGCGACCTCGTTCACCCGCGAGGCGGTCGTGGACTGGCAGGCCTGGAACGTGCGCGGCCCCGCGCCGCGTGCGCTCGGCGTGCGCTTCGTGTGGGAAGCGCGCTACGACGGCATCGCTTTCCCGCCCACGACGACCGAGGTTCTGCGCATAAGAGGCTCGTCGCGGGCGCAGTACTGGCGTGCTTCGACGCTCGACGAGTTCATCGCCGATCGCTGGTACGAGGATCCATCGCTCGTGCTCTCGCGCGGAACGGGAAAGCGGCTCGTCCGCGACCCACTCGCACCGGAGGCGGCCCGCGACGAGAGCACGTGGCTCGAGCAGCGCGTCGAGGTGAGGGCGCTCGTGGACGACAGGCTCGTGGCGGCGGGCACGCCGGTGTCGGTCGAGGCGCCGTCGCTCGGGACGCTCTTCACGTTCGCGAGCGGGATGGTGCGTGCGCAGCGGACGCTTCCCCGCGGCACGAAGTACACGGTCTGGAGCTACGTGCCCGATCCCGCTCCGGCGGCCCTGCAGCAGGCGCCGGCTCGCTATCCGCGAGCGGCACGGCGCTTCATCGCGCTCTGGGGGCGGGAGCTGCCGTGGTTCGGGGCCGAGAATCGCGCGCAGCGTGTGGACGCGATCCTCGACGACCCCTCGTACGCGAACCTCGGCGCCTACAGGTCGCTGTACGAGCGCGCCCGCCGTCTCACCCAGGGCGCGACGTCCCCGTACACCGCTGTCCTCGCGCTCGAGTCGTGGCTCCGGCAGCGCGGAGGGTTCACGTACAACGAGCGGCCGCCGGTGACCGACGGCCCGCCGCTGATCAACTTCGTGACCACGAGCAAGGCCGGCTACTGCCAGCATTTCGCGGGCGCGATGGCGGTGATGGCGAGGCTGCTCGGGATTCCGGCCCGTGTCGCAGTCGGCTTCACGAGCGGCCGTCTCCAGGACGGTGCATGGGTCGTGAACGACCACGACGCGCATGCCTGGGTGGAGGTGTGGTTCCCGGGGCACGGGTGGGTCCCGTTCGACCCGACACCCGGACGCGGGACGTTCTCCACGTCCTATTCATTCGCTTCCGATTCCCCCGAGACGGTCGCGGCGCTCCGGCGCGGGAGCCTCGACGCTGTCGTCCGTGCGGAGGAGCGCGGCGATCTCGTGCAGGGCCTGGACTCGCGCGGCGCTGACGGCGGCGGCGACCGGCCGTCGATCCTCACCATCGCGCTCGTGCTGACGGCACTCGGCGCCCTCGCGATCGGCCTCGTCAAGTGGCTCCGACGCAGGGTCGGCTACCTCACGACCGACCCGCGACGCGTCGCGGCCGCCACACGGAACGAGCTCGAGTGGTTCCTGCGCGACCAGGGCGTCGTGGTTCCGCGGAGCGCGACGCTCGAGGATCTGCGCCGCGCGGTCGGCGAGAAGCTCGGCTTCGACGCCGGGCCATTCGTGGCCCAGGCGGGACGTGCCCGCTTCGGGGCGCCCTCGGACACCCGGCTCGCGGCGAGGAGGGCCCGGGAGGAGCTCCAGTCGCTCCTGCGGGCCGTGCGGGGCGAGCTCTCGGTCGTCGCCCGGGCTCGGGGGTTCGTCTCGCTCCGCTCTCTCCGCGGTTGGCAGGGGTGAGAGGCGGACGGTGAGCGAGACCTACGACCTGTTCCAGCAGGGCCGCGGCCACATGCGGGAAGGACGCAACGCCCAGGCGACGGTCGCGCTCGAGAAGGCCAAGCGACGCGAGCCGAGCTCGCGCTCCATCCGTGAAGCGCTCGGCATCGCGTACTTCCGGCTCGGCCGCTTCGCCGAGGCGGAGGCGGAGTTCCGCGTGCTCGTCGAGCTCGCCCCCTCCGAAGAGTTCGCGCACTACGGCCTCGCTCGCTCGCTCGTGAATCAGGGCAAGCAGGACGAGGCCAAGCCGCACATCAAGCTCGCCCGCTCGCTGCGGCCGCGCACCGATCCGGCCGACCAGCTCGAGCCCGAGCTGCCCGCCGCGGACGGCTAGCGCGGGTCTCCGACGACCCGCCTCACCTCTGAGACCGTCGTCACGCCCTCGATGCAGAGCCGGGCGCCGTCGTCGAACAGCGTGTGCATGCCGGACGCGACGGCCGCACGCTGAAGCTCGACGGTCGACGCGCCGCCGGCGATCAGCTCGCGGAGCTCCTCGGTGAACGTCAGCACCTCGAAGAGCGCGATCCGGCCCTTGTAGCCGGTCCCTCCGCAGGCGGAGCAGCCGACGCCGCGTGCGAGCTGGCGCCGGCCGGCCCGCTCGTTCGGCCGCCCGAGCGCGACGAGATCCGCCTTCGTCGCCTTGTACGTCTCCTTGCAGTCGAGACAGATGCGCCGGGCGAGCCGCTGGGCTACGAGGCACGTCAGCGTCGCCGCGAGGAGGCCCGCCTCGACGCCCATGTCCGTCATGCGGCGGACCGCCGATGCCGCGGTCTGCGAGTGGAGGGTGGAGCACACGAGGTGGCCCGTCATGGCCGCGCGGATGGCGATCTGGGCCGTCTCCTCGTCGCGGATCTCGCCGACGAGGATCACGTCGGGGTCCGAGCGGAGGATCGTCCGCAGCCCGCGGGCGAAGGTGAGCCCGGCGCGCGGGTTGACCTCGATCTGGTCGATCCCGGCTGTCAGGTACTCCACCGGGTCCTCGATCGTCATGATCGTGCGCTCAGGCGTGTTGAGCTCGTGGAGCGCCGCGTACAGCGTCGTCGTCTTGCCGCTTCCCGTGGGGCCGCAGGTGATGACGGCGCCGAACGGCTGGCCGATCGCGTGCCGGATCGCCTCCTCCGTCTCGGGGGCGAGGTCGAGCTCGGCGAGCGAGCGCGGCGCCGAGGCCTGGTTCAGCACACGCAGCGTGATCTTCTCCCCGAACTTCGTGGGCAGGACTGCGATGCGGAGGTCGACCGTGTGCCCGCCCGTGCGCACGGCGACACGGCCGTCCTGCGGCGCTCGGCGCTCCGCGATGTCGAGCCGGCCCATGACCTTCAGCCGCGTCGTCACGGCCGCCTGCTGGGAGTTCTGGATGGTTCCGATCCGGCGCACGACGCCGTCGACGCGCGCGCGGACCTCGAGCGCGCGAAGCTGGGGCGTGAAGTGGATGTCCGACGCGCCGAGTACGAGTGCGCGCTGGATCGTCTTGTTCACCTGTGCGACGGCAGGCGCGTCGCCGTCGGCCTCGTGCATGTCGACGATGCCGGCCGCGTGGTTCGGCTCCTCGTCGTCCTCGACGAGATCCACCGACTCCTGGTGCACGAAGGCGATCGCGGCGTCGATGGCGTCGGGCGGAGCGATCCCGAACCGGATGGGCACGCCGAGCGCGAGCCGGAGCTCGTCCCAGTGCAGGACGTTCGTCGGGTCGGCGACGGCCACGAGCAGGGAGTCGTCCGGGAGGAAGCCCATCGGCAGCGCCGAGTAGCGGCGCGCGAGCGCCTCCGGCAGGAGCGCGGCGGCCGCAATGTCCACCTCGGACTCGTCCATCTCGACGAGAGGCATCTCGACCTGCTCCGCGAGCAGGCGTGCGACCTGTGTCCGGGTGATCGTCCCCTTCTCGACGAGGATCTCGCCGAGTCGCTTGCCCGAGCCGCGCTGCTCCGCGAGGGCGAGCGCGAGCTCTTCCTCGGTGAGCAGGCCGTCGCGGACGAGCAGCGACCCGAACTTCGGCCACGGCTGGTGAGCGGCTTCCATCCGGAGGGGATATCGGCTCGTCACACGCTTTGCGTGAGCCGCAGAATGGCGCGGTGCGGGCGGTCGTCCAACGAGTACGCGAAGCCTCGGTCACGGTCGAAGATCGCGTGGTCGGTGTAATCGGGGCGGGGGCGCTCGTGCTCCTCGGGATTGCGAGGGGAGACGGCGAGGACGACGCGCGGCGGCTCGCGGGCAAGGTCGCGAGGCTGCGGATCTTCGAAGACGAGGACGGGCGATTCGACCGCTCGCTCCTCGACGCAGACGGTGAAGCGCTCGTCGTCAGTCAGTTCACGCTCATCGCGGACACGCGCAAGGGAAACCGACCGAGCTTCACGGACGCGGCCGATCCCGCAGAGGCCGAACCGCTGTACGAGGCGTTCTGCTCGGCTCTCGCGGACGAGGGTGTACCCGTCTCTCGCGGCGTCTTCGGCGCCCGCATGGAGGTCGCGCTCGCGAACGACGGGCCGGTGACGATCGTCCTCGACGTCTAGCTCCAGGGCCGTAGCTATCGTCGAGGACGTGGGCGCGCGTAAGGCCACGGCGATCCTCTACGCGGACGACGCGACGGCGTCGGCGGCCTGGTACGGCAAGCTCGGCTTCGAGGTCGACTTCACGCACCGCTTCGATCACCACTCGCCGCTCTTCGTGGGACTCGTGTCGGGCGACGCGGGGATCATGCTGTCGGAGCACCGCGGCGACGCCGTGCCGAACGGGCTCGTCTATGTCTCCGTCGACGACCTCGACGCGGCGGCGGCGGCGCTCGGCGTCCAGGCGGAAGACCGGGAGTGGGGGATCCGCGAGGCGCACGCGGTCGACCCGGGCGGGAACCGCGTGCGGATCGCGCAGCACCAGGAGCCGGCTCAGCGCTGAGCGCTGGCGTGGCACGGTGCTATCCTTCGGCCACCACATTTCACCTGCTTGGAGAAATGGGCGCTCAGCGCCCGTTTTTTTTGAGAGGAGCAGAGAACGCCGCCCATGAGCACGATGTACGCCCGCGAACGCACGCTTCAGGACGAGATCGCACCTGCGGTCGAGCGCAGCGTGCCGGACGTCGAGGTGCTCGCCGTGGAGCTGCTCTCGCCGAGTAGGTTCCGGGTCTACATCGACCATCCGGAAGGTGTCGACCACGGACTTTGCGAGCGGGTGACGAACGAGCTCCGCCCGTATCTCGCGAACTACAGCGTCGAGGTTTCGTCTCCGGGGCCGGACCGGCCGCTGCGCAAGCCGGAGCACTTCGACTCGGCGCTCGGCCATCGGGTCACCGTCCGCACAGGCCGTGACTTCGAGGGGCGCAACCGCTTTCGCGGGGAGGTGCTCGCGGCCGATCCGGACGCGGTCACGCTCGGCGTGAACGGCTCCGAGCCGCTGCGCATCCCGTACGACGCCATCGTCCGGGGCAATCTGATCGACGAGGGGTAGACCACATGAGCCAGGAGATCATCGAAGGAATTCAGGCGATCGAGAAGGAGAAGGGGATCGAGGAAGGCATCCTCATCTCCGCTCTCGAGGATGCGCTGCTCGCGGCGTACAAGAAGACGCCGGGGGCCACGAGGCATGCCGAGGTCAAGCTCGACGAGGCCGGCGAGTTCCGCGTGGACGGGATCGAGATCCCGACCGACGTCGAGACGAACCTGCTCGAGACCGCGCGCGAGGCACGGATCGCCGAGCTCGAGCGCGTCGAGGAGGAGACCGGCGAGCGCCAGCACACGCTCATCGCCGACGAGGACCTCGATCTCGACTGGTCGCAGGTGCCGTCCGATCAGATCGTCCGCACGGACGTCACGCCCGACAACTTCGGGCGCATCGCGGCGCAGACGGCGAAGCAGGTGATCCAGCAGCGGATCCGCGAGGCGGAGCGCGCGATCATGTACGAGGAGTACGTCGACCGCCAGGGCGAGGTCGTGACCGGCATCGTCCAGCAGGCGGGCGACCGCAACAACGTGCTCGTCGACCTCGGCCGGGTGGAGGCGCTGCTTCCGCGGTCCGAGCAGGTCGACGGCGAGCGCTACGAGCAGGGGTCGAGGATCAAGGCGGTCATCGCCGAGGTCCGCTCGGGCACGAAGGGGCCGCAGGTCATCCTCTCGCGCCGCGACTCGGAGCTCATCCGCGCGCTCTTCGAGCTCGAGGTGCCGGAGATCGCCGACGGCCTCGTCGAGATCCGCGGCGTCGCCCGCGAGCCGGGCTATCGCTCGAAGATCGCGGTCGAGTCGCACATGCAGGGCGTCGACCCCGTCGGCGCGTGCGTGGGCCCGCGCGGCTCTCGCGTGCGCATGGTCGTCTCGGAGCTCCGCGGCGAGAAGATCGACATCATCCCGTGGAACACCGAGCCTGCCCGCTTCGTCGCGAAGGCGCTTTCGCCCGCGCGCGTGCGGGAGGTCTACATCGACGACGAGACCCGTGAGGCGACGGTCATCGTCCCGAACGACCAGCTCGCGCTCGCGATCGGCAAAGAGGGGTTGAACGCGCGTCTCGCCACGCGCCTCACCGGGTGGAAGATCGACATCCAGTCGGAGGCCGAGTTCGCCCAGGCTCAGGCCGACGCGGCCTACGCGGGAGCGAGCGACGACGAGGAGTACTCCGGGCGGTGTGGCGCTGTCCTCTCGAACGGGAAGCGCTGCCCGAACGCGGCGCTGCCGGCCTCCAAGTACTGCGGTGTCCCCGCGCACCAGGCGCTCGCCACCGCCGAGCCGCCGCAGGCGGAGAGCGCGCCCGCCGCCGCCGCGGAGGCGAACGGCGACGCCGATCTCGCCGAGGACGAGCCGCTCGAAGACACGCCCGTGGCGGTGTCGCCTGAGGCGGAGCCTGCAGAGGACGAGGAGTAAGCTGACGCCCGATGGCTGACGGAAGAAACAGGCCGAATCGCCCGATCCGCCCGCGCGGCGGCCCTGGCGGCCGCAAGCGGCGGGTCGTCATCGAGGGCGGGGGCGCGCGCGGCCGTGACGGGAGGCAGGCACGCGACCGGAGCGCACAGGCGCCGCCGCGCCAGCAGACCCCGGCGCCGCCGCCGACCGGACCCGTCACCGTCGAGTCCGGCGTCACGGTCAAGGAGCTCTCGCAGGCGCTCGGCGTTCCGATGCCGGAGCTCATCAAGATCCTGATGAACCTCGGCCAGATGCGGACGGCGACCCAGTCGCTCAGCGACGAAGAGGTCGAGGTCATCGGCACGGAGGTCAAGCGGGAGATCACGATCAAGCGCGCGGCCGAGGAGGAGATCGAGCCCGAGTCGTTCGACGACTCGGACGAGGACCTCGTGGCGCGTCCGCCGGTCGTGACGATCATGGGCCACGTCGACCACGGCAAGACGACCCTGCTCGACGCGATCCGGGAGACATCCGTCGTGGAGACCGAGGCCGGGGGCATCACGCAGCACATCGGCGCCTACCAGGTGGATAGGGGCGGCCGGCAGATCACCTTCCTCGACACGCCCGGCCACGAGGCCTTCACCGCAATGCGCGCACGCGGCGCGAAGGTGACCGACATCGCGGTGCTCGTGGTCGCCGCCGACGACGGCGTCATGCCGCAGACGAAGGAGTCGATCTCGCACGCCCGCGCCGCCGAGGTGCCGATCGTCGTCGCCGTGAACAAGGTCGACGTGCCCGCCGCCAACGTGGACCGCGTGAAGAGCGAGCTCGCCGCGGAGGGCCTGCAGCCTGAGGACTGGGGCGGCGCGACGCAGTTCTCGGAGGTCTCCGCGAAGCTCAAGTCGAACCTCGACGACCTCCTCGAGCGCATCCTCCTCGTCGCGGACGCCGAGCTCGACCTTCGGGCCAACCCGAGTGCCGAGGCCTCCGGCTTCGTCATCGAGTCGCGGCTCGACGTGGGCCGCGGGCCCGTAGCCACGGTGCTCGTGCTGCGCGGGACGCTGAAGGTGGGCGATGCGATCGTCGCCGGTGACGCCTCGGGCAAGGTGCGCGCGCTCCAGGACTACCGCGGCGAGCGGGTCCCCAAGGCCGGACCGGGCGACCCCGTCGAGATCCTCGGCTTCGAGCACCCGCCGGCAGCAGGCGAGTTCGTGCGCGTCGTCGAGCACGAGCGCCAGGCCAAGCATCTCGCGAACGTTCGCGCCGAGCGCCTCCGCCGCGAGCAGCTCGCGCAGCGCCCGCGCCGTCTCGTCTCGCTCGAGACGCTCCACGAGGATTTGCAGGCAGGCGAGGTCCAGGAGCTCAACATCGTCCTCAAGGGCGACGTCCAGGGCTCCGTCGAGGCGCTCATGGGCGAGCTCCAGAAGATCCAGCACTCCGAGGTGCGCGTGAACGTGATCCACACCGGCGTCGGCGGGATCACCGAGAACGACATCAACCTGGCGTCCGCGTCGAACGCGCTCGTGGTCGGCTTCAGCGTCCGGCCGAGCGCGGAGGCGAGGCATCTCGCGGAGCGCGAGGGCGTCGACGTCCGCACGTACCGCGTCATCTACCAGCTCACCGAGGACATCGAGCAGGCCCTCGTCGGCATGCTCTCGCCGGTCGAGACCGAGGAGACGCTCGGCGAGGCCGAGGTGCGGGCGCTCTTCCGCGTCTCCCGGCTCGGCACGATCGCCGGCTGCATGGTCACGACGGGTGTGGTCCGCCGCGGCTCACGCATTCGCATCGTCCGCGACGGCACCGTCATCCACGAGACCTCGATCGCGCAGCTCAAGCGCTTCAAGGACGACGTCCGCGAGGTCAGCGAGGGCTTCGAGTGCGGGATCCTGCTCGACGGCTTCAACGACGTGAAGGAAGGCGACATCCTCGAGGCGTTCGAGACCCGTGAGGTCGAGCGCACCGACCTCGCCGAAGCGCCGGCCGCAGCGGCGGCTCCTGCCGAGCCCTCCTAGCGGCCCCGAGGGCCTCCTGGCGCTTGAATACGCGCCATGGCGAGCGGGTACGTCGGGATCCTGACCATCGAGCTCCACTTTCCGGAAGCCGGCTCGCTCAAGGGCAAGCGCAAGCACGTCAAGTCTGCGAAGGCGCACCTGCGCCAGCGCTTCGGCGTCTCCGTGGCCGAGGTGGACCACCACGACCTGTGGCAGCGCGCGCGGCTGACGGTCGCCTGCGCCTCCGAGGGGCACCGCGAGCTGCAGGAGCTACTCGACGCGGCCGAGCGCTTCCTGAGTGCGCAGGACTTCGAGATCGTGAGCGTCGAGCGCGAGGTGGTGGTGCCCGGTGAGTGACCGCAAGCGGCGCGTGAACGAGGCGATCAAGCAGGTGCTCTCGGACACGATCCCGACGCTCAAGGACCCGAGGATCGGGTTCGTCACCGTCACCGGCGTCGAGGCGACGAAGGACTTCCAGCAGGCGACCGTCTACGTGAGCGTGCTCGGCCCGGAGCGAGAACGCGAGCGGACGCTCGAAGGACTGGCAGCCGCTCGGGGTGTGCTGCAGGCGAGCGTCGGCCGCGAGCTGCGGCTTCGCCGGACGCCCGTTCTCGCGTTTGCCTACGATCAGGGCGTCGAGCGCGGCGTGCGCCTGACGCAGATGATCGACGAGCTCGCGCCCGAGGACCCCGCGCCGGAGAACCCCGACGATGACGAAGACCGATGACATGGCGGCCGTCGCGGCCGCGCTCCGGGAGAACGACCGCTTTCTCGTCGCCTCCCACGAGAACCCGGACGGGGACGCCCTCGGCTCGCTCCTCGCGATGCACCTCGCGCTGAGGCAGCTCGGGAAGGACAGCGTCATGTTCCTCTCAGGGCCGGAGCGGCCGCTGCCGGCGGAGTACAAGTTCATGCAGCTCGACGGGATCCTGCGCGAGCCGCCCGCGGATCACGCAGAGCGCGTGCTCGTCGCCGTGGACTGCGCGAAGGAGGAACGCCTCGGGCCCGACCCGTCGGTGCTCGAGCTCGCGCCGCTCGTCCTGGACATCGACCACCACCACGACAACACGCGCTTCGGCAAGGTGAACCTCATCGTCCCGGACGCGTCGTCGACCGGCGAGATCCTCGCCGACCTGTTCGAGGTGCTCGGGATCGAGATCACGCCCGAGATCGCGGAGCCGCTCTACACCGCGCTCGTGACCGACACGGGCCGCTTCCAGTACGCGAACACGAGCCCGAAGGCGCTCCGGCTTGCCGCCGACCTCATCGAGGCCGGCGCCGACGGGCACAAGGTCTTCCAGACCGTGTACGAGACCGTGCAGTTCGCGAAGCTCAAGCTCCTCGCGCGCGCGCTGGAGCGGGCGGAGGTGCACGCGGGCGGAAGGCTCGTCATCTCCTGTTTGCTGAAGGAGGACTTCGTCGACGCGGGAGCGACCGAGCCATACGCCGAGGGGATCATCGACTACCTGCGCGCGGTCGAGGGCGCCGTCATGGCCGCCTTCATCCGCGAGCCGCCGACCGCGGGCTCCGGGCCGACGCACCGCGTATCGCTTCGCTCCTCCGTGGACGAGATGGACGTGTCCGTGATCGCCCGGAAGAGCGGCGGCGGAGGCCACCAGCAGGCCGCAGGGTTCTCGAGCGAGCTTCCGCTCGACGAGCTGAAGCAGTTCATCGTGGACGAGTTCGAACGTGCCGCCGCGGTCCCTCAGTCCTAGCGGGATCATCCTCGCGGACAAGCCTGCGGGCCCTTCCTCGTTCGCGATCGTCGCGGCGGTCCGCCGCAAGACGGGTGCGCGCACGGGCCACGCGGGCACCCTCGACCCGTTCGCGACCGGCCTCTTGCTGCTCCTCTCGGGGGCCTCGACGCGGCTCCAGCCCCGCTTCGTCGGCCTGGGCAAGCGGTACCTCACGGAGATCGACCTGACCGCGACGACGACGACCGGTGATCCCGAAGGCGAGCTCGCCGAGGAGCACGAGCCGCCCGCGCTCGACGAGCTGGAGGCACGACTCGAGGGGCTGCGCGGCGCCGTCGAGCTTCCGATCCCTGCTGCGTCGGCGGTGAAGATCGAGGGCGAGCGCGCGTACAAGCTGCACCGGCGCGGGGTCGCGGTGGAGATGCCGACGCGTCGCATGCACGTTCACGCGCTCCAGCTCGAGTCGTACGACGACGGACTCGCGCGGCTCGACCTGCTCGTCTCCTCGGGCACGTACGTGCGCTCCATCGCCGAGGCGCTCGGCGGGCATTGCCGGACGCTTCGCCGCACCGAGATCGGGCCGTTCTCGGTCGACGAGGCGGATTCCGAGACCATCATCCCGCCCGAGCAGGCGCTCGCGAGACTCGAGACATGAAGGTCGCATCGGCTCCGGCGGAGGTCGAGCGCCTGCCACGCGCGGTCGCCGTCGGCACGTTCGACGGCGTCCACCGTGGCCATCGAGCCGTCGTGGGCGAGGCGGCGGCGACGGGGCTCGTTCCGACGGTCGTCACATTCGACCCGCACCCGCGCATCGCGCTCGGGAACCGGGTCGAGCTCCTGACGACCCTCGAACGTCGGCTCGAGCTGCTCGAGGAGGCGGGCGTCGAGACGACGCTCGTCGCAGCCTTCACGCCGGAGCTTCAGCAGCTGAGCCCCGAGCAGTTCGCGGAGGACTACCTCCGCGCGATCGGAGCCGAGGCCGTCGTCGCCGGCGAGGACTTTCGCTTCGGGAACCGGCGCGCGGGCGATCTCGCGCTGCTCGAGCGGCTCGGCTTCGAGGTGCGGGTCGCGCCCGAGGTCGAGGGCGTCTCGTCCACGGCGATCCGGGCGGCGCTCGTCGAGGGTGACGTCGTCACCGCCGCAGGGATGCTCGGGAGGCCGTTCGAGCTCGACGGGACCGTCGTCCGAGGCGACCAGCGGGGAGGCACGCTCGGGTATCCGACGGCGAACCTCGCGGTCGACCCGCTCCTGGCGGTGCCGCGCTTCGGGATCTACGCCGGCGGGGCGCTCGGCCACCGGGCCGCGGTCTCCATCGGCACGAATCCGCACTACGGCGGCACGGAGCGGCGGATCGAGCCCTATCTCCTCGATTTCGACGGCGACCTCTACGGCAGCAGGCTCCTGCTCGAGCTCTGGGCGAGGCTGCGGGACGAGGCGGTCTTCGGCTCGGAGGAGGAGCTCGTCGAGCAGATCGCGCGCGACGTCGAGGCGACGCGCCAGGCGACCCGCCCCGCCTGACCGAGCGCCGGCTGCCGCCCCGAGCGCTTCATCTAGCTTTTCTGTTCGTGGCGTCGGGCGACGGTCAACCTCTCATCCAGGCACGCGGGCTCGTCAAGCGGTTCGGCGATCTCGCCGCCGTCGACGAGATCGATTTCGACCTCCAGCGCGGGGAGGCGTTCGGCTTCCTCGGCCCGAACGGCGCCGGCAAGACCTCGACGATGCGCATGATCGGCTGCGTCTCGCCGGTCTCGGACGGGTTGCTGCGCGTGTTCGGCCTCGACCCGGACCACGACGGGGTCGAGATCCGCGCCCGGCTCGGCGTCGTGCCGCAGGAGGACTCGCTCGACCTCGAGCTGACGGTCCGCGAGAACATCATCGTCTACGGCCGCTACTTCGGGCTCCCGCGCTCGGTTCTCAAGGAGCGCGCGGACGAGCTACTCGATTTCGTCGAGCTCACCGAGCGCGCGAACGACCGCGTGGAGCCGCTCTCCGGCGGGATGAAGCGGCGGCTGACCATCGCCCGCTCGCTCGTGAACGAGCCCGAGGTCATCCTGCTCGACGAGCCGACGACGGGACTCGACCCGCAGGCGCGGCATGTGGTCTGGGACCGCCTCTACCGGCTCAAGCGCCAGGGCGTGACGCTGCTCCTGACCACGCACTACATGGACGAGGCCGAGCAGCTCTGCGACCGGCTCGTGGTCATGGACAAGGGCAAGATCGTCGCCGCGGGGTCCCCGCGCGAGCTCATCGAGCAGTACTCGACCCGCGAGGTCGTCGAGCTGCGCTTCGTCGACGACGACCGGCGTCCCCAGAACATCGAGGACCTGACGAACGGCCTCGTATCGCGCGTAGAGCCGCTGCCGGACCGCGTTCTGCTGTACACGGACGACGGCGACGCGGCAGCGCACGGCCTCCACGAGCGCGGGCTCGTCCCCGAGAGCGTTCTCGTGCGGCGGAGCACGCTCGAGGACGTGTTCCTCCACCTGACCGGCCGCAGCCTCGTCGAATAGTGAGCACGTACGCGCTCGCGGTCCGGCCGCTCGAGTTCTTCTTCGCCCAGTACCGGCGGGTGTGGCGGGGAACGGTCGTCTCGACGGTCGTGACGCCGATCATCTACCTGCTCGCCTTCGGGTACGGGCTCGGCACGCTCGTCGACCAGAGCGCCAACCTCCCGGAGGGCGTCTCCTACCTCGACTTCGTGGCGCCCGGCCTCCTTGCCGCCACGGCGATGCAGATCGCCTCCTTCGAGGCGAGCTGGCCAGTGCTCTCGGCCATCAAGTGGAGCCGCCAGTACCACGCGATGCTCGCGACACCGCTCCGGATCCCGGACATCGTGCTCGGGCACCAGGCCTTCATCGCGTTCCGCATGTTCATCACCGCGACCGTCTACCTGATCGTGATCGCGGCCTTCGGGGCGGTCGAGTCGCCGCTCGGCGTCCTCGCGATCCCGGTGACCGTGCTCGTCGGGCTCGCTTTCTCGGCACCGATCGCGGCCTGGGGCGCGTACACGGAGACCGACGCCTCGTTCGTCGCGATCTTCCGGTTCGTGATCCTGCCGATGTTCCTGTTCTCGGGCGCGTTCTTCCCGATCGAGCAGCTTCCCGGAGCGCTCCAGGTCGTTGCCTACGCGATGCCGCTCTCGCACGGCGTCGCGCTCTGCCGGCAGCTCACGCTCGGGGACATCGAGCCGAGCGCGCTCGCACACCTCGCGTACCTCCTCGCGTTCACCGCCGTCGGGCTCGTCGCCGCGTTCTGGTCGTACCGCCGGAGACTCGTCGTATGAGCGAGCTCGTCGCACGCTTCCCCCTGACGCCGTGGCGCCGTTCGAAGGTCAGCGGCCTGCAGATCGTCGAGCGGAACGCCATGGTCTACCGGCGCACCTGGATGATCCTGTTCTCGGGGTTCTTCGAGCCGCTCTTCTACCTCGTCTTCTTCGTCTACCCGCTCGGGGACTTCATCGGGGACTTCGTCTTCAACGACCAGACGCTCGAGTACGCGGCGTTCGTCGGCCCGGCGCTCCTCGCCGCCTCGGCGATGAACGGGGCGTTCTACGACGCGACGAACGTCTTCTGGAAGATCCGCTACGGGAAGGTCTACGACGCGATGCTCTCGACGCCGATCAGCCCGGTCGACGTCGCGGTGGGGGAGACGATGTGGGCGGTCGTCCGCTCGCTTCTCTACTCGTTCGCGTTCTTCAACATCCTGCTCGTCCTCGGCCTGATCGAGTCGTGGTGGGGCGTGCTGATCCTTCCCGCCTGCTTCGTGATCGGCTTCGGCTTCGCCGGCGCGGGCATCGCGGCGGTCACCTGGATGCGGAGCTGGCAGGACTTCGACCTCATCCAGCTCGTGATGCTCCCGATGTTCCTCTTCTCCGCGACCTTCTATCCGATCTCGGTGTTCCCGGAGGTCATCGAGTGGCTCGTGCGCATCCTGCCGCTCTACCACGGCATCCAGCTCATCCGGACGCTCTCGACGGGGACGGTGAGCGCGTACCAGCTGCTCGACGTCCTCTACCTCATGACCATGGGCCTCGTCGGGATGTACGTCGCGTCCAGGCGCATCGACGGCCTGCTCCTCAAGTAGGGGCGGGACCTGTCCCGCCCGCGAGGGCCGGACAGGTCCGGCCCCTACGAGAAGACGATCGCGGCGCCGCTCCGCCTCGGATCGGCGCCGGCGCCGGTGCGTCCGACGCAGCTGACGCCCCCGAAGTAGTGGTGGATGCGGTCCCAGCGGCGGATCGTGCGGCCACTCGCTTCCAGCTCCTCGAGCGCCTGCTCGTCGACTCCAGGCTCGGCGTCCAGGAGCCCCGGGGTGGGGTGGACCCGTGGGCGCGCGACGGCGTCCTCGGGCTCTAGGCCCTCGTCGAGGATCCCTGCGAGCACGGTCGAGAGCGCCGTTCGCAGCCTCGTCGCGCCCGCCGCGCCGATCGCGAGCTCGAGACCCACGTCGTCGAAGGCGAGGCTCGGCGCCATGCGGCTCTCGAGGTGATCGCCCGGCTGCGGGTCGCCGAAGGCGATGTCGGTCTCGCCGAGCAGGTTGTTGAGCTGGAGGTCGAGCCCCGGCACCCAGACTCCGGCTCCCACACCGAGGCTGTGCGTGAGCACGCAGGCGCGGCCGTGCCCGTCGACGGCGACCATGTTCGTCGTGTGCTCGCCGCCGCGCTCGGCGGTCTCGAGCGCCTCGACGAGCGCGACGACGCGCTCGGCCTCGGTGAGCCCTGCGAGGCGCGGGAGCCGCGGGAGGAGCTCAGGGACGCCGGAGAGGCCGCCGCGCGTCGCGACGCGTCGTCCGTTCCAGCGCACGAGCGCCGGATCGCGCCAGCGCGCGCGATAGTCGCGCAGGTCGTCGGCGGTGAGGACGACGCCGTCGATGCGGAGAAGCGCCTCCGCGATCGACCCGCGATAGACACTCTCGGCGCCCTCGTCCGCAAGGGCGTCGAGGGCGTCGACGAGCCCGGGCTGCGACAGGACGTCCCCGGCCGCGAGCGTCTCGCCGGCGGGGGCGAAGAGCTCGGCGCCGCGCTCGAGCGAAAAGAGGTCGCGCAGCATCTCGAGCGAGCGGCCGTGCATCTCGGGGAGCGGCACGCCCGCCCGCGCGAGACGAGCTGCCGGCTCCACGAGCCGGCGCCAGGGGAGGCGGCCGAGCGCCTCCCAGAGCGTTCCGAGCGCCGCCGGAAGGCCCGGGACGGCGAACGACGCGGGCCCGATCGAGTAGACGACGATCTCCTCGCCGAAGCCGATCGGAAGCTCGACCAGGTCGCCCTTACCGGTCGGCACCGCCGCGAAGCCGTCGAGGTTCTGGACCTTCGAGCCGTCGAAGGCGATCACATGGCAGCCCGCGAGGAGGCCGCTCATCACCGTCTCCGCGACACACGAGGCAAGAGCCATCGCGACCACGGCGTCCGCGGCGGTTCCGCCCTCCGCGAGGATCTCGAAACCCACCTCCGCCGTCGCCGGATGACCGGCGGCAACCCCAGCCTTCATGGCGGGATCCTGCCGCAGAGCCTCGTTTCCGGGGCGGATCCAGGTACCATGCCGCGAGACCGCAGCCGCGGCTCGAGCGTGCTCCTTCCACGCCGGGCGGGGACTGCGGAGTCGTCTACAGGAGGAGATGCATGAGCCTCACGAAGGAAACGAAGCTGGAGTTGATCGAGAAGCACGGCCGAACGGCGACCGACACCGGGTCGGCCGAAGTGCAGATCGCGATGCTGACCCAGCGCATCAACGATCTCACCGAGCACCTACGCACGCACCCGAAGGACCACTACTCGCGGCGCGGGCTGCTCCGACTCGTCGGGCGCCGCCGCCGGTTCCTCGACTACCTCCAGCGCAAGAATCTCGAGGGCTACCGCGCCCTCATCAAGGAGCTCGGCCTGCGTCGGTAGGCGAATAGCTCCCAAAGTCGGGAGGTGGAAGTTTGAGCGAGCTCCGCAGTGCGGCGGGGAGCTGACTCAAACCTCCACCTTCCTCGAAGAAAGGTGAAGGGATAACCACATGAGTACGACACAAGCCACCGGGCAAGTTGCCACGGTGTCTGTCGACGTTGGCGGTCAGGAGATCGTCTTCGAGACAGGAAAGCTCGCGAAGCAGGCCGACGGCGCAGTCGCCGTCCGCTCGGGCGACACGATGATCCTGGCCACCGCGGTGGGCAGGCCCGACGCGCGCGCGGACGCGGACTTCTTCCCGCTCACGATCGACGTCGAGGAGCGGATGTACGCCGCCGGGAAGATCCCGGGCGGCTTCTTCAAGCGCGAGGGACGGGCAAGTGAGCGTGCGACGCTCACGGCCCGCATGATCGACCGGCCGATCAGGCCGCTCTGGCCGAAAGGCTTCAGGAACGAGGTGCAGGTGATCTGCACGGTCCTCTCGGCCGACCTCGTGACGCCGCACGACATCCTCTGCATCAACGGCGCATCCGCGGCGCTCATGATCTCGCCGCTGCCGTTCATGGGCCCGATCGGGGCCGTCCGGGTCGGCCGCATCGAGGGCGAGCTCGTCGTGAACCCGTCGCTCGAGGCGCTCGAGGAGTCGACGCTCGATCTCATCGTCGTCGGCACCGCGGAAGGGCTCACGATGGTCGAGGCCGGCGGAGACGAGATCCCCGAGGACACGATCCTCGAGGCGCTCGAGCTCGCGCACGCCGAGATCATCAAGATCTGCGAGGCGCTCGAGGACCTGCGCGCGCAGGTCGGCAAGCCGAAGTGGGTCGATCTCGAGCTCACCGCCGAGCTCGAGTCGAAGCACGCCGACGCCATCCGGAGCGGGATCTCCGAGGTCGGGCTCCGCGAGGCCGCGCACGTGGTCGAGGAGCTCGTCGAGGTCGACGCACCCGAGGTGTCGATGTCCTCGACCGAGGAGGACATGGTCCGCCGGGCGCAGGTCAAGGCGGCGTTCGCGCTCATCGCGGAGAAGGTGAAGCTCGCGGCGGTCGAAGGGCCGGTGCGCGAGCAGTTCGAGTCCGAGCTGCGGGAGCTGACCGATGCCGAGCAGGACTCGAAGGAGCTCAAGTCGGCGAAGCGGGGCCTCCTCTTCGACCGGATCATCGAGGAGGTCGAGCTGCCGTTCCCGATCGGCCCCGTTCCGGCGGAGGGCGAGACGGCCACGAAGGACTCGGTCACGCGCCAGTACGTGAAGCGTGCGTGCGACGCGATCTACAAGGACCTCGTCCGCAAGAAGATCGCCGTCGACAAGCGGCGCCCGGACGGGCGCACGGCGGAGGAGATCAGGCCGATCTGGTGTGAGGTCACCGTGAGCCCGCGCACCCACGGCTCCGCGATCTTCACCCGCGGCCAGACGCAGATCATGAGCCTGCTGACGCTCGGCACGGTGAAGGAGGGTCAGAAGATCGACGATCTTTCCCGCGAGCAGACGCGCCGGTTCATCCACCACTACAACTTCCCGCCCTACTCGGTCGGGGAGACGGGCTTCATGCGGGGTCCGAAGCGCCGGGACATCGGCCACGGTGCGCTCGCGCAGCGCGCGCTCGAGGCGGCCATCCCGTCCGTCGAGGACTTCCCGTACACGGTCCGGATCGTGTCCGAGACGCTCGAGTCGAACGGCTCGTCGTCGATGGGCTCGGTCTGCGCCTCGACGCTCGCTCTGATGGACGCCGGCGTCCCGATCAAGGCGCCCGTGTCGGGCATCGCGATGGGCCTCGTGAAGGAGGGCGACGACTACGTCATCCTCACCGACATCCAGGGCGCCGAGGATCACCTCGGTGACATGGACTTCAAGGTCGCGGGCACGCGCGACGGCATCACGGCCCTGCAGATGGACATCAAGATCACTGGGGTGACCCAGGAGATCATGCGCTCGGCGCTCTCGCAGGCGCGCGAGGCTCGTGGGTCCATCCTCGACCAGATGCTCGCGGTCATGCCGGAGCCGCGCACGGCGCTTCCCGAGCACGCTCCGCGGATCTCGACGATCAAGATCGACCCCGAGCAGATCGGGCTCGTCATCGGCAAGGGCGGCGAGACGATCCGCGGGCTCGAGGGCGACTTCGAGGTGCAGATCGACATCGAGGAGGACGGGACGATCCTCGTCTACGCGACCGAGGGCACGAAGGCCGAGGCCGCGATCTCAGCGATCCATGCGCTCACGAAGTCCCCGGAGGTCGGCGACGCGTACACCGGCAAGGTCGTGAAGACGACCCAGTTCGGCGCCTTCGTCGAGCTCAAGAAGGGCACGGATGGCCTGCTCCACGTCTCGAACGTGGGCCCGGGCCGGGTCGCGCACATCGAGGACGTCATGAGCCGTGGCGACACGGTCGACGTCGTCGTGCAGGAGGTCGACAAGGACCGTGGCCGCATCGGGCTGAAGCTCGTCGCGAAGCACGAGGACGGCGGGCTCGTGATGCCCGAGGAGCTGATCGAGCGGGCGAAGAACGCTCCGCCGCGCGAGGAGCGCGAGGAGCGCCCGCGGGGCGACCGCCGTGGCGGCGGCCGCGACCGCGGCCGCTCGCGCGAGCGCTCGTAGGGAACCCAGGGGCGGCCGCGAGGCCGCCCCTACAATCCGCGCGTGGAGAAGCACCAGCTCACCGCGCTCGACACGGGCGAGCGCGTGATCAGCGAGCGGATCCCGGGCGTGCGCTCGGTCGCGATCGGCTTCTTCGTCGCCGCCGGCGCGCGCGACGAGCCGGACTCGAGAGCGGGCGTCTCGCACTTCATCGAGCACCTGCTCTTCAAGGGCACGCCGAAGTACACGGCCCAGGAGATCGCCGAGACGTTCGACGAGCTCGGAGGGGAGCTGAACGCGGCGACGTCGCGCGAGACGACGATGGTCTACGCGCGCGTGCCCGACACGAAGCTCGACCTCGCGGTCGACGTCATGGCCGAGATGGTCTACCGGCCGGTCTTCGCCGAGGTCGACTCCGAGCGCGAGGTCGTGCTCGAGGAGATCGCGATGGTCGAGGACACGCCGCACGACCTCGTCCACGACCTCGCGGCCGAGGCCGTCTTCGGCTCGCATCCGCTCGGGCGGCCGGTGATCGGCCGTGCGGAGGTCATCTCGACGGTCTCGCGCCGCGCGCTCGCCGCGTACCACCAGCGTGCCTACGTCGGCCAACGGCTCGTGCTCGCCGCCGCCGGAAACGTCCGTCACGACCGCCTGGTCGCGCTCCTCGAGGAGCGGCGGAACGGCGCGGCGTCGGGCGTGGGGCTCTCGCCCCGGAAACCGGTTCGGCGCCTCCCTGGCCCGGGCCTGCGCTTCCAGCGCAAGGAGACGGAGCAGTACCACGTATGCCTCGCGGCTCCGGGCATCGCGAACGACGACGAGCGCCGGTTCGCGGCGTCGATCCTGGACGCGATCGTCGGAGGCTCCGCGTCGTCGCGGCTGTTCCAGGAGATCCGCGAGAAGCGGGGGATGGCGTACTCGGTGTACAGCTACGGCTCGCAGTACGCCGACACGGGCCAGGTGGGCCTCTACGTCGGCACGCGGAGCGAAAATCTCCCGCTCTGCCTCGAGATCGCGGTCGCCGAGCTCGACGACCTCGCGGGCGGAAACGTCCGTCCGGACGAGCTCGCGCGGGCGAAGGAGAACCTGAAGGGTCGTCTCCTCCTGTCGCTCGAGTCGACCTCGAACCGGATGACGCGGCTGGGGAAGGCCGTCGTGACCGATCGCCCGCTGCTCGAGGTCAACGAGGTCCTGCGCCGGCTCGACGGCGTGTCCTCCGAGGACGTCGCCGCGCTCGCCGGGGAGCTCTTCGCGCCCGGGAAGCTCTCTGCAGCGGGAATCGGCCCGGACGAGGCCCGCTTCCGCGAGGCGGTCGTGCAGGTGAACCCGGGACTCCTGAAAGCCGCGTAGGGCTGTCGTGCGGATCGCGCTCTACGGTGCCGCGGGGAAGGTCGGATCGGTGCTCGGACCGGCGCTCCAGGACGCGGGCCATCAGGTGGTCGATTCGCTCGTGGCCGGTCCCGGAGGCTGTGACGCTGCTGTGGACTTCACGCGACCCGAAGCGGTCGTCGGCAACGTCGAGCGCTGCCTCGCAGAGGGCGTCCCGGTCGTAATCGGGACGTCCGGGTTCGACCAGGGCGCGGTAGACGCCGCGGCGCGCAAGGCGGGAGTCGCCTGCTTCCACGCGCCGAACTTCTCGCAGGGAGGCGTGCTGATGATGCGCTTCGCGGCCGAGGCCGCGCGGCTGTTCCCACGCGCCGAGATCGTCGAGCTCCACGCGGACACGAAGAAGGACGCGCCGTCGGGTACGGCCAAGGCCACGGCGGCCCGCATGGGCACCGAGCCGGCGATTCACTCGGTGCGCCTACCCGGCCTCGTCGCGCACCAGGAGGTCATCTTCGGCGGGCAGGGCGAGACGCTCACGATCAGGCACGACACCACCTCGCGCGAGGCGTTCGTTCCCGGAGTCCTGCTCGCGCTCGAGAAGGTGGGCGAGCTGCCTGCCAGGGCTCACGGTCGGGCTCGACGCGCTCCTGTGATCACCTTCGTCGTCGGCGACCTGACGACGCAGGAGGTGGACGCGATCGTCAACGCCGCGAACGAGCAACTCGTGCCGGGCAGCGGCGTCAGCGGTGCGATCAACGCCGCCGGGGGACGCGAGATCTTCGACGAGGCCGCCCTCTTCGGCGGCTGCCCCACGGGGCAGGCACGCGCGACGCGGGCGGGACGCCTTCCGGCGAGGCACGTCATCCACGCTGTCGGCCCGATCTGGCACGGTGGTGGCGCCGACGAGGCCGGGCTCCTTGCGTCGGCGTACCGCACCTCGCTCGAGCTGGCCGAGGAGCTCGAGTGCCGGACGATCGCGTTCCCGGCACTTTCCACCGGCGTCTACGGCTATCCGGTCGAAAAGGCAGCCCCGATCGCGCTCGAGGCCGTGCGGCCTTTCGAGAGCCGCTTCGACGAGATCCGCTTCGTCTTCCTCGACGACGACCTTCGTGCCGCGTTCGAAGGAGCCGCGGGCGGCGAGGCGTAAGATGCCTGCGGTGCTCGGCGAGATCCTGACCGCGATCGTGACGCCGTTCAGAGCCGACGGCTCGGTCGATCTCGACAGGTTCCGGGCGCTCGCCTCGCATCTCGTGGAGAACGGCTCGGACGGCCTCGTCGTCACGGGCACGACCGGCGAGTCGCCGACGCTCTCGGACGACGAACGGGTCGCCCTGTACGAGGCGGCGGTCGACGAGGTCGGGGACCGCGCGACCGTCGTGGCTGGTACGGGCACGAATGCGACCGAGCACTCGGTCCACCTCACGGAGCGCGCCCACGCGGTGGGCGTCGACGGCTTCCTGATCATCACGCCGTACTACAACAAGCCTCCCGTGCGCGGGATCGTGGAGCATTTCAAGGCGATCGCCGCGGTCTCCGACAGGCCGATCGTCGCGTACAACATCCCCGCGCGCGTCGTTCTCAACCTCGAGCCCGAGACGATCGCGCAGCTCGCGGAGATCCCGACCGTGAAGGCGGTCAAGCAGGCCAATGCGGACATCGAGCAGGCGCGGCGGATCGTCGACCTCGGGCTCGACCTGTACGCCGGCGACGACGACATCGTCTTCCCGTTCCTGGAGGTCGGAGGCCTCGGCGGCGTCTGCGTCCACACGCACATCGTCGGCCCGCAGGTGAAGGAGATGGTGCGCAGGTACCGTTCGCGGGTGACGTCGACGGCGCGCGCGCGCTCGACGAGGAGCTGCGGCCGTCCATCGATCTGCTGCGCGTCGCGCCGAGCCCGATCGCGATCAAGTGCGCGCTGAACCTCCTCGGGCACGACGTCGGCGGCCTTCGCCTGCCGCTCGTCGAAGCCGACGAGGACGAGCAGGCGGCCGTCCGCGGCTGCCTGGAGCGGCTCGGCCTGCTCCAGCCGGCGGCGGTCTAGTGTCCCGCTCGCGCGATCTCCTGGCCCAGCTCATGGGCGTGCAGGCAGAGGGCGCGCCGGGCCAGCTTTCGGACGGCGACTCCGTGCTCGGCATTCCGGGCTTCTCCGAAGGGCCACGAGGGCGGACGTGGGATGCACTCACGTCGGCGCACGCCCCCGACCTGCCCGGCGACGGCGTCGCATTCGTCGCGCTCGACGACGGGACGCTGGTCGTGGAGGAGGACCTCCCCGACGGCGCCTTGGCCCCGCTCGCCGACGCCATCGAGGCGATCATCCCCGCGCCCTACCGTGCGGCCGCGCTCCGGAACGACGACGACGTGTGGTCGGCGGTCGCGGAGAAGATCTCGATCATCGGGCTTCCCGGCTTCGAGGGCGACGTCGTGGAGCTGACAGTCGTCGGCGGCGTTCGGGAGCTGAGCGCCGACGGTGAGCCAACGACACAGGCCGTCGCTCCCCTGGACGCGCTGGCCGACGAGCACGGCGACGTGTCCGTCCACGCCGAGCGAGTCGACGGCGACCTCTTCGGCGTCGACGTCTTCCCGCTCTAGGCCCGAGACGGCAGCTTTCGGGGTGCGGCGGGGACCCCGTCCGTACACTCAGACCTTCGCATGAGCGACGCACTCCGGATCATCCCGCTCGGCGGCCTCGGCGAGGTCGGGAAGAACATGACCGTCTACGAGACCGCGGGCGAGATCATCGTCGTCGACGCGGGGCTCGCCTTCCCACGCGACGAGCACCTCGGCGTCGACCTGCTTCTGCCGGACGTCGCATACCTCCAGGGCAAGCGTGTGCGCGCCGTCGTGCTCACGCACGGCCACGAGGACCACGTCGGCGGGCTTCCGTATCTCATGCGAGAGGTGGACGTCGACGCCGTCATCGCGACGCGGCTGACGCTCGCGCTGGTCAAGTCGAAGCTCGACGAGCACGGGCTCGGCCAGGCGGCCGAGCTGGTCGAGGCTTCGCCGGACGACGACCCGCTGGAGCTCGGCCCGTTCCGCGTGGAGCTCGTCCGTGTTGCGCACTCGATCCCGGACTCCGTCGCGCTCGTCATCGACACGGAGGCCGGGCGGGTCTTGCACACGGGCGACTGGAAGCTCGACCACACCCCGGTGGACGGGCGCAAGACCGACGTCGGCAAGCTCGCCGAGATCGGGAATCGCGGGGTCGACCTCTTCCTCGGCGACTCGACGAACGCAGAGCGCCCCGGAACGACGGGCTCCGAGCGGCTCGTGGGCGAGACGTTCCGGACGCTCTTCCCGCTCAGGACAGGGCGCATCCTCGTCGCGTCGTTCGCCTCGAACATCCACCGCATGCAGCAGGCAGCGGACGTGGCGATCGAGTGCGGGCGCAAGATCACCGTGGTGGGACGCTCGATGCGCAAGAACCTCAACATCGCGCGCAACCTCGGCTACGTCAGCATCCCGGACGACGCGATCGTCGCGCCGATCGAGGCCGCGGAGCTCCCGCCCGAGCGCATCCTCGCCATGTGCACGGGCAGCCAGGGCGAGCCCATGTCGGCGCTGACGCGGATCGCCTACAACGACCATAAGACGATCGCGGTCGAGCAGGGCGACACCGTGATCATCTCGGCGAAGCCGGTCCCGGGGAACGAGCTCCGCGTACACGACTCGATCAACCAGCTTGCTCGCCTCGGGGCGGAGGTTCTCCACGAGGAGATCGCGCCCGTGCACGTCTCCGGCCACGCGTACCAGGAGGAGCTGCGGACGATGCTCTCGTTGCTCCGGCCGCGCTACGTCATGCCGGTTCACGGGGAGTACCGGATGCTCGCGGCCCACGCGAAGCTCGCGCGCGAGGCAGGAGTGCCCGACGACCGCATCCTGCTCGCCGAGAACGGCACCGTCGTCGAGCTGTCGCGCGGCGGCGCCCGGATCGTCGACCACGTGGCGTCCGGTGTGACGTTCGTCGACGGGCTGCGGGTCGGCGACATCAAGGACGTCGCACTGCGCGACCGCCGCCGCCTCGCGGACGACGGCGTCCTCATCGTCGTCACGACGCTCGCGCAGTCGGACGGCGGCGAGATCGCACCGCCGGAGCTCATCGCCCGCGGGTTCGCCGAGTCCGAGGAGCTCCTGGACGAGCTTCGCGCCGAGGCGGATCGCGTCGTCAGGGAGCTCGTGGCACACCATTCGGTCGAGGTGAAGCTCCTCCAGGAGCACCTCCACGACGCCGTCGGACAGATCGTCTACGAGCGGACGCGCCGTCGGCCGATGGTGTTACCGGTGGTGATCGAGGTTTGAATCCAGGCTGGGACTCCGTCATCGAGCAAAACGCGGCGAGCGAGCAATCGGCTGCGCGGCTCGTCGCCCAGCTCCGCGCCTGCCAGGTTGCCGCGCTCGCGTTCTGCAGGCTGCTCGAGCGCTGGGGGAGGGGAGAGGCGGTGCCTGCGACCGCCGGGAAACGTCAGGCTGCCCTCCGTCGCGCCGCGGACCGCGTCGAGACGGCGCTCGCCGGCCTCGAGGACCCGCTCTCGCGCTACCTCCTCGAGCTCGAGCCGGAGCGCGCGGAGGGTAGGTCGTGGTACCTCGGTCCGGGAGCAGGTGAGCTGGTCGAGTGGCGGCCGATCCTCGACCGCGCCGGCGTGCATGCGTGCCCGAACCGGGTCGCGTCCGCATATCTCGAGCTCGCCGTCCTCGTCCGGGCGCTGGAGGGCCTGGCCGTCGCGGCGAGCCTGGACGCCTGCCCCGACCGGTCCTCACTGTGGGCCGGGCTGTTCGACCTCCGCGACACGCTCTTCGACTCGACCGTCGACGACCTGCGCGCGCTCGCCGCGTAGTTCGCCGGCGCGTAGCCTGGGCGCCGTGGCGCCGCGCATCGTCGTCGTCGGGTCGGTCAACCTCGATCTCGTCGCGCGCTGCGAGCGCCTACCGCGGCCGGGCGAGACGGTCACGGGCGCGACGTTCTCGCGCATCCCGGGCGGCAAGGGCGCGAACCAGGCGGTGGCGTGCGCCCGGCTCGGGGCAGACGTCACGCTGCTCGGCTCGGTCGGCGCGGACGACGTCGCCGAGGAGGCGCTCGCCGGGCTGCGTGTGGCGGGGGTCGAGCTCTCGCTCACGACGGCCGCCGATCCGACCGGAGTCGCGCTCATCTACGTGGACGCGGCAGGCGAGAACCAGATCGTCGTCGCACCGGGGGCGAACTGGAGGCTCGGGGAGGTGGAGCTGCCCCCTCACGACGCCGTTCTCTGCCAGCTCGAGATCCCCGACGAGGCCGTCCTCTCAGCCTGGGAGCAGTGCAGCGGTCTCTTCTGCCTCAATGCCGCGCCCGCGCGTGCGATCGGCGTCGACGCGGACCTGACAGTCGTGAACAGCTACGAGCTCGAGGTGCTGTCGCGCCGGGACGGGCTGGTCGCGGTAACGCTCGGCGCGGAGGGCGCCGTGCTTCTCGAGGAGGGCGAGGAGATCGCACGGGCCGCTCCTCCTCCGGTCGAGGCGGTCGACGGCACGGCGGCTGGCGACGCGTTCACCGCCTGTCTCCTCGTCTCACTGCTCGAGGGTCGCGAGCCGCAGGAGTCGCTCGAGCGGGGCTGCGCCGCGGGAGCGCTCGCCGCGTCTCGCCTCGGCGCGCAACCGTCCCTGCCCACCGCGGACGAGGTCGACGCGATCCTCTCCTAGCCGCCGTCGAGCTCGGCGACGAGGCGCTTCGGGGCGACGATCCGATAGCTCTCCTCGACCCACTCGCGGAGGAGCGCGACGTTCACACCTTTTGCGCGCAGCGGAACGGTGACCCAGCCCGCCTTGCCGAGCCCGTAGCCGGTCGGTGCCGCCCCCTCGATGGAGAGCGCGTGCGCGTGCGACTCGGCGAGCTTCACCGAGACCCGCCTCGAGCCGGCGGGGCCGCAGAAGACGAAGATCTTCGCGCGGACCTTGACGACCACGTCGTCCTCCCAGGGACGATCCTCACGCGTCTCGGGAAGGGAGAGCGCGAACTCGAGCACCTTCTCCCGTGCTCCCGCCATGCCTCCGGACGATACTCCGCACCGTGCCTGCGCCGATCGTCCTCGACTGCGATCCGGGGCACGACGACGCGATCGCGCTGCTGCTCGCGCTCGCCAGTCCCGAGCTCGAGCTGCTCGGCGTCACGACGACGTACGGGAACCAGACGCTCGAGAAGACGACGGCGAACGCGCTTCGCGTCCTCGAGCTCGTGGGCCGCGAGGACGTGCCCGTCGCGGGGGGAGCGGCCGAGCCGCTCACGCGCGAGCGCGTCGTCGCCGCGCATGTGCACGGCGAGAGCGGGCTCGACGGGCCGTCGCTTCCTCCGCCGAGCGGCGCAGCGCTCTCGGACGACGCCGTCGGCTTCATGCAGGAGCGAGTCGCGGCCAGCGACCAGCCGGTAACGCTCGTCGCCACCGGCCCGCTGACGAACGTCGCCCGCTATCTCGAGCTGCACGGAGGCGACGGCCTCGAGCGCGTCGTCGTCATGGGCGGCTCGATCGCCGAAGGGAACATCACGCCGGCCGCGGAGTTCAACGTCTGGGCGGATCCCGAAGCGGCGCAGCGGGTGTTCGCGAGCGGGCTCGACGTGACGATGATCGGGCTCGACGTCACGCACAAGGCGATACTCGGTCCGGCGGTCGCGGAGCGGCTGCGTGCCGCCGGGCGCATCGGGACGTTCGTCGCGGAGCTCAACGACTTCTTCAGCCGCTACCACCGCAGAACGTACGGCTGGGACGGCGCGCCGATCCACGACGCCGTCGCCGTGGCACACGTGATCCGGCCGGGGCTCGTCGAGACCCGGCTCAGGAACGTCGAGGTCGAGGTCGTGTCGGATCTCTGCCGCGGCCGGACCGTCGTCGACCTGTGGGAGCGAACGGGACGTCCCGCGAACGTCCAGGTCGGCGTGGACATCGACGCAGACGCGTTCTTCGAGCTGCTCGTCGAGCGGATCGCGAGCCTCGGTTAGCCTCCGCTCGTGTCCGACGTCGTCGTCTTCGTCGAGGTGCCGTCCGGCTCGCGCAACAAGTACGAGCTGGACGAGGAGCTCGGGGCGATCGTGCTCGACCGGCGGCTCTTCACGTCCATGGCGTACCCCGCGGACTACGGCTTCATCGAGGGGACGCTGGGAGGCGACGGCGATCCGTTGGACGCGCTCGTCCTCGTCGGCGAGCCGACGTTCCCCGGCTGCCGCATCCGCGTGCGGGTCGTCGGGGTCTTCCACATGGCGGACGAGAAGGGGCCGGACGAGAAGATCATCTGCGTCCCGCTGAAGGACCCGGCCTGGATGCGGGTCGCGGACGTCCACGACATCCCCGCCGAGCTCAGGAACGAGGTCGAGCACTTCTTCCAGGTCTACAAGGACCTCGAGGAGGCGAAGGTCGAGACGCACGGGTACGGGAACCGCGCCGACGCGGAGCGGATCCTCGCCGAGGCGCGCACGCGCGCCGAGGACTGATGATCGTCTTCGGGGCGATCGCCCCGCACGGCGACCAGGCGTTCGACGAGGGCTCGCCGACGCGGCTCGGCATGGAGGAGCTCGGCCGCCGCCTCGAGCGAGCTGAGCCGGACGTCGTCGTCGTCGCCACTCCGCACAACGTGCACGTCGAGGGCGCCTTCGCGGTGGTCACGGCGGCGACCATCGCCGGCGTCGTCGGCTTCGAGGCGGCCCGGGACGAGCTCTCGTGCTCGGTGGATCGCGAGCTGGCGGCGGGCGTGCTGGACGAACTCCGCGCCGCCGGGCTCCCAGCAGTCGGCATCAGCTACGGCGCGAACGACGAGACCCTTGCCGAGATGCCGATGGACTGGGGGACGTCGATCCCGCTCTCGTTCCTCGGTGGGGACGCGCGATCGGTCGTCGTGCTGAGCCCCGCACGGGACCGCTCACTCGCCGACCACGTCCGCGCCGGCGAGGCGCTCGCCGCGGCGTGCAAGGGGCGGCGCGTTGCCCTCGTCGCGAGCGCGGACCACGGGCACGCGCACGACGCCGACGGCCCGTACGGCTTCCATCCCGCCGCGGCGGCGTACGACGAGCGAGTCGTCGAGCTCGTGCGGGAGAACCGGCTCGGCGACCTGCCGGAGCTGGAGGCAATCGTCGGGGACGCGAGCGCGGACAGCCTGTGGCAGATGGTGGTGCTCCACGGCGCGCTCGGTGACGGCTTCCGGAGCGAGCTGCTCTCGTACGACCGCCCGACGTATTTCGGGATGCTCTGCGCGGCGTTCGAGCCGGCCTGAGCGGTCGCGCGCAGGATCGGGGCGTCGAACGTCGAATCGCGCGGCATGGCACGCCGCAGGAAGAGGCGGCCGCTTCGTCCGCGCGTCCCCTCGCGCGTGAAGAAGCGGACGAAGAAGACGAGCTCCCACCAGCAGCACGAGCTGCTCGGACTCGCGCTCGCGGCGTTCGGCCTCGTCCTCGCCGTGATCCTGTACCTGGGCATCGACGGCGGCGCCGTCGGGTCGTGGCTCGCCGACGTTCTCACCGCGATCATGGGGCAGGCCGCCTACGGGCTCCCGCTGGTGCTGATCGCGATCGGCGGACTCATGCTCGCCCGGAGCGAGCTGCTCGACGTGCGGCCGTTCCGTCTCGGGCTCGGCGTCGGCTTCCTGGGACTCATGACGCTCCTCGGAAAGGACAACGGCGGCTGGATCGGCCTCGCGCTCGGCGGAGCGCTCGCAGGCCTGATCGGCGACACGGGCGCGGCGATCGTCGGTGGCACGCTGCTCGTCGCCGGAGCGCTGCTCGTCAGCGGCGCGTCGACGGGCGCGATCCTGCGGCGGACCGGACACGTCGTGCGGACCGCCGGCTCAGGCGCGCGCAAGGCCCTCGAGTGGCCCTCCCGCGAGAGCACGACCGACGAGCTTCCCGTCCTTCCTCCCGCCCCGGACGCGCCTCCTCCGCGCCTGCTGGACGGGGCACAGGCGTTCCCCGACGTCGTCGGGGATGCGCCCTCGGCCGAGTACGCACGACTTCTCGTGGCCGATCCGGAGGCCGAGACCGATCCCGACCTCGAGCCGAGCATCGAGAGCGTGCTGGGCGCGTCGACGGACCACGCCGAGTACCGCCTGCCCGACCACGGGATCCTCAAGAAGTCGCCGGCGACGCCGGCCGGCAACAACGACGCGTCCGCGCGCACGGCGGATCTGCTCGTCCGCACGCTCACAGAGTTTGGCGTCGACGCGGTCGTCAGCGGCCAGATCTCCGGCCCACGCGTGACGCGCTATGAGCTTCAGCTCGCCCCGGGCACCAAGGTCTCGAAGGTCGCGGCACTGCGGGACGACCTCTCGTACGCGCTCGCGACGACGGAGATCCGCATCCTCGCGCCGATCCCCGGCAAGCAGGCGGTCGGCGTGGAGGTCCCGAACCTCTCGCCGCGGCTCGTCACGCTCGGCGACATCTACGACGACCTCCCCGCGAGCGCGAGCCCGCTCGCCGTCTGGCTCGGCAAGGACATCTCCGGGAACTCGGTCTGGACCGACCTCGCGCGCATGCCGCACCTCCTCATCGCGGGCACGACCGGCTCGGGCAAGTCGGGCTGCATCAACACGATCCTCACCTCGACGCTTCTCCGAGCCACCCCGGACGAGGTGCGGATGATCCTGATCGACCCGAAGCGGATCGAGCTCAACTACTACGAGTCGATCCCGCACCTGCTCACGTCCGTCGTCTCCAGCCCGAAGGAGGCGGCGACCGTGCTCATGAACGTCGTCGCGGAGATGGAGCGCCGCTACGAGCGCCTGTCGTTCGTGCGCGCGCGCAGCCTGCCCGAGGCGAACCGGGCGCTGCGCCAGCGCGGCGAGCAGACGCTCCCGTACCTGCTCGTCGTCATCGACGAGCTCGCCGACCTGATGATGGTCTCTCCGCAGGCGGTCGAGGACTGCGTGATCCGGCTCGCCCAGAAGTCCCGCGCCGTGGGCATCCACCTCGTGCTCGCGACCCAGCGGCCGTCGGTGGACGTCATCACCGGGATGATCAAGGCGAACGTCCCCTCGCGGATCGCCTTCGCCGTCTCCAGCCAGACCGACTCGCGCGTCATTCTCGACACGGCAGGTGCAGAAAGCCTGCTCGGTCAGGGCGACATGCTCTTCAAGCCGCTCGGGACCTCGCGGTTGCAGCGGCTCCAGGGCGCCTACGTGAGCGAGGAGGAGGTCGCGCTCGTCGTCGAGCAGTGCCGCTCCCAGCGCGGGCCAGGAGCTCGACGAGTCGCTCCTCGAGGCGCCGGAGGGCGCGTTCGAGGGCGGGGAGGACGAGGACGTCGACTTCGACCCGGACGAGGATCCGCTGCTCGACCGCGCGATCGAGATCGTCGTCCAGACGCAGACCGCTTCCGTCTCGCTCATCCAGCGCCGACTGCGCGTCGGCTACACGCGGGCGGGCCGGCTGATCGACATGCTCGAGCGCCGCGGCATCATCTCGGGCTACGAGGGCTCGAAGCCGAGGCGCGTGCTCGTGTCCGAAGTGGACCTGCACACCGTCTGACGCTCGGGTAGCCTGTTACGTCGGCGTAAGGCACTGGCGACGACGCCCAACTTACGGTTAGATCGGGCGTCCAACCAGGGCGGCAGGTAGGTCCATTTCTCAAGGAGGGCAAGTTGAAAGGACGTAAAGCAGCGATTGGCGTCGTGCTGGCGCTTGCGGCCTCGGCTGCGCTGATCGTGAGCTCGGTCGGCTCCGCGAAGCCGGCGCAGGACGACTTCACGATGGCGATCTTCACGGACATCGGGACCCTGCAGGATCGCTCGTTCAACCAGCTCGCGAACGAGGGCCGGATCGCGATCGGCAAGGAGCTCGGGATCGATACCCGCGTCTACCAGACGAAGAAGGAATCGGAGCGCATCCCGAACGCGCTCGCCGCCGGCAGGGCGGGCTACGACCTCATCTTCGGGGTCGGCTTCCTCAACTACACGGCGGTGAACGCAGTCGCACCGCGGTTCGCGAACCAGAACTGGGCGGGAATCGATCAGCCCTACGTGCTCTACTCGAGGAAGCCGAAGAACGCGGCGGGCATCCAGTTCGCCGAGCACGAGGCCGGCTACCTCGTCGGCTACCTCGCGGCGCTCCAGGTCAAGAGCCAGGGCGGCCGGCAGGTCATCAGCGCGGTCGGTGCGAACAACGTGCCGGCGATCGTGAAGTTCATCAGCGGCTACATCCAGGGCGCCAAGAAGGCGAACCCGAGGGTCAGGGTGCTGGCGAACTACGCGAACGACCCGACCTTCTCCGACCAGGCGAAGTGCAAGGAGACGGCACTTGCCCAGATCCAGAAGGGCACGCGGGCGATCTTCCAGGTCGCCGGCGGCTGCGGCCTCGGCGCGCTCAGCGCGGCGAAGCAGGCGAAGATCTGGGGCATCGGCGTCGACGCCGACCAGCTCTACCTCGGCAGGCACATGCTCACGAGCGCGCTCAAGCGCGTGGACACGGCCGTCGAGGACATCACGCGGCTGGCCTCGCAGGGCAACTTCAAGCCGGGGGCCGACTACCAGTACAGCCTGAAGAACAACGGGGTCGCTCTCGGCTCCGTGAACCCCAGGGTGAAGAAGACCTTCGTCGCTCGCACGAACGCGATCGGCAAGCAGATCGGCGCGGGCAAGATCAAGGTCCGCCCGCTCATCAAGTTCAAGGCGTCGAACTAGGACGCACGTTCAGGGGGTGGGGCCTCGCCCCACCCCCTAGAATCGCCCGCGATGAACGCGGACCCGCCGGTTCTCGAGCTCCGGGGGATAACGAAGCGCTTTCCGGGGATCCTCGCGAACGACCACGTCGACTTCGACCTCCGCCGCGGCGAGGTGCACGCGCTGCTCGGTGAGAACGGCGCCGGCAAGTCGACTCTCATGAACATCCTCTACGGGCTCTACAGCCCGGACGAGGGCGAGGTCCTCATCAAAGGCGAGCCGGTTCGGATCGCATCGCCGGGCGACGCGATCGCGCGCGGGATCGGCATGGTGCACCAGCACTTCATGTTGATCCCGGTCATGACCGTGGCCGAGAACATCGTGCTGGCGGTCGAGCCGCGCCGGGACGGGGTCCTCCTCGACTACAGCTCGGCACGGGCCCGGGTGCGCGACCTGGCCTCGTCCTTCGGGTTCGCGATCGATCCGGACGCGAGGATCGAGGACATCAGCGTCGGCCAGCAACAACGCGTCGAGATCCTGAAGGCGCTCTACCGGCGGGCGGACATCCTCATCCTCGACGAGCCCACGGCCGTGCTGACGCCGCAGGAGGCCGTCGAGCTCTTCGAGATCCTCAAGAGCCTCCAGCGCGAAGGCCTGTCGATCATCTTCATCAGCCACAAGCTGAACGAGGTGCTCGACATCGCCGATCGCGTGACCGTGCTGCGCCGCGGGAAGGTGATCGAGACGCTCCCGACCGCGGGCGCGACCGAGGAAGAGCTCGCGCGCCGCATGGTCGGCCGCGACGTCGTCCTCCGGATCGACAAGAGCCCGAGCCAGCCGGCCGACCCGATCCTGGTCGTCGAGGGGCTGACAGTGAAGGACGACCGCGACCTCGTGAAGGTGAACGACGTCTCCTTCGAGGTGCGCGGCGGCGAGATCGTGGCGATCGCCGGTGTCGACGGGAACGGCCAGACCGAGCTCATCGACGCGATCACGGGCCTCCGTCACCCGGAGACGGGCCGGATCCTCGTCGAGGGTCGCGAGGTCACGAACGCGAGCGCGAGGCAGCACTTCGACGTCGGCGTCGGGCACGTGCCCGAGGACCGGCAGCGGCGGGGCCTGGTGCTCGAGTTCTCGCTCGCGGAGAACATCGGGCTCCACGACTACCGCAAGCCGCCGTACGCGCGGTTCGGGTGGCTGTACCCAAAGCGGCTGGTCCAGCGTGCGTCGCGGCTGATCCGGGAGTTCGACGTCAGGGGAGGCGGGCCGCGGACGCCGGGCGGCGCGCTCTCCGGTGGGAACCAGCAGAAGGTCATCCTGGCCAGGGAGATCGACCGCGATCCGCGCGTTCTCGTCGCGGCTCAGCCGACGCGTGGCCTCGACGTCGGCGCCATCGAGTTCGTGCATCGGCGTCTCGTCGAGGAGCGCGACGAAGGGCGCGCCGTCCTGCTCGTCTCGCTCGAGCTCGAGGAGGTCCTGTCGCTCGCGGATCGCATCCTCGTCATCTACGAGGGCGGGATCGTCGGCGAGTTCCCGCCCACGGCGACCGAGGAGGAGCTCGGTGTCGCGATGACGGGCGGCGGAAAGCGCGAGATCGCGGCGTGACCAACGCTCGCCTGCGGCTCGCGTTGATGGGGGAAACCATGTTTCCCCCATCCGCCCCTTCTTCCTGAGAGCGTGGGGAACCTCCCGGTTCCCCACACCCCTCCACCGTCACGAGCCGGAGACCGGCGCGTGACGGTCAGCCAGGTCGACGCGCCGCCGCCGGGCGCCGAGTTCGAGGACCGGGAGGGATGGGTCGAGCGGTGGGGCGGCGTCATCGCCCCGGTCATCACCGTCATCCTCGCCTTCCTGATCAGCGGTGTCGTCGTGTTCCTGACGACGAAGGACCTCGGGGACACGATCGAGACGTATCGGGCGATCTTCCGCGGCTCCGGCCTCTCCTGGTTCTTCGAGATCGGCAGCCACGACATCGGGCTCCCCTGGTCCGACGGGAGCGTGTGGTTCCCCTGGAACGTGGACGACATCTCGTCTCTCGCGGCCGCGAACCTGCAGCAGACGCTCATCCTCTGGACCGCGCTCGTGCTCGCGGGGCTCGCGGTCGCGTTCGCGTTCCGCTGCGGCCTCTTCAACATCGGCGGACAGGGCCAGTACATCGCCGGCTCGGCCGTCGCGATCCTCGTCGCCACGGAGCTTCCGGACATCGTCGACCTGCCGCGGGTGCTCCTCGTCCTCGCGTCGGTCATCGGCGGGATGCTCGCGGGCGCGTTCGTCGCGGGGATCGCAGGCTTCCTCAAGGGCACCGTCGGGGCCCACGAGGTGATCACGACGATCATGCTCAACTGGATCGTCATCTGGACCGCGTCGTACCTCTTCGGGATCGGCGGGCCGTTCCAGACGACCGAGTCGGACGCGCTTCCGTCGTCGGCCGACGTCCCCGACAAGGCGAAGCTGCCGGTGTTCTGGGGAGACCCGCTGCTCCAGGGCCTGCACATAGGCGTCTTCATCGCGCTCATCTCGCTCGTCGTGTACGCGTTCATGCTCAACCGCACGACGCTCGGGTACGAGGTGCGCGCGGTCGGGTTCAACCCGGACGCCGCGCGCTACGGCGGGATCAGCGTCGCGCGGAACTACTTCCTCGCCATGGCGATCTCGGGCACGTTCGCCGGCCTTGCCGGCGCGCTCGACTCGCTCGGGTGGCAGTTCCGGCTCGACGTCACGCAGATCCAGGGCGCGACGATCGGGTTCACCGGGATCGCGGTCGCGCTGCTCGGGCGGAACACGGCCGTCGGCGTCGGCCTGGCCGCGCTCCTCTTCGCAGGTCTCGAGACGGGCACGGCGTCGCGGAACCTCGACCCCGAGATCTTCCCGCCCGACCTGGCCTCGAGCCTCGCGATCATCATCCAGGGCCTCGTCGTGCTCTTCGTGGGCGCGCAATTCGTCATCCTCCTGCTCCTCCAGCGGTCTCGCCGGAAGAAAGCGGATGACGCAAAGCCGGCGGAGGCGGCGCCGGCATGAGGCGCCTTCTGGACCGTCTGCCGCGCGGCTGGCGCGCCGTCGCCTGGGTCGGCGTCCTCGTCGGCGTCGCCGCGGCGCTCTCGGCTCTGCCTCCGTTCACGGTCCGGAGCCCGGTCGTCCCGGTCGTCATCGGCCTGTTCGCGCTCACGATCGGCATCGGATCGTGGATCCGAGGCGAGCGGCGCGTCGGTGGGTACGCGATCGCGGCAGGTGTGATCGGGATCTTCATCGGCTACCTCGCAACACGCTCGAGCGTGGGGAACCTCGAGACCGCCGTCGTCTGGGGCGCCCTCTTCGGCGCGGCGCTGCGGTACGCGACGCCGCTGCTCTTCGCGTCCCTCGGCGGGCTGTTCTCCGAGCGCTCCGGCGTCGTGAACATCGGGCTCGAGGGGATGATGCTCACCGGCGCGTTCTTCGCGATCTGGGGCGCGGACGTCACGGGCAACTGGGTCACGGGCCTCGCGATCGGGATCGCGTCTCGGGCGGCGTCTTCGGGTCTGCTGCACGCCTTCTTCTCGATCACGCTGCGCGCGGACCAGATCGTCGGCGGCACGGCGATCAACCTGATCGCGCTCGGGCTGACGACGTACCTCTTCATCCGGATCTACGGGGACGACGGGCACGCCGACCGGCATCTACTCGATCCCGAACGTGTCGATCGGCTTCCTCGACAGCGTCCCCGTCGTCGGAGGCTTCCTCGAGGACGTGTTCGGCGACCTCAACCTCATGATCTGGGTCGGGTTCGTCCTCGTCGTGGCCGTCTGGCTCGTCGTCTTCAAGACGCCGATCGGCCTCCGGATCCGGGCCGTCGGCGAGCATCCACGGGCGGCGGACACCGTCGGCATCAACGTGTACCTCGTCAGGTACGGCGCGGTGACGCTGTCGGGCATGCTCGCCGCCGCGGGCGGGGCATATCTCTCGCTCGGGTTCGTGGAGACGTTCGACCAGAACATGACCGCCGGCCGCGGGTTCATCGCACTCGCAGCGCTCATCTTCGGCAACTGGCGGCCGTTCGGCGCCGCGGTGGCGTGCCTCCTCTTCGGGTTCTCGAGCGCGCTCGCCTCCGCGCTGCAGACGTACTCGACTTCCGTCTCGACGCTCTTCGAGGCGCTGCCGTACGCGCTCACGCTCGTCGCGGTCGCCGGCGTCATCGGTCGCTCGATCCCGCCGCGCGCCATCGGCCGACCGTACGTCAAGCAGTAGCGTGGCGGCACGAGGGAGAGCAGCCGGCTGGGGATCGGCCGTCGCCGGTGCGCTGTCCGTCGCGACGCTGCCAGTCGCGATCTACGCCACGCGGTTCAGCGACGAGTACGAGCTGCTCCATGCGGCGTTTGCCCTTCCCCTCGCGGCCCTGTTCGGAATCCTGGCCGTGGTCCTCGCGAGACGCGCGCGCCGACTCGATTCGCTCGCCCTCTTGGGACGTCCCGGCAGGCCCGCCACGGTGGGTCGCGTGCTCGGCGTCATCGGTCTCTGCATGGTCGCGAGCGCCCTCGTCGCGCTCGGCGTCTACTGGCTGCTCGAGTACGTCGGGTCACGGGAGTGACGAGGGAGGCAGAGTCTCTACAATCCCCGCTTCGTGTTCGACATCGGTTCCAGCCTCCGCGAGGCCCGTACCCGTCAGGACCTCGACTTCCCAGAGCTCGAAGAGCGCACGAAGATCCGCCCGAAGTACCTGCGGGCGCTCGAGGACGAGCAGTTCGAGATCCTGCCCGCACCAACGTATGTGCGCGGGTTCCTGCGGTCGTACGCAGAGGCGCTCGGCCTCGACGGGCAGCCGTTCGTAGACGAGTACAACTCGCGCTTCGCGGTCGGAGACGATGACGTCTCGGTCAGCGTGCGGCGCGTTCCGCAACCACGGAGCAGGGACCGCGGGCCGCGCGAGTCCCGGATCGCGGTGCTCGCGCTGCTCGGCATCGCTGTCGTCACCGCGCTCGTGATCGCGGCGTGGCGCTTCGGCGGCCCCGAGAACGAGGGCGTGTACCGGCTGCCCGAGCAAGGGCAGAACCCGCCGGCACAGTCGGCGCCGACGCAAGGCCGTGCGAGGCTCGTGGTGCGCGCCGAAGGCGGCAGCTCCTGGATGGAGGTGCGCGAAGGCTCCGCGTCGGGGCAGCTCCTGTACACGGGGACGCTCCAGAAGGGCCAGAGGAAGGAGTTCGCGGCACGCCGGCTCCAGCTCGTCCTCGCGCAGCCCGAGAACGTGCTCGTGCGCCTGAACGGGAACCGCAAGGACTTGCCGGACGGCACGGCCTTCACGGTCACGTCGAGGCGCATCGTCCCGGCCTCGTCTTGACGCGCCCCCGGGCGGCGATCGTCGTCACGGGCAGCGAGCTCGTTCGCGGCGAACGGCAGGACCGCAACGGGCCGTTCCTCGCCGCGGAGGCGCTCCGGCTCGGGCTCGAGCCCGAGCGGATCACGATCGTCGGCGACCGGCCGGAGGACCTCGACCGCGCGCTCGCGGAGGGCCTCGACGCGGATCTCTGCCTCGTCTCGGGAGGCCTCGGCCCGACCCACGACGACCGGACGGTGGAGCGGGTCGCCCGCGCGGCGAGCGTCGAGCTCGTCGTGGACGACGAGCTCCAACACGAGATCGGGACGGTGTCGCGGATGATCGCCGAGCGCCTCAAGCGCCCGTACTCCGAGTTCGAGCCGGGCGTCACGAAGCAGGCGACGATCCCGGAGGGCGCGCACTCGCTCGGCCTCGCGGGTACGGCGCCCGGGCTCGTCTTGGAGACGGATCGTGCCGTCGTCGTGATTCTGCCGGGACCTCCGCGTGAGCTCCAGCGGCTCTGGGAGCGCGCGCTCGAGGCGGCGCCGGTGCGGCAGATACTCGACCGCGCGCCGGCACGCGGCCGCCGGACGCTGCGCTTCTTCGGCACGCCCGAGTCCGCCGTCGCGGAGGCGCTCGCCGGCGCGGGAGGAGACGGGAACGGCGTCGAGGCGACGATCTGCGCGCGCGACTTCGAGATCCACGTCGACCTCGTCGTGGAGCCGGGTGGGGAGGAGCGGGCAGACGAGGTCGCAGGCGCGCTCCGGGAGACGCTCGGCCGCTACCTCTTCACCGAGGACGAGCGGCCTATCGCTGAGATCGTGCTGGCTCTCGCGCGCGAGCGCGGCTACACGCTCGCGACCGCCGAGTCCTGCACCGGTGGGCTCGTCGCGGGCCGGCTCACGGCGATTCCCGGTTCGAGCGACGTCTTCCGCGGCGCGGTGGTCGCGTACGCCGACGACGTCAAGGCCGCCGAGCTCGGTGTTCCCGAGCCGATGCTGCGGGACCACGGAGCGGTCTCGCCGGAGACGGCCCAGGCGATGGCGGAGGGAGCGCGCTCACGCCTCACCGCCGACGTCGCCGTCTCGATCACGGGGATCGCAGGCCCGGACGGCGGGAGCGACGAGAAGCCCGTCGGCCTCGTCTACCTCCACGTCGCCGGCCCGGAGGGGGAGGAGGCGCGCCGCATCGACCTCCCCGGAGACCGCGAGATGATCCGCGGCCGGGCGACGACGGCAGCGCTGCATCTTCTCCGCAGACACCTGACACAGAACCGTGACGAAGGCCGGTAGCCCAGGGGGTACCCTCGAAAGCGGTGACCCGCCGGGCGCGACGCTTCGTCTCTTCCTCGCCCTCGTGCTTCCGGACGAGGTCGCCGTCGGGTTGGAGCGGTGGCGGGACTCCGAGCTTCTCGCCCGCGTTCCCGAACGGTTCCGCGAGGTCGTCCGGCCGGTCGACGGGTTCCACATCACGCTCGCCTTCCTCGGCTCGCGACCGAGGACGGAGCTTCCCGCCATCGTCGATGCCATGCGAGACACAGCCGCCGAAGCGACTGCGTTCGAGCTCGTCCCGAAGCGGTACCGCGAGACGCGCTCGGTCGGGATGGTCGTCCTCGACGATCCCTCCGGCGAGGCGACGACGCTCGCGGAGCGCCTGCACGGACGGCTCGAGGAGATCGGCGTGTACGAGCGCGAGGCACGTCCGTGGCTCCCGCACGCGACGGTTGTGCGCTTCAGCAGCCGCCGTCGCGACTCGGGACCGAAGCGTCCGCGTCTTGCCGTCCCAGCACCCGCTCTGGACGCGTTCATGCCGTCCGGGGCGGCTGCTTTCGTATCACGCCTGCACCCGTCGGGTGCGCGCTACGAGATTCTCGAAACTGCGGAGTTCGGAAACAGAGGAAGACTGAGCGAGGAGGCTGACAGATGAGTCGTGAGGAAGCGCTCGACACCGCACTGGGCCAGATCGAGCGACAGTTCGGCAAGGGATCGGTCATGCGGATGAGCGACCGGCCGCAGGTGGCGGTCGGCGCAGTGTCCACCGGCTCGCTCGCGCTCGACCTCGCGCTCGGGATCGGAGGGCTTCCACGGGGCCGGATCGTGGAGATCTACGGCCCGGAGGCTTCCGGCAAGACGACGCTCGTGTACCACGTCATGGCCGAGGCGCAGCGGCGCGGAGGCATCTGCGCCTTCATCGACGCCGAGCACGCGATGGATCCGTCCTACGCGCGCCGGATCGGCGTCGACATCGACCAGCTCCTCGTCTCGCAGCCCGACACCGGCGAGCAGGCGCTCGAGATCACCGAGCTCCTCATTCGCTCGGGTGCGCTCGACATCGTCGCGATCGACTCCGTTGCGGCCCTCGTCCCGAAGGCGGAGATCGAGGGTGAGATGGGCGACAGTCACGTCGGCCTTCAGGCGCGGCTCATGAGCCAGGCGCTGCGCAAGCTCGCGGGCACGCTGAACCGCACGGACACGATCTGCATCTTCACGAACCAGCTGCGCGAGAAGATCGGCGTCATGTTCGGCAACCCGGAGACGACTCCGGGAGGCCGCGCGCTCAAGTTCTACGCATCGGTCCGCCTCGACATCCGTCGCATCGAGACGCTGAAGGACGGCGCCGAGGCGATCGGCAACCGCGTGCGCGTGAAGGTCGCGAAGAACAAGGTCGCACCGCCGTTCAAGCAGGCGGAGTTCGACATCGTCTACGGCGCCGGGATCCCGTGGGAGGGCACCGTACTCGACGTCGCGCTCGAGAAGAAGATCGTCCAGAAGGCCGGCTCGTACTTCAGCTTCGGAGACGAGCGGCTCGGCCAGGGACGTCAGAACGCGAGCGCGTTCCTCGCCGAGAACCCGGATCTCGTCCAGCAGATCCTGGCTCAGATCCAGGCGGAGGCGCCGGAGGAGCAGGTCATCTCCGCCCGATTGCTGCCGAACGCCGCCGCGGGGGCTGCGGCCGGCGCCGTAGCAACGGAGGAGGCGGAGGTGCCCGAGGGTCCGAGGTGTCCGAGGTGCCCGAGGCGGCCGCGGTCGAGACCTAGGCTCTCGTGGCGGACGAGGAGACGCCGGGCGCGGTCGACGCGGCGCTTCATGCGCTCCGGTACCGCGACCTGAGCGCAGCCGATCTCGAGCGCCGCCTCGAGGCGAAGGGCTACGACGAGACGGAGCGAGCCGACGCGCTCGCGACGCTGCAGCGGACAGGGCTCCAGGACGATCGCCGGTTCGCGGAGTCGCGTGCTGCGGCGCTCGCAGCGCGCGGAGCGGGCGACGCGCTCGTCCGTCACGAGCTTGTCCAAGCCGGCGTGGACGAGGACCTGGTCGCCGACGCCATCGCGCTGCTGGAGCCCGAGCCCGAGCGTGCGCTGCGGATCGCCGAGCGGCGCGGCTACGGGCCGAAGACGGCTCGCTACCTGGGTGGGAAGGGGTTCTCGGAGGACTCCCTCGGGGCGCTCGTTGCAAGGTCGGACGGAGACGAGCTAGGATGACCTCGCTTCACCCCGACATTTCCCTGCTCGTTGCGTTTTCCGAATCCGGCTTTCCTGAACCGATGACAGCAACTCCATTCTTCTCGTCCTCCGAGACTGGCAGTGCCCCCGACCGCGGAGGGTGCAGCCAGCGTTAGAGCTACCACCCCTGGCCTCGTCGGAGGCCGGGGCGCAGCACCGGTTCCGGGCGCGGCCGAGCTAGGCCGAGTGGCGGTGTGAGCACCGCGGTGATCCCGCGGTAATCGAATCCTCTCCACGGAGGGCACATGCTCACAGTCGCTGCGGTGGTGGTCGGAATCCTCGTCGGAGCGCTCGCCGCAGCGGTCCTGCTCATGTCGCTCTCCCGCTCGCGCGTGCGCAGGGCGCAAGCCGAGCGGAGCAGGATCCTCAGCGATGCGGAGCGCGAGGCGGACGCGATTCGGCGCGAGGCGCAGGTCGACGCGCGCGAGCAGGCCGTCGTCCTCCGGACCGAGATCGAGACCGAGGTCCAGGACCGCCGGAACCAGATCGTGAAGGTCGAGGAGCGGGTCCTCCAGAAGGAGGAGGAGATCGGGGCGAAGCTCGACGAGCTCGTGCGGCGCGAGCAGGGTCTCGGCGACCGCGAAGTGCACATCAAGGAGCTCCAGGAGGAGCTCCGCGCGGCGAAGCACGACGCGCTCGCGATCCTCGAGAAGCTCTCCGGCCTGACGTCGGGAGAGGCGAAGCAGCAGCTGCTCGAAAGCTCGAAGGACCTCATCCGCCACGAGCTCGCCCGCGACGTCCGGCACATGGAGGAGGAGGCCCGGGCGGACGCGCGCCGGCGCGCCCGCGCGCTCATCGCCGACTCCCTGCAGCGGGTCGCCGCGAGCCACACGGCCGAGGCGACGGTCACCGTCGTCGAGCTCGCCTCCGACGACCTCAAGGGCCGCATCATCGGGCGCGAGGGTCGCAACATCCGCTCGCTCGAGCACCTGACCGGGGTCGACTTCATCATCGACGACACTCCGCATGCGGTCGTGCTCTCGTCGTTCGATCCGCTGCGGCGGGAGATCGCGCGGCTGACGCTCGGCAAGCTGATCGAGGACGGCCGCATCCACCCGGCGCGGATCGAGGAGATGTACTACCTCGCGAAGACGGAGCTCGACGAGCACGTTCGCCAGGCCGGGGAGCAGGCCGTCTTCGAGGCGAACTGCGGGGAGCTCCACGAGGAGCTGGTGAAGATCCTGGGACGCCTCCGCTATCGCACGAGCTATGGGCAGAACGTCCTCAAGCACACGCTCGAGGTCGTGCACCTCGGCGGGCTCATGGCCGCTGAGCTCGGTGCGGGAGTGAAGACGACGAAGCGCTCCGCGCTCCTGCACGACGTCGGAAAGGCGATGAGCCACGAGGTCGAGGGCTCGCACGCGCTCATCTCGGCGCAGCTCGCAAAGCGCTACGGCGAGTCGGAGGGCGTCGTGCACGCGATCGAGGCACACCACTACGAGGTGCAGCCGCAGACGGTGGAAGCCGTGCTCCTCATCGCCGCCGATGCGGTCTCGGCGTCCCGGCCCGGAGCGCGCGGCGAGTCGCTCGAGAACTACATCCGCCGGCTCGAGGCGCTCGAGGAGATCGCGACCGTGAAGCCCGGCGTCGCCAAGGCGTACGCGCTCCAGGCGGGACGCGAGATCCGCGTCATCGTGGAGCCGAGCGAGGTCGACGACGACGCCGCGGCGCTCCTCTCGCACGAGATCGCGCGGGAGATCGAGGACCAGCTCGAGTATCCGGGCCAGGTGAAGGTGATCGTGATCCGGGAGTCCCGCGCGGTCGAGGTCGCGAAGTAGCCCGCGCGCGATGCCGTCGAGCTCCGTGGGTTACCTCCTACCCGAGACAGTGGAGACCGAGCGTCTCCTGCTCCGCACGTGGCGCCTCGAGGACGCCGAGCGGCTGGACGAGATCTACTGCCAGCCCGAGTACCTCGAGTTCATGCCGCCTGCGCGCGGCGCGGACCGCGTCGCCGACTACCAGCGGCTGTGGGACGAGGCCGGATTCGCAACCTGGGCAGCCTGCGAGCGGGAGAGCGGCCGCCTCATCGGCCGCATCGGCCTTCTCCGCCACGACGACTGGCCGCTGGTCGAGAACCCGGTCGAAGTGGGGTGGACGCTAGACCACGAGCACTGGGGCCGCGGCCTCGCGACCGAAGGCGGGCGGGCGTCCATCGACGCCTGGCTCGAGCATCTCGCGGACGAGACGCTGTACAGCTTCACCGTCCCGCAGAACTCGCGCTCGCGTGCGGTGATGGAGCGCCTCGGCATGCGGTTCGGCGGCACAGCGCTCTGGCACGGGCTCGAGCATGTCTGGTACTCGCTCGACCGCAGCGAGGTCACGTAGTGGACACGGCCGATGCAGCGCGGCGGTGGGCGGAGGTCTGGTCTCAGGCCTGGCCGGCCGCGGACGTCGAAGCGATCGACGCTCTCTACGCGCGAGACGCGGTCTTCTACTCGCACCCCTTCCGCGAACCGCTCGGCCCGAAGGAGTACGTCGAGTGGGCGTTCGCCGACCAGAAGGAGGCGGAGTGCCGCTTCGGCGAGCCGCTCGTCTCGAACGACCGGGCGGCGGTCGACTGGTGGGCCGTCATCGTCGCGCCCGACGACACGGTCGAAACGCTCGCGGGAACGTCGCTCATCCGGTTCGACGCGGACGGGCTCGTGACCGAGCAGCGTGACGCCTGGGCGAGCGAGCCGGGACGCCGCGACCTGCCCGACTGGGCTGTCTAGGGCTCTGCTCCACCAGGAGAGCGCCCGGGGCGGGGCTAGACTGGATCGCCCATGCGCCGGTACCACGTCACGACCTTCGGCTGCCAGATGAACGCCCACGACTCGGAGCGCATCAAGGGAATGCTCGAGTCGCTGGGCCTTGGCGAGGCGACGTCGCCGAACGACGCCGACGTCGTCGTCTTCAACACGTGCACCGTCCGCGAGAAGCCCGACACGCGGCTGGCCGCGTACCTCGGCAACGCCACTGCGCGGAAGCGCGAGCAGCCGGACCTCGTCATCGCGGTCGGAGGCTGCTACGCGGAGGCGCAGCGCGACCGGATCTTCGACCTCTACCCGGCCGTCGACGTGGCGTTCGGTCCCGGCTCGATCCCGCATCTCGGCGAGTGGATCGAGGCCGGAGGCTATGCGGTTCCGCGTGGGAAGTTCGGGACGCACGAGCACTTCGCCGCCGATCTGCCGGCTCAGCGCGAGCGGCGCTTCCAGGCGTGGGTCCAGGTGTCGATGGGCTGCAACTCCAAGTGCGCCTACTGCATCGTGCCCGCCGTCCGCGGGCGGGAGCAGAGCAGACGGCCCGGAGAGATCGTCGCCGAGGTGACGCGGCTGGCAGCGGAGGGCGTGCGCGAGGTGACGCTCCTCGGGCAGAACGTGAACTCGTGGGGAAGAGATCTTGCTCCGGCGATCCGCACCGAGTTCGGTGAGCTTCTGCGGGCATGCGACGCCGTCGACGGCATCGAGCGGATCCGCTTCACGAGCCCGCACCCGAAGGACTTCCGCGAGCCCGTGATCCAGGCGATGGCCGACTGCGCCAGCGTGTGCGAGCACGCGCACCTGCCGCTCCAGTCGGGCTCGTCGAGCGTGCTCAAGCGCATGCGCCGCACGTACGACCGCGACCGCTATCTCCGCCTGGTCGAGAAGCTGCGCGAAGCGATCCCGGATCTCGCGCTCGGGACCGACATCATCGTCGGCTTTCCGGGGGAGTCCGACGAGGACTTCGCGGCAGACGCTCGAGGTCGTCGAAGCGGTGCGCTACGACAGCGCGTACACGTTCATCTTCTCGCCGAGATCGGGGACCGAGGCGGCGGATCTCCCCGACCAGGTGCCCGACGACGTGAAGCACGAGCGGCTCGAGCGGCTCGTGGAGGTCGTCCAGCGCGTCGCAGCCGAGCGGAACGCGGAGCGCATCGGGCGAGTCGAGGAGGTCCTGGTCGAAGGCCCGAGCCGTACCGACGGGGCGCTGCTGCGCGGCCGCACCCGGCGCAACACCACCGTGAACTTCACGGGCTCCGCCGCTCCCGGCGATCTCGTCGACGTCCTCGTCGACGGGTCCACGTCCACGACCCTGCACGGTGCCGAGCTCGCCGCAGTCGCCGCCTAGCCTGCGCACGCTCACCTGGGATGGCTGCGCCAACGTGCGCGACCTGGGCGGGCATGCGACGGAGGACGGCCGGGTGACGCAATTCGGCCGCATCGTTCGCGCGGACAGCGTCCGCCGGCTCTCCGACGACGGCTGGCGGGCGCTCACCGAGTACGGCGTGCGAACGGTCGTCGACCTTCGCTACCAGGTCGAGCTCGACCGCGATCCTCCGCGCGATGTCGACCTCGACGTCGTCCACATCTCGCTCTTCGGCGAGCCCGACGAGGAGCGCTGGGTCGAGCTCGAGAAGCTCGGCACGGCGCAGGGCGACGCCGCGGGCTTCACGCGCGTGATCTATCTCGAGGTGCTGGAGGAGCACCGGGAGAAGGTGGCCGACGCAGTCGCGGCCGTCGGCCATGCGGCGCCGGGAGGCGTGGTAGTGCATTGCCACGCGGGAAAGGACAGGACGGGCCTCGTGACCGCGCTCCTACTGCGGCTCGCGGGCGTCCCGACCGACGAGGTCGCGCTCGACTACGCCGAGAGCGAGCGCCATCTCGCGGCGCGGAACGAGGACTGGATCGCCGAGGGCGCCGACGAGGCGGAGCGCGACTGGCGCCGCCTCGTCACCTCCACGCCGGCGGCGGGCATGCGCGGCGTCCTCGAGGAGATCGACCGCCGGTACGGCGACGTCGCAACCTTCCTGCGTGCGGGAGGGGCGAGCGACGCAGACCTCGCCGCTGCACGCGCTCGCCTGCTCGACGACTGATGACTCCGGAGGTCATCGCGGTCTTCGGCCCGACGGCGTCGGGGAAGACGGCGGTGGCGGAGGCTCTGTCGGACGCGCTCGGCACGGAGGTCGTCTCGACGGACGCGATGCAGGTCTACGAGGGCCTGCCGATCCTCACGAGCCAGCCCGACCGGCCGACGCGCCTCGTCGCCCTGTGGCCGCTCTCGCACGAAGGATCCGTCGGGGAATTCCAGACGCTCGCTCACGCCGCGATCGACGAGCTGGTCGGGGCGAACGGCAGCGCGGTCGTCGCCGGCGGCACGGGTCTCTACCTCCGGGCGGCGCTCGCCGAGCTCGACCTGCCTCCGGCCCCCGCGGAGGGCGCTCGCTCGCGCTGGGAGGCGGCGTACGACGAGGATGCCGACGCGGCCTTCGCGGAGCTCGAGCGTCGCGACCCGGCCGCGGCCGCGCTCGTCCACCGGAACGACCGGCGACGCGTCGTGCGGGCCCTCGAGCTCGCCGAGGCGGGTTCGTCGCTCGCGCCGGGTGAGAGCCGGCTCTGGTCCGGGGGGACGAGGCGGCCGACGCTCGTCGTGGGCCTGGACGTCCCGAAGGAGGAGCTCGACCGGCGGATCGAGCAGCGCACGGAGGAGATGTTCCGCCGGGGTGTGGTGGACGAGGTGCGCGCGGCGGTCGGGAACGGCCGGGTGTCGCGCACGGCCGCGAAGACGCTCGGGTTGAGCGAGATCTCGGACCTCGCGCCCGAGGACGCTCGCGAGCGCATCGTCCTCCGAACGCGCCGGTACGCCGCGTACCAGCGGAAGTGGATGCGACGTATCCCGGGCATCGTCATGATCGATGCGGGCTCGGCCTCGCTGGGGCCTCCCACGGAGGTTGCGAATGCGATTCTCGAAGTGGCACGCGCTCGGTAACACGTACCTGCTGCTCGAGCGGGCCGAGCTCGAAGGCCCGCTCGATGCGGACGCGGCCCGCAGCCTGTGCGACGTCCACCGCGGCGTGGGGGCGGACGGCATCCTCGAGATCGTCGACGTGCGCGGTCCAGAGGCCGAGGTCGTCGTCTGGAACCCCGACGGCTCCACCGCCGAGCTCTCCGGCAACGGCGCCCGCATCGCCGCGATGTGGCTCGCGCGTCGCAGCGGCGTCGCCTTCCCGCGGCTTCGCATCGGCGACCGCGCGCTGCCGGCCCGCATCGACGGGGTGGACGTCGAGATCGACCTCGGTGAGGTCGTCGTCGGGAAGCCGGTAGCGCTCGAGGTCGGTGACGAGCGACTCGAGGTCACGCCGGTCTCGATCGGGAACCCGCACGCCGTCATCCGGCGCGACCCATCGCGCGAGGAGCTCCTTCGCATCGGCCCCGTCGTGGAGACGCACGAGCACTTCCCCGGTCGCACGAACGTCCAGCTCGTCCGCGCGGTGAGCCCGAACGACCTCGCGGTGCTCGTGTGGGAGCGCGGCGTGGGGGAGACCCTCGCCTCGGGATCGAGCGCGGCCGCGGCGGCCGCCGCCGCCGTCACGCACGGCTGGTGCCAAAGCCCCGTGCACGTGCACCTCCCCGGCGGGACGCTGACGGTCGACATCCGCGAGGGCCGCGCGATCCTGAGCGGGCCCGCGGTCGAGATCTTCCGCGGCGAGACCGTCTAGAGCTAGTCGGCGAGCCGAACCGAACGCCTGCGCAGCGCGAAGAAGGGCTGCCGGCATCGAGCGCATTCGAAGGGTCTCGCTACCGGTTGTCCGTGGCCCAGAGCCACCACCCCCCGCGGCCAGGAGGCCTGCCGACCGATGTCGACCTCGAGGTTCGCCCTCGCAGCACTGTGCGCGCTCGTCGCGACGCTCCTCGCCGGCGTCGTCGAGGGCAGCGCTCAGCCGACCGCCGGACGGGCAGACGGCGGACTGAACCTCCAGCTTCCGGGCCTTCAAGCGGCTGGGGAAGTCTCCGGCGACCGGCTTCGCTCGTTCAAGGCACACGGGTACGACTGGATCACGTACCAGGTTCAGAACGGGGACAGCACCAACGACGTCGATCTCGCTCCGGCGAAGGCTGCCGGGCTCGACGCAGGCGTCTGGGGCGTCTCCTACAGCCAGTCGGCGTTCTTCGCCGATGGTTTCGCTCTCGGCCGACAGGCCCTGAAGCTCGGGGCAGAGCACGTCATGATGAACGTGGAGCTGGCTGCGAAAGGCACGCTGGCGTCTCGCGGCATGAAGCCGATCGTCGACGGCCTCCGCGCCGCGGGCTGGACGGGACCGGTCAACCTGAACACGCTGGGGCCACCGATCGATCCGGAGGCGAACGACTACGAGCTCGATCTCGCGAGCTTCCTCGAAACGGGCGGCGGAGTGTTGACTCAGGCCTACTTCAACGAGACCGACCACTACCGGCCCTCGCGCGCCGCTCGCTATTACACGCGGGTCGGGGTCCCGAGAGACAAGCTCAACCTCGCCATCTCGATCATGCCCGCCGAGTCGGACAAGCGAAAGGCAGGCACGATCCTCCGAGGTGCCCGGTGGGTGCCGCTCCTCAAGGAAGCGCGGCTCGGAAAGGCGTTCTCGATCTTCCTCGCAGAGGCGGTCACCGGCGCCGACCTCAGGGCGCTCGACAGAGTGATCAACGCGCCGCCTCCCAAGCCGGGCACGAATGTCGACGTCTCGGGCAATCGGGCGGCGGCGCTCGAGCGGCTCGCAGCGTCGATTGCGGACTGGCGTGCGAGTGGTCTGACCGAGGAGTCCATCTCGCTGCAGCGGCAGACGCTGGCGTGGAGGGTGCTGAACACTGCAGAGTCGGGGCCGCGCATGCGTGCGCTCCGGGCAGCGCTCGACCTGGCGCAGGCGCCTCAAATTCCGGGGCTCCTGCCCTCGAAGGAGGCGCTGGGCGTCGCAGGCGGGAACCGAGGCGTGGCGCTCGAGCGCCTCGAGGCGTCGTTGCAGGAATGGCGCACGGCCGGTCTGCCCGAGGAGTCGCTCTCGCTGCAACGGCAGACGCTCGCGTGGAGGACGTTGAACACCCTGTCCACGCGCGTGAACATGGTTGCGCTTCGGACGGCGCTCGATCAGGTGCGCGCGCCGAGGCCCTAGCTCTCGGGCGCCCCTAGTTCATCCCAACGGCAGTCCGGACTCTAGAGCTGGGCCAGCTCGACGAGCCGCCCGTCCGGGTCCCGGAGGTAGGCCGAGCGTCCCCACGGGTAGTCGCGTGGCTCGAGGAGGAAGGCGAGCCCACGCTCCAGGAGCTCGTTGCAGGTTGCGTTCAGGTCGTCGACGGCCAGCGCGAAGTGGTCTTCGTTCGGCGGGCCGTCCTCCATCGCGGCCGCCCGCTCGTGGACGAGGATCTTTGCCCCGCCCGCGGCGAAGATCGCCCCTCCCGACCACTCGGCGACCGGCGGCAATCCCACGAGATCGCCGTAGAAGCGCTTCGCGGACTCGACGTCATCGGTGAACAACGCCACCTCGGCGACTGCGCGCTGGCTCGGGACGTCGTCGCCGGTGGCGCTCACTGGGCGATCTCGAACTCCCTGAGGACGTCGTTGAGCGACGTCTTCAGGTCCGTGGACTCGCTGCGCTGTCCGACGATGAGCGCGCAGGGGAGATCGAACTCGCCCGCTGGGTAGCTCTTGGGCCGGGTGCCGGGGAGCACGACCGCGCCCGGCGGCACATAGCCGCGGTGCTCGACCGGCTCGGAGCCCGTGACGTCGATGACCGGAACCGAGGCGGCCAGGACGACCTGGGGGGCGATCACCGCGCGCTCTCCGACCACCACGCCCTCGACGATCGTCGCCCGCGAGCCGATGAACGCGCCGTCCTCGACGATCACCGGCCGCGCCTGCGGCGGTTCGAGCACGCCGCCGATGCCGACACCGCCGGCGAGGTGCACGTCCGCGCCGATCTGGGCGCACGAGCCGACCGTCGCCCACGTGTCGACCATCGTCCGCGGGCCGACCCAGGCGCCGATGTTGACGAACCCGGGCATGAGAACGACGCCCTCGGAGAGAAACGAACCGTGTCTGGCGACGCCGGGAGGGACGACGCGCACCCCCCGCTCGGCGTAGTCGTCCTTCACCGGAATCTTGTCCAGGAAGTGGAGGCCGCCGACCTCCATCGGCTCGACCTTGCGCACCCGGAAGTAGAGGAGGATCGCCTTCTTCGCCCAGTCGTTGACGACCCACTCGCCGTCGCGCTTCTCCGCAACGCGCGCTTCGCCTCGGTCGAGAAGTGCGACCGCGGCCTCGATCGCCTCCGCGTCGAGCTCGCCGCTCTCCCAGATCTCCTCGATGCGCGCTGCGAGGTCCATCAGGCGCCATCTTCTCCGATCGCACCGCGGACGAGCCGCTCGAGCGTCTCGTAGGCGTGCACGAGCGCCACGATCTCGACCTGCTCGTCGCGGCGATGCGCATATCGCGTGTGCCCGGGGCCGAAGTTGACGGCGTCGATGCCGTGCGCCGTGAAGTCTGCGACGTTCGTCCAGGCTTGCTTCGGCTGGACCTCCCGCGCGCCTGCGTCCACGAGCGCCGAGACCAGCGGGTTTTCCGCAACGACGGCGCCGGCGGCGGCGTGGCTCACGATGTCGAGCGTCGCGCCGTCCGGCACGAGCGAGCGCAGATGCGCCTCCGCCTCCTCGGGCGCGCGGTCGGGCGGGTAGCGGAGGTTGAGCGTCGCCGTCGCACGGTCCGGGATGACGTTGTCGGCGATGCCGGACTCGAGCCGCGTGACCGACAGCGACCTCCACGAACGGAAGGCCTCCGAGGAGGGCCTTGCGCGGCTCGACCGCGAGCAGAGGGCGGAGCCCCTCGACCGCGTGCGCGATCGCGCTGTCGGCGTCCCACGGCCGCGCCGAGTGCCCGCTCCGGCCGTGGAACGTCAGCCGCGCGATGACGTTGCCCAGGCAGCCGGCGTGCACGACACCGTCGGTCGGCTCGAGCAATATCGCGAGCGCGGCCTCGTGCACGAGGTCGGAGGCCACGAGGAGGGCGGGGAGCGGATCGTGCTCGACGGGCAGCTCCTCGCGGCCGAACAAGATCAGCGCGACATCGGCGCCCGGGCCAGGGTTCTCCGCGAGGTCCCGCACGAGCTCGAGCGCGACCGCGACGCCGCCCTTCATGTCGCTCGCGCCGAGCCCATGAACCGCGCCGTCCTCGATCCGGCCCGGGAGGTTGTCCTGTGCCGGCACCGTGTCGTAGTGCCCGGCGAGGACGACGAGCGGCATCGCCGGCCGCCGCGCCGGGGCGAACAGGAAGACCTCGTCGCCCGCATACGCGCACGCATACGAGGAGGGCACGAGCGCGAGCAGGTGCTCGCGGATCGCGTCCTCGTGGCCGCTCTCGGAGGGAATGTTCACGAGCTCGAGCGTGCGTGCCGCGAGGCGCTCGGCGAGCGGGGTCACCGCGCCAGCCTACAGCGGCCATAATCCCTGGCTGTGACAACGCGCCAGCCCGATCCCAGGCCCGGGGCGGAGCCGGAGCGCGGGTTCGTCCTCGGCGTGTTCGCGAAGGGAGCGGACGGCGCTGAAGAGCTCGCGGAGCTCCGGGAGCTCGCCCGTACCGCAGGGGTGAACCCTGTCGCCGAGCTGACCCAGAACCGGGATCGCCCCGATCCGAAGACGTTCGTCGGGAAGGGGAAGCTCGCCGAGCTCAAGTCCGAGTACGCGGAGAGCCGCGCTGAGGTGCTGCTCGTCGACGAGGAGCTGACCCCGACCCAGCAGCGCGCGCTCGAGGATGCACTCAAGGCGCGCGTCGTCGACCGGACGCAGCTGATCCTCGACATCTTCGCCCAGCACGCGCGCAGCGCCGAGGGAAAGCTCCAGGTCGAGCTCGCGCAGCTCGAGTACAACCTCCCGCGCATGCGGGGCATGTGGCAGCACCTCGAGCGCCTCGGCGGCGGCGTCGGAACGCGCGGCCCCGGTGAGTCGCAGCTCGAGTCCGACCGCCGGCAGGCGCGCACGAAGGTGTCGCTGCTGAAGCGGCGCCTACGAGGTCTCGGAGCGGAGCGCGCCGTACGGCGGAAGGAGCGGGCGCGCTCTGCGGTCCCGACGATCGCGCTCGCCGGATACACGAACGTCGGGAAGTCGACGCTTCTCAATGCGCTGACCGGTGCGCACGCCACGGTCGACGACCGCCTCTTCGAGACCCTCGACCCGACCACGCGCGCCTTCGAGTACCTCGGCAAGCGCTACCTCGTGACCGACACCGTCGGGTTCATCAGGCGACTGCCGACGCAGCTCGTCGAGGGGTTCGCCGCCACGCTCGAGGAGACGCTCGTCGCCGACCTCGTCCTGCACGTAGCGGACGGCTCGCTCCCCGAAGACCGGCTGCGCGAGATGATCGCCGCTGTGCACACCGTCCTCACCGAGATCGGCGCGAACGACGTCCCGGTCGAGCTCGTCCTGAACAAGGTCGATCTTCTCGATCCGCTGGCGCGCCGTCGCCTGACCCATGCGTTCCCGCGCGCGCTGCAGGTGTCCGCCGAGACGGGCGAGGGCCTCGACGAGCTCAAGCTGCGAATCGCCGAGCTCTTCTCCGACCGGTTCGAGGACGTTCGCCTGCTCATCCCGTACGAAGACGGGCGCGTGGTCGCGGAGCTGTACGACCTGGGCGCGCCGATCGCCGAGCGGCGCGACACTGCGGACGGCGTTCGGGTACGGGCACGGCTGCCGCGGAGGGAAGTGGCGCGGTTCGCACGCTTCCTGGTCGCCGGGGAGCCCGATACCGAGGTCTCGGCCCGGTGAGCGGGGAGGGCGTGGAGGTCGGAGTGCACCGGCTACGGGAGGACGCCGTGCTTCCGACGCCGCGCGTACGAGGGCGACGCAGGTCTCGACCTTGCGGCCTGCGAAGGGCTGATCCTCGACCCGGGCGAGCGGGCGTCTGTCGGAACCGGGATCGCGGTCGACATCCCGGAGGGGTACGCGGGATTCGTCCAGCCGCGCTCCGGCCTGGCGGCGCGGCACGGGATCGGCGTCGTGAACTCGCCGGGCCTCATCGACTCCGGCTACCGCGGCGAGATCAGGGTCGTCCTCCTGAACACGGACGCACGGGAGGCGTTCACCGTGGAGCCCGGCATGCGCATCGCGCAGCTCGTCGTGGCACCGGTCGCCTCGGTACGCCTGGTCGAGGTCGAGGAGCTCGCAACGAGCGAGCGCGGCGCGCGCGGATTCGGGTCGTCCACGAGTTGAGGGAAGAGCTTCCGAGGGTTCGCGTCTCCGCGATCGTGCGCTGGCGAGGGCGCATGCTGCTCTGCCGGCATTCGAAGCTCGGAGGCGACGTCTGGCTGCTCCCCGGCGGCGGCGTGCAGAGCGGCGAGAGCCTCCTTCAGGCGCTGCAGCGCGAGCTCTGGGAGGAGACGGGCCTCTTCCCGGAGGGCACGGAGCTCCCGCTCGAGGGCCCGATCGCGCTCGTCGACTCGATCGCGCCCGACAAGAGCCCGATGCGCAAGCACGTCGTCCACGTCATCTTCGCGACCGACGTGATGGACGACTCGCTGGAGGACGTGGCCTCTGAGGACGAGGCTGTGGGCGGCCACCGCCTCTTCAGCCCGAGCGAGCTCGACGGCGTTCGCCTCCATCCGCCGATCCAGCGCTTCCTCCAGCGCTGGCAGCCGGGCGATCCGGCCGTGTATCTCGGCCAGATGTGGGTGCCCTGAGCCCGCGCCGACGGAAACATCCGTCGCGGCCGACGCGTCGATTTCACTCCGGCCGATCCCAGAGGTGCCTACGATGCTGGTTGGCACCCGCGAGGAGGACACGACGAGCGATCCGATCCCACCCGATTCCGAGCTCGAGTCCGGCTTCGACCCGAGCAAGGCCCATGAAGCCCACCAGGCCGAGCGCGTTCGGGGCGTGCTGACGACTGCGGACGCAGACGACGAAATCGAGGCTGCCGACACCGCCGACGAAGCGGCCGGATGACCGATACGAACGGGGTTGCGGACGCGGCTTCCGGGGATCCTCGCCTCGCTTCGAGGACCCCGAGCTTCGACACGGTCGCCATCGGCTCCTCGGCGGGAGGGCTCGCGGCCCTCACCCGCCTGCTCTCGCGCCTGCCCGCCGACCTTCCTGCCTCCGTGCTCGTCGTCCAGCACCTCGACCGACGCCACGAGAGCCTCATGGCCGACATCCTCAGCCGGCGCACGCCACTCGGGGTGAAGCAGGCCGAGGACGGTGAGCCCATCGAGGTGGGCACCGTGTACATCGCGCCGCCCGACAAGCACCTCCTGGCGAACCAGGACAGGACGCTCTCGTTGACGCAGTCCGAGCTCGTGCACTTCGTCCGCCCGTCTGCGGACCTCCTCTTCGAGTCGGTGGCCGCCTCGTTCCGGGAGCGCGCGATCGCCGTCATCCTCACCGGGTCCGGGAGGGACGGCGCGATGGGAGTCAAGGCGATCAAGAAGATGGGAGGGACGGTCATCGCGCAGGACGAGGAGACGAGCCAGTTCTTCTCGATGCCGAGTGCCGCGATCGAAACGGGCCAGGTCGACTTCATCCTGCCCGTCGACGAGATCCCGCAGGCGCTCGTGGCTCTCGTCGTGGAGGCATAGGTGCTAGCCGAGGACGTCGATCCCGCGTTCGAGGCCCTCCTCGACTACGTCCGCGACAACCGCGGCTTCGACTTCACGGGGTACAAGCGGGCAAGCCTGACGCGGCGGGTGCGGAAGCGGATGCACGAGGTCGGGATCTCGAGCTTCGACGAGTACCACGACTTTCTCGAGGTACACCCGGAGGAGTTCACACACCTCTTCAACACGATCCTGATCAACGTCACGAGCTTCTTCCGAGACGAGAGCGCGTGGGACTTGCTCGCGGCACAGGTGCTTCCCGCGATCGTCGAGCAGAGCGACGGGCGCCAGCACATCCGCGTGTGGTCGGTGGGCTGCGCGTCCGGCGAAGAGGCGTACTCCATCGCGATGCTCCTGGCGGAGGCGCTCGGCAACGGGCGGCTCGTCGACCGGGTCAAGATCTACGCGACCGATGTCGATGAGGACGCTCTCGCGGAGGCCAGAGCAGGCGTCTTCAGCGCAAAGGCGGTCGACGCGATTCCTCCGGAGCTTCGCGAGAAGTACCTCGAGCCGTCCGACCAGAGCTTCGCATTCAAGAAGGACCTGCGTCGAGCGGTGATCTTCGGCCGACACGATCTCGTGAAGGACGCGCCGATCTCGCGCGTCGATCTCATCGTGTGCCGGAACACGCTCATGTATTTCAACTCGGACGTGCAGGCGCACATCTACGCCGGCTTCCGCTTCGCACTGAAGCCCGGCGGCTACCTCTTCCTGGGGAAGTCCGAGATGCTCCTGACCCGGACGAGCATGTTCGCGCCGATCGATCTCAAACTCCGCCTGTTCTCGCGCGTGCCGCGACCTGGTGACGACGGAGACGGGCGCGGCGGGAGCGTTCCTCGGAGTGAGGATGCGCCCGTGGATCTTTTTCAATCGACAGTCTTCCAGGGCGCGACGGTCGCGCAGATCGTGCTGGACGATTCCGGAGCGCTGGTGGCGGTGAACGGGCTCGCTCGCTCGGAGTTCGGCGTCTCGGAGGCGGACCTCGGGCGCCCGTTCCGGGATCTCGAGCTCTCCTACCGGCCCATCGAGCTCCGTTCGCGGATCGAGCGAGCCCAGTCCGAGCGGCGTTCGAACATCGAGTCCGCGGTGCAGTGGAGGACAAGGTCGGGGGAGGATCGGCATCTCGACATCGAGGTCGTGCCATTGCTCGCTGACGGGACGTATCTCGGGACCAGCATCACCTTCGCCGACGTGACCGAGTCGCGCGCGCTGCAAGCGGAGCTCGAACGGTCGCGGCGCGAGCTCGAGACCGCGTACGAGGAGATCCAGTCCACGGTGGAGGAGCTCGAGACGACGAACGAGGAGCTGCAGTCGACGAACGAGGAGCTCGAGACGACGAACGAGGAGCTGCAGTCGACGAACGAGGAGCTCGAGACGATGAACGAGGAGCTGCAGTCGACGAACGAGGAGCTCGGGACGATCAACACCGAGCTGCACGACCGGACTGCGCAGCTCAACCACGTGAACATGTTCCTCGAGTCCGTGCTCGGCGGCGTGCGGGCCGGTGTCGTCGTCCTGGACAGCGACTTCAACGTCCAGAGCTGGAATGCGCAGGCCGAAGACCTCTGGGGACTGCGTGTCGACGATGTGCTCCGGAAGAGCATCTTCGCGCTCGACTTCGGCCTTCCGGTCGATCGGCTCCGGGACGACATTCGCAAGGTGGCAGGCGGATCGGCCGAGGTCGCCGAGAACGTCGTCGAAGCGCTGAACAGGCGCGGTCGCGAGTTTCGCTGCAAGGTGCTCGTCAGCCAGATGAAGGACGGCGACGGGACCCCGCACGGCGTGATCCTCATGCTCGAGCCCATCGCCGAGTAGCGTCGCGAGCGCGTTTTTCCCCTGCGTTTAGGGGAACCATTGCGATGTGACGCTCACCACTTGTCTCGCGGCCTCGTCGCCGGCGACGCTCGAGAGCGCCCGCCTGCTCCGGGATGCGGTGGGAGAGGCCGCGACGGAGGCAGGCGCAGCCGAGGCCGTCGTCGACGCGGTCGTCCTGTGCACCGGCGAGGCGGTCACGAACGCGGCGGTCCACGCGTACCCCTCCCACGGGCCCGACGACGTCGTCGACGTCGTCGTCGAGCGTCGCGGCGAAGAGCTGGTCGTCATCGTCACGGACTTCGGATCCGGCTTCGCCGACGCCCGCGCGATGGAGGCGAGAGGTTTCGGCCTCAAGCTCATCGAGCGCTTGACGAGCCGGTATGTCGTCTCCTCGGCACGTGACGCCGGCACCACGGTTCGAATGATCTTCGCGCTGCGGCCTGGGCGGTCGCTCTTCTCCGGCGTCGAGCGCACCTAGCGTCGCGCGCCGTCAGAGCGACGAGACTCGCTCGCACGTCGCTGTTCCCGAAGGCGCTCGGTGTGCTCACGCATGAGCCTGAGGTGCAGCTCCATCGCGGCCTGGTGCGCCTCGATGGTCTGTTGCAGCGCTGCGATCTTGACGTCCAACGCGCCGTCGCCGTCCCCGTCGAGAGTCCATCCAGGACGCTTGTGCGTCAAGGACTCGATCGTGCGTAGATGCCGGTACGGCACGGACACGCCGGACTCGTAGTTCTGGATCGAGCGAACCGTGACCTGGAGCGCCGCCGCGAGATCTGCCTGCGTCATCCCGCTTTCGCGCCTGGCCTGGGCGATGCGCCTGCCAACGTCCACGCGGTCCCGCTTGTCCACGCCTCTCACCTTAGACGAAGGCACGTTTCGTCTCTCGTTCGGCTTGCGGTGGCATCGCGCAACCTCTCGTCAACTTTGCGCTTCTCCGCAGTCTGCGACACTTGGCACAAGTCCAGCTACGGAACACGGGCCCGGGGACTGACGGCGAGGCTCGTGTTCCGCGGCTGGCGTGCGATCAGCAGAGCACGGTGGGGGGCCGTGTCCGCTGCGCTCGAGGCCGCCTCCGCTAGACGGCCTCCGGCAGTACCGGCTCCGCGGCCGGTATGCCGAGCTCGATTCCTAGGTTGGCGTATGCCCGACGCGCGTCTGCGATCGAGTCGAAGAGCGCCTCCCGGTACAGCAGGCCGTCGACGAACGTCACGAGCCAGCAGGCCGGCGTCGCCTCGGTGGTAGCTGCCGAGAAGCGGTGGAACGAGCCGACCGCACAGGCTGCGTTCTCGTCGATCTCCTCCGTGTAGTAGAGGTGGGCGGCGTATTTGCTCTCCTCGGTGACCGAGCGGAGCGCAGGAATCAGCTCGCCCGTTGAAAGCGCCATGCCATCGGAGATCGGCAGCACGACTCGCGCCTCCGGGTGGCACAGGCTGCGTAGACCTTCCCAGTCGCGGTCGTCGACGGCGGCGCGCAGTCGCTCGACGCACTCGCACGGCGAGACCGGGCCGGCTCGCCTCTCTTCTTGTTCGTTGATCACGACGGCCCCCGATGCCTCGTGCTGCGGCGTGAAAGACACGTACAAGTTCGCCCCACGGATTCCCGAACGCAAGGCGAAAGTCCCTTCGTGTCTGAGCGTCCCCCGAGTCGGCGCCTAGCGCCTGCCGCCGCGTGCTCGCGCCCGCTGTGCCGCCACTCGGTGCGCCTCGGCCGCGAGCTCGTCGGGCTGATCGTCGAAATCCGGAGGATCTCCTTTGGTGGCGTGTGCAACCGCCTGGGCGAGCAGCCAGTCTGCGAGCCAGGGATTCCGGGGAAGCAGCGGGCCGTGCAGATACGTCCCGATCGCGCGGTCGACGCGGCAGCCTTCGAGGCCGGACTCGCCGTCGTTCCCGAATCCGTGGAGCACACGGCCCAGTGGCTCCGCGGCTTCGTCGAGAACTGTCCGTCCGGCGTGATTCTCGAAGCCGGCGACGGTCCGGCGCCGGCCGGGGACGAGCTCGCACTCGAGCAGGACGTCGCCGATCATCCGCGTCGTGCCCGCCACGGTCTCGTGGGGGAAGAGGCCGACGCCGGGCATGAACGACCCGTCGCGCCCGACGTACCCCCGCCCGAGCAGCTGGTAGCCGCCGCACACGGCAAGCAGCGCGGCGCCGTGGGAGACCGCCTCGCTGATCGCGGGGCCCTTTGCGGCGAGATCGGGAGCGATCGCCGCCTGCTCGCGGTCCTGGCCGCCGCCGACGTAGAAGAGGTCGATTGCCCCCCGGGTGACTTCGTCCCCGACTCCGAGCGCCTCGATCTCGAGTGTGTGCCCGCGGAGCTCCGCGCGGCGGGTGAGAACGGCGATGTTCCCGCGGTCCGCGTAGATGTTCAGGTACTCGGGGTAGAGGTGCCCGACGCGCAGCCTCATCGCGGCTCGTCCCAGTACGCGGGTACGAGACCGCGCTCGGTGAGAATCGAGCGCAGCGCGAGCATCGCCGTGTAGGTGGGGAGAACCACGAGCTCGCCGCCCGCGTCGGTGAGCTCGAGTCCGCGGTCGAGGGCCTCCGCGAGCGCCGGGCGGACCTCGAGACGGTCGTTCGTGAGGCCGCCGTAGAGGAGGCGTAGCCCGAGCTCCGCGGCCCGCTCGCCGGTCGCGATGACGCGCTGGGTGTGGGGGAGGAGGGGCTCGAAGTCGACGTCCCAGATCCAGGACACGTCCTGCCCGTCCGCGATGGCGTCGTTCAGCGCGATCACGAGTATCGGCGGCACGCCCGTCTCGAGCGTCCGCAGCGCCTCGTTCGCCCCGGCGGGATTCTTGATCAGGAGGATGACGATCGTCTTCTGCCCCTGAGTGATGCGCTCGAAGCGCCCGAATGCCGCGCTGAATCCCTCGAGGCCGGCACGGATGGACTCGAGCGGCGTCCCGAGCGCGAGGCAGAGGCTCGTCGCCGCGGTCGCGTTGTAGACGTTGTAGAGGCCCGGGAGCGCGAGCTCGACCTCGATCTCGCCGCCCGGGGCGACGAGCGTGAACCGGGACGAGCGGAGGCCGGTCAGCTCGATGCTCCTCGCGACGACGTCGAGGTCGGGTCGGGCATGCCCGCACGCGGGGCAGCGGTAGGCGCCGAGGTGTCCGACGTAGGCAGCCTCGTACTCGTACGGCGTCCCGCAGCGGATGCAGTACTTCGAGTCGGCCGCGTGCTGGAGCGCGGGACGCGCGTGCCGCGGATCGTCGAGTCCGTAGCGGAGGACGGTGCGCCGGCCGTCCGCGAGGTCGGCGACGACGGGGTCGTCCGCGTTGACGACGAGCGTCGTGTCGTCCGAGAGACGTCCCACGGCGTCGCGCCACCGCTCGGCGACGATCTCGAGCTCGCCGTAGCGGTCGAGCTGGTCGCGGAAGAGGTTCCCGAGCGCAATCGCGCGCGGGCGCGTGCGCTCCACCGCCTCCGGGAGCGCGGCCTCGTCGACCTCGAAGAGCCCGAGCTCGGCGCCGTCCGCGCTCACGAGCGCCGATGCGATCCCCGAGAGGAGATTCGCTCCCGCGCGGTTCCACGCGAGCGACCGGTCCGCGCCGAGGATCCGGGCGGCCATGGCCGTCGTCGTCGTCTTTCCGTTGGTCGCCGAGACGAGCGCGGAGCCGTGCGGGAGGCGTGCGGCCAGCGCATCGACCGCGGAAGGGTCGAGCTTCCAGAGGAGCTTGCCCGGGATCGTCGTACCACCGCCGCGACCGGCCGCGCGCGAGAGGCTCCCGACGGCGCGGGCGGCGAGCGTCTCGAGGCGAATCCGAGCGTTCAACGGAGATCCCGCACCCGGGCGAGGGTAGCGCGTGGGGAGGGGCGGAGTGCTCTGAACTACTTGCAGATTTCTCAAAACGCTCTAAGCTGACTGCGCATATGGCTCGACCACGGTCGCGCAAGCGCGCCCGCGTGCGGATCGACGAGGCGGAGCTCGCTGCGTTTCGCGCCGGACTGCGGCGCCGATACTCGAACGAGGAGATCCTGGAGGAGCTCCGCGCGTCGGCCGAGCGGCTCGGACGCTCTCCGACGATGCGCGAATTCGCCGACGATTCCGGCGCGCGCATCCACCCGCAGACGGTCATCGAGCACTTCGGCACGTGGAACGCAGCGAAGCGCGCCGCCGGCCTGTATCCGCGACGGTTCCTCACGCGCAACGACCTCCTCGAGCAACTCCGCGCGCTCGGCGACGATCTCGGCAGGACTCCGCGCACCGCCGACCTCACCGCCCGCAGGCGGTCCCTGCCGTCGGCATCGACGTACACCCACACCTTCGGATCGCTCGCGAACGCGCTGCGCGAAGCGGGCTTCGACGTGCCCGTGGGGGAGGAGCGCCTCGACCGTGCGGTCGAGCAGGGGTCTGTGCTCGCGCGTCAGCTCGGTCGCCTCCCGAAGATGACCGACTGGGCCGAAGCGCGGCGCGCGGATCCCGAGCTCCTGTCCGAGTGGCAGGTGTACCGGCTGATCGACGTTCCGCGCGGCGCCTGGACGGCCTTCCAGTTCCTCGTGCGCGAGCAGCTGCGCGAGGACGGCGTCGACGTGCGGCCTGACGGCACCCTGGGCTCCGGCTAACGGACCGTAGACTCGGCCCGTGGCAGCAACGTGCGTCTCGTGCGGCTCGGAGGTCCCGGTCGACGGGCGCTTCTGCCCGACGTGCGGAGCCTCGCTGCGGACGGAGTGCCCCGCCTGCGGCTCCGATCAGTCGGCCTCCGCCGCGTTCTGTTCCTCGTGCGGGACCGCGCTCCAGGCCGGTGCACGGCGCGCGTCGGTCGTGCCGGATCAAGAGGAGCGGCGCGTCGTCTCGATTCTCTTCGCCGACCTCGCCGGCTCGACCGCGCTCGGGGAGCGGCTCGACCCCGAGGACGTGCGGACGCTCCAGGGCGATCTCTTCGAGCTCGTGAACGCCGAGGTCGAGCGCTACGGCGGCGTTACGGAAAAGTTCGTCGGCGATGCGATCCTCGCCGTGTTCGGGATCCCGCAGGCGCACGAGGACGATGCCGAGCGGGCGGTGCGGGCCGCGATCGCGATCCGCGACAGCTTCGGCGGATTCGCGGCGCGGGTCGGCGCGGAGCATGGGGGAGAGGTCGGCCTCCGCATCGGCGTGAACACGGGCGAGGTCATCGCCGGACGAGAGGCCGCGGCGCGCGGCGAGCTCATGGTCACAGGGGACGCGGTGAACGTCGCGGCGAGGCTGCAGCAGCTCGCGGAGCCGGGCGAGGTGCTCGTCGGTGAGAGGACGCGGCAGACGACGCAGCGCGCGATCTCATACCGCGATCGGGGGGCTCTCGACGCGAAGGGAAAGGCTGCGCCCGTGCAGGCATGGAGTGCCCTCGACGTCGTCGGGCCGCTCGCGAGTGTGCGCGACGCGAATGCACCTTTCGTCGGCCGCGAGGACGAGATCGCGCTCCTTCGCCTGGCGGCGAACCGCGTGGCGCGGGAGCGAAGCCCGCAGCTCGTCAACGTCTTCGGCCAGGCCGGGGTGGGGAAGAGCCGCCTCGTCTCCGAGTTCGTGGCCGGGCTGGACGCGCGCGTTCTGGTCGGGCGCTGCGTCCCGTACGGCGACGGGATCACGTACCTGCCGCTCGCGGAGATCGCGGGCGCGCTCGCCGGCATCCGCGAGGACGAGCCGACGGATACTGCGCTCGCGAAGCTCGAGGAGTCCGTCGCGCGGGCGGTGGCGGAGGACCAACGGGCGGCTATCGTCCACGCGGTCGGGCTGACGATGGGGCTGTCGCTTCCGGAGCACTCGGCCGGCATCGGCGGCGGCGGAGAGGTGCGGCAGGCGCTGCAGGACGCCTGGACGAAGTACCTGGCCGCGCTCGGGCGCCACGAGCTCGTCGTCCTCTTGATCGAGGACATCCATTGGGCATCCGAGCCGCTACTCGACCTCCTTGACGACGTCCTTGCCGGCCTGGAGGACACCGCCGTACTCATCGTCTGCCCGTCGCGCCCGGAGCTTCTGGACGCGAGGCCGTCCTGGGGGACGGGGAGGCTCGACACGTCGTCGCTCACCCTGGCGCCGCTCAGCGCGACGGATGCCGAGAGCCTGCTCCGCGCGCTCCTCGGCTCGGACGCGATTCCCGACGAGGTCGCGAGCCGGATTCTCGCCCCGGCGGAGGGCAACCCGTTCTTCCTCGAGGAGATGCTCGCGATGCTCGTGGAGCAGGGAGCGATCGAGGAGCGGTACGGCCGCTGGGTCGAGGCCGATCGGCTCGCGATCACGAGCGTGCCCGACTCGATTCACGGCGTGATCGCGGCCCGTCTTGACCTGCTCGAGTCCCGCGAGCGCGACGCACTCCGCCGCTGCTCGGTCATGGGGCGCGTGTTCTGGCCGTCGGCGGTCGAAGTCGACGACGACCTCGTCGCCTCGCTCGGACGCCGTGCGATTGTCTCCGAGCAGCTCGAGTCCGCCTTCTCGGGCCGCAGGGAGTTCATGTTCAAGCACGCGCTCACGCACGAGGTTGCGTACACGACGCTTCCGCGCTACGAGCGCGGGTCACTGCACCGGCGAGTCGCGCAGTGGCTCGCCGACGCCGTTCCGGAGCGCCATGCGGAGACGACTGAGCTCATCGCATTCCACTTCGACCAGGCACTTCACTGGGGAGAGGACGACGAGGGCCTCAGACGGTCGGCTTTCCAGGCTGCTCTCACAGCCGGAGACGCGGCTGCGAGACGTGGCGCGTACACGTCCGCAGAGCGTCTGCTCGGGCGGGCGCTCGAGCTCGCAACCGACCCGGAGGAGCGATCTCGCGCGCTCGTGGACGCCGCGCACGTCGACATCCATGGATCGGAGTACGAGCGCGCGCTCGCGCGCCTCGCCGAGGTGACGGTGATCGCCGACGGGCTCGGAGATACAAAGCTTCGCGCCGATGCGCTTGGCCTCCGCGCCCGCGCCTCGTGGCTTCGCGGCTACTGGGCGGAGGCGCTCGAGGCAGCCGAGGCCGCCGTCGCGGCACTCGAAGGAGTCGGGGAGTCTCCGGAGCTGGCGCGGGCGCTCGCGCGGCTGTCGCAAATCCAGATGCTGCGCGGGTTGCCGAGTGCAGGGGGAACCTCGGTCCGCGCGATCGAGGTTGCGCAGCGCACGCACGAGCCTGCAGCCGAGGCGAACGCCCGGATCAACCTCTTCACGACCACCGCGTGGTCCGGCGTGCCGTCCTCCAAGGAGATCGCCGAGATAATCGATCTGGCGGTCCGGGCCGGCGCGCTCGACGAGGCGGTGCGTGCGGTGGTCAACTACCTGTGGTCGGCCGCCCTCGCCGGTCCGATCGGACCGGCCGAGGAGGTCGTCAACCGCCATGCGCCGGAGATCGAGCGCGGCCTGACGTCCGAGGGGTATCGCAACTATCTCCATCTCTCGCTCGCGGCGCTCGTGTACGTACCGGCAGGGAGGTGGGGGGAGGCCGACGCCGCGCTCGAGCAAGGTGAACCCGCGGTCGCCACGAACCGTCTTGTCTGGCTCTGGCTCCTGACCGGACAGGCGCTCCGCCGTGGGAACCTCGAGCTGGTCGACAAGCATCTCGCCGGGTTCCGCGAGGACGTGCTTGCAACGGACGAGCCGCAGCGGATCCTTCCGATGGTCACGGTCGCGATGCCGCGGGCCTTCCTTGCGGGGGATCTGGACGAGGCGCGGCGCCTGGCGGAGATCGTCGCGGGGCTCAACCCGAACTTCTCCTTCGCCGGCGGCGCGCTTCCAATAGTGCGCGCGCTCGCGGCGCTCGGCGAAAGCGAGGGTCTGAGCGCGGTCTCAGGGAGCTTCGCGCCGGCGGGCGCCGTCGGTGCGGCCGAGATCGTCGAGACCACCACGGGAGGTCTTCTCGCGCGGCTCGAAGGCGACCTCGACACGTCGGTCGACGCGCTGACCTCGGTGGAGGCGGAGCTTCGCGGCCTCGGGCGCCAATACGACGCCGCGTGCATGGCGCTCGAAGTCGCCGAGTCGCTCGCTCTCGCGGGTCAGGAGTCGCCCGCGGAGGAGGCGCGGGCACGTGCCAACGAGCTGCTCGAGCCGCTCGGCTGCGTCAACCCGTACTAGGAGAGAACAGCTAGACGGCCGCGGCCGCGATCTTCGCGAAGTGCGCGAGGCACGAAACGGCCTCGTGCGGGGAGTGCACCGGGGAGACGATCTCCTCCCGATAACTCTTGTCCGGACGGAAGCGGCGCGTGCGAACGACCTGGCCGCCGGCGACCTCGAGCTGACGTCCTTCCTTCATCTCGCGGGTGTCGAGCCGGATCTTCAGCGCCGCCTCGACGATGGCGAGAGCGCGGCGCGTGGACGCGAAGAAGAGGTCGGTGCTCGTGCGGCCGAGCCAGAGTGGGCGGGAGATCCCCCGCGCAAGGAAGACGCTCTCTGGCCGCCGCTCGTCGAGCCAAGCCGTCGCCAACGTCCCCTTTAGCTCGCCGAGGGCACGGCCGTCGCTCTGGCGGCGCTCCATGAGCGCAAAGATCGCCTCGGAGTCGACCGTCATCTCCGGGGTCTCGCGCTCGATCCCGTACCGGGCAAGCAGTGCGTCGTCGTTCGCGATGACGCCGTTGTGCACGCCCACGACCGCGCCGTGGCGGATCGGATGGTTGTTGACCTCGATCTCCGGCGCACCTTTTGTGTAGTCGCGGGTATGGAGGAGCGCTTGGGTCGTGTCGCGCGGAACCGAGATCTCGTCCAGCAGAGCGCTCGCGCCGCCCTTGAGCTTCGTCACGGCCACCGAGCCGTCCGTCATGCGATGCGCGCAGCCGACGGCGTCCGCGCCACGCTCTGAGATCCCCGCGAGCAGGGCCTGCGCCGCGAGCGTGCGCTCGACCGTGGACTCAGGACTCAGGCTGTAACCCGCAATGCCGCACATGAAACTGCCGCAACCCTCCGTTCAAACGACTCACTCACAGTAGACGACGGACATGAGGACACTGTTTGTGGGACGTTGCGATTGCCTTCTGTCTCTTTCGTCGGATCCCTCGTCCCGGCGGTTCGTCCCTCAAGCGGGCGGAATCGCGCGCCGATACAGCAGCCGTGGAAGGCAATGCGGCCGAGCATCTCTTCGACCCCGCAGACGAGGAATCGTCGGCAGCAGCCGACGACACCCCGTCGCGCGAGCGGCTGGACCTCTCCGGGCCGAGCGCCGACGATCCGCTGAAGCTCTACGTCCGCCAGATCGGCGACGGCCGCCTCCTGACTCCGGCCGAGGAGCGGGAGCTCGCACGCCGCAAGGACGAGGGCGACGAGGCCGCGAAGCGCAAGCTCATCGAGTGCAACCTGCGCCTCGTCATGTCGATCACGCGCAACTACACGCGCGCCGACGTGCCGCTCCTCGATCTGATCCAGGAGGGAAATCTCGGGCTCATCCGCGCGGTGGAGAAGTTCGACTACAAGCTCGGCTTCAAGCTCTCGACGTACGCGACCTGGTGGATCAAGCAGGCGATCTCACGCGCGCTTGCCGAGCAGGGCCGCACGATCCGGCTCCCCGTGCACGTCGCCGACCAGGTCCGGAAGGTGACGAAGACCCGCCGGCTCCTCGGGCAGAGGCTGAACCGCGATCCGTCGCTCGACGAGATCGCGCTCGAGATCGAGATCACGCCCGAGCGCGTCCAGGAGCTGCTCGACCTCGTGCAGGATCCCGTCAGCCTCGAGACGCCGATCGGGGACGGGGACAGCATGGTCTACGACCTGATCCCGGATCAGAGCGCCGACCAGCCGGAAACCCTGACCGCCGATCGCGCTCGCGCCTCCGAGCTGATGGTCGCGCTCGGCAAGCTGCAGCCGCGCCAGCGGCGGGTCGTCGTCGAGCGCTTCGGCCTCGACGGCGTGCGTCCTCGGACGCTCGAGGAGGTGGGCACGAACCTCGGCATCACGCGCGAGCGCGTCCGCCAACTCGAGGCACGCGCGTTGCGGGAGCTCCGGGGGTTCGCACCCGGGCTCGAGCTCTACTTGCGGTCGTAGACGCGAGCCACGCCTGCGTGGGCCGACTGGTCCGGCCCCTACGTCGCGTCCACGGACTCCATCTCGCGGAGGCCCGCGAGACGGCGGAGCGACTCGAGCTCGATCTGTCTGACGCGTTCGCGCGTCAATCCCAGGCGGCGCCCGATCTCTTCCAGCGTCTGCGGCTCGGCACCGGTGAGCCCATAGCGCATCACGACGACTTCGCGCTCGCGCTGGGGAAGAGCCGCGAGCGCCTTCCGCAGCGCCTCGCTGCGGAGGTTCAGCTCGACGGCATCTTCGGGCAGCGGCTCGTCGCCGGCGACGAAGTCCCCGAACACGGCGTCGTCGCCCTCGCCGACCGGGGCGTCAAGGCTCGTCGACGCCCGCGCTGCCGCTCGCACCTCGAGGACCTGCTGGACCGTGAGGGATGCCTCGTCCGCGATCTCGTCGAGCGACGGCTCGCGTCCGAGTTGCGTCCAGAGCAGGCGGTCGGCACGGTTGATCTTCTGCAGGCGTTCGACGATGTGCACCGGCATGCGGATCGTCCGCGCCTTGTCGGCAAGCGCGCGGGCGACCGCCTGGCGGATCCACCAGGTCGCGTATGTGGAGAACTTGAAACCACGTCGCCAGTCGAACTTCTCGACGGCCCGGATGAGGCCCAGCGTTCCTTCCTGGATGAGATCGAGGAAGGGGAGACCCTGGTTGCGGTAGTTCTTCGCGATCGAGACCACGAGGCGGAGGTTGGACTGGATCATCCGCTCCTTCGCCTCCGTGTCGCCGCGCTCGATCCGCTTCGCGAGCTCGACCTCCTGTGCGGCGGTCAGCAGCTGATGGCGTCCGGCCTCGCGGAGGAAGAGCTGCAGCGCGTCGGTCGTCGTCTCGACGGGAGCCGTGATCGCGGCGACGACCTCGGACTGGGGCGCCGGGAGCTCGACGATCTCGATGCCGCGTTGGTCGAGCTCACGCAGTAACGCGTCCTGCTCGAGCTCCGTGAGCTCGAACGTATCGGCGACCTCGGCGAGGTCGGATGCCCGGATCGTCCCGACTTGCTCGGACTGCTCGAGCAATAGCCTGATGTCCTCGACGATGAGGATCTGGTCGATGTCGACTTGTGTCACGCGCCGGCGGTTACGCGGTTCGAACGGAACGAGGTGAGCCTCTACTCTCTCGCGTCTGCCCGCCCCTGTCTAGGGGGCGGAGCGAAATGCCCCCAATGAGGGGACCCAGGCCTGGGGCGCCGCGTCTGAATCGACTCAAATGCGTCATACCGCGCGCGGGCGGCTCGCACTACCGTCGAGTCATGGAATATCTCGTCAACGTCCTGCCGGTTGCGCTCGCGGCAGCGATGCTCGCGACCGCCGTCTGGACGGCGCTGACAAGCACGCGTGTCGGCGCCTGGTGCCTGACGGCAGCGCTGTTGTGGCTGGGGGCAGCCTCGTTCACTGCCTCGGCCCTGCTGGGCTCGCCGTTCGCCCTCGTGCTGCTCGGCGGCTCGCTCACCGTCGCCGCGTTGTTCGCGGGTGCATATGCGCTCCTTGGACGCCCCCAGCGTCTCGCCGGCGCGAAGCGCGCTGCGGCGTTCGAGGTCAGCCACGCCCTGAACGCGCGATAACGCTCCAGCTGTTTGTTCAGCGCGCTCCGCCGCGAGCCGCCCAAGACGGGCTGTGCTCCGATCAGGAGGTTGATGCGGCCCTGGCGGCGGCGACGGCTTCCAGTCGAGAGTGGACGCCGAGAGCCCGAAGGAGAGCGCGGACGTGGTTCCTGACCGTGTCGTTGCTCAGGTGGAGCTCGGCGGCGATCTGCTTCGTCGAGTGGCCCTGCTCCAGAAGTCGAAGCACCTCGACCTGGCGGGGGGTGAGATGCGGCGGGGGCAAGGGCGTGTCGTCGGGGCGTTCCTCCAACAGCCCGAAGACGCCAACCACCCGTTCGCCGTTCATGAGCGGTGCGGCGCTGATCTCTACGGCCACCCGTGTCCCGGTCCTGCCAACCAAGACGCCGGTCGCCTCGGTGGCCGGAGAAGTGCCGAGCACTTTCTGCGAGAACAGCTCGCGTGCGCGCCGGCTGTCCTCGGGCGCCACGACGGAGGTGAAGTGGCGACCGCGGACGTCGCCGACCAGCCGCTCGGCCGCCGCATTGATCCACCGAACGACGCCCGTCTTGTCCAGGACGTAGCTCGGGACGGCGACGCTTTCGAGAGCCTGCTCGACGTCGCCGCCGAGTGCCAGGCCAGTGTCCATCACGGAAGTGTGACTGATCGAGACAAAAGGCTTGTCAACTCGAACGCACGATGTGCGGACTAGTGCGTTTCAGGGCGGCGAACGTCCCTCTTGCTCGCCGCTCAGGAGAGAACGCGCTCAAGCGCTGCGCGATCCGTCGGCTCGCCGTGCGCGGGCAGTATGAGCTCGACCGGCAGGTCGAGCAGCGGACGGAGGCGTTGGACGACATCGTCGCGCGTCACGTGCTTGCGATCGGCGATCCAGATGTCCAGTCCGTCGCCGAGGTCGGAGAGCGAGTCGCCGGTGACGATCGCGCCGATCGACGGGAGCCAAAGGATGAGGTCGTTGTCCTCGCGGCCCGCGTACGCGTTGATGCCGAACGGCCACGCTCCGGGACTGTGGAAGTGTCCTTCGCCTTCGCCGGCGCGCAACCAGGCAAGGTCCTCGCTCTCCATGCCGCGCACACGATCGGGTTCGATGCCGAACTTCTCGACCCAGTCCTGCCAGGTGTCCGCGGGCGGTGTATGCACCGGGAGGCCAAGCCGACGTGCATCGCGCTCGTGGTAGGGCGCCGTCAGGACGACGGCGGTCGCGCGCTCACGTAGCTCGTCGGGAACTGAGAGCGGGTCGAACAACACGAAGTCGTCGCCGAGCTCGATCCCGTAGGACGAAACGATCTCGGGCCACTCCTCCTCTTTGTTCCAGCCGGGATGCGACGATTGCCAATGCCAGACACCCGGACGCAGCTCACGCATGAGCACAGTCTGTCACTACGGAGTAGTGCGAATACCTGAAGAAAGACCTTGAGCCTGTACCCGAAGAAGGACCCGCTGCGGCCGATGGACCCCGCGAGCGTCCACAGGTGGCTCAAGAAAGCGCTCGAGCGGGCTGGGCTGCCTGACACGATCAAGACCCACGAGCTACGGCACTCAGCGGCAGACAGCCTCTGGCGCGAGACGGGCAACCTCATGCTCGCGCAGCAACTCCTCCGCCACTCCTCGGTCGCGACAACGCCCAATTTGCAAGTAGTGCGTTCCGAGGAAGCGGGACTGGCTTAGGCAAGCGCCTGCTTCGAACGCACGATAACGTGCGGACTAGTGCGTTTCGGCCGCCGGCGCTGAAGCCCCCATTGCCGCGGACATGTGGGGGGGGCCGACCGACTAGAGGCTGCAGAGGGCGTACGCGGTCACGGTCATGGTCTGCCCTGCGCCCAGCGCTGCGATTCCGACGACGCCGCTCGCCGTCCATGTGGTGGTCGTCGACGCGTAGGAAGCCTGGACGTACGCTCGCTCCTTCTGGGTGGCCGTCGTGGTGACGAGCGCGCCGCCGCCTAGGAGCACCTTGCCCGCCGCACACGAGGCTGTCGCCGTGACGACCGTGTTTCGGGCGGCGTTCGCTGCCGACGTCACGGGTGTTCCGGTGACGCGTGTCGAGCCAGCAGGGCCGGGCGGCCCGATCGGACCCGTCGCGCCCGTCGGGCCTGCCGGTCCAACTGGACCCACCGGGCCTGCAGGCCCGACTGCACCGGGAGGGCCGATCGCGCCAGTCGGCCCTGCGGGGCCGATGGGGCCAACGGGACCGGCCGGACCGGCTGGGCCTATTGCACCAGCTGGGCCGGGGTCGCCTTGAGGACCGATCGGGCCCGGCGGTCCCGCCGGGCCGGCCGCCCCAGGGTCGCCCTGGGGACCCTGCTGGCCGTCGGCGCCAGGCGCTCCGGCAGAACCCGGGGATCCCGTAGCACCCAGGGATCCGGGCGCACCTTGCGAGCCGGTCGCTCCAGGCGATCCCTGCTGCCCGGTTTCTCCCTCGGCGCCCTGCGGTCCCTTCGGCCCGCGCCTCGACCACGCAATGCGGAGCTCGTTCGCGCGGCAGCGGCGAAAGGTCGGGATCACGCGCAGGTTCCCGGTCGCCTTCAGGTAGCAGCCCGCATAAACGCCGTTTCGATTCGGGATCCCGGGGCGCTGCTCGACGGAGCCGACGGCGACCGAGACGAGAATCAAGCTGAGCACGCCCCAACCGAAGACCATGGCCCCCCGTCGCATCCGAGAGATTGTCAAGAGGCATCCGGACGAACCCTCGAGTGCGTTTGCCTGACGCAGCCATCCGGCTTGGACGCGTTGACGTGGGGCCGGGTGGGTGTCTCGAACACCGCTCGGCCGAACGGCGCTGACCTAAGTGCAACCGGCCCCGGCCGAAACGATGACGGCTCTCGAGCCAGCTGCCTAGACGTTCTTCAGGACGTGTCCGTACTTGCGTCAGCGTGGAGCCCCTCCAGACGGAGAGGCCCCACGCATCAGGCTTTCGGTCAGACCGACGCGCAGATCGCGTAGAAGGTCACTGGCTCCGGAAAGTCGTCCGTGTTGTCGATTCCGGATATCCACCCGAGACCGTCGTCGGTCGGGCCGCTCTCGATCACGTGGGAGTCGCCGATGATCTGTTTCGTGACGCCACCTCCGACGACCTTCTTGCCGGCGGAGCAATTGACAGTCCAGATGAGGTCGGTGCTCGGATGAGCGACCCTCTCGACCCTGACGATCTCCCAGCCCGAGACACCTGGCGTCCCGTTAGTGCCGGCCGTCCCGTTCGTGCCCGGCACGCCCTGCTGGTTCCACGGAAGCGCTGTGTGGTTCTTCGGACAGGGCAGTGCGTTCACGACCTTGAGGTTGCCACCGGCGTCGTAGCACCCCTGAATCACCCCGCCGGGGCCGGGAATAGCAGCCCAGGCGATACCGCCGACCAGCGCGGTTGCGATGGCACCGACGAGCACACCAAGCGCAAGCGTCGTCCTTCTAGCCATGGTGTCCTTCTCCCCTAAATCCGCAGGCCCCCCGCGGCGACTCTCTCGCACCGCGTGATGCAGGTCAAGTTGCCGTGAGAACATACGTTCGTGACGGCACAGCCGAATGCCCGCATACGCTTCCGCCGGGCGATCGAGCGCCGAGCACTGTGGATGGCCGAGGATGCGGCCCGCGAGCTCCCGGACCTCCCCCTCGAGGACGCGCTTCACCTCGTCCACCTGTACGGGGAATGCGAGTCGCCGAAGTACGAGCGGGCGGCGCTGCGCTGGCTCGAGCGCTATCTCGTCGAGGGCTCGCCGAGACGGGGGTCTGCGCATGCGACCAGGGGAGGGATCCCCCTGGTCTTGGAGTCCGTAGGGTTTGCGGAGGAATGCGTAGCTGATGCCACAGCGCCCGCGCCATAGGGTCTCTGCCAAGCCCTCACCCGTTGGGATCGGCGCTCAGCTCGGTGTGTACGAGGATGTCTTCCTCTGTTTGTCGCCGGGAGAGCCCTGGCTGGAGCATGGCATCGTCGAGCACCGGTACAAGGAGCTGTGCCCCGGCGCGTACAGGGAAATGATTGACCGGTGGGGGCATGTGACCCAGGGGCCTCGTCGATACACGGTGACGGCGTTCCTGACGCGGGTCTGGAGCCAGCTAGCGGCCTACGGCGTTCTGGCAGCGCAGCTCGGTCCGGCCACCGGCGTGTATGACCACAACGGCACCATCATGTACTGGGCGCTTCCCCCTGGCCCCGACGCTCAGCGGATACAGACGTGGGCAGACTTCGCGGCGGACCTTGGTATCAGCCCATATGAGTGGAAGCTTCCGCAGTGAACCTCAGTTGACTGGTCCTCACTAGTCGCTTCTCGAGCACTTCGCGGAGACGGCGATGAAGCTGGCGCAAGATCGAAGGGAGCTCGCTTAGGATCCGCCCTGCCGCTCGCTCCGTACCCGGTCTCCTCGTCCGACAGGAACCGGGGCGGCGCGAGTTCCAGGGAGCCGACGACGGTAACCGGCCTTCGGGAACCCGAAGATGGGTTTGCCTTCTACGCCGCCTGGCAATGCCCCGTTGCCTCTTAGGCGACTTGGCACGGCAAGGCATGGGTCGGACACAGCGGCCCGACATGCCGGTGGGTGAGTCGGGCCGCTCGTTCTAGTTCGGCGTGGAACACTGAATCGGTGACGGCGTTCCAGCTCGAGCTCACCGATTCCGTGCGAAAGGCGCTGATCGAGGAGCTGCGGCCCGTCGTGCACGAGATCGTCGAGCAGGTTCTCCTCGAGCATCGATACAACAGCAACGGCCACCGGAAGTCTGGCCCTGTCCCGAAGCCTCCCCCGCCGATCCGGATCTGTCGCAAGTGCCGGGTCTTGAAGCCGGCGAGCGAGTACGGGAAAGGCCGAGCGACGTGTAGGACGTGCAGGCGCGCGCAGTCGGAGGCGTCGGCTGCCCGCCGGCACGCGGCCACGCTCGAGCTCGAGGCGGCGCTTCGCGGCGAACGTGGAGAACGCGCCCGGCAGATCGCGCTCGGCAGGCGGCGGCCGGGTGTGAATGCGGCTGGCGAGTTCGCAGGCTAGTCGCGCCGCTCTAGTGAGGTTCCGCCGCTGCGGCGTGACGTCGCAGCGGCGGAACCTCGCAGTCGGTCAGAAGCTGCTCATGAGGTCCTCAATGACCTCGTCGTCGCCGCCTCCACAATCGCTGTTGTTCTCGCACTGGTTGCCGGGGCAGTCGGTCTCGCCCCACACCGTTGTGCTGCAGCAGAGACAGTTGTCGGGGTTCGCGCAGACACACTTCTTGTACTGACAGAAGTCCTCCTGGTCGTCGTCGTCGCCGCCGCCATTGTCGTCGTCGTCGCCCCCACCATTGTCATCGCCACCGTTGCCGCCGTTCCCCCCGTTCCCGCCTCCGTCGCCGCCGTTACCTCCGCCGTCCTCGTCGCTGTCACCGAAGACGACGAAGATGTCGGCGTCTTGCAGCGCGCCTCCGGCGCTGACGTCCGCAGGCACTGCGACGAGGACGACGTCGTTAGTGCCACCCTTGACGGACGTCGCTCCCGAAATGAGGACGGCGAGCAGGTCGGAGCGCGTGGCTAGGGGGCGGAGGATCCTGCCGAGCCTGCGCCTCGAGGCCGGCGGGCGGGCCCTTCGTTCGATCCACTTATTCAGGTCCGGCGCGTCAATGCTCCGTACCTGCGCGATCTCGACCGGCTTGATCCAATCGTCGAGGAACCGGTTGAGCGAGGCGAGTGCAACACGCTTCTCGAGCGGTGCTCCCATGGGACGACACCTCCTGCGTCGTTGGACAACCCGCCGCAGTTCCTCGAGCCTACAACCAATCCGGAAGGACTTCTGTCACGGGCGTGCCACTGCGAGAGCAGGCCCCCGCGTTGCCCCGTCTCACTCCAGGATCGGAACCTGCGCAACGTTCCCGCTACCAGTGACGGTCTGGTGGACGCGGGGCCGGGTGGAGGTTTGCCTCGGTGAATTCCGCCCTCTCCTCAGGGTTGTACGCGAGCCCAGCCCGGCCGATCCGAACGTTTAGCTCGGCTTGCGCAAGACATAGCTGTAGTAGTTACTAGCGCCGAAGAAGACGCCCGTCTCCGATGCCTGCATCAAGCGCTCGGCCCAAGCGTTCGCCCCGGCTTCTGACATTGCGCCCGCTACCGGCATGAGCTTCCGAAAGGACTCGATCGCCGAGAGCCAGAAGTCGGCTTTGCCCACCTCGGCGAGTACGTATGAGAAAGACGCCACCAGTTCGAGCCCGGCCGCACGTGCGAGAACTGGCATCTCACGCATGACGCGCGGGTTCGTGACGATGGCGCCGATCAAAGCTTCATCGTCTCGCTTGCCCTGATCCGAATCGGGATGGCCGAAGGTGAGTGACGCATAGTCACCGTCGAAGATGACGATCGAACCTCCTGGCTTGGCGATGCGGACGACTTCGGCGAGCATCGCCACGGGCCGTTCGACGTGGCTGATGAGCGTGTGAGCAATGACGGCATCGAACTCGCCTTCACCAAGATCTAAGCCCTGCGTGTCGCCGATGCGGAAGTCGATATTGCCTGCGAGGTTCTCACGATCGGCAAGCCGCGTGGCCGTGGCGATGAGAAATGGGCTCTGGTCGATTCCGATGACGTTCCCGGAGAAGTCTGCGCGGCGGGCGATCTGACGCGCCGCGACGCCGGTGCCACAGCCAAGATCGATGACCGCCTCTGCGTCGTCGATACGCATGGCATCGAGGTACTCGTCCATCATGCGCACGAAGTCCGGGTGCTTTCCCCGCGCCTCCAGCCGGGTCGCGATGGCGTCGAGAACCGAGTCGTCCAGGCTGTCGGATACGCGATAGGGGTCGATGCTCGTCATGGCTCCTCCCGAAGTCAGGCGTCCCTGAGTAGCTCCCCGAGGTCGGCTCCCTGCCGCAACGCGAGCAGACGATCAGTTCGGGTCGGAGAATTACATCCAGCGACACATCCGCACGCTGGCGCGGGCGAGGGGTTCTGTCTCCAACTACGGAGTAGCGCGAATACCGGTGCTGCAGAACCGAACGGGCCGCGCATGGCGACCCGTTCGTGACGTCTACGAGGCAAACGAGCCTGCCCCTATGTGGGAGCGAGGAGCCTAAGCCGCCCCCGCGTCACACGGCTAGACGAAGCAAGTTGCGCGTTGCCTGCCGTTGGTTCGCCTTACTACGGTCGCGTACGGCCTGCCACCGCTGCAGTCCCACACTGTGGCACTCCCCTAGTGGGCCGTAGCTTGGCTGTCGGGCCTTCCCCCCAAGGACGACCCCGACACCCAAGGGCCGGGTAGGTCCGCCTTCGACGTTCGACGGCTCAGGAGGCGGGCCGCCCGGCTTCCGTCCCGGCCACGCTCGCCGAAGGAAATTGCGCGTTGCCTGCCGTTTGCTCCGGTGGGAACATTTCTGTGACGCCGGGGCGCTCAGGGGAGAGCAGTCACCGGCGTAGGGGGAAGAGCGTGCCCCTGGTTAGCGGCCCAATCAGGGGTATCGCTCTGAAGAGACTCGCACTACTTCGTAGTAACGGACTTGATCGCCGACGATGCCCTCGAGCTTCCTCAGGGCATCGCCGAGCTTCGGAACGGGCTACGCGACGGTCTTCACGACACACGCAACGAGTAGGGTCGTCTGCACCGCGCGCTGGCTGGCCGCTCCGCGATGCGCTCAGGGGAAGGAAGCGCATCGCGCAACAACCAAGCTCGATGACAACGTATCCTCGCCCGGCCCGCCGCCGCTAGACCTGATTGGACTAATCAGCGCGGTTACTCCGCCGAGTGCCCTCATTCCGCCCGTTCGGGTTGTCGTCGCCACTCCTTTGGGAGAAGCGGAAGCGGATGTGGCGGGCGATCATGCTCGCGGGGGAGGGGATGGGTCGAGGGTTTGCGAGTCTGGGTCTGCGGCCTCAGAGCGCGGCCCTCGATCCGAATCCTGTTTCGAGCTGCGGCGCACGTGGCAACGTGCAGATCGAGCGCCGACTCTCTGACTACGGAGTAGCGCGAATACCTGGGCAGGGCGAAGAGGGCCGGGTGGGTCTCCCGAACAGTGCTCGGCCGCTAGTTGGCCCAGGGTGAACAGCGGATCGCCGCGGATGCGGTTCGAGCAGGCAGGCGTACCGCTGTGCTGTTTCGGTGTGTGCTGGCGGATAGTTTCAGCGGCTACAAGACGTCGTTCCGATACCAGGCCGGGTATGTCCGCCTTCTTGGTTTGACGGCTCAGGGGCGGGCCGCCCGGCTGCCGTCTTTGCGCCGCGGGCGTGGAACACTGCCCGCCTCGTGGCCCACTATCAGTGTTCGCAGCTTCGCGTACTAGGGGTTCGCGCTTCGCGACACCTCGAACCAGAATGGGTACTCCCTCTGCTGCGTCCACTCTAGCGTCAGCAGAACGTCATCCCCTCTCCCCGCGGGTCCCCTCCGGGATAGCGGACAAACCGCATGGGACGCTGCTCGCCGTGATACTCACCGACGTAATACCGCGCGAGCCCACGATGAAGTGCGGTCGCTTCGAACGGCTTGTTCCCGTCCCGGACGACGAGGATGCCCGTGTCACCCGCCGCGCTGTACAGGACCTCGAGTTCCCACCGTACATCGAAGCGTTTTGTGATCGCGAGCACGTCGATCACTTCGGGGTCGCTCGCACTCACCTGCAGTGTCAGGGCGAGCTGCTCTCGTCCTGCGTCGCCCTCCTCAAAGCTCTTGGAGAAGACGACCGTCGGCGGATCTCGGTCGAGATCGATGTGTGCCTCCCTCACGAGGACTGCATCGCATCCGCGGTTGTGGGTAAACCAGCCAGCGAGGGGCGGTCCGCGCTCGACAATGCGCGGCCGGATCGCGTCGATGATCACCGGCTCCGCATCACGACCACGCAGAGTCAAGCGGAACGGCTGCTCCTGCCCGGGAACGGCGCCGTTCTGCCGTGCCCAGGCGTAGAACAGGGGTCCTTCCCCGCCAACGCGCACGTCCCTTGGAACGTCCTTCGGCGCCACCGACGGGAACAGGTACATCGGGCTATAGAAGCTCAAGCTCTGGTACTCGCCCGGATGGCGCACGGTGGCAACGATCGCGGCGTCAGAGCCGATCGCCCCTCGCACGGCCTCGCCCCCCTGATCAAGAACACGCGGGACGGTGTAGCTCACGATGGCGCCAACGACGCCGAGCGCAAGCGCCAGCTTCCAGAACCGCCCAAGCGCACCCCGCAAGCCGCCCGCCCGAGACCCCTCGGAAGGCGGCTCTTGGCTATTTGGCTTCTGGGACTGAGACGTGACGGCGGCCTATTTCGAAGAAGCGCTATCTCCGAGTGTAGTAGCGTCCGTCACAAGTTCCCACGACTCGCCGTAACTGTCCGGGGCCGGGTGAGTTTCCCGAAAACCGTCCGGCCGAACGGCGCTACGCCGTGTCCGATGAGCGTCCAGGCAGCGAGCTTGAGACGCGCTCGGACGACCGCGACCTCGCGAGCTACCTGCGGATCGAGGAGCGGGAGCTGGAGGCGGGCGAGCTGAACTAGACGAGAGGTCGCACAGGACGCGACGGCGAGTGGGGACCGCCCCTCTCGTTCAGCTTCGGGCGGTCGACCATACAGGGCTGAGGTCGTCCAACGGGCTCTGACTCATGTTGCGCTGGTCGCTGCCGTCGGTGTCCATCAGGTAGATCTCGCTCTGGCCATCACGGTTGGTCGTGAAGGCGATCGCTCGACCGTCCGGTGACCAGGCCGCGAGGTTGTCGAGCACCTCGTCGTTGTCGGTCAGCTTGCGCAGTTCGCTTCCGTCGCTGTCGACGACGTAGATCTCGGTGTCCGCCTCTGCGCTCGGCCCCCGGCCCTCCCGCACGGAGAAGGCGATCTTCTCGCCGTCGGGCGACCACGCGATCCCGCTCCATCTCTCGGGCTTGTCGACGGGGTCGTCGAAGAGCATCGCGAGACGCGTGCCGTCGGCGCTCAGCACCCACAGATCGCCGCCGACGAAGGCGGTGAATCGCCGACGGTCGGGTGACCAGACGAGACCATTGGTCATCGACCTCTCCGTCGACTCTTGCCACCACGCGCCGGCCGCTTCCATCCGGCCTCATGGCGGAAACCGCGTTGCCGACGCTCGTGAACATGATCGTCTGTCCGTCGCGGGACCACGCGGCGTCTGCATCCGCATACGGCCCGCCTTTCCGCGAGAGCTCGCGCTGACCACTGCCGTTCGCCCCGACGACGTTGATCCAGTAGTTGCCGTCGTTGTAGCCCTGGAACGCGATGGTCTTCCCGTCGGGTGACCACGCGGGCGAGAAGTGCGTGTCGTACATTTGCTCGGCCATGGTCAACCTGCGCAGATCGCGGCCGTTGGCGTCGATGACCCAGATCTGCGACGACTCGTTTCCGTAGACCGAGAAGTGCGATCCTGCGGCCGTCGGGCGACCAGGAGGGATCGTTGCCTCGCGTCAGCCGGCGCTGCCGGCTGCCGTCAGCGCGCATGAGCCACACGTCGTCGCCACGCGTGAACGCGATCGTGCCGGTCACCTCTGGCTCCTGCGTGTCGGACCCGCCGCAGCCGAATGCCGCGAGCACCACGAGCGCGAGCAGCGCGAACCATCTCATGACGCTCCCGATTCGGGGCGCCTTCCCGCCATCAGACCGTTGACGGTCGGTTAGGGACGCACCTTGATGTTGCCGTCAGTGACGACGACTGCTGTTGAGTCGAGGAATGCCATGATCCCCGGCTCGTTACAAGGAGTGCCTGTCGCGGACTGAGTGATCTGAACGACGGCCTTGTCGGGCACTCCACTCGGCGTGCCGTCGATGACCGTCCCATAGAACGTGTCGATCTCGGTCGGGCCCGAGAAGAACGTCTTCTTGAATGTGCCCGAGAAGTAGCCCTGGTTCCCAACGCCGAGATAGCAGGTGACCTTCCCTTTCGCTCTCGCATCGAAGCCCGCAACGTCGCGTCGATACTTGATCTTGCCGTGGGCTTTGGCTGGGGTTCCCTTGGCGACGAGTGAGAACCTGATCGAGCCCGGCAGGAAGCCGGCCGGATACTCGACCGTTCCCACGGCCTTGCCGGGACCGCCAATGCCATGCGCCAAGCCGGATGCAAGGAGTCCGACACTCAGCACCAGGCCCGCTACTGAGATGTACTTCATCGCCTAGCCTCCCCGTCTGGGGCGAACCTACCCTGGTTCTGATGATCCCACCTCCGCCGCCTGCGCTCAAGGAGCGCTCGACGCGCACACTTGACTCATGAAGTCTCAGCTCGCGCACTGTGCGGAAACCTGGAACCCCTACTTGTTTGCTCGCACCACGGCCACCCGCCACTGACCGCCCACGGACACGCTCGAATGAGCGTCTAGGCAGCGAACTCGAGATACGCGATCGTGCGAGGCATGGACACCAAGTTCCGGTGCGCCGAGTGCGGTCGCAATCGCGAGGACGAGAACGCCCACGATGAGTGGCGGGCAGGCTCAGACGGCGTAGGCGAGCTTCACGTCTTCTGCCCGGAGTGCTGGGAGCGGGAGTTCGTAAGAACGCGGCCCGCTCCCTGCGCCCCGATTCTTGAGCTCGGTCGTCTAACCGGGGCTCGTACTGATGCCCCCGTTGACGAGCGCGAGCAAGAACGCCGTGACTACAACTGAAAGCGTCAGCAGTCTGGCCTTCATCGCGATCCCCCCTCTCGTGTAGCTGTACCTACTCGACAGAGGACGAGGGCTACCTCTTCCACGCCGTGCGGAGGAGGAGCAAGGACACGCCTCATTAGCCGACTCGACAGCCGCGCGTCTCCCGGCCGCGTCCCGAAAAGGGGACTCAAACACTAGGGACTTCCCGGTTTCGGCAGTTACGGCATAGGCCTACGCTCGGTGCTGGGCTAGCGCAACGAGAGAGCGACCACGAGCATGGCTGCAGACACTCCACCACGCGACGACTTCAAACAGAAGCTGTTCCTCAGCATCATCGACAAGCTCGTCTTCGGGCTGCTCATCATTCTCGCCGGGTTCGTGCTGAACTGGGTGCTCGAGAGCCATCGAGCAGACCAGGCGGTGAAGACGGAGATCGCGCGGGTGCGCGTCGACAAGGTTGCTGAAGTCTGGAAGGCGCTCGACGCTCATCAGCAAGCTGTGATGCGACTCGAAAAAGACAGGATCGAGCGGTTCTCCGACAAGATTCTGCAGATCATGGAGACGGACGAAGGTAAGTTCGTGCCTAGGGGGATCCTCGTAGACCCTTACGACGCTCTGAAGGCCAAGCGAGCGAAGCTCAGCGCGCTTCTCAGGACGAATAGGTTCTGGCTAGGGGAGCGCCTTTATCCAACGTACCTGGCCTATGCGGCGAGGCAGAGGAGTCTGCAGCAGGCCTATGACGCCTTTGAGCTCGACCTGTTTCAGGTGATTGCTCCGTTCGCGAATAAGACGGACTTGTTCCACTTCATACACCTGAGCAGATCGCTACGCCGAGGCAAACGGCATTACACAGGTATCTACGTTGGGCCTGGTCGGTACAACGCCCAGCTCGAAAAGTGGTGGCGAACCACAGAGCGAGGTCGGCAACACGTTAGGGAAAGCCGGCGAGAACTCAACCAATCGCGTGTTGATGTGTTCAGTGCGATGGAGCGCCTGTCGTAGAAGCGAGTGGCACGTCTGTTAGAGAAGCCGCAGCAGCGTCTTCTCCGCAGCGTCCGTGCGGTGCCCGTGCAGCGAGACGAGCGCAGCAGCCGCAAGCTGTACACACAGGGAGCCGGGATGCTGGGTAATCAGTGTCGCGGGTCTGGCCGGCGCAACTCAGAGAGGGTCGCGTTACTGAGGCGCATGAGCGGCTCGTCGCGACGGAATCGGCGTTTGTGCTGCGCTCGCTTGATCGCGTCGGCGAGCAGTCGGCGCTCGAGCTCGTCGAGGCTCGGAAGCATCATCCGCCCGAGCCCGAGCCCGTAGAACTGCTCGAACAGGTTGTGCGGTGCGTCGACAGTCTTCAGGACGGCAAGGAAATCACGGCAATCCTCCCGCGCAATCATCAAGTTGAGGGCGACCACACGCAGAGCGTCCGTTCCTTCGTGGAACCATGTGGACACCTCTGCGGGATCGAACGCCACCAGGCGTCCCACCGCTTGCATCCGGTCCGCGAGCCCGTCCAAAGCGGCTGTGCGGCTTGGACTGGCGGGCTCGGTGCTGCGGACGTACCCATATAGGTCGTAGAGGCTGACGAGCCGTTGCAGCGTGAGCGCCTGCTGGCGCATCTCCCTGCCCCCGCCGTTGTCCGGGCCTGCGCTGGCGAGCTCGGCGAGCTGAAGTCGGCTCCGGACAACGTCGCGCACTTTGACCTTCGCGCCCAGAACTTCGAACGACTCGAGCTGTATCCGCTCGCCCAGGAACGCGACGAGGGTCAGTACGACCCCGACCGTTAGCAAGAAGATGCTGCCCGCGCTGTTGTCGATCGTGAATAGGGCGACAACACCGCCAGTGAACGTGACGACGCCAAGAAGCGCCGCCGCCGGTCGCAGCCAGAAGAGCGGTCTCCGAAGGATCACGAGTACCTGGCCGCAACGCTACTCGCGAGGGTGGCGATTTGCAGGAGCGCGACGTGAAGGGGGGTGAGTTAGCGCCGTGCTTGTGAGCGATCGACGCGTCTGTCGTGCAGCATGCTGACCGCGCCGGCGCGTGGTCGGCGCTATGTCATCCGGGACCACTTCGGGCAGCGAAGAGAACCTCCCTAGGACGGAAAGAGCAGTCGACGTAAAGGTGCAAGGGGAAGACGCGAGGCGGCTCCCGAAACCTGGAAACCCCCAGTCTTTGACGGCGCCAGAGCCGCCGCAGCAGTCTTTCTCAGCTGCGTCGGTCCCGTGCCCGCACAGCGCCACGTGCTCTATTCGTCGGCTAGCAGCTGCGTGAAAGACTCGGTACGTGGCCGGCGAGTCCGCGGATGTTGAGATCCCGCTACCCGGTGGGGATGTGACCGAGGGTGTTGTGCGAGTCGGGAAGACGGTGCGCCGTCCTCGGGGATTCTGGTCTGACTCGGTGGCTGAGTATCTCCGTCACCTCGAGCGCGTGGGCTTCGACGGTGCCCCACGCTATTTGGGTATCGACGCGCAGGGGCGGGACGTCCTCGAGTTCGTGGAAGGCGAGGTTCCCAGCCAGCCCGTGACCGAGTCCTGGGCAGCGGCGGACGAGGCTCTCATCGGCGTAGCGAGATTGCTTCGCCGGCTGCACGAGGCGTCCGTGTCGTTCGAGCTGCCTGCGGACGCGCGTTGGTTCGGCAGCGATCTGGTGGTGCAACTTCCAGCTGACGTGCCGCCCGAGCCGCCGGGCGACGCGGTTGCGCACTTCGACGTCACGCCGCAAAACGTAGTCTTCCGCGACGGCGAACCCACGGCTCTTATCGACTTCGATCTCACGCGGCCGGGCAGCCGGCTCCGTGACGTCGTGAACACCGCGATGTGGTGGGTGCCGCTGATGCCGGAGGTCGATCGTGACCCGGCGTTTGCCACGGCCGAGGCGCCGATGCGACTTGCGCTGTTCGTTGACGCCTACGGGCTCGAGGAGGACGGTCGTGCTGAGTTCATGGATGTGGCGACCGCGGGAGCTTCGCGCTCGTGGCATGCGATGCGGGCGAACGCCGAGCACCGCGGCGGCGGTTGGGCTCGCATGTGGGCGGAGGGCGTCGGCGACCGCATCCTGCGACGCCGGGCGTGGATGGTCGAGGAGCGTGACGTCTTCGAAGAGGCACTCGGGACGGGCTGGTCGTAACAACCGGAGGTCCACGGGAATCCGCGCTCAGGCGAGCCCTCGCTGGCAGAGCAGTCGAGGCATACGTCGCGTCGGCAATCTGGGGCGCTTAGTCCGTGTCGAGCAGCGCCGCAGCAGCAGTCCGGTTTCGGACGCCGAGCTTCTCGAAGACGTGTTCGAGATGCTTCGCCACGGTCGCGGGCGCAACCCCGAGCTCAAGGCCGATCTGGTCGTTCTCCCTGCCGAGAGCAACGAGGCCCAGGATTTCGCGCTCGCGTCGGGTGAGCTTCTCGACCCTCAGGTCGCGCTCGCCGAGCAAGAGCACGTGCAGCGCGCCTACTCGGGCGATCCGCACGCTGAGCCGACGGTCGTTCTGGACGACCGCGACCTCTCGTTGGTGGAGCACGCCCTCGGGCAAGCATCCATTCACGGCACCGAGATAGCGCTCGAGCAGCGCGCGCGAGGACGGCGAGGCGAACTCGATAGCGCCACGGCCGGAGCAGAGAACAACGTGCCGTGCCTCGTCGCCGTTCGCCTCTTCCTCGACCGCGGCCAGCGCCGATGCGGCACGGGTCGCGCTCTCCGCTGCCTCGTGCCGGGCCTCCAGATGCGGACGCAGCAACTTGAGTACCAAGCGGTCACGCTCGTCGAAGTCGGGGCCCAGCCTCAGGAACTTGAACACGCGCGTTCGCGTCGGCGTTGCCGGCAAACCCATGTCAAGCCAGCGATTGAGGTATCCCCGGTACCACGCGTCGTAGATCGCTGTCCGCTCGAACTCGCGAAGCGTTGCGAAGTCGGACACCTTGAGCGGCGTCGTCCAGTCGCCGCTCGTTGCTCGATGCCCGCATACGGGGTGACTGGGGCGGAGTACCCGGAAGAACACATCCAGCTCGGAAGGGTCGGCCATCTCCCCATCCAGAAGCTCGTGTTCGCCATCCGGGCTGGCTCCGATCTGGATGATCGAGCGACGATCGAAGGGGTTGAGCTCGCCGTAGTCGACCCAGTCGCTCGGGATGAGGGCGTGCATCTGCTGCAGGAGCCGGGGCGGAAACGGCAGCGGGTCGTCGAGATCCTTCAGCTCGCTCACGAAGGCGAGCATCGCGGCCACGTCACGCTCGACGAGCGTCGTCATCGATCGAGGGTACGCCGAATTGCGTATTGCGACAAATGTCGCATGGAGTCAGCATTGGCGAGCCTTCGCCGTGCAGCGATTGGCACAAAGAGGCGCGACTCGAGAACACGTACGCGGAACGGCGTATCCGCCAGTCGCGGCGCAACGGGCCGATTCGTTGGGTCCAAAGGCCCTGCGATCCCCGATATCGAAGGAGGAACGGACCATGACACCTCGCATCACCGCGCTTGCCGTAGTGCTCGCCATCGCGTTCGTGGTGCCGAGCTCCGCTGTGTGGGCCGCGAAGACACCGACAGCGCCGGTTGTCAGCGTGCTCAACGACACCGCCCTCGGTGGTCTGGGGTCGGGAAGCACAATCGGGCCCGACGGCGCCCTCTACGTCACGAACGGAAACGACGGCACGCTCGTACGGATCGATCCGAGAACCGGCTCCGAGGCGGTGGTCGGCAGTGGCCTGCCACGCCAGATCATCGGTATCGGAGGCGCCATGGACGTCGTGTTCATCGGCCACCGCGCCTACGTGCTGGTCTGCTGCGCAGGCGCCGACTTCGGCGCTCCCGACGCCGTCGTGGGCATTTACCGCCTGCAACGCGACGGCACGTTTTCCGTGTTCGCCGATCTGGGCACTTGGTCGGCCGCGCACCCGCCGGCGGACCCCGACTGGTTCGCCTCGCAAGGCGTCCAGTATTCGATAGAGGAGTGGCGCAACGGATTCGTCGTGGCGGACGCCCATCTCGCACGCGTGATTCGTATCGACCTGCGGGGACAGATCAGTGAGCTCTTGGCCTTCGCCAGCACCGACTCGGTACCAATCGGCCTCGAGGTGGCGAACGGCAAGGTCTTCCTGGCCACGGCTGGCCCGATCCCGCACCTCCCGTCCACCTCCAAGATCAATGAAGTCCAACGCGACGGATCGGTCAAAGTGGTCGGCGAGTGGGGCGCAGACTACGCGGGCGACCGTGGCCTCATCGTCGATGTTGAGAAGGGACGCGATCACCGCCTGTACGGCCTACTGCAAGGCCACTGGGACCTCGCGCCAATCCCCGAAAACGAAGGCAAGCCGGCCGCGCCGAACACCGGTGAGATCGTTGCCGTCCGCGCCGACGGCACGTTCGAGACCATCGTGAGCGGCCTCGATCGGCCCACGTCGCTGGAACTCGTCGGCCATGCCGGCTTCGTGGTCACGCTCACCGGAACGATCTTGCGGATCGACCGGCTCTGAGCGCTCAGCACGCACACCGGCGCTCCGGCCGTGCGTTCGCCGTGTGTGCACCGCCAAGAGGAAAGGCCCCGCTCGGCGGGGCCTTTCCTCGTGCCTTGGTCGTGCCCTGCGGTGGGCGTCAACCTAGGACACGATCGTCGGACAGCCTGAGGGGCCGCGACGGACGCGGCCCCTCTGTTCAGGTGCCAGCCGAGCTCAGGGCGTATCCGGGATCGTCTCCACGTGCATGCGCGTTGCGGTTGCCGTTCCACGCAGGCCGCCGACGACCAGATTTCCGGCCGGATCTCGTAGCTCCGAGATCGACACCGCCTCAAACGTCTCTCGATCCGACGCAACACGCGCGGTGGCATTTACCTTCGTCGTGCCGAGAAACGCACCGGTCTGCGGGTTGAACCTGAAGAAGATCCTCGTGACCGAGAACAGGTCGCGCCCGATCCGCTTCCACACCCCGTGCGAGGCGCCCCGTGTCGTCGGCGGGGCTGCGGCGCTCTCCACCGTCGTTCCGTCGCCGTTGAACGTCGCCAGTACGCGTCCTGGTGGTGCGCCCGGAAGGTTGAGCGTGACGTCCCAGGTTCCGACCAGCGCGCCCGACCGCGAATCGTCATCGTCTGCACGCGCCGCGGAAACGGCGCCGGCTGCGATGACGCTCACGGCGAAGAGCGCAACGACCGCCATGACGACTCTCATTGCATGCATTTCGCCCCCTTTGTCGCTATCCGCACGAGGATTTGGTAGCCGGAGGGTTGTGTCAAGTCGCGACGAGCTCGGAGTTCCCGCCGTTTGAGGGTGGGCAGACCCTTCGACCCCTGCCTTCGGCCCCGGCGGCGACACTCGCGGCGCGCTGACGAGCGAGTGGCAGCCGTGCGACCTGGGCCACTTCCGGAGGCGGGTACCTCGATTGCGCCGTCGCGATTTTGCTCTACCTCCTACACGATGCGCGTCGTACACTCGGGAGGTGAGCGACCGCCGCTACTCGACCGCGGCCTGGCAACGGGTCAGGCGTGCCGTCCTCCGCCGCGACGGATACGAGTGCCAGATCCGTGGACAACGTTGCACGGGGTACGCGGACACCGTTCACCATCGCCTGCCGAGCTCGACGCATCCGCATCTCTTCTTCGCGTCCGAGAACCTCGAGGCGGCATGTCGGCGTTGCAACTACGGTGGAGGCGCGCGGATCGCCGTCGACAATCGAACGGCGCATCAGCTCGTCGATCATTTGCGGGAGGTCGTGGCCGAACAGCGCGAACAGATCGAGGACCTGATGGCCGAGCTCGCGGCGCGTGACCGCGAAGATCCGAGACGAGCGCCGGCCATTCACTGAGTGCCCCGACTTTTTTGAGTGGTGTCCCGGAATAACCGCGCCCTCTAGAAAATCTTTCTCCCCGCGTTCGCGTTCGTCGTCGCAAACTAGGGAGCGATCGTGAGAACGGCGCTCTACTGCGAGACGTGCTTCGGTTTCATCCGGTACTCGGCCGGGGGGAAGGACGTCATCACGTGGGTCACGTGCGACTGGTGTCTCGAGCGGCTTGCGGGTCGCGGCCGGATCATCGGGGCGCAGCCGGCGGTGTGCCTTGAGTGCCGCGAGCCGTTCGATGCGACGAGGCACGCGCAGAAATACTGCAGCTCGTCGTGCCGCGCGCGAGCCTGGCGAGAGCGCCAACAGGAGACCGCGCAGCACGCTGACCGCTAGCGGGGTTACCCTCGTCGAGACGCATGAGTGGGGAGCGGGGCCGACCCGGGAAGGCGGCCCCGTTCCGTCTTCGGCGCCTGCGATGATCGGCGCTTCGCATGCGTCGACCTTCCCGGTCCTGCGGCTAGATGGCTGGCGGTCTCACGCCAGACCAGCGCTGGGCGGTCATCCAGGAATTCGGCTCGCCCGATAACGCGGTCGACGAGGCCTGTAGGCGTTCCGACGAGGTGTCGGAGTTGTGGCAGACGCGGCACTTGTGGCCACAGCACGACTTTTGGGAGGCGTTCTGGAACCGAGCGCTCCCGGCGCTCGGCATCAGTCGCGACGACGAGCTCGAGGAAGCCGTCTCCTCGCCGACGTCACGCAAGTCGACGGAGTCGAAGCAGGGGAAGTGGGAGGGCAAGGCGTTCTCGGAGGACGAGGTGAACAAGGCGGCGGAGATCTGGGTGAGCAACCCCGGGCTGACGCCGTGGGAGGTCTGGAAGCGTTACGTGCGGGTTCGCAACCCCAGGGACACTGGCCGACTTGGCCGGCGCAAGGTCACCGATCTGGGCACCGCGCTCGACACCGGCGACGCACGGTGGGACGCCGAACATGAGCGCGTAGAGGGACTTGCGCGAAGTTTGAGCGAGCCTTCGCGAGTCCTGATCCCCCGCTACTAACCTGCTTCGTAGAGCCAAATCCGGCTCGCGCTCAAAGAAATTCGCCCAGCTACTTCCTGGGCGAAGTTGCGCGCGAAATCCTTTGGAACCTCCATAGCCGACCCCCCGCGGCTCCCGTTAGGAGGCGGGCCGCGGGGGCGGCATTACCAAGGAGGTCCCTCAGTGCAGAAGCCTTGCACATCCATCGCCCGGATCGCCGCGACGATCGCGGAGGCCCGGCTCAGGGTGTGGCTCACCTCGCGCACGGATCTCCTCAACTCTTCGATCATGCGCTCGACTTCGCCGAGGCGGCCGCGTGAGCTGGGAGCCGATCGACCTCGCGAAGCTCGAGCCGCGGCTGGCGACGCTGCCGACGATCGGGGGCGTCGAGCTCGTCTACCCCGGTAAGCGGCACGTGTTCAGCGGGCCGCCGGAGTCGGCGAAGACGTTCGCCACGTACGCGATCGCGCTCGAGGAGATCCGGTGCGGCGGGAACATCCTCCTCGTCGACTTCGAGATGGGCCCCTGGGACGCCCGAGATCGCCTTCGCGAAATGGGTACCACCGATGCTGAGCTCGAGCACGTCTTCTACATCGAGCCCGAGACGCCGGCGACCGCGGAGATCATCGAAAGCCTCGCCTCGAGCTGGACGTTCACACTCGTCGTCATCGACGCAGCGGCCGGTGCGTACAGCCTGCAAGGGCTCGACGACAACAAGCGCGGAGACGTTGAGCGATTTGCTCGCATCTACGTCCAGGCGTTCTGGCTGCGCGGAGTGGCGACCATCGTCGTCGACCACGTCGTGAAGGCCGCGGAGAACCGCGGCCGGAACCCGATCGGCTCGGAACGAAAGCTCGGAGGCGCTGACGTGCACCTCGGGTTCGAAACAGTGCGCGCGCTTGCAAGAGGTGGGTCGGGGCTCTTCAGGATCATCACGCATAAGGATCGATTCGGGCATCTCAAACGTCCGAAGGCTGCCGAACTCGAACTGTGCTCCGACCCGAGGGCACACGCGATCACATGGACATTCAGCGCGGCGGGATCGGCCGACGCGGGCTCCTGGAGGCCGACTCATCTCATGGAGAAGGTGTCGCGATGGCTTGAGCTGCAACCCGACGAGGTGTCCCGCTCCGATGTCGAGAAGAGCGTCACTGGAACCGGTGAGTTCGTCCGGCGTGCGCTCGACGAACTGATCGCGGCCGGCCACGTAGCCGAACGCGGCGGACCACGCGGCGCAAGGCTCAATCGCTCGCTCTCCGCGTTTAGGGAGTCTGACCTCGTCGGCACCTCGTCGGCACCCAGTCGCGACGAAGTCGGACACTCTCGTGAGAGCTCGTCGTCGGCGTGTATCCCCTCAAGGGGAGACGACGACGAGGTCGAGTGTTGACCCGACGATGAACGAGCGCCTACCTGAACTCCTCGACTGCAAGGCGCTGCGCGATGAGCTCGGCGTGACTCGCGCCACCGCCGAGGCGATCATGCGACGTCTTCCGACTGTTCAGCCGGACTGTGTTCGGAAGGTGTTCGTGAAGCGTTCCGACGTCGCCGCGTACATCGAGAAGATGACGTTCTCGAACCGCGAAGTACCATCGTGATCTCGAGGCGGGCATCGGTTGGAACCCCTAGACAAGGCTCCCTCCGTGTCCGCCTCGATGTATGTTGAGGTCGTCTAGGGGTTCGATCTAGGAGGGAGTCATGGCGACCATCAGCATCAGAACGCGCAAGACGCGCCGCGGCGAGCGCCGCTACGACGTCCGCTACCGCCTGGGTGGCTACGCCTATCCGGTCGTGCACGGCGGCACCTTCAAGACGATGAAGGAGGCGAGAGCCCGCCGTGACTTCGTCGCGGGCGAGCTCGCCGCCGGACGCAACCCGGCAGCGACGCTGCGGGAGGTCGTCGCCCCGAAGCCGATCCGGTCCACCAGCACCTACTTCGAGTCGTGGAAGGCAAGCCGTCTCGACCTCGACCCGAGGACGATCGACAACATCGACGGGCACTGGAAGCGTCTCCAACCGATCTTCGGCGAGCTCGTACCGGACGCGATCACCTTCCACGAGGTCCAGGCGTGGGTCACCGACAACGCGCAGGGCGAGAACAAGCTGACGCCGAAGGTCCTCCGTGACTACATGAGCACGTTGAAGCAGGTGCTCGACTTCGTCGGCGTCGAGCCGAACCCGGCTCGCGACCGGCGCATCCGCTACCCGGTCGCCGAGCAGGAGATCGTCGTCCCTCCGAGCGACAAACAGGTCCTGCTGATGCTCGATCACATCCCCGCCGACAGGCGACTCTTGTACGTCTTCCTCGAGCAGGACGGAGGCCGGATAGGCGAGCACATCGCCTTCACCTGGGGCGACGTCGATGTGGAGAGCTCGCGAATCCTCGCGGCGCCGAAGATCGTGAAGGGACGTCGTGGTCGTCGGAAGCCACGCTGGGTCCAGATTCCCGAGTGGTTGATGAAGGTCCTGCTCGACACCTGCCCACCCGGGGACCGCGTCGGCACCAGGCCGCTGTTCCCCTGGCTCCACTCCGTGAAGCATCCGATCCAGGCGGCGAACAAGACGATGACGACGGCGTGTAAGGCCGCCGGCATCCCACACTTCCATCCGCACGATCTACGTCACCGGCGGATCTCTCTCTGGCACGGCCAGGGCATTCCGGCGCGAACGATCGGAGACCGCGTCGGACAACGCCAGATCGCGGTCACCCTCGACACCTACACGCACGTGATGCCGCTCGACGAGGCGACCGAGAAGGACCTCCGAAAGCTGCTCATCGGACCGTAGAACCGTGTATTCATGTGGCACGGGTGTGGCATGGAACACCCGGTAGCCAGAGAAATCCCTGCACATAAGCTCAGGG
>CAWBYI010000003.1:0-165365 GCA_963793035.1 uncultured Actinomycetes bacterium
GCGTTCGTGGGAGATGCCGCGTCGAAGGTCGCGGCGCTCGTGGTCCTGCTCGCGGCCGCTCGCCTCTTCTCGATCGACGAGTTCGCCGTGGTCGCGACCGGGCTCGCCTGCGCGAGCCTCCTGACGACGGCTCTCGACATCGGCGCCGGAACGCTGCTCGCCCGAGACGGTGCAGCAGACCCCGGCTCGAGGGGTGCGCTGTTCCGAGCGCTGCTCGTCGCTCGAATGCCTCTCGCGATCGCGGTCGTCTTCGGCGGGCCTACTGCTCGGGCTCGTGCTGAAGGACCCGGTGACCGTGCTCATGGTCGTAGCGCTGGCGCTGTCCGGGGCCCTCACGTTGTCCGTCCTCGGCCTCTACCGCTCGTGCGGGGACATCGCGTCCCGAAGCGCTCGAGCGAATCGCCGCAGCCTGTCTGTCCGTTCTGGCGGTGATCGTCGTCGGCGCTGTACGCGCCGCGGGCCGACGCTGCTCATCGGCGCGCTGGCGCTCGCAACGCTCGTGCCGTTGCTGCCGCTTCTCGTGCGTGCGCCGCGGATAGCGGACATCGGTCTCGCGATGAGCTCGTGGAGCGCGCTGCGCCGGGCCGCGCCGATCGGCCTGCTCGCGCTCGTTACCGTCGCCTACTACCGCACCGGCACGATCGCTCTCGCCGCGCTGGCGGACTCCCGTGCGACGGCGGCCTTCGGCGTCGCCGCGACGCTCGCGTTCGGGCTCCTCATGATTCCGAATGCGATCACGACCGCGCTGCTCCCTCGGCTCTCGGCCGACCGGGACTCGGGGCGCCTCGAGGTCACCACGCGCAGGGCGCTCGTCTGGACGCTCGCGATCGCCGTTCCCGTGAGCCTCGTTGCTGGCGGCGATCGGGCCAAGCGTGATCCCGGCGTTCTTCGGGCCCGACTACCGGGGTGCCGGACTGCCGTTCGCGCTGATCTGTCTCGGGATCCCGATCATCGCGGTGAGCGGGGTGCTCGGGCACGGTGCCCCTCGCTGTGGGCCGTCTCCACGCGCTCGGTGCCGCAGGTCGGGTGGCTCCCTCGTCGTGAACGTCGTCGTCCTTCTCCTGCTCGTTCGGCCCCTCGGTGTAGTCGGCGCTTCTGCTCGCGACGCTCGCCTGCGAGGCGGTAGGCCTCGTCCTCCTCCTCTGCGCTGCTCGGCGTTTCCTGCCTGACCTGCTGTGGACCGGGACGCTTCCACTGCGCAGCCACATCGATGTCCCGGACTCCGCGCCACCATGAGGTGGTCGGCATGAAACTGAGTTCTGCTCGGGGTGCCGAATCGCGTCCGCTCCGGGTCGTGGATTCACCTCCGGACGAGGGCGATCGGGCCGACGAGCTCGTCCGCCGGCTCGAGTCAACCGACGCGAGCCTGAAGGCCGCATCCGGCAGGCAGCGCGAGTGGCTGGGGTCGGTGTCGAGCGCGGAGAACCGGGTGCAGAGACTCGCGGTCGAGGTCGATCGGGTTCGATCGGAGCTGGTCGCCTACGAGCAGCGGGCGGCTCGGAGGCCGCGGCGAGCGTCGCCCGCGTAGCGGTTTCCAGGTTCGATCTGGCGCTGCGAGACGGGGTGCTCGCGCTGCTCTCGGGACTCCTCTGCCTGATGGTCTGGGCTGCCGTCGTCGACTATCCCCTGCGGGTGACGTCGGACACGCCGACGTTCATCGCGCTCGTGTCCGGCATGGCGGAACGTCCATTCGCCGAGCAGAGCCCATTTCTCGCGAACGGGTCGAGCACACAGCACGCGACGCCTTACATGCAGGCGATCGCGTTCCTCCAGTTTCCTCGCCGGCGACTCGCGTGAACCGGTGGAGACCGGCCGTCTCCTCGCCTTCGTCGGGATCCCGGTATTCGGGCTCACGCTCTTCGCCGTCTTCCTCTACGCACGACGGCTCGCCGGAAGTCGTGCGGCCTGGCTGACCATTGCCCTCCTCCTCGGCCTCTTCGGTCCGCCCCATGTCATCTGGGCGTCGGATCTCTCGTTTCACGCCGCGTTGTACGCGAGCTTCTTCCCGCAGAACCTCGCGATCGCGCTGGCCCTGCTCACGCTACTCGCGCTCGGCCGCGACGGCTACGTGTCGCTCGCCTTGCCTGTCTCGGGGCGGCAGCGACGATGCTCGTGCACCCGTTCACTGGCGTCCTGCTGTGCGTGCTGGCCGCGGCCTGGAGCTGCCGTCTCGCGTACCGGGGAGGATCCGTTCTGCGCGCGCCGATCGCGCTCGCGCAGGTTTCGCTCTCGGAGCGCTCTGGCCCGCGTACTCGCTCGATCGCGCGCTCTCGGAGACCGGCCTGCGAGGCGTCTTCTTCGTGGCGCTCTGCTCTGCGGTTCCGCTCGCTGTCGGTGTGCTCGCGCGCGGCGTCACGGTCCCGAGCCGGGCGCGCGGGTTCGTCACGCGCACAATCGAACGGCTCGAGGACCCCGCTGTCGTCTGGTGGCTGGCGATCGTCGGGGCGGTCGGCACGGTCGTCGTCATCGCCTGGGAGTGGGCGCTCGTGCGCTCGCCGCCAGGCGAGTCTGCGAGGCTCGCGATCTACTGGGTCGACGATCGCTGGCAGTGGCCACTGTTGCTCGTCGCCGGGATCGTCGGTGTCTCGGGGCTCGCGACGCTCGCGCGGCGCGGGAGCATCGTGCCGGCGGTCTGGTGCGCCGGGTGCCTCGGCCTCGGCGTGCTCGGTGCGGTCGGCCTGCCGCTTCCCGTCTGGTATCGCTTTCTGCTCCTCTGCCAGATCCCTCTCGCGCTCGGCGTCGCCGTCGTGGTGGCGCGTTCGTGGCGGAGCCGGACGACTGCGCTCGTCCTGGCGACGTTCTGCCTCGCGTTCGGCGTCAAGGTCGTGACACTGCTCGACTCATCGGCAAGATGAGTACTTCGGCAGTCCTCTCCAGCCGGCATGGGCACTCGGCGATCACATTCCGCCCGGTCCCGGCATCGTCGCGACAGATCCCAAGACCGCGTACTTCATCCCGGCTGCGACCGGGCACCGTGTCTTACGCTGGACAAGGGCCATGCCAGCTCGCGTAGGGAACTTGCTCATGCGGAGGACGGATACCAGCTTCTCCGGCGGCACTACGCGGGTGGTCGGGACTGGTGGAATGCCGCCCAGCAGATGTGGCGGCGCGGCGTCCGTTACGTGATTGTCGAGAAGAACACGACGCTCGAGCCTCGAAGCCTCGCCGACTTCACATGGCAGACCTCGATGCTTCGCACCCAGGCCCAGCGCCGTGCACTCAGCCGTACTTCTACGCGAACAACCGCGTCGGCAATCTCGTCTTCGACTCTGCCGACTACGCCGTCTACAGGCTCGATCCGCAGAAAGCTCCTGTGTCCGAAGCGGCCCGCGCGCAGGCGAAAGGCGTGCCGTGAGCGCAACGATCGTGAACCCCGCCCCCCGCATCGCGGGCGTGGTCTCACTCGTCGTGAGGGCGTCCGCAATCCTCGCTCGTACGGGGTCGCGCGCTACGCCGCGCGGCTTGCCGAAGCTCTCGCGCACGAGAACGTGGTGTACCGGCTCGACGACCGCCCGACGACGGCGCAGTGGGCGCACTTCCATCTCGCGAACTCCTCGCGAGCCTTGCTTGCGGGGCTCCGGCCGGGCCTCGGCTTTGTCGTCACCGTTCATGACGTCGTTCCGCGGACGCGCGCGCTGCTCCCGCTGTATCGCGCGCTCGCGTATCCGCGCCTCGCCCGAAGCGCAGCCGTGGTCGTTCACTCGCGCTTCGCGGCCGACATGCTCCTGCGAGAGTGCGCGAGGCGACCCGCGAGGCTCGAGGTGATTCACTTTCCTGCGCAGCCGCCACGAGCCACGAATCGATAGCAGGCGCGCCGGTCGCTCGGCTGGCCAGAGGACGCACTGATCGCAGTGCTCCCGGGCGTGATCAAGTCGGTGAAACTGGTTCGAGAGGCGCTCGCGGCGGTTTCGGGTGCTCCGGACTGGCGTCTCGCGCTCGTCGGGCGCGTCCGAGATCGAGGCGTCGCCAAGGCTGCACGCGCGCGGGGAGCGCTCGTGCTCGCGAACCCGAGCGACACAGCCTATGAACAGGCCATCGTCGCCTCGGATTGCGTGCTCTGTGTTCGCGCCGGATCGGTCGGCGAGACCAATGCTCCGCTCCTCGAGGCGCTCGGCGCGGGTCGTGCCGTGCTCGCAACGGCCACCGGGTCGATCCCCGAGGTTGCACGCGACGCCGGTCTCTACTGCGAAGGGACGGTCGACGGGATCGGTGCCGGGCTCATCGCGCTCGGTGACGCGGCCGCACGAGCCGAGCTTGAGCGCGCCGCGGCCGAGCGAGCCGGTGAGCTCACGTGGCGCGCGTCTGCAGCCGCTCACGCCTCGCTCTTCCACGAGGTCTTCGAGTGACGTCGCGGCCGCCGCTGAGCGTCGTCGTCTGCACGCACAACCGAGCGGTCGATCTCGAGCGCTGCCTCGAGGCGCTCGCCGGGCTCGAGGACGCCGCGCAGGTCATCGTCGTCGACTCGGCGTCCCAGCCGCCGTGTCGAGAGCTCGTCGCCCGCTACGAAGGTCGCATCGAGGACATCACGTACGTATGGGAGGAGCGACCCGGGCACTCCCGTGCCCGCAATCGTGGAGTCGCGAGCGCGAGGGGAGACGTGATCGCGTTCCTCGACGACGATGCCGCACCACGTGCCGACTGGGTACGCAGGATCGTCGAGCCGTTCGACACCGATCCTGCGATCGGCTGCGTCGGCGGCTCCTGTCACGCCGTCTTCCCCGACGCGACGAAGCCGGCGTGGCTCTCGGAGAGGCTCCTCCAGTTCGCGGCGATCACGCGCTTCGGTCCCGAGGCTCGAGAGGCGGCATCGAGCGCCGAATGGCCGTTCGGTGCGAACATGGCGTTTCGTCGCGAGGCGCTCGAGCAGGCAGGGCCGTTCTCCGAGACGCTCGGACGCGAAGGCACGAACCTGCTCTCAGGAGACGACTCCGCAGTGATCGCGTCGGTCGGACGAGCGGGGTGGAAGATCTGGATCGAGCCAGGTGCTGCGGTCGACCACGCAGTTCACGCCGAGCGCTGTCGGTCTGAGTACTACTGGCGCCGACTCTGGTGGCAGGGCATCACGCGTGCTCGCACGAAGGATGCTCGCGTCGGCTCGGACTCCGTCTTCTCGCAGCTGCTCCGCTGCGCCTGTGTCTCTACGTCGCAACGCGCGATCGCGTGTACCTGTACCGGCTCGCCGAGACGGGCGGATACTTCGTCGAGCGGCTTCGCCCTCGCCGGGAGCTGGCATGACGACGAGGTCGTGGCTTCCGAGCGCTGGCATCTCGATAGGAGTCTTCGTCGTGGCGCTCGCGATTCGACTCGAGCAGCACCATACGGCTCTGTTGTACCCGGATGGCTACCAGTACCTTCTGATGGCCCGTGGGATCAGCGAGCACCTCGAGCCGACGACCGTGCTCGGGCCGGGCGGGGAGCTGTTCGTCCCCAACGCGGACGCCGCGGCTAAGCCGTTCTTTCCACTTGTCGTGGCGCTCGTGCATGCGCTCGGTTTCGGCTGGCTGGCCGCCGCCGCGATAGCCACGTCCGTCGCCTCCGCCGCGGTGGTGGCCCTCACGTTCCTCCTTGCAACCCGTCTCGGGGGTACGTGGCTCGCCGGCACGGCCGCGGCGCTCGTCGTGCTCGCGAGCCCGAGCCTCGCCTTTTGGTCTGGGTTCTCGGGTCCCGATCCTCTGGCGCAGTGCCTCGTTCTGGCCGCAGCCGTCGCGTTCGTCTACGAGCGTCCTGCGGCCGGCGGCGTTCTGCTCGCGCTAGCGGTAGCGACGCGACCCGAGTTGGTGGTGATCGCGCCGGGAGCGTTTCTCGCCTATGCCGCAGCTGCTCACCGCCGGCGAGCGGCGTTGCGCGGCGCGGGCGCCTTTGCACTGACCCTCGGGCTCGTCTTCCTCGTCCTGCGCCCGCCGGTTGCGGCTCCGGCTAGCGAGTTTCTCTGGATCGCTCCCGTACTCGTCGTCGTGTGCGGTGTCGCAGCCCTTCTTCCCCGTGAGCGAGCCCGTGTCGCCACGGTTGCGCTCCTCGCCGTCGCTGTTGCGGGCTTTGCCTCCGCCGCCGGCCTGACCGACGTCTGGCGCGAGGACTGGATGGTGGTTGCGGCCGGACTGGTGGGACTCGGGGTAGCGATGTTCGATCCGGATCGGAGTCGTCACGCGTTCAGGATCCTCGCCGTATCGGTCCTCCTCGGAGCGGTGTACTGGGTCAAGAACCCGGGTGCGGACAGGTACTTCGCAATCCTGACTCCGCTCGCAGCCCTGCTCGTCGGAGTCGGCATTGCGGCCGTGGCGCAGCGCTGGCGCTTCGGGATGGCTCCGGCCGCCGTCGCGGTCGTCGCAATCGTCGCGCTTGGGCTCGCTCGTACGCCCGCAGGGACCCACGACCAGGACGTCTTCTCACGCACGGCGCAGAGGCTCGAGCCGGTTCTGTCTCCCACGGACGTGCTCGTCACGGCAGCGCCGGATGCATACGGATTCTGGCTTCCGGACCAACCTGTGCGCACCATGCGTCCCGGAGCGAGCGGTCTCGTCCTGCTCGACCCGGCCCAGCGCTCGTATTCGCCGCACCTTGCAGCGCGTGGGGAGATCGTCGCACGCGTCGAGAGCGCGTTCGCCTTCTCGCGTCCGGATGGTGAGATAGATGCCGGAGCCGCGGTCGTGGTCGCGGGTCGCGTCACGCAGGAGCGCCGACGTTCGCCGGGCGGGACCACCGACGTTCCGCAGGCCGAGCGAGTGCCGGCGGGCGTTCGCTAGGCGGCCACGACGGACTGGTTGCCGGGAGTCGGTACGAGCCCGTGACCTGGGCCCAACGCGCGGCCTCGGTCCGGTTCGCGACGCTGAGCTTCCGATACACGTTGGAGAGGTGGAACTTGACCGTCTGCTCGGTCACCCAGAGATCCGAGCGAGTTGTGCGTTCGAGTGCCCTTCTGCGACCAGCTGCAGGATCTCCCGCTCGCGCTTCGTCAGCTCTGCGCTATCGGCCGATTCTGTGCCGTTTAGCAGAGCCCCGTTCCACGTGCCCGGCGTCGGTGGGAAGTACACCGAGTGAGCGAAGGCCTGCCGCACCGCCGATGCGAGGTCGTCTGGATGCGCACTCTTGAGGACGTACGCTGATGCCCCAGCTCGCAGCAGGCATCGATCTCATCGGAGTCGTCACGCAACGCGAGCACGATGGCGCGAAGCTCCGGCACGGACTCACGTGCCTCGCGAAGACAGTTCAGCCCCGCGTGCTCTCCCTCCCCGGCGTCCAAGTCGGTCACGAGCAGATCCGGGTGCGTGAGGTGGATTAACGTCAGAGCTTCGCGCGCAGACGTCGTCTTCGCGACGACGTCGACTCCGACACGCTTGAGGACACCCTCAACAGCCTCCGCCCACAGCGGATGGCCGTCCAGGACCACGCAGGTACTGGCCTTCGGGGTCGTACCGATCGATTGTGACACGAAAGGGCCGCCTTTCGCCTTGAAATGCCCCCCACCCTGTGAGCGGGAACCCTCTCCCCAGAAAGGGCTACTAGAGGCTACGGCGACTTGTTACAAAAATCAACCCATCCGATGAGGTTTCTCAACGGAAAAACGGGGAATGGCCCGCCGAGAAGTGTGCATCTCAGCCTTCCGACCCCCCGAGTCGTATAGCTGGGCTTTCGTCGGCCATCAGCTCACCGCGCTGCTTGCAGCCACCGGCGTGAAGAGGAGCTCGAGGTAGGTACGGAAAAGCCGGAGCTGGCCGCGGAGAAGCTGCGGCTCGCCCAGCGCGCGGGAGAGCACGTATGCGCCCTCGAACACGGCGAGCCCCTCGTCGGCCAGCGCGTCCAGGTCGACGGGAAGCCGCGGCGGGTAGAGCGCGACGACCTCGTCGAGCTTCTCGCGCGTGCGCGTGCGCCAGGCGACGACGGCTCCGGCGATGAGCTCCCGTGTCTCCTCGTCCACAAGATCGCGCTCTTAGCAGAAGGACGCGTAGAGGCATCCCGGCTGATCGGAGACGAGCTCCGGGGCAGCCTCCTCCTGGAGCGCGACGAAAAGGAGGAGCTGCTGCAGCGGGTCGCGGCGCAGGCGCTCGGCGCGGTCGAACAGGTCGTCGAGCAGCCGCATGTCTTCCTCGACGTAGCGCTCGACGAGCATGCGGGCGAGCTCCTGCTTCGAGGCGAAGTGATGGAAGAAGCCGCCCTTCGTCCCGGCGGCGGCGATGACGTCGTCGACCGACGTACCCGCGGGTCGCGGTTCCATCCCTGGGCACGAGCGAACAGTACCGACCCCAAGGTCTCTTTCCTTCTCACACTGGCGCTGTTTGGCTGCGGAAAGCGCTCTTGGTCCAGACTGTTCACGCTGCTATGACTTTCGACCATTCAGTCTGGAACGAAGAAGGACACGGGGGATGAAGGCAGGCACGAAACGTCAACCGATGGAGCGCGCTATCGACGCGGGCGCACTCGACGGGCTGCGGTCGCGGTTCCGCGGGGAGCTCGTCGGGACGGGGGATCCTGCCTACGCCGAGGCTCGGCAGGTCTGGAACGGCCTCATCGACCGGAGGCCGGCGCTCGTGGCGCGCGTGGCCGACACGGGCGACGTCGTCGAGGCGCTCCACTTCGCGCGTGAGCACGGCTTTCGCGTGTCCGTGCGAGGAGGCGGTCACAACGTCGCCGGGATGTCGGTGCGCGACGGCGCGCTGGTCGTCGACCTCTCGCGCCTGAACGAGATCGCGGTGGACGCCTCCGCGCGGACCGTGCGCGCGGGCGGAGGGAGCATGCTCGGCGAGCTCGACGCCGCGTCGCAGGAGTTCGGCCTCGCGACGCCGCTCGGCGTCGTCAGTCAGACGGGTATCGCCGGGCTCACGCTCGGCGGCGGCATCGGCTGGCTGCGGAGGAAGCACGGGCTCTCGAGCGACAACCTCGTCTCCCTCGAGGTCGTGACCGCTGGCGGCGACGTCGTCACGGCGAGCGCGAGCGAGAACCCCGATTTCTTCTGGGCGCTTCGTGGCGGAGGAGCCGGGCTCGGTGTCGTCACGTCGTTCGAGTACCGGCTGCACCCGGTCGGCCCGGACGTGATGGTCTGCTTCGTCCTCTATCCGGCGGCGCGCGCGGTGGAGATCCTGCGATTCGCCGACGAGCATCTCGCGGAGGCCGGCGACGACCTGAGTCCGCTCGGAGTACTCGGACGCGTCCCGCACGTCGAGGACTTCCCGGAGGAGGCCCACGGGTTGCCGTACGCCGCGATCCTCGCAGTGCACCCCGGCCCGGTTGAGAAGGGTGAGGCCGCGCTCGCTCCATTGCGCATGCTCGGCGGCGCGATAGCGGACCTGAGCGGTCCGATGCCGTATGTCGAGGCGCAGAAGCTGCTCGACGCCGACTATCCGGACGGCTGGCGCTACTACTGGAAGTCGATCGCGCTCGACGAGCTCACCGGCGCGGCGATCGAGTTCGCTCGCGGAGCACGCGGCCGCGGCGCCTTCGCACCACTCGACGATCGACGTCTGGTTCCACGGCGGCGCGATGAGCCGCGTCGGCGCCGACGAGACCGCCTTCGGACCCAGGCCGCGCTATCTCATCGGAGTGGAGGCGAACTGGGAGTCGCAGGGCGATGCCGCGAACGTCGACTGGGCGCGGGACGTCGTCGCGGATCTCGGGCGCTTCTCGAGCGGCGGATCGTACCTCAACTTCCCCGGCTTCTTCGAGGAGGGCGCGGAGCTTCTCCGCTCCTCGTTCGGGGAGGCGAACTACGCACGACTACGGGACATCAACGGGCGGTTCGACCCGGACGACCTGCTCGTCAGACCCGAATAGACTCGCTCCACTGGAAACGACGAGAGGAGCTTCCTGATGACGCAGTACGGCACGCTTCGCGTGTGGTCGGCGGTCCTCGTGCTGGTCGGGGTGATCGGGCTGATCGCGGCAGCCGTCGGGACGATCATCTGGGCGTTCGAGGTGGAGGGCTTCTGGCAGACGCTCGGCGTGCTGCTGATCGGAGGGCCGGTCGCGATCTTCTTCGCGACGCTGCCGATCGCGCTCGCTCAGGCGCTGCGGGCGCTCGCCGACGTCGGCGATACGGTCAGCGCGCGCTAGGGAGGCGGCTCAGCCGCTGACCTCGTCGCATGCGGACGAATCGTTGAGCGCGGTCTCGAGCTCCCCGCCGACGTCCTGGTTCTCGAGGGACTGGAACGTCGACTGCAGCGCGTCCCCCATCGCCGACAGGGCCGACCCGATTGCGGTGATCGCGCCCGGGATGTCGCCGAGGCTCTCGACTCCGTCGACTGCCTCCTCGACGTCGGACTTCTCCGTTTCGAGCGTGTCGGAGAGCGTGTTCAGCGAGTCCTCGATCTCCTGGCCGGACTCCGTGTCGGGCCGGCCGAGATCCTGGAGCTCCTGGACGAACTCGTCAGTCGCTTCGCTCGCGTCGTCGGCGGCCTCGTTCAACGAGTCCTCGGTGAGGGACGACAGGTCGGTGAACCGATCCCGAATCTCCTGGAGGTTGTCCGTCCACGACGAGACCGAGGTGCAGAACTCGTCCGCCCACTGCTCGGCCGGCACCGCCTCGGACGACTCGTCGTCGTCGCCTCCGCACCCCGCCGCGACCAGCGCGAGCGCCGAGACGATCAGTGCGGCGATGAGAGTCAGTCGCGTCATGCGGCTTCGACCCTAGCATCGTCGCGGCGGCCTCGCAGCGCGCCCGACCGCGCTCGTGCCACTCGCCGCTGGACCGGCACGATCGACCAGCACGCGGCCTCCCGAAGCCGTGCCCGAAGGCTGCCGCGCTCGTCGGTGACCACGAGCTCGACGGCGACGCCCGACCCCGCGAGCGCGGCGTCGAGCAGTGCTGTAGCCCGACGCCCGTGCCAGCCCGAAGTCACGAGCACGACCTCGCGGGCACCCTGCTCGTCTGCGGCCCGGGCCGCGCCGACGGCGTTCGCGAGCGTCGTCCGCGCGCCGCGGTCGAGGAGCACGTTCGCGCTGGAACCGCTCCAGGCTTCCGCCATCAGGTCGGCCTCGCTGGCCCGACGCCGGCGACGCGACCAGCCCGAGAGCAGGACGACGTCCTCGGGTCCCGCCTCCGCCTCGGCGCGCCGCAGGCGGGCGGCGCAGATCTCGTGCATCCCGTCCCGGCGGCCCGAATAGCCGAGGACGACCACGAGGCGCGGGCCTGCAGGGCTCGAGCTCATCGTCTGCGTCGCCGGTGCCGGCGCCACACGCCGTAGAGGAAGAGCGTCCCGACCACCGTCAGGACGAGCTCGACCGCCCGGCGGCCGCGCAGCTTCGACTCGCCGCTCGCGCGCTCTCGCATGTGCACTGGCACCTCGACGACGTCAAGCCCCGCCTCGCGGAGGCGGAGCAGCGACTCCACCTCCGGCGCGCCGCTCTCGTACGGCTTCGCGAGGAGTGGCATCGCCTTCGCGTTCACGGCGTACATCCCGCTCGTCGCGTCGTGGAACGGGTGGCCGAGCGCGGCGCCCATCGCCCGACGGAGGACTGCGGTCCCGAAGCGCCGGCTCGGGCTGGGCTCGTAGCGGAACGCCTCGTAGCCGTCGCCGGTCGCGAAGCGCGAGCCGACCGCGACGTCGGCGTCTCCAGCCCGCACCAGCCGCAGCAGCTTCTCGAGCTCGTCCACCGGATGCTGGCCGTCGGCGTCGACCCGGCCCACGAATTCGTATCCGTTCTCGGACGCGTAGCCGTAGCCGGCCGCGATGCCCGCGCGGAGCCCACGGTTCTCGCCGAAGGAGAGGACCTCGGCTCCCTTTCCGCGCGCGATGTCGGCGGTTCCGTCCGTCGAGCCGTCGTCCACGACGAGGACGTCCGTGTCCGGAAGCTGCGCGGCCAGCTCGGCGAGCACGGCGGGGAGGTTTTCCTCCTCGTTCCAGGCCGGGATGAAGACGAGCGTGTCGCTTCGCTTCGTCACTCGAAAAGGTGATCGCTGAAAGGGGGGATTGTCAGCTCGGGCAATCGTCCGTTGAGTTAGTGCGGAGCGTCAGGTCGATCTATGGAGGCACGCGTGCGCGACATTCGCCGCAGTCGGGCAACAGTAAAGGACGAATCGGGACAGGTAATCATGCTGGCTGCGCTGGCCATGGCGGCGATGCTCGTCATGGTCGCCTTCGTCGTGGACATCGGCAAGGCGTATCTCGTGCAGCGGCAGCTTCAGGCGGGTGTGGACGCGGCCGCGCTTGCCGGCGCGCAGCATCTGCCGGACCCGACGGACGCGACGACCGTCGCGCAGGACTACGGGCCCTCGACCGGCGAGAAGAACGAGGTGAAGCTCGGTTCGGGCGTCACGACGACCGTGACGATGCGCTGCGTGAAGTCGGCGCCGGGCTGCAACCCGACGCTCGGCAACTACAACGCGGTGAAGGTTCACGCGACCTCGGACGTCGGGATGCTCTTCGCTCGGATCCTCGGAATCAAGAGCCTCAAGGTCAAGGCGACCGCAACTGCCTGCTCGCCGTGCACCGCCAAGCCGCTCGACGTCATGCTCGTCCTCGACCGGACGGGCTCGATGTGCCAGACCGGCGGCGGCACGAGCGACCCGAGCTGCACGGACCTCAAGAACGCGAAGGACGGCATGCGGACCTTCCTGGGCTTCATGGACCCGACGCTCGACGACGTCGGGCTCGCCGTCTTCCCGCCCGCACGTAACCAGAGTGCCGTCAATTCCTGCCCCAACCGACCGTCGTCGAGCGGCGCCTACTACGGCTACGACTCCTGGTGGCCGAATTGGGTGACTCCTCCGAACCCGAGCCAGGATCGCGGCTACTACACGATCGTCTCGCTCTCGAACAACTACCTGTTCAAGGACGCGCTCGGGAACTGGGTGCCGAACGGGTCGTCGTGGATGTTCCAGTCCATCGGCATGCCGGGATCCGGGAACGGGGGCTGTATCCAGGGTGAAGGAACGACGCACTACGCGTCGGCGGTCGAGGAGGCGCAGTACGAGCTGTCCCTGCACGGCCGTGGTGACGTCCAGGACGTCATCGTCTTCCTCTCCGACGGAGCGGCGAACACGTCGCCGACGAAGCTGCCCACGGGCCATTGGCGAAACACGGTCTTCTGGAGAGACCATCCGTGCGCCGCAGGCGTCGAGGCCGCGAAGCGCGCGAAGGACGCAGGGGTCATCGTCTACACCATCGGCTATGACCTCGACGCTGGCACTGCCGCGCCGGAGAAGTGCAGGCGGCCGAACGCAGACGGTCACATGAATGGCAGCAACCCGGTCGAGTCGGGGATCGACGCCTACACCGCGATCCAGGCCATGGCGACCAAGAAGTGCGGCGACGGCGACGATGCCTGCTTCTTCAACAAGCCGAGTCCCGGAAGCCTGAATCAGATCTTCACGAAGATCGCAGCCGACCTCCAGCGGCCGGCCGCCCGGCTCATCGACGACGACACGCCGTAGCGGACGATGCGAGCGCTCTCGACACGGAGGCCTGTGCGCAGGTCGGAGGAAGGGCAGGCGATGGTGGAGTTCGCCCTCGTCCTCCCGATCCTGCTCCTGCTCGTCATGGGGATCATCCAGTTCGGGATCGTCTTCAACAACTACGTGACCCTGACCGACGGCGTGCGCGCGGGTGCTCGCCAGGCCGCGGTCAGCCGCACACTGCCTGATCCCGTGACCCCGGCGAAGAACCGCGTCAAGTCGTCGGCTGCGGGTCTCGACGGGGCCAAGCTCGACATCACCGTCACGCCGCTGAACCCGGCCGACGGAACGGCCACCTGGGTGCAGGGCGGCGACGTGACCGTCGAGGCGAAGTACCCGTTCTCGATCAAGCTCTTCGGCGTCGTCGTCATGGACGGCAAGCTCAAGAGCAAGACGACCGAGCGCGTCGAGTAGCGGTCAGATCACGTTCTGCTCCGGCCGCGGCGCCGCAAGCGCGAACCGGGCGGCCGAGAGTGGCGCGGGGTCGACGAACGGATCGTTCCCGAGTACGAGGTCGCGCACGACCTCGCCCACGGCCGGCGCCTGCAGGAAGCCATGCCCCGAGAACCCGGTCGCGTACAGGAAGCGCGAGACGCCTTCGGCCTCGCCGATCAGGGCGTTGTGGTCGGGCGTGACCTCGTAGTAGCCCTTCCAGCCGCCGGCGATCCCGAGGTCGAGGAGGCGCGGGAGGCGCCGCTCCGCAACGGCGGTGACGCGTTCGAGCCACGCCGGGTCGGTCGGCGCGTCGAAGCCCGCGGGCTGCTCGGGGTCCGCCATGCCGAACAGCAGGCCCGGCCCTTCACGGTGGAAGTAGAAGCCCGTGGTGAAGTCGATCGTGAGCGGGATCCCGTCCGGGAGCTCGGCCGGTGACGTGTAGCCGACCTCGCGGAGCACGGGCTCGACGGGCAGTGGGACACCGACCCAGCGTGCGAGCTCTGGCGACCAGACGCCGGCCGCGCACACGACGAGGTTCGTCTCGACGTCCCCCTGCGCGGTGCGGACGGCGCGGATCTGCGACCCCGAGAGCTCGATGCCGGTGACTGTGCAGCCGGTGCAGACGGTGCCGCCCAGGCGCCTGATCCCGGCCGCGTAGCCCTGCACGACCGCCTCCGGACTGGCATGGCCGTCGAGCGGCGAGAACGACGCCGCCAGCACACCGTCGAGGCCTGCCAGCGGACAGAGCGCGGCCGCCTCCTCCATGCTCACGAAGCGGCTCGGCACGCCGTGCTCGTTCTGGAGCGCGACGCTCCGCTCGAACGAATCGACGTCCTCCTCGCGGTCGAGCAGGAAGAGGTAGCCGACCTGCTTGAGGTCGATCTCGGCGCCCGGGCGCTCGCCGAAGCGCTCGTACGCCGCGATGCTGCGCAGGCCGAGCGCGATGTTCAGTGGGTCCGAGAACTGCGCGCGGATTCCGCCGGCTGCGCGGCTCGTCGAGCCGGAGGCGAGCTCGGCACGCTCGAGCACGCACACGTCGACGCCCGCCTCCGCGAGGTGGAAGCCGATGCTCGACCCCATCGCGCCGCCGCCCACGACCACGACGTCTGCGTGCGACGGCAAGGCGGCGCTCATCCGCGGACGAGGTTGCGGAGGAAGAAGCCGAGGTTTGCGGGCCGCTCGGCGAGCCGGCGCATGAGGTACGGGTACCAGTCAGGCCCGTAGGGCGTTGCGACCAGGACTTTGTGGCCCCGAGCCACAAGCTCTCTCTGGAGCCCGGGGCGGACGCCGTAGAGCATCTGGAACTCGAACCGGTCGCGGCCGATGCCGCTCCGCTCCGCGAACGCATCGACGTGCGAGACGAGGCTCTCGTCGTGCGTCGCGACGGCGATGTAGGCGCCCGCCTCGAGTCCCCGCTCGACGAGCCGCGCGTAGGCGCTGTCGACGTCGTGCTTCTCGGGATACGCGATCGTCGCGGGCTCGAGGTAGGCGCCCTTGACGATGCGGAGGTTGGGCTGCAGCGGCAGCAGCCGCTCGAGGTCGTCCGGCGTGCGGTAGAGGTACGACTGGAGCACGGTGCCGACGTTCGCGTGACCCGCGGCGCGGAGCCCCTCGTAGATCCGCAGCGTCGGCTCGACGAACTCGGACTGCTCCATGTCGATGCGGATGAAGTTGCCGCGCGCATGCGCGTGGGCGACGAGACGCTCGACGTTCTCGTAGGCGGCGTCCTCGTCGAAGGACAGGCCGAGGTGCGTGAGCTTCAACGCCACGTTCGCGCGCAGTTGCTCCTCGGCAAGCCGGTCGAGGACCTCGACGTACGACTCGACGACTCGCGCGACGCCCGCCGGGTCGGGGATCGCCTCGCCGAGCAGCGTCGTGTTCGCGTGGAAGCCGGCATCGTTGAGCCGTCGGAGAACGACCACGCACTCGTCGAGCGTCTCGCCGGCGACGAAGCGTCCGGCGCCGAGTCGCATCCCGTAGCGGCGGACTCCGCGCTGTAGGGTCGAGCTGTCGGCCGCGTGGAGGATCGCCGACCGCGGCAGGCCCGAGATCGCGGCGGGGACCTTCGCCATCTAGTCGAGCTCCACGGACACGCCGTCGCCGACCTCCACGAGCGCGTAGTGCCCGGACGCGACCGGGCCCGGGTTGACGACGCGCGTCCTGCCGACCTCGTCCATGCCGCGTGCCTCGTGGATGTGGCCGCAGAGGAGCAGGTCGGGCTGCTCGCGGTCGACGAACGCCCGGAGCGCCGGGCTACCGACGTGCCGGCCCGAGCGCAGGCCGTCGCAGGCCGTGTCGTACGGAGGCGAGTGCGGGCAGAAGATCCGCACGCGCGCGCCGTCGACGTCGGCGAGGCCCGCTTCCGCGCGGCGGCCGAGCTCCTCGTCCGGGACCTCGTACGGCGTGTTGAGCGGGGAGTGGGGCGCGGCGGAGGCGCCGAAGAGCCCGACGTCGTCGATTACCGCACCGCGCGCGTCCAGCGACACCTCCAGCTCGACGAGCCGCGCGTCGATCTCTGGCGAGTCGCAGTTGCCCGCAACCGCGAGGAGCCGCGGCGCCAGCGGACGCCACTCGGTGATCGCACGCTCCGCGTCGTCCGGCGTCCCGAAGGTCGTGATGTCGCCCCCGACCACGAGCAGGTCGACCGGGCCGGTGCGCGCAAGGACGTCAGCGACCGCGTCGAAACGGTCGTGGACGTCGACGACGTAGGCGATCCGCACGAGCTAGTTCAGGGAGGGGTCGGGCGGCATGAGCGCGAGGACGCCGAACGGGCCGCCCTTGCGGCGCAGGACGTCGCTCCAGAGCTCGTCCGGGTCGGCGGTGAACACGTCCTCCGGGTCGGCCGGCTCCACGATCCAGCTCCCTTCGCGCAGCTCGTCGTCGAGCTGCCCGGGGCCCCAGCCGGCGTAGCCGGCGAAGACCCGCGCGCGCCGTAGCTCGCCCAACACGTCCGGGTCGATCTCCGCCGGGAGGAAGCCGATGTCCTCGAGCACGAGCGCTTCTGCTCGGTCGGGCTCGGCGAACTCGGCAAGGACGACGATTGCCGAGGGCTGCACGGGGCCACCGACGTGCACCGGCGTCCCACCGTCGACGAGCGCGGCGAGCTCGGGCACCGCGTCGTCGACCGTCGAGTCCGAGGCGCGGTTGAGGATGACGCCGAGAGCGCCCTCCTCTCCGTGATCGCCCACGAGGACGACGGACCGCCGGAAGTTCGGGTCGACGAGGCCTGGCCCGGCGACGAGGAGATGCCCCTTGAGCGACGACACGGGCATATCATCGTCGCATGGAGGGTGTTTCTCGCGAGATACGCCTCGTTGCCCGGCCGACCGGCTTTCCGGACGAGGAGCTCTTCGAGGTCGCCGAGGCGCCGATCCCGGATCCCGCCGACGGGCAGATCCTCATCCGCAACGCCTATTTCTCCGTGGACCCCTACATGCGACCTCGCATGAACGACGTCCGCTCGTACGTCGCGCCGTTCACGCTCGGGGAGGCGATGACCGGGGGCGCGGTGGGCCGGGTCGTCGCATCGAGGAACGAACGGCTGGCCGAGGGTGACTGGGTGCTGCACCAGCTCGGCTGGCGCGAATGGGCGCTCTCGGACGGATCGGGCCTCCGCAAGGTCGACCCGTCGCTCGCCCCGGTGTCGACGGCGCTCGGCGTCCTCGGCATGCCGGGCTTCACCGCGTACTACGGGCTGTTCCACATCGGAAAGCCGGAGCCCGGCGACACGGTCTTCGTCTCGGGCGCCGCAGGCGCGGTGGGGAGCGCCGCCGGCCAGATGGCGAAGATCGCCGGCTGCCGCGTCATCGGGAGCGCGGGCTCGCCGGAGAAGATCGCGTGGATCCGCGAGCTCGGCTGCGACGGGGCGTTCGACTACCACGACACGCCGGTGGGATCGGCACTCCGAGAGCTCGCTCCGGACGGCATCGACGTGTACTTCGACAACGTCGGCGGCGACCACCTCGAAGCTGCGATCGGCGCCATGCGGAACCACGGCCGCATCGTCGCCTGCGGCTCGATCTCCCGCTACAACGACGTGGAGCCCACGCCCGGGCCGCGAAACATGTTCATGGTCGTGACGAAGCGCCTGCTCATGCAGGGCTACATCATCAGCGACCACTACGAGCACTTCCCCGCCTTCATCGAAAAGGCGACGGAGTGGGTCCGCGAGGGCCGCCTCGCCTACCGCGAGACGGTCATCGAGGGCATCGAGAACGCCCCGAACGCCTTCGTCGGCCTCCTGCGCGGCGAGAACCTCGGGAAGATGCTCGTGCAGGTCGGCCCGACGGAATAGGCCGGTCCGCCTACGCGGGTTCCGGCTCGGCGTGATGCCGCTACGCTGGCGCCCGTGACGCGGTCGGTCATCGTCTCCGCCGTCCGCACGCCGTTCGGGCGGCTGGGCGGAGGGCTCGCCGGGCACCCGGCGACGGAGCTCGGCGCTGTCGCCATTCGCGCGGGGCTCGAGCGGGCCGGCGTCGAGCCTGGCGAGGTCGAGTACACGATCATGGGCCAGGTCCTCCAGGCCGGAGCCGGCCAGGCCCCCGCCCGTCAGGCGGCGATCGCCGCGGGGATCCCGAAGGAGGTCCCGGCCGACACGATCAACAAGGTCTGCGCGTCTTCCATCCGCGCGGTCGAGATCGCCGATCTCATGATCCGGGCGGGGGGCCACGAGGTCGTCGTCACGGGCGGCATGGAGTCCATGTCGAACGCGCCCTACCTGCTCCCGAAAGCGCGCTTTGGCTACCGCCTCGGGAACGGCGAGGTGCTCGACCACATGGTCTTCGACGGCCTCACGTCGTCCTTCGACGGGCTGCACATGGTCCAGCAAGCGTCGCTCGTCTCGCGCGAGCTCGGGATCACGCGCGAGGAGCAGGACGAGTGGGCGTACCGCTCGCAGATGCGTGCGGCCGCGGCGCAGGACGAGGGACGGTTCGAGGACGAGATCGTCTCCGTCGGCGACGTGACTGCGGACGAGGGCATCAGGCGCGACACGACGCTCGAGAAGCTCGCCGCCCTCCAGCCGGTCTTCGACCCGGAGGGCACGACCACCGCAGGGAATGCGCCGGGCGTGAACGACGGCGCCTCGTGCGTCGTGGTCTGCTCCGAGGAGTTCGCCGCGCGGCGCGGTCTCGAGCCGCTCGCGACGATCGTCGCCCAGGGCTACGTCGCGGACGAGTACGCGTACCTCGCCCGTACTCCCGCACGGGCCGCCGAGCGCGCCCTCGCGGCCGCCGGACGCTCCATCGACGACGTCAAGCGCGTCGAGATCAACGAGGCGTTCTCGTCGGTGGCCAAGAACTCGACGCGCATGCTCGGCGTCGACGAGGAGATCGTGAACGTCAACGGCGGCGCGGTCGCCCTCGGGCACCCGATCGGCGCCTCGGGCGGACGCATCCTCGGGACGATGATCCACGAGCTTCGTCGCAACGGCGGCGGGCTCGGCCTGGCGGCGATCTGCTCGGGCGGAGGCCAGGGCGACGCGCTCCTGGTCGAGGTCTGATCCGCGCCCTTGTCCTCGGCTGCGTAGCGGCGCTCGCCCTCGCCGGGCCGGCGGCTGCCTGTGTGTGTGCGGTCCAGCCCATCGAGGAGCGGCTCGAGCAGGCCGATGCCGCGGTCGTCGGCCGCATCGTCGGGCCGGTCGACGGCAAGCGCCGAACCCGCGCAGCGGCGCCTCAGGGTCGATGTCGAGCAGCGCGTCAAGGGAGACGTTCCACGCGAGCTGGAGATCCTCGCGCCGGCCGGCACCGACTGCGACCTGCCGGAGCGCACGAACGAGAGCATCGGCTTGCTCTTCACCCGGGAGCCCGACGGGACGCTCGTCGGCAACCTCTGCAGCATCGCGAGCGCCGGCCAGCTCGTCGTCGCGGGCGGCGAGCCGCGCGGCGGTGCGATCAAGGTGCTCATCGGCTTCGCTGTCCTCGGGCTCGTTCTGCTCTGGTCGTTCAGGCGGTTGAAGCGCGGCGCCAGGCCTGACCTCCCGGGCGCTCCGCGTCCCTAGCGCTGTGCCCTTGGAGGGTGAGGCGCGTGTCGCCGCCCCCTCCTAGACTCCCCCGGTGGCCGCCGCCGGGAAGACCTTTCCGCACGTCCTCGTCGTCGGGGCGGGACAGATGGGGGCGGGGATCGCGCAGGTCGTCGCCGCATCCGGCAGGAACGTCTCGCTGCACGACTCGCAACCGGGCGCCGTCGAGCGCGCGCTCGAGGGAATGGCGCGGAGCCTGGCGAAGCTCGCCGAGAAGGGAGGGGCGGACCCCGACGAGGTTCTCCCGCGCGTGACGCCGGTGGAGGAGGTCGTGGCCGCCGACCTCATGATCGAGGCGGTCGTCGAGGACGTCGGGGTCAAGCAGGAGCTGTTCGAGCAGGCGGACGCCGTCCTCCCGCCGGAGGCCGTGCTTGCCTCGAACACCTCGTCGATCCCCATCGCCTCGCTCGCCGCGGCCACCCGACGGGCGGACAAGGTCATCGGGATGCACTTCTTCAACCCGGTCCCGGTGCTCCAGCTCGTCGAGGTGATCCGTGCCGAGGAGACCTCTGAGGAGACGGCAACCGCGATCGTGGAGCTGGCGCGCGACCTCGGCAAGACGCCCGCGGAGGCGCGCGACTTCCCCGGCTTCGTCTCCAACCGCATCCTGATGCCGTTCATCAACGAAGCCGCGTACGCGCTCCAGGACGGCGTCGCGGAGCCGGAGGCAATCGACACTATCGCGCGGCTCGGCTTCGCGCATCCGATCGGGCCGCTGGCGCTCGCGGACCTGATCGGGCTGGACACGTGCGTGGCGATCATGGAGGTCATGCAGGATGGCCTCGGTGACCCGAAGTACGAGCCCTGCCCGCTGCTGCGGGAGCACGTCGCTGCGGGACGTCTCGGTCGGAAATCCGGACGCGGCTTCTACGAGTACTGACGTGGCCGACGAGCGGCTCGCAGCAGAGCTGGCCGTGCAGGGCGGAACCGACGAGGCGTTCGTCGAGGGCGCGTTCCGGCTCGTCCTGCGCAGGGATCCGGATCCCGAGGCGCTCGAGCGGGCGCTCGCGAAGCTGGCGGAGGGGACGCTGTCGCGTGCGGCCCTCATCCGCGAGCTCGCGACGAGTGAGGAGTTCGGGCGCGTGCAGGAGCTCGACGACGCCGTCGCGCTCGGGCTCGGCGCGCGCGAGCGTGGCGAGCGCATCCGCTGGCTGCAGGCGCCGCCCGAGACGGACGAGCGCGTCGTCGAGGTGCCGTGGGTGATCTCTCGCCTGCGCCCGGCGGGGCGCGTGCTCGAGATCGGCTACGCGTTCGCGGAGACCGCGTACCTGGGAGCGTTGCTTCGCTCGGGCGTCGAGCTGGTCGGCGCAGATCTCGCGACGCGCGACGTGAACGGGCTCGAGACGGTCGAGGCCGACGTGCGCGAGCTCCCGTTCCCGGACGACTCGTTCGACCAGGTGCTGCTCGTCTCGACCCTCGAGCACATCGGTGCGGACAACGAGCGCTACGGCCTGGAGGGAGATCCCGACGAAGGAGCGCGCTTCGAGGCGCTGCGGGAGCTCCGGCGTGTCCTCCGGGGCGACGGCAGCCTCCTCGTGACGGTGCCCCTCGGCGAGCCCGGCGACTACGGCTGGTTCCGGCAGGAGGACGAGCGCGGCTGGAACCGCCTCTACGCGCGCTCGGGGTTCTTCGTCGCCGAGCAGGAGGCGTACGAGCTCACCGAGCAGGGGTGGCGCGCGGCGCCCGACTTCGACGCGGAGGGTGTCCTCTACGGGTCGAAGGGGCCGGCGGCATCGGCCGTGCTCTGCGCCGAGCTTCGCCCGGGGAGGCTCCGCCGCCTGATCACGCCCGGCGGCTTCTGGACGACGGCGCGCCGCCGTGCGCGCCCCCTCCGGCATCGGCGCAACGCGGGGGGTCAGCAGGACAGCTAGATCTCGTGGCTGTGAGCCACAAGATCGAATGCCGCCCACCTATAGTGCGTCCGCGATGGACTTCGAGCTGACCGCGGATCAGCGGGAGATCCAGGCGCTCGCCCGAGACGTCGCCGAAGCGGAGATCGTCCCGAACGCGTCGGCGTGGGACCGCGAGCACCGCTTCCCGCAGGAGCTCTTTCCGAAGCTCGCCGAGCTCGGTCTCATGGGCGTCTGCGTGCCAGAGGAGTACGGCGGCGCGGGCGCCGACTTCCTCTCGTACATCCTCGTGCTCGAGGAGCTCTCACGCGCGGACGCGGGCGTGGGGGTGACGGTCGCGGTGCACACGAGCGCGACGACGCTCCCGATCCTTGTCTTCGGGACCGACGAGCAGAAGGCGCGCTTCGTCCCTCCGCTTGCACGCGGCGAGGAGATCGGGGCATTCGCGCTCACCGAGCCCGGCTCGGGCTCCGACGCCGGCTCCCTCCGCACCCGGGCCGAGCCCGACGGCGACGGCTGGGTCCTGACCGGCTCGAAGCAGTGGATCACGAACGGCTCGGTCGCGGGCACGCTCGTCCTCTTCGCGCGCACCGACGAAGCGACCGCGGGCGCGCGCGGCGTTTCCTGCTTCGTGCTCGACGCCGAGCACGTTCGGGTGACGCGCGAGGAGGAGAAGCTCGGGCTGAACTCCTCGACCACCTCGGATCTCGTCGCTCGACGGCGTGCGCGTCGAGCGGGACCGCCTCCTCTACGAGGAGGGGCGCGGGTTCCGGGTGGCGATGGCGACGCTCGACGGCGGGCGCATCGGCATCGCAGCGCAGGCGCTCGGCATCGCGCAGGCGGCGTTCGACGTCGCGCGCGCGTATGCGCTCGAGCGCGAGCAGTTCGGGCACCGGATCGCAGACTTCCAGGCGATTCAGTGGAAGCTCGCGGACATGGCGACCGAGATCGACGCGGCGCGCCTGCTCGTCTACCGCGCCGCCTGGCGCAAGCAGCAGGGGCTCTCGCACACGGCCGAAGGCGCGAAGGCGAAGCTCTATGCGTCGGAGATGGCGCGCCGGCAGACGGCCGAGGCGATCCAGGTCCTCGGCGGGTACGGCTACACGAAGGAGTTCCCGCTCGAGCGCTTCTACCGCGACGCGAAGGTGACGGAGATCTACGAGGGCACGAGCGAGATCCAGCGCATCGTGATCGCGCGCTCGATCCTGGGGAAGCAGCTACGCGAGGGCACTGTTTCTCAGGGTGCCCATTCGTAGAGCGCGTCGGGCTCTTTCTCCTCGTTCCCCGAGCCGTCGGTGAGCTCGACGAGGTGTAGCCCGTGCTTCTCGTAGAAACGGCGGGCGCCTTCGTTGCGCTGGAACACCCAGAGTCGAAAGCCGTCCGGCCGCCGCGCCTTTGCGTGAGTCATCAGCTCGGTCCCCACGCCGAGCCGCTGATACTCGGGGAGCACGTAGATGTGCTGGAGGTAGACCGCCCCCGCGCGGGAGCCGAGGGCAACGAAGCCGACCGGCCGCCCGTCGACCTCGGCGACCCACACCTCGTCCTTCAGGACGACATCGCGCATGAACCAGCGATCCTCTTCGGGAGTGTGCAGATCGGCCAGCCAGGGCATCGCGCCGTTCATCGCGGCACGGAGAAGCGTCGCGAGCTCGTCGGCGTCCTCGGGCCTGGCCGAACGGAGCACGTGCGTACTCTACGGCCGTGCCTCGCGAGCGAGACGAGCCGGTCCGGCTGACGAAGATCTACACGCGCGGCGGCGACGCGGGGGAGACGTCGCTCGGGGACGGCTCCCGCGTGTCGAAGCTGGACGAGCGGATCGCGGCGTACGGGACCGTGGACGAGGTCAACTCCCTGCTCGGTGTGATGCTCGCCGGCGAGTGCCCGGCGAGCATCCGGGACGTGCTCCTGCGGGTGCAGAACGAGCTCTTCGACCTCGGCGCGGACCTCTCCGTCCCGCTCTCCGAGGAGGGTCGGCTCCGCGTGAGCGAGAGCCAGGTCGAGGCGCTCGAGCAGGACTGCGACCGCTTCAACGAAGACCTCCCCGAGCTCAAGAGCTTCATCCTCCCCGGAGGCGGTGAGGCCGCCGCCCGGATCCACGTTGTCCGGGCCGCCTGCCGCCGCGCCGAGCGCGACGCGCTCGAGGCGTCCCGCATCCACGACGTCAACCCGGTCGCGCTCCGCTACCTGAACCGTCTCTCCGATCTCCTCTTCATCCTCGCCCGCTCTGCGAACGCCGCCGAGGGGCGGGAGGAGCCGCTCTGGAAGCCTGGGAGCTCGCGCTAGCGTTCGCCGGCTCGTTCGTCGCGGGATATCTGGGCTCGATGCTGGGCCTCGTCCTCGGGACGCTCCGCCTGCCGCTGATCGTCGCGATCACCGGCAGCCCGATCTCTGCCGCCGGGACGAACATTGCGATCTCCTCGGCATCGGCCGCGGCCGGCGCGCTCAGGCACCTACGCGAAGGGCGCGTGGACTGGGGAGTCGTTGCGTGGACAGCGCCGCCCTCGATCGCGGGCGCCGTTGCGGGTGCGTTTCTCGCGGATGACGTCTCCGAAAGCCTGCTCTACGGGCTGATCGCCGTGGTCCTCATCTGGAGCGGCGTCGACCTCGCGCTGAGGCCGATCAAGGCTCGACCGCGGGAACGGCTGCGGGTCGCGCGCGGAGGTGCGCTCGCGTTCTTCATCGGCATCCTCGGCGGCGCGGTCGGCGTGATCCTGGGCACTCTGCGCATGCCCGCGCTCATCCGCTCGGTGGGCATGGACGTGCGCCGGGCCGCGGGCACGAATCTCGTCGTCGGCTTCCTCCTCGGCGTGTCCGCGTTCGTCGTCCACGCGGAGGAGACCGGCGTGGAGTGGGGGGTGCTGGGCGCCGGCCTGGCGGGGGCGATCCCGGGCGGGTGGCTCGGCGCGCAGGCGACCGGCCGCTATTCGGAGAACACGCTTCGCCTCGCCCTCGGCGTGCTCCTCGTCGTCGTCGGCGTTGCCTTCGGGCTCCAGGCCGCGTTCTGACGCAAGAGCGGGCCGGACAGGTCCGGCCCCTACGCGACGGCGGGCCAGCTGTCGCTGAGCCAGTCCACGAGCTCGTCTGCGGGCCGCGGCCCGGCGACATAGAAGCCCTGCGCGAGGTCGCAGCCCCAGTCGCCGAGGACGTTCCACGCCTCGCGCGTCTCAACGCCTTCCGCGACGACCTCGAGCCCGAGGGCGTGGCCGATGTTCACGAGGCCCCGGACGAGCGCGGTGTCCCGCGGGCTGCGCCCGACGCCGTGGACGAACCCCGCGTCGATCTTCAGCTCGTGGAGCGGGAGCACGCGCAACGAGGCGAACGAGGCCGCTCGACCGCCGTCGTCGAGCGACAGCCTGATGCCGAGCGCCATCAGCTCGGCGAGGACCTCCTCGTCGAGCTCCGAGCCCGCGCCCGGGCCCGCCGGCACGACCTCGAGCGTCAGCCGTCGCGGCCGGATCGGGGAGTGCCGGAGCAGCCCACCCAGTCCGTCGACGAACTGGGGATCGTCGAGAAGCCGGTACGGAACGTTGACCGAGACGCCGAGCGGCGTCCCCTTGTCCGCCCAGTGCTCGGCCGCCTCGAGCGCGTCCGCCACGACGAGGAAGGTCAGCTCGCGCGCGAGCGGCGTGCGCTCGACGTGGGGGACGAACTCCGCGGGGGGCATGAGCGCCTGGTCCGGAAGCCGTCGCCGGACGAGCGCCTCGGCGCCGCGCGGGGCGCCTGAGGGGAGGTGGATGATGGGCTGGTAGAGGACGACGAGCTCCTTGTGCTCGAGCGCCAACTCGACGTCTCGGACGATCCCGGCGTCGACCCCGCGGCGGAGCATGATCGTCTCGTCGGTCGTGTCTCGCTTCGTCGCGTACATCTGGCCGTCGGCCCGCTGCAACAGCTCGTCCCCGTTGTCTCCGTCCTCCGGGAAGACCGCCCAGCCGATGCTGCCGTCGATCTCCACCGTCGAGCCGTCGACGTTGAACGGGCGTCGCAGGGCCTGGCGAAGCCTCCCGACGAGCGCCGCCGCCTGGTCGTCGTCGGCCGTCGCGATCGAGAGGACGACGAACTCGTCGCCGCCGATCCGCGCAACCGTGTCGCTCGAGCGGACGATCGCCTCGAACCGCTTCGCAAGCGCGCGGAGGACGGCGTCCCCGGCTCGGTGGCCGCGGACGTCGTTGACGTCCTTGAAGTTGTCGAGGTCGACGAGGATGAGCGCGAAGGGCTCACCCGATCGCCGGCTGCGGTGGAGCGCCTGATCGAGGCGATCCTCGAGCAGGACGCGGTTCGGGAGCCCGGTGAGCGGGTCGCGGAGCGACTGTGACTTCGCGCGGCGCAGCCGCCAGTCGAGGGCGATGCCGCACGCGGCCGCGCAGATCGCGATCAGGCTGAGAGCGCCCACGACACGGTCCGGGTGCTCCCGTAGCACCACCGCCGCCGCCCCGCCTATGAAGACCAGCGCCGCCAGCGTGAACGCCCATGCCAGCGTGCCCCAGGTCCTGCTCCTATCCCCCACGCTTCACCTCTGTCGCCCTCCCAGCCCCTCGACCCCGCAGTACATTGACCGTACCCGGTGGGGAACGATTCTTCGCCCCTAGAACGAGTGACCCCGATCCCTCGATCGAGTGATCGGCGGAGGCTTGCAAAGCCTCATCACACGGCCGATTGCCGTCCGGCGCGTCTACCCGAAGGGGGATAAGAGGCTCGCTCGCGCGAAGTTCCCACGAAGGAGGGAATGGCCAGGCCCGGAATCCGGTCGCGTGGACCTCGGCGCCGGTTTGGTCGGCCTCCTCCTGGGCCTTCTCGTGGGCCCGCTCGCCGACCGTGTGGCGACGAACGCGCCCGTTCTGCCGCCCGCCGAGGACGACCCGGATGCCGCTCCCGAGCGACGACCGCTGCTCGCGGCGACGCCCCGGTCCTCGCTGTTCGTCCTCGTCACGCTCGCCACAGGCCTCCTCGGCGGCGCCTGCGGCCTTGCCTTCGGCCTGACCGCGACCGCGCTCGTCTCAGCCGTCTTCTGCTGGATCCTCGTCGTCGTCACGCGAACGGACCTCGAGCACAAGCTCATCCCGAATCGCATCGTCGTGCCGGGCACCGTGCTCGTCCTCGTCGCGCGCACGCTCGACGATCCCTCCATCGAATGGCTCGTCGCCGCACTCGTCGCCGGTGCCGTCCTGCTCCTCATCGCGTTCATCTATCCCGCCGGCATGGGCATGGGCGACGTGAAGCTCGCGGCCTTCCTCGGCGCGGGTCTCGGCGCCGCCGTCGTGGTGGCGATCTTCGTCGGGTTCCTCGCCGCCTTCGTGCCCGCCGCCGTGCTCCTCGTCAGGCACGGGCGCGCGGCGCGAAAAGCGGCGATCCCGCTCGGCCCCTTCCTCGCCCTCGGCGCCGTTGTGGCGCTCTTCGCGGGCAATGACGTCCTCGACTGGTACCTCGGCTGATCTCCGCACGCACCATCGAAACGCAACCCTGAACACCCTTCAGCGGGTCAAGAAAGCACGTGTAAAAGCCGATTCCTGGTGAATGGAACGTGCATCTGCGCGTGCGCGCGTCCCGCGGCCGCTCGACGCCGCGGTGTTCGCCGCTGCCGTTCAGGCCGCCGCGCACGAGGCAGCGCAGGAAGAGGAGCCGGTTACCGCGATTGACGCGGCCGTCGCGTCGCTCCACGAGTCGATCGACGGCCTCTTCCCCTCCGTCTTCGTCCTCGAGCACGGGCACCTGTGGCTCGTCGCGCAACGCGGCTATGCCGTCGTTCCCGACGGGATCGGGATCGAGCAGGGCGTCCTCGGGCGCGCGGCCCGGCAAGGCCGCGGCCAGTTCGTGATCGACGTCCACTCGGACCCGGACTACCTCGAGGTGCTGCCAGCGGTCGCCTCCGAGGCCACCGTTCCCCTCCGCGTCGACCGCGTAACGGTCGGCGTCCTGAACCTCGACTCCGAGCGCCCGCTGCCGGAGACCAGCTGAAGCTCCTCCGCCCGCTCGCGGTCGCGCTCGCGCCGAAGACCGCGACCCTCCGTGCGTCGGGCAGGCTCGACCTGCCCGCGCTCGCACGGCTCTTCGTCTACCTCGGCAGCCTCCGCGATCCGAACGAGATCGCGGCGCTCGCGTCGGCGTCGTTCGCCCGCGTCCTCCGGCTCGAGGCGAGCCAGGTCTGGATGTGGGACGAGGTCGGACGGCCGGTCGAGCTCGCGTCGTGGGTCTCCGATCTCGGCGAGGTGCCGCTGACCGCCGAGGAGCTCGACACCGCGCGCAGCCTCGTCGACCCGGGGCTGGTCCATCAGCTCGTCGACGTCCGCGGCCCGCGCGGCAAGAAGCGGCGTGGCCTCATCTGGCTTTCGCTGCGCGCGAACGGTGAGGACATCGGCGCGCTCGTCGGCAGCGGCGGAGGCGCCGTCAGTCCCGAGAACCTCGACACGGCGGCCGTGCTCGCCGCTCATGCGGCGGCGTCGCTCGACGCCGCCCTCGCTCTTCGCCGCGAGCGGCACAGCGCCATGACGGACGCCCTGACGGGCATCCTCAATCGCCGCGGCCTCGAGGAGCACTTGGAGCGTGATGTCGCTCTCGCCCAGGAGCGGCGCATGCCGCTGAGCGTGCTCGTCCTCGACTGCGACGACTTCAAGGACGTCAACGACCGCGCCGGCCACCAGTTCGGCGACGCGTTGCTCAAGGAGGTCGCCGTCGCGCTCGAGCAGTCGCTTCCCGAAGGCGCCGAGGTCGCGCGCCTGGGCGGAGACGAGTTCGTCGTCATGCTCCGCGGCGCGGGTGCGGCGACGGCTGAGGAGATCGGCGAGCGGATCCGGAGCGTCCTCGCAGACGGGCTGACGGAAGCCGGCTTCCCACTGCGCCTCAGCGGTGGCATCGCCACCTATCCCTTCGACGGCGCCACGCCGACCGCGCTCCTGCGCGCGGCCGACCAGGCCCTCTACGTCGCCAAGGACGCGGGGAAGGACCGCATCGCCTCGTTCCGCGACGTCGTCACCCGCGAGGAGACCGAGCCCGCTTCGGCGGCGGCCGCCCTCGCGGAGGACCGGCGCCGGGCGCCGCGGCGGGACGGCTCCGTGCTCTCGGACGCGCTCGCCTCGGCGCGTGCGATGGAGAACGAGGAGACGGTCGAGGGCGTGCTCGACCGCCTCTGCAAGGGCCTTGTCTTCGTCGTCGGCGCGACCGGCTGCCAGGCATCGCGCGTCGTCGGCGCCTATCTCGTCGACACGGCGCGCCACTCGCTCCGCGAGATCTCCCTCGGCCACGAGGCTGCCTACCGCATCTCGGACTTTCCGCTCACCGCGGAGACGCTGCGGCTCGGCGAGCCGCGCAGCGTCTCGTTCCTCGAGAAGGAGGTCGACCCCGCGGAGGCGTTCATCCTGCGCGAGCTCGGCATGAACGCGCTGCTGATGCTCCCTGTACGCATCAGGGGCCGCTCGTGGGGCCTCGTCGAGCTCTACGAGATGAGAACCCGGCGGTTCACCGACGACGACGTCTCGCTTGCGGAGTTCCTCGTCTCGCAGGCGGAGCGCCGCCTGGAGGAGATCGCGCCGTCGGCCGGGACGCGCGAGCGCCCGCCGGTCTACGAGCTTCCGTCCGGCTCGGACGACTCGGGTACGACCCGCTCCAGGTAGGCGCAGGTCCTCCGGTCGCCCGGGAGCGGGGCGGGGCCGAGGCGCGTGACGACGAACGACTTGCCCTCGTGGACCACCGCGGCACCCGGTGCGAGCGCCCTCGACTCGACCTCGACCAGCGCGTACGCCGGGCCCGGGACGAAGAGGAGACCGACCGGCTGCTCCGCGCCGACGTCATTCGCGCGATCGGCCGGCGCCTGGGACGCGAGCTCGTCGACCTGAGTCGACTCCTGTGCCTCGAGCTGCTCCTCTCGGGCCGCGAGCGCCCGTTCACGCTGCTCGACGGCCTCACGCTTCAGCTCGACAGCGCCGAGCTCACCGCGGCGCCGTTCGAGCTCCGCCTCCTCGGCGCTGAGGCGCGTACGGCGCTCGGCGATGTCCCGGTTGAGCTGCTCGACCTCGGCCTCACGCTCGGTGAGGTCCGTCGTCCCCAGTCGCAGCATCCGCTCGACCGATGCGCGCATGTCCCGGAGAAGCGCCTCGCGGCGCTCGAGGTCCTCCATCGCGAGCTCGAACCGCTCCGCCTGCTCCTCGAGCTCACGGCTCCGCTCGGCGAGCAGCCGCTCCAGCTTCTCCTCGGGGCTCGAGGCGTGTGCGAGGACGCGGCGGGCGACGTCCGTCTCGCCGGCGTCAGGAGCCTCAGCCCCCGCCGGGCTCGCCGCAGGAGCCTCCGGCTCCGACTCGTGCCGCCGACGCAACCGCACGTTCTCAGTATCGCTACGGCTCCGCCGGTGTTCCACCGGTTCCGTGCCGGCGCTGACCGCGAAGCCGGAAGGCCGATCCTGAGCCGTCGTCTTGGATCGGCCTTCCGGGCTCGTATCTTCTCGTATCTGGCAACAGGTCCTGCACAGGCGGCCCGAAATCAGGGGTCTAGACGTCCGGCCGCCTTGCCGATACCTCGCTCATGGACGCAGAAGGCGCACGTCACCTGGCAGCCAGGCTCAAGGCGGGGGTCTGGATCGGCATGCGGGTCGAGCTCGTGGATGCGGGCGGCGAGTCGCAGCTCAGCGCCGGGGATCGCGGCGAAGTCGAGTCGATCGACCAGCACGGACGAGTGGTCGTGAAGTGGGACCGCGGCTTCTCGCTCGAGGTCGATCCGGAGCGGAGCCCGCTCCGGCGACTGGCCGCGTAGACCGGGCACATCTCGCCTATCTGTGAGTGGCCGCCCGTCCGGGCAGGCCTCAGAGCGCCAGCGGCTCCCAGCGCGGGAGCGTGAACTTCAGGCTCGTCGGGCCGCCCGGCGCGCTCTCCACGTGGAACGTGCCGCCGAGCATCCGCACGCGCTCTGCGATGCCGACGAGGCCGAGCCTGCCGCGCTGTGCCGCCTTCGCGAGCGCGCGCTCCACCTCGAACCCCATGCCGTCGTCGGCGATCCGGACCTCGATCGCGCTCCTCCGCGCGCGCACGCGCACGTCCACGGAGGACGCGCCCGAGTGCTCGCGTACGTTGGCGAGCGCCTCCTGGATTGCGCGGAAGACCGTGATCCGCTGGGCGGACGAGAGCGAGTCCGGGTCTCCGCGGATCTCGAGCGTGGCGGCGAGACCGGAGCGCTCGGCGAAGTTGTCGACCTCGCGGTGGAGGATCTCGCCCATGGGGCGGCTCAGCACACTCTTGGTCTCCAGCGAGTGCGCGATCTCGCGCAGATGGCGGTCGAGGTCGACGAGACGGGCGGTGAGGTCCTCGAAGCGGCCGTAGGCGAGCTCGCGCTGCTCCTCGAGCACGAAGGGATAGACCTGCTGCTGCAGGAGCTTCACCTCTGCCGCGAGCGCGAGCACGTCCTGGATCGGCCCGTCGTGGAGATCGAAGCCGAGGCGCATGAGCCGCCGCTCGGAGGCGGCGACGAGCGTCCGCTCCCGTGTGCTCGAGTGCTCGAGCAGGTGCTCGCGCTCGATGATCGGCGCCATGGAGGCGGCGGCCTCGGCGAGGTATGCGTCGGCGACGTCGTGGTCGACCGACCCGCAGCGACCGACGATCGCGGCGTACGGCTCGCCGAAGCGGTTCACGCACGCGGAGCGGAGCTGCGAGCCTCCGAGCAGGGAGAGCCGGGAGCGTCGCCGGAGCACGGCCTTCGCCTCTGCGCGGACGCGCCTCGACGGCTCCTCCGCGCTGCCCAGCGAGAGGATGCACTCGATCCCCTTCGTCGTCCGGTGCCAGACGGACGCATCGGCGAGGACGTCCAGGCCGAGCAGCAGGTTGAGCTGGATCTCGAGGGCGAGGAGCGGCGGGAGCTCGAGCAGGCGGGCGTTCCCTGCCGTCTCGCGGAAGAGGACGAAGCGCGCAGCCGGGATCGGAAGTGCACAGGCCTCGGCGACGGCGGCGGCCGCACCGCGGATGTCGGCTGCATCGAGCTCGAGCGCCGCCGCGAGCTCCACGACGGCTGACGCCGCGTACCAGACCGAGGCGAGATCGTCGCCGACCTCACCGACGCCGCAGCCGTGGCGGACGTTGTGCGCGCGCTGGAGAACCGACTCGAGCGCTGGGCGGACGTCCTCGCCGCATCCTTCGACGAAGTAGGCGTGCAGCCGGGCGACCCGGTCGGCCGGCTCGACGATCCGCGGCCGCCGGTGCTCGACGGCGCGGGGGAGGGGAAGCGCGACGGGATCGAACTGGGCGCCTGCCTCAGACATCGCGTCTCACGTCCTCAGCCCGTCCCCGTCGGTGCGATCGGGGCGACTCGCTCGGCGAGCAGCCGCTCGATGTCGAGCAGCAGCTCCTCGGTCTCGTTCCAGCGGTCGAACACCCGCAGCCCGGTCGGGCTCCGGCCACCGGCGTCCGCGGCGATCGCGACCGGCAGGTCCGGCCGCCGCACGCGCGCCGCATTCGCCGTGCGCAGGGCGTCCGCGACTGCCGAGCCGCCGTCGAGGACGACAAGGTCGATGTCCGGCTCCACGACGGCATCGGGAAGCTGTTCGGGGGTCGACAGCTCCTGCACCTCGAGGTCGCGCCCCTCGAGCAGGAAGCGCGCGAGCTTGACGAAGCGCGGGTCGCGGCTCGCCACGAGGACGGAAGCACGGGCCTCCTGCGTGTCGTCGTCCCAGGACGAGCCGCGCTCGGCGCGGAGCTCGGTCGCCGTGCGTGATGCCCAGGCGACCCGGTCGCCCACCTCGAGCCCGCGCCGCTCGCACTCGCCGGCGCTCAGCTCCACGACCTCGCGTGCGCCGCGGCAGGAGACGGTGCGCCAGGGCGCGACGGCGCGCTCGATGCGGATGACGACCTGATCCGAGTCGAGGAAGACGACGTCGATCGGGAACCGCATGAAGGCCGTGTGGACGTTCCAGGCGGGGCGGAGCACCATGCCCTCGCCCGGCTTCAGCCCGCGGCGGCCGAGCAGCCCTCGCATCCGGCGGTGTGCGCGGTCGGCGACGATGCAGCGCTCACAGACGACCCGACCGTCCTCCCGCCGAAGCGTCAGCGTCGCCATGGGCCTCCTAGAGCACTTCGAAGATCTTGATGAACGCCGGCACGAGCAGGACGATGAACATCGCCGGGAAGATCAGGAACGCCAGCGGGAAGAGCATCTTGATCGGGATCTTCTGAGCCGCTTCCTCGACCATCGCCTTCCGCCGCTTCCGCATCTCCAGCGCGAGGTTGCGCATCGTCGTTCCGATGGACACGCCGAGCCGCTCGCCCTGCGTCAGCGAGCGGACGAAGATCCGCATGTTCGAGCAGTCGGCGCGGCGCCCGAGGCTCTCGATCGCCTCGTTCACCGACAGGCCCATGCGCTGCTCCTGGAGGGTGAGCCGGAGCTCCTGGCCGAGCGGGTCGGGGAGGCTCTCGGCGGCGACCCGCATGGACGCGAGGATCCCGAGGCCGGCCTCGATGGTCACGACGAGGAGGTCGATCATGTCCGGCATCTGCCGGTCCATCGCCTCGAAGCGGAGCCGCCGGCGGCGCTTCACGTAATACATGGGGAGGAACCAGCCCAGGACGCCGGAGCCGGCGCCGAGCAGGAGGGCGACGATCCCGGAGCCGCCCGCGAGCGGCACGACCCAGAGGGTGAGCGTCGCGAGGAAGATCGCGAGGATGACCTGGTAGCCAAGGAGCTTCCGCGGCGTCGTCCCGTACATGCCCGCTGACAGCAGCGTCATGCGGAGCTCGGACTCGCTGAACCGGGTGACCTTCTGCGATGCGACGTCGCCGAGCCAGCCCGCGAGGCGGTCGAGCGGCCGTCGGCCCGGGGACTCCGCTGCGCGGCTCGCCGCCTCGGCGACGTAGCCGTACGTGCCGATCTGGTCGAGGAGGCCGACCGAGCCCGTGTCCTTGCGGAGGTTCGCGACGAGGATCATCACGCCCGCCCCGAGCATCAGCACGCCCACGATCGCGATCAGTTCCAGACCCATGTCCCTACACCTCGATCTCGACGATTCGCTTGATGACGACGGAGCCGGCGATGAGCATCAGCACCCACAGCACGAGGAACGCCCTTCCGACGTTCGTCGCGGTCAACGGATCGAGCCAGTCCGGGTTGATGACCATGAGGAAGCCGACGAGGACGAGCGGCAGCCCGGTGAGGACCCAGCGCGCGAGGCGGCCTTGCGCGGTCAGCACGCGGATCAGGCGGCGGATCTCCATGCGCCCGCGTACGTTCTCGACGACGCGGTCGAGCACCTCGGCGGTGTTGCCGCCGGCCTCGCGCTGCAGCCGCGTCACGATCGAGACCTGCTCGATGTCGACGTTGTCCATGCGCTGTGACGTCACCATCAGCGCCTGGTCGATCGGGATGCCGAGCTGCTCGTCGGAGAGCACGCGGCGGAACTCGGTCTTCGAGGGCTCGGCCGCGCCGTCGACCATGACGTTCATCGCGCCGACGAGGCTGTGGCCGGCGCGCAGCGCGCCCGCGAGCACCTCGAGGTTGTCGGGAAGCTGCTCCCCGAACGCCTTGCGCATCGACGTCACGCGGTGCTTCACGTAGATCCGCAGCACGAACGGCGCTGCGAGGCCGACGAGCAGCCCGAAGAGCGACTGCGTCGCGATCGCGACGACGAGCGACGCGATGATGCCTGCGATCAGCGACCAGCCCGCGAGGGTCGTCGCAGAGGCGCGGAAGCCGCCGAGCTCGACGTCCTTCTCGAAGGACTGCCACCACTCCTGGCCGGCGACGCGCCTCTGCGCGTGGCCTGTGAGGAGCGACGCGACCTCGGCCCGACGGATGCTCGACTCCTCCTCCGTCGGCACGCTCACGTACTGCGCCATCCGCCGCCTGATCGACCGCGAGCGAACGTCGAACGCCGTGAGGATCGCGAAGACGAGGAGCGCGAGGACCGACACGATCACGAAGACCATGAGGAACGGCGAGAGGATCACCTGGTCGATCCAGCCCTTGTCGAACGTCCCCAGCCTCGGGTCGAGCGATCCGAGCGCCGGCAGCTTCAGCTCGGGCGACGTGTACGCGGCCGTCGCGGCCCCGACGCCGGCAACGCGCGCCTTCACGAGCGCCTTCGTCTCCGGCGGCAGGAGCGACGTATAGCGGAGCGTGTACTCGCTCGAGAGCCGTGAGCTGATGCGTGCGAAGAGCGGCTCGAGCGCCGCGGGAGACGCGCTCTCCGAGTACGTGCCACCGGTATTCGAGGCGATGCTCTTGAGCGCGGCCGGGTCGTACTGCTTCGAGCGGAGCCCGACCGAGATCACGCGGATGTTCGCGTCGTCGAGCGCCTCGAGGGCCTCGGCGCGACTCGCGTCCGAGCCCACGTCGGTGCCGTCCGAGAGCAGGACGACGGTCGTGCGCTCGAGCCCCGAGTCCTTCGCGAGGTCGGAGACGCGGACGAGCGCGTCGTAGATGTGCGTGCCCTCGGCGAGCGGGGGAGCGGCGGCGACGGCCGCGGCAAGCTCTTCGCGGGACTTCGTGAAGTTCGTGAGCACCGAGTCGTCCGGGCCGAAGACGACCACCGCCACCGGCAGCTTCGCGCTCCGCTGGGCGAGGAACGTGCGCGCAGCCTGCATCGCACCTTGGATCGGCGCGCCCTGCATGCTGTTCGACGCGTCGATCAGGAGCACGACGCCGTTCGCGGCGCCCGGCGCCTCGACGCTGAGACCGGAGACCGGTGCGCCGTTCTCGGACAGCGAGACGCTCCCCGCGGTGACCGCGCGCCGTCCCGGGATCCCGAGCTGGAAGACCTTCTCCGGGAATCCGGAGTCCTGCGCCTCGCGGAGCGTCGGGGCCGTGTCCTGGCCGAGCGCGCCTGCGGGCGCGCCCAGGACGACGAGCGCAGCTCCCGCGATCGCGGCGGCTGACGTCAGCGTGCGAGCGAGAACCGGGCGGCGTCTCACCTGCGGCCTCCTCACGCCGTGGCGCCGCGCCGGTCGTCGAGGATGGTGATCCGCTCGCCGAACATGCTCTGCGGGAGGTCGATGCCGCGCTTCTTGAACTTCTCGTGGAAGACGGGGCGGAGACCGGTGGGGCGGAGCGCCCCGACGATCGTCCGGTCCGGCGCGACCGACTGGATCTCGAACTCGAAGATGTCCTGGAGCTGGATCACGTCCGACTCCATGCGCAGCACCTCGACGACCTGGGTGACGCGGCGGGAACCGTCCTCCATCCGCTCGATGTGGACGAGCAGGTCGAGCGCGGCCGAGATGTGCTGGCGGATCGCCCGCAGCGGCAGGTCGAAGCCCGCCATCATCACCATGGTCTCGATGCGATGGAGACCGTCGCGCGGGGAGTTCGCGTGCACCGTGGACAGCGAGCCGTCGTGGCCCGTGTTCATCGCCTGGAGCATGTCCAGCGCCTCGGCGCCGCGGACCTCTCCGACGATGATCCGGTCGGGGCGCATGCGCAGCGAGTTGCGGAGGAGGTCGCGGATCGGTACCGCGCCCTCGCCTTCGATGTTCGGCGGCCGCGACTCGAGGCGGAGGACGTGGCGCTGGGCCATCTGGAGCTCCGCGGCGTCCTCGATCGTGACGATGCGCTCGCTGTTCGGGATCGCGGCGGAGAGCGCGTTCAGCAACGTCGTCTTGCCCGAGCCGGTACCGCCCGAGATGAGCATGTTCAGCTGCGCCTCGATGCACCGCGACAGGAAGTCGACGGACTCCGTGGAGAGCGACCCGATGTTGATCATGTCCTCCATCGCGAGCCGGCGGCGGCTGAACTTCCGGATCGTGAGGAGCGGCCCCGAGAGCGAGAGCGGCGGGATGATCGCGTTCACGCGGCTGCCGTCGGGGAGGCGTGCATCGACCATCGGGGACGCCTCGTCGATCCGACGCCCGATCTGCGACACGATCTTGTTGATGATGCGGCGGAGATGCGACTCGTCCGTGAAGCGGACGGTCGTCTCGTAGAGCTTGCCGCCGCGCTCGATCCAGACGTCGTCGGCGCCGTTGCACATGATCTCCGTGATCGACTCGTCGGCGATCAGGCGCTCGAGCGGCCCGTAGCCGAGGATGTCGTCGAGGATCTCCGCCGTCAGCCGCTCGCGGTCCTCGCGTGCGAGGCCCGGCTCGTCGTTCAGGTGCCGCCGGATGTCCGACGTGACGCGGTCGCGGAGCTCGCCGGGGTCGATGGCGACGTTGAACAGCTGCGGGCCGAGCTCGCTGATGACGGCCATATGGACGCGGTTCTTCAGCTCGGCGAAGGGCTCGTGCTCCTGCGGGGAGGAGCCGGGCCGGTGAGTGCTCGAGAGTCGCTCGTGGAGTTCCATGGCTTAGGCCTTCCGTCCGAAGATCTTCCGGCGCGCGCCGCCGTTGGCCACGTCGGTGAGGACGAGCTCTTCGGTCGCCGGCCCGCCGAGCAGGTCGGCGAGGCGCCTGAAGGCCTCCGCCGGCTCGGACTGGGGCCGTGCGATCACGATCGGGATGCCCTCGTTCACGGTGCGGGGGATCTCACGATCGGACGGGATGAAGACGTCCGGCGTACGGCCGAGCACGGCTTCGACGTCCGACTGGCTGATCCCGACGCGGCTGTGCGCGCGGTTCAGGAGGAGATAGATGTGCTCCGGGTCGTACTTCATGAGCTCGAGCGTCTCGAGCCCGAGCTTCGTGTTCTTCAGCGAGAGCGAGTCGAGCATCCCGACCATGACGATGTCGGTCGAGCTGTCGATCGACGTGATCACCTCTGCCGTGAAGCCGGGGGGCGTGTCGATGATCACCCAGTCGAATCTCGTGCGGAGGATCGAGTAGACCTCGCGCAGGAGCTCGGCACCGACGGCGCTTGCCTGGTCGGGCCGGCGGGGGGCGATGAGGGTGCGGACCCCCGCGGAATGCGTCGCGAGGAACGCGTCGAGCTTGTCGTAGTCGAGGGCGCCCGGCGACTGGGCCAGGTCGTAGACCGTCTTCTCCGGCGGCAGGCCGAGGCACAGGGCGACGTCGCCGAACTGGAGGTCGAGGTCGATCAGGGCGACGCGCGATCCGCGCTGCGCGAACGCGACCGCGAGGTTCGTCGCGGTCAGGGTCTTTCCGGTTCCGCCCTTTGGCCCGAGCACGCACACGAGGTGCGAGTTGTCGGGCGACGACGGCGTCTCGGCGCCCTGCTTCCGCGCGACGAGCTTCTGGAGCTCGAAGCGGACCTGATCGCGCGTGGCGGGGAGCATGATGATGTCGTCCGCGCCGGCCTCGAACGCGCGCCGGAGGAAGCCGTTCGGGGACCCGTGTCCGAGGACGACGATCGAGAGCTCGGGGTTCTGGCGGGCGACGGCGTCGAGCAGGAGCAGCGCGCGGTCGGAGTACCCGGCGCACGCGACGAGCAACATGTCCGCCGGGGTGTCGCGGAGCCAGTGCAGCGCCTCGTCGGCGCCGGAGACCATGCCCACGACGCTGAAGTCGGCGTCTGCCGGGAGAGAAGCCTGGACCTGCTCGGCTTCGACGCCGGGCTCGACTGCGAGGAGAGCTCTGACGGGGCCGCTCGACATCGCCTCTGCTACCCGCCCAAGCCGCGGCGCGGCGAGGTGACCGCTTCGACGTTGGCACAGCCCGGCGCGCTCGGCTTTGCGCCCGCGACGGGGCGGAGGACGAACGTGAGCTGCGTGTTGTCGGCGGCGACCGCGAACTGGGCCGCGTCCTTGCTCTCGACGCGGAGCACGAGGTTCCCGTTGCCGCTCGGGCCGGTCGTCGTCGGGATCGCGAGGATCTTGACGTTCGGCCGGAAGAGGCAGGTCTTGCCGTTCTGCGCCGAGTAGATGTCGACGGAGTCCCCGGCCTGGATCTGCGAGAGGCTGCCGTGGACGTTGTCGATCGAGATCGAGATGCCGCGCTGGGAGCCGACGATCTGCGAGTCGACCGAGGCGTCGGAGACTGCGGCGAAGTGGGCGTCGGTCAGCTGGGCGCCGGGAAAGATGTCCATCGCCGCCGCACGCCCCGCGAGCGTCATCGGATCCGAGATCGCGCCGAGCTCGACTTCCTTCCGGGGCAGCGTCGTCGCCTGGTACATGGCCTGCGACGCGACGAGCGCGCCGGGCGTCCCCTGCTTGATGACCTGCTTCGCCACGAGAACGGGCGTCGGGGCGTTCGCGCCGCCGACCCGGGCGCGGTAGCGGTCGAGATAGACGACCAGCAGGATCGCGGCGAGGACGATCGCGCCGACACCGAGGGCGATCGCCCAGCCGCGCGATGACATGCGGCCGGAGACTCTGGTGGTAAGGGTCGTGTTGGACACGGCTTCTCTCCTCGCTTAGCTCCTATTTCGGCACGATCGCGGCATTGCATGAGGCCTCGTCGAGTGGGTCCCGAGCCGTCCGGCGTCGCAGATCCTGGCGGCCCCTTCGGACGGCCCAGGCGCGGTTCGGGCGGCTCAGCAATCTGGTGTTGGCTGGTAGACGCTGCCTCGTTGTTGTTCGATCCTCATCTCCGCGTCGGCACTGAGCGTCACCGTCCCGATCCTCAGAATGGGTACGAACGTGAAGCCGGTGTGGAGCCGGACGCGAACGGGCTCGCCGACGTTGCTCGAGCCCGACGGGAAGCAGAGCGACACGTCCGGGTGGAGCCCGGCGGACTGCGCTTCGTCCGCGAGTGACTGCGGAAGCGTGACCGAGCACGGCGCGTTCCCGCGGTCGCAGATAGGGGCCTGCGGGCTCGGGGGGTTGACCGGGTACCGCGCGACGACAGCCCAGCGCGCGCCCTGGTTCGCGATGCGCTGCATGTCGAGCCAGTAGTTGAGCGCCAGGGCGACCTGGACGATGCCGCCGACGAGCAGGAAGAGAAGGGGCGCGACGAGCACGAACTCGACCATCGCCTGGCCGCGCTCTCGCCGAGCCTTCCGGGATGCCCCCATGCCTCGCACGGGGAGGAAGTGTGGAGGCCGGTCCGGACGTGGGACCCGCAAAAAGCCCTGCGGGACCAAGAAAAACGCCGGCCCGGACGAGGGGGTTCCGGGCCGGCGTCACCTCGAGGGCGGGCGAGCTCCTGCGCGGAGCCCGCTGGCCGTTAGCTGCTGATGCTGCTGCCGGTGTCGCTGAACAGATCGCCGATGCGACCGCTCAGGAAGAGCAGCGCGACGATCAGCAGAACGGCGACGGCGGCGATGATGATCGCGTACTCCGTCATCGTCTGGCCGCTTTCGCGGTCGCGAAGGTCGTACATGGCGCTCTGCACCCGGACCGCCGCGCGAAGCAGGATGTCGCTCATCTCCGAGGGACCTCCGTCCATCGTTGTTGACAGGGACCCGTTGGTTCTCCAGCGGGCACTCTCACGGTCGGGTCGGATGGCGCTTTCGGCAACCGGCCGAACGGTCAGTTCTCTCCTAGACCTTTCCCGCCGTGGATACCCAAGAACGAGGTAACGCCGGCCCGGACGAGGGGGTTCCGGGCCGGCGTAACCACCCGTGCAGGGTGGACTCGTTGCGCGAGTCTTAGCCGCTGAGCGGGTTCTGAACGCTGCTGCCGGTGTCGCTGAAGAGCTCGCCGATGCGACCGCTCAGGAAGAGCAGCGCGACGATCAACAGGACTGCGACGGCTGCGATGATGATGGCGTACTCGGTCATCGTCTGGCCGCTTTCGCGGTCGCGAAGGTCGTACATGGCGCTCTGCACCCGGACCGCCGCGCGAAGCAGGATGTCGCTCATCTCGAGGGACCTCCGTCCATCGTGCGGGACACTCCGGCCGCAGCCTTTGCGTCCCTTGGTTTACAAGTGACCCGTGTCTCTTTCATCGGGCACTCTCAAGGTCGGGCCGGATGGCACTTTCGGCAACCGGCCGTCGGAACGGTCCGTACTAGCCATCCGTCTCGGTTCGTCCTCCGAACGGGTGACCATCATCCCCGGAACGTGACGATGCTCGTTCCATGACGTCGGTTCCCTTTCCGCCCTCGGGGGGACTCGAGTCCACACCGGCGTCGCGGCGCCGTGCGCTCGCAGCGGCGGCCGGATCCGTCGTGCTCGTGGGGTTCGCGCTCTTCTCCGTCGCGTACCTCCTGAGCGCGCGTGTGAACCCGGTCGACTTCCGCGTCTATCTCCACGCCGCCGAGGACATTGCGGCCGGGCAGAGCCCGTATCCGTCGTTCGCATACCCACCGCTGTCGGCGCTCGGAGCGGTCCCGTTCACGTTCCTTTCCGTCGCGGCCGCGGACTTCGCGGTCAAGGCGCTCCTCGTTCTCGGCGTCCTCGCGGTGCTCGCGATCCTCGGCGTGCGCGACTGGCGCTGCTACCCGCTGGCGCTCCTCTGGCCCTCGGTCAACGCGGCCGTGCAGACGGGCAACATCACGATCCCGCTCGCGCTCGGCGCCGCGCTCTTGTGGCGTTACCGCGACCGGTCGGTCATCGCAGGGGTCAGCCTCGGCGCGAGCGTCGCTGCGAAGTTCCTCTTCTGGCCGCTCTGGGTCTGGCTCGTTGCCGTCGGCCGCCGGTCAGCCGCACTCTGGAGCATCGTCGCAGGGGTCGCGATAACGCTTGCGACGTGGGCGATCGTCGACTTCGGCGCGCTCTTCGGGTATCCCGACCGCCTGCGCGAGCTGAACGAGGACACGAAGGGCGCCGGCTACACACTCGACACGTTCGCCATGGACCTCGGTGCGGGACAGGCCCTCGCGAAGGCGGTGATGGGCGCGGTCGCGATCGGGCTGCTCGTCGCGGTGGTCGTCACCGGGCGACGCGGCAGCGAGCAGCGGAGCTTCGTGCTGGCCGTGGCCGCGGCGCTCGCGTGCTCGCCGATCGTGTGGCTCCACTATTTCGCGCTGCTCCTGGTCCCCGTCGCCGTCGTCCGTCCACGCCTCGGGCCGCTCTGGTTCGTCCCGCTCGCGATGTGGGGCTTCGGCGCGGGCACGGGCAACGGCAGCACGGGCTCCGCCGCGATCGTGTTGCTCGTCGTTGCGGCGACTTTCGCCCTCGCAGTTCGCGAGGCCCCGTCGGGCGAGCGGACGCGGAAGCCCGCTTCGGGCGGTTACGCGCCTACGACGACGCCGGCCTGACGACGACCGTCACCTGGTCGTCGCCCCACAGCTTCCGCGCTCCCGGTTCGGCGAGGAAGTCGTCCGTGTGGGAGACGCCTTGCTCGTCGACCACGACGACGTCGTAGCCGTCGGCGATCGACTTCCAGTCCGCACCCTGCTCCGCGTGGTACTCGCCCAGGCGGTCGAAGAGGCTCGGCTCGTAGATCTCGAACCGCACGTCGTACGCGACGCGTCCCCGGAGCTCGGGCAGCTTCCAGAGGAGCCAATCCGCATGGCGGTCCGTGGCGAACACGCGCATGCCCGGGCTCGCGCTCGCCTCGCGCACCGACTCGAGGGCGCCGTTCGGCCAGCTGCGCTCGTACCAGGACTCGTCGCGGGTGAGCGCGATCACGACGGTCAGCGCAACGATCGCGGTGGCGCCGATCGCGAGCCCTCGGTTGAGGCGGGTGCGAATGGGCGCGGTCCGGCCCTCGAGGACGTTTCCCAAGGCGACGGGCAGCAGCACCATGCAGGCGAGCGCGAACCACGGGATCCCGCGGATCGCGGTGACCGCGCCCACGAACGTCAGCCCGAGGGTCGCTAGGTCGAAGGCGGTCAGGCGGCGCCGCCGCCAGACGACGATCGCGAGCGCGATCGCCGCGAGCACGTAGAACACGAGCGTGTTCCAGTCGGGGTCGCTCGGTTGCCACTCCGTCACGCGGTCGGCGAAGGGCGGGTCGACGAGCAGCAGGCGGTAGTAGCGGGCCGTGTCCACGGGGCCGTACGGCGTCGCGAGCACCGCGAGCGGCGCGAGCGCGAACAGGAGCGCATCTCTCCCGAGCGAGCGGCCACGGGTCGAGACGAGCTCGATCGCGGCATAGAGCATCGTCAGCATCGCGCCGAGCGCGACGCTGCCGTGCAGGTTCGCCCAGACGACGAGGATCGGCAGAGCGAGGTACACCCTGCGCGACGGCCGTCTCGTCTCGCTCGCGAGCAGCCAGAGGAGCCCGACGAAGAGCGGGAGCGCGAACACCTGGGCGCGGATCGTCCAGGCGAACGGCGCGGCGAGGATCACCGGGAAGAAGACGAGCACGATGGCCCGGGGCCCGGCACCGAGGAGGCGCGCCCCCACGGCGGCGAGCACGAACGCGATCAGCACGAAGGCTGCGCTGACGACGGCCAGGAGCGCATGCCCGCCGAGCTCGTACGACCCGTACGCGAGGAGCTGCGCTCCCCACTGCTGGTCGGTCCAGGGACGGGTCGCCCCGATCACGGTCAAGTCGTCGAAGCTCGGGAGCCCGTGCTCGGCGACCTCGCGGCCGGCGGTGAGCGTCAGGAAGCTGTCGTTGACGAGGAGGTGCGGCGGGAAGACGGAGAGGAAGACGATCGCGAAGCCCGTGAGGAGGATGAGGAGGACGGGCTCCTCCTCCGCGACCCGCACGAGTCTCCGCATGCGCTATTCGTCGGCGTAGATCGGGCTTTCCACAAGCCCGTGCTGGTAGGCGAGCCTCGTCGCCTCCGTCCGGTTCTTCACGCTGAGCTTCCGGTAGATGTTCGTCAGGTGGAACTTCACCGTCTGCGGGGCGACCCAGAACTCCTTCGCGATCTCGTCGTTCGAAAGGCCGCGCGCGAGGGCGCCGAGGATCGTCACCTCGCGATCCGTGAGGCCGAGTGCCTTGGCCCCGGTCGGCTTCCCGCTCTCGAGGCCGACCGCGGTGTGCAGGTTCCCCTCGAGCGCCTGGCGCAGGGTTGCGGGTAGGTCGTCCGGGTCGACCGACTTGATCACGTAGGCGGACGCGCCGCGCCTGAGCGCCGTCTCGATCAGGTCGTTGCTCGTCGAGGCGGAGAGCATCACGACCTTGGTCTCGGGATGCCGCCGGCGAATCTCGTCGAGGCAGGCGAGCCCGTCCATGTTCGGCATCCGCACGTCGAGCAGGACGAGGTCCGGCTTCTCGCGGGCGACGAGCGGGAGCACCTGCGTCCCCGACTGGGTCTCCCCGACGATCTCGAAGCTGCCGTCCGCCTCGAGCGCCCGGCGGATCCCGTCAAGGACGAGCCGATGGTCGTCGGCGATCACCACGCGCACGCGAGCCAGTCTGGCAGAGGCATGCGACGGCACCCGCCCCTCGCACGAGGGATTGCCGTCCCCCCGACGGGGCATAGAGTGGGACCGAGGGTGGGGGAGGGTTCCGCGGCTCTCGGACGAGGGGGAGAGCAACGGAACCTTTCCCATGCGCCTCCGGCGTCGGCGCTACTCTGCCGGCCCGGGACTGCGGCAAAGGTGAGGATGACTGGGTCACACGGACGAAGGAACGCGCGCCGCGGCGCGCTGCCAACGGCGCTGTTCGCGCTGGTGGCACTTGCGCTCGCTGCCGCGCTCGCGGGCGGAGCGGCCGCGGCGAATCAGAAGGCGCCGGAGATCGACGTCGTCGGCTCCGGCACGCTCAGGTGGGAGCAGGTCATCGTTCGTACTCGCCCGACCCCCAAGTCGCCCCGCGTCGCGGTGCTGCGCCAGTTCCGTGCCGACTTCCGGCCGCAGTACGTGCTCGCGCTCGACGAGCGGGTCGACGCCGAGGGGAGCCCGAGCTGGTACCGCGTGAGCGTCCCCGGCCGGCCCAACGGGCGGAAGGGCTGGGTGCGCGCCGAGGCGCTCGACCTCCGGCCCGTCCAGAAGCGGCTCATCGTGTACCGCGGCGCTCGGAGGTTTCAGTTCTGGGACGGCGACAAGCTCGTGCGGGCCGGGAAGGTCGCGGTGGGCAAGCCCGGCGCAGAGACGCCGCTCGGCCTGTTCTACGTCTCCTGGAAGTTCAGCCCGAAGATCGACCCCGAGTGGTCGATCCTCGGCGCGTACGCCTTCGAGACGAGCGCCTACTCGAAGCTCACCGACTGGCCCGGTGGTGGAATCGTCGGCGTCCATGGAACGCCGTGGCCCGAGCTCCTCGGCCAGGCGGTCTCCCACGGCTGCGTGCGCATGTCGAACGCGAATGCCGACTTCCTGCGCCCGCGGATCCCGCTGGGCATGCCCGTAGCGATCGTCCGCTAGCCAGAGGCCGCGAGGAACGCGTACGGCGCCGGCCGGTCGGCGGCGCCCCACGTGAGCGTCCGCGCCTGGCCTGGCGAGGGAGCGGCCGCGAGCTGGCGGAGCCGGTAACCGGCATCGCGGAAGTCATGGCCCGGTCGGAACGGGAACCAGGAGCCACCGCGCGCCGTGTGAGACGGAGACCCGCTCGAAGCGGAACGCGAAGCTGTTGCAGGCGGCCCCGCCGCCGTTCCAGCTCTCGGCCGTGGCGATCGGAGCCCAGCGCGCCGACGACCCCGGAAGGTAGAAGGGCTTCGTCACCGGCTTGCCGTTCAGCCAGACGCGCCAGCGGTCGGGGCGACGCGACATCTCGAGGATCGCGAGGCGCCTGGCGGCGCCAACCGGGACGTCCTCTTCGATCAGGATGAATTGCGGATCGCGGCCGGCCAGGACGACCTCGGCATAGACGAACGTCCCCATGCCCGGCATCGCGCCGAGCCCTGCCTGGAGCCAGAGGCTCTCGCCGTTCGCTCCCTGGCCGGGCCCGCCGACGCCGACCCAGCCGGCGACATGCCCTGCGGCGACCTCGGGCGCGCTGACCGCCGAGATCGTCGCGCGGACGCCGTGGCCGCGGTGCGTCGCCTGGTGGCCCGCGTACGTGTAGCCACCGGTCGCAGCGGCGTCTGCGAGGCAGGCGCGACTACCGGCATTCGCCGCCTTGGACGCCCCGACGAGCGCGGCGACGACGAGGGTCCCAGCGAGCAGCGCGAGCGGGGCGTGGCGCTTCACCTCCCTGAGGTCGGCTCCCCCATCGGGGTGAGCCATCCCCCGGAGTGACGATCAAGTCGGTCCAGGGGTGTAAACGGAGGTGCAGCCTACAATGCGCGCGATGGCGAGGATCGAGGACCGCGAGGCCTCCGGCTCGGTCCGGGCCTGGCGCGAAGGCGCGTACGGCGGCGCTCCCGAGCGTCACGACGAGCTCTTCTCGACGATCTCGGGCGTCGAGGCCGAGCCGCTCTACGCGCCGGACAACGTCGACCTCGACTACCAGCGCGACCTCGGCTATCCGGGCGAGTTCCCGTTCACCCGCGGCGTCTATCCCTCGATGTACCGCGGCCGCCTGTGGACGATGCGGCAGTTCGCCGGCTTCGGCACCGCCGAGGAGACGAACGAGCGCTTCCGCTACCTCCTGGAGCACGGGCAGACGGGGCTCTCGACGGCCTTCGACATGCCGACGCTCATGGGCTACGACTCAGACCATGCGCGCTCGCTCGGCGAGGTCGGGCGGGAAGGGGTCGCCGTCGACTCGCTCGCCGACGCCGAGACGCTCTTCGCCGGCATCCCGCTCGGCGACGTCTCGACCTCGATGACGATCAACTCACCGGCGGCGATCCTCCTCGCCTACTACGTCTGCGTCGGCGAGCAGCAGGGCGTCTCGCGGGAGAAGCTCCGGGGCACCGCGCAGACGGACATCCTCAAGGAGTACATCGCGCAGAAGGAGTGGATCTTCCCGCCCGAGCCGTCGATGCGGCTCGTCGTGGACATGGTCGAGTTCTGCTCGCGGGAGATGCCGCTCTTCCACCCGATCTCGATCTCCGGGTACCACATCCGCGAGGCCGGGTCGACGGCGGCGCAGGAGCTCGCGTTCACGCTCGCGGACGGGTTCGCCTACGTCGAGGCGGCGATCGAGCGCGGGCTCGACGTCGACGACTTCGCGCCGCGCCTCTCCTTCTTCTTCAACGCGCATCTCGACTTCTTCGAGGAGATCGCGAAGTACCGCGCCGCGCGCCGCATCTGGGCACGCGAGATGCGCGACCGCTACGGCGCGCGCAACGAGCGCTCGCTGCTCATGCGCTTCCACACGCAAACGGCGGGCGTGTCGCTGACCGCGCAGCAGCCGGAGGTGAACATCGTCCGCACGGCGCTCGAGGCGCTTGCGGCCGTGCTCGGGGGGACGCAGAGCCTGCACACGAACTCCTTCGACGAGGCGCTCGCGCTCCCGACGGAGGACGCGGTGCGGATCGCGCTGCGCACCCAGCAGGTGATCGCGCACGAGTCGGGTGTCGTGAACACGATCGACCCGCTCGGAGGCTCGTACTACCTCGAGGAGCTGACCTCGACGCTCGAGGCGCAGGCGTACGAGTACTTCGACCGGGTCGCCGAGCTCGGCGGCGTCATCCCGGCGATCAAGGACAACTTCTTCCAGCGGGAGATCGCCGATGCGTCGTTCCGCTACCAGTCCGAGGTCGAGGCGGGGCAGCGCGTGATCGTGGGCGTGAACCGGTATGTCCACGACGACGGCTCCTCGATCGCGATCCTCAAGATCGACGAGGCGCTCGAGCAGAAGCAGATCGAGCGGCTCGCAGGGGTGCGTGCGAAACGTGACTCGGCGGCGGTCGAGGCCCGCCTGTCTGCGCTGAAGGAGGCGGCCGCCACCGAGGGCGTGAACCTCATGCCGCTGATCCTCGACAGCGCGCGCGACTACGTGACGCTCGGCGAGATGTGCGACGCGCTCCGCGAGGTCTGGGGCGTGTGGCGCGAGACGCCCGTCTTCTAGGTCGTCTCGGCTAGGTCGTCGCGTCGGGCAGCGCCGCCGGCGACTTGCTGGGCTGGAACGGACCTGAGCGCACGAGACCTGGCCGAAGCGCGACGGCGGTTGCCGCGGCGATCACGATCGCCGCGGCGATGTCGAGCCAGTAGTGGTTGCCCGTCGCCATCACGGCGAACGCGACCCACGCCGGCCAGACGAGCCAGAGGACTCGAATGGCGGGGCGCCTCACCACAGCGAAGAGGGTCACTCCCACGATGAGCGCATCCATGACGTGCAGGCTCGGCATCGCTGCGTACTGGTTCGCGAGGCGACCGACGCTGTCGTGGTCGAGCGACCCGGACGCGGCGAGCGTGTCGGTGAATCCCCACCCGGGCAGCATCCGCGGAGGCGCGGTCGGGAGCAGGACGTAGCACGCGAGCCCGATCAGGTTCGCCAGGACGAGCCAGTTCCGGAAGAACGCGAAGTGGCCGTGATGACGGACGTAGACCCAAAAGAGCGCGACCCCGACGACGACGAACTGCGACAACCAGTACGTGTACGACATGACCGCCGTCGTGATCGGCGTGTCGAAGGCCTGTTGCAGGGACGGCTCGAAGAGCATTCCCAGGCGTGACTCGGTGCGCGCGATCCACTCCCCGTTCTCGAACGCGGCGTCCACGTTCCGGTCTGCGAGGCCGCGAGTGATGTTGTACGCGAAGTAGAACGCGATCCAGACGAGCAGCTGAACTCCGAGGTGACCGACCCCCCGCGGCAGCCGGCGGTGGGCGCTCCCGACGAGGAGGGGAAACGTGCGCACGAGCCGCGAAATGGGCGTCTCAGGGGCGCTGCGCTCGGGACTCGAGGACATGGGGGAGGGACGGCGGTTTCCGCGGGACGGAATCTCACTGTACTCGTGCTCGCGGCGGGTCAAGACCCGGCGGAGGAGCGTTCGCGCGCGACGCCGATGGTCGAGCGCTAGACGTCGATCACGAGGCCGTCGTACGCGAGCTCGTAGCCCTCGGGCTCGGGCAGCTCGTGCGGACGGTGCGTGACGAGGAGGCGCCGTGCCCCGGACCGGTCGAAGTGGTCGACGGCCTCGTCGAGCGAGAGGTGACCGCGCGGCTCGCCGTCGAGCTCGCCCCGCAGAAGCGTCGCCTCGCAGACGAACAGATCGGCGTCGCGTGCCGCCTCGACGAGCTCGTCGCACGGCGCCGAGTCGCCGGAGTACGTGAGCGAGCGGGTCGAGTTCTCGATGCGGAAGGCGTACGTCTCGAGCGTGTAGTGGGGCACGCGCACGGGCGTGACCGTCAGCGCGCCCGTCGAGAACGGCTCGCCCGGCGTGTACTCCGCGAGGCGGAACGCGCGCTCGAACATGTCGGGGAAGCCGATGCGCTCGCCGAGCCCGGCAAGGAACTCGCCGCCGCCGGGCTGGACCCAGAGCTCCGGCCGCGGGACAGGGCCGTTCGACGAGAGGTAGAAGCTCCCCCACACCCACGGGACGAGGTCGCCCCAGTGGTCGAGATGCCAGTGCGTGATCGCGATCGCGTCGATGCTCGGCCAGCTCTCCGCCTCGCGCAGGCGGCCGAGGACCCCGGGCCCGCAGTCGAGCAGGAGCCTCTCCGGGCCTTCGACCAGATAGCCGGAATGCGCGCTTCCCGGGTTCGGCCAAGCCGGCGAAGAGCCGATGACGGTCAGGCGCACGGCGGTATTCTGCCGACGTGCCGGACAGGAAGATCCGCGTGGTGATCGCGAAGCCTGGCCTGGACGGCCACGACCGGGGCGCGAAGATCATCGCGCGTGCGCTTCGCGACGCCGGGATGGAGGTCATCTACACCGGGCTGCACCAGACGCCGGAGCAGATCGTCGAGACCGCGATCCAGGAGGACGCCGACGCCGTGGGCGTCTCGATCCTCTCCGGCGCCCACATGACGCTGGTGCCGCGGATCGTCGACGGGCTCAGGGATTCGGGCGCCGACGACGTGCTGGTGGTCGTGGGGGGCACGATCCCGCAGGACGACGCCGAGGAGCTGAAGGAGCGCGGCGTGGCGGCGGTCTTCGGCCCCGGCGCCACCACGAGCGACATCGTGGACTTCCTGCGCGGCGCCGTCGCCGCCTGACACGGCGCCTAGGGCGCCAGCGGCGTCACGCGACTGACCACGAGCGCGCCCGGCGCGCCGACGAGTGCGTCCTTCGTGACCGTGGCCTTGGCGGTGAACACCGCGACGCGGGACGACAGCTTGGGCACGGCCTGCCGCGGGGTCCCGGCGAGGGCCGGGTCCACGACATAGAAGAGGTCGACCTGCCGCTCGTCGATGTCGAGCCACTGACCGCCGGGATACGCGCGGACCTGGCTCGCCGAGAGCGCGATGCTCTGGTCGTCGGCGGCCAGGATGCGGCCGCGGAGCCCGAGGCTGAACGCGGCTCCCTCCCGGCCGGCGAAGAGGACCTTCGACGCCTTCTTCAGATGGGCGAACGGGTTGACGTCGGGGCCGCCGTTCGGGTGCACTTCGAAGTGGAGGTGCGGGTTTCCGTTCGCGTCGCCCGAGTCGCCGTTGTACGCGACCTGCTGGCCGGTGAGGACCTTCGCCCCGTCCGGCACGGCGTAGGCCGAGCCCTTGACGCAGCCTGCCTTGTTGTCGTTCTTCGCGGTCAGGTCGTTGTTCAGGTGGATGTACATGTACATCGTCCCGCTCCGCCCGTAGAGGTAGAGCATGCAGCCGCCGAGATTCGACGTCGCGTACTCGACCTTCCCCGGCTCGACCGCGACCACGGGCGCGTGCCAGGGGTTCTCCATGTCGATCCCGGCGTGACTCCCGTTCCCGCGCGGGTCGCCGTAGTTGTCCCAGAGGACCGTCTTCGCGACGAGCGGGAAGACGAGCCGAGGCACCTTGCCGGCTTCCGCGCGCGAGTCCGCCCCGCCCGCGGGCACGAGGACCGCCGCGACCACGACGCCGACGAGAAGCGGGAGCAATCCCGGCGAGAGGCGGCACGCGCCGCGGTGCTTGGGTGTCGTCCGAAGGCGTCGCATGGGGGATCGAGAGCTTCGGGGTCCCGCGCAGCGCGGGACGCTAGCAGAGACTTGTAAGAGACCCACCGGCGGTCGGCGGTACCTCGGGCCCGTTTCCGGGCGGCGCGGATAGAGTCACGCCCGATGAAGATCGCCGTCTGCGTCAAGCAGGTCCCCGACGCGACCGTCTCGAAGAAGATCGATCCGGGGACGAAGCGGCTCGACCGCTCCGGCGAGGCCGCTCTCAACCCCACCGACCTCAACGCGGTCGAAGAGGCACTCCGGATCAAGGAGAGCCAGGGCGGCGAGGTGGTGCTCGTCTCGCTCGGCCCGGCGAAGGCCATCGAGTCGCTGCGCAAGGCGCTCGCGATGGGTGCGGACCGCGCCGTGCTCGTCTCCGACGAGGCGGCCGCGGGCTCCGACCTGCTGGGCACGAGCTACGCGCTCGCGAAGGCGCTCGAGCGCGAGCAGGCCGACCTCGTCCTCTTCGGCCAGGCCTCGAACGACGGAGACGGCGCCGTCCTCTGGGCGGCGGTCGCGGAGCGCCTCCAGCTTCCGGTCGTGTCGCAGGTTGCATCGTTGACCGTCGAGGAAGGAAGCGTCTCCGGCAAGCGCCAGACGGAGCACGGCTACGACCAGATCCGCGCGCCGCTCCCCGCCGTCGTCGCGGTCTCCGACGCGATCAACGAGCCGCGCTACCCGTCGCTCAAGGGGATCATGGGCGCGAAGACGAAGCCGCAGGAGACGCTCGCGCTCTCCGATCTCGGCGTCGAGGCGGATCGCGCCGGCGAGGCGGCGGCGAGGACGACGGTCCTCCAGCTCGCTCCGCCTCCGTCGCGCGGCGACTCGCTGAAGATCGAGGACGACGGCAGCGCCGCCGAGAAGATCCTCGAGTACCTCGTCGAGCGGAGGCTCCTGTGAAGAGTCTCGTCTTCCTCGAGCACTACCACGGGGAGCTCGAGAAGGGCGGCCTCGGGGTGCTCACGAAGGCGTCCTCGCTCGGCGACGCGGTCGGCGTCGTGCTCGGCCCGGGCGCACGCGAGGCTGCCGCAGCGGCCGGCGCATTCGGCGCCTCCGCGGTCTACGCATCCGAGGACGAGGCGCTCTCGTCGCCGCTCCCGCAAGCGCGGGTCGACGCGCTCGCGGGGCTCGTCGAGGAGACCGGCGCGGACAACGTCCTCTTCGCGGCCTCCGTCCTCGCGAGCGACGTCGCCGCCGCGCTCGCCGCGCGGCTCGAGGCCGGTCTCAACTGGGACCTGACGGATCTCGTCGTCGCGGACGGCGAGCTCGTCGGCAAGCGGCCGGCGCTCGGGGACACCGTGCTCGCCGACGTCGGCTGGAAGGGCACGCCTCGCCTGGCGCTCGTCCGCGCGGGCTCCCTCGACCCGGTCGAGAGCGGCGGCTCGGCAGAGGTGCAGGACTTCAGCCCGACGTTCTCCGACTTCTCGACGCGGACGGAGCTCGTCGAGCAGACGCAGGAGGAGTCGAGCGGCCCGTCGATCGAGGACGCGGACGTCATCGTCGCCGGCGGGCGCGGGCTCGGCTCGCCCGAGTCGTTCTCGCTGGTCGAGGAGCTGGCTGCGGCGCTCGGCGGCGCGGTCGGCGCGACCCGCGCGGTCGTCGACGCGGGCTGGTATCCGTATCCGACGCAGGTCGGTCAGACCGGCAAGACCGTGTCGCCGCGGCTCTACGTGGCGTGCGGCATCTCCGGCGCGATCCAGCACAAGGTCGGCATGCAGGGGTCGGGCACGATCGTCGCGATCAACAAGGACGCGAACGCCCCGATCTTCGACTTCTGCGACCTCGGCGTCGTCGGCGACCTGCACCAGATCGTCCCCAAGCTGACCGAGCTCGTGCGCGGTCGCGCGTAGCGCTCGTGGCGCGGCCGAGCGACTTCCCGCCTCCCTTCGGCGCGATGGACGCGATCGGCGCCCCGACGGACGAGGAGCGCATCGAGGTCGGCGTACTCATCGTCGGCGGTGGGCCCGGCGGGCTTGCGTGCGCGATCCGGCTCGGCCAGCTCCTCGAGGAGCATCCCGACGTGCGGGAGCGGCTCGGCGAGGTCCCCGTCGCGGTCCTGGAGAAGGGCAAGCAGGCCGGCTCGCATCTGCTCTCGGGCGCGGTGGTCGCACCGCGCGCGCTCCGGCGCCTGTTCGACGGACGCCTGACGATGGCCGACCTCCCGACCTACGGCGAGGTGCCGGGCGAGGCCGTGTACGTCCTCACGCGCCGGTCGTCGTACCGCATTCCGGCGCCGCCGACGATGCGGAACCACGGCAACTACATCGTCTCGGTCTCCGAGCTCGGCCGCTTCCTCACGGAGCAGGCGGAGGCGCTCGGCGTCGCCGTCCTGCCGGAGACGGCCGCGACGAAGCTCCTCGTCCACGAGGGGCGCGTGGTGGGCGTCCGCACGGGTGACCGCGGGCGCGGGCGGCGGGGCGAGGCGCTGCCGACGTTCGAGCCGGGGTCGGACGTCGTCGCAGGCGTCACGGTCCTCGCCGAGGGAACGCAGGGCCTGCTGACGAGCGCGGCCATCGACCGCTTCGGGCTCGAGGCCGAGAACCCGCAGATCTGGGCGCTCGGCGTCAAGGAGGTCTGGCGCGTGCAGAAGCCGCTCGAGCGGATCGTGCACACGATGGGCTGGCCGCTGCGCACGTTCGCGGGGTACGGGGAGTTCGGCGGCTCGTTCATCTATCCCATGGGCGAGGACCTCGTGTCGATCGGGTTCGTGGCCGGGCTCGAGGCCCGTGACGTCGAGTTCTCGGTCCACGACGTCCTCCAGGAGCTGAAGACACACCGCCTCGTGTGGAAGATCCTCGGCGGCGGAGAGCGCGTTGCCTGGGGCGCGAAGACGATCACCGAGGGCGGCTACTGGTCGCTGCCGAGGCGGTTCAACGCGCCGGGGCTGCTCCTCGTCGGCGAGGGCGCCGGCCTCGTCAACGTCCCCCGTCTCAAGGGCATCCACTACGCGATCGAGTCCGGGCGGCTGGCTGCGGAGGCCGCGTTCCGGTCGCTTCAGCGCGGCGAGGTGCCGAGCCGCATCGGCGCGCTCGACTCGTACGACGAGGCGCTCCGGGCGAGCGACGGCTGGAAGGAGCTCTACGAGGTCCGCAACATGCGCCAGGCGTTCGACAAGGGCTTCTACGTCGGCGGCGCGCTCGCGAGCATGATGACGGTCACGAAGGGCCGGATCCCCGGCGGTCGCCTGCCGGCGCACCCGAACGCGGAGTCGGCGCTCATCCGCACCGGCCGCGCGAGTCGATACCCGACGCCCGACGGGAAGTACACGTTCGACAAGCTCTCGTCGGTCTTCGCGTCCGGCAACCGGACCCGCGACGACCAGCCGAACCATCTTCAGGTCACCACGAAGGTCCGCCGGCCGGTCGCGGAGGCGTGGGCGTGGATGTGCCCCGCGCACGTCTACGAGGTCGGGCCGGATCTCGGCGACGGGATGGTCTCCGTCGTCACGACGCCTTCGAACTGCGTGCAGTGCGGGGCGATAACCGCGAAGGGCGGCCGCTTCACGCCGCCCGAAGGCGGCTCCGGCCCCGAGTACACGAACACGTAGGCCGGACGGGTCCGGTCCCTACCGGCGCTCGCTCCACGCGTCGGCCATCGCGACGCGGTCGGCCAGCGCGGGGTGCGTACCGACCATGAGCTCGACCCACCCCGGCGGGTCGGGGTCGCCGAGCGACGTATGCGCGAGGTCGACCATCGCGCCCTCGAGCCCGTTCGGCTTCTTGGTCAGCTCGAGCGCGGTCCAGTCGGCCTCGGCTTCCGTCCGCCGCGAGATGTGGTTCTCCAGGGGCGCGGCGGCGAGCTGGACGATCGCGACGACGAGGAGCGCGAGCGGCACGGCTTCGGGCGCGCCCATGCCGCCTCGGCCGCGCGTCACGCGCATGAGGATCCACGCGCCGGGAAGCGCGAAGATCGCGAACCACGCGATGCCCTTTCCGAGGTGGCGCTTCCCGTGGTGGGCGAGCTCGTGCGCGAGGACGACCTCCTGCTCATCCTCGCTGAACGGCGGCATGAGCAGCGTGTCCCAGAAGACCACGCGCCGGGTCGGGCCGAAGCCGACCGCGTACGCGTTCGCGAGCTCCGTGTAGCCGCTGACGTCCTCGACGCGGAGCGAGATGTGGGGTAACCCGAGCTCGCGCTCGTAGTTGTTGGCCGCCGCGACCAGCTCGGGGTCGTCGAGCGCCCGCGTCGTCCCGAAGTCGAGGTACGGGAACGCGAACGTGAAGAGCGCCGCGATGCCGACGAACACTCCCGCGCCCGGTATCCACCACCACTCGCCCAGCCACCGCGCGAGGCCCATCACGATCAGGAGCGCGAGGCAGAGCGAAACGAATCCCCCCGCCAGTACCGCCCAGTCCTCGATCAGCCAGTCGAGGTAGCCGAGGTCGGTCTGGTCGTACCTCCGGTCCCACCAGTGCCCGATCGCCCGGAACGGGATCCGCACGAGCCACGCGATGGCGATCCCGAGCATGCCCAGGAGCATCCCCGTGCCGATCGGCCCGGCGGCGGACTCGCGGAGGAACCTGATCCCCCGCCGTGCGTAGACGACGAGCACGGCCAAGAGCGCGATCTGCGAGAGCACCCAGAGCACGTAGTGGAAGCGCTCGAAGCGCTCCGCGCGCGCAACAAAGGCGGCGCCGAACACGGCGTCGACGTCGACCGGCGGCAGCGTGAGGTCGTCGGGGACGTCGGTTGGGTAGAGGAGGAAGGCGCCGACGACGAGGATCGCGGCGACGACGACCGCGATCGCGACCTTCAGGACGTTTCCCAGGGGGCGGGTGGAAGGGCCTGGTCGAAGGCCAGCTGGGTCGGCTCCGGCGTCCCGCGGAGGACGGGCGCCCCGTACGGGTAGCGGTCGGTGGCGAGCATGGCGTACGCGTACGTCTGCGCCTCGTAGCGGAGGCACGATGCGCCGAGGTTGCGGAGCCCCTCCGGCATGCGCCCGGTCACGAGCGCGTACCACCAGCCGAGGAAGGCGAGGATGAAGAGGACTCCGCCGAGCGTGCCGGCCACGATGAACGCCGGGATGCCGAGGAAGAGGCGGAAGAGGGTCTTCCACCGGTTTTGCCGGGCAGCGGGCGCGATGTCGAGGTCGATCTCGTATGACCCCGCCTTCCCGGTGAAGCCCGGGAACCGTCTCCCGACGAGATGCAGGAACGCGAAGACGTGCGTCGCGTAGCGGATGTACGCGGTGATGAACCGGTGGAGCGCGTCCGGGACGCGTCCGATGACGAGGGCGACGAACCACGCGAGGACGACGGCGAACCACACGACGATGCCCCAGAGAAGCAACCAGATGAAGTGCGGGATGGTGAGGAGGAGCCGGAAGAACACTGTGAGGCGCGAGTGCTCGAGGCCGCCCTCGACGTCGATCCGGACGGGGTGCTCGGGGAGCTCCGAGTACTCCTCGGCGAGCTTCGGGTCCGAGCTCGGGTAACGCGGCGTCAGCAGGAGGAGGTAGCCGGTCGCCTGGGCCCCGTAGCCGAGCGCATACGCGGCGAGGTCCCGGAAGCCGCGCGGCGCGCGGCCGCGCACGACGATCACCCACCAGGCGAGGAACGCGACGGCCGTTGCGACGCCGCCGATGGTGGCCACGCCGTAATACACGGCGTCCTCGTTTCCCGATGCGCTCGACGCGCTCGATGGCGAGCCCGACGAGACGCCACCTCCGAGCGAGGCGGCGAGCAGGAGTGCGGGCAGCGCGAGAAAGAGCCTGAAGAACCCGCCCCACCGACCCTGCTGCTCAGGCGGGTCGATCTCGAGGTCGACCGGGTAGCCGGGTCGACCGCGAAACCACGGATACGGGTTCGCGGCCAGGAAGATGTACGCCCCGAAGTGCGTCGAGAAGCGCAGGTACGCGGCCACGAAGTCGTGCAGGTTCCTCGGTGCCTCGCGGTTGATGAGGACGGCGAGCCAGAGGACGAACGCGACGGCGAAGGCCGCGATGCCCCAGAGGACGAGCCAGATGAAGAGCGGGATCGCGAGGATCAACCGGAAGAACACCGTTAGCCGGCTCCGCTCGAGGCTGTCGTCGCGGACGACGAGCCGGATCGGACGCTCGTGAGGCACGGCGGCCACGAGCGCATTCTGTCGGACTTTCCGGCTAGGGCGTGGCCGTGTACCCGCGCACGTCGCTGCCCGCGAAGCTCGTGACCCACATCGTGCCTCCGGTCCGCACAAGCGCATATGCACCGGCGCCTGCGGGGAACGAGTCGATGATCTTGCTGCCGGTCGGGTCGAGGCGGTAGACGACCGAATGCTCCTTGTCGGTCACCCAGACGAGGCCGTCCGGTGCCGCCGCGATGTCCGCGAGCGTCTCGCCGATGCGCAGCCGCCCGAGGACGCGGCCGCTGGACGGGTCGAGCCGAAGGACGGACTCGGGCGTCGCGACCCAGAGGACGCCACGGATGCACCTCGGCCGGCGTGGCTCGGTCGCCGCGACCGGGATGCGGCGGATGCGCAGCGTCCTCGGATCGATGGAGCTGAGCCACGAGCTCGCGCGACCGTGTCCCACCCACACGCGTCCGCCGCAGGACTCGAGCCCGGTGGGGTAGTTGCCGACCCGGAGCACCCGCTCGACCCCGCCGGTCCGCGGATCGAGCAGCGTGACGGTTCCCATTTCGAAGCTCACAGCCCATGCGGAGCCGTAGGCCCGGAGCACGTCGAACGCGCCGGGCCCGACCGGGACGACTCTCTTGCGACCGGACCGCAGGTCCACGCGCACGACGTTGCCGGGCCGGTCGAGCGCCACCCAGGCGGCGCGCGCGTCGACCGCGACGCGGCACGCCCAGGGGCCGACGCGGAGGCTGCGGGTGATCCGCCCCGTCGCAGTGTCGACCGCGACGAGCCGGCCGGGCGCGTAGACGCCAACCCAGAGCGTCGTTCCACGCCCGGCGGCCCCGCAAGGCGCCGTCCCGGTGACGATCACGTGCGTCTCACGGGGGATCGGGGGGCTTCCGGCGAATCCCGCTCCGACCAGGGCCAGCGAGCACGTGAGCGTCGCGACGAGGCGCATCGCCCGTGTTACACGCGATGGGCTCCGCGGGTTCCCGAGTACGATCGCCTGCGTGGAGTCGCTGCCCGTCGGACGCGAGGACGTCGACCGGGCGGCGCAGGTGATCGAGGGACGGCTGCACCGAACCCCGACCTTCCGGTCGAGGACGCTCGGCCCCGACGTCTACCTCAAGGCGGAGCTCTTCCAGCGGACGGGCTCGTTCAAGCCGCGCGGCGTGCTCACGAAGCTCGCCTCGCTCACGCCCGAGGAGAAGGCCCGAGGCGTGATCGGCATCTCCGCGGGCAACCACGCACAGGCCGTTGCCTGGGGCGCGGCGGAGGAGGGCCTCGACGCCCTCCTCGTGATGTGGGCCGGCGCAAGCGAGGCGAAGATCGCCGCGACGCGCGGCTACGGCGCGAGCGTGGATCTCGAAGCTTCGGGCCCCGGCGACGCATTCGAGCGACTCGACGCCTTGCTGGAGGAGACCGGTCGGACGCTCGTCCACCCCTTCGACGACCCGCTGACGATCGCGGGTCAGGGAACCGTCGGTCTCGAGATCCTCGAGGACGTCTCCGGCGTCGACACGATCGTCGTCCCCATCGGCGGCGGCGGGCTCATCTCCGGGGTCGCCGTGGCCGCGGCGGGGCGGGCGCGCGTCGTCGGGGTCGAGCCGGACCTCTCGACCGCGATGCACTCGGCGCTCGCGGCGGGTGAACGCGTGGAGGTGACGCCGACCTCCGTCGCGGACGGCCTCAACGCCCCGCACGCGGGCACGAATGCGCTCGCGATCGTTCGCGAGCTCGTCGAGGAGGTCGTGCTCGTCAGCGAGGCGGAGATCGCGGAGGGATTCCGGTTCCTCTACGAGCGCGCGAAGCTCGCGTGCGAGCCCGCCGGAGCCGCGGCCGTGGCAGCGCTGCTCGCGGGCAAGGTCGACGGCGGCCGAACGGTCTGCGTGGTCTCGGGCGGGAACGTCGCCCCGGCGACCGCCGCTGGTATCCTGGCCAGCCCATGAAGGCTGGCATTCATCCCGAGTACGTCCTCGCGCACGTCACGTGCTCGTGCGGCAACGAGTTCTGGACGCGCTCGACGAAGCCGGAGCTCCACGTCGAGATCTGCGCCGAGTGCCATCCCTTCTACACGGGCAAGCAGAAGCTCGTGGACACCGGGGGCCGCGTCGAGCGCTTCCAGCGCCGGCTCGAGAAGGCCGGCGGCTCCCGCCGCGGCTAGTGCTGGATTGACTGGCGCTCGCCGATGAAAGTGGCGTACGGCGGCCAGGCCGTCCTCGAGGGCGTGATGATGCGCAGCCCGTCGAGCTGGGCCGTCGCGGTTCGAACGCCCGAGGGCGACATCGAGGAGGTCGTCAACGACATCGAGTCGCCGATGCGGCGGCGCAAGATCTGGCGGCTGCCGGTGATCCGGGGGATCATCGCGCTCGGCGAGTCGCTCGCGATCGGGTTCCGCGCGCTCGCGATCTCGGCGAACGTCGTCTCGCAGGAGCGCGACGAGCACGGGGAGATCAAGACGCAGATCGGCCGGGGGCAGATCATCTTCTCCTTCGCGATCGCGATCGGCTTCGCGCTCATGCTCTTCAAGGTCGGGCCGGCGCTCCTCACGAACTGGCTGCCGATCGAGTCGACGCAGTACTTCGTCGTCACCGAGGGCCTGATCCGCGTGGGGGTCTTCATCGGCTACATCCTCCTCATCTCGCTGCTGCCGGACCTCCGCCGCGTCTTCCAGTACCACGGCGCCGAGCACAAGACGATCAACGCGCTCGAAGCGGGCGCGGAGCTCACGCCCTCCAGCGTGCAGAAGTTCAGCCTGATTCATCCGCGTTGCGGAACCGCCTTTTTGCTCTGGGTGATGGTGATCGCGATCTTCGTCTTCGCGTTCGTGGGGCGGCCGGTCTGGTACTGGCTCATCGCGAGCCGGATCCTGCTTCTCCCCGTCATCGCCGGGATCGCCTACGAGGTCATCCGGTTCGCGGGCGCGCACCGCGACAACACCTGGCTCATGGCGCTCCTGGCTCCGGGGCTCTGGCTGCAGCGGCTCACGACGCGTGAGCCGACCGACGACCAGGTCGAGGTCTCGATCCGGGCGCTGCAGATGGTTCGCGATCGCGAGGAAGCCGAGACGCCGGACGACCAGCGGCTCGACGCGCGCGTCGAAGTGATGGCCTAGTAGCGTCTCCCCATGCCGCGCATCGTCCGGGAGGCCGACATCGTGTGGGAAGGCACCGTCTCCCGCGGCGCCGGAACCGTCCGGGCGGCGAGCTCGGGGGCGTTCGAGCTCCCGACGACGATCGCATCACGCGTGGGAGACCCGGAGGGGAAGACGAGCCCCGAGGAGCTGCTGGCCGCTGCGCACGCGGCGTGCTTCGTGACCTCGCTCGGCGGCGAGCTTGCGCGTGCCGGGACGCCGCCGGAGCGGCTCGAGGTCCACTGCGTGATCACGATGGACGAGGTGGGGGAGGTCGGCCACCGCATCGTGTCCTCGGAGATCAAGGCGCGCGGGACCGTTCCGGACTGCGACCAGGCCGGGTTCGCCCAGGCCGCGGAGGTCGCGGATGCCGGCTGTCCGTTTTCCGCGCTCATCAAGGCGAGCGCGACCGTCACCGTGGAGGCACGACTCGACGAAGGAGGAGACGATGGCGACTGAGCGCACCGCCGACGTGACGTGGAATGGCTCGCTCCTGGAGGGCGGCGGCACGATCGACCGGGTCGGAAGCGGGGCGTTCGGCCCGCTCGCCGGTGGACTGGGCGGCCCGTGCGGAGCCCGAATCGAGCGGCCGCACGAGCCCCGAGGAGCTCATCGCCGCTGCGCACGCCGCCTGCTTCTCGATGGCGCTCTCCCACGGCCTCGCCGAGGCCGGCACGCCGGCGTCGGAGCTGAAGACGTCCGCGACGGTCAGCTTCGTCCCCGGAACCGGGATCACGAAGATCGTGCTGCGTGTGAGCGGTGACGTACCCGGGCTGGACGACGCCGGATTCCGCGAGGCAGCCGAGACGGCGAAGGACAACTGCCCCGTGTCGAAGGCACTCGCTGCGGTTCCGGAGATCGTGCTCGACACGGGGGCGTCGATCCGAAACTGACACGGCAGCCGGCAAGGTCCGTCGGAGGGGCGGTTCTATAGTCCGGTTCGTGGCACGAGCGGCAGCCGTCGTCCTCCTCGCTTTGTTCATGGAGGCGGCGCCCGCAGCCGCCTCGACGCCGACCATCACGATCTCGGCGAGCACGACCGTGGGAGCAGCGCCGCTCGTGGTGACTCTCGAGGCGCACGGCGACGCCGTCTCGTATCGCTGGCAGCTCGGCAACGGCGAGACGGCCGAGGGCCCGACCACAACCGCAACGTACGGCCCCGGGTCATGGACCGCGGAGGTGACCGGGACCGCAGCCGACGGTGCGACGGCGCAGGCGACCATCCTGGTGCGCTCCGTGGCGATCGCGTTGCTGCCGATGCCCAAGAGCCGCTACTCGAGGCCTGCGCTCATTCGCGGCAGCGTCGTGCCGGCCCTCGCGGGCGAGCAGGTCGTGCTGTACGCGCGCGGGCGCAAGGTGGCGGCGACGCAGTGCCGCGACCGATGGCACGTTCCGGCTGCGGCTCCTGCGCGTACGCACGCCCGGTCCCTACGAGGTACGTACGCCCGTCGCGTCATCGGCGCCGCTCGCGCTGAGAGTCGATCCCGTGCTTCAGACCTCGTTCGTGGGTGCGCGCACATTTGGTGGGCGGCTCGTGCTCGTCGCGCGAATGCGGCCGATCGGGGCGGGCACGCTCGTGATCCGCCTCTACCGCGACGGGCGGCTCGTCCGGAAGGCGCGTGCCGGGACTGCCGTGACGGTCGCCGTCGCCACTGACCGAATCGCGAGCTACCGCGCGGTCGTTCGGCTGGAGCCGGCGCGGGGATGGCTCGGTGCAGTACGCGTTGCGCGTGCGACGGTCGTCGTCCCGCCCGTCGTGCCCGGCTCGCGGGACGCGACCGACGGCGACCTCGTCTTCCGGCACTACGGCGCCCTTGGTCACCGGTTCCAGCCGTTGCTCAGCTTCGCGGCGCTGAACAGGAACGTCTCGCATCGGTGGCCTCACGCCGCGCGGCGGCTGGCGTCGGCCCTGCTCGCACGCGCCGTACGCAGCGGCGACGCGCTCTACTGGGAGTACGACTTCTCGTTCAACGGGGGTCCGGTGCCGTGGAGGTCGGGGTTCGCGCAGGCGGTTGCGGCGCAGGCGCTCGCTCGCGCCGGTCTCATGCTCCGCGACCCATCGCTTCGCATCGCCGCGGACGCCGCGTTTCGCGGTCTTCGCCGGATGTTGATGCCGCTCGCGGACGGCTCGTGGGTCCGCGAGTACGGGTTCACCGACCAGGTCATCCTCAACGCCCAGCTTCAATCGATCGTCTCGCTGGAGTCCTACGCGGCCGTGACCAAGAGCGCTGCAGCGCGCCGCGTCGTACACGATCTCGTCGTGGCGGCACGGAGGCTACTGCCGCGGTTCGAGATGGGTTGCTGGGCACGCTACGAGCTCGACGGACGCGCGGCGACGCTGCACTATCAGACCTACCACGTCAAGCTGCTGCGCCGGCTGGCCGCAACCCGCGACGAGCCGATCTGGCGAAGGACGTACGCACGCTGGAGCCGCTGTCTGCCGGGAAGCGACACGGCTTAGCCCGTCAGCGCGCCGCGGCGCTCGTCGTCGATTCCCCCTGGAGGTGCGCGCGCCAGTCCTTGAGCAGGCGGTGGACCGCGGCCGCCCCGATGACGGGAGCGTCCGGCACCGTGAGCTCCACCGGGTGCAGGATGAACGCACGCGTCTGCGGCCCTCCCAGCCCGCCGTGGAACGAGATCAGCTCCTCGAAGGCGCAGCCCTCGTCGAGGTCGGGGTCGTAGAAGCTCCCGACCATGATGTCGGCCACGTGCTCGAATCCGTCGGTCCGCGCGAGGTGCTCGTGCGCCGTCGGTGAGAAGTTCGCGAGCGGGTCGTCGCCCTCGATGCGTCCGTCCGCGAGGTAGCGCGTGCCGTCCGCGCCGAGCACGAGCGCGCCGTGCTCGGAGGAGCGCACGAGCAGCCAGCCGACATGCGGGTGCTCGCGCAGCGCGGTGAGCAGCCGCGGGTGCCGCTCCTCGATCTCCTCGAATGTCAGCCGGCGCTTCTCCTCCATGAGGTAGACGAGCCCGAGGTTCCCGGAGCCGAGCACGACGACGTCCCGGTCGGAGACGTCGTTCTTCGGCTTCTTTCGCTGCTCGGTCCTGCCGGTCGCCTCCGCGGCGGCATGCCCGACCATCGCGTGCTGCTCGTCGCCTCCGGCGAACTCGGCGACCTCGCCCGAGCTGAGGGTGCGCTGCACGAGCTCGTCGAGCCCGTATCCGTTCCGCTGCTTGAAGGTCGCGCCCTGGGTCTGCCCGTGGTCGGAGAGGACGACGATCTCGTACGGACGCGGCGCGTAGCGGCGGGCGTTGTCGATGCGCGCGAACTGCTGGTCGAGCTTGCGCAGCGCCTCGAGCGTGTCCGCTCGCTCGAGGCCGGAGTGGTGCGCGACCTCGTCGTAGCTCGAGAAGGTGGCGTAGATCGCCGGCCGACCTTTCATCAGGTCGCTGAGGACGCCGAAGACGATCAGGTCGCGGACGATCGTGCACATCGCTCCGCGCATGAACGGGTAGATGCCGCCGCGGTGGCCCCGCGGCCGCACGTCCCGGCGTCTCGCCCGGAGCGCCGCCACCCACTCGAGGATGACCTCCCACGAGAAGAGGACGAGCGCACGCGTGACGTTGTGCGCGTTGGCGAAGAACGCGCGATAGCCGGGGTTCGCGGACCTCTCCGCCTCCAGGCGGCTGACCGTGAGGATGAGGTGGTCGGCTTCGCCCGAGAGGAGGTTGCCACGGCTTGCGCCGCCGTCGCGGAGGAGCCCATGGCCGGCGTGCCGCCGCTCGATCTCCGCGCAGTCTTCCGGCGCAGAGCAGGTCATCATGATCCCGCGCTCCTTCTCGACCCAGCGAAACGCAGGAATGTCCTCGTTCGACCCGAGCAGGATCCCGGCCTGGCTGGCGCCGGTCTGCGACGAGAGGTCCGTCTCCCACTCGAGGAACCTGTGCGTTTCCGCCAGCCAGCGCGCCATCGTCGGCGCGTTGCCGTCGCGCATCGCGCGCTGGAGGATGGGCTTGGCGAGCCCGTCGATCTCGAGGTACAGGATCCCGGGCGCGTCGGTCTCGACTCGCTCGCCCGACCTGCGTGCGATGCGCTGGATGACCCGGAGCGTGTACGCGTCGTCGTCGTTCGTGCCCGCGATCACCGAGAGCGCCGTCGTGATCGCCGAGATCACGAGCGACGCCAGGAGCGCCCAGCCGAAGTTGTCGACCACCATCGCGTTCTCCGTCAGCGCGTCGGCGGCCTGGAGCACGAGCGCGTTCAGGACGAGGAGGAGCAGGAACGAGCTGACGAGCGTGTACGGGATCGGCAGGGCGGCGATGATGGGCGACAGCACGGCGTTGAGCAGCGCGATGACGATCGCGGCGGGCAGGGCATCCCAGAAGGACTCCACCGCGAAGCCGGGCAGGATCCCGGCCGCGAGGAAGATGCTCACCGCGCTGACGACGAGCGCGAGCACGAGACGTGTGATGCGGAGCGGAGGGCGTACGTCGGCGCGCCGGACAGGTGCGCCGTACTCCGGCGTCGTCGCGGCGGTCTTGGACACGGCGTAAGTCTGCTACGCGCGGACAAGGCGTGTCGCCGCACGTGGCTACGATCATCCGATGAGCACCATCGAGCGCCTGGTCGACGAGCTGGAGCGCTCCTATGCGGAAGCGCAGGAGCGCATGTCGGATCCTGCCGTGTACAACGACCACAAACTCGTCGCGGATACAGGGCGCAGGCTGAAGGAGCTCGAGGCGCCGCACCGGCTGGCAGAGGAGTGGAAGCTCGCGCGCGCCGACCTCGCGGACGCACGCGGCGACCCGGAGCTCGCCGGCATGGCGGCGGAGCTCGAGCAGGACATCGCGCGGCTCGAGGAGGAGCTCCGGCTCGCGCTCGTCGAGAAGGACCCGGCCGACGAGAAGGACGTGATCGTCGAGGTCCGCCCGGGCGTCGGCGGCGACGAGGCCGCGCTCTGGGCAGGCGACATCTACAGGATGCTCACCCGCTACGCGGAGCGCCGCGGATTCAAGACGGAGACGCTGTCGACGAGCGAGAACGAGGCGGGCGGCTTCAAGGAGATCGTCTTCGCCGTGAAAGGGCAGGGCGCGTTCTCGGTGTTCAAGTACGAGGGCGGGACGCACCGCGTGCAGCGGGTGCCCGAGACGGAGTCGCAGGGCCGCATCCATACCTCCACCGCGACGGTCGCCGTCATGCCCGAGGTCGAGGACGTCGAGGTGTCGATGGAGGAGAAGGACCTCAAGATCGACGTCATGCGCTCGACCGGGCCGGGCGGGCAGAGCGTGAACACCACCGACTCGGCCGTGCGGATCACCCACCTGCCGACCGGCATCGTCGTGACCATGCAGGACGAGCGCTCGCAGCTCCAGAACCGCGAGCGCGCAATGCGCGTGCTGCGGGCGCGCCTGTACGAGGCGGAGCGCGAGCAAGCAGCTCGCCGACGTCGCTGCCAGCAGGCGCTCTCAGATCGGAGGCGGCGAGCGGGCCGAGAAGATCCGTACCTACAACTTCCCGGAGAACCGGCTCACGGACCACCGCGTCAAGCTCACCGTCCACAGGCTCGACCGCGTGCTCGAGGGCGATCTCGACGAGTTCACGGACGCGCTCCAGGCCGAGGACCGACGGCTCGCGCTCGCTGAGGCGAGCGCGTGAGCGTCGCGGCTCCGCGCTCGGAGGCCGGGGCGACAGTCGCTCAGGCGATCGACCGCGGCGCCGCCCGCCTCGTATCGGTCGGCTGTGACTCGCCTCGGCTCGACGCCGAGCTTCTCCTTGCGCACGTGCTCGAGACGACCCGCGCAGGCGTGTACGCGGAGAGCCGCCGCCTCCTCTCGAGCGAGGAAGAGGCAGCCCTCGAGTCGCTGCTCGCGCGCCGCGAGCGGCGCGAGCCGCTCGCGTACGTCCTCGGCGAGTGGGGCTTCCGCCGGCTGTCGCTGCGGGTCGACCCACGGGTCCTCGTGCCGCGGCCGGAGACGGAGATCGTCGTGGAGCGCGCGCTCGCCCGCATCGCCGGCTCGCAGGCGCCTCGTGTGCTCGACGTCGGCACCGGAAGCGGTGCCATCGCGCTCGCGATCGCAGACGAGCATCCGGGCTCGGTCGTGACCGGGATCGACGTTTCGGTCGCGGCGCTCGAGGTCGCGTGGGCGAATGCGGCGGACGCCGGCCTCGACGTGCAGCTCGAGCGGGGCGATCTCTTCGCAGGGCTTCCGGCCGGGCCCTGGGACCTCGTCGTCTCGAACCCGCCGTACGTCCGCGCCGAGGAGCTCGACCGCCTCGCGCCCGAGGTGCGCGACTGGGAGCCACGTGCCGCCCTCGTCGCCACCGGCGCGACCGAGGCGATCGCCGCGAGCGGGGTCGACATGCTGCGCGAGGGCGGCGCTCTCGTGCTGGAGGTCGCCGCAGACGACGCCCCCCGCGTTCGCTCGCTCCTCCTCGACCTCGGGTACGAAGACGTGCGCGTGACGCGTGATCTCGCCGGGCACGAGCGGGTGGTGGATTGCACTCGACCGTGACCGACGTCGACGCCGCGGCGTCCGCGATCCGCGAGGGCGGCCTCGCGGTCATTCCCACGGACACCGTGTACGGGCTCGTCTCGACGCCCTACCGCGAAGAGCCCGTCCGTCGGCTCTCCGAGCTCAAGCGCCGCTCGCCGCAGCAGCCGTTCGCGATCGTCGGCTCCTCGCTCGACTGGCTGCTCGAGTGCGTGCCGGAGCTCCGCGGGCGCTCCGCGGTCGTCGCGCGGGCGCTCCTCCCGGGCCCCTACACGCTCGTCCTTCCGAACCCGGCGAAGCGCTTTCCCTGGCTCGGCGGCAAGCGCACCGACACGATCGGCGTCCGCGTCCCGGACCTGTCGGGGCCGGGCATGGAGGTCCTCGAGAAGGTGGGGGCGGTCGCGGCCACGAGCGCGAACCTGCACGGATACGACGACCCGAGGCGGGTGGAGGACGTTCCCGAGGAGATCCGCTCGGCAGCGGTCGTCCTCGACGGCGGCGAGCTCCCGGGCGTGCCGTCTACCGTCGTCGACCTGACGGCGCCGGAGCCGCGCGTGCTGCGTGTGGGCGCCGTGACCGCGGAGGACACGCTCGCGCGCGTCGAGGCGGCGCTCGCGCGCTGGTCCGCGGAGTAGCATCGAGGCCCTATGGCGGTCGCGCCGCACACGTTCGAGGACCTGCGGGCAGCGACGCTCTCCGACGTCGACCCCGAGATCGCCGACCTGCTCGGGCAGGAGCTCGAGCGTGAGCGCGGCGAGATCGAGCTGATCGCGTCCGAGAACTTCACCTGGCCGGCGACGCTCGAGGCGGTAGGCAGCGTCCCCACGAACAAGTACTCGGAGGGCTATCCGGGCCGGCGCTACTACGGCGGCTGCGAGGTCGTCGACGAGATCGAGCAGCTCGCGATCGACCGCGCACGGGCGCTGTTCGACGCCGAGCATGCGAACGTCCAGCCGCACGCGGGCGCGCAGACGAACATGGCCGTGTACTTCGCGGTCCTCGAGCCCGGCGACACGATCCTCTCGCTTTCGCTCTCGCACGGCGGCCACCTCACGCACGGCCTCAAGGTCAATTTCTCGGGTCGGCTCTACGACATCCAGCACTACGGCGTCTCGCGCGAGACCAGCGTGGTCGACTACGACGACGTACTCCGGCTCGCGAAGGAGCACCGGCCGAAGCTGATCGTCTGCGGGGGGTCGGCGTACCCCCGGACGGTCGAGACGCCGCGGTTCCGCGAGATCGCGGACGAGGTGGGCGCGTTGCTCCTCTGCGACATGGCGCACTTCGCAGGGCTCGTTGCGGCGGGCATCCACCCGAGCCCAGTCCCCGACTGCGACTTCGTCACCTCGACGACGCACAAGACGCTTGCCGGCCCGCGCGCTGGCTTCATCCTCTGCAGGGAGGAGCACGCCCAGGCGCTCGACCGGGCGGTGTTCCCCGGGATGCAGGGCGGGCCGCTGAACCACGTCATCGCCGCGAAGGCGACCTGCTTCAAGATCGCCGCCTCCGAGCCGTTCCGCCGGTACCAGCAGCAGATCCGCGCGAACGCGGACGCGCTCTCGGAGACGCTCCAGGAGGGCGGGCTCGAGGTGCTGACCGGCGGGACCGACACGCACCTTCTGCTCGTCGATCTCCGGCGGTCCGAGTGGAGCGGGAAGGACGCGGAGGAGCGGCTGGCCGAGGTCGGGATCACGGTCAACCGGAACACCATCCCGTTCGACGAGCGTCCTCCGACGGTCGCGTCCGGTGTCCGGGTCGGGACCCCGGCCGTGACGATGCGCGGGTTCGACGAGGAGGACGTCCGCGAGGTGGGGCGGATCATCGTCGCCGCGCTCGACGCGAACGGTGATCTCGAGGCGCTCGCCGCCCGGAGCGCCGCGCTCTGCGAGCGGCGGCCGCTGTATCCCGGCATGAGCGCGTTTCCGACCTTCGGCGGAGAGGGCGCGTAGGGACGTGGAGGGCTCGGGCCAGCTGGTCACGTCGGGCGCCGGGACGGTGACCGAGGTGACGCACCCGCTCGTCCAGCACAAGCTCGGCCTGCTGCGCGACGTCACGACGACGACGCAGATGTTCAGGCAGCTCGTGAACGAGCTGACGCTTCTGCTGACGTACGAGGCGACGAAGGACCTCGCCGACGAGGCAGCCGAGATCGAGACGCCGCTCGAGCACATGACCGCGCGGCGGATCTCCGGGAAGAAGGTTGCCGTCTGCCCGATCCTGCGTGCCGGCATGGGGATGCTCGACGCCGTGCTGTCGCTCGTCCCGGGCGCGCGCGTCGGGTTCATCGGGCTCTTCCGCGACGAGGAGACGCTCGAGCCGGTCGAGTACTACGTGAAGCTGCCGGACGATCTCGCGGACCGCGACGTCATCCTGCTCGACCCGATGCTCGCGACGGGGAACTCGACCGCCGCCGCCGTCGAGACGGTCAAGCGCGCGGGCGCGACCTCGGTCCGGCTGATCGCGCTCATCGCCGCGCCCGAGGGCATCGAGCGCGTGCGCCGCGACCATCCGGACATCACCATCGTCGTCGCGTCGATCGACCGCGGACTGAACGAGAAGGGCTACATCGTCCCGGGACTCGGTGACGCAGGCGACAGGCTCTACGGCACGAAGTAGGCGCGGATGCTCGACGAGTTGCGGGCGACACCGGAGGTCCTCTACGGAGCGGCCATCGCGTTCGCGATCGTGGTCCTGCTGACACCGGCGGTCGGCGGGATGGCCCGGCTCCTCGGTGCAGTCGACCGGCCGGACTCGCGCCGGCTCAACCGCCGGCCGATCCCACGGCTCGGCGGGCTCGCGATCTTCCTCGGGATCATCGTCCCGGCGCTCGCGTTCCTCGACCTCTCCGACGAGACGCGTGGCGTGCTGCTCGGCGCCGCGGTCGCGACCGTTGTCGGCGCCGTCGACGACTTCCGCGGCCTCTCGCCCCCGACGAAGCTCGCCGGCCAGGTCGCCGCCGCGGCGATCCCGCCTGCCTTCGGGGTGTGGATCGACCACATCACGTTCCCGTTCCTCGGGGTGCTCGACGTCCCGGCCTGGATCGGCGTGCCGGTCTCGATCCTGTTCATCGTCGCCGTCATGAACATGGTCAACTTCCTGGACGGGCTCGACGGCCTCGCCGCGGGCGTGTGCGGGATCGCCGGTGTCACGTACGCGATCCTCGCGCTTTCGCTCGGCTCGCCGGACCCGGCGATCCTGTCCGCGATCGTCGCCGGCGCGTGCCTCGGGTTCCTCCGCCACAACTTCTTCCCGGCCCGGATCTTCATGGGCGACTCGGGGGCGATGTGCCTGGGGTTCATCCTCGCGGCGGTGTCGATCCAGGGCCTGCTGAAGACCGCGTCCACCGTTGTCTTGCTGCTTCCGCTGCTCGTGCTCGCCGTGCCGATCATCGACACGTCGTTCGTCGTCGCGAAGCGGCTCAAGTACCGCCAGCCGATCTACGGCGCGGACAAGAGCCATCTGCATCACCGCTTTCTCAACATCGGGTTCTCGCAGCGACGTGCGGCCGTGACCATGTGGCTGTGGTGTCTGAGCCTCGCGGGCGCAGCGCTTGCGACCCGATTCGTCCCGTTCCGAGAGGGCGGGGAGTGGCACCTCTGGCAGACGGTCGCCGTCCTCGCGATCGCCTTCTTCGCGCTCGCGTTCTCGGTCTACGTCGTCTACCTGCTCGAGATCGTGAAGCTCGCGAACCCGCGCATCCGCAGGCGGGAGCGGGAGGAGGCGGAGGCCGCCGAGCGGCTCAGCGCCTAGAGCGCCTGCGCCCGGGCATGTAACGAACTCGGTTGTTTTCGGCTAACTAGACGAAAAAGCGCTGTTACAAGCGGTTGGTATGCTTCCTTCGAAATGACCCCTGACGCCGCGCCCTCGCCCCACTCGCTCGCGACCGCGTCGGGGCTGCTCCTCGGAACGATGGGCGCCGCGATGCTCGTCGGCGCGCTCGTCGGCTGGGCGGCCGGCTCCTGGGGCATCGGGCTGCTGCTCGGCGCCGTCGTCGGGATCCCGCTCTCCGTGCTCGTCGTGTACATCGTCTACTCGAAGCAGGAGCGCGCGTGAACCCGGTCGGCAGCCGGATCTTCTCGACGCCGCGCCCGATGCCGAGCCGGCTCGTGCCGACGATCGCCGGCGCGACGATCATCGCGCTCGCACTCCCCGTGTTCGCGATCGCCGGCTGGCCGCTGCGGGGCTGGGCGCTCGCCGCAGTCCTCTGGGTCGCGTCCGAGATCTTCGCGTTGCTACTGGCGCGCCTTCCGAACGGCCCCGATAACCTCGCTGCCGCAGGAGTGCGGGGCATCGGAACAACCTCGAGAGCATTGCTCGTCGGCATCGTGCTCGTGATCGTCACGGTGTCGAACGAGACCGTCGGCCTGGCCGCGGCGATTCTCTATGCGATCGCGTTCACGGCCGAGCTCGGCGTGGGGCTCGCGACGTACTTCGGTGGGGAGGCGAAGGCGTGAAGCGCGCGCTCGCCGCAGTCACCCTGCTCGCGCTGACGCTGCCCGCGACGGCGCTCGCGCAGTCGGGCACCGAGGAGGAGTCCAAGTTCGACCCGTCCCACGAGTGGGAGCTCCAGACGTGGGGGCCCGAGCTCAAGCTCGGCCCGATCGACATGTCGATCAACAAGGCAGTCGCCTACCTGTTCCTCGGCACGATCGTCTCGATCCTCATCGGGATCCTCCTCATGCGCGTCAAGGCCGGGCGCGACCCGAACCGCCGCCAGGCGCTCGGGGAGACGATCTACGAGGTTGCCCAGGTGCAGGTGGCCGAGCAAGGGCTCCCGACAAAGGCCATCGGGCGGTGGTTCCCGTACGTGGCGACACTCATGGTCTTCATCTGGGTCATCAACATGCTCGGGTTCATCCCGCTCCCGCTTTCCGATGAGCGCTGGGAGATAGGCGGCGTCGAGATTCCGACGCTCGCCATCTTCGCCGCGACGTCGACTCTCTCGGTGACGCTCGCGCTCGCGCTGATGACCTTCATGTTCACCCATGTCGAGGGGATCCGCGAGAACGGCGCGACCAAGTACTTCAAGAGCTGGATCCCAGAGGTCCCGAAAGCGATGCTGCCGATGATCATTCCGCTCGAGATCCTCGGCCAGTTCATGCGGCTCATCAGCCTTTCCGTTCGTCTCTACGCGAACATGCTCGCCGGCCACATGCTGATCCTCACGTTCATCGGGCTGATCTTTCTGGTGACGCCTTGGGTCTTTCCGTTCTCAGTCCTCTTGGCGACCATCTTCTACCTCTTCGAAGTCGTGATCGTGGTGTCCATCCAGGCGTACATCTTCGCCGCCCTGTCAGCCATCTACATCGGTTCGGCCATCGAGCCGGAGCACTAAGGAGGGTTCGAACAGACATGTCCTCGTACTTCTTCCTCGCCGCCGCCGAGGACGGCGCGGACGCCGGCAAGGCGATCGCGCTCGCGCTCGGCATCGGCCTCGGGGCGCTGGGCGCCGGCGTCGGCATCGGCAACATCTTCGGCTCGATGATCCAGGCCGTCGCGCGCCAGCCGGAGCTCCGGGGCGAGCTGACGGGTATCCAGTGGCTCGGGTTCGCGCTCACCGAGGCCGTCGTCTTCTACGGTCTCATCGGCGGCCTGCTCGCCTACGTCCTCGTCTGATCCATGCACGACTTCCTCGTACTCGCCCAGGAGGACACGTCCGGAGGCCTCATCGACGTCGTCCCTGGGCTGATGATCTGGACGCTGATCTGCTTCGCGATCACGTTCTTCGTGCTCCGCAAATACGCGTTCGGCCCCATCCAACGCACCATCGACGAGCGCCGCGACCGGATCCGCAAGGCGGTCGAGGAGGCGGACCACGCACGCGCGGAGGCCCAGCAGCTCCTCGAGCAGCACCGCGCGCTGATCGCCAGCGCGAAGAGCGACGCGGCCGACATCCTCGCCGAGGCGCGCAAGGTGGGCGACGCGCAGATCGAGCGGGTGAAGAAGGAAGCGGAGGAGGAGCGGCAGCGCCGGCTCGAGGAGACGAAGCGGCAGATCGACGCGGAGACGAAGCGCTCGCTCGACCTCATCCGTACCGAGGTCGCGGACCTCACGCTCGAGGCGACTGCCCGGGTCACGGGCAAGGTCCTCGACGGCGAGGATCAGCGCCGGCTCATCGACGAGGCGATCGCCGAGCTCGACTTCTCCGCGCTGGAGAAGGAGACGGCCTGACCCATGGCAGTCGCGCAGCGCATGTACGCGCGCGCCCTCTTCGAAGCCGCCCAGGAAGCCGGACGGCTCGACCGGGTGGCCGAAGACCTGGCCGCGATCGCCGCGGCGGTCGAGGAGGTGCCCGAGCTGGGCGGGTTCCTGCGCAACCCGCAGATCGACCCGCCCGAGAAGGCGTCCGTGCTCGCCGAGGTCGCGGCCGCCGCGGACGAGCTCGTCCACAACTTCGTGCAGCTCGTGGCCGAGAAGGGCCGCGCCGGCGAGCTCCCCGAGATGAACCGCGAGCTCGCGGCGCTCGTCGCGCGCGCGCAGCGGCGGCTCACCGTCGAGCTGGAGACCGCGGTCGAGCTGTCGGACGAGGAGGCGTCGTCGATCGTGCGCACGATCGAGGAGGCCTCGGGCCGGAGCGTCGAGGCGACCCGCACGGTCGATCCCAGCCTGATCGGCGGGATCGTCCTCAAGATCGGGTCCTTCCGCGCGGACGGAAGCGTCCGCGGCCGCCTCGAGCGGCTCCGCAGAGAACTGGCAACCACCGCATGAGCCAACGATGAGGGCGGGACTGGTTCGTCGCCGCTACGGCAAGGAGAATCACGTGAAGCTACGCCCGGAAGAGATCACCTCGATCCTCAAGGACCGGATCAAGCAGTTCGACGTCGAGACGGACCTCTCCGAGGTCGGGAGCGTGCTCCAGGTCGGCGACGGCATCGCCCGCATCCACGGGCTCGAGAACGCCGTCGCGCTCGAGCGGCTCGAGCTCGAGCACGGCGTCACCGGTATCGCGTTCAACCTCGAGGAGGACAACGTCGGCGCCGCGCTCTTCGGCAACTGGGCGCAGGTGAGGGAAGGCGAGCCCGCCCGTCGCTCGGGCGAGGTCATGAGCGTGCCGGTCGGCGATGCGCTCCTCGGCCGCGTCGTCGACCCGCTCGGGAACCCGCTCGACGGCCTCGGCCCGATCGAGACGACCGAGCGCCGGCCGCTCGAGTTCAAGGCGCCGGGCGTCATCCAGCGCCAGCCCGTGAAGGAGCCGCTGCAGACCGGCATCAAGTCGATCGACACGATGATCCCGATCGGCCGCGGCCAGCGCGAGCTCATCATCGGCGACCGCTCGACGGGGAAGACCGCGATCGCGATCGACACGATCCTGAACCAGCGCGGGAGCGACGTCATCTGCGTGTACGTCGCGATCGGCCAGAAGGGCTCGACGGTCGCGCAGGTCGTCGAGCGGCTGCGCGATGCAGGCGCGATGGAGTACACGATCGTCGTTTCCGCGCCTGCGCAGGAGGCCGCGCCGATCAAGTGGATGGCGCCGTTCGCGGGCTGCGCGATGGGCGAGTACTTCCTCTACAACGGGAAGCACTCGCTCCTCGTCTACGACGACCTCTCGAAGCACGCGGACGCGTATCGGCAGCTGTCGCTTCTGCTTCGCCGCCCACCCGGCCGCGAGGCGTTCCCGGGCGACGTCTTCTATCTCCACTCGCGGCTCCTCGAGCGCGCGTGCAAGCTCTCGGACAACCTCGGTGGTGGCTCGCTGACGGCGCTGCCGATCATCGAGACGCAGGCGGGTGACATCGCCGCGTACATCCCGACGAACGTCATCTCGATCACCGACGGGCAGATCTTCCTCGAGTCGAGCCTCTTCTTCTCCGGCGTCCGCCCGGCGATCAACGTCGGCACGTCGGTCTCGCGCGTGGGCGGCAACGCCCAGCGCCGGGCGATGCGCCAGGTGGCAGGGCGGCTCCGGCTCGACCTCGCGCAGTACCGCGAGCTCGAGGCGTTCGCGCAGTTCGGATCCGAGCTCGACGCGGCGACGCAGCAGACGCTCGCCCGCGGGGAGCGGATGGTCGCGACGCTGAACCAGCCGCAGTACCAGCCGTGGCCCTTCGAGGAGCAGGTCGTGTCGATCTACGCCGGGGTGAACGGCTACCTCGACAACGTTCCCGTCGGCCAGGTGCCGCGCTTCCACGAGGAGCTGCTCGAGCACCTGCGCACCGACGGCACGGTCCTGTCCACGATTCGCGAGTCGGGCGAGATCTCGGACGAGGACGGAGGAGAAGCTCAAGAAGGAGCTCGAGCACTTCGTCTCGGTCTTCAACGTCGAGGAAGAGCGGGGGCTCGCCGGCTAGCCATGGCGTCGGTCCAGGACCTCAAGCGCCGGATCAAGTCGGTCCGCAACACGCGCAAGATCACGCGCGCGATGGAGCTCGTCGCCGCCGCGAAGCTGCGGCGCGCCGAGGCGCGCATCAGCGCCATGCGTCCGTACGCGGAGACGATGGCGGAGCTGATCGCGGGCGTGGGGAGGGCCGCCGCGAGCGTGCGGCTGCCGCTCCTCGAGCAGCGGGAGTCGATCGAGAACGTCGCGCTCGTCCCGCTCACGGGCGACCGCGGCCTGGCGGGCGGGTTCAACGCACAGGTCCTGCGCCGCGCGTTCGCGCTCGAGCGGTCGCTCCAGTCGGAGGGCAAGGGCGTGAAGTGGGTCGTGGCCGGCAAGAAGGGCCGCTCGACGCTCACCTTCCGGCGGCGCGAGCTCTCCGGCGCCTACGTCGGCTTCACGGACCGGCCCACGTACGAGGACGCGCAGGCCATCGCGCACCGGGTCGGCGAGCTCTTCACGAACGGTGAGGTCGACCGCGTCGTGGTCATCTACAACACGTACGTCTCGCCGCTCACGCAGCGCGTCACCGAGCAGGACATCCTTCCGATCTCGCCCGACATCCTGGAGACGGACGAGGAGGAGCGGGCGACGGACACTCTCCGCGGCGACTTCATCTTCGAGCCGGAGCCCGAGGAGATCCTCGAGAGGCTCCTTCCGGTGTACGTCGAGACGCAGATCTACCGCGCGCTGCTCGAGTCGACCGCCTCCGAGCAGGGTGCACGCATGACCGCCATGCGGAACGCGTCCAAGAACGCCGGCGAGCTGATCGACTCGCTCACGCTGAGCATGAACCGCGCACGCCAGGCCGAGATCACGCAGGAGATCCTCGAGGTCGTCGGCGGGGCGGAAGCCCTCGTCTGAGGCCGTAGCCGGCGGTGCGCGGGTCGAGCCGCGCTAACAAGATGCCGCGCGCCGCGTAGAAGTACCTAGCAGGATGGCGACCCCGATCCGCGACGATCCCGCAGCTAGCATCACGCCCGTGGAACAGGCTGTCGCCGACCCCGCGGACGGCGCCGACCGCTTCGCGAACGCGAGCGAGATCGCAGGGCGCTTCCTCGACAACATCGAAGGCGTCGTCTACGGCAAGCGCGAGGAGATCAGGCTCGTGCTGACGGCACTCGCCTGCGGCGGCCACGTGCTTCTCGAAGACGTCCCCGGCACGGCGAAGACCGTGCTCGCGCGCGCGATCGCCGGCACGATCGACGGCGCCACGCCGTCGCGCATCCAGTGCACGCCGGACCTGCAGCCCACGGACGTGACGGGGCTCTCCGTGTTCGACCAGAAGACGCGCGACTTCGAGTTCCGGCCGGGGCCCGTCTTCGCGAACGTCGTCCTCGTCGACGAGATCAACCGCGCGACGCCGAAGACGCAGTCGGCGCTGCTCGAGGCGATGGCGGAGTACCAGGTGACGGTCGACGGCGTGACGCGGGACCTGCCGTACCCGTTCCTCCTCATCGCGACCGAGAACCCGATCGAGTACGAGGGGACGTTCCCGCTTCCGGAGGCGCAGCTCGACCGCTTCTTCCTGCGGACGGCGCTCGGGTACCCGGGCCTCGAGGACGAGCTCAAGATCCTCGAGCAGCAGCGCTTCGGGCACCCGCTCTCGGCGCTCGAGCCGGCCGTGTCGCTCGAGGACATCCACGAGATCCGCGCCTCGGCCCAGCACGTCTACGTGGACGAGGTCATCCACCGCTGGCTCGTCGAGCTCGTGCGCTCGACGCGGGACCACGAGTCCGTGGTCATCGGCAGCTCGGTCCGCGGGAGCCTCGCGCTCGAACGGGCCGCCCGCGCATGGGCGTTGCTCGACGGGCGCGGCTTCGTGATCCCGGAGGACATCGAGCGCCTCTTCGTCCCGGTGCTGATCCATCGCGTGGTCTTCACGCCGAGCTTCGTCGCGCGGGCGCGTGCCTCGAGCTGGGAAGAAGCGATCGAGGAGTTCCGCGCCGCCTGCCTCCAGCTCGCCCCTCGCCCCGGCTCGGAGGAGGATCCGATCTTCGAGCATCCGCATCAGTAGGCGCAGGCTCGCGTGAGGAGCGGGCGGCTCACCTTCCCACTCGTTCCGCGTCGGCGCGTCATCGGGCTGTCGTTCGGCACGATGCGGAGCCTCCGTCGAGGCTCCGGCTCCGACGTCGCCGGCTCCCGGCCGTACTACCCGGGCGACGACATGGACGCCATCGACTGGGCGGCATCGGCCAAGCTCTCGACGGCGAAGGGCCACGACGAGTTCGTCGTGCGGGAGCGCTTCGCGGAGGAGGCGCCGCGGATCGTCATCGTGTGCGACCGGCGCCCGCAGATGGCGCACTTCGCCTCGCCGCTGCCCTGGCTCGACAAGCCGCAGGCGATGCGGAACGCTGTCGAGCTCATCCTCGCGAGTGCGGGCGCGTCCGGTGGCCACGTCGGCTACCTCGACTACGCCGACGGGGACCCGCACTGGCGCCAGCCGAAGGGCGAGCGCAAGCTCATCGAGCTCAAGGACGAGCGCCTGTGGTCGCTGGAGTACGGCGGCCCCCACGACTGGCTCGAGCGCTCGATCGCACACCTCGCCGAGCACCGGCGCGCGGTCTCGCCAGGCACGTTCATCTTCCTGCTCTCCGACTTCGTGCCGCTGCCGTCGAGGGACGTGTGGCTCGTCGCGTTCGAGAACCGCTGGGACCTCGTGCCCATCGTGATCCAGGATCCGGTCTGGGAGCAGAGCTTCCCGGACGTGAGCGGGATCGTCGTGCCGCTCCGGGACCCGGAGACGGGCCGCGTGAGCAACGTCCGGCTGAAGCGCCGCGAGGTCGAGGCGAGGCGGGCCGCGAACGAGGACCGCATGCGCGACCTGCTCGAGGGCTTCCTCCAGCTCGACATCGATCCCATCGTGCTCTCGTCGAGCGAGAAGTCGGAGGTGCTTGCGCCGTTTCTCATGTGGACGGACCTCAGGCGCACCCGGCGGGTGATCGGAGCGTGAGCTAGTGGCGCCCCACAAGCTGCTGATCGCGCTCGCGGTCGTCGCGGTCGCCGTCGTCGGCGCGCTCGCGGCCGTCTTCCTCACATGGGACCGGGGCGGCACGGATCAAGAGGCTGCGAGGGGCGACGACCCGATCGTCGCGACGGGGACGTTCGCTCCGCGGGCCGTGCTCTTCGGCGACACGGTGACGGCGACGGTCGACGTCGCCGTCGACAAGACCGTCGTCGACCCCGACGAGGTCGAGGTCGAGGCGTCGTTCGGCAACTGGAAGCCCGTGGCCGAGCCTCAGGCGTCGCGCGAGGACTCGGGTGATGCGGCGTACCTGCGGACGACGTACGTCCTTCGCTGCCTGACCCGCCTGTGCGTGCCGGCCCGCGACACCGAGGAGATCGAGTTCGAGCCCGCCGAGGTCTCCTACGGAGCGCTCGTGGGCGAAGGGAGCCGACGCCTGACCCTGGATGCCGAGTGGCCGATGCTCATCGTGCACACACGCGCGGGCACGGGCGCCGAGGAGCGCAGCGACGTCCTCGCCGCGCCGTGGCGTGCGGACCTCGTGACGCTGCCGCTGTTCTCGTATCGCGTCTCGCCGGGGCTGCTGCTCGCGCTGCTCGTGCTCGGAGGGATTGCGCTCTTCGCTGTCGCCGGGATCCTCGTGTACCGGGCGATCCCGGACCGCAAGCCGCCTCCGGAGCCCGAGCCCGAGCCGGTCCCGGTCGCGACGCTGCTCGAGCAAGCGCTCGCATTCCTCGAGGCGCCGGCCACGACGAACGGCGCTCCGGAGCGCCGGCGCGCGCTCGAGCTCGTCGCCGACGAGGTCGAGAGCTGGGGCGAAGCGGCGCTGGCGACCACGGCGCGTTCGCTCGCGTGGTCGGAGCACGCGCCCGAGAGCGCGACCACGAAGGCATTCGCAGCCGAGCTGCGGAATCGGATGGAGAGCCTCAACGGCGATGCTGCGGTAGACGCTCGAGGACGATCCCGAGCCCGGACACCAGGGCGCTGCGTGGCCCCCGGAGGCGGACGAGCGCCGTGCGCGCGCTCCTCGTCCTCGTTGCCTGCGGGCTGGTCGCCGCCGCGTTCCTCTCGGCGCGCGATCTCGAGGCGCGGAGCAACGAGTTCGTGCCCGGCGGGCGGAGCGGCGTCGTCGTCGTCGACGTCTCGCTGAGCATCCTGGACACGGACTACGCCCGCGTCCGCGGCGTGCTCGAGCGCGTCATCTCCGCGGGAAACCCGATGGGGCTCGTCGTCTTCTCGGACGCGGCCTACGAGCTCATGCCGCCGAGGACGCCGTCGACCGAGCTCCGCCCGCTCCTCCGCTTCTTCACGCTCGAGAACAACGAGCTCCCGCCGAACCCGTGGCTCCCGAGCTTCCAGGCGGGCACGAGGATCTCGAGCGCGCTCGAGCTCGCCCAGCGCATGCTCGAGCGGGACAAGGTCTCGCCCGCGTCGATCCTCCTCGTGAGCGACCTCGAGACCGCGCCGTCGGACTTCACCGCGCTCGGCCGCGTGCTCTCGCGCATCAAGCGCTCGGACACGACGATGCGCGTCGTCCCGCTGTCCGCGACGAGCGACGGGCGCACGTTCTTCGGCGGCATCCTCGGGTTCGACGCATTCGTCGAGCCTGTCGAGCCGAACGCGGGGGAGACCCGCACGATCGAGGTCAACCTGCGCGGCGAGACGCCGCTCCTGCTCCTGCTCGCGAGCGCGCTCGTCTTCCTCGCGCTGGCCGCGCACGAGCGGTTCGCGGGCCGGCTCGCGCTGCCGGCGGGCGCGGGATGGAGGCGTACGTGAGGAAGCACATCGTGACCGTCGTCGCAGTGACGGGCTGTCTCGTTCTCGGGACGCTGATGCTCCTGCTCGCGCTCGACGTCGCCCGCCTGCGCAGCGCGCTCCCCGCGGACGACGTTCGGTACCGCGGGGCGCCGGAGGAGCGCCTCTGGGCGACGGACGAGGTCGTGCCGGGGGGCATCGCCCGGAGCCTGCTCGCCGTCGACGACGACATCCGCTTCCGGGAGGCGGTGCGGGGCGTCCGGCTGAGCCATCCGGAGATGCCCGGGTTCTCCGATCCGTCCTACGTCGTCCACCGCAACGAGGCGACGGCGTGGCTCACGGACATCGTCCAGCAGGACGACGACGCGAAGCGCCAGTCGGCCGCCGCGAACCTGCTCGGTGTCCTCAGCTTCGCGGACGCGGTCGCCGATTACACGAACCGCGGCCGCCTGCTCGAGGGCGCGACCGGCCGGTTCAGGCAGGCGGTCAACCTCGACCCCGCGAACGACGAGGCGAAGCACAACCTCGAGCTGACCCTGTCGCGCTCCCGCGGCCTCGAGCTCTCCGAGGCCGGAGGCGGCAACGCACCTTCCCCGGGCGGCAAGGGCGCGAAGGGCGCCGGCGCGGGCGACCCGGGCAGCGGCTACTAGCGATGCTGGCGACGAGCGTCGAGTTCCTGACCCCGCTGGCCGGGCTCGTGGCGCTCCTCTGCCTCGTCCCGCTCGCCGCGTTCGTCCGCGCTCGCGTCGTCGCGCGGCGCAAGCGCGCGTCCGTCGGGCTGTCCGAGCCGCGCCGCCGCGCATACCTGCTGCCGCTCGCCGCCGTCGTGGCGGCCGCCGCCTCGCTCGGGCTCGCCGCGATGCAGCCGGTCGTTTCCTTCGACGAGACGCGCCGCGTGCGGACGGACGCGGAGGCCTACATCGTCATCGACACGACCCGCTCGATGCTCGCGAGCGCGGGGCCCGGCTCGCCGCAGCGGATCGCGCGGGCGAAGGCGATTGCGACGCTCATCGAGGAGAGGCTCCCCACGGTGCCGGTCGGGCTCGCGTCCGTCACGGACCGGACGCTCCCGCACCTCTTTCCCAGCGCCGACCACGAGGTCTTCGAGGCAACGCTTGCCAAGGCGATCGGGATCGAGCGGCCACCGCCGGTGCACACGTTCCTCACCCGGGTCACGAGCCTCGAGGCGCTCTCGGCCGTCGCGACGCAGGGCTTCTTCTCCCCGACCGCGAGGCGCCGCGTGCTGGTCGTGGTCACGGACGGCGAGTCGCTGCCGGGGTCGCGCGCACGTCTCGCGCAGCTCTTCCGTGCCCCGCCCGGCATCTCGACCGTCTTCGTCCACGTGTGGGGCCGGAACGAGCGCGTCTTCCGAGGGACGACGCCCGAGCCGGCGTACAAGGCCGACCCCGGTGCGCGGGGTTGGCTCGACCGGCTCGCCTTCGAGGTCGGCGGCCAGGTGTACGGCGAGGACGAGCTCGCCAAGGTCGCGCAGCGCATCCCGAAGCTTCTCGGCGACGGGCCCTCGATCGTGCAGGGCGAGCGGCGCCGGGACATCCCGGCGGCGCCGTACTTCGCCGCGTTCGCGTTCGTGCCGCTCGCGTTCGTCCTCTGGCGCCGCGACCGGTAAGGGCCGGACCCGTCCGGCCCTGGTCCGCAGCGCGTGAGGGCGGGACAGGGCCCGCCCCTACGGCTCCTCGTCGTAGAACGGCGCCATCGCTTCCGGGTAGCCGTTCTCGTCCATGTACGAGATGGCCCGGCTCGCGATCCACGCGACCGCGCCCGGGTCCACCTCCTGGAGCGCCTCGCGGACCGCCGCGTCGCCGTGCTCGGGGCCGCCGCGGAGCCCGGCGCGGCTCCGCCGGAGGCGACAGAGCGCCAGCGCGGCGATGTCGGCGTCGTTCCCGACGGTGTCGTACCATTGCACGCCCACGGCACGCTCGATGAGGGGCACGACCTCGTCCGAAAGGCGCGCGGCATCGTCCGTCGCGACCGTGAAATCTGCCTCTGAGCGGGCTTTTCCCTTACGGGGAATCGGCACGGTATCTCCCTCCTAACGAAATTGCCCCAGGAACGTCACACAGTATGATCCTGCACTTTGACCATGGCGAAGACAGGGGTTTCCGGCGACCCGACTGCGGAGCAGTGCGGCCGCATGTGTCGGGAAACGGGTCGCGTGGGTAACCCCTGACCGAGCATGGTCGAGCCCCAGCAGGGCCAACTCGGATGGAGGGAATACATGCGTAAACGGTCGATTTTGCTCGTGGTGGGCGCGGCAGCGCTCGTCGCGAGCCTTATCGTCGGCCCGGCCGCGACGGCGAAGACAGACGCCGCCTCGGCGGGGACAGTGGTCATCGGCCACGACCAGGAGCCGGTGACGCTCAACACGTACATCACGGAGGGGAATGCGTACACCACAGCACTCGCTGTGAACCCCGTCCTGGCATATGGGGCGTACTACAACCAGAACGCGAAGCTCACGCCCCAGCTCTTCGAGGCCAACGCCAAGATCGTCAAGTCGAATCCGCTAACGGTCACGTTCCGCTACAAGAAGACCGCGAAGTGGAGCGACGGTCAGGACAGTCACCGGCGCCGACTTCAAGGCCACGTACGCCACGATCATGAACCCGAACTTCGACATCACGTCGAGGGAGGGTTGGCAGGACATCCAGGCGATCAACGCGACCGGCAAGAACGTCACGGTCGTGTGGAAGAAGGGCAAGGCGTACGCCGCCTGGGATGCTCTCGTCTCGACGAACCCGCTGCCCGCACACAAGGTCGCGGGTCAGAACTTCAACGACCTCTGGCGCGAGTCCCTGGACATCGCCAGCGGCCCGTTCAAGTTCGTGAGCTGGCAGAAGGGCACGCAGCTCGTGCTCGCGAAGAACACGGCCTACAAGGCCGGCCCGGCTGCGAAGGTCGACCGGGTCATCTTCCGGTACATCCCGTCCACGCCGTCGCTGTTCCAGGCGCTGGCCTCGGGCGAGATCCAGGTGACGGAGCCGCAGCCGCAGCTCCAGATCGTGGACGTCCGGAAGAACTCGAAGTTCAAGGTCCAGTCCGGCCCAGGCTACTTCTGGGAGCACATGGACATCCAGTTCGGGCCGAAGGGACATCCGGCGCTGAAGCAGGCCTATGTCCGCCAGGCCATCATCACGGGCATCAACCGCAACCAGATCAAGCAGGCGCTGTACGTCTCGCCGGGCCTGGTCGCGAACGCGAAGGACCTGCCCGTGCTGCAGAGCCACATCTTCAAGCCCTTCGAGCAGTACTACAAGCCGAACTGGGCGAAGTGGAGCTTCAGCCAGAAGAAGGTCATCTCGATGCTGAAGGCGAAGGGCTGCACCGGTGGCCCGAGCACGCCGTCGGCGAACAACAACGCCATCTGGTCGTGCCCGAACGTCGGCAAGCTGTCGTTCCGCTTCACGACGACCAGTGGTAACCAGCTCCGTGCGCTGACGTTCGAGATCGCGCAGAAGCAGCTCAAGAGCGTCGGCATCGAGCTCGTCCCGCGGTTCGGCCCGTCGGGCACCGTCTTCGGACAGGTGCTCCCCTCGGGCGACTGGGACATCTTCATGTTCACGTGGCTCGGTGGCCCCACCAGCTCGGGGACGAGCTTCGCCACCTACGGCTGTGGCGGCGACCAGAACTACATGAACTACTGCAACAAGAAGTCGTCCAGCCTCCTGCAGAAGGCACAGTTCACGCCGGATCCGGCGGCGCGGGCGAAGCTTCTGAACGCGGGCGAGGTCGATCATGGCGAACGACGTCCCGTCGATTCCCATGTACGTCCGCCCCGGCTTCCTCATCAACGCAACGAGCGTCAAGGGTCCCGTCCTGAACCCGACACAGCAGGGCTCGACCTGGAACGTGAACGGCTGGGCCGTCGGCTAGCAGGTTGCCGCACGGTGCAGACCGAACGTCCGCACCAAGCGAAGTCCCGCTCCCGCCTCTGTGCGGGGGCGGGACTTCCTTCTAAGATCCGGAGACTAGGAAGGAGATCGGGTACATGCTGACCTACGTCGTCCGCAGACTCCTCTACAGCGTCGTCGTGTTATTCGCGGCGAGCTTCATCATCTTCTTCTTCGTCTCGGTCTCGAACGACCCGCTCGCGTTCCTGAAGATGCAGCCGACCGCATCCGAGCAGACGATCGCCAACATCACCGAGCGGAAGCACCTCGACGAGCCGATTCCGGTGCGCTACGTCTACTGGGTGAAGGACCTGTTCACGAACCAGTTCGGCACGACGACGATCGGCGACCGGCCGATCCTCCCGGACCTGACGCGCGTGATGGGACATACGCTCCAGCTCGTCGTCGTCGCCGAGCTTCTCGCAATCCTGCTCGCCGTCGGTATCGGGGTGTACTCGGCATTACGCCAGTACAGCACCTTCGACTACACGGCCACGACGTTCAGCTTCATCGGCCTCGCGACGCCGGTCTTCTGGCTCGCGCTGATGCTCCAGGTCCTGTTCGTGAACATCTACTTATGGTTCGACGTCCGGATCTTCTACACCGCGAACCTGAGCGGCATCGATCCGGGCTCGGGGTTGCACTTCGTCGTCGACCGCGCGCAGCACCTCGGCCTGCCGGTGATCACGCTCATGATCGCCAGCATCGCCACCTACTCGCGCTTCATGCGCGCGTCGATGCTCGAGGTCGTCAACTCGGACTACGTGCGCACGGCCCGGGCCAAGGGGCTCAACGAGCGCAAGGTGACGATGAGGCACGCGTTCCGGAACGCGCTCATCCCGCTGGTGACGATCGTCGCGATCAACCTCGGCGCGCTCCTCTCGGGCGCGGTCGTCACGGAGACGGTGTTCGCGCTCGACGGGATGGGTTTCTACTACGTCAACCAGCTCCAGCTCGGCGATCCGTACCCCGTCATGGCGTGGCTGATGGTCGTGGCGACCCTCGTCGTCGTCTTCAACCTCGTCGCCGACATCGCGTACGGCATCCTCGATCCACGCGTGCGCTATGACTGATCCGCCGCACAGAGACTCGATGCGTTCGACGCCGGGCGTCTCGAATACCGACACGCGCATCGGGGCCGGCGTGGGAGCGGTCTCGGCCGCCGATCCGATCGCCGGCTCGGATGCGTTCGGCCGCGCGTCGGATCTCAACCTCACCTACGAGAGCGGGCTCGAGCTCAAGGCGCGGAGCCAGTGGACGTACGCCCGGATCCGGTTCTTCCGCCACAAGCTCGCGCTCGCGAGCCTGTTCGTGCTCTTCTTCGTCGCGCTCGTCGCCATCTTCCCGGCGGTGTTCGCGCCCGACGGCCCGAACGACCAGAGCCTCCCCGGCATCGACGATGCCGGGAACCTCACGCGGGGAGAAATCGCGCTCGCGCCTTCGTGGGAGCATCCTATGGGGACCGACCTGCTCGGACGTGACTACCTGAGCCGGGTCATCTTCGGGCTGCAGACGTCGCTGTGGGTCGCGCTCTTCGTGGCCCTCCTGTCGACGTTCATCGGGACGACGATGGGTGCCATCTCGGGCTACTACGGCGGCACGGTCGACAACCTGCTCATGCGCGTGACCGACCTCTTCCTGACGCTGCCGACGCTCGCCGTGCTGCTGGCGGCGGCTGCCTTCCTGGGCCAGGAGGGTCAGACGATCGGCCCGTTCACGCTCTCGCAGCCGATGACCATCGCGCTGATCCTCGCGCTCCTCTTCTGGACGGCGCTCGCGCGCATCGTGCGAGGCGTCTTCCTGTCGCTCCGCGAGAAGGAGTTCGTCGAGGCGGCGAAGGCGTCGGGCGGCAGCGACATGCGCATCATCATCCGCCACATCCTCCCGAACTGCGTCGGAGCGATCGTCGTCACGATGACGCTCATCATCGCCACGGCGATCCTCGTCGAGGCAGCTCTCTCGTTCCTCGGGTTCGGCATCCAGCCGCCGACCCCGGCCCTCGGCAACCTCATCAACGAGGGCAACGTCGGCGGGCTCGGATCCTGGTGGCTCGTGACGTTCCCGGGGATCGTGATCGTCATCGTCGTGCTCGCCGTCAACTTCGTCGGGGACGGCCTGCGCGACGCGCTCGACCCGACGCAGCGCGTCCGGGCGTAACTGGGGGGCTTCGTGGCTGATCCGGTCCTCTCCATTCGCGACCTGACGGTCGAGTTCAAGACGGAGGACGGCATCGTGCGCGCCGTCACCGGCGTCTCGTACGACGTCTTCCCGGGCGAGACGCTCGGGGTGGTCGGCGAGTCCGGCTCCGGGAAGAGCGTGTCCGTGATGACCATGCTCGGGCTCATCCCGATGCCGCCGGGTCGGCTCGTGGAGGGCGAGGCGCTGTACAAGGGCCGCGACCTGCTCACGATCCCCAAGAAGCAGCTGCGCGAGATCCGCGGCGGCGAGGTCGCGATGATCTTCCAGGACCCGATGACGTCGCTGAACCCGGTGTTCACGATCGGCGACCAGATCTCGGAGGCGCTGAAGACGCACAAGCACGGCCTGAGCGACGACGACGCGCGCAAGAGGACGGTCGAGCTGCTCGAGCTCGTCGGCGTGCCGTACGCCGAGCGGCGCTACGAGCAGTACCCGCACGAGTTCTCCGGCGGCATGCGCCAGCGCGCGATGATCGCGATGGCGATCGCCAACGATCCGAGCGTCCTCATCGCCGACGAGCCGACGACGGCGCTCGACGTGACGATCCAGGCGCAGATCATCGAGGTGATGCGTGCCGCGCAGCAGGAGACGCACGCGGCGATCATCCTCATCACCCACGACCTCGGCCTCGATCGCGGAGCTCGCGGACCGCGTGGTCGTGATGTACGCGGGCCGCGTCGTCGAGCTCGGCGACGTGCACACGATCTTCAACTCGCCGCGCCACCCGTACACGGTCGGCCTGATGAACAGCCTTGCGCGCGTGGACCTCGACCGCGAGTGGCTCGAGCCGATTCCCGGTCAGCCGCCGAGCATGATCAGCCCGCCACCGGGCTGCGCGTTCCATCCGCGCTGCGCGTTCTCGCGCGGCCGTGAGCGATGCAGGACGGAGATCCCGGCGCTGCGCGGCGGCTTCGGCGAGGGCGGGGCGCACGTGTCCGCGTGCCACTTCGCCGAGGAGCTCGAGGCGCAGCACGTCACCGCGGCGCTCGCAGCTGGAGCCGACGTGACCCAGACCGAGAGCAGCACGGTCGCGGCCGAGCCGGCGACCAACGGCGGCGGCAGCGACATCCTTCGCATCGAGGGGCTCGTGAAGTACTTCCCGATCAAGGCCGGGCTCTTCAAGCACACCGTCGGGCAGGTGCGCGCGGTGGACGGCGTCGACCTGACGGTGAAGCAGGGCGAGACGCTCGGCATCGTCGGCGAGTCGGGTTGCGGGAAGACGACGCTCGGCCGGACGATCATCAAGCTCGTCGAGCCGACCGCCGGGAAGATCATCCTCGACGGCCGGGACATCACCGATCTCAAGCGCAAGGCCATGAGGCCGGTCCGGCGGGACGTGCAGATCGTCTTCCAGGACCCCTACGCGTCGCTGAACCCGCGGATGACGGTGCGCGACATCGTCGGCGAGCCGCTCCGGATTCACGGGCTCTACCGCGGGCGAGGCGAGGGCCGGCGGCGCATCGAGGAGCTCCTGCGCACGGTCGGCCTGAGCCCGGAGCACGCGAACCGCTTCCCGCACGAGTTCTCGGGTGGGCAGCGCCAGCGCATCGGCGTGGCCCGCGCGCTCGCGCTGAACCCGAAGATGATGGTGCTCGACGAGCCGGTATCGGCACTGGACGTCTCGATTCAGGCGCAGGTCGTGAATCTGCTCGTTCAACTTCAGAACGAGTTCGGGCTGACGTACCTCTTCATCGCGCACGACCTGTCCGTCGTCCGCCACATCTCCGACCGGGTCGCCGTCATGTACCTGGGGAGGATCGTGGAGCTCGGCACGCGCCAGCAGCTCTACGAAACGCCGATGCACCCGTACACGCAGGCGCTCCTCTCCGCGGTCCCGATCGAGTCGCCGAACCTCAGAGGAAAGCGGCAGCGCATCGTTCTGCAGGGCGATGTGCCGAGCCCGGCGAACCCTCCCTCCGGCTGCCGGTTCCGCACGCGCTGCTGGAAGGCGCAGCCGATCTGCGAGGAAGAGGACCCGGAGCTCAAGCCGCGGGCGGGCGGCGCGCACCCCGTGGCGTGCCACTTCGCCGAGGTCATGAAGCCGCTCGACGTCGTCGGGCAGCCGGCGGCCGGGTAGCCGCGACGGTTGTCGTCTAACTCTCTTCGCGACCGGTCGTCACAAGGCACATGAGCGTGGTCCATCGTTCCCTCGTCTGCGACCGGGTCCGGGCGCAGGTCTCCCTCGGCCTCGACGGCGAGCTGTCGCAGCTCGAGACGCGGATGATCGCCGCGCACCTCTCCCGGTGCGCCGACTGCGCCGCCTTCGAGGAGGACGTACGGACCTTCACATCCGAGCTCCGGGCCGCGCCGATGGAGCAGCTCGAGCAGCCCGATCGAGATCGTCCGCAGCCCGCGCCGGGCGCTGCCGCGGGTCCAGATCGGCGTCGCGGCCGCGTTCGCGGTGGCGCTGCTGGGAGCGATGACGCAGCTCGTGACGCCGGAGAGCGACCAGGCGTTCGCGTCCCCGCAGCACTACGCGACGTACTACCCAGCTGTCGCGCGAGGTCGCGCAGATCATCGCCGACGGCGAGGCGTTCTCGCGCCACCAGGGCGACGCGTTCCCGCTGTAGGGGCGGGACCTGTCCCGCCTGCGTCTGGCGACTCGTCGCTAGGAGAACGTCCGTAGCGGCCGCGACATGCGGGCGCCGCCGGCTCGACAGGACACGAGGGCGTGCTCCGGCTCGAGCTGGGCGCACCCGCGCTCGCGGAACGCACCGTCCGTCAGGACCGCGAGCGTCCGGCCGATCCATGCGTAGCACCACCAGCGGGTCGTCGTGGGCAGGTCGCCGCAGGTCCGGATGAGGCGGAGCTGCTCGAACACCTTCCCGTCGAGTGCCGGCACGTTGAGCCCGCGCAGGCAGTTGTACGTGTCCACGCCTTCGAGCTCCGTGCAGACGCGGGCGTGGTCGACCGGATCGCGCTCGCGCGAGACGAGCAGCGAGGCGCCGCTCATGCACCCGGCGCGCTGCATGCCCTCGAGCCCGTCGCACAGCGCGAGCATGTCCGCGGCCTTGTAGACGCGCGCGTCCGCCTTGCGCTCCCAGAAGTACCGGTACCAGCAGGGGCGTTTGTACGTGTACGCGCCGCAGACGGACTCGGGCGAGTCGTCGGCGTTCTCGGGCGTGCTCGTCCCGTCGCCGCCGCCGAGTGAGATCCAGTAGTCGTGGAAGGCGCCCTGCGAGCAGTCGGGCGCGTTGGCTCGGCCGAGCTCGTTGCACGCGTTGATCGCGTCGCGCAGCTGGCTGTGGAAGCCGCGCATGAACGCATGGCCCGAGCCATGGACGCAGGTGTACTCGCGGAAGCGCGTCGGGAGGCGCGAGCACGTCCTGAGGAGCGAGCGCGGGCTCGGCGATCAGCTTCGGGCCGAGGTACATGCTGAGCCCCATGCCGAACCCGGCCGAGCAGCCTGGGTCGTTCGAGCGCGGCACGTAGCGTGTAGAGCGTCTCGATCGTGAGGTCGTGCCGCTTGGCGTACGTCCGCCCGACCTCGTGCATCAGCGAATGGCAGGCCGCCTCGAGGAAGCCGCCGGCCTCGTGGACCATGGCGTCGATCTCGGGGACGTGGCGCGCCGGGTCGGGCGACGTCTCGACCTCGGCGAGGAGGCCCTTGATGTAGCAGCGCGCCTTCGGCACGTCCGGAAGCGGAGCGCACTCGCTCAGGAATCCCGTGGCGGCTCCGCCGATCGGCGCGTCGGGCGTCAACGGCGCGCCGCCGGACGCCTGCGCGACGAGGAGCGTGCACGCGGCCGCGAGAACGACGCCGAGGACGATTACGCGGCGCACTGGAGACTAAGACGGAGGCTGGTGCGCGCTGTTAGCCGCGCGTCGCATCAGTGACGTTCGAGCTGGTCGACCTGAATGCCCTGGGCCTTCAGGTCGGCGAGGACCTTGTTCACGGCGTCCCACTCCGGGAAGCTCAGGCTGTTGATGCCGCCGAGCGTGGCGCCGAAGGTCGGGTCCTGGAACTGCTCCGCCGTCGCGTGGAGCACGTTCGAGAACGCCCGGAGCCTCGTCACGAGCGCCGCGTTCGTGTCCTCGAAGCCCTCTGCCACGCCCGCGTCGTCGAGATCCGACGCGGTCCTCCCGATGACCGCGGATGCCTCGTCCATGCGCTCGATCAGCTCGTCGATCGACTGCGACTTGGCGATTCGCGCATACGCGAAGTCGACCCGGTCGCGGGTGTTGACGACGGTCGCCTGGTAGTCGGCGCGGGACGCGGTCGCGTCGTCGCCGAGCAGGACGACCGCGAGGCCGATCGCGATCACGGCGCCCGCGACGGCAGCCACGATCGCGAGAATCTGGGTGGTCCTCGACCCCATGCCCGCGCCAGGATAGCTGTGGAAAACGGCTCTCCAGGCGGTGCTACGTTGGGCTTCGATAAACTCGCCCGCGGCCGTGCGCTTCCTTGCGCCGCCTCGATTTTCAGCCTCTACGACGTTCAGGAAACGCACATAGGAGACGCATGTCCGACGACGGAAACACCGTGAACGAAGGGACGAACACCGGCAGGATCGTCGAGATCAAGGGCGTCGTCATCGACGCCGTCTTCCCGGATCGCCTGCCCGCGATCTACAACGCGCTCGGCGATCGACGTCACTCGGCCGGATGGGGCGTCCGAGACGCTGATCGCGGAGGTGCAGCAGCACCTCGGCGACGATCGCGTCCGGGCCGTCGCCATGGACTCGACCGACGGCATCGCCCGCGGCGCGGTCGTGACCGACACCGACGGGCCGATCTCGGTTCCGGTCGGCGATGCGACGCTCGGGCGCCTCTGGAACGTCACCGGCGATCCGATCGACGAGAAGGAGCCGGCCGGGAGCGACGTCGAGCGCTGGCCGATCCACCGCGATCCGCCGGCGTTCCGCGACCTGTCGCCGAAGCTCGAGATCTTCGAGACCGGTCTGAAGGTCATCGACCTGATCGCCCCGTTCGTGAAGGGCGGCAAGGTCGGCTTCTTCGGCGGCGCGGGCCTCGGGAAGACCGTCCTCATCCAGGAGCTCATCCACAACGTCGCCATGCAGCACGGCGGCGTCTCCGTCTTCTGTGGCGTGGGCGAGCGCTCGCGCGAGGGCAACGACCTGCTGCGCGAGATGGAGGAGTCGGGCGTCATGGACAAGGTGGCGCTCGTCTTCGGCCAGATGAACGAGCCGCCGGGCGCGCGCCTGCGCGTCGGGCTGTCGGGCCTCACGATGGCGGAGTACTTCCGCGATCAGGGCCAGGACGTCCTGCTCTTCATCGACAACATCTTCCGCTTCGTGCAGGCGGGCTCCGAGGTGTCGGCGCTGCTCGGCCGCATGCCGAGCGCCGTCGGCTACCAGCCGACGCTGGCCACGGAGATGGGCCAGCTCCAGGAGCGGATCACCTCGACGCAGACCGGATCGGTCACCTCGGTGCAGGCGATCTACGTCCCCGCCGACGACCTCACGGACCCGGCGCCGGCGAACACGTTCGCCCACCTGGACGCGTTCATCACCCTCTCGCGCTCGATCGTCGAGAAGGGCATCTACCCCGCCGTCGACCCGCTCGACTCGTTCTCGCGCGCCCTGCAGCCGGGGATCGTGTCCGAGGAGCACTACGAGGTCGCGACGACGCTCCAGCAGATCCTGCAGCGGTACCGCGACCTCCAGGACATCATCGCCATCCTCGGCATGGACGAGCTGACGGACGAGGACAAGCTCGTCGTCGCGCGTGCGCGGCGCATCGAGCGCTTCCTCTCCCAGCCGAACTTCGTCGCCGAGCAGTTCACGGGGACGCCGGGCAAGTACGTGAAGCTCGAGGACACGATCCGCGGCTTCAGCGAGATCATCGCCGGCCAGCACGACGAGCTGCCCGAGTCGGCGTTCTACATGGTCGGCACGATCGAGGACGCGGTGGAGAAGGCGCAGCAGCAGGCCGACGCCGTCGCGGCCTGACGGCCCACATGGCTGAGGCGCACCCGAACTTCGACATCGCCCTCGTCACGCCGGACGGGCCGGTCTTCGACGGCGAGGCGCAGATGATCGTCGTCCCCGGCGCCGCCGGCGAGATCGGCGTGCTCGCGCGCCACGCCCCGCTCGTGGCGACGCTCAAGGCCGGCTCGACGCGGATCCACGTGACCGAGACGGAAGTCGTCGAGTTCGCGACCGGGCCGGGCTTCTTCAAGGTCGAGCTCGACCGCGCGCTGGCGCTCGTCGACGACGCGGTGAACGTCAGGGAGATCGACGACGAGCGCGCCCGCGAGCAGCTCGAGACGGCGAAGGCGGAGCTCGAGAAGGTCGAGCGCGGCGAGTCCCAGGCGGACCGCTGGCAGCTCGAGCAGCGCATCCGGCACGCCGAGAACCAGCTCGCGGTCTCCGGTCGCACGACCGGCTGACGTGCGCGTCGCCGCGCTCGCGGACGTCCACGGAAACGCGCCGGCGCTCGCGGCCGTGCTGGCGGAGGTCGAGCGGGAGGCGCCGGACCTCGTCGTCTTCTGCGGCGACCTGACCTGGGGATCGCTCCCGGGCGAGACGATCGCGCTCGTGCGCTCGCTCGAGATCCCCACGAGGTTCGTGCGCGGAAACGCGGAGCGCGCGCTGCTCGAGCTGCAGACGGGCGAGGTGGCGGAGCCGACCGCGCGCGAGCAGTGGATGCTCGCGGAGCACGGCGAGGAGGAGCTGGCGTGGCTCGGGAGCTTCGAGACGACCGTCTCGGTCGACGTCGACGGGCTGGGGCCGACGTGCTTCTGCCACGGCTCCCCGCGCTCGGACGAGGAGTGCGTGACGGAGCGGACTCCGGTCGAGCGCGTGCGCGAGTTCATGGCGGATCGCGACGAGCACGTCGTCGTCACGGCTCACGTCCATCTGCAGTACGACCGGGTCGCAGACGGCATCCGGCTGCTCAGCCCCGGCAGCGTGGGCCTTCCGTACGGCAACGGCGGGGCGGCGTACTGGGCGTTCCTCGGGCCCGACGTCGAGCTGCGCCGGACGGCGTACGACGTCGGGGACGCCCTCGCGCGGATGCGCGCGACGGACGATCCAAAGGTCGAGGAGATCGCAGAGCTGATGCTGACGCCGCCTCCACGCGAGGAGGTCATCGAGTTCGCCGAGATGAACGTCTTCGCCGGCTGAGCGCAGGAATTGCCCGCCTGCGGGCGTATTCGCTAGCCTGATCGAACCCCGGAGAGCTTTGAACGGCAGCTTGGCGACCGGGTTACCAAACGCCTAAAGAGCCCGAGAGCCTTCCCGGCTCCCGACCTCTTAGGCGGGAGTCGTTGCATTGGAGGGGCGCTGCGTGAAGGACACACGCGAACACCTGGAAGAGCTTCTCGCCCAGAGGATCCTCGTCCTCGACGGGGCGTGGGGCGTGCTCATCCACCAGCGCAGCCTCACGGAAGAGGAGTACCGGGGCGAGCGCTTCGCGCAGCACGCGCGCGACGTGCGCGGCGACCCCGACCTCCTCAACCTCACGCAGCCCGCGCTCGTCGCCTCGATCCACGACGACTACTTCGCCGCGGGCGCCGACATCGCGACGACGAACACGTTCACGGCCACGCGCATCGGCCAGGCGGACTACGCGCTCGAGGACGCAGCGGCCGAGATGAGCCTCGAGGGCGCACGCCTCGCGCGGGCGGCGGCGGACGCATGGACGGCGAAGACGCCGGACCGGCCGCGCTTCGTCGCGGGCTCGGTCGGCCCGCTGAACGTGTCGCTCTCGGTGTCGCCGAAGGTCGACGACGCAGCGTTCCGCGCGGCCACCTTCGACGAGGTACGTGAGGCATATGCCGAGCAGATCGCGGCGCTCCGCGACGGCGGCGTCGACCTGCTCATGATCGAGACGGTCTTCGACACGCTGAACGCGAAGGCGGCTCTCGTGGCCGCCAGTGAGGTCGCGCCCGAGCTCCCGCTCTGGATCTCGTTCACCGCGATCGATCGATCTGGACGGAATCTCTCGGGCCAGACGGTCGAGGCGTTCTGGATCTCCGTCGAGCACGCCGACCCGCTGGTGATCGGCGTCAATTGCTCGCTCGGCGCGACCGAGATGCGCCCGTTCATCGAGGCCCTCGCCCTGGTCGCGCCGACATACACCTCATGCCATCCGAACGCCGGCCTCCCGAACGAGCTCGGGCTCCACGACGAGCAGCCGGGCGACACGAGCCGCTTCCTGCGCGCGTTCGCGGAGGACGGTCTCGTGAATCTCGTCGGCGGGTGCTGTGGGACGACCCCGGAGCACACGCGCGAGATCGCCCGCGCGGTCGAGGGGTTGCCGCCGCGCCGCCTGCCCGAGCGCAGGCGCCTCCCGCGCTTCTCGGGGCTCGAGCCCTTCGTCATCGACCCCGACACCGGCTTCGTCGTGGTCGGCGAGCGGACGAACGTGACGGGCTCCGCGCGCTTCCGCCGGCTGATCGAGGCGGACGACTACCAGGGAGCGGTCGACGTCGCGCTCGAGCAGGTGCGGGGCGGCGCCAACCTGCTGGACGTGAACATGGACGCCGACCTGCTCGACGCGGAGCAGGCGATGACGACGTTCCTGAACCTGGTCGCGACCGAGCCCGAGGCCGCCCGGCTCCCGCTCATGGTGGACAGCTCGCGCTTCACGGCGCTCGAGGCGGGGCTCAAGTGCATGCAGGGCAAGGGCGTCGTCAACTCCATCTCGCTGAAGGAGGGGGAGGAGAGCTTCCTCGAGCAGGCGCGGACGATCCGTCGCTACGGCGCCGGCGTCGTCGTGATGGCCTTCGACGAGAAGGGCCAGGCGGAGAGCGTCGAGCGGAAGGTCGCGATCCTCGGCAGGGCGTACGACCTGCTCACGGAGAAGGCCGGCTTCCTCCCGGAGGACATCGTGCTCGACCCGAACGTGCTCGCGGTCGCGACCGGAATCGAGGAGCACGCCGCGTTCGCGAAGTCGTTCATCGACGCGATCCCGCTCCTCAAGGAGCGCTGTCCGGGCGCGCTCGTCTCGGGCGGCATCTCGAACCTCTCGTTCGCCTTCCGCGGGAACGACGCCGTCCGCGAGGCGATGCACGCCTCCTTCCTCTACCACGCCATCCGGGGCGGGCTCGACATGGGGATCGTCAACGCGGGCCAGCTCGCCGTGTACGAGGACATCGAGCCGACGCTGCTCGAGCGCGTCGAGGACGTGCTCTTCGACCGTGACGAGGACGCGACGGAGCGGCTCGTCGAGCACGCGGGCACCGTCACCGGCGGCGCCACCCGCCGCGAGTTCGATCTCGCCTGGCGCGAGAAGCCGGTGGGCGAGCGCCTCGCGCACGCGCTCGTGCACGGGATCGTCGACTACATCGAGGAGGACGCCGAGGAGGCGCGCCGGGCCACATCGAGGCCGCTCGACGTCATCGAGGGGCCGTTGATGGACGGGATGAAGATCGTCGGGGACCTCTTCGGCGACGGGAAGATGTTCCTGCCGCAGGTGGTCAAGAGCGCACGTGCCATGAAGCGCGCGGTCGCGTACCTGGAGCCGTTCATGGAGGCCGAGCAGGAGGAGCGCCAGGCGGCCGGCCGGGTCGTGCTCGCCACGGTGAAGGGCGACGTCCACGACATCGGCAAGAACATCGTCGGCGTCGTGCTCGGCTGCAACGGCTACGAGGTGATCGACCTCGGCGTGATGGTCACGGCGGACGTGATCCTGGACACCGCCGTCGAGCAGGACTGCGACGTCGTCGGGCTCTCGGGTCTCATCACGCCGTCGCTCGACGAGATGGTGCACGTGGCGAAGGAGATGGAGCGCCGCGGCTTCGCGCTCCCGCTCCTGATCGGCGGCGCGACCACCTCCCGCCAGCACACGGCCGTGAGGATCGCCCCGGAGTACACGCAGCCGACGCTGCATGTGCTCGACGCATCGCGCGTGATCGGCGTCATCTCCGACCTGCTGGACGGCGATCGCAAGGTCAAGCTCGACGCCGAGAACCGGGTCGAGCAGGAACGGCTGCGCAAGCTCCACGCCGAGAAGGGCAAGAAACCGATGCTCTCGCTCGATGCGGCGCGCGCGAACCGGACGCCGATCGACTGGCACCCGGAGGATCTCGCGCGCCCGAGCTTCACCGGCTCGCGGGTGGTCTCCGAGGAGATCGCGACGATCCGCCGGTACATCGACTGGACCTTCTTCTTCCACGCCTGGGAGCTCAAGGGCCGCTTCCCCGCGATCCTCGACGACCCCGTGAAGGGCGAGGTCGCGCGCGACCTGTACGAGGCCGCGAATACGCTGCTCGACGAGATCGAGGCGGGCGGCCTGCTCACGGCGCAGGGCGTATATGGGTTCTGGCCGGCGGTGGCGGAGGGCGACGACGTCGTGCTGGACGGCGGCGTCCGGTTCCCGATGTTGCGCCAGCAGTCGGCGCACGACGATTCGCGGCCCCACCGCTCCCTCGCGGACTTCGTCGCGCCGGCGGAGACCGGCCTCGGCGATCACGTCGGTGCGTTCGCCGTCGCCGTCCACGGGAGCGAGGAGCTCGCACGCCGGTTCGAGGAGGAGCGGGACGACTATCGCGCGATCATGGTGCGCGCCCTCGCCGACCGGCTCGCCGAGGCGTACGCGGAGCGGCTGCACGAGGTGGCGCGCCACGAGTGGTACGCGCCGAGCGAGGAGCTCTCGGGCGACGAGCTGATCCGTGAGCGGTTCCGCGGTATCCGTCCGGCGTTCGGGTACCCCGCCTGCCCTGACCACTCGGAGAAGGGGACGCTCGTCGCGCTGCTCGAGGCCGACCGCATCGGCCTCGGTCTGACCGAGTCGTTCGCGATGACTCCGGCGCCGAGCGTGAGCGGCCTCTACTTCGGCCATCCGCAGGCCAGGTACTTCGCGGTCGGGCGCCTCGGGCGTGACCAGATCGAGGACTACGCGGCGCGGAAGCGAATGCCGATCAGGGACGCGGAGCGCTGGCTCCGCCCCAACCTCGCCTATGAGCCGCCTGACGACTAGACGGATCTCGACTCGCAGGCTCGTGACCGCCGCGGCTGCGCTCGTGCTCGCGGTCGCGACGGGGACGGCGTCGGCTGCACGCGGCGACCCGCAGAAGGAACTGACGCCGGCCGACCAGGCCCGCGCCCGCTCGATGTTGCTCAAGCGCTCCGATCTCGGCCCGGGGTTCAAGGCGACCCGGCAGAGCTCCGCCGGAGGAGATCTCTACTGCAAGGCCCTCGACGAGTCGGACCTGACCGTGACCGGCGACGCGGAGTCGCCGAGCTTCGAGCGCGGCGTGGTCACGGCGCGCTCGGCCGCGCAGGTGTACGAGTCGCTCGCCGACGCGACTGCATCGTGGCGACGAGGGACGAGCGCGGCCGGCCTGCGCTGCGCGCGCGACGTCCTGCGGCGCGGGTTCGCGAGGGCCGGCATCACGCTCGAGTCGTACAAACCGATTCCGTTTCCGGACGTCGCTCAACGCACGGCCGCGTACCGGGCCGTGGTCTCCGCCACCTCGCAGGGCGTGAAGGTCCGCCTCGTCATCGACTTCGTGGCCCTGATGCACTCGCGCGCACAGGTCGCGCTGTTCTTCAGCGGCCTGTCGCCGATCCCTCGAGCCGAGCAGCTGCAGCTCGCCCGGCTCACCTCGACGCGCATGGCGAAGGCCATGCGAGGGGCGTAGCGAGGCACATCGCTCGACCGCTGACCGCATGGTCAGCTCTCGCCATGGCTGACACAGACATGCCGAAAAGGGGCGTAGCTACCGGCCTGTGAGGCTGGTAGGTTCGGGGACGGTCGTGGAGCGCTCGAGCCGCTTGGGTCTGATCCGCCGCTCGCCTGCTTTCGGGCTCCTCTTCCTGGCGACTGCCGGGTCGAGCTTCGGGACGTACATCGCCGCAGTCGCCCTGACGCTCCACATCAGCGACCTCACCGGGTCGCCCGTGTGGGTCGCCGGCCTCCTCATCGCCGACTTCCTGCCGATCGTCGTCATCGGGCTCCTGCTCGGGCCGCTCGTCGACCGGCTCTCGCGCCGATGGCTGATGATCGGCTCGGACATCGCGCGCTTCGGCGTCTTCGCCGCGCTTCCCTTCACCGACAGCCCGGCGGTCATCGTCGCGCTCGCGGGCATCTCCGGGGTGGCGACCGGCTTCTTCAGGCCGGCGGCGTTCGCCGGGCTGCCGAACCTCGTCCCGGACGAGGAGCTGACGAACGCCAACTCGCTGCTGCAGACCGTCGAGACCCTTGCGTGGATGATCGGGCCGATCGTCGGCGCGCTGATGTACACGGCGTGGGGGCCGGACGTCCCGTACGTGGTGAACGCCCTGACCTTCCTCGTCTCCGTCGCGCTCATCGCGGGCATCTCGGAGAAGAAGCTGCGCTCCGAGGAGTCGCTGACGCGGGGGCACTGGCGCGACGTCGCCGACGGATTGCGCCTCGTCGTCGCCAGCGCCCCGTTGCGCACGGTCCTGATCGTCTGGAACGTCGTGCTCCTCGCGAGCGCCGCGATCAACGTCGCCGAGGTCTTCTTCGCGAAGGACACGCTCGACGCGGGAGACGTCGGCTTCGGCGTGATCGTCGCGGCGAGCGGCGATCGGCCTGGCGGTCGGCAGCTACCTCGCCGCGCCGTCGCTCGGCAGGGCCGGCCTGCGCCGGAACTACGCAGGCTCGATCGCGCTCATGGGAGCGGGGTGGGGGCTCGCGGCCTTCGCGACCTCGATCTGGATCGCGGTCCCGTTCATCATTGCGGGCGCGGCGGGCAACGGCGCGGCCATCGTGTGCAACCAGCTCCTCGTCCAGCGCGGGGCGCCCGACCGCTACCGGGGCCGCGCGCTCGCGACCATCATGAGCTCGAACTACGCGGTCGCTCGGGCTCGCGATGGGAGGGGCGGGAGTCCTCACGAGCGTGTTCGGCGCCCGCTGGGTCTGGCTCATGGCCGGTGGGGTCTACGTCGTCGCCGCGGCGGTCGCCCTGTTCATGACCCGCTGGCTGCCGGTGGACGTCGACGAGCAGGAGCGGGCCGTCGAAGCCGCGGCGGCGGAGGCCGCGAGCGTGCTCGACATCGGAGCGAACGGGAAGGAACCCGAGCCGGCGCCCGAGCCCGGGCCCGAGCCGGTGCTCGTGCCGGAGGCGGCGCCACTTCCGGAGCCGGGGCCGATCCCCGCACCTGCGGCCCCGGTCGGGCTCGAGACTGTCGCCGACGGTGCTTCCACGAACGGGCTCGAACGCATCGCCACGCTCCTCGAGCAGATCGAGGAGCGGCGCCAGCTCGAGGAGCGGCGCACGAAGTAGGCGCCGCCCGCGCGTAGAGTGGCGCATCGTGGCGAGGCGCGAGTGGCCGCTCGAGGAGCTGACCGGCGGTATCCGTGAGGGCGACCGGCGCGCACTCGCACGCGCGATCTCGCTCGTCGAGAACGGCGACCCGCTCGCCTACCCGCTCGTCCGCGAGCTCTACCCGGAGACAGGACGGGCGGCCGTCATCGGCGTCACCGGCCCGCCCGGGGTCGGCAAGTCCTCGCTGATCGCGGCGCTCGTCGCGCACCTGCGGAGCCTCGACCGGACCGTCGGCGTCGTCTCCGTCGACCCGTCGAGCCCGTTCTCGCGCGGCGCGCTCCTCGGCGACCGGATCAGGCTCAGCGAGCACTTCCTCGACCCCGGCGTCTTCATCCGCTCGATGGGGTCGCGCGGCCATCTCGGCGGCCTCGCGGAGACGACCCTCCAGGCCGTGCTGCTGCTCGACGCGTCGGGCAAGGACGTCGTCTTCGTGGAGACCGTAGGCGCGGGTCAGAGCGATGTCGAGGTGACCGGGATCGCCGACAGCGTCCTGCTCGTGCTCATGCCGGGCTCCGGAGACTCCGTGCAGGCGCTGAAGGCCGGGATCATGGAGATCCCGGATGTGATCGCGGTCAACAAGATGGACCACCCGACCGCGAAGACGATGCTGAACGAAGTGCGCTCCATCGTTCGCCTTGCGGAGGCCGACCGCCGTCCGCCGATCCTGCTCACCGAGGCCGTGCGCGGCGAGAACGTGACCGAGCTGTGGGACGAGCTCGAGAAGCACAGGGCCGCACTGGAGCAGGATGGGCAGCTCGAGGAGCGTCGGCGGAAGAACCTCGCCGCCGAGGTGTTCGCGGTCGCATCCGGCCGGGCGAAGGCGCACCTGGAGTCGGCAGTCCGGAGCGACCCGGAGCTCGAGCGGCTGCTCGACGAGGTGCAGCGCCGCGAGCTCGATCCGCTGACGGCCGTACGCGAGATCATGGACAAGGTGTTCCGCGTGAGCCCGGACGCGACGCGGGTCGAATGACGGACGGGCCGTCGATCGTCGACATCGAGGCCGCGCGGGAGCGCCTCCGAGGCGTCGCGCGCGAGACGCCGCTCTACCCCTCGGAGACGTTCTCGCGCCTCACGGGTCGTCAGGTGCTGCTGAAGGCCGAGAACCTCCAGCGCACCGGCTCGTTCAAGATCCGCGGTGCCTACAACACGATCGCCATGCTCGGCCCGAAGGAGCGCGAGGCCGGCGTCGTGGCGGCGAGCGCCGGGAACCACGGTCAGGCGGTCGCGTGGGCGGCACGCGAGGCAGGCGCGCCGGCGACGATCTTCATGCCCGAGGACGCGCCGATGGCGAAGGTCGAGGCGACGCGCTCGTACGGGGGCGCGGTGGAGCTGGTCGGAGCCGACTTCGAGGCCGCGGTGGCGGCGGCGCGCGAGCACGTGGACCGTGGCGGCGCAACGCTCGTCCATGCGTTCGAGGATCCGCGCGTCGTCGCCGGCCAGGGGACGATCGGGCTCGAGCTCGCGGAACAGGCGCCCGATGCGACGACGGTCGTCATCCCGGTTGGCGGGGGCGGGCTCGCGGCCGGCATCTCGCTGGCGCTGCGGGAGCGCTTCGAGAGCCTTCGCATCGTCGGCGTCGTCTGTCGGCCGGGCTACACGATCGCCGACGGGATCGCCGTCAAGGAGCGCGGCGAGCTCACCTCGGCGATCCTCGACCGCACGCTGGACGACGTCGTCGAGGTGTCCGACGAGGCGATCACCGACGCGCTCGTGCTCTGCCTCGAGCGGACGAAGCTGCTTGTCGAGGGGGCCGGAGCCGCCGGCCTGGCCGCCCTCCTGACCGATGCGGTGGGCGGGGACGGACCGGTGGCGGTCGTGCTCTCGGGTGGGAACATCGACGCCACGACGTTGATCTCGGTCGTCCGGCACGGACTGACCCGGGCCGGGCGCTTCCTCGCCGTCCGCCTGCTCATCCCGGATCGTCCGGGCGAGCTGCGGAGCGTGCTCGACCTCGTCGCGGAGCAGCGCGGCAACCTGGTGACCGTAGACCACCACCGCGAGGGCAGGACGACGACGGCGCTGCAGACGGAGGTCGAGCTCGTCGTGTCGACGCGGGACGAAGCACACTGCGACGAGCTCGTCGCCGCCCTGGAGGCTGCCGGCTACTCGATCGAGCGGCTCGGCCCGCCTGCCTAGGCGGCGACGACTCGTCAGGCTCGTTTCGTCCTAGAGCACCTGGACGTTGCCGCCCGAGATCGCGGTCGTGCCGTGCGTCGAGTAGACGACAGCGCCGCCAGGAGCCAGGATCTCGACGCCGATGCGGTCTCCCTTGAACCCGCCCGGCGACCCCTTCTCGAGGAGCTCGACGGTGAACGTGTAGCCCGGCTCACCGTTGAACGTGCCGGTGCCGGTCATGGTCGCGTCTGGGCCGGTCCCGCTCAGCGATTCCACCGACCCGTTGAAGGTGACGTTCTCACCGCGGTAGCGCTGGAGGAAGAAGCTGCCCTCGACACCGCCGCCCGCTGGGCCGGCGCTGAAGTCGAAGGCTGTCCGGTGGCCGTTCTCCACGTCGTATGCGCCGCGCCCTGCGACCGTCGGGACGTCGACCTCGCGCACGCTGACGAACACGCGAGCCTTGTCGATGTTCCCGTCCTCGTCGGCGACCGCATAGAGGAAGCTGAAGACGCCGGTGAAAGGCGCTCTCGGCAGGAAGATCGTCTGGCCCGTGGTCCCGTCCGAGAACAGCGACTCGAGGAGCGGATCCGCCCCTTCGAAGTCCCCGAGGCGGTCCATGCGAAGGCTTCCGCCGTCCGGGTCGACGTCGTTCGCCAGCGGGTTGAACTCCACCGGCGTCCCGGCCGTCGTCGTGATGAAGTCGTCGCTAGCGACCGGCTCCCCTCCTGCGGCCCCGGCGGTCGCACTGACAACGAGCGCGATGGCGGCTGCGGCCAGGAGCGCTCGAGCCTGGCCTTTCCTTCTCAGAAGCGTCATTGCTCCCCCTTCGTCACCGTTTGCCTGCGTCCTTTCCCGGCCCTGGCCGCAGACGCCCGGGACCGTCTCACGTTAGTCAGATGGTCAGCACCCGCAACGGCGAAACGTGACGGTCGGCTTCCCGGCGTCGATCCACTGGTCGATGCCTCCGTCGACCACCGGGTGCGCGTCGAAGCCGTGCGCGGCGAGGATGCTCGCCGCGATCGCGGCCCGAGGCCCCGTCTCGCAGATCGTGACGAGCGGGCGGTCACGCGGAAGGTCGTCCTCGCTCAACGTGAGCAGGCGGTAGGGGATGTTGCGGCTGCCGGCGATGTAGCCGTCGGCGCGCTCGTCCTTCTCGCGGACGTCGATGAGCTCCGCACCGTCCTCGAGCAGCGCGTCGAGCTCTTCGACGGAGACGAGCTCGAGCGTCTCCGGCCCGGCTGCGTCCACGTGGCCGGCGATGTCGAACACGCCGATCGCCTGGAGGCCCCTGACCGCGTGGGCCGCCTCGTCGTCGCTCGTCGCCGCGACGACCACCGGGCGTTCGAGGTCGATCGCGAACCCGGCCTTGGTGGAGAACCTCGTCCCGGACACGGGAACGCAGACCGCTCCCGGCCGGTGCCCGGCCGCGAAGTCCTCGACCGAGCGCACGTCGAGGACCTGCATGCCGTCCGGCGCCTCGTCCAGGGCCTCCGGGAAGGGCTGCGCACCGACGAACGGCCCACGGTTCAGCTCGACGATCCGCTCGACGTTCGGCGGCTTGGGGGCGGTGACGGCGGCCGAGCCGGCCACGAATGCGGCGACGTCGTCTGCCGCGAGCGCCGTGTTGAACCGCCGCTCGAATCCGATCGTCGTCGACCCCTTCGAGCTCATCCCCTTGCCGCAGAGCGACCCGGCCACGTGGCCCGGGTACGTCTCGACGCCGTCCTCGAGCTCGAGCAGGCGCCGCAGCGAGTGGAACAGGTCCTCCGCGCCCTCGCGCGCATCGACGGCGAGGTCGGGGCGCGCGACGTCGCCGACGAAGAGCGAGTCCCCGGTCAGCACGAGCCAGGGCTCCTCGGCGCGGGAGCCGTCGACGACCGAGATCGCGCAGTGCTCGGGCCGGTGGCCGGGCGTGTGGATGCAGCGAAGGACGACCTGGCCGACCTCGATCTCGGCCCCGTCCTCGAAGGCGTCGTACGGGTACTCCGCGCCTGCCGCCGGGTGGATCGACACGGGGACGCCGTGCTCGAGGGCGAGCCGGCCGTGCCCCGACACGTGATCGGCGTGCGTGTGCGTCTCGATCGTGCGCACGACGCGGACGCCCCGCCGGTCTCCCTCCTCGAGGTACTGCTCGACCGCGAACGCGGGATCGACTACGACGGCGGTCCCGGCGTTCTCGTCGCCGACGAGGTACGACGCGCAGCCCAGGTCCTCGTCGACGAACTGCGTGAAAATCACAGCGCGCGGACGCTAGCAGCGGCTCCCGCTATTTCTCTTGAAGTGAGCGGCCCGTGCGCCGCCACAGGAACGCGGCGCCGATGGTGAGCGCTAGCAGCCCGACGAGGCCGACGACGAGCGCCACGCCGAGCCGCTCCGACGGCTCGTCGGCGGGCACCACGACGAGCGTCATCGGCCAGACGACGCGGCCGCCGTCCCGGTACCGCTCCACCGCCTCGAGCGTGACGTTCCCGGGAGCCCGGCGAACGGCGAGCCGCACGGAGAAGATCGTGGTCGCGAACGCCGGCAGGCTGCCGCCGGCCCAGGTCGCGCGTCGGGGCGTCGCCGAGCTCGTCCAGCCATCGGCGGGTGCCGCCTCCTCCACGCGGAACCCCGCGGGCACGCGCAGCTCGAACGCCGTCATCGGGACGCGGCGCTCGTTCGGCAGCGAGAGCTCGACGCTCGTCGCCGACTCCGTCGCCACGTACGTCGGGTCGGGGAAGACGTGCGCGTCCGCCGCCCGCGCGAGCGCGAGCGCCGTGAGCGTCAGGATCGCGGCGCTCCCGAGGCAGGCGTGCCACAGCCGCTGCATCGCGACATCTTGGCGTTCGGGGCTGTTCAGAGCCCGAGGTGCCGCGCGATAACCATGCGCTGCACCTCGTTCGTGCCTTCGCCGATCTCGAGGATCTTCTGGTCGCGGTACAGCCGCGAGATGGCCGACTCGTCCATGTAGCCGTAGCCGCCGTGGATCTGGAGCGCGGCGCCGGAGACCCGTGCCGACAGCTCACCGGTGTAGAGCTTCGCCATCGCGGCCTCGAGCGCGAACGGTCGTCCGGCGTCCTTCAACCAGGCCGCCCGCTGGACGAGGGCACGGCCCGCCGCGATCTCCGTCGCCATGTCGGCGAGGCTGAACTGGATGGCCTGGAACGAGGAGATCGGCTTGCCGAACTGCTCGCGCTCCTTCGCGTACCCGAGGGCAAGGTCGTACGCGCCCTGCGCGAGGCCGACGCCCATCGCCGCGACGGAGATGCGCCCGCCGTCGAGGATCTCGAGGAACTGGTGGAAGCCCTCGCCGCGCTGTCCGAGGAGGTTCTCCTCCGGCACCTCGACGTTCTCGAACGAGAGCTCCCGCGTGTCGGAGGCGCGCCAGCCGAGCTTCTTCATCGGGGCCGAGATCGTGTAGCCGGGAGTGCCGTTTTCGACGACGAGGTTCGAGATCTCGTCCTCGCCCGTGCGCGCCGTGATCGTGACGCCCCAGGTGATGTCCGTCCCCGCGTTCGTGATGAACATCTTCGAGCCGTTCACGACCCACCGGCCGTCGCGCAGCTCAGCCGTCGTTCGCGTCGCGCCCGCGTCCGAGCCGGCGCCGGGCTCGGTCAGCCCGAAGGCGGCGAGCTTGCGGCCCGACGCGAGGTCCGGCAGCCAGCGCCGCTTCTGCTCCTCGTCGCCGTAGAGCAGGATCGGCATCGTCCCGAGCGACGTGTGCGCCGCCACGGTGATGGCGACGGACGAGTCGATGCGCGTCAGCTCTTCGACCGCGATCGCGTAGGAGACGGTGTCACCGCCTGCGCCGCCGTACTCCTCGGGGATCGGCAGGCCCATGAGCCCGAGCTCGGCGAGCTCCGAGACGAGCTCGTACGGAAACCGTCCCTGTTCGTCGAGCTCGGCGGCAACGGGTGCGACCCGCTCGCGGGCGAACGTTCGAACCGTGTCGCGGACGAGCTCCTGCTCCGGTGTTGGATCGAAGTCCACGCCGCGGCGGATGGTAGCCGCGTGCCGGGCTGATCATCTACGCTCCGCCCACCCACCGACGAGGAGAGGAGCCTGGAGATGGCCAGCGTGCAGGAGTTCTTCACGGGGCTTCCGGAGCGCGTGCCGGCGGAGCGGATCGCGGGCGTCAACAACACCTACGTCTTCGACATCGAGGGCGCGGGGACCTGGACCGTGGCCATCGCCGACGGCTCACTGACCGTCACGGAGGGCGCAGGAGACGCCGACGTCACGTTTTCGGCGACTGAGGAGAACTTCGAGAGGATCATCGCCGGGGAGGCGAATCCGACGACCGCGTACATGACGGGCAAGCTCAAGATCAAGGGCGACATGGGCGCGGCGATGAAACTGCAGAAGCTCTTCTAGTTCGACCCGGCCGACCACGCGACTAGACTCGCCGCGATGAGCATCGCGGTACGCCTCGCAGTTGTCTACGGGATCAACGTCCTTGCGCTGATCGTCGTCGACTGGGTATTCGACGGCATCTCGATCGGGCGCTGGGGATCGCTGCTCTGGGCGGCTGTGATCCTCACGATCGGCAACCTCATCATCAAGCCGATCCTCGCGATCCTCACCCTTCCGCTCATCATCGTGACGTTCGGGCTCGCGTACTTCGCGATCAACGTCTTCATGCTCGCGCTCGCCGAGTGGCTCACGCCGAGGTTCTCGATCGACGGCTTCTGGACGTACATCGGCGCGACGATCGTCGTCTGGTTCGTCAACGTCGTCGTCGGGTGGCTGCTCGACAGGATCGTCGGCGAGGACGACTACTACTAAGCCGCCTCGATGACCTGGTACTCGTCCCTCCTGTTCGCGCACGTCGCCATGGCCGTCATCTGGGTCGGAGGCGGGCTGATGATGCAGCTCTTCGGGATCCGGGCCTCCATGTCCGGCGAGCCGTCTCGGATGGCCACGCTCGGCGAGGACATCGAGTGGATCGCGAACCGGGTCTTCATCCCCGCGTCGCTGCTCGCTTTTCTGACCGGCGTCCTGCTTGTCGTCGAGTCCGACTTCTACGGGTTCGGAGACGACTGGATCGTCATCGGGCTCGTTCTCTATGCGATCTCGTTCTTCTCCGGGATCCTCTTCCTCGGCCCCGAGTCCGGGCGTATCGGCAAGCTCACGGCCGAGGGCTCGCCGGAAGCGGGGCCGCGAACGCTGCGGCTGATCCTGTTCTCGCGGCTCGAGCTCGTCCTGCTCTTCGGGCTCATCTACGACATGACGGTGAAGCCGGACTTCGGGGATGCGGCCCCGATCCTGTGGGGGCTCGCGGGCGCGCTGGTCGCGGCCGGGCTCGTCTACTGGCGCTACCGGGTCGCGCTCGCTGCCGGGCCTCCGCGGCGCGACGGCGGACTGGCTCCGGCCGAGCGGTGGGTCCGACGCGTCGGCTCAGTCGAGCTCGACGAGCGGCGTGCCGCCCGCCACGCGGTCTCCCGGTGCGACGTGGACCGCGCTCACGGTGCCGTCGAACGGCGAGTGCACCGGGATCTCCATCTTCATCGCCTCGAGGACGACGAGCGCCTGGCGGGCTCGCGTCTCGGCTCCCGGCTCGACCTCGACCCGGATGACCGTGCCGGGCATGGGCGCGGTGACCGTGCTGCTCCCGCTCTGTGCCGCCCCCATCCGGTGTGACTCGGCGTCGACGTCCGGCGGCGCTGTCGGTGGTGGAGGGGGGAGGTTGAGCCGCCAGGGCCGCCGCCACGGCGCCGCCGTCTCGGCCAGCGGCTGCGGCGACAGCGGCGGGTGCTCCGTGAGAAACGCCGTCGTCGCTTCGCCCGCCCGGACGACGGGGTGCCGGACGAGCCAGCGCAGGAATGGAACGTTCGTGGTGACGCCGCCGACCTCGGTCGCGTCGAGCGCGGCGCGTAGCCGGTCGAGCGCCTCCTCGCGGGTTGTCCCGTGGGCGACGAGCTTCGCGATCATCGGGTCGTAGGCGATGCCGACCTCGTCGCCCTCCTCGACACCAGCGTCGACGCGAATGCCGTCGGGCAGCAGCAGCCGCTCGACGCGCCCGGTCTGCGGGAGGAACGTCCGCGGGTCCTCCGCGTACAGGCGCACCTCGACTGCGTGTCCGTCCACCTTCTGGCTCTGAGCCACAAGCGCCTCTCCGGCCGCGATGCGTAGCTGCTCTGCGACGAGGTCGAGGCCGGTCACGAGCTCGGTGACGGGGTGCTCCACCTGGATGCGGCCGTTCAGCTCGAGAAAGAAGAACTCCTCGCCGTCGACGACGAACTCGACGGTGCCGGCGCTCCGGTAGCCGATCGCCCGTCCGAAGGCGACGGCCGCCTCGAGCAGCGCGTCGCGCAGGCGCGGCGCGATCGCGGGAGCCGGCGCCTCCTCGAGGACCTTCTGGTGGCGGCGCTGCACCGAGCAGTCGCGCTCGCCGAGCGCGAGGACGTTTCCGTGCGCGTCCGCCAGGAGCTGCACCTCGACGTGCCGCGGCCGCTCGAGGTAGCGCTCGAGGTAGAGCGTGCCGTCAGCGAACGCAGTCGTCGCCTCCCGCTCGGCCGCCTCGCGCGCCTCGTCGAGCTCCTGTGGGGTACGGACGACGCGCATCCCCCGGCCACCGCCGCCAGCCGCCGCCTTCACGACGAGCGGGAACCCGACCTCGTCCGGCGATCCGCTCGGGAGCACCGGGACGCCCGCCTCGCGCGCGACCCGCTTCGCCTCGACCTTGTCGCCGCCGAGCCGGAGCGCCTCGGCGGGCGGGCCGACCCACGTGAGGCCCGCGGCCTCGACCGCCTCGGCGAACGAAGCGTTCTCCGCGAGGAAGCCGTATCCGGGATGGATCGCGTCCGCACCTGCCTGCTTCGCGGCGCGAACGTGCTCCTCGGGGCCGAGGTAGCTCGAGATATCGACCGCCTCGTCCGCGGAGCGCGCGTGGAGCGAGCCCCGGTCGTCCGGCGCGACCACGGCAACCGTGGCGATGCCGAGCTCGCGGCACGTCCGGAAGATCCGAACCGCGATCTCGCCGCGGTTCGCGACCAGCAGCTTCGCGATCGGCACGTCGCCACTCTAGGCGTGGCACGTGTTCCGGACGGCTCGTATAGTGCGTGCCCACGATGATCCGCCTGCTCGTCAGGACCTTCATCGCGCTCGTAGGGAACGCCTTCGGGCTCATCGTGGCCGCCGCCGTCCTCGACGACATGACGCTGGACGTCACTGGGTTCATCGTCGCGGTCATCGTGTTCACGATCGCTTTCGCGCTTCTGCAGCCGTTCCTCGTCGTGCAGGCGCGGAGTCTGTTCCCGGCCGCGATCGGCGGCGTCGCGCTCATCGCGACGTTCGTCTCGCTCGTCATCACCGTCGCGATCTCGGACGGCATCTCGATCAGCGGCGTCGTCACCTGGATCGCGGCGACGTTCATCGTCTGGCTCGCGGGGCTGATCGCCGTCTTCATCCTGCCGTTCCTCGGCCTCAGGAAGTACCTCGAGGAACGCGTGAGAGCCCGCCTCGACGTCGCGGGGGCCGGGTGGGAAGGCACGCCGTCACTCCGTCAGTTCCCGCGCGCACAGAGGCCCGGCCCCGCCCTCAACCGTAGGGACTCGCTCGCGGCTCGGCTAGTGGCTCCTTCGGCCAGGTCCGAGCCAGACAGGTGGTGTCAGGCGTTCTCTCCTCGGCGCCAGGAGGGATGCACCGGTCTCTCCTTCGTCGAGTCGAGGAAGGCACGCAGCCCTTCCTGGCCCTCGGCGCTCGTGCGCCGCGCGGCAGCGATCCGTGCCGTCTCGACACCGGTCGGCCGCTCGAGCACGAGCCGCTTCGCCGCGCGCGCCGCCTCGGGGCCGCCCGCAAGGATCGACGCCACGACCGACTCCGCCGCCGCCGCTGCGTCCTCGACAACCTCGGAGACGAGGCCGATGCGCAGGGCCGTCTCGGCGTCGAACCGTTCACCGGTCACGAAGTAGCGCCGCGCCGCCGCGCCGATCCGCGCCAGGACGAACGGGGAGATGACCGCGGGGATGATCCCGAGCCGAACCTCGGTGAACCCGAACACGGCGTCCGGCTGGGCGATCCCGATGTCCGCGCACGCGACGAGGCCCGAGCCGCCGCCGAGCGCGTATCCGTGCACCGCGCAGACCACGGGCGCGGGGCAGGAGTCGATCGCCTCGAGCATGCGGTAGAGCCGCATCGCGTCCTCGACGTTCTCGTCGTAGTCGAGCTCGATCGAGACGCGCTGCCACTCCACGTCCGCGCCGGCGCAGAAGCTCGGCCCTTCGCCCGAGAGGACGACCGCGCGCGCGTCGCCGACGTCGGCGAACGCCTCGGTCAGCTCCGCGATGAGCGCTGCGTCGAACGCGTTGCGGCGCTCCGGCCGCGCGAGCGTGACGCGCAGGACCTCGCCGTCGCGTTCGACCCGGAGCGCCCCCATCGCCGGAAACATATGGTTTGGACGATGGCCGCGAAGCGCTTCACCGTGACGCTCGAGCGTGTGGGGAAGACCGCGACGATGTTCCAGGTCCCGTTCGACCTCGAGAGCGCATTCGGCCGCCGGCGCCCGCCGGTCCTCGTGACGATTCGCGACCACACCTGGCGCACGACGCCCGGCGTGTACGACGGCGTCGGCTACGTCGTCGTCAACCGGAAGGTGAAGACGGCGACGGGAGTGGACGCGGGCGACCGCGTCCGTGTCGCGATGGCCGTCGACACGAAGCCGCGAACGGTCGATGTGCCGTCGGATCTCTCGGAGGCGTTCGCCCAGGATGAGCCGGCGAAGGCCACATTCGACGCGCTGTCGTTCACGCACAAGCGCGAGTACGTCGAGTGGATCGAGGAGGCGAAGCGCCCCGAGACGCGCGCGCGCCGCATCGCGGGCACGCTCGAGCGGGTCAAGAAGGGCGAGACCGCGCGCTGATGGCACCGCTCCGCGGCGCCCTGGCCGCATCCGTGACGCCGCTTCGGGACGCAGGCGGCAAGCTCGACGACGACGCGTTCGCGCCGCTCGTCGACTTCTTCGTCGCCTCGGGTCTCGACGGGATCATGGCGCTCGGCACCTCGGGAGAGGGGATTCTGCTCTCGAGCGAGGAACGACGACGGGCGACGGACCTCTTCCTCCAGGCCGCGGACCGGCGGCTGCTCGTGGCCGTCCACTGCGGTGCCCAGACGACGGCTGAGACGGTGGCGCTCTCCGTCCACGCCGCCGAGGTCGGAGCGGACGCGGTCGTCGTGATCGGCCCGCCCTACTTCCGGCTCGACGAGCAGGCTCAGCTCGCGCACTTCCAGGCCGCCGCGACCGCCTGCGCTCCGCTCCCGTTCTACGTCTACGAGTTCGCCTCGACGAGCGGGTATCCCGTGGCTCCGTCCGTGCTCCAGCGACTGCGCGAGACCGCGCCGAACGCGACGGGTCTCAAGGTGTCCGACACCCCGTGGGATGCATTCTCGGCCTACCTGCTCCCAGGCTTCGACGTCTTCGTCGGTCCCGAGGCGCTCATCCAGCAGGGGATGGACGCCGGCGCGCTCGGAGCGGTCTCGGCGCTCGCGTCGGCGTTCCCCGAGGAGGTCGCCGCGGTCGTTCGCCACCCGACCGTCGAGGGCGCTGCACGCCTCGCGCAGCTCCGGGAGTCGGTCGAGCGCTTCCCGCGCCAGGCCGCGCTCAAGCGGATCCTCGGTCGGCGCGGCGTCCCCGTGCGGGAGGACGTGCGCGCGCCGCTACGCGGTCTCACCGTCGAGGAGCGCGACACGCTCGACCTGTGGCACGAGTCGCTGCTCGAGGCCGAGCTCGAGGCTTCCGCCTAGCCGCTCACGGGAGTCGTCGCGTTCGACGGCCGCCCGCGACGACCACGGGCCGAACGACGTAGGTCGTCCGGCCCGCGATTACCTCTCCCTGGGGCGCTACGCGCACTTCTCGGCGAACTTCGCCTCCAGGCGGTCGATCAGCGCCTGGAGCTTCGCGAGCCGGTTCTCGAGATGTGCGAGGAACTTCTTCGCCCGCTCGAGCCGCTTCTCCGTCAGGTTGCCGGTCGCGATCTTCTCCTGCACGCGGGCGATCCGAGCCTCGAGCCGCGTCTGCACGCGCTCGTCGAGCACGGTGATCGCATGACCGAGTCGCTCGCACCGGTTCGCCTGGCCCGGCGCGTCTGGCTTGCCGGCGCCGGGGCCGTGCCGGCGACCGCGGTGGTGGTGCCGCCGACGGCGAGCGCGGTGGCGACCCCCAGCACTGCCAATGCCTCGACGTGTCCTCATTCCGTTTCGCCTTCCTTCCGGTTTCAAGTCGATGTCGGACTGAACCTCAGCGTGCCGCATGTAATGGCGCAGTGCGCCAAACGTTAGGGAGGCGTAAGGGTTGCGCATGGATCGAACGGGTGATGGGCAGCGCTACAGCGTGTCGAACTCCTCGTAGACCTCGGGGTCCTGGCCGATGAGATCCCGCGCCCAACCGACGGACTCCGGCACATCCTCGTCGAACGAGACGAGGCCGAACCGGTCGTTCACTTCGTTCCAGATCCACATGCTCGGCGGCGCGACGTCCGGGAGCGAATCCCGAAGCTCGTCGATCGTCGTCTTCGAGTCGAAGAGGCTCCAGATGAGGAGACGGACGATCACGCCGTCTCGAGCTTCTGGAGCAGCTCCTTGATCTTGCGAAGGAGGTCGGCCTCTTCGTGGCCGAAGTCGTCGAGGTACAAGCGGACGGCCGTGATGACCATCCGCAGCTCTTCGTCCGTGAGCTCGATGGTGTGCATGCCTGAAGCCTAGAACGGCTCGCGTGGTTCGTAGCTCCCGACTACATCCTGAAGATCCCGAACGTCGTCTCCGGCACCGGCGCGTTCGCGGCGGCGGCGAGGCCGAGCGCGAGGACGTGGCGCGTGTCGAGCGGGTCGATGATGCCGTCGTCCCAGAGCCTCGCCGTCGAGTAGTACGGGTTCCCCTCGGCCTCGTAGGTCGCGCGGATCTCGTCGGGGTCGGCGTCGCCGACCATGGTCAGGACCGTCGCCGCCTGCTCGCCGCCCATGACCGAGATCCTCGCGTTCGGCCACATCCAGAGCTGGCGCGGCTCGTACGCCCGGCCGCACATCGCGTAGTTGCCGGCGCCGAACGAGCCGCCGGTGACGACCGTGAACTTCGGGACGTCCGCGCAGGCCACGGCCATGACGAGCTTCGCCCCGTCGCGCGCGATGCCGCCCTCCTCGTACTCCTTCCCGACCATGAAGCCGGTGATGTTCTGGAGGAAGACGAGCGGGATGCGCCGCTTGCAGGCGAGCTCGATGAAGTGCGCGCCCTTCTGCGAGGACTCGGCGAAGAGCACGCCCTGGTTGGCGAGGATGCCGACCGGATAGCCCTCGATCCGGGCGAATCCGCAGACGAGCGTCTCGCCGTAGAGCTCCTTGAACTCGTGGAGGCGGGAGCCGTCGACGATCCGGGCGATCAGCTCGCGTGCGTCCATCTCGTGGCGGAAGTCCTCGGGAACGAGGCCGTAGAGGTCGGCCGGGTCGAGCGCGGGCGGCTCCGCCTCGGCGAGGCGCCACGGGCTCTCCTGCGGCTGGTCGAGGTTCCGCACGATCTCGCGGACGATCGCGAGCGCGTGCTCGTCCGAGGTCGCGTAGTGATCCGCCACGCCCGAGCGGCGCGTGTGCACGTCGGCGCCTCCGAGCTCCTCCGCGGTGACGTCCTGCCCGGTCGCCGCCTTCACCAGCGGCGGGCCGCCGATGAAGATCGTCCCCGTGCCGCGGACGATCACCGTCTCGTCCGACATGGCCGGGACGTACGCGCCGCCCGCCGTGCACGAGCCCATCACCGAGGCGATCTGGGGGATGCCGAGCGACGACATGCGCGCCTGGTTGAAGAAGATCCGCCCGAAGTGGTCGCGGTCGGGGAACACCTCGGCCTGGAGCGGCAGGAACGCCCCGCCGGAGTCGACGAGGTAGATGCACGGGAGGCGGTTCTGGAGCGCGACTTCCTGCGCGCGGAGGTGCTTCTTCACCGTCAGCGGGAAGTACGACCCGCCCTTGACCGTCGCGTCGTTCGCGACGACGACGCACTGACGTCCCTCGACGACGCCGATCCCCGTGACGATCCCGGCGGAGGGCGCCTGCCCCTCGTAGAGGTCCCACGCGGCGAGCGCGTTCAGCTCGAGGAACGCCGAGCCGGGGTCGACGAGGCGGTCGATCCGCTCGCGCGCCGGCAGCTTCCCGCGCGAGCGGTGCCGCTCCATGGCCTTCTCGCCGCCGCCCTCCGACACCCCGGCAGTGCGCTCGCGAAGCTCCGCGACGAGCTCCTCCATCCGCGTGCGTCGCCGCTCGAACGTGTCGTCGCGCGCGACCTGCGTCGTGAGCACGGCCATTGGCGGCGAGCCTAGCGGCCGCCGGTGTCGGACACGTCTCGCGCGCGCTATGGAACGATGCGGGCGAGACGCACGCGGATCCGGGACGGGAGGAGCGCATGAGCGAGCAGGTCAAGTACGTCCTCGAGGAGTCGAAGCTGCCCGAGGCCTGGTACAACCTCGCGTCCGACCTGCCGGAGCCGCCGCCGCCGGTGCTCCATCCGGGAACCGGGCAGCCCGTCGGCCCCGACGACCTCGCGCCGCTCTTCCCGATGCAGATCATCCTGCAGGAGGTCTCGACGGACCGGCACATCGCCATCCCGGAGGAAGTCCGCGACGTCTACCGGCAATGGCGGCCGACGCCGCTCTTCCGCGCCCGTCGCCTAGAGCAGGCGCTCGAGACGCCGGCGCGCATCTACTACAAGTACGAGGGCGTCTCCCCGACCGGCTCGCACAAGCCGAACACGGCCGTCGCACAGGCCTTCTACAACAAGCAGGAGGGCGTCACCCGGCTCACGACCGAGACGGGCGCCGGCCAGTGGGGCTCCTCTCTCGCCTTCGCCGGGCAGGTCTTCGGCCTCGAGGTCGAGGTGTACATGGTCAAGGTCTCCTACGATCAGAAGCCCTACCGGCGGGCGCTCATGGAAGCGTTTGGCGCGCGCTGCGTCCCCAGCCCGTCACCGGAGACGAACTCGGGTCGCGCGATCCTCGAGGAGCATCCCGACTCGAGCGGGAGCCTCGGGATCGCGATCTCGGAGGCGGTCGAGATGGCAGCCGGCCGCGACGACACGAAGTACTCGCTCGGCTCTGTGCTCAACCACGTGCTCATGCACCAGTCGGTCATCGGTGAGGAGGCGCAGGCGCAGCTCGAGCAGGCGGACGACTACCCCGACGTCGTCATCGGGTGCACGGGCGGAGGGTCCAACTTCGCGGGAATCTCGTTCCCGTTCATCGGGCAGGCGCTCCGCGATGGGAAGGAGCTGCGTGTGATCGCGGTGGAGCCGGCCGCGTGCCCGAGCCTCACGAAGGGCCTCTACGCGTACGACTTCGGCGACACCGGCCATCTCACGCCGCTCGTCCGCATGCACACGCTCGGCTCGAGCTTCGTGCCACCGCCCTTCCATGCGGGAGGCCTCCGCTACCACGGCATGGCGCCGATGGTGAGCCACCTGAAGGAGCTCGGCCTGATCGAGGCGCGCGCCTACGGGCAGACCGAGGTGTTCGCGGCAGGCGTCGAGTTCGCGCGCGTCGAGGGAATCGTCCCCGCGCCTGAGGCGAACCACGCCGTGAAGGCCGTGATCGACGAGGCCGTCCGCTGCCGCGAGGAGGGAGTTGCGGAGTCGATCCTGTTCAACCTCTGCGGCCACGGGCACTTCGACATGCAGGCATACATCGACTACTTCGCGGGAAAGCTCGAGGATCACGAGTACTCCGAGGACGAGGTGGCGATGGCGCTCGCGGGTCTGCCGTCCGTCGCGGCCTAGGCACACCGCGCACGTATCGTCCGGGATGAGGTGAGCCGATGACCGCGACCGATCTCGAGCGCGAACGCACGCTGTTCAGCCACCCGCCGCGCGAGCTCGGGCCGGTCACGATCATCCTCTTCGGCGCCGCCGGAGACCTCGCGAGGCGGAAGCTGCTCCCCGGCCTCTACCACCTCGAGGTCGCAGGGCTTCTTCCGGAGGAATGGCGCCTCATCGCCTCCTCCACACGCGAGCTCTCGGACGACGAGTTCCGCGAGCTCGCCCGCCGCGCGATCGAGGAGTTCGGCCGCTCGAGCCCGCAGGGCGAAGCCTGGGAGCGCTTCGCGCGGCGGTTGTCCTACGTCGGCGGAGGGTTCGGGCCGGGCTCGACGGAGAGCCTCGCCGCGGCTGCGAGGAAGGCCGAGGAGGAGCTCGGCACCGAGAAGAAGCTCGTGTTCTGCGCGGTCCCGCCGAAGGTCTTCGACGACATCGTGCTGGGGCTCGGGGAGTCGGGGCTCGCTGCCGAGGCGCGCGTGATCATCGAGAAGCCGTTCGGTACCGACGTCGAGAGCGCGTGCAAGCTCAACGAGGCCATCCATTCCGTGCTCGACGAGGAGCAGGTGTTCCGGATCGACCACTACCTCGGCAAGGAGGCCGTGCAGAACATCCTCGCCTTCCGCTTCGCGAACGGCCTCTTCGAGCCCGTCTGGAACCGCCAGTTCATCGACCACGTGCAGTTCGACGTGCCCGAGACGCTGTCGGTCGACCAGCGGGCGTCCTTCTACGAGGCGACCGGCGCGCTCCGCGACGTGGTCGTCACGCACGTGTTCCAGGTGCTCGGCTTCGTCGCGATGGAGCCGCCGCTCGCCTTGTCGCCGAAGTCGCTCGGCAACGAGAAGGTCAAGGTCTTCGACGCGATGCGGCCGCTCACGCCCGGCGACGTGGTGCGTGGCCAGTACGCCGGGTTTCGCGAGCTCGACGGCGTCGCATCCGACTCCGACACGGAGACGTACGTCGCCGGCCGGGTCTTCATCGACAACTGGCGCTGGAAGGGCGTCCCGTTCTTCTTCCGCACGGGCAAGCAGATGCCCGAGTCGCGCCGCGCGCTGACGATCGTCTTCAAGAAGCCGGCGCTCTCGCTGTTCGAGCGCGCGAACGTGTCGACCGACAGCATCGACGCGAACCACCTGACGTTCGAGCTCGGCGACCCGGGCTCGATCTCGGCCTGGTTCCTCGTCAAGGACCCCGGCGCCGAGCTCGACCTGACCGAGGCGAGCATGGACTTCGAGTACGACGGCGGCGGGCTGCTGGAGGCGTACGAGCGCCTGATCTACGACGCGCTCATCGGCGACAAGACGCTCTTCGCGCGCGCCGACGGAATCGAGCGGCTGTGGGAGGTCGCGCAGCCGGTTCTCGACGATCCCCCGCCCGCGATCCCGTACGAGCCGGGGACGTGGGGGCCGCCGGAGGCGCTCGAGCTCGTCGCGCCGCGCCGCTGGCATCTCCCGGCAGAGCACTGAAGAACCCCGTTCGGGGCATACCGTCCGTCCGGTCCGGGCGGTTGACTACCCGCGGGAGCTTCAGCCGCCGATGTCTCCGAGGAGGTGGGCCTTGTCGACCGGAATCCGTACCGCGTTTCTCGCGCTGGTCGTCGCTGCGATCGCCGTGCTCGTGTTTCTCCTGATCGCGTCGTCGTCGACCGCACCGCCGCCCGTCTAACGGGCCCAGATGCCGAGCGAGGCGCGCCGGACGAACCGGCGCGCCTCGTGACAGGCGGGTCTCGGCGGCGGTGAAGTGCGGCCACCGTACAACTGCCCGACGAGTGTGCCCAGGGCCGTTCTCCACTCGTTCGCCAAGGTTTTCCCGGATGCAATCGCGGGAGCCGCGATCATGCCGCGCGGGGAGCAGAGACAGGGGCGGCGGCGACGTCGCCCCGTTGTCTTTGCATGACATCTCGCCCGCGCCGTCCTAAGAATGCGTCATGCACGAGCGAGGCGGGGGCTGGTCGTGGGCGCCGGCCGGCGTCGTGCTTGCGAGCTGCGTCGTCGTCCCGTGCATCTTCTGGACGAGGATCGAGGCTGTCTTCGTCGTGCCGAAGCTCGCCGCGCTGTGGGCGGCGCTCGCGATCGGGCTCGTGCTGGTCGCCGTGGGCGTCGTCGCGACCGGGCGGCTGCCACGTGAGGCGCGCTGGGTCCCGCTCGTCGACGTGCCGGTCGCGGTGTTCGTCGCCCTCGGCATCGCGGCCTGGGCGTTCTCGACGGATCGCGAGCAGAGCCTGTACGGCGAGCGCCTCCAGCATCAGGGGCTCCTCACGCTCCTGCTCTACGTCGGCTTCTTCTACCTCGTTCGCCTTTCGATCACCGACCAGGACCAGGCTGAGGCTCCTGAGCTGGGCCGTCGCCGCCGGTGCGACGCTCGTGGCGGCCTACGCGCTCGTCCAGAAGGCCGGGCTCGATCCGATCTGGGAGGGCTTCCTGCCCGGCGGACGCGTCTTCTCGTCCATCGGCCAGGCGAACGCGCTCGCCGCGTACCTCGTGCTTGCGATCCCGCTCTCGGTTCCCCTCGTCGTCGGCGTGTCGACGGCGGTGCGAGCGGCGGTCCTCGTCGCGATCGGCGCCATGACGGCTGCGCTGGTGCTGACGCAGAGCCGTGGCGGCTTCCTCGGCTTCCTCGCCGCGGCCGTGGTCTTCGCGATCGGCTCGCTGCCGGTGTTCTCGGCTCCGACGAGACGGCTCCGCTACGCCGTCGCGGCGGCGCTCGCCGGGGTGGTGGTCCTCCTAGCCGTGGCCGCCTCGGCCGCCGGCGGGGTCGACCGACTGACGAGCTCCGACTCGTCGATCCGCTTCCACCTCGATGCGTGGCGGGTGGCGGCGCAGATCGCGGTCGAGCACCCTGTCCTCGGGACCGGGCCGGAGACGTTCCCGGACGTCTTCCCGCGGTACAGCCACGGTCTGCTTCCCGCCGACCGCGCGAACGCGCTCGACGCGTTCAGGGTGGAGAGCCCGCACGACGTCTACCTCGGCATCGCGGCGGGAAGCGGAATCCCTGCGCTCGCCGCCTATCTCGCGGTCATCGCCGGCTTCTTCGTCGTCGCGTTCCGGGGCCTCGGAGGAGCGGCCCGCGACGTGAGGCTCGCGCTCGTTGGCGCGCTCGCCGCCGTCGCGGGCCATCTCGTGACGGACGTGTTCATGTCGGCGGAGGTCACGAGCACGTGGCTCTTCTGGGTGGTGTTGGGAGCCGTCGTCGGTTCCGTCGCTCAGCTGAACCGCCAGTCCACCACGTTCCAGGTCAGTCCCTGAGGTCCGGCGTTCAGCACCGGCCCGACGAGCTCGGTGCGCCGCGCGAGGAACAGGGGGTGCTGGAAGAAGGGGATCGTCGGCACGTCGTCCACGAGCACCGCTTCGGCGCGGTGGAGTAGCGCCGCCGGGCGTTGCACCTCTTCCTCCGCTGCCCTGAGGAGCTGCGTCACGCGGGGCGAGCAGTACGCCAGCCAGTTCTGCGCACCGCCGCAGCCGTACAGGTCCGCGAGCCCGGTCGGGTCAACGGTCCGCTGCCAGGCGAACATCGTGAGGTCGTAGTCGCCTGACGGCAGGCGAGTGCCGAAGAGAACGCCGATAGTCGAGTTGTCCGGGACGAGCTCGATACCGGCCGCGCGGGCCCGTTCGCCGAGCTGTTGCTGGACGAAGGCGCGCCGCGAGTTTCCGCTCGTGGTCGCGAAGCGGATCGACGCGCGAGTCCCGTTACATGACCAGATCCCGTCGGGTGCACGGGCGCAACCGTGACGCCGCATGATCGTCGCGACGCGGGCGGCGTCGTACCGGTAGCGGCCGAACGCCGGCTTGTACTCCTGCTGCTGACTCAGGTGGACGAGGCTGTCGAGCGGATCGACGTCAACCGAGATCGGCCCCCACGCGTTGGTGATGGAGGATTGGCGGTCGAGCGCGTACGCGACCGCCTGGCGGAACCACTTCTCGCGCAGCAGCGGCATCGAGGCGGAACCGGTATTGAAATCGAGGTGCTCCTCGAGGAGCCCCGGGCTCGACGCGAACGCGATCCCCGGCACTCCCTGGAGCGATGCCAGGGAGGCGTCGGGGGAGGGCAGATCGATCGCGGTCAGCTGGCCGGCGAGGAGCGCTTGCACCTGCGCGGCCGTGCTCGGGATGAACCGGAACACCAGCTTGTCGAGCGACGGCGACGGCCCCCACCACTCGGGGTTGGGCGTCAGCCCGATCTGCGTCCCCTGGAGGTACTCGGTGAGGAGGAACGGGCCCGAGCCGATCGGCAGGTGTGCATTCGGATCGTGGATCGAGACATTCCAGACCGCGTTGAAATCCTGGCCTTCGAGCGCGTGCTTCGGCAGAACCTGCGGGAAGAGCGACTTCCACGCGGCGTACGGGCGGTCGAACACGAAGCGCGCGGTCTTGTCGTCCACTTTCACGGCCTGGACGATCCGGTCGTAGCCGGCTCGCGTGGCGATGTTGTTGGCGGGGTTGCGGAGCGTCTCGAGGGTGAAGACGAGGTCGTCCGAGGTGATCGGCACGCCGTCGCTCCACGTCGCGCCCGGCACGATGTGGTACGTCAGCGTGAACGGGTTCGTGTCGACCTTGACGCGATCGACGAGCACCGGCTCGTACGACAGATCCGGCCGGACGCGGAAGGCGCCGACGATGACCGGTGACGCGATGACTCGCGTGACGTCGGACGCGCAGGTCAGGTACGCGTTCAGGCACGTGGGCTCGCTGCTCTCTCCGACGACCGCGACCCTCGAGGGAGGCGGCACGGGCGGGCTCACCGGCGGGCTGACGGGTGGACTAACGGGTGGGCTGACAGGTGGGCTGACTGGCGGGCTGACCGGAGGGCTGACCGGAGGGCTCGCAGGTGGGCTCGCCTGCTGCGCTGCCGAAGCTGCGCTGCTTGCGACGCCGGCGCGCACGCTCGAGACGAGCGCGAGCATCGTGAGCGCGGCGAGCATGGCTGCCGCGATTCCGGCGGCGACACGCAATCCGAGAAAGCTCCGTCCGTTCATGGCCGTCCCTCCGATTATGGGTCGAATGGGGGGAACCGTCGCTCCATGCGCTCAAGGAACGCTCAAGGAGAGTCAACGTGGCGAGGCCAGGCCGTTTGGAGCGCCGCGACCGAGGTCACATACATCTCGTGAAGATGTTGCCTCGCGCGAATCCGACCTCGCGTATTGCCCGTACTGCCACAAATCGGACAACGAAGAACTGGGAGGGAGTACTTGTGCGCTTTCTCGTGATCGCAATTGTCGCGGCGGCCCTTCTCGCCGTAGCCGCCGTCGCCTCGGCGGCACCGGCGAAGGACAACTTCCAGCTGAAGGGCGAGGTGTACCCGAATGGCCTCTACAAGGTCGAGATGGAAAACAAGGCCGGCAACAAGCTCCGGACGGTGAAGGCCGGCACCTACCGCATCAAGATCGAGGACAAGGCCACGATCCACAACTTCCGCCTGCGTGGGCCTGGCGTGAACAAGGCGACGTCCGTCCCTGGCAGGACGGAGACGATCTGGACGGTCAGACTCCGCACGGGGACGTACAGGTTCCTCTGCGACCCGCACGCGGCGTCGATGCGCGGCTCGTTCCGCGTCACCTGATCGGGCGGTTGCTCGAAAGCCGGACTACGGCGCGCGACGCTTCGCGTGCCGTATCCGGTCGTCCCAGAGCCGTTTGAGCTCGCTCTGCTCGCTGCTGTCGAGTCCCGGCCAGCGGCGGAAGAGCGCGGTGATACGCCGCTCCCGCGGGTCGAGCCGCGCCTCCATGCGAGCCCTACGGCGAAGCGCGTTCGGGACGCGTGCTGACCCGGGCAGATGCATGGCTCTACCGGCGCGAGTATCCGAAGCCGCCGAAGACGGCCAGGACGAGTAGGACGATCAGCAGTACGAGTAGCCAGGTTGGCATGTGGTCACCTCCAGCCCGCAGCGTGCCCGCGCCGAACTGCCCGAAACGGAGGTTTGGATCCCGAGGAGCGGGCAAGCCATCTCTCACGGGGACACGGGGAGACTGCCGGGACGAGAGTCAACAGCAAGGCGGCGTAGATGAGCGCAGAGCGACGGCGATCGGAGGCGAGCGCCTTACCGCACGCCACCGAAGGCCTTCCGGAAGCGACGCGACCCGAGCTCGTGGAGCTCGCAGACGGCGACGAGCTCAGCCTCGAGATCGCCCCGGTCCGCGAAGACCATCGGCGACGCAACGGTGCGGATGCTGGCCTACAACGGGTCGATCCCGGGTCCGACGCTGAAGCTCCCGCAGGGGGCGACGGCGACCGTCCACGTCACGAACCACGGGGACTTCGAGGCGACCGTGCACTGGCACGGCCTTCGGCTCGAGAACCGATTCGACGGAACGCACGACACCCAGGCGCCGATCCCGGTAGGGGAGGCGTTCACGTAAGGCGTGCACGTGCCCGATCCCGGCGCCTACTGGTACCACCCGCACATCCGCGAGGACTACGGCCAGGAGCTGGGCCTGTACGGCAACATCCTCGTCGTTCCGAGCGACCCCGACTACTGGCCGCCGGCGAACCGCGAGGAGCTGCTGACGCTGGACGACATCCTCGTCGAGGACGGACGCGTCGCGCCCTTCAGCCGTTCCGAAGTGAGCCACGTCGCAATGGGGCGCTTCGGCAACGTCATGCTCGTCTCGGGCGATCCCGGCCTCGACGCTCGACGCGAAACGGGGAGAAGTCGTGCGCCTCTACCTGACCAACACCGCGAACACCCGGGTGTTCAACGTCACCGTCCCGGGCGCGGAGATGAAGCTCGTCGGGGCCGATGCCGGCCACTACGAGCACGAGGAGCTCGTAGACGCGGTGCTGCTAGCCCCGTCGGAGCGTACGGTCATCGACGTGCTCTTCGCGGAGCCCGGGGCAGACGGACCCTGGAGCACCGCACGCCGGAGCGCTCGTATGGGCTCGCCCGCTTCACCGTGAGCGAGGAGCCCGCCGAACCGGATCTACGGGAGCAGTTCGAGAAGCTTCGGACGAACGCCGACATGGCCGCGGAGCGCGAGCGGCTTGCGCCGTACCTCGCCGGGCCGCCCGACAAGATGCTCGCGTTCGTCGGTGTCATGGATCTCGGGCCGGCGAAGCGGCCGCTCTACGTCTGCCCGATGCATCCCGACGTGACGAGCGACTCCGCCGATCGCTGTCCCAAGTGCGGGATGAAGCTCGTGCCATCAGATCTCGTCGGGGAGGATCACGGGACGCACGAGGAGCATCACCACCACGGTGCCCACGAGCAGCATGGACACGATCACCACGCCGAGGGCCACGACCACGCTCATGGATCAGCGCAGGGAATCGAGTGGGAGGACGACATGGTCGAGGTCAACCGCCTGACGACTCCCGAGACCATGCGCTGGAAGCTGGTCGACCGCGAGACGGGCGCCGAGAACGCGGCCATCGACTGGTCGTTCCGCGTCGGCGACCAGGTGAAGATCCGGCTCGTCAACGAGATGGACTCCGACCACCCGATGCCCCACCCGTTCCACGTGCACGGCGCCGGGCGCTTCCTGATCCTCTCGCGTGACGGCGAGGTCGAGCCGAACCTGGTCTGGAAGGACACCGTCCTCGTCCGGACCGGCGAGACGGTCGACATCCTCCTCGACGTGACGAACCCCGGCGTGTGGATGGCCCACTGCCACATCGCCGAGCACCACGAGGGCGGGATGATGCTCAGCTTCACCGTCGAGGACTGACGGCAGCGTCCGTCGATACAGGGGCGACAGGACTCGAACCTGCAACCCCCGGTTTTGGAGACCGGTGCTCTACCAATTGAGCTACGCCCCTGGGCTGCGCAGCCGAGTGTAGCCGCGTCTCCTTTGTGGCTCTGAGCCACAAGGGGTTAACTCCCCACATGCATCGGCGAGCGCTCGGAGCCCTGTTCGCGCTCCTGGCGACCGGGCTCGGGCTCGTGGCGGTCTTCGCGGCGCTCGAGGGCGGCCGGGCCTGGGTAATCGCGTTGACGGCCGGTGCGCTCGCCTACTGGATGGCGACATTGGCGTGGCGAACATTCGTCCGGCGGCACTGAGGAATTCGCCGGTGCGCGTCGTATTGTTCCGCCGTGGCTGCGGCTGACGAAACGTACAACCTTTGGCAGGAGTACCGCTCGACGGGCGATCAGCACGTCCGGGACAGGCTGATCCTGACCTATGCGCCGCTCGTGAAGTTCGTCGCCGGCCGCGTCGGCGCGAGCCTGCCGGCGCACGTGGACGAGCAGGATCTCGTCTCGTACGGCCTGCTCGGCCTCATCGGCGCGATCGAACGCTACGACCCGGACCGGGAGATCAAGTTCGAGACGTTCGCGATGGCCCGCATCCGCGGCGCGATCATCGACGAGCTCCGCTCGCTCGACTGGGTCCCGCGCTCCGTCCGCACGCGCGCGAGGCAGATCGAGCGCGCGATTCAGGTCCTCGAGCGCGAGCTCATGCGCGCTCCCACCGACGACGAGATCGCCCAGAAGCTCGGGGTCTCGCCCGACGAGCTCGAGGAGAGCCTGCGCGAGATCTCACGCACGTCGGTCGCCGCGCTCGACGAGCTCTGGTCGCCGTCCGGCGGGGGAGACCAGATCGCCCTCATCGACACGATCGAGGACGAGAGCGGGCCCGATCCGGAGTTCTCGCTCGAGCAGACCGAGATCAGGGAGGCGCTGGCCGAGGCGATCTCCGGGCTCCCCGAGCGGGAGAAGCTCGTCGTGACGCTCTACTACTACGAAGAGCTCACGCTCCGCGAGATCGGCGAAGTGCTCGGAGTAACCGAGTCGCGCGTGTCCCAGCTCCACACGAAGGCAATCCTCCGCCTCAAGGCGCACCTCGCGGGCGCGACCCGCGAACCCGCCGAGAAGTAGCGGCGCAGCGGCACCTCCGGCTCGGTCTAAGCTTGCGGCCGAACCGAGTCCAAGGAGGTCTGTTCGCCCATGCCCGAGCCCGCCAGGATCCGAAACGTCGCCGTCGTCGGCCACCGCGGGACGGGAAAGACGTCGCTCGTCGAGGCGCTCCTCTTCCAGTCGGGCGCGGTCAACCGCCTCGGCACCGTCGAGGCCGGGACGACCGTCTCGGACTCGGACGAGGACGAGCACAAGCGGCAGCTCTCGATCTCGACGTCGCTCGCCCACACCGAGTGGCACGAGCGGAAGCTGAACCTCGTGGACGTGCCCGGCGACCCGAGCTTCCAGGGCGAGCTACGCACCGCGGCCCGCGTCGTGGAGGGGCTCCTGGTCACCGTCTCCAGCGTGATGGGCGTCGAGGTCGGCACGAACCGCGCGTGGAGGCTCGCGGACGAGCTGGGGCTCGCGCGCATCGTCTTCGTGAACATGCTCGACCGCGAGCGCGCCGACTTCTTCCGCACGCTCGAGGCGCTCCGAAACCAGCTCGACACACGCTGCGTCGCCGTGCACCTGCCGATCGGCGTGGAGCACGAGGTCTCGGGGATCGTCGACGTCCTGCACATGTGCGCGTACCCGAGCCCGGAGGGGGAGAAGGAAGCCGAAGCGGGCCCGATCCCGGACGAGATGGCTGGCGTCGCCGCGGAGTACCGCGAGAAGCTTCTCGACGCGGTTGTCGAGACCGACGAGGGCCTCATGGAGCGCTACCTCGAGGGCGAGGAGCTCGGGGCGGAGGAGGTCGCGACCGCGCTCAAGACGGCCGTGACGAACGGTGAGGTCTTCCCCGTCGCGTGCGGGGTCGCCACGAAGAACCTCGGCACCCACGCCGTGCTCGACCTCATCGTCGAGGGCGTCGCCTCGCCCGCTAAGAAGGCGTCGTCAATCGACGTAGGCGGTGCCGGGACGGCTGTGTTCGTGTTCAAGACCGTGGCCGACCCGTTCGCCGGGCGCATCAACGTCTTCCGCGTCCTGAAGGGGACGGTGACGCCGGATGCGACCCTGGTGAACCTCCGCGGCAAGGGCAAGGAGCGCCTCGGCTCGCTGCTCCAGCTCCAGGGCAAGGAGCACCATCCCGCCCAGGAGTTCGGCGAGGGCGACATCGGCGCCGTGGCCAAGCTCAAAGAGGCGCAGACGGGAGACCTTCTGACGGACAAGGAGGTCGAGGTCGAGCTGCCGGACTTCGGGTTCCCGGAGCCCGTCATGAGTTTCGCGATCACGCCGAAGGCGAAGGGCGACGAGGAGAAGGTCGCATCGGCGATCCGGCGCCTCGCGGAAGAGGATCAGACCCTGCGCCGCAGGCGCGACCAGCAGACCGGCGAGGAGATCCTCTCGGGCATGAGCCAGATGCACGTCGAGATCGCGCTCGACCGTGCGAAGCGCCGCTTCGGCGTCGACGTCGAGCTGCACCCGCCGCGCGTCCCGTATCGCGAGACGATCCGGCGCGCAGCCAGAGCGCACGCGCGCTACAAGAAGCAGACGGGCGGTCGCGGCCAATTCGGCGACTGCCACATCGTCATCACGCCCATGGAGGGCGACTACGAGTTCGTCGACAAGATCGTCGGGGGCGTCATCCCGCAGGGCTTCCGGCCGGCGGTGGACAAGGGGATCCAGGAGGTGCTCGCGCACGGTGAGCTCGCCGGCGCGCCCATCCAGGGAGTGCGTGTCGAGCTCGTGGACGGCTCGTACCACACGGTCGACTCCTCGGAGATGGCGTTCAAGATCGCCGGCTCGATGGCGTTCAAGGACGCGTATCTCAACGCCGACCCCGTGCTCCTGGAGCCGATCATGGAGCTCGACGTCACGGTCCCCGACGATGCGGTGGGCGCGGTGAACGGCGACCTCAACTCGCGGCGAGGGCGCCTGCACGGGATGGAGCCGCTCGGCGGGATGACCACGATTCGCGCCGAAGTCCCGATGGCCGAGCTCCTCACGTACGCGCAGTCACTGACGTCCATGACCGGCGGTCGTGGCGACTACTCGATGCACTTCCTCCGCTACGAGGAAGTCCCGCCGCACGTCGCCCAGAAGGTGATGGACGAGGCCAAGCGAGAGCAGGAGACGGCCAAGGCATAGCGCCTCTGAGGGGCTGTGGAAAACCCGGAGCTCCCTGCTAGGGTCCGCCAATGCGCGTCACGAAGGCGACCGTCGTCCGTTCGTGCGCCGTGTGCGAGCGCACGCTGCTGCAAGGCGAATATGCGGTCCGCTTCTCGCCGGACGGGCTCGAGTTCGTGGACGTCTGCCCGCTCTGCCAGGACGTCGCGCTCGAGTACGGCTGGGTTCGCGAGGGCGGGCCAATGTCGCCGGCGATCTCGCCACACGGGCGGCGGCGGCGACCCCGCTGGGCGCAGATCCTCGGTGTGAAGAGCGACGAGACGGAGCCCGTCATGCCGGAACCGGTCCTTCGCCGCCTCTCCGACGGTGAAGCCGCACTCGTCGAGGCCGCGGACCTCTTCAACGCGAGCCTCTTCACGCGCACGATCCAGGGCGTCGCGCGCGCGCTCGGCTCGCCGCTCGTGTCGATTCTCCCGCTCTCGGGCGTCAACAGCGAGGTCGTGCTCACGTTCGCCTGGGAGATCACGTGGTACCAGTACCGCGTCCTGCCGGAGGCGAACCAGCCCATCCGCCTCGCCGACCGGGGCGCCGACATCGCCGAGATCGAGCCCGCGTTCACGAGCTGGAACGCCCAGCTCGACGACAACGGCCGCGTCATCCCCGACGTCGCGCGCTAGCCGACGGCGTCGCGTCCCCGCGCGCGCCTAGAATCGCGGCATGGCGACGACAGGCGTACGCGAGTTCAAGAACTACATCGCCGGGGAGTGGGTGGACGCCTCCACCGGCGAGACCTTCGAGTCGACGAGCCCCGCCGACGGCGAGGTGATAGGGGTCTTCCCGAAGTCCGGCCCCGAGGACGTCGACCGGGCGGTCGAGGCAGCGAAGGAGGCGTACGAGGAGTGGCGGCTCGTCCCTGCGCCGAGGCGCGGCGAGCTCCTCTTCCGCTTCGCGCAGCTCGTGACCGACCACAAGGCCGAGCTCACCGACCTCATGACGCACGAGATGGGGAAGGTGAAGGCCGAGGCCGGCGGCGACGTGCAGGAAGCGATCGACATGAGCTTCTACATGGGCGGCGAGGGCCGGCGCCTGTTCGGGCAGACGACCCCGTCCGAGCTCCAGAACAAGTTCCAGATGTCCGTCCGGATGCCGATCGGCGTCATCGGCGTCATCACGCCGTGGAACTTCCCGATCGCGATCCCCTCCTGGAAGATCGCGCCCGCGCTCGTGGCGGGGAACACGGTCGTCTTCAAGCCGGCGACGGACACGCCCGCGCTCGGCCAGCGCTTCGTCGAGCTCCTCGACGAGGCCGGCGTTCCCAAGGGCGTCGTCAACATCGTCCACGGCGGCGGCGGCGCGGTCGGAGACCGCCTCGTGCGCCACCCGAACGTCCCGGTGATCACGCTCACCGGCTCACGCGAGACGGGCGTCAAGGTGCTCGAGGCAGCGGCCGAGCGGCTGAAGCACGTCCACCTCGAGCTCGGCGGCAAGAACGCCATCATCGTCATGGACGACGCCGATCTCGACCTCGCGGTCGACGGGATCGTGTGGTCCGCGTTCGGGACCTCCGGCCAGCGATGCACGGCGACGAGCCGCGTCATCGTGCACGAGAGCCTCTACGCCCCCCTCGCCGCGAGGCTGGTCGAGCGGGCCGAGGCGTTGCGGCTCGGGCCCGGCTGGGAGGACGACTCGGACGTCGGTCCCGTGATCAACGGCGCGGCGCTCGAGAAGATCGACTCGTACACGCAGATCGGCAAGGACGACGGCGCGACGCTACTGACGGGCGGCGAGATCGCCGACGAGGGCGACCTCGCGAACGGCTTCTACTACCGGCCGACGATCTTCGGCGACGTGGAGCCGGACATGCGGATCGCCCAGGAGGAGATCTTCGGCCCGACGCTCTCGCTCATCCGCTTCTCCGACGAGGCGGACGCGATCCGGATCTCGAACGGGATCCGCTACGGGCTCTCCTCGTCGATCTTCACGCGCGACGTCAACCGCGCATTCCGCGCGATGCGGGATCTCGAGGCGGGGATCACGTACATCAACGCCGGGACCATCGGCGCCGAGGTGCACCTCCCGTTCGGCGGCACGAAGGAGACCGGGAACGGGCATCGCGAGGCCGGGCAGGCGGCGCTCGACGTCTTCACCGAGTGGAAGTCCGTCTACGTCGACTACTCGGGGACGCTGCAGCGCGCACAGATCGACAACGCGTAGATGGACGACAAGGTCAACCTCGCGGAGAAGCTCGCGAGCTTCGACGAGGCGTTCCAGCCCAGGATCGTCGCGACGTACAACGACAACAAGGTGCAGCTCGCGAAGACACGGGGCGAGTTCGTGTGGCATTCGCATCCCGACACGGACGACCTCTTCCTCGTCGTCTCCGGCCGCCTGACGATTCAGCTGCGTGACCGAGACGTCGAGCTCGGCCCCGGCGATCTATACGTCGTCCCACGCGGGGTCGAACACTGCCCAAAGGCCGAGCCCGAGGCGCATGTGCTCCTCATCGAGCCGCTCGGCACGCCGAACACGGGCGACTCGAGCGAACGCGAAGCGGCCGCCGAGGAACGGATCTGAGCCGCGTCAAGCTCGTCTGGTTCGTTCCCGAGGAAGCGCTCGACGTGACCCGGGACGCCGTGTTCGAGGCCGGAGGCGGGCGGATCGGCGACTACGAGCGGTGCTCCTGGTACGCGGCCGGGACGGGCACGTTCTTCGGCGGCGCGGGCACGGCTCCGGCGCTCGGCGAGAGCGGGAGAGAGGAGCGCGTCGCCGAGCTCAGGGTCGAGACGGTGGTGCCGGAAGGCCGGATCCGGGACGCCATCGTGGCGCTCAAGCTCGCGCATCCCTACGAGGAGCCGGCGTACGACGTGTACCCGCTGCTCGACCAGTGAAGGCGAAGCTCTTCACCGACGGCGGCTCCCGCGGGAACCCCGGGCCGGCAGCGTACGGCTTCGTGCTCGAGGCAGAGGACGGCACGGTGCTGGACGCCCGCGGGGAGGCCATCGGCGTCGCGACGAACAACGTCGCGGAGTACTCGGCGCTCATCGCGGGCCTCGAGCGCGCGCGGCTTCTCGAGGTCACCGAGCTCGAGGTCGTGTCGGACTCCGAGCTCCTCGTGAAGCAGATGCGCGGCGAGTACAAGGTGAAGAACGCCGCGCTGCGGGAGCTCTCGCTCGACGCGGCTCGGCTCGCGCGGGAGATCGGCAAGGTGACGTACACGGCCGTGCGGCGCGAGCACAACGAGCTCGCCGACCGTCTCGTGAACGAGGCGCTCGACGCAGCGGGTCAGCGGTAGGAGCAGCGGCTCCGTCTGCGAGAATCGCCCGATGGCCGAGCGGCACCACGTGCGCATCGAGTACTGCGTCCCCTGAAGCGCGCGGCCGAACGCCGCCAGGCTGGCGGCGAAGGTTCTCGAGGAGTGGGAAGGCGTCGTCGGCGCGCTCGAGGTCGTTCCCGGGAATGACGGCATCTTCGACGTGCACGTGGACGGCGAGCTCGTGTTCACGAAGTCCATGCTCGGGCGCTATCCGGACCCCGACGACGTGGTGCCGCTGCTTCGTGACAAGCTCGGTGGGTGAGGCTCCGCGCCCGGACCTCCTGACGGCGAGATCCGCCGCGGAAGTCCTCGAGCACGCCTAGCTATAATCCGGCCCGCTGGCGGATGTAGCTCAGTTGGCTAGAGCGTCTGCTTGCCATGCAGAAGGTCGTGGGTTCGAGTCCCATCATCCGCTCCATTGAAAGCCCCGCTAACGCGGGGTTTTCTATCGTAAGCCGGGGCAATGGCCGGGGGGAGCCGTGCCCACGAGTGCCCTGAACGAATGAGCCACGAAGACTTCGTACCGCCCGACTTCGTAGTTCCGGCCCGGCTCGAGACCGAGCTGTTCACGCTCGAGCCGCTCGGGCCGGAGCACAACGAGCGCGACTACGACGCCTGGACGTCCTCTGAGGAGCACATCCACGCGACCCCCGGCTGGCACGACAGCTCGTGGCCGCGAGCGATGACCCTGGACGAGAACCGCGGCGACCTCGAGCGCCATGCCGACGACTTCCGAAAGCGCACGGGCTTCACGTACACCGTGCTCGACCGCCCGAGCGGGGACGTCGTCGGCTGCGTCTACATCTATCCGGTTCGGGACAGCGAGCACGACGCGCACGTGCTCTCGTGGGTGCGGGCCAGTCGCGCCGACCTGGACGTTCCGTTGTGGCGCAGCGTCGGCGACTGGATCGCCGCGGAGTGGCCGTTCCGCAGCGTCGAGTACGCCGAGCGGCCCGGCTAGGCGTCCTACAACAGGTTGAAGCGGTGCCCCGACAGCTCAGGCCCGCTGCGCCACGGTCATGCGCGCCCGCTGCACAAGCTCGTAGCCGTCCGCTGTCCGGTTGTGGGCCTCGAGGTTCTGGGCGATCAGCTCGCGGCAGTGCGCGAGCTGCTGGGCGTCGCAGCGGTCGAGCAGCATGCGTTGGCCGTGGCTACGCATCCACGCCTCGACCTGGCCAGTACCGGAGAACCGGAACCGCTCGATGACCTCGGTGGCCATCGGGCGGGTGAAGCCACCTGCCACGAGGGCGTCGTCGAGCACCGCTGCCTCGTTGAACTCCTCGTTCGGCGTCGGCGGCGACGGGCCGAACAGCTCGGCGGCGATGTCGTCCATCCACGGGAAGCCGGACGGCCCGTCGAAGATCGACAGCGCGAGGGTGCCGCCCGGCGCGAGCACCCGGTGTAGCTCCCGGAGGACCTGCGGGGGGTCGGGCGGGAAGAAGATCATGAACCCGCCGGTGACGACATCGAACCAGTCGTCAGGCAGATCGAGGTGCTCGGCATCGCCGACGCGTGCCTCGGCGTTGCGGATGCCCTTGGCGGCGAACTCGGCGTTGAGCTGCTCGACCATCCCCGCCGCGAGGTCGATGCCGAGCACCGAACCGTCGGAGCCGACGGCGTCGAGCGCCGGGTAGAGGCACGCACCGCGACCGCAAGCGATGTCGAGGACCTTGACGCCACGGTCGAGATCCGCAGCGGCGACCAGCGCCCGACCGAACGGGATGAAGAACCCCACCACTTGGTCGTAGGACTCGGCGGCAGCGGAGAACACTCCGCCCACGACCGCCTTCGGGTGGGGCTGGTCCGTGGGGGCGTCCACCTCGCCGCTCATAAGAGCGACCGTACCGGCCGTGCCGCCAAGAGGCGAGGACCCCCACACCGCCTCGGTCGCCGGGGTCACTCCGGCCCGGACGACCCCCTCTACCTCGCCGACACTGGTTTCGGTGACGGCCCGGATGCCGGATCAGCGGCCCGCGCCCCGCTGCCAGTCCAGCGATCAGCCCTGCCAGATCTTCCTGGCCATACGGGGTCGAGCGCGAGTTGCCTGAGCTGTTCTAGGTGCCGTCAGACCGGCGGCTCGGCCGCGGCCGGAATGCACGCCTCGAGAAGGAGCAAGCCCCGTCCTGCGGGGCTTGCTCGGTTGTGACCCTCGCGCTGCCCGCGAGGGCCTCCCTTCAGCGCGACGCAACGCCCGCGCTCACGGACTCCTTGCTGACGCGTGTCGCGATCTTCTCGACCTCGCGAAGGGCGTCCTTCTCCTCGGCGAGATTCTGATCGAGGAGTTCGACCGCGCGATCCTCTCCGAGCGCCTTCGCCATGCGTCTCAAGCCTTCATAGGCGGCGATCTCGTAGTTCTCGGTGCGGGCGGCCGCGCCGAGGTCGATCGAGTCGACGAGCGACGAGCTCGCCTTCTCGATCAGCTCGTCGTGCTCCTTCTTGAGGCCCTCGAAGCCGACGCATTCCTCCTCGTGCGGCGTCTCGCCGAAGATGTCGAAGACCTGCTCGACGTTCGTGACGTGCCGGCGAGTCTCCTCGAGGTGGCTCTCGAGTCCCGAGCGGAACTCGTCGTCCGTGACCTCGTCGATGAGCTTCGGGAGAACCTCCTGCGAGAGCTTTCGCTCGACGTAGAGGATGTCGCCAAGCTCGTGAAGGAAGAGGTCCTTCGGGCTGGTGATGTCTGGCATGTCGTTCCTTTCGGCTAGGTGGCTGGGAGCGCGTACCCACAACTGCGAAGCTCGAAGCACAGCCGTGGAGCTCAGCACTTGCCGCGGCGTCGTAGGTTCGTCCTGTCCCGAGGGTTGGGTAACGACTCCTCCGGTGCTGACGGCGTTCGTCTTCGACGAGGATGCGGCGGAGCGGATCGACGACCTCTCTGATGGGCTCGACGGCCTCGATGGGACTCGTCTCCTCTGGATCGCGCTTCGCGACCCTGCTGAGGAGGACATCACGGAGGTTCAGAACGCGCTCGAGCTCAGCGACTCGAGCGCCAAACGCCTCGTCGAGCACCCCGCTCTCCCGTGTATCGACTACGAGGGCGGACGGATGCACTTGACCGTGCACGCCGCGAGCGTCGAGCACGGCGAGCCTTCGGTTACGCCCATCGAGTGCGTGCTCGGCGCGAACTTCATCCTCACCTCCCACGAGGACGAGATCGAGGTGCTCGAGGACTTCCGGGAGCGGGCCGAGCACGGCCGGGGCTCGATCGGAACTCTCGACGCGCCGTCCTTCGCCGCCGTCCTACTCGGCTGGGTCGTCGCGGGCTACGTGCGCGCGTTCGACCAGGTCGAGAGCGAACTGGACGAGCTCGACGCGCACGTCATGTCGAGCAGCGCGAACGACGCAGAGGAGTGCCTCGCCCGCCTCGTCGAGCTTCGCAAGGCAATCGGAATGCTGCGGCGGACGCTGCGGCCGCACCGGGAAGTCATTCTCTCCCTCGCCCATCCGGAGCTCGACACGCTGTCGAGCGAGGAGTCCGCCGAGCGCTTCCTCGAGCTCGAGCGCCGGCTGACGCAGGCGTTGGAGGCGGCGCGCGACGCCAAAGAGTCGACCCTCGGCTCCTTCGACGTCCTGAACGCCCGCACGACCGATCGGACGAACGAGATCATGAAGGTGCTCACGCTCGTCACGGTCATCCTCCTACCCGCGACCGTGCTCGGCGGCATCATGGGAATGAACTTCGACGTCGGCCTCTTCGACGTCGCGTGGCTCTTCTGGCTCGTCTTGGTGGCCATGCTCGGCATCGCCGCGCTCGTGCTCTCGATGGCACGCGTTCGTCGGTGGATCTGAGGAGGGAGCCTCTTGAGAGCCAGCACACCCGCCAGGTTTTTGAGACGCGCGGACGGTTCATAGCTCTGACGTGACTATTCCGTACGTTGATCGGTGTCTGGGTTCCGGCAAACCACCGCGTGAAGGAACGGAGGAGCCAAAGGGGAGCGGCATGTCGGGAGTTTGTGTCGCGTGCTCGGGCAGGTTCGATATCGAGAACGGCACGGTTGCGGAGCACGAGACGGCTCCAGAGGACAAGCGCGAGTCTCTCGACGACTAGTCGTCACTCGACCGGATCGCCTCCGCCTTCCCCGCATCGTTTCCCAGCCTCGCTCGCCGGGTAGCTCGGGTGGGAACCGCAACTACCAGCACGAGGAGGAAGCAATGCCGGTCTGGGGGTGGGTCTTGATTGTGATCGGAGCGGCTCTGGTTGCCGGAGTCGCCGTCTGGCTGGTCACGTCTCGGAAGCGCTCCGCACACTTGCAGGAGCAGTTCGGCCCGGAATACAACCGCGTCTCCTCCGGCGCCGAAAGCAAGCGCGAGGCCGAAGCTGAGCTCGCGAGCCGCGAAGAGCGGCGCGCGAGCTTCGACATCCGCCCGCTCGAGGAGGCGTCTCGCGCGCGCTACATCGAGGAGTGGAAGGTTGTCCAGGCGGAGTTCGTGGACGAGCCAAGCCGCGCAGTCGCGCGTGCGGACAGCTTGCTGCAAGAGGTCATGGCGGAGCGCGGATACCCGGTCGAGAAGTTCGATCAGCGAGCGGCTGACCTCTCGGTCGATCATCCGAAGGTCGTCGAGAACTACCGCGAGGGCCACAGGCTGGCGACGAAGAGCCAGGGCAACGGCTCCGCAACGGAAGAGCTTCGACAGGCAATGCGGCACTACAGAGCGCTGTTCGAGGAGCTCGTGGAGAGCGAGACCCCACAGCAGATGACTACCGAGGGAGCGAGATCATGAGCGAGACCCAGACTCCGCTGCTGTCGCGCGAGCAAAGCGATGAGCTCGCTGAGCGCTGGCAGGAGATCCAGGGAAGCTTCGTCGACCGGCCGCAAGAAGCAGTTGAGCAGGCGGATGCCCTCGTGGCAGATCTCATGCAGCGGATCACAAGCAGGTTCGCGACCGAGCGCGAGCGCCTCGAGAAGCAGTGGGCGGAGGGAGACGACGTCTCAACTGAAGATCTGCGTGTTTCGCTGACGCACTATCGGTCGTTTTTCGACAGGCTTCTCTCGACGTAGAAACGGCTCAACGCGAAGCGATCGCCGACGCTACGATCCGGGTCGGTCCCGGGCTGCGGTTCCCGCTAGGCGCCGGACTCAGTCGTCGGTGCGCTCGTCGAGGACCTCGGCCAGGTCGCCTGCCTTGCCGACTTTCTCGACGACCCAGTAGTTCTCGTGGCGCTCGACGACACGCTCCACGCCGGGAATTACGTGTTCGGCGCTCGGCGCGACAAAGAAGTGCGTCGGCACGGCTCGGACGGCTTCGTAGTCGGCGACGGTCAGGGTCACCGCCTGCGTGCAATCCTCGTTGGCGCATTCGCACACCCAATCGGGCATCGAAGGATCGAACCACGCGTGCGCAGCATTCGTCGGCTCGATCTCTTCGTTGAGCTGGCGAAACCGATCCTGGTTTCTTGCCGCTCGCTCCGAGACGTCGGAAGGGCTCATCGCCATCGCGCTCTCTCTCCGCGCCACCTGGCGCTATGGCAGATGGAAGCGTCAGAGCGGAAGGTAGAGCTGTTGTTGTTGAGAAAGAGTACTCCCCTCGGATCGAAGCAGTCGCCCTGCCACGCCCGCACGTGCTCCGCGGGAGGATTCGAGTCGTCCCTTCATCCGCTCCGTTTCTGAGAGCGACGGTCGCCGCCGTCACCAAGAGTTCTCGTCTCGCCGTCGACTACGCTCGCGCAGCATGATCGCGGCACTGCGAGACCGCGTGCTCTCGATCGGGGCGGACGAGGCCGACTCGTCGGAGCTCCGCTTCCGCAAGCGGCTGCTCGTCGGGATCTCGATCCTGATCCTCCCGGTCGGATTCCTCTGGGGCTGTATCTACTGGGCCATCGGGGAGGAGGCGGTCGCGCTCACGCCGTGGGCGTACGTCACCGGATCGGTCGTCAGCCTCGCGGTCTTCGCCCGGACCCGGAACTTCGCCTTCCTGCGGACGGCGCAGCTCGCCCTCATCCTCGTCGCGCCTGCGCTCGGGGCGATCATGCTCGGCGGCCTCGCGGACTCGAGCGTCGTGATCCTCTGGTCGCTCCTCGCGCCCCTCGGAGCAGTCGCGTTCGACCGCCCCGTCCGTGCATGGCCCTGGTTCGCAGCGTTCGTCGCCACCATCGTGCTCACGCTCGTCCTCTCCGAAGTCGTGCGGCCGGACGGCGCGGACCTGCCCGCAGGCTTCGTCCAGACCTTCGTCGTCCTCAACATCGTCGCGGTGTCGTCCGTGGCGATGCTCTTGCTCGTGACGTTCGCCCGGGGACGAGAAACCGCGCAGGCGCGCGTCGAGTCGCTCCTGCTGAACATCCTCCCCGAGGAGATCGCCCAGCGCCTCCAGACCGACCCCCAGGCGATCGCGGATCACTTCGAGGAGGCGAGCATCCTGTTCGCGGACGTCGTCGACTTCACTCCGCTCGCCAGCCGCCTCGACGCGCGCGAGGTGGTCGAGCTGCTCGATCGGCTGTTCACGAGCTTCGACGAGCTCGTCGACCGCCACGGGATCGAGAAGATCAAGACGATCGGTGACTGCTACATGGTCGCGGCGGGCGTCCCGCGCGAGCGCGCCGACCATGCGCATGCGCTCGCCCACCTCGCGTTGGAGATGCGCGAGTGCGCACATACCTGCCTGGCGGACGGGGACGGCAGCGATCTCCGTCTCCGCATCGGGATCAGCTCAGGGCCTGTCGTCGCCGGCGTCATCGGGCGGCGGCGGTTTCTCTACGACCTCTGGGGCGACACGGTGAACATGGCGAGCCGCATGGAGTCGCACGGCGTCCCCGACGTGATCCAGATCACCCGCTCGACCTGGGAGCTCGTACGCGACGACTTCGTCACCGAGCCTCGGGGCCTCGTCGAGGTGAAGGGGAAGGGCGAGGTCGAGACCTGGCAGCTCGTCGCGCCTCGCTGAGGCCGACCAAGGGGCGACCGATGGCTCCCGACCTAGCCCCCCTCAGCGCGTCAGATGGCGCGCGACGTCCCACGTCCAGAGCTCGACCACGTTCCCTGCAGGGTCCGTGACGTACGCCGCTCGGCTCTCGTCGTAGGCGTCGAAGCGATGCTCCTCCGGCTCGTAGCCGTGCTGTCGGAGACGCTCGACCGCGGCGTCATAATCCTCCTCCGCGAGGTGGAGCGCGTAGTGGACGTGGGCGCCGCCGCGTCCGCCGGCGATCCCGACGAACGGGCGCCAGAGGCCGATGCGGGTCCGGTCGCCCGCCATCACCCAGACCGCCTCGCGCTCGTTCCAGCGCTCGACGACCGGGAAGCCGAGGACGTCCGCGTAGAAGCGCTCGGCCGCCTCGAGGTCCTCGACCTCGAGGACCAGCTCGCTGACCCCGGTCACGGGAATGCCGCTCACGGTCCGAACATAGCTGCGGTTCTCGCTTCGGGAGCGAGCCGGGAGCGATGTATAAGAAGGCCTCCGGCCAAGAGACACGCGACACAAAGGAGGGAGCATGAGGTTCCTCACCCCGTCCCGAGTCATCGCGGCAGCCTCCCTCGCGGTGGCGGCGCTCAGCTTCGGCGTCGCGTCCGCGGGGACCGGCAGCAGCAGTAGCACCGACACCACGGCGCGCGCCGGGAACAAGGCGTGCGTGCGCGGCCAGGGGAAGCTCGACCGCAACAAGGACAACGTCGTCGCCTACTACACGCGGGCCTTCAACGACAAGGAGCCCGAGGACGCGGTCGACAAGTACGTCGGCTTCGACAAGCCGGGCCAGGACCTGGACATGTCCGGCGAGCCGCACCTCTACATCCAGCACAACCCGCTGGCGAAGAGCGGCGCCCCCGCCTTCATCCAGTTCGTGAACGAGTTCACGACAGCGTTCCCGAATTACCACGTCGACATCAGGCGCGTCATCGCCGAGTGCGACCTCGTCGTGACGCACGCCGTGGTCTCGGGCGCGGAAGCGATCTGGCCGATCGGCGCCAAGGTCGTCGACATCTTCAGGCTCGACGAGAACGGGAAGATCGTCGAGCACTGGGACGTTCTCGCGCCGCTCTCTCCGACCTCCGAGAACGGCAACCCGGAGGTCTGAGCTCCCACGAGCTGCCGGCAGGTCCCGCGGCGTCCTCGCGGCGCCGTGGGGCCTGTTCCATGCCAGTTCGCCTTATAGCCTTGGGGAGTGGCAACCACGGCGTACGAGCGCGTCACGGACCTGCTCGCCGCTGATCGCTGCGTCGTGCTCGACGGCGGCATCGCCACCGAGCTCCAGCAGCAGAGCCCGGAAGCGACGAGCACGGACGACCTTTGGGGAACGTCGGCGCTGTATCGGGCGCCGCGGGTCGTCCTCGATGTCCATCGCCGCTACGCCGAGACCGGGTGCGACGTCATCTCCACGGACACGTGGTCGATTCTGTCCGTCCCGGAGGTCGAGGCGAAGGAGACGGCACAGCACTGGATGGACCTGGCGCGCTCGGCCGTCCGGCTCGCGCGGCAGGCCGTCCACGAGGCCGGTCGCACGGGCCAGTGCGCGGTCGCGTTCGCGATCTCCGAGGAGGCGAACTCGCCCGGGCGGCGCGAGACGCTCGAGCTGCTCGGGCGCGCGCTCGAGAGCGATCCCCCGGATCTCGTGCTCATGGAGACGATGACGCTCGTCCGCGACCCGGGCACGTACGAGACAGTCGAGCTGCTGCTCGAGCTGGGCCTCCCCGTGTGGCTGTCGTTTCGCCGCTGCCGGCACGGCGTCTGCGGCGTGCAGGGGCAGCACTGGGGCCCGCCCGAGGGCGACCTCTTCGGCCGCGCGGCCCGCCGCTTCGAGGAGATGGGCATCGGCGCCCTGCTCGTCAACTGCCTCCCCGTGGAGCACGTGACCGGGATGATCCCGTGGCTCCGCGACTTCACCACGCTCCCCCTCGGCGCGTACCCGAACCTGGGGATGTACACGGGCCGCGAGTGGCGCTTCGAAGACGACGTCGGTCCGCCGGAGTACGCCGGCCTCGCGCGCGGGTGGCGCGAGGAGGGAGCGCAGATCGTCGGCGGCTGCTGCGGCGTGCGGCCGGCGCACATCGCGGAGCTCGTGACGGCGCTCGAGGACACGCGGCCGGGCAGCCGGCGTCCCCGGGAGGCGGCCGAGGCTCTCGGCGAGCCGGCGACGGCCGACGCCCGGCCGTGGCTCGACGAGCGAGGCCGGTCCCTGTACCCGCTTCCGTTCCCGGACCTGGCCGTCGACCCCGGCGTCTTCGTCCCCACCGTGGGGAGCTACCTCGTGTGGAAGGCGCTCTTCGCGACCGAGGCCGGGAAGGATCTCCGGTGCCTGGACGTCGGCTGTGGGTGCGGGATCCTGGCCGTCCAGCTCGCGCTCAACGGCGCGGCGCACGTGCACGCGATCGACATCGACCGGAACGCGGTCGCCAACACGCTCGCGAACGCCTTCCGCAACGGCGTCGCCGACCGCGTGACGGGCGAGGCGGTGAACTTCTACCACTGGGCGCCGAGCGAGCAGTTCGACCTCGTCGTCGCGAGCCTCTACCAGATGCCCGTCGACCCGTACGAGGAGCCGACCGGCCACCGGCCGCTCGACTACTGGGGCCGCAGCCTCATCGACCACTTCGTCGGGCTCCTGCCCAAGGTGCTGACGCCGGATGGCGTCGCCTACCTCATGCAGGTCTCGATCATCGGCCAGGCGCAGACGGACGCCCTGCTCGCCGAGCAGGGGCTCGTGGCCCGCGTGGCGGACTACAGCTTCTTCCCGTTCGACGAGCTGTTCGTCCAGAACCGCGAGCAGATCCTGCGCGTCGAGCGGCTCTCCGATGCGTACCACCTGCAGGTCGCCGACGGGGACGTGATGGTCGCGTACCTCCTCGAGATCAGGAGGGAGTGAGCGGCGTGGCGGACTACGAGATCGCGGTCGTGGGCGGGGGGCCGGCCGGGCTCACGGCCGCCTTCTTCGCGGCGCGGCATGGCCGCAGCACCATCCTCATCGACCCGCTCGGAATGGGCGGAGCGATCATGAACACCGAGCGCGTCGAGGACTTCCCCGGCTTCCCGGAAGGCGTGGCCGGCTTCGAGCTCGGCCCGCGGATGCAGGAGCAGGTGACGAACGCGGGCGGCGCGGTCGAGATGGCCGAGGCGACGCGGATCGAGCAGCGCGACGGCGACTGGGCCGTCGCTACGGACACCGGCGAGATCGTCGCCTCCGCTGTCATCGTGGCCACCGGGTCGAACCCGCGAAAGCTCGGGGTGGAGCGAGAGGACGACTTCGAGGGCAAGGGCCTGAGCCACTGCGCGAGCTGCGACGGGCCGCTGTACGGCGGCAAGCTCGTCGCGATGGTGGGCGGCGGCGACTCGGCGCTCCTCGAGACGCTCGAGCTGACGGGCCACGACGTCCGGGTTGTGCTCATCCATCCGGACGAGGCCCTCCGTGGCCAGGAGACCTACCGGCGCCGGATCTCAGAGAGCCCCGCCGTGGAGGTCAGGCACGGAACGGCGCTCGAGGAGATCCTCGGCGACGGGCAAGTGAGCGGCGTCCGCGTGCGCGAGCTCGCGAGCGGCGAGTCGTCAACCGTGTCCGTGGACGGGCTGTTCGTCCACGTCGGCCGCCTGCCGAGCACGGCGTGGCTCGACAGCGTCCTCGCGCTCGACACGGGCGGCCACGTGCCGACGGACATCTGGATGCGAACCGAGGTTTCTGGGCTGTTCGCCGCGGGAGACGTCAGGGCGAACGCCGCGGGCCAGGCGGCCAGCGCCGCGGGCGACGGCGCGACCGCGGCGGTCGCGGCGCACCGGTATCTGGTGGAGCTCGCCGGGTGAGGGCCTGGCGGCTCTCCGACTCCTTCGGCATCGACCGGCTCGAGCTCGAGGAGCGGCCGGACCTGCCGCTCGGGCCGGGGGAGGCGCGGGTGCGCGTCCGCGCGGTCTCGCTCAACTACCGCGACGTGGCCATGGTCGACCGTGGCGTCTCCCCACGCGGCGTGCAGCTGCCGTTCGACCCGTGCTCGGACGCGGCCGGCGAGGTGGTCGAGGTCGGCCTCGGCGTCTCCCGCGTGCAGGCGGGAGACCGCGTGGCGACCACCGTCTTCCGCCGCTGGCTCGACGGCGACTCGCTGCAGCCCGCCGCCTACGGCTCCGTGCTCGACGGGGCGCTCGCCGACTCCGTCGTCGTCCACGAGGACGCCCTCGTGCACGTGCCGCCGTACCTGAGCGACGAGGAGGCCTCGACCCTGCCGTGCGCAGCCGTCACCGCCTGGCACGCGCTCGTGACGAAGGGACGCGTGCGGCCGGGGGAAACGGTCCTCGTCATGGGCACGGGCGGCGTCTCGATCTTCGCGCTCCAGTTCGCGCTCATGTCCGGGGCGCGCGTGGTCGCGACCTCGAAGAGCGACGAGAAGCTGGAGCGCGCGCGGGCGCTCGGTGCCTGGGAGACGATCAACTACGCGACGACGCCGGACTGGGCCGGGCGCGCGGTCGAACTCACGGGAGGCGGCGTCGACCACGTCGTCGAGATGGGCGGGCTCGGGACGATGGAGCAGTCCTTCAAGGCGACCCGGCCGGGCGGGAGAGTCTCCCTGATCGGCGTCCTCACCGGCTTCGACACGAAGGTCGACCCGCACCCGGCGATGGTCAAGGGGCTCTGCCTGCAGGCGATCGTGGTCGGCTCGCGCGCGATGTTCGAGGACATGAACCGTGCGCTCGCGGTCAGCGGCCTGAAGCCGGTGATCGACCGCGTCTTCCCGTTCGAGCAGGCGCGCGAGGCCCTCCGCCATCTCCAGGCGGCGGGCCACGTCGGCAAGGTCGTGATCTCGATCTAGCCGCGGGCCGGACAGGTCCGGCCCCTACAAGCGCCTGGCAAGTCTTGGCACGTAAGGGGCGGGACCTGTCCCGCCCGCTACCGCCACTTGTCGATCGAGACCGTCGCGTTCTGATCCGGGTACGCGCGGAACTTGTAGCGCATCGGAGAGCCCTGGAAGATGCTGAAGTGGCCGTTCGTCTCGCCGCCGGTCACGACGATGTTGATCCGGCTCGTCTCGAAGACGGGGATCGGCTCTTCAGGGCCGGCGTGCCAGTAGCCCGCGAACGGCTCGATGCCCGCCTCGACGACCTCGTGGATGAGGTTGAGCATGACGTGGTCCCAGTAGCGCCGCCGCGGGATCTTCGCGTTCTCGTGGATCCACTCCGCGATCGACTCCTTCGTGTCGAAGCCCTTCTCCACGAACTCGCGCGCGATGATCGGGTCGAGCACGATCGTGCAGCCCATGCCGGGCTCGAGCCCGGAGATCATCGCGACGAGCTTCTCCTGCCAGTACTCGCGTAGGTACTCCGCCCAGACGTTCCCCCAGATGTAGAAGACGGTGGCGGCGCTCTCCTCCTTCTCGTAGCCCCACTGGACGTGGTACGGCTCCCACGGGCTCGCCTCCTCGTTCTCGGCGAACGTGATGCAGTTGTACGAGAAGTTGTTGCCCTGCGAGCCTGCGTACGTGACGCCCGGCACCGAGCCTCCCTGGAGGTTCTGCGAAAGGATCCCGAAGGCCCGTCCGATGACGGAGTTCGCGTGGTTGTACGGCCCCATCGCGCCGATGCCGCTGTTCATGCCGATCTCCTCGCGGATCGGGCCGTTGACGACGACCATGTTCCCCATCGAGGACATGCTGCTCTGACGCCCGGTGTCGCCGCTCGACGCGAGGGCGAGGATGACGGGGAAGTGCTTCGGCTCTGCGCCGGCCATGACGGCGTTCACCGCGACCTTCTCGACGTCGTAGTGCCAGAACTCCATGCCGATGGTCGGGCGCATCTTCCCGACCATCTCGTCACGTGCGCGGCTCGTCCCGGTGAGCATCCACTCGACGCGCTCCTCGGTCGGGAGGATGATCGGGAGGAAGTCGGTGTAGTGGCGCTCGCGGAAGAGCTCGTGCATCTCCGCCTCGCTCGACGCCTCGACGTGGCGCGGCGTGTCGCGGTCCCAGTCCTCGCCGCGCAGCTCGGAGGACGCGATCGGACGCGTCAGCTGGTCGAACACCTCCTGCATGAACGGCCGTCCGTGCACCGGGTCGTTGCCCTCGACGTACTCGCGTAGCACGGGAGGCGGCGTGTTCATGAGCGGCGTCGGCACGAACGCCTGCCGCGCGCTCGGCATCCCGCTCGACCGCACCGTGTTGCGCACGAGGGGCGCGAACACGTTCAGGTGGACACCGACGGTCGGGATCCCGTAATTCGACTCCATGTCGACGACGTGGCCGGAGACCTCCGGCGCGCAGCCCGGTCAGGTGCCGACGCCGATGATGGCCGCGTCGCCGTCGGCCTTGATGCGCTCGCAGAGCTCGGGATCGGGCGCGTGCTGGTCGCGCCAGCGGACGATCTCGGTCCGGATCGTGGGGCGGTGGTCCTCGAACCAGCCGTGCAGCTGCGCCATGAAGTTGTCCGAGTTCGCGAAGCCGACGTCGACGAGGAAGAGCTTCTTGCCGTCCAGCCCATCCAGGCCCGGCGCCATCCCCCGCGCGCTGACCTTCGGAGGGAATCCCTCGGGGTTCAGGACCCTGAACTTCGCCATCTCACTGCCTCCCGGTATCCGTTGACGATCCTACCTGGCCCGTTTCGGCCTCCCCGATCGGGACCTGCTGCTCGCCGAGGTAGCTCGAGATCAGGAGCTCCCGGTCCGCCTGCAGGACCTTCGCGGTGTCGTGCAGGACGATCTCCCCGTGAGAGAGCACGTATCCGCGGTCCGCGATCTCGAGGGCGAGCTGGATGTGCTGCTCCACGAGCAGCACGCCGCAGCCCGAGTCGAGCGCATACTGGTGCACCACCGGCAGCAGGCTCTCCACGATCACCGGCGCGAGCCCGAGCGAGAGCTCGTCGAGGAGGAGCAGGCGGGGCCTGCGGCCGAGCCCGCGGGCGATCGCGAGCATCTGCTGCTCGCCGCCCGAGAGCAGGCCGACCCGCCTCGTGCGGAGCTCTCTCAACTTCGGGAAGTACTCGTACGCCGCTTCCTCGTCCGGGCGCTCGCCGCGGAAGCCGAGCCGGAAGTGCTCGGCAACCGTCAGGCCATAGAAGATCCCCCGGCCCTCGGGGACGTGAGCGATCCCCAGCCGCGCCCGCTGCGGGGGCGAGACGCGCGCGAGGTCCTGGCCGCTGAAGGTGACGTGCCCGCTCATCGGACGGACGAGCCCCGAGATCACTCTCAGCGTCGTCGTCTTGCCTGCGCCATTGGCGCCGAGCAGAGCGACCACCTCGCCCGAGCCGACAGTCAGGTCGAGTTCGCGGATCACCGCGGCGCGGTCGTAGCCGGCGGTGAGGCCCTCGATGCTCAGAACGGCGTCGGTCACAATGCGTCGACCACCGGCTCCAGCTCGGCCGCCGCACTCCCGAGGTATGCCTCGATCACCTGCAGGTCGCGACGGACCACCTCGGGCGGGCCGGCGGCAATCACGCGGCCGAACTCGAGCACGACTACGTAGTCGGAGATTCCGAGCACGAGCCCCATGTCGTGATCGATCAGGAGCATCGGCGTGCCCGCATCGACCACCGCGCGAAGATGGTGCGCCAGCTCCTCGCCCTCCCGCGTGTCGAGGCCCGCCGCCGGCTCGTCGAGACAGAGGAGCCTCGGCTCCGCGGCGAGCGCGCGTCCGATCCCGACAAGCTTGCGCTGGCCCTGCGAGAGGTCCTCCGGCATGGCGTCCGCCATCCGCTCGAGCCCGAGGAGCTCGAGGGCTGCATCGGCCGCCTCCGTGCTCTTGACCGGCCTCGAGAGCGTCTCCTTGACCGTCGCCAACGCCGAGGGGTGGTACGAGGCGACGGCCAGGTTCTCGCGCACGCTGAGGTCGTCGAACAGCTCGATCGACTGCCATGTCCTGGCGAGCCCGCGCTCGGCGCGACGGTGCGCCTGCAGCCCGTCCAGCTCCTTCCCGTCGAGCTCCACTCGCCCCCGGTAGGGCACGAACCCGGAGATCGCATCGATGAAGGTGGTCTTGCCCGCCCCGTTGGGCCCGATCAGCCCGACCAGCTGACCCTCCGCGACCGTGAGGTCGACGTCGTCGAGCGCCCGCAGGCCGCCGAACGAGACGGAGATCCCGGTGGCCGCGAGGACGACTGCCCCTGCTTCCTTCCGTGTCGGCCCGGGAACTTCACGCCGGCGGGGCGCCGGCGGGACCAGCACTCCACGAGCGCGCTCGTCGGCGGCAGCCTCGGCGGCGCGCCGCTTCTTCTTCTGCTGCTGCTTCTTCCAGCCCGTTCCGGCGATGCCCTCGGGGTTGACGATCAGGGTGATCACCAGCGCGAACCCACCGATCAGCAGCGCCCAGGTCCCGGAGAGGCCGAACCATTCGCGGAAGGCCGTAGGAAAGAGGGCCTCCGCTGCACCGACGCCCGCGAGGATCGCCCCGGAGACCATGGTGATGCCGCCGAAGTACGTGAACGCGATCAGGCCGAGCGCAGCCAGGGCCCCGAAGCGGCTGGCACTGACCGAGCCGAAGTTGTACGCGTAGAGCGCGCCCGCCATCCCGGCGACGAACGAGGCGATGCCGAAGCCCGCGAGCTTCGTGTTGCGGACGTTGATTCCCGCTGCGGCCGCGGACCGCTCGTTGGAGCGCACCGCCAGCATCCGCTGCCCCAGGCTCGAGCGCCGGACGTTGGCGACGAGCAGGGTGAGCAGGATCGTGAAGGCGAGGACGAGGAAGCCGAAGACGGGGCTCGGGAGGTTGTCGTCCAGTCCTCTGAACGACGCGTCGGGGGACAAGTTGATCCCCCCGAGCTCCGGCTGGGTGACAGGCGAGCCCCGCGGGCCACCGCCCCAGCGTGAGTTGAGGAAGCCGAACTGCTCGAGCGCTACCGCGGCGGCGAGCGTTACCACCACCAGGCTGACGCCGCGAACGCGCAGGGCGGAAAAGCCGACCACGAGCCCGACGATCGTGGCCGTGCAGGCGCCGATCAGGAGCGAGATCGGGAACTCCGCCCAGATGCCCCCGACGTCGGTCGTCAGGTGGGACATCGTGAACCCCGCCACGCCGGCCAGTGCGAGCTGCACGACCGAGATCTGGCCGACGAAGCCGATGATGAGGACGAGCGAGAGGCAGATGATGATCCCGAGCAGCGAGTTGATCAGAGCCTGTCGAAAGGTGTACGGGAACACGATGAGGCACGTTGCGCCGATGACCGCCCCGATCACGCTCCACCTGAGCAGCCGCTCGGGTACCGGCACGGCGGGGAGCCGCTTCTCGACGAGCTCGCCGCGGCCGGGGAGGCTCGCGCCGCGCAGGAACAGCGCGAGGACGATGACCAGGAAGACGAAGAGCTCGTACACCCCTCGCAGCGGCGCGCCCCCCGTGTCCGTCGGGAACCAGCTCTGCGACGACCAGTAGACGATCAGCCACTGCATCGCGCCCATTGCGAGACCGGCAAAGCACGCGATGAAGAACGACGTGAAGCGGGCGAGGAGGGCCGCCCCCAGGGCGGGAACGACCAGCAGTGCCAGCGTGAGCGCGTCGAGCGTGATCAGCGGTGCCACGAGCACGCCGAGCCCGCCGGCAACGACGCAGGCGAGCATCGTGTTCAGCACGGCGAGCCGGCTCGGCGACAGGCCGACGAGCATCGCCGAGACCTCGTTCTCCGACGCCGCCCGCGTCGAGAGCCCGAAGGGCGTCCAGCGGTAGAGCGCCGCCAGCAAAGCGGTGACGGCGACCACGATGCCGGCGAGCACGAAGCGGTCGATGGGCACGACGCGGTCGAAGATCGTCACCGTCTCGGCAGCCAGCCTGTTCGAAAGGTACGGCGCCGACTTCGGCTCGTCGCCGAAGACCACGATCGCACCCGCCTGGAGGATGAGCAGCAGGCCGAGTGAGGCGGCCAGCTTCGCGAGCGGGGCCGTGTTCCGAAGCGGCCGGAAGATCGTCAGCTCGATGACCAGGCCGAGCACGGCCATGCAGGCGAGCGTCAGGACGAACGCCGGCGCCGACGAGAGCGTGAAGCCGAAGTAGCCGGTCCTGAACGACCAGAAGACGTATGCGCCCGTCATCGCGATCGCGCCGACGGCGACGTTGATCACGCCCGAGCCGCGGTAGATGAGGACGACGCCGAGCGCGATGCTCGCGATCAGCGCTCCCGCACCGAGCCCGAGGAGCGCGAAGAGGATGACGTTTTCCATCCGCGGTCAGTCGCTCACCGAACCGGTGGGCCCGGCTCGAGCCGGGCCCACCGGATAGTCGTTCCTTACTTCGCTCCGGGAGGCTTCAGCCAGCCGGAAGCCACCTTCCACTTCCCCTTGCCCGTGTAGGTGTAGAACTGCGTCTGGTTCCCGCAGATGGCCGGCTCCCCGGCGGACACCTTGCCGCAGGCGATTTGTGGCGCGGCGAGGACCAGCGGGCCCTTGAAGGTCTTGAATCCTGCGCTCACCCTCGCCGGGGTGAGCTTCGAGAACGGGATCCTGTTCATGACCTTCACCGTTGCGAGCATCTCCTCCCACGCGATCTCGGCAAACACGTTGAGCATGTTGGCCACCGTCGTCCCGTACTGGAGGCCCTTCTTGAGGTAGAGCTTCGACTGCGGGCCTGGCACGTTCACGAGCGTCTGGGCGATGCCGTACGTCCAGCTCGGCAGATCGCCGCTCGCGTACGCGGCCCGTGGGATGAACAGGCAGAGCGGCGTCGAGAGCACCGGCTTCGAGTAGCGGATCTGATCCAGCGCCCTCGCGAACGGCACGCAGTCCGTGAAGCCGAGCGCCGGGATGATCATGTCCGCCGAGCTCGCCTGTGTCGCCGGCCCGAGCAGGTCGGTCGCCAGCTGCGGCGTGGCGATCATGGTCACCCGCCGCCCTACCTGCTGCATCGCCCGCCTCAGCGCGAACGCCGCAGTGTCGGCGCCAGGCTGGTTGGGGTAGACGATGGCGACGGTCCTCACGTTCTTGAGGAACCGGTTCGTGTACGTGCCGAACGGCCCGAGCACGCTCGTCTGGCTGCCGTTCAGGAAGAACGCGTTCCTCGCCGACGGGTCGGCCCCCGAGACCGCGACGCCGCCGATGATCGGCTTCGTGCCCTTGACGGTCGCGTAGATCGACTGGTTGCCGACGACGACCGCACCGAAGAGGATCGCCTTCATGCTCCGGTCGTTCGCCATCTGCTGGCCGCAGCGCACGCCTTCCTCTTCCGCCTGGGCGATGAAGCACTCGTTCAGCCGGATCGGGTGCCCGTGGACGCCTCCGAGCTCGGCGTTCACCATCTTCACGGCGGCCTGGGCGACGTTCGTCACCTGCGGGAAGTTGAAGTTGGGCGGGCCACCCTGGCCGTTGATCCAGCCGAGGGTGACGGGCGACAGGTTTGCCTTCGCCTTGCCCTTGCCACCGACGTAAGCCTGGTAGTTGAGGACGCTCAGCCGCTGGGCCGAGCCGGTGGCGGCGAGTGCGAGGGCCACCGCCGTGAGCGCGGCCAGGGCGGTGACTGCGACCTTCGCGCGCCTCCTCCGGACGTTGTCGACGCTAGTCGCGGGACGCATTCGTACCTCCTTCTGCCCGTTCAGGGCATGCCCGTCGATGTGGCCGTGCGGCTACAGCCCTCGCGGTGCGCACGACCTGCTGTGCGCGCGGGATCGCTCGAACTGTCCGCTCGCTCGCTGAGACGTACGATCGGCCGAGCGTACCCCGCTCCTCACAAAGTTGTCAACAAAGCTGTCAGAAACCTGACGGCTCAGTTGGAGCGGCGCTCGAGCACCTCGCGGAAGATCTCGTTCGAGAGCAGGAAGCTGATCGCCTCGGCCCGCTCCTCGTCACGCGGCTCGTCGGGGAACGAGGCGAGCATGGCGCGGAAGCGCTGGTCCGCACCCTCGCGGAACTCCCGGTGCGTGAAGATGTAGAGGTCGTCCCGGCGGATGCCTTCGAGCACGCGCTCGCCGCACTCGAGCGGGTCCATCCAGAGAGGCGAGTTCGGCCGGTCCTCGAGCTCGCGCTCGAGCTCGGCGTAGCCGGAGTCGCCGTAGCGCTCGGGGCGCGTCCTGCCGCCCTCGCGGATGTTCGTCTGCACGGGCCCCGGGCAGAACGCCGACACGCCGATCCCCTCCGGCGCGAGCTCGCTGCGCAGCGCCTCCGAGAGGCCGATGAGCGCGGCCTTGGCCGTGATGTAGATCGCCGCGCCCGGAATGGGGAGGACGCCGGCCATCGAGGACGTGTTCACGATGTGACCGCCCTCGCCGTGCGCGAGGAGCCGCGGCAGGAACGTCTGGATCCCGTTCACGACCCCGCCGAGCAGGACGCCGAGGCCCCAGTCCCAGTCGTCGTAGCGCGCGACCGTGACCGGGCCGAGGATCCCCATCCCTGCGTTGTTACAGACGACGTGCACGCTCCCGAACGTGCGCTCGGCCTCGTCGGCGGCACGCGCGAACCCCTCGCGGTCGGTGACGTCGAGCTCGAGCGCGTGCACGTTCGCGCCCTCGAGCTCCGCGAGCGCCGTCTCGATGTTGTCGCGCCGCAGGTCGGCGATGACGACGTTCATGCCCGCGGCGAGGAACGCCTTGCTCATGCCGAGCCCGATCCCGCTCGCGCCGCCCGTGACGAATGCGGTCCTGCCCTCGACCTCCACGTCAGTCGTCCGGCCAGGAGGCGAGGGCCTGCGCCTTGCCGGCGCGGCGCCCGTCCTCGACCGCGAGCCGGTCCGGCGGCACCGGCTCGTCGGGAAACGAGCCGATGATCTCGTCGAAGATCCCGCGCAGCTCGTCCCGGTGATCCGGATGCGTGAAGACGTAGAAGCGGTTCTCGCGGATCGCGCGCACGACCTTCTCGCCGATCTCGTCGGGATCCATCCCGGCCTCGTGTAGCCCCGGCAGGATGCGCATGAACTCCTCGTCGGCGGGCGTCATCTCGGTCGAGAGCTCTGGCAGGCCGGATCAGGTCGCTCTCGTAGATCTTGCTCTTGACGAGGCCCGGGCAGACCATCGAGACGCCGATGCCGTGCGGGATGAGGCTCCAGCGGAGCGCGTCCGACAGCCCGTGGACGGCGAACTTCGCGGTCGTGTAGATCCCGGCGCCAGGGCCGGCGACGAAGGCGGCCATCGAGGCCGTGTTCACCACGTGCCCGCCCTCGCCGTGCGCCTTGATCCGCGGCACGAACGTGACCACGCCGTTGACGACGCCGCCGAGGTTGACGCCGAGCACCCAGTCCCAGTCCTGGTACGTCGCGTCGGCGATGTCGTTGAAGAGGTTGATGCCGGCGTTGTTGCAGAGGACGTGCACGTTCCCGAGCTCGCGCTCGACCACGTCCGCTGCACGCGCGAACGCATCGCGGTCGGTCACGTCCAGCTGGACCGGCAGGACGGGGCCCTCGAGCTCAGCGGTCGCCGCCTCGAGATGGTCGGCGCGGATGTCTGCGATCGCGACCCGCATGCCGGCGGCGACGAACGCCTTCGCCATGCCGAGTCCGACTCCGCTGCCGCCTCCGGTGATGAAGGCGACTCTGCCTTCGAGGTCTCGCATGCGTTTCGGGACCCTATAGGCTCGCCGGAGCACAGGTCCAGCGTCTGGAGGAGGCCGCGATGGCGACGAAGACGGCGACGACGGTGGTGCGCGCGGACGTCGTGGGCAGCTTGCTGCGACCCGAGTACCTGCGGGAGACGAGGGACGCGGCGCGCGCGGGGACGATGAGCCCCGACGAGGTGCGTGCGGCCGAGGACCGCGCGGTGCTCGAGGCGATCGCCCTCCAGGAGAGCGCCGGGATCGAGGCGATCACGGACGGCGAGTACCGGCGGAACGGCTGGATCGCGCTCATCCCGATCTTCGACGATCCGATCTTCCGCCCGCCCGTGAGCGGCTTCGAGTTCCTGAACGCGGAGTCGGGCTGGCGCGATCTCTGGAAGACGGGCGCCGGCGACCCCGCCGATACGTCGGCGCTGCCCCCCGAGGAGCCGTTCGTCACGCGGCGCCTCGAGGTCGACCGCGACATCGTCACGGACGAGTACGCGTTCCTGAAGGCGAACGCGCGCGCCCGGACGAAGTACACGATCCCTGCGCCGAGCTGGCACCGGATCTACTGGCATCCCGAGTACTCGAAGGACGCGTACGCGACCTCGGACGAGTTCATCGAGGACGTCGCCCGCATCCTGCGCGAGCACGTCGTCGACCGGCTCGTCGAGCTCGGCTGCGACTACATCCAGATCGACGCGCCGAACTACGCGCAGTGGCACATCGATCCCGGCAACCGAGCGGCGTTCGAGGAGCACGGCCACGACATGGCGCACGAGCTCGTCGCCGACGCCGAGTTCGACAGCATGGTCTTCGAAGGTCTCACGGGCGTGACCCGCGCGATGCACATGTGCCGCGGGAACGCCCCCGGCGGGATGTGGGCTGCGACCGGCGGCTACGAGGCGATCTCGAAGGAGGCCTTCCCGCGCCTCAAGAATCTCGATCGGCTGCTGCTCGAGTACGACTCGGACCGCGCGGGCGGGTTCGCTCCGCTCGCCGACGTGCTGCCGCACCACCAGGTCGTGCTCGGGCTCGTGACGACCAAGGACGGCGCCCTCGAGGACGCGGACGCGATCGTCGCGCGCATCGAGGAGGCGACGCAGTACGTGCCGCTCGAGCGGCTCGCCGTCAGCCCGCAGTGCGGCTTCGCATCGGGCGAGATCGCGCGCACGATGTCGCTTGACGAGCAGGACGCGAAGCTCCGTCTCGTCGGCGACGTCGCACGCCGCGTCTGGGCGTAGCGGTCAGCGGACGAGCCAGAGCTCGCGCTGCGGCGTGCTCAGCCACTCGACGCCGTCGGCGGTGACGAGCACGTCTTCCTCCAGGCCGATGTAGCCGCGGCCGGGGACGGCCGTCCCGAACTCGACGGTGAAGACGTTCCCCTCCTCGACGCGCCCGAGCGGCGCCGTGCCGTAGCGATCCCAACGCGGCCCGAGGAGTGTCCCGCCGTCGTGCGCGGTCCGCCCGAGCTGGTGGCCGAGCGCGTACTTCGGCTCGGGAAAGCCAGAGGCGACGAGACTCGCCCGCGCCGCCGCGTCGACCTCCCAGCCGATCGCGCCCGGTCGGAGCTTCGCGACGCCTGCGTCCACGGAGTCCCAGAGCGCCTGCCAGGCGCGCGTGACGTCCTCCGGCGGCCCCTCCTCGCCGTCGCCGAGGAGGTACCAGACGCGCTGCAGGTCGCTGCAGTAGTCGTCCCGCGAGACGCCGAAATCCATGTGCAGCAGCTCCCCACGACGCGTGCGCAGGTCGCCGGGTGCGCTGTGCCCGACCTCCTTCTCCGGCCCGGCGTTCACCGCTGGGCAGTGCGCCCGCTCCCATGCGTAGCCGAGGCCACGCGCCGCCACGTCCGCATGCACGAGGGAGGCGATGTCGAGCTCCGACTGCCCCGGCTCGAGCTCGGCGCCCACGCGTTCGAAGATCTCCTCCGTCGCCTGGACCGCGCCGCGGATCCGGCGTATCTCCTCGGACGACTTGCGTCCGCGCAAGGCGTTCACGATCGCCTCGGAGGAAGCCAGGCGGTCGACATAGGGGGTACCGGCGAGCGCCTCCTGGAGATTGAGCCAGAGCCCGTGCGTCAGCCCGTCGGCCGCCGGATCGCTCTCCGAGTAGTTCAACGCGATCGACCGCGGTGCGAGGCGCTCGACTGCCTCCCGCAGGGCGGGGCGGAGGCTCTCGTCGTACCCGACGACCTCGTAGACGCCCAGTTGCTCGACGCTCGGCGCGTCGTAGCGGCCGACGATCGCGATGCGCTCTCCGGTGCGGGAAACGAGGAACGCGCCATGCCAGGCGCAGTAGACGCCTGCCACGAGATCGAGGCACGGGTCCCGGGTGAGGAGCGTCTCACGGACGAGCGTCAGCCAGAGGTCGACGTCCTGCTCGCCGAGGATCTCGACCGCCTGATCGAGCTTCTCGGGCACGAGCGTCGAGGCGGCGGCCACGGGCGGACGCTAGCAGCGGGCTCCTGCGCGGCGGCCACGGCCCGCGAGGGCGCTACCGTCGCCTCGTGGACGAGCTCGCGGAGCGGCTTCCGGTCTCCCTGACCGCCGTCCGCGTCGTGCTCGTCGCGTTCGTGGCGGCCTGGATCTTCGGCCCCGACGAGCTCCGCTCGGCCATTCCGATTTGGCTGCCGTTCCTCATCGTGCTCGGGCTCGAGGTCGCGTTCCTCGTCAGCGCCTTCCGGACGGACACCAGGGAGCGTCCCGACCGCGCGCCACAGCCGCTCGACCGGGAGCTCTACGGGTACGAGGCGGAAGGGGACGAGCTCCTCCTCGTCCACGAGGGTGACGAGGAGCTCTGGATCCCGTACTCCGGCGAGTCCGAGGAGGAGCTCGCGGAGCTCATCGAGGAGGCGCGCGGGGCGGAGGAGGACTTCTCGGCCCCGGTGTTCCGCGAACGTCCGTCGACGCGCGACCGCGTGCGGCAGTTCGCCGTGGGCATCGGCGTGATCGCCGCGCTCGCGCTCGTCGTCTGGTTCGTCGAGAGCCGGACAGGCTGGTCTGGGCTCGAGGGCGAGACTCGCCTCGCAGCAGTCGACCGCTTCTCTGCGGAGGCGTCGCGGATCGCCGGCAAGCCGGTCACGATCCGCTGCGACGAGTCGCGCGACTTCGTCGGCGCAGTGCAGCACGCGGACGGCGTCGCCCTCGTCGGCGGCGATCGCGCGTATCTCACGCCCGAACGTTGCTACGACCTCTATCGCCTGGGGTTCGAGGACGAGGTGACCTCGAGCCAGACCGCCCGCGCGGTCGCCGTGCTCGCGCACGAGGCCTGGCACCTGCGCGGCGTCCGCGACGAAGGCACGACGGAGTGCTACGCCCTGCAGTCGGGAGTCCGGCTTGGGGAGCGCCTCGGCCTCTCCGAGGGGACCGCACGCCAGATGATGCGGCAGCAGCTCGTCGAGAACCGGCTTCGCGGAGCGGCGACCATCGAGTACGTCGTCCCGGCCGATTGCCGGAACGGGGGCGGGCTCGACCTGGCGCCGCGCAGCGACGCGTTCCCATAGTTCTCAGGAGAGGCGCGCGATTCGAAGCGTCACGAGCGTGCCCGGCTTCCGCTCCGTGCCTGCGCTCGGGCTCTGACCCACGACCAGGCCGTCCTCCGCCGGGTCTGATGTCGCCTCGTCGACGGTCGTGACCTCGAACCCCGCGGACTCGAGCTGGGCGCGTGCCGAGTCCTCGTCTAGCCCGGTCACGTCCGGAACCGGTACCGCCGCCGGTCCGCTCGAGACTGTAAGCGTGACCGTCCCGCCCCGTTCGAGCGCGCTTCCGGCCGAGGGTGACTGCTCGACGACCGTGCCGGGCGGCTTCGGCGACTCGACCCTGGTCACGGTCGAGCCCAGTCCGAGATCGCGAAGGCGCGCCCGCGCGTCGGAGACGTCGAGCCCGATGAGACGCGGTACGTCGATCGTCGCCGGCGCCGCGGGGCGGGGCTTCGCCACTTGCAGGCTGACGACGGTTCCGCCATCGACGTCCGTGCCCGCCTCCGGCGACTGCCGGATGACCGTGCCCCAACGGCCTCGAGGAGGCAACCCGCTCGATCTGGACGCGCAGCCCGGCCTCCTGCAGCTCCCGCCGTGCCGTCGACGCCGGCTCGCCCACGACGTCCGGGACGGTGGCTCCCGGTGGCCCGCTCGACACGGTCAGCGTCACGAGCCCGCGCTCGGAGACCGTCGCTCCCGCGGCGGGAAGCTGGCCGACGACGTCGCCCGCGGGTCGATCGGACTCGACGCGGCGCACGCGCACGCGGAGTCCCGCTTCCTCGAGCAGGTTCATGGCTTCCTGCACGTTCGCGCCGGTCACGTCCGGCACCGGGCGCGTCGATGCGGCAGGAGGCGGCGCGGGCGTCGTGGGCGTCTCGGGAGCGGTCGTATCGATTGCGGTCGAGCCGGAACCGGTGGCCGCGCCGGCGGGGGGCGTCGCGTCCGCCGACTCTTCGCCGTTCGCGACGTACCACCCGGCCGCGACCGCGAGCACGATGGCGGCGAGGATCGCGAGCGCGAGAGCGGCGATCCGGTCGTCGTGAAACGGGTAGGGCGGGCGCCGACGGACCCGCTCGCGGACAACGGGCTTTGGCTCTTCCCGAGGATCGCGGTCGCTCGGTCCTGCGTCGAGCTCCGCAGGATCGACCCGGTACAGGTCCGAGACCGGCCACTCCTCTTCGGCGAGCGTGATCTCGTCCGGGCCGGCGTCGTGCCCGTCTGGCGTTGCCGCAGCCATGGCGTACCCGCGTGAAATGCCCGCTCCCGATCGACTCGAAACGAACACCACGCTTACACCGCGCTCCTCGGTGGTATGGAACGAGAAAGCAGACACGAGGAGGCCGGAAACGATGGCGACACGAACGAGCGCACAGGGAATCCTCTCGCCCGATCGGGCCGAGAAGCGCGACGAGATCATCGAGCTCCTGAAGACCGCGTACTGGATGGAGCTCGAGACCGTGATGAGCTACATCGCGAACTCCGTCAACCCCGACGGCGTCCGCGCGCAGGAGATCAGGGAGGCGCTCGCCGAGGACATCCAGGAGGAGCTCGGCCATGCGCAGCAGTTCGCGGACCGCATCAAGGAGCTCTACGGCGTGGTGCCGGGCTCGCTCGAGTTCAGTGCGGAGCAGTCATACCTGCAGCCGCCGGACGAGCAGACCGACGTCGTCCACGTCATCCGCGGCGTTCTCGAGGCCGAGACCGGCGCGATCGAGCACTACAACACGATCATCGAGGCGTGCGACGGAGTCGACTGGGTGACCCAGGACATGGTCATCGACATCCTCCACGACGAGGAGGGCCACCGGCGTCTCTTCGAGGGCTTCCTGCGCGAGTACGAGGCCGAGGGCCTGGCCTAGCGCGTCCCGTCCCGGCACTCGCCGGTCTCACCCTCGCAGCAGCCGATCTTGAACCGGCACCGCGGGCACTGCCAGGTCCCGTGCCTCCACTCCATCGACGCGCTGCAGCGAAGGCACGTCTCGCGCTGCGTGTCGACGGCCTGCTCGCTCACCCGGCGAACCGTACGCCGCGGGGAGGACGGTTTCGGTGCTGGCTACGATGCCCCGGCTGGCGCCGTGGCCGAGTGGTTAGGCAGAGGCCTGCAAAGCCTCGTACAGCAGTTCGAGTCCGCTCGGCGCCTCTAGCTCTGCGAACTTCCCGCAAATTGCGGACGATTTCGTCGGTCCGCTCAAATCACTACTTCCAGCGCTCGCCAGCTTTGACCATGCCGCGCACCAGGTCGTCTGTCTCGAGGTGTCCGTAGACGTCGACCGTCGTCGCAACCGAGGCGTGCCGTGCGAAGCGTTGGGCGAGTGCAAGGTCGCCACCGTTCGCGCGCAGAAACTCGGTAACGGCGGTGTGCCTGAGTTCGTGCATCGGGAAGTGGGCGGCACTTGCCTGCTGCAGTGCGCGCACCCACCAGCGGTGCATTGTCGAGGGCTGCATCGGTCGCTCGGGGTACGAGAGGAGCCCCGGTCGGTTGGGCAGATTCGTCGAACGGATCGGATAGAGGAGGTAGTGCTCGGGCTTGGCTTCGAGAGCAAGTCGCGCGAGATCCTGAATGAGATCCGGATACGCGATCGGGATCGTCGGCCGCTTGCCGCCTTTCGCCCGCACGCGGAGTTCGCCCGTATCGAGATCGATGTCTCTCCACTGCAGGAGCCTTAACTCGTTCTTTCGCAGCCCAAGGCGAGCCATAAGCGCGATTGCGACTTGATCGCGTAGGTCCGGCTGTGCATCGATGAGACGCCGGATCCTCTCGGGCGAGTGCGCGTGTCTCTCAACGCCGCGCTTTCGGGGGCGATCCAGGCGACGGACCGGGTTCGACGCGACGCGTTCGAAGCGGTAGGCCCAGTCGAAAAAGGAGGAGAGAATCGCAAACGCTTTCCGTCGGGTTCCCGGCGCGGAGTGCTCCCAATGGCGAGCGACGAAGTCGAGCACACGCTCGGCGCCTTCCGCGGTGCCGAAGTCTGAGACTTCGAGATGGGCGTGCTCCGTCGCAAAGCGACCTCAGCGTCGACTCATAATCCTCGAGAGTGCGAGGTGAGGCGTCCTTCGCCGATCGCATGTAGCGAAGGAATCGCCCGATGTCGTGGCCAAGGGGAGTCGTCCGGTAGCTCTTGTTGCGCATTGCCGCGTCGAGAATCGCCGCGGCTTCTCGTAATTGCAAGGTGCCTGCAATGCATCTGTCCTTTGACGGCAATGTGCCGTCGTATGAGGCTGCTGCGGCGGGTTGTGACGACGCCGAGCCGGCTGGAACCGGGCCGTCCGTGTCGATTGGGAGTTCCCCGACAGGTCCGCGATTCAAGGGGCTGCCTCGTTTGGGCTTGCGCGATAGGTACGGACGGAACGAACGAGACGAGCGCGGCTCTTGCCTTCGAACTCCTCGGCGTAGCCCTCGCGGACGAGCCCCGCAATCGCTTGGCGCTTGTAATCGGACTTGCCGGAAACGGCCTTGTCGATCTGGTTGTAGGAGCGCGGCTCGTCCTGAACCTCTAGGTATCGCGAGACTTTCTCCATGAGGCTTGTTGGCCGGAACTCGCCATCCGGCCCGCGGCTTGGCTCTGTCGCGATCTGCCACGTGCAGCAAGTGCCGTCGTCCGCGAGCTCGAGGGTCCCCGGGCTTGGGCGTTGAAGATGGCCGGCGCGGTCCTTGTGCACGTCGATTCGCGCGCGGCCGGTTCCGCCCCGGACGAACGGCACGAGAGCCTTCATGCCTAGATGGACTTCGGCCTTGGACTTCTTGCGTTCGCTTCCGATAGCCCACGCGCCACGCGCCTCGGCGGCCTTGACCACGTTGTCGGTGAGAACTGTGGCGGCCCCCCGCTTCCGGATCGGGTCGATGAGGCGATAGAACCTCTCGACGTCCGTCCCGGACTCGGGGACTAGTCCGTGGAGCACGAGAAGGGGGTTGAAGCCGTCGAGAACAGCCAGCCGAACCGCGCGAGCCTCTACGACGTTCACAACGTCTGCAAGCCGGTCGTCGGTCAGCGGCTCATCCGGCAGGACGTAGGCGAAGCGCTGGCTGATCGCGTCCTCGTCTGCGCCGAGCAACAGCAGACGCTCGAGAAGCGCGCCGCTCCCCACGTCATCGCCGTCCACCCACAGGACTCCGCGGCCGGCTGCGATCTCCTCGCATGCGGCGATGAGGACGAGCCAGGTCTTCATCGCCTCGCTCTCCCCGGAGACTAGGTGGTTGTAGCCGGGGTAGAAGAGCCCGAGGATGTCGGGCGGCGCGGGAGCGTTCGAACGTCTCGCGATTACGTCGTGTGGCACCCACGAATGAGGCTTTGGGACGAACCCAGGGACGAACAGTTCTTCTTCGTCCCCCCCGTAGGGGGAGGGACGAAGGGAAGAACTTAGCTCGGGACGAACCGGGGAAGAACCTTCGGGAAGAACCTCGCCGCGCTCGAAGTAGCGCTCTGAAACGTCGAACGCGCTGCTCATGCCGCCCCCGGGGCGCGGCGGGACGGCGCTAGGTCAGGGTCGTCGCTACTTCGGCCTGGCGAACGAGCTCGCCGCCGTGTTCCCTGGCGACCGCGAGGAGCACGCCCGACCCCACGCCTAGCACCGGGTGGCAGGGCTCGACGGTGCGCCTCCACTTTCCGGCGCGCCAAGACGCCCGTATTCGCATCGTGGACGGCTTGGGGAAACGCGCCCCTTTGTCCAGACCGAAAGCGCTCCGCAGTCAGGAAGGCGATGGCTACTAGGAGCCGGTGGGGCTGCGCCAGCGGATGGCCCGGCGGTACGTGGGGGAGGACCTCGTCGCCAACGTCGAACATTTGGTCCGGCGTCAGGGCGCCGTCCCTAGGGTTGCGGCTCAGGACCGCCGAATTGATCTTGAGGAACACTGAGTCAGGGCCGGCATCCAGCCATCCCCACAGGTGCCTTCCCGCCTCGAAATCCTCGTCGGCACAGGCCGCCCTGAAGATCTCGAGTCCGCGAGGGTCTACGTCGAACTCACGGGCCTCGAGGTCTTGGTACATGGAATCCAACGTCATCACGCGCTCGACTCCGACGTTACGGAGGTGGTCGGACGGCGTCTATGCAGACAACTCAGAACACCGCAATCGTTCAGGAGCGTGCTGCGCAATAGGAGGGGCCGCCCTGTGAGCGCAGCCATAGGCATCGCCATAGAGGCCATTGAGAGCCGGCCTGAGCGCTTCGAAGGGGCGAACGTATGTTCCGATACCCCTTCTATGGGAAATCGGCTTACACGGCGTCAGATTTCATATTCATCAAGCCTGGGGCTGGCGGGACGGGATGAGGGACCCGTCGCCTGTTCACTCCGCCCGGGGGTGGGGTGCCGGCTCAAGACTTAGGCTCCGGCGACACCCTCCCCGCGCGCGCGCGCGAGGCGAGCATTGGTGGATGTGTCGACGAGGACCCCGGGGATGAAGGACCCGTCGCGTGATCACTCGCGGCGGGGGTGGGGGTGCCGGCTGAGGACAAAGACTCCGGCGATGCCGTCCATCTCTCTTGCGCGCGCGAGGCGAGCATTGGTGGATGTGTCGACGAGGACGGATGTGTCGACGAGGACGGATGTGTCGACGAGGACTTAGGCGAGACCGGTTGTGTTTCCGACAAAGCCCGGTCTCGCCCAGACGGGGCGTACCACGGCAGCAATGTCTCGAAGCACCGTGTACTCAGGCGCGTGTCGGGAGGGGTTCGACGCCATTGCTGCCTGTAGCGCCTTCCGCCCAGAGGATGCCCCGGCCCCCTCGTGGCTTTCCGGGGCATCCTCTTTCCCCCGGCGGCCAAACGCTCGCCGCGTGGTCACGTCGGAGCGAGCGCAAGTCTGGTCCCGATGCTTCCCGTTTGGTGAAGGCACAAGCGAGCTCCTCCTACGCAAGAAGCGGAAGAGGCGGGCCTCCTCCTGCGTCGAGTAGGTACAACTCGACGAGAGGGGGGATCGCGATGAAGGCAAGGCTGCTGACGCTTTCAGTCGTAGTCACGGCGTTCTTGCTCGCGCTCTTCAACGGGGGCATCGGTACGAGTCCCGGTTAGATGATCGAGCTTGAGACTCGGGGCGCACGGGGCGGGAGCGTTCTCACCGAACTCCCGCTCCCAGCACTCCGGGCAGAAGACGTGAAGCTCGCCGAGGCCGTCTGAGCCCGCTCGTCGTCGGGCGTCTCGTTGTCGCACGGCTGCCGACCGCACTCAGCGCACAGCAGCTTGGCGTCGACCATGGCTCCACGATCGCGCATCTCGAGCTCGCTGCCTAGACGCTTTCTCGGACATGTCTCACGTCGCGTTCGTACGATCGAGGGGAACGGAAGGAGTGGGCGGTCCGCGCAAGAAGCATGCGTTCGTGGCGGTCCGATCGACGCCTTTACTAGCCGTCAGGCTCAGCGATCACCGGGATGCCCACCCGTCCGTGTGAGCCGGAGCCAGCCCGGTTGCCGGGTAGCAAGACTGCGGTTGAGTGTCCCAGTTACCGAGGGAAGCGGGAAGCACGCATTCGGCTAGCGCCAGTTAGCCTGTGGCGCGAAGCTGCTGGCCGTCAACAATGTGAGTTGTAAGCAACGACGCAAGGTCTTTCTCTTCGACCTCCGCCTCAATCACCGATTCCTCTGGTCCGCCGATAGTGATTGCCTTGAGTTCCATGCCCTCGACGGACGCCGCGGGCGTACTCACCGCAACAATTTCACCAGTGACCTTGTGCACTATTGAAACCCGCACTTTTGCCATGGATAAGTGCTCCTCTCGCCCTCGTCTTAGAATTCGTCTATCTGAGCAAGGATGTCCACGATGGCAGGGTTGAAGGGTGCTTTGTTGGTTATGAGGATGAACCTCCCGATTGAACCATCAACGTGTCGGAGCGTCTCGTCTGAGTCAAACCTGACGCGTCCGAGTGGATTGAGTACGCCAGGTGCTGAACCTCCGGACACCACAACGCTGAAACTAACCGCTTGCCGGTCCGTAAACCCGTGCCAAAACTGGTTGAACGTACTGTTTGGCGCGACGAATACGGTGGTCAGCTTGAATGCAGCCATGCCACTCCCTTCGTCGGACGTGCTGGTAGAGCGCCCCGCGTGCAGCCATGACCGACGGCAAACGGCGGCGCCTCAAGGCTCAAGGTGGAGCTTGGATCCCGCATGGCTACCAACCGCCGCATCTATAAGTAATGCAGTCTGTGTACGCAGGGTCGATGCCAAGAGTCTCCAGGAAGCAGTACTGAGCACACTGGAGCCAGTCTTCCGTGCTGCCTCCCTGCGATAGCACTACTCTTCTAGCGAGCCGCGGCGAATATCCACGAGAGCCGCATCCGCAGCCCTGCTGGAGTGACCGGTACGCCATCGGCTCGTCTCCAAGAGCAGACGATGGGCCGAGATCCGAACGACAGTATCTGCACTTGATGGCGCCAGGGTTGATCTGCTCCTTACAGTAGGGGCAGACGCCTTCATGGTCGGCTGCTTTCGGCGCGATTCTCGAACCGCAGTAGCGACACTTGACGGCGTCAGCCTTTATCGACTCCTTGCAGAATGGGCATTCGCGCTCCTCTATGACGTCAGCCATTTCCCTCCCCCTACCGATTGGAGTGGCGGCAAGATCTGTCGGCTGTCTCTGAGCTCAGAGCAAACCCAGACATCACGGCCCTCCTGGCGGTGGCACAGCATCATCCAAGATCCTTGTCGCAATCGGTACAAACATACTCCGGCGACGCTTGGCGATCAAGGGCGGGAGACGCCTCAGTCCCACCACCAATGGCTACCAGTCCCGCGACGTGCGGAGTTCGTTCGCGGCGGCACGGTTGCAGTAGGCATGCGACGGCCCGAGGTAGAACAGCCGGCTGTTGTCGTGGTCGAGGTCCCAGGGCTCGTCGGGCTCGATGAACTCGCCACACCGCGCGCTGGCTGTTTGAACATTTGAGGGACGGCCACGGTGTGGCGTCTCTGTGACGCCAGCCCTTCTCTTCTCGCTGGACGACAGGCAGGGCAACGGCGGTCCCTGGGCGTGACCTGCGGGTCGATGCCCCGGTCTGTCGCTGTGGAGTACCTACCTCGTGGAGGTTCGAGTGCGTAACACTGTGCCGCGTGATGACTGACGTTCTCCTCACCGTCGATGCGGGGCCGGGCGCGAACAACACCGAGACAGCAGAGCTGACCTTGCGTCTGCGAGAGGAGCTCATCGATCATGATCTCGATGCGGTGGTGCCCTCGTCAGCTGCGGCGGTCGGCACCAAGGGTGTCGGCTCGGCCGACGTCGCCCCGATCCTCGTCGTGCTTGCGACTTCGGGCGGGGTGTCGACGACTTTCCTGGGGATGCTCCAGGCGTGGCTGGTTCGCAATTCCGGCAGCCAGATCGAAGTCGAGGTCAACGGCGAACGCATCGTGCTGACGCCGACGAGCGACGGCGAGCGACGGCGAGCGCTCGACTTCTTCCTCGCGCGGCACGAGATCGATGGCCCGAAGGATGCAGAAAGTGGAGAACACGCCCCAGATTGAGCGCCGCCTTGCCCTCGTCGTAGCGAACGCACAGTACGATGACGAGGCGCTTGGACGCTTAGCATCACCGGCGCAAGACGCCGCCGCTCTTACGAGTGTTCTCGAAGACCCAGACCGCTGTCGGTTCGAGGTTCGCACGGTCATCGACGGCGGGTTCCTCGACGTGACCGAGGCAGTGGAGGGATTCCTCGACGAAGCGGAACGAAGTGATCTTCTGCTCCTCTACTTTTCCTGCCACGGTCTCAAGGACGAGCGCGGGCGCCTCTACTACGCTGCCCGCAACACGCGGACGAACCGTCTCCGTTCTACGGCGGTCTCCGCCGTAGTTGTAAACGAACTGCTGGATAACTCGCGGGCTAAACGCAAGGTGCTTCTGCTCGACTGTTGCTACGGCGGGGCCTTCGCCAAAGGCATGCAGAAAAGAGCTGACAAGGCGATTCACACCGACGACTCTTTTAATGCGCAGGGGCTGGTCGTTCTGAACTGCGTCCGATTCGACGCAGTACGCCTACGACGGCGAAGTCGTCCACGGATCGGTCACACCGTCCAGGTTCACCGCCATCCTCGTGGAGGGGTTGTCCAGCGGCGCGGCCGATCTCGACGGAGATGGGCGCGTCACGGTCGACGACGCATACGACTTCGTGCGCCGGCGTCTGTCCGACGAGGGTGTGCCGCAGAACCCTCGAAAGTGGGCGTTCGACGTCGAGGGTCACATCGAGCTGGCGTTCGCTCCCCCGAGACGGCGCCGGACGTCGGTTCCGAGAACCGATGCGGCCGTGCTCGACAAACACTATTCGCTAGTAGCGCCGTCCTTCCGCGAGGGAAGAGTCGTGACCATTCTCGGGGATGAGGTCAATCTCTGCGGTCGCCCAGCCGGAGCGACATGGGAACCCGGAAGATCGACGTACCCGCCCGTCGAGGAGGAACTCGCGGCTTACCTTGCCGAGCGCTTCAGGGTCTCGGACGCAGCCGATCTGCCGTCGGTTGCGGAACACGTGCTCGACGAATATGGAGCGGGCGTCCTCTACGACGCGATGCGCGACGTTCTAGACGTCGATTACGAGCCGAATCCTGTCCATGAGTTCCTTGCGACGGTAGCCACAGTCCAACGCCGCGACGCGCTTGCTCCTCCCCTGATCCTCAACATGAACTACGACACCGCGCTCGAGCAGACGCTCGAGGCGACAGGTGAGCCGTTTGACGTCGTAGCCCCGGCCGACAAGCTCGGTCAGTTCATCCATTACGCCCCCGACCGTGAGCCGGTCGCGATCGTTCTGCCTCGTGAGTACACAGACTTGAGTCTGAAAGAGCGCGCAGTGATCGTAAGGCTGCGTAGAGGAGTACACGGGACGAGGGGGCTCCTCGTAACGGAGGATGACGAGTTCAAGGCTGCGCGCGACTGGGACCGCAAGGGTCTCCCCCCGTACATCCGTGGCAGGCTTGGGCGTACCAACTGGCTTTTCCTAGGACTTCCAGTGCGCCTCCTTGGAGGGGGAAGGCTCTTGATCCAGATCTGGGGTGAGCAGGCCATGTCCAACCAAAGCTGGTCGATTGCGACGGATCCGGCCGCGCCGGACCTCCGCTTCTGGAGGCGAAATCGGATCGACGCGATAAATGCCGATCTTGCCGACTACGCACAGACTCTTACTAGACACCTGGTCAAGGTACAGCCGCCTCGCTCGGCCGTGTGATCCAGGTTTAGGCCCCGCCCCGCCTCCATCCCCTACGCGCCTCGGAGAGGTACTTGCACAGGCTTCAGACCGTCGCTTGGTAGGAGAGAACCACGTCGGAAATGGTGACGCTCCCATCGCCCTTGATACCCATGTCGAGGACGTTGCCCGTGGGCGATTGTTGCGAGGTCATCCGTCTGACGTCCGGGCATGCTTGAGGGATGCTTCGGCGCGAGTGTTGCGTTTGACCATGCATGGCAGACGTGCGCGAGCTTCGAGTCGTGCTCACGGTGGAGGACTTCGACCAGGCGCTCGGTTTCTACCGCGACGTGCTGAGGCTCGAGCAACTGGCCGACTGGAGCTCGGAAGACGGCCGGGTCGTGCTCCTCGATGCGGGACGGGCGACGCTCGAGCTCTTCGACGACGCTCAGGCGGAGAGGGTCGACGCGATCGAAGCGGGCCGACGCGTTTCCGGAGCTGTTCGTCTTGCGCTCGAGGTTGGTGACAGCGCGGGGACGGCGGAACGCCTCGTCTCAGCGGGCGCTAAGCGGGTCGCACAGCCGGTGACGACGCCGTGGGGAGACCGTAACGTTCGCGTCCAGGCACCGGACGGGATGCAGCTGACGCTCTTTACCCCGGGCTGACTTCGTAATGCAGCGCGACCTCGGCTGCGCGGCGCGCAGCCTTGGGCTCGATCAACGGTCGGAGGGTGATGCGCGTGGATGGTGCCAGCGGCGACGACGGCTGCCGCTCGAACTCACATGTTGATCAGGTTGAGGATGTTGCCGTCGGGATCCTTGAGCCACACGGCCTTGAACTCGCCTGCAATGTGAACGTCGCCCTCGCGCGTCGTCTCGGGCAAGTCGTCGTAGTGCTCGAACGTGACGCCCTTCGCCTTTAGGTCTTCGACGATCGCGTCGAAGTCGTCGCCGACTGCCCATGAGGCGGCGGTGGCTTGGTTCGTTCCGGCGTACTCCGACGGATAGACGAGCACTACCGAGTTTCCGCTCTTGTACATCATCGCCCCAGGAACCTCCTGCAGCGGAGCGAGTCCGAGCGTGTTCTCGTAGAAGTCGCGAGCTCTCTCCATGTCTCTGACGGCCAATGTTGCCGCTGCATCGTTGTCTCCCAACATGCCCGCTCCTTTCCCTCGTGGACGCGGGGAGCATAAGCCGCGTCAAGCGGGCCGCACGGGCCGGAGCGGTGAAAGTGTGGGTCGAAGAACGTGCTGATGGGGGTGGGGTAGCCTCGCACCTCTTTCTTCTCGCGCGCCTGCGCGTGAGGATGGGTTCGGGATGTTCGCGAGACGCCCCCGCGCTTCCGGGCCCGACCCGACCAACGAGTTCACGGGGGTGGTTAGCCTCGCACCTCTTCTATTGCGCGTGCGTGCGGGAGCGACGTGGCTCAGGTTCGCGACGCCCCACGCCCCAGCCCAACGAACACGTTCACGGGGGGTGGGTAGCCCTCAACACCTTTGTATTACGCGTGCGCGCGAGGATCCCGCCCGGCCCGGCCGTCCGCCGTTCTTGACGACCACGACCATGGGGGAGTGACGACGCGAGGAACTGGAGCTCCGTCCGGAACAGGCGTACTCTGAGTCACATGATCAGCCGGATCGCCGCGTTCGGTGCGGTGGTGTTGGCTGCGGCGACGACACTCGCGCCAGCTGCGCCGGGTGCGGGTGCCGACGTCCGGATAGACGTCATTTCCGTGACACCGCGACCACCCCAGGCTGCGCGACCGTTCGAGCTCGTCGCCCGCGTCGAGTTCGTCCCGGCGCCTGGGTCACTCCATGCCAGTGTCTGGATCGGCGGAAAGCGGTACCGCAAGATTCGCCTGTCGTGGGAGGACTCGATCGCGCGGTGCTCGTTCGTCGTCCCCGCCGCGGCGCAGGGCAGGCGCCTGACGGTCGCGCTGATCGCGACGCTCGGTGGCTCGCGCACGCGCACGGCACTGGGATTCAGGGTCTCCCGAACCGAGCGCCTCGCAAAGTCGTCGAAGGCGTAGGCGACCTGGAGCGAGGCTAGCCGGTGGCGTCTGGATCATCGTTCAGCCAGCAAGCGATCAAGGATTGACGGAACTCTCCCGAAGATGACGACGCCGCTGATGGACAAGACGGTTGCGATAGCCACCGGAACAACCCACGCGCCGATGTCGTCCTGACCAACAGCGACAGCTAGTTGTCCGCAACACGCCGCGACCAACCCAGCGTATGACCACGTCATGCAGTACGCGTGGGTAGCGATGACCGGCGGCGATCGCTTGCCGAAGAGAAGGGGCGAGAGTCCGACAGCGATCGTGACCAGGCTCGCGACTGCCAGCGCATGGAATACACCGAAGGTGTTCTCTCGATGCAACGACAGCGCCGCGACATTCACGAGTACAAGCGCAAGGACGTAGACGGCTCCGATCACTCGGTGGGTGTGCGTGCCTTTCGGGAAGAGGAGAACGGCGGCACCCGCACCTAGTGCTGAGAGCGCGGCCACAACGTGTCCGGTTGCCAGAGCCTGCTCCGAATCCACGGAGACTCATTGTGTTCCCCCATGAGGAAGGTAGTCCCACACATCCACCGTGAATGGAGCGAATTTCACTTCGGAGTCGGGTCGCTCGGCTAAGCCACGACTCCATCTCCGATCACGACCGACCGGCTGACAAGCTCGCCGCCAACACGCTTCTCCACCTGAACAGGCATGCCAGCGCGGCCTGTCGCGAACCAGAAGGTGGCAGATCCGTCATCGGTGCTGACCGTGTAGCGCCAGCATGCCTCGGTTCCGAACGGCAACTCCAGATCGACCTCGTCGATCACCGTGGCGGCCGCGGGCTGTGAAGCGTGGTGCTGCAGTTCGAGCCAGCTGGAGCGGCGAGAGGTCGGCTCGCCGATCGGATGCCCTTCGCGATCGGTTGACTGGAACTCCTGAACCGCGCCGTCAGCATCCACCTCCACGAAGCGGATCCGGAGAAAGGTCAGCGCGCCTCCCGGCGCTTCGCTCTGGAGCTGGATCGTGCGGCCGAATGGGCACCCTGCGCGTATGTCCGCGGCGCTGAACGGCGTGGGAAGGTGCTCTGGCTGAATCCTGTTCGCGTCGGGTGGCAACGACATGTGCCCAACGTACCCGACGCCAGCAACCGGGCCCCAACGCCCGATCGGGTCGCGAGGGGGAAGGGACGGACGCTCTCTGAGCGGGCACAAGAGGCGGAACGAGTTGGCGTGGCTAGCGGGTTGACCAGTTCCTCGCCAGTGCTG
>CAWBYI010000004.1:0-125515 GCA_963793035.1 uncultured Actinomycetes bacterium
GAAGCGGCAGAGCGCGTTCACGAGCCGCATCTCGTCGATCGTCTTGCAGTCGGCCTCGAGCAGGCGCGGCGAGCACACGAGCTCGACGCGGCACTGCGCGCGCGAGGTGGCGACGTTGATCCGGTTCTTGTTGAAGACGAAGCCGAGGCCGCGCGGCGCCTCCTCCCCGCTCGAGCTCGCGAGCGAGACGATGACGACCGGCGCCTCCTGCCCCTGGAACTTGTCCACGGTGCCGACGCGCACGCCCTCGGGCACCGCCTGCCGCAGCGTCCGCACCTGCGCGTTGTACGGCGTCACGACGAGGACGTCGTCGAGCCCGAGCGGGCGGGTCGCGCCGTTCTCGTCCGTGTACTCGGTGCCGAGCAGCTCGCCGATCGCGACGGCCACCTCGGCCGCCTCCTCGCGTGAGAGCTGCCCGTTCGCCGCGTGCTCGACCGGCCGGTAGACGAGCCCGTTCCCGGCCGCCACGCTCCGCCGTCCGCACAGCTCCTCGCACACGAGCCGGCCCTCGTAGTACGCCTCGGACGTGAACGCGGTCAGCTCGGGCCGCAGCCGCCACGTGCGCTCGAGGAAGATCCCGCGGTCCGGCGGCACGGTCGTCTCCTCGCCGAGGAGGTGCTGGAGGACGGACGCCTTCGCCTCCTCCGGCATCGCGCCCTGCGAGACCTGCGGCAGCTGGTTCGGGTCGCCGAGCAGGACGATGTTCCGCGCCGCGTGCCCGACCGCGACGACGTCGGCGAGCGAGACCTGGCCCGCCTCGTCGACGATCAGCGTGTCGAGGAAGCCGGTGAAGTCGCCGCGCGCGAAGAGCCACGACGTGCCCGCGACGAGCTGGAGCTCCTCGTCGAGGAGGTCGCGCCAGCCGTCGCTCGAGTCGATGAAGTCCCCCTCGAAGCGGGTGCCCTCGTCGCCGGAGTCGACTTCTTGCGGCCGCGGAACGAGAACCCCTGCTCGCGCGCCTCGCGCTCGATCTCCTCGAGGAGCTTCGAGATCGCCTTGTGGCTCTGAGCCGTGACGCCGATGCGCCGACCTGCGCGCATGAGGGCGACGGCCGCCTTCGCGCCCTGCCACGTCTTGCCGGAGCCCGGCGGGCCCTGGACGAAGAGGTAGCTCCCATCGAGCGACAGCGCAGCCTCGGGCACCGGGAGGTCGAGCCGCGCCTGCGGCGGCCTCCGCTCGAGGATCTCGGCGACGACGCCGTCCCGCTCGCCGTGGAGATACGCCTCGGCGAAGCGCTGGACCGCGTTCCGGTGCTCCCAGTCCGGGATCGGCTGCCCGGGTATCAGTGCTGCCGGCAGTGGCTCCTCCGCGCGCTGCGCGGAGCGGCGCATCGTGATGATCCCGCGGTCGTCGTCCACGTGCACGTCGCAGGTCTTCTCGGTCGCCGGGTCGACGCCTGACTCGCGGATCTTGGTCTCCTGCGCCGGGAACGTAAACGTGTAGACGAGCGACTTCCCGTCCTCGACCGGCTCGCCGATCGGCCGCATCCCGCCGATCGTGTCCGTGTCCTCGATCAGCTCGTCCTCGTCGAGCTCGAGATGGTGGAACCACTCCCACCACTGCGACTTCGCCTCGCGCTGGTGGTAGTAGAGGAGGTGCGCGAGGAGCCAGCTCGGGCTGCCCTCCTCCCCGCCCGCGAGCAGCGCCTCGTGCAGCGCGATCCGCGTCGCGTCCCGCTCCTCGGCCTCCTCCGTCTTCTCCCGCTGCTCCGGCGGCACCTGCCACGGGAGCCCGTCCGGCCGGAGCCCGAGGAGCCACTCGTGGAGCGCGACCGTCGAGCGGCAGTCCTCCTCGTTGTACGCGCGGATGCCCTCGAGCAGCGAGCCCTCCTGCGCCTCGAGCCACTGCTCGAAGAGGACGACCGACTCGGCCCCGCCTACGACCTCGGCCGTGCGCTCGAACCCGTACAGCTTCTCGATCTCCTTGATCGAGTAGCTCGTGACGCCGGCCCGCAGCGACTGCCTGACGACGCGGTAGAGGTCGACGAGCAGCTCCTGCCGCAGCCAGTCGTCGATCTCGCGCTCGCGCGTCGAGTGCTCGCCCATGAGGCGCCGCATCGCGGTGCGCTCGTAGCCGGCGTAGTGGTAGACGTGCAGGTCGGGGTGGACGCGGCGGCGCGCCTCGACCCAGTCGACGAAGCGCTCGAAGGCCGCCTTCTCGCCGTCGCGGTCGAGGCCCCAGACGACCTCGTAGCGCGTCGTAGGGGCGGGCCTGTCCCGCCCGCGTCCCGGTAGCACCAGCCGAACAGGTACTCGAGCCCGCGCGCCGGCTCGTAGAACGGGTGGCCCTCGAGGTCGAGCCAGACGTCGCCTTCGGACGGCGGCGGAAGCGTGCGGAAGCCGCGGTCCTCCTCGTCCGGGAGGAGCTCGACGCGCCGCTCGCCCGTGCGCGTGAAGTGGAGCTGGAGCGAGGCCTGCGAGCGGATGCGCTCGAACGACTCCGGCCGGATGCGCTTGACTGTGGTGTCGGGCGCCGTCTCCGCGAGCGCCGTCAGCGTCGGGATCCCTGCGGCGGCGAGCCGCTCCGCGTGCAGCCGCCCGAGCCCCGCGACGAGGATCGGGTGGTCCTCCGCGACTCGCCGGTCCTGGCAGAGGTGCCGGAAGTCGCAGATCGTGCAGTGGTAGACGGGCCACGGCCAGGTCTCCGGCGCGGCCGTAGGGGCGGGACCTGTCCCGCCCTCGATCGCCGCGAGCAGCCGCTCGCGCGAGCGCCGGAAGAACGCGATGAAGTCCGCCGTCCGCAGCGTCGCGCGCTCGCCCGAGCCGAGCTCGACGTGGACGTGCTCGGGCAGCCGACCCTGGATCCGCTCGAGCTGCTCGGCGTAGAAGCAGAGCTGGATCGCGTGGAGCGGCTTCGCGGAGCGCGCGAGCTTCGTGTCGACGGGCTCGTACGTGCCGTCGGGCAGCCGCACGAGGAAGTCGGCGAACCCGCGCCACGTGCCGTCCGTGAGGTAGGCCTGGTAGATGACGTCGGCTTCCGCGCTCCGGACGGCCTCCTCGGTCGCGCGGCGAGCCTCGTCGGCGTCGAAGTCCTCGTCGTCGTAGGTCTTGAGGCGCAGGACGCGGAGCCCGTCCGCCTCAAGCCGCGCGAGGTGCGCAGCCTCGTGCTCGTTCCCCTTCCGCATGATGATCTGCCCGTACGGGTCGACGACGTGCGGCCGCGCGAGCTCGCCCCGCTGAACGCGCAACTCGAGCTGCGTCAGGTGCGCGCAGGCGAGATGGTTCGCCAGATCGGTCGGCGAGAGCCGAAGCGTGCCGTCATCCGCGAGTCGCATCACCTGGAGTATCCGCCGAGACGGTGCGAGGTCAGACCGGAGAAGAGAGCCCCACCGATCTGACGACGAGCCCGGGACGCACTCACACTCAGCGCCGCGACTGCCACGTCTATGCGACTGCGGCCCCGAACGACGTGTACAGCTCCGCCGGCAGGTGTTGCTCGAGCTTCCACACGAACGCGATGGGACGGTCGCCCTCGTGACTCACGTACGTCGCCGGCCCCAGACACCAGAAGGAGCGCTCGGTCGCTCGCAGCCGCGCGAAGAGCAGGACGTTCGTTCCCTCCTCGCGCTGACGGATGTACCGCTGACCTGTGGGGCTGTCGGATGCCGTCGCGGACTGGCTCTCCCAGTGGATGAGCTCCGGGCTGATCGCATAGTCGCGGTAGCGGGTGGTTGGGGAGAAGCCGCCCACGCTCTTGTCCAGCGTGAACGCGAAGAGATCGGTGCGCGACTGTGGCTCCCACCACACGCCTGTCTGCCACGTCTGCGGCTTCGCGCCCTCGCCGACAGCGAACGCCAGCGAGGATCTCGATGCGCGTGTATCGAGAGTGAAGTGCAAGCGGCACGTCCGGGAGCCCGAGCGGATGGTCGAGGTACGCCACGCGTTCACGGAGCAATTCGAGCACCTCGACCAACTCTGCGCGAACCTGCGGATGGTCCCAGACCTGCGCTACGGCATCGGCGAAGGTCGCTGAGGCGCCCAAGCTCGTGAGCGACGAGACGAGCATTCGGAGCAGTCGCCGCTCACGCGATCGTGAGTCGCGTCGAGCGACGGCGGGCGATCTTCGCGGAGAAGGCGCGGGTAGATCTCGAGCCGCTCGTCGTCGTCAACATGCAGCATCCGCCCTACGGCTCGCAGCAGCTGCTCTCCGCAGGTCCTGCCGGCGCGGTCGGGAAGCCGGCCTCACGGCGCATCTCCGACCAACTGTGGCCGCCGGCGTAGATGTCCTCGAGTTCGAGGCCGGTGCTCGTCGAGGAATTCACCGAGTCCGACGTCGCCGAGCGAGCGGAGTTCGTTGCACCGCTCGCGCCACGTGCTCGGGATCGCGTCGCGGATGCTGCGGAGCACGATGTCGCGCGCCACCTGATCAAGCTGGAAGCTGCAGCCGGCGGGGAGGAACGGGAAGTCGTGTCGAACCTGGCGCTCGACGTCGGCGCGTGACCCGCCGAGCAGCGCGCGCAAGCGCCGGTCGAATCGGAACTCCTTGCGGTGCGTGCCGACGAAGTCGAGGACGGTGCAGACGCGCCTTGCCCGTCGCCTTCCGGAGCCCGCGGCCGAGCTGCTGCAGGAACAGCGTCGGACTCTCGGTCGGGCGAAGAAGCAGCAGCGTGTCGACGCTCGGCATGTCGATGCCCTCGTTGAACAGATCGACGGTGAAGACGCACGCGGACTTCCCTTCCGCGAGATCGCGCAGCGCCGCCCTGCGCTCGTCCGACGGCTGGTCGCCGAGACAGCTACGGCGGCGAGTCCGAGTTCGCGTGAACCGCTGGGCCATGAAGCGGGCGTGCTCGATGCTGACGCAGAAGCCGAGGGCTCGCATCCGCGACGGTCGGCGACGTTCCGCCGAGCTCCTCGACCACCAGGCGAACCCAAACGTCGTCGGCGGTGAAGACGTTCGTCAGCGCGGCGACGTCGTAGCCCTGCCCGCGGCGCCACGGCACATCGCGCAGGTCGAGGCCGTCATGGATCGCCGAAGTACGCGAATGGCGCCAGGTACTGCTGGTCGATGGCATCCCACAGCCGCAGCTCGGCGGCGATCCGGCCGTCGAAGTAGCGGAGGACGTCGAGCCCATCGGCCCGCTCGGGCGTGGCGGTCAGGCCGAGCAGCTCGACCGGCTCGACGTGTTCGAGCAGCGCCTCGTACGACGGCGCTGCGGCGTGGTGGAACTCGTCGACGATGACGACGTCGAAGTGGTCGGGTCGAGTCGCGCGAGGCCGGCGCGTTGAGGCTCTGGATCGACGCGAAAACGTGCTCGAACAGCTGCGGGCGGTGCCCGCCGACCCACAACTCGCCGAAGCTCGCATCGCGCAGCGCGTGCCGGAAGGTCGCACGGCTCTGCTCGAGGATCTCCTGGCGGTGAGCGACGAACAGCAGGCGGGCTCGGGCAGGTCGTGCCGCAGCCGCGCGTAGTCGACGGCCGCCATGACGGTCTTGCCCGTGCCGGTGGCGGCGACCAGCAGGTTCCGGTGGTGGCCCTGGTGCCGGGCGACGGCGATCTGTTCGAGCAGGCGCTCCTGGAACGGGCGTAGGTGGATCTCGGTCGGGCTGGCAGCTCGAGTCGATCGGCCGCGACGGCCTGCGCTGCGCGTCGCGAACTCGGCGGCGTCGTAGGGCGCGAAGTCGTCGCTCTCCCAGTAGGAGTCGAAGACCGCCGCCATCTTGGCGACGACGTCGGGATTGCGCAGGCCGGACACCCGGACGTTCCACTCGAGCCCGGTCACCTGCGCCGAGTGCGTGAGGTTCGACGAGCCGATGTACGCGGTCGAGTAGCCGCTCGTGGCGGTGGAACATCCACGCCTTCGCGTGCAGCCGCGTCGTCGTCGTGTCGTAGGAGACCTTGATCTCGCGCCGATGCCGCCGAGCTGCGTCGAGCGCCGCTGCCTCGGTGCTGTTCGTGTAGGTCGTCGTCAGGACACGCGAACGGGCTTGCCTCGCCTCGCAGTGGCGCCGGAGCGCGTCCATCAGCGGGCGGACGCCGCTCCAGCGGACGAACGCCATGACAATGTCGATGCGTCCGCCGACGGGATCTCGGCGATCGAGCTCGTGCTGGATCGTCGGGCTCGCCCGGAGCATTGGTCAACATCGTCGTGTCGAGCAACGGGGTGAGCGGGCGCTCGATCGATTGTGGCCGTCCGTCCGGGAGAGGCTGCAGCAGCGAAACCAACACGCGTCCAGGGTCAACGGGTTCGTCGCCCCACAGATCGCCTCTTCCATCCGTGAGGGACCGGAGGCGATGTATCAACGCCGTGGCGATACGCACAGCCTCGCCGCTTCGCTTTCCTTCCGGCGCTCGCTCGATCGCTCGTGCGAGCATGCCTGCGAGGTGGCGTGATACCCGATCTGATGCTTCGGCGTCACGCAACTCGGCGACCTCGGCAAGAAGCGTCCCTTCGGGGATCCCGCGAGCAATTCCTGAAGCCTGCGCGTCAGCAGCGCTTCATGCAGTCCGGGTTTCAGAGAGTCGCTGCTGATGCTTCCGAGTTTCTCAGGCTCGGCATTTCCCGCCAAGCCGAGAAGGGGTTGCGCTCGGATCGCCGGCTCGGAAGGATCGCCCGCCCGAGCGGGCGGCGATAGTCGCATCGCGGTTACACGAGGGCGAGCTCGACCGCGTCCTCGAACGCCAGCGCGTGGCCCTCGGCCCAGACGGCTTCGGCCTCTGCGCCCAGGGCCTCGCGTGCACTGCCGATGTAGCGCTCGAGGAGCTCGTCCCAGAACGGGACCGAGATCGACACGCCCAGCGACTCCCACAGCGCCGCCGCAGACGCGGCCAGGCGAAGGGCGTTGTACGGGTCGGTGCCGGCGGCCGCCATCGCCACGCCCTGGACCTCGAAGCTCGTCTCGATGACGTCTCCGAGCGGCAGCGCCGCTCGGAGGCTCTCGCGGTAGCGTCTCCCGGCTTCCTCGGTATCGCCGCGTATCAGCGCGCAGTCGGCGAGGAAATGGAAGGCGAAGTGCACGGTGCGCGGGTCGCCGTCAGCCATCTCGAGCAACTCGTGTGAGAGCGACTCCGCCCGCTCGACGTCGCCCATGGCAACGAGCACCTGGCAGACGCCGACGAGCGCGCGGGTCTCACCCGGGTGGTCGCCGAGCTCTCGGCGAAGCGCGAGGCTCTGCTCGAACGCGGCGAGCGAGCCCGGGTTGTCCGCCGCGTGGTACATGAGCGTCCATCCGCGCTCGTCGAGCGCCGAGGCGAGCTCGGCCCGATCGCCCAACTCGTGCCAGAGCCCGATCCCGTCGCTGAGCCAGGCTTGCCCCCCGTCGACGTCGCCGTGCCGTGCGGTGAGCGATCCCAGCGCCGTGAGGGCGCGGGCCCGCGCTCGTCCCGTTGCCGACGAGTCGGCGAGCGCGCGATCCAGACGTCCGGAGCCCTCGGAGAGCAGCCCATGGGAGAGCCAGAACCAGCCGAGAGCGCCGGCGAGCTCGAGCGCACCGTCCGCATCGCTAGCGGTCAGCCAGTCGAGCGCAGCCCGAAAGTCGTCGTGGTCGAGCTCGAGTCGCCCGGCCCACTCCGCCTCGGCATCGAACCTCCGCTCGTACGCCTGCTCGGCGAGAGTGGAGAAGAAGTCAGCGTGCCGCTGCCGTAGCTCCTCTGCCTCTTCTGTTGCCGCGAGCCTCTCGAGCGCGTACTCGCGGATCGTCTCGAGCATCAGGAAGCGGTCGTCGCCGATCGGCTTCACGAGGCTCGAGTCGACGAGCGCCGCGACGCCGTCGAGGTCGGCGCCCGAGACCTCCTCCGCAGCAGAGAGCGGGAAGCTGCCCGCGAAGACCGAGAGCCGCGCGAACAGCTCCTTGCTCCCGGAATCGAGCAGGTCGTAGCTCCACTCGATCGTGGCGCGCAGCGTGCGCTGGCGCTCGGGGGCGTCGCGCGCACCGCCCGTCAGCAGCGGAAGCGTCGAGTCGAGACGCTCGAGGAGCGGCTCGGGAGCGAGAAGCTTCGTGCGGGCGGCGGCGAGCTCGACCGCCAGGGGGAGGCCGTCGAGGCGGCGGCAGATCGCCTCGACGGTGGCGTCCGGCGCGAGCTCTCGCCCGATCGACCGGGCCCGTTCGACGAAGAGCGCGGCCGCATCGCTCGCCGGAAGCGGCTCCAGCCGGTACTCCCGCTCGGCCGACACATGCAGGGGCGACCGGCTCGTGACGAGCACACGCAGACCGCCCGAGGACGCGAGGACGGTGCTGACCGCCGGAGCAGCGTCGAGGAGGTGCTCGAAGTTGTCGAGCAGGATGAGCAGCTCCTTCCCGCGGAGGAAGCCGGCGAGGTCGTCGCGCGCCCCGATCGCCTGTGCGACCTCCGAGGACAGGAGGTCGGGGTCGGAGAGGCTCGCGAGCGGCACCCAGAAGACGCCGTCGCGCAGCGTGCCGACGAGCTCCGCCGCGACCTGAAGCGCGAGGCGGGTCTTCCCGGTGCCTCCGGGCCCGGTGACGGTCAGGAGGCGCGTGCCGTTCGAAAGCGCGGCGACCAGCTCACCGAGCTCGTGCTCTCTCCCCACGAGAGGACTCGCGGCGACGGGCAGGTTCGTGGCGTCGAGCGTCTTGAGCGGCGGGAAGTCGCCAACGCCGAGCTGGTACAAGCGCTCGGCTCCGATCAGATCCTTCAGCCGGTGCTCGCCGAGATCGCGCACGCCGGTGTCGCTGTCGAGGAGCCCGCGAGTCGTCTCCGAGACGACGATCTGCCCACCGTGGGCGGCCGCGGCGATCCGCGCAGCGCGATGCACATCGATCCCGACGTAGCCCTCGTCCGTGACGATCGGCTCGCCGGTGTGGATTCCCATGCGTACCCGGATCAGGCCCGGCTCGAGCGCCTGCCGCGCCTCGGCGGCCGCCGCGACCGCGTCGGCCGCCCGGGAGAACGCGACGAAAAAGGCGTCGCCCTGGGTGTCGACCTCGACGCCGCCGTATCTCGAGAAGGCGTCCCTCAGCGCGCGCCGGTGCTCGTCGAGGAGATCCGCGTATCCCGCCCCGTGCTCCTGGAGAAGCCGAGTCGACCCCTCGACGTCCGTGAAGAGGAAGGTGACGGTGCCGGTCGGCAGCTCGGGCCGGCGCATGGCGCGATCATCTCACCACGCCGCTCGAAGGCGTTACGCCTGTCGAATATGTGGGAGAAGTGACCGGGGAGGTCAGGCGCTCGCGCTCGCAGCGCGGTAGCGCGGCACGAGGCGCAGACCCGTCCGCCACGCGGCCGCGAAGAGCAGGATCGACCCGCCGACGAGAACCGCGAGCGCCTGCACCGTGACGGCGACTCCGACGGCCTGAGAGACCTCGGCTCCGGAAGCGATCAACACTGCGGCACCGGCGCCCGCCTGTGTCACCGCTCCACCGGGAGCTATGGGGAGCGCCGCGGCGGCACAGCTCGCGCACAGGAAGAGCAGCGCGAGCGGGAGCGAGAACCCGACGCCTAGCGCACCGAGCACGATGATGAGCGCGACAACGCGGGTCATCCAGCAAGCGGAGACGAAAGCCCAGGCGAGGGCCGCGTGCCCAAGCGGGATGGTGCGCGGCTCGAGCCAGCGGCCGATCCTGTAGCGGAGGACTCGCTTGCTGCGCGTGAGGCGCGGAAGCGCCACGACGAGTGCCGCCGCTCCGACTCCCGCGACGGCGATGAGCCCCAGGCCGAGGCGCACGCCGAGCGACTGATCGGGAAGCACAGCGGCGCCGAACGCAAGCGGCGCCAGCGCGGCGGTGTCGATGAGGGCGAGCATGAAGAGCGAGAGACAGAGCGTCCGCACGCAGGCGGGGCAGCCCGGGTAGCGGCGTACGATCGCGACCCTGACGACATCGTCGAGGCGGCCCGGGAGCACGAGGCCCGTGACCGAGGCGCCTCCGCTCGCGGCCGCGAGCGCCAACGGTTGCGGCCGCTGATCGGCCGCGAACAGGCGCTGCCAGCCGAACGCCTTGAGCCCATAGCCGACGAGCGAGAGCGCGCCCGCCGCCACCAGCAGGCCTGGATGGCCGTCGGTGAGCGGCCACGGGGACTCGGCGAACTTGCGCGCGGCGAGCACAGTGATGACGATCGCAACCGTCCCCACGAGTCCGGAGAGGACGAGGCGGCCGTGGCCCGAGAGCGCGAGCCGAAGCACGCGTGAGCTTCCGAGCGCCTGGATCGGGGAAGTGAGCGAGCTCAAATCTTGCGGCGAGGCCTCGGGTTGCCCCACTTCGAGCCGCCGCGCCGCGAGGTGTACACGCGTCGTGCGGGCGCAACCTTCATGCCCGCGCTCGCGTACTGCTCGGTGTGCCCGGCGAGCCGCGCGACGCGACTCACCTCCTCCTGCTGCTCCGGGAGGACGAACGTGACGCCGACGCCCCCACGGCCGGCACGCCCGGTGCGGCCGACGCGGTGCACATAGCTGTCGTGCTCGTCCGGCGGATCGAAGTTGACGACCTGAGTGATCTCGACCAGGTCGAGCCCGCGGGCCGCAACATCGGTCGCGACGAGCGTCGTCGCGTGCCCCGACTCGAACCGCTCGAGCGCCCGCTCGCGCTGCCTCTGGTTCATGTCGCCATGCAGTGCGACGGCCTTGACGCTCTGCTGCGCGAGCTTCCGCACGAGCCTGTCGGCTCCACGCCGGGTGCGGACGAAGACGAGCGTGAGCCCGCGATCGCCGCGCAGAAGATCGACGAGCGTCTCGACCTTGCTGTCGGCCCTGACCGAGACGAAGCGGTGCTCGACCGCGTCGTGGTTCTCGTGCTTCGGCGGGAGCCCGGCCTCGCAACGAACCGGGTGGTTCGTGTACGCGCGGGCCAGCTCGCCGACCTCGTTGTCGAGTGTCGCCGAGAAGAACATCGTCTGACGCTCTATCGGCAGATGGCGCACGATCCTGTCTACCTGAGGCTTGAAGCCCATGTCGAGCATCCGGTCGGCCTCGTCGAGGACGAGGATGCGCACGCCGCCCAGATCGATGGACTTGCGCTCGAGCAGGTCGTTCAGGCGGCCCGGCGTCGCGACGAGAACGTGCGCGGCGCGGGCGCGCTTCGCCTGCGAGTGGATCGGCACGCCGCCGTAGACAGCGGCCACTCGAAGGCCGTTCGAGGCGAGTGCTTGGAACTCACCGGCGACCTGGGTCGCGAGCTCGCGAGTCGGCACGAGGACGAGCGCGGCGGGCTTCCGCTCGCCGGGCTCGAGGCGCTCGAGGATCGGGATCGCAAAGCTGAGCGTCTTGCCCGATCCGGTCGGCGACTTGGCCAGGACATCGCGTCCGGCGAGTGCCTCGGGAAGAACCCGGGCCTGGATCGGAAAGGGCTCGTGGATGTCACGCGCGGCGAGCGTTTGCGCAATGCGCGCGGACACCCCGAGCTGGGAAAAGGACTGCATTCGATTCAACTCCTGTCTTGCCCGGCTGACCGGGCTGTTGGGTCGAGATCCGTCTCATTCGACCCAGTGGAGGAACCGAAGAAGTCAAACCTCACGGGATAGCGGGGCTATCCGTGCCGCCCACGGTAGCAGTAGCCGGACGCTGCACGATTGCGCGGCGCTAAGGCGACGAGAGCAGTTTGCGATGATCGGGACGTGGCGGATGCCGAGCGCGACGGATCCGATGTCGTCAAGACGATCGGCCAGCTCCTCGGGCTCGCTGCCGGCTTTCTCGGGCTCGTGTACGCCGCCGGCGGCGGTGTTCTCGCACTTCGGCTGTACCTGGCCGACTTCCGTCGCGGACGATCGTCAGCCAGCTGCCTCGCGACGTGCTGATCTCGATCGGGCTTGCGCAGATCGTCCTGCCCGTGCTCGGAGTCGCTGCGCTCTACGTGATCTACCGACTCCTTCGAGGGCCGACGCCGCCCCCAACGCGGCTCGTCCGCGAGTGGACGGAGCGGTCGGCGCGCGGCTGGGCAACCCTCGCCGGCGCGAGCGCGATACCGGCGCTCGTCGTCGCCGGGACCATCGCGCTCGGCGCGGACGGCGTGCGAGGCGAGTCGCTGTGGCTCGTCCCCCTGGCATTTCTCGTCACCCTGCTCGCGGTGCTCGTGGCACTTCGCCTCAGGGCGGAGCTCGTCGCCCGCTACGGCGAGCCGCACGGACTCTGGAGCACGCGCCGCCCGATCGTCTGGATGACGCTCGTCGTCGCCCTGGCGGCGGTGCCGATCTGCGTGCTCATCGCGGGGACGCTCTACACCTTGCTCGACGCGAAGGTCTGCACGAGCCAGTCCGAGGTCACGGGTGTCCTCATCGGTGAGACCAGCGACCGCACGTACATCGGACAGACGGACCGACCTCGGGGCCCGCTTCTCGTGTTCTCGATTCCGAGCTCGCAGATCCAGCAGACGTTCATCGGGGGAGACGCCGACCTGCGGCCGTGCTCGGCGCCGAGCTCGTAGGCGCGCGCGCCGACTACTCGAGCGAGAGCCGCGCCGCGATCCAGCCGACGGTGTCCTCGTCGAGCGGGCCCGCCGCCCGAACCCGCTCGACGAGATCTGCGGGATGCGTCACCAGCACCCCGTCCATCCAGAACGGCTGCGGGGCTCCGCCCCAGTGCTCCGCGTGGAAGCAGAGAGCCGCTCGGATCGGAACGTCTTTCGCCCGGCCGTTGACCGCGCTCGCCATGACTGCGACGTGCCGCTCGATCGCGTCGACCGACGCCGATGCGTCGCACGCGTCCACCTCGAGCTCGAGCTCGCCGCGGAGCGTCGAGTCGACGACCCAGATGCCCGTGGGCGCGACGACGACGTGGTCGACGCGCACCTCCGACCCGGGCACGTGGAGGTCATGCAGCACGATCGCGACGTCGTCCAGCTCACGTTCGAGAAGCGCGCCGACGCGCTCCTCCGCATCCTGCTCACGACCGTGCCGCATGACGTTCTGGCCTTGAGTCATCCACCGTCAGCGTTCCACGGCTCGCGCGCCGCGCCTACGCACCGACCGGACGGTTCCGCCCCGGCATTCGGCTAGTACGGGGTCTGGCTTACGATCGGCCGAATGGATAGGGCCGAATACAAGCGCGCGGCGTGCGAGACCTGGGAGACGATGGCGCCCGGCTGGGAGCGCTGGCGCGACGCGATCGAGGCGACCTCGGTGCCGATCCGCGAGTGGATGCTCCGCGAGCTCGCGCCGAGCCCGGGCGACACGATCCTCGAGCTCGCGTCCGGCTTCGGCGACACGAGCCACGCGGCCGCCGAGCTCGTCGGGGAGAGCGGGCGCGTCATCTCCACCGACTTCAGCCCGACGATGGTCGACAGCGCGCGGCGCCGCGGCGAGCGAGCTCGGGCTCGAGAACGTCGAGTACCGGGTCATGGACGCCGAGCAGATCGAGCTCGAGGACGACTCGGTCGACGGCGTGCTCTGCCGGTTCGGCTACATGCTCATGCCGGACACGGCCCGCGCGCTCGCGGAGACGCGGCGCGTCCTGCGAGCCGGGTGGCCGCCTCACGCTCGCCGTCTGGCGCGAGGCCGAGCGCAACCCCTGGATCTCGATCGTCGGTCGGATGCTGCTCGAGCGCGGCCACGTCCCACCGCCAGAGCCCGGCGCGCCGGGGATGTTCACGATGGCGCGCGACGAGCGCGTCCACGAGCTGCTCGAGGGCGCTCGGCTTCACCGTCCTTCGGCTCGAGGAGATCCCCGTGCTCTTCACCTACGAGAGCCTCGACGAGTACATCGAGCGCGCGAAGGACACGGGTGGGATCTTCGCGCGGGTCTGGCGCGAGATGCCTGACGGCGAGCGCGAGGCGATGGAGTCGGCGTTCGGCGAGGCGTTCGCGCCGTACGAGCGCGACGGGCGTTACGAGTTCCCGGGCGTCGCCCTCGGCGTCGCGGCGAGCTGAACCTCAGGCCGGCTTGCGGTACGTCGTCCAGGTCGCCACGACCTCGTAGCCGAGCCCCGAGTACAGGTCGAACGCGCCGTTCGGGTTCTCCGTGTGCACGCCGAGCGCGACCTCGGTCATCCCGCGCTTCGCGAGCTCGCGGATGCTCTCGACGATGAGCGCCTTTGCGACGCCGCGACGGCGCCAGCGGCGCGAGGTCGCGATCGCCTCCGTCCAGCCGCGCTCGCGGCCGTGCTCCGCGTTCTCCGCCGGGTTGATGAACGACTTGACCTGCCCAGCGACGCCCTCCTCGTCCCAGGCGATCTTCCAGAGCGAGTAGTCGTTGTACGGGAACGCGAGGAACCGCTCGTACCCCTCCTCGCCCGGATCCACGAAACCCCAGTGGTCACGGAACGCCTCGACATCCGCGTCCCAGATCGTCCGCAGCTGGTCTTCGGTCACGGGCCTGATCTCGAGGCCTTCGGGGAGCGGGTGGTCGGGAAGGTCCTCGACGGACGGACGGATCATCTCGGCGGAGTAGGTGATCGGCTCGTAGTCCGCGCCGCGGATGAGCGCGGCGGCGGCCTCGTTGCGGTCGTTGCAGAACGCCTCGAACAGCTTCTCAGGAGCGTCGTCGTGCTCATCGGCGATCTCCCTCAGCCGCTGCTGATTCCAGGCGAAGAGCGACGGAGCCGATGCCGCGGCCGCCGAAGTCGGGGTCGAGGAAGCAGACCTGCTTGTAGACGCGCGGGCCGTCGGGCTCCTGGTCCCACCAGAGGCGGCTGTACGCGACGGGTTGCCCATCGACCTCGGCGACGAGCAGGTCACGGTCGGGATCGCAGCGGTCGAGATGGTCGTAGAACGACGCGAGTACGTCCGCGGTCTCGACGCGGTCCTGCCCCTCGCCCCTCGACGTCGCCGTGATGATGCGGGCGAAGTCCTCGTAGTCGGCCGCCCCGCGAAACGGCCGGAAGGCGACCCCTTGGAGTTGTGTGATCGTCGGCATTGGACTCATTCTCCCTCTCGTCTCGCATGACGTGACCTGCGCGGCTTCGCTTCCGGAGCGACGAGCACGCCCTCGTCTCTCCGGAAGCGCGCCGCTTCGTTCTCGGGCTCGGCCCTCAGGCATCGGCCTGCAGGCGGGCTCGAGCTCCACGGAAGAACCCGAACGCGGCTTCCAGGGCGAATCGCTGCCTCTGCCTGTGCCTGCGTCCGCGAGCCTCGCGGGCGAACCGTGCGGCGCTTGCCTCGCGCCTCAGGTGCTCACGATGCTCATGGCTCCGTTCCCGAAGTGCTTCGAACTCGAACATGACTCCTCCTTCGCATGTGTTCTGGTGATCCAGCGAGTGACGATGTGGCTCCGCTCACGCGGGTACTCCTCTCCTGCGTCGGGGCTCGACGGGCGTCGAGCCGATTGGGCCCGAGGGGACCGACGTCCGTCAGGGACTACCGAGGGACGAGCGGCTCGGGCGGATGCGAGTGCCGGTCTGTCTTCGCGGCGGGCGTGCTACGCCGCGTCGACGAGAGGCCAGCACTGAAGAGTGATGGGCGTCATGTACGCCAAAGCTGGCCTCCTTTCCGTCGATGACGGGCAGCGGCGCTGCCCGACAGAGTCAACGAGTGTGGCAGGCCGCGCGAGCCCGGTCAAGGAATCCGTTACCGGACCACGGCCAAGCGGAGGCCTTTAGCGCGGATCCCCGTCACGATCGCGGGGAGCGCCTTCACCGTCCGTGTCTGGTCGCCGCCGCCGTCGTGGAGGAGCACGATCGATCCCGGGCGCACGGCGCCGAGGACGCGCTTGACGATCTGCTTGGACGTCGTCTTCGCGTTCCAGTCTTCGGGGTCGACCGACCAGAGGACGATGCGCTGGCCGTGCGCGCCGGTCGCCTCCTCGACGTACGGCGAGTAGGAGCCGCCGGGCGGGCGGAAGACCGTCGGCGTGTGCCCGAGTGCCTCGAGCACGTCGCTCCCGCGGTCGATCTCGCTGAGGATCGTCTCGTGCGGCTGCTGGTCGAACTGCGGGTGGTACGGGTGCGAGTACGAGTGGTTCGCGACGCCCATACCGGCGGCGAGCTCGCGCCGGACCAGCTTCGGGTAGCGCTCGACGACGTTCCCGACGACGAAGAACGTCGCGCGCGCGTGGAGCCGCTGGAGTGCTGCGAGAACGCGCGGCGTGTACCGGGACGGGCCGTCGTCGAACGTGAGCGCGACCTCCTTCGGCACCTTCGCGGGCCCGCTCGGGTCGAAGCGGACGAGCGCGACCTTGGCGGAGATGTCGCCCTTCGCGAACTCCTGCCGTCCCGGCGCCCGCGCGAGCGTGAACTGCGGGTTCGACGGCATGCCGCCGGGAACGCGCACGAAGAAGTGCTTCGACGGCTCCTCGCGGTCCGTGCCGTCGACCGAGCCGATGCGGTCGCCTTCCTCTAGCGGCGTGGATCCGGGCCGAGCGCGGCCGTTGACGCGGAGCCTCCCGGGGAAGGCGTCGCTCCGCAGGACCGCCTGCTGCACGTCGAGCAGGTCGCCCGCGGTCGGTTCGATCCCGAACTTCTCCGCGGCCTCCCCGAGCGTGGTGCCCTCGGACACCTTCTCGTCGATCCCTTCGACCTGCACGGCGATCGTCTTCGTGCGCAGCAGCTGGTAGCCGGCCGCGGTTGCGCCGGCAACGACCACGAGGACGAGCAGGGCGAGGAGCGCGACGCGGACCATGAACGGCCTTTCCGTGTTACCCGACCGCCTCCTCTACGCGTCGGGCCCCGCGAGAGGTCCCGGTTGAGGCTCAGACTTCGCTCGACGCTGCCCAGATGTTGAGCGAGCTCTCGGTCGCGTGGCGGTCGATCGCGTCGAGCTCGTCGTCCGTGAAGTCGAGCCGGTCGAGCGCGCCGAGGTTCTCCTCGAGCTGCTCCACGCTCGAGGCGCCGATCAGCGCCGAGGTCACGCGCGCGTCGCGGAGCACCCACGCGATCGCCATCTGGGCGAGCGTCTGGCCGCGGCTCGCCGCGATCTCGTTCAGCGCGCGGATCTTCTCGAGGGCCTCGTCGGTCAGAAGGTCGGGCGAGAGCGAGCTCGGCCAGCTCGCGCGCGAGCCCTCCGGGATCCCGTCCAGGTACTTGCCGGTGAGCATCCCCTGCGCGAGCGGCGAGAAGACGATGCAGCCGATGCCGATCTCGCCGAGCGTCTCGAGGAGCTCCGGCTCGATCCAGCGGTTCAGCATCGAGTACGAGGGCTGGTGGATCACGAACGGCGTCCGCAGCTCGGTCAGGATCTCGTACGCCTCGCGCGTCGTCTCCGCCGAGTACGAGGAGATCCCGACGTACAGCGCTTTCCCCGCTCGCACGGCGGAGTCGAGCGCGCCCATCGTCTCCTCGAGCGGCGTCTCCGGGTCGTAGCGGTGCGAGTAGAAGATGTCGACGTAGTCGAGGCCCATCCGCTCGAGGCTCTGGTCGAGGCTCGTCAGCAGGTACTTGCGCGAGCCCCACTCGCCGTACGGGCCCGGCCACATGTCGTAGCCCGCCTTGGTCGAGATCACGAGCTCGTGGCGATACGGACTCAGGTCCTCGCGGTAGAGGACACCGAAGTTCTCCTCCGCCGCGCCGTAGGGCGGCCCGTAGTTGTTCGCGAGGTCGAAGTGCGTGATGCCGAGGTCGAACGCGCGGCGGACGATCGCGCGGCTCGTCTCGATCGGACGATCGTGGCCGAAGTTCCACCACAGGCCGAGCGAGATCGCCGGCAGCAGGAGCCCGCTGCGCCCGGAGCGGCGGTACTGCATCCGGTCGTAGCGGTCATCGGCGGGGGCGTACGTCACGGTTCGAGCTTACAAGTGGCAGGACATCGCCCATCCGGCCACCTTGTGCGGCCCGCCACCGGCTGGCACCGTGACGATGTGGACGAAGAGGAAGGGATCTACCGAGGCGAAGTCATGGCGATCCTGGGCGCGCTCGCCGACATCTCCAGCGACACGCTTCGGATCCTTGCCATCCTTCGAGGCGAAGACTACGAGGAGGACGACGGCGATGAAGAATTGGACGCCTGAGGAGTTCCGCGCGTACAGGGCGGCCCGCGAGCAGCGGATCAAGGCACTGCGCGCACGCGTCGAGCAGATACGCGCCGAGCTCGAGGCGAAGCGGCGCGAAAAGCCTGCCTGAGGGTCTAGGACAGCCCGGCTTCGGCGAGCGGGCGTCGGCCCCACGCGAAGCGCGTCTCGTACCAGCCGGTCATCGGCGTGAGCGTCGTACCGCGGTCGGACGAGTGGGCCATCCAGCCGTTCCCGACGTAGATCCCCATGTGCCCGACCTCGGCCGGCTTCGACGCCTTGCCGCGTGAGCCGAAGAAGACGAGATCGCCGGGCTGGAGGCTCTCCCACGGGACGCGCGCCGCTCGCGGAACCTCGCCGCTCATGTCGAACGTCGTCCGTCCCCTGAGCACCGCGCCGAGCGCCTCGGACCCGCCGAAGGACTCGAGCTTGTAGACGCGCCAGACGAACCCGCTGCAGTCGAAGCCGCCTGGCTGCTTGCGCCCGAGCAGCACCTGCGGGCGTTCCGACGTGCCCGCCCACACGTACGGCGAGCCGACGAAGCGGAGCGCGCGGGCGAGGATCGCCTGCTGCCAGGCGTCGAGCTGCGGGAAGGTGAACACCTCGAGCTGGGCGCGCGCCGCCTCGAGCTCGAACTCGGAGATCGTCAGCACGCGGGCGATCGAGTACGCCGCCTCCGCGCGCGTCGCAGGCTGCCCGAGCTGGAGCTCGAGCTGCTCCTGCGTCTTCACGTGGTTGACGCGGAGGCCGAGCAGGCGGGCGACGGTCTCCGTCCCGAGCCACTGCTTCGGGGTGAGCCCGGCGGCGAGTGCGGCGAGCCGCAGGTTGCGCGCGTAGTCCCGGAACCCGATCGCCGTGACGAGCTGCGCGTCGAGCTCGCGGACCGAGACCGGCCGGTCGAGGTCCGTGACGGAGACGACCGGAACGCCGAGCGTCGCGAGCACGATCGAGAGCTCGCCGGCCGTGAGCGGGTCGTCCGGCCGGAACTCGGCGGGGCTCGGCGCCATCAGGCCCGCGTCGACGACTGCCTGGATCTGCGGGGAGGCCCAGGAACGCGGCGCTGCGCCGGCGCTCGAGACGCCGAGGGCGACGAAGGAGAAGAGCAGGCACGAGAGAACGAGGACCCGGCGCATCACGCCGAGTATCGGACGATTCCTGCTGCGCCAACAGATCTCTTAAGAGAACCCGAACAGGGGCCACGCCTACAGTTGCAGCGTGCGTGCGGTCCTCGTTCTCGCCTTCGTCGTCGCGCTGGCTGCAGCTGGATGCGGCGGCGAGAAGGAAGCGACCGCGCCGCCTCCGGACACGAGCGCGCAACAGGCGCCCGAGGTCGAGGGCGTCACGATCGACGGCAAGCGGCTCTCACTCGCGGACTTCCGAGGACAGCCGGTGTTCGTGAACGTCTGGGCGGCCTGGTGACTGACCTGCCAGAGCGAGGCGGTCGCCTACGCAGAGTTTCAGGAGGATCACCCCGAGTTCGCGTACCTCGGGATCGCGGTCGCGAGCACGCCTGAGGAGGCGAGAGGCTTCGTCGAGCGCTATGGCTGGACGTGGCCGTCGATCGTCGACCGAGAGCGCGAGCGAGCGCGGAGCCTCGGCGCCGAGTACCAGCCGCACGTGATCGTGCTCGACGAGGACGGTCGCATCGTCGGCTCCTTCGAAGGCGGCGGCGAGGACGCGGACTGGGAAGCGCTCGCCGACCGCGTCTCCTGATCAGCGAGGTCGCTAGGCTCCGCGCGGATGAGCAGCGCCGAGACGAGGAAGCTCGCGAGCGACTGCCTCTCGGCGTCGTGGCTCGCCGAACGGTGGGCGGTCGATCCCGGGAAGATCGAGGCCATGCGGCGCGGAGGCGAGCTCATCGCCGTGCACGCGGAGGGCTCGACCGAGTGGCTGTACCCGACGTGGCAGCTCGACGGTCGCGAGCCGCGGCGCGTGGTCGCACGCATCGTCGCCGCGGCGCGCGAGGCCAGGCTTGACGAGGCGCGCCTCTACGAGGTGCTCACGGGGCGGCTCGGCCTGCGCGGCGACAGGCGCCTCGTCGATCTCGTGCTCGAAGGTCGCGACGACGAGGTCGTCGAGGCCGTGCGCTCGGCGAATCCCTAGCTCGCGAGATCGCCGCGCTAAGCGGCGCGCTCGATCGACACGTCGCCGCTGACCGTCTTCACGTGGACGGGCACGACCTCGCCCGGCGTCTCCGACTCCGCCTCGGCCACCGCAACCTCGGCGTCCATGGCGAGATCGGAGCGCATGTCGCCTGAGATCGATGACGCATCGACCCAGATGCGCGTCCCGCGCCCGATGCCGATGCGGCTGTCGCCCGACACGGACTGGACGCGGAGCTCGCCGGCTTCGAGGGAGCGCAGGCTCACGTCACCCGACGTCGTCGATACGGCGACCGGGCCGCGGATGGTGCCGAGATCCACGTCGCCGGATACCGTCCTGAGCGTCAGGTCGGCTTCGACATGGCGGATCTCGACGTCCCCCGAGACCGTCTGGAGCGACGAGCCGTCGGCCAGGACTCGCTCGAGGTTGACGTCTCCGCTCGCAGTCTTCACCTCGAGCTTGCCGTTGACCTCGCCGAGCCACACGTCGCCGGAGGCGGTTCGCGCCGAGACCCGCCCGTACTGCCCCTCGGCGCGGAATTCGGTGGAGGCGCCGTTCAGCTCGAGCTCCGACCCGACGGGGCAGTTGACCCGCACTTCCACGTCGCCGCCCCAGCTGATCTGGATCGGGCCCCACTCGATCCGGTTGCGCTGCTCGACGAGGACGACGTGCCGGCCGCCGCGCTCGTGGTGCTCGATCTTGATCTGCTCGAGGGCCTCTTCGCCGCGCCGGCCCATCGGGACGACCTCGACCTCGGTGACGGGCGCCTCGGTCGTCCCGACGACGACTCGGCCGGAGGGAATCCGAACCTGGACGCTGACCTCGCCAGGTGTCTCGAAGATCTCCACGGTCTAGTCCTGGGGCTTCCCGGGCGAGCGGCGGACACGCGTGCCCGTCGGCCGGGACTGCGCCCGGCGCTTGCGCTCGCCGGGCTCGTTGTGGTGGTCGAGGTACGAGACGTATTCGAATGGCAACGGTGCGAGGAGCATGGTCCCTCCCTTCTCGCGGGCTCAGCCCTGGGCGTAGCCCTGAAGTCGGTTGTGCCGGCCGCGCCTCGAAGGCCGCGACTCGACTGCCTGCGCGATCGTGCGAACGAGCCAGGTGTTCGCCGAGATGCCTTCCTGTTCGGCGGCCGCCTCGACGACGGTCTTGAGCTTCTCGGGGAGCCGGAGCGTGATGCGCCCCTTGAGCTCCTCCCCGGCGACGAGCTGGGTCGCGTCCGGCGCCTCGTCGATGACGACGACGAGCTCGGGATCGCGGCCCGCGAGCCGCACTTCGACGCGGCCCGACGAAAGCTGGGAGCCGATCTCGGCCGCCGCCTCGCCCAGAAGGTCGAGGAGGCGGAGATGCAGCGTCGAGGCGAGCGCCTCGCTCATCCGGCGAGCGGCTTCGGCGGTTGCCTCGTCCCCGAGACCGGCTGTGGTGGCGAGATCCTGCTGGATCGCCTGGATGTGCACTTCCAACTGCATCGTGACATCACTATGACATCACTTGTGGTGCCTGTCAAGCACCAATTTCCAGCCACTTCGCGTCGGAACGCGTTTGCAGCGCCGTCAGAGCGCCGTGGACGGCCCGAAATTCCGCATTAGCAGGAGGTTTTGACCGTCTCGACGCCTAGTGTCAATTTGACACTAGGTACGACCGGAGAATGGCCTAGTCGAGCTCGGTGCTGTCGGAGCCGAGCTGCACGACCCGCTCGACGCTGTGGCCGTGCTCGTCTGCGGCGGTAAGGACGATTTCCGGCCCGTCGCTCGAGATCGGGACGTCCAGCCACCCATCCTGGCCGAAGCGGTACCGAAACCGCCTCCCCCGTGCCGGTCGTCACGTCGATGGGCGCTCCGGCCGGAACGTCGTACGCGAGCTCGAGCGCGGGAACGCGCGCGACCTCCGCGTCCGACGGCAGGACTGGGTTGCGCGGGTCGAGCTCCTCGGCGATCGCGGCGAAGCGCGCGTAGGACGGCTTCGGGGTGCCGTCCGTCGCGATGAGGCCGCTCTGCCAGGGCTCCGTGACGCGGTCGACGAGCGTGAACCAGATGAGCAGGCGCACGCGCGGGTTGCCGGCGGCGAGCGCAAGCGCCTCCTCGGCGAACTGCGCCTGGGTGTCGAGCGAGATACCCGCGGCGTCCGGCACCGTCTCGTGCCCGTATTCGGTGACCCAGATCGGCGTGCTGCTGCGGCCGAACCAGGAGTCGAGCGACTCGCCGAAGCGCTCGAGGTTGCCCATTGCAACGCGCGGCCACCGGACCGGCTTCGCGGGGGCGACCCCGGGCCGCGGCGGGTACGGGTGCTGGCCCCACGCGTCGAACCGGAGCGCCGGGCGCTGTTCCGAGACGAGTCGCGCGAAGAGCGCCGGCGAATGGCTGTCCTGCACGGCGCCGCGGCTCGGGCGGTCCTGCCCTCGCGGCGACGTCTCGCCGATCGCGACGAGCGCGTCCGGGTTCGCCTCCTTCACGCCGTCGTCGATCGCGCGTGCGATCTCGGCGTAGATGGCGGGCGACGCGGACTGGCCGGCCTCGTCGAACTGCGGCGCGAGAAACTGCTCGAGGTTCGGCTCGTTCCACGCGGTGAACAGCCGGACGGCCGGATACCCCGAGTGCCGGCCCGAGTAGCGGTCGGCGAGCGCGTAGGCGAAGTCCTCGAGATCCCGCGCGACGGTCGGCGGATGGTTCGGCGTCTGCCCGCCGTTTGCCCACTCCGGCGTGCCCCAGATGCTGAGCAGCAGCTCGATTCCGCGCTGCTGGCCACTCCGGACGAGGTCGTCGAGATCGTCGAAGTGGTACGCCGGATCGAAGGAGTCCCGCGGGTTCGCCGGCCGCCTCGTCGCCGCGTCCTGCCAGGCGACAATCGTGCGGATCACGCCCGCGTTCGCGTCGCGGGCGGCGTCGAGCGCGACCGCGCGGTCGGTCGCCCAGCGGAACGACGCGTCGTCCTGGAACCCGACGAGCAGGCGCCCGGGCATCGCGTGCTCGGGGAGCGTGACCGGGTCGTTCGAGTCGGCGCCACGGCTGTACGCGAACGCGAAGACGGCGCCCGCCGCGACGACCGCGACGCCGAGCGCGGCGAAGACCCACCTCATCTTGCAGTTGTAGCTGGCGAGGTTCGGCCAGCGTCAGGAGAGCTGCGTCAGTCGAGCTGCCAGACGTCGCCGCGGATGATCGGCGTCGCGTTGCCGTCCCGATCGAGCCCGTCGACGTCGACGTCTTCTCCGCCGATCATGAAGTCGACGTGGATCCCTGAGACGTTGACCCCGTGCGCGAGGAGCTCGTCGCGCGGAATGTCGGCGTCGAGCGTCTCTGGCATGCCGTCGCCGAGCGCCATGTGGCAGGTCGCGTTCTCGTCGAAGAGCGTGTCGCAGAAGACGAGGCCGGTCCGCTTCACGGGCGAGGAGCCGTCCACGAGCGCGATCTCGCCGACGTACGGGGCCTGCTCGTCGGAAGCGATCTGCTGGCGGATGATCTCGGCGCCGGAGTCGGCGTTCACGTCGACGACCTTTCCGCCCTCGAACCGGAGCTCGAGGCCCGAGACGCGCGCTCCGGCCGTGAGCAGCGGATACGTCGAGCGGACCGTTCCCTCCGTGCGGCGCCAGTCCGGGCTCGTGAAGACCTCTTCCGTGGGGACGTTCGGGATGTGCTCGATCCCTTTCGCCGTCGACGTCGACGCGCACTGCCATTGCGTCCCGGGCAGGAGACCGACCTTGAGATCCGTTCCCGGACCGCTGAAGTGGAGAGCGTCGAAGCCCAGCTCGTTCAGCGCGTCCGCGCGGCGCTGGAGGTTCTCCGCATGCGCCTTCCACGCGGCGACGGGGTCCGCCTCGAAGAGCCGCGTCGCCGTGGCGACCGCGTCCCACAGGCGCTCGACGTCGGGCTCCCCGAAGACCTGCGTCGCCCAACCTTCGTTCGGCGCCGCGACGATGACCCAGTTGATGTGGCGCCCCCGGATGCTCTCGAGATACGCGAGGCGGAGGTCCTTGGGCTCCGAACGGCCGACGAGCGCGGGATCGAGTCCGGCGAGCAGGTCGGGGTCGGGGTTTCCGGTGAGCGAGATGAGCGCGGGATTCTCCTCGTCCCAGCGGCCTACCCAGTCGAGCATGTAGGGGGCCGACCAGCCGAGCTCCTCCTCGGGGCCGAGCTCGATCGCCGCACGCCGCGTGTGGAGGTCGCCGTACTGGACGATCACGTGCTTCGCGCCCGCTCGGTACGCCTCGCGCACGATGGCTCGCGCGATCTCGGCGTGCTCGACGAGGCAGGTCACGACCACGTCCTGGCCGGGGTGCACGTTCGCGCCGACGCGCACCGCGAGCTCCGCGTAGCGCCGGAGGCGCTCGTCGCCGGTCAGCGCGACGGACGGGACGGGAGCCGCAGTCATCGGCGCGACACCCGCGGGCGGGTGCTCAGTCGCCCCAGTCGAAGTCGCGTGGCCGGCCCGTCCAGAGCGCCTCGTCGAGGGCCGGGCCCTCGGCGACGTCCTCGACGGTCTCCTCGCCCGGCCACGGCAGCCGCTCGGAGCTCAGCTCGGCCGCCGGCTCGCCGTCGAGCGTCTCCTCGATCCGCGCCTGCTCCTCGCTCTTGAACAGCGGATGGTTCTCGAGCGGGTCGCCGTCGAGGTAGGGGTCGAGGGGCATGTCTCCGTCCAGCGTCGAGTTCCGCGCCTTGAGCTCGAGGTGCTCGCGGATCGCGTCAGCGAAGAGTGAAGCCGGGTCGGAGGTCGTGAAATCGAGGTCTTCGGGCATGGGCTAAGCGACGGGGCAGTCTAGCTGACGGTACTTCCGAAACCGGCTTCTAGCAACGGCTCTCGACACATTCGGCACGTTTGCGAACGAGCTCCGTGTGCGAGGATGCAGCATGTTCTTCGCCCGCAGGATCGTCATCGCGCTGCTGCTCGCGGCGTTCCGGATCTGGCGTCGGCTGCCCCCCGAGGAGCGGCGCCGTGTGCTCGACCAGGTGCGCACGCACGGGCCTCGCGTCGCGGCCTCGCTCAGGGAGCGGGCACGCGGCGGGCGCGCGTAGATACGTCTAGAGAGCGCCCAGCGCCTCGCGGACGATCCGGTCCTGCTCGCGCTGGTGGAGCGTCGGGTAGCCCTCGCTCGGGCTCGCGCGCCACGGACGCCCGATGTAGCTGACCCGGTCGGCGCGGGAACTCGACGCCGCTTCCTCGAGGCGATGGCGGATCGAGCGCCAGGCGCCCATGTTCTGCGGCTCCTCCTGGGCCCACACGATCTCCTGCAGATTGGGATAGGCGCCGACGAGATCGCGGACCTGGTCGAGCGGGAACGGGTACAGGAACTCGATGCGCGCCACCGCCACGTTCGGCGCCGCGTCGCGCGCCTCGTGGCCGACGATGTCGTAGTAGAGCTTCCCGGTCGTCAGGACGAGCCGGCGCACGTCCTCCGGCTGCACGGAGGAATCTCCGAGCACCGGCTTGAACGACCCGCTCGAGAGCTCGTCGAGCGTGGACGTCGCATGACGGAGCCGGAGCAGGCCTTTCGGCGTCATCACGACGAGCGGACGGGCGGTCGCATCGAGCGCCTGCCGGCGGAGCAGGTGGAAGAACTGCGCCGCGGTCGTCGTGTTCGCGATGCGGATGTTCTCCTGCGCCGCGAGCTGGAGGAACCGCTCGAGGCGCGCGCTCGAGTGCTCGGGGCCGTTCCCCTCGTAGCCGTGCGGCAGCAGCAGGGTAAGACGTGAGGTCTGGCCCCACTTCGAGCGGCCCGAGACCATGAACTGGTCGACGACGATCTGGGCGCCGTTGATGAAGTCCCCGAACTGCGCCTCCCAGAGCACGAGTGCATCGGGCGCGGCGATCGAGTACCCGTACTCGAACGCGAGCGGCGCGTACTCGGAGAGCGGCGAGTTGTAGATCTCGAACGACGCGGCCGCGGTCGGCAGGTTCTGGAGCGGCGTGTACGTCTCGCCCGAGACGGGGTCGTGGAGCACCGCGTGCCGGTGCGAGAACGTGCCGCGCTCCGTGTCCTGGCCGGAGAGCCGGATCGGGATGCCCTCGCCGAGGAGCGAGGCGAACGCAAGCGACTCGGCCTGGCCCCAGTCGATGCCTCCCTCCCGCATGGCCTCACGCCGCCGCTCGAGCTGCTTCGCGAGCTTCGGGTTCACGGTGAAGCCCTCCGGTACCGCTAGGAGCTGCTCGTTGAGCTCGGTCAGGCGGTCGGCCGGAACGGCGGTGACGACCGCGGCACCGGTGTCCATGAGTGGACGCCGCTCGAGCGGCTGCTCGGGCGTCGCCAACGACGTCTTCAGCTCGTCGTGCGCCTCTCGCACGCGACGAAGGGTCTCGTCGAAGAGCTCCGTCGCCTCCTCGTCAGTCATGACGCCGTCGGAGACGAGCCACGCCGCATAGCGCTCGCGCACGGTCGGCTGCCGCTCGATGCGCTCGGCCATGAGCGGCTGCGTGTACGAGGCCTCGTCCTGCTCGTTGTGCCCGAAGCGCCGGTAGCCGACGAGGTCGATCACGACGTCGTGGCCGAACTCCTCGCGGAAGGCGAGCGCGAGCCGTGCGGAAGCCAGCGCGGCCTCGGGATCGTCGGCGTTGACATGGATGATCGGGACGTCGAAGCCCTTCGCGAGGTCGCTCGAGTACCGCGTCGAGCGCCCTTCGGCGGGGTCGGTCGTGAAGCCGACCTGGTTGTTGACGATGACATGCAGCGTCCCGCCCGTCGAGTAGCCGTCGACCGAGTGCAGGTTGAACGTCTCCGCGACCACGCCCTGGCCGGGGAATGACGCGTCGCCGTGGATCAGGATGGGGAGCGCCACCGTCGGGTCGTGGAAGCCCGCGCCGCGCGAGCGGTCGGTCTGCTCCGCGCGCGCACGGCCGACGACGACCGGGTCCACCGCCTCGAGGTGGCTCGGGTTCGGCGAGAGCGTGACCTGGATCTCGCCGGTGCGGGTCTGGCGCGACTCCGACGCGGCGAGGTGGTACTTCACGTCGCCCGTGCCACCTTCCGGGTCGGAGATGAGCGCGTCGATCGTGCGCTCGCCCTCGAACTCGCGCAGGATCGAGGCGTAGTCGCGGCCCACCGTGTGCGTGAGGACGTTGAGCCGGCCGCGGTGCGCGATGCCGATGACGACCTCGTGGGCGCCGCCCTCGGCCCCGAGCTCGATCGCCTCGTCGAGCATCGGCACGAGCGAGTCGAGACCTTCGATCGAGAACTGCTTTTGCCCGAGGAACGCGCGACGGAGGTACGTCTCGAACGCCTCGACCTGCGAGAGCCGCTCGAGCAGCTGCTTCCGCTCCTCCGCGTCGAGCTCCTTGCGGAAGCGGCCGGACTCGATCGCCTGCCTGAGCCAGACGCGCTCCGCGTGATCCGAGATGTGCTCGATCTCGTAGGCGATCGTCCCGGTGTAGACCTCGCGGAGCCGCGGGAGGACGTCGAGCAGCGTCTCGCCGGGGACGTACAGGCGCAGCAGCTTGGCGGGAATGCGCGCCTGGAGCTCGGGCGTCAGCGCCGGACGAAGCCTCGACTCGTCGAGCGCGGGGTCGCCCATCGGCTCCGAGCCGAGCGGGTCGAGCCGGGCGTTCAGGTGACCGTGCGTGCGGTAGGCCTTCACGAGCGCCATCGCGGCCGCGACGCCGCCGAGCAGCTCCTCGTCGACGGCAGCCGGTGTCGGGCGCCTCCTCGGCGAGCTCCTCGCCTGCAGCGGCGGTCGAGGGCGGGACCCTCCTCTACCTCCACCGGCTCTTCCGGCGCGGCGGCGGGCGCTGGCGCGACCTCGACGGGGGGGCGCGGGAGGCGGCGGGGCCACGGCGGCCGCGCCGCCGTTTCCACCGTTCCCCGCCTGCGACTCGACGAGCCGCGCGAGGCCGGGAAGGGAGGCGAGAACGTCGCCGTCGCCGCGCTCGAAGAACTCGCGCCAGGCGGGGTCGACCGCTTCGGGGTTCTCGAGGTACTGCTCGAGCAGCGAGCCGACGTAGCCTGCGTTCAGGTCGGATTGCTTGGCGGAAGTCGCCACGACTCCTTTGTACCAGGGTGGAGGCACCGCTCCTCCCCGCAGAGGGAAGCGGGGCCCGGCCGAGAGCATCTCGGCGACCGGGTTCCCGACGCACCGCGACCTGGGAGCCGACCCTGAAGAGCGACCTTGGTCTGCGTGTTCGAGCTGACAACGAGAACGGGTATAGGATCAGCCCGCAGATCGCCGGCCCCAGCCCTGCGATCCCAGCGTCCACCACCGATTCCGTGGAGGTCACGCGATGAGCCGACTTCGGCGTTCCCTTGTTCTTACGACCATGCTGGCCCTCTTGCTCGGGGTATCCGGCGTCGCGCTGAGCGGCATCGCCGAGGACCCGACGAATACCAAGGTCGCCGGCGTTGACGTCGACGCGACGACGATCCCGGAGCTCCAGGAGCTGATGAACTCGGGCCGGCTGAGCTCCGTCGACCTGACGAACTTCTACGTCAAGCGCATCAACCAGCTCCAGAAGGAGCTCCACGCGGTGATCACGATCAGCCCGACGGCCCGCGCCGACGCGCGAGCAGCCGACCAGGCGCGAAGCAACGGCGACGACCGTCCGCTGCTCGGGATTCCGATCATCGTCAAGGACAACGTCAACACCACCGGCATGCCGACGACAGCCGGCTCCTTCGCACTCGCCAAGAGCACCCCCGCGGACGCGTTCATCGCGGCGAAGCTGAAGGCCGCAGGCGCGATCATCATCGGCAAGGCCAACCTGTCCGAGTGGGCCAACTTCCGTTCCGGCCCCTCGTCGAGCGGCTGGAGCGGCATTGAAGGCCAGACGAACATGCCGTACGTCCTCGATCGCAACCCGTGCGGCTCGAGCTCCGGCTCCGGCGTCGTCGCGGCTGCCGATCTCGCGGTCGCCGCGGTCGGCACTGAGACGGACGGCTCGATCGTCTGCCCGTCGGGCGCCAACGGCGTCGTCGGGATCAAGCCGACCCTCGGGCTGTGGAGCCGTGCAGGCGTGATTCCGATCAGCGCCGACCAGGACACGGCCGGCCCGATGGCCCGCAACGTGACGGATGCCGCCGTCCTCCTCGGCGCAGCTACCGGCATCGACCCGGCGGACGCCGCAACGGCCGAGCAAGCCGGCCACGCTTTCACCGACTACACCGAGTTCCTCGATGACGAGGCGCTCGATGGGGCTCGCATCGGTGTCTGGCGCGCCGGTACCTATGACCCGGCGCTGGTCGGGCCGGTCGTCGAGCCGATCCTCGACGACGTGACGGAAGCACTCGAGAACGAAGGTGCGACCGTCATCGAGGGGACCGACATCGACCTGTCGGCGACGGCCAACGAGTTCCCAGCGCTCCTCTGCGAGTTCAAGACGGACATCGCGACGTACCTCCAGACCTACGTCCACGGGACGAACCCGAAGACCCCCGGACGGGCGTATCCGCAGACGCTCGCCGAGCTGATCGCGTTCAACCAGCGCCATCCCAGGCTGGAGGGTCCCTGGAACGACGCGGTCTTCGAGGCTGCCGAGGCGACGAACGGCCGCGACGCCGCATGCGCGGCCCTCCGGGAGGCGACGACGCCGCCCGTTCAGGACGCGATCGACGAGCTCATGGCCGACAACGACCTCGACGCGATCATCGCCCTGACGAACGGTCCCGCCTGGCCCACGAACGACGACCCCGCCGAGGGCGACCTCGACGGCCACTTCGAGTTCTTCGTCGGCTCGTCGTCGGCGGCCGCGGTGTCGGGCTACGCCGACATCACGGTGCCCGCCGCCTACATCGAGGGCCTGCCGATCGGGATCACCTTCATCGGCGGCCGCTGGGCCGAACCGGAGTTGCTCGGGCTTGCCTACGACTACGAGCAGGCGACGAAGGTTCGTGTTCCGCCGAAGTTCATCCCGACGATCGGCGACGCTCTGTTCCCCGGCGTCCCGAATCCGCCGGATCTGCTGCGGGCGCAGCCGCAGCAGCCGACTCAGGGTCAGCGCGATCTCGTCGTGCGCTTCCGCTAGGAGGCACGTCACGGAGACAACGAAGCCCGGCCACTCGGCCGGGCTTCGTGCTGTTGGCCGCCTGCGTGCCGAGGCGGCTCAGAACGGCAGCTAGAAGAGCGCGTTGTCCGTCGAGATGGCGACGGTCATCCCGACGAGAAAGGCGGTCGTCGCGATGCCGACGGTCCACGCTGCGAGTTTCTGATGCGCCTCGCTCATGCGCGCGGCGACGATGCCCACGAGGATCGCGACCGGCGCCAGCAGCGCGGGGGTGCGGGCGATCGCGACGAGGGACAACGCGAGCGCGAATGCGCAGAGGAACCCTGCGATCCTGTCCGCGGGACGCGGCTGGTGCTGCGGGACGGCGCTCATGCGGCGTCGGCCAGGACCTGCTGCGCTCGGAGGCGAGGAATCCAGCTGTTGGGGCGAACGGGCCGACCGCCGCGACCGCCACCTCGGCCGCGCTTCCAGTCGTCCCATCCGCAGGGCGTCAGGGAGACGGGTGCGCCGCCGTCCCCGGAGCCGCTCTCAGCGGTGGGCTCGGCACGAATGGCCCACCACACGACCACGCAGAGATAGATCAAGGGGATCTTGAGGACGAGGAGCATGAAGATGCCTTCCCAGGCCGCGTCCACGGAGTGAGTTTACGCGAACCCGTGTCGGGCACTCTCGGCGGGCGCTCCGGTTCTAACACGACGCTCACACTCGAGCCGCTAGGGTGCCGCGAAGTCCTCGTGCCGTTCGCTCCCCCACCTTCATCCACCGACCGCCGAGACCCCACATGAGACGCACAGTCCGCCTTGCCCTGATCCTGTCCGTGCTTGCTGCCGTCCTGGCGCCTGCGACCATGGCCGCCGAGCGCATGTGGGTCGGATTCCACGACGACCCCAGCTACCGCTGGGTCAACGACCGCGAAGTGCGGATCGACCGCTCCGCGAGCGACGGCTCGACGATCGTCCGGCTCCTCGTACAGTGGAACCTCGTCGCGCCGCAGCGCCCGAACCGGGCCACCGACCCGTTCGACCCCGTCTATCGCCTCGACGACATCGACGAGGCGGCGCGCTCGGCCCAGGCGATGGACCAGGAGGTCATGCTCACGATCTCGGGCACGCCGCGCTGGGCGAACGGCGGGCAGAACCCGAATCGCATGCCGCGAAACCTCCGCGACCTCACGAACTTCACGCGCGCGATCGCGGCGCGCTACTCGGGGCGCAACCCTGGCTACCCCTACGTCCGCTTCTGGTCGGTCTGGAACGAGCCGAACCTGCAGCGGTTCCTCGCTCCGCAGTTCGACAGCAAGGGCCGCTCCGTCGCGCCCGCGAACTACGCGAAGCTGTACGCGGCCGCCTACGCAGGGCTCAAGGCCGGCAACCGGACCGCGCAGGTGGCGATCGGCGAGACCTCCGCCCGCGGTAGCGACAAGCCGACGGGCATTCGCCCGACGCACTCGCCCGGCAAGTTCGCGGAGCTCGTGGCAAAGGCGAACCCGCGCCTCAAGTTCTCGGCCTGGGCACACCACCCGTATCCGTCGACGCCGAACCTCCGGCCCGGCCAGATCGTGCGGTGGCCGAACGTCTCGCTGGCCTCCCTGCCGCGCTTCCAGCAGAGCCTGAAGCGCTGGTTCCGCCAAAGCAACCCGCAGATCTGGGTCACGGAGTACGGGCACCAGACGCGGCCGCAGGATTCGCTCGGCGTGAGCTACGCAACGCAGTCCGCGTACATCACGCAGGCGATCAACCTCGCGAAGCGCTACCCGTTCGTCGGGATGTTCATCTGGTTCGTCTACCAGGACGACCAGGGGCAGGAGTGGGAGTCGGGCCTCTACACGCAGAACGGGACGCCGAAGGGACGGTCGCCGGACCGGTTCTCCGCGAGCGCGCGGCCGCTCGACGCCCGGAACTCCGTCTACACGTTCCGCCGAGGGACGACGACGCCGCTCGTCAAGCTCTACACCCGCCGCTACTGCGTCGCGGACAAGCCCGGCACCGGAATCGGGATGACCTGGCGCGTGTACCGCGGCAGCAGGCTTCTGGCCGTCGACCAGCAGACGTCGCCGCTCCAGCGGGACTGCACGATCTCCGCCCGCCTGCGCTTCCCGGGCGGCGGCATCGCCCGGGGCGTGACCTACACGGCGACGTTCGAGCTGAACGACATCAACGGCGACAAGCTGAACCGTCGCCTGACGATCCGCGGCACCTAGCCCTAAGCGTCACGCCCAGCTGCCGCTCGCTTCAGAGGTGGCTCGTCACACCGGCGAGGTCCGCATCGTCCGAGGGCGGGTCGTACCACGACAGCGCGTAGTGCCCGTCGTCGAGGTCGCGTGCGAGCGTCGACAGCTTGAGCGGCCGGAACGTGTCGCACATGACGGCGAGCTCCGTCGTCTCGCGCACGCCGAGCGCCTTCTCCGCGAGGCCGGGTGCCGGTCCATGCGGGAGGCCGGACGGATGCAGCGTGATCGACCCGACCGAGACGCCCTTGCGCGAGCCGAAGTTCCCGGACACGTAATAGATCATCTCCTCGCTCTGGAGATTGCTGTGGTGATACGGGATCGGCACGGAATCCGGGTCGAAGTCGAGGTGCCGCGGGCAGAACGAGCAGATGACGAAGTTCGGCCCCTGGAACGTCTGGTGCGATGGCGGCGGCTGATGGATGCGGCCCGTGATCGGCTCGAAGTCGTGGATCGAGAACGTCCACGGGTAGAGATAGCCGTCCCAGCCCACGACGTCGAAGGGGTGGTAGTCGAGGACGTAGTCCTGGTAGCCCCGCCGGACACGCACCTTCACCAGGAACTCGCCCTCGTCGCGGTGCGTCTTGAGCTCCGCCGGCGGGTGGATGTCCCGGTGGTAGTACGGCGCGCCCTCGAGGATCTGCCCGTACTGGTTGCGATAGCGCCGTGGGATCTCGATGAGGCCGGGCGTCTCGAAGACGAGGTACCGCTGCGGCGGCCCTCGGGGACGAACCGGTATGTCGTACCGCGCGGGATGACGACGTAGTCGCCGTCCTTGTACAGGACCTCGCCGAACGTCGTCTCGAGCGTACCGCTGCCCTCGTGGACGAAGACGACCTCGTCGCCCTCGCCGTTTCGGAAGAAGTAGTCCATGGTCGTCTCGGGCCGGCAGAGCGAGATCTCGACGTCGTCGTTCCACATCAGTGTCCGGCGGCCTGAGATCTCGTCGCCCTCCGACGCGACGTCGTACGTGTTCATGCGCCGGTGCGCATGCGCCTCGGGAACCCACTCCTCGCGCTCGATCGGCGTGAACGCACCGAGCTCCTTCACCCGGCACGGGGACTGGAGGTGGTAGAGGATCGACTCGTTCCCGGTGAAGCCCTCGAGGCCCATCACCTCCTCGGTGAGGAGCCGTCCGTTCTCGCGGAAGACGATGTGGCGCTTCCGTGGCACGTCGCCGCGGCGCTGGTAGAAGGGCATGGCCGTCCCTTTCCGTTTCGCTGTCAGAGAGGTTCTAGCGAACCACGCCCCAGGGCGGGGCCGGACAGGTCCCGGCCCCTACGCGAGCCCGCGCGCCACCCGGCGGCGCTTCGCGTACGCGTCGACCAGCACGGCGGCGAGGAGAACGAGGCCCGTAATCACGAACTTCGTGCCCGAGCTGATGTTGAGGAGGTCCAGCCCGTTGCTGATCGAGACGATGACGAGGGCTCCGAAGAGCGCGGAGACGACGCGGCCGACTCCGCCGAAGAGGCTCGTCCCGCCGATCACGGCCGCCGCGATGACGTTCAGGAGCAGGTCTCCGCCACCGGTGTTCGTCGCGACGGACCGGAGTCTCGACGCGAGCATGATCCCGCCGACGCCTGCCATGAAGCCGCCGATCATGAAGACGAGGATGCGCACGCGGTCGACGTCGATGCCCGCGCGCCGGGCGGCCTCGGCGCTGCCGCCGACGGCGTACACGTGGCGCCCGAAGCGGGTGCGCGAGGCGACGAACGACCAGAAGACGAGGAACACGCCGAGGATCACGACCGCCTTCGGGACACCGCGATCCTGGTTCGCGTACCCGACCGCGGCGAGGGTGACGACCGCGAGGCCGACGGTCTGGAGGACGATGAGCGAGATCGGCTTCCCGTACAGCCCGCCCGCCCGGCGGGAGCGGACGGTGTTCAGTTGCGAGAGCGCGAAGGCCACCACGACGACCACAGCGAGGATCCACCCCACTGTCTCGCTGAGGAAGTCGTTGGCGAAGCCGATCACGACGTCGTCCTCGATTCGGACCGTGCCGACGCTCGAGACGCTCGTCGTGAGGATGAGCACGACGCCGGACCAGATGAGCAGCCCCGCGAGCGTCACCACGAACGACGGGACGCCCGCTTTCGTGATCACCAAGCTCTGGGCGAAGCCGATCGCAGTTGTGCAGAGAAGGCCCGCGCCGACGGCGGCCCACCACGGCCAGCCGGGATTGTCGGGTCGGAGCAGGAGCGTCATGACGACGCCGCCGACAGCGCTCACGTAGGCGACCGACAGGTCGATCTCGCCGATCAGGAGCACGAAAACGACCCCGATCGCGATGGTCGCGATGGCCGACATCTGCAGGAGCAGGTTCGTGAAGTTCCGCTCGGTGAGGAACGTGTCGTCGAGGAGCCCGAACACGACGACGATGACGCCGAGCCCGACGATGATCGGCAGCGACCCGAGCTCCCCGAACTTGACGCCCTGCCACCAGGTGTGGAGGTAGCCGGAGAGCGTGTCGGGCCGGTGCTCGTCGCCCGTGCGCGCGGCGACTTCGGCGATCTGGTCGGCGCCGCCGCTCACGACTGAATCGCCTCCGAGTCGTCCATGCCGGGCACGCTGGCGAGACTCCCGGCCGTGATCGCGTGCACGACGTCCTGCTGCGTCGTCTGGCTCCGCTCGAAGAGCGCCACGCGCTGACCGAGCCGGAGCACGGTGATGCGGTCCGCCACCTCGAAGATGTCGTGGAGGTTGTGCGAGATGACGACGACCCCGAGGTCCCGCTCGGCGAGCCGGCGCACGAGATCGAGGACCTGGCGCGTCTGAGCGATGCCGAGTGCGGCGGTGGGCTCGTCCAGGATCACGAGCTTCGAGTCCCACATGACCGACTTCGCCACCGCGACCGCCTGGCGCTGGCCGCCCGACAGGCCCGCGACCCGCTGGCGAACCGAGCGCAGCGTCGTCACGGACAGGCTGTCGAGCGCTTCCCGCGAAGCCTTCTCCATGCTCGATTCGTCCAGGGAGAGGAGGTTGTGGACGCGCTCGCGCCCGAGGAACATGTTCGCGACCACGTCGAGGTTGTCCGCGAGCGCGAGGTCCTGGTACACGACCTCGATCCCGAGGTGCGCTGCGTCGCGCGGGCCGTGGATGTTGACGCGGTCTCCCTCGAAGGAGACCTGGCCGTCGTCGAAGGGGTGGATGCCGACGATCCCCTTGATCAGCGTGGACTTGCCGGCGCCGTTGTCTCCGACGAGCGCCATGACTTCGCCCCGGCGGACCTCGAAGTCGACCTTGTACAGCGCCTGGACGGCACCGAACGCCTTCGAGACGCCACGGCACTCGAGAAGCGGTGGGCGAGTCTCTGCGGCGTTCGCCATGGGGTCAAAGAGCGGTGGGGACGCCCAGGGGCGTCCCCACCGTTGGCCTCTAGATCAGCCGTTCTCCTGGCACCAGTCGGTGCTGGCGGACTCGCCGGTGCAGATCTCCTCGACCGTCCGGAAGTCGTCCGCGATGACGGTGTCCGCGATGTTGTCTTCCGTGACCGCAATGGGCTCGAGAGCGATGAAGGGAATCGACCCTTCCTCGTCGGCCGACTCGGTCGCCTCACCCGTCTCGGTGTCGATCCCGATGATCGTTGCGCCCGAGCCGCCGGAGGCGAGCTTCGACTCGTAGTCCGTCGCGGCCGCTTGGAAGTCCTCGCCCGAACAGAGCGCGAGCGCTACCTCGGCAGCGACTCCCGCCTCGTCCGGGAACGGCTTGTAGACGCTCATCGTCTGGTTCCCGAGGACGACGTTCTGCATCCCGGCGGCACTCGCGTCCTGCCCGCTCACGGGGACGGGACCGGCGACGCCGGCTCCCTCGAGAGCGTTGATCGCCTGCTGCGCGAGGTTGTCGTTGGCCGCGAAAACGCCGTTGATCTCGTTGTTCGCGTCGGTGAGGATTCCCTCCATGATCCCCTGGCCTTCGCCGTTCGCGCCCCAGCCCGGAACGTGCTGGTCGGCGGCCAGCGTCCAATCGCCGGCGTCGACCTTCGCCTCCACGGTCTCGGCGTAGCCCGCCCGGAACTGGAAGGAGTTGTTGTCCTCCTCGCCGCCGTTGAGCATCACGACCGCCGGCGTGTCGACGTCGAGCGCGTCGATCTCGGGCTCGAGCGACTCGGCCATCGTCCTGCCCACTTCCTCGTTGTCGAAGCTCACATAGGCCGCTCCGCCCGAGCCGCCGGTGTTGAAGCGGTCGTACTCGATGACCTCGACCCCGGCGTCCTTCGCCTGGTCGACGATGGTCGCTCCCGACCCCGTGTCGATGCTCGTGAGCACGATGACGGCGGCGTCGTCGGCGATTGCCTGCTCCGCCTGCGACTGCTGCGTCGCGGCGTCGCCCTCGGCGTTGACGATGTTGAAGTCCACGCCGGCCTCCGTGAACGCCTCGGTGAAGTACCGGCGGTCGTCGGTCTCCCAGCGCGGTGATGTCGTGCTGTCCGGGAGGAGGACCCAGATGCTCTGGTCGCACTCCCCGGTCCCTCCGGTCGTCTCGGTGTCGGTCCCTGTTGCCTCGTCGTCGTCTCCGCCACAGCCGGCCGCGACGACGGCCAGAGCTGCAACCAACGCGAGTAGGGCCAACCACACAAGGCGTCGACTCTTAAGCACAGATCGTCGATCCTCCATCCCTGCTCTCCTCCTGTCGGTATCAGTACGAGCGCGAGCGCGATGGACGGAACCCTGCGCGCACGCGTGGGTAGCCCTCATCGCGAGACACAGGGCGAGAATAGTCAGATCGCGGACGAGAAGGCAACGTGGAGCCGTCGCTCCACGTCGCCTCGAGCTCGTCGATCTCGCTTCTACGACTCCGGCATCGACGCGTTCGGGTCGGTGCTGCCAGAGCCCGAACTCGTTCCCCTCGGTGTCCTTGCAGATCGAGAACCAGCCCATGCCGGGCACAGGCAGCGCGTCTCCCGCCTCGCCGCCGAGCTCCGTCACGCGCGCGTTCCCTGCGTTGATGTCGTCGACGTCGAAGTAGACACGCGTGCCACGCTTGTTGGCCGGATCGGGCGCATAGATGGCGCCGCCGGTCGTGTCCGAGAACCGCGTCGTGTGGTACTCGCTCGGCGAGCCCTCGAACGTCTCCCACTGCCAGTCGAAGAGCGAGCCCCAGAACTCCCGCGCCTTCGCGGTGTCGCCGGCGGGGATCTCCAGGTGCACCATCTGTCCGGGCATGACTCCTCCTTCGGTCGTCGCGCGACGAAGCTCCCACTCCGCCGCTGTCGTCACTATGACGAACCGCCTCCGGGCAGATCGACAGCCCGGCTACGGCTTCACCACAACGACGCGATCGGCGCGGACGTCGCGAAGCCGGGTCGTGCGGCCGCCGGAGTAGCGCACGACGAGCTCGCGCACGGTCCGCGCGCGTCCGAGCCCGAAGTGCACGCGCGGGTCTTCGGAGGAGAGGTAGCTGCTCCCGCTCTGGACCTCGCGCACCAGCCTCCGCCCCGACGGGAGCACGGCGGTGACACGCGCGCCCGGCGAGAACCTGGGCAGCTTCACTTCGAGCCAGTGTGCGCGCGCTCCGTCGTTGCGGAGGAGCACGAGCGGGCCGCCGATCGAGTTGATGGCGGCATCCAAGTCGCCGTCGTTGTCGTAGTCGGCCGCCGCGAGCCCGCGTCCGTTCAAGTACGGGCCGGCTGCGACGCCGACCGAGCGGCTCGCGTCGTCGAAGCGCCCGGCGCGCCCGTTCTCGAAGATCTGGACCGGCTCGGCGTCGCGCATGAGATCCGTCACCGGGATGGCGCCGTTCGCGACCACCAGATCGAGACTCCCGTCGAGGTCGAGGTCCGCCCAGGACGCACCCCAGCCCGCGAGCGTCGTGTCGAAGGCGCCGGCGAAGCGCGGCCGCGCGTCCTCGAAGCGGCCGGCCGCACGGCTCGCGAAGACGCCGTGGAGCTGCCGGTGCGAGTTCGTCACGAACAGGTCCTGCCGGCCGTCGGCATCGAAGTCACCCGCGGCGACGCCCATGCCCGCGTTTCTGTCCGCCACGCCTTCCTGCGCGCCGCGCTCGACGAGCCGGAAGCCGAGCCCCGCGGGATCGGCCTTCCCGCCACCCGGCCGCGGGACGTTCCGGTACAGCCGGTTCGGGTCGAGGTCGTTGGCGACGTAGAGGTCGCTGCGGCCGTCGCCGTCGTAGTCGGTGAACACGGCTCCGAGACCGTGCTCGACCCGTGTCCGCTCGATGCCCGCCTGCCGTCCGACCTCGCGGAACCGCACGTGTCCCTCGCGGTCGCGGCCGAGGTTGAGGTAGAGGCGGTCGCGGACGCCTGCATACGACAGCGGGAACGAGTCGCCCGCGCGGCTCGGGATGGGCGCGTTCAGGTCGGCGTAGCCCGCGACGAAGAGATCGGGTAGCCCGTCGCCGTTCACGTCTCCGACCGTCGCGGCGGTGTGCCAGCCGTACTCGTCGATGCCCGCCGCGCGCGCTCCCTCGACGAACCGTCCGTCGCCCTGGTTCCAGAGGAGCGCGTCGTACCCCGCCGCCGTCACGTAGAGGTCGGTCCGGCCGTCGAGGTCGAAGTCCGCGGCGACGCAGCCGTTCCCGCGCAGCGCGACGTCCGTCCCGGAGCGTCGGCTCACGTCGACGAACCTGCCCTTGTCGTTACGGTAGAGCGCGCTGCGCGGCAGGCCGCCCTGCTTCTTCCATCTCGCGACGTCGACCACGATCGAGTGCGAGTTCACGGCGTAGAGGTCGAGCCAGCCGTCGTCGTCGTAGTCGATCCAGCACAGACCGCCGCCCATCATCGCGACGGTGTCGTGCGACATCCGGAAGCGGAACGCCCCGTGGCGGAAGTCCAGGCCGACCTTCTGCGCGACGTTCGTCAGGCGGATGCCCGAGAGCGCCGATCCGGGCTGCTGCCCGGAGGCGATCCCGCTCGGGGCGACCGGCTCCGCGGGCGCCTCGCCCCGGTCGCGCTGGATGAGGTAGCGCTCGTCCTGCAGGACGAGCTCGAACGTCTGCTCGACCAGCACCGGGTCGCTGCGGCTCTGGAGCACTGCTGGGGATCCGGTGTAGGTCGCGCGCACGACCGTGCCTTCGACTGCGACGACGGCAACCGGCGGCGCCTGGTCGTCGGAGCGCTCGAGCGACACGCTCAGCTCGTCGAGGTCGTAGTCCGGGACGACGACGCTGCCGCCGGAGGCACGAATGCGCTCCCAGAGCGCGGCGAGCCGCTCGCCCGTCGCACCTGACGTCGCCCGGTCGAGGTCGCGCTCGACGAGCGCCTCGGCCTCGATGCGCAGATCCTCGACGAGGTCGCTCGCGATCCGCCGCGCCGTTCGCCGCGTCGAGCCGTGAAGCGATCTCCTCCGACTGCAGGACGGTGACCTCGGGCAGATCGCCGGCCATGCTCTGCGACGGCGTCGTCGCCGCGGCACTCGGCCGGGCGGGAATGCCCGCGAGCAGGACGAGGCCCGCGAACACCACGGCACCTATGACGCCCACCGCCCCGAGCGCGGCCCTCCGGGCTTCGGCTCCGCGCGCGGCGACCGGCGCGAAAAGGCCGTCGAGGGAGCGCGCCCGCGAGCGCGCCAGCAACGCCAGCGGCCGCACGGCGCAGACGATGGTCAGCGCGCCGAGGACCGCCACCTTCGTCGCGAACTCCGTCGTCTGCGGCGCGATCAGCAGCACGGCCAGCAGTCCGATGCCTATGGCGTACGCACGGCGCCCGCGGGCGGTGTCGGGAATCGTTCTGGGGTCGGTGATCATGAAGAACAGGAACACGAGCACCTCGGGCGAGAAGACCAGCGTGTGCCAGAACTCCCACCCGGAGATCGGGCCGAGGTGCCAACGCGCCGTCATCTCGTGACCGCTCGCCGCCAGCACCGCGAGTCCCGCTGCGAATGCGACCCAGAAGCCGACCGCGATGTGCAGCAGGTGGAGCCGCAGCAGGATCGCGAAGCCGCCGACGACGATGATCGCGAGCGCGAGCGCCATCCACGCCGACATCGGCCCCCACCAGAACTCGAGCGGATCCGCCCTCTCCGGGCCGAGCAGGAGGAAGCAGAGGACAAGGCCGAAGTTCGAGGGGTTGAAGACGTGACGCCCGCGGAACGTGATCAGGTACTTCGAGAGCAGCGCCACCGCGGCCGTGCCGGCGAAGATCCACCAGCCGTGCATGCTCCACCAGTCGCCGTGCTCGGTTCCGGGCACGCGCAGGATGAAGGCGACGCCGTTCCCCGTCAGGAGCGCGCTCGCGGGCCACATGATCACCCGCTGGCGCCGGAATGCGATGCCGACCTCGAGCACCGCGCACGTGACGAGCGCGACGAGGATCTGTGCGATCGAGAGCCGGAACTCGAACGCGACCTGGCCCAGGACCTGCAGCGAGACGATCACGACCGCGAGATGCAGGCGCGGGTCGCGCCACGACGGAAGCAACACCGGGTACGACCTGCCTCGAACGCGAAGCGTCGGCCGGCCACGGTCGACGGCGGGCGCGCCAATCACCTGGAAAATCCTACTCAGGTGTCGACAAGGGCTGGTACTTCTGGATGGAGCCAGCCGGGATCGAACCGGCGACCTCCACGCTGCCAGCGTGGCGCTCTCCCAGCTGAGCTATGGCCCCACGGGAAGCCGTCAGTCTAGCGGTGGTCGGCGAGAACGTCGGCCGCTAGACGGCCGCGACCTCGACCGACGGCACGTCGTCCCAGAGCTCCTCGAGCCGATAGTAGGAGCGCGTCTCCGGCGTGAAGAGGTGCAGGACGACGTCGAGGTAGTCGGCGACGATCCAGTCGCCTTCGCGTAGGCCGGCGGACGAGCGCGGGATCAGCGAGTGGCCCTTCTTCAGGCCCTGCGCGACCTCGTCGTAGATGGCCTTCGTCTGCCTCGTGTTGCGGCCCGTCGCGATCACGAAATAGTCGGTGAAGTCGCAGACGCCCTGCATGTCCAGGATCGTGACGTCCGTCGCCAGCTTCTCCTGGCAGAGGGAAGCGGTCTCGCGTGCTTGCTCGAGCGGTGTCAGTTCTCTACGCGTCCTCTCGTCACGGACGTTCGGAGTGTAGCCCGCACGGCACGCGCTCAAGCCTCGCGGTACAGGCCAAGGCGCTCGATCGCATCCGCGACGGCCGGCGGAACGAGACCGTCGATGGGCTCGCCACGAGCGACGCGCGCGCGGATGTCGTTCGAGGAAACCGATGTGGGCGTCATCGCGAAGAAGGAGATGCGGTCGGGCGCGGGGAGTCGAGCGCGCGCCTCGCGCAGCTCAGATTCGGAGACGCCCGGCCGCATGGCCACGCCGAGGGGCACGAGCTCCAGGACGCGCTCCGGGTCCTTCCAGCGCTCGAAGGCCGCGAGCTCGTCTCCGCCGAGGAGGAAGATCGAAGCCTCGGGCTTGCGCTCCTCGAGCGAATCGACCGTGCGCGTGTGCCGGTCGAGCTCGACGCGGGCGTCCGGGACGTCCGCGAACGCGAGCCGCGCGAGCTCGAGGCGGTCCGTGGCCGAGGCGGACGTCCGCTTGTGCCCAGGATCGACAACGACAAGGACGAGCAGCTCGTCGAGGCCGTAGTGATCACGCGCCGCGCGGGCGAGCTCGACGTGGCCGATATGCGGGGGATCGAACGCGCCGCCGAGAATCCCGAGCCGCGGCTTCGACTGGCTCACTCCTGCCACTCGAGCACCTCGCCGTCCACCTCCACCTCCACGCCGCTCCGGATCCCGGCCGCCCGCAGGGCCTCCTCGAGCTCGGCCGGCGGCGGCGTCCGGCCCGCGATCCGGTAGCCGCGGTCCGTACGCAGGATGCGAAACGCAGGGCCACGGCGCGGCTTCGGCCGGTATTCGAGGAACTCCGGGAGCTCGGGCTCGTCGTCGTCCTTCGGGGGCTCCACCGGGCAGAGCTCGAAGAGCGCATGCTTCAGCTCGTCGATCCCCGCGCCCGTCACCGTGGACGTCGGGACGATTCGCACGACGCGCTCGTCCTCGAGCTCGAACGCCGGCGGCGACTCCAGCAGGTCGATCTTGTTCAGGACGACGATCTGCGGCCGCTCGTCGAGGCCGGCGCCGTAGGCCGCGAGCTCGCGAGCGATGGCGTGAAAGCGCTCGACGGGGTCTTCGTCGGCCGCGTCGATCACGTGCACCAGGAGACGCGCTCGCTCGAGGTGCGCAAGGAACTCGTGACCGAGGCCGGCGCCGTCTGCGGCGCCCTCGATAAGCCCTGGGACGTCTGCGATCGTCAGCTGGCGCGCGTCCGGTCCTTCCACCGTGCCGAGCACCGGCTCGATCGTCGTGAACGGGTAGTCGGCGACCTTCGGCTTCGCGTTGGAGATGCGACGCAGGAGCGACGACTTGCCCGCATTCGGGAGCCCTGCGAGCGCGGCATCCACGACGAGCTTGAGCCGAAGCGTGAGGTCCGCCTCCTCACCTGGAAGCCCGGTCTCCGCGAAGCGTGGCGTCTGGCGGGTCGGGGTGGCGAAGCGCGCGTTGCCGCGACCCCCGCCGCCGCCCTTCGCGACGACGAGCCGCGCGTCCGGCGAGGTCAGGTCGGCGACGAGCCGCCCGTCGACGTCGAGCACCTGCGTGCCGAGCGGCACGTGGATCTCAACATCCTTCCCGTCGGCGCCGTGCTTCCGGCTTCCGCCGCCGCCCCCGCCCTTGCCGGCGTTCACCTTGCGGGTGCGCCGGAGCGTCGAGAGATCGCGGAGCGCAGGGTCGGCGATGACGATGACGTCGCCGCCGCTTCCGCCGTCGCCGCCGTCCGGCCCGCCCTTCGGCACGTACTTCTCACGCCGAAAGCTGAGCGCGCCGTGGCCGCCGCCGCCCGCCTGGACGTGTATCTGCGCGCGATCGTGAAACGGCATCCCCGCCTCCGGCGAGGGAGCCTAGAGGGGGATCACTCCGGCTCGGCGACCGAGATGAAGCGCTTCTCGCCGCTCCGGCGAAACTCGACCGTGCCCTCGCGGAGCGCGAAGATCGTGTCGTCGCGGCCGCGGCCTGCACCGGGACCGGGTCGGAACTTCGTCCCGCGCTGGCGGACGATGATCATGCCGGCCTTCACCGGCTGGCCCGCGAACACCTTGACGCCGAGACGCTTCGACTGGGAGTCGCGGCCGTTGCGAGAGGAGCCGAGACCCTTCTTGTGCGCCATTTACGAATCCTCCTTCGCTGCGATCGCCGACTCGATCGCGGCCAGCGCGCCCTTGCGCTTGCCGTGAGCCTGCTCGTACTCGAGGGCCGCGGCCAGCATCGGCGCGTTCCAGCCGGGAGCTGCTTCCTTGATCTGGGCAACCGTCAGGTCCTCGTAGTCCGCCGGCATCCCCTTCGGCCGGTCGTCCTTCGCCTCGGGCGCGTCTGCCTTCGCCTCGGGCGCGTCTGCCTTCGCCTCGACTGCGGGAGCCTCTTCCTCCGCCTGCTTCGCGGCCTGCTCTTCCTTGGCGGGAGCCGAGCGCTTCTTCCCACCGATCGACTCGATCTCGATCTGGGTGAGCGAGGCACGGAACCCCGTGTGCCGGCGGTAGCCCGTGCGCTTCTTGTACTTGCCGATACGCACCTTCGGGCCCTTTACGCCGCCGAGGACGCGCGCGGTGACCTTGACGTCGGGCGCAAGAGACGGGGAACCGTCTCCGCCGACGAGCAGGACGTCCGGCGTGAACGTCGAGCCGTCATCGGCGTGGAGTCGGTCCACGAGCAGCCGCTCGCCCTCGCGAACGCGGTACTGCTTCCCGGCAACCTTGATGATGGCGTAGGTCACGACGTCTCGTCTCGAAAGAATCGCGGGCGGGCGCCCGCGAGCCGCCGAATGATAGCGAAGGGGCGCATCAGGGAGTGCTCCGGGCGGGTGTCTCGTCAGGCGGACCGCGAACGGGAGCGCGAGTCGAAGTCCTCGATCCACTCGGACATCGGAACGTACTCCGGCTCCTGCTCCTGCTCGGCAGACGCGTCGTCTTCCGCGACGGCCTCACCTTCGCTCTCGTCGGCGGCAGGCGCGTCGTCATCCGCCTGGTCGTCTGCGCCGTTCGTCGCGGGCTTCTTGCGCCGTCGCCCGCCACGCGAGCCCCGCCGCGTGCGCTTCTTCTTCGGCTGTCCGTCGGCCTCCGCGGTCTCGACGACCGGCTCGACCACGGGCTCCTCCTGGGCCCCCGGCTCAGGCTCTGTTCCTGCTCCGTCGACCTCCGCCTCCTCGGCCTCGACGCCGAGGTCCGGTGGCGGGATATGGATCGTGGGCTTGGCCCGTGCGCCGTTGCCCGCTGCGTCGTCGCCCTCGGCCGCGGCCCCCGCGGTCGCCGGCTTCTTCTTACGGCCACGCCCGCCGCGCGTCCCGCGGCGCGTGCGCTTCTTCGGCGCAGCGCCGCCCGCGGCGGCCTCGTCGGTCGCCTCATCGGCGACCGCCATGACCTCATCCTCCTCGGCCTCGAGCTCCTCCTCCTCCTCGTCCTCCTCCTCGGGCTCCGGCTCGGCCGCAGCCTTCTTCGCGGGCGTGGGAGCCGGCTTCTTGCGGCTCGGCGCACGAGTCGGCTTCTCGGCCTCCGCCTCGAACGTGATCCCGCCGTCCGCCGACACCGCCTCGGCCGGGACGGCGAACGCGATGCCGTCGAGCACGCGGCCGATCGTGACGGACACCTTCTTCCCGACCAGCTTCGCCGCGTCGGCGACGACCACGTCGTAGCCGTCGACCTTCCCGACGCCTGCGGACGCGTCGTACAGGCCGACCTCGACGAGCTTCACGGAGATCGTCTCTTCCTCGGCGAACGGCGCCGACGGCTTGAGCGCATCGAGCTTGCCCTGCTCGAGGACGTCGAAGTGGTCGAGGTGGACGTGGCCGTTCTCGGCCGGAACCAGGAAGAACCGCCGCCGCGCGGCAGCCTCGATCGCGGCCAGCCGTGCGCCTCCCTGGCCGGCGAGCAGGGACAGAACGCGCGGATTGACGGCGACCCGGAACGCCTGTGCGCGTGCGCCGCCCGCGGCGAGCGCGCGCAGCCGGCGCTCGATCTCGATCGCCATCGTCTCGTCGGAGACGACGAACCCGTCGCCCTCGCAGACGGGGCACCGCCGCGTGAGGATCTCGCGCGGGCCGTCGGTGACGTTCTGCCGCGTCATCTCGACGAGGCCGAGCGGCGAGATCTCGACGACGTACGTCTTCGTCCGGTCGCGCTCGAGCTCCGTACGCAGCGCGTCCTCGACCGTCTCCCGGTTCCTCGGGTTCGACATGTCGATGAAGTCGATGACGATGATCCCGCCGATGTCGCGCAGCCGGAGCTGGCGCACGACCTCCTTCACCGCCTCGAGGTTGTTCTTCACGATCGTGTCCTCGAGCCGGCCGGCCGAAGACTTGCCGCGCGAGCCGACGAAGCGACCCGTGTTCACGTCGATGACCGTGAACGCCTCGGCGTAGTCGAATACGAGATAGCCGCCCGAGGGAAGGTTGACCCTGCGCTCCAGCGTGGACTGGATCTCCTTGTCCACGCCGTATGCCTCGAACAGCGGCGGCTTCTCGCGGTAGCGCTGGACGCGCTCGATCATGTGCGGCGACGTCTTCTTCAGGTAGCTGACGATCCGCCGGTACGTCTTGTCGTCGTCGATGAGCGCGCTCGAGAAGTCGCCCGCGAAGAGATCCCGGACGATTCGCAGCGGGAGCTCCGCCTCCTCGTAGACGATGCTCGGCGCCGTCGCGTCCTTCGTCTTCGTCTGGATCGTCTTCCAGAGCCGCTGCAGGAAGACGAGATCGCGCTCGATGTCCTCGGCCGACGCGCCCTCGGCTGCGGTGCGGACGATGATCCCGCCGCCCTTCGCGTCGAGGCCCTTCACGATCTCCTTGAGGCGTGTGCGCTCGTCGTCCTCGAGCCTCCGCGAGACGCCGTAGCCCTCGCCGTTCGGGACGTACACGAGGAAACGGCCCGGGAGCGAGATCTCGGTCGTGAGCCGCGCGCCCTTCGACTTCATCGGGTCCTTGACCGCCTGGACGAGAACCGTCTCGCCGCGGCGGATCAGGTCCTGGATCTTCCTCGCGCCCTTCCGGCCCTCGAGCTCGGGGCCGACGATCTCGTCGACGTAGAGGAAGCCGTTCTTCTCGAGTCCGATCTCGACGAACGCCGCCTCCATGCCGGGCAGCACGTTGTCGACGACGCCGAGGTAGATGTTCCCGGCGATCGAACGGCGCTCGGGCCGCTCGAGGTAGACCTCGGCGACGCGGTCGTCCTCCATGATCGCCACGCGTTGCTCGCCGACGTCCACAGAGATGACGAGGTCGCGCTTCGCGGTCGGCAGGGGTGCGCGCCGCGTCGCGGTACGACGGCGGCCGCCCTTCGCCGATTTGCGGTCCTGCGTCTTCCGCGCCTGCTTCCGCTCGGGACGCCCGCGTGCGGGCTCCTTCCCATCGGCCTTCTCCGCCGTCGCGCCCTCGACCGCATCGGCCGCCTCGGGCGACCCGCCGGGCTGCGTCGGCTTCTTCTTTCCGCGCCCGCCGCGGCTACCGCGGCGGCGCCTCTTCTTCGTCGGATCCGTCGCCTCTTGCGGCGCTACGGCATCCGTACCTTCCTCAGGCCGGCCCGGCTCCTCCTGGGCGACCTCCACTTCCGCGACGGCACTCGCCGCGGGCGTCTCTTGCTTCTTTCCGAAGCGGAACCACAGTCTTGCCAAGGTGTGAATCTCCTCTGGTTGTCGCGCGCGTGAAAGGAGACGCCCCAGGCGTCTCCATCGCGCTGCGTGTGTCGAAAACTCCGGCCATTGTCATCAAGCCTGTCACCAGCCTACCAGCCGACGTGGCCGATCCGGGCGTCCCGGGGAGCCGGTGCTGGGACGCTCAGGCAGCCGCAGGCCGAAGACGGGAGCGCCTCGCGCGGACCGCGCGGAGCCGTTGCGAGAGCCGCGCCCATGCCCACGGCTCGACCTCGCCGTACCGGGTCAGGGTCTGACCCCGCGTTGCCTCGAGGTACTCGAACCACGCATCTGCCTCTTCGAGCTGAAGCAGCTCCTCGGCCAGCTCCGTGTTCGGCATCGCTCCTCCCATTGGGTCGTACCTGGGACTGTCGCCCGCGATCCTAGGTCCAGGACCGGACGGACTGAGCAGGGGCGCGGGGCTACGCGAGACGGTTCGAATACCGGCGGACGGCCTCGCCGAGGGCCCACGTTCCGGCCGCCGCGATGCCGGCATCCGTGATGGGTCCGGGCAGCACGCGCCTTGCCACGATCGCGGCCTGGCGGAAGACGAAGCCGGCCCCGAGCGCCGCCGCGGCGAAGGGCGCGGCATCCTTCAGTGCGTCCTGGCCAGAAGCGGGAGTCGTCTGCTCGAGCCGCCTGAGCTCCGCGAGCATCCGGATCTGCTCGAGCGTGATCAGCGGCCGTGCCGGACGCGAGCGCTTCCCCAGCGTGGCGAGGACGGCCGTGCGCACGATCGACGTACCCACGACGGCCTCCGCCGCCTTCTCGTGCAGCACCGGCACGCGGCGCGCAAGGTCGACGGGGTGCTCGACCGCTTCGACGATCCGGACGGCGATCTCATCCACCGGGAAGCCTTGTCCCGCCCGGCACTCCACGACAAACGGCGTGAGGACGAACGGCTTCGCCCACTCCGCCTGCGGCCAGAGCTGCACCAGGATGACCGGCACGCCCTCGCGGTCGGCATCGCGCACGAGCGCGTCGTCCTCCTGACTCGGATCGCCTGCGATCACGTGCACGAGCACGGAGCTCCGCGAGAGACGCGAAGCGTCCACGGCGACGACGGCGCCCGGGTCCGCGCCCTCGCCGAGCTGCTTGGCGAGCTGCTCCGCGAGCATTCCCGTCACGAGCACGGGGCCGACGCGGGCAGGCTCGGTCTCGTCACGCAGCGCGCCGACGATGCTCCGCACCTCGCCGAGCGCGGCGCTCGCGCGCTTCAAGGCGCCCGCCCCGGGGGGATGCCGCGCGCGTGGATCCCCTGAAGCACGCCGATGAGCACGAGGTTCGCGACCATCGACGTCCCGCCTACCGCGATGAACGGCAGCGGAATGCCCGTGACCGGCGCCACGCCCATCGTCATGCCCGCGTTCACGAACACCTGGAAGAGGAACGCAAAGACGAGCCCGCCTGCGACGACCGCGCTGTAGAGGTCACGGGCGACGGTCACGACGCGAAGCCCCCGCCAGACGACGAGCAGGTAGAGGAGCAGCAGCACGGAGCATCCGACGAAGCCACGCTGCTCGCCGAGCGACGCGAACGCGAAGTCCGTCGCGTGCTCCGGGAGGTAGTCGAGCCGTGTCTGGCTCGCCTCGACGACTCCACGGCCGTCGAAGCCGCCGGAGCCGATGGCGGTGATCGACTGGTTCACGTTCCACGTCGCCCCGCTCGGATCGTGGGTGGGATTCACGAGCACCGTGAGGCGCTCGGTCTGATACGGCTGCAGGACCTCGATGCCCGCAGCGGGCAGCCACCAGAGGACGGACAGGATCACGACCGCGGCGGCGACGAGCAACGTCAACAGCTGGCGCCAGCGCACGCCCGCGAAGAAGAGGATCGCGAAGAGGGCGGCCGCGTAGACGAGCGCCGTCCCGAGGTCCGGCTGCTGGAACACGAGGAGGATCGGGATCGCGCCCAGGCCGAGTGTCTGGAGAACGGTCTTCCACCGCGACACCCGGTTCGCGCGCTCGACGACGAACCCGGCGATCGCGAGCACGAAGAGGACCTTGCCGAGCTCGGAGGGCTGGAACTGGATGACGCCGATGTCGATCCAGCGCTTCGAGCCACGGATCGTCTCGGCGGCGACGAAGACGATCACCATCAGCGCCAGCGTCGCGCCGTAGACCACCTTCCAGTAGCGGCGGACGAGATCGAGCGGGACGAGAGCGGCGACGATCATCCCGCAGACGCCGAGGACCGCCGCGATCGCCTGCCGCGTCACGTAGTAGTTCTCCTCGCCCGGCACGTCGAAGCGCGTGATCCCGTCGACTACCCAGAGGCCGTAGCCGACGAGCACGCCGGCGGCGATGAGGAGGACCCAGTCGAGGCTGCGGATGAACGCGATCGGCTTCGACGTGGCCCGCGGGCTCCGGACGGCGACGGGAGGACGGCCGGCGACGTCGATCATCAGTCGGTCTCCTCCAGCAGGCCCGTGTCGAGCGGCGCGTTCTGGCCGAAGAACTTCTCGAACACCTTGAGCGCTGCGGGCGCCGCGGCAGTCGACCCGTGCCCACCGTTCTCGATCAGGGCGCAGACGACGAGCCTGGCGTTCTCCGACGGCCCCCAGCCGCACCACCACGACTGGTCCTCGAGGTGGTCGGACGGATAGCCCGGCAGCGGGACGACCTTCTCGGCCGTTCCCGTCTTGCCCGAGATCGGCACCGAGTAGTTCCCGAAGATGCTGGACGACGTGCCGCTTGCGGAGTGCGTCGCGAGGTAGAGGCCCTCGCGGACGACGCGGACGGCCTCCGGATCGAGGCCCGCCGACTTCGGCGGCAGCGGCGCGAGCCGGCGCTCGATCACGCGCGGCGAGTTTTCGCTACCCGGCCGCTCGACGTCGGAGACGAGATACGGCGACACGACGTTGCCGCCGTTCGCGAGCATCGCGTAGAACGACGCCATCTGGAGGGGCGTGACGAGCAGGTCCTTCTGGCCGATCGCGAGCTGGATCGAGTCGCCCGGGTTCCAGGCGCGGTCCCAGTCGCTCTGGAACGTCTGCTTGCGCCAGTCCGGCGTCGGCAGGAGCCCCTCGGCCTCGCCGCCGATGTCGAGCCCCGTCGGCTGGCCGAAGCCGAAGCGGCGTGCCCACTGCTGGAGGCGCACACGGCCCTCCCCGCCTCGCTCGTAGAAGCGGTTCCCGATCTCGTAGAAGTACGTGTCGCACGACTCGGCGAGCGCCTCGACGAGCGTCATCGGGCGGTCGACGTACGGGTTCCAGTTCACGAACTTCTGCCTGTCGAGGCCGTAGTACGCAACCGGCGAGCACTGGATCGAGTCGTAGGCGGAGAAGACGTGCTCCTGCATGCCGGCGAGCGCCGTCACGGGCTTGAACGTGGACCCGGGCGGGTAGAGCGCGGCGGTCGCGCGGTTGAGGCCGGGGTAGTTCGCGCGCCTGGCCGCCTCGTCCTCGAGCAGCGGGGCGAGCTTCTTCGGGTCGACGCGGCCGACGTAGACCGACGGCTTGTAGGTCGGGTTCGAGGCCATCGCGAGGATCGCGCCGTCACGTGGGTCGAGGGCGACGATCGCGCCGCCGTCCGCAGCCCAGTGGTCGTTCTGGTGCGCGAGGTCGATCCCGTACACGAGCGCCTGCTCGGCCGCCCGCTGGAGCTGCACGTCGAGGGTCAGGCGGAGCGCGAACCCGGCCCGGGCCTCCTGTGTCGGGACATAGGCGCCGACCTGCCGGCCCATGGAGTCCACGCGGATCTGCCCGAGGCCGTGCCGGCCGCGGAGCTCGGAGTCGTATGAGGCCTCGATCCCCGCCTTGCCGAGCCGGTCACCACCGCGGTATCCATCCCTGCGCAGGACCTTCAGCTCCTCCGGCGAGATCTCGCCGATGTAGCCGAGGATCTGGGCGGCGAGCGCCCCGTAGCTGTAGTCGCGCAGGTACGTCTGCACGATCCGCACGCCCGGGAACTCCGCGCGGTGCTCGTACAGGTAGTTGACCTGGGCCTCGTGGACGGCCGTCTTGACCGTGATCGGCGTCAGGGGATCGGATGCGCGGGCGGCCACGTCGCGCGCGAGCTCGCGCGGCGGGACGTCGAGCACGGTCGAAAGCCTGCGGACGATGTCGCGGCGGCGGCCGAGGGAGCGCGGCATGTCCCCGACCCAGAGCTGGACCGCGGTTCCCGCCACGTTCCCGACGATGACTCGGCCGTCACGGTCGAGGATCGGCCCGCGCGGCGCCTCCTCGCGGATGAGCCGGATCTGGTTGTTCTGGGCGGCGGTCAGGTAGTTGTCGCCGGAGAGCACCTGCAGCGACCAGAGCCGGAAGAAGAGGATCCCGAAGACGACGAGCGCGAGAGCGCCGAGGACTCCCACGCGGATCGCGAGCGACGGCGTCAGCCTGTACGGCTCACGGACCTTGGGATCGGGCGGCAGGAACCGTCCCGAGCCGGAGCGCGGCTCCTCGTATGCGCCCTCAGGCAAGGAGCTCCACCTCCCCCGCCGGCTGGTAGACCGTCCGCTCGCCGATGATCGTGCGCACGAGGGCGTAGACGGGCACCGCGACGACGAGATTGAGGATGACCGCCGGCCAGAGCGCCGTGAAGAGCGCCTGCCGCGCGACCACGTCGTCGCCGAGCATGTAGTGGAGGGCGAAGCCGAAGAACGCCGCGAGCACGGTCAGGACGCCGACGGCGAAGAACAACGGGAGCCAGCGACCGCGAGCCGTCGTCTCCGCATAGCGCCCGGCCCAGAAGCCGGCGAGCGTGAGGACGAGCGACGTGAGCCCGAGGGTGTCGAGCGTCAGCAGGTCGACGACGAGGCCGCCCGCGAACCCGAGCACCGCCCCTGGAACGGCGCCGCGGAGCAGGCCGAGCGAGATCACCGTCACGAGGAGCACGTCAGGCGCCCCGCCGAGGATCGAGAACGACGAGAAGATCGCCGCCTGGAAGAGCGCCGCCACGAAGACGACCGCGCCGGCGCGCGTCGCGTCGCCGAGCGTCACGCGCGCCCCGTCATCGCGGCCGGATCGTCGGGACGAGGACGAGGACGGCGTCGAGCGCGCCGAAGTCGACGTAGGGGTCGACCTGGACCTGCTGGTAGAGATCGGTGTCCGTCTGGCCCACGCTCGTCACCTCGCCGACGGGGATCCCCTTGGGGTACAGCGAGCTGAGCCCGCTAGCGCTCCACCCGGCAGTCACGAGCTCGTCGCCGACCTTGACCACGTCCTCCTTCTGCACACGGTCGAGCACCAGCGTCTCGCGCGTGCCACGCGCATGACGGACGATTCCGGGCGCGCCCGTGCGCAGGTCGATGGACGGCACGGCGAGCTGCTGGTCCGTGAGGAGCTGGATGCGGGCGGTGCCCGGCGTGACCCGTGTGACGAGGCCCACCAGCCCCTCCGGCGCGACGACCGGGTCGTTCACGCGCACGCCGTCATCGGAGCCGACTGCCACGACGACCGCCTGCGTGAAGGCGCCCGCAGGCCGGGCGATGACCTCGGCGGCGAGGCCGCGGAAGTCGCGCGGGAACCGCGGGCCGTCCCGGTACTCGAGGAGCCGGCGCAGGGTCACGTTCTCCTGAAGGGCGAACTCGTTCTGGATCGCGCGCTGCCGGAGCTCCTCGACCTCCGTCCGCAGCGTCTCGGCGTCCGAGCGCGCGGTGAACAGGCTGTCGAACCAGCTATACGCGTCGCGGAACGGCTGTGCCACCCGCTCGACACCGACGGCGAACGGCCGCAGCACGGTCGCTCCCGTCGACTGGATTCCGCCCAGGGATCCGTCGGAGCCGGAGCGGAAGGAGAGCGAGATCAGCACCAGGGCGAGGACGACGAGAAATCCTACGATCAGTCGTCGGCGCAATGGTCCCGTGCCTCGCGAGCCGAGAGGGGAGGGCGGAACGCGCCGGACGGTCACGCCCAGCGCCGCCGAACGAGCGCTGCGATGCCGGGGCACGACGGCCCAGTCTAGCGAGGCGGGAAGCGGTCTTCCTCCGCGCCGGCTCCGTTAGCGCGGCTGCAACACAGCGGCCGTCGCCGGGGGCCGGACAGGGGGTCGGACAGAGGGCCGGACAGGTCCGGCCCCTACGGCCCTAATAGCGCAGGAGCCCGTTGCGGCGCGCCGCGCGGCTGCGGCTCGCGCGGTGGATGACCTCGAACTCCTCGAGGCTCCGCCCCGAGCCGACGGCGACGCACGTGAGCGGGCTGTCGGCGAGGTGCACGGGGATCTGCGTCTCGTGCCGGACGCGGTCGTCCAGGCCCTGCAGGAGTGCTCCCCCGCCTGCAAGCACGACACCGCGGTCCATGATGTCCGCCGCCAGCTCCGGCGGCGTCTTGTCGAGCGTCGACTTGAGGGCGTCGATGATGAGGGTCACCGGCTCGTCCAGCGCCCGGCGCACCTCCTCCGAGGAGATGATCACGGTCTTCGGAAGGCCGGTGAGCATGTCGCGGCCGCGCACCTCCGCCTGCAGCTCCTCCTTCAGGCGGAACGCGGAGCCGATCTCGAGCTTGATCTCCTCGGCCGTCTGCTGGCCGACGAGGAGCTTGTACTCCTTCTTGATGTGGTTGACGATCGCCTCGTCCATCTCGTCGCCGCCCACGCGCATGCTCTGGGAGACGACGATCCCGCCCAGCGAGATGACAGCGACCTCGCTCGTGCCGCCGCCGATGTCGACGATCATGTTCCCCGTCGGCTCGGCGACCGGGAGCCCGGCGCCGATCGCGGCCGCCATCGGCTCCTCGATGAGATAGGCCTGGCGCGCGCCGGCAGAAAGCGTCGCCTCCTCGACGGCTCGCTTCTCGACCCCCGTCACGCCCGAGGGCACGCACACGACCACGCGCGGATGCGCGAAGCGATGCTGGTGCACCTTCTGGATGAAGTGCCTGAGCATCTGCTCCGTCACGTCGAAGTCGGCGATGACGCCGTCCTTCAGCGGGCGGATCGCGGAGATCGTCCCCGGCGTGCGGCCGAGCATGCGCTTCGCCTCCACCCCGACCGCGTGCACCTCGCCCGTGCGCTGGTCGATCGCGACGACCGACGGCTCGGAGAGGACGATCCCGCGCCCGCGCACGTACACGAGCGTGTTCGCGGTGCCGAGATCGACGGCCATGTCGCGACCGCCGAACCCGGTCAGGGTCTTGAAGAATGCCATGAGGGGAGACGAGTGTACCTACGTGTTTTCCAGCAACTTCGGAGCGCGTTGCTCCAGGAGCGAGAGGAGGAGCGCCCCGGGGAGGCCGACGACGTTGAGGTAGTCGCCCTCAATCCGGTCGACGAGGCGCCCGCCCAGTCCCTGGATCGCGTACGCGCCCGCGCGTCCCTCCCACTCCCCGCTCTCGAGGTATGCGTCGAGGAGCTCTGGTCCGAGCGGACGGAACGTGACATCGGTTGTCACGTGCTCGACGACGTCGGCGGGGCCGAGCAGGCAGACGCCCGAGACCACGGTGTGCGTCCGGCCGGAGAGCTCACCGAGCATGCGCCGCGCGTCGTCGCAGTCGGCCGCCTTGCCGTAGACGCGGTCATCGAGGACGACGGTGGTGTCGACCCCGAGGGTGACGAGGCCGTCCGCGTGGACCGAGCGCGCCTTGCCTTCGGCGTGCCGGCGCACGAGCTCGACCGGATCGGCGTCGGGCGGGTCGTCCTCGACGTACCTGGGCGGGACGACCTCGAAGGGGATGCGCAACTGCTCGAGAATCGCCTTCCGCTGCGGCGAGGTCGACGCCAGGATCAGCCGGTCTTGCGCGCCACCCACAGGTCTTCGCTCGGCCACTTGCGCGCCCACTCGGCCGTCGCCGTGTCGTAGAACGCGTGCGTCTCGGCATCGTCGGGCGCGTAGAGCTCGACGAGGCGCTCGACCTCGAATCCCGCTCCGCGGAGGACGTCGATCCACTCGCCGTGACCCAGGTGGAACTCCACCCCGTCCTCGACCTCCCACGTCACCGCGTACATCCCGCGCTGGGGACGCTGGAGGCTCTCGGTCGCATGCCCCGGGCCCGAGGGGACACAGAGCGTCGCGAGCATGCTGTTCGTCAGGAAGACGAGCCGCCCGCCCGGGCGCAGAAGCCTCGCCGCCTCGGGGATCCAGCGAGCCGGATCGCACCAGAGGCTCGCGCCGTACTCGGAGACGGCGAGGTCGAACCCCGCGTCGGGCAGCGGCACGTCCTCTGCATTCGCCTCGACGAGCGGGAAGACGAGGCCCGTCTGTTCCTGCATCCTGCGCGCCGTCTCGAGCTGCGCCGGGGTCACGTCGACGCCGACCGGTCGCGCTCCCTGCCTCGCGAGCCACGCCGCGACATACGCGGTCCCACACCCGAGCTCGATCACGTCGAGGCCTGCCACGTCGCCAAGCGCGCCGAGCTCCGTCTCGGGGACCCCGAAGACGCCCCAGGTGAACGGTCGGTCGGACCACGCGCGCTCGGCGGCACCGTCCGTGTACTCGGCGTTCGTCTCCGTCCAGAGCGCGCGGTTGCGCGCAACGTGGTCCGGCTCAGACAAGACCGTCTGGGAAGAACAGCGCGAGCTCCCTTTTCGCGCTCGCCTTCGAGTCCGACCCGTGCACGATGTTCTCGGACAGCTCGAGCGCGAAGTCGCCGCGGATCGTCCCGGGCGCGGAGTCGAGCGGGTTCGTCGCCCCCATCATCGTCCGCACGACCGAGATCGCCGACTCGCCGCTCACCGCGAGGGCGAGCACGGGCCCCGAGCTGATGAAGTCGACGAGGCCGGAGAAGAACGGCTTGCCCCGGTGCTCCGCGTAGTGCTCGCGGCCCATCGACTTCGACACCTTGAGCAGCCGGGCGCCGCGGAGCTCGAGCCCCCGCCGCTCGAGGCGGGCGACGATCTCGCCGGCGAGGCCACGGCGCATGCCGTCGGGCTTGACGAGGACGAGGGTGGTCTCGCGGGCCATGCGGCTCGCCAGTCTAGTAGGGGCGGGACCTGTCCCGCCCGCGAGGACGGTCGCACCTGTCCCGCCCGCGAGGGCCGGACAGGTCCGGCCCCTACTCGCTCGCGCGCGTCCTTCGGGGCGGGCTCGTGGGCTGGCTCACGTCCTCGAGCACCGGCAGCACGGGCGGCACGACGGCCGCGCAGTACGGGCAGATCTGCCACAGCGCCTCGAGCGGCTGGCCACACGACGCGCACGACTGCTTGAGCCTCGTCGTGCAGACAGGGCAGACGAGGTAGGTCGGCTCGACGCGCGCGCGGCAGACGGGGCAGCGGTGGTCGAGCTGGGCAAGCCGCTCCTCCATCGCCTTGATCTCGAGATCGCGTTCGCGCACGTCCTGGAGGTACTCCGGAGGCCGGAAGAAGAGGTAGATGATCGGGCCGAGAAACGGCGGGAAGAGGCCGATCAGCGTGGCGAGCGCGATGAGCCACGGCTCCTGGATGCGGCGGCGCGCGTCCTTGAAGGTCCAGAACGCGGTCGCAAGCCAGAGCAGGACGAGGACGAGAAACCCGAGGTTCCGGGCGAGCGTCCAGTTCGGGTCGGCGAAGAGGACGGCGATGTTCACAGCAGTAGCTTGCCCACGAGATAGCCGAGTGCAAAGGCCCCGCCGACGATCATGGCGACGACGACGGTCGCAAAAGCCAACACGCCAAGGCGTTCGCCCACCCGCGTCATCTTTCCTGCTCGGTCTGCGCGAGGTCGCCGAGGAGGTACAGCGAGCCCGTCACCAGCACCGGCTCTCCGAGCTCGTGACCGCGCTCGAGCGCGCTCGCGGGCGGCTCCACCACCTCGACGTGGTCGAAGTGCGGGCGCGCGAGGCGGGCGAGCTCGGCGGCAGGAAGCGCGCGGGCCGACGAGGACGCGGTCGCCACGAGGCGCGAGCCCGCCCGTCGCAGCTCCTCGAGCATCTTCGCGGCGTCCTTGTCGGCGAGGATCGAGACCACGAGCGTGAAGTCGAAGGCGGGCAGGCGCTCGACGAGGAAGCGAACACCGTCCGGATTGTGCGCACCGTCCCGGATCTCCGCCTCCCGCTCCTCGAGACGTCCGGGGAGCACGACCTGCACGTCGGCCGCGATCTCGTGACCGACGAACGCCTCTGCCGCCTTGCGCGCCCCGCCGTAGCTGACCTCGTGCCCGGCGACCAGCGGCGCGTACGTCTCGTCCGGGAGGACGACGACGGAGCCTTCCTTCGCGACCGCGAGCTTCTCGCGGGCGATCTGGTCGAGCGTCTCGCCGAGGACCTCCGTGTGCTCGAGCGAGACGTTCGTGAGCAGGACCACCCGTGTATCGAGGACGTTCGTCGCGTCGAGCCTGCCCCCGAGGCCCGCTTCGACCACGGCCGCGTCGACGCCCGCTTCGGCGAAGCTCGCGAGCGCCGCCGCGGTGACCGTCTCGAACTGTGTCGCGCCGAGCCGTTCGGCGACGGGCCGCACAAGGGCGACCGCGTGCTCGAAGTCGGCATCCGCGCCGTTCAGCCGGATGCGCTCGCTCCAGCCCCTGACATGCGGCGAGATCGTCGTTCCGACGCGGAGACCCTCGCCGAGGAGCAGCTGCTCGACGGTCACTGCGGCCGTCGACTTGCCGTTCGTCCCCACGACGTGCACCGCCGGGTAGGCGTCCTGCGGGTTCCCGAGCTCCGCGAGCATCGTGTGCATTCGCTCGAGCCCGAACCGGTGCGGCCACGGGGAGAGCGAATCGAGCCAGTCAACCGCGCTCACGCCCGGCATCGTAGGCTCGTGCGCAACCGCCTTGAGGGATCGTTGAGCGACGTGGACGAGGCTTCCGCAGACACCAGGAGGTGATCTGTGCTCCGCCGATCCGTGAATCCCGTGCTCCTCGTCCTCGCCGCCGCAGCGGTGCTCGCAACCGCATCCTCGAGTGCCGGTGCGGCACGCCAACAGTCCGCCGCCTGCCCGCTTCGCGTGCAGGCCGTCTTCTGGACCTCGACCGACTGGGAGCTGCTCGGCGAGGAGCTGAAGGGCCAGCTCTCCCCGTGCGCCGACTACTACATCTCGATCCCGCCGCTCGCGAACGACAAGACCGCGCTGCGGGCGCAGCAGGACGACGTGATCAGGCAGCTCGGCCCTCGCTTCCACCCCGTGGCCGAGGTCACGCTCGCCGGAGAGACCGGCTGGGACGCGTGGGTCACCGGCGCGCCGGGCCGGACCTGGCTCGACGCAGGCGTCGAGTTCCGCAGGCGAATGGTCGCCGCCGGATATCGACCCGACCTCGGCGAGACCTGGCTCCTGAACGAGCTCGAGCGCAGCACGCGGCGGGACGAGCCGCCGCACACGCGCGCCGCGATGTCCGACCTCCTCCGCGGGCTCCATCTCGGCAACGGAAGCGGGCCGCGCATGCCCGGCATCGTCGAGATCGGGATCGCGTACACGCACCAGAACATCCCGGACGTTCCGGGCTACAAGACGGAGATGAAGTCGTGGCTCCAGGATTCGGCGTTCTGGAGCAGTGTCGCGCCGGCGATCTCCGTCCTGACGAAGGAGGTCTACCCCGACGCACGCCACTGGGGCGTCGCCGGGACGGCGCGCAACCAGCGCGCGCGGCGCCTCAACCAGTACATGCAGCACTCGATGAATCTCGTCTCTGCCGGCCCGGGATCGGTCGACGCCGCCCGCGCACTGTTCAGGCGCGCGTACATGCCGCTCGGGAGCGCGACCTGGCCGGCTCGCGGGCCCGATCCGTTCACGCCTCCCTTCTGCTGCGGCCACGGCTGGACCCTGATGCCGCACGAGGCGATGCTGAACTTCGTCTCCGAGCAGATCTACGCGACCCGCCGCTACGTCGGAAACCACAGGGGCGGCGCGCCTGCCGGACGGATCGGCTTCTCCTGGCAGCCGACGAACAACTTCGACCTGCCCCAGGCGGAGTGGGACACCGCGAAGCGGGCGCATCGCCGCGCGCATCGGCGAGGCAATCCGCTTACGGGTACCGCCCAGGGCTCGCGTCGGCCAATCTCGCGTGCCGGCCGCCAGGCGGCGCGACGGACTGGTGCCTCGGCGCGAATATCCAGGACGCCGCGTTCACGACCGAATGGGAGCCGTTCGCGCGCTGGAACTGAGGCGTATCGTGCATCGCCGTGAAGGACGACGCGAGGACGGGTGAGCTCTCGCGCCGAGACCTCGTCGCGCGCGCCGGGGTCGCCGCCGCCGCGGTCGCGCTCGGACAGCCACTCGTCGCCGAGGCAGCGCCCGACCTGCGCCGCTGGAGCGGCGTGCGCGCGCAGTTCGCGCTCGATCCGCGGCGCATCCACCTGGCGTCCTTCCTGCTCGCCGCCCATCCACGCCCCGTGCGAGACGCGATCGAGCGTCATCGTCGGGGACTCGATCGAGACGCGGTCTCGTACCTCCATGGGAACGAGGGCCGGCTCACCGCCGCCGCGCGCTCCGCGGCAGGTCGGTACCTCGGCGTGCCTGCGAACGAGGTCGCGCTCACGGACTCGACGACGATGGGCCTCGGCCTGCTCTACGCACGGCTCGCGCTGAAGCCGGACGAGGAGGTCGTGACGACCGAGCACGACTTCTACGCGACGCACGAGGCGCTGCGCCTGTCCGGCGCGACGGTGCGGCGCGTCCGTCTGTACGACGACCCGCGCCGTGCCTCGGTCGACGAGATCGTGACGCGACTGCGCCGCGGGATCTCGGGTCGGACTCGCGTCGTGGCGTTGACCTGGGTGCACTCGAGCACCGGCGTGAAGCTTCCGATCCGGGCGATCGCGGACGCGCTGCCCGATCGCGTGCTCCTCTGCGTCGACGGCGTGCACGGGTTCGGCAGCCAGGCGGCGTCCGCGCGCGAGCTGCGCTGCGATGCGTTCGCGTCCGGGTGTCACAAATGGCTCTACGGCCCCCGCGGTACGGGCGTCCTGTGGGCGAACGAGCGCGTGCGCGAGCTCGTCCGGCCGACGATCCCGTCCTTCGACGACGGTGCGAGCTACGGCGCCTGGCTGTCGGGGACGACCCCGTCCGGGATCCCCGACGGCGCACGCCTGACGCCCGGCGGCTTCCACTCCTTCGAGCACCGCTGGGCGCTCGCCGAGGCGTTCCGCTTCCACGACGCAATCGGGCGCAGGCGGGTCGAGGCGCGGGTGCGCGCGCTCGCCGCCAGGCTGCAGGCGGGGCTCTCGGAGATCCGCGGCGTCCGCCTCCGAACGCCGTCGTCGGGCGCGGTGTCGGCGGGCCTCGTCTGCTTCGAGGTCGCAGGGCTCGACCCCGACGCAGTCGTGCAGCGGCTGGCCGCGCGCCGGATCGTCGCGAGCGTCACGCCCTACGCCGAGCGGTACGTGCGGCTCGGCCCGGGCATCGTCAACACGCCGGCCGAGGTGGACGCCGCCGTTCGCGCCGTCGCCGCGCTCTGAGCCGCCTCAGCTGTCAGCCGCTCGCGGGCGGGGGCACCAGGCGGGAAACGAAGCAGCAGTCCCCGCTGACGCCGTCCACCAGGAAGATCGCGTCGACGCGGGCGCCCTCCGGCCAGTCGCCGAGCCGCGCGAGGGCCGCGCCCGTCTGTCCGCGCCACGCGACGATCCAGGCAGGGACGTCCTTCTCCACTGGCACCTCGATCTCCCCGGACGGCGGCACGGCGAGCGGCCCCCGCGAGAACCGGCCGCCGACGAGCGCGGGCATGACGACCGGGTCCTCCTCGGGAGCGTCGTCGAGGAAGAGCGCCCGCCGGACCGCGCGAAGTGCGAACTCGCCTGTGACCGGGAGCTCCGAGGCAGCCGCCGGGCGGACCGTGAGCCCGCCCAGGTCGGAGCGGATCCAGGCCGGCACGGACGCGGCGGCTGAATCGCGATCCCGTGCAGCGAGCACGACGGCGACGACGAGAAGCGCGACGGAGCACGCGATCGCCGCGGCTCGCACGCGCCGCGCTACCCCTCGAGAGCGGCGAGCTCGCGGCGGTAGCGCTCGAGCTTCTCCCGCTCCGCAGCGACGACGTGGTCCGGCGCGTTCTGCACGAAGCGCTCGTTCGCGAGCATTTCCTCCGCGCGGGCGACCTCGCCGCGCAGGCGCGCGATCTCGGCATCGCGGTTGCCGTCGACCCGCTGGCGCTCGGGCCGCACGACCGCGGCGAAGATGCGGCGCTCGTCCTCCGACCCCAGCTCGACCTGGACGCCGCTCCTCCGGAAAATCTGGGCCGCCTCCTGCACGCGCTCGAGTGCGCCCGCATCGTCCGCGAACCGTGAGTCGGGCTCCGGCCACGGCGAGACGATGAGGCGCGCGCTGCGGTCCGGCAGCTGCGTCCAGATCTCCTCGGTCACGTGCGGCATCACCGGGTGCAGGAGCGCCAGCAGCCGCTCGAGCGCGGCGAGCGCGGTTGCCGAGGCCTCGTCGTCCTCGGCATAGAGCCGCGGCTTGATCGCCTCCGCGTACCAGTCGCAGAAGTCGTCGTATGTGAGGTGGTAAAGCGCGTCGACGACCGCGGCGAAGTCGTAACCCGGCGAGGCCTTCCTCGACGTCGGCTCGCACGCGCTCGATACGCGCGAGGATCCAGCGCTCCTCGAGATCGCGCGGGCTCGCCGCCGGCGACAGGCCCTTTGCGTTCTGGATGATCAGCCGCGAGACGTTCCAGAGCTTGTTCGCGAGCCGGCGGCCCTCCTCGATCGCCTTGACCGCGAGCCGCGCGTCCTGCTGCGAGGACATCTTCATCAGCCCGTAGCGGGTCGCGTCGGTGCCGTGCTCCCCGATGAGGTCGAGCGGGTCGACTCCGGTGCCGAGCGACTTCGACATCCTCCGCCCGTCGTGTGCCAGCACCGTCGAATGGATGATCACGTCGCGGAAGGGAATGTCCCCGACGAGCTCGAGGCCCGAGAAGATCATCCGGTTCTCCCAGAGACGAATGATCTCGCGTGCCGTGATGTTGAAGTCGCCGGGGTAGAAGCGCCGCAGATCGGGCGTGTCGTCCGGCCACCCGAGCGTCGCGAACGGCCAGAGTGCAGACGAGAACCACGTGTCCAGGACGTCCGGGTCGCGCTCGAGCTCGGTCGAGCCGCATTCCGCGCACGTCTCGGGCTCGGACTCCGCGACCGTGATGTGGCCGTTCGGGCAGTACCAGACGGGCAACTGGTGCCCCCACCAGATCTGGCGCGAGATGTTCCAGTCGGGCGCGTTCTCGAGCGAGTCGATCGCGAACCGGTGCTGCGACTCGGGGTGATACCGGACGCGGCCCGAGCGGAGGGCCTCGAGCGCCGGCTCCTTGAGCTCTTCCATTCGGCACCACCACTGAAGGGAGATCAGCGGCTCGATACGGCTCGCACAGCGCTCACACACCGCGACGGTGTGCCTGTACGGCTCACGCTTCTCGAGCAGTCCACGCTCCTCGCACCACGCGAGGACGCGAGCGCCGGCCTCCTCCTGCGTCATGCCCGCGACCTCGGGAACGACGTCGTTCATGCGCCCGTCGCCGCCGATCACCATCGGCTCGGGGAGGCCGTGGCCACGTCCGATCTCGAAGTCCACCGGATCGTGGCCCGGGGTGACCTTGAGCGCACCCGTGCCGAACTCCGGCTCCACGCGCTCGTCGGCGATGATCGGGACCCGTCGCTCGACGAAGGGCACGATCGCCTCCTTGCCGACGAGGTCGCGGTAGCGCTGGTCGTCCGGGTGCACGGCAACCGCGACGTCCGCGAGGATCGTCGCCGGCCGCACGGTCGCAATCGTGACGTGCCCGCTGCCGTCGGCGAGCGGGTACCGGATGAAGAAGAGCTCGTCGTCGGTTTCGACGTGGTCGAGCTCGAGATCGGAGAGCGCGCTCTCGTGGAACGGGCACCAGTTCACGATGCGGTTGTCCCTGTAGAGATAGCCCTTGTTCCAGAGATGGACGAAGAACCGGAGCACCGCCCGCACGTAGTCGTCGTCCATCGTGAACCGCTCGCGGCGATAGTCCATCGACGCGCCCATGCGCCGGAACTGGCTCATGATCGTGCCGCCGTAGAGACGCAGCCACTCCCAGACGCGCTCCTCGAACGCCGCCCGGCCGAGCTCGTGACGCGACAGCCCGTTCCGTTCGAGCTCCTTCTCCACGACGCTCTGCGCCGAGATGCCCGCGTGGTCGTATCCGGGCTGGAAGAGCACGTTGTACCCCTGCATTCGACGCCAGCGGACGAGCGCGTCCGCCAGCGCGAGCTGGAGCGCGTGCCCCATGTGCAGCTCGCCAGTGACGTTCGGGGGCGGGAAGGCAACGACGAAGGTGTCGCGCGGATCGTCCGCGTCCGCCGCGTACAGGCCTTCGTCCTCCCACGTCTTCTGCCAGCGCTCCTCGACGCCTTCCGGGCGGTACAGGGTCTCCATCGGCGAGGAGTCTACGGCGGCTCTACGGGGCGTTCCGGTGTCGCCTAGCGCGCGTCCGTGAGCAGCCCGGATACCGGGAACCCAGGTACGAAAGACGAACGGCCCTTGGCGTCGCGGAACACGTGCTCAGGTTAGCGCCCGCCGCCGCCGAGGACGAGGATCGTGCTGGTCCCGTGGGCGTAGAGCTTGCCGGCCGCGTCCTCGACTCGCGCCTCGGTCGTCGCGACCGTGCGGCCCGGGTGGACGACGGTCCCCGTACAGCGAACCAGGCCCGTCTCCACGGTGATGGCCCGCGTGAAGTTGGACTTGACCTCGAGCGTCGTCCAGCCGGCCGGCTCGTCGAGGCTGGTGACAAAGGCGCAGCCCATGGCCGAGTCCATGAGCGTCATCGCCAGCCCGGCGTGGGCGATCCCGATCGGGTTGTAGTGGTACTCGGCCGGCTCGCACTCGAAGACGACGCGTCCGCGCTCGGCCTCCGAGAGCCGGAATCCGAGCGTCTCGGCGATCGGCGGCGGGGAGACCTCACCGGCCACCATCAGCCGGATCAGCTCGAGCCCGGACTGCCCCGCCATGCGTTCGGCGAGAGCGAAGGGGTCGTCCCAGGAGTAGGTCCGCGTACGCTCGGTCACGGTCGAGACGCTAACGACCGACGGCGTAGCCCTGCATGCCCCGCGGGTTCGCGCCCGCCTTGAGCAGACCATCGGGCTCGCGCGCGACCGCGCTCACGCGCCCGAGCGACCACGCGGGCCAGAGCTGCACGTCGTGCCCGCGCTTCTGCAGGTCGGCCACCGTTCGCGAGCCGAAGCGCGCCTCGAGCGAGAGCGACCGCGGCGCGATCCCGCGCGGGTAGAACGACGAGATGAGGTGATCGGTGTGGAACTCCGGCGCGTCGATCGCCGCCTGCAGGTCGAGGCCGAGGTCGACGTGGCGCAGGAAGACGTGCAGCGCCCACTGTTCCTGCTGGTCGCCGCCGGGCGTCCCCCACGCCAGATACGGCTTGCCGTCCCGGAGCGCGAGACCGGGCGACAGCGTCGTGCGCGGCCGCGTGCCCGGCTGCAGGGAGGACGCGAGACCCTCCTCGAGCCAGAACATCTGCGCCCTCGTGCCGAGCGGCCAGCCGAGCGCAGGGATCACGGGCGAGCTCTGCAGCCAGCCACCGCTCGGGGTCGCGGAGACGACGTTGCCGAAGCGGTCCGCGACGTCGAGATGCACGGTGTCGCCGCGCGTCGGCTCGCCGGAGCCCGCGACGGCGACGGCCTCGCGGATGCGGGGGAAGCTACCGCGACCCGGCTGGACCTCCGCAGCCGACTCGTCCCCGACGAGGGCGCGGCGCTCCTCCGTGTACCCGGCCGAGAGCAGCGTGTCGAGCGGGACCTCCTCGGCGTCGCCGTAGAGGGCGTCGCGGTCGGCGAACGCAAGCTTCGCGCACTCGGTCACGACGTGGACGAACTCGGCCTCGGACAGCTCGGCAAGGTCGTACGCCTCGAGCAGCGCGAGCTGCTGGAGCGCCGCAGGCCCTGTCCCCCACGGGCCTGTCTTGCAGACCGTGAGCCCGCCGTAGTCGAGCATCGCCGGCGGCTCGAGCGTCGCCCCCCACGAGGCCAGGTCGTCGCCCGTGAGCAGGCCGCCTTCGGCCTCGCAGAAGCTCGCGATCTCCTCGGCGACGAAGCCCTCGTAGTACGCCTTCCGCGCGCGCTCGATCTCCTCCTCTCGGGAGCCGCCGCTGCTCTCGTCGACGATGCGTCGATACGTCGCCGCGAGCGCGGGGTTGCGGAAGAGCGCGCCTGCCGCCGGAGTCGGAAAGTAGAGCTCCGCCGAGCCGGGCCACGACTCGAGCAGCCCCCGGTTCGCCTCGATCGTCGCCGGGATGCGATCGACGAGGGGGTAGCCGTGCTCCGCGTATCCGATCGCGTACTCGAGGACGTCGCCGATCCGCCACGTCCCGAAGTCGCGCAGGAGCAGGAGCCAGCCGCCGAAGGCACCGGGAACGCACGCCGCGAGAACGCCGGTGCCCGGGACGAGCTCGTGGCCGAGCTCCCGGTAGCGGTCGATCGTGGCAGCCGCGGGTGCGACACCCTGGCCGCAGAGGACGAGCGGCTCCTCCCGTTCCACGGACGAGAAGATCGCGGGCACCTCGCCGCCGGGCCCGTTCAGGTGCGGCTCGACGACCTGGAGGACGAACCCCGTCGCACAGGCCGCGTCGAACGCATTGCCGCCGCGCTCCAGCACCGACATCCCGGCCGCCGAGGCGAGCCAGTGCGTCGACGCGACCATCCCGAACGTGCCGCGGAGCTCTGGTCTCGTGGTGAACGTCACGCGCCGGAATCTACGTGGCCCGTACAGGGGGCCGTCGCGGAGGTCGCAATATGCGAGACGGCCGACGTAGGCTTCGCACGTGCCGACCTGCCCGAACTGCGGCCAGGGGAATCCGGAAGGCGCCCGGTTCTGCAACGCCTGCGGCTCCGCGCTCGCGGACGCGGGACGTCCCGGCGAGGAGCGCCGGCTCGTATCGGTGCTCTTCGTCGACCTCGTGGGGTTCACGCCGCAGGCGGAGAAGCTCGACCCGGAGGACGTGCGAGCGATCCTCACGCCGTACTACGAGCGGGTGCGCGCCGAGCTCGAGGGCTACGGAGGCGTGGTCGAGAAATTCGTCGGCGACGCCGTGCTCGGGCTCTTCGGGGCGCCGACGGCCTACGGCGACGACGCAGAGCGGGCCGTTCGCGCCGGCTTCGGAATCCGGGACTGGGCGGAGCAGGAGGGTCTCCAGATCCGCGTCGCCGTGAACACGGGCGAGGCGATCGTCGAGCTGAACGCGCGGCCCGAGCTCGGCCAGGCGATGGTCGCCGGAGACGTCGTCAACACCGCCGCGCGACTCCAGTCCGCGGCTCCGGTCGGCTCGGTGCTCGTCGGCGAGGAGACGTACGTCAGCACCCGGAACGTCATCGAGTACCGCCCCGCCCAGCCCGTGCTCGCAAAGGGGAAGAGCGCGCCGGTGAGCGCGTGGGTCGCACTGCGCCCGACTTCGGCCGTCGGCGAGCGCCCGACGACGCCCGTGCCGATGATCGGCCGCGAGCGCGAGATCTGCGTCCTCACCGAGACATGGGAGCGCGTCGCGGGCGAGGGCCGTACGCACTTCGTGACGGTGTTCGGCCCGGCCGGGATCGGGAAGTCCCGCCTCGGCCTCGAGCTGGCCGAGCTCGTCGCGGACAAGGGCGGTCGGGTGGTTCGCGGACGCTCGACGCCCTACGGGGCGAGCGAGCCGTACAGCGCCTTCGCCCAGCAGATCAAGCAGGTTGCCGGCATCTTCGACAGCGACGAACCGGCCGCCGCGCGTGATCGGCTCGACGCCGGAATCGCGGAGCTCTCCGGCCCGGCCGCGGCGGAGGAGCACGCGCCGCAACTCGCGGTCCTGCTCGGGCTCGCGGGTGCGAGCGAGTCGGTCGACCGCGAGTCGCTCTTCTTCTCGGCGCGCGTCTTCGTGGAGTCGCTGGCGCTGAGCGGGCCGACACTGCTCCTGTACGAGGACATCCACTGGGCCGACGAGAGCCTGCTCGACCTGCTCGAGATGCTGGCGGCGCGGGTCCGCGAGGTTCCCGTGCTCTTCGTCGCGCTCGCACGGCCGGAGCTCCTCACCGACCGTCCGGGCTGGGGCGGCGGCCTCCCCGCGTACACGGCCCTCCCGCTCGAGCCGCTCACCGGCGCGTCGAGCCGGGAGCTCGCGGAGGAGCTCCTGGCCGAGGCGGGTCACACGACGGACGGAGCGCACGCGGTCGCCGAGACCGCGGACGGCAACCCGCTGTTCATCGAGGAGCTCGCGGCGGCGATCGCCGAGCGCTCGACCGCGGGCGAGCTGCCGACGAGCATCCGCGCGATCATCGCCGCGCGGCTCGACTCGCTCCCCGCCGCCGAGCGCAGCGTGCTCGTCGACGCGGCGGTCGTCGGCCGGGTCTTCTGGCGCGGCGCGCTCGCGCGTATCGCCGAGCGGGACGACATGAGCAGGCTGCTCGGGTCACTCGAGGAACGAGACCTGATCCGGCGCGAGGCGGTGTCGCGCATCCGCGGCGACCAGCAATTCGGGTTCAAGCACGGGCTGATCCAGGACGTCGCCTACCAGTCGCTGCCGCGCGCCGCGCGCCGCGAGCGTCACGCGGCCGTCGCCGAGTACCTCGAGTCGACGACCGATGTCGGCCAGTCGCACGAGGCGCTCGGCCAGCACTGGCTCGAGGCCGGCGAGGCGAGCCGTGCCGTGGACCACCTCGTCGCCGCCGCCGACCAGGCGGCGCGGGGCTGGGCGAAAGAGCGCGCGCTCAAGCTGTTCGGCGAGGCGCTCGCGCACGTCGACGACAGCGACGCCCGCTACCGGCAGATCCGGATGCGCCAGGCGGTCACGGCGCAGGCGCTGTACCACTCGCGCGACGCGGCGCAGCTGCGCGGCGCCGAGCCCGGTGCCTAGTCGCTCGAGCGCCTAGGCCGGCGGAGGCTCGGTCAGCGGGAAGTCGTCGGGCGTCACGTCGCCGGCGATCTCCCAGATCTGCTCGATGAAGTGGTCGCCGAACTGCCTGCCGTGCTCGCGGACCATCTCCTCGGAGGGAGCGACGTAGACGCAGTACGACTTCGGCGTGCCGTCCTCGGCGAGGACGACATGGCTGTGCTCCCACACGATCTCGGGGAAGCGGTAATGGCCGATGGACTTCGAGCGCGTCGCGACCGTCGGCAGCGTGTCGATGTCGACGGTGTACGTGCGCTCTACGAGGTACCGCGGCACGCGGCGATCCTCACAGATCGAGGGGCGCGAGTCCAGGCCGGCTCTTCGCCGAGCTGCTCGGGGGAAGCGCGCAGGAAGCCGCGCGTCGAACGCTTGGAAGTTGCTTGTGCGCGTCGTAACATTCTTCGGAGCGGTCGGAGGCCTTGCCGTCGATGTCCGAGCACGCCACCATGTCACTCCGCGTCGGCCTTCCCGACGACGCCGACGCTGCCGAGCTCGATGAAGCTACGGCGCGTCTGCGACGCGATCTGCTCGAGCTCGACGTGGACAAGGTCGAGCGGGCGACGGGTGCGGAGGCGCCGCCCGGAACGAAGGCCGTCGAGACGATCCTCATCGGGACGCTGCTCGTCACGCTCGCAAAGAACGCCGGAGCGATCGGCGACGTCGTCAAGGCGGTGCAGGGCTGGCTCGGCGATCGGCCGGGCCGCACGGTCAGGCTCGAACTGGACGGCGATGTGATCGAGCTGTCGAACGTGTCCTCGGCAGAGCAGAAGCAGTTGCTGGACGTCTGGATCGAGCGGCACTCGAAGCGCGCGTGAGCGACGGTGCCCGCAGAGCGCTCGTCGTCTCCTGCGACAGGTACGAGGACTCGAAGCTGCGCACGCTTCCGGCAACGAGCGCCGACGCAGACGCGATGGCACGCGCTCTCGGCAACCCCGAGATCGGCGGCTTCGAGGTCGACGTCTCGAAGAACGAGGAAGAGCGGCTCGTCCGGCGTCGGTTGACGGCGTTCTTCCGCGATCGCCGACGCGACGACCTTCTCGTCCTCCACCTGTCGTGCCACGGGCTGAAGGACGACGAGGGCAACCTCCACTTCGCCACCACCGATACCGAAGTAGACGACCTGGACGCGACGTCCATCGCGTCGGAATTCGTGAACCGCCAGATGGCGAGGAGCCTCTCGCGCCGGATCGTCCTGCTCCTGGACTGTTGCTACAGCGGAGCTTTCGCGGGAGGGATGTTGAGCAAGGCGGGAGACACGCTGGACCTCAAGGAGCGATTCGACGGCCGCGGCCGTATCGTCCTGACGGCATCGACCTCCATGGAGTTCGCGTGGGTCGAGAACGAGCTCACGGGCAGTGCGAACCCCTCGATCTTCACGTCCGCGCTCGTGCACGGGCTCGAGACCGGTTGCGCGGACCGCAACCGCGACGGCTGGATCACGGTCGAGGAGCTGTACGACTACGCCTACGAGCGGGTCCGACAGGTCACACCGAAGCAGACGCCCGGGCAGTGGACGTTCGACGTCCAAGGGGAGCTCTACCTCGCCCGCAGCTCGCTCGAGCCCGACCCGCCCCACCTGCCGCCCGAGCTTCAATCCGCCATCGAGAGCCCGTACTCGAAAATCAGGCTCGGGGCGGTCGAAGAGCTCGCGCGTCTGGCCAGAGGATCCGAGGCCGGCGGCGCTGCTGCCGCCCGGGAGGCACTCGAGATGTTGCAGCTCGATGACAGCAAGAGCGTCTCCGAGGCGGCCGGCGGGGCCCTCGTCGAGCCCCCACCATGGACGGAGAAGCCCGTCGTCAGCGCTAGGACCGCTCCCGTTCGTCGAGCCCGTTTCGCCCGAGCGCGTCCCGTCGTGGGTGTGGTACCTGGGAGCCGCGGCCACGTCGCTGTTCGCCGTCGCCTTCGCGTTCCCGTGGGACACGCGGGGACGGTCCTGGGTCGATCGACAGTTCTCCGCCGTCGGGTGGATCGCCGACTGGTTGAGCGCGCTCTCGCCGCTCGCCCTCGTCGTCGGTGCAATAGCAGGGCTCGTCCTCGCCTATCGTCCTGCCACCCGCGCGTTCGGGGCCGGCCTTCTCATCGGGCTCGGCCTCGTGGCGACCGGTAAGTACGGCGGGCTCGTGCTGTGGCTCGCGACGCTCACCGAGATGCGTCGGGCCGCGAGCTTGATCGTCCTGACGCTGGTCGTCGCTGCGGGCTGCTGCCTCGTCGCCGTGGGTGTCCTGCTCGCGCGCCGAGCACCGCCCGAGCGCCCGGCGACGCGCTCGTGGTCGTGGCTCGTCGTCTCGCTCGTCGTCGTCGGGTCGGCGCTCACGCTGCTCGGCTGCGTGATTCCCTTCAACGGAGGCTCGGACGAGAACTCCCTCGCCGCGCGCGCGATCGTCCCGGGAGCGAACAACGAGGCGGACTCGTGGCTGGCGCTCGACCAGGCGCTCGTCGTCCTGGCCGCGCTCGGCGCGCTGCTCGTGGCACGCCACTCGAGGACGATCGCGTCCGGCATCCTGGTTGCGGTCGGGATCGCGAGCGCGCTGCTCTGGGTTCGCTACATCGGGATTCCCATCGCGCAGAAGAACACCGAGGGATCTGCGGCACCCGGCGGCTTCGTCGGGCTGGCCGGTGCGCTTGCCCTCACGGGCGCCGGCGTGCTGCTCGGCTGGCCCGATCGAGGTAGCGCCGCGCGAACCGAACCTGCGAGGTAGCGCTCGGGCCGGTGGCTCAGGCCGACTCTTCGGCGAGCTCTTCGAGCTCGTCCGACATCGCGCCGCCGCTCGTCAGGAGCGTCGGCTTCAGGCCCTTCGCGATCGTCTCCTTCGTGATGACGCACTTCGTCACGTCGGTGCGCGAGGGCAGCTCGAACATGACGTCGAGCAGCGCCAGCTCGATGATCGAGCGGAGGCCGCGGGCGCCCGTCTCGCGCTCGAGGGCGCGATCGGCGATCTCCCACAGCGCGTCCTCGGTGAAGACGAGCTCGATCGAGTCGTAGCCGAAGAACCGCTGGTACTGGCGCGTGAGCGCATTCTTCGGCTCGGTGAGGATCGCGACGAGATCCTCGCGCCGCAGCTGGTGCACCGCCGAGATGACGGGCAGACGGCCGACGAACTCGGGGATGAGCCCGAACGACATGAGGTCCTCGGGCATGACCTTGCCGAGCATCTCCGCGCTCTCCTCGGAGTTCCGCGAGCGCACGTCCGCTCCGAAGCCGACCGCGTTCTTCCCCATGCGGTGCTCGATGATCTTGTCGAGCCCGGCGAACGCGCCTCCGCAGATGAAGAGGATGTTCGTCGTGTCGATGGAGAGGAACTCCTGGTGCGGGTGCTTGCGCCCGCCCTGCGGCGGCACCGAGGCAATCGTGCCCTCGAGGATCTTGAGCAGCGCCTGCTGGACGCCTTCGCCGGACACGTCGCGCGTGATGGACGGGTTGTCCGCCTTGCGCGCGATCTTGTCGACCTCGTCGATGTAGATGATCCCGGTCTCGGCCTTCTTGATGTCGAAGTCCGCGGCCTGGATGAGCTTCAGGAGGATGTTCTCGACGTCCTCGCCGACGTAGCCGGCCTCGGTGAGCGCCGTCGCATCGGCGATGGCAAAGGGGACGTTGAGGATGCGGGCGAGCGTCTGCGCGAGCAGCGTCTTCCCGCAGCCGGTCGGCCCGAGCAGGAGAATGTTCGACTTCTGGAGCTCGACCTCCGCGTCCTCGAGCCCCATGCGGACGCGCTTGTAGTGGTTGTAGACGGCGACCGCGAGCGTCCGCTTCGACTCCTCCTGCGAGATGACGTAGTCGTTGAGGACGGAGTAGATGTCGAGCGGCTTCGGGAGATTGTCGAGGTCGAGCTGAGCCGGTCCGGTCAGCTCCTCGTCGATGATCTCGTTGCACAGGTCGATGCACTCGTCGCAGATGTAGACACCTGGACCAGCGATGAGCTTTTTGACCTGGCGCTGAGACTTCCCGCAGAAGCTACAGAGGAGTTGCTCGTTGCCCTCGCTTGCTCGAGCCACGTGTCTCCTTTTACTCCGATTTCGGTCTCTCGACTAGTCCCAAAGTCAACGGTGCTCGATCACGCGATCGATCAGCCCGTACGCCTTGGCTTCTTCGGACGTCATGTAGAAGTCGCGATCCATGTCTCTCTTGAGCGTTTCGAGCTCCTGGCCCGTGTGCTGGGACATGATCTCCTCGATCCTCCGCTTCAGGGCAATCGTCTCTCGCGCATGGATCTCGATGTCTGCCGCCTGACCCTGGTACCCACCCCACACCTGGTGGATCAGGATCTTCGAGTTCGGCAGCGCCATCCGCTTCCCTTCCGCGCCTCCGGCGAGGAGGAGCGCGCCCATGCTCATCGCGATCCCGACGCAGATGGTCGAGATGTCGGGCTTGATGAACTGCATCGTGTCGTAGATCGCGAGGCCCGAGTACACGTTGCCGCCGGGCGAGTTGAGGTACAGGTAGATGTCCTTGTCCGGGTCCTCCGACTCGAGGTGGAGGAGCTGGGCGATGATCAGGTTCGCGATCTGGTCGTCGATCGGGGTTCCGAGGAAGACGATCCGCTCGTTGAGCAAGCGGGAGTAGATGTCGAACGAGCGCTCGCCGCGCGACGTCTGCTCGATCACCATCGGAATCAGGGGGCTCATTCGGGCTCCTTGCTGCCGGGGGTCCACAACTTCGTTTCCGTCGCGGGTTTTTCCTTTTCGGGGGTCCAGAGCTTGTCGCGCGCCTCGGCGAGCTCGGGCGTGATCGGGTTCACGTCTTCGACGAGCCGGTCGAGCGCGGCGCGAAGCCGGAGGTCCTCGCGGATCGACTCCTGCTGGCCGTGCGCCCAGACGTCCTCGATGAGGCCTTCGGCGTCCTCCTCGCCTGCGTTCTCCGCCTCCTCGCGCAGGTACGTCTTCACGTCCTCGTCCGAGATCTCGATGCCTGCCTTCTCGGCGAGCGCCTCGAGCGCGAGCTCGCGAGCGACGGAGACCGCCGCCTCCATAACCATCTGACGCTGAAGGTCCTCGGCGCTCGTGCCGCTCGCCTGCAGGTAGGCCTCGATCGAGATGCCGCGCCGCTCGAGCGAGCGGACGAAGCCGGTGAGCAGGTCGGAGGCGCGCGTCTGGACGAGCGGGAGCGCCGGCTGCACCTTTGACTCCTTGACGAGCTCGTCCACGGCGGCCGCCCGGTACGCGGCGTCGATCTCCGCGTCGATCTGCTCGCGGAAGGTCGATTCCACGCTCGCGCGCAGCTCCTCGAGCGTGTCGAACTCGCTCGCCGCGCGGGCGAGCTCGTCGTCGACGGGCGGGAGGATCTTCTCGTTCACGTCGCGGAGCGTCACCTCGATCGTCCCGCTCGCGCCGTCCTGCCGCTGGTACTCGACCTCCTTCGTTTCCCCCGGCGACGCGCCGACGAGCACCTGCTCGAGCTCGCCGGCCAGGCGCCCGGCACCGAGCTCGACGACGGTGTCCCGCTGCGCCTCGCCCTCGGGGTCGACGATGTCGATGACGACCGTGTCGCCGATCTGCGCCGGACGGCCCTCGGCGGGCGCAAGCTCGGCAACCGCCTCGCGCAGCGTTTCGATCTCGGCGTCAACAGCCTCCTGCGGCACCTCGACCTCCTCGCGCGCCACCTCGAGCGTCGTCCAGTCGACGATCTCGGGGAGCGGCTGGACCTCGACCGTCGCCGCGAACGTCCACGGCTCGTCCGCCGAGCTCGGGAGCTCGAACTCGAACTGCGGGTCGGCGATGGGGCGCACGCGGTTGCGGGACGCGGCGCTCCAGAACCACCCGCCGATGTGGCTGTCGACGGCCTCGGAGTAGATCCGCTCCTTGCCGAGGCGTGAGATCAGCACGGGCTCCGGGATCTTCCCCTTGCGGAAGCCGGGCAGCTTGACGCTCTCGGACAGGTCGGAGACGGCGTGCTCGATCGCGTGCTTCACCTGAGCCGGCGGCACCTCCACCGTCAGGCGGATGCGATTCTCGCCGAGCTCTTCGACCGTCGTCATGCGGCAATTCAACCAGCCCCGACCCGGGTGCCGGGGGACCACCCGCGTAGGATCGCCCGCATGAGCGAGCGCTTCGACGCGATCGTCGTCGGCGTCGGAGGCATGGGGAGCGCGGTGCTCTACCACCTCGCGCGCCGCGGAAAGCGCGTGCTCGGGCTCGAGCGCTTCGACGTCCCGCACGAGCTCGGGTCCTCCCACGGCGTCACCCGGATCATCCGGCTCGCGTACTTCGAGCACTCCGACTACGTGCCCCTGCTGCGGCGGGCGTACGAGCTGTGGCGGGAGCTCCAGGCAGGGGCGGGAGAGCAGCTGCTCTACACGACCGGGATCGTCGAGGGCGGCGAGCGGATCTACGAAGGCGTCCTCCGCTCCTGCGCCGACCACGACCTGCCACACGAGGCGATCTCGGGCGCGGAGGCGAACGCGCGCTTCCCCGCGTACCGGCTGCCCGACGAGATGCCCGTCGTCTTCCAGCCGGACGGCGGGTTCGTGCTCCCCGAGCGCGCGATCGTCGCGCACGCATCGGGCGCACTCGCGCGTGGTGCAACCCTCCGCGCACGCGAGCGCGTGCTCGAGTGGGAGGACACGGCGAGCGGCGTGCGCGTGCGGACCGACCGCGGCGACTACGAGGCCGAGCGGCTCGTACTGACGGCGGGAGCCTGGTCACAGTCGGTCGCGCGGCTGCCGGCCGGGACCGTGCGCGCTGTCCGGCAGACGCTCGCCTGGCTTCAGCCGACCCGGCCGGCGCTCTTCGCGCCGTCACGGCTCCCGGTCTTCAACCTCGTCCTCGAGGGCACGCACTACTACGGCTTCCCCGAGTTCGGGATCCCGGGGTTCAAGATCGGGCTCTACGAGCTCGGCGGCGAGACCGGCGAGCCGGACGGCATCTCCCGCGAGCCCACCCTCGACGACGAGCTCCCGCTCCGCGCCTTCGCCGAGCGCTACTTCCCCGACGGTGCCGGGCCGGCGCTCTCGCTCAAGACCTGCCTGTTCGAGCCGTCACCCGACGAGCACTTCCTCATCGACTTCCATCCGGAGACGCCGAACGTCGTCGTCGGGGCGGGCTTCTCCGGCCACGGCTTCAAGTTCTGCCCGGTCGTCGGAGAGATCCTCGCCGACCTGGCGGCCGACGGCGGAACGCGCCACGACATCGGCCTCTTCCGCCTCGACCGCTTCGCCGACTAGATGCGGGCGGGAGGACTCGAACCTCCAAGGACCGAAGCCCAACGGGACCTAAACCCGTCGCGTCTGCCAATTCCGCCACGCCCGCGGGGTCCCGAAGGATAGGCACCGCCAACATGCGTCAGCTCGGAGCCCACGTCGACGCGGGCTCCGAGCGCGCAAGACCCGTTTGAGAGCGCCCGCGTTCGCGGGCACTCTCTGGCGCCCGACCATCCCGCGACGGCGGCTAGCGGCCGACGAGGATGGCGAAGGTCTCGCGGACGCTCTCCACGACGAGCCCCACGAGGAAGACGATGGCGACGACGGCCATGGCACCGTAGATCTCGCCTGTCGCCGAGAGCATCAGCAGCGCTGCGAAGCACCCGACGACGAAGAAGGCGGTCGAGAGGGGTCGGCGAGTGTACGTGCCGAGCCCTAGCCCGACGAGGAACGCGGCGCCAAAGACCACGATCCCTAGCGTCATGCGGCGAGGGTAGGACCGGGGTCGGACGGACCGGACCGCGCAACGACCGCGTCGGGCGCCGTCCCGGGCATACTGCCCGCGGGCCCCGTAGCTCAGTGGATAGAGCGGCAGACTTCGAATCTGCGGGCGGAGGTTCGACTCCTCCCGGGGCCATATCGGGGGTCGCAGCGATGCGATTTGGCTCAACCATGCGGCGCGGTGAGTGCGTCTCTGCCCGTTTTGCGAGAGCGTGCTGTCCCGGTGCTGTCCCAGGGACTCGAACCTGCGAGGAGGCCGACATGCCCACCACCACCGAGATCGACTTCGCCGACCTGCATCAGATGCTGACGAACACGCGCGACGTGACGGAGGCCGCCGCCATCCTGGCCGAACGCCAGGCAAGCGAGCTCGCAGACTCGCTCGAGGGCCCAGACGTCACGCACGCACTCAGGCTCACCCGCCTGGCCGGCTCGCTCGAGGCCGTGCGCGCCGCCGTCGGCGAGTGCATCGAGGACGTACGGGTCGCAGGCCAGCTCGAGGGCGTCGGGCCGTCGCCGTAGAGCAGCGGCGTCCCTACTCGCCCAATCCATCGCGCAGGTGCGGTGACGCACTCGTGATGGTGAGACGGCGACCGATCTCGACGGCGACGAGTACAACGCTGCGATCAGGCAGCGGCTCGGTACCCCGTCGTGCATCGCGCTGGCCATCGTGGCGGCTTCGTTCGATTGACTCGGGTGTGGAGCGAGCGCTCCGTCGAGCGCCGGAGTGCGCGGCGCTCTATGCAGTGCTCGCTTTCGGCTCAGTCGATCCGCTCGCGTTCTTGCCGTTCTTGCCCTTCTTGCCAGGGATGCCCTGCGCACCCTGCACGCCGCACACCTTCGCGGTCGTGACGCCGCGGGAATCCGTCGCCGTGAAGATGGCGCAATTGCCGTCCTGCACGACGGTGACGAAGGCAGGGGTTCCGTTGGAACCGTCCGAGCCACGATCACCCTGCGGGCCACGAGCGCCAGCAGAACCGTTCTCGCCCTTGTCGCCCTTCGGTCCCTCAGGACCGTTCTCGCCCTGGTCGCCCTTCTCGCCGTTGTCGCCGTCCTTGCCAGCGACACCAGACGCGCCCTGCGGCCCCTGAGGACCCTGCTCGCCCTTGTCGCCCTTGTCGCCCTGTATGCCCTGCGGTCCAGGCTGCCCTTGTCGCCTGTCGAGTACACCACCGCTGTGATTGCGAGCGTGAGTGCAAGCGCAGCGAGCAGCGTGAGCACCTTGCTCATGCATCCGAACCTGTCAGGCGGCTGACGATCCTCTCGGTAACCCGTTACCACGGCGGCAGGATGCCGCGGGTTCGATAAGTAGGAATGCAGGCGTGACCGTCGCCCCGTCGCAAGAAAGGTGGGCAATCTCGTGGCGGCTGACGCCGCCGCACCCGAACAGTGCGGCGTTCTCGTAGCGCGTGGAGCGATCGCCTAGTCGAGCAGTTCGCCGACCAGCACTCGTACGCGCGCGTCGATCTCGTCCCTGACCCGTCGCACCGTGTCCAGATCCTGACCCGCGGGATCGTCGAGCACCCAGTCCTCGTAGCGCTTGCCCGGATAGATCGGGCAGGCATCACCGCAGCCCATGGTGATCACCACGTCCGCCGCCCGAACGACCTCGTCCGTCAGCGGCTTCGGGAATTCGTCGCCCATGTCCACGCCGATTTCCTCCATTGCCGCGACGACCGCGGGATTTATCTCCTCGCCGGGATCACTGCCCGCAGAGCGGACGTGAATGGTGCCTCCGGAACGGAGCTTCACAAGCCCGGCAGCCATCTGGCTCCGGCCCGCGTTGTGGACGCAGACGAAGAGAACCTCCGGCATGTCCTTCGTCAAGAGCCCCTCCGATTGTGCGAGTGCCTTCAAGCGCTCGCGGGCGAAGCGATGCGCGAGCACGGGAACGAACACGTTGACCCTACTCGGACCGAGCAGGTCGACCGACTCGGCGATGTACCGCTCGATCGTCTCCTGCGAGAACACTCCCGAGAACTCCTCGGCGAGAGCGTCTGCCGCCTGGCGGACGTGGTTTTGGGTGACGGGGTCGAGCATCTGGCTCATGGCTTCTCCCTTCGCGAGCAGCTGACCGTGGTCGCCGGCTAGACGACGGGCAGAGCCCTCTTCTCCGGGGCACGGGCCTTCACGGCCTTGACGATTGCGCCGTGCATCCCATCCGCCACCTGGTGCGTGAACTCGACGCTGATTTCCGCGAAGCCTGCCGCCTCCAGCCCCGCCTCGTACTCGCCCTTCGAGAGCGCACCCGCGATGCAGCCGACGTAGCTGCCGCGTTCGGCTCGCTCATCGGTGCCGAGGCGATCCTCGGCGACGACGTCACTGATGCCGATTCGCCCCCCGCGCTTCAGAACGCGACCGATCTCACTCAGCACCGCAGGCTTGTCGGTCGAAAGGTTGATGACGCAGTTCGAAATGACCACGTCGACGGACTCTGCGGGCAGCGGGATCTGCTCGATGTAGCCCTTCAGGAAGTGGACGTTCGTGACCTCCGCATCGAGGGCGTTCTGCCGAGCGAGCGCCAGCATCTCGTCCGTCATGTCGAGGCCGTACGCGGTGCCCGTCGTCCCGACACGCTTGGCCGAGAGGATCACGTCGATCCCGCCGCCCGAGCCGAGGTCGAGGACCGTCTCGCCCTCGTGCAGGTCGGCGACGGCAGTGGGATTGCCACAGCCGAGCGATGCGAGCGCAGCGGCGTTGGGGAGCTCGGAGCGCTGGTCCGCGTCGTAGAGCGCCTCACCGAAGTCGCCCGGCTCGCCGTCACAGGCCACGTTTCCGCAACAACGGCCGTCCTCGGTACACCCGCAGCCCCCCGCCTCGGCCGCCAACGCAGCCCCCGCGTAGCGCCTGCGTACCTCCTCGCGCAGCTCGTCACCGGTCGTCGTCATCAGCAGCACACTCCCTTCAGGTCGGCGACGAGGGCGAGCTTCTCGACGGCGCCCCGCCTCAGCGCGAAGAACGCCCACTTGCCGCGCTGCTCACGCTCGACGAGACCCGCGTCGAGCAGTCGCTTCATGTGGTGCGAAACGGTCGGCTGGGACAGACCGAGCGGCTCGATCAGGTTGCAGATGCAGACCGGCTCGCCGTTACTCCTCGCGAGCACGTTGACGATCCGGACACGCGCCGGGTCGGCGAGCGCCTTGAAGAGATCAGCAATCGCCTCTGCCTCGTCATCCGACAACGCGTCCGCGCTCAGCGGCACACAGCATTCGATGGCCTCGAGGGACGCGGTCGTCATATCGACAGACATCAATGTATCGAAGTACATCGATACGTGTCAAGTTCGGGCGAGCGCGTGAGACGCTGTCGCCGTGGAAGCCGGAGGCAACGCGATCCCGCCGCCCTCGGTCGAGGAGGTACGCCGGATCGCGGCCATCGCGAACCCGGTCATCCGCAACCTCGAGATCACGTACTGCTACTCGCGTCTTTCCGCCGCCTTCACTGCGTACGGCGGTGGCGGAGCGAACTGGTGCACGTACGCCACGTGGGCGTCGCGACAGGCCGGGCGGACGATCCGAGGCGAGGACCTGCTCGAGCATCTCGTACTGCGTCTGGGAACGAGCCGCTGGCTGCTCCACCCGATCGCGACGACGTGGCGCCGTCTGCTGCGCCGTGGCCTTTTCCAGCCCGGCACGCGAATCGGGCGCCTGACCGACGAGCTGCACACGCCGTTCGATGCCTTCGAGCGTGCGAGCGAATGCGTCGCGCGCGGGAACCTCAAGGTGTTCGAGGAGATCGGGCTCGAGTTCGCGCGTTACCTCGAGGAGTGCCCGCCGGTCGAGCCGCCCGACCCCCGTCGGTTCGAGGCGTTCGTCCAGCGGCTGCGGCCCGACGACCCGCCCGACGGGCAGCGCTACCTGCGCCGGGCGTTCGCCCGCTACGAGCAGCGCCGGCTCGAGCAAGACCCGAAGGCCCGGGCGGAGCTCGCTGTCCTCGCGAACCTCGAGATCGGCTTCCACGAGCAGACCCGGCTCCAGCCCGAGATCCGGGCCGCGCTCGATGCCGGCTCCACGACGACGGAGGACCTGGGGCGTCGCGCGCTCGTCGCGCTGTTCCCATCCGTGGCGCGGTGGCCGTCCGCCGCCCGACGACCGGCCTCGGCCCTCACCGGCGTCGTGGCGTCGCGCGTCCAGCGTGAAGCGGGTCGCATCGCGCGGGAGGTGATCACCGACTCGTTCATGGTCCTCTCCCTCCCCGGCCGCGTGCTCGCGCTCGGGGCTCACCTCACCGACGTCTACCCGGAGGAGCTCCACGAGCCCGCCAGCAACGACCTCGTGGAACTGCTCGCGCGTTATGAGCCCGTCCCGCCGGCACCCGACGACTGCGGAGCGCGCGAGTGGTCGGAGCTGCCGCAGCGGATGCACTACATCGTCCACCTGTTCTGCGCGTACCACCTGCGTCCCGAGCTCTCCGACGAACCCTTCACCGCCGACCAGGTGGCGACCTTCGGCCGCGGCGAGGTTCCCGAGGGAAGGCTGTGACTCGACCCTGGCGACAACGAAAGAGGGCCCCGGTCGGGGCCCTCTTTCCGTACTGCTCGGCGCTCGGGCTCAGTCGCAGTGCCCGGGGCCGATCTTGCCGTTGTTGTAGTCGTCCAGGAGGCCGGCGTACGCCAGCGCCTGGTTCTTCACGGCCTTCGTCAGCGTCGACGACGGCGTGTACGTCGAGAAGAACGTCGTCGCCCACGCGATGGCGGCATCGACCTGCGCGGTCGAGGACGCCCCGGCGAGGATGTTCAGCCTCGCTGCCATGTACTGGTGCGCGAGGTTGACGTAGGCGTTGCCGCCCACCGGCGTCCAGAAGAGCTGGTACCAGCTCTTCCCGCTCGAGAAGAACGCCGCATCCGGACCGCCGACGAGATTCCACGTCGCGTCCGGCTTCGACGCCGGCCCGTAGGTCGAATGCGTCTTCCAGTAGCCGAGGGTCGCCGTGCAGCCGGGCGCCGGCGGCGGCGTGCACGTCACGGTGACCGACGCGCTATCGCTCTGGCCCGTCTCCACGATCGTGGCGGTGTTGTTGTGCGTGCCTTCGTCCTCGTCGCAGGTGAACGTCTTCGTGTACGTGACCGAGCCGGATGCGCTGAACGGCCAGGACATGCCGTTCGTGTCGTTCACGTTGACCGTGTCGTTCACGAGCGTCGGCGACGCCGGGAGCGTGAACGGCGCCTCGGCACCCGGGCCGAGAGGCTCGCCAGGCTCGCGCGGGTCGTTCGTGATCGTCGCTCGCGCCTCGTTCTGGTAGCCGGTCGCGCCGGGGAACGGCGTGATCGGGAACGAGTACTCGTAGCACTCCGACTCGCCCGGATCGAGCACCGGGTTCGACGAGAGGTCGAGCGGCGTCATCTTGATGAGCGTCCGCGTGCCGCCGTCGTGGATGGCGATGACGCGGTCCTCGACCACGAGGTTCTCCGTCGGAATACCGCCGTTGTTCGTCACGCAGACCTCGCCGTCGACCCAGATCGAGTCGGTGCCGGCGCTCTTCGTCAGCGCGACCGTGTACGTGCTCGTGCCGGACTCACCCGTCTGGAGCGCATGCGTGTCGGGCGTGACCGACTTGTCGATCGACCACTCGAAGGACCGCGTCCAGTGACCGGTCGCGGTCTTCGAGATGCTCAATGGTGTTGTCGCGAGCGCGGCCGGTGCGAACACCGTCGCGAGCCCCGCGACGAGGGCAGCGACAAACGCCGCCTTCATGACTCTCCCCATCTGGATTCCCCTTTTCTCTGTGCCGCCGTACGCCAGTCGCCGCGCGATGACGCGACGCCCCACCACTGGTCGGGATCAAAGCGAAGCCGGAGACATCGCGCTTGTCAAGTGACGGGCGTTGAGTTGTCTCAACTTCGAGCGGACCGGCACGAGGTTGGGACAGACGATCCGGCGGGTACCGAACTTGCGTATCTACCGTGGACGAGTCAACGAACGAAGGGAGACCGGGGATGAAGAAGGCACTTCTCGCGTTCGTGGTGGTCGTGGTGTTCGCGGCGAGCGCGCTCACGGCACTCGCGGCGCAGCCGCCGGATGAGATCGCGCTGCCCAACGGCCACATGCCGGAGGGGATCGAGGTCGCCGGGAACACGTTCTACGCGGGCTCGCGCAGGGATGGCTCCGTCTATGCCGGCGACGTACGGACCGGCGAAGGCAGCATCCTCGTGCCGGGCGTCGCCGGGCGTGTCGCGACCGGCCTCAAGTTCGACCACGGTCGGCTGTGGGTGTCCGGCGCGAGTACCGGCAACGCGTACGTGTACGACGCCAAGACCGGAGCGGAGCTCGCGTCCTACGCGCTCGCGACGGCTCCCACCTTCATCAACGACGTCGTCGTGACGAGGGACGCAGCCTGGTTCACCGACTCGCAAAAGCCCGTGCTGTACCGCGTTCCACTCGGACCGGGCGGCGAGCCTGGCGATTCGTTCACGACCGTCCCACTCAGTGGGGACTACGTGCACCAGACGGGGTTCAACGTCAACGGCATCGACGCGAGGCCTAACGGCAAGACGCTCGTCATCGTGCAGTCCGCGACCGGGAAGCTGTTCACGGTGACGACCGGCGGCGTGACGGACGAGATCGAGCTAGCCGACGGTGCCAATGCCGCGAACGGCGACGGCATCCTCCTCGACGGACGGATCCTGTGGGTCGTCCAGAACCAGCTGAACCGTGTCGCGACGTTCAAGCTGTCGGCACAGTTCGAGAGCGGCCGGTTGTTGAAGCTCACCACCCACCCGCGCTTCGACATACCGACGACGGTTGCGGAGCGGGGCAAGTTCCTGTTCCTCGTGAACGCCCGCTTCTCGACACCGCCGATGCTCGACACCCCTTACTGGATCACGCCGGTCGAGAAGTAGTCACGGCTTTCCTCCGTAGCGGCGGGCGCGACGCGCTTCACGAGTTCGCGCCCGCCAGCCGCTGCTTGAGCTCGCGGTGCTCGCGCGTGCCCTTGCGCGCCCTGATCGAGCGCAGCTCACGCTGGAGCTTGAGATAGCTCGCCCAGCGCTCGGGATCGAGCGTGCCCGACTCGAGCGCCTCCTGGATCGCGCAGCCCGGCTCCGTCTCGTGCGCGCAGTCGTTGAACTTGCAGCCGCTCGCGATCTCGGCGACGTCCGCGAACGCACTGTCCACATCGCCCTCCCACACCTGGAGCTCGCGGAGCCCGGGCGTGTCGACGAGCAGCGCCCCGTTGGGCAGGACGAGCAGCTGGCGATGCCGTGTCGTGTGGCGCCCGCGGCCGTCGTTTCGAAGACCGCCCGTCGGCATGAGCCGCCGGCCGGCGAGGCGGTTCACGAGCGTCGACTTGCCGACGCCCGACGAGCCGAGCAGGACGAATGTCTGGCGCGCGTGAAGGGTCGCCCGCAGCTCCTCGATCCCCTCCCCGGTCACGTTGCTGACGGACAGCACAGGGACACCGAACGCGACCGCCTCTGCCTCCGCGAGCTTGTCGGCGTCGTCGAGCAGGTCGAGCTTCGTCAGGACGACGACCGGGTTGGCGCCGCTGTCCCAGGCGGCGACGAGGTAGCGCTCGAGACGGCGCACGTTGAAGTCGGCATCGAGCCCGGTGAGGAGCAGGACGGTGTCGACGTTCGCGGCGAGTACGTGTTCCTCCGCTTTGAGCCACGGCGTCTTGCGCGAGACCTTCGTCTTGCGCGGGAGGACCGCCTCGATCGCCGCGCGGTCTCCGGGAGCGTCGCAGACGGCGACCCAGTCGCCGACCGCGGGCATGCCGCCGAAGAGCTCCTCGTCGCGGAGCTTCCCGCGCGGGTGCGCGAGCCGCTCGTCGAGCTCGGAGCGGACGAAGTAGCCGCCGCGGTGCTCCGCGACGACGCGGGCGGCGCGGAAGCCGCGCTCGGCATATGGCGTGAAGGCCGCCTCGAGCTCGTCTGTCCAGCCCAGTGAGACAAGCTTCGGCACGGCCGGGGTTCCATCGGACAACGCATTTCTCCTTCACTCGGGAAGCGTGAACGGGTCAACTGGCCGCGGCTCGCGGCGTCCGAGTGAAGCTCTTTGCCCGGGAGGGCTAGCGGGGGACGACGTCGAGCCGGAAGGGTGTGAAGCAGGTCTCTCTCATTGCAGCGCCCTCCTTTCGCTCGACGACTGCCCAGGGTACGGGGCGAGGCGGCCGTCGTCAACCGTCTTGACGAGGCACCGGTCCTTCACGTTTCATGGTCGCCGCGTGGGAGAGCAGCTGGACACCAACGTCGCCGCGTCGGCCGGCAACGGGTCGATGGTCCGTCTCGAAGGCGTGCACAAGAGCTTCGGAGACAACCACGTCCTCGACGGGATCGACCTGAGCGTCGCGCTCGGCGAGGTGCTCGTCGTGATCGGCCCGAGCGGCAGCGGGAAGAGCACCCTCCTCCGCTGCGTGAACCTTCTAGAGCCGATCCAGGAGGGCCGCATCTTCCTCGAGGGCGAGGAGATCACCGCCAAGGGGACGGACGTGTCCGCCGTACGCCAGCGCATCGGGATCGTCTTCCAGCAGTTCAACCTCTTCCCGCACCTGACGGCGATCGACAACCTGACGCTCGCCGCGCGGAGGATCAAGAAGATGCCGCGACGCGACGCCGAGAGACGCGCACACGAGCTGCTGGCGACGTGTCGGCCTGGTGGAGAAGGCGAACCAGCACCCCCATCAGCTCTCGGGGGGCCAGCAGCAGCGGGTGGCCATCGCGCGGGCGCTGATGATGAACCCGCACGTGATGCTCTTCGACGAGGTCACGTCCGCGCTCGACCCGGAGCTCGTCGGCGAGGTGCTCGTCGTGATGCGCGACCTCGCGAAGACCGGGATGACGATGCTCGTCGTCACGCATGAGATGCACTTCGCACGCGATGTCGGCGACCGCGTCGTGTTCATGGACGAGGGCCGCATCGTCGAGCAGGGACCACCAACCGAAGTGCTCGACCGACCGAAGAAGGAGCGCACGCAGCAGTTCCTGCGCCGCAGCCTTCAGCTTGCACATTCACTGGAGGAGCTCACCATCGACGAAGGAGGAGACACCGAATGAGAAGACTCAAGGCCGTCATCGCCGTGGCGGTGGCCGCTGGCGCCGTGGCTGCCGTGTGGGGCGGCGTCGCGTCTGCCCGCGAGGCCGACTCGGCGGCGAGCCTCGAGGCCGCCCAGGCCAAGCTGCCGCCCCTGCCGGCGAACATCAGGGAGCGGGGACGGTGGAACATCGCGGTCAAGTGCGACACGCCGCCGTTCGGCTACATCGGCGCCCGCAGCCAGAACGCCGGCTTCGACGTCGAGATCGCACGCTGGTTCGCGAAGCTCGCGTTCGGCAAGGCGAACCGGGTCACGATGACATGCGTCACGACTCCTGCACGCGAGCCGATGCTTACGACCGACCGCGTCGACCTCGTGATCGCGACCTTCACGTACAACACCGACCGCGAGACGCGCATCGACTTCTCGCGCGCGTACTACAAGGCAACCGGCCGGCTGCTCGTGAAGAACGGCGGCTCGGTGCAGGGGCTGAACGACCTCGCGGGCAAGACGATCGCCACGACGAGCGGCTCGGTCTACGACCGCTGGGTCAAGAACTGTTACAAGGACACGAAGCTCGTCATCACGGACGGGTTCACGAACGCGCTGCTCGCGTTCCGCGACGGGCGCGCCGACGCGCTGATGTTCGACGACACGATCCTCCTCGGGATCGCCGTCACCGACCCGGCGACGAAGCTCACCGACGACCTCTTCCTGCAGCAGCCGTACGGCATCGGAATCAAGCAGGGGAACGTCGCACTGAAGCGGTGGGTCGACTCGCGGCTCAATCTCATGAAGAAGCGCGATCTCTTCCTGCCGATCCTGCGGAACACCGTGCCGCCGAGGCAGGTCCCGCCGTTCTCGAAGAACATCCTGAGGCCGAAGCAGAACTTCGGCTACAACCAGGGCGACATCACGACGGTGTGCTCGTAGGGCACACGACGTCGACTGAAAGAGCGGCCGCGACACGCGGCCGCTCTTTCGTTCCCGTGACCGCAGTCCTCGCGCTCGGGTTCCTCTCGGACCTCTGGTCGTTCGTCGAGCAGAACTCCGACGAGCTCCTTGCCGGGCTGAAGCGCACGCTCTGGGTGTCGGCGATCGCCATCGCGGGGGCGTTCGCGATCGGGCTCGTCCTCGGCGCGGCCCGGGCGCATCGCGTGCCCGTGATCAGCCAGCTCGCCGCGGTCTACGTCGAGGTGATCCGGAACACGCCGATCCTCGTCCAGATCTTCTTCCTCTTCTACGGCCTCCCGCAGGTCGGGATCCGCCTGGAGGCGTTCACGGTCGCATGGCTCTCCGTGATGATCTGGGGCGGCGCCTTCAACACCGAGAACTTTCGCGCCGGCTTCGAGGCCGTGCCGGCGCGACTCCGTGAAGCCGGGTTCGCGCTCGGCTTCGGCGGCATCGGGACGTTCGTGAACGTCACGCTCCCGATCGGCGGGCGGATCGCCCTCCCATCCTCGATCAACACGTACATCAGCGTCGTCAAGAACACGTCGCTCATGTACGTCATCAGCTACCCGGAGCTGACCACGACCGTGCTCCAGATCCAGGCGCTGACCCTCGAGACGGTCGAGTCGTTCACCGTCCTCGCACTCACCTACCTGATCATCGTCTGGACGATGTCGGTGGCGATCCGGCTCCTCGAGTCGCATCTCGCCCTGCCCGAGGCGTTCAAATGAGCCTGCCCGACTGGACCGGCGACGTCGTTCGCTACATGCTCGAGGAGGGGTTGGTCAACACCCTCAAGATCGCGGCGATCTCGCTCGTCGGCTCGTTCGTCATCGGCGTGACCCTCGGGACGCTGCTGACGATCCGCTTCCTCCCGCTCCGCGCGCTCATCCGCCTCTACGTCGAGGTCTGGCGCGGGATCCCGATTCTCGTGACGCTCTTCATCGTCTACTTCGCGCTGCCGGCCGTGTCCCTGAGCCTTCGCTTCGAGGCGCTCACCGCCGCCGCGATCTCGCTGATCCTCTGGGGCAGCGCGCAGGTCGCCGAGGCGACGCGCGGCGCCGTGCAGTCGATCCCGCGCGAGCAGCACGAGGCGGCCGCGGCGCTCGGCTTCGGCTGGGTCGGCCGGCACGCCTTCGTGATCATGCCGCAGGCCCTCCGGCGCCTCCTCCCCCCGCTCGTGAGCCTCCTCGTCAACATCATCCAGAACACGACGATCGCCCAGATCATCGGCGTGAACGAGGTGCTCGAATCGGGAGAGCGGTCGGTCGAGCGGCTCACCGCGCCGCCGCCGATCGGCCTCGGCGAGATCCACTCCTTCGAGATCTACGCCGCGGTGATGGTGATCTTCTTCGTCATCTCGTTCCCGCTCACGCGTCTGGCGGCCTACCTCGAGAAGCGCTTGATCTAGGCCGGGCGAGGCCGCGGCTATCCTTTCCCGGCCGCGGTGGCGGTAGCTCAGTTGGTAGAGCCCCGGGTTGTGGTCCCGGTGGTCGCGGGTTCGAATCCCGTCCGCCACCCCTCGATCTGCCGGCAGGACCTGGTTCCAACGGATGGCCGAGCGCGCGCACTTCTATTTCCGGGACGACACGGCCCCGGAGCCGAACCGCCCGCGCGGGCTCGGCGTGCTGGCGCTGATCGAGCGAGACGGGTCGCTCCTTCTCGAGCGACGCACGGACGCGCCGCTCTGGTCGTTGATCGCCGGCGCCGTCGAGGACACCGAGTCGTTGACGGACGCGCTACGTCGCGAGGTGCGCGAGGAAACGGGGCTCGTCGTCTCGAGGTACGAGCTCTTCGGAACCTTCTCGGACCCGTCCCGTATCTCCAGCTACCCCGACGGCAACGTCATCCGGGTCGCGTCGTTCGCGTACCTCGTCGAGGTCGAGTCGTTCGACGGGCTTCGCCCGAGCGCGGAGTCGGAGAAGCTGCGCTTCTTCTCGAGGGATGAACTTTCCGGACTGGATCTGCCCGCGACGCAATTGCCCGTGATCCAACGGTTCCTCGCAGACGACCCGCCGCCGCACCTCGACTAGCCGGTTGGCCACCGCGTGTTGACCCGGACACGCCGCGACTGGAAGGCTTCCCCGCGATGACGAGCCAACGCGTGAGCAGGCTCCACCGCGGGCTGGTCGCGGCCCTCGTGACGATCTACGTCGCCGCCGCGATCATCGGCATCTTCTGGGAGGCCGTCGACGACAAGGTGCTCTGGGTCGTGCTGCTCGGGGGCTCGGCAGCGCTCATCGTCGCCGGCACCGTCCTGCGGAAGGCGCCGCCGTGGATCTCCGTCGGCCTCGTCGCGGTCGGCGCCATCGTCGGCGGGGTCGTCCTGCTGCCCACGATCGTGGTGCCGATCGCGGCCGCGCTCCTCGTCGGGCTGACGTTCTCGCTCTCGCGGCGCGGGCAAGCCGCGTAGCCGGGGCCTAGCCGAGCGTGCGCCACACGAGACACGGCTGGTGGCTCGAGGAGGCCGGCGCGGTGGTGCCCAGCCGGCCGCTCGAGGAGGACACGAGCGCGGACGTCGTCGTCGTCGGAGGCGGCTACCTCGGGCTCTGGACCGCCTGGCAGCTTCTCGCCCTCGAGCCGGACATCGACGTGGTCGTTCTCGAGGCCGCCGTGTGCGGGCATGGCCCGAGCGGGCGGAACGGCGGTTTCTGCGAGACGCTCTGGAACGACGTCGACACGCTCAGGGAGCGATCGGGAGTCGCCGCGGCCCTCGCCGTGTGCCGCGCGTCCGAGGACGCCGTGCGGGGGATCGGCGCCTGGTGCCGCGACAACGACGTCGATGCGTGGTACCGGCAGGCGCCGATGCTGCAGGTGGCGACGACCGCGTCGCAGCTCGGGTCGTGGGACGCCGAGGTCCGCGCGTGCCGCGAGCTCGGCGCGCCGGACGAGATCGTCACCTTGAGCGCGGAGGAGGTCCGCGCGCGCTGCGCCTCTCCGCTCTTCAGGGGCGCGGCGCTCTACCGACTGAATGCGACCGTGCAGCCGGCGCGCCTGGCGCTCGGCCTGCGGCGCCGCCTTCTCGAACGGGGAGTGCGCGTCCACGAGCGGACGGAGGTCGTGAAGCTGTCCGATCACGGCGTCGAGACGCGGCTCGGCGGCGTGCGCGCCGGCTCGGTCGTGCTCGCCGCGAACGCGCAGACGACGCGCTTTCCGGGGTACCGGCTCGCGCTCGCCGTCGCCTCGAGCCACATCGTCCTCACCGAGCCGGTCCCGGACGTGCTCGACGAGCTCGGCTGGACGGGCGGCGAGGCGATCGTGGACAGCCGCACGCTCGTCCACTACATGCGGACGACGGTGGACGGACGCATCGCCTTCGGCTGGGGCGGCGGGACGATGGGCTTCGGCGGCCGCTCGTCGAGCCGGCTCGAGCTCGACCGGGACGTCATCGCACAAACACGCGAGAGCCTCGTCCGCTTCTTCCCGCAGCTCCGCGACCGGGCTGTGACGCATGCCTGGGGCGGCCCGATCGACGTCTCGCCGACGCACCTCCCGATCTTCGGGAGCCGCGGCCGCATCCACCACGGCTTCGGGTTCACGGGGAACGGGGTCGGCCCGTCGTACCTCGGCGGCGAGATCCTCGCGAGGCTCGCGCTCGACCGGCGCGACGAGCGCACCTCGCTCGCGATCGTCGAGCCCGACCGCAAGCGCTTCCCACCCGAGCCGTTCCGGTACGTCGGAAGCTCGATCATCCGCCGCGCGCTCGTGCGCCGTGACGCCGCCGAGGACGACGGCAGGACGCCGGACACCGTGACGCGCTTCGTCAGCTCGCTGCCGCGGCGACTCGGTATGCATCTCCCGCGCTAGCGCCGATAATCGCAAGGTGATCGTCGACTGCGCCGTCTACGAGCACGGACATCGACTCGACGGCAGCCTCCCGCTCGACAAGGCATTCGAGGCGTCGCAGTGGCGGGACGCGTTCGTCTGGATCGGTCTCTTCGAGCCGAACGAGGAGGAGTTCGACGCCGTCCGCCGCGAGTTCGACCTCCACGAGCTCGCCGTCGAGGACGCGATCAAGGCGCACCAGCGTCCGAAGCTCGAGGTGTACGACGACTCGCTCTTCCTCGTCCTCAAGACCGCACGGTTCATCCAGGCCGACGACGTGGTCGAGTTCGGGGAGATCCTTTTCTTCATCGGCGACGGATTCATCATCACCGTGCGTCACGGCGAGGCGCCGCTCCACGACGTACGGCTGCGCATGGAGGCGCGCCCGGACATCTTGCGCTGCGGCCCCGGCGCCGCGCTCTACGCCATCGTCGACCGGATCGTCGACGACTACCTGCCGGTCATCGCCGGGCTCGACCGCGACATCCGCGACGTCGAAGGCGAGGTCTTCTCCCACTCGCGGACGAACCCGGCTGAGCGCATCTACCACCTGAAGCGCGAGGTGCTCGAGCTGCACGACGCCGTCGCGCCGCTCCTCAATCCGCTCGACAGCCTGGCACGCGGCCACCACCGCCTCGTCGACGAAGAGGTGCATCCCTACTTCCGCGACGTCCACGACCACCTGCTGCGCGTGGTCGACGACGTCGAGAGCTTCCGCGACCTGCTGACAAGTGTCCTCACAGCGAACCTGACGCAGGTGAGCGTGCGCCAGAACGAGGACGTGCGCCGGATCTCGGCCTGGGCCGCGATCATCGCCGTGCCGACCGCGATCGCAGGACTGTACGGGATGAACTTCGAGCACATGCCCGAGCTCCGCTGGACCTACGGGTACCCGCTCGTGCTCGGGATCATCCTCGCGATGTGCCTCGCGCTCTACCTCTACTTTCGCCGCATCGGCTGGATCTGATGCCGCAACCGGTCAGGCGACGACCGCCCGGACCGCGATGACGAGGAGCAGCGCCACTCCCGCAGCGACCGCGATGACGCTCCCGACGACCGAGATGGCCGCGAAGGGAGTCGCCGGTGAGCGCCCGGACTCGACCTCTTGCTGCTCGCTTCGCCCCGAGCGGCGCCTCGCCAGCAGAGTCCACCCGAGGAACGTGAGCGGCACGGTCGGGATCAGGACGATGAAGAGGATCGCGAGGAGCTCCTTGAAGGAGTCGCCGACTGCGAGCACGCCGAACATGCAAGAAAACTTCCCGCGGCGGCCCTCCGCGAAACGAGCACCCGGAAATCGGACGGGCGGTCGTATGCTGTGTGGAAGACGATGCGACTCCAAGCTAAGAGGCGCTAGTAGCCCTCGTGTCGCCCACCGCCCCGCCTAGCGCGACGGCGACGACGAAGTTGCTGCCGCCGGTGGCCCCTGCGTCGCTGCTCGGCCGCGACCGTCTCTTCGCGCGTCTGGACGAAGCTCTCGAGCGCCGCCTGACCATCGTCGTCGCGGACGCCGGCTTCGGGAAGTCCACGCTGCTGTCGGCGTGGGCGGCGGGCATCAACTGCGCCTGGTACAGCGCCTCACCCGAGGACGAGTCGCTCGCGATCTTCGCCCGCGGCATCGTCGACGCTCTTCGACTCCGCGTGCCGCCGATGCCGACGGAGATCGCGGGCGCGGTCGTCAGTGCTGCAGGCCCCGACGCGGAGGCGGACGATCGAGCACGTGCACAAGGCGTCGCGGCGCTCGTGTCAGAGGCGCTGCAGGCACAGCTTCGTCGCGACCTCGTGCTCGTCGTGGACGACGTCCACGAGCTGTCCGGGTCGCCGGGCGCAATGCAGCTGATCGAGTCCCTCTGCAGGCAGGCGCCGACGCGACTCCACGTCGTCCTCGCATCGCGCTTCGAGCCCTCGTTCCCGATCGAGCGGCTGCGCGGGCAGGGCCAGGTGCTGGAGCTCAGCGGCGCGGACCTCGCGTTCGACGTCGAGGAGACCGCGGAGCTGCTGGGAGCGCTGACCGGCGACGACGACGCGCAGACCGCGGCCGAGCTCCATCGCGCGACGGGCGGGTGGCCGGCGGCAGTCCGGCTCGCCGTGGAGACCCTGCGCGGTGTCCCGCCTGCTGGCCGCCGAGAGGCGCTCGAACGGATTCGCCGGCCCGGTGGGCCGCTGTTCGCGTATCTCGCCTCCGAGGTCTTCGCCAACGAGGCGCCCGGCGTCGAGGAGCTCGTGCGCGTCGTGGCTCCGCTCGAGCGCTTCACGCCGGAGCTGTGCGAGGCGCTCGGTGTCGATCGCCCGGCCGAGATCCTCGGCTCCCTCGCTCGACGCGGCCTCTTCGTCGAGCTCCATGGCCATACGGCGGGCTGGTACTCGCTCGGTGCGCCCGTCCGGGAGTTCGCGCTCGCTCAACTCCGGCCCGACGAGGCGCGTGACCTCCAGATGCGCGCGGCCCGGTGGTTCGAGGAGAACGGCCACCTCGAAGAGGCCCTGCGCTGCCTCGCGGAGGCGGGCGACTCGACCGAGCTCGGCCGCCTGCTTGGCGCGCACGGCGCAGCGCTGCTGGCACACGGCGACGTGGACGCAGTCCTCAACGCGGTCGCGCTCGTGCCCGAGAGCGAGCGAGACGCATCGATCGAGCAGCTCGCCGGCGAGGCGTTTCAGGTCCGCGGCGACTGGGACGAGGCGCTCCGGTGCTTCGACCGCGCGGCCGGCGATGCTGACACGCTGCCGCCCGCACTCGCCTGGCGCATGGGCCTGCTCGAGTACCTGCGCGGGCGGCTCGACAACGCGATGACGAACTACGACCGCGCCGGCGAGGAGGGGGCTCCGCGCGACCTTGCGCTGCTCCTCGCATGGCGCGCCACGGCGCACTGGCTCCGCTCGGAGACCGACGCGTGCCGGGCGGACGCGGAGCGTGCGTTCGAGATCGCGTCGGCCGCCGGCGATCCGCAGGCGCTCGCGGCCGCACACACAGTGCTCGCGATGCTCGCCGCGCTCGAGGGCGACCGAAACGCCAACGACGCCCACTACCTGCGCGCGCTCGATTACGCCGATCGCGCCGGCGACATGCTCCAGCTCATCCGCGTCCGCACGAACCGCGGTTCGCGGCACCTGGAGGAAGGCGCGTACGAGGAGGCAATCGCCGAGCTCGACCTCGGCCTTCGGCTCGCCGATCTCGCCGGCTTCGCCGCCTTCCGGGCGCTCGCACTCACGAATCGCGGAGAGGCGCGGGCGAGGCTCGGGCGCCTCGAGGAAGCCGTCGCCGACCTCGAGGACGCACGCGAGATCTATCGCCGGCTCGGGTCGCGTATGGTCGCGTACCCGCTCGAGAAGCTGGGCGAGATCTACCGCGAGCGTGGCGACTGGGCCGTCTCCCGGGCGACCTATGAGGAGGCGATCTCGCAGGCGGAGGCAGCCGCGGACCTCCAGGGCCTCGTTCCCTCGCTGTGCGGCCTCGCCCGCGTGCTCGCGGCCGACGAGCCCGAACAGGCCGCCGCTCTCGCGGAGCGCGCGGTCGCGCTCGGGTACGGCATGAACCACGTGGACGCCCTCCTTGCCGCAGGCTGGGTCGCGCTCGCGCGGGACGACCGAACTGCGGCGCTGGCCCGCGCATCCGAGGCGACGGTGGCCGCAGGTGTGCGGCGCGACCGAGCAGGGCTCGCGGAGTCGATCGAGCTGCGCGTGCTGTCGGCGCCGGAGCCTGCCGACGAGCTCGACCGGCTCGAGGAGGCCGCGGCGATCTGGCGCGACCTCCGAAGCCCGCTCGGCCAGGCGCGCGTCGCGCTGCTCGAAGCGCTCCTCTCGGGCGACGCCGACTCCGCGCGCGACGCGGAGGAGCGGCTGCAGGAGCTCGGCTCCCGCGGGTATCGCGCCGCACTGTCCTCCCTCCTCCCGCGCGACGCCGCGCTTCCCCTCGTGGTACAGGCACTTGGACGCTTCCGCGTGCTGCGCGGCGGCGAGCCGATCCCGCTCACCGCGTGGCAGTCGCGGAAGGCGCGCGACCTCCTGAAGATCCTCGTCGCGCGTCGGGGCCGGCCCACGCCGCGCGACTTCCTGATGGAGGCGCTCTGGCCCGAGCAGGACCCCGGAAAGCTCGGCAACCGGCTCTCGGTCCTCCTGAGCACGGTTCGCACGGTGCTCGATCCCGACAAGCGCTTCGACGCCGACCACTTCATCGCCGCCGACCGCAGCTCGCTCTGGATCCAGTCGGAGAACCTCGCCGTCGACGTCGAGCGCTTTCTCGACGCCGCCTCCGAGGCCCTCGCCGCCCTGCGCGACGGGAGCCCTGACGCGGGCGCAAGCCTTGCCGCCGCCGAGGCCGTGTACTCGGGCGACTTCCTCGAGGAGGACGCCTACGAGGACTGGGCGGTCGCGCTGCGCGAAGAGGCGCGCGCCGCCTACACGGAGGTCGCTCGGGCGCTCGCCGAGGACGCATCGGCCCGGGGAGACGCCGACGCCGCGACGCGGTACTACCTGCGTGTGCTCGAGCGGGACCCGTACGACGAGCCTGCGCACCTCGGCCTGGTCACCGCGCTCGACGCGGCGGGACGGCACGGCGAGGCGCGTCGACGCTTCCGTGCGTACTGCGCGCGCATGGAGTCGATCGGGATCGAATCGGCCTCGTTCCCTGCAGTCACCGCGGTTGCGCGCTCCTGAGATCGACTCCGTAAAGCCGCCCTAAGCTCGCTCTAAGACCGCCGAAACGGGCATCAGGATGATGTCCGGCATGAGCCAAGCGCACACACCGGGGTCGCACTCGCGGCTGCCGACGTCCCGGCTTGGGGGAGCTGGGACCACGGTCTTCTGTGCGGCCGTGCCGGCGCTGCGGGTGTTGCACGCCCCGTGCTCGTGGGGAGCGAGACGGCGGCTGAATCGGGGCGTGCCTGCACCCCGGGTGTGCGCGAGGCCAATCCGAGCATCTCGGTGGGAGGTCTAGCTGCATGGAGACGTTCATCGTTCGCGTCTGGGTCCCGCCCTACGCATCGGACAAGGAGCAGCCGCTCTGCGGCGTCGTCGAGCACGTCGCGAGGGGGAGCGAGACGACGTTCGTCGACGAGGGGCAGCTGCTCGCGATGCTTCGCGCCCCGATGCGGGAGCCGACGCCAGTTCGTTTGGTCGGGGGAACGCCGTGGGGCGGCGAGGGGTCCTAAGCCCTCCTTGTCGCCCCTAGCGCTACTCGGCGACGAGCGCGGCTAGCTCCGGTCGAATTCCGGGAAGTAGTCGACCGACTTGGACGGCGACACGGTGCGGAACGGCTGCCCGCGTCGTCGATGACGGTAGAGCCCTTCTTCCCCTGGTACACCCATTCGAGGTTCGCTCGCCACGTGCAGTCGCACTTCGCGGGCGGAAGCGACGATGTAGAACACCCACGGATCGGCGCGGAGACGCGGTACGGAAAGTCGACCGGCGGGTCGGGATCCCGAACTCGGCAGGCGTAGCCAGGACTCAACCGTCGGCGGACTCTCGTCGAGATCGACACTGAAGTGCGCGGACTGCAGGGCCCGCCGCCGAACGGGACGACGTGTACGGCCCTCGGCGGCGGCGCTCGTTCGACGACGTCCACCGTGAGCCCTGTGAGGACGACCGGGAACTGAGGTCGCGCGTTCGAACGACGACCTCGACGGCTGTCTCGAGTCCGTCCATGCCCCCGTGGCCGTGTGCCCAGGCATCCCAGGCCTCGAGCGCTCCGAGGTCGCCCGCGGGGAGAGGAAGTGCCTTGACCGCGCCTTGATCGGACCGGGGAGCACCCAGTCTCCGGAGCCTTCCTTCGCGGAGTGCGTAACGGTTAGCTCGAGCGGCGCCGGCTCCTCCTCGAACGAGCCCCGGACGCGATCGACGCCGGACGTGATGCCGCCCGTCACGTAGCTCGTGATCACCGCGGCGACGCCGCAAGCACGAGTGCCGAGGAGCCACTTCCTCGCCTCTCGTTCCCGAGTCGAGAGACTCGACGTACACTCCCTGACGGCTTGTTCTTCAGCCACGCGCGCGCCTCCCCTCGGCTGGCTCGTGCTGAAACGTACAACGCCAGGGCGTCAGATCAGAAGTCCGCTTCGAAGAGACCAGTCTGGTAGGCGAGCACGACCGCCTGCACGCGGTCGCGGAGGTCGAGCTTCTGGAGGATGTGCGTGACGTGCGTCTTGACAGTCGTTTCGCTGATGTAGAGCTCCTGGCCGATCTCCGCGTTCGAAAGGCCGCGCGCGATGAGGCGGAAGACGTCGCGCTCGCGTTCGCTGAGCTCCTCGAGCTCCTTCCGCGGCCCCGGACGCGGCATGCGCGCGAACTGCCTGATCACGCGCTTCGTCACGGTCGGGGAGAGGAGTGCGTCACCGGCCGCGACGGTGCGGATTGCCGCGAGCAGCTGCTCGGGCGGGTCGTCCTTGAGCACGAATCCGCTGGCGCCGGCTCTGAGCGCTTCGTAGACGTACTCGTCGAGGTCGAAGGTGGTGAGGATCAAGATCCGGGCGCCGTTGCTCGTGGCGAGGATCCGCCGGGTCGCCTCGAGACCGTCGAGCTCGGGCATGCGGATGTCCATCAGGACGACGGTCGGGTGAAAGCGGTCCGCCTTGTCGATTGCCTCGAGCCCGTTGCTCGCTTCGGCGACCACCTCGATGTCCCGCTCGCCCGAGAGGAGCATGCGGAAGCCTGCGCGCACCATCGACTGGTCGTCGGCGACGAGGACACGAACGCTCATCTCTCGTTGCCCTCGATCGGGAGGCGGGCGCCGAGAACGAAGCCGCCTTCGGGTGCCGCACCCGCGGTCATCTCACCGCCGTAGATCTTGACGCGTTCACGGATGCCCACGAGGCCGTGGCCGAGGCCGTCGTTTGTCGAGCGACCCTCGCCGTCGTCGCGTACCTCGATCTGCAGCTCGTCCGGCGCGTAGTGGAAGGTCACGAAGGCGTTGCTGGCATGCGCGTGCTTGAGCGCGTTGGTGAGACCTTCTTGCACGATTCGATAGGCGGAGAGGTCGATCGAGCGAGGGAGCGGGAAGGGATCGCCGTCGACGTGGAGCCGGACCGGAAGGCCGGCGCGGCTCACGTCTTCCACGAGCGAGTCGAGCCTGTCGACGCCCGGGTGTGGAGCGAGCTCGAGGTCATCGCCGTCACGGCGCATCGCCCCGAGCAGCCGGCGCATCTCGGCGAGCGCCGTGCGGCCTGCCCGCTCGACACGCCCGAGTGCATCCTTGTCCTCCTCCAGCGCGGGCGGGAGCTGGTGCCGGACTGCCCCGACCTGGAGGACCATCACGCTGACGGCGTGGGCGACGACGTCGTGCAGCTCGCGCGCGATGCGCGTGCGCTCCTCTGCCACCGCGACCCGCGCCGCCGCCTCGCGCTCGCGCTCTGCCTGGGCCGCGCGAACTTCGGCGGCTTCAGCTTGCGCTGAGCGCTCGCGCAAGGCGTAGCCCGCGAGCCAGCTGATCCCGAACTCGAGAGGAACGAAGACGAGCTCGCTCGTCGTAGCCCCGGGGATGTTGTAGACCACGATCACTGCACAGCCAAGAACGATCGGCAGGCCGATCAGCGACCGGAGGGGGTCGCGCACGTTCCCGAGCAGGAACGCAGCGGCCATCCCGATGACGAAGAAGCTCTGCATGAACGGGAGCAGCTGCGCGTCGACGAACGAGATCCCCGCCGCGAGTAGCCAGTACGCCGCCGGGCCGGCGAAGGGATAGCGCCGACGCGCGACGAGCGTGAGCACCAACACCGCGACTGCCGAGCAGCCGAACCAGAGCGAGGAAGGCGGCGCGCCCGGTGCGTCGTCGCTGATCACCAGTTCGACCAGGCCGAGGAGCGCCAGGAGCGCGATCGTCATCTCGATCCAGTACTCACGCGTGACGGATCTGAACCGGCTCACGTGTTGAAGGTACTGGAGGCTCTCGCGCACCGCCTCCTACCCGAGTAGGAGGCCCACTCACCCGCCGGTACGAGCCCGAATCAGCGGCCGGTACGAGGCCGACTCCGGCCTTCGAACGAGGGCGCCGCGACACCGCGCCCCTAGCGTCGACGCATGCACTTCGACGCAGCGGAAGGAGGAGCAATGAGCCCTACGACAGTGGAAACACGCGAGCTCGCCGCCCGCGAGAGCGACGGCATCCACGTGCTGTTGCTCTGGCACCCGGGCGAGAACGCTCTCACCGTCTCGGTCGAGGACGCCCGCGTCGGAGACCGCTTCAGCCTCGCGGTCGCGCCCGGCCACGCCCTCGACGCCTTCTACCACCCGTTCGCCTACGCGGCGTGAACTCCAAGGAGGAACGCGCAATGTCAAGCCCGACACCGACCACTCAGTCGCGCAACATCGCAGCCCGCATGGGCCGCTGGAGCGCCGCCCATTGGAAGACCGCGACCTTCGGCTGGCTCGCGTTCGTCGTCGTCGCCTTCGGCCTCGGCGGCATGGCCGGCATGAAGTCGATCGATCCCGACAAGCCCGGACCGGGAGAGTCGGGTCGGATGGACAGGATTCTCGACGCGGGCTTCAAGCAGCCGGCCAGTGAGAGCGTCCTCATTCAGAGCGGGACGCTCAGGGCCACCGATCCTGCCTTCACCTCCGCGATCGAGGACGTCGTCTCGGGCATCTCGAGCCTCGACGATGTCCAGAACGTTCGCTCGCCGCTCGAGGCGGGCGCGAACCGCCAGATTTCCGCAGACGGGCACGCAGCCCTGGTCGAGTTCGAGATCACTGGCGACCCTGACGACGCCATCGACAAGATCGACCCGGTCCTCGACCGGGTCGACGAGCTCCAGCAAGCCCACCCGCAGTTCTTCGTCGGCGAGTTCGGCGACGCCAGCAAGGTCGACGCGCTCGTGACTGCGTTCGAGGACGACCTCGGCAAGGCCGGTCTCCTGTCGCTCCCGATCACGCTCGGCATCCTCGCCATCGCGTTCGGTGCGCTCGTGGCCGCGGGTATCCCGCTGCTGCTGGCGCTGACCGCGGTGTTCGCGACTTTCGGACTGATCGCGATCCCGAGCCACATCTTCCCGGTCGCGATGCAGGCGCCTGCACTCGTGCTGCTGATCGGGCTCGCGGTCGGGGTCGACTACTCGATGTTCTACCTACGGCGCGAGCGGGAGGAACGCGCCGCCGGCCGCAGCGAGCGGGACGCGCTCGAGATCGCGGCCGCAACCTCCGGTCGCTCGGTGCTCGTCTCCGGACTGACCGTGATGATCGCGATGGCAGGCATGTTCCTGACCGGTGACGAGATCTTCGCGTCGCTCGGCGTTGCGACGATCATCGTGGTCGCGATCGCGATGCTCGGCTCGCTGACGGTGCTCCCCGCGCTGCTCTCGCGGCTCGGAGACGGCGTCGACCGCGGCCGCATCCCGTTCGTAAGCCGTCTCCGTCGTGACGACGGCGAGGGCCGCGTCTGGGGAGGGATCGTCGAGCGGGTGCTGCGCCGGCCGCTGCTCTGGGGAGTCTTGTCCGCTGGGCTACTGGTCGTGCTCGCGATTCCGGCGCTGCAGCTCCGCTTGGCCGAGCCGGGACCGGACACGTTCCCGAAGGCGCTCCCGGTCGTGCAGGCATACGACCAGATGCAGAAGGCTTTCCCGGGCACGGCGCTCCCGGCCAACGTCGTCATCGAGGCGCCAGACGTGAACGCCCCGGACGTACAGGCGGCGATCACGCAGCTCGAGGAGCTGGCGCTCGAAAGCGGTCGCATGCACGAGCCGATCACCGTCGAGGTCAATGAGGCGGGGACGGTCGCGAACATCACTGTGCCGATCGACGGCAAGACGACCGACGCGGAGGCGAACACCTCACTCGCTCTCCTTCGCGACGAGATCGTGCCCGCGACGGTAGGTGCGGTGCCGGAGGCTGAGGCCGGCGTCACGGGCCTCACTGCCCAGTGGACCGACAGCAAGGACGAGCTGAAGTCGAACCTGCTGCCCGTCGTGGCGTTCGTGCTTCTGTTCGCGTTCGTCCTCATGCTCGTTGCGTTCCGCTCGATCGTGGTCGCGGCGAAGGCGATCGTGCTCAACCTGCTCTCGGTCGGCGCGGCATACGGCGTGCTGGTGCTCGTCTTCCAGCACGGAGTCGGGAAGGACCTGCTCGGGTTCAGCTCCACGGCCGGGATCAGCCCCGTCGTCCCGCTCCTGCTGTTCGTGATCCTCTTCGGACTCTCGATGGACTACCACGTGTTCCTGCTGAGCCGGATCCGGGAGGCGGTCCAGCGCGGCGCGTCGAACGACGAGGCGGTCGCGCACGGAATCAAGTCGACCGCCGGCGTGGTCACGAGCGCCGCGATCGTAATGGTCGCTGTCTTCGCGGTCTTCATCGCCCTCTCGATGCTGTTCTTCAAGCAGTTCGGCGTCGGGCTCGCGGTCGCGATCCTGATCGACGCGACGATCGTCCGCGGGGTGCTTCTCCCGGCGTCGATGAAGCTGCTCGGGAACTGGAACTGGTACCTCCCCTCGTGGCTCGAGTGGCTGCCGCAGTTCGACCACGGGGACTCGGACCAAGCTGCCGACGTGCCTCCGACTCCCGCTCCGGTGTAATCCAGAAGCGCATCGCCGGAGAACCAGACCTGCGGGCTTTCGAGCCCGCAGGTCTCTTGACGTTCGGACCTTTGAAAAGCTCCCCGCGCGGTTTAGGGTCCGCGCCGTGAGCACGGACGACGACCTCCAGACGATCAGGGACGCCCTCCACAGCATTCGGCTGTCGGAGGACGAGCAGGAGCAGCTGAGCCGGGAGCGGCGGCGCTGGGAGCTCGACAACTACGAGCGCATCGCCGCCGAGCAGCTCGCGGACCGCGAAGCGCAGCGCCGCCGGCAGACGCTCTACGTCGTCAGCTAGAGACTCGCGCTAAGCGCACGACGGCGTCCCCCGATGCGCCCGGGAGGATTCGAACCTCCGACCCGCGGATTAGAAGTCCAAGCCCTGGGGTTGCGGCTGGCTGCGGTGAGCTGCGACTTGGCTCAACGAAGGCATTCGTAGACTGCAACGAACTACGCCCGCAGGTAACGGAGACGAGTGTGTACGTCGCAGCGTACAACCGTGCGTTGTCGGTGCAGGCGATGGCGATGGCCGAATAATCGTCGCGTGTCCGCTCGAACGCCGCTCTACCGAGGCTCAAGCGGCGTCCGCGATCTCGCGGCGATGAGACTTGGTCAAAAGCAGGGCGGAGGCGTAGGCTGCCGACGGGCAGGCGGTCGAAGGGAGGCAGCATCGTGCATCGTCAGTTGCTCGCCGTAGCGCTCGCGGCGGTGGCGTTCATCGTGATCGCCCAGCCGGGCTCGAGCGCGCGCGGGCAGGAAGGCGGGATATCCTCAGCGTTCAGCGTCTCTCGCGTTCGTGTCGACCACATCGATCCCGCGCTCTCGTACTCGCCGGCCTGGCTGGTCGCTCCTGGAGGCGACCTGCGCGCGGCTCTACACGTACCCGGACAAGGCATCGCCCGCGGGCTTCAGCCTGCAGCCGGAGCTGGCGGCCAGCTATTCCCGTCTCGGCAGACCTGAAGACGTACACGTTCACGCTTCGCCGCGGCTTCCGCTTCTCGAACGGCGAGCCGGTGCGCGCGAGCGCCTTCGCCCGCGCGATCAACCGGGTGCTCGCATCCGGTCGTCGCAGCTCGCCCGGCGCCATCTTCATGCCGACATCGTGGGGGCGGAGGACGTGCTCACAGGCAGGACGGAAAAGGCACGTGGAGTCGTGGCCCGCGGGTACACGCTCGTCGTCAGGTTCAAGCGCCCGGCTCCGAACTTCCTCGCCCGGACGGCGCTGCCGTTCTTCTGCGCGGTCCCGCCCTGGCTGCCGCCGTCGGCCGAGGGCATCGGCAAGATCCCGTCGGCTGGCCCGTACTACGTCGAAGGAGTATCGCGCGGGGGAGAGGGATCGAGATCCGGCGTAACCGCTTCTACGGCGGCGAGCGCACTGTCCATCTCGACGGCTTTGACGTGAACCTTCGGGGGGGCAACCCGGTGGAGCTGCTGCGTAGCGTCGACCGCGGCGACGCCGACTGGGGCTGGATGGTCGCGGGCGTCTTCATTGAGCCCCGGGCCTCGACTTGGAGGCGAAGTACGGACTCAACAGGTCGCGCTTCCACGTGACGGCCGGGCCTCACGTTGCGCATGCTCGCCTTCAACTCGTCGCGGCCGCTGTTCCGCAACAACCCGAGGCTGCGGCGGGCCGTGAACTTCGCGCTGGACCGGATCGCGCAGGTGGCGGCGAGCTACGGACCCGTCGCGTCCCCTGCCACCGACCAGCACCTCCCCCCGGCGTGCCGGGGTTCCGAGACGCGAACATCTACCCGTTCGGCGGCGCAACCTCGCTCGTGCGGGAGAGCTCGCGCGCGGCCATCTGCGAGGCGGCACGGCGGTGCTCCACGTGGCCGACAACGCCGGTCAGAGATCAAGATCGCCCAGCTCGTGAAGAAGCAGCTCGCGAAGATCGGGCTCGAAATCGAGATCAAGCCCGAGCCGGGCCAGGCCACGTGGGCGGCGTTCCTCGCGCAAGCTGACTCGTCCCGGGACGGCGCCGGACTGGGACCTCGCGTTCGTCCTGTGGGCGCCCGAACAGCCCCGACGCGCACGAGTATCTGAGCCTCCTCCTGGAGATGCACCTTCAGGGCGGCGAGACGCTGACTCGGGCGCGCTCGAAGCTCGCCGCGCGCTGCCCTGACCAGGGCGGCTCGCCTGCCACAGGGGCGGGCTCGCAACCTGGCCTATGCCGAAGTGGACGAGATGATCGCCCGCGACATCGCGCCAGTCGCGCGCGCTGAGCGTGCTGAACGAGGCGACGCTCGTCTCGGAGCGCGTGGGATTGCATGGTCCTCCGCCCGGCGCTCGACCTCGCAGCCGCATGCCTCAGGGAGTGAGGAGGCGCCTGCACCGAGACCCAGACGCGCCCGCCCGAGACGGCGATCCCGGCGGGGGCGTTGCCGACTTCGATGGTCTCCACCACCTCGTAGGTCTCGGGATCGATGCGGGACACCGTGCCGTCATTCACGTTCGCGACCCAGACCGCGCCGGCGCCGAACGCCACGGCCGTCGGGCCGTCTCCGACCCCGATCTGCTTCGACGAGTCGACGACCAGATCGGCCGCGATCCGCTCATACGACGTTGTCGTCTCGGCACGCCACCCAGATCGCTCCGTCGCCTGCAGCGATCCCGCTCGGGGCGCGCCCCACCGTCGAGGTCGTCCACGGAGGCCGAGGTCGTACGTCTCGGGGCTGAACTCCTGGACCTCGGCGGCCGCTGGTCGCGACCCAGACGGAGCCGTACGCGACGACGAGCGCCGTGGGGCCGACGGCGGTCGAACGGGAAAGCGTCGCCGTCGAGCGTCGCCGGATCCCACCCGCGCAAGGGTCGCGCACCGAACGCTGCCCACACCGACCCTTCGCCGACGTCCACCCCGGCGCTTTCGGACCTGAACGATCTCTGCCCGAGCGATCGCGCTCGGCACACGATCCCGGACTCCGCGTCGACCCGGTAGAGCCTGCCGAGTCGTCCGTTCAGGACCCAGGCCGCGGCGCCGTCGGCGGTCACGGCATCAGGCGTCGCCTCGAGAGAATATGGGTACCTGCTCGTTCGTGGCCGGGTCGATGCGAGAGAGCGACCTGTCGTCGAGGTTGCCGACCCAGATCGAACCCCGCCCCGGCGGCGACCGGGCCCGGCCTGGCCCCGACCGGGAACGCTGTACTCAACTCGATTCGTGCCTGCGTCGATCACGGCAACCGCGTTCGGTCGGGACGACCACCCGCGCGGGCTCGTCGCGGAGCAGCAGGGCCGCAGCCGTGACTCCGGCGAGCGGCGATCAGGGCGAGCACGCCGCCGAGCGCGAGCCGGCGCCGACGTCGCGGGGCCGGCGCGGTCGGCGGCTCCAGCTCGGTCGTCGCGGTTTCCGCGACGGATGACTCCGGCACTGCGATCGGTGCCGCGAGCGCGTCGTCATGCCGCAAGATCGCCGCCTCGAGGTCGCGTAGCTCCTTGCCGGGCTGGAGTCCGAGCTCGTCGCGCAGCCGTCCCCGGACCGTGCGGTAGACCTCGAGGGCGTCGGCCTGGCGCCCCGAGCGGTAGAGGGCGAGCATGAGCAGCGCTGCCGCCCGCTCCTGGTACGGATGCTCGGCGACGAGCGCCTCGAGCTCGCCGAGGACATGTGCGTGGTGCCCGAGCTGGACCTCGGCGTCGATGCGCTCGATCTGCGTCGTCAGACGCTGCTCGCTGAGACGGCCGAGGCTGTGACGTTCCGGCCCCTCGAGGGCGACGTCGGCGAGCGGCGGTCCACGCCAGAGCGCCAACGCCCGTCTACGCAGCTCGATCGATTGCGCGACCGGAGCCGTTCGCGCCTCCTCGACGAGTCGCTCGAACTCGAGCAGGTCGAGCGAGCCCGGGTCGACGCGGAAGCCTGTACCCAGGCGCCTGGGTCTCGACGACGCCGTCACCGAGCTGCTTCCGTAGCGCGTACACGTACCCCTGGACGAGGTTCTCGGCCGTCGCCGGAGGTCGCTCTCCCCAGAGCTCGTCGACGAGGCGGGCCATGAGACACGGTCTCGTTCGCGTGCAGGAGCAGGACGCCGAGCAGCGCCCGCTGCTTGGCGGCGCCGAGCCGGACCGTCTTCTCCCCCTCATGCACCTCAAGAGGCCCGAGGACCAGGAACTCCATGCCACCGCCTCCGACGAACGACGGAGCGACCGTACCACCCGCCTCGACCGGTTCTCCAGCCGCGCTCAAGCCCGCCTCCATGGCGCTGTCGGAGCCTTCGTCGCGCAACCGATGGAAAGGAGCAAGAGATGACTCTGTACGGCAGATCGTCGAGGTGGGCCGCGGCGCTCGCGCTCGGCCTCGCCGGCCTGATCGGTGTCGGTGCGGCAACGGTGCTCGCCGCCCCCGCCCGCAGCGCGGCGACCGAATTCGAGCTCACCTTCGAAGGAACGTGGGAGTGGAGCGACGTGTACTTCTTCGGCCCCTTCCGGCGGAGGGACGTTCAGGTCCCGGGCGCCCTTCTGCGCGGCGGGAACGTTCGTCGAAGACCCGCCGAGCAGCGCGGGGACGACATGGCGGTTCACATGCGACGACGGCACCGGCGGCCTCACGGCCTCGATCCTGGACCCCGGAGTTTTATCTCGCTTGGCAGAGCGTCGACGGAAGCGGCAGCTACGCGGGCCTCCGGGGCGGCGTATCACTGCGCGGCGGAGAGATACTCGGCAGCCCGAGCTACGCTCCGGGGTCGCTCGTGACCTGGCGGGGCACTCTTGGCGTCGTCGACTGGGGTGCCGAGTGGGATCAGTCCGAGGACGGGGACACGGTCGCGCCGACGAACGCCGATACGGTCGCGCCGACGGTCGCCATCGCCTCCGCGCGGGTCGCAAAGCTCCGTCGCCCGCCGGGCGCCTACTCGATCAAGGTCGCGCTGGCACTCCGCGACGACGTCGAGGGAAACCCCGTTTCGTACAGGCTGCGGGTGGCCACCGCCCGCGGGACCGAGCTCACGCGGAGGTTCGGCATCGCGACGACGGGAGTCGTCTCGATGACGCTGCGCATCCGTCCACCCGACGGAGCACGGACCGTCCGACTGACGCTCACCGGCGAGGATCCGGTCGGGAACGCGATCTCGGTCAGAGCGTGCGCTGAGGCTCCCTCGCTGAGAGAGGAGTCCGAAGGGCCGTTTGGAGCCGGGCGCCAGCGCCCGGCTCCAATGGGCTGGCTCCTTCGGACTCCTATTCCGCGGGCTTGGGCGGCAGCGCGCTGCAGGGAACGGCGTGGAACCGCGAGTTCTGGTGACGAAGCGGGCTGGACGGGAGCTGGTTGTACACGTGCACATACGTCGCACGCTACAGTCTGGGCAACAGAACAACCCTATTTGCAGGCACTTTTGTATGCGCCCGGGAGGATTCGAACCTCCGACCCGCGGATTAGAAGTCCGCCGCTCTGTCCACTGAGCTACGGGCGCGTACCGGGAGGGTACTGGCCTTCCAGGGCGTCCTCTTCGGCCGACGCCTGCTCCTGCTCGGCGATGAAGCGGAAGACCCAGTACGCGAACACGACGAAGAACACGATCGCCTGCTCGGCGGCCATCGCCATGCCCGCGAGCTGCTGGTCCTCGAGCGCCGACAGGCCCCAGAGGCGCTCGGGCGCGTCCTCGTAGAAGTCGTAGATCGGGCTCGGGACGAGCGCGATGACGAGGCCGATGGGGCTCCCGAGGACGAACGCGGCGAGCACGACGCCGGCCCTCGCGCCCGCGCCGAGCCGGTGCGGCTCGTCCTGCAGGATGCTCCACCACATCGCGACGCCCGTGAGGAAGTAGAGGGCGTGCTCGAGGTGGAGAAGGGAGTGCGGGTTCTCGAGCGCCGTGTCGTAGATCCACGGCAGATGCCAGATCATGTAGTTCCCGAGCCAGAGCGGAAGCGCGACCGCGGGATGGGTCAGCACGCGGAAGGCTCTCGGCCGCACGAGCGTCGCAGCGAGCGCCGGCGGGAGCCCGAGGACGACGAGCAGGGGCGCCCACTCGGCGAGGACGACGTTCTGCAAGAGGTGGATCGACAGCAGGTAGTTCATGGCGATCGTCTCGAACGGCGTGATCGCGACGAGGAGCAGCAGCGCCATCGCGGTCAGGAAGCTCGCGATGCGCCACCAGGGGGCGGGGAAGCGGCGAACCGCCGCGACGTACGCGACCGTGAGCAGCGGAACGATGACGAGCGCCTCCGGGTTCCACGACCACGCGTACGGGTCCACGCCGCTACGCTAACCCTCGCGCGGGCGTAGCTCAGTTGGTAGAGCGCCAGCCTTCCAAGCTGGATGTCGTCGGTTCGAACCCGACCGCCCGCTCTCCTCCGTCGTTATCCGGACGACCTCTACTGTGCCGTCGTGGAAGCTCGCGTCGAACGGATCTCGATCGCGCCCGTGAAATCGCTCGGGCTCGCGCACCCCGAGACCGTCGAACTCGAAGCAGGAGGCGTGCGCGGCGACCGGCGCTTCTGGCTCGTGGACGAGGACGGACGCCTCTTCAACAACAAGCGGAACGGCCCGATGGTGACGATCCGGCCGACGTGGGACGAGGCGACGCGCGAGCTCCGGCTCGACTTCCCGGACGGCAGGACGCGTCGAGGGAGTCGTCGAGCTCGGCGAGCCCGTGCCCGCTGTCCTGTACGGCCGCCCGCATGCCTCCCGCCGCGTGATCGGGCCGTGGGAGGAGGCGATCTCCGACCACGTCGGCCGTCCGCTGACGCTCCTCTGGTCGGAGGAGCACGCGACCGATCGCGGCGCAGTCGGAGGCGTCGTGTCGCTCGTCTCCCGCGGCTCACTCGAGCGCCTGGGCGAGGAGGCCGCCGCAAGCCGGCCCGTGGACGGCCGCCGCTTCCGGATGACGTTCGAGCTCAGCGGCGTGTCGAGCGCATGCCGAGGACGGGTGGATCGGCACCGAGGTTCGGCGTCGGCTCGGCTGCGATCGAGGTCACAGGCGACGTGGGCCGGTGCCTCGTCACGTCGCACGACCCGGACACCGGCGTCACCGACCTCGACACGCTCGGCACCCTCGCGCACTACCGGCCTAACGGCCACACGGAGCCGCTGCCTTTCGGCGTCTTCTGCCGCGTCACGACGCCGGGCCGCGTGACCGTCGGCGACCCGGTCGTCCCGCGGTCGCGGGGCTAGCGGCCGCTGGCGGAGAAGTGCTGGTAGTCCTTCACGCCCGACCAGTAGCCGCCCCAGCCCCAGCCGATCGCGTCGAACGCACGCACCACGACGTTGCCCGGGCAGGCCATCCCGCGCCTGCACGGCGTGCGGTCGACGTACCTGACGCTCGCCCGGTGCGACGTCCGCCCGCCGCTGACGTACGGGTTCTCGATCGGGTTGAAGTCGATCGCGCGCCCGTACGCGTGCTCCGACCACCGGCTCGTCCCCTCGACGTACCGGCAGTTGAACGCGGACGTGTTGTCGGCCTCGATCGACCGGAAGTCGCTCGCGCCGTACGCGTCCACCGGGACCATGCGCCTGATCGGGAAGCGCGCAGCGTGCAGACGGCGAAGCACGGAGGCCACGTCGGATGCGACGTCACGGTGGACGACGATGCGTCCGGTCTGCTCGCGCCCGTCGAAGCCCCAGTGCCGCGCGGTGACGACCCGGAGATCGCGCAGGCCCACCGGGCAGCCGGGCCGCCACGACACGCCGGTCATCGTCCGCGCGAGTGAGGGGCCGATCGGCTGAACCGTCGCGATCGGCCGCGTCGCTCCGCCGGACGCGGCTGCGAGCGCAAGCGCACTGAGGGCGGAGAGAAGTGCGACGACGCGGATCACAGGGCGTCAGGGTAGACCGCCGGGCCAGGAGACCACCGCCGGGCGTCGAACCCGACCTCGCGATGAAAGCGCCGCTCGGAACCCGTCTCGCCGCCGAGGCGCTCGGCACGTTCTTCTTCTTCTTCCTCGGCTTCAGCGGCATCGCCGTCGTCCTCCAGGGCGGCCTCGATGCGATCGGGCCGGTCGGCGTCGCGGCCGGCTTCGGTTTCGGGCTCGTCGTCGCAATCGCCGCCTTCGGCCACACCTCCGGAGGTCACTACAACCCGGCAGTCTCGGCCGGACTGTTCGCGGCCGGCAGGTTCCCCGGGCGCGAGGTGATTCCGTACTGGCTCGCGCAGCTCGTCGGAGGTCTATGCGCCGTCGGCACGATGGCGCTCGTCTTCGGCGACGAGGTGAGCGACGGCCTCGGAACGACGCCCGGGATCGGCGTCGACGACTGGGGCGCGCTCCTCCTGGAGGCGATCGTCACGGCGCTGCTCGTCATGGTCATCCTCACGGTCACCGCCTCGGAGGGCGCTGCGTGGCGCGAGGTCCTGGCGCCGCTCCTGATCGGGCTCGTGATCTTCTCCGCCGCCGTGACCGTCGGGCCGTCCTCTGGCGGCTCGTTCAACCCCGCGCGCTCGCTGGCGCCGGCGGTGTACGACGGGAAGTGGTCGGACATGTGGATCTACCTGGTCGGACCGTTCGCCGGCGCGATCGTGGGCGGCGCGGCCTGGTCGTTCCTCATCGCGCGCGAGCCCGCGCGCGTCACGGCCTGAGCGCGGCCTTCTGATGCAGGAAGCCCCGCTCGCGCGGGGCTCCTCGATCGGGGTGGCCGGATTCGAACCAGCGGCTTCTGCGTCCCAAACGCAGCGCTCTACCAGGCTGAGCTACACCCCGCCGCTCACAGTCTAGGCGCGGGATCGGGATGGATAGCCTGCGCGCGTGGTCGACGCGCCGTTCCTTCCCTCGGACGAGGGACGCATCGACGACCGCACCCGGCTCGGCTACACGATGGTCATCGTTGCCGCGAGCCTCTTCGCGGTGAACGGGACGGTGTCGAAGGTCGTCCTCGGCTCGGGGCTCTCGTCGCTCGAGCTCACACAGATCCGCTCGACCGGGGCCGCGGTCGGCTTCTTCCTCTTCCTGCTCCTCTTCGCCCGCTCGACGTTCCGCGCGGACCGGCGAGAGATCCTCTTCCTCGTCGTCTTCGGCATCGCGGGGATCGGGCTCGTCCAGCTCCTCTACTTCATCGCGATCGACCATCTCCCGGTCGGGATCGCGCTCCTCATCCAGTTCCTCGGCCCGCTGATCGTGGCCCTCTTCGCGCGCTTCGTGTACCACGAGCACATCCGCCGCCGGATCTGGGCCGCGCTCGTCCTCTGCACCACCGGCCTCGCCGTCGTGGTCGAGATCTGGAGCGGGATCGCGTTCAGCGTCGTCGGGATCACCGCCGCGCTGGGGGCCGCGTTCGCGCTCGCCGCCTACATCCTCATGGCGGAGCGCGAGCGGAAGCACCGCGATCCGGTGTCGCTCTCGTTCTACGGGTTCTTCTTCGCGGCGCTCTTCTGGGCCGTGATCAACCCGCTCTGGACGTTCCCGTGGGACGTGCTCGGCGACACGGTGTCGCTCCAGGGGAACCTCTCGGAGTACTCCGCGCCGGTCTGGCTCCTCGTCTCGTTCGTCGTCGTCGTCGGGACGATGGTCACGTTCACGCTCCTGACCGGAGCGCTGCGGCACATCCCCGCGACGAAGGCGTCGATCGCCGCGACGCTCGAGCCCGTCGTCGCGACGGTCGTCGCGTGGGCCTGGCTCGGCGAGACCTTCGGCACCGCGCAGCTCATCGGCGGCGCAATCGTGCTCGCGGGCATCGTCCTCGCGCAAACTGCACGCTGATGGCGGCAACCGTCGAGCTGCGCGAGATCACGTCCGAGACCGTGCGCCAGGTCACGGCGCTCGCCGTCGCGCCCGACCAGGAGGGCTACGTCGCGCCGAACGCCGTCTCGATCGCGGAGGCCTACTTCGAGCCGAAGGCGTGGTTCCGTGCGATCGCGGCGGGCGACGAGCTCGTCGGCTTCGCGATGGTCTACCGCGACCCGCAGGCCGGTGAGTTCTACGTCTGGCGGTTCATGATCGACGCCCGCCACCAGGGACACGGCTACGGACGCCGCGCGGTCGAGCTCCTGGTCGAGGAAGCCCGAGGCGACGGCGTCGAGAAGGTGACGCTGAGCGTCGTGCCCGGCGACGGTTCGGCGCTCGAGTTCTACAAGCGCCTCGGCTTCGTCGAGACGGGCAACGTGCACGGCAAGGAGATAGAGCTGGCGCTGTCCCTCTCCGCCTAGGCGCGGACGCCGCCACAGCCGCAAGTACCCTGTCGCCATGGTGAAGCGCGTACTGCTCGCGTCCCCGCGGGGCTACTGCGCGGGCGTCGAGCGCGCGGTCGAGACCGTCGAGCAGGCGCTCGAGCACTACGGCGCGCCTGTCTACGTGCGAAAGCAGATCGTCCACAACATCCACGTCGTGCGAGACCTCGAAGCACGTGGCGCGATCTTCGTCGAGGAGGAGATCGAGGTTCCGGAGGGCGCGACCCTCGTCTACTCCGCGCACGGCGTCGCCCCGAGCGTCCATGCGAACTCGGCCCGCCTCGGGCACAACGTGATCGACGCGACGTGCCCGCTCGTGACGAAGGTGCACGTGCAGGCGAGACGCTACGCGGCGGAGGGGTACACGATCGTCCTCATCGGGCACGCGGGTCACGAGGAGGTGGTCGGCACGACCGGAGAGGCGCCCGACGCGACCGTGCTCGTGCAGACGGTCGAGGAGGCGGAAGCGCTCGAGGTGCCGCCCGACACCAAGCTCGCATACGTGACGCAGACCACGCTCTCCGTGGACGAGACCGGCGAGATCATCAAGGCGCTGCGCCGCCGCTTCCCCGAGATCCGCGCGCCGCGCAAGGAGGACATCTGCTACGCGACCTCCAACCGCCAGTGGGCGGTGAAGGAGATGCTCTCCGAGATCGACGTGCTGCTCGTCATCGGCTCGCGCAACTCGTCGAACTCGAACCGGCTCGTCGAGACGGCCCGGGCGAGCGGCACGCCGGCCTACCTCATCGACGACGAGTCGGAGATCGACGAGGAGTGGCTCGAGGACGCAGAGACCGTCGGCATCACGTCCGGCGCCTCCGCGCCCGAGAAGCTCGTCAACCGGGTGTGCGACTGGTTCCGCGCCCGTGGCGTGACCGACATCGAGCCGTACAGGCTCATGGACGAGGACGTGACCTTCCGCCTTCCGATCGAGCTCCGCCGAGAGCTCGAGCTCGCGGCCGGCACGTAGGAGTGCTTCGAGCGCTCGCACTCGCCGCGCTGGCGTTGCTCGGCGGGATCGTAGGCGGCGTCCTCGGCTACGCCGTCGGTGCGGGCGAAGAGACGGTGACCGTGACGACGACGGTCGAGGGCAGCCAGACCGAGGCAACGGGCTCCGGCCTGCCGGCGGCCGTCGAGGAGACCCGGGCCGCGCTCCTCGAGGCCGCGAAGGCGAGCGACTACGAGGCGGTCGCCGCGCTCGCCGCGCCCGGCTTTCGTTACACGTTCGGCGACCCGGTCGACGGCGGACCGGCCGCGTACTGGCGGGAGCTCGAGCGCACGGGAGACATGCGGCCGCTCGAATCGCTGGCGACGATCCTCGAGCTTCCGTACGTGCTTTCCCGCGGCTACTACGTCTGGCCCTGGGCGTACACGGTCGCCGACGCCGGCGACCTGTCACAGCACGAACGCGAGCTCCTCGCTCCGCTCGGCGGCGTGGACACGCTCTTCGCACCGGGCACGGGGTACCTCGGCTGGCGCACGGGGATCGCCCCGGACGGCAGCTGGACGTACTACGTCGCCGGCGACTGAGGGAAGATGTCGGGTGCGTCGCCCGTCCGGAGTGACGAGAGTTCTTGCGTTCGAAAAGGGGGGAACACATGGGCTACGAAGAGTTGAAGGCACGTCAGAGCGTCGTCTGGGGCAACGGCCCGTATCAGCGCGTCACCGAGACGATCGCCGACCTCCAGCACCACGTCACCGACCGCTTGCAGCCCGAAGCGGGTGTCGAGTGGCTCGACCTCGCCTGTGGCACGGGCGCGGTCGCCGAGCTCGCCGCCGAGCGCGGTGCGTCGGTGACCGGGCTCGATCTCGCTCCGGCACTGATCGAGACCGCGAAGGAGCGCGCGCAGGAGCGCGGGCTCGAGATCGACTATGTGGTTGGCGACTGCGAGCAGACAGGGTTCGGCGACGCGAGCTTCGACGTAGTCTCGTCCACGTGCGGCGTGATGTTCGCGCCCGACCACGAGGCCGTGGCGAGCGAGCTCGCCCGCATCACGAAGCCTGGAGGGCGCATCGGTCTCGTGAACTGGACGCCAGGCCCCGGCGTCGCAGACCTCTTCAGGCTCATGAAGCCGTTCCAGCCCGCTCCGCCGCCCAGCAACCCGTTCGACTGGGGAGACGAGGACAACGTCCGCAGGCACCTCGGCGAAGCATTCGAGCTCGAGCTCGAGCGGCACGTGTCGCCGTTGGCGCTCGACTCGGGAAAAGCCTATTGGGAGCTCTTTTCGACGAGCTACGGGCCAACCAAGACGCTCGTGGAGTCGCTCGGCGACAGGCGCGACGAGCTACGCGACGCTTGGATCAGCTTCTTCGAGGAGAACAACCGGGAAAACGGCGGGATCGTCCACCGCCGCGAGTACCTGCTCGTGCTCGGGCGACGCCGCTGAGGCGACGCTAGAGCCGAACGAGGGCGCGCAGCTCGTCGAGGACGCTCGGGCGTCGTCCCGGCGTATCGGTCAGGAACTCGGCGAGCCGCGCCGCCTCGTCCTCGTCCAGCGAGACGGCCGCCTGCGCGGTGCCCGTCTCGTTCCAGACGCTGAAGCGCACGCGGTGCTCAGGGAGGTAGCGCGACACCCGGAGCGCACGGCGTGCGTCATCGTCAGCGCCGCGGAAGAACTCGACGAGCTTTCGTCGCTGGGGCGCGGCGCACCACGGGCAGAACCGGTACTCGACCGACGTCTCACCCTCGCAGTGCCTGCACTGCGCCATAGCCGGAGGATACGACGCTGCCGCCGGTTCGGAAACTCAGCTCGCCTTCGCGAGCGCGAGCTCCGAGCCGTTCGCCTCGACCGAGAGCGCAAGCGTCTCGCGCGCGATCCAGTCGCGGTGGTCGAGGAGATCGGCATCCGCTTCGGCGAGCGTCAGCTGGATCCGGTCCGTCAGCTCGAGGCCGGACTCCTTGCGGAGCGTGTTGACCGCGTGGATGAGCTCGTAGACGCGGCCCTCGCGCAGGAGCTCGTCGTCGAGCGCGAGGTCGAGGGCGACCGTCAGCCCGTCGGACGCGGCCACGGCCCAGCCCTCCTTGCCGTGGCGTTCGACGAGCACCTCGTCCGGCCCGAGCTCGTGACCCGCGGCTCGGAAGCTGCCGCCCGGGAGCTCCTCGAACTCGCCCGCCTCGAGCGCGGTTCGTACGGTCGCGAGCTCGCGGCCGAGCTTGGGGCCGAGCACCGGCAGGTTCGGCTTCACGCGGAGCTCGCTCGTGCCCACCTCGCCGAACGTCACGCCTTTCACGCGGAGCTCCTCCGCGATCTCGTCCGCATGTCCTTCGGCGCGGCTCGCGCCGGCGACCACGAGCTCCCGGAGCGGCTGGCGCAGCTTCACGCCGGCAGTCGAGCGCGCCTGCCGGCCGAGCTCGACGACGCGACGTAGCTCGCCCACTTCGTCGAGGAGCGCGAAGTCCGACGCGCTCACCTCCGGCCAGCCCGCGAGATGGATCGACTCGGGCGCGCCCTCGGCCGGTGCCGTCAAGCGCCGCCAGAGGTGGTCGGCGAGGAAGGGCATGAGCGGCGACACGACGCGCAGACCCTGGACGAGGGCGTACCAGAGCGTCGCGTGCGCAGCCTCCTCCCCGTCCCAGAAGCGGCGTCGAGAGCGCCGGATGTACCAGTTCGAGACGTCGTCGACGAAGGACTCGAACGCCCGCACGACGTCGACGCTGAGCCAGCTCTCGTACCCGGCGGTCGCCTCCTCGACGAGCGCGTGCGTGCGCGCGACCAGCCAGCGGTCGAGCGGCTGCAGCTCGCCGCCGGGGCCGCTCCTCGAGCGTCGACCCAGCTCGGCTGCCAGCCGGCGATGTTCGCGTAGTCCGTCAGGAACTTCACCGAGTTCCAGAGCGTCAGGAGCTTGCGCTGGATCTCGTGCGCCGGCCCGAAGCCGAAGAGGAGGTTGCGATCGGGCGGCTGGGCGCAGTACTGCCAGCGCATGACGTCGGCGCCCATGCGCTTGAAGGCGTCCTCCGCCTCGATCATGTTCCCCCACGAGCCGTGCATCTCGCGCCCGTGCTCGTCGAGCATCTTCTCGTAGCCGAGCACGCGCTGGAACGGCGCCCGGCCGACGAGCGCGACCGACATGAAGAGCTGCGAGTAGAACCAGAGCCTGATCTGCTCGCGCATCTCCGACACCCAGTCGGCGGGGAACCACTGCTCCCAGTACGCATGGTCTGGCAGGTCCGCCGTCGTGAGCCCGTTCGCCGCTCCAGTCGCGTAGCCCTGCGGGATCGACTCCGGGTTCTCCCACCCGAGCGTCGAGAACGGGACGATCCCTGCGTCGAGCCAGACGTCGCCGACCTCGGGGATCCGGCGCACGGCCTCGCCGCAGCCCTCGCAGCGGATCGGCACCTCGTCGACCCAGGGACGGCGAAGCTCCTCGAGCTGGTCGAGGCCGGAGACCGCGCGCTCCGCAAGCTCGGCCTTGGAGCCGACGAGGTTCACGTGACCGCACTCGCACTCGTAGATCGGGAGCGGGAGCCCGTAGAAGCGGCGGCGGGAGATGTTCCAGTCGCCCATGTTGCGAAGCCAGTCGTCCATGCGCTTGCCCATGTACTCGGGCGTCCACTCGACGGTCGAGTTCGCCTCGAGCAGCGCGGGACGGAGCTCGTCCACCGCGATCATCCAGTCGTCCGTGACGCGCCAGATGAGCGGCGTGTCACAGCGCCAGCAGTGCGGATAGCGGTGGAGGTAGGCGCCGGCCTCGAGCAGGACGCCCTTCTCGGCGAGCCAGCCGACGATCTGGTCTGCGGCCTCGGTCGTCGACAGCCCGTGCAACCAGCCGTAGCTGTCGTAGAAGCGCCCTGACTCGTCCACCGGGCTCAGGACGGGGAGCCCGTGGATGCGGCCGAGCTCGAAGTCCTCCTGGCCGGCGCCGGGAGCGATGTGCACGATCCCGGAGCCCTCCTCGAGCGAGACCTCATCCCATGGGATCACGCGGTGCTCGACACCCTCGGAGGACGGAAGATCGTCGAACGGGCCCCGGTATGTCCAGCCGACGAGCTCGGAGCCCTTCAGGCGCTCCGTGAAGCGCTCCTCCGGGTAGCGGGCGACCGCAACCCACTCGCCGCTCTCCCGCAGCCCGTACTCCGCGTCCGGCTGCACGGCGGCCGCGACGTTCGCGGGCAGCGTCCAGGGCGTCGTCGTCCAGATGACGAGCGACTCGCCGGGACGCTCGAGAAGCGGGAAGCGGACGAAGAGCGAGGGATCCGTCTTGTCCTGATAGACGCCGCTCTGCGAGAGCTCGTGCTGCGAGATCGAGGTCCCGCAGCGCGGGCACCACTCGGTCGAGCGGTGACCCTTGTAGAGGTGGCCCCGCTCGTGCATGAGCTTCAGGAACCGCCAGATGTACTCGATGTTCGTGTCGGAGAACGTGTAGTAGTCGTTCCCCCAGTCCATCCACTGTCCGAGACGCTTCGAGCCGCGGGTGAGCTCGGTCGCCGACCAGACCACCTTCTCGCGACAACGCCGCGCGAACTCGGCGAGGCCGTACTCCTCGATCTCGCGCTTCGAGTTCAGCCCGAGCTCACGCTCGACCCCGACCTCGATCCAGAGCCCCTGGCAGTCGAAGCCGTTCTGGTAGCGCTGGTCGAAGCCGCGGAGCGCCTTGTAGCGCTGGAAGACGTCCTTGAGCGTCCGGCCCCAGGCAGTGTGGACCGCCAGCGTCTTGTTGGCGGTGACGGGGCCGTCCACGAAGCTGAACCGAGGCCCGCCGCGGTTGCGCTCGCGAAGCTGCTGGAACGTACCCTCGGACTCCCAGAGGTCGAGGATCTCCCGCTCCAGAGCGTCGTGATCCGGCTTGTCCGGAAGGGGTGAGAAGATCGGCGCCACGGTGATCAGTCTAAGGAGCGGATCTCCGGGGTATGAGCCGGATGCCCGACGGGAACACATCGCAAAGTGCGAGCGTTTAGGTTCTAGGTAGCGACCGAAGCAGGACCGAACGCAGAAAGGGACACATGGCAATCGACGTAACCGAGGCGACCTTCGACGACGAGGTCCTCAACTCCGATACTCCGGTGCTCGTGGACTTCTGGGCCGAGTGGTGCGGACCGTGCCACGCGATCGCGCCCGTGCTCGAGAAGATCGCCGAGGAGCGGAAGGACGACCTGAAGCTCGTGAAGGTCAACATCGACAACGAGCAGGCGCTCTCGCTCCGCTACGGGGTCATGTCAATTCCGACGATGATCCTGTTCAAGGACGGGGCACCTGCGGCCGCTGCCGTCGGCGCGCAGCCGAAGGCGTCGCTCGAGCGGACGCTCGGACTGGCAGCCGAAGCCGCGGCCTGAAGTAACCGCTCGGGACCTCCGACCGAAGGCGTATCCTGGCAGTAGGGCTTTTTGCAGGAGATTTTGTTCGAGGCTTCCCCCTCCCCCTCCCCTACCGAAGGGCCGGACCCCCGGCCCTTCGGTGTTTCTGGGCTGGGACGCGCGGCGCACGCGCCGGGCCGGACAGGTCCGACCCCTACGGTCGCGTGACGTCGGCGAGGAAGCGGGCGACCCAGCTGAACGCGAGCTCGTCGGTGGGCGGCAGGCTCGAGAGGTCGAACCACCGCAGCTCGGCGACGTCGTCCGCGGGGGCCATCTCGCCGGTGAGGACGCGGGCCTCGAAGACGAGATTGAGGACGGCGATGCCGTTCTCGCCGTACGAGTCGACGTAGGCGCCGAGGTAGTCACCGGGCTCGATCTCGAGGCCCGTCTCCTCGAGCAGCTCGCGGCGGAGCCCGCCGAGCGGGTCCTCGCCCTCGTCGAGGAAGCCTCCGAGGAGATCCCAGCGACCCGCGTCGGGCTCGTGCGCCCGCAGGCCGAGCAGCGTGCGGCCGTTCTCGACGACGAACGCGGCCACCGCCGGCGCCGATTGCGCGTAGGACGTGAAGCCGCAGGACGGGCACACGGCCTCTCCCTTCTCCACGGCGAGTGACGATGCGCAGCGCGGACAGAATCGCCAACCGGCCAGTGACGCCATCCCGGAGTACCGTACCCGGCGTGTCTCCGCGCCACGTTCCCGCCAGCGTCACCGAGCTCTCGCGCGTCGGGCTCCTGTCGTCCCTGCCCGGCGAGACCATCGGCAAGCTCGCCGAGCGAATGGACCGCATGGAGGTGCCGGCGGGCACGGTGCTGATCCGCGAGGGCCAGCCCGGCGACCGCTTCTTCGTGCTCCTCCAGGGCATCGCGGCCGTCTCGCAGACGGGGCTCGGGGGGCGGAGCGTGCTGCGCGCCGGCGAGTACTTCGGCGAGGTGGCGCTCGCGATGGGCGTTCCGCGGACCGCGACCATCACGGCCATGACGCCCTGCGTGGTCGCGAGCTGCGACACGCCGACGTTCGACGAGCTCGTGCGTCCGCTCTTCGCCGACGGCGACTGACCGCTCAGGCGGCGACGCCGAGCTCGCGCAGGACGTCGTCCGAGAGCGTCGGCCAGGCTGCCTTCGCCCAGTCCCCGAAGTCGCGGTTCGAGAGCGCCGCGCATGCCACGCGCGCCTCCGGGTCGATCCAGAGGAACGTGCCCGAGCCGCCGAAGTGCCCGTATGCGCGGTCTGACGTGAGACCGCCCATCCACGAGCGCGGACGCGTGTTCACCTGCACGCCAAGACCCCAGTCGAGCGGGTCGAAGCGGCCGTAGTCGGGCAGCACGCCGGACAGTCCGGGGAACTGGACGGACGTCATCTCCGCGAGCGTCTCCGACGCGACGACGGTCGGCGCGAGGAGCTGCCGCCCGAGCGCGAGGACGTCGTCGAGCGACGCATGCATCCCCGAGCCGGGGTCGCCGCGCGGGTCGAGTTCCAGCTCGAGCGGGCCACAGACCGCGGCACGAACGTACTCGGCGAAGGGCATCTCGGCCTTCTCGGCCACATGACCCGCGAGCGCGCGAAACCCGTCGTTCGAATAGATGCGGCGTGTCCCCGGCCGTGCGATCGTCTCTTCGCCCTCGAACGGGAGCCCCGACGCGTGCGCAAGGAGATGGCGAACCGTCGAGCCCGGCGGCCCGGCCGGCTCGTCGAGGTCGACGACGCCTTCCTCCGCGGCCACGAGCGTCGCGAGCGCCGCGACGGGCTTCGATACGGAAGCGAGCCGCACGGCCCGAATCGCGTCGCCGTAGGTCTCAGTTCGGCCGTCCGGCGTGACGACGCCGGCGGCCGCGAACGAGACGGGCCACCCGTCGATTTGGCGGAGGGCCCTCACGCTCGTCAGACTAGCCCCCTCATGGAAAGGCGCCTGATTGCGGGACATTCGCCCTACGAGTCCATCGTCGGCTTCTCGCGGGCGGTCGTCTCCGGGAACATGGTGCACGTCGCGGGCACCGCGCCGATCCCGGCCGACGGGTCGCCGCCGCCGGAGGGTGCCTACGACCAGATGCGGCTCTGCCTCGACATCATCGGCGAGGCGCTCGCGCGGGCCGGCTCCGGATTCGAGCACGTCGTGCGCACGCGCGTCTTCGTCACCGACGCGTCGTTCTGGCAGGACGCCGGCCGGGCACACGGGGAGGTCTTCGCGGAGATCCGGCCGGCGAACACGACGGTGGTCGCGAAGCTGCTCGATCCGGCCTGGAAGGTCGAGATCGAGGTCGACGCGACCCTCCCATGACCGTCGCCAAGCAGCCGCAGGCCTTCCCGCCCTCGATCACGGGCAAGGGCGCGGTCAGCACGGGCAGCGTCTACGACCACAAGTTCGGGTCCGGCGAGCCGTACACGCTCGGCGTCGAGGAGGAGTACCAGCTCCTCGACGGGGAGTCGTTCGACCTCGTCCAGCACATCGAGACGATGCTCGCCGCAATCAGCGGCCACGAGCTCGAGCAACGCATCAACCCGGAGCTCATGCAATCGGTGATCGAGATCACGACGCCCGTGTGCCGCACGGCCGCAGACGTCCAGCGGGAGCTCGTCAAGCTGCGCGGCTACGTGACCGAGGTCGCGCGCGAGCGCGGAATGCGCGTCGGCTCGGCCGGCACGCATCCGTTCAGCCTCTTCGAGAGGCAGCGGATCACCGCAAAGGACCGCTATCGCGCGCTCATCGATCAGATGCAGTACGTCGCGCGGCGCGAGCTGATCTTCGGCATGCACGTCCATGTCGCGGTCGACGACCCCGAGAAGGCGATCCAGGTCGTCAACGGCCTGCTGCCGCAGCTCGCCCCGCTGCTCGCGCTGTCCGCGAGCTCGCCGTTCTGGCGCGGAGAGGCGACGGGGCTCGCGTCGAGCCGGCAGATGGTGTTCTCGGCCTTCCCGCGCTCGGGGCCGCCGCCGCGCTTCCGCGACTACACGGACTACGCGGAGGTCGTCGGCCAGCTCGAGCGCTCGGGCTGCATCGCCGACTACACGCACATCTGGTGGGACATCCGCCTGCACCCGCGGCTCGGGACGGTCGAGATCCGGATCTGCGACGCCGTCACGCGCGTCGAGGACGCGGTCGCGATCGCGGCGTACTGCCAGGCGCTCGTGAAGCTCCTTTCCGAGCGGTACGACGCCCGCGAGGAGATCCCCTCGTACCACCGCATCCTCACGACCGAGAACAAGTGGCTCGCGGCGCGATACGGGCTGGAGGCGCCGGTGATGGACCTCGGCTCCGGCCGGCGGAACCGCGTGCCGATCGCCCGGATCGTCCGCAAGACGCTCGCGGAGATCGAGCCGCACGCGCGCGACCTCGGCTCGGAGCGCGAGCTCGACGGGATCGACGCGATCCTCGGCCGCGGCTCGAGCGCCGACCGCCAGCTCCGCGTCTACAACGCAAACCGCGACATCGTCGAGGTTGCACGCGAGATCGCGGAGGCGACGGAAGCGCTTCCCGCGGCCGTCTAGCTCACGTCTTCACCTTCCACGAGCGCGTGTCGACGACCGCCAGCCGCGTGCGCCCGGCCTTGACCGAGAGCGACGTGCCGCTCCCGTCGAGCCGGACGCGCAGACCCCACTGGCGGTCGTACGCGAGCCGGAGCGGGAGGTCGACGCAGAACGCCTCGCGCTTCACGGTGTCGAGCGCGTGGACGAACGGATGGTCGCCCCGGCGCGCGTAGAGGGTGTACGCCCAGCGGCCATCCCGGCTCGAGGCCCGCGCGACCGGCGTCCCGCCCATCTCGTCCTCTCCCTCGAGCCGGTCGACGATGGCGCCGCGCAGCAGACCGGTGCGCGTCTCGAAGGTGCGGACGCGGTACAGCGGCTTGTCTCCCGCCCGCAGGTGCTGGGTGAAGTAGATCGTCGAGGCGTCCGGCGAGACCGCGTCGTACGACCACGAGCCGTCGAGCACGATCTCTCTTTGCACGGAGAGGGTTCTCGTGTCGAGGACGACGAAGCGCGTCGTCCCTGAGTCGCCCGGCAGCGGCCCGTAGGCCCCGAGCACGAGCGACTTCCCGTCACCCGAGAGACCGCCGGGAGTCGCGTCGTAGGCGACGAGCGGCACGCCGTAGAAGCCGCGCACGACCCTGCTCCGCAGGACGTGGCCGTCGCGTGACCGCACGAGCGCGACGATCGTCGACTTCGGCATGCCAAACGTCACGAAGCGAGCTCCGGCGTCGCGGGAGCCGACGCCAGGCCATCCGTACACGAGCCCCGGCGAGTACGGGGACCCGTTCGCCCCGGCGCCCGAGGGAATGGCGGCCGCCGTGACGGCCAGAACGAGTGCGAGCAGTGCCTTCTTCATTTCCTCCTCCTCACGGTCCAAAGACGATGCAGGCGTCGTGGGCTGCGCGCGCGACCTGCGTGATTGCCCGCACGCGGCCGTTCCGGTCGAGGAGCGCGACCGTGCCGCCGGCGAGCGAAGGCATGACGACGTGGTCCCAGCCGAACGTGACGTTGTACGAGCCGGCCGGGACGCGGGTCTCGCGCACGCGCGTCCCGTCGAGCCGGTGGCGCCGCAGGGTGCCGTCGTCGCCGGCGGACACGAACGCCTTGCGACGGGCGAACGTGACGTGCTGTGGCGGCGCACCTGCGGAGAGCATCCGGAGCAGACGCTCGTCACGACCGTAGAGCGCGATCCGGCGCTCGGAGCCGGAGGTGACCCAGACCGCACGCCCATCCGGAGCGAAGACGACGTCGTGGGCAGGAAACGGAGGCGCGATCGTGCGGACGAGCCGGGGCCGGCGCGGATCGCTCGCGTCGAGCACCGCGATGCGAGCCGCCGCGTTCCCGAGCGACGTCCAGAGCATCTGGCCGTTCGGGCCGATGCCGATGTGGCGTGCCGGGCCCGGCACGCGCGTGCGCCAGACGACCCGGGCGCGCTCGGCGTCGACGACGACGACCTCCTCGCGGACGGAGTCGGTGACGTACGCGAGCGACGCGCGCGGGTGCACCGCCGCGTACCGAGGAGCCGCGAACCCGTCGACCTCGGCGCGAACGCGTGCGCTCGCAGCGTCGACGAGCGTCACGACGCCGTGCTCGGTGTGCGCGACGAGCGCCATCCGGTCGTGCACCGACTCGATGCTTCGCGGCCCCGGCGCCGTGCGGATACGCCCGAGGACCTTGGTCGTCTCCGGGTCGAGCACGACGACGTGGCTCTCGAGGTCCGCGGTCACGTACGCAACAGGCGTACCGCCGAGACGGGCGGCGAACGCGAGCGGCTCGGTGACGAGCGCCAGCGAGCCGGTGGCAGCGGCGGCGAGGAAGCGGCGCCTGTCCATGACGCGAATACGCGCGGCGCGGGCCGCGAGGTCCCGGACCTCTCGTGACCGCACACCCGTATCTCCGTCGTGGACCTCTCGGCCAGGTTCGGTCGTACTCTGGGCACGCGATGCGCACAGGTCGTGACGAGCGCGCCCACGTCCGTGGCGCGCAGCGAGGATCGGCCTCCGACCTCGAGGCCCTGTTTCGCATCCACTGGCCCCGCGCGTACCGGGCGGCGTACCTCGTCACGCACGACGCCCAGGCCGCCGAGGACATCGCGCAGGAGGCATTTCTCGCCGCGATTCGCGCGCTCGATCGCTTCGATCGGCGACGTCCGTTCGGGCCGTGGCTCCATCGCATCGTCGTCAACCGCGCGATCGACTGGACGCGCGCGCGGCAGCTGCGTGGCGAGGTCGAGCTCACCGAGTCGCTTTCCGCGGCCGACCCGCCCGCGCCGCCGCCGGACGACCTCCTCGCGGCACTCGGCCGCCTGCCGCCCGAGCACCGGGCCGTGATCGTGCTGCGCCACCTGCTCGAGTTCACGCCCGGCGAGATCGCCGAGGCGCTCGACCTCCCGCGCGGCACGGTGAACTCGCGGCTCCGCCGCGGCCTCGACTCGCTCAAGGACGAGCTGTGAGGCGCGAGCTCGAGCGGATCGAGATCCCCGGCGAGCACGACGCCCGAGGGCGGGCATGGGACGTCGTCAGCAGCGCGTTCGCGGAGCGAGAGCCGACCCCGCCGGAGCGGCATCGCCTGCGGCTCGCCGTCGTGATCGCGGTCGTGGCGGCGGTGCTCGCGGCGGCACTGAGCTCACCCGGCCGTGCCGTCCTGGACGAGATACGCGAGGCCGTCGGCGTCGAGCGCGCGCAGCCCGGGCTGTTCTCGCTGCCCGCTGACGGGAGACTGCTCGTCTCCTCGGGGGCCGGCGCGTGGATCGTGCAGCAGGATGGATCGAAGCGACTGCTCGGCGACTACCGCGAGGCGAGCTGGTCGCCGTTCGGCCGCTTCGTGGCCGCCGCGAAGTCGAACGAGCTCGCAGCGCTCGAGCCGGACGGGGACGTTCGCTGGACGATCGCCCGACCACAGGTGTCGGTCCCGCGCTGGGGCGGCTCGGACGTCGACACGCGGATCGCGTACCTCTCGGGCGGCCGTTCCCGCGTCGTCGCGGGGGACGGAACGGGCGACGAGCCTCTCTGCGACGCGTCGTCGCGACCCGTCGCGCCTGCCTGGCGCCCGGGGGCCGGGTTCGTCGTCGCCCTGATCGCACCGAGCGGCGCCGTGCGGGTACTCGACCTCGACGGCTGCCGCGACCTGTGGCGGTCCGACCCGATCGCGGGAGCACGCCGCATCGAGTGGTCGTCCGACGGCTCACGGGTGCTCGTCGTAGCCGACGGCCGCGTCAGGGTCCTGAACGGTCGCACGGGCGCGCAGCTCGGTGACCTGCGCGCGACCGACGGAGCGTTCCGCCCCGGGACGCGCGAGCCGGCGCTGATCCGCCTGCGCGACGGCGCGAGCGAGGTCGTGCTCGGCGGCGTGACGCTCTTCAGCGGCCTCGGCCAGCTCCAGGGCCTGACCTGGTCTCCCGACGGCCGCTGGCTCCTCGTCGGCTGGCCTGCAGCCGACCAGTGGGTGTTCGTGCGCGCGGACGGCGGAAGCATTCGCGCCGCCGCGAACGTCTCGAACCAGTTCCGCTCGCGCGCATTCCCGCGAGTCGAGGGCTGGTGCTGCGCGCCCTGAGGCGCTGTTACGGTCCGAGCATGCTCGGACCCGGAGACCGCGTTCCCGAGGTCGAGGTCTGGGCGGCGCCGAGGGAGGAAGCCCGCCCGCTCCGGGAGGTCCTCGGCGCCGGCCTGACGCTGCTCTCCTTCTATCTCTGGGACTGGTCGCCGACCTGAACGAACGAGATCCTGCTCCTGCGGGACAGGAGTGATGATCTGGCCGAGGTCGGCGTGCGCCCGCTCGCGATCTCGCGCGACTCCGTCTGGTCGCACGCGGCCTGGGCGAATTCCCTCGGTACCGACGTGCCGCTGCTCTCCGACTGGAACGGCGACACGACGCGCGCGTTCGGCGTCGAGTTCGAGCTCGCCGGCATGAAGGGCGTCGCCGCGCGCTCGTCGTTCCTGATCGAGGACGGCGAGACGATCCGGGCAGCGTGGATGCTCGGCTCGCGAGCTGCCCGACGTCGATGCCGTCATCGAGACGGCGCGACAGCTCTCGGGTTAGCGCGGCCCTGGTTCCGGCTCCGTTCCCACTCGGCGTCGACCTCCGCGCCGAAGAGGAGCGCGAGCCCCGAGAGCCAGAGCCAGACGAGCGTCACGATCACGGCCGAGAGCGAGCCCCAGGTCTTGTTGTAGGAGCCGAAGTCCGAGGCGTAGATCGCGAACCCGGCCGAGACGACGAGCCAGAGGAGCACGGCGATCGCCGCGCCGGGCGAGAGCAGGCGCCAGCGCCTGCTCGAGTGGTCGGTGGCGAGGGCGAAGAGAGCCGAGAACGCGATGAAGAGCACCCCGACGAGCAGCGGCCACTCCGCCGTCCACCACACCCACCCGACCCAGTCGGCGTCGAGCGCATCCGCGATCCAGCGCTCGATGTGCGGGCCGAGGACGAGCAGTGCCGCCACGAGCAGGAGCGCGAAGCCGACGACGAGCACGAGCGCGAGCGCGACGAGCCGCTTCAGCGGGAAGCTCCGCCCGTCATCCAGCCCATGAGCTCGGTTTACCGCCGTCATGACGGTGTTCATCGCGCCGGTCGTCGTCCAGAGGGCGAGAAGCAGGCCGACGATCGTCATCGTCAGGCCGGTCGAGCTCCGCTGCTGGAGCTGCAGCAGGCTGTCTCGCACGAGGCCGACCGCGTCTTCCGGGGCAACAGTGCCGAGCTTCTCCGCCAGGTCGTCGACGAGCGTCGGCTCCGCGACGAGCGAGAAGAGCCCCACCACGAGCAGCAGCGTCGCCGGGATCGCGAGGAAGGCGTTGAACGCGAGCGCCGACGCGAGCATCGGCATGTCGTCCGCGATCGCGCTCTTGCCCGCCCGCACGAGCAGGTCCAGCCAGTCGCGCACACGCGACCGACGGGAACCTCGCTCTGTCAGCGGCTCAGGTGCAGGCGCCGCCGAACGGCTCGCTTGCCGAGTTTCCACGTGAGCCAGCCGAGGAGTGCGTAGCGCCACTTCACGCGAGAATCGTTCCCCGGAAGCGGCCCCCGGAAACGCCGCAGCGCCTGTGTCACGGCGGAGACAGTTCGGACGTCACACCGGTGACAGACGCGGCAGACCCGCACTCCCTACCGTCTTGGTAGCCGAGGAGGGGGGATCATGAAGTACGTCGCAGCAGCGTTAGTCGCGTCCCGTGCCGTCGGGCCCTACGAGGAGACGGTCGGCCGCAAGCCCGCGAAAGAGGTCGAGTCGGAGCCAGCAGTCGAGGCGGCGAAACGCCGCCGGATCTGGCGCCGCGTCGAGCCCTCAGACGGCTGGAAACCCACGCACGCGCGTCCGTAGCGCGTCGGGATCGAGGATTCGCACGCGACCGCGCTCCAGGAGCACGGTCCCGCGGTCCTGCTCGTCCCTGAGCACGCGGTTCACGGTTCCACGCGCGGTGGCGGAGAGTTCGGCAAGGTTCTCCTGCGTGAGCGGGATCACGACAGCCGTGTCTCCACCGTAGACGGGAGCGAGCTCCAGGAGCGTCCAACGCACGCGCGCGTCCGCATCGAGGAAGTGCGCTGCGACAAGCCGCTTGTCCGAATAGAGGAGCCGCTCGGCGAGCAGCTTGATGAGCACATCCTTGAGCTCCGGGTGCTGTCCGAGCAGGCCCCTGAACCTCACTCCGGCGATCGACAGCGTCTCACCCGGCTCGAGCGCTGAGACGGTGACGAGACGATGCATGCCGGTCCAAACGAGCGCAAGCTCTCCAAACGTGTCGCCAGGCCCTCGCACCGCGAGCATCGCCGTATGGCCGACCGGCGAGTGGACACGGCGTGCGAACCGGCCCTTCGTGATCAGGTGCACGGCGTCCGCCGGGTCACCGCGGTGGAAGACGACCTCGTCCCGGTCGAATGTCCGCCTGCGCGCCAGTGCGAGAAATCGGCGGACATCCTCGGCAGGGAGTCCCTCGAGGAGTCGGAACTCCATCGCCTGAGACTAGCGCTCGCCTGCGTGCGCCCCTACGCGGCGGCCGCTCGGGTGTCGAGCGCTCCGGGCGGGCCGAGCACGCTGATGCCGTTCGCTTCGGCGGCGATCGCGAGCGCACGCTCCTCCTCGAACACCGGCTCCATGCGCAGGCCCTCCTCGGGAACGGCGACGGCGCGCACGAAGCGCTGGTAGTCCTCCACGGAGCGAACGTGGCTCATCGTGAGGTAGCGAGCCCCGACGTCTCCGCCGGCGACCGCGTGCGGCACGCCGAGCGGGATCACGTGCGCGTCTCCCGCCGGCAACGTCAGCTCCTTGCCCGACAGGTGGAGGACGACCGATCCCTCGAGCGTCCGTACGACCTCGTCCTCGTCGTGGACGTGGAGCGGCGTCGTCTCGCGCGGCTGCACCTGAACCTGGACGACTGCGAGCTCGCTCGGCGCTCCGGCCGTCGCACGTGCCGCGACGACGAGTGCAAGCACCTCCTGCAACGGTGAGATCGTTGCGCTCATCAAGGGCCTCCTTCCTCTCGACATCCTGGCTTTGAGCTTGCAGCCCGGAGCGAGCGCCGGGGAGTCGGGAGACTCGTCTGAGACGGTGCGGATAACCGAACTCGTGCCGCGGGGCGCGGCTACATGCCCATCGCGTGGTAG
>CAWBYI010000005.1:0-47500 GCA_963793035.1 uncultured Actinomycetes bacterium
CGAGCGAGTCCAGCCGTTCGCGATTCTCGCGGAGAAGCACGAGCACTTCTTCATGAGCCTCGGTCACGATGCGGCGCACCTCGTCGTCGAGAAGCCGCTGCGTCTCCGGGGACACCTCGGAGGCGCCCGGAAAGTACGCCCCCGACCCGTCCCTGGGGGACACGGCGACTGGCCCGACCGCGGTGCTCATGCCCCACCGTCCGACCATCCGTCGGGCTAGCTCGGTCAGCTGCTCGATGTCGGATTCGGCGCCCGTGCTGATCTCGCCGTAGACGACTTCTTCGGCGGCCCGGCCGCCGAGTGCGACCTTGATCTTTGCGATGACCTCGGGCTCCAGGTAGCTGAAGCGGTCGCTGTCCGGGGCCGAGAACGTCACCCCGAGCGCCATTCCCCGCGGGATGATCGAGACCTTGCGCACGGGATCGGCACCGGGTGTGAGCATCCCCACGATCGCGTGCCCACCCTCGTGGTAGGCGGTTCGCCGCCGGTCCTCCTGGCTCAACATGATCTGACGTTCCGCGCCGAGCACGATTCGCTCGAGCGCGTCGGTGACGTCCGCCTGCTCCACGACCTCGTGGTTGCGTCGGGCGGCGGTGAGCGCAGCCTCGTTCACGAGGTTCGCGAGGTCGGCTCCGACCATGCCCGGGGTAGCGGCCGCGATCCGGGCGAGGTCGACGTCGGGACCGAGAGGGACTCCGCGCGTGTGAACACGCAGGATCGCCTCGCGCCCGGTGCGATCGGGAGGTTGGACGGCGACGCGGCGGTCGAACCTTCCGGCCCGGAGGAGCGCAGCGTCCAGGACGTCGGGCCGATTGGTCGCGCCGATGACGATGACGCTCGTCGACGAGTCGAAGCCGTCCATCTCGGTGAGGATCTGGTTCAGGGTCTGCTCGCGTTCATCGTTGCCGCCGCTGAATCCGGCGATGCCGCTCGTCCGTGAGCGGCCGACCGCGTCCAGCTCGTCGATGAACACGATCGCAGGGGCGTTCGCCTTCGCCTGCTCGAAGAGGTCGCGCACGCGCGACGCTCCAACGCCGACGATCGCCTCCACGAACTCGGACGCGGCCTGCGAGTAGAAGGGGACGTCCGCCTCGCCGGCGACCGCACGTGCGAGGAGCGTCTTCCCGGTCCCCGGAGGGCCCGCGAGCAGGACGCCGTGTGGGATCCGGCCGCCGAGGCGGAGGTAGCGATCGGGGTTGCGCAGGAAGTCGACGACCTCGCTCAACTCCTCCTTCGCTTCCTCGATCCCGGCGACGTCGGCGAAGGTCACCTTGTCGCCCGAGGGCTCGATACCGGCGCGCACGGGAGCGCCCGAACGAGCCGAGGATGTTCTGCATGCTCCTGGCACGTCGGAACAGCCAGAAGAGGAGGAGGACGAACAGGATCGTCGGCCCGAAGCCGAACAGGAGCGTCTGCCACCACCGTGCGCCGGTATCGAGCGGCTGTGCGTTGACGACGACGTCGTTCTCCTGGAGCAGCTGAGACAGCTCGTCGGTATCGGCGAACGCGGGGATCTCCGTTCGGAATCGAGTCGTCGGCTTCGAGTCCTCGAACGTCGTCTCTTTCTTGAACGCGCCCTGGATGTCCGTCCCCTTCGACGTGATCTCGTCGACGTTGCTCGCCTTCACCTGCTCGAGGAAGAACGGGCTGTACGGGACCCGTACCCGCGACTCAGGCCCCATTACGCGGCTCGTGAGGAAGAGGTCACACGCGAGCAGAACGACGAAGAAAACGATCCAGCGCGGGCTCGGCCGGTACCACGGGCGTCGTGGCTCCGTCGGCGACGACGTCGCGCGGCGTCGGCGGTGGCGTCTTCTTCGCGGGATCCTCGGCAGGTGGCACGGCCCTACGCTACTCCTGTATGACGGGGCTCAGCCACTCGCGGTGGTGCTCCTTGCTCGTGGGCTTCGAATGTGGCCCAAACCACCGACCACGACTCGTTTCTGCCCGCGGCCCGGTGATCCAGACGCCGGTTTGCTCTTGGCTCGTTCGGTTGCCGAGGTGTCGGAGTGGTTGTCGCGATGCTCAGGCTCGACAGGCGAGGAGTAGTGTGGGTGAGGTTGCCTACCGACTAGGGAGATCGGTCGAAGCCGCCCTAGGTCGAACGGAGGTCGCCATGAGCAGCACCCTCGAGACCGCCACCGACATTCGTACCTTCGAGATCGACTTTTCGGAAGACGACCTCGCCGACCTCCGCCGCCGCATCCAGGCGACGCGCTGGCCCGAGCAGGAGACCGTCGCCGATCAGTCGCAGGGCGTACAACTCGCGACGATCCAGGCACTCGCTCGCTACTGGGGCTCCGAGTACGACTTCGGACGGCTGGACGCGCAGCTGAAGGGCCTTCCCCACTTCGTCACCGAGATCGACGGCCTCGACATTCACTTCATCCACGTTCGTTCGAAGCACGAAGACGCGTTGCCGCTCATCGTCAATCACGGCTGGCCCGGCTCGATCATCGAGCAGCTGAAGATCGTCGATCGACTGACCGATCCCACGGCGCACGGCGGCCACGCGGAGGACGCGTTCGATGTGGTGGTTCCGTCGATGCCGGGCTACGGGTTCTCGGGGAAGCCCGACGAGCCCCGGTTGGGGACCCGAGCGCATGGGTCGAGCCTGGGACGAGCTGATGCAGCGCCTCGGCTACAGCGCCTACGTCGCCCAGGGCGGCGACTGGGGTGCGTTCGTCGTCGACCAGATGGGCTTGCAGGCACCACCGGGATTGCTCGCCATTCACACCAACATGCCTGCGACCGTTCCGGCCGACGTCGACAAGGCTTCCCTGGCCGGCGACCCGCCACCGGCCGGTCTCTCAGCCGAGGAACGACGCGCCTACGAGCAGCTGATCCGAACGTACAAGCAAGTCGAGTACGCCAGGATGATGGCGGCGCGCCCGCAGACCCTGTACGGGATCGCGGATTCGCCCGTCGGCCTGGCGGCCTGGCTACTCGACCACAACGACGCCGACGGACAGCCGGCCGCAGCGGTCGTCTCTGCGCTGGACAGGACCACGAGCGCCACGGGCGAGCTGACGCGTGACGAGGTTCTCGACAACATCACGCTCTACTGGCTGACGAACACGGGGGTCTCCTCGTCTCGCCTCTACTGGGAGTACAAGGGTGGCTTCTTCAACGCGAAGGGCGTGTCCATCCCCGTTGCCGTGACCGTTTTTCCGGGCGAGCAGTATCAGGCGCCGCGGAGCTGGGCGGAGCAGGCCTACCCAAATCTCATCCACTTCAACGAAGTCGACAAAGGCGGCCACTTCGCCGCCTGGGAACAGCCGCAGCTCTTCGCCGAAGAGCTCCGCGCTGCATTCCGCTCACTGCGCCACTAAAGGGAGGTCGTCATGAGCACTACCGTCGAGACCGCAACCGAGATCCAGCCCTTCCACCTCGAGATTCCAGCAGGAGCAGCTGGACGACTTGCGCCGGCGCATCGAGGCGACGCGCTGGCCCACCAAGGAGCTAGTCGCGGATCGGTCGCAGGGCGTCCAGCTCAAGACGATGAAGGAGCTCGCGCGCTACTGGGCGACCGACTACGACTGGCGCAAGGCCGAGGCGAAGCTCAACGCGCTTGCCGCAGTTCACGACCGAGATCGACGGGGTGGACATCCACTTCATCCACGTGACGCTCGCCTCACGAGAACGCGCTGCCGCTGATCATGACCCACGGCTGGCCCGGCTCGGTCATCGAGCTGCTCGAGACCGTCGGCCCCCTCACCGACCCGACCGCTCACGGCGGCACCCCCGAAGACGCATTCCACCTGGTGCTGCCGTCCTTGCCCGGCTACGGCTTCTCGGCCGAGCCGACCGAGCTCGGCTGGGACGCCGCCCGCACCGGACGCGCGTGGGCGGAGCTGATGCACCGCCTCGGCTACACCCGCTACGTCGCGCAGGGCGGCGACGTGGGTGCCCTCGTCACGGACCTGATGGGCCGCCAGGCGGTCGAGGGTTTGGTCGGCTACCACCTGAACCTGCTCACGGCGGTGCTCGCAGTCGGCGATCACCTGCCCAAGGAATCCGAACAGGAACGCGCAGCGGCCGAGGCGGTCGCGGCGTTCAGGCAGGACGGCTTCGGCTACTTCCTCGAGATGGCGACGCGGCCACAGACGATCGGCTACGCCATGCTGGATTCACCCGTCGCGCTGGCGGCGTGGTTGCTCGACCACGACACGGACAGCTACTACAAGATCTCCCGCGCGTTCGTCGACGGCGAGCCCGTGGGCAGTCTCACCCGGGACACCATCCTCGACAACATCACGCTGTACTGGCTGACCGGCACCGCAGCGTCGGCGGCCCGGTCGTACTGGGAGGACGGACGAGCGCTGGCCGCAGCGCTTGCGAGCGGCCAGCCTCCTCCGCCGGTCTCGGTCCCGGTCGGCTTCACGACGTTCCCCGGCGAGATCTGGGCTTCCCCACGGAGCTGGGTCGAGGCGGTCTACCCTGGCCTCGCCTACTTCAACGAAGTCGAGAAGGGTGGGCACTTCGCCGCCTGGGAAGAGCCGGAGCTCTTCTCGAACGAGCTCCGGGCCGCGTTCGGTCCATTGCGCTGATCGACGCATGTGGGCGGCGCGCACGGGCTGTGCGCGCCGCTCTCGGCCCTCGACGGCTTTCTACGAGGCGTGTGCATCAACGACTGAGCGAACGGAGCGAAGTGCCGGCGACACCTCTGCGCAGACGCCCTCGAAACCATCGGACGAGTTCGCCGAAGCCTTCCTCGATGTCGGAAGGGGTTGGACATGAGCCTGTTCAGTAGGCACCGCCACGTGGGAGCGGCCGAGTTGCCCGTCGAGGGCCATGTCCCGGGTTTCGACGGGGCGACGGGCTGGCTCAACTCCGAGCCGCTGACGGCGGAGGATCTCCGCGGGAAGGTCGTCCTCGTCGACTTCTGGACGTACACGTGCATCAACTGGCTCCGCACGCTCGGCTATGTCCGGGCCTGGTTCGAGGAGTACCGCAATCAGGGCCTCGTCGTCGTCGGCGTCCACACGCCCGAGTTCCCGTTCGAAGCGGAGCCGGACAACGTCGCCGAGGCAGTGAAGGACATGAACGTCGAGTTCCCGGTGGCGCTCGATCCCGACTACGCCGTCTGGCAGGCCTTCAGCAATCACTACTGGCCGGCCGTGTACATCGCCGACGGGGAAGGGCGCATCCGACATCACCAGTTCGGCGAGGGCGGATATGACGAGTGCGAGATGGTCATCAAGCAGCTGCTGCGCGACAGCGGGCGGGAGGATCTCGACCACGACTTCGTCTCCCCGGCCGGCGTCGGCCTCGAGGCGCAGGCTGACTGGGCGACGCTCGAGTCCCCGGAGACGTACGTCGGCTACCAGCAAGGCCGCAACTTCGCGTCTCCCGGCGGCGTCACCATCGACGAGCCCCGCACCTACTCGGTGCCGGACTCGCTGAGGCTCAACTCCTGGGCGCTCTCCGGGGACTGGGCTGTCGAAGGGCGTGTGGGCGTCCTGCTCCGAGCCGGCGGGAAGATCGCCTTCCGCTTCCACGCCCGCGACGTCCACCTCGTATTGCGCTCCCGAGACGGGGCGACCGTGCCGTTCCGCGTGCTGCTCGACGGCGCTCCTCCTGGATCCGCCCACGGGCTCGATGTCGACGACGACGGGAACGGGACGCTCGTTCATCCGCGCCTCTATCAGCTGATTCGCCAGTCCGGGCCGATCACGGACCGCACGTTCGAGATCAGCTTCGACGGCACCGGCGTCGAGGCTTACGTGTTCACGTTCGGCTAGGCGTCTCCAGAGAAAGACGGGACGTCGTACAGTCCAAGACGCATAGGAGGAGGCACAGATGTCCTTCGTCTCACGCGGATTCCGCGGTCGTCGCCGCGAGGACGCGGATCCCTCGCGCGTTCCCCCGGGTCAGTACGTCACAACCGACTATCCGGTCCTGTCCGCGGGTCCGACACCCCACACACCGCTCGAGCGCTGGGACTTCGCCATCGTGGGCGAGGTCGATGAGCCGCGCCGCTGGACGTGGGAGGAGTTCCGTGCGCTGCCGAGCGAGGATGTGACCGTCGACATCCACTGCGTCACGAAGTGGTCGAAGCTGGACACGGTCTGGCGCGGGGTCTCGGTCGACACGCTGCTCGACGGGATCGAGACCTCCGCCGAGTACGTCGTCCAGTACGCGGACGGCGGCTACACGACCAATCTGCCCCTCGAGGACGTCACTGACGGCAAGGCATGGGTGGCGTACGCCTACGACGACGAGCCGCTCGATCCCGAGCACGGCGGGCCGGCGCGCATGCTCGTACCGCACCTCTACTTCTGGAAGAGCGCCAAGTGGGTGCGAGAGCTGCGACTCCAGGCGACGGACGAGCCGGGCTTCTGGGAGGTCAACGGGTACCACAACTACGGCGATCCATGGCAGGAACAGCGGTACTGGGGCGACTGACCTGGCAGCTCGCCGAGGTCGTCGATGTCGCCACCGAGACGCCCCGCGTCAAGACGATCGCGTTCGACGTCCCGGGCTGGGAAGGACATCGCGCCGGGCAGCACGTCGACATCCGCCTGACCGCCGAGGACGGATATCAGGCACAACGCAGCTACTCGATCGCATCAGCGCCCGATGCGGCGCGCGTCGAGCTCACGGTTGAGCGCCTCGACGACGGCGAGGTCTCCCCGTACCTGACCGACGAGCTTCGGCCGGGCGACCAGATCGAGCTGCGCGGGCCCATCGGCGGTTACTTCGTGTGGGAGCCGCCGCGTGGCGGCCCGCTGCTGCTCGTCGGCGGCGGGTCGGGCATCGTGCCGCTGATGGCGATGATCCGTGCTCGTACCTCGGCCGGAAGCGATGTCGACACGCGGCTCCTCTTCTCGTCTCGTGGCTGGGAAGACGTGATCTACCGCGAGGAGCTCGAGCGGCTGGACGGCAACGGTCTGCGTGTCGCGCACACGCTGACGCGGTCACAGCCGCCCGGATGGACGGGCTATGCACGCCGAGTCGACGCCGAGATGCTGGCCGAAGTCGGCCCCAGCCCGTCCGAGCAGCCGCACGTCTATGTCTGCGGCCCGACATCGTTCGTCGAGGCCGCCGCGGAGGCGCTCGTGCAGCTCGGTCACGAACCGCACACGGTCAAGACCGAACGCTTCGGACCGACGGGAGGATGAGATGGACGAGCTGATGCTGGACGGCAACGCGGTCGCGGGCCTTCTTCAGGAGGTGTTCGCCGTCGAGATGACGACCGCCCTCGGTGTGTGCGGTGGATGCAGGGCAATGGAGCCGATGGGCTCGACCCACGTCTTCCGAGGCGCCGGGGTGGTCCTCCGGTGTCCGCACTGCGACAACGTGCTCGTGAAGATCGTCAAGGACGAGACGCGCATGTGGATCGGCCTCCCGGGTATCAGCACGCTCGAAGTGGCCGTCTGACGGCGGCTTCACCGGAACCGCCACCAGAAAGCGTCCGGACCTTCGCTGGGCGCGATCCCGCGTTCCCGCGGCCATACGCTTGCTCGGCACCGGAATCCGGATCGAGCGGAGGGACGGGATGATCATCGACTGCGCCCACTACCTGGGGCGGGAGGCGCCAGAGCAGCGGTTCAAGTCCGCTCGGCGCCTAAGCTCAACCGACGCTCGCAGGGAGTGGTGACCGTCGCTCAGGTCTGAGCAGAGCGCTCGGCAAGCACCTCTTGGACAACCCTCTCGGGAGACGAGCGACCGTGCTGGAATGCGGCGGCGAAAGCCTCCTCGCCTATTCGCGTGCGAACCGCCTCCGTCGCGTCCGCGATGAGTGGCCCCTGCCACCAGTCCTCGACGCGTGTGCCGGTCGCCGATGAGCCGTCGCCGGAGGGCAGTTCGGTAGCGCTCAAGCTCGTCGTTTCGCCTGCGGAGCACCTCCGCCGCACGCAGCCAGCGGCCCTCACCGTCCTCTCAGCTCGAGCCCGCGAGACCGTCGAGGTGCGAGGCTGATCACTCCGTGAGTCTGCCGCGAGGCCCTTCGAGGCCTGAGCGGTAGCGGGGCTCCGCGAGTGCTGGTTCCCTGAGACGCGGGGCCAGGTAGTACCGTCCCGGACAGAGCCGTACGCTGTAGCCCGTGGTGACGTGCCCCACGTGTGGCCAGGAAAACCCGCAAGGATTCAAGTTCTGCGGCGCCTGCGGCTCGCCACTCGGGGTCGTGGAGCCCCCGCCGGAGGAGGAGCGCAAGGTCATCACCGCTCTCTTCACCGACATCGTCGGCTCGACCGCGAGCGCCGAGCAACTCGACCCCGAGGACGTGCACGCACGGCTACAGCCGTACTACGCGCGCGTGCGGAGGGAGCTCGAGGCGTTCGGCGGCACCGTCGAAAAGTTCATCGGGGACGCCGTCGTCGCCATCTTCGGGGCGCCCGTCGCGCACGAGGACGACCCCGAGCGCGCGATTCATGCAGCCCTCGCGATCACCCGGGCCGTCGCGGAGCTGAACGAGGAGGACGCGTGGCTCGACCTCCACATCCGCACGGCCGTCCACACGGGCGAAGCGCTCGTCGTCGTCGGCGCGCGGGCCGTCGAGGGCGAGGGGGTCGCCGCCGGCGATGTAATGAACACGGCCGCGCGCCTGCAGGGCGGCGCCCCTGTTGACGGCATCGCCGTCGGCGAGGCGACGTACCGCGCCACGGCGCACGCCTTCGACTATCGGGAGGGCGAGCCGGTGCAGGCGAAGGGCAAGGCCGAGCCGATCCCGGTCTGGGTCTTGGTCGGGGAGAAGGCCGCCCCGCGGCGGCCCGCGGTGCGTGCGCCACTCGTGGGACGGAACGACGAGGTCGCAGACCTCACGGCTCTGTGGTCGCAGACTCTCGAGGAGCGGACCTCCCGCCTCGTGACCGTCCTGGGACCTGCTGGTATCGGCAAGTCGCGCTTGCTTCTCGCGCTCGGCGATAGGGCCGAACAGGACGGCGCCACGCTCTGGGGGCGCTGTCTCCCGTACGGCGAGGGGATCACCTATTGGCCGATCGCGGAGATCGTCGAGGAGCGCGCCACGATCAAGCAGACCGACGATCCGGCGACCGTCTCGGCAAAGCTCGAGGCACTCCTCGACAGCCTCCCAACGGACGACCTCGACGAACTGCGGACGATCGCGGCCGCTCTTGCGAACCTCGTCGGCACGCCCACGACGCCGCGCGGAACCTACGAGGCGATCGAGATCTCGCAGGGGGAGCTGCACTGGGGGATCAGGCGGGTGCTTCAGCTCCTGGCGCAGATCGAGCCGCTGCTCGTGGTGCTCGAGGACCTGCACTGGGCCGAGCCGACCCTGCTCGAGCTCGTTCTCTACCTCGCGGAGGAGCCCGAGGGGCCGCTGCTCATCGTGGGGTCGGCGAGGCCCGAGCTGGCCGAGTCGAGCCCTGGATTCGTCCTCGAGGGCGACCGCAGGCACGCACGCACGATCGGCGCGCTGAGCGACGAGGAGAGCCAGTCGCTCCTACGTAGTCTGCTGGGCAGCGAAGCCTTCGGACGGGGAGCCTCCAAGCTCCTCGACGCCGCAGGCGGCAACCCGCTCTTTCTCGAGGAGACCATCCGCATGCTCGCGGACTCGGGCGCGCGGCTCGACCGCGAGCTCGAGGCAGTGCCGGTGCCGGAGAGCCTCCAGGCGCTGATCGGGTCGCGGCTGGACGGCCTGGCCAATCGGGAAAAGCGCGTCGCACAGCATGCCTCCGTCGCCGGCCAGGTCTTCTGGGCGGGCGCGGTCAACCACCTGCATGGCGAGCACGACGGGATCGGCCCGAGCCTCCAGATGCTCGAGCGGCGCGACTTCGTCCACGAGAATCGCCCGTCGTCGGTCGTCGGCGACCAGGAGTTCGCGTTCAAGCACATCCTCATCCGGGACGTCGCGTACGACCGCCTTCCCAAGGGAAGGCGCGCGGAGCTCCATTTCCGCTTCGTCGACTGGCTCCGAACGATCACCGAAGCGGCAGAGGACGACTTCGTCGAGGTCATCGCCTACCACCTCGAGCAATCGTGCCTCCTCGCCCGCGGGATCGCGCGGAGTCCGATCGAGCCACCGGTGGAAGCGGCCGCGGCCGCGCTTGCCCGCGCCGGAGAGAAGGCCGAGCGACGAGGCGGCATCCGCGAGGCGGACCGGTACTACGCCCGCGCGCTCGACCTCGTGGACGATCGCTGCTCGCGGGCTGCGCTCGACATCCGTGTGCGCGCGGCGTTCACGCGAAACGTGCTCGGGGAAGTCAAGCAAGCAGCCGAGGAGCTCGCCTCGGTCGCCGACGACGCGCAGGCCCGAGACGAGCTCGGAACCCGCGGGAACGCCCTCGCGATGCTCGGGCAGATCGAGCTTCGGCAGGGTCGGGTCGCCGTGGCACGCCAGCACCTGCGCGAGGTCGGCGAAATCGCGAAGGCGACCGGCGACCGGTTGCTCCAGGTCAAGGCGATCTACCGGCTCGCCGCGCTCCTGGCGGACTTCGAGGGGGAGTTCGAGCCGGCGATCCAGGACCTGCGGCGAGGGCTCGCAATCGCGGAGGAGATCGGCGACCGCGGCCTGCAGATCGAAGGACATCTGCGCCTCGCTTTTTTCCTCGTCAACATGGGTGAGTTCGCCGCGGCCGAGACAGAGCTCCAGCGCTGCCTGCGCCTCGCGCGGGAAACCGGAAGCCTCCGCGACGACGCGCAGGCCACCTACCTCCTGGGGCTCGTCCGGTACTACCGCGGCGACGTCGACGGGGCGAAGCGTCTTGGAGCGCAGGCGCGCGACTGGCTCGAGCGCACGGGCGAGACGTACATGGGCATACAGAACGTCGTCGGCCTCGCGAAGTACGCGCTCGCGGAGAACGATCCGGTGGCCGCCGAGCGCTGGCTGCAGGAGGCGGTGCCGGCCGCGCTCGAAGGCGGCGGCTGGCTCGTCATCTGGGTCTACCGGCACCTGGTCGAGGCGTACGTCCGCGGCGGCAAGATCGACGACGCGGCGGCGCTCATCGGGTTCGCGAGTCGCGACCTGCCGGAGGAGGATTCCTATGCGAAGGCGCAGCTCCGGCTGGCAGAAGGCGCCGTCGCGCTCGCGCACGGCGACGCAGCCGCCGCCGTATCGAGCTACGAGACCGCGGTAACCCTTCTCGCGGACCAGCAGCTTCCGCCCGAGGTGGCGGAGGCGCGGATCGATTTCGCCCGCGCGCTCCACCGGAGCGGGCGCGCGGCTGAAGCGCGGGCGGAGCTCCGGCTCGCGCGCGAGAGCTTCGCGGCGATGGGCGCGTCAGGCTACGTCGCCGGGATCGACGACCTCGCGCGCGAGCTCGAGAGCGAGGGGGCCGGTGTGCCCGGCCCCCTCGGTGGTTGAGCTCGGTCTCTCGGTCGACTAGCGAGGTCGAGCCCTGAGCGTGATGTCAGGCGGCGTGTTCGAACAGAAGCCGAACTCGCCCTCGCCCGTGAACGATTCACAGACGACCTGTTCGTGGCACACGGCGCCGAGCAGCTCGCCGGGTCGCCGTCGGGATCCGCGTTGTTCGTCGCGTTGATGTCGACGGTGCAGTTGCCCGTCGTCACGCAGTCGCCCCACACGGCGCCGTCCTGGCTCATGGTGCCGTTGCCCGGCGGCTCTTCGCCGAGGGCGGGGTTAGGAACGGTCCCGTCGACGAACAGCCGCTGGACTAGGAGACCGTCGATGTCGAACGTGTTGCCCGTGTTCGTCTCCTGATGCCCGGCGGCGCAGCAGCGCGGGCCCGTGTCCTCCTGATCGACGCTGTAGAACCCGATCGTCCCGGATCCGTCGATGTTCGTGAGCTGCGACGTTAGCCCGTCGAAGTCGATCTTCGACACGCCGCCGCTCTTCTGGTCGAGCGTCGAGTCGGTTCCCGTCTCGCCGAACTGACCCTGGTCGATGTCGGCCCAGCCGGTGCCTTTCTTGACATCCGCGAACACCGAATCGACCTGGCGGACCTGCATCGTGTTCCTACCCGTGTCCGACTCCTGGTAGACGCGCGTGCAGGCGTTCGCGCTCTCCTTCGGAGGGCTGGTGCCGATGACCGCACAGTCGACTGGGTCGTGGATACCGCTCGTCGGGAACGGCGGGAACGGCGTGGCCGGCCCGATGCACGTGGCCGTGACGAGCGCGGTGTTCTGGTCGATCTCCGTCGGTGACGTCTCGCCGAACGCCGCGCCATGCTTGCGTACGAACAGTCCCTGGCCTTGGTGGCTCCTTGCCACGTTCGGCCCGTTCCCGGCCGCGTCCTGGTTGACGCAGGCGAGTTGATGGACGTCCTGCGTGACCGCGTCGGCGCTCGATTCCGGCCCACTGGACAGCAGCGCGCCCTGCGACGTCTCGAGCGTGTTGCCGCCGCTCGCCGAGGACGTCTGCTTGACGGAGATCGTCTGGAAGACGTCCTGGTCGGCCCCGGACGCGTTCATCGTCGCGACCTGCTTCGCGACGGCGGTGTTCCGCCGTCCGTTCTGCGTGATGAGGCAGGTCTGCGTGATCGTCCCCCCGGTGCCGTGCGTCTCGATGTCGCACGTCGCCGTGTTGTTGCTGTTGGGGCCTGGCTGGACGATCACGCACGTGTTCGTCGCCCGGTTCGTCCCGACCCCGGCCGGTCTGCAGACGAAGCGGTTCTCGCCGCCGTCGTCGTCATCGTCGTTGTCGGCGGCTCGCGCCGGCATCTGGACGACCTTCTGCGCTGTTGTGCAGGTCCACGCCGCGCCGGGGCAGTCCGGGCCGGCGTAGTTGCGCTCTCCGCGCTGGATCACGAACCCCTTCGGGTTCAGGCCGAGCGAGCGGAGGTACGACTTGATCTTCGGCGTCGTCGACAGATCGAGTGCCGGCGCCGGCTTGGCTGTGGGCTGGAGTGTCGCGGCCGCACTCGGCAGCAGCGCAAAGCTGCCGAGTACTCCGAGCCCCAGTACGAGGGCCACAGTAGGTAGGAAGCGGCCCTTCTGTGCTCCGATCACCTCGCATTCCCCCTTCCGCACTAGGTGACGCGCGGGAGCTTAGTCCTCTGCGGGCAACCTGAGAAGGCCGGACTTCGGCCCGGCCCTCGGGTCGAGTCGACCTGCGCGCAGCACGATGCTAGTCGGCCGCCTCGAGACGATCGGAAGCGGGCTTCGAATCCGAAGCGGATGCGTTCCGCGTAGGAACGTGCGGGAGGATGCCGACCTCGCCTCGCAGAACGCTACGCGCGCTCCGCGTCGGTCCAGCCGCTCGCCGAAACGAGGAGGCCGCCGGACAACGCGTCGGAGCGCTCTTCGACGAGCTTGCGCCGATGGTCCTCGCGGTCTGTCGGGCTCACCTTCGGGATCCGCACGCGGCCGAGGATGCGGCGCAGGAGACGTTCCTGAACGCGCATCGCAGCCTGCTCCGCGGGACGGAGCCCCGCGATGCCGCGGCCTGGCTTGCGGCGATCGCACGGAACGAGTGCCGGCGGGTGAGACGCAAGGCTCGTCCGGTGCCGCTGGACGAAGACACGGTCGCCAGTCAGCTCGACCCTGCGGCCATCGTCGCCGCGCGATCCGATCTGTCCGATGTCTCGAGCGCCATCGCCGCCCTTCCGTCGCGGCAGCGCGAGGCGCTCGTCCTGCGTGAGTTCTGCGGCCTCTCCTACGAGCAGATCGCGGCGGCGATGAGCGTCTCCGACGGGGCGGTCGATGCACTCCTGATACGCGCACGCCGACGGATCATCGAGCAGCTCGGCGAGATTCCGCGCGCGACGCACGGCACGCTCGTCGTGCCGGCGGCTCTGCGCGAGGAGCTTGCCAGGCTGATCCCCGGACTCGACGCGAGGCGCGCGGCGCCGGTGCCGTCGGAGTGGTCGCGTCGGCTTTGGGTCTCGGCTCGGCACCGGTCGCCGCCAAGGTCGCGGCCACGTGCGCCGCGACGGTCGCCCTCGCAGTTCCGCTCCAGGCGACGCTGAGCGCGGACGAGCCCCGCGCAAGGCGGAGCGCGCGCACGCCGGTACACGCGCCATCGGCCCGCGAGCGTCCGAGGACGCCCGTCGGGCTCTCGTCCGCTCCGGTGCCGTCGATGACCGCGCCGAGCCCGAGCCCGACCGGTCCGGGCACGGATCAGGCGGCTCGAGCGGTGACGGCTCGGGCTCCGGGGGATCGACCGGCGACGGATCGGACTCCAGCGGATCAGGCTCGAGTGGATCAGGCTCGGATCAGGCTCAGTGGATCCGGCTCGGATACCTCAGGGTCAGGCGGTGACGGGTCGGACTCGGGCTCGGGCGGATCGGGATCGGGCGATGACGGATCGGGGTCGAGCGGTTCCGGCTCGAGTGGCTCCGGCTCGAGTGGCTCCGGGTCGAGCGGTGACGGATCGGGTTCCAGTGGCTCGGGGTCGAGTGGCTCCGGTTCGAGCGGCTCCGGGTCGAGTGGGTCAGGGTCGGACAGCTCGGGGTCGAGCCCTGACGGCTCGTCATCGGGCGACTCGGGCGCGAGCGGTTCGGGGTCAGGCAGCTCCGGGTCGGGATCGGGCTCCGATGACTCCGGATCGAAGCTCGAGTGGCTCCGGATCGGTCACCGACGACTCGAGTGGCTCCGGGTCGAGTGGCTCTGGCTCGGACTCGAGTGGATCCGAGTCGAGCGGCTCCGACTCGAGCGGCTCCGGCTCCGACTCGAGTGGCTCAGGCTCGGAGGGCTCGGGCTCCGGCTCGTCCGGCGGCGACTGATCGAGGCACGGTCTCGCGCACACCGAGCGCAGGTGTTTTCACCAGATGGACTCTCTCTCGCTCGGCGCCTCTTTCGCTTCGGTCGGCGGTTCGGGGAGTATTCGAGCGGTGCGAGCCATCGCCGCAGCGGGAGTCCTCGTCGTTGCCCTCTCGGTGTTCGTCCTCGCGGCGTGCGCCGACTTTCGGAGCGACGATGGTCGGGAGCTCGATGCGCTGCTCGACCGAGTGGTCGCGGCAGGAGCACCCGGGGCATTCGTGGTCGTGCGCGAGGGCGATCGGACACGAACCGAGGCGCGCGGCGTCTGCACACGACGATCGCCCGCTGCGGGCGGACGAGCGCTTCCGGATCGCGAGCGTCACCAAGACGTTCGTCGCCGCGCTCGTGCTCGAGCTCGTGGAGGACGGCAAGCTCGAGCTCGGAGACTCCGTGGAGCGCTGGCTGCCCGGCCTCGTCCCGAACGGGCGCGCGATCACGGTTCGGCATCTGCTCCAGCACACGTCGGGTCTCTACGACTACGTCGAGGAGCCGTCCGTGCTTCGCAGCCCGCAGCGACGGTGGACGCCCGAGGAGCTGATCGCGCTCGCAACCGCGCACCCGGTCGATCGGACGCGTCCACGTCGATTCTCGTACTCGAGCACGAACTACCTCCTCCTGGGCCGCATCGCCGAGAAGGCGGGTGGTGCGCCGCTCGCGAGCCAGCTCAGGCGTCGCCTCTTCGTGCCGCTCGGGCTCCGGGACACGAGCTTCGAGCCTGGGCTCGTCCGCGGGGCGTACGTGCACGGGCACCGGCCACCGTCGCATAACGGCGTCGTCACCGGCCCTCCGGAGGACACGAGCGACGAGGCGGCGTGGTGGACCTGGGCTGCGGCGGGGATGGTCTCGACGGCCGACGACCTCGAGCGCTTCTTCTCCGCGCTCCTCGGGGGTCGCGTGGTTGCCCCTGCCCTTCTGCGCGAGATGAAGACCGTCGTGCGCGCCGGTCGCCTCGACTACGGCCTCGGCATCGCGTCCTTCCCGACGCCCTGCGGCCCCGCCTGGGGGCACACCGGGAACGGCCAGGGCGTCATCACGGTCGCCTGGAACACGCCCGACGCGTCACGCCAGATGGTGCTCGTCATGAACGCGTATCCGCTCTCGCCGGAGCTCGAGGCGGCCGTGCGCGAGCTGCAGGACGCCGCGTTCTGTTCCGGATCCTCGTGAGCCGCTAGTAGCTGGGGCGCGACGTCTGGTACCGCTTGGACGCCGCCCGGCTCGTGTACGTCAGGACATCGGCGACGAACCCGAGCGCGACGATGATCCACTCGCCGCCGTCGACTCCGACGATCGGCGACCAGACGATCAGGTACGCCAGCGTCGTCCAGGGGAGGAAGAGGAGCCCGAGGAGCGGCCAGACCCACGTGTCGAAGGCGACATCGACCTTGTCCCCGAAGATCCACCAGACAAGGACCGCGACGCGCGGTCCGATGATGCCCGCGACGAGGAGCAGACAGCACATGGCCGGGGACTATGTCGCGTAGCGAGCGCCCGTGTCCAGCGGTCAGCCGCCGATGCCTGCTGTCAGCCCCGCCGGGCAGCGCCAGTACTCGATGCCCGGCCGTCGGCCGGAGCGATCGCAGGAGTCCTGGACGAGGTTCGGGTAGCCGGTCATCGCGCCTTCGTAGCACGCATACCACTGCCCGTCCGCGCCCGGCGGAGCCTGCGCGGCCTGGCAGTGGCCGACGAGTCCGGCGCGCTCGAAGACGTGCTCTTCCTTTGCGACGAAGAGCCCGGTTCCGATCAGCGCTGCGATGAGGACGATCCTGAGAAGCATCTGCGACCTGCCCGTAGTGGTTCTCCGGATATCGGCAGGTTCTGCCCCGCACTGGACATACCTCCGCCGCAGCAGGCGCGAAAAGTAGGCTACGAGCCATGTCTGGGACGCTCATCGACGGGAAGGCGCTGGCAGAGAAGGTCCGCGCTCAGGTCGCCGAGGAGGTGACGGCCTTCGGCGAGCCCGTGTGCCTCGCGACGATCCTCGTGGGCGACGATCCTGCGTCGCACATCTACGTCTCCAGGAAGCACGACGCCTCGCACGAGGCCGGGATCGACTCGCGCGACCATCGCTTCCCGTCGGACACGCCCGAGAGCGAGGTGCTCGAGGTCATCGCGGAGCTCAATGCCGACGACGACGTCGACGGCATCCTCGTCCAGCTTCCGCTCCCCGAGCACATGGACGAGCCGACCGTCACGCGAGCCGTCGACTGGGCGAAGGACGTCGACGGGTTCCATCCGGAGAACGCGGGCCGGCTGTTCCTCGGGGAGCCGCATCTCGTGCCCGCGACGCCGCTCGGAGTCATGCGGATGCTCGAGGAGCACGAGGTGCAGCTGAAGGGGAGCGAGGCGGTCGTGATCGGGCGCAGCGAGATCGTCGGGAAGCCGATGGCGATGCTGCTCCTGGCCGAGCACGCCACGGTCACGATCTGCCACTCGCGGACCGCGGATCTCGCGGAGCACGCGCGACGCGCGGACGTGCTGGTCGCTGCGGTCGGCCGGCCCGGGCTCGTCACGCCGGACATGGTCAAGCCTGGGGCGACGGTCGTCGACGTCGGGGTGACGCGCACGGAGAACGGGATCGTGGGCGATGTGGACAAGTCCGTCGTCGAGGTGGCCGGGCTGATGACGCCCGTCCCGGGCGGGGTCGGCCCGATGACGATCGCGATGCTTCTCGCAAATACCCTGAAGGCCGCGCGGCATCGCCGCCTTGGTCTTGCAGTGCCCGGGGCGTAGACGCTACGGTTTCCCCGTCGTTGTAGTCATCGCGTCGACCGCTCGGGCATTCCGCCCGGGGTCGGCGTTTAGTTGTAGGAGGAAAGTACGTGGAGCAGGGCACCGTCAAGTGGTTTTCGAACGAGAAGGGCTACGGCTTCATCGAGCGCGAGGGTGGTGACGACGTTTTCGTCCACTTCTCCGCGATCGCGATGGACGGCTTCAAGACCCTCACCGAAGGCCAGCGTGTGGAGTTCGAGGTCGTCCAGGGGCCCAAGGGTGCCCAGGCCGCGAACGTCGTCGCACCGACGAGCTAACCGAACTCGTATCGACGTTGCGGCGGGCTCCCGAAAGGGAGCCCGCCCCGTTTGAGAGGATCGAATCGAAGTGGCGATATCCCGAGACGAAGTGCTGCACGTCGCGCGCCTCGCCTGGCTCGCGCTGACGGACGAGGAGATCGATCGGCTCACGAAGGAGCTCGATCAGATCCTCGAGGCGGTCGGGATCGTGTCCGAGCTCGACCTCGCCGACGTGCCGCCGACGTCGCACCCGCTCGATCTCGTGAACGTCGAGGACGACGACCTCGCACGCGACTCGCTTGCCCTCGAGGAGGTGCTCGCGAACGCGCCCGACTCCGAGGACGGGCTCTTCAAGGTGCCGGCATGGCGGTAGTCGACACCCTCCGGCTGACCGCCGAGGACGCGAAAGGCCTGCTCGAGCGCGGCGACATCTCGGCGCCTGAGCTGCGTGAGGCGTACCTCGAGGCGATCGCCGAGCGCGACGGTGAGCTCCACTGCTTCCTGCGCACCGTCGACGGAGCGGAGGGCGACGGCGTCCCGATCGCGCTCAAGGACGTCATCTCGACGAAGGGCGTCGAGACGACGGCCGGATCGAAGATCCTGGCGGGGTACGTCCCCGTCTTCGACTCGACGGTCGCCGAGCGTTGCAAGGAAGCCGGTCTCACGCTGCTCGGCAAGACGAACACCGACGAGTTCGCGATGGGCTCCTCGACCGAGAACTCGGCCTACGGGCCGTCCCGCAATCCCTGGGATCCCTCTCGCGTGCCCGGCGGCTCCGGCGGTGGCTCGGCCGCGGCGGTCACGGCCGGGATGGCTCCCTGGGCGCTCGGCTCCGACACCGGCGGCTCCATCAAGCAGCCCTCGGCGCTGTGCGGGAACGTCGGCCTGCGACCGACCTACGGCACCGTCTCGCGCTACGGCATCGTCGCCTTCGCGTCGAGCCTCGATCAGGTCGGCCCGGTCGCGAAGACCGTCCGCGACGTCGCGCTCCTCTACTCGATCATCGCCGGCCGCGACCCGCGCGACTCGACGACGGCGGAGCTGCGCGAGCCGGTCCGGTTCCCGGAGGACGAGTCGCTCGAAGGAGTGCGGATCGGGCTGCCGACGGAGCTGATCGAGGCCGAGGGGATCGAGCCCGGCGTGAAGGAGGCGGTGGAGAAGGCGATCGAGGTCGCCGAAGGCCTGGGCGCGGAAGTCGGCGAGTGCTCGCTGCCCCGCTCGGTGCGCTACGGGATGCCGTGCTACTACCTCATCGCCCCCGCCGAGGCGTCCTCCAACCTCGCGCGCTACGACGGCGTCCGCTACGGGCCGCGCGCCGAGGGCGAGAGCTACCAGGAGCTCGTGCAGCGGACCCGCGACGAGGGCTTCGGCGACGAGCCGAAGCGCCGGATCATGCTCGGGACGTACGCCCTCTCCGCCGGCTACTACGACGCGTACTACGGTCAGGCGCAGAAGGTCCGGACGCTGATCATCCGGGAGCATCGCGCAGCGTTCGAGCAGTTCGACGTGCTCGCCTGCGCGACCTCGCCGACGGTCGCGTTCGCGGTCGGCGAGCGCGCCGCCGACCCGCTTGCGATGTACGCGAGCGACCTTCTGACCATCCCGTCGTGTCTCGCCGGCCTGCCGGGGCTCTCGATCCCGTGCGGGCTCTCCGAGGGGCTCCCGGTCGGGCTGCAGCTCGTCGGGCCGCAGTTCGGCGAGAACACGCTGTTCCGCGTCGGCCATGCGCTCGAGCGCGCGCTCGCGTTCGACACGGTCCCGGAGCGCTGGCGATGACCTGGGAGGCGGTCGTCGGGCTCGAGGTGCACGTGCATCTCAAGACCCGCTCGAAGATGTTCTGCCGCTGCCCGGTCGGGTTCGGGGGCGAGCCGAACACGCAGACCTGCCCCGTCTGTCTCGGGTTCCCGGGCGCGCTGCCGGTCGCGAACCGGAGGGCGATCGAGTGGACGATCAAGCTCGGGCTGGCGCTCGGCTGCGACATCGCGGAGCAGGCGGTCTTCGCGCGCAAGAACTACTTCTATCCCGACCTTCCGAAGGGCTATCAGATCTCCCAGTACGATCAGCCTCTTTGCGTTGATGGTAGTTTGCTAGTACCGACAGCGGAAGGCGGCAATACGGTAGGCATCGTGCGCGCCCACCTCGAGGAGGACGCGGCGAAGACGATTCACGTCGGCGGCCGCTCCGGCCGGATCGGCGGCGCCGACTACTCGCTCGTCGACTACAACCGCGGCGGGACTCCGCTCGTCGAGATCGTCACCGCCCCGGACATCCGTGGCTCGGAGGACGCGAAGCGGTTCCTGCAGCTCCTCCGGCAGACGATCGTCGAGCTCGGCATCTCGGACGCGGAGATGGAGAAGGGGACGCTACGCGTGGACGCAAACGTCTCCGTCCGCCCGGAAGGGTCGGACGAGCTCCGCACGCGCACGGAGATCAAGAACATGAACTCGTTCAACTTCATCGCGCGCGGGATCGAGGCCGAGGTCGAGCGGCAGATCGGCGTCTGGGAGAGCGGGGGAGAGGTCGAGCAGCAGACGTACGACTTCGACGCGTCGAGCGGGGCGCTGACGGCTCGCCGCGCGAAGGAGGAGGCGGACGACTACCGGTACTTCCCCGAGCCCGACCTCGTGCCGGTCGAGCCCGAGCGCGAGCTCGTGGAGCGGCTCCGCTCCGCGCTGCCCGAGCTTCCGGCCGACCGCATCCGTCGCCTGGCGGAGGAGCTCGACCTCGAACGCGCCACGGTGCTCGTCACCGGCGGGCTCGACCACCTCTGGGGCGAGACGGTCGGGGCCGGCGCGGAGCGCGTTGCCGCGGCGAACGTCATCGCGAACGCCCTCGTCGGCGCCGGGGTCGATCCGGGCGCCGTGGCGCCGGCGGAGCTCGCGAAGCTCGTGGAGGCGCGCGAAAGGATTCCCCGCGCCGCCTTCGACGAGGCGATCGCGAGCGTCGGCGACCCCGGGTTCTCGGCTGACCCGTACCTCGCGCAGGAGGCCGTCTCCGACACGGCCGAGCTCGAGCCTGTCGTCGCGCGCATCCTCGAGGCGAACCCGGGCCAGGTCGAGGCGTACCGGGGCGGGAAGGAAGGACTGCTCGGTTTCTTCGTCGGTCAGGTGATGAAGGAGACGGACGGCAAGGCGAACCCCCGCGTGGTCTCCGATCTCCTTCGCGAGAAGCTCTCGGCGTAGCGCGCGGCGAACCCGGTCTCAGGACCGCGGAATCTCGAGCTTCCGGCCGTCGTAGACGACCGAGCTCTCGGTCTCGACGTACGGCGCCATCGCCTCCCGTCGCTCCGCCTCCACGTCCGAAAGCCGGTACGTGTCCAGCGACGCGCGCGAGTCGAAGATCGCGATCCCGACGATGTCGCTCCGATCGGTGCTGTCGCCCTCGTAGGCGCGCAGCATGCCGTCGGGGAACTCCTTCGGCCGCCATGCCTCGCGAAACGCGTCGAGCGTGCCGGGCGTGATCGACCGTGTCGTGATCCAGATGACGTACTGATCGCCTGCCATCGAGCCTCCTCTCGCTTCTCGGAGCGGCATACCCCTCGCCGGCGGCGCCGAACCGGACCACGGTCTCCGCCGAACCAGGCCGGACCGCTTACCTCCGGAAAGGAGAGGGCATGAAAAGGGGTATCACGCTCCTTGCGCTCGTCGTGGGCGTGGGAGCAACGGCAGCGGCGGCGGCCTTCACCGGCGTCATCGGGCCGTCCACCGCGGCGGCCTCGAGCCACCGCGAGGCGCCCTTGATCGGCGACGACCCGGCTGCGGACAACACGGACGTGTACGCGTTCGTGAGCCCGGACAAGCCGAACACCGTCACGATCATCGCCAACTACATCCCGCTCGAGGATCCCGCGGGCGGGCCCAACTACTACCGGTTCGACCCGAGCGTGCTCTACGAGCTCCACGTCGACAACGACGGGGACGCCCGCGACGACGTCACGTACCAGTTCCGGTTCCGGACGTCGATCGGCAACCGGAACACGTTCCTCTACAACACGGGCCCGGTCACGTCGCCGACGGATCCGGACCTGAACGTCAAGCAGAGGTACACCGTCACCCGCATCGCGCGTGGCGACCGGACCGTGCTCGGCTCCGACATCCCGGTCCCGCCGGCGAACATCGGGCCGCGCTCGAACCCGACGTACGACGCGTTCCAGGGCGTCACCGATCTCGGCAACGGCCGCAAGGTCTTCGCCGGGCCGCGTGACGACCCGTTCTTCGTCGACCTCGGGTCGATCTTCGACCTGGCGGGGCTCCGCCCGTTCAACGCGGCGCACCTGATCCCGCTCGCGACCGCGCCGGGACAGGACGGTGTCCTGAACTACAACACGCACACGATCGCGATCCAGGTGCCGAAGACGGATCTGCTCCGCGCTCCGGCAGCCAACGGGACGATCGGGATCTACGCCAGCGCCAGCCGGCAGAAGATCAGCGTCCTCCGCGGGGACGGCACGATCGACTCGAACGGGCCGTTCGTGCAGGTCTCGCGGCTCGGCAACCCGCTCGTGAACGAGGTGCTCATCCCACTCGGGAAGAAGGACCTCTGGAACGCGTCGGACCCGAGGAACGACGCGAACTTCCTCGACCGGTACACGAGCCCCGAGCTCGCCGGGCTCGTGAACCTGCTCTACCCGGTGCTGCCGGACGCCCCCACGATGAACCGCCAGGACCTCGTCGCGGTTCTCCTGACGGGCATCCCCGGCCTGAACTCCACCGGGGACCGGAAGGCCGATCTCCTGCGCCTGAACACGGCGATCGCGCCAACCGCGAATCCGAGCCCGCTCGGAGCAATCGCCGGTGACTTCCAGGGCTTCCCGAACGGACGGAGGCTCGCGGACGACGTCACCGACATCGAGCTCCGCGCGGTCGCCTGCGGCTACGGGCCGATCCTGGCCGGGGCGCTCGGGCTGTGCAACCTCTCGCCGAACAACGCGATCGGCGACGGGGTGGACGCGAACGAGAACACCTTCCTGAACGCGTTCCCGTACGTCGCGGTTCCCAACCGCGGCTACGAGCACACGGGTCACAGGTAGGCCTGGGGAGAGGTGGAGGCTCGGCGATGCGACGCATGACGGCACTCCTCGTGGGCGGCGCCACTGCGGCGGCGCTCGCCCTCGGGGGGCTCGTCGGCGGCGTCCTCGCCGAGTCTCCCTTCGCAGGATCGTCTTCCGCCGCGCCGGTCGCCGGTCCCCTCCCCGGCCCTTGCGGACCGGGTGTTGACCGGCGCGGCGGGAGGCGTAGCGGCGGAGACCATCGCGCGCCTCGAGGACGAGAACCGCGCTCGCCCAGGCGACGCGGACGTGCTCGTCGCGCTCGGCTTCGCATACCAGGTGCGCTGGCGCGAGTCCGCGGACGCGAGCTACCTGCCTCGCTCGGAGTCCGCGCTGCGCGGGGCGCTGCGGGCGAGGCCGCACGATCCCAACGCCGTCCTCGGGCTCGGGTCGCTCGCCCTCATCCGGCACGAGTTCCGAGATGCGCTGCGCCTCGGCATGCGGGCGAAGGGGCTGCTACCGGGCTCGGCGCGCCCGTACGGCGTGATCGGCGACGCGCTCGTGGAGCTCGGCCGCTACGAGGAAGCATTTGCGGCCTTCGACCGCATGGTGTCGTTGCGCCCGAACCTCGCCTCCTACGCACGCGTCGCGTACGCGCGCGAGCTGACCGGCGATCTCGAAGGGGCGCACGAGGCGATGCAGCTCGCGCGCGAAGCCGCCGCCGGGGAGCCCGAGCCAACGGCCTGGTCGCTCGTCGAGCTGTCGAAGCTAGAGCTGACGCTCGGCCGCCGCACGCAGGCCCGACGGCACGTGCAGCAGGCGCTCGAGATCTTTCCCGGCTATCCCACGGCGCGCTACGAGCTCGCCCGCGTCGAGATCGCGGCCGGACGGGCGCGCGCAGCGACTGCGGCCGCGCAGCAGGCGGCGGAGGCCGTCCCCACCACGGCGGCGGTCGCCCTGCTCGGCGACCTCCTCGAGCGGTCCGGCCTGACGCGAGAGGCGCGCATGCAGCGCGCCACGGTCCAGGTGATCGAGCGCCTCCTCCGCGTCAACGGCGTCCGCGTCGACCTCGAGTCGGCGGTGTACCGGGCCGATCGCGGCTCGGAGCCGGCCGAGACCGTTGCGCTCGCGCGCAGGGCACGCGCGGAGCGACCGTCCATCTACGGGGACGACGCGCTCGCGTGGGCGCTGGCCCGGGCGGGCCGCTGCGACGAGGCGCTCGCGTGGTCGAGCCGCGCGCTGCGTCTCGGCACGAAGGATCCGCTCCTCTTCTTCCACCGCGGCTACGCGGAAGGCTGCGCCGGCAATTCGGCGGCGAGGCGCATGTGGTACGCACGCGCGCTCGCGCTCAATCCCGAGTTCTCGGTCCGCTGGGCGCCTGTCGCGCGGGCCGCACTTTCCTGAACCGCAACGGGGCACAGCGGCTTCCATCCGTATGATCCGCGCCGTTTGGCGCGAACCGTCCGGAGTGGAGGCAGAGGATGAGACGTGTCGTCCCGATTGCAGTGCTGGTCGTCGCTCTCCTGACGCTCGCCGCATGCGGCGGCGACGACGAGGCCGCTACCCCGACCACGACGGAGACGCAGACCGAGACTGCGCCTCCGCCTCCGCCGCCACCACAGCCTCCGCCGCCTCCACCGGCGCCCGCCAAGCCGACGACGGTGCGCGTGGTCGTCCGCGGAGGCGTTCCGGCAGGCGGCGTGGTGCGTGAGAGCACCGACAAGGGCGACCGCGTCGTCGTCCTCGTCACGTCGGACGTCGCCGACGAAGTGCACGTGCACGGCTACGACCTGTCGCGCGACGTCGCGCCCGGGAGCGCCCGCGCGGATTGCCTTCCCGGCGACGATCCCGGGCCGTTTCGAGATCGAGCTCGAGGATCGCGGCGTGCAGATCGCAGAGCTGACCGTCAACCCGTGATCTTCCTCGCGCACGGGATCGGGGGCGTTCGCGACCTCCCGGTCCCGGATTCGTTCTTCTTCGCGGGGGCCGCCCTCGTCCTCGTCGTCTCGTTCGTCGCCCTCGGCGTCCTCTGGCCGACGCCGCAGCTCGAGAAGCGTTCCGGCGGGCGGCTACTTGCGCGCGCGCTCGACCGCGTCTTCCTGTCCCGCGCGCTCCGCATCGTCCTGCAGACGCTCTCGGCCCTGCTCCTGGTCGTCACGCTCTGGGCCGCGCTCTGGGGGACGACGCTCCCGCTCGAGAACTTCGCGCCGACCTTCATCTACGTCATCTTCTGGCTCGGGATCCCGTTCCTCTCCGTGCTCTTCGGGAACGTCTGGAGCGTCCTCTCGCCGTGGCGCGCGATCGCCGACTTCTTCGTCTGGCTGCTCGAGCTCGGAGGACGGGAGGCGACGCCGCTCTTCGACTACCCGGCGCGCTTCGGCCGCTATCCGGCCGCCGGCGCCCTCTTCGCCTTCGTGGCGCTCGAGCTGGCGCACCCGCGCCCCGCCGACCCTCGTGTGCTCGGCGTGGCGGTCGCGCTGTACACGTACTGGGCGCTCGCCGGGATGGCGGTGTTCGGCCGCGCGGCGTGGACGAGCGGCGGCGAGGGCTTCGCCGTCGCCTTCGGGCTCCTCGCGCGCATCGCGCCGCTCACGACGCGGGACGGGCGGATCGCGCTCCGCTGGCCGTTCACCGGGCTCGGGGGCGCGGATCACGCCATCGGGACGCTCGCGATGGTCGCGGTGATGCTCGGCTCCACGACCTTCGACGGCTTCAGCAGGACGACGATCTGGCAGGACCTGCTCACGAACGTCCGCGAGGATCTCGTCGGCGTCCCGACGTGGCGGGCCGACCTCACCATCTCGCTCGTCAACCTCGCCGGGCTTCTCGTCTTCGTCGTCGCGGTCGCGGTCGCCTATCTCGTTGCGATCGCGGTGGCCGCGCGGCTGGTCCGACAGCCGGCCCGCGACCTCGTCCCGGAGTTCCTGCTCTCGCTCGTCCCGATCGCGTTCGCGTATCTCCTTGCGCACTACTTCTCCCTGTTCCTCATCCAGGGCCAGTTCCTGATCCCGCTCGCGTCCGACCCGCTCGGTCACGGCTGGAACCTCTTCGGGACGGCGAACTTCAGCCCGAACCTCGCGATCGTCTCGCCCGAGACCGTCTGGTACGTGCAGTGGGCGGGGCTCGTGATCGGTCACGTCGCCGGCCTTGCCATCGCGCACGACCGGGCCGTGGCGCTGTTCCCGCGGCGGAGCGACGCTCTACGCTCTCAGATCCCCATGCTCATGCTGATGGTGCTCTTCACGGTCGGTGGCCTGTGGCTGCTCAACCAGGGTTGATCGGGGCCGTTCTCGCACACGGCGGCGTTCCGGGGGCGATCGCCGAGGCCGCCATCGCACTGGCCGTCGTCGGCGTGTTCGTCGGGATCTGGCTCCGCGAGCGGAGCGCGCGCAAGGCGGACGAGGAGCTGGAGCTCAGGGACTCCGACCCGGAGTAGGCGCGACGAAGCCCAGGTAGAGGAGGATCGCCGCGCCGGCCACGAGCGGCGCGAGCGCGCCGACGCCAAGGCCTCCGAGCGCGCTGCCGAGGGCGGCGACGCCGACGCCGGCGAGGAGGAACGCGTTCCCGAGCGGTCGCCTCCGGAACGTCGCGAGCGCGACCACGACGACGGCGAGCGTGCCCACCGAGTTCCCCACGATCGCGAGCACGCGCGCCGGCCAGAGCTCGAGCACGTCCTGCGCCTCCGGCACGTCCGTTCCCGAGAGCTCGAGCTGCAGCGGCACGGCAACCGCGACCCCGATCGCGAGGCCCGCATACACGAGGCCGATGGGCCCCGCGAGACGCCGCCCGACGAGGAGCAGCGAGCCGACGCCGAGCAGCGCCGCCGTCAGCAGCGCGCCGCCGAGGTAGTAGAGGCGAAACGACGCCTCGTTCCAGCCGGCGGCCGCTCCCCATGCAAGAGCTCCGGCTGCGAGCGCGTACGCGCCGAGCGCGGCAGCCCAGGCCGCGAACGCCGAGCTGCGGCGCTCGACTGCCCTCCGCACGAGCTCGGCCGAGAGTCGCAGCGAGACGAGGGCCGCCGCGAAGGCGAGGAGGGCGTCCACGCGGGGGACTGTAGACCGGCGGCGCGGGCGGAAACCCGCATCGCTATCGCAAGAATGCTCCGGTACCCTCATCGGCGTGGGAAGGCCGGCAGCGGTGGGGGTGGTCGTCCTCACCATGCTCGGAATCGCCATGACGCCTGTCGACGCCGCGACGCCGAAGCGCGACTACGCCGCCGCCGCCTGGTCGGTCCTGCCGCCCGGCGAGAACGGCAGCCTCACGTTCAACCGCAACACCCGCGACCAGGCCGCGCTCTACGACGGCCTGACCGCGCTCGGCGGCAACGTGAAGCCGAGCGACATCGGCCGCTACTTCAAGCCTGCCCCGCTCGGGCTCGGGAAGGACCGCGCGCGGACGCGCGACGAGCCGCGCGGCGGGGTCACCGTCGTCCGCGACGGCTTCGGCGTTGCCCACATCACGGGGAAGACCGAGGCGGACGTGGCGTTCGGAGCGGGCTGGGTGACCGCGGAGGATCGCGGCGCAATCCTGCAGCTGCTCCGCGGTCCGGCGCGGATCGCCGCGCTCGACGTCCCCGGGCTCGACCCGTTCGAGGTCGCGTTCTCCGGGAGGAACTTCGTGCCGAGCCGGGAGGCAGAGGCGTCCCTCTCGAACCAGGTCGATGCGCTCCGCTCCCTGGGCCCGAAGGGACGGAGCATCCTCGCGATCATCCGCGCGTACGCGGCGGGCATCAACGGCTGGAACCGGCTCAACAGCGTTCCCGCCGCGCGGTTCACGACGAACGACGTCATCGCCCTGAGCGCCCTCTTCGCGTCGCGGTTCGGCCAGAACGGGGGACGTGAGGTGCAGAACGCGATGTTCCTCGACGCGCTGGGCAAGCGGTTCGGCCCGGAGGACGCGCGCCGTGTCTTCGCGGACCTGCGGTCAGCGAACGACCCCGAAGCGCCGTTCACCCTCAAGCAGGCGTTTCCGTACCACCTTCCTCCGGGAACGGCGCCAGGGAGCGTCGTCGTGGACGACGGCAGCTTCACGGGCGCACTGCCGGCTCAGGCGCCGGCTGCGTCCAACGCGATCCTGATCGGGGCAAAGCGCTCGCGGACAAGACATCCGATCTTCCTCGCGGGACCGCAGGTCGGGTACTTCTTCCCGGAGCTCTTCGCCGAGATGGAGCTCTCGGGCGCAGGGTTCGCGACCCGCGGCGCGGTCTTCCCGGGAGTCCCGTTCGTGGTCGTCGGCCGCGGTCCGGACTTCGCCTGGAGCGCGACGGCCTCGCAGGCGGACAACGTGGACATCTTCGTGGAGACGCTCTGCGACGACGACCGGCACTACCTCTACCGCGGCCAGTGCTTCGCGATGCGCCGCGTCCCGTTGGGGCTGATCCGGACGCCGCGCGGGCCCGATCAGCCGTTGGCCTACTACGAGACGACACACGGGCCGGTGCTCGGCTACGCGACGGTCGGTGGGACGCGGGTCGCGATCTCGATGCAGCGGTCGACCCGGGGCCGGGAAATGCTGAGCGCCCCCGCGTTCTACGACCTCAACACCGGCCGGGTGTCGTCGGCGAGGCAGTTCGTCCAGACGATGAGCGGCGTCGAGTTCGCGCTGAACTGGTTCTACGCCGACGACCGCGACATCGCGTTCTTCTCGAGCGGGCGGCTTCCGCAGCGCGCGCCCGGGACCGACCCGGCGCTTCCGACAGCCGGGACGGGCGAGTACGACTGGCGCGGATACCTCCCGTTCGCCGCCCACGCGCGGGCCGTGAACCCGGCGTCCGGGACGATCGTGAACTGGAACAACCGTCCCGCGCCGGACGTGGGCGCCGGGGACTCGAACTTCGCGTACGGGCCGGTGCAGCGGGTCGAGCTGCTCACGACCGAGCTCGCGAAGAAGCGAACGCACACGCTCGCCAGCGTGACCGCCGCGATGAACCGGGCGGCGACGCAGGACCTCCGCGCGACGCTCGTGTGGCCGCTCGTGCGCGACGTGCTCGGCACTTCCTCTGCGCCGACCTCTCGGGCGGACGCGGCCGCGAGGCTCGTGGACGCGTGGGTCTCCGCGGGTGGCAGCCGGCTCGACGCCGACCTCGACGGCCGGATCGACGCTCCGGGCGCCGCCGTCCTCGACGCGGCGTGGCCGGGCCTCGCGGACGCGATCCTCGAACCGCTCCTCGGCCCGCTCACGGCGCGCCTCGCGGCGCTCAACCCGAGGAGCGACGACCCTGATCCGGCCGGCTCGGCCTACGGCGCCGGGTGGTACGGGTACGTGGACAAGGACCTGCGCACGCTCCTCGAGCGTCCCGTGCGCGGCGCCTATTCGCGGCGTTATTGCGGCGCCGCGGATCCGGACGCCTGCCGGCGCGCGCTCTGGGAGGCGGTCGATCGCGCCGCGGCCGAGCTCGAGGCGGTGCTGGGCCCGGATCCGTCGACGTGGCGGGCGGATGCGACGCGCGAGCGGATCCGCTTCACGTCGACCGCGTTCCGGGACTCGATGCGCTGGACGAACCGGCCGACGTTCCAGCAGCTGCTGTCGTTCTCGGGCCACCGTCCGCGCTGAGCGATTCGCGCCGCCGCCACCGCCGCTAGGCTCACGCCGATGGCCGGCAAGCGCTATCTCATGTCCCCGGGGCCGACTCCGGTGCCCCCCGAGGTGCTCGAGGCGGGCGCCCGGCCGGTGCTCCACCACCGCGGGCCCGACTTCCGCGAGCTCATGCACCGCTGCCTCGGACGGCTGCGCGAGGTGTGCAGGACGGAGAACGACGTCCTCCTGTTCACAGCCTCCGGCTCGGGGGCGTTCGAGTCGGCCGTCGTCAACCTCCTCTCGCCCGGCGACCGCGTCCTGGTCGTCTCCGCGGGCGAGTTCGGCGAGCGCTGGGCGAAGCTCGCCGCGACCTACGGCGCCGACGTGCAGTCGCTCCGCTACGAGTGGGGCGAGACGCCGCAGCCCGACGACCTGCGCGAGAAGCTCGCCGAGACCGGCGCCGAGACCGTCGTTCTCGTCCACTCCGAGACCTCGACCGGCGTCGTCGCCGACGTCGAGGCGCTCGGGCGGGTCGCGGCCGAAGCCGGGGCGCTCACGGTCGTCGACGCAGTCTCGAGCCTCGGTGCCGTTCCGCTCGAGACGGACGCGTGGGGCCTCGACGTCGTCGTCGCCGGATCCCAGAAGGCGCTCATGACCCCACCCGGCCTCTCCGTCGTGACCGTCTCGCCGAAGGCGTGGGAGCGCGCGGCGCGTTCGACGACGCCGAGGTTCTACTTCGACTGGGAGAAGCTCCGCAAGGCGCTCGAGTCCGGGAGCACTCCGTTCACGCCGGCGGTGTCGATCGTCGTGTCGCTCGACGCCGCGCTGGGACTGCTCCTGGAGGAGGGGCTCGAGAACGCCTTCGCACGGCACGCTGCACTCGGGCGCGCCTGCCGCGAGGGCGCGAAGGCGATGGGCCTCGAGCTCTTCTCGCCCGACGAGGAGCGCTCGGCGGTCGTCACGGCGATCCTCACCCCGGAGGGAGTGAACGCGAAGGAGCTCGTGCTCGCGCTCCGCGACCGCTTCGGCATCACCGTCGCGGGCGGGCACGGCGAGCTCGGCGAGCGGATGTTCCGGATCGGCCACATCGGCTACTACGACGTGTTCGACATCACCACCGCGCTCGGAGCGGTCGAGACGCTTCTCGTCGAGCGCGGAGTCGAGCTCGAGCGGGGCGCGGGCGTCGCGCGTGCGCTCGAGGCCTACGGGGACTCCGTGCGTGTCGGCTGACGAGGCGGCGCCCGCCCGACCGCGCGTTCTCGTGCGCGAGTCGATCGCCGAGTCCGGGGTCGAGCTCCTGAAGTCGAAGTTCGACGTCGTCGAGGACGGGACGAGCGACCTCGCCTCGATCATCGGCGACTTCGACGGAATCGTGATTCGCTCGGCGACGATCCTCGACGCTCCGATGATCGAGCGCGCCGAGCGGCTGAAGGTCATCGGCCGCGCCGGCGTCGGCATCGACAACGTCGACGTGGACGCCGCCACGCGGCGCGGGATCGTCGTCGCGAACGCGCCGGAATCGACCGTCGTCTCGGCCGCCGAGCACACCGTCGCGCTCATGCTCGCGCTCGCCCGCAACGTCCCGCAGGCACACGCAGCCCTGAAGGACGGACGTTGGGAGCGGCCGAAGTTCGCGGGCATCGAGCTCGCCGGCAAGACGCTCGGCGTGCTGGGGCTCGGGCGTATCGGGCGGGAGGTCGCGAGGCGCGCGCTCGGGCTCGGGATGCGCGTGATCGCGTACGACCCGTTCGTCTCGCTCGACCGGTTCCGTGAGCTCGGTGTGGAGTCCGCGACCCTGGAGGAGGTCTACGCGGCGGCCGACGTGATCACGCTCCACCTGCCGCTGAACGACGAGACGCGGGGGCTCCTCGACGCGGAGGCCTTCGCCGCGATGCGCGACAACGTGCGCATCCTGAACGCCGCCCGCGGCGAGCTGCTCGACGAGGCCGCGCTCACCGACGCCGTCCGCTCGGGGAAGGTCGCGGGCGCCGCGATCGACGTCTTCCACGAGGAGCCGTACTCCGGGCCGCTGCTCGAGCTCGACCAGGTCGTGGTGACGCCGCACCTCGCCGCGTCGACGGCGGAAGCGCAGGACCGCGCAGGCGTGATCATCGCCGAGCAGGTCGTCTCCGCGCTGGAGGGCGGGCTGGTGGCGACCGCGGTCAACATCCCCATCGTCGAGCAGGCGGACCTCGAGGTGCTCGGCCCGTACATCCCGCTCGCGGCGAAGCTCGGGCGTCTCGTCTCCTCGCTCGTGTCGGGCCGGCCGAGCCACATCGTGGTAGCGGCGCATGGGCCGCTCTCCGACTACGACACGCGGCTGCTCACCGTCGCCGCGCTGAACGGCGTCTTCCAGGGCCGCGTCGACCAGGCCGTGAACTATGTGAACGCGCCGATCATCGCCGCGGAGCGCGGACTCGAAGTCTCGGAACAGCGCTTCGGCTCGTCGCAGCGCTACATCAACCTCGTCCGGATCGTGGTCGCGGCGAACGGCGAGGAGTTCGAGGTCTCGGGAACGACCGTCGGCCCGGAGCACCGCCTCTTCCTCGCCGGCGCGCTCGGGTACGCGATCGACATCGAGCTCGCGCCGCTCATGGCGTTCCTCGGCTACGAGGACATGCCGGGGGTGATCGGCCGCATCGGGACGATGTTCGGCGAGGCGGGCGTCAACATCGCCAACATGGCCGTCTCCCGCAAGACGGAGGGCGGCAAGGCGCTCATGGCGTTCTCGATCGACACCGCCGCGCCGCCCGATCTCGTCGAGCGCATCCTTGCGGCCGGCTTCACGGACGCGCGCTTCATCGACCTCGGCTGACCGCGGGTGGTGCGAAGCAGTGCGGGTAGTCTGCGCGAGTGTCGGCCTGGCCGGAGCCCGTCGAACGGGTCTCGTCCTTTCTCCGCGAGGCGGGCGCCGAGGCGCGAATCGAGGAGTTCACCGACGGCACGCCGACCGCCGCTGATGCAGCCGCCGCAGTCGGGTGCGACCTGAGTCAGATCGTGAAGTCGATGGTGCTGGTCTGTGACTCCACAGCCGTCGTCGCCCTCGTCCCCGGCGACCGCCGCTGCGATCCGGGGAAGGTGGCGCGCGCGGTCGGTGCCGGCTCCGCCCGTGTCGCGCGCGGGAGTGAGGTGGAGCGGGCGACCGGCTTCACGCCGGGCGCCGTCGCCCCCTTTGCCCTCTCGCGCGTGAGCACCGTCCTGCTCGACCGCACGCTGCTCGGACACCCGATCGTCTGGGCCGGAGCCGGCTCGCCGCAGCACATCGTCGGGCTCGCCCCGGTGGAGCTCGCGCGGCTCTCCCGCGCCAAGCCTGTGGACGTCGTCGAGGACCGACCGTACGATTTTCACGCCGGGGGAAACGCCGGCGACGAGGCCAACCCGAAGGAGCGCTAACTCCATGCAAGAGACCGAGAAGATCTGGATGAACGGCGAGCTCGTCGACTGGGCGGACGCGAAGGTTCACGTGGGTGTCCACGGACTGCACTACGGCTCGGGCGTATTCGAGGGAATTCGCTGCTACGACACCTCGAAGGGCCCGGCGGTCTTCCGCCTCCGCGAGCACCTGGATCGGCTCGAGAGCTCGGCGCGGATCATCTTCATGGACATGCCGTACTCGGTCGAGGAGCTGCGGCAGGCGACCCACGAGCTCCTCGCGACGAACGGCCTCGCCTCCTGCTACGTCCGGCCGATCGCCTTCTACGGCTACAGCGAGCTCGGCGTCGCCGCGACCGATAACCCCATCGACGTCGCCATCATGAGCTGGCCGTGGGGCGCGTACCTCGGCGAGTCCAGCCAGGAGCAGGGCATCACGGCGACGATCTCGAGCTGGGAGCGCGTCGGGCCGAACGTCATCCCGCATGCCGCGAAGGCGACCGGCGTCTACCTGAACTCGATGCTCGCGACGACCGAAGCGCGCCGCGCGGGCTACGACGAGGCGATCATGCTCTCGCACGACGGCTACATCGCGGACGGCCCGGGCGAGACGATCTTCGTCATCCGCGATGGCGTGATCCGGACGCCGGAGCTCGCGATGTCGATCCTGCCGGGCATCACGCGGCACACGGTGATCGAGATCGCGCGGGCGCTCGGCTACACGGTCGAGGAGACGCGGCTCATCCGCAGCGACCTCTACCTCGCGGACGAGCTCTTCATGGTCGGGACGGCGGCCGAAGTGACGCCGGTCCGCTCCGTGGACGGCCGCCATATCGGCGTCGGGCCGATCACGCTCGAGCTCCAGAAGGCCTACCTGGCCGCCGTGAACGGCCTCGACGAGCGCTGGTCTGACTGGCTCGACGTCGTCGAGATGGCGCCCGCCCGAGCGTGAAGGAAGCCACCCGGCGCGTCGGACTGAGCGCGCCCTGGGTCGGCGACCGCGAAGAGGAGCTCGTCGCCGGGGTCCTCGAGTCGGGGCGGCTTTCGCTCGGCCCCACAATCGAGCGCTTCGAGGAGGCCTTCGCCGAGGCAACCGGCGCGCCGTACGCGGCGGCCGTGTCGAGCGGGACGGCAGGGCTCCACATGCTCTGCGTCGCCGCCGGGATCGGCCCGGGCGACGAAGTCATCACGAGCCCGTACTCGTTCGTCGCGTCGGCGAACTGCGCGATCTACGAAGGCGCGACTCCGGTCTTCGCCGACGTTGACGCCCGGACGCTCAACCTCGACCCGGCTGCCGTCGAGGCTGCGGTCACGGAGCGCACGAAGGCCGTGGTCGCCGTGGACATCTACGGCTACCCGTGCGAGCTCGACGAGCTGCGGGCGATCTGCGACCGGCACGGCCTCGCCCTGATCCAGGACGCCTGCGAGGCGCTCGGCGCCCGCTACAAGGGCGATCCGGTCGGCTCGCAGGGCCCTTCGGCCGTGTTCGCGTTCTATCCCAACAAGCAGATCACCACCGGCGAGGGCGGCATGGTCACGACGCACTCCGAGGAGGAGCACCGCCTGCTCGTGAGCCTCCGGAACCAGGGGCGCGCGGACGGCGGCGGATGGCTCGAGCACGCGCGGCTCGGGTTCAACTACCGGATCGACGACATCCGCGCGGCGATCGGGATCGCGCAGCTCGAGAAGCTGCCCGAGATCCTCCGTGGCCGGAGCGCCGCCGCGGCGCGCTACGACGAGCTGCTCGCGGACGTGGACGGGCTCGGCCTGCCGTGTGCGGACGACGCGGAGCACGAGCGCTCGTGGTTCGTGTACGTCGTCGCGCTGCCGCCGGGAACGGACCGGGAAGCCGTCATCACGGCGCTCGACGAGCGTGGTGTCCAGACCGCCCGTTACCTCCCGTGCATCCATCTGCAGCCGTACATGCGCGAGCGGTACGGATTCCGGGAGGGGCTGTGCCCGGTCGCCGAGGACGCGAGCTCCCGCACGCTCGCGCTTCCGTTTCACACGCGCATCGAGGAGGACGACCAGGCCTACGTGGCCGAGGCCCTTCGGGCGGCACTCGAGTAGTGCGGCGCGGCACGCCCCAGGGCGAGGCCCTCGCCGTTTGGGCCCTCCTCGCCGCGGACGTGCTCGCCATCCTGATCGTCTACTCCGTCCTCGACCTCGACGAGCTCTACAACGTCTCCCACGAGGGCCTCGAGGGAGGGCTGAGCCGCGCGCTCGTCCAGCTGAGCTTCCCGTCGGTCGCCGGCGCGGCGATCCCGATGGCTCTCCTTGCGCTCGACGCCCTCCCACGCCGGGCCTGGCTTCTCGGCGGGCCGGCGATCGCGCTCTGCGCGGTGTTCTTCATTCCCGGCGTCGTCGATCAGCACGATCTCGACGCCCGGCCGGTGAACGCGTTTCCTGCGATCGGCGTCGTCCTCGCCTTCTCGCTGACTGTCTGGGCCACGCGTCATGCGGGTGCCGGCTTCGCGCCCCGGCTCGAAGGCGATCCCATCCGGATCGCCTTCGCGGCTCTCGTCGTCGTCGTGTCGCTCCCCTGGATCACGGCCGAGCTCGGCTTCCACCTTCCCGGCGGCGTCTTCCTGACCGACGACCTCTACGCCGAGCCGGGGCAGGCGCCGACGGCGGCAGTCCACCTCGGCCACCACCACGGCCTCATGGGCAGCCTGCTCGTCCTGTCCGCGCTCATCCTCTCGCGCTCGCGCCTCGTGGACGTCTGGCTTCGCCGCGCGTACTCCGCGCTCGTGTCGCTGATGGCCGCCTATGGAGCGGCGAACCTCGCCCAGGACTTCTGGCACGAGCAGGTCGTGAAGCGCGGCTGGACGTCGTGGGACATCCCGTCGGCCCTCGTCCCGAAGTTCTCGGTCATGTGGGGGCTGATCGTCGCCGCGACGGTGATCCTCTACGCGCTCGGGTTCGCGCGCCGCGCCGAGGAGGCGGCCACCGGCGATACTTCGGGGCGATGACCGCTCCCCGCATGGTGTTCCTCGGGTTCGGCAAGTACGCGCGCGCCGACAAGATCTACGCGCTCGAGCCGCTGCGTGGAGACGAGCGCGGGGACGGACGCCGGACGCGCGTGTGGATCGAGGGCGTCGAGGAGCCGCTCGTCGCCTCGCGCACCGAGCGCACGATCCTCCACGACATGGGACACGAGGCCGGCGACTCTGCGTTGCTCGACGGCGCGCTCGACCTCGCCGAGCGTCTCGCGTCCGCCGCCGAGGAAGGTCGTGTGGATCTGGGCGACCTCGGACGGCGTGCACGACGGCTGCTTGCCGCCACGGCCCGCCCGGACGAGAACGAACAGCTCTTCTGAGAACGCCGGAGCGCTCCCTGGAGTCCCACCGCGTCTGGTTCGGCGACCTGTTCTCGCGCAGCGTGCACGAGGTGGCGCGGGAGCTTCTCGGGTGCACCTTCCTCGTCGACGGAGTCGGCGGCGTCGTCGTCGAGACCGAGGCCTACGCGCCGGGCGACCCGGCGAGCCACTCGTTCCGCGGCCCGACGACGCGGAACGCGGCGATGTTCGGCCCAGCCGGGCACCTCTATGTCTACCGCTCGTACGGGATCCATTGGTGCGCGAACGTCGTCTGCGAGGCGGAAGGGGTCGGGGCCGCGGTGCTTCTGCGCGCGCTCGAGCCGACCGCGGGGCTCGACGTCATGGCCGTCCGGCGGGGCCTCGCCGATCCGAGGCTGCTCTGCGCCGGTCCGGGTCGGCTCACGCAGGCCCTCGGCGTGACGGCCGAGCACGACGGGTCGGCGCTCGACCGGCCGCCGTTCGTGCTGCTGCCGCGCGTAGAGGAACCGGATGTCGTCGTCGGCCCGCGCGTCGGGATCTCGAGCGCGACCGACCTGCCGTGGCGCTACGCGGTCGCCGGCTCGGCGTACCTCAGCCGTCCCCGACCACGAGCTTGACGACGAGCCCCGGCGCGACCGAGACGCCCGCGGCTGGGATCTGGCGCAGGACGACGCCGGGGTCGCCGTCGGCGCTGGAAACGCGGCTGCGCAGCTTCAGGCGCTTCAGCTCGCGCTGCACGTCCGCGAAGCTCGACCCGACGAAGTTCGGCAGCAGCCCGTAGCGCGCCTTCGAGACGACGAGCGTGACGTCGTCGTTCGCGGACAGGCCCCCGGCACGCGGCATCTGATCGAGCACGGTCCCGGGCGTCTTGCCGGCGCGCGCCGGCTTGTACACGAGCTTCGCACCGAGCGGCTGCGCTGCGAGCGTCGCCACCGCCGACGCTTCGCGCATCCCGACCACCATCGGGACGGAGACCTCGTTCGGCTTGCAGTCCGCCGCGTCGTCAGGGCCGCGCCCCGAGAAGAAGACGATGAGCTTCGATCCACGGCAGTACTGGTTGTCGCGCACCCAGTTGCCACCGCGCTTCACGACCCACATCGGGACCGCGCCGAGGTACGGGGCGCTGTCGAACGACACTTCGTCCGCGGAGTCGCGGTTCGCCTTCTCGTAGCGGCTCACGAACTCCTTCCAGATGAGCGCCGGGAGCGTCCCGCCCGTGACGGGCTCGCCGCCGAACTCGGTCCGCATCGGCACGAGCTCGTCCGGGTACCCGACCCAGACGGCGACGGCCATCTCGGGCGTGAAGCCCACGAACCAGGCGTCGGCGTAGTTGTCGGTGGTGCCCGTCTTCCCGGCGACCTGCACGCCGGGGACGGCCGCGCGGACGCCGGTCCCCGAGCGCACGACATCCTCGAGCATCGAGGTGAGGTTCTCGGCCTCGCCCGGCTCCATCACCTCGGTCGGCTCGGGGAGGTTGTCGTCGACGCGACCCGAGCGGATCCGCTCGACGGCCTCGACCACGCGCGGCGCGTCGCCGAACAGCGAGCCGTCGACGCGGCGCCCTGCGTTCCCGATCGTCGCGTATGCCCGCGCCATCTCCAGCGGGTTGACCGCGACCGAGCCGAGCCCGATCGAGAAGTACGCGTCGAGCGGGCTCTTCACGCCGAGCTCGTGGGCCGTCTCGACGATCGCCTTGGGCCCGACGAGATCCGTGAGCTGCGCGTAGACCGTGTTGTCGGACGAGACCAGCGCGCGCGCGAGGTTCACGCGACCGAGGTACGTGTGGTCGTAGTTCGTCACCGGCCAGATGCGGTCGCCGGCGTCGATGAAGACCTTCTTCGACTGGAGCTCGGTCAGCGGCGAGATCCCCTGGGCCATCGCCGTCGCGAGCACGATCGGCTTGAAGGCGGAGCCCGGCTGCCGCTTCGCCTGCGCTGCGAGGTTGAACTGGCTCTCGCGGAAGTTGCGGCCGCCGAACATCGCCTTCACGCCGCCCGTCTTCAGGTCGATCGCGACCAGCGCCGCCGCCGGCCCGTCCGGGTTGCGGAGGATCCGCTCGATTGCCTGCCGCGCGAGCTCTTGCATGTGGAGGTCGATCGTCGTCGTGACCTTGAGCCCTCCGCCGAACACGCGGCCCGCGCCGTACTTCGCGACGAGCTGGTCCTTCACGTAGTTCACGAAGTACTGCGCGGGCCCGGCGTTGTCCGGGAGCCGGACCTCGTCCTCCTTCGGGAGCGGCGTCTCGAGCGCGCGCCTGTACGCGCGGCGTGTGATCTTCCCCTGCTCGAGCATGATGGTGAGGACGTACTTCCGGCGCAGCTTCGCGTTTGCCGCGTTCGTGACGGGGTCGTAGCGCGCCGGGTCCGCCGGGATGCCGGCGAGGAGGGCGGCCTCGGGCAGCTCGAGCTCCTTCGCGCTCTTCTTGAAGTAGGTGCGAGCGGCCTGCTGGATGCCGTAGGCGCCGTTCCCGAAATAGATCGTGTTGAGGTACGCGGTCAGGATCCGGTCCTTGCTCCAGCGCTGTTCGAGCTGCCACGCGAGCGCCGCCTCGCGCACCTTTCGCGCGAGCGTCCGTTCGTTCCGGATGTAGGCGTTCTTCACGAACTGCTGCGTGATCGTCGAGCCGCCCTCGACGATCGCCTGGCTGCGGATGTCCGCCCAGAGGGCGCGCGCCACGCCGCGAATGTCGATGCCGTCGTGATCGAAGAAGCGCTGGTCCTCGACCGAGACGATCGCCTGCCGCATGATCGGCGCGATGTCCTCGGTGTCGACGAGCACGCGGCTCTCGTCCCCGCGCAGAACCGCCAGGACAGAGCGCCCGTTGGACGCATAGACGACGGTGTCCACGTCGCCCCGGTTCGCGGCGGGATCGAGCTGACCGATCTCGCCCGCGACCGCGCGGACGAGCCCGAAAGAGAACGCAAGCAGCGCCAGCACCAGCAAGATGCCGAGCAAGGCCGCCAGTCTGAGCTTGCGAACCCGCCGCCGCCGAATAGGCGGCTGCCCCGTCTTTCTGCGTCGTCGCAAGGGGTGAAGTGTTGCAGCTTGGCCGCAGGCCCGACGGGGTCTCGGCCAGTCCTAGACGGGCTCGGACGCGACGACGAGCGGGAGGGTCGGAGTCTCCGCGCCGCCCTTGTTCTCCACCGTCACCGCGACGACGTCGCCCGCGCCGACCTCGCCCTCGACCGCGACGAGGTCGGCGTCGTCCTCGCCCGGGAACAGGCCGGCGGGGACGGCGTTCTCGCCCTCGACCACCCATACCTCATACGTCTTTCCGGCGGGTGCAGGGCCCATGTCGCGCAGCACCAGAGCGGCCCGGCCGTTCTCGTCGACGACGAGACGACCCTGCCCGTTCGAGAGCGCGACCGTTCGGGCATTCGGGTCGGCGAGGACCGCAGCGGCCAGGCGCTGCCGCTCGAGCGCGCTCCGTGCCTCGTCGAGATCGCCGCGAAGCTGGCTCGCCCAGAGCCCGATCGCGAGCGCCGCGACCGCCGCCACTGCGGCGACCGCACCCACGACCGGGAGCGCACGCCTGCTGCGCGGCTCGAAGGGGACGACCGTCTGCGGCTCGGCCCGGGCGGCCGAGAGAATGCGGTCGCGGAGCTCGGGCCGGGGAACAGGCCCCGACGCCGCCACTGCGAGCGCCTCGGTGACGCCCGCGAGCGATGCGAGCTCCTCCTGGCACGTCTCGCAGTCGGCGAGATGCGACTCGTACTCGCGGCGCTCCTCGGGATCGAGGGCGTCGAGCGCGTACGCGGCGGTCAGCTCGTGAATTCCGGTCTCCATGACCCTTCCTGTTGTGACTCGTCGAGAAGTTCGCGCAGGCGCGCAAGCCCGGCGAACATCCTGCTCTTGATCGTTCCCAGCGGCACGCCGAGCCGCTCGGCGAGCTCCGACTGAGAGTAGCCGCCGTAATACGCGAGCTCGATCGCCTCGCGCTGCATGTCCGGGAGCTGTGCGAGCGCCGCCTGGACTCGCTCGCGCTCGTAGCGGAGCCAGGCAGCCTCGTCCGTCGGCGTGCCCGTCTCCCCGGCACGTGTCGGAATCTCGTCGGGCAGCGGCTCTGCCCGCCGGCGCTCCTCGCGCCGCACGAGATCGACGGCGCGTCGATGGACGAGCGTGAGGATCCAGGTGCTCGCCTTCGCGCGTTCCGCGCGGAAGGACGCTGCGGTGCGCCAGACGGCGAGCATGCCCTCCTGGACCGCGTCCTCGGCGAGCCGCTCGTCGCGAACGATGCGAAGCGCGAGCCCGTATGCGATGCGGCCGACCCGGTCGTACAGCTCAGCGAGCGCGGGCTCGTCCCCCCGGGCGACGAGCGCGACCAGGGCCTCGTCGGACAGATGGGCGTGCTGGCGGCGCATCGACCAGGCGGGCTCGGGCCGGACGAACGCTACCAGCGTGTTGGAGAGGACCTCCATCGCCCTTGTTCGCACGGCGAGCGGCTTCGGTTCATCCCCGTTGCAGCGCTTTTCGGCCCCGCCGAACCGGCCTCGTGGTTTACGCGAACAACCGCCGTTCCGACCCATTGGAAAAAGGAGTGAGCATGTCACCACGCAAAGTCGCGGTCGCCGCCGTCGCGCTGCTCGCAGCAGCAGTCGCCGGTGCCGCAACTCTCGGTCCGGGAGTCGGCGCGGCCTCGAGCCACCGGGAAGCTCCGCTCATCGCGGAGGACCCGTCCGCCGATCTCACGGACGTCTACGCGTTCCGCAGCCCGGACAAGCCGGGCACGGTCACGATCCTCGCGAATGTCATCCCTGCCGAGGATCCGGCCGCCGGGCCGAACTGGTACACGTTCTCGCCGAACGCGAGGTACAACCTCAAGGTCGACACGAACGGCGACGCCCGCCCGGACGTCACGTACCGGTTCGAGTTTCGGACGAAGACGGGCCCGCTGTTCCTCGGCGACACGGCCCAGCCATTCACGGTCTCGCGTTCCGTTCGGGCCGCTGAGCCCGACGTCGTCGCGAGGGGCACGACCCCGCCGAACAACATCGGACCTCGCTCGACCCCGAACTACCGCTCGCTCGTCACGAAGTCGATCGTCTCGTTCGACGGCGGCAACTCGAAGGCGTTCGCGGGCCAGCGCGACGATCCGTTCTTCGGCGACATCGGCGCGATCTTCGACCTCGTCGCCATCCGCAAGGGCACCGGCAACATGGGCGGCGGCAAGGACTTCTTCGCCGGCTACGGCGTCCACACGTTCGGCGTGCAGGTGCCGATCGCGCGGCTGAACCCGAGGAACGGGACCATCGGCGTCTGGGCGTCGGTCGAACGGCGCATGATCACGACCCGGCACAGGGGCTCCGCCACGCGGGACCGGGGCGACTGGATCCAGGTGAACCGGCTCGGCAACCCGCTGGTCAACGAGGTCATCATCCCGACGGCGCTCAAGGACCAGTGGAACACGCTCCAGCCGTGGCAGGACGCGCGGTTCCGCAAGTACTACGAGAGCCCCCTGCTGGCGAAGGTGTTCAACCAGCTGTACAAGCTCGGCGTTCCCGAGGACGATCGCGACGACCTCGTCGCCGTGCTTCTCACCGGCGTGCCGCAGCTGAACCAGAGCACGACCCGGCCGGCGGACCTGCTCCGCCTGAACCTGAACATCCCGGTGACGAAGAGCCCGAAGCGGCTCGGCGTGCTCGCCGGCGACAACCAGGGCTGGCCGAACGGCCGGCGGCTCGGCGACGACGTCGTCGACGTCGCGGAGCAGGCGGTGGCCGGCTTCCTCAAGGGCAAGAAGGTCCCGCTCGGCGACGGCGTCGACGGTGACGACCGGAAGCTCCTCGGATCCTTCCCGTACATCGCGGATCCGCAGAGCGGCTTCGACAACACGAAGGGCAAGCTCGACTCCGGCAACGGCCGGTAGGAATGCTCGGGGGCCGTCCTTCGGGACGGCCCCCCAATCGCCTCGACGGAGCGGTGAACCGGCTCGCGGCCTGTGGCGAATCACGCGCGTGAAGGTCGTTCTCGCCGCGCTTATTGCCCTCGCCGCCTTTCTCGTCGCTCCTGCCGCAGCGTCGGCACACCCGCTCGGGAACTTCACGGTCAACCGGTACGCGGGCATCGAGGCGTCGGGCGACAGGATCTTCGTCCACTACGTCCTCGACCTGGCCGAGATTCCCACCTTCCAGCTCGGGGACGACGTACGCCGACCCGGCTACGCGGCGCGGCTCGCCCGCGAGCTCGAACTCACGCTCGACGGAAAGCGCGTTCCGCTCCGCGTGCTCGACCACGAGCTCGCCGCGCGTGATGGCGCCGGCGGGCTCCAGACGCTTCGGCTCGACGCCGTCTACGAGGCGACCGCGGCAGGGTCCGTGCTCCGCTTCGAGGACAACGCGTTTCCGGACCGCATCGGCTGGAGGGAGGTGACGCTCTCGGCGAGGGACGGCGCCGAGATCGCGCGCTCGAGCGTTCCGGAGACGAGCTCGAGCGACCAGCTGCGCGCATACCCGAAGGACTTGCTCAGCTCGCCGTCGGACGTGACGAGCGCGACCGCGAGCGTGGCGCTGGGGGAGTCGCCGGGAGTCCCGCCCTCGATCGGCGCAGCCGAACCGGCGTCGCACACGGGTGGCGGCTTCGAGGCGCTCATCGAGCGGGGGGACGTCACGCCGGGTGTCCTCCTGATCTCGCTCCTCGTCGCGATGTTCTGGGGAGCGGCGCATGCACTCACTCCAGGGCATGGGAAGGCGATGGTTGCCGCGTATCTCGTCGGCACTCGGGGGAAGCCGCGGCACGCATTCATGCTCGGCGGGACGGTCACTGTGGCTCACACGGCCGGGGTCTTCGCGATCGGCTTCGTGACGCTCGCGCTCTCCCAGTTCATCGTCCCGGAGCAGCTCTATCCGTGGCTCACGCTCGCGTCCGGCCTCCTGGTCGTGGCCGTCGGGGTCGGTGTGCTGCGTCAGCGCCTGCGGTCACGAAACGGCGGCGACCACCACCATCACCACCACGAACACGGCCACGATCATCACCACGACCACGATGCACCACCACCACGACGACGACGCCTGAGTTCGAAGGGCATCCTCGGCGTCGGCATCGCCGCAGGCCTCCTTCCCTGCCCGTCCGCCCTCGTCGTGCTCCTGAGCGCGATCGCGCTCCATCGCGTCGGGCTCGGGCTCGCGCTGATCGTCGCGTTCAGCGTCGGGCTCGCCGCGACGATCACCGCGATCGGGCTCGTGGCGGTCCTCGCCCGGCGCGCGTTCGGGCGGCTCTCGCTGAACGGCCCGGTCGTGCGCGCGCTCCCCGCGGTGAGCGCCGCGCTGATCCTTGCGGTCGGCGTCGCCATCACGGTCAAGGCGCTCCCGGGCGTCCTCTGAGCGGACGAACCGATCCTTCGTCCCGGGCGAACCAGGGACATGTTCGGGCTCGACGACTGGATCGCAGGTCTCTCCGAGAGCGCGTCCGTCGGCGTCGTCCTGTTCGTAGCGGTCCTGCTCGGCCTCCGGCATGCGACCGATCCCGACCACATCGCGGCGATGACGACCCTCGTCGCGTCGGGCCGCGATCGCGCAGCCCGTACGGGGGCACAGCTCGGCGCATGGTGGGGCGCCGGCCATGCGGTGACGCTCGTCGTCTTCGGGATTCCGATCCTGCTCGCCGAGCGCTATCTCCCGGAGCGTCTGCAACAGGGCGCCGAGAGCGCCGTCGCGGCGCTCATCATCTTCCTGGCCGTCCGGCTCCTCGTCCGTTGGCGGCACGGCTACTTCGACCTCCATGCGCACGCCCACGCCGACCAGGACCACCGGCACCCCGTGCGGACGCCGGCGGGCGCCTTCGGGATCGGCCTCGTGCACGGGATGGGTGGGAGCGCCGGTGTGGGGATCCTGCTGCTGGCCGCCATCCCGGACGAGACCGTTGCCGTCGCGTCGCTACTCCTGCTCGCAGCTCTTTACCGCCGTCTCGATGGCGGTCGTGACCGCAGGCTTCGGGCTCACGCTCGCCACCCGGCCCGTCGCGGCGGCCTCGGGCGTGCTCGTTCCCGCGCTCGGCGGTCTGAGCCTCGCGTTCGGGATCTGGTACGCAGCGGCGGCCTGGAGCCTCGCGCCGTATCCGTTCTAGCGAGGGCGTTCTCGCCGCGCGGGCCGCGTTAGGCTCCTCCGATGGAGCCGATCTCGAGCATCGTCACCGTCGACGACGCCGAACGCGCAGCCGAGGCCGTGCTGACACCAGAGGCGTGGGCGTACATCGCGGGCGGCGCCGGCGACGAGCGAACCCTGCGCTGGAACCGCGAGGCGTTCTCGGACTTCAGGCTCCGCTTCCGCGTTCTCGTCGACGTCTCGTCGGTGACGACGGAGACGACCGTGCTCGGCACGCCGGTGTCGATGCCGATCATCACGGCGCCGGCGGCCTTCCAGTCGATCGCGCACGCGGAGGGCGAGGTCGCGACCGCGCGCGGGACCGCCGCCGCGGGCACGCTCATGTGCCTCTCCACGGTGGCGACGGCGACGCCTGCCGACGTGGCGGCGGCCGCTCCCGACGCGCCGCACTGGCTGCAGATCTACGTCTTCAAGGATCGGGAGGTGACGGACGAGCTCATCGGGCAGGCGCTCGAGGTCGGCTTCTCGGCGCTCGTCCTGACGGCGGACCTGCCGGTGTACGGCCGCCGCAACCGCGAGGAGCGCGCGGGCTTCGTCGCGCCCGACGAAGCGGTGCCCGCCTACGCCGCCGCCCTTGCGCGCGGGGTCGACGACGACACCTCGCTCGCCCTGATCGAAGCGAGCCTCGAGTGGGAATACGTGACGGAGCTTCGTGAGCGGTGGAAGGTTCCCGTCGTAGTGAAGGGGCTCGTCACGGCGGAGGACGCGGCTCTCGCATGCGAGCACGGCGCCGCCGGCGTCGTCGTGTCGAACCACGGTGGCCGGCAGCTCGACGGTGCGATCGCGAGCCTCCACGCGCTTCCCGAGGTCGTCGAGGCCGTGGACGGGCGCGCCGAGGTCTACGTCGACGGCGGCGTACGACGGGGCACGGACGTCGTCACCGCCCTCGCGCTCGGAGCGCGGGCGGTGCTGGTCGGGCGGCCCGTCGTCTTCGGCCTCGCGTACGGCGGCGACACCGGCGTGCGGCAGGTCCTCGAGCTGCTGCGTGACGAGACCGAGAACGCCCTCGCGCTCCTCGGCTGCCGGTCCCCGGACGAGGTGACGGCCGCGCACGTCGCGCCCGCGCACGGCCGATGAGCAAGGACCTCGTCGGCGAGCTGACGCGGAACGCGGTCCACGTGCTCCCCGAGGGCGCCCTCGAGGAGAAGCTCGCGCTCGACCGTCCCCTGCGGGTGAAGCTCGGCATCGACGTCACCTCGCCCGACATCCACGTCGGCCGCGGGGTCCCGCTCCAGCGCATGCGCGCGTTCCAGGACCGAGGGCATATCGGCGTGCTGATCATCGGCGACTACACGACGAGGATCGGCGACCCGTCCGGCCGCTCGGCCGAACGGCCCATCCTCTCCGACGAGGAGATCGACCGGAACGCCCAGACGTACGTCGAGCAGGCGTACCAGGTGCTCATCCCGGAGAGGACGGAGGTCCGGTTCAACAGCGAGTGGCTCTCGCGCCTCAGCTTCGCCGACGTCATTCGGTTGACCCGGATCATGACCGTGGCCCAGATGCTCGAGCGGGACGACTTCTCCGACCGCTACGCCGCAGGGCAGCCGGTCTCCGTTTCCGAGCTCCTCTACCCGCTCATGCAGGCGTACGACTCGGTCGCCGTCGAGGCCGACATCGAGCTCGGAGGCACCGACCAGCTCTACAACCTGCTCGCCGGCCGCGAGGTGATGCAGGCGTACGGCCTCGAGCCGCAGGTCGTCCTCACGACACCGCTCCTCGTGTCTTGGGACGGGGAGAAGATGAGCTCGTCGGTCGGGAACAACATTCCGCTCGCCGCGGCCCCTCAGGAGCAGTTCGGCCGCGCGATGCGCATCTCCGACGACCTCCTCGGTGAGTGGTACCGGCTCGTCCTCGAGCAGGAGCTCCCCGAGGGGTCTGACCCGCTCGAGGCGAAGCTCGTGCTCGCACGCTGGATCGTCACCCGCTCGCATGGGGAGGACGCCGCGCGGGAGGCCGAGGCCCACTTCACGCGCGTCGTCCGCGAGGGGCGGGCTCCCGAGGAGGTCCCCGAGGCCGACCTTCCGGCCGGCGATCCCGTTCACCTGCCCGCCGCGCTTGCGGAGTGGTTCGGCGTCTCGACGAGTGAGGCGCGCCGCTGGATCGCGCAGGGCGGCGTACGCGTCGACGGCGACGTCGCCGAGTCGCTGGACGTGCCCCGGGACGCGCTTGCCGGCGCGGTCGTCCAGGCGGGGAAGCGCCGGTTCGTTCGGGTACGATCCTGAGCGTCCGAAATCGGCTTCGTTGAGCCAAAGTTCAGCTGACGCGAGCCGTTGACACCCTTCGAAGGTCTGCTACCATCCTCAAGCCGCCCGAGACGGGCTGCAACAAGAACCCTGTCACTCGACGAACGGAGCGCCTTCGAGCGAGCGGATACGACCTCTGTATCTACTTCCCGGGGCCTCTGGTGCGAGTCAGAGGCTTTTTTGTTGCCACCGTCCAGTGGCTCGGTCTTTGAAAACTCAACAGCGTTGAACGTCGAGACAGGCGGGTTCGCCGGCGATCTTTCGTCGCGCGACCCCGGCTGAGATACAACCTCGTCGCGTCCGTTTCGGACGTGACCTTTGAGCACAAGCTCGAAGGAAGAACCGTTTTGCCCTTCGGGGCAATCGATTCCTTCACGGAGAGTTTGATCCTGGCTCAGGACGAACGCTGGCGGCGCGCTTAACACATGCAAGTCGAGCGAGAACCAGGGCTTCGGCCCTGGGGACAGCGGCGAACGGGTGAGTAACACGTGAGTAATCTGCCCTCGGCACCGGGATAGCCCGGGGAAACCCGGATTAATACCGGATAGCCTCCGAAGCCTTCGGGCGTCGGAGCAAAGGTAGCTTTGGCCTCTGGCCGAGGATGAGCTCGCGGCGGATTAGCTTGTTGGTGGGGTAATGGCCCACCAAGGCGACGATCCGTAGCTGGTCTGAGAGGACGATCAGCCACACTGGGACTGAGACACGGCCCAGACTCCTACGGGAGGCAGCAGTGGGGAATCTTGCGCAATGGGCGAAAGCCTGACGCAGCGACGCCGCGTGCGGGAAGAAGGCCTTCGGGTTGTAAACCGCTTTCAGCAGGGACGAAGCTACTCGGGTTAATAGCCCAGAGGGTGACGGTACCTGTAGAAGAAGCCCCGGCTAACTACGTGCCAGCAGCCGCGGTAATACGTAGGGGGCAAGCGTTGTCCGGATTTATTGGGCGTAAAGCGCGTGTAGGCGGCCAGGCAGGTCCGTTGTGAAAACTGGAGGCTCAACCTCCAGACGTCGATGGAAACCGCTTGGCTAGAGTCCGGAAGAGGAGAGTGGAATTCCTGGTGTAGCGGTGAAATGCGCAGATATCAGGAAGAACACCGATGGCGAAGGCAGCTCTCTGGGACGGTACTGACGCTGAGACGCGAAAGCGTGGGGAGCGAACAGGATTAGATACCCTGGTAGTCCACGCCGTAAACGATGGGTGCTAGGTGTGGGAGGTGTCGACTCCTCCCGTGCCGCAGCTAACGCATTAAGCACCCCGCCTGGGGAGTACGGCCGCAAGGCTAAAACTCAAAGGAATTGACGGGGGCCCGCACAAGCAGCGGAGCATGTTGCTTAATTCGATGCGACGCGAA
>CAWBYI010000005.1:52500-150401 GCA_963793035.1 uncultured Actinomycetes bacterium
CGTGCCCGAGCACGGCTTCGAGCTCCTCGCGCCGCAACGCCTGCACCGCGCCCGTCGACACTGCGAGCGAGAAGCTCCTGGGGCCGCGGCCGACGACGAAGACACGGGGAAAGCCGTCCGGGATGAGGAAGAGCTGCGGCGGGCTCACCTCCAGCCTCGCTGCGACCTTGTCGGCGGTCGAGCGCAGGATCGGATCCTCGGCGAGCGCGAAGGGACGCGCTCCGAGCATCCCGAGCAGCGCGCGGTCGCCGTAGCGGTACACGCCGGTCGCCGCGAGCAACGAGCAGAGGCCGAATAGCAGCGCCGTCGTCTGCCCGCCGACCAGCCATCCGAGACCACCGAGTGCGGCCGTGAGCACCGCCACGAGTACCCACGCCTTCGCCACGTTCGCCGCGGCCGCAGCGCGCGGTGCGGTCGTCGTGTTACTCCTCGCCGACGTCGCCCTCCGTCAGGCCGCGTGGCGGCCAGTCGGGCTCCGGCGCGTCGCACCGGCTCGAGCAGTGGAGCGAGGCGACGTTCTGCAATGGGATGAGGATGTGCCCGTTGAGCTCGATGTGCGGCACGTCCTCGATCGAGCAGTACGCGGTGAGCGTTCCCTCCTGGTAGTCGCCGCCGAAGAGGGCAACTTCGACCTGCTCGCCCTTGTACTTGTTCGTGTAGTCCTCCAAGCCGCGGACGTTAGCCGATCCCGCTCAACAGAGCGGTTGTCGCTGCCGTGCCTGGCGCGGAGTGACGTGGGTCTACAGCCGGTGGTCAGTCTTGCCCAACAGGCCGTGCCGGATGTACCACCAGAGGTAGCTCCAGAAGCCACGCTCGCCGCGGTCACCACGCTGGGGTCCGTGAGGAACGAATCCGCTGCGGGGGTCGCTCATGGCTTTGCCATCCTAGTGCCGGAACCGCAGACGCCTACCCACGAGTTCGCACCCACCTGAAGACAGCCCCAACGAGCGTTTTATCGGACGCGTGAGTGGGAATGGAAGCCATCGAGGGGATGCCGACGCGTCCGTTCTCGCTCGGCATCGGGCGAACGAGGTGGTGGTGTCCGTTGTGATCGGAGCATCTAGGGGGAACGAGGAGGATTCCATGTTGCGCGTTCGATCGACGGCGATTCTTTCTCTTGCGCTAGTTCTGTTCGCGCTCCTGTTGAGTGCGAGTACCGGTGGATCTGCCGCGAGCGCCGCACCCGTGCCGCCTGCGTTCGGCCCGAACGTGATCGTCTTCGACCCGAGCATGCCGGTCGGCCAGATCCAGGCAACCATCGACGGGCTCCATGCCCAGCAGGTCGACGCCGAGATGAGCACGAACCGCTACGCGCTCCTGTTCGAGCCGGGCGTCTACGGCACTGCCGAACAGCCGCTCCAGCTGAAGGTGGGCTACTACACCGAGCTCGCCGGTCTGGGTGCCTCGCCGGGTGACGTCACGATCAACGGCAAGATCGAGGTCTACAACCGCTGCCTCGACGACGGGGGCACGAGCAACTGTCTCGCCCTCGTCAACTTCTGGCGCACGCTGTCCAACCTGTCGTTGAACATCAACGCCCTCGGGCAGGACGGCTGTCGCGCCTCCGCGAACTTCTGGGCCGTCTCGCAGGCCGTGTCGATGCGTCGTCTCAACATCGCAGGCGGAAACCTCTCGCTGATGGACTACTGCACGGCCGGGCCGCAGTTCGCGAGCGGCGGCTTCATCGCCGACTCGAACCTGCCGTTCGTGATCAACGGCTCGCAGCAGCAGTGGCTGATCCGCAACAGTCAGATCGGCGGGTGGTCGAACGGCGTGTGGAACCAGGTCTTCGCGGGTGTCGAGGGCGCGCCGTCGGAGGCGACATTTCCGAGCCCGCCGTACACGACCCTCGCCACGACGCCGGTCAGCCGTGAGAAGCCGTACCTGTTCGTCGACGGGCAGGGCGCCTACAACGTCCGCGTCCCTTCGGCGCAGACCGACTCCAGCGGCATCACGTGGGCTTCCGGCCTCACGCCGGGACGCACGATCCCGCTCCGCGACTTCTTCGTGGCCAATCCGTCGGACTCCGTGCAGACGATCAACAACCAGCTGGCCCGCGGCAAGCATCTGCTGCTGACGCCTGGTGTCTACGACGTCGCGCGCACCATCGACGTCAAGCGCGCGGACACGGTGGTCCTCGGCCTGGGGCACGCAACGCTCACCGCCGTCAACGGTGCGGTACCGCTGGCGGTCGCCGATGTCCCCGGCGTCGTCATCGCCGGCGTCACGGTCGACGCCGGCACCGTGACATCGCCGGTGCTCCTGCAGGTCGGCAAGAAGAACGGCAACAACGGATCGAAGAAGCGCGACCCGTCCAACCCGACCACGCTCTCGGACGTGTACTTCCGCGTTGGTGGGCCGCACATCGGCAGAGCCGACGTAGCGCTCGAGGTCAACAGCGACAACGTCCTGATCGATCACACGTGGGTGTGGCGTGCTGACCATGGCGTCGAGGGCTTTGCTGGCGACACCGAGCGCTGGAACACCAATACCGGCCGCAACGGCGTCATCGTCAACGGTGACAACGTGACGGCGACCGGCCTGTTCGTCGAGCACTTCCAGCAGTACAACACCATCTGGAACGGCGAGGGCGGCGTGACGATCCTGTACCAGAACGAGCTGCCGTACGACCCTCCGACCCAGGCGGACTGGATGCACGACGGCGTTGAGGGCTGGGCCGGCTACAAGGTCGCCGACCACGTGCGAACGCACGCGCTCTACGGCGGTGGCGTCTACGTCTTCAACAGGAACAACCCTTCGATCCACACCGAGAACGGCTTCGAGGTCCCGGAGACCGCGGGCGTCAGGCTGCGGCACATCATGACGGTCAACCTCAGTGCCGGCACGATCGACCACGTCGTGAACGGAGTGGGCGGCCCGGCGGACGTGACCGGGATCGGCGTCCCCGTCTACATCGTCGACTACCCGTGAACGCCGGCGAGACGCCTGGGGGTGACCCGGTGTGCTCCGCCGGATCAGTCCTGCGGGCGAAATGCCAGGAGCTCGGGTCCGTAGTCACGCAGCCAGTCGCGCTGCCGGCGCCAGTGCGGGCGATGTCGCTCGACGAGTGCCCAGAACCGCCGCGAGTGGTTTGGAACACGCAGGTGACAGAGCTCATGCACGACCACGTAGTCGAGCACCTCGAGCGGCGCGAGTACGAGCCGCCAGTTGAAGGAGAGCGTGCCGCGCGGTGAGCACGAGCCCCAAAGAGTGCGTTGCCCTCCGATACGGATTCGGCGGTACTCGACGCCGATGCGCTCGCCCTGCTCCTGGGCCAACGTTGAAACGAGTTCTCGCGCGGCAGTACGCGCCTCCGACTCGCTGACCGCGGACGGGTCGAGGCAGAGTCGCGGTACCTGGCGCATTCGCTGTTCCATGATCCACGGCCGTTTCTGCTCGAGCAAGCGCTCCACGTCGGCGTGACTCGTCCCTCGTGGCACGGTCAGCCGCGGCGCCTCTCCCCACGGCACCTCCAGTCGCCATCGCCGCGCCCGCGGCGACCACCGCACCTCGACCTTCTGCAAACCGGAACGAGCCTAGCCGTCGATTCGGGCGGTCATGAGTTGGCGTCGATGCGTGCGCGCTCGAGCTCGAGTTCGCGTAGCTCAATCCGCCGAATCTTTCCTGTGAGCGTCTTCGGTAGCTCGTCAACGAATTCGACACGGCGTGGGTACGCGTACGCGGAAAGGCGCTCGCGAACGTGACCCTTGATCTCGTCGGCGATTGCCTCCGACGGCTCGTAACCATCGGCGAGGACGATGTACGCCTTGACGACGTTCCCACGGAGCTCGTCGGGCGAAGCGACGACCGCTGCTTCGCGAACCGCGGCGTGCTCGAGACACGCCGATTCGACCTCGAACGGGCCGATCCGGTACCCGGCCGCGATGATCACGTCGTCGGCACGTCCGACGTACCAGATGTAGCTGTCTTCGTCCCGGACTGCGGCATCCTTCGTGTGAAACCACTCGCCGCCGAAGGTCTCCGCGGTCGCTTCGTCGTTACCCCAATAGCCGAGCGGATAGTGCGGGTTCGTGCGGGCGCGCAGACAGATCTCGCCGCGCTCCCCCGGCCCTACGGGCTGCTCGTCCTCGTCCAGGAGCTCGACCTCCCAGCCCGGCATCGGCTTGCCCATCGAGCCCTCGCGCACCTCGAGAAACGGGTAGTTCGCGACGAGTGGATACGACTCCGTCAGGCCGTAGTAGTCGAGCACGGTCACGCCGTACTGCTCGCGAAACCAGCGGATCGCCTCCGGATTGAGTGGCTCGCCGGCGGAGCACACGCGCCGGAACACCTGCGGATAGCGGGTTCCCGCATCCGCGACCGCCATCATCGAGCGCATTGCCGTCGGCGTGGTGAACACGTTCGTCACCGAGTGTCTGCTCAGGAAGTCGAGTTGCTTGTGTGGGTCGAAGCCTCCCTCGCGCCGGTAGACGCACTGCAGCACGCCAAGCCGCCAAGGACCGAGCAGCGGTGCGATCCCTGCGGCCCAGGCCCACTCGCCCATCCCGTGGAAGCGCTCGCCGTCCTGTACCTCGTGGCAATACCGGAACTCCTCGTGCCCGAGGATGTAGCGGTGGGCGTGCACGATCCCCTTCGCGAGCCCCGTCGTGCCGGATGTGTAGTAGAGCTGCGCCGGGTCATCGGCGGCGGTATCGGCGCACACGAAGTCCCTCGGGGCAGCCGCCAGTGTGTCGGGGTCGAGCACCAGCATGTCCGACGCCCACGCGCGGTCGAAGCGCTGCGCATTGTCGGAGTCGGTGACGAGCAGCTTCGCTCCCGAGTCCGAGAGGCGATGCTCGATTCCATCGTCGCCGTACAGCACGGACATGGAGAGCAGGATCGCGCCGAGCTTCCAGACTCCGAAGAAAATGGCAGCGGTCTCGGGGGTGGGAGGCAGAACGACGGCAACTCGGTCGCCCTTCGCAACCCCGCACGCGGCGAGCGTGTGCGCGGCCTGGTTCGCGAGATCTTGTAACTCGCCCCATTCGACCTCGCGGATAGAGCCGTCGAAGCTCTCCCAGATCATCGCCGGCTTGTTGCGGGGATGCTTGTCGCAGACGTCGGCGGCGATGTTGTACCGCGCCGGCACCTCCCAGCGATGCCTTGCGCAGATCTCCTCGTAGCTCGTTGCGCTCATCGCTACCTCGGCAGCCTAGCCTTGGCAGGCGCCGCATCCATTGGGCCAACTTTCCCGTGTGCCCCCCGGAAGGGCAGGAGCCGCGCGTCCTCGTTTCGCTCACGTCGGCCGGAGGAACCCGGTTGAATTGACGCGTGGGTCGTGCCCGCCAGGTGCTTGCTGCACTCGGTTCAGCTCTTCGGAACCCGAACATCAGGCGCGCAGAACTGGCCTGGGGCGCGGCCATCGCAGCAGAGTGGGCGCACTTCGTCGCATTCGGCGTGTACGCCTATGACGTCGGCGGACCGACTGCGGTCGGCCTCGCCGGCCTCGTTCGTCTCCTACCCGCCGCGATCGTTGCGCCGTTCGCCGCCTCCTTGGGCGACCGTTTCCCGAGGGAGCGTTTCCTGTTCGCTCTGACACTGGTCGCATCCGTCGCGCTCGGAGCGTCGGCGATCGCGTTCTTCGCGGACGTCGAATGGCTGGTCTTCGCATTCGCCGCTTTGCTGGGGTTCGCGGTCACGCTCATCCGGCCGGCGCTCCAGGCATTGCTGCCGTCGCTTGCGCGCACTCCCGAGGAGCTCATCGCAGCCAACGGCGCCACGTCGACGGTCGAGAGCTTCGGCACACTTGTCGGGCCGCTCCTCGCCGGCGTTCTCGTATCGGTCGCGGACGCGGGGACCGTGTTCGCCGTCGGTGCAGCAGCCTTCCTTGTTGCCGCCGTGCTGCTCCTCGGCGTCAGGGTCGAGGACCGCGTCAGCCTGGTGGCGCCCGGTGAGAGTGTCCGGAATGCGCTTGCGGCGGGGTTCGGCGCCATTGCGCGGTTGCCGCGCGTTCGGCTCGTCGTCTCTCTGATCTTCGCGCAGGCTTTCGTCCGCGGCTGCCTGAATGTCCTGATCGTGGTCGCCGCGTTCCAAGTGCTCGACGGAGGCGGAGAAGCTGTCGGCTACATGACGGCCGCACTCGGCGTTGGCGGCCTGATCGGTGCGCTCGGAGCGATGGCGCTCGGAGGGCAGCGCCTGGCGGTGCCGTTCGGCATCTCGTTGGTGTTCTGGGGACTGCCGATCGTCCTCATGGGGCCTTTGCCCGAGCTCCCCTTCGTCCTTCTCATGCTCGCAGTCGTCGGTGCAGCCAACAGCGTCGAGGACGTCGCTGCGTTCACGTTGTTGCAGCGCCTCATCCCCGACCGGATCCTGACGCGTGTGTTCGGGGTCGTCTGGAGCCTCGCGATGGGCGGCGTGGCGCTCGGTTCGGTCGCGGCCCCTGCACTCGTAGAAGCGATCGGGGCGCGTGAGGCGTTCATCGCCGTGGGCGCAATCCTTCCGCTGCTCACCGTCGCGACATACCGAAAGCTCGCGAGCATCGACAGAGAGGCAGCCCCCGTGCCCGAGTTGGAGTTCATCCAACGGGTTCCCATGTTTCAACCCCTCTCGGTCGCGGCAAAGGAGCGAGTGGCCGGAAACCTGCTTCTGCAGTCGGTGGATGCGGGCGACGTCGTGATCCGCGCCGGCGAGCGAGGGGATCGCTTCTACATCGTGGGAACTGGCGCACTCGAGATCACTGCCGAGGGTCTGCGTACGATCGCCGATGAGGGCGACTACTTCGGCGAGATCGCTCTGCTTCGAGACGTGCCACGAACCGCGACGGTCACTGCGCTCGTGGACAGTCGCCTGTACGTGCTGCAACGCGACGACTTCCTGGCGGCAGTCACCGGACACGACGCTGCGCATGCCGCGGGCCAAACCATCGCCGATGAACGCCTCTCGCGCACCGAGCAATTAGGCGGACGTTCGAGCTGAGCCGCTCGCGATCTCGTGAGACGCGGCAGGTGTGGTCCCGGTGGTCACGTTCGGCCATCCGGCGTCACGGAGCCAGCACCACATGTGAAGGCGACCGAGTTCTCTGATAGCGTGCCGCGCCGTGAGACGCCCTTCCGGCCGCATAACAGTGTTCAAGCTCGCGCTCGCGCTGATAGGCGTGTTCGCGGCCATCGCCGTAACCGGCGCGTCTGCCGCGGACTTCGAGAAAGATTTCGGCGCGTGTCGCGAACCCCCAGGGGGTGGTCAGTTACTCCGCTGCCCGACCGCTTACGTCGGCCAGGAGTACGAGGTCGAGATGGAGTCCGAGGAGGGCTCGGGCTGCACCTCCCCTGGAAACCCGTACGTCTGGTACGAGGTCGCCAACAGCACCCTTCCCGCCGGACTCACGATGTCGCGAGCCGGTGTGATCTCGGGCGTGCCCACGAGCGCCGGATTCACGCGCTTTTGGGTCTGGAATCACGATCTGACCCAGGCGGAAGGCGGGCCGGACTGGTGCCAACGCGAGGATCGATCCGAAGTCGAGATTCAGCATCTTCGTCGATCCCGGACTCGCGATCGTCAACCCGTCCGTCAAGCCCGCCACCGTCGGCCAGCCGTATACCGAGACACTCGCGACGAAGCACGTCGTGACCCTGAACCCGCCGACGGGTACCGATGTGCAGGCGACGTGGACACTGGAGTCGGGTGCGCTTCCTCCGGGAGTCACGCTCTCCGCAGCCGGCGTCTTGAGCGGGACACCCACTTCCGAGGGCAGCTACGGGTTCGTGGTCAGGGCGCAGAGCGGTAACCCCATCGACACGGCAGACATACACGCTGTCCGTCCGGCAGCCCCTGAGCGTGAAGTCTCCGTTCGGTCCGGCGCGGCGTCCGAGCAGCGAAGTCGGGATTCGCCTCGCGAAGACGTTCACCGCAACGGGTGGAAGCGGCACCTACACATGGGCGCTCGCGTCGGGCGCGTTGCCCGCCGGCGTGACGCTCAACACCGGCACCGGCACGATCGCGGGAACGCCCCAGGCGGCAGGGGTCTTCGCGTTCGGCATCACCGCGACGGATAGCGAGGGGCGCGTAACCAGATCCGCTGCTGCCTTGACGGTCGCGCCACGACTCACGATCAGGACCCTCCGCTTGAAGCCCGCGAAGGTTGGAAGCGCGTACCAGGCAAAGCTCGCAACGGTTGGCGGTGTACGGCCCGTGCAGTGGAAAGTGAGCGGCAAGCTTCCGCCCGGAGTCCGATTCGCGAAGAGCCTTGGCGCCCTCGTAGGAACTCCTCGCAGTAGTGGGACCTTCCGCCTGACCGTGCAGGCGGGAGACGCACTCGGCGCGAAGGCGCAGAAGAAGCTCGTGCTCGAAGTCAAGTCGTAGTCCAGGTCGGCCCGGGTCAGTCGGTTCGGTCGAGCTGCTCGAAGCTGCCGTCCCGGAACGCGAGCTCGAGCACGTGGCAGTTCGGGATCGGACCCCTCCCGTCGCCCGAGGCGTGCGCCAGCATGGCGCGGACCGGGCCACCGTGGGTCACGACCAGGACCGTCTCACCGGGGTGGTCTTCCGAGATCCGCCGCAGCGCGGCGAGGACGCGCGCCTCGAGCTCTTCGCGGGTCTCGGCGTCGCCCCAGGATCCCGTCCGCGCCTCGGGATACCGCTCGAGGATCTCCACATCGGTGAGCCCTTCCCAGGTGCCGAAGTCGCGCTCCCGTAACTCGCGGAGGACCGTTACGTGCAGCTTCCGAGCCTCCGCGACCACACGCGCCGTCTCGAGCGCTCGCGCGAGGTCGCTCGAGTACACGGCCGCGAGCGGCACACCGGCCAGCTGATCCGCGAGCGCGCGGGCCTGGTCGCGGCCCGCCTCGTTCAGCGGGCGGTCGGTCTTGCCCTGCACGCGCCGTTCGGCGTTCCAGTCCGTCTCGCCGTGACGCACGAGCAGGATCGTCGTCTCGGCCACGTCGTTACGCTAGCCGCCCGTGGAACTCGGACTCGGCGATCGCGCGTGCCTCGTGACCGGCTCCACGCGCGGGATCGGGCTCGAGACGGCGCGGCTGCTCGTCGCCGAGGGGGCACGCGTGATCACGTGCGGCCGAAGCGGCGCGCCGGGTATCGGCGAAACCACGCACGTCGTCGCCGACCTCGGACGCGCCGGAGAGCCCGAGCGCGTCGTTGCCGAGGCGGTGTCCGCGCTCGGTGGGCTCGACGTCCTGGTGAACAACGTCGGGGTCGCGCGGATCGCGCGCTTCGAGGAGGTGCCGGACGACGAGTGGGACGCCTACTGGCAGCTGAACGTCATGAGCTACGTGCGCGCGATCCGGGCCGCGTTGCCGGCCCTCCGGGAGGCGGGCGGCGCGATCGTCAACGTCTCCTCCACCGCCGGGAAGCGCCCGTCGACCGGCATGCCGCACTACTCCGTGATGAAGGCTGCGGTGCTCTCGCTGTCACGGTTGGTGGCGGATCTCTACGCCGGAGACGGCATCCGCTGCAACGCGGTCACGCCCGGGCCGACCGCTACGGATGCGTGGGTCGGCGAGGGCGGCCTCGCCGAGCAGCAGGGGGACCGCGACGAGGTGCTCGCAAAGGTCGGGGCGGGCCGGCCGCTCGGCCGGCTGGCGGAGCCGGAGGAGATCGCTGCCGTGGTCGTCTTCCTGTGCTCCGACCGAGCGTCGTATGTGACCGGCGCCGCCTGGAGCGCAGACGGCGGCACCGTTCCGATCATCCTCTGATGGGCTCGCGGCGCGTCATCGGCGCCACGCTGTTCCTCTCACTCGCCGCGTCGCAGTCCGCCGTCCTTGCCCTGACGCCGGTCCTCGAGTCGGTCGCGACGGACTTCGACGTCTCGACGGCGCTCGCGGGCCAGCTGCGGACGGTCTCCGGGCTCACCGCCGGAGCGACCGCGCTCTGCGCGGGGCTGCTCGCGACACGCGTCGGGCTGCGTGAGCTGCTCGGCGCGGGCCTCCTGCTGCTCGCGCTCGGATCGGCGGCGAGCGCCGCCGCGCCAGACTTCGCCGTCCTCGCCCTTGCACAGATCCTCGTCGGCTTGGGTGTCGGGCTCTCCTACTCGGCAGCGGTCGCGGCCGTTGCGGAGTGGACGAGCGCGGAGGAGCGCTCGCGCGTCCTCGCAGTCGCGCTCCTCGGGCCGCCGAGTGCGTGGATCGTCGGGATGCCGCTCGTCGGGATCGTCGGTGAGGTGAGCTGGCGTCTCGTCTGGATCGTCGTCCCGTTGGTCGCGGCTCTGGCGGCGCTCGTCGTCCTCGCGCGCCGAGGATCGACGCCGCCTGCCGCGACTCGAGCGGACCTGCGCGCGGTGCTCAGGCACCCGGGTGTGGTCCGATGGTCGATCGGCGAACTGCTCGCATTCTCCGCCTGGGCGGGCTCGCTCGTCTTCATGGGAGCCCTCTTCATCGAGTCGTACGGCCTGTCCGTCGCGGCGACCGGGCTCGTCCTCGGCGCCGGCGCGGTCGTCTACGTTCCCGGGAACCTGCTCTTCCGGCGCTGGATCGACGATCACGACCAGCGCCTGCTCGTCGTCCTCGCTCTCGCTGCGGCGGCCACCGTCGCGGTTCTCGGGGCGTACCGGCCGTCTGCGTGGTTCAGCCTCGGCGCCTACGCGCTGCTTGCATTCCTCGCGGGTGGGAGGACCCTCGCGGGCAGCGCGCGCGGCCTCGAGCTGGCTCCGGAGCTGCGGCTCGGCGTCACGGGCGTCCGTACGGCGGCGCTTCAGTTCGGGTACTTCGTCGGCGCGGCCGCCGGCGGCCTCGCGCTCGCGGCCGGTGGCTACACGGGCCTCGGGCTCGCGTTCGCCGTCCTCTTCGTCGCGGCGGCAGTGCCGCATCTGCTTCCGCAGCCGTCCGCGACTCCGAACCCCTCTCTACCCTGACGCCGTGGGGATCGCCGACCGCCAGCGGATGACGTTCGAGGCGCGGATGCGCGCGCTCGAGGAGACCCTGTCCCCGTTCGCCGTGCGCTCGTTCGAGACGCGCGGGAGGCCGGTACCAGAGCCCGAGTCGGACGTCCGGACGCCGTTCCAGCGCGATCGCGACCGGATCGTCCACTCCAAGCCGTTCCGCCGGCTGAAGGGGAAGACCCAGGTCTTCATCGATCCGGCCGGCGACCACTTCCGGACGCGCATGACGCACACGCTCGAGACGACCGCGATCTCCCGCGTCGTCGCGAGGGCCCTTCGACTGAACGAGGATCTGACCGAGGCGATCGGCCTCGGCCATGACACGGGCCACACGCCGTTCGGTCACGCTGGTGAGGACGCGCTCGACCAGGCGCTGAACGAGCGGTTCGGCCGACGGTTCCGGCACAACGAGCAGTCGCATCGCATCGCCCACTCGCTCAACCTGACGTTCGAGGTCTGCGACGGGATCCTGACGCACACCGGGGAGCGCGAGCCGGTGACGCTCGAGGGCAAGATCGTGCGGCTCGTCGACCGCGTCGCGTACATCAACCACGACATCGACGACGCCGTCCGCTACGGCCTGCTACGGGAGGAAGACCTTCCGCGAGACGAGATCGAGGTGCTCGGGCCGACGGGTTCCAAGCGCATCGACACGCTGGTGCGCGACATCGTCTCCACGTCGGAAGGCGTCGACGACATCCGGCAGTCGCCGGACGTGGGTGAGGCGATGCTCGCGCTCCGCGCGTTCATGTTCGAGCGGGTCTACCTCGGGCCGCAGGTCGAGCCGGAGCACCGGAAGGCGCACGAGACCGTCCGCGCGATCTTCCAGCACCTGGTCGCGGCCGGAGGCGACGTGGACGAGATCGTCGACTACATCGCCGGGATGACCGACCGCTTCGCGCTCTCTTACGCCGAGTCCCTCTGAGCCGCGGCGGAGAGGAGCGCCTCGCCGCGTTGGATGAAGAGTGTCGCGCCCACCGAGCGATAGAAGTCGAGCGCCCTTGCGAGGTCCGGCGCGCCGTCCTGCGGGCGGCCGTCGGCGATGAGCAGCTCCGCGTTCCGCAGGCGAGCCTCGGCCTCGAAGAGCCGAATCCCCGCCTCCGCATAGTGCTCCGCAGCTTCCGCGTAACTCCCGTCGGTCAGAGCGAGCATCGCGTTCCGGCCCGGGCTCGGGAGCAGCTGCTCGAGGATCTCACGCACCGCCTGGCTCTCGCCGACGTCGACCGCGACCTCCGCCATCGCCCACGGCCGCGCATTCGGGTCCTTCCGGAGGTGCGTCAATGCCTCGCCGAACTCCGCCTTGGCCTCGGCCATCCGGCCCACCTGCAAATGGCCCCACGCGCTCCGGATCAACGCGGGAGCCATGGTCTGCGGGTCCGCCCGAGCCTCGCGCGCCAGGTCCAGACCTCGGCGGAGGTCGGCGAGCGCCTCATCCCGCCGTCCGCGGGCGAGTCTTATATAGCCCCGAAAGATGCGGCTCGGGCCCTCCAGAACATGCGGAGACTCCTCGCACTCCGCGATGAATCGATCCGCCGTGGCGAGCGCTTCGTCCCAGTCACCCAGGATCCAGTAGGGCGCGATGAGATTCCCACGGAGAAATCGGATGAGCGTCGCGTCTCCGAACCGTTCCGCTTCACGGAGGGCTTCGTGCTGAATCTGCTCGACGCGGCTCATGTCGATCATGTCGATGACGACCGCGAGGTTGTTGAGCGCGCCTGCGACCATCACCGAGTTCGAGGCGCGACCGATCTCGATCGCGCGCTCGAGATCGTCGCGACCGGTCGTGTCCCCCAGGAACGCCTTTGCGGATCCGATCGTCGTCAGCGCATGCACGCGCAGGTCGACGAGCTCGAATCGCTCTGCCAGCGCCAGCGCCTGCTCGGCATGCTGCACTCCGCTCTCGCGCTCGCCGGCGAGCATCTCCTGGCGTCCCAGCCACCCGAGCACGCGTGCCACGCTCGGTGAGGGCTCCGCTCGGGCGATCAGGGCCTCGGCGGCGCGGAGGTGCTGAAAGACCTCTTGCTGCCCGCCGCGAAACCACGAGCCTCGAGCGAGCAACGCCTCACACTCCGCGGCGGTGCCATAGTCGTCGGTCTCGACCAGCGCGTCGCGGGCTCTCTTGAGTGCGTCATCCGCTCCCTCGTCCCCGGCCAGGAACAGCGAGCGGCCAAGCTTGAAGAGCAGCTCGGCTCGTGAGGGGTCGTTCTCTCGCGCGAGTTCAAGGGCGGTGCCGTAGTGGCCGGCGGCCGTGGCGAATGCGTTCAGCGCGAAGGCGCGATCGCCCGCCGCACCCGACGCCTCCCCCGCCCGCTCCGCGAGGTCGCCCGTCTCGGAACCCGCGGCTTGGGCCAGCTCGAGCGCCGAGCGCCAATGGTGGGCAAGCATCTCCGCGTGGTCCTCGGGACGACCGAGAGACTCGATCCACTCGGCCGTGCGCCGGTGTCTCTCGGCGCGGTCGGCGCGGGCGATCTGAGCGTAGGCGACGTCGCGAACGAGCGCGTGGGCGAACGCGAACTCACTTTCACCCTCGACCGATGTTCGGCGCTGTTGTCGTACGAACGCCTTCCGAGAGAGTGAGTGCAGCGCAACGCCAACCTCCGTCGGCTCCCGTCGAAGAGCGCCCGTCCAGAAGACCTTGCCGATCACCGAGGCGTCACGCAGAAGCTCCTTCTCATCGGCCGGCAACGCGTCCAGGCGCGCGGAGATGATGCCCTGGAGTGTCTCCGGCAGGGAAAGCGCTCCAGCGGATCCTTGCTCGAGGAAGAGCTCTGCGAACTGCTCGGCGTAGAGGGGATTCCCGCCGGCCCGTTCCAGGAGTGCGTGCTGGGCGTCCGCAGCGAGCAGGGGCCGATCGAGCAGCTCGCCCATCAGGATTGCCGTCTCGTCGTCCGAGAGCGGCTCGACGGCGAGCGTCGTCGCGTTCAGCTTGCCGCCTCCCCAGCCGGGTCGGCGCTCCAGGAGCTCCGGCCGCGCGGTGCCGACGACGAGCAGCGGGACGTCCGTGACCCAGTCGACGAGCTCGTCGAGGAAGTCGAGCAGGCTCTCGTCGGCCCAGTGGAGATCTTCGACCACGAGCACGAAAGGACGGCGATCCGCCATCGCCTCGAAGAAGCGGCGCCAGGCGGCGAACGCCTCGTTCCGCCTGTCGCCGCCGAGGTCGCTCTCGTCCGACAACCCGATGAGGGCGAGGACGTGCGACTCCACCCAGCCGGCGTCGCTTTCGCCTTCCAGCACCTCGTTGACGGAGCGGTGGACCTTGGCGCTCGCCTCTTCGGGAGGATCCTGCTCGTGGATGCCCGCTTGCGCCTTGACGATCTCGCCGAGCGCCCAGAGCGTGATTCCGTCGCCGTAGGCGAGACAGCGGCCCTGACGCCACGTGATCAGCGCGGGCTCGGTTTCGACGATCTGCGAGAGCTCGTAGACGAGGCGGCTCTTCCCGATGCCCGGGACGCCGACGAGGGTCATGAGCTGGGACCTCCGCGACTGCAGCACCCGGCGGAGCGCATCGACAAGGACGCCGAGCTCGTGCTCCCGGCCGACCAGCCCGGTGCGCGCCTCGTGGGCGACGTCCATCCCGGGCCTCGACCGCGCCTCTAGCGCCTCGCGCACCTGTATCGGCCGTGACTTGCCCTTGGCGTCGAGGGGGTCGTGCGCTCCGTAGTCGACGGCGTTGCGCGTCGCCCGATACGTCGTCTCGTCCACGAGCACGCCGTTGACCGGAGCCGCGCTCTGCAGACGGGCGGCGGTGTTCACGACGTCTCCGGACGCCATGCCCTCGCCAGCGTCCGGACGGGCGTCGAGCGAGACGAGCGCCTCTCCGGTCGTGATCCCGACGCGGAGCTCGAGAGCTTGCTCGACCGCGAAGTCGCGGATCGCGAGCGCCGCTCGCACGGCCCGCTCCGGGTCGTCCTCGTGCGCGACGGGCGCGCCGAAGAGCGCCATCACCGCGTCCCCGATGAACTTCTCGACGGTTCCGCCGTGGCGCTCGAGCTCGGCGCGGACACGCTCGTGGTACGGGCGGAGAAGCGCCTCGACGTCCTCCGGATCCATTGACTCGGCCCGGGCCGTGAAGCCGACGAGGTCGCAGAACACGACCGTCACGACCTTGCGCTCGCGGCGCGGTGTGCCCCCCTCCATGGGTAGGAGAGTATGACCTGGGCGGCGAGTAGTCTCATCCCGTGGCGCGCATCACGGACTCCTCGGTACGTGAGGTCCGTGCGGCTGCCGACATGGTCGAGGTCGTCTCGGCGCGGACGCAGCTCCGGCGGGCGTCCGGCTCCAGGTTCACGGGCCGCTGCCCGTTCCACGAGGAGCGGACGCCGAGCTTCTCGGTAAACCCCGTCGAGAAGCTCTACCACTGCTTCGGGTGCGGGAAGGGCGGCGACGTGATCAAGTTCGTCCAGGAGAGCGAGAACCTCGACTTCGTGGGCGCCGTCGAGTCTCTAGCCGAGCGCTTCCGGGTGACGCTCGAGTACGAGGAGTCATCGCCGCGACAGGATGAGGCGCGCCGCCGTCGCGAGCGCCTGTACGTGGTGCTCGAGCAGACGACCGCTTACTTCGAGCGCTTGCTCTGGGAGGGCGACGGCGGCGCGTCTGTGCGCGCATACCTGGCCGAGCGGGGCCTCCGGGAAGAGATCGCGAAGGAGTTCCGGCTCGGTCTCGCGCCCGGGCGTGGCCTCGCCGAGAAGGCGCGCGAGCGCGGATTCACGGCGGACGAGCTGCGCTCGGCCGGCCTCACGACCGTACGTGGCGGCGACTACTTCCCGCGGCGGCTCATGTTCCCGCTCGCGGACGTCCGCGGGCGCGTCGTGGGCTTCCAGGCCCGCAAGCTCGACGAGAACGACCCGCTGCGCGGGAAGTACGTCAACTCGCCCGAGGGCGACCTCTTCCACAAGGGGTCGATCCTGTACGGGCTCCACCTTGCGCGCACGGCGATCTCGAAGCAGGACCGGGCGGCGATCGTCGAGGGCAACACCGACGTGATCGCGCTCCGCCAGGCGGGCTTCGAGCCTGTCGTCGCCTCGATGGGAACGGCGCTCACCGAGCGCCAGCTCCGCGAGCTCGGCCGTCTGACACGCAAGATCTACCTCTGCTTCGACGCGGACGCGGCCGGCCAGGAGGCGACGCTGCGCGGGATGGAGCTGGCCGCGGCGCAGGGGTTCGAGGTGAAGGTCGTCACGCTTCCGCGCGGCCAGGATCCGGCCGACGCGCCCGAGGGCTTCGAGGAGCGGCTCGGCGGGGCGGAGAGCTACCTGCTCTACCGCGTGCGGCTCGAGCTCGAGCGTTCGGCCGACCGCCAAGAGGGGTTCGTCCGCGTGCGTGAGGTGCTCGCGAAGGCCGAGGACTCGCCCGAGCGGCAGGAGGCGCTCCGCCTCGTCGCCGACCGGCTCGACCTCCCGAAGGAGACGCTCGGGGGGATCGCGCCCGCCTCCGCCCGCAGCGGCTCGCCGTCGGTTCAGCCCGAGGCGCCGCGCCTGCTCGGCGCGGGCGACCGGCTCGAGAAGGACGTCCTCGCCGCGTGCGTGGCGCATCCGGAACTGCTCCCGGGGCTCGAGGAGCTCACGCCGGAGCACTTCGACTCCGAGCTCTACCGGCGGTTCCGCGCGCAGCTCGTCTCGAAGACCGAGGATCCTGAGCTGACCGGGCTACTCGCAGAGCTCGACGCCCGGGCGGCACAGGAGGCGATCAACCGCAGGACGGGCCAGGAGCTCATGCTCCGGCTGCGCGAGCGCAAGCTCAAGCGCGATCTCGCGGGCGCGGATCTCGCGCGGACGACCGAGCTCCAGGCGAAGCTCGCGAAGGTGCGCCAGTCGCTCGCCGAGCTGACGTAGCGGCTAGCCGAGGACCAGCGCGAGCAGCGCCTTGGCCGTGTGCAGCCGGTTCTCGGCTTCGTCCCAGACCGCCGAGCGAGGCCCGTAGAGGACGTCGGCGGCGATCTCCTCGCCCGGATGGGCGGGCAGGCAGTGCAGGACGATTGCATCCGGATCCGCGTCTGCGAGGAGCGTCTCGTCGAGCATGTACGGCGCGAGGTCGTGGAGCCGCTGCGCGCGCTCGCGCTCCTGGCCCATGCTCGTCCACGTGTCCGTGACGACGACCTGCGCTCCGGCGACGGCCTCGCCGGGGTCGCGGACCACGTCGACGCCTGGCGGCTCGTAGCCGGCCGGAGACGCGCACGCGAACTCGATACCGAGCAGCGAGCAGGCGGCCGCGAGGGAGACGCAGACGTTCGTCCCGTCCCCGACCCAGGCGATGCGGATGCCCTCGAGACCGCCGAACCGCTCCCTGACCGTCAGCAGGTCGGCGAGCGCCTGGAGGGGATGCTCGTCGTCCGTCAACGCGTTGACGACCGGCACGGACGCGGTGGCGGCGAGCTCGTCGACCTCCGCCTGCGGGCCCGTGCGGACGGCGAGGCCGTCGAGGTAGCGCGAGAGCACGCGCGCCGTGTCTCCGATCGACTCGCCCCGCGCAAGCTGCAGCTCGGACGCGGGCAAGTCGACGACCGCGCCGCCCAGCTGGGTCATCGCCACGGTCAGCGAGACGCGCGTGCGGGTCGAGTGCCGGCGGAAGAAGAGGCCCAGCGACAGCCCCTCGAGCGGACGGTGCGGCTCGCGAGCCGCGCGCTTTCGCTTGAGCTCGGCCGCGAGATCGAGCACGGCCTCGAGCTCGGCCGGGGCGAAGTCCACGACGCGCGTGAGGGAACGGCCGCGGAGGTCGACCGGAAGTGCGGCGGGGAGCGTGCCCAGGGTCACGCGGCTCCTTCGAGCAGGAATGCCCGGAGCTCGTCGCGCAGCTCGCTGCCGGCGACGCCCTCCCGGGCGACGATCATGATCGTGTTCTCGCCCGCGATCGTCCCCAGGATGCGCGGGTGGGAGGAGCGGTCGATCTCCTCGCAGAGCGCGTTGGCGAATCCGTACGGCGTCGCGACGAGAACGAGGTTTCCGCTCGACTCCACGCTGAGCGCGACCCGGCGGAAGCTCGGTCCGAGGCTCTGCGGTGCCGCGTCCTCGGGCAGCGCGTAGACGAGCCGGCCGGTCGCGTCGCGCGTCTTGACGAGGCCGAGCTCGCGGATGTCGCGCGAAACGGTCGTCTGGACGACGTCATGACCGGCGGCGTGGAGCGCGGCGGCGAGCTCCGCCTGCGTCGAGATGGGCTGCTCGCGAACGAGGCGCCGGATCGCGCCCTGTCGCTCCTGTCGGTTCATCCGAGGACCTCCTCGAGGACGGAGAGTGCGTGGTCGATCTCGTCGGCGCCGACGACGAGCGGCGGCGCCAGACGGAGCACATGCTCGCCCGCGGTGAGGACGACGAGGCCGCGCTCGAGCGCGGCGGCGGCCACCTCGGACGCGGTGAGCTCCATGTCGGCGCCGACGAGCAGGCCGGCGCCGCGTACCTCGGTCACGCCGGGAAGACGGCCGAGCCCGGCCCGCAGGCGCGCGCCCTGCGCGCGGACGTTCGCGAGCAGCTCGTCGTCGATCGCATCGACGACGGCGCACGCGGCGGCGCACGAGACAGGATTCCCGCCGAAGGTCGAGCCGTGGTCGCCGGGGACGAACGCGCCCGCGGCTTCCTCGGAGACGAGCAGGCAGCCGATCGGCAGTCCGTTCGCGAGGCCCTTGGCGAGCGTGACGAGGTCAGGACGCACGTCGAGCTGCTCGAAGGCGAAGAAGGTTCCGGTGCGCCCGACCCCGGTCTGGATCTCGTCGACGCACAGCAGCGGTTCGAGCGCCGCCGCCGCGCGGACGAACTCGGCCGGCAGCGGTCGCACGCCGCCCTCGCCCTGGATCACCTCGAGCAGGATCAGCGCGGTGTCCGGGCCGACCGCGGCCTCGAGTGCGTCGACGTCTCCCGGCGGCACGAACGTGACGCGCGCGAGGAGGGACTCGAACGCGGCCCGCTTCGCCGGTTGCCCGGTTGCGGAGAGCGCGCCCAGCGTCCGTCCGTGGAACGAGCCCTCGAGCGCGACGATGCCGTGCTTCCCGGTCGCCTTGGCCGCGTACTTGATCGCGGCCTCGATCGCCTCCGTCCCCGAGTTGCAGAGGAACGCCTGCGCGCCGGTCGCGCCGAAGCGCTCCGAGAGACGGCCCGCGAGCTCAGCGCCGGGAAGCGTCCCGAAGAGGTTCGACGCGTGCCAGATCCGGTCGAGCTGCTCCTGCGCGGCCCCGAGCGGGGCGGGGTGGCGGTGGCCGAGGGCGACGACGGCGATGCCGCCGCCGAAGTCGAGGTAGCGGCGCTCGTCCCCGTCGAAGAGCCACATCCCGTCGCCGCGGGTGAACGTCACGGGCACCGGCGGATACGTCGGAAGAAGCTTTGTCGTGCCGACCGCGGTCGTCATGCGACCACCGCCGTCCGGCCGATCTCGACCTCGACTCCGTCGCGGGCCGCGTGCGCGGCCGCGAGCAGCTTCGGCACGATCCCGCCCACGAACGCTCCGGCGTCCACGAGGCGCTCGGCCTCGTCGGCGACGATGGAGCTCGCCACCTCGCCCTCGACGAACACGCCCGGGACGTCCGTGAGGAAGAGCAGGCGCTCGGCGCCGAGACCGACCGCGAGCGCCGCGGCCGCCTCGTCGGCGTTGACGTTCATCGGCCCGTACGCGAGCGGCGCGACGACGGGGATCCCCCCCGCGGTGAGCGCGTCGAGAATGGGCTTCGGCGCCGCCGGGATGGGGCGTCCAACGAGCCCGAGCTCCGGGATCCTGATGGCCGCGAGCACGCCGTAGGGGAGAGGCAGGGCGCGCGGCCCGATGGCGGCGCTGATCTCGGCGTTGACCCTGGCGAGCGACTCGCGGACGACCTCGAGTGTCGCGGCGCGCGTCACGCGGCGGCCGTTCACGAACTCGACGGGAAGACCCCGGCGCTCCAGCTCCTCCGAGATCTGCGGACCCGCGCCGTGGACGACGACGACCTTGTGGCTCTGAGCCACGAGCGAGTTCACCCAGTCCGCGGCGTCGGCCGTCACCGCTCCGCCGACTTTGACGACGACGAGGCTCACGTCCGGTAGTCCGCGTTGATGCGGACGTAGTCGTAGGACAGGTCGGATGCGAGGTAGGCGGCGGAGCCGTCGCCGAGCCCGAGGTCGAGCTCGATCTTGCAGACGGCGCCGTCGAGGCTCGGCTCGAGGTCGGTAGGCGCCCCCGACGTGAAGACCGGCGTTCCGTTGAACCGCAGGGACACCGATCCGGGATCGAGCTCGGCGAAGCCGCCGTTGTACGGCGCCGAGCCCGCGGCGGCGAGGACGCGGCCCCAGTTCGCGTCGCGTCCGAAGGCCGCTGTCTTCACGAGCGGCGAGGTGGCGATGCGGCGCGCTATGGCGGTGGCCTCGTCCTCGCTCGCGGCGCCTTCGACCTCGATCTCGAGCAGCACCGTCGCGCCCTCGGCGTCGGCGACGAGCTGCGCGGCGAGGTCGGCGCAGACCTCGCGCACGGCGGATGCGAAGCTCGCGTCGTTCCGCGGGCAATCGCTTGCGCCGTTCGCGAGCAAGATCACCGCGTCGTTCGTCGAGCAGTCGCCGTCCACGGAGATCCGGTTGAAGGTCTCGTCGACCGCGGGCCGGAGGAAGACGTCGCCCTCGCCGGGCGCAAGCGGGTAGTCCGTCGTGAGGATCGCGAGCATGGTCGCGAGCGCGGGGTGGATCATGCCGGCGCCCTTCGCCATGCCGCCGACGACGAAGCCGTCACGCGCGACGACCGCTTCCTTCGGCTTCGTGTCGGTGGTGAGGATCGCCTCGGCGGCCGCGTGGCCACCCTCGGTGCTCAGCTGCGGCACGGCTTGCGCGAGCCCGGCGGTCATCTTGTCCATCGGGAGCGTGGGCCCGATCACGCCGGTGGAGAGCACGAGCACCTGCTCGGTCGCGATACGCAGCAGCTGACCGGCTTCGACGGCCGTCGCGAGCGCGTCCTGCTCGCCTCGCGGGCCGGTCGCGGCGTTTGCGACGCCGGAGTTGACGACGATCGCCTGCGGCTCGGCCTGGGCGAGGTGCGCCTTCGAGACGACGAGCGGCGCCGCGAGCACGCGATTCCGCGTGAACATCGCGGCGCCGACGGCGGGATGCAGCGAGCGCACGACCGCGAGGTCCGGGTGCGCGTTGCGGATGCCGGCGTGCACACCGGTGGCGACGAAGCCCTGGGCGGAGGTGACGCTCATACGAGGACGCCCGCGAGTCGGAGTCCCGCGGTCTCGTCGAGACCGAGCGCGAGGTTGGCGTTCTGCATCGCCTGGCCGGCAGCGCCCTTGCCGAGGTTGTCGAGCGCGCAGATGACGATCGCGCGGCCCGTCGCGCGGTGGGTGAAGATCGCGAGCTCCGCCGCGTCCGTTCCCTGGACGCGCGCCAAGGTCCGGGATGGCTCCGTCCGGGAGGAGCGTCGACGACCGGACTCGCCGCGTACGCGGCGTCGAGGCGGTCACGGAGATCGTCCTTGGCTGGCGCGACGTAGCAGGTGGCGAGCAGCCCGCGCCGGACCGGGAGCAGGTGCGGCACGAAACAGATCTCGAAGCCGAGGACCTGCGCGATCTCGGGCTCGTGCTGATGCGCCCCGACGCGGTAGGGCGCGACGTTGTCGAGCACGGCGTTCGCGTGCGAGGTCGCCTTGAGCGCGCGACCGGCGCCGGAGACGCCCGACTTCGCGTCGACGACGACGCTCGTCGGATCGATCGCGTCGGCGATCGGGGCCAGCGCGAGCAGCACCGCGGTCGCGTAGCAGCCGGGGTTGGCGACGAGCGGTCCCGTCGGCGGCGCCAGCTCGGGCAGCGCGTAGCACCACTCGTCGAGGGTCTCCGGATGCGGGTGGTCGAAGCCGTACCAGGCCGCGTAGTCGCCGGTGCTCCCGAGCCGGTGGGCGCCGGTGAGATCGACGACGACGGTGTCCGCCGGCGGGACGAGCGCGGCCGCGCGCTCGTGGTCGAGACAGCAGAAGACGAGGTCGGCATGCGTCGCGAGCGCCTCGTCGTTCGTCACGAAGTCGGGCAGCTCGAGCCGCTGGAGGCGCGGGTCGAGCGTGTCGGCCGGCTTTCCCGCGAGCGAGTCGGAGCCGAGCGCAGCGACCTCGAGCTCGGTGTGGGCGAGGACGCGGTCGAGCGTCTCCTGGCCGGAGTAGCCCGAGGCGCCGAGGATGACGACGGCCGTCATGCGCCTATTATGCAGAAATCGACGTAGAATGCGTACGCGCAGCTACGCCGTGACGTTACGCCGGATGCCCTGAGATCAGTTCAGAGGAGTAGAAGCGTCCGTAGAAAGCTTCGAGTCGGGCGAGCGTCTCGCAATCGGCTCCAGGTAAGCGCAGCGCCTGCCGTCCGCAGGAAGCGGCGCAGGCCCGAGGCGGGCTACGACGTACGTCCGGCCATCGAGGTCGAGGACGGACCCGGCGCTGAGGGCTCGCGGTTCGATCTCCATGAGGCGGTATCTGGGGCCTGCCATGAACAGGAGGGTCACCGAGGCATCCGAGTGATTTGGCGGCAGTTGCTCGTGCCTCTCGGGCTTCTCGGGCTTCGCCTGCGTCAGCATGAGGGCAACACCGACGATGGCAGCCAAGAGCGCCACAACTGTTGTTGTGGACCCCCATTCCATGGTGTCGAGCGTAGGCCAAAGCGCGGCGGGCATTGCTGGTTCTCGGCGATGCCTCGCAGCTGGCGGACCCGACCGGAGTCGACGTTGCCGAGCGTCTCGACGCGCTGCGGCAGCGGTGCGAGCCGACCCGGAGCCGTGTCCTCAGCCGTCTGCCAAGACGCTCGACGGACATGTTCTGAACGAGTGAGGTCGGCCTCCCCCGGGTCGCCCGACCTCACTCGATGGCTCCACGGTACGGACACGCCTCGCCTGCGTAACTGACCCAAAGTGGTCATTCGGGCTCTCGAGGGTGTGGTCACATCGCTTCCTGGGCTTCGAGTGCGGGTGCGTACTGAGACACTGAGGACCCCACGGCACGCACACCCATCGAAGGAGGGAGAAATGGCTGGCAAGGCGGACTTCACTGAGGACGAATGGAAGGACCTCCAGCAGGGCGTCACGGGCGCCGGCATGCTCGTCTCCGCTGCCCATCGCGATTTCACCGACACCTTCGGTGAGGCGAGCACCGTCGCGAAGCAACTCGCCGCGCATAGTGAGAGCGAGAGCCAACTCGTGCGCGAGTTGTCGGGGACTCACAGCACCGGGTTCGGCCTGGTCGCGTCACCGAAGGAGGTCGTGGAGGGAACGATCAACGCCCTTGGCGCTTCGGTGGGAGTCCTCCGCGATAAGGCCCCGGACGAGCTCGAGGCCTATCGTGGCCTCGTGCTCGACGTCGCGACGGCGGTGGCCGAGGCCAAGGGCGGTGTCAAGGACGAAGAGACCGCGGCGATCGAGAGGATCACGGCCGCGCTCGGAGCCGTCTAGCACGCCTCCTCACGACCCGCTTGCCGCCCGATCTCAAGACGGTGGCTCGGCGGCGCGCTGAGTGCGGCGAGAATTGCGGCGGCGAGCAGGAGCTGCAGGCTTGCCGGGAACCGACCTGAGCGATGCCAGCCGTGGTAGTGGAAGAGTTTCGTTCCGCGCGGGCGCAGGAACGGAAGGACGTGCTCGAGGTCAGGCGCGGAGCTCGCTGCGGCGCCAAGTGTCGCCGGATCGAGCGGGCCTCGCCGCGCGGCAAGAAGGAGGATGCCCGCTAGCCCGCTGCCGATCTCGAACCGACGCGAGCGGAAGTCCTGATGCGGAAGGCGGTCGCCCGCGACGTGGAGAATCGGCCCAAGAAGGAGTGCGGCGAGCCGCGAGCCGCTGGCGGCGCCAGCCGCAGCGCCTGTCGCCACGTGGAGGGCAACGATCACGCTCCCTACCTAGCAGCTCGAGGGCGCCGCGGAATCATCCATCGCGTGCGGCCGGTGGGAAGACGCGCAGCTCTACGCGCAGCCGTCGCTAGGCGCCGGAGGCATGTTTCTTGGCCGCCCGCTTCTCGGTGCGCCGCTCCTTTAGCGTCTTCTGCGGCTGCTGCTTCTGTGACTTCTTCGGCTTGTCGGATCGCTTCGCCATCGTCGCATCGTAGGCGAGCGCGTCGGTATCGGCGGTGGCGCTGCTACTGTGCCTGCCGAATACAGAGCGAGTCCGGTTTGCGCAAAGCGCCTTCCTTACGCGTTCGTGGAGTAGCAAGGGAGGTGTTTACATGGCTAACGGAATCGTGAAGTGGTTCAACGACGACAAGGGATACGGCTTCATCACTCCTGATGAAGGTTCCAAGGATCTCTTCGTCCACCACAGCAACATCGCCGGCGAGGGCTTCAAGTCGCTGACCGAGGGCGCTCGCGTGCAGTTCGAGGAGCGCGAGGGCGCGAAGGGTCCTGAGGCGACGAACGTCGCCTTGGTCGCCTAGGGCGAGATGCGGATCCCGTCGTCGCTTCGGCGACGACGGGGCCCGGTCATCGACATGGCCGAGCGAAGGGAGTGCGTCATCGCCGAGGTAGCGAACCCGAAGAGCGGCAACCAGCCGCGGAAGCTCTCCTTCGACAACGGAGGCGATTTCATCCGCCAGACGCGCCGCGAGGTCGACGAGTACCTGGCCGCTCCTCGCGTCCGCACGCGGGGCCTGATCGAGCTCTACGCCAAGGGGGTCGTCGCGTTCGCCCTGCTGCTCGTCTCGTGGGCGACGCTCGTCCTCGGCCACCCCGGGTTGCTGCTCGGTCTGCTCGCCTTCGGAGGATTGATCCTCGGAACGTCGCTGACGGCCTTCTGCGTCATGCACGACAGCCAATCACGGCGCCTATTTCCGCACGCGCCGCCTCAACCACCTGATGGGTTGGACGGCCGATGCGCTGCTCGGACTCTCGAGCTACGCGTGGCGCGTGAAGCACAACGTCGCCCATCACACCTACACCAACGTGGACGGCTACGACGCGGACATCACCCAGATGCCGTTCGCGCGGCTCATGCCTGTCCAGGCGCCGCGCCCGTGGTACCGGCTCCAGCACTACTACATCTGGGCGCTCTACTGCCTGATGGGTCTGCGCTGGCAGACCGTGGGTGATCTCGCGGCGTTCGCGCAGGGAAGCATCGGGACGAGCGCGTTGCGCTTTCCCCGACGCTGGGACCTCGTCGGTCTCGTCGGCGGGAAGGTGATCTTCATCTGCTGGGCGATCGTGGTGCCGTTGCTCTTCTACCCATGGTGGGCCGTCCTCGGCGCCTATCTCGCCTACTCGATGGTCGTGAGCCTGATCATGGCCGTGACCTTCCAGCTTGCACATTGCGTCGAGGAGGCCGACTTTGCCTCTCCGGACGACCTCGTGACGGAGCGTCGCCTCTGGGCAGTGCACGAGGTCGAGACCACGGTCAACTTCTGCCCGCACAACCGGGTCCTGAGCTGGCTGGCCGGCGGTCTCAACTTCCAGATCGAGCACCATCTCTTCCCTCGGGTGCCGCACACGCACTACGCGCGGATCGCCGAGATCGTCCAGCGCAACGCTGAGCTGCACGGAGTCCGTTACGTCGCGCAGCACTCGCTGCGCGCAGCCCTTCGGTCGCACTTCCGGCACCTGCGGACAATGGGGCGGATGGGAATACCGATCGAGCTCGAGATGGGCTGAGTGCCGCTCACTTCCCCCGTAGGTCCGGCGGGGTGGGGAACCTCGGCGTCGTACCTTGAAGCGGGCGGAGCGCGTGCAGTTGGAAGCGGAGCAGGACGGCCCAGACCACCAGGAACGCCACTATTGCACCGGCCACGTCTACGCCCGGTGGCGCATCGCCCACTCGTAGGAGGAGCGCGACGATGGCAGCCGCCAAGGCCGCGTTCACCGTCGCCACGATCGTCGGCGTGTTGACGAGGAAGTGGGCCGCCAGCCACCTCCGACTCGGGCCATCGAGCATGTAGGTGGCGATCACGCCTCGCTCGTCGTCGTGGTGGCCCGTCGTGAAGTAGCGCTCTAGGCCCGGCTCGATCCGCAGATAGGCGTGGCGCAGCCGGTTCATCGCCAGCACGAGCTGGAACTCCTCGGTGTTGATCTGAACCAGCCGCGCGTATGCGGCGAGGCCCAGCATGAACACGAGTGGGAGCAACACGAGGGCGAGCGTTGTAGTCTGAGATCCGAAGCCGGTTGCGTCGGCCAGCAGCGCCAGCGCGATTATCGAGGCCGAGAGCACCGTCAGGAAGACCGTCGCTCGGCTCATTGCCTCGTTCCAGATCAACGATCGTGCTGCAAGCAGGCTCCAGTGCTCGGTGGCCAAGATCGCGGCCGCGTACGGCCCGAGCGGAGCGTCGCCGCGCTCACCGGCCGTAACGTCGACCGCACCAGAGTCGTCCCGCGCGTCTGACCTGGTCTCGCCCTTCTGGCTGTGCTGTTCGGTGGGCTCCATCGTGCGCCTACTTACGCTGGAAGCGCCTTGTGCTGGTGTCGGGATTCATTGCGAAGTGGACCGGGTCGAGCGCTCGAAGTCATCGCACCAGAGCAAAGCGCCCGCCCGCAAGGAACGTTCGAGGGCAGAGTGGATATCCCGCCGGTTGAAGCGGAAGTTCTTCTGGGACGCGTAGCCCGGCGCGGCTTGGTGCAAATCCTTGCACCGGAATTAGAAGGACCGCTACTCGTTCGCCAACGCACGAAGCGTTCTTGAATCGTCGCGGTCGCTCCGCGGGCACCGAACGGACGCGGCTGAGACACACTGCTGCGGCTGCCTGGCGTTGCGAAAAGGCCGAACAGTGGCGTAGGTTAGAAAGTCGCCTGATCTGGCGACGAGGCTAAAGGAGAAGCCCCTGTATTTGCAGGGCTTTTTCTACTCCCCGGGTTGGACTCGAACCAACAACCCTCCGGTTAACAGCCGGATGCTCTGCCAATTGAGCTACCGGGGAAGGCAGCCGAGGGATTGTACCGTCGGGATCCGCGACCCTACGCGCCGGGGTTGCCCTTCGATTAGGAGAGGAAGGACGCGGGCGGCGGGAGGCGAAGGGCGCCCCATGCGACGCCTTGCCGCCGCGACTTCGGCGTTGTCCTTCGTCGTCTGCGGCTTCGCCGTGGACGACGCCGCGGGCGCGAACCCGCGCATCGCCGCGGTCCAAGTTGCGTTGCGGGCTCAGGGATTCGCCCCGGGGCCCGTCGACGGCGTCGCCGGGCCGCTGACGCGCCATGCGCTCGCCGCGTTCCAGCGCAAGCAGGGCCTGAAGGCGGACGGGAGGATCGATCGGCGGACACGACGCGCCTTCGGCGCGCGCGGGCGTCCGCTGCTCGGCCAGCGCGAGCTCCGTGTCGGGGCCGTCGGCTGGGACGTGGCCGTGCTCGAGTTCCGGCTCCGCCGCTACGGGCTCGGTCCGCGGGCCGTCGACGGGCGCTTCAGCCGTGCCACCGCCGTGGCGTTGCGACGGTTCCAGACCCGTCACACGCTGGCGCCCGACGGGATCGCCGGGCCGTTCACGTACCGCGCACTTGCGAACCGCGTGCCGGTGCGCACACACACCGTGCGGCCGGGGGAGAGCTTCTACTCCATCGCCGGCCGCTACAGCGTGAGCCCGTGGCAGCTGGCCCGTCGGAACCGGCTGTCGCTCATGAACATCATCGTCCCCGGCCAGAGGCTCGTGCTCCCGCGCGGCGCGGTCGTGCGAGGCCCTCGAACGGCTGCGCCGCCCGCGGCACCCTCAAGGGATGCGGTGCGAGCAGCGCTCGAACACTGGGCCGGCGTGTACGGCGTCGATCCGCAGCTCGTCCGCGCGCTCGCCTGGATGGAGTCCGGCTTCCAGCACGACGTCGTGTCGAGCGTCGGCGCGCTCGGCGTCATGCAGCTGCTCCCGGAGTCCTGGGAATTCGTGGACACGGTGCTGCTCGGCATCCGCACGCCGCGCACCTATGCGGGGAACGTGCGCGCCGGCGTGCGCTTCCTCCGCTGGCAGCTCGACCAGGTCGGCGGCGACGTGCGCCTCGCGCTCGCGGGCTGGTACCAGGGCGCACGCGCCGTGCGCGAGCACGGGGTCTACGGCGAGACGAAGGTGTTCGTCCGGATCGTGCTCGCCCTGTACGGCACGGTCTGAGGCGCGGCTCTAGCCCGCCGCGCGAATCAGCCCGTTCAGCGGATGCGTGCGCGGATCGAGGACGTTCTCGGCCTGCTCGACGCCGGTGACCGGGAGCCCGGTTGGGTCGAGGGCGCCGACCTGCACGAGGAGCGACGCCTGGTCCCAGTAGATGTGCTCGTGCGCGACCTTGCCGCGCTCGAACTTCACGACCACGCAGAACGGGAGCCGCACGTGCCTTCCGCTCGCCGCGACCCCCGGCAGCAGCTGCGGCATCTCGATGTCGTGCGTGAACGAGAGCACGAGCTCGTCGACGACCTGATCGTCGCCCACCGTCCGCGACACGGGCGTTATCTCGATGTCCTTCGGCCACTTCCCGATGAAGTGGTCTCCGTAGAACCGGCGCACTCCCTCGGCGCCCACACCGCCGGTCATCGCGGGCAGGTGGTTCACGTACGGCTCGTCGGTCATCGTCGCCATCGTCGCGTCGAGGTCCATGTCGACGAACTCCGCAGCCACGTGCTCGTCGAAGACCACGCCGAGGTCCGGGGCAGGTTCCATGTGGTCGCCTCCGTGTGGTGGAACGTCGTCTCGCAACCCGTGACGAGGCGCCGCGGGCGGTCGAGCCTACCACCGCGCCTCTCGCTTGACATGTCAGCCCGGTGCCGGATTGAATCCGCTCATGCTCCTGCGCGAGGTGGCGTACGCGCGGCCCTCGACGGTCGACGAAGCAATCGCTGTCCTCGCCGGGAACGAGGGAGCACGCGCCCTCGCCGGCGGCCAGACGCTGCTCAACGTCATGAAGGCGCGCGTCACGTCGCCGGAGGTCCTCGTCGACCTCGCCGACCTCGAGGAGCTGCGCTCGATCGGATTCTCCGCCGACGGGCTGCTCGAGATCGGCGCGATGGTGACCTACGCGCAGCTCATGGCCTCGTCCGAGGTGGACGTCGCGCGGCCGATCCTCGCCGAGGTCGCGTCCACGATCGGTGACACCCAGGTGCGGAACCGGGGCACCGTGGGCGGGAACGTGTGCGTCGCCGACCCGACCAATCACCTGCCGCCGCTCTTCGCCGTCCTCGGCGCGACCTTCACCGTCCGCGGTGCGGACGGGGAGCGGGTGGTCTCCGCCGACGACTTCTTCCAAGGCGTGTACTTGACGGCGGTCGGCGAGGGCGAGCTGCTCATGAAGGTCTCGCTGCCGCCTTCGAAGGGCGCCGGCGACGGCTTCGCGGGGCTCACGATCGGCAAGCAGGGGACGTATGTCGTGAACGCGGCGGCAAGCGTCTCGGGCGACGGCGTGCGGATCGCCATCGGCTGCGTCGCAGCGACTCCGGTGCGCGCGACGGCGATGGAGGAGAAGCTCTCGGGAGGCGACTTCTCCGAGGACGCCGTTCGCGCCGCGGCAGACGGTCTCGGCGCGTCGCTCGACCCGCCCGGAGACGTCCACGGTTCGGCGGACTACCGGCGGCACCTGGCCGAGGTCGCGGCCGTGCGCGCCGTCCTGCAGGCGGCATCGAGGAGGAAAGGAGACTAGTGGCGGCGGAACCGGCGGCTAGCAGGGCGATCGGGGTCGAGATCAACGGCGAGCGGTACGAGCGCGACGTGCCTGCGCGCACGCTCCTCGTCCACTTCCTGCGGGACGACCTCGGCCTCACAGGGACGCACATCGGTTGCGACACCGGGAACTGCGGCGCCTGCACCGTGCTCCTCGACGGCAACCCCGTGAAGAGCTGCATGCTCCTCGCCGTCCAGGCGGACGGCGCGTCCGTGCAGACGGTTGAGGGCCTCGCTCCGGACGGTGACCTCACACCGCTCCAGCGCTCGTTCAACGAGCACCACGCGCTCCAGTGCGGGTACTGCACCCCGGGGATGCTCATGAGCGCGACCGCGCTGCTCGAGCGCAACCCGCGGCCGACGGAGGAGGACGTGCGCTACGCGCTCCAGGGGAACATCTGCCGCTGCACCGGCTACGTGAACATCGTCGAGGCCGTGGTCGCGACCGGGGGAGAGGCGGCGTGAGCTCGAAGACCTCAAGTGTCAATTTGACACAAGGCGGCTCCACCGCCGTCGAGACGGGCGCGCCGCAGACCCTCGAGAAGGGCTACGTCGGGCAGAGCATCCCGCGTCGCGAGGACAAGCGCCTCGTGCAGGGCCAGGGCACGTTCTTCGACGACGTGCGCCGGCACGGGATGGGCTACGTCCACTTCGTGCGCTCGCCGTACGGGCACGCGCGCATCGTCTCGATCGACGTCTCGAAGGCGCTCGAGCTCGACGGCGTGTACGGGACGATCACCGGGGACGAGGTCGCGATCCACACCGACCCGTTCTTCGAGATGTCCGTCGAGCCGGGCGGGAACATCACGGACTACGCGCTCGCGGTCGGCCGCGTGCGGCACATGGGCGAGCCGGTCGCCGCGGTGTGCGCGGCGACGCGCGAGCTCGCGCGCGACGCCGCCGAGCTGATCGAGGTCTCGTACGCGGAGCTCCCCGTGCTCGTCGACGCGGAGGAGTCGCTGAAGAACGAGGTCGTGCTCCACGACGAAGCGGGCTCCAACGTCGTGTGGTCGGGCGTCTTCGAATGGGGCGACGTGGACACCGCGCTCGCCGAGGCGGATCACGTCGTGAAGATCGACCGCCTGCACTTCCACCGCTTCTCCTCGACGCCGCTCGAGTGCGCGGGCGCGCTCGTCGAGTACGACAAGGGCACCGAGGAGTGGACGCTCCACTGCAACCACCAGATGCCCGGCGTCGGGGCGATCTGGATGGCGCCGGCGCTCCGCACCGGGATCGACAAGCTTCGCTTCGTCACGAACGACATCGGAGGCGGCTTCGGGAACAAGATCTGCCTGCACCCGCAGTACGTCGTCCTCTGCCTGCTCGCGCGCAAGCTCGGCCGCCCGGTGCAGTGGACGGAGTGGCGCACCGACCAGCACACCGCGAACGCGCACGGGAACGAGCGCACGTTCCTCGACGTCGAGGTCGCGGTGAAGGCCGACGGCGAGATGACGGGCTTCAAGGTCCGCGCGCTCGACGATTGCGGCGCGTTCCCGCGCTACGAGCCACTCGGCTGCATCATCTGGGCGCAGGTCACGCCGGGGATGTACGGCTGGCGGAACGTGCAGGTGGACTTCACGCAGGTCTGCACGAACAAGTCGCCGGTGTCGCCGAACCGCGGCTACTCGCGGATGCAGCACCTCTGGCTGACCGAGCGGATCATCGACATCGTCGCGGCCGAGCTCGGCTTCGACCCGGTCGAGATCCGCAAGAAGAACTACGTCAAGACCGAGCAGATGCCGTACGAGACGCCGAACGGCTGCGTCTACGACTCGGGCGACTATGCGAAGGCGCTCGACATCACGCTCGAGCTCATCGACCACGGCTCGATCGAGGAGCGGCGGAAGGACGCGGCCGCCCGTGGGAAGCTGCTCGGCTTCGGAATCGGCTCGACGCTCGACTCGGGGACGAACAACTTCGGGCAGTCGACGCTGCTCAACCCGGAGCTCCAGTTCTCGGGGAACAACGAGGCGGCGTCGGTGAAGCTCGACATCTTCGGCGAGGTCGTGGTCACGCTCGGCACCGTCCCGCAGGGGCAGGGGCACGAGACGACGGCTGCGCAGGTCGTCGCCGACATCCTCGGCTGCCCGCCCGACCAGGTGAACGTGCGCCGCGGGCACGACTCGTGGTTCAACTCGCACGCGGGGTTCTCGGGGACGTACGCGAGCCAGTTCGCCTTCACGGGGCTCGGCGCGGTGAAGGGCGCGACCGAGCTCCTGCGCGACGAGATGGTCGAGCTCGCGGCGGCCGTGCTGCAGGCGCCCACGGAGGCGATCGAGCTCGCGGACGGGTTCGCGCGGATCAAGGACGGGCCGGAGGAGGCCGCGCTGCCGTTCATGGCGCTCGGAGCGATCGTGAACGCGAACAACGCGTTCCTGCCGCCCGAGTTCAACCCCACCCTCAACCACCGCTACGTCTGCCGGCCGTACTTCGGCATGGTCGACACCGAGAAGAAGACCGGGCAGCTGACGCTGACGTACGCGACCCAGATCCATGCGGCCGTCGTCGAGGTCGACCCGGAGACCGGAGAGGTCGACATCGTCGACTACGCCGCGGTGGACGACTGCGGTGTCCGCATCAACCCGCAGATCGTCGAGGGCCAGGTACACGGCGCGACCGCCCATGCGATCGGCGCCGCGTTGCACGAGGAGTTCGTCTACGACGAGGAGGGCACGCTCCTGACCGCCAACTTCTACGACTACCACGTCCCCCACATGCTCGACATGCCGCCGCTCAAAACGGGCGCGATGGAGTCTCCGTCCCCGGTCGCGCCGCTCGGCGCGAAGGGCATGGGCGAGGGGGGCGGCGGCGGGATCCACTGCATCTGCGCCGCGATCCAGGACGCGCTCGCGTCGGCGGGGAAGCCCATCGTCGACACGAGCTGCAACCCACCGCATAGGGTGTGGGCCATGCTCCAGGACCCCGAAGCCAGCCGGAAGAACGTCTCCGTGGTGTCTCGATGATCGTCTCGGGCACGAAGGAGCTGCCGGCCCCGCGCGAGACGGTGTGGGGGGTCATCTCCGAGCCGTCCGAGATGGCGAAGCTCATGCCGGGCGTCGAGAGCTTCGAGATCAAGGACGACACGCACTGGATGGCGAAGGTCAAGGTGCCGCTCGGGCTCGGCGGGCTCAAGATGACGATGAACTTCGAGAAGCTCGAGGAGCGGCCGCCCGAGTTCGCGTCGATGCGCGCGAAGGGCCAGGGCGTCGGAGCCCTGATGGACATGACGACCTCGTTCACGCTCTCCGAGGCCGAGGGCGGGACCTCGATGGCGTGGGAGGCCGACGTGAAGATCGCAGGCCCCGTCGGTGCGATGGGCCAGCGCGTCCTCCAGCCGATCGTCAACCAGCAGGTCGCCGACGTGCTGGGCGCGCTCGAGCGGCGGGTCACGGTCGCAGCAGAAGCCTGACCAGGGGCGCGTGACCGATCCGGAGACACCGCGGCGCCCGCCGCACATGCCGTTCGCCGCCTCGCACGGCGTCGAGCACGACGAGCTGGCGAACGCGATCTTCAACGCGCAGGTCCTCGGCGGCGGCGTGCCCGTGCTGCACGCCGACAACTGGGCGACCCGGGCGAACGCCGTGAGCCTCGAGGGCGACCGGATCTTCGTCCATCGAACGCGCTGGGGCCGACGCGAGATCATCCGCGTCGAGGACGGCGTGGTCGACGTCGGGCTCTTCTCCGGCCAGGCGAACGTCGCCGTGGCGGCGGACACCGACGAGGCCGCCCGCTCCCTGCTCGAGCGGCTCCGCGAGCTGCTGCCCGCGCCGGACCCGTCCGGCGCCCAGGAGGTCACGGTGACGTTCTGGACGTACGGCCCGCACGGCCCGCAGCCCGCATGGCGCACGATCTCCGTCCCCGCGTGGACCGACATCGAGTCCAACTACGGGGCCTCGACGCATGCCGCGCTCGCGCGCCTGATGACGGACTTCCAGCCCGCGCACGGCGGTCAGCTCGTCCTCTGGCACGGCGATGTCGGAACGGGCAAGACGTTCGCGCTGCGGGCGCTCGCATGGGAATGGCGCGACTGGTGCGACCTCCACTACATCGTCGACCCGGACTCGTTCTTCGGGCAGCACGCGGACTACTTGCTCCACGTCATCCTCCAGCAGGAGTGGGAGGCGCAGTTCGCGAGCTGGCAGGCGGCGCCCACAATCCACATGGGCGCCTCGGAGGCGACGATCACGAACGAGTCGTCGGAGGAGGCCGAGCCTCGGCGGAAGCCGTGGCGCCTGCTCGTGCTCGAGGACACCGGTGAGCTCCTCCAGCCGGACGCGAAGGCCGTCATCGGCCAGGGGCTCTCGAGGTTCCTGAACCTCGCAGACGGCCTGATCGGCCAGGGTCTCCGCGTTCTCGTGCTCGTGACGACGAACGAGGAGATCCGGAAGCTCCATCCGGCGGTCGCCCGGCCCGGGCGGAGCGCCGCCAACGTCCTCTTCGCGCCGCTCGCGGGCGAGGAGGCGAGGTCGTGGCTCGCGTCGCACGGGGTCGAGGGCGATGACGGCCGGTCGTCGGCGACGATCGCCGAGCTCTACGCGCGGCTCGAAGGCTTCGACACGCCCAAACAGTCCCTCGGTTTCGACTCGAGCCCCTGACGATGAGTCCCCCGTTCCGCATCGGCGTCATGCAGCTCACGATGGAGCCGCTCGACGAGATGCTCGAGTCGGCACGCGTCATGGACCGCGCAGGCATGGACACGATCTGGCTCGCGGAGGCCTACCCGTGGTGGCGAAAGCACGGGATGGAGGCACGGTCGTCGACCGTCGTCTCGGCGCTCATGGCGCGCGAGACGGAGCGGCTCGCCGATCGGCTGGGGGATCATCTCGCCCTTCACGCGCCACCCGGTGCAGGTCGCGATGGACGCGCGTGTGGTGCAGGAGGCCGCCGGTCCCGGCCGGTTCCTGCTCGGCTTCGGCACCTCGAAGATCTTCCTCAACAACATCCAGCTCGCAGACGATCGAAGACGCTCGGGCCGATGCGCGACGCGGTGACGATCGTCCGCGGCGTGCTCGGCGGCGAGCCGTTCGAGTACGAGGGCGACACCTGGAGCGCATCCGTCCCCGGTCTCCAGGAGGACGCGCACACGCCGCGCGAGGTGCCGCCCGTCTACATCGCCGCGACCGCGCCGAAGATGCAGGCGCTCTCGGGCGAGATCGCCGACGGGTGCCTCACGCCCTCGATCACGACGCCTGCTTTCGTCGGCTACACGCGCGAGAACGTCCAGGCCGACATCGACATCGGCTGCACGATCGTCGCCTCGATCCACGAGTCGGACCGCGATGCCGGCCGCGACGGCGCGCGGGAGATCGCAGGCATGTACCTCGCGAACAAGTTCCAGAACATCAAGGGCTCCGCCGACACGCTGCTCGAGCTGGCGGGGATCGAGATGGAGGAGCTCGCGTCCGTCGCCGAGGCGATGGAGCGGGGCGGACGGCTCGCGGCGAAGGCCGAGGTGACCGACTCGCTGCTCGACCGCTGCAAGCCGATTGCCGGGACGCCGGACGAGTGCATCGCCGCGATCGCCGAGTACCGCGACGCCGGCTGCACGCACGTGATGCTCGAGCTCTGGGGCGATCGCCGCCACGACCAGATCCGGCTCTTCGGCGAGCGCGTTCTCCCATACTTCGGGTCGTGACCGAGTACGACCCCGCCGCGTTCGACGGCCTCATCAAGGGGTCGGTCCGGGTCGGCCCGATGATCGTCGGCCAGACGGAGGAGCTGCAGCGCCAGATTCGTGAGCGCTACGACGAGCTGCTCGACGCGTACCGGACGGAGGATGGGTATGACGTTCCCGTCTCCGTCAAGCTCGCCGCCGGAACGAGAGCGTGACAATCGCGATCGACCGCGACCGGCTCGTCGGGTGGGCGAGCCGGGCGATCGAGACGCCGAGCTTCACCGGCTCCGAGCAGGCGCTCGCGGAGCTCGTCGCGCAGACGTTCGCGGACATGGGCCTCCAGGTGCAGTGGCAGCAGGTCGAGGACGGGCGGGCGAACGTGCTCGGCACGCGGCCGGGCACGGGAGGCGGGCCGAGCCTCATGTTCAACGGCCACCTGGACACGTCGTACTCGGGCAAGGAGGCGTGGCTCGCGCACGTTCCGGGCTTCCAGCCGAAGGCGTTCGTCGAGGACGGGCGGCTCTACGGGCTGGGCATCTCGAACATGAAGGGCGCGCTCGCCTGCTATGTCGAGGCGCTGCGCGCGCTCGACGACGCCGGCGTGCGGCTGCGGGGGGACGTGCTCGTCGCGGCAGTCAGCGGGGAGATCGAGAAGTCCCAGTGGGGCGACGCACAGGGCGCCGAGTTCCGCGGCTACGCCGCCGGGACGCGGCATCTCGTGACGCACGGCGGGGTCGCGGACATGTGCATCCTCGGCGAGCCGACGGAATCGAAGGTCGTGCTCGGGCACTTCGGCTCGCTCTGGCTGCGCATCTCGACGCAGGGCGACTTCATCCACACGGCGTTCACCGAGGGCAAGCGGGACCGCAACTCGATTCTCCGGATGCGCGACGTGCTGGACGCGGTCCTCGAGTGGATCCCGGGCTGGGAGAGCGACGAGTCGAACGCCTACCGTGGGACGAAGGCGGTCGTGAACGTGAGCGCCGTCGAAGGCGGCTTTGGCTGGCGGGTCTCGCGCACGCCTCATCGCACCGACCTCTTCCTCGACGTCCGCGTTCCGCCGACGAAGGAGATGGCCACCGCCCGCGGCGAGGTTCTCGACTTCGTGCGGAGCCTCCAGGAGCGCTTCCCGGACTACGGTGTCGAGGGCGAGGTGTACGTGACCGCCCCGGGTGCCGAGATCGCGGAGGACCACCCGCTGATCGGCGCCGTCGACGAGGCGCACGCCGAGGTCTTCGGCTCGCCGCCGGAGCGCGACGTGACCCGCTGGTTCTCGGATGCGTCGGCTCTGACGCGCTACGGCGTCCCGACCGTGAACTACGGCACGTCGACGGGGCTCCTCGACACGGTGAAGGGCGAGAATCTCGAGATCGACGGGCTCGTGAAGACGGCAGAGGTGTATGCGCGAGCCGCTATGAAGGTCTGCGGAGTGGCGGAGCGAGGAGGCTCGGATGAGCACTGACAGCACCAGAATGGCCGTGCTCGAGCGGATGCTGGACGGCTTCAATCGGCACGATCTCGACGCGATCATGTCCCTCTTCGCCCAGGACTGCGTCTTCGAGGCACCGCGCGGTGAGGATCCGTGGGGTCGGCGGTTCGAGGGGAAGGAGGCGGTAGCGGAGGGTCTGAGGGCGCGCTTCACGGGCATACCCGACGTCAGCTACGAGAGCCACGGCGACTTCGTCTCCGGAGAGCGTGGAGTCTCCGAATGGACACTCCGTGGCACGACGGTCGACGGACAGCGCCTCGAAGTTCGCGGCTGCGACCTGTGGACGTTCCGCGGCGACGAAGTGGTGGTCAAGAACGCGTTCTGGAAGATCGTCGAGTGAGAGCGCTCGACGAGCTCCTGCCGGCGTACGAGTTCTCGGAGCGGCATCGGATCGCGATCGATGCGCCCCCCGAGCGAATCGACGAGGCGATCCGCCGGGTCTCGCTCGCGGACATCCCGATCGCGCGTGCGCTCTGGTTCGTCCGTCGCCTCGGTCGCAGGACCGGCGATCCGACTCGCCCGCTCGTCGGCGCGCTTCCGGGCTCGCTGGTCCTCGACGACGTGCCGGGCGAAGGCATCGTCCTCGGGCTCACCGGTCGGTTCTGGCGGCTCCGCGGGGGAAGCTACGGCCCGGCGCTTCGAACGGCGGAGGAGTTCATCGCGTTCGATCGCCACGGTCAAGCGAAGGCGGTCATCGACTTCCGGATCGGGCCGTCCCGCCTCTCCACCGAGACGCGGGTCCACGTGCCCGACGCCGCGTCCCGGAAGAAGTTCCGCCGCTACTGGCTCGTGATCAGGCCGTTCAGCGGGCTCATCCGCATCCTCATGTTGCGAGCCGCTCGCCGCCGGGCGGAGTTGCCGGCGTGAAGCTCGTCAGCTTCGGCGAGAACCGCCGCGTGGGAGTGCTGGACGGCGAGGAGATCGCGGTCCTCGACGTGCCGACGATGCGCGAGTGGTTCGAGCGCGGCGGCGCCGACGAGACCGGCGAGCGCGTCGCGCTCGCGGAGACGAGGCTGCGCGCGCCGATCGTCCCCAAGAAGTTCTTCCACACCGCCGGCAACTTCCGCGAGCACGAGGAGGAGTCGAAGCAGGTGGGGTGGACGCACGAGATCGCGCCCTGGATCGTCTTCTTCCAGAACGTCGACGCGATCGTCGGCCCGGACGAGCCGGTCGTGTATCCCGAGCACCTGACCGAGGAGCTCGACTACGAGCTCGAGCTCGCGGTCGTGATCTCGAAGCCGGGCAAGTGGTTCCCACCGGAGGAGGCTCCGCGACTACATCGGCGGCTACGTGATCTTCAACGACATCACGGCGCGCGACATCCAGCGGCGGGAGATGCGTTCCGGGGTGTTCTCGTTCTGCAAGGGGATCGACACGTTCTGCCCGCTCGGGCCGTGGATCGTGACCCCGGACGAGATCCCGGACCCCCACGACCTCGCGATGGAGCTCCGCGTCAACGGCGAGTCGCGCCAGGTCTCGCACTCGGGCCGCATGTCCGTGACGATCCCGGAGATCGTGAGCCACTATTCCGCGCTCGGATACTCGGCCGGGGACGTGCTCTCGACCGGGACCGTGTCGGGTGTCGCCGGGTTCTCTCCCGATGCGGCGTCCCTCTACCTGAAGCCCGGTGACGTGATGGAGGCGGAGATCGAGCGGATCGGCGTCCTCCGCAATCCGGTCGTCTCCTGGCAGGAGGCCCACGGCGAGCCCGCTCCCGAGCGGGTCCGTTGGTAGCGTCAGCGCCCGTGGACGACGAGTTCCAGATCGAGGTCGACCTCGACGACGAGTCGCACGGCTACCCGTTCCGCGAGCGGCTGCGGGCGCGCGACCTCGACGACGACGCACGCAGGCGGCTCGGTCGCGACATCATGGTCACGCGCGACGGCTCGCGGATCGTGCTCTATGCCGGGACGGAGGAGCAGGCGCGTGAGGCCGAGCGCGCGATGCGAGCTCTCGTCGAGGAGGACGGCCTCACCGCCGACATCGCGGTCACGCGCTGGCACCCGGTCGAGGAGGCGTGGAAGGACGCGTCGATCCCGCTGCCCGCGACGCCCGAGGAGGAGGAAGCCGAGTACGAGGCACGAGAAGCCGCCCAGGCCGAGGAAGCGCGGCAGACGCACGACTACGACTGGCACGTCGTCGTCGGCGGGCTTCCAGGTCGGGACGAGGCGCGTGCGCTCGCCGAGCGGCTCGAGAAGGAGGGCCTGCCCGTCGCACAGCGCTGGCGCTACGTCGTCGTGGGCGCGCTCACCGAGGAGCAGGCGGAGGAGATCGCCGAGCGCCTGCGGGCCGAGGTCCCCGAAGGTGACGTCTCGGTCGAGGTGAATCTCAACGAGCTACGGCTCCCGCAGTTCCTCTTCCTTCCGTTCTGAGGTGGCGAAGCTCTCGTGAACGTCGGCGTCGGTCGAGCTGCACGCCGTCCGGGACGCGGTCGGGCTCATCGCGACGTACGCCGAGGCGTACCCGGAGGTGCCGGCCGAGGCGTGGGCGCCCTACCGGGAGCTGTACCCGGAGCTCTTCGCCGACGAGCACTGGCGGCTCGCGTGCCGCAACTACCTCCTCCGCTCCGGCGGCACGACGGTCCTCGTCGACACGGGCGTCGGCCCGCCCGGGCTCTGGGACTGGACGGCCCTGAGCGAGGGCGAGCTGCCGGAGGCGCTCGACGAGCTCGGTGTCGCACGCGACGACGTCGACGTCGTCTTCCTGACGCACCTGCACATCGACCACGTCGGGTGGAACACGGACCTCGACGGCGTCCCGCTCTTCCCGCGGGCGCGCTACGTCGTGCATCCGGATGCCCTCGCCTTCGCGAGCTCGCAGGACACGCGGCCGCACGTCAGGCGCTGCATCCTGACGCTCGAGGACCGCTTCGAGCAGGTCACGGGAGACGTCGAGCTCGCTCCCGGCGTGACCGCGTTCGAGGCGCCGGGCCACTACCCGGGGCACATGGCCGTGCGGGTCGAGTCCGAGGGTGAGCGGGCGATGTTGATCGCCGACGTCGCCGTGCACCCGGCGCTCCTGCAGGAGCCGGACTGGGTCTACGTCTCCGACATCGACGTCGCCGAGAGCGCGCGGACGCGCCACGCGCTGGTGCCCGAGCTCGTGGACAGCGACGTGCTCGTCGTGTGCGGCCACTACCCGGACGACGGAATCGGGCGCATAGTTCGCCGGAACGGAGTCGTCGTGTGGGAAGCCGACTGAGAGCGTTCGTCGTCGCCGCTGTGCTGGTCGCAGCGCTGGCCGGCTGCAGTGGTGACGAGAACGACTCCGAGAGCGCGGACGGCAGGACCGGGGATGCCCCCATGGCCCACGGTGCGTCGTCGTGCACGTCCGACCGCGCGACTCCGATCGGCGTGCTCCAGGCTCGCACGGCGCTCCGCCGGCAGGGCTTCCTCGTCCGTTCGGATGTATCCGGGCCGTGCCCCGATGGCCTGACGGCCGTTCTGGAGAGCCGGCAGCAAGACTTCGATGATGACGGCCGCGTCTCGTGCTTCCTCTACGCGAAGGCCCCGGCGAACGCGCCGAAACGCGTCGTCCGGCGCGGGGTCGACGGCGCAGACGCAGAGCTCCGCCTCCGGAACCTCACCTGCACGATCCTCACGGATAGCCCGACCGGTGAGGTGAAGATCGACCGGCTCGAAGCGGCGTTCGCCGAGCTGAAGCGCACGATCCGACCGTAGGTCGCACCGTAGGATCCCGCTGTGAGCTGGCCGCGTGTCGGCGTGGGTTGCGTCATCCGTCGGGGATCCGAGCTGTTGCTCGTTCGGCGGCGAGGTGCCCACGGAGATGGAACCTGGCGGAAGCTCCCGTGACGTGGCCGCGGGACGACGCGAAGCTCGACCGCGTGCGCGCGCTCATGGAGGAGCGCGGGCTCGACGCGATCGTCGCGCGCACGCCCGACAACGTCCTCTACCTCACGAACTTCTGGGGCATGAAGGGCTACGACGCGTGTGTCTTCCCGCGGGACGGCGAGCCGGTGCTCGTCTGCCTGGAGGCGTCCGAGGAGGACGCGGCCCGAACCGCATGGACCGAGGACGTGCGGCTGTTCCACGGCTATCACCCGGACGACCCGCGTCCGCCTCTCCCGCGGGTGCTCGAGATGGCTCGCTCGGCGTGCGCCGAGTACGAGACGGTCGGCCTCGAGCTCTCACTCGGAACGCAGGCGTCCGACCGCATGGTGGGCGAGCCGACGACGTTCACGCTCGACTGGTTCACGGGCTTCGGGCCGGACGTCGAGGACGCGACGCCCGTCCTTGCCGCCGCTCGCGCCGTCAAGACCGAGCAGGAGGTCGAGCGGATGCGGCTCGCGAACGAGATCGCGGCCGCGGCCATGGAGCACTGCCGGCTGATCGTCGAGCCCGGGATGACGGAGGCCGAGGTCGCCGCCGAGTGGGAGGGGTTCGTCCACGGCGAGGGCACGGGCTGGAAGGGGCAGGTGGACCTCGCGCTCGGCTTCTCGCTCGTGTGGTCGGGGCCGGGCATCAAGACGTTCACCGCCACCACGAGCAGGCCGGTCGTCGAGGGCGAGCCGACGCTGTTCGAGATCTGGGTCTGCGTGGACGGCTACTGGTGCGACCACACGAAGAACCTCGTCGTCGGGGAGCTCACGCCGCGGTACCGCGAGCTCGAGGAACGGCTGCTCGAGGTGTACGGCCGCGCGGTCGAGCACTCCAGGCCGGGAGCGAGCCTCGCGGAGCTCGATCGCCTCGTCCGTGAGGGGATCGACGCGATGGGCTTCCCCGGTCAGCCGTCGCATCCGATCTGCCACGGCGTCGGCGCGCGGGCCCACGAGCCGCCGTACGCGCACCAGGCGGGCGGCGGCGAGATCGCCGCGGGGATGGTTCTTGCAATCGAGCCAGGTTGCTACATAGCGGGCGGCGGCGGGCTGCGCGTCGAGGACAACTTCCTCGTCACCGACGACGGGCCCGAGAAGCTGTCCCCGTTCCCGGACGGGATCGTCCCGGCAGGTTGAGCAGCGTCACCTAGTGTCAAATTGACACTAGGTGCAATAGGTCTGCTACGTGGACAGCCGCCGGCGCCAGAGCGCTCGACCGCGGCCCCTCCCGGCACGGACCAGCTCGAAGCCTGCGTCGGCGAACATCGCGTCGTAGCCGGTGTACGGATCGACGCTGCCGGCCTGCACCGGATAGCCCTCGACTGCCGTCCCGCCGTGCTCGACCGCGCGGGCGACTGCCGCGTCGAGCAGCGCGGCGCCCACGCCACTGCGCCACGCCGTTCGGTAGACGTAGAAGCAGGAGATCGACCAGGGCCGCCCGTTCTCGGCGTCGCCCTCGGCACGGAGCCCGGGCGAGCTCTCGAGCCGGACGAGCTCGTCGCGGGGCGAGACCGCGACCCATCCGATCGGGCCTCCGTCGCGATAGGCGAGCAGCCCGGGCACTGTTCCTCCGACGAGGAGCTCTTCCATCGCCGCCTTGTTCGGCCCGCCGCTCACGCCCTCGAGCGACCGCCGGCGGAACGCGGCCTCGTACTCGGTCGGTGGGAGCCGCCAGAACATGCAGTAGCAGGCACTCGTCCGGGGCCAGGCACCCCGCGGCCCCGGTCGCTCGAAGAGCTCGACGAGGTCCGGCCAGCGCTCCGCCGTGACGGGATGGATCTCGAGGCCGTGGCTCACCGAAGATCGCGCACGCGCTGGAGCGCGTGGAGCTCCTCCGCGCGGCAGGCACTCGGCCTCGGGCTCGCAGATCACGCGCGCAGTATCCGCCGTTCTGATGGGATAGGGCGATGCCCATCGACCGCTCGAAGGTGTGGACCGGGGACGTGAACGCGCGGGCGCTCGAGCCGCAGCCGAAGCTCACGGTCGGGCTCTACGACACGACGCTCCGCGACGGCGAGCAGACCGTCGGCGTCGTCCTCTCGCCGCACGACAAGCTCGCGATCGCGACCGCGCTCTCGGAGGCGGGCGTCGACCGAATCGAGGCGGGCTTCCCGCGGGTTTCCGAGGACGACTGGCGCTCGATCGAGCTCATCATCGAGGCCGGCCTGGAAGCGGAGATCTGGGGCTTCTCGCGCGCAGTTCCGGCCGACGTCGAGGCGCTCGTCGAGCTCGGCCTGAAGGCCTCCGTCATCGAGAGCCCCATCTCGGACGCGAAGCTCGAGGCGCTCGGCGTGTCGCGACAGACGATGATCGACCGCATCCGCGCGGCCGTCTCGCTCGCGGCCGAGAACGGCATCCGCGTCGCGTTCTTCGGCGTGGATTCGAGCAGGGCGGACCTCACGTTCGCGAAGCAGGCGTACGCGAGCGCGGTCGAGGCGGGCGCCGCCGAGATCGTGGTCGTCGACACGCTGGGCATCGCGACGCCAGAGGCCGCCGTCTACCTCGTCGGCGAGATCGCCGACCGCGTCGGCTCGGAGGTGCCGGTGCACTGGCACGGGCACGACGACTTCGGCCTCGCCACCGCCGCGGCCGTCGCCGCCGTGCAGGCGGGAGCGAGCTGGGTGCAGGGAACCGTGAACGGCATGGGGGAGAGGGCGGGCAACGCCGATCTCCTCGAGGTCGCGCTCGCCCTCGAGGCGCTCTACGGCATTCCGACGCGGCTCCGCCTCGAGCGCGTCCGCGAGCTGGCCAAGCTGGTGGAGCGTCTCTCCGGGACGCCGCTCGCCGCGTGGAAGCCGCTCACCGGGGAGAATCTGTTCACGCGAGAGTCGGGCGCTGTCGCTGCGCAGTTCCACGACCCGCCGGCGATCGAGCCGTACGCGTCGGAGCTCGTCGGTGCGGAGCGGGGAATCGTCCTCGGGAAGAAGAGCGGGATCGACTCCATCCGCATCAAGCTCGCCGAGCTCGAGCTCGACTTCCCGGAGGATCGCCAGGGGGAGCTCCTCGATGCCGTCAAGCGGCTCGGCGTCAAGAAGCGCGGCCTCGTCACCGACGGGGAGTTCAGGCGGATCGTGAACCGGAAGCGGGGGCAGTCGCGTACGAGTTGACTGACATGTCACGGCCAGGGATGATCGCTGCGGATTGAGGGCCAGGGCATGATCGAGCGGGTCTGCATCGTGGGCGGAGGGGTCATCGGCAGCCTCTTCGCGGGGCATCTGGCGCAGGTCTGCGACGTCGCGGTGCTGACGCGGAGGCAGGAGCACGCGGACGCGCTCGAGCGTGAGGGGCTCCGTATCAGCGGGAGGAGCGACCTGCAGGCGCGCGTCCGTGCCGCCACCGCTGCGGCGACCCTCGGAGACGTGGACCTCGCGATCGTCGCGACGAAGGCGAACGGGCTCGAGGGCGCGCTCGAGTCCATGACCGGCGGGTTCCCCGGCGCGACCGTCATGACGGTCCTCAACGGCCTCGGCGCGGAGGAGATCGTCGGGGAGCACGGCGATTGGCCGATCGTCTCCGCGGTGACGTTCATGAGCGGGACGAAACACTCGGACACGCACGTCGAGTACATCCTCGACACGGAGACCTGGCTCGGCCCGTTCGAGGACACGCCGTACGAGCGCGTACAGGAGATCGCCGGGCTCATCGAAGCGTCTGGGCTCAGGGTCGAGGCGCTCCCGGACCTCCGGCCCGCGCAGTGGTCGAAGCTCATCTTCAACGCCTCGGTGAACCCGGTCGCGGCTCTCACGCGCCTGCCGCACGACCCGCATTTCGCGGCCGAGGACGAGGCGACCGACCTCGGGCACCTCGTGCACGGCCTCGTGGACGAGGGCAAGGCGGTCGCGAAGGCGGCCGGCATCGAGCTGCACGACGACCCGTGGGAGATGAACGTCCTCGCGACGCAGCGCGGGTCTGCCCACTACCCCTCGATGCTCGAGGACGTCGAAGCCGAGCGGAGGACGGAGATCGAGCTCATCACGGGCTCGCTCGTCCGGGAGGCGGAGCGGCACGACGTGCCGGTTCCGCTGCACACGGCGCTCTATGCGCTCGTGAAGGGAAAGGAAGACTCGTGGTGAGCGGCCGTCGCTCCGGCGAGGAACATGTCACGTCGAAACCCAGGAGGGCGTTCATGAAGGGAGCGATGAAGACGCTGCTGGCGCTCACTGCGATCGCTGCGGTGGGAGTGGCCGCGGTCGCCGTCGCCAGCGCGTCGCCGCAGCAGAAGAGGACCGTCGTCATCGGCTGGGCCTACGACGGCGTCGGGAACATGGCGGCGTACGACGGTCCGGCGCTCGCGACCGCGAAGGAGCGCGTCGCGCAGCTCAACAAGGTCAGGTCGAACCCGGCGAGGTACAGGCTCATCACGTGCAACACGCAGGGCAACAAGCCTGCGATCGCGAAGGCATGTGCCGCGAAGCTCGTCTCGCAGGGCGCGGACATCGTCATGACCACCTGCGACGTCGACTACGCCGCGCCGGTCGTCCAGTACGCGATCGACCGCGGCAAGCTCACGGTCGCCGCGTGCATCGGCACCGACCAGATGGGGCCGAAGCGCTTCGGGCCGAAGGGCCGGCTCGCGTTCTCGTACGGGAACGTGGCCCAGGACGAGGGCTCGGCGATGGCGGAGTACGCGTGGAAGCGCGGCTGGCGGAATGCGTCGCTCGCGACCGACACGGTTATCGTCTACTTCCGGAACGTCGTCCAGGCCTTCAAGGCGCGCTGGCAGCAGCTCGGCGGCAGGATCGCGACCGAGGAGACCTACCAGTCGGCGGGCGGAAGCCCCGCGTCCTGGCAGAACACGGTGACGCGCCTCAACGCGAGGGACGCCGATGTGATCGTGACCGCCACGGCGCCCCCGTTCGGCGCACAGGTGCCGATCATCACGGGGCTGAGGACGCTCGGCAACAACACGCCGATCCTCAACTCGTGGGCCGGCGACGGGAACTACTGGTACGCCACACTCGACCCGAAGCTCTCGAACTACTACTACGTGACGTTCGCATCGGCCTTCGGCGACGACCCGGTGAGGGCCGTCAACGCCCTGCGGAACAAGTACGCCGGTGCGATCGCGAAGGGCGGCAACACGGGAGCGTTCGTGACCGGCTGGTCGGCGATCGACGGGATCAACCTCGCGCTCAGGCGAACGGGTGGCAACGCCAACGGCGCCGCACTGGCCGCCCAGATGTCGAGGTTCAAGAACGTCCCGACCCTGTCGGGGCTCGTGACGTTCTCGCCGACGGTGCACACGGTGTCGGGCCGGCTGTACCGGGTCATTCGCGTGACGAACAACACCCCGCGGGTCGTCGGCACGATCAAGGCCAAGGTCGTCCCGAAGATCTGAGGGTTGGCGGAGTCTCAGCCTGAGAAGACACGGCGGTCCGGAGCGTCGCTCCGGGCCGCCGGCGTCTCGCGCGCGTTCGAGGGCGTGCACGCCCTCCGCGGGGTGTCGGTCGAGCTCTCACGGCACGAGGTGGTCGGGCTCATCGGCCCGAACGGCGCCGGCAAGTCGACGCTCGTGAACGTCCTCACGGGCTTCGACTTCCCGGACGAGGGGTCGGTCGAGCTCGAGGGTCGAGACGTGACCCGCTGGCGTCCGCACCGTCGCGGGCGGGCAGGCCTGTCCCGGACGTTCCAGCACAGCCGGTCGTTCCGGGGGCTCTCCGTCCGTGAGAACGTCGAGGTGGCCGCTCTTGGCGTAGGCGCGTCGCCGCGGGACGCGCAGCGCCGCGCCGACCGTCTGCTCGAGTCGCTGCAACTTGGCGCGTACGCGGGCGCGCGGGCTGGGTCGCTTCCGCACGGCGACGAGCGACGACTCGGCGTGGCGCGGGCGCTTGCGACCGAGCCCCGGTTCGTCCTCATGGACGAGCCTGCTGCGGGCCTGCCCGAGGCGGAGGTCCCGGCGTTCGCGGAGGTCGTCCGCTCGGTCCGCGACGAGCACGACGCGGGCGTCCTCCTGATCGACCACAACATGGCGCTGATCATGGACGTCTGCGACCGGATCCAGGTCCTCGACCAGGGGCGCACCCTGGCCGAGGGGACGCCGGGCGAGATCCGCGAGAACCTCGACGTCGCAGCCGCTTACCTCGGCGAGCCGGCGGTGCAGGAGTGACGACGCTGGCGATCCGGGATCTCCACGTCGCCTACGGAGGCGTGGCGGCCGTGCGCGGCCTCTCGCTCGACGTCGCGCCCGGCGAGATCGTGGGGCTCATCGGCCCGAACGGCGCCGGGAAGTCGACGTCGCTGCACGCGATCATGGGCCTCGTCCCCGCGATCGCGGGCGAGATCCTCCTCGGCGAGCGGTCGTTGCGCGGGCGCACCCCCGAGGCGATCGCCCGGAGCGGCGTCGCGCTCGTTCCCGAGGGCCGGCGGCTCTTCGCCGAGCTGAGCGTCGAGGAGAACATCAGGCTCGGGCTCGCGGCACGCCGCGGTTCCGAGGGCGTGGCCGAGGACCTCGCTGAGATCTACGAGCTCTTCCCGGTGTGCGAGGAGTTCCGCGACCGGCATGCCGGCGCTCTCTCGGGCGGCCAGCAGCAGCAGCTCGCCATCGCGCGGGCGCTCGTCGCCAGGCCCACGTTCCTCCTCCTCGACGAGCCGTCGCTGGGGCTTGCGCCGACCATGGTCGACCTCGTCTTCTCGACCCTGACGACGATCGCGGGACGCGGCATCGGCGTGCTCCTCGTCGAGCAGCGGGCACAACGGACGGTGGCGCTCGCCGCTCGCACGCACGTCCTCGCGAACGGCGAGCTGCGGATCACTCTCACCCCGGACGACGCCGCGGACACCGAGCGCATGGTCGCGGCCTATCTCTCGTGACGCAATGATCGCCAGCGGCCTCAGCGACTTCGTCACCGACGCCGTCGACCTGCAGGTTCAGGTCGACGCGATCGGCCTCGGCGCGGTCTTCGCGCTCATGGCCGTGGGCATCGGGCTCGTCTTCGGCGTGCTGCGGCTCATCAACTTCGCCTACGGGCAGCTGATCATGGCCGGTGCCTTCGCGATCGCCTTCGCATCGGAGCGCGATTGGCCCGTGGGGGTCGGGATCGCCCTCTGCTTCGCAGTGGTGCTCGCGCTCTCGCTCGCGATGGAGCGGGTCGTCTTCCGGCCGCTACGAACGCAATCGGCGGCCGTCATGCTCATAGCGACGTTCGCGATCGCGTTCCTGCTCCAGTCGATCGCGTTGCTCTGGTTCGGCCCGCTCGGGAAGACGGCGAACTCGCTCGTCGAGCTGAACCGGCCGGTCGAGGTCGGCGGCCTCGACATCCGGAAGATCACGATCGTCGCCATCGTCACCGCCGCCGTCTGCCTCGTGCTCCTCGTAGCGCTGCTGAACCGGACGTCGATCGGCCTCCACATGCGGGCGGCGGCGATCGACTCGCAGACGGCTCGCCTGCTGGGCGTGCGCGCGAACGCCGTGAGCACGGTGTCGGTCCTCATCGCCGGCGCTCTCGCGGCCGTCGTCGCGGTGATGTTGACCGTCCAGTTCCCGACCGTGACGCCGACCTTCGCCCTGCAGGAGACGATCCTCGTGCTCGCGGGCGTCGTGGTCGGCGGCATGACGAGGCTGCTCTCCGCGACGCTCGGCGGCTTTCTCATCGGGTACGTCTCCGGCCTGCTCGGCGGCGCGCTTCCCTCGAGCCAGAGCCAGTACCTGCCGTCGTTCCTGTTCGGCCTCGTCATCCTCGTGCTCCTCGTGCGGCCGGACGGGCTGTTCACGCGGACGCGCGGCCTTGTGGAGCGGGTGTGAGAGCGCGGCGTGAGGCGCTGGAGCTGCTCGGCCCAGCGGCGCTCGTCGTGGCCGCCGGCGTCCTCGGCACTTTCGTGTCGCAGACGACGGAGATCTACTTCGTCACTGCACTCATCTCCGTGTCGACCGTGGTTGCGATCTACGTCTTCGTCGGGAACTCCGGCGTCCTCTCGTTCGGTCACATCAGCTTCTTCGCCGTCGGCGTGTGGGCCGCGGGAGTCCTCTCGATCCCGGAGCAGGAGAAGCCCGCGACGATGCCCTACCTCTTCGACTTCCTGAGCTCGACGACCGTGGGGAACGTGCCGTCGCTCCTGATCGCGGCCGCGGTGGGCGGCGTGTTCGCGCTCCTCGTCGGCCTTCCGCTCATGCGGCTGTCCGGGCTCGCCGCCGGCATCGCGACGTTCGCGGTGCTCGGGATCACCAACAACATCCTTCGCTACTACGAGAAGATCGGCCCCGGCCTCAACACCTTCTCCTCGGTGCCGGAGACGACGGACGTCCTGCAGGCCACGATCGGCGCGGTCCTCGTCATCGTCCTCGCGTTCGCGTACCAGCGCAGCCGGCTCGGGAGGCAGCTGCGTGCGACTCGCGAGGATCCGGCCGCGGCGCGCGCGGTCGGCGTCTCGATCTACCGGCAGCGGCTTGCCGCGTTCGCGCTCTCGGGCTTCCTCGCCGGGTTCGCGGGCGGGCTGTACATCCACTTCATCCCGATCAACGTGGACGCCGTGTACCTCGACCTGACGTTCATCACCCTCGCGATGCTCGTCATCGGCGGCGCGACGAGCCTCTGGGGCGCGGTCGTCGGCGCGCTCTTCGTGAGCGCCCTCGACTCCGTGCTCGCGGAGATGGAGGACGGCATGACGCTGCTGGGAGTGACCGTCGACCTGCCCTCCGGATCGCGGATCGTGGTCGTGAGCGCGGTCATGGCGCTCGTCCTCATCGTGAGGCCGGGAGGGCTCACGGGCGGGCGTGAGTTCCGGATTCCGAAGCTGCGACCGGCGGTGGCGAAGTGAGGGTCTGCGTCGTCGGGTGCGGTGCCGTCGGCTCGCTCTTCGCCGCGAACCTCGCGCAGCTCGACGACGTCGAGGTGTGGGCGTACGACCTCGACCGCGCGCACGTGGACGCGATCAACGCGGAGGGGCTCCGGCTGACCGGCGCCGGAGACGTCGTCGGTGTCTTGCGGGCGACCGCCGACCCGGAGGAGCTGCCGCAGTGCGACTTCGGGATCGTCGCGACGAAGGCGATGCACACGGAAGCCGCCGTCTCGGCCACCGCGCACGCCTTCGCGGACGGTGCAGTCGCGTCCGTGCAGAACGGCGTCGGAAACGAGGAGGCGATCGCGCCTCACGTCGCTCGTGTCATGCGCGGCACGACCTTCCCCGCGGGCAAGATCCTCTCCCCGGGCGTCGTGCAGTGGGACGTGAAGGGCGACACGACCCTCGGGCCGTTCGAGCCGAGCCCGGCGCGCGCCGCGGAGATCGAGCGCCTGGCGGAGGCGTGCACGCGCGGCGGCATGCCGACGACGGCAGTCTCCGACGCCCGTCCCGCCCAGTGGCGCAAGGTCATCTTCAACGCAGCCACGAACCCGGTCGGAGCCCTCACGGGCCTGAGCCACGGCCGCGTGTGCGAGCGACCTGGGCTGCGCTCGCTCGTGAGCGGGCTCGTGGACGAGGGGAAGGCGGTCGCGGCGGCGCAGGGGATCGTCCTCGACGCCGACCCCGAGGAGCTGATCGACCACGCCGCCCGCCCTGACGTGGCCTACGAGCACCGCGCGAGCATGCTCCAGGACGTCGACGCGCGCCGGCGCACGGAGATCGACTACCTGAACGGCGGCATCGCCCGCTTCGGCCGCGAGCTCGGCGTGCCGACGCCGCTCAACACCGCTGTCACCGCACTCGTCAAGGCACTGGAGGATTCATGGGTCTGAACGCAGAGCTCGATCGCCGCTACGCGAACGTACGGCAGGCGATGGGCGAGCACGGGCTCGACGCGCTCGTCGTCTCGGGCAGCGAGTACACGGGCTTCGAGGGGTCGGTCACGTACCTGTCCGGCTTCCAGATCGTCCACCGCTACGCCTACGTCGTCGTCCCGGCGGACGAGGACCCGTTCATCGTCTTCCCGACCGAGGCGCGCTACGTCGGCGAGCACGGGACGGCGCAGATCGAGCAGGTCTTCCACGAGCGGCCGGGCGCGCACATCGCCGAGCACGCCGCGGGCTCGGGCTGGAAGCGGGTGGGCGTGTACGGGCTCGACTACGTCATGGCGCCGCGCGACTACCGTGCGCTCGAGGGCCTAGAGCTCGTCCCCTTCGACGTCGAGTTCGACCTGGCGCGCGCCGTCAAGAGCGAGGCCGAGCTCGAGTCCGTCCGCGACTCGGTGCGCATCAACGAGCGGGGCTTCGAGGTCTTCGTCGAGAGCTATGCGCCGGGGAAGTCCGCGGCCGAGGTCATGGCGGCGGCCGAGGAATGGTTCGTGGCGGAGGGCTGCGGGCGGCTGACGATGAACATGGTCCTCACCGGGGACGACCCGGATACGGGCTCGTTCGCGCGCCCCGAGTTCAAGATCGCCCGTCGCGAGGAGACGCTCGGTCGGTTCCTCCTGCCCTCGCTCGAGATCGCCGGCCCCGGCATGCACTGGGTCGAGATCTCGCGCGCCGTCGCCGCGTCCGGCACGTCGCTCTCGCCCGACACCGAGCGAATGACCGAGGCGTACGGCGAGTACTTCGACGCCGCGCGCTCGGCGATGCGGCCCGGAGCGAGCTGCCACGACGTCCATCGGGCAGTGTCGCGGGGGTTCACCGAGCGCGGCTACCACCTCGGCCACGTCACGGGGCACTCGATCGGGATGACGATGATCGAGTTCCCGAAGGTTGGCGAGGGGGTCGAGACCGAGCTCCGTGAGGGCATGGTCTTCTCGATGCACCCGCACGCGATCGCGGCGAACGGCGAGGACTGCCTCTACATGCAGGAGACGTGGCTCGTGACAGCCGACGGGGGCGAGCCGCTCTCGGGGCTGCCGATGCAGGTCTTTGTGACCTAGTTCCTCTTTCGACCCGTGCGCGCAGGGCTACAATCCGCAAGGTGAGTTGGCCGTGGCTGGTGCTGCTCGTTGCAGCTGCCACTCTCGTTGTGGCGGTGGAGACGCCGCGCCTGACGAGCCGCTTCGGGGCGGACGCGCGCCGGGAGCGGGCTCGGAACCGGCGCAAGAAGAGCTTCCGCGTGATCACGCCCGAGGACGAGAGCGACGAGTTCATCCGCAGCGTCCAGCGTGATCTCGAGTCGTTGCCGACGATCGAGGAGAAGGACCGCCGGACGTAAGCGTCAGACCCGTCTGGCTCGCTAGCGGATCGTGAACGTCGTCGTCAGCGTGCGCGTGTTCGGGAGGATGCGCGCGACGTTCTCGGTGTTCTTCGTCTCCTGGTAGTCGGAGACGCGGAGCCGGAGAGCGTGTCTTCCGGCCGAGAGGCTGGCGGTCGGGACGCGGATGACGCCCCTGGAGTAGACGGCGGTTACCTGCTCGCCGTCAACCGCGGCCGAGACCAGATCGGGGTGGACGCCGGAACCGCGGTCGGTCGCCCCCACGAGGAGCGGCCGTCCCCGCGGTACGGAGCGAGCGCGAACACGCAGGACCGGCGGGGTGACGTCGTTCACCCAGTAGCGGAACGTGAAGCGGCCGGCCCCGGCACGTTGAGCGCTGTCGAACACGACCGTGTACGTCCCTGGCAGTGGGGAAAGCGCCGCAACGGCCGGCACGGCCTCGCGAAATGCGTCGAGATAGGGGTTGTGTGCGACCGGCAGGGCCGAGAAGCCCATGAGCCGGTTCTCGTCCGCTCCGGCGACGATTCGCGCCTCGACCTGTGTCCCGGGCGACTGCCGGGTGATCACGACGCCGAAGTTCGCGACGCGCCGTGCGATTTGCACCCGGTACGTGGCTTCCGGGCCGCGGAGGTTCGTCGTGACGCCCATGCCGGACGGGTTCTCCGGATAGCGGTACCGCGTGACGAGCGCGGGCCGTCCTGCGGTCGTTCCGGTGTGGAGGCCGGCGGCGCGCAGCGGGAGCAGGCGGTGCCTCCCGAGTTGTGGCGCGGTCACGCGGCCCCAGAACGGGATGCGCCGGACGTCGGTTCCCCTTCGCAGCGTCACGTAGCCGGTGGTCTCGCCGTTGGCGGCGTCGCCGACCCGCATCTGGAGCCCGAGCACCCCGGGCACGGTTGCCTGCGGGCTTCCCAGGTCGAGCGTGGTGCCGCGGGCCCGCCGCAGGTACTCGACGCTCACGTTCCACGACCCTGTGCCGCCGCCCGCGTCGCTGAGTCGTAGCTCGCGCGGGACCTCGAAGTCTTGCCCCTCGAGCAGGTCGAACGACAGCGTGCTCGGGCTCGAGAAGAGCAGCGGCCGGTCGGCGTCGGGCAGCGAGACGAGGCCGCCGCCGACGAACGTCGGCCCCGCGACGGTGTCTCCGCCCGTCTCGGCCCGCTTGCCGGTCGTCACGAGCGCGGACTTGATCTGGGCCACGGACCATGTCGGGTGGCGCTGCTGGAGCAGTGCGGCTGCGCCCGCTATGTGGGGGCTCGCCATGCTCGTCCCCGAGAAGCGCGCCCAGCCGCCGTCCGGTACCGACGAGAGCACGTCGACGCCGGGCGCCGCGACCTCCGGCTTCAGCTGGAGGGACAGCGTCGTCGGGCCGACCGACGAGAAGTCCGCATGCACGGCCCGCGTCGGCGTCCCTGCCGACCTCGAGCGCCCCGACCGCGATCGCCCGCGCGGAGTTCGCGGGGGACGAGACCGAGCCGGCGCCAGCGTCGTTGAAGTCGTTCCCGGCGGCGACGACCGGCACGACGCCGGCCTCCGCCGCGGCATCGAGCGCGAGGGCGACGATGTCGCGTCGCGGCTCGATCTCGGGCTCCCCGAGCGAGAGGTTGATGACGTCCATCCCGTCCGCGACCGCCGCCTCGATAGCGGCCACGAGCTCCGGCGAGTTGCCGTTGGGGCTGAGCCCCGAGTCGGTGCGTACGAGCGCCCTGTAGTTGCCGATGTACGCGCGCGGCGCGACGCCCGAGACGACGCGCCCGCCGGGCGCCGTCGTCGACGGGTTCCCGGCCGCGATTCCCGCGACGTGCGTCCCGTGCGTCGACTCGGTCGCGTCGAACGCCCGCCGAGCCCCGGCGGTTTTCGCGCCGGGCGGAGCGAACGCCCGCGCGACGATCACCTTCGCGGTCGTGTACTGGAGCTGGCCTCTCGGGAAGCCGGCGGGCATCGTGTAGCCCGCCGGGTCGAAGAACCGGTGGCCAGAATCGACGCCCGCGTCGATGATCCCGATCTTCATGCCCTCGCCCGCGGTCTCGAGCCCCGGCCCCCAGATCGCCGGCGCGCCGATCTGCTGCGGGCTTCGGTCGAGCTGCTGGCCGTAGGCCGCCGACGCAAAGACGTCGCGCACTCCAGGCAGCCTGGACAGGCGGTCGACGTCGTTTTGCGGAAGATCGACCGCGAAGCCGTTCAGCACGAGGCGGTAGCGCCAGCGGAGATGGGCCTCCGGGAGCTCCCGGTCGAGCGCTCGCCGGAACGCTGCCTGCTCCGCCTCGAGGCGTGCCCCTCCGCCCGCGTGGCGCGCGAGCGGGGGAGATGCGAGCCTGACGACGACCTCCGTCCGCTCGCCCGCGGCCGCTCGCTCGGAAGGCCGGTCGCTCGCGGCGAGGCCGCGCGCAGACGAGGGCGACGAGCGCGGTCGCGACGATGAGGGCGCGGATGGGGGTCATCCTGGAATGAGACGTGCGATCGGGGCAGGTCGCTTGTTAGGTGCGGATGAGAGGACTTGAACCTCCACGCCCTTTCGGGCACACGGACCTGAACCGTGCGCGTCTACCAATTCCGCCACATCCGCGGGCCGGTCATTGTACTTCCCGTTCGAGGAGCTCTTGTGGCTCTGAGCCACAAGATTCTCAGCGCCTACCCGGGTAGCGCGGCGAGGACGTCGTCCGTGTGTGTGTCGGGCTTGACGTTTCGCATGACCCTCGCCACGTTCCCTTCCGGGTCGATGACGAAGGTGGAGCGCTCGTTGCCCCAATACGTCTTGCCGGCGTAGTTCTTCTCGACCCACACGCCGTACTCGTCGGCGACCTGGTGGTCGGTGTCCGCGAGCAGCGTGAACGGGAGGCCGTACTTCTCCTTGAACTTCACGTGCGAGCTCTCGGGATCGGGGCTCACGCCGAGGACGACCGCGCCGCGCTGCTCGAACGCGCCCCACGCGTCGCGGATGCCGCACGCCTGGGCGGTACACCCGGGCGTGTCGTCCTTGGGATAGAAGTAGAGGACGACCGGCTTGCCGCGGAGGTCCGAGAGCTTGACCGTCGAGCCGTCGTCCGAGGTCAGCTCGAAGTCCGGCGCTTGCGTTCCTTCGTCGATCATTCGTTCCTCCTTGGTCTTGGCGGTCGGGGTCGTCTAGAAGTCGATGCGCATCACGCTGGCCGGGACGATCGTGAGTCCTGGCAATGCATCGGTAGTCGTTCTCGGTCCGGCCACGGCGCGAGCGTATCGCCGGGACCCGCACGGGAGTTTGTGCATCGGAGAGCGGGGAAGGCCTCCATGGACGATTTTCCCCCGATACCAGGAGGTTTGGAGAATGGCCATGATTCAGAAGCTCTCGGAGAGCGTCATCGACTACGCGGAACGCGTGTCCGACATGGCGGACGCGGCGCAGGGGCGTCGCCATCAGCCTGTAGCCCGGATGACGCGCTGGGTTCTGCTCCCCGCATCCGGGGCGGCGGTTCTCGCGCTCGTCCGTAGCGACTACATCACGCGCCAGGCGAAGGGCGTCGTGGACGAGGCGAAGGGCCGCGCCTCAGAGCTGCCCGACGACCTGATGAAGCGCGTGCGACAGCTCGGGGACGGCTCGCAGAGCCGCCGGCGGCCGCAGCAGCGCTCGACGTCGACCCGTCGCAGTCGCGCACGCAACGGCTCGTCGCGTGCGTCGACGTCTCGCGCGTCGACGACGCGGTCTCGCTGATCTCGGCGCGCACCCTGCCCGGACCGCCGGCCGGGTAGGGTGCGCGCGATGGTCGCCGTCCACGAGGCGCTCGGCATCGCGGTGATCGCCGTCTGCGTTGCGGCCGGAGTGCTCGGGATCGTCGCCTACCGGCGCGGGGCAGGCCCGCTCGTGAGCCACGGGCTCGTTCTCGCCCAGACGGTGCTCATCGCACAGGCGGCGGTCGGTCTCCTGCTGCTTTCGGACGGCCGTCGCGCGCCCGACCGGCTCCACTATGCGTACGGTGCCTTCGCGCTCGGCGCAGTGCTCGTGCCCTGGTTCTACGCGCCGCCTGAGGTGCGGCGGCGGCTTCTCTGGTTCGGCGGCACGGCGCTTCTCGCGGCCGCGCTCTCCGTACGCGCTTTCATGACGGGGTCATGAGACGGCTCTGGGAACGGATTCCCCCGCTGGCACGGGGGCTCGGGATCGTGGCGCTCATAGCGCTCGTCGTCGTGATCCTCTCGCTCGAGCCCGTGCTCGCGACCGTCGGCGGGCTCGTGCGCATCGCCTTCTTCCTCGCGATCGCGTTCTTCCTCTTCCTGCTCTGGCGCGAGCGGCGCGGCGACTTCGAGTCGTGGTCGGACCGGAACCGACGGCTCTTCTACGCCGCCATCATCCTCGCAGTCGTGGACGTCGGGATGCTCATCGGGCTCGGCCCGTCCGGCCAGGACGCGCTCGTGTTCTTCGTGGTGCTCGCCGCGTGCGCGTGGGTCGTCTTCCGCACGTGGCGGCTCGAGCACACGTACTGAAGCGAGCCTTACGGCAGCCGGAAGACCGGGCCGCGGCGGAGCGTCGGTCGGCCCGGGTTCACGGGGTGGACGAGCCGGACGGTGTAGCGGTAGGCGCCGGCCCGTGGGCGGATCGCACCCATGTCGACGCGCGTGAGCGCATTGACCTCGGCACGTCCCTTCCGCAGGACGCGCGTCGTCCCGCCGGGCACCCTGAGCAGGCGAACCTCGTACGAGCAGTCGAGGTCGCACGTGAAGCTGACACGGAACGTCCCGCGCTTCGCCGCCGAGCGGGTTCCGAAGCGGAGGTACGTCGTGTGCACGTCGAGCTGCACACCCGGGCAGCGCGCGATCGAGCCGCCCATCGTCCGCTCGAGCGCCTCGGTGACCCGCGGCAGGCTGTTCTTCGCCGTCCCGTCGATGTACCAGAGGCCGGACTGCCAGGCGGCCCGTGCGCGCTCGTCCTTCGACGGGAAGAGGAGCATCCCGATGATGTTCGGCTGGCAGTACGCGAGCGCGAGGGCCTGTCGGTAGTACTCGGCCTGCGTCGTCTCGGAGACGGGCTTCGTGGTCGTCGGCTCGGTACCGGTGTAGAGGCTCTCCTTCCCAGCGGGGATCTGCGTCTCGACGCCGTACTCGCCGTAGAGGATCGGCAGCGTCGAGCCTCGCTGGGCCGTTCCGTCGAATGCCTGCCCGAGCAGCGCGACCAGCTTGTCGTAATCCGCGACGCCGATCTCCGTCGTGCGGGGGTTCGCCTTCGTCGGCGGGATGCTCGAGTCGTCCCCGTAGACGTGCATGACGAACGCGTCCATCACCGGCAGCGTGCGGCCGCTCGCGCGGTACGCCGCGCCCAGCGCCTGGATGAAAGTGGTGGGGGAGTGCGTCGGGCGGATGCCGTTCGGCCGGTCCGTCCCTCGCGGGGAGACCGCGCCGCCGTAGACGAGCACGTCGCGTGAGACCGCCTTGATCGCGTCGTAGGTCTGCCCGAGCAGCGCGAGATACGCCGCGGGCGCCTCGCTCGAACCGTTGAGCGCGAACTGCGGGAGCCAGAAGCGGTTGAGGTTCGGCTCGTTCGCGATGATGACGTGACGGACGGTGGGAGCCTCGCGGACGATCGTCGCGGCGTACGACGCGAAGTCGCTCCGCGCCTCGCTCGTCAGCGGCGTGGTCCGCGAGCCGGGGTGCATCACAGTCACGTACAGGCGGATCCCGTTCCGGTCCGCCGCGGCCGAGACGTTCCGCAGCACCTCGATCTCGCCCTCGGTCGGCCGGCTGTCGCCCGGCTGCCAGTAGCTCGTGACGCGGACCGCGCGGAACCCGGACACACGCATGAGCGCCATCCGCGTCTCGGCCTCGACGAGGGTCGAAGCGCGCAGGTCGTCCTCGACGGCTCCGGCCACGAGGTCCGTGCCGGCCGCTGCAGGGCCGGAAAACGCCAGCGTCGCGAGCACCCCGATCGCGAACACGAGCGCCCCGAGGTGGCTCGTTCGCATGGGGCTACGCTAGCGCCAGAATGCAAACAAGCGTTAAAGAGAGGCTCGGCGAGCTGCCGCGGAGCCCCGGTGTGTACCTGTTCCGGGACGAGCGCGGGGACGTCCTGTACGTGGGGAAGGCGAAGTCCCTCCGCTCGCGCGTGCGCAGCTACTTCCAGCGGGGAGACGGCCGCATGGGGACGGCGCAGCTCGTGTCCTTGATCGACGACGTCGAGGTCATCGTGACCCGGAACGAGGCCGAGGCGCTCCACCTCGAGCAGAACCTCGTCAAACGCCACCGGCCGCCGTTCAACATCCGGCTCCGCGACGACAAGTCGTTCCCGTACATCGCCGTGACGCTCACCGACGAGTACCCGCGGGTCATGTTCACGCGCGAGCGGCACCGGCCGGGCACCGTCTACTTCGGGCCGTACGCGAACGCGAAGAAGGTCCGCGAGACCCTCGACGTGCTCAACCGCGTGTTCCGGTTCCGCCCCTGCGAGGGCCCCCGCCCGGGGCGCCACTCCGGGATTCCGTGCCTCGATTACCACATCGACCGCTGCTTCGCGCCCTGCATCGCGGCGATCTCCCGCGAGGAGTACGGGGAGGTGATCGAGGGCGTGATCGGCTTTCTCTCGGGCGACACGCAGTCGATCCAGAAGGAGCTCGAGCAGCGGATGCGCGAGGCCGCGGCGGACGAGCGCTTCGAGGAGGCCGCGCGCTACCGGAACCGGCTCAACTCGATCCGCCACCTGAGCGAGCGGCAGGCCGCGGACCGGCGCGACGTCGGGAGCGTCGACGTCATCGGTCTGGCGGTCGACGGGCTGGAGGCGGCGGTACAGGTGTTCCCGCTGCGCGACGGGCGCATGATCGACCGCTACGGCTTCCACCTCGAGAACGTCGCCGGCGAGGACGAGCAGACCGTGCTCGAGGCGTTCGTGATCGAGTACTACGCCACCGTCCCGAGCATCCCGCCGCAGGTGTTCGTGCCTGCGTCCATCAGCGATACGAGCGCGATCGGCGAGTTCCTGTCCGGGCGGCGCGGCGCGCCCGTCGACGTGCGGGCGCCGCTCCGCGGCGAGAAGCGACGGCTCGTCGACCTCGCGGTCGAGAACGCGCGCGTCGCCCTCGACGCCGACACCGCGCGGCGGGCGGAGATCCGGTCACGGCGCGTGGCGGCGCTCGAGGAGCTCCGCGAGGTGCTGAACCTCGAGAGCCTGCCGGTACGGATCGAGTGCTTCGACGTGTCGAACATCCAGGGCGAGGCGATCGTCGCGTCGATGGTGGTCTTCCAGGAGGGGCGTCCGCGGAGCTCGCACTACCGCAGCTTCACGATCCGCGGCCTCGACGGGCAGGACGACGTCGGCGCCATGCGCGAGGCGATCCGGCGGCGCTTCGCGCGGGCTCGCCAGGGCGACGTCGACGAGAGCTTCGGCTGCATCCCGAACCTCGTGGTCGTGGACGGGGGCAAGGGGCAGCTCGCGGCGGCGCGCGCCGCGATGGAGGAGCTCGACCTGCCGCGCGTGGCCGTGATCGCGCTCGCGAAGCGGGAGGAGGAGGTGTTCGTCCCGGGCGTGCCGTACGCGATTGCGCTCGACCGGACGAATCCCGCGCTCCAGCTCCTGCAGCAGATCCGCGACGAGGCGCATCGCCGCGCGCTCCGCCATCACCGGCAGAAGCGGGACTCGAAGGCGTTCGAGACGATCTTCGAGACCCTGCCCGGGATCGGCCCGTCGCGACGGCGCGCGATCCTCAAGCACTTCGGCTCGGTGGACAAGTTCCTGGAGGCGTCGCAGGAGGAGCTCGAGGGCGTTCCGGGGCTGCCGCAGAAGACCGCGCGCGACGTCTACGCGACGCTGCACAAGGCCGGGCCCTCCTAGGTCAGGTCTCGGGCGAGGCCGGCGGCTCGTCGACGGGCTCCATCGCCTGCCGGAACCGCACCGTGCGCAACGTCACGGCGATGGCCGTGAAGCCGGCGACGACGTTCGTCCCGACGGTCATGAGCTTGAGCCCGACGCTGAAGGCGAGGAGCTGGGAGCTCGGCACCGTGCCGCGGAAGACGTAGAGCAGGAAGGCCTGCTCCGTCCCGATACCGGCGGGCGTGAGCGGCAGCAGGGTCGCGACGCTCGCGGACACCTGGACGAGGAGGACGTTCTCGATGGACTGCGGGATGTCGAACGCGTCGAGCAGGAACCAGATCGCGATGAGCCGGCACGTCCAGTCGCCGGCTTGCCAGAGCGCCACGGAGCGGACGTAGCGGGCCGGGCTCCGCAGCACGGCGAACGCCTGCCGCACGCGTCCCCAGAAGTTGCGGACGTGCCCATGGATCCAGAACCCGAGCACGACCACGCCGATGAGGATCGCCGCGAGAATCAGCTGAGCGGCCAGCGGGTTCTGCAGGAGCCAGCCGAAGTCGAAGCTCCGGAGGTCGGGCAGCTCGCCCAGGCCAGGAAGCTCGTCCTGCGTGAGGACGGCCCAGGCGAGAATGCTCGAGGCTGCGACGAAGTCGAAGATCGAGAGGACGAGCGTGCTCGACACGACCGTCGTGTAGGTGCTCTTCGAGATCGCGCGGTGCGCGAGGACGATGCGCACCGCATCGCCGGCGCGCATCGGGACGATCGCGTTGATCCCGACTCCCGCGAGGTACGACGCGAGGATCGAGCGCCGCGGAACTTCCTCGTGCGGGTACGCGGCCGCGAGCACGTTCCGCCAGGCCATGCTCGTGCAAGCGAGCTTCGCGAGCTGCGCGAGCACCGCGAAGAAGACGGGCAGGTAATCGACCGCCGCGAGCTGGTCGAGGAAGGCGCTGATCCCGTCGAGGACGCGGGTCACCGCGCTCCCTTCTCCGTTTCGCTAGCGGTCGGCCGTACGGCTACGTCTTCCCGTTTCCCCGACCGTCGCCGTCCGGCGCGAGGAACGGGTAGCGGTAGTCCGTCGGCGGGAGGAACGTCTCCTTGACCGTGCGCAGCGAGACCCAGCGGATGAGGTTCCACATCGAGCCCGCCTTGTCGTTCGTGCCGCTCGCGCGCGAGCCGCCGAACGGCTGCTGACCCACGACGGCCCCCGTGGGCTTGTCGTTGACGTAGAAGTTCCCGGCCGAGTACTGGAGCGCGTCGTGCGCCTGCTCGATCGCCGATCGCTCGTTCGCGAACACGGCGCCCGTGAGCGCGTACGGCGCCGTCTCGTCGACGAGCCGCAGCGTGTCGTCCCAGCGCTTCTCGTCGTAGACGTACGCCGTCACGATCGGCCCGAAGAGCTCGTCGCGCAGGAGCCGGAAGTCGCTGTCGTCGGTCGAGATCACGGTCGGTTCGACGAAGTACCCCTCCGAGTCGTCCGTCGAACCTCCCGCGAGGATCTCCGCTCCGGACGAGCGGGCCTCGGCGATCGCGTCGCTGTGCGTCTTGAAGGCCGACGCGTCGATGACGGCGCCCATGAAGTTCTCGAAGTCCGTGGGATCGCCCATCTTGATGGTGTCGATGTCCTCCACCAGGCGGTCGCGCACCTCGGCCCAGAGGTTCGACGGCACGTACACGCGGGACGCCGCCGAGCACTTCTGGCCCTGGTACTCGAACGAGCCGCGCACGACGGCCGTCGCCACCGCCTCCGCGTCCGCGGACGGGTGGGCGAGGATGAAGTCCTTGCCGCCCGTCTCGCCGACGATGCGCGGGTAGTTGCGGTAGCTCCCGATGTTGCGGCCGACGGTCTCCCACATGCCGTTGAAGACGCCGGTCGAGCCCGTGAAGTGGATTCCCGCGAGCTCGGGGCTGGCGAGCGCTGCGTCTCCGATCGTCGCCCCGGAGCCGTACACGAGGTTGATCACGCCGTCGGGCAGGCCTGCCTCCTGCATGATCCGCATCAGGTAGTAGGCCGAGAGCGCGGCCGTCGAGGCAGGCTTCCACACGGCGGTATTGCCCATGAGCGCGGGCGAGCTCGAGAGGTTGCCGCCGATGCACGTGAAGTTGAACGGGCTCACGGCGAAGATGAAGCCCTCGAGCGGCCGGTACTCCATCCGGTTCCACGTGCCCGTCGGCGAGTACGGCTGCTCGGAGTAGATGCGCGTGATGTAGTCGACGTTGTAGCGCCAGAAGTCGATCATCTCCGCGACCGCGTCGATCTCAGCCTGGTGCGCGGTCTTCGACTGGTTCAGCATCGTTGCCGCGTTCAGCGTCGTGCGCCACGGGCCGGAGAGGAGCTCGGCGGCGCGAAGAAACACGGCGGCGCGCTCGTGCCAGGGCGTGCGAGACCACTCGGCGTGCGCCGCGCGTGCGGCAGTCGATCGCCTGCTGCACGTGCTCCGGGCCACCCTTGCTGACGTCGGCGAGGATGTGGCTCTTGCGGTGCGGCATGACGGCTTCGAAGGTCTCGTCCGTGTGGACGTCCTTGCCGCCGATGACCAGCGGGATGGTGACGCGCTCGTTCTGCATCTCGCGCAGGCGTGCCTGCAGCGCGTCGCGCTCGGGCGTGCCCGGCGCGTAGGAGTTGATCGGCTCGTTGACCGGCGGCGGCGGCCGGAAGATTCCGTGGGCGCTCATGCGGCCGATTGTAAAGTCGTGAGGCGGTGCGGGCGGTTCGAACGCAGTACGTCGTGGAGGGTTGGGGCGTGGGCGAGCTCTGGACGGGCGACGGCGTGCTGCTCGCGCACGACTTCGAGTTCGGGCCGGCTCAGGTCGCCAAGGGAGTCGGCGAGGCGGCGGTCGAGACGGCGATCGCGCGAGCCGTTCCAGCCCACGCAGCCCACCCCCTGGGGGAAGCGAAACCCCCTTCTGGCACCGTAGCGACCGAACGCGCGCAGGTGGTCGACGGCTTCGTCACGACAGAGCGCCAAGACGCCGAGCCCGCGCCGCTCGACCCGGGCGTCCTCGCAGCCCGCGTTCGCGCTTTCCTCGCCGGAGACGACGTCTCGCTCGCGGACGTGCCGCTCGACCTCTCCTCGAACACCCCCTTCCAGCGCGACGTCGTGGTCGCGCTCCGCGCGGTCCCGCGGGGCGAGGTCGTCTCGTACGGCGAGCTCGCCGCGCTCGCGGGACATCCGCGCGCCGGGCGGGCGGCAGGCACGGTCTGCGCGACGAACCGTTTCATGCTCTTCGTTCCCTGCCATCGCGTCGTCGCGTCGGACGGGATCGGCGGGTACGGCTCGGCCGGCGTCGGCGTCAAGCGCCGCCTGCTCGCGCTCGAGGGCGTCTCCCTGTGAGGGCGTCCGAGGACATCCGCGAAGAGCTTGCGCAGATCTCACCGGAGCGGGACTGCGACCGCCTCGCGGAGATCTCCGCGCTCTTCCACTCGGCCGGGAGCCTGCACCTGCGCGGCGGCGGCGACTGGGCGCTGCACCTCGACGTCGCGAGCGGGGCGGTCGCGAGGCGCGCGTTCGCGCTCCTGCGGGCGGCGGGCATTCGATCGGAGCTGCGGACGTATCGCCGCAGTGCGTTCGACCGCGCGACCCGCTACCAGGTGCACGTCGAGGGCGGCGAGGACTCGCTCGTGGTTCTCGTCGCCGCAGGCGTCCTCGACGGCAGGCACGCCCCGCTCGAGCGGCCGCCGCGCCGTGTCGTCGCTCGCGCCTGCTGCCGGCGCGCCTATCTCCGCGGCGCGTTCCTCGGCGGCGGCTCGCTCTCGAGCCGTGGCTCCTCGCACCTCGAGCTGCGCACGGCGTCACTCGAAGGCGCGGCCTTTCTCGGCGAGGTCGCCGACGCGGAAGGCGTGCGGCTGACCGCGGTCGAGCGCCGTGGACACGCGGTCGCGTACGCGAAGAGCTGGGACACGATCGAGACGCTGCTCTCCCTCATGGGCGCGGCCGAGACGGTGCTCGCTCTCGAGGAGCGGTCGGTCATCGCGGCCACTCGGGCCCAGGCGAACCGCCTCGCGAACGCGGATCACGCGAACCTCGTCCGAACGAGCGCTGCCGCGGAGGCACAACTAGCGGCGGCCGAGCGCCTGCGCGCCGACGGCCGCCTCGAGCGTCTGCCGCAGCCACTCCGGGAGGCCGCAGAGCTTCGCCTCCGCCACCCGACCCACTCGTTGCGCGAGCTCGCCGCGCGCGCCGACCCGCCCGCGAGCAAGGCTGCGCTCCACCGGCGGCTCCGTCGCGTCGAGGATCTCGGATCACGCTAGGCTCGGCCGACAACTGACGGAGGACGGAAGGGGAGCACGAATGGGCATTCGGGTCGGCATCAACGGGTTCGGCCGCATCGGGAGGAACTTCTTCCGCGCGCAAGCCGCGCTGGGGTCCGACATCGAGGTCGTCGCGCTGAACGACCTCGGCGACGCGAACACCATGGCGCACCTGTTGAAGTACGACTCGAACCTCGGGCCGTACGAGGGCGCGGTGGAGCTCGGGGACGGCGTCCTGCGCGCTGCCGGCGAGGAGATCAAGATGCTCTCCGAGCGCGACCCCGCGGCGCTTCCCTGGGGAGACCTCGGAGTCGAGGTCGTCCTCGAGTCGACCGGGTTCTTCACCGACCGCGACGGCGCCGCGAAGCACCTCGCCGCGGGCGCGAAGAAGGTCGTGATCTCCGCCCCCGCCACCGACCCGGACGTCACGGTCGTCCTCGGCGTGAACGACGACGCGTACGACCCCGAGTCGCACCACATCGTCTCGAACGCCTCCTGCACGACGAACTGCGTCGCTCCGCTCGCGAAGGTGCTCCACGAGCTCGGCGGGATCGAGGCCGGCTTCATGACGACCATCCACGCGTACACGAACGACCAGGTCATCCTCGACTTCCCGCACAAGGACCTCCGCCGCGCGCGAGCTGCGGCGATCAACCTCATCCCGACATCCACCGGAGCCGCGAAGGCGATCGGGCTCGTCATGCCCGACCTCCAGGGGAAGGTGGACGGCATCTCGGTGCGCGCCCCCGTTGCGACCGGCTCCCTCACCGATCTCGTCGTCCAGCTCGGACGCGAGACGAGCGTCGACGAGGTGAAGGACGCCTACCGGGCGGCAGCCGGCGGCCCGCTCGACGGGATCCTGCAGTACACCGAGGACCCGATCGTCTCCACCGACATCAACGGCTCGCCGTACTCGTGCGTCTACGACAGCCTGATCACGATGGTGCGCGGCACGCAGGTGAAGGTCTTCGGCTGGTACGACAACGAGTGGGGCTACTCGTGCCGGCTCGTGGATCTCATCGGCAAGCTCCTGCCGTGAAGCTCAGCCAGGTCCGGCTCCTCGAGGATCACGAGGAGCTGCCGGCGGGCGAAGCGTGAGGACGCCGCGCTCCGTCCGGGACGCGGAGGTCACGGGGAAGAGCGTCCTCGTCCGCGCCGACCTGAACGTCCCGCTCGAGAACGGGGCCGTCGCCGACGACACCCGGATCCGGGCCGCACTCCCGACGCTCGAGCTCCTCGTCGAGCGAGATGCCGCCAAGATCGCGGTCTGTTCGCACCTCGGGCGGCCAAAGGGGCCGGACCCCGCGTTTCACATGGAGCCGGTTGCGGCGAGGCTCCGGAAGCTGCTTTCCGACGAGCGCATCGACGTGCTCGAGAACACCAGGTTCGATCCGGGAGAGACGAAGAACGATCCCGAGACGGCGCGCAGGCTCGCCGACGATCACGACCTGTTCGTGAACGACGCGTTCGGGTCGGCGCACCGGGCGCACGCCTCGACCGTCGGCGTCGCCGAGCTTCTGCCCGCCTACGCGGGGCTGCTCCTGGAGAAGGAGCTGGAGATGCTCGGGCGCCTGCTCGATGGCGTAGAGCGGCCGTTCGTGCTCGTCGCCGGGGGCGCCAAGGTCGAGGACAAGCTCGGCGTGCTCCGGAACCTCGGCGCGCGCGCCGATGCGGTCCTCATCGGCGGGAAGATGGCGGAGGAGCTGCGGGAAGGGAGCGCGCTGCCGTTCGAGGCGTTGCTCCCGACGGACGTCATCGCCGCCTCGGATTTTGCGGAGGACGCCGAGGTGCGGGTCGTTCCCTTCGACGAGGTGCCGGACGGCTGGCTCGGGCTCGACATCGGGCCCGAGACGCGGGAGCGCTTCGCCGCCGAGATCCGCGGCGCGCGCACGGTCTTCTGGAACGGCCCCATGGGCGTGTTCGAGTGGTCGAGGTTCGCCGAAGGCACGAAGGTGGTGGCCCAGGCGGTCGCGGAGATCGACGGCTACACGGTCGTGGGCGGAGGCGACTCCGCGCGTGCGGTCGAGGAGCTCGGCCTCGCGGACAGCGTCTCCTGGGTGTCGACGGGAGGCGGCGCGTCGCTCGAGCTGCTCGAGGGGAAGGAGCTCCCGGGAGTGGCTGCGATCCCGCCCGCCTAGCGGCGGTCAGACGGAGGCCGTCGCGCGCACGCCCGGGACGTTCCGGGCGAGGAACTCGAGCACGGTCGACATCTGCCGGACGCGCTCGTCCACGTCGAACGAGCCGTGACCGGTCTCGAAGACGTACACCTGATGCGGGTGGTCGCGCTCGGCGAGCCGCTCGACGTAGCGCATCGCCTGCCGGTACGGGCACCGGCTGTCGTTCCGGCCGATGATGAAGAGCACGGGTGCCGTGACCTGGGCCGCGAAGTTGATCGGGTTGCGGTCGCGCATGAGCTCGGGCACCTCGGCGGGAGTCTTGCCGCCGAGCAGCGCGCGGTCGTACGCCTGGAGGAGCGGCGACAGCTCCTCGTAGCCGTCCTCGTAGTCGCCGACCGGAACGCCTGCAACACCCGCAACCCAGAGCTCGGGGTGCTTCCCGACCTCGAGGAGCGTGACGTATCCACCCCAGGAGTGGCCACCGACGACGGCGCGCTCGGGGTCCGCGATCCCGCGGTCGACGAGGTTCCGGAGCCCGGCGTTCACGTCCTCGAGCTCGGGGCCGCCGATGTCTCCGATCAGCGTGTCCCGCCACTTGCGGCCGTACCCGATCGAGCCGCGGTAGTTGACCATCCCAACCGCGAATCCGGCGTCGACGTACGCCTGCACCTCGGGCTGCCAGCGGTCGAAGTCGAACCACGTCGGGCCGCCGTGGACGAACATCAGCACTGGGAACGGGCCGCCGGAGTCGTCCGGGGTCACGTAGAAGCCGTGCACCCGCTGGCCGTGCGGGTTCTCGAAGTGCCAGGATTGGTACGGCCGGCCGGCCGGGGCGGTGCCCTCCTCGGGAGCGATGAGCTCTGCGCCGGTGTCGTCGAAGACCAGCCGCTGGCGGTGGCCCTGCTCGTGCGCGAACCAGACGCGTCCGTCCGGACGGACGCGTGCGCTCCACACGAAGCCCGGCTCGATCTCGACCGGCTCGAGCGTGCCGCTCGCGAGGTCGTAGCGATAGAGGCGGGACCTTCCTTCGACGATGTTATGGAGGAGGAGCGCGGATGCGTCCGGCCACCAGTCGACGACGTGCACGGCGCCCTCGAGGCCAGGCGTCAGATTGGTGCGCTCGCCCGTGGACGGGTCCCAGATCCCGGGTCGCTCGTCACCCTCGAGCTCGTGCTCGAACGCGAGCCGCTGGTCCCCCGCGATGGGCGACCAGCACTTCCCGTGCACCGACATGCCCTCGTCGCGCAGTTCGCCGACCGTCGCGCCCGAGCGCGGATCGACGACGCGCAGCGCCGGGTGGATCAGGTCGCCGTGCTCGGAGTGCTCGAGGCAGAGGAGCGAGCCGTCCGCCGAGAGCGCGCCGCCCAGGCCGCCGTCCTCGGTGGCGGCGAGGTACACCGACTCCTGCGAGCGATGGATCTCGCGCGCTGGGCGTCCGTCGAGCGATACGTAGACCGCGAACCCGTCGCGGTCGCTGATCCCGACCGCGACGATCCCCGGGCCCTGGGCCAGGCCGCCGTCCCAACCATGGGGAACGCCCTCGAGGAAGGGCCGCGTGTCGCCGCCGTGGAACGGCTGGACGAGCCAGCGGCCGGACTCGTCCCCGGTCTCGTCCTCGAACCACAGCACGCCCTCGCCGTCGAGGGTCGGGGCTCCGGCGAGGACGCCGACCGGATGATCCGTCACCTGGCGCCGCTCCCCGGTCGCGAGGTCCCATGCGTGCACCTGCCAGACGCCCGATTCGTTGGACGCGTACACGAGCCGGTCGGGAGCGGCTGGCGACCACTCGGGCAGGAAGGTCACCGGCGCGCGGAAGCGCTGCTCCCAGGTCTCCATCGCATCCGTGGCCACGGCGTCGGAGGCTAACACCGACCGTCGCTTAGGATCGGCGTCGTGCTCATCGCGGGCAACTGGAAGATGTTCAAGGGTGCCCACGAGGCGCGTCAGTTCGCGACGACGATCCGCCACCTCCCGGAGCGGTTTGACGGTGTCGACGTCGTCGTCTGCCCGCCGTTCGCATCGCTCGAGGCGACGATCGCAGGCCTCGGCCAGACCGAGATCCGCGTGTTCGCCCAGAACGTGCACTGGGAGCTCGAGGGGGCGTTCACGGGGGAGGTCTCCGCGCCGATGCTCCTGGAGCTCGGCGTGCAGGGCACGCTCGTCGGCCACTCCGAACGGCGACAGGACTTCTGCGAGACCGACGAGACGGTGCGTCTGCGGGCCGAAGCCGCGCTCGAGGCCGGTCTCGAGGTCATCGCCTGCGTGGGCGAGACCGCGGAGCAACGGGAGGCGGGCGAGACGCAGCATGTCCTCGAGCGGCAGGTCTCCGTGCTGCCGGTCCACGTGCGGCTGGTCATCGCGTACGAGCCGGTCTGGGCGATCGGCACGGGTCTCACGGCGACGCCCGACCTCGCGCAGGAGGCGCATGCGTTCGTGAAGTCGCTCCACGATGCGCCCGTGCTCTACGGTGGCTCGGTGAAGCCGGAGAACGCGGCGTCCCTGCTCGAGCAGCCGGACGTCGACGGCGCGCTCGTCGGCGGCGCCTCGCTCGGCGCTCTCGACTTCGAGGCGATCTGCCAGGCGGGTCAGGCGGCGGCGACGCGCGCGTGAGCGTCCCGCTCTGCGCCCTCGTCATCCTCGACGGCTGGGGTATCGCGCCGCCCGGGCCGGGGAACGCGGTCGAGCTCGCGAACACGCCCGTCTTCGACGAGCTCTGGGAGCGCTATCCGCACGCGCAGCTCAGGGCGTCCGGCGGCGCCGTCGGCCTGCCCGAGGGCCAGATGGGGAACTCGGAGGTCGGTCACCTCACACTCGGGTCCGGCCGGATCCTCCTGCAGGACCTCGTGCGCGTGAGCGCGGCCATCGAGGACGGCTCGTTCCTCGTGAACGAGGCGCTCGTCGGGGCGTTCCGGCGAGCCGCCGAGCGGGGCGCCGACGTCCACCTCCTCGGGCTCGTCTCCTACGGCGGCGTCCACTCGCACATCGATCACCTGCGCGCGCTGCTCGAGCTCGCCGGGCGCGAGGAAATGGCCGAACGCACGTGGATCCACGCGTTCACAGACGGGCGCGACGTGTCGCCGCACTCGGCAGTCCACGATCTCGCCGAGCTTCCGGTCGAAAAGATCGCCACGGTCTGCGGCCGCTACTACGCGATGGACCGCGATCAGCGCTGGGAGCGCACCGACCGTGCGTTCGCCGCCATCAGTCGCGGCGACGGCCAGACCGCGTCCGATCCGATCCAGGCCGTCAGGGAGAGCTACGACCGGGACATCACCGACGAGTTCGTCGAGCCGATCGTCCTCGACGGCCGCCCCAGGCTGAGCCAGGACGACGCGGCGATCTTCTTCAATTTCCGGCCCGACCGGGCGAGGCAGCTCTCGCAGCGCCTGCTCGAAGGGGGCTACGACCTGACGACGATGACGCGCTACAGGGACGACTTCACATGCTCCGTCGCCTTCGCGGAGCAGGTCGTCGTGAACACGCTCGCCGAGGTGCTCTCGAAGAGCGGTGCGCGCCAGCTCCACGTCGCCGAGACGGAGAAGTACGCACACGTCACGTACTTCTTCAACGGAGGGGTCGAGACGGAGTGGGAGGGGGAGGCGCGCATCCTCGTCCCGTCGCCGCGCGACGTCCCGAGCTACGACAAGAAGCCGGAGATGTCCGCCTCGGAGGTCGCCGAGCGCCTCGCGGCGGTGATCGGCGACGGCTATCGCTTCGCGGTCGTGAACTTCGCGAACCCCGACATGGTCGGGCACACGGGGTCGATTCCCGCCGTCATCGCGGCCGTCGAGGCCGTGGACAGCTGCCTCAGGATGGTCGTCGACGCCGTACACGCGGCCGGCGGCGTGTGTTTCGTGACCGCGGACCACGGGAACGCCGAGATCATGCTCGAGCCCGACGGGGTCAGCCCCCACACGGCTCACACGACGAGCCCGGTGCCGCTGATCGTCACCAGCACGGATCTGACGCTGCGTGAGGAGGGCGGGCTGTCGGACCTCGCGCCGACGATGCTCGCGCTGCTCGAGTTGCCGGTGCCGTCTGAATTGACGGGTTCAACGATCGCAACGCGCGCGTAACGCTTCGGAACAAACTCCACAAAACCACCGCTTTATACTCCCGCAGCCGTGCCGCTCCCCCAGCCAGATCTCGGTGTCCTGCGCAAGGCGCAAAGGGGCGACGAGCGGGCGTTTTCCATCATCGTCAGGACGTACGAGCAGCCGGTCTACAACTACGTCCTGAGGCTCACGGGCGACCGGTCCCTGTCAGAGGACCTGACGCAGGAGGTGTTCCTGCGCGTCTACCAGGGCCTCCCGTCCTTCTCCCTCCGGTCGCGCTTCACGACGTGGCTGTTCCAGGTCACGAAGAACCGCGTCCTCGACGAGCTCCGCGCGATGGAGCGCCGCCCACGCGCGGTGGTCGCGCTGGACGACGTCCCGCCGCTCGAGGTCGTCGACGCGCCGATGGAGCGCACGGAGGCGATCGACGCCGTCTGGCGTGCGGTCGAAGTGCTGAACCCGGATCTGAAGATGGCGCTGCTGCTGCGCGACGTCGTCGGCCTCTCGTACAGCGAGATCGCCGAGACGCTCGAGATCACGCTCGCGACCGTGAAGTGGCGCATCTACAAGGCGCGCGAGGAAGTCCAGCTCTCGCTCCAGCGCGAGGGCATCTCGGCCTCCATCTCCTCGGCTTCGCCGGCGCACGCCGAGCAGCTCTAGCTCTTTACACATCGCAGCGCACGTTTTCGGCCCCCCGCGCAATCTGGACGGGTGGAAGCTCCGAAAGGACGTGCAATGACACGTTTCGCGATTGCCGCCTTCGCGGCACTCCTGCTCCTCGCTCCCGCGGCTGCGACGGGAGCTGGGGCTGACGCATCACGCGTGCAGCTGCGCGGCACGGTCGCGCAGACGCTGCCCGCCAACAAGCTCGTCCGTGTTGACACGAGTCGGGTGGCGCACATCCTCCGCGTGCCCGGATCGCAGGCCCGAATCCATGTCGGGCAGCGCGTCGCGCTGCGAGGAACGACGCTCCGTGAGCGCGGCAACGGCTCGCGAGTGCTCGCGCGCGGGGTCGTCCTCGCAGGGTCCGCCCGCAAGGGCTCCTCGAGCGTCTCGAGCGGCGGATCGCGCTCGAACGATGCCGGCAGGCTCGAGATCAAGGGGACGCTGACGTCGCTGACGCCGCCGACGGTGTCCTCCGGCTCCGTCAGCGCGTCGTGTGCCCTGGCGACGGGCCAGACGCTCACCGGCTTCACGGTCGGCGACTTCGTGGAGATGAGGTGCGTTCTCCGGCTCGGCGTGTGGATGCTGCGCGATCTCAGGCACGAGGACGACGAGGTGGCGAATCCGCCGAACGACGACGACGACACGACCGACACCGGTGACACGGACGACTCCGACGACACCACCGACGACACCGACGACGATACGGGCGACGATGACGACGACTCGAGCGGCTCGGGTGGCGGGAACAGCGGCCACGGTGGCGGGGACCACTAGCTCGACACCGTGACCGCGGCGCCGCACGTCGGCCACGACGGACCCGCGACCCGCGCGGCGGCAGCCGCGCGGGTCGCACGCCTCTACGAGAAGCACGGCCGGATGGTTTACGGCATCTGCCGGGCGTTGCTTCGCGACGGCCATGAGGCCGAGGACGCGGCGCAGCAGACGTTCCTGCTCGTCCATCGGGCGCTGCTCGGCGGCGCGCAAGTGCGCAACGACGCGGGGTGGCTCGCGACGATCGCGCGGAACGAGTGCCGCACCCGGATCGCGGCGACGATGCGCTCGCCGCTGTCGATCTCCGACGAGGACCTGGCCGCGATTCCCACTTCGGGCGACGAGGTGGAGCAGAGCGCGCAGCGCGAGGCGATCCGGGCCGCGCTCGCCGACCTTCCCGAGCGGCAGCGGGAAGCGGTCGTCCTGCGCGATCTCTACGGCCTGCGCCACTGGGAGGTCGCGGCCGCTCTCGGCCTCTCCCGGCCGGCCACCGAAGCGCTTCTCTTCCGGGCGCGCCGGGCACTGCGTCACCGCCTGAAGCCGATGGTCGCATCCATCCTCGTCGTCCCGGTCTCGATCGAGGAAGGGCTCGCGCAGGCGATTCCCGGGTTCGCGCTCGCCGGCTCCGGCGGGGTGGGCGCTGCGGCCATCGGCGGCGGACTGCTCGCGAAGCTCACGGCCGGCCCGGTCGGAGTCAAGGTCGCCACTGCCACGGTCGCTGTCACCACCGTCGGCGCGGTCGGCTCCGTCGAGTCGGAGCGCGCGGGCAGAGACCGCGCCCAGCGCGACGCGATTGTCGTGGTCGACACGCGCCCGCAGAGCGCCTCGGTGACCTCGGGCTCTCCCACACGCACGGGGTCCGACGACGATGCCGAGGATCGTTCCGACGAGCACGGCGGCGGCTCGAGCGGTCCCGGCGGAGGAGATGACTCGGGCGAAGACAACTCCGGCCCCGGGTCGGGCGACGACGCCACGCACGACGACGACCGGAGCGGCTCCGGCGGAGGCGGGGAAGACTCGGGCGGCGACAACAGTGGCTCGGGCTCGTCGAACGGATCGAGCTCGTCGGGGAGCGGCGGCTCGGGCAGCTCGGGTGGCTCGACGGACGACGACTCGTCGGGCAGCGGGAGCAGCGGATCCGGCTCGTCATCCGGGTCGTCCTCGGGGTCGGAGTCGTCATCGTCCGGGCCGAGCTCGGGCGGGGAGACGACGGTCGAGGACTCGAGCTCGAGCGGATCGGGCTCGAGCGGATCGGGCAGCACTTCGGGCGATGGCGGCTCGGGTGGCGGCGACTCCGACGGACGCGGGTCCGGAGACGGCGACTCGAGCGGCGGCGGCTCGTCCGGCAAGGACGCCGACGAGGCGGAGGAGCCGCCCGACTAGCGCAGGTCGCCCGGCCCGCCGCCCTAGGATGGTGGCGTGGCCAGCGTGCAGGTCGATGCCCTCTCGCGCCTCGAGGAGGCGCTCGCCGAGATCGCGGAGATTCCGGTCGCGCTCGAGCGTCCGGGCGATCCGGCGCACGGCGACTATGCGACGAACGTCGCGCTGCGCCTCGCAGGCGCGCGCCGGCAGCCGCCGCTCGACATCGCCGGCCAGATCGTCGTCTCGGCGCTGGAGCGTGGCCTCGTCGAGCGGGCGGAGACGGCGCCGCCCGGCTTCGTCAACCTCCACGTCTCGGACGCATGGCTCGCGGAGGCGCTCGGCCAGATCCTCGCGGCCGGGGACACGTTCGGCGCGGGGTCGGCGGCGACGCGGCAGCGGATCCAGGTGGAGATGGTCTCGGCGAACCCGACCGGGCCGATCACGGTCGCGAGCGCGCGGAACGGCGCGTACGGGGACTCGGTGGCGCGGCTGCTGGCCTTCGCCGGACACGACGTCGAGCGCGAGTACTACTACAACGACGGCGGCGCGCAGATGGACCGCTTCCGGGACTCCGTGGAAGCGCTTCGGCGCGGTGAGGAGCCTCCCGAGGACGGGTACTCGGGCGCGTACATGACCGAGCTTGCCGCTCTCGCCGGTGACCCGGTCCCGGTGATGCTCGAGCGCATCGAGCAGACGCTCGAGCGGTTCCGCATCCACTTCGACACCTGGGCGCTCGAGAGCGAGGTCGAGGCGGACATCCCCGAGGCGATCGCCCTTCTCGACACATACGAGAAGGACGCGGCCGTGTGGGCGCGGACGAGCGCCCACGGCGACGACAAGGACCGGGTGCTCGTCCGGTCCGACGGCACGCCGACGTACTTCGCGGCCGACGCCGCGTACATGCGGAACAAGCTGGCACGTGGCTTCGACCACCTCGTCTACGTGCTCGGCGCCGATCACCACGGCTACGTCGCGCGCCTCCAGGCGCTCGCCGAGATGCTCGGGCACTCAGGCGATGCGCTCGAGGTGCTCGTGTACCAGCTCGTCCACCTCGTCGAGCGGGGGCAGATGAAGAAGATGTCGAAGCGCCGCGGCGACGTCGTCTTCCTCGACGAGCTGATGGACGCGATCGGCGTCGACGCCGCGCGCTGGTACCTCGTCTCCCGCGGCCACGACCAGACGATCGACATCGACATGGACCTCGCGGCGGAGCGGACGCAGAAGAACCCCGTCTACTACGTCCAGTACGCGCACGCGAGGATCGCGGGGATCCTGCGCAACGCGGCGGAGGAGGGACGGGACCTTGCGGGTCAGAGCCACAAGGTCGAGCTCGCCGCGCCGCTCGAGAACGAGGAGCGGGAGCTCGTGAAGCGGCTGCTCGAGTTCCCCGCGCTCGTCGCCGAGGCGACGGAGCGCAGGGGGCCGCATGCGCTCCCGACGTACGCGATTCGGGTTGCGGACGACTTCCATCGCTTCTACCACCAGCACCGCGTGCTCGGGTCGGAGAACGAGGCGTTCCGGCTCGCCCTGTCGAGGGCGACGCAGCTCGTGGTCGCCCGCTCGCTCGACCTCGTCGGGGTCGAGGCGCCCGACTCGATGTAGCCGAGGTCGAAAGAGCCCTAGTGTCAAATTGACACAAAGGCTCTTCGTGACCAACACGTTTCGAATTCGGCACAGGCGCGAATGCCTGTCCGTGCTGCAATCGGCGCATCAAGTCGTCTCCGCGAATAGATCGGCGTCTCGTCCACACGCTCGAGCGGCTCGACGATCCGCATGTGCCCATCGCCGAGACGCACCGGCGGCTGGGCGTAGTCGCGGACTCGCTCGACCTGCCGCGGCCGAACTACGAGACGGTTCGGCTTCTCATCCGTCGTAATCGACGGTCAGCGCCTCGCGTCTCGCAGCGAGATGCGCTGCTCGATCTCGCGCTCTACACGCGCTCTCCGGTCCACGCGATCGACGATCTCCTGTCCGGCGACACCTGAGCCGAGCGCGGGCTGTGTCTCCCAAGTGTCAAATTGACACGAGGGATGTTCTGCGAGACGCCGCGTTAGCATCTGAGCGTGGCAGCGGTCGACCCTGGAGCGCCGGACCGGAACCTCGCGCTCGAGCTCGTGCGCGTGACCGAGTCCGCCGCCACGTTCGCGTCCCGCTGGATCGGGCGCGGCGACAAGAACGCCGCCGACCAGGCCGCGGTCGACGCCATGCGGTTGATGATCAACACCGTCTCCATGCGGGGCGTCGTCGTGATCGGCGAGGGGGAGAAGGACGAGGCGCCGATGCTCTTCAACGGCGAGGAGGTCGGCGACGGCACCGGGCCTGAGGTCGACGTCGCGGTCGACCCGCTCGAGGGCACGCGCCTGACGGCACTCGGGATGCCGAACGCCATCGCGGTGATCGCAGTCGCCGAGCGGGGGACGATGTTCTTCCCGGGGGCCGCGCTGTACATGGACAAGATCGCCGTCGGGCCCGAGGGCGCGGACGCGATCGACATCGACGCGACGCCGACCGAGAACCTCGGGCGCGTCGCGGAGGCGAAGGGTGTCGACGTGAACGATCTCACCGTCGTCGTCCTCGAGCGCGACCGCCACGAGGACCTCATCGCCGAGTTGCGCGACGCCGGCGCGCGGGTCAACCTCATCCGCGACGGAGACGTGGCCCCGGCGATCGCAGCGGCGCAGCAGGGGACCGGGGTGGACCTGCTCATGGGCATCGGCGGGACACCCGAGGGCGTCATCTCCGCCGCCGCGATCAAGAGCCTCGGAGGCGCGATGCAGGGCAAGCTCTGGCCGCGCAACGACGAGGAGCGGCAGGCGCTCACGGACGCCGGCTACGAGATCGACCGCGTGCTGACGGCGGACGACCTCGTCCGGGGCGACGACCTCTTCGTCGCCGCGACCGGCGTGACGAGCGGCGCGCTGCTCCGCGGCGTGCGCCGTGTTCAGGACCGAGTCGAGACGGACTCCATCGTCATGCGCTCCCGCTCGGGGACGTTCCGCAGAATTCAGGCCTCCCATCCACTGTCGAAGATCCAGAGCCTCACGAAAGGAGCGCGCTGATGACCGCGCACAAGTTGCACGACACCGCCCGCGCGATCGTCGCCGACAACAAGGGCATCCTCGCGGCCGACGAGAGCACCGGGACGATCAAGAAGCGATTCGACTCGATCGGCGTCGAGTCCACCGAGGAGACCCGGCGGTTCTACCGCGAGCTGCTCTTCACGGCGCCGGGGATGGAGGAGTTCATCGGCGGCGTGATCCTCTACGACGAGACGATTCGCCAGAGCACGGAGGACGGAACGCCGTTCCCGGAGCTGCTCGCGTCGAAGGGCGCGATCCCCGGAATCAAGGTGGACACGGGCGCCCAGGACATGGCGGGCTTCCCGGGCGAGAAGGTGACGGAGGGCCTCGACGGGCTGCGCGCGCGCCTCGAGGAGTACGCGGGTCTCGGCGCGCGGTTCGCGAAGTGGCGCGCGGTGATCACGATCGGCGACGGCATCCCCACGGACGGGTGCATCGCGGCGAACGCCCACGCGCTCGCGCGCTACGCGGCGCTCTGCCAGGAGGCGGGAATCGTGCCGATCGTCGAGCCCGAGGTGCTCATGGATGCCGACAACTCGCTCGAGGTGTGCTGGGAGGTCACGACCCGCACGCTGCACGAGACGTTCTCCGAGCTCTACGACGAGGGCATCGACCTCAAGGGCACGCTGCTGAAGCCGAACATGGTCATCTCCGGCAAGGGGTCGCCGACGCAGGCGGCGGCGGAGGAGGTCGCGCGGGCAACGATCGACTGCTTCCTCGGCGTCGTGCCGGCGGCGATCCCCGGGATCGTCTTCCTGTCCGGCGGGCAGTCCGAGGTGCAGGCGACGGAGAACCTCAACGCGATCAACCAGGTCGGCGGCCCGTGGCCGCTCTCGTACTCCTACGGCCGCGCGCTCCAGCAGTCCGCACTCCAGGCGTGGGGCGGCGACGCGGCGAACAAGGAGGCGGCGCAGGCCGTGTTCGCCCATCGCGCACGCATGAACTCGCTCGCCGCGGGCGGCGAGTGGACGGCCGAGCTCGAGCAGCCCGTGACCGCGTAGACCCGACGTCTCCGTGGTCGACGAGCTCGATCCGCTCGAGGAGCACCTCCTCGGGGCTCTGAGGGCGCTTCGAGCCCCGTCCGCCGCGGTCCCGGCGCCGCCCGAGGCGGACGAGATCTGGCGCGCGCAGGTCGACAGCCGGCAGGCGGACTACGCGGCGCGCTGGCTCCAGCAGCACGGCCGGAGCTTCTACACGATCGGCTCGGCCGGACACGAGTCGAACGCGGCCGTCGCGCTCGCGCTGCGACCCGATGATCCCGCGCTCTTGCACTACCGCTCTGGCGCCTTCTACCTCGCCCGCGCGGCCCGGGCGGGCATCGACGGGGTGGAGGACGTCCTGCGCGGCATCGTCGCGGCCAGCGCGGAGCCGATCGCCGGCGGCCGGCACAAGGTGTTCGGTCGGCACGAGCTCGCCGTCCTCCCGATGACCTCGACGATCGCCTCGCACCTGCCGCGTGCCGTCGGCATGGCGCTTGCGATCGACCGCGCCGCCCGGCTCGATGTCGCGGGTCCGTGGGCGAGCGACGCGATCGTGCTCTGCTCCTTCGGCGACGCCTCCGTGAATCACGCGACCGCGCAGGCGGCGCTGAACACCGCGGCGCAATGTGCGTTCCAGCGCCTCCCCGTCCCGCTGCTCTTCGTGTGCGAGGACAACGGCCTCGGGATCAGCGTGCCCTCTCCGGCAGGGTGGGTGGAATCCGCGTTGCGGTCACGTCCCACGATCCGGTACGAGCAGGCCGACGGCAGCGACCCCGGGTCGGTGCTCGAGCTCGCGCGTGAGCTCGCGGGCTGGATCCGCGAGGAGCGAAAGCCCGCAGTGCTCCACCTCGGCACCGTCCGCTATCTGAGCCATGCCGGAGCGGACGCGGAGATCGCGTACCGGACTCCGCGCGCGATCCGCGAGGACTACGAGCGGGACCCGCTCCTCGGGACTGCGCGGTGGCTCGTCGCCTCGGGACGGCGGACCGGCGAGGAGCTTGCCGCGGAGTACGAGGCGGCGAGAGACCGCGTGCGCGAGCAGGCGCTCGAGGCGGTGGCGCTCCCGCAGATGAGCACGGCGGAGGAGGTGATGGAGCCGATCGCGCCGCGCTCGCCCGCGACGGTCGCAGCGACCGCCGGCGGCATACCCCTAGCGAGCGACGAGCCGGTGACGCTCGCGCAGGCGATCAACGCGGGGCTCGCAGCGGTGCTCGAGCGTCACTCCGAGGCCCTGCTCTTCGGCGAGGACATCGCGGTGAAGGGCGGCGTCTACGGCGTCACGCGCGGACTGCACGCCCGCTTCGGCGCCGCACGCGTCTTCGACACCCTGCTCGACGAGACATCGATCCTCGGTCTTGCGCTCGGAGCGTCGGTGAGCGGCTTCCTCCCGATGCCGGAGATCCAGTACCTCGCGTATCTCCACAACGCGGAGGATCAGCTCCGCGGCGAGGCGGCGACGCTCCAGTTCTTCTCGCAGGGCCGGTACCGGAACGGGATGGTCGTGCGGGTCGCGGGCTACGGGTACCAGCGGGGCTTCGGCGGCCACTTCCACAACGACGACGCCGTCGGGGTGCTCCGGGACATCCCGGGTCTCGTGATCGCGTCTCCGGCGCGACCGAACGACGCCGCGGCGATGCTCGCGACCTGCGCAGCCTCCGCGCTCGTCGACGGGAGCGTCTGCGTCTTCCTCGAGCCGATCGCCCTCTACCACACGCGCGACCTGCTCGACGAGGGCGACGAGGGCTGGGTCAAGCACCTCTCAGGGGAGCACGTGGCGGTCGGCTCCGCGCGGACGTACGGGGACGGCGACGACCTCACAATCGTCACCTGGGCGAACGGCCTCTACCTCTCCGTGCGGGTCGCGCACCGGCTGGCAGAGCGCGGCGTCAACGCACGCGTGCTCGATCTCCGCTGGCTCGCTCCGCTCCCCGTCGAGGACATCCTTCGCGAAGCGCGGGCGACCGGCCGCGTGCTCGTCGTGGACGAGACGCGGCGCACGGGTGGCGTGTCGGAGGGCGTACTCGCGGCGCTCGTCGATGCGGGGTTCGACGGGCGCATGGCCCGCGTGGCGAGCAAAGACTCCTTCGTGCCGCTCGGCGACGCCGCGCGCCTCGTGCTCGTGTCGGAGGAGGAGATCGAGGACGCCGCCCTGCGTCTCGTGCGCTGATACCCGCCGCGACCCGGGTTAGGGTCCGCGCGCAATGGATCGTCAGGCCATCGGCTACGTGAAGACACTCGTCTACGCGGCGCTACTCGGCTTCCCGGTTGCGTTCGCGGCCGTGCTCTTCCAGACGCTCATCCATGACGTGACGCACGTCGTGTGGGAGTGGATACCGGAGGAACTCGACTGGAGCGCGCCGCCGGGCTGGTATGTCATCGCCGTCACCGGGCTCGCGGGGATCCTGGTCGCGCTCTTCGTCCGGCTTCCCGGGGCACGGAGGCCACTCGCCGCTCGAGGGCCTCGGTATGGGAACCGTGCACCCCGTGGAGCTCCCGAGCATCCTCCTCGCGGCGCTCGCGTCGCTCGGGCTCGGGATCGTCCTCGGCCCCGAGGCGCCGCTCATCGCGCTCGGCCTCGGCCTCGGCACGATCGCCGTTCGACTCGTGCACACGGGCGAGACGCAAGCGCAGCTGCTGACCATGGCGGGCGCGTTCGCCGCCATCGCGGCGCTCTTCGGCGGGCCGCTGATCGCGGCGTTGCTCCTGTTCGAGGTCACCGCCGCGTCGGGCCAGATTCCCGCACGGGACATCGGTCGCGCTCTCCTTCCCGGCTTCGTCGCCGCTGGCACCGGGGCGCTCGTCTTTACGGGCGTCGGCGACTGGCCCGGTATGCATCAGGAGTCGCTGACGCTGCCGCCGCTGCCGGCCTACGACACCGTGAGGATCGCCGACATCGCCTGGTGCCTCGTCCTGGCCGTCGTCATCGCGATCGCCGTCGTCGCGACCAGGCACCTCGCCCATGGGATCAAGGCTCGAGGTGCCGCGAGGCCGGAAGCGATGCTCGTTGCGGCCGGGCTTCTCATCGGCGGCCTCGCGGTTGCGTTCCGGGCACTCGCCGACCGCCCCGTCGAGCTCGTGCTCTTCTCCGGGCAGACAGAGCTCCCCGCCATCGTCGCGGAGGGCTCCGCCGGGGTACTGGCCCTCCTCGTCCTCGCCAAAGGCCTCGCCTACGCGCTGTCGCTCGGCGCCGGCTTTCGCGGCGGGCCCGTGTTCCCCGCGCTCGCAGTCGGCGTCGCGATCGCGATGCTCGGCGCTGACGTGCTTCCCGGGCTCGAGACGGCGCCGGCCGTGGCGACGGGGATCGCGGCTGGGGTAGCTGCCGTCCTCCGTGTGCCCTTTACCGCGGTGCTGCTCGCGACGCTGCTGATCGGCCCGGCCTCGGCTGACGTCGCGCCGATCGCCGTGCTCGCGGCGGCCGTCGGCTGGCTCGTGGCTGTCGCGCTTCCGAGCCCTGAGGACCGCGCCGCGGAGGCGGCCGCCGCTACGTCCGCCGAGCGACCAGCCTCATGACGAGCTGTCGACCCAGAGCCTGAAGCCGCCGAGGAACGCGTCCTCGTTGCGCCCGAGGCGGACCTTCTCGGGGAGCTTCTCGAGCCGCTTGACGTTCCCGCCCCCGAGCACGACGTATTCCGGTTCCAGCGCGGCCAAGAAGAGCTCGATCGTCTCGTGCACGGCCTTCTCCCAGCGCTTGCGCCCGAGATGCTCGAGCCCGCGTTCGCCGACGTAGTCCTCGTAGGTTCCCTTGCGGAACGGCAGGTGGGCGAGCTCCATCGGTTCGATCACGCCCTCGCTGATCATCGTCGAGCCGAGGCCGGTGCCGAGCCCGAGGAAGAGCATGCGCCCGCCCTGGTAGCTCCCGAGCGCCTGCATCGCAGCATCGTTGATGAGCTTCGTCGGCTTTCCGAAGGCCGACTCGTAGTCGAAGCCGACCCAGCCTTTCCCGAGATTGACCGGCTCCTTCACGACACGGCCGTCCTGGACGGGTGCGGGCACGCCGACGGACACGACCGGGTAGTCCCAGTCCGGCGTGGCCTCGAGCACTCCCGAGACCATCTCCTCGGGCGTCAGCTTCTTCCCGGAGGCGAAGCGGCGCCGCTCGCTCTCGCCGTTCAGGAGCACCTTCACGTGCGACCCCCCGACGTCCACCGCGAGCACGGCCGGGGCCGTCGGCTCGTACGGGCGCAGCCGACTGCTTCTCGCTCGTCATGACCCTTGCGGCTTCTCCTCGTGGCCACCGAACTGCTTGCGCATTGCCGAGAGGAGCTTGCTCGCGAACTCGTCCGCGCCCTGCGAGGCGAATCTCGAGTTGAGAGCAGTGGTCAGCACCGGGGCGGGCACGCCCTCGTCGATTGCGGCGATCGACGTCCAGCGGCCTTCGCCCGAGTCGGAGACGCGCCCCGCGAACTCCTCGAGATCGGGCGACTCGTGGAGCGCGTTCGCGGTCAGGTCGAGCAGCCACGACGCGACGACGCTGCCGCGCCGCCAGACCTCGGCGACCTCGGCCGTGTCGATCTCGTACTGGTAGTAGCGGGGCTCGACCAGAGGCGCGGTCTCGGCGTCGCGCTCGCGTTCGCGCAGGCCGACGTCCGCGTGCTCGATGATGTTCAGCCCCTCGGCGTATGCGGCCATGAGGCCGTACTCGATCCCGTTGTGCACCATCTTCACGAAGTGCCCTGCGCCGTTCGGGCCACAGTGGTAGTAGCCGCGCTCGGCCATGCTCGGCTCGCCGGTGCGGCCGGAGGTGCGCGGAGCTGCATCGACGCCGGGGGCGATGGATGCGAAGAGCGGCTCGAGACGGCTCACGACCTCGGGTTCGCCGCCGATCATCAGGCAGAAGCCGCGCTCGAGCCCGAACACGCCGCCGCTCGTGCCGACGTCGACGTGGTGGATTCCCTTCGCGCCGAGCTCCTCCGCGTGCCGGATGTCGTCGTGGTAGTACGTATTGCCGCCGTCGACGATCACGTCGCCGGGCTCGAGCACCTCCGCGACGGCTCGGATCGTCGCGTTCGTGATCTCGCCGGCCGGGACCATCACCCACACCGTCCGGGGCTTCTCGAGCTTCGCCGCCAGATCCTCGAGCGACGACGCTCCGGCGGCACCGTCGACCTCGAGCGCCTGGACCGCGGCCGGCGTGACGTCGTAGCCGACGCAGCGGTGACCGTCTCGAAGCAAGCGCCGGACGAGTCCCGCGCCCATCCGTCCGAGGCCGACCATTCCCAGCTGCATTGGCGTCTCCGTTGCCACTCGTCGCTCCTCTCTAGCGCAGGATGTACCGCTCCACGGCGTGTGCAAACCCGTCCTCGTCGTTCGAGGTCGTCACCTGGCGTGCAGCCCGCTGTACCTCTCGATGGGCGTTGCCCATCGCGATCGAGAGACCGGAGTGCGCGAACATGAGGACGTCGTTCGGCATGTCCCCGATCGTCGCGATCTCCTCCTCCGGGATCCCGTACCGCGCGGACAGGTACCGCGCGACGCTTCCCTTGTTCGCCCGCGGATGCGTGACGTCCACGTAGTAGGGCTGGGAGCGCGAAACGGAGACGTGGTCTCCCAGCCGAGCGTGCGCGGTTGCCTCCCCGGCCGCGACGGCGTCGTGGTCGTCGCTCACGCCCACGATCTTGGCGACCTCGCCCGTGACGTGCTCGAAGTCGTCCACGACCGTCGGCGCGAACTGCACCGTGGAGGTCTCGCGCTCGACATGAGGGCCGTCGGGGTCGCGAACGAGCCAGTCGGATCCGCGGTACACCCACACTGCGAGCCCGAACGAGTCGAGGAGCTCGATCACCGGCTGCACGCACGCTTCCGCGACGAGGTGCTCCTCGACGACCTCGAGGTCCGGCTCCACGATGAGGCCGCCGTTGAACGCGGCGATCGGGGTGGTGAGGCCCAGGGGCTCGACGAGCATCGCCATGCCCCGCGGCGGGCGGCCGCTCGTAATCGCGAACAGCACGTCGGCGTCGTGGAGCGCCCGCACCGCCTCGACCGTCCGTCCCGTCAGCTGCTTGTCCGGCGTGACGAGCGTCCCGTCGACGTCCGAGAGCAGCAGCCGGACGCTCACCGAAGAGCTCGGTAGCGACGGATCAGCGCGTTCGTCGAGCTGTCGTGGGTGAGCTCCGGCTCGGTGTCGGACTCGAGCTCGAGCTCGAGCATCCGCTGCGCGAGCGCCTTGCCGAGCTCCACGCCCCACTGGTCGAACGAGTTGATCTCCCAGACCGTGCCCTGCGTGAAGACGCTGTGCTCGTAGAGGGCGACGAGCGCGCCCAGCGAGTGGGGCGTGAGTCGCTCCGCGAGGATGACATTCGACGGCCGGTTGCCCTCGAAAACCCGGTGCGGGACGATCGGCTCGGGCGTGCCCTCGGCGCGCACCTCCTCCTCGGTCTTCCCGAACGCGAGCGCCTCGGCCTGCGCGAGCAGGTTCGCGATGAGGATGTCGTGGTGGTCCCGCACGGGCTCGAGCGCCTGCGCGAAGCCGATGAAGTCGACCGGGATGAGCCTCGTCCCCTGGTGGACGAGCTGGAAGAAGCTGTGCTGGCCGTTCGTCCCTGGCTCGCCCCAGAACACCGCGCCGGTGTCGTAGTCGACAGAACGACCGTCGAGCGTGACGTGCTTGCCGTTCGACTCCATCGTGAGCTGCTGGAGATACGCCGGAAATCGCTTCAGGTACTGCTCGTACGGCATGACGCCGACCGTTTCGGCACCGAAGAAGTCCCGGTACCAGACGCAGAGCAGCCCGAGGAGCGCGGGGAGGTTCCGCTCGAGCGGCGTCGTTCGGAAGTGCTCGTCCATCTCGTGGCAGCCGGCGAGCAGCTCGCGGAACCGATCCGGGCCGACGGCGATCATCGTGGAGAGGCCGATCGCCGAGGTCATCGAGTAGCGGCCGCCGACCCAATCCCAGAACTCGAACATGTTGGCCGTGTCGATGCCGAACTTCGCCACCGCCTGGGCGTTCGTGGAGACGGCGACGAAGTGCTTCGCGATCGCCGAATCGTCCTCGAGCGCCGCCAGGGTCCACTCGCGCGCCGTCTGCGCGTTCGTCATCGTCTCGAGCGTCGTGAACGTCTTCGACGAGACGATGACGAGCGTCTCGTCGGGCGGGAGATCCCGCGTCGCCTCTACGAAGTCGGTGGAGTCGACGTTCGATACGAACCGGAACGTGAGATCGCGGCGCGTGTAGTGGCGCAGCGCCTCGTAGGCCATCGCAGGCCCGAGGTCGGAGCCGCCGATCCCGATGTTGACCACGTTCTTGATCGGCTTGCCCGTGTGGCCTTTCCACTCGCCCGAGCGGAGCCGGTCCGAGAACGCGGCCATCCGGTCGAGCACGGCGTGCACCTCGGCGATCACGTCGACGCCGTCGACGACGAGCGGCGTCCCCTTCGGCATGCGGAGGGCGACGTGGAGCGCAGGGCGGTTCTCGGTGACGTTGATGCGGTCGCCCCGGAACATCGCCTCCGTGCGCTCGGGGAGCCCGGACTCCTCGGCGAGCTCGACGAGGAGGCGCAGCGTCTCGTCCGTGACTCGGTTCTTCGAGTAATCGAGGTAGAGGCCGGCGCCCTCGGCGGTGAGGCGCTCTCCGCGCGTCGGGTCGTCGGCGAACAGGTCGCGCAGGTCGAGGGCGCGGACCGAGGCGTGGTGCTGCTCGAGGGCCTTCCAGGAGGCGCGTTCTCGCAGGGGAGTCATGCTCGCGCCGATTGTTTCACGCGTCGTACCAGGGCTCGGACTTCCTAGACGGGGACAACCTTCGGCTGACGTTGCGGGCACCGAGCGCGCGGCTTAGGCTGCCGGACCGTGGGTGCCGCCCTCGCTCTCTGTGCCGCGTTCCTCTTCGCGCTGGCGGCGACGCTCCAGCAGAAGGGCGCTGTCGGGATGGGGACGGTCTCGCTCGGCTCGCCCAGCTCATTCGCGAAGCTCGCCACGCAGAAGTTCTGGCTGCTCGGCACGATCGCGCTGCTCGTCGGCTACGTCGTGCAGGCCGCCGCGCTCGACCGCGGACGACTGTCCGTCATCCAGCCCCTGCTCGTGATGACGGTCGTCTTCGCGCTACCTCTCGGGTACTTCCTGACGAGCCAGCACGTCGGGCGAAGGGAGGTCCTCGGCGCCGCGGTCATCGTCGGCGGGCTCGCGATGTTCACGATCTTCGCCGATCCCGCCAGCGGTGTCGACGACGCGCCCGCCTCCGACTGGGCGCTCCTACTCGTTCTCTTCTGCGGGCTCGCCGTGGTCCTGATGTTCCTCGGAGGGCGAGGCTCGCTCACGCGCAAGGCCGCCACGTACGGGTTGGCAGCGGGCGTGCTCTTCGGGCTGTCGGCCAGCCTGGCGAAGCCGACGGTCGAGACCCTGCACGAGGGCATCGGGGAAGTCCTCACCGACTGGGAGGCATACGCGATGGCGATCACGGGCATCGCCGCGTTCGTCGTCCAGCAGGTCTCGCTCGGCACCGGGAAGCTCGCGCCCTCGGTAGCGACGGTGTCCGTGGCGAATCCGGTCGTCGCGATCACGATAGGGGTTCTCGTGCTGGACGAGAGACTCGCCCGCCCGGCCTGGCACATCGTCCTCGGGGTGGGTGGTCTGCTGCTGGCGCTCGCAGGGGCCGTGGTCATCTCGCTCGCCACGGAGAGCGACAAGACGGCCGGGGAGCCGACGGCGACTTCCCCCGTCGAGCCTGCTCCGACCTAGCAGTGGCGGCCGCTGCTCCGACTGCTCCCTAGCGGTGACGCTGACCGGCGAGCGTTCGGGTGCGCCCGAAGCTCACTAGTACCCCGGACTCGGTGATCTGAGCACTCCTACGAGCCAGAGCACGGGGAGGATGAAACCGAGGACGAAAAGGAGACGTCTGTATCCGTGTGCGGGTCGCGTCCGTGCGACTGACACTGGCACGTCGGAAACGGGGCAACATCACCTCGCGGGCAGGGTCACCCAGGTGATCCGCGTTGCTGAGAGCAACCGCCATGTCGCCAGCAGGACGTTGCCCTTCCGCCGGAGCTCGTACGTCGCCCGTTAGCCCGGATGAGCGACAGATGGCGCGGCGACCTCCTGCATTGCCGGTGGTACGGACTCGGTCTCCACGACCTTGAGGTCGGCCTGGAGTTGTTGGCGCCAGCCCCGCAGGATGCCGTGCACGCTTGCGGCACCGAGGATGGGGCCGTCCGGCGTCTCGAGGTGCTCGGGGTGGAGGATGAACGGACGGGTCTGGAGCCCTCCGATGCCGCCGTGGAAGGAGATCAGCTCCTCGAAGGCGCAGCCTTCGTCGAGATCGGGGTCGTAGAAGCTGCCGACCATGATGTCGCCGACGTGCTCGAACCCGTCGGTGCGCAGGAGATGCTGCGGCGCGTGGGGCGAAAAGTCTGCGAGCGGGTCCTCGCCCTCGACGCGACCGTCGCCGAGGTAGTGGGTGCCGTTCGCGCCGAGTGCGACCGCGCCGTGCTCGGAGGAGCGGACGAGGAGCCAGCCGACGTGCGGATGCGCGCGCAGAGCTGGAATGAGCTCCGGGGTGCCGCTCGTCGATCTCCTCGAGCGTCAGCCGGCGGCGCTCCTCCATCAGGTAGATGAGGCCGAGGTTGCCCGAGCCGAGCACGACGACGTCGCGGTCCGAGACGTCGTTCTTCGGCTTCTTCTGCTTCTTCCCGGTCGCCTCGCCGACAGCGAGGCCCGACCATCGCGTTCTGCTCGTCCCCGCCGGCGATGCCCGAGACATCGCCCGTCGCCGAGCGAGCGCTCGACCAGCTCGTCCAGTCCGTAGCCGTTGCGCTGCTTGAACGTCGCTCCCTGCGTCTGCCCGTGGTCCGAGAGGACGACGATCTCGTACGGCCGCGGTGCGTAGCGGCAGGCGCGCTCGATGTGACCGAAGGCGTCGTCGAGCTTGCGCGAGTGCCTCGAGGGTGTCGGCGCGCTCGAGACCCGAGTGGTGCGCAACCTCGTCATAGCTCGAGAACGTCGCGTACACCGCAGGCCGGCCGCGCATGATGTCGGTGAGCACGCCCGACACGATCAGGTCGCGCACGAAGACGCAGAGCGCTCCCCGCATCAGCGGGTAGATGCCTCCCCGGTGGCCGCGCGGCTGCACGTCGCGGCGGATCGCGCGCAGGGCTGCAACCCATTCGAGGATGACCTCCCAGCCGAAGAGGACGAGCGTGCGCAGCGCGTTTTCGCCGTTCGCGAAGAACGCCCGATAGCCGGGGTTGGACTTCTTCTCCGCCTCCATCCGGCTGACGGTGAGGATCACGTCCGTCGCCTCGCCGGAGAGAAGGTTTCCGCGGCTGGCGCCGCCGTCGATCAGCAGTCCGATTCCGGTGCCGCGCCGGCGCTCGATCTCCGCGCAATCGGCCGGAGCGGAGCACGTCATCAGCGTTGCGGTCTCCTTCTCCACCCAGCGGAACGCCGAGATGTCCTCGTTCGAGCCCAGGAGGATCCCCGCCTGGCTGGCACCCGTCTGCGACGAGAGGTCGGTCTCCCACTCGGCGAGACGGTGTGTGTGGCGCGCCCAGCGGGCCATGTTCGGGGCATTGCCGTCGCGCATCGCCCGGCGCAGCACCGGCAGCGCGAGCCCGTCGATCTCGAGATAGACGATCCCGGGGACGTCGGTGCTGGCGATGATTCCCTGCCGGCTGCGCGATCCGTTGCGCAATGCGGATCGACCCCATGTCGTCAGAGCCGAGGAGCACGGCGAACACAACGCTCACCGCTCCAACGATGAGGGCCGCAAGGAGCGCCCAGCCGAAGTTGTCGACCGTCAGCACGCCGTCGGTCACCTCGGCGGCCAGCTGGAGCATGAGAGCGTCGGCGATCAAGACGAGCAGGAAGCCGAGCACGAGCGTGAGACGGCAATCGCAGCGCCGCAAGCGCCGGCGGAATGACGGCGTTCAGCGCGCCGATGATCGCCGCGACGACGAGCGCGCCCCAGAAGTTCTCGATGTCGACACCCGGGAGGATCCCGGCGGCCACCATCAACGCGATGCCCGTCGCGAACCACGAGACGAGAAGCGGAAAAACCGCCAGCGGGGACGCTCGGGCTGCCAGGCGCTGGATCGGCCGTACTCGCGACCGGCTTCGCTAGACATTGCGCTTCCCTTCCCTCATGTGTGTTGCGCTCACGAGGGCCTGGCCGGAGGCCGATCCACCGGCTCCCGCAGGATGCAGCGGAAGCCGAGGTGCGTGGTCGACGAGTCGATTGCCTGGCCCTGGCGGGCCGCCGGGCGGTAGCGAAGGCAGTAGTTCGGTGCACAGAGGTGCGAGCCGCCCTTGATCACGCGGCGCGGGATCGTCTCGCCCGCGCTGAGCGACCGGAGCGGTCACGCGTGGGATTCCGCGGCACGCAGCACGCGCTTTCGACTTCGTCGGGATGTCGAGAGGTGAACCAGTCCGACGTCCACTCCCAGACGTTCCCGCATACGTCGTGGAGCCCGTATCCGTTCGGCGGGAAGCTGCGGACCGGTGAGGTCCCCTCGTAGCCGTCGAGCTTGGCGTTCTGCCACGGGAACTCTCCTTGCCACGTGTTCGCCATGGCCTTCCCGTCGGGTACGTGCTCGTCGCCCCAGGGGAACACCGCACCGTCGAGCCCGCCGCGCGCGGCGTACTCCCACTCCGCCTCGGTCGGCAGCTCCTTGCCCGCCCACGCCGCATACGCCTCGGCGTCCTCGTACGCGATGTGGACCACGGGATGCAGGTCGCGGCCGTTGATCGTCGTACCCTTTCCGCCAGGCCGCTTCCAGTAGGCGCCCGGCACGTACTCCCACCAGTTGCGGTAGTCGCTCAGGTCGACGGGGCCCGAGGTCGGGCGAAACACGAGCGAGCCGGGAACGAGGAGCTCCGGGTCAGCGTCCGGGTACAGCGCGCTCTCGAGCGGACGTTCGGCGAGCGTCACGTACTTCGTCTCGCGGACGAAGCGGCGGAACTGCGCCGCCGTGACCGGCGTCTCGTCCATCCAGAACCCGTCGACCGCAACACGATGGATCGGGCGCTCCTCGGGGTAGAAGTGCTCGGAGCCCATCGCGAACGTCCCGCCGTGAATCCAGCGCATGCCTGGCACCGGAGGCTGGCGCCTGCTTCTCGTCTCGGGCGGTCTGCAGCTGTTGATCAGTGGACACGTGCCTCCCGCGTTGAGCCTGCCTCCAGGCCAGCTGTCGGCGGAACCATGCAGTCGTTTCCGAGCGCATGGTTCCGCATCCCGAGTCTCGGCGTAGCAGTGGCGGCGATCTTCACCCGGCGAACACCATCACCCGGGTGAACAGGTCGCTCGGGTGTGTTCTCGTCGAGCCGGGAGCGGCACTCTCCTGTTGCGTGATCTAGGCGCAGACCCGCTGTTGAACGAAAAGGAGAAGCGAATGTGGTGGTTCATCGGTTTTGGTGGATTCTTCCTGTACCTGATTCTGTTCTTCACGCTCGGCCTCTCCACGTTGAGGAATGGACACGGCTGGATGTTCTTCTTCGGGTGCTTCTTCCCGGTGTTCTGGCTCTTCGGGGCGTTCATGACCCCCACGAGCCAGGATTACGCCCAAGCGCCCTGAGCTTCGACAACCAGGCGAACTGGAGGAAGAACGCGCGGAGAGTCACCACGTAGTCGGGAGGGTTTCATGACGGACACGACTCAGGCTGCAGACCAGGACACGGACATCGACTCACTGGGTCCCATCGACTACATCGTCGTCGAGTTTCCGGCGGGGGCGAGCAACTTCACAGGCGAGATGGCCAACGAGCTGCTGAAGCTGGTCGACTCGGGAATCGTCCGCGTGATCGACGTGCTGATCCTCAGCAAGGACGAAGACGGTACCGTCGATGCGATGGAGCTCTCCGATATCCCGGAACTCGGAGAGCTCGAAAAAGTCGAAGCCCAGTTGGCGGAACTGTTGGCTGCGGAAGACGTCGAGCACCTTGCGGCTGCCATGGAGCCGGGCAGTACTGCCGGAGTGCTCATCTGGGAGAACCTGTGGGCGGCGCCATTCGCATCGGCGGCGCGGCGCTCGGGTGGCCAACTGATCGCCACCGGACGGATTCCCATTCAAGCGATCATCGCCTCCATCGAGGCTGACGAGGCGCTTGCGACCGAAGGAGTCTGAAATGCCAGTAAGGCCAGCGCGTGTTGGACGAGTCGGCGTCATCGGTGCGCCGGTGGCAAAGACCGCGGTAGTGGCGAAGGCCGTCACACCCGGGCCTTCGCCCGTAGCGAAGACGGCGGTAGTGGCCGGAGCCGTCACGCCTGGAAGGCGGGGTCGCCGGAGGATCTAGCTCGCGAGGCCTCGGCCTAAGACTCGGCCGCCAGCGCCGTTGCGAGTGGGCTGAGCTAGTCGGCGGTCTGCTTACGCCGCAGCCCGCCTGCCCACCAGATGTGGACGCAGCTCGGGGGCCGGCGCACTTTCGAATGCGGGTGCGGCATCGCGCGGGTGGGCCGCGTACCACGCTCCGTAGCGCCCTGCGAGCGGCGTTGCCGTCACGCCGTGCAGGAGGACCGAGAGGGCGATCGTGAAGAAGATGGTGTTCTGCAGTAGCGACTCGTTCGCGAGGTCCGCCTCCTCGACGAGGATCACCGCAAAGACGATCGACGCGAGGCCGCGCGGCCCGAACCAGCCGAGGAAGGCGACCGTCGGTCGCCTGGCGCCGGATCGCAGCATCGCCAGACCGACGGGAACCATGCGAACGAGCGTCAGGCTGAGAAGCGCATACAGGACGATCTCGGCGGAGAGGTCGTCGAGCATGGGCACGAGCATGACTGCTCCGAAGAGGATGAACGTGATTGCCCCGAGCAGGCCGCCCGTCTCCTCGAGCAAGAGTGTCACCTCGCCTCCGATCTCTCGACGGAATCCGCCGAAGACGGCGCCTCCGACGAACGCCGCGATGAACCCGCTGCCGCCCATCCACACGGCAAGGCCGTAGGCGAGCGCAGCCCCCGCCACGGGTACGACCTGAACCCAGAGCTCATCGACGAGCCGCCGTGGGACGCCCACCCTGATCACGGCTGCGGCCGCGAGCCCCGCAATTACGCCTCCGAGGAGTCCGTACCCGATCTCCTCGAGCACGAGCTCCACCGCCTCGCCGTTTCCGATCGCGCCCTCGTGGGCCTCGGCAACCGCGATCGCGATCAGGAGCAACGGCACGCAGATGCCGTCGTTGAGCCCGCTCTCGACGTTGAGTCCCTGACGAACGCGTGAAGGAACCCGTGGATCGGTGACGACCGCCTGCCCCAGTGCAGCGTCAGTCGGGGCGAGCACGATTGCGAGCAGGATCGCCTCGATGAGCGCGAGCTCTCCTAGCACGGCAACACCCGCGAGAGCCCCCGCCACGATGGTCAGCGGTAGCCCGATCGCGAGCAGGCGAAGAGGCACGACGTACTCGCGGCGCAGCGCGGCGAGGTTGATCCGCGACGCGTCCGAGAAGAGCACGAACGTCAGGGTCGCCTCGGCGACCAAGCGGACGGAGTCGCTCTCGATCGTCGGATCGAGCCAGCCGAGCCCCTCGTCGCTCACCAGCATGCCACCGGCGACGAACACCATCGCAGCCGTGATCACCGACGTCGAAAGCCGACGCGAAGCCCCGGCGTATACGAGAAGCAGGAGAGAGATCGCAACGAGGCCCGAGCCGCCCACGTCTCATGCTCCTTCGGCGGGTGCTTCGGGGGAGGGCTCTAGACCGTGGGTGTTCTCGTTCAACGTCGCGACGTTAGCAGCCCGAGAGATCGCGCGCCATCGCCCGCAATTCGAGTTCACCTGGGTGAATGGCCGGCCCGGGCGATGAACAGTCGCGCAACCGCTTCTAGCATCGCGACCATGCGCCACGACGGTGGCGTCCGCATGCCGGCCGACCCGGCAGTGAACAGACAGGAGCACGTTGATGGCGGTCGACGCTCGAGCAGCACGAGCCGCTCTGGAGACGACACCTCGGCGCCTTGATCGTCGGTGCCTTCGCGGTCGTCCTGGTCGTGATCGTCCTGCTCCAGCTCCTCGAGGACGGGGACATTGCCGAGTGGCTCGCCGAGGCGCCGGAGGAATTGGCCTATCTCCTGTGCTTTGTGCTCGTCTGGTTCGATGCAGTCATCCCGATCTTCCCCGGCGAGACGACGCTCAACGCCGCTTCGACCCTCGCCGCAGAGGGAAGAACTCGAGCTCGGGCTCGTCATGGCGGCCGGAGCGGCGGGCGCGATCGTCGGAGACTCGTCGCTGTTCTGGATCGCCCGCAAGAGCGCCGCCAGAGTGCAAGGTCAACTCGACAAGGCGCTGGAAAATCCCAAGATACGCGCCGGCTGGGACGCCCTCGATCGCTCCCCCGGACTCTTGATCGTCGCCGGCCGGTACGTCCCGGGGATGCGCTTCGCCGTCAACGCGACCATGGGGCTCTCCAGCATTCCGTACCACCGCTTCCTCCCATGGTCGGTCCTGGGCGGAATCCTCTGGTCGGTCTACACGTGCGCGTTGGCATACGAGGTCGCGAGCACGCTGTCCGGCTTCCCGCTCGCGTCGATCGTGATCGCCTCGCTCATCACCTCCGCCGCGCTCGCAGCAATCTACTTCGTCGACCGGCGGAGGAGGAGAGCAGCCAAGGGTGCCGACCCGGCCGAAGTGAGCGAGGAGCCTGCGGTCCGGCTGAGCTCGACCGGACACGACGAGTAGTGGATCGGCACGAGGCACCTGGGTCCGGCCTCGACGATCGCGCCCGCGTCAGACTCACGGCTGCTGTTGCAAGCGCGAGAGACGCCAGCACACGGCACGTATCGCTCGCGGTTCCCTTCCGGGCAGCGGAACGAAACCGCCGCGTCGCCGCAAGCGTTCTCGCCGGAGGGATGGCGTACCGGCTGTTCGTGTGGCTCCTGCCGCTCGGGTTGATACTCGGAGGTGCGCTCGGCCTCATGGATGCGGACAGCACCGAGGAGGCCCTTGAAGGCGGCGGTCTTCCCGCAGCCGTCGTCGACGTGATCGGCGACGTCGCGCGAGCCGCGGAATCCGACTGGTGGTGGCTTCTCGGGATCGGCGTGCCCCTCCTCCTCTGGGCGGGATACTCGGGCGCGAAAGCGGTGCAGCTCATTCACTCGCTCATCTGGGACGAGCCCCCTCCGCGGGCCAACCCGTTGAAGAGCTCACTTGCCTTCACCGGCGTGCTGTGCGCCTTCATGGCCGCATTCGCACTCACGTGGTGGCTGCGCGACCAGGCGTCGCTCGAGCGCCTGCTCGCGGCCACGCTCGCCACGGCCCCACTCGCTGCGCTGTGGCTCTGGGCGTCTCTCCGCCTTCCGCACGGGGACGCTTCCTGGCGGGCGTTGCTACCCGGTGCGCTCCTCGTCGCGGTCGGCGTGCAGGTGCTCCACGTGCTGATCGTCGAGTTTCTCGTGCCGAAGCTCGAGAAGGCGACGACGCTCTACGGGAGCATCGGCGCCATGACGACGATCCTGTTCTTCATGTACTTCGCCGGGAGGCTCGTCGTCACCTCGCCCATTCTCAACAGCTCCCTCCATCGCGAGCTCCACACGCAGAGCGATCGACGCCGGCGACGACGAGACGCCGCCGGCCGGACTCTCGCCCGGATAACAACCGATCAGACCCCGTCCGGCGATGGTGTGAGCCGTCTGCCTCCTCGCCACAAGGAGGCAGACGGCCAACGCTGCACCCGTCAGCTCGCTTGGTGGTTACTCGTCCAGCTCGCAGTCGGGAGCAGCGGCCTTCAGCGCCTCCCACGACGTGCTCACCGCCGCCAGCGAGTCGAGGAGGCCTTGCGCCTCGGTGCCGCTCAGATCGTCGTCCGCCTTCGCAGCGTCGAACTCCGTGGACACCGCTCCGAGCGATGTCTCCAGTGCCGCAATCGGCTCCGAGAGCTCCGCCTCTGCATCGGTCTTGACGGCCTCGAGATCCGTCGTGATCGCCTCCAGCGACGCTTCGACGTCCGCGATCGCGCCCTCCCCGGCGGTCAGGTCGATCCCCTGCAGCGTGTCCATGTCGGAGCTCAGCTGCTCGAGGTCCTCACACACAGCGGGCTTGTCGTCTCCGCCGCACCCGGCAGCCGCAGGCACAAGAGCACAGAGAACGGCCAGCGCCACGGCCGTCCGTCGCCCCGAACGTCTCAGGTCGTAGGTCACCACGAGAGCTCCTTTCCAGTCGTGGCCTCGACTATCACCCGCCGCGCGCAGTGGCGGCATCGCCCGCGAGCGCGTTTCACCCGGGTGAAGCGTCGTCGACTGCGCGATCGGGTCCACGACGTCAGGCGGGCGGTGAGGTTCGCCGCTCGCGGGCGCAGGTCTACGGGTGTCGCCCGCGTGCGGATTCGAACGCCGCGACCGCAGCCCGGACCGTGGGGAAGAAACGGTCAGGCCCGATCCGCGCCGTGAGGCCCGTCTCCTCGAAGATCTCGCGTTGCCGTCCCTTCAGGCGCGCGAAACAGAGCGCGATCCCACGCTGCTCGAGTTCGACCTGAAGGTGAGTCACGACATCGATTGCCGTCGCATCGAGGTACGTCCACGCCTCGGCGTTGAGCACCACCCACCTGACGTCTTCGGAGGCGTCGACAAGCTCGAGCACGCGCTGTCTCAGGTACTCGGCGTTGACGAAGTACGGCGGCGCATCGAACCGGTACACGAGCAGCCCGGGCACCGTCTGGGCACCCTCCCAGCGAGCGATGTCGTGATAGCCGTCGACGTCGTCGACGCGTCCGAGAACGGCATCGTGCGGGCGCGCCGAGCGGTAGAGGAACACGCCGATCGAGAGCGCGATCGCGACCGCGACGCCGCCGACGACCCCGAACACGAGCACTCCGCCGAAGGCGACGAGCGCCAGCGCGACCTCGGCTGGGCGAACGCGCCGTAGGCGCCAGATCGAGTCGACGTTGATCAGCCCCGCGGCCGCCACGACGATGATCACTCCGAGCGCGGCCGTCGGCAGCGGCTCGATCAGGGGCATTGCGAAAAGCAGGAAGAGCCCAACGACCGCTGCGGCGACGAGAACCGCAGCCTGGGACTTCGCGCCGGCGGAGTCGTTGACCGCGGACCGGGAGTTGGAGGAGGAGACCGGAAACGCTCCTGTCAGGCCACCGACGAGATTGGCGCCGCCGATCGCGGTCAGCTCACGGTTGGCATCGACTTCGTAGCCATGCTTCTGCGCGAAGGTCCGCACGGTCGCGGTGACGTCCGCAAAGGCGACGAGCGAAAATGCCGCCGCGGGAAGCAGGAGATCGACGAAGTCGTTTGCTCCGACTCCTGGCAACGCGAACGAGGGTAGGCCGCCCTCGACCTCGCCGACGACTGCGATCCCGTGATCCTCCAGGTCGACGAGCGCCGCGACCACGAGTGCGAGCGCGAGCACAACGAGTGACGGCGGGAGGACAGGAAGGATGCGCCGAATCACGATTGCCGCCGCCAGCAGCCCCGCGCTGAGGAGCACGGTCGGCCCGTTCGCGTCGCCGAGATCCGACAGGACCTCCCACACGATGGCGAAGAAGTCGTCCGCGTCGATGCTGACCCCGAGGAGCTTGCCGAGCTGGGACGAGATCACGATCAGCGCGACGCCGTTGATGTAGCCGAGCAGCACCGGCTTGCCGAAGAAATCCGCCACGAACCCAAGCCGGAGCGCGCCTGCGACGAAGAGCAGGAGACCCATCGCCAGCGCCAGCGCCGCCGCGAGCGCCGCATAGAGCGCCGGGTCGGTCTCCCCTCCGACCACCGCCATCGGCGCCACCGTCACCGCAGTCATCGCCGCGAGCGTCGAGTCGGGTCCGATCACGTGCTGCCGCGATGTCCCGAGCAACGCGTACACGGCGAGCGGCAGGAAGGTCCCGTAGAGGCCGTAGACGACTGGCACTCCGGCCAGCTCCGCCATCGCCAGCGACGAGGGCACTGCGACCGCGCCCACGGTAGCTCCCGCCACGACGTCAGAACGGAGGTACGAGCGCGGATAGCGCAAGAAGAACGCAGCGCCGGGCGCCGCCTCCGCGAGAGATCGCGGCACGAGCGAGCGCGCGTACGAGGCCAGTGCAGCAGGGGAGTCGTCGCGCATCACGTCACTGCGCCCAGCGAGGTACGGAGCGGCGGCCTGTCTAGGTGGCGATCGCCTGGGCTGCGCTGACGAGGGAGCTCCCGTACCCGGCGGCAGATTTCAGCCCCCTCACAAGTTGGCGATGAATTCGATGGCCGTGATGCTCGGCAGGAACAGGTAGGCAGCTGCTTTGGTCGTAACGAAGCTCGAAAACCCTGTGATCTCGAGCGGCGGGTCTCCATTTCCCTGCGGTAGCACGAAGATGCTCTCCGCTTCCGTATTGGCGCTGATCAGCGGATCCCTCGATCTTGGGTGAAGCCTGACGGCCCCGGCGAATTCGCTGTCGTTGACCCAGCGCCGCAGCACGAACTCGTATTGGTTTTCGATGTTCGCGTTGATGAACTGGAAGAGCATCCCGCGCTCTATGCCATCGTATGGCTGCCGCGGATCATAAGTGGGGCCATACGGAAGGCCGCGACGAACCAGCCGGTGGGAATTGTTGCTGCCGCCGGGCACTCCCTGGCCGGCGACTGGTTGCCCTCGAGGGTTGACGCGACGTATGTGCGCGCCGACGGGACAGTGGATCCCTTTCGGATCTCCCGAGCCATCGGCATTCACGTACTCGAAATCGTTGAGCTGTTCGGCCGAGATTCCTCCCGCAGGACTATCCGTGTCCGGCGACAAGGCGAGAGGAACGCCGTTGCGCCATCGCCCGCACATTTTCGCGGCCAGCAGCTCGGGATCGATCGTGTCTCTCTTCGACTGCAGGAAGTCTTCGAAGCCGACCACGTCGGTCTCGACCTGCTTGAACACTGCGAAGCTCCCGTTCAGGCCGAGCGCTCGCGGCTCCGGTACGTCGTAATTCTCAGCGTCGTCGCGCAAGACGAAGAGCCATGGCTCGCAGGGCTGCTGGTGATCGGGGTGATACGTCTCCGGGCCGCCGCGAATGGTCGGCGTACTGATGCCGTCGGTGTATCCGAAGTGGACCTTGCCGGTAGGAACCGGCTGGCCATCCTGCATCTCGATCAACGCCATCCCGTCCTGGCGCCAGATCTCTCGGAAGGCATTCTCCTCGGCAAGCCAGGCACACAAGCCTGTCGCTGTAGCTCGACATCGCCTCCGGGCTGATCGCGTGCAGGGTCACGAGGACGTGATCGTCCCCCGTTCCAAAGCCGCCGACCCAGTTCCCGGGTGAGCTCGCGCCCGTATCTCCGACGAGCTCCGCGCGTTGCGCGGCTCCTTCGATGAACGCGCCAAACGACTTGAACGAGAGCGTCGGAACGCGTTCCTCCAGCTCCAGCGCGACCAGTCCGGGCCAGGTGATGCCGATGTTGAGGCAATAGTCGGGCTTGCGACGCGGGGCGATCGGCGGGGTTGTCTCCCGGCCCGGGCGCGAACCCTACGTGCCAGTCCGCGGCGGTCGTGATTTGCGGCACATCGGATTCGTCGCCGCTTACGAGCCGTCCGAGTTGCCTGCGTGCTTGTCCCGGATCTCCTACCGACAACAGGAAGTGCCGCAACATCGGCATCCTGTACGCGCGGAGAACGAATCCCTGAATGTCCGCAAGGTCGAGCGCGGGCTCTTCCACGGCCCGTCGAAGCACCCTCGGCTTCTAGGCGTGCATGCCGCCTACGATCAAGCAACCGGTGACGAAGCGCCACCGCTATCCAACGGTGGCCGATGGTGACGTGCGATAGTCGGCCAGCAGGGCTCTGACGTCTTGAACGCCGAGACCTGGATACGCGCTGTAGAACCCAATCGGCGGATAGTTGTTTTCCAACGCCCACTGATAGAACGCCTGGACGTTCTTCGCCACTGGGGTGGGCGGCGCGCCGTCGACATGTGGAAAGAGCGCGTCGAAGACGAACGAGGTCTTGTCTGCGAAGTCCTGGATGTACTTCGTCGAAGTCACCGTCGAAGATCGTGAAGAAGCCCAGGTGGTTGTCCTCGAAGGCCACCCAATGGGAGAAGTGCAGCGTCCCGAGCGAATCCGACGCTTCCTTTCCCTTGCTCCCCACCGTCCTCGTGGCGACCAGCTTCAAGGCGAACGCCTCCCGACGTGACTTGACCGACATGTATGTCAGCAAGGTGGCCTGCGATGTGCTGCCCGTGAAGCCCGCCGCACGCGCGCACGCCTTGATGTCCTGAACCGAAGCGTCCTCGTAGGCGAAATACGTATCCAGAGGCTCGCGGACATGATCCTTCAGCCACGTGATGACCTTCTGAGGGTCATTGGCCACGGGCGTGGCCGGGGCGTCGTCCACGTGCTGGAAGATGGCGTCGAACACCGAGCCGGCACTCTCCACGAGCCGCTCGATGTGCTGATCGCCCTCGCCGTCGATGTCCGAAAGGAAGAGAAGCTTCTCGTCTCCCTTGATCATGAAACGGGAGAAGTGCACGGTGCCGAGGTCGTCCTGCGCGTCCGCGAAATCCGGCATCAACGGGGGCAACTCTTCGGCTAGCGCTTTGGCGTTGGCCGGTCCCTTGATCGGGAAGTCAATCAGGAGATGACTTTGGCTCATCGGGTTCTCCTTTCTCATGACGGGGATCGCTGACGCCGCCGCTAAGCGCTGATCCCCTGGGCCGCGGCGACGTGCGCGCCGGCCTCGT
>CAWBYI010000006.1:0-99181 GCA_963793035.1 uncultured Actinomycetes bacterium
GCAACGCGCGCTGCTGGCGTTGCTGCTCGTCAACGCGAACCGCACGCTGGCGATCGACCGGATCGTCGACGACCTCTGGGGCGACGACGTCCCCGAGAGCGCGCAGAAGATGGTGCAGATCTACGTCTCAAAGCTGCGCAAGGCGCTGCCGCCCGGGACCCTGCACACGCGCCCGCCGGGATACGCGCTCGCGGTCGAGCCGGACCGGCTCGACCTGCACCGGTTCGAGGCTCTTGTCGCCGAGGCGCGAGCGGCCCGGGAGGCGGGGCTCGTCCAGAGCGCCTCAGACGGGTTCCGCGAGGCGCTGTCGCTCTGGCGCGGGCCCGCTCTCGCGGAGTTCTCCTCCGAGCCGTTCGCGCCGCCGGAGGCGGTTCGGCTCGAGGAGGTCCGCGTCGGGGTGCTCGAAGAGCGGCTCGAGACCGACCTCCAGCTCGGGCGTCACAGCGAGATCGCGGGCGAGCTGGAGGCCGTGATCGCCCGCTACCCGCTGCGCGAGAGCTTCCGCCGCCAGCACATGCTGGCGCTCTACCGGTCGGGCAGGCAGGCCGAGGCGCTGTCGGCGTACCAGGACGCGAGACGCGTACTCGCCGACGACCTCGGCATCGAGCCCTCGCCCGCGCTTCGCGAGCTCGAGCGCCGAATCCTCCAGCAGGACTCGAGCCTGGATCCGGTAGCGCCGCCTGCGGCACAGGCCGAGCCGGTCACGCCTCAGCCGGCGACTCCGGCTCCCGTCGCGCCCGCCGGTGGGGATCGCGGCGGGCGGGCCGGCGACACGCCGCCTGAAGGGATGCTGAAGCTCGTCACCGTCCTCTTCGCCGACATCGTCGACTCCACTGCGCGGGCGGAGACGCGGCACCCCGAGGACGTTCGAGACGTCCTGACCGACTACTTCTCCGTGATGTCCGCCGAGATCGAGGCCGAGGGCGGCACGATCGAGAAGTTCGTCGGCGACGCGATCATGGCCGTCTTCGGTGTCCCCACGGTGCATGAGGACGACGCCGTCCGCGCCGCAAGGGCGGCATCGCGCATGCTCCACCGCCTGCGGGCGTGGAACGACGAGCGCGACCCGACGGAGGCGATCGAGATTCGCATCGGCCTGAGCACGGGCGAGGTCCTCGTCTCGGGCACGGCGGGGGCCGATCTCCACATCACGGGCGATGCCGTCAACGTCGCCGCCCGACTCCAGCAGGCAGCGGAGCCGGGAACGATCGTCGTCACCGATCGCACCGCCCGTGCGGTACGGGCGCACTTCGAGCTCGTCCCGCTCGAAGAGCGCCTCGCGCTCAAGGGAAGATCGGAGGCGGTTGCGGCCTGGATCGTCGGCGCAGCGCGAGAGGCGGAGGAGCTGCGCGGAGAGCTCGGCATCGCGCCGCCGCTCGTCGGTCGAGATCGCGAGCTTGCGTTCCTGCGCACGACCTTCGACTCCGCGCGGCAGGAGCGACGGCCGGCGCTCGTCACGGTGATCGGCGACGCGGGCGTCGGCAAGAGCCGGCTCGCGCGCGAGTTCCTCTCCCCGCTTGCCGGCGAGGCGAAGGTGCTGATCGGCCGCTGCCTCTCCTACGGACAGGGCGTCACGCTCTGGCCCTTCGCCGAGATGCTCAAGGCCGAGGCGGGCGTGCTCGAGACGGATCGGTCCGAGACGGCCTCCGCGAAGATCTCGAGCCTCGTCGACACGAGCATCGAGGCAGATCTCGCCGGTGACCGGCAGCGCACAACCGCCGCTCTGGCCTCGACGCTCGGTGTGCGGCTACCCGGCGACGCCCGTGCGTCGCTCGATCCGCGCGAGCTCTATCGGGACCTCGTCGGCGCCTGGCGGGCGTTGCTCGCATCGTTTGGACGTCACTCCCCCGTCGTCGCCGTCGTGGAGGACCTGCACTGGGCCGACCCGACAATGCTCGACGTGCTCGACGAGCTGGCCGAGCGGCTCGACGGCCCGATCTTCTTCCTCTGCACCGCGCGTCCCGACCTGCTCCGGTCGCGTCCCGACTGGGGTGGCGGACGCCGGAACGTCAGCTCGCTGGCGCTCGACCCGCTGAGCAGCGACGAGAGCGAGCGGCTGGCCTCGTTCCTGCCGGGCGTCGACGACTTGCCTGTCGGCGTGCGGCGTCTCATCCTCGAGCGCTCGGGTGGAAACCCATTCTTCCTCGAGGAGATCGTCCAGCATCTGATCGACGACGGGCGGCTCGTCTGGGAAGGCGGCCGGTGGCGCGCCGGCACCGGGATCGACCGGCTGGGAATACCGGACAACGTCCATTCCGTGATCCTCGCGCGGCTCGACCTGCTGTCGCCGGAGGAGAGACAGGTCGCGCAGCGCGCCGCCGTGGTGGGCCGCGTGTTCTGGGACGGCGTCCTCGAGCGCATCGCTCCGGTCGACGACCTCGACGCGGCCCTCCGTACCCTGCGTCGGCGCGAGTTCGTGCTCGAGCGGCTCACCTCGGTCATTCCGGATCAAGCGGAGTACGCGTTCAAGCACGTCCTCATCCGCGACGTCGCCTACGCCAGCCTTCCCCGCGCCGAGCGAGGCCGCGCACACGCGGAGACGGCGGCGTGGATCGAGCAGACGAGCGGCGAGCGCGCGGACGAGCTGGCGGAGCTGCTCGGATACCACTACGACGCGGCGTTCTCGCTGCTGCGCGAGGACGACCTCCGGCAGCGCGCGCGTGCCCATCTCCTCACCGGTGCGGCGAACGCGCACCGCCGGTTCGCCATCCAGCAGGGCGATCGCCTCGCCCGCCGGGCCGTCGAGCTCTCCGAAGCCGGCGCCGAGCGGGCCGAGGCCCTCGAGGCGCTCGGCGACCTCCACTACCTCGCCTTCCTGGGCGACGCAGCCTGGCGCACGTACCGCGAGGCGCTCAGGGAGCTCTCGGATCGGGATCCCGCCTTCGCGCGTGTCGTCGGGAAAGCCGCGCTCTTCGCTGCTCGCTGGATCGGAACCATGAACGAGCTTCCCGAAACCGACGAGGTCCACCGGATGATCGACGCCGGGCTGCGCGCGGCGCCGGCGCACGGCCGGGATCGCACGCTGCTCCTCGTCGACCGAGGTTTCCTGCTCAACCAGCGCGAGCAACGTCGCGACGACGAGACCGAAGCCGCCGTCCTGGAAGCGGTGGCGGCTGCGGAGCGGCTCGACGACGCCGACCTGCTCTCCGCCGCGCTCGATCTCCGTCTTTTCCAGGAATTCGAACGTGGCGGCTACGGCGACGCGTACCGGACGACCCTGAGGCGCAACGAGCTCATCCCTCGCATGACCGACGTGAAGGAGATCGGCGACTCGCACGCGATGGCGGCATGGTCGGCGCACCACCTCGGTCGCTACCGGGAGGCCGAGGCGCACGCGAGCGCGTGCATCGAGCGCGCCCGCGGGATCGATGCCGGCTCATACCTCCACGGGCTCACCTGGCGCGTCGCGGCCCGCTTCATGCTGGGCGACTGGGAGGGCACGCTTGCCGACCAGGCGGAGCTCGAGCGCGTCGCCGCGCAGGATCCGCGGAAGCTGCCGGCCGGCTACACGATGCGCGCATACACGTACGCCGCTCTCTGCCGCGAGCTGCGCGGCGAGCGCGACGAGTCCGATCGCTACATCGAGCTCGCACGGGAGTACTTCGACCTCATGCGCCACCTGGGTGAACGACCGTCGCTCCATAGGCCTCCTCTCGCCCGCGCGCTGGCACACCGCGGCCTTTTCGACGAGGCGCTCGCGCAGTCTCCGCTCGTGCCGCGCACACGGAGCGCGGGGCTCACGCTCGAGGCCCTCTGCGAGATCGCGGCTGCGCAGGAGAACTGGAAGGAGGCCGACCGCCTCGTTGTAGCCGCCCGCGAGGAGGCTGAGATCGGCGAGCAGCTTTCCCTCCCTCTCTTCGCCGATCGACTCGAGGGCCGGGCGGCAGCGGACGGCGGCGACATCGGGCGCGCGACGTCGCTCTTGCGCCGCTCTGCCGACGGGTTCGCGGCGCTCGAGGCCCGCTGGGAGGAGGCGTGGTCTCGTCTCCTGCTGGGCGAGCTGCTTGTCGCAGGTGAGCGGGAGCGGGCGGAGCGGGAGCTCACATCCGCGCTCGCGGTCTTCGAGCGCCTCGGCTCCTTGCGCGAGACCGAGCGCGCCCGCGCATTGCTCGCGGCTCAGACGTAGCTCGCCAGGCGCCCGGCCAGCTCGCGCACGCTCGCGCGCAGCTCGTCCGGCTCGCGGATCGTGAACGCGCAGCCGAGCCCCGCGAGGAGACCGGCAACCCAGTCGAGCGAGCTCACGCGCATGCGCAGCAGCGTCCCGCCGTCGGCCTCGGCGAGCTCGGCCAGCGTCGACGAGAGCCGGGGCACGGCGTCCTCGAGCGGCAGCTCCAGCAGCACCTCGACCTGCCACGGCCAGGGCACCCGGGCGAGCGAGCGGCTGACGTGCGCGGCGGCGTCGAAGCCATCCGCGGCGGGGCGTGCGTCGTCGTCGGTCGAGCACGACGCGCGACATGCGGTCGACCCGGAACGTGCGCAGGTCTTCGCGATCGTGGTCGTGCGCGACGAGGTACCACCGCCCCGAGTGCACGACGAGGCCGTGCGGACTCAGGTGGCGCTCGGTCTCCTCGCCCGAGAACGAGCGGTACCGGTTGCGCAGGCGTCGGCCTCTCCGGATCGCATCGCCGAGCAGGAGCGCGAGCTCACCCGCGACGGGCGCGGAGCTCATCGCCACGCTCGTGAAGTCGAGCGTCGCTTCGAGCGCCTCGACCTGCCGCCGGAGCGCGTCCGGGAGAACGCGATGGATCTTCGCGAGCGCTCCCTCGACGGTGCCCTCGGAGCTCGTCAGCCCGAGGCGGCCTGCGGCGATCGCCCCGAGCGTGACGACGACCGCCTCCTCGTCCGTGAGCATCAGCGGCGGGATCCGAAACCCTGGTCGGATCCGGTAGCCGCCCCCCACGCCGCGCTGGCCCTCGACCGGGATGCCGAGCTCCTGGAGCCGCGCGACGTCCCGCCTGACCGTGCGCGCGTCGATATCGAGCCGGTCGGCGATCTCGCGCCCGGTCGTGACGGGTTGCGTCTGCAGGAGCTCGAGGAGATCCAGCAGGCGCGCGGTCGCGGAGGGCACGGACGGAGTGAAGCAGAGATAGAGGGCGGAAATAGCCCTATTTGCGCGCTAGGGTCGTTCGATACGGCGAAGGGAGGACGCATGACGAGCGCAGTTGAGGCTCGTGGAATCACGAGCGACTTCGACTTCTTCATGGGCAGATGGCGGGTCCACAACCGCTGGCTCAAGATGCGGCTCGCAGGCTCGGACGAGTGGGAGGAGTTCGAGGCGACGAGCGTCGCGCGACCGCTGCTCGACGGCCTCGGCAACGAGGACGAGTTCCGCACCGACCACGCGGGCGGCTTCATCGGCATGTCGTTCCGGTTCTTCGATCCGGAGAAGGAGCGCTGGTCGATCTACTGGGCCGACACGCGTCGCCTCGGCGAGCTCGACCCGCCGGTGTTCGGCGCGTTCTCTGACGACATCGGCGTCTTCCAGGGCGAGGACGTGTTCGACGGCCGGCCGATCCTCGTGCGCTTCGTCTGGTCGCGCACGACGACCGGCAAGCCGCGCTGGGAGCAGGCGTTCTCCGAGGACGGCGGCGAGACCTGGGAGACGAACTGGATCATGGACTTCACGCCCGTGGAGGACGACGCATGAGCGTCCTCGAGCGCATCGGGACGATCGACACCGAGTACGAGCACGTCTCGAAGCACGTGTCGCTCGGGACCGAGCATCGTGGTCGCGGACGCGATCCTCAAGTGGTACGACATCGCGCCCGCGGACGGCCCGGTGGAAGACGACGTCCGCGCCCTCGCGGAGGTCTCGCTCCGGCAGGCGGCCCGGTCGGGCGACCTCTCGCTCGCGGGCGAGCTCGGGTTCGTGATCCTGCATCGCTGCGGCGAGAGCTTCTACTTCCTGCTCATCTCGACCTGGCGGAACGAGAACGAGCTGTGGGAGACCGTCTGGGCGAAGGACGGCGACAAGGACGACTCGTTCCGCCCGTGGCCGATCGAGGGCACGCACCGCCCGACCTTCTGCGTGTGGGAGCTCGCCGCGGTCTGCCACGAGCGGCGCGCCTGGAGCGACTACCTGCGCTCGGAGCGCGACGAGGCCGCGAAGCAGGCGTACCTCGAGAGCTCGTACGAAGGAGAGGCGTGACGGCGAGCGAGCGGCCTGAGGTGTACGTCGTCCGGACCGAGCGCGGCGGCCCGTACGACTTCTCGCGCGGGCTCCGCGAGCAGGAGGGGTGGGACGACCACGCGAGCTTCATGGACGCGCTCGTCGACGACGGGTTCGTGCGCCTCGGCGGGCCGCTCGAGGGGGATCGCCACGCGCAGCTCGTCATCGACGCTCCGAGCGAGGAGGCGCTCCGCGACCGGCTGGCCGAGGATCCGTGGGCGAAGAACGGGATGCTGAGCGTGAAGAGTGTCGAGCGCTGGACGATCCTCCTCGACGGCTGGGGCTGAGAGCCGGCGCGGCCGGGACGCCCGCGGTGCAATGATCGAGGACAGCACCGTGACGACGACCGCCTCCGATCTCGACGTCCTCGGCAACCTCAACCGCGCGTACATCGACTCCGTGCAGGGATCGGACGTCGCCCGCTTCCGGGAGCTGCTCGCCGACGACTTCCTCTGCTCGAACCCGGACGGCTCGCTCGTCGATCGCGACGGGTTCCTCGAGCAGACCGCGACGCCGGTGACGATCTCGGGCCTCGAGGCGCACGACGTCGACATCCGCGTCCTCGGGAACGTCGCGATCATCCACGGCCGGACGACGTACACGCTCGGGGACGGCAGCCCCGGCGCGGGTCGCTACACGGACGTCTGGGAGCGTCGCGACGGACGGTGGCTCGCGGTCGCCGCCCACGTGACGCGCAACTGACGCCCGCTCGATCCGTGCCGACCGTCGCCGTCGTCAGCCCCGGAGCGATGGGTACGGCGATGGGGACCGCCCTTGCCGGTGGCGGCACGCGGGTCGTCGCAACGCTCGCCGGCCGAAGCGAGCGGACACAGCGGCTCGCAGCGGAAGCGCCGCTCGAGCTCCTGGACGATCTGGCTGCGGTCGTACGTGAGGCGGACGTCGTGCTCTCGATCGTGCCGCCGGAGGAGGCGCGGGCAGTCGCCAGCCACGTCGGGCGCACCGCGCGCGAGCTCGGCCGCGCACCGCTCTTCGCCGACCTGAACGCGATTGCGCCGGCGACCGTGGCGAAGATCGCCGAGGAGCTCCGCGAGTTCGGCATCGACGTCGTCGACGGGTCGATCTCGGGACCGCCGCCGAGGAAGCCGGGCACGACACGGGTGTATCTCTCCGGCTCGCGGGCCGAGGAGGTCGCCTCGCTCCCGTTCGACGGCGTCAACCGGATCGTCGTCGGCCCCGACGTCGGCTCCGCCTCCGCGGTGAAGATGAGCACGGCATCCGTCTACAAGGGCAGCGCGGCGCTCCTCGCGCAGGCGCTCCTGGCAGCGCATGCGAACGGCGTCCTCGAGCACGTGCTGGCCGACCTCCGCACCGCGTCACCCGAAATCGTCGCAAACGTCGAGCGGCGTCTCGGCAACGCCGCTGCGAAGTCCGGGCGCTACGTGGGCGAGATGCACGAGATCGCCGCCACTCAGTCAGCCGCGGGCCTCACGCCCGCGCTGTTCGAGGCGATGGCGGAGGTGTACGAAACGCTCGCGCGAACACCGCTCGCGAGCACGAGCCCGGAGGAGGTCGCCTCCGACGTGTTGCTCGAGGAACTGCTCGACGCCCTGCGCCCGGAGGGATGAGAGGCCCGCTAGCGGCCCGGGATCCAGTCCGTGCCCGCGAGCGGGACGCGGGCCATCGCCGCGGCCTCGACCGTCAGCGCCACGAGGTCCTCCGGCTCGAGGTTGTGCACGTGCGACTTCCCGCACGCGCGCGCGAGCGTCTGCGCCTCGAGCGTGAGCACGCGCAGGTAGTTCGCGATCTTGCGGCCGCCGACGACCGGATCGAAGCGTGCCGCGAGCTCGTCGTCCTGCGTCGAGATGCCGGCCGGGTCCCGCCCGGCCTGGTAGTCGTCGTAGAAGCCGGCGGCGCTCCCGATCTGGCGGTACTGCTCGTCGTACTCCGGGCTGTTGTCGCCCATCGCCACGAGCGCGGCGGTGCCGATCGAGACGGCGTCCGCGCCGAGCGCGAGCGCCTTCGCGACGTCCGCCCCGGTCCGGATCCCGCCGGAGACGATCAGCTGCACCTGCCGGTGCATCCCGAGCTCCTGCAGCGCGTCGACGGCGATACGCGTGGCCGGAAGCGTCGGGATGCCGACGTGCTCGATGAAGACGTCCTGGGTCGCGGCGGTCCCGCCCTGCATCCCGTCGACCACGATCGCGTCCGCGCCCGCCTTCACCGCCAGCTGGACGTCGTAGTACGTCCGCGTCGCGCCGACCTTGACGAAGACCGGCTTCTCCCAGTCCGTGATCTCCCGGAGCTCGTGGATCTTGATCTCCAGGTCGTCGGGGCCCGTCCAGTCGGGATGGCGGGAGGCGCTCCGCTGGTCGATGCCGCGGGGGAGGTCGCGCATCTCGGCGACCCGGTCGGAGATCTTGTGCCCGAGCAGCATCCCACCGCCGCCCGGCTTGGCGCCCTGGCCGACGACGACCTCGATCGCGTCCGCCTTGCGCAGATCGTCCGGGTTCATCCCGTAGCGGGACGGGAGCACCTGGTAGACGAGAGTCGCCGAGTGCTCGCGCTCCTCGGGCGTCATGCCTCCGTCCCCGGTGGTCGTCGACGTGCCGACTTCGGTCGCGCCGCGCCCGAGCGCTTCCTTCGCCGGGGCGGACAGCGCCCCGAAGCTCATGCCCGCGATGGTCACGGGGATCTTCAGCTCGAGGGGGCTCTTGGCGAAACGCGTCCCGAGTGTGACGTCCGTCCCGCAGCGCTCGCGGTAGCCCTCGAGCGGATAGCGCGAGATGCTCGCGCCGAGGAAGAGGAGATCGTCGAAGTGCGGCACGTGTCGCTTGGCGCCGAACCCGCGTATGTCGTAGATCCCCTCGCGCGCCGCGCGCTGGATCTCCGCGATGATCGAGCGGTCGAAGAGGTACGACTCGCGAAGGTTCCAGGGCTGCCCCGTGTCGATCGCCATCAGTACGCCCCGGCGTTGTCGATCTTGAAGTTGTAGAGGTCTCGCGCCGAGCCGTACCGACGGAAGCCGGCCGGGTCCGCCTCGATGCCCGACGCCTCGAGCAGGCGTCCGAGCTGTGCGACGTGCTCGGGCCGCAGGTCCTTCTCGACGCAGTCCGCGCCCAGCCCGGCGACTTCGCCCCGTACGTAGAGGCGCGCCTCGTAGATCGAGTCCCCGAGCGCCTCGCCCGCGTCGCCGCAGACGACGAGGCATCCGGTCTGCGCCATGAACGCGCTCAGGTGCCCGACCGAGCCGCCGACGACGATGTCGATGCCCTTCATCGAGATGCCGCAGCGCGCCGACGCGTCGCCGCGGATCACGAGCAGCCCGCCACGTCCGGTCGCGCCCGCCGACTGGCTCGCGTTGCCGTCGACGAGCACCCGGCCCGACATCATGTTCTCGGCGACTCCGGGGCCGGCGTTCCCGCGGACGCGGACCGTCGCGCGCTTGTTCATGCCGGCGCAGTAGTAGCCCACGTGCCCCTCGACCTCGACCTCGACGTCCGCGTCGATCCCGCACGCAAGCGCGTGCGCGCCGTTCGGGTTGACCACACGCCACGTTGACGGGCCGGGCGCATCCGCAAGGTCGTGCAGGCGCTGGTTGAGCTCGCGGAGGGAGCTCGTCTCGAGATCGACCACCTCCACCGCAACGTCGTTGGCCCGCACCGCGGCCATCAGACCGCGGCCTTCTCCCAGACGTAGACGACGCCCGGCTCCGGCTCCCAGGTCTCCGCCTGCGCCGCGCCGGGCAGCACCGAGATCGCGCGCCACTCGGAGCCCATCGCAACCCAGTCGTCCGTCTCGGCGAGGACTGCCGGCTTGCACGCGATCGGGTCGCGCAGCACGGCGAAGCCGTCCGCCGTCCCGACGGCGAACGTGTAGAAGCCGTCGAGGTCCTCGAGGCAGCCCTCGAGCGCCGCCTCGAGCGTGGCGCCCTCGCGCATGCGCCAGGCGAGGTACCCCGCCGCGACCTCCGTGTCGTTCTCGGTCTGGAACTCGATCCCCTCGCGGCGCAGGTTCTCGCGCAGCCGGTTGTGGTTCGAGAGCGAGCCGTTGTGGACCAGGCAGAGGTCGAAGCCGGTCGAGAACGGGTGCGAGCCTGCCGTCGTCACGCGGCTCTCCGTCGCCATGCGTGTGTGGCCGAGCGCGTGCGTGCCCGTGAAGTCGGAGAGGGCGAATTGCTCGACGAACTCGTGCGGGAGGCCCGTCTCCTTGTAGATCTCGATCACGCTGCCCGCGCTCATGACGCGGAGGTCGGGCCGGTTGTCCCGCACCCAGGCCTCCGCATCGGTCGCGTTCGCCTCGACGACGAAGACCGCATGGCTCGCCCGAACACGCGGCTCACCGGCGCCGCCGAACGCGTCCGCGAGCCCCCGGCCAACCTCGTCCCAGCGCTCGGTCGGGCTCGCCGAGAAGAGCGTCAGCTTGCTCGAGCCGTAGGAAGCAGGATCGCGGTAGACCGCGACGCCCGCGCTGTCAGGCCCCCGATCCGACATCTGCTCGAGCATTGCGGCGAGGTGGACGCCGAGCCCGGCCTCCACGTCGGCCGACTTCGCGAAGAGCCCGACGATCCCGCACATATGTTCAGAAGTTACACACGGGAATACGCGCAGACACTGTGTTTTTCGGCGATCTTCGCCGTTCGCGTATGGAGCTTTCCTCCATATGCCCTAGAAGCGGGTCAGGTACTCGCGGATCTCCCACGGCGTGACCTGCTCGTGGTAGCGGTTCCACTCCTCGAGCTTCACCCGGATGAAGTAGTCGACGTAGTCCTCGTCGCGCACCGCGCCGAGCGCCTCGCGCAGCACCTCGTCCTGCGCCAGCTCGTGGGTCGCCATGAGCAGGTTCGAAGGCAGCGTCTCGAGCCCGCGCGCGCGCAGCTCGTCGAACCCGAACGAGTAGAGGTTCTCCGAGTTCGGCTCGCCCGCGTCGAGCTTCCGCTCGATCCCGTCGAGGCCCGCCGCGAGCACCGCGGCGGCGGCGAGGTACGGGTTGCAGGAGCCGTCGATCGTCCGGTCCTCGACGCGGCCCGGCCCCGGGATGCGGAGCATCTGCGTGCGGTTGTTGTATCCGTACGAGATCCAGACGGGTGACCACGTGGCGCCGCTCGTCGTCGTTCCGAGCTTCAGGCGCTTGTACGAGTTGACGGTGGGCGCCGTCAGCGCACTCGACGCCCGCGCGTGGGTCTTCAGCCCGCCGATGAAGTTGTAGGCAAGCTCGGAGAGCCCGAGGCCGCGCGGATCCGACTCGTCCAGGAAGAGGTTCGTGTCGCCGTCCCAGAGGGACATGTGGAAGTGGCAGCCGTTGCCGGTCAGGTGGCTGAACGGCTTCGGCATGAACGTCGCGATCATCCCGTTCTGCTCCGCAAGCGTGTGAACCATGTAGCGGAAGAAGATCGCGCGGTCGCAGCTCGTGAGCGCGTTCGCGTACGTGAAGTTCTGCTCGAACTGGCCGTTCGCGTCCTCGTGGTCGTTCGCGTAGTTGCCCCAGCCGAGGTCGTTGCAGTAGCGGGACACCGTGGTCAGGAAGTCGTACCGGCGCGTGAGGCCCGACATGTCGTAGCAGGGCTTCTCGAGCGTGTCGTAGGCGTCCGCGATCTCGATCGAGCCGTCCTCGCGCTGCTTCACGAGGAAGTACTCGAGCTCGAGGCCCATCTTGAACTCGTAGCCCTTCTCCTGGGCACGCGCGAGCCCGCGCCTGAGGATCGTCCGCGGGCAGTACGGCCACTCCTCGCCCTCGACCGTGACGTCGCACGCGAAGCGCGCGAGATTCGGCTGCCAGGGGACGGGCGTGTAGCTCGCGAGATCCGGGATCGCGGCGATGTCCGGGTCGCTCGGCACCTGACCGATCTCGCCGGCGGCGAACCCCGCGAAGCCGGCGCCCTCCTCCACGAGTCCTTCGAGATCCTCCTTCGAGCGGACCGGGACGAGCTTCGCGCTAGGACGCGCGTACATGTCCACGAACTGCGCGAAGACGAACTCCACCCCGCGCTCCTGCATCTCCTTCCAAATGGCGTCGACGGCGCCGGCCATGAGCGGACCTCCCTCCACGTGGGGCATAGGCGTACCACGCGCGGGGGCGTTCGTTGAAGGTGCGGGTCCTCCACACCTGCGCCGCGCCGATGTGTCGGTTTCGCCGCCCTCGCGCGTCAGGAAGCGCGGTTGTCGGCTCCGAGGGCCTGCTGGAGACGCACCATCTTCACCGCGATCTCGATCATGAGCCAGTCGTCGCGGCGGAGGTCGAGACCGGAGAGCTCGGCGACGCGGCGGAGCCGCTGGCGCAGCGTGTTCGGGTGGACGAACAGCGCCTCGGAGGTCGCGCTGATGTTGCCGTGGCGGCGGAGGAACTCCTCGAGCGTCGTCACGAGCTGCGACCCGCGCTGCGCGTCGTACTCGGCGAGGCGCGCGACCGCATCCACGGTGGCGTCCCGGATGCCGCCGTCGACAGCGACGCGGAGCAGGTACTTGTAGGCGCCGAGCTCCTCGTACGCGAGCACGGTCGGCTCGGCACGGAGCACGAGCGTCCCGAGCAGCGCCTGCTGCGCCTCGGCGAACCCGTCGGGGAACGCAGCCTCGCCCTCGCACACGCTCGAGACGCCCACCGAAACCGGTCGCTCGAGCCCGGACTGGATCTTCCGCAGCCGCTCCAGGAACGACTCGGGGCTCGTCGTGGCGAGCTTGACGAGCGCGCGCAGCGAGTCCTCGCGGCGATCGAAGATCGAGCCCGGCGCCGCCGAGCGCAACGCCCGCTCGAACGCGTCGTCGGGCGGTTCCGCGACGAGCACGACGTGTGGCGTGTCGAGATCGCAGCCGACCCGTGCGGCTCGCCCCTCGAGATCCACGCGCGTGCCGCCGCCCGCGAGCATCTCGAAGAAGTCCTTGATGAGGTTCTTCTCGGTGAGCTGCTCGATGACCTGCACCTTCTTGATGCCGACTGCGACCTGACTTGCGATCGCGCGGCCGAGCTCCACCCGGTTGCTGCCGTCGCCCACGAGCAGGCCGATCAGCTCACCGTTCGCCACGAGCGGCACCGCGACCCGCGTGCTCCGGCCGCCGCGCGCAAGCTCCGGTCCGAGCTCGGCGAGGCCGAGCGTCGCCCGCGCGTTGCCGGCGTCCGGCGCGCTCGCCCGCCGCTCGAGCTCCTCGCGCCCAGGGTCGAGGAGATAGACATGGCAGGCCCGCGCTGCGAGCAGCGGCTGCGCGCGCTCGACCACGGCCCCCACGAGCTCGTCCAGCGCATCGGCGCGGGCGATCGCTTCGGCAAGCTCCGAGAGCTGCTCGAGCTCCGACACGCGGAGTCGCGTCTCCTCGTAGAGGCGCGCGTTCTCGATCGCGCTGCCGACGAGGCTCGCCGAGCTGACGAGGAAGTCGACCTCGTCGTCCGAGAACTCGCGCGGCGCCTCGGTGTGCGCCGTGATCGCGCCGATCGCCTCGCCCGAGCGACCGACGATCGGGAGCGCCAGCAGCGACTGGAACTTTTCCTCCTCGAGCTCGGGCACGTACTTCGTGCGCGGGTCGGCGATCGCGTCGTCGCGGATGAATGCCGGCTCACCGTGCTCGGCGGCCCACCACGCGAGGCTCTCGCCTCGCTCGAACGTGACCTTCCCCGCCTGCCGCTCGTAGGGCGACGAGGCGGCGCGGAGCACGAGCCGCTCTCCGCTCTCGTCGACGAGGTAGACGAAGCAGGCGTGGACACCGCTCCCGTCGGACATCAGCCGGACGATCGCCTTCAGCACCTCGTCGAGGTCGAGCGACGAGGCGACGGTGGAGACGATCTGGTGGAGCGTCCGCTCGCCGGTCCGCAGGGCCATTCGCAGGCGGATCGTAAGCGGCTCGGGGCCTCCTGGTCTAGCGACCTCGGTTCCGAGCGTCGCCGAGCGTCTAGCGTGTCGGCATGAGCGATCACAACATCTGGACGGACGAGTGGGATCCCGGGAACGACTGGTCCGGCGGCGGCGGCGTCTCGAAGCGGCTCCCGCGTGGCCCGAACCTCGGTGCGAGCGTCTATGAGCTCGGCCCCGGGAACTTCGCCGTCTACCACTTCCACCACGCGTCGGAGGAGCTCATGGTCGTGCTTCGGGGCCGTCCCACGCTGCGGACGCCAGGACGGCACGCGGCAGCTCGCCGAGGGCGAGGCCGTCCACTTCCCGACGGGCCCGGACGGCGCGCACGCCGTGACGAACGACACGGACGAGCCCGTCCGCTTCCTGATGGCCTCGACCCTGCAGTCGCCCGAGGTCGTCGAGTACCCCGACCTGAAGCAGATCACCGCGCAGGCGCGAACGGGCTCGCAGACCGGCGAGCGGCTCTGGCTCATCCACGACGTGGAGCCGCCGAGCGACTGACGCTCAGTGGAGCGCGACGGCGCCGAGGTGGCGCCGGTGCGCGCCGGTCTCCAGGATCTCGGCGATCTGGTCGATCGCGAAGCGGAGCTCGTCGTCCGTCGAGAAGAAGTGCGGCCCGAGACGGATGCCCGCGTCGGGCCGGAAGTCGCAGAGAATGGCCCGGGCTTCGAGCTCCGCGTGGACGGCCGGAAACTCGGGGACGCGAACCGTCACCGTCCCGCCGCGCCGTGACGCGTCACGCGGGCTCACCACCTCGTACCCGCGCTCGTCCGCGAGGTCGATCAGGAGCTGCGTCTGCGCGAGTGAGCGCTCTCGGATGCGCGCCACGCCGACCTCCTCGACGAGGTCGTAGCCGGCCGTCCCCGCGTAGTGCGCCGGGACGTTCGGCGTCCCCGTGAGGAAGCGCGCGATCCCGCCCGCGTACTCCATCTCCTCCTCGAACCCGAAGGGGCGCTCGTGTGCCTGCCAGCCCGTGTACGTCGGCTCCAGCGACTCGACCAGGTCGGGCCGCACGTAGAGCCATCCGTTGCCCGGGCCGCCGCAGAGCCACTTCACCGAGCCGCCGACCGCGAAGCTCACTCCGAGCGCAGTCAGGTCGAGCGGGACGATTCCCGCCGACTGGTAGCAGTCGAGGATCACGTGCGCGCCGACCTCGTGGGCGCGGCGGACGATCGGCTCTACGTCCTGGATCTCGCCGGACTTGAAGAGGACGTGCGTGATCGGCACGAGGAGCGTCCGCTCGTCGATCCGCTCGACGATCTCCCCGTCGTCCTCGCACACGACGACCTCCAGGTCCGGCTGCGCCTGGTACAGGTAGCGGACGGACGGGAAGTTGCCGCGCTCGTAGACGATGCGGTTGCGCGACGGGTCGACAGGCCGGAAGCACGAGAGCGCGATCGCCTCCGCGATCGCGACGTTCTGGTGCATCACGGTCGTCCCGGGCGCGGCGCCGACGATCCGGCCGATCTGATCGCCGACCGTCCACGGCGTCGCCCACCAGCCCTCGGCCCAGGACCGGATCCCGCGCTCGGCCCACATGCGCGAGAACTCGTCCAGGCGCTCGGCCGCACGGCGCGGCATCGGCCCGAGCGAATGGCTCACGAGGTACGTCGTATGCTCGAGGATCGGAAACTCCCCGCGGTAGTCGAGGAGGTCGCGCATGAGCGGGAGTCTGCCCGAGATGGGCGGTGGGACGGCGTCACCCCGAGCATCCCGATGCCTGGCGGCTGATACTGCGCGCCCGCTGATGCCGATCGAGTAGCGTCCGCGACCGGTGCGCGTCCGCTTCGACCGCTTCTACGACTACGCAGCGCTGAACGAGACGCTCGACGCCTGGGCGGCGGAGTTCCCGAGCCTGTGCCGCGTCGAGTCGATCGGCACGTCGTACGAGGGGCGGGACATCCCGCTCGTGACGGTCACGAACCTCGAGACGGGGCCGCCCGAGGAGAAGCCCGCCGTCTTCATCCACGCGCAGATCCACGCGATGGAGTTCACCGGGACGACCGCCGCGCTCACGCTCGTCGACCGGCTGCTGCACGACTACGGCGAGGACGACCGCGTGACGACCGCGCTCGACACGCGCACGTTCTACGTCGTGCCCCGCGTGAACCCGGACGGGGCGGATGCCGGTCTTGCAGACGGGCGCTACCGTCGCTCGAGCGTCCGCCCGTATCCGCGCGAGGAGCCGCAGGACGGGCTCCACCGCGAGGACGTGGACGGCGACGGCCGTGTCCTGATGATGCGGCAGCGCGACCCGAACGGTCACTGGAAGGCGCATCCGGACGACCCGCGGCTGCTCGTCGCCCGCCGTCCGGACGACGTCGCGGGCGAGTTCTTTCGAGTGTTCCCGGAAGGGACGATCCAGAACTGGGACGGCGTCACCGTCTCCATCGCCCCGGCGTTCGAGGGCCTCGACCTGAACCGGAACTGGCCCGCGGACTGGGCGCCGGAGGGCGACCAGCTCGGCGCAGGGCCCTACCCCGCGTCCGAACCGGAGGTGCGTGCGCTCGTCGAGGCGATCGTGGGCCGGCCGAACATCACGAGCTACGTCGGCTACCACACGTTCTCCGGCGTCCACCTCCGCCCGTACTCCGCACGCACGGACGAGGACTTCCCGACGCCCGACCTGCGCGCGTTCAAGCTCATGGGCGAGGAGGCGACGCGCCTCACCGGCTATCCCGCGATCTCGATCTTCCACGACTTCAAGTACGACCCGAAGATGGTGATCCGCGGCGGCGACGTCGACTGGGTCTACGACTTCCTCGGCGTCTACGCATGGGTGACGGAGTTCTGGAGCCCGCAGCGCGCGGCCGGCCTCTCCGACTACCACTTCATCGACTGGCTCCGCGAGCACCCGCCCGAGGACGACCTCGCGTCTGCTGAAGCTCGCCGACGAGCTCGGCGAGGGCTACGTCGAGTGGTACCCGTTCGAGCATCCGCAGCTCGGGGCCGTCGAGCTCGGGGGCTGGGATCTCGTTCGCTTCTGGTACAACCCGCCGCTCGCCAGGCTCGAGCAGGAGGTGCGCCCGCACGCCGACTTCGCGCTTTTCCTCGCGCTCGCCTCGCCCAGGCTGGAGGTGCGCTCGCTGGAGTCCGAGGCGATCGGCGAAGGTGCCCACCGCATCCGGCTCGTCCTCCAGAACTCCGGGTGGCTTCCCACCCAGGTGACGCAGAAGGCGCTCGACCGGAAGGCGGTGCTCCCGATCGAGGTCGAGCTCGAGCTGCCCGACGGCGCACGGGTCGTCACCGGGAAGGCGCGGGAAGAGGCGGGCCAGCTCGAGGGACGCGTCGAGAGCCGCGCCGTCCTGTGGTGGGGCGTCGACCTCTCGACGAACGACCTCGCGAAGCTCGAATGGGTGGTCGAGGCACCCTCGGGCTCGAACGTCGGCGTCGTCGCCCGGCACCAGCGCGCGGGAACAGCCCGCGCGACGCTCACGCTGTAGCGCCAGGGGAAAGAGATCGCCAAGTGTCAAATTGACACTTGGCGAAGAGGGCGCGGGTGCGACGATACGTCCGTGCGCGCGATGGTGCTCGAGGCGGCCGGTGAGCGCCTGCGGCCCGCCGAGCTCGCAGATCCCGTGCCGGGGCGTGGCCAGGTGCGGCTTCGAGTGCTCGCGTGCGGGGTCTGCCGCACCGACCTGCATATCGTCGACGGGGAGCTCGCGAAGCCGAAGCTCCCGCTCGTCCTCGGCCACCAGGTCGTCGGACAGATGCTCGAGGGGTCCGATCGCTTCGCCCCGGGCGAGCGCGTCGGCGTGCCCTGGCTCGGGTGGACGGACGGCACCTGCCGTTACTGCGTCTCCGGCCGCGAGAACCTCTGCGACGGCGCCCGCTTCACCGGCTACGACCTCGACGGCGGCTATGCGGAGCTCGTCGTCGCGGACGAGCGGTTCTGCTTCCCGGTGCCGGACGACTACGCGGACGCCGAGGCTGCGCCGCTGCTCTGCGCGGGGCTCATCGGCTACCGGTCGCTCCGGCTCGCCGGCGACGCCGAGAGCGCTCGGTCTGTACGGCTTCGGCGCCTCGGCGCACATCGTCTGCCAGGTGGCCGTCGCGCAGGGCCGACGCGTGTTCGCCGGGACACGCGCAGGTGACGAGGAGACCCAGGCGTTCGCACGGTCGCTCGGCGCGCTGTGGGCGGGAGATGCGCTCGCGGGCCCGCCCGAGGAGCTCGACGCCGTGATCCTCTTCGCGCCCGTCGGCGACCTCGTCCCGGCGGCTCTTCGGCACGTGCGCAAGGGCGGGCGGGTGGTCTCGGCAGGAATCCACATGAGCGACATCCCGTCGTTCCCGTACGAGCTCCTCTGGGGCGAGCGCTCCCTCCTGTCGGTCGCGAACCTCACGAGACAGGACGGCGAGGAGTTCCTGGCACTCGCGCCGAGCGTCCCGGTGCGGACAGAGGTCGAGACGTTCCCGCTCGCGGAGGCGAACGACGCGCTCGACCGCCTGCGCCGGGGCGCGCTGCGCGGTGCGGCCGTGCTCGTGCCCTAGAAGCGCCCGAGCTCGACGAGCCCGCCCTGCTCGCCGATGTGGTCGACCTGGAGCGTCGTGTGCTCGATACCGAACCGCACGGCGAGCTCGCGCTCGAGCTCGCGCCGTGTCCCGTGACAGTCCTCGCCGCGGCCCACGAGGACGTGCGCGGAGAGCGCAGGGAAGCCGGAGGTGATCGTCCACACGTGGAGGTCGTGCACCTCGACCACTCCGGGGTGCGCCGCCAGTGCCTCCCCGAGAGAGCGCGTGTCGAGCCCTCTGGGCGCGGCCTCGAGGAGGATCGACGTCGAGTCCCGGAGGATCGACCACGAGCTCGCGAGGACGAGCACGCCGATGACGATGCTGACCAGCGGATCCGCCGCGAGCCAGCCCGTGAGGACGATCACGAGCGCGGCGACGGCCACGCCCACCGAGCCTGCGAGGTCGGCGAGAACGTGGCGGAACGCGGCCTCGACGTTGAGGTTGGCCCCGCGCGCACGGTGGAGGACGACCCCGGCCGCGACGTTGACGGCGATGCCGGCGACCGCGATGGCGAGCATCCAGCCGCCGAGCACGTCCGGCGGGTCGGAGAGCCGCTTGATCGCCTCGTAGAAGATCCAGATCGCGAGCGCGACGAGCGCGACGCCGTTCGCGAGCGCCGCGAGCACCTCGGCTCGCTTGTAGCCGTATGTCCGCTCGGGCGTCGAGGGCCGGCGGGCAAGCCAGAGGGCGAAGAGCGCGAGGGCGAGCGCGACGTTGTCGGAGAGCATGTGCACCGCGTCCGCGAGCAGCGCGAGGCTGTCGGTGAGGAACCCGCCGACGACCTCGACCACGGTGTAGGAGGCCGTCAGTACGAGCGCGACGACGAGCGCGCGAGCGCTCGCCGACCGCGTGTCGTGCTGGTGGTCGTGCCCCACGGGGCCGTTTTACCGGTCTGGGCGTACGGCCGCCGCGGGCGACGTCGTGTTCGAACCGGTGTCCACGGGCGGCGGCGAGCCGTTGGTCAGCATCGCCGCGGCGAGGAGCACGGCAAGCGCGACGCCACTCTCGGCGAGGAGACTTCCGCGCACGCGCGGCTGCTCACCCGCTTCGAGCCGGGGTCGCACGAACGAGTGGTGGAACCCGCCCCACGCGAGCGCGAGGAGCACGATCGCGACCTTCAGGAGGAGCAGGCGTCCGTAGCTGGTCTCCCAGAGGTCGGCGACCTCGGGCAGGCGCACGACCGCGAGGTACACGCCTGCGAGCACGAGCGCCGCGACGAGCCCTACGGCGATCCGCGAGAAGCCGACGAAGGCACGCCGCCTGAGCTCCGGTGCGAGCGGCCAGACGAGCAGCGCCAGAGTGGCGACGCCTCCGACCCAGACGGACGCCGCCACGAGGTGCACCCAGTCCGCCGCCTCCGAGAGCGCGGTCGAGTTCGGCTCGGTCCCCTGGTGGCTCGAGAGGGAGAGGCCGGTGACGAGGAGCACGGAGAGGACGAGCGCGGGCCAGCGCAGCTCGAGCCGGTCGAGTACCCACGCGAGCAGGAGCAGGGTCGCCACGACCGCGAAGCCGACGGTCATCACGAGGAAGGCAATTCCGAAGCGCGTCTTCTCGGCGAAGGGCTCGAGGTCGCCGTAGAGCAGCTCGCCGATCGGAAGCTGCAGCGCGTTCGACGCGCGGATGACGAACGCCGCAATGCCGACGTCGATGACCGCGAAAGCAGCGATCGCCGTCACGAGATGGAAGCGCCGCTCGAGCGCGTACGGCACCGGGCCGCGAAGGACGACGAGCCGGACGACGAGTGGGCCGATGACGAGCGCGAGAGCAGCGAAGAGGAGCCAGCGCGCGAGATCGTCCTTCCACGTGGCCCCGCCCGCGCCCACCGCCTCGGTCGGCGGCGGCGGCTTGACCCCGACCCCGAACGTGAAGACTCCCGAAGGCGAGTGGCCATCCGAGCCCGTGACGCGCCAGCGCACGGTGTAGGCAGCGCCGCGCGCAAGGCCCGAGACCCGGGCGACGACGACGCGGTTGTCGCCGACGAGCCGCGCTGCCGCGGAGACGATCCGCCCGTCCGGCGCATACACGCGAATCGCGTTGGTCGCGACGGTCACCTCCGAGTTGAAGCGGAGCCTTATCTCCTTCGGCGGGGCCGAGACGCGCGACTGCGTGGCAGGCGTTGCCTCTTCCAGCATTGCGTGCGCGCCGGCGCTCGCAGGGACGACGAGTGCCGCCGCGAGGGCTGCAGCGACGACGAGCAGGCGCCTCATCGCCCGCCGGCCGTGTCCGAGAGGTGGCCGAAGATCGGAGCGACGTCGCGGTCGGCGAAGAGGAGAATCGCGACGGCGACGAAGGTCAGCGCAAAGCCGGCCTGAAAGACGGCTCTCCTGGGCCAGAGGGCCTGCCCGACCGGAAAGAGCGCTGCGACGATGAGCATCCATCCGAGAGCGTGATGGAGGAAGGCCGAGCGCGAGTAGAGCCAGGGGTTCTGCTCGTGGAGGACGAACGCGAGCCCGCACAGGAAGAGGCCGCCCGCGATGACGAGAGGCCAACGCGGGGACGTCAGCTTCCCGCGCACGATCGCGAGCTGCACCGCACCCGCGACCATCGCCACCTGCGCCCACACGGCGTGCGCGAGCAGGTGCATCGTCGAGAACGTCGAGAAGGCGACGATGACCCAGAGCAGGATGCCACCGGCGAGCGCAAGCGACGGCCAGAGGTACGCCCGCCACCGCCGGCGCCGGAACACCTCCGTGCCGACGATGACCTCCGAGAGGAGGACGAGCCCGAGCAGGAGCAGGGCCGAGCCTGCGAGCCAGTGCGCGATCTCAGCTCTCGGGACCATCGGCTTCCCGCTCCAGGTCCTCGGCGAGCCCGGGCGCTATGAGAAGCATGAACACGAGCCCGACGAGGCCGACGAGCAGCGGCGGCTGCACGAGGAAGTCGTAGGCGTTCTTTCCTTCCGGGTACTGGAACGCGATCCGGTAGGGCTGTGCGATCGCCCAGACGAGCCCCGAGAACATCGTCATGGGCCCGATGAGCAGCACCGCGACGACCCGGCGCTGCCGCCCCACGGCTCGCTTCGAACGACGCTCGAAGCGCTCCCGAAAACCGGTCGCGAAATCGGTGCTCACCCGTTTTCCCCGCGGAAATTTTCGCCCGGCGGCGAGTTTCTGCGCAACCCGGTACCGAGCTGCCGACGCGCAAGTTTCTTCGCATCCAACCGCACGGCGATCGCGGCGCGCGTCATGATTTCCCCATGCGGAGAACGCTTCTCGCCGTCGCGCTCATCGCATCCCTGTCGGCCGTCATCGTCGTGGTCGCCGCGGCGAAGACCTCCGCGAACGGCCTGCCGTCGTACACGAACGGGTACCTCGAATGGCAGAAGCTGAACCGAAAGCCGATCACCGGCGGGTCTGCCGCCCACAGCGGAACGAAGAACGTCTACGCGAGCAAGCCGAAGGCAGGCAGGCGGTACCCGAACGGCACCGTGATCGTGAAGACGATCGCGCAGCGCGGCGACACGAAGGCCCGCCCGAGCCAGGTAGCCGTCATGCGGAAGGTGAACGGCCGCTGGCGGTTCGTCGAGTACGAGCTCTCGGGGTCGCGGTACACCGTGCTCGCGCAGGGACAGCTCTGCCTCTCCTGCCACGTGCAGGCGAAGGCGACCGACTACGTGTTCACGAAGCGCTGAGCGGTCAGCGCTTGACGCGCCGGAATGCGTCGATCGCCCGCTCGAGGTGCTCCGGCTCGAGCGCGGCGGACATCTGCACACGGATGCGCGCCGTGCCCTCGGGCACGACCGGGTAGCCGAAGCCCGTGACGAACACGCCCTCGTCCAGGAGGCGGGCCGACATCGCGATCGCCGTCGCGGTCTCGCCGACGATGATCGGGATGATCGCCGCTTCGCCGTCGAGCGGCTCGTAGCCGGCCTCGACCAGCATCGCGCGGAACGCGTTCGTGTTCTCGCGGAGCCGGGCGAGGAGCTCCGGCTGCTCGAGCATCAGCTCGACGGCGCGAAGCGCGCTGCAGGCGACCGTCGGCGGCAAGGCGTTCGAGAAGAGCTGCGGACGTGAGCGCTGCGCGAGCAGGTCGCAGACCTCCTCCGAGGACGCGACGTACCCGCCCGCCGCACCGCCGAGCGCCTTCCCGAGCGTTCCGGTGAGGACGTCCACCTCGCCCAGGAGCCCGAAATGCTCGACGACGCCGCGCCCGGTCTCCCCCAGCACGCCGACCCCGTGCGAGTCGTCGACGATCACGACCGCTCCGTATTCGCGCGCGAGCTCGACGATGTCCGGGAGCTTCGCGAGGTCGCCCTCCATCGAGAACACGCCGTCGGTGAGGATGAGCTTCCGCGCGTCACGCGGCGCGGCGGCGAGCGCGTCCCGGAGAGCGGTCATGTCGGAGTGCGGGTAGATGACCTTCTCCGCGGGCCGCGAGAGGCGGACCGCGTCGATGATGCTCGCGTGGTTCAGCTCGTCGGTGAGGATCACCGTCGTCGGATCCGTGAGAGTCGGGATCACCGCCTCGTTCGCGTTCCAGCAGGACACGTACGTGAGCGCTGCCTCGGTCCCGGAGAGCTCGGCGAGCTTCCGCTCGAGCTCGAGGTGCGGCTCGAAGGTGCCGCAGATGAACCGCACGGAAGCCGTGCCCGCGCCGTAGCGCTCCAGGCCTTCGATCCCCGCCTGCACGACCTCCGGGTGCCCGGCGAGCCCGAGGTAGTTGTTGGACGAGAGGACGACGACCTCGCCGAGCCCCTCCATCTCGACCACCGGCCCCTGCGGCGAGGTGAGGAGGTTGAAACGCTTGTACGTCCGCGCCTCGCGCAGGCCGTCGAGCTCGTCGCCGATCTTCTCCTTGAGGACGGTGTTCACGCCGGCACTCCGTTCGGTCGCAGGACGATCTTGCACGCGTTGCCGCTCTCGAGCAGGTCGAAGGCCTCGTCGTAGCGTTCGAGCGGGAGCTGCGCGGTGATGAGCGGCCGCAGGTCGACGACGCCGTGCTCGAGGAGCCAGCGGGTCGTGTACCAGGTCTCCCAGATCTCGCGGCCGTTCACCGCGGTCACCGTGAGGTTCTTGAAGATGAGAGATTCGGCGATGTCGATGGTCGCGGGCTGCGAGGGGATGCCGAAGAGCACGACGTTCCCGCCGTGCCGGACGATCTCGAACGCGTCGTGGATCGCCTTCAGCGCCCCGGACATCTCGAAGACGATGCCCATGCCGACGCCCTCGTTCTGCGCGGCGAACCACCCTGGCACGTCGTCGACCTCCCCGACGTTGACGACGTCCTCCGCGCCCAGCTTCCTCGCCAGCTCGAGCCGGAAGGGGACGTGGTCGGACGCGAGCAGGCGTCCGGCGCCGAACGCCCGGAGGATCGCGATCGTGAAGAGTCCGACGGGCCCGCATCCGAGGACTGCCACCGCCCGCCCCGCGAGATCCTGCGTGCTGGTCGCGAACACGGCGTTGCCGAACGGCTCCTGGAGGCACGCGATCTCGGGAGGCAGCTTCGAGCGGTCGTTCCGCCACACGACCGAGGCGGGGATCGCCGCGTAGTCGGCGAAGCCTCCGTCGCGGTCGACGCCGAGGATCCGCGTCCGCTCGCACATGTGCGCGCGCCCGGTGCGGCAGTGGAAGCAGGTGCCGCAGGTCACGTGGCTCTCGGCGGAGACGTAGTCGCCCTCGGCGATGTCGCGCACCTCGCGGCCGACGGCGACGACGGTCCCGCAGAGCTCGTGGCCGAGCGTCAGCGGCGGCCGGATCCGCTCGGACGACCACTGGTCCCAGCGGTTGATGTGGAGGTCGGTCCCGCAGATGCTCGCCGCCTCGATCCGGACGAGGACCTCGTCCGCCTCGGGTGTGGGCACGGGAACCTCGTCGAGCACGAGGCCGGGCTCGGACCCGCGCTTGCGAACCGCTCGCATCGTCTCCACGGCGAGACGATCTTACGTACGCCCGGATGCCTCGCTGCCGGAGCTGCTGCGTCGCGAACGAGCTCGGGGCTTGCCGGTGCCAAGGCGTTGCCTCGCGGCGGTCGCTCAGAAGACGTACACCGGCGTGCCGTACTCGGCGAAGGCGTAGACGCGATGCGCCTCGCCAGCCGGCAGGCGCACGCACCCGTGCGAGGCCGGATACGCGGGGACGTCCGAGTACTCGTGCATCGCGATCCCGCCGACGAAGTACGACGCGTACGGCATCCAGGTGCTGAACGGCACCGACCAGGACATGGTCTCCTTGCGGTACACGCTGAACGTGCCGGTCGGCGTGATGCCTCCGGCGCCGGTCGAGGTGTGGACAGCACGGCGCACGTCGTTGCCTTCGATCATGAGGAGAACGCCCCGGTCGCGGTGGATCTCGATGCGGCGGCCCGGACGATGCGTGGTCGGGCTCGGAGTCGACGCCCGGAAGAGCGCTAGCTGGGTCTCGCCGGTCACCGTGGAGGTTCGACTCAGGTCGTTCCAGCCCTGGAAGGCGAGTAGCGCCTGCTCGGTGAGGTAGTCGACCGACCCCGTGACGGACGCGCGGTCGAGGTACCCGAGCCGCCAGAGCTGGAGCTGGATCCCGCGGACCGTGTACGGGTAGGCCTTCTCACCGCTCACTGCCTCCCACTCGCTCGGCCGCATGCCGATGCGGAGCACGGTCGCGAGCCTCCCTTCGGCCGCGATTGCGGCCCACTCCTGCGGGCCGAGACGCGAGAGCGTGGCCGAGATCTGGAGCAGGCGCGTCTCGATCGTCCTGGCGGTGGCGGATCCGAGCGCGGAGCGCGAGACGCGCACGAGCCAGGTGTCGCCGTGGGCACGGAGCGAGCGGAGGCGCGCGCCCGGCCGGAAGGCGGAGCGCAGGCCCTGGTGGCGCTCGAGCTTCGTCGGACCCTGGAGGAGCTCGCGCAGCGCATGACGCGCGGGTGACGTCCCTCTGGGAACGGTGCGCTCGACGCGAACGAGCCGGCCGTTGCGCACGAACGCGACCTCCACGGTCGGCTTCGCCCGGACGACCGTGCGGACGGATTGCTTCGTCGGACGGGAGGCGCCCGCCGTCTCGGCTTCCGGCCTGTTCACGGCGGAAGCGGTCGCGGCCAGCGCCGCGACGACGAAGCACAGCAGCAAGGTGCGAAGAGCCATTTTCCGGATCACGTGTTCACCGCCGACGGAAAAATGCCTGCAAGGGCTCGGAAATGCACGCGGAATGCGGAAGGGGCGGCCGCAGCCGCCCCTTCCTGGCACCCTCGTGCCACTCGACCTAGCCGGTCAGCGGCGGGAGGAAGATCCCGACGACGCCGATGCGCTTCGGCCCGCAGCTGCCGGTCTGCTTGCCGAAGGCGGCGGCCCTGGGCACCGAGATCGTCATCACGCCGGCCTTCTGGACGTTGACCTTGATGACGACCGTTCCGTTCGCGTTCGTGCGCCCGGTCGCGTGCACGCCCGGCGCGGTCACGAGCACCTTGATGCCACGCACCGGCTTCTTCCCGGCCGTGACCTTCACCGAGATCGCGTCCGGCTTCCCGTCCACGCGCACGAGCTTCGGCGTCACGGTCAGCGCGAGGCAGGCCGGCTTCGGCTTGGGCTTCGGCTTGGCCGTCGGCGGGACGAACGGTGCCGGAGGCGGCGGTGGCGGAGGCGTCACCGCGGGAGGCGGAGGAGGCGGAGGTGGAGGCGGAGGTGGAGGCGGTGTGACCGGAGGCGGAGGCGGCGTCTGCGCGCACGAGTCGTTCCCCGGCTCGCCGTCCTTCCCGCCGTTCGACGACCCGCCGTCACATGGCGGCGCTGGAGGGGGCGGTGGGGGCGGTGGAGGGGGCGGCGGATTGTTTGGCGTCGGCTCGCAGTCCTCGCACGGGGGCGGGGGCGGAGGTGGCGGGGGTGGTGGAGGCGGAGGCGGATTCTTCGTGTTGACGAATACGCACGTCACTTCCTTGTCTCCGCTGATCGGGATGGAGCTCGGTGAACTCCCGTCGCTGCACGTCGCTGACGTGAGCGTCCAGCCGTCGGGCGTCGACTCGGAGACCGAGTACGTCCCCGGGGCGAGCTGGCCCGTGGTCCAGTGGTCGCCGTCCGCCAAGCTCGCAGTCGGTGTATTCCCGTTCGGACGGGTGAGCGTGAACGTGAAGCTCGTCGGATCGCCGTCCGGGTCGGTCTCCTTCTGAACGATGATCTTCGCGCCAGGGTTTGTCGCCTGGACACCCGTGACACCAAGGAACAGCGCCGCGAGCAGGGCAGAAACCCCCACCAGGACCGCGCGTCGCCGCAGAAACGCCAGGTACCGCATAGAACTCTTCTCCCTTCGCCGCCGTACAAAGGCCGAGACCCGTTCGCCTTTGTCGTGCGTAGGGGTCCGAAGCCGCAGATTTACGCACCGCACTGTATCCCCCTACGGGGTGAACCGCAATCACTCGAACGGGGAGATGACACCCCCCAAAAGGTCAGTACGGTGATGTAGGGGAAAGCAGCACAGGGGGATGGTGACCACACATCGGGCGCGGCGCAGGAGCGTCCGTGGAAAGAGCAGAGGGGGCCGATCGGCCCCCTCTCTCACGTGGGCGTGTGCAACGCTCGCGCGGCGATGAAGGCGATGAAGCAGAGTTGGGATTTCGCCGAAGGAGCCGAGATTGCCGATGGACGCACGGTTTTGGAGCCTCTCGGCGGCGGCGGGCGCTACGAGGTCTACCTCGTCCTGGACGCGTCGATCGGGGCCGAGGCCGTCGCGAAGGTGCTCCGGCCGGACCGCACCGAGGACGAGCGCGCGGTCAACGCGATGCGGCGCGAAGCCATGCTGCTCGACCGCCTCGAGCACCCGGTTCTCGTGCGCGGGCTCGCTTCGGTCCTCGAACTGCCCTACCCACATCTCCTGTTGAAGTACGTCAACGGTGCGAATCTGAAGGACGTCCTCGAGGCCGAAGCGACCCTGCCAACCGGCGAGGCGCTCGACCTCGCGGTCGATCTGCTCGCGGCCGCAGAGCACCTGGCGCAGCATGAAGTCGTGCACCTCGACATCAAGCCGAGCAACGTCGTCATGACCGATCCGCCGCGGCTCATCGACCTCGGCGCCGCGCGCAGCTTCGAGGAGCTCGAGGCGCGGCGAACGCCGATCGGCACCGCCGCCTACATGGCGCCGGAGCAATGCGACCCCGGTTCGACGCCCGTCGGGCCACCCGCCGACGTCTGGGGCGTCGGCATCACGCTCTACCACGCGCTCACGGGCAACCGCCCGTTCTCGAAGCCCGGTCCGCGCGGCAGCGCCCCTGCCGAGCGCTACCGCCAGCTCATGGAGCAGCCGCGGCCGATCCCCGACTACGTGCCCGCACCTGTCGCCCGCCAGGTGCTGCGCATGCTCGAACGCGACCCCGATGCTCGCCCCACTGCGGCGGAGGCGACGGCCGCGCTCGACGCGCTCGCAGACGAGTACGAAGAGCTCTGACCCTTCCACCCGCGGCGAGAAGGGTGTAAACCGTCGGTATGGCGGGGGAGATCAAGCAGTGGGGGATCCGCTACCGCGCGCACAACAACATCCTCCGCTGGGCCGTCCTCGTGGCGCCGGCGGAGTTCGGCCCCGGGCGACCGTCGCCGCCTCTCCCCCTCGTCGTGTCGCCGCACGGCCGCGGAGTGCGCGCCCGCACGAACGCGAAGATGTGGCAGAAACTGCCCGGACGCGGCACGTTCGCCGTCATCTGCCCGGGCGGCATGGGCCGCCGCCTGCCGCTCCACTCCTGGGGCTATCAGGGCCAGATCGACGACCTGGTACGCATGCCCGCCATCGTCACCGCGGCCAGACCGTGGCTCCGCGTCGACCCGAACAAGATCTACGCGGTCGGCGGGAGCATGGGCGGGCACGAGACGCTCCTGCTCGTCTCCCGCCCCGCCGCCCGGCTCGCCGGCGCGGTCGCGTTCGACTCGGTCACGGATTTCGGCCGCCGCTACGACGACTTCGCGCAGCTCGGCGCCAAGGGGATGGCGCTGCAGGGGCTTGCGCGCGTCGAGGTCGGCGGAACGCCGGCGCAGCATCCACGGCGCTATCGCCTGCGCAGCCCCGACCACTTCAAGGAGCAGATCGCGAGGTCGGGCGTCCCGCTGCAGATGTGGTGGAGCGACCAGGATGAGATCGTGACCGGGCAGGAGTTCCAGTCCGGGAAGCTCTTCGCCGATCTCCAGGCGCTCGGGACGACGGCGACGCTCGACAAGGTCACGGGCCACTGGAGCCACACGGCCGAGAGCTACCGCGACCTGCAGCTGCCCGGCGCCGTGCGCTGGCTCGGGCTCGTGCCCGACGTCTGATCGCTACACGCCGTTCGCGATCGTCACCGGGACGATCGAGCGGGTGACGTTGCCGGCGACGTCCCAGGCCCGCACGCGCACCTCGTACTTCCCGTCGGCGAGTCGCGTCGTGTCCCAGCCGTTCGGGAACAGCCGAAACCAGTAGATGCCGTCGCAGCGGATCGCGAGGTGCCGCTTGATGCAGCCCTTCGCGGGCAGGTTCTGGTCGGTTCCCGGGGCGAAGTGCCGGCCCGCGGGCTGATCGAGTTTCTGCTCCGTCTGAAACGCCACGCGACGCCGGACGATGCGGTCGCGCGCGACGTCGACGATCGTCACCGCGAGCCGGAACGGATGGTGCGGCGCCGCGAGCTCGGGGTGGTCCGTGAACCAGCCGATGAAGGACTGCGGGTCGTTGACGCGGACGCGCACGTCGACGCGCCCGGAGAGCGATCCTCGCGGCATGCGCTGCCCGGCCTGCGGCAGAAGCGCGACGCTCGTCGTCGGCCTCCGCTCCCAGTCCGGGAACACGAGCGTGTAGAAGCGGATCTCGCGGATGTTGGGCGGCGCGGTGTCGACGTATGGATCGACCTTTCCGCCAGGCCTCAGCGGGTTCACCGAGATCGGCTGGCCGGTCGTGAAGATGAACTCGCTGAGGTGCACGTGCCAGTCGCCCTCGCACGTCCAGCCGATGTGCTGCCCAGGGATGACGGTCTCCCCGGTCGAGACCACCGGGTCGATGTGCCCGTACCCGAAGTGCCCGGCGTGCACGAATCCCCGCTTGCCCTGGGGCGTCGCGAGGTGCACGGGGCCGCCCTCGATCGCGAAGACCCGGTGTGTGCGCTTCGGCGGCGCGCCCGGCTCGGGCTGGTCGTCGCGCACCGCGACGTCGACTCCGTCGTGGTAGATCGCCCCCTTGTCCGGATCGGGGCGCGGGTCGAGGAACGACCCTCGAATCGGATGCTGGCGGCTCTGCGGCCTGACGGGCCAGCCCCGGAACGTGTCGTTGTAGACCTGCGGGAGGTCGAGCTTCCCCGGGATCCTCTGCGGCACCCGTCCCACTATCGCAGCCTCCCTGCGAGGCGAGAAGTGCACGGACGGGTGACCCGAGCTAGGCGCCGGCCACGGACGCGATCGCCTCGAGCCGCGCGGCCTGCTCCGTCACGAGCTCCGCGCGGCCGAGTGGCTCGGCCGCGCTCCTTCCGGTCAGCACGAGCACGAGGACGCCGCCGATCGACGTCCCGACGATCAGGTAGAAGACGTCGGCGATTGCTTGCGGCGCGAGTCGTCGCTCGAGGTCGGCGAGAACGGCCGCCGGGATGATCCTCGAATCCCACCTCCGTCGATCGCGAGAATCCGGAAGGGAACGCCACCGACGGCCACCCCACGACCGCGCGGTCAGCTCCCTCGCCGCAGCGCCTTCAGTCGCAGATATGCAACGTCTCCGACGTCGCCGTGGTCGAGCCCGCATTGTTCGTTGCGGTCACGACGACCCGGATGTCACACCCTGGCTGGCCCTCCTCGGGGGTGTACTTCGACTCCGTCGGTGCGTCCTGGATGTTCCAGCAGGTGGTTCCCTTGCAGTGCTGCCACCGGAACGTGTAGCTCGGTGCCGGATAGCCGCGCCATTCGCCCGGATCGGCGGTGAACGTTTCCGCCTCGAAGTCGTACTCGACGAACGGAAGCGCGATGTTGAACGGAGGCCGGCGAACGGGAGCCGAGGCAGTCGAGCGGGCCGTTGCCTCCCCGAGCGCGTTGGACGCCGTCACCTCGACCCTGAACGTGTGGCCAGCGTCGCTCGGGTTGAGCGGGATCGTCGCGATCCTGAGGGCGTGAGCCGGCCCACAGTTCTCGCCCGCCGCGTCGCAACGCAGCCACCGGTAGCCGAACTCCGGCTCCGGGAACGCGCTCCAACTCCCCGGATTCGCCGTGAGCCGCTCGCCCACGATGGCTCTTCCGGAGAACGTCGGTAGCTCGAGGCTGAGCGGCGCGCCTTCGACCGGCTGCGTCGCGGTCGTGTCCATGGTGACCGGCCCTGCGCGGTTCGTCGCAGTGACCCGCAGGACGATGGCCTTGCCGACGTCGCTCCGGGTCAGCGTGTACACCGCGGCGGTCGCCTGATCGATCGGCACGCATTCCGGGCCGGCCAGGTCGCAGCGGCGCCACTCGAGGTCGAACGTCGGCTCGGGCAACCCGATCCACCGCCCTCGATCCGCGGAGAGCGTGCTTTCGAGGCGGGCGGTGCCGCTGATGGTCGGCGGCTCGACGTTCGAGGGCGGCAGCGCCACGACGAGTGCGGTGGGCCGGGAGCGTGCGTGTTTCTCGCCGGCGGCGTTGGCGGCGCTCACATCGAGCACGATGGTGGCGCCGACGTGCTCGCCGCCGAGGAGCAGCGTGGTCCCGCGGGCGATCGGAGCGCAGCCCTGACCACCGGTGTCGCAGCGAAGCCAGCGGAGCTCGTACTCGATCGGCTCATTGCCGTTCCACCGACCGGGCCGGCCCTGAAGCGTCTCGCCGGCTCGCGCAAGCCCGGCGATCGACGGACGAGCGGTGTTGCTCGGCGGGTGCGCAGCCGGGGAAGGTGGCGGCGCCGGAGGCTCGGGTCGGGGCCGAGGAGTGACGGACGGCTGTTCCGGACTGACCGGCGGCGTCGTCGGAGGCGAAGGCGGAACCGGATCCGGAGGCGCGGGTGGGTTCAGAGCCGGCGACGGTGAGGGTGAAGCAGGTGGTGTCGCGGGCGCCGGATGAGCCGGCGGTGAAGGAACAGATGGATACTGATCCGATCCGACCGGCCCGAACGGGGCCGATCGCGCGACCGCGTTGCCGGCGTCGTTCTCGGCCACGACGAGCACGCGGATCGTGGCGCGTGCGTGCGCCTGCTTCGAGTCGGAGCGTCGCGAGCGTCGCTCCGTTCACGCGCACGCACCGGTCGCCGGCCGCGTCGCACAGGAGCCACCGGACGCTGAGCCGCGGCTCGGGTCGGGCGCTCCACTCGCCCGGGTCGGCGCGCAGGGTCTTCCCGACGATCGGGGCGCCCGAGATCGCCGGCGGCTCGAGGTTCGTCGGCCTGACCTGCGAGAGCGGAACATCGTGCGGGAGGAACGTGTAGCTCCGGCCGCCCGTCCCGAGCGAGTGCCCGAGCGCGGCCTCCGGAGGCGTCAGCACCGCGACGGCGATGCCGACCGCGGCAGCGCTCGTGGCGACGACACGCGGCCAACCGGACAGAGACTCCGCCTTCGGGTGGCGGAAGAGGCCGAGCCGGCGGGCGAACCGGGCGAAGGCCTTGTCGACTGAGCTGAAGAGCAGCAGGAGCCCGGTCAGCGCAGCGAGGCGTTTCCGCCCCCAGCGCCGTCGCTTCGCGACGTCCTTGACCGCGTCCGCGACGAGCGTCGCGACGACTGCGCTGACTGCCGCGAGTTGCGCGCCGAAACGGGACGTGGCGACGGCGGCGGCGGAGGCGGCGAGCGCCTTGACGAGGATCTGAAGCGAGACGGGGTCGGGAAGCTCCACCGGAGCGGCGGCTGCACGTCCCGAATCCGCACTCGGAATCGGATTGGCGGCTGTGTTCATATCTCCCCCAGATCGATCCAGGAGCTGCTCTGGATCTCGACGGTTGATCCATGAGGGTGGCCGATCTACGGACGAGGAAAAACCCGGAAAGCACCTGCTTATGACGGATAGCTCCGTGACCTGAGTCGCGCTGCCTGGCCTGACGCCTCGGAGCTCCGCATCGGCCTCGGCTGCATGCGGCTCTCGACGGACGAGGCGCGCGACGAGGAGGCCGCGCCTCGAGACCATCACCGCCGCCGTCCAGGCGGGAATCACGGTCTTCGACACGGCCCACGCCTACGGCCACGGGCCGGACGAGCTCGGCCACAACGAGCGCCTTCTCGCCCGCGCCTTGCGCGAGCGCGGGCGCCGCCGAGCGCGCGCGGATCGTGACGAAAGGCGGGATGACGCGTGCAGGTGGCGGCTGGATCGCGGACGGACGGGCGAAGGCGATCCGGGCGGACTGCGAGGCGAGCCTCGAGGCGCTCGACGGCATCCCGATCGACCTCTACCTCATCCACGCGCCCGACCCGCGCACGCCTTGGAGCACCTCGGTCCGCGCGCTCGGGCGACTCGTCGACGACGGCGTCGTGAGACGCGTCGGCGTCGCGAACGTCAACCGCCACCAGCTGGACGAGGCGCTCGACCACGCGCCGATCGCGGCAGTGCAGGTCGCGCTCAACCCGTTCGACGACAGCGCCGTGCGCGGAGGCGTGCTCGAGCGCTGCGTCGAGCGCGGGATCGCGCTTGTCGCCCACTCCCCGCTCGGCGGCCCACGGCGTGCGGGCAGCGTCGACCGGCAGCAGGCGTTGGTGGACGTGGCGGAGTCGCACGGCGTGACGCCGGCCGAGGTCGCGCTTGCATGGCTGCTCGAGCTCTCGCCGGTCGTCGTCCCGATCCCGGGCGCCCGTCGCCCGGAGACGGCACGCTCCGCCGCACGGGCCGCCGCCGCTCGAGCTCGACGACGCCGATCGCGCGACCCTCGCCGCCGCCTTCGGCGGCGCTCGCCCTGCTCCCGCGAGCTCCCGATCCGCGGCAGGCGCGGGCGAGGTGGTCGTCGTGATGGGTATCCCGGGAGCCGGCAAGAGCCGCGTCGCCGAGGACTACGTCGCGCGCGGCTACGTCCGCCTCAACCGCGACGAGCGCGGCGGATCGCTCCGTGCCCTCGCGGAGGCACTCGACGAGGAGCTCGCGACGGGCACCCGACGGCTCGTCCTCGACAACACGTACCTCACACGGGCATCGCGGAGCTACGTCGTCGAGGCGGCCGCGAGGCACGGCGTACCGGCTCGCTGCGTCTGGCTCGACACGCCTCTCGCGCAGGCGCAGGTCAACCTCGTGACGCGGTTGCTCGAACGCTTCGGCTCGCTTCCGACCCCCGAGGAGGTGCGCGAGGCCGCGAAGCGCGAGCCGGGGATCCACGCGCCGACGACGCAGATGCGCACGTTCAGGGAGCTCGAGCCTCCTGCCGACGACGAGGGTTTCGCGATCGTCGAGCGGATCGAGTTCGAGCGCACGTCGGCCGGCGGCTCGGCCGGCGCCGTCTTCGTCGCCGCGCCGGCGCTGAGGCAGCTCGGCTGGGAGCAGGCGATCGACGAGGGCGACCTCACAGCCCCGCATCTCGTCTACGACTGGGATCCAGACGGAGCCGCCGACGCGCTCGCCTCCCCCGCTGCCGCGCTCGCGAAGCGGGTCTCGGGACCGGTCGAGACCGCCCTGTGCCCGCATCCGGCGGGACCGCCCGTGTGTTGGTGCCGGCCGCCGCTCCCGGGGCTCGCGCTCGCGTTCACCCGCGCGCACGGCCTCGACCCTGCACGCTCGACACTCATCGGCAACGCACCGTCCCACCGGACGCTCGCGACCACGCTCGGCGCCCGCTTCGTCGACGCCTAGACTCGATCCGAACGATGGCACTCGAGCTCTACATGGTCGGCGTCGTCGTCGAGGACATGGCGAGGGCCGCGGAGTTCTATCGGCGCCTAGGCGTCGACATCCCGGAGGGCGCCGAGGGCCAGGGGCACGTCGAGGTGAAGATGAGCGGCCTCACGTTCTTCCTCACGACGAAGGAGGCGAACGCGCGCTGGGACCCGGCACGGACCGACGCGTCGGGCGGGTACCGGATCGTGCTCGAGTTCTACCTCGAGAGCCGCGACGCGCTCGACGCGAAGTACGAGGAGCTCACCGGCTTCGGCTACGTCGGCCACGTCGCCCCATACGACGTGACGCCCGAGCTCCGCTTCGCGATGGTCGACGACCCGGACGGGAACTCGATCCTGCTCTCCGCCAGCGGCTGAGGGCGTGCCCGCCCGGCTCGCCCGGATCCGTGGTGGACACGAGCCGCCACGAGTCCCAGGTGATCTTGAAGATGACGACGGTGATGACCAGGCCCACGACCGGGTCTGCGCGCGGAAGCCCGAGGGCGACGAGCACCGCGCTCAGCACCACGCCGAGCGACACGAAGCCGTCAGTGCGGGCGTGGTTGCCGTCGGCGACGAGTGCCGGGCTCGAGAGTCGCCGACCGGCGCGGAGCCTCACCTGCGCCGCGAGCTCGTTCCCGGCGAACCCGATCACGCCGGCCGCCGCGAGCACCCACAGGTGCGTCAGCTCCTCGGGGTTGATGAAGCGCTGGATCGTCTCGTAGAGGGCGACGCACGCCGAGACGAAGATCGCCAGCACGACGGCGAGGCCGGCGAGCTTCTCGGCGCGGAAGCTCCGCAGGTAGAACGCGATTCCGAGCGGCACGGCCGTCAGCGCGTCCCCGAAGTTGTGCACGAGGTCGGCGAAGAGCGCGACCGAGCTCGTGACGACGAAGATCGCGAGCTGTGCGAGCGCGGTCAGCGCCAGGATCGCGAGGCTGACCGAGACCGCTTTGACGCCCTCGCGCGATCGGACGATCGAGCGGTCGACGAGACCGTGCGAATGCCCGTGGCCATGCGAGTGCTCGTGCGAGTGGTCGTCGTGGTGCGAGTGCCCGTGGTCGTGACCCGGCGCAGTGTCCGGCTCCGACCGCTTGAGGCCCAGTCGAAGGTGCCTGTGCGTTCCAGCGTGCCGGTGCGCGTGACGCCAACGTCCGTGTCGATGCCACGCCGTCTCGCTCATGGCCGACCAAGCGTATCGCCGCGCGCGAACCCGGTAGCGTCTCTTGCCATGTCCTCGCTCGAGCACGAGCTCGACGCACTCGCCGCCGAGAAGGCGTTCTCGGGCGTCGCCCGCGTCGACCGCGGTGACGAGACGGTGCTCGCGAGGGCGTACGGCTATGCCAACCGCGCCTGGGAGATCCCGAACGCCGTCGACACGCGGTTCGCGACCGCGAGCTGTTCGAAGTGCCTGACGGCCCTCGCGGTCGTCTCGCTCGTCCAGGACGGTGTGCTCGAGCTCTCGACCACCGCGCGGTCGGTGCTCGGGGAGGACCTGCCGCTCGTCGGTGACGAGGTCACGGTCGAGCACCTCCTCGGCCATCGGTCCGGCATCGGCGACTACCTCGACGAGGACACGGAGCTCGACCTCGATGCGTATCTCATGCCTGTGCCGGTCCACGAGCTCGCCGAGACGGAGAGCTTCGTGCCCGTGATCGACGGGTTCCCGGCGAAGTTCGCGCCCGACGAGCGCTTCTCGTACTCGAACGGCGGCTACGTGGTGCTCGCGCTCATCGCGGAGCGGGCGAGCGGTGTGCCGTATCACGACCTCGTGCGGCAGCGGGTGACGGAGCCGGCGGGGCTGCGCGACACCGAGTTCCTCCGTTCGGACGAGCTTCCCGGGAGGACCGCGCTCGGGTATCTCGCGTCTGACGGCCTGCGCACGAACGTCTTCCACCTGCCGGTGCGCGGCACCGGTGACGGCGGTGCTTACACGACCGCGGGGGACGTGCACCTGCTCTGGACGTCGCTCTTCGCCGGCCGGATCGTGGGACCCGAGTGGGTGGCCGAGATGGTGCGACCCCGGAGCGAAGCGCCCGAGGAGGGCAAGCGCTACGGGCTCGGCTTCTGGGTTCACGAGTCGACGGACACGGTGATCCTCGTGGGTGGGGACACCGGCGTCTCGCTCGTGTCGCACCACGATCCGGATGCCGGGGTCACGCACACGGTCATCTCGAACACGACCGACGGCGCCTGGCCGGTCACGAGACTCCTCGCCGAGAGGCTCGGCGTCTGAGCGCGGACGAGGTGTTCCTCGCGACCGAGCGCCTGCTCCTGCGCCGGTTCACAGAAGACGACGTCGACAACCTCGAGCAGCTCGACGGCGACCCGGACGTGATGCGCTTCGTCACCGGAGGGCGGCTCACGCCGCGCGACGAGATCGAGAACGAGGTGCTGCCGGCCTTTCTCGGCTACTACGAGCGCTATCCCGGGTACGGGTTCTGGGCTGCGATCGAGGCCTCGAGCGGCCGCTTCCTCGGGTGGTTCCACTTCCGTCCCGACGACCCCGCGAAGGCCGACGAGGTCGAGCTCGGCTACCGGCTCCGCAAGGATGCCTGGGGGCAGGGGTACGCGACCGAGGGCTCACGCGCGCTGGTCGAGAAGGGGTTCGCGGAGCTCGGCGTGGAGCGGGTCTTCGCGACGACCATGGTCGTGAACGTCGCGTCGCGGCGCGTGCTGGAGAAGGCCGGCCTGCGCTACGTTCGAACGTTCCACCAGCCCTGGCCGTACCGGATCGACGGGGACGAGGAGGGCGACGTCGAGTACGCGCTGCTCCGCTCGGAGTGGGAGCCCGTGCGCGCGTAGCGGCGGCGGACAGTTCGAACACCTCGGCGCGCGCGCAGGCGCGCTACAGGCACGGTGCGGGCGGAAGCCGCGGCCGGGGCGCGCGCGATTCACCCGTCGGGCGCGACGTTTGCACCTCGTTTGCACTCGTCCGCCGAGTGCTCGTCGTGATACGACGAAGGCCCGCGATTTGCAGGCCTTCTGAGGAGCCGACGCGCGGACTCGAACCGCGGACCCCTTCATTACGAGTGAAGTGCTCTACCAGCTGAGCTACGTCGGCGCGGCTTGAAGGGTACAAGCTCCGCGCTCCGGCTAACCGGCTCGGACCCCGGTCGTCTGAGTCTGCATCGCGCGCAGGCTGCTCGCCGACACCGTCCTCGTGTGTGCGGCGAGCGCCGCGCGCGGATCCTCCGCCTACCGCGCGCCCGCGACCGCCGGCTGAAGCGCGCGCTGAACCCGCACGAAGAGCGCCTCGAACGCCAGCGACGCGTTGAGGTTGAACTCCTCGAGCCCGCGCCAGAGCTCGCGCACCGTTTCCGCGGCCTCGGCAGGCCCGTCGCCGAGACCGAGCTCGACGTCGGCACGCAGCTCCTCGACACGGTCGGCGTGCACGGCCGCCGATTCGGCGCCGGCGGCGACGACCATCAGGTCGCGGTACCAGGCCTCGAGCCCCTCGAGCGACGCGAGCAGCTCGTCGCGCTCCGCTCCCCGGCCCGCGCGGCGGATCCGCTGATCCGCTTCCCGTTCTGGAAGCCCGAGGCCGTCGACCGTCTCGCGCTCGCGGACCCGCGCCTCCTCCGCGCGCTCCTCCGCGAACCCGAGGACAGCCTCGGTCGCGTCGGCCGGCTCGAAGTCGGGGTCGAGATACGCCGCGCGCGCGATCGCGATGAGCGCCTCACGGCGGCTCGAGGCCGCCGGGTCGAGCAGGCGCCGGGCGCGGTCGAGGCGACCGGAGGCGGCGCGGGCGAGCGCCCGGATCTCGTCCTCCGGACGCTCCGGTTGCCGCGCGGCGAGCCACTCCCGCACCGCCCGTTCCGACAGGCGCCGGAACGGCACGAGCTGGCACCTGGAGAGGATCGTGGGCGGCAGCGGCCCGAGCTCGCTCGCGACCAGCACGATCACCGCGTACGGCGGCGGCTCCTCCAGATCCTTGAGGAGAGCGTCGGCGGCGTCCTCGTTCATGCGGTCGGCGTCGAGGACGAGGTACACGCGGCGGTCGGCCTCGAACGGGCGCATGTGCAGGTCGTGCCGGAGCGCGCGCACGTCGTCGATGCGGATCATCTCGCCGAGCGGCTCGAGCACGTACAGATCGGGATGCGTGCGGGTCGCGACCCGGCGCTCGTCCCCGAGCAGCGCCGAGGCGAACGCATAGGCGGCCGATTTCTTGCCGACTCCGGGCGGCCCGTGCAAGAGGAACGCGTGCGCGGGGCCCTCGGCGAGCGCACCCTCGAGCAGGCGCTTCGCCTCCGGCTGCTCCGCGATCTCAGCGAAGTGCTCCATACACCTCCTCCGCCAGCTCGTCCGGCGGTCTCGTCGCGTCGAGTGTGACGATGCGCTCCGGAAAGCGCTTCGCGAGCTCCCGATATCCGCCGGCAGCCCGGGCGTGGAACTCGTCGTCCTCGCGCTCGAGCCGGTCGCGCTTGTCGCCGACGCGCGCCGGCACCCGCGCGGGGTCGAGCTGTAGCAGGAACGTCCGGTCCGGGAGCAGCCCGCCGACCGCGACGAGGTTGAGCTCGAGCACGCGCTCGAGCCCGAGCTCGCGCGCGACGCCCTGGTACGCGACAGAGGAGTCGACGTATCTGTCGCAGATGACCCACGACCCACCGCCGAGCGCCGGCCTGATCACCTCGTCCACGTGCTGTGCGCGCGACGCCGCGTAGAGGAGCGTCTCGGCCCAGGGCGCGACGTGGCCGCCGTGGAGGACGAGGTCGCGGATCTGCTCCCCGAGCTCGGTCCCTCCGGGCTCGCGCGTCATGACCACGGATTCGCCAGCGGCCTCGAGGCGCGCGCGGAGGAGCTCCGCCTGGGTCGACTTCCCGGAGCCGTCGAGGCCCTCGAACGTCACGAACATCCGGGGGCCATCCTACGACCGGCGCGACCGGCGCTCGCCGTAGGATGCGGCGCTGTGCGCGCGGTCGTCACAGGCGGAGCCGGGTTCATCGGCTCCCATGTCGTGGATGCGCTCCTCGCGCGCGGCGACGAGGTCGTCGTCGTCGACTCCCTGATGAAGGGCAAGCGCGAGAACGTCCCCGCAGCGGCCGACCTGCAGGTCCGAGACATACGCGAGCCGCTCGAGGACCTCTTCTCCGGGTTTCAGCCGGAGGCCGTCTTCCACCTCGCCGCCCAGGCCGACGTCCGCGTGTCGGTCGACGACCCCGTCGAAGACGCGATGACGAACGTCATCGGCACGCTCCACGTCCTCGATGCGGCCCGCCGCCACGGCTCCGGCCAGGTCGTGTTCAGCTCGACGGGCGGGGCGATCTACGGCGAGTGCCCCACGCCGGCGGTGGAGACGAGGTCGCTCGAACCGCTCTCCCCGTACGGCACCGGGAAGCTCGCGAGCGAGGAGTACCTGCGGATGTTCAACCGGCTGTATGGCCTGAACCACGTCTCGCTCCGCTACGGAAACGTCTACGGGCCGCGCCAGGACCCGCACGGCGAGGCCGGCGTCGTCGCGATCTTCCTCGGCGCCGCTCTGCGAGGCGAGCAGCCGCGGATCTACGGCGACGGCAGCCAGACGCGCGACTACGTCTACGTCGGCGACGTCGCCCGCGCGACGCTCGCTGCGCTGGGGCACGAGGGGGGCGTGTTCAACGTCGGCACCGGCCACGAGACGTCCGTGACCGAGCTCTGGGAGCGCTGCCGCGCGGTCTCGGGCTCCGAGATCGACGCGGTGAACGAGGCGGCCCGCGCGGGCGAGATCCAGCGGAGCGCCCTCGACCCCTCGCGCGCCGCGAGCGAGCTCGGCTTCCAGGCGATCGTCGACATCGACGAGGGCCTGCGCGCGACCTGGGACTGGATCGGCTCGAGCCGGAAGGACTAGCGCCTCGCCGGGCGAATCGATCGCCCGGTGGACCATCCGCTCACCGCACCCAAGTCACCGATCGTCCAGTGGCGGACCGTGGCGTACGTCGCGACGGCGATCGCCGTGTTCGAGCTCATGGTCCTCCTCGTGATCGGCGGAACGTCGCTCGTGACCACGGTGTCGAATCGGGTCGAGAAGGCGGCGGTCAAGCGCGCTCTCGAGACGCCGGCTCCCGCGAAGCAGACGAAGGCAACGATCCGCCCGCCGGCGAAGGTCGCCGCGAAACTGCCGCGGACGAAGGTCCGCGTCCTCGTCCTCAATGGGAACGGGCGCCAGGGTGCCGCCGCGGTCGCGGCGGCACGCGTCCAGCAGCGCGGCTACCGGATCGGCGGCGTCGCCAACGCCTCGCGCAGCAACTTCGCGCGCAGCATCGTCATGTACCGGCCAGGCTTTATCGGCGAGGGACGCAGGCTCGCACGCGACCTCGGCGCGAAACAGGTCACGCCGCTCGACGGGATGCGCCTGAGCCAGCTGAACGGCGCGCACGTCGTCTTCATCCTCGGCGCCTGAGCAGCTTGTAGCGTGCCCGGCGTGGCCGCTCTCGTGCGCTTCTGCTCCGCGTGCGGGGCGGCACTCCCCGCAGCGCCTCCCGTCACGTGCGGCTCATGCGGGACGAGCCACTGGCTGAACCCGAAGCCGTGCGCGAACGCGATCGTCGTCGACGGCGAGCGCGTGCTCCTCGCGCGCCGCGCGTACTCGCCCTGGGAGGGGACTGTGGGGCTCGCCGGGCGGCTTCGTCGAGGCGGGCGAACATCCCATCGAGACGGTCGTCCGTGAGGTGTTGGAAGAGACCGGTCTCCAGGTCGAGGTGACGGGCTACGTCGGTGTCTGGGTCGACGTCTATGCCGACGATCCGGAGGCAGAGGCCGACGTGATCAACGTCGCGTACTACCTCGCCCGGCCGACGGGCACGGCCGGCGAGCCCGACCCTGCCGAGGTCAGCGAGATCGGGTGGTTCGCGTGGGACGACCTCCCCGCCGAGCTCGCGCCGCCCGGAACGCTCGACGCCGTGCTGGCAGCCACGCGCTCGGGCGCCGCCGCGACGCCGCTCGCCGACCGGGCTTAGCCCGGCTCGCAGGCGCCCTTGTTGACGGCGTCGCGCGCGATGTCGAGCTCGCCGCCCCTTACCCACTGGCTGCCCGCGGGGTCGAGCGTGTACGCGTTGTTCAGGAACTCGTACGCGGCGCACATGTTCCCACGCACCTGGAACTCGTAGATCCCGAGCGCGTACCAGGTCTCCGGGTTCTCCGGCTGGAGCTCGACCGCCTGCACGTAGCGCTCCTCCGCGTCGTCGTAGCGGCCCTGGCGCTCGTCGACCCGCGCCAGCGCCCAGATGGGCTCGACCGACAGCGGGTTGAGGAGCCGCGCGCGGTCAGCCGAGTCGCGCGCGGCGTCGAAGTCCCTGTCGTCGAGCGCACGGGTCGACTCCCGAACGCTGCTCTCGGCTGCGCGGGGCGACGCGAACGACGCGAGGGCAAAGAGCGCGACGAGAACCGTGGCGATCGCGAGGAACGGCCGACGCCGGAACGGCACCGTGGTGCGCCCCGCTCCGGCCAGGACGCCGAGCGCGACCATCGTCGGCGCCACCACAGCGAGGAAGTCCCAGGTGTAGTCGACGACCGCGTGGACGATGAACGCCGCCGGCACGGCGACGAGCGCGACTGCAGCGGCGCGCTCCGCTCCCTCGAGGCGGCGCACCGCCGCGACGCAGACTCCCGCCCCGGCGAGCACGAGGAGTACGAAGAGCCCCAGCGCGACGACGCCTCCGTCGGCGAGCTGCTGGATCGGGACGCTGTGCGGCTGGAGCACGTTGCGGATGTCGGTCCGGACGCGCTTGCGGGCGATCTCGAACGTTCCCGCGCCCGAGCCGACCGGCGCGTGCTCCGAGTACACGTCCACGGCCTCGTTCCACCAGCACCAGCGGTTGTTGACGTTCAGGGAGCCGAGGCGGCTCGGGTCGTTCACGACCTCGGAGCACGACGCACCGGTGACCTCCTCGTCGAACCAGGTGACGGGGTTCCCGATCGCGATCGCTAGAGCGACGACACCGGCGGCCGTTCCGAGGCCGGCGGCGACCAGGAGCGCGCGGCCCGAGCCTCGCCTCCGTGCCGTGTCGAGGCCGAGCCGCACGCCGACCAGGACAAGCGCGACGACGAGCGCCGCGCCGACCAGCATCAGCATCCCGAAGACCCGTCCGTCCGAGACGCGATCCGCCTTCGCCGCCCCCTCCTCGACCAGGGCCGGCCGCGTGAACGCCCAGCCGGCGACGAGCGCCGCAGGCACACCCGCGGCGGCCAGGAGCAGTCCGCCCTCGACGCGCTCGCGCGAGAGCAGCAGCCAGAGCAGAACCACCACGACGCCCGCGACGAGCCCCGCCCGCGAGAGCGTCAGCAGCAGCGCGACCATGGCGCCGTACGCGAGGAGCGCGCCGACGACGCGCAGGGCGACGCGCCTCCGTTCGGTCGCGCCGAGCCAGAGCCCGAGCACGACGGCCACGTCGGCGAGCACCGCCAACGCGTTCCAGTACCCGATCGGCTCCTGGAGCCTCGCGATCCGCTCGGCGTCCGGATCGAGCGAGGGGAAGACCTTCGTCGCGAGGGCCCACACGAGAACCGCGCCGACGACGACCGCCACGAGAGCCGCCCCGACCCGGCCGGCGATCGCGCCGCCGACACCCGCCAGGAACACCCCGAGGCCGAGGAACACGAGGTAGCCCAGCTCGCGGTTGAAGGTCTCCCAGCTCCGGTCGGGGCCGATCGACCACACGACCGTCGCGCCGGTCCACACGACGAGGAGCACGAGCCCCGCCACGAGGGCAATGGCAGGCGCGCCTAGGCGGGGGAGCGGGACGACGCCGAAGGCGAAGGCGACGACCAGCCCGGCCAGGACGACGACGGCCGCGCCGCCGACAGGGAGCACGCCGTCGAAGCCCGACCCGTCCCCCGCGAACGCCGCTCCGAGGAGCACGGCTCCCACGAGAGTCGTGGTGGCGATGAGCGCCGCGCCGTGAGGGGTGCCCCGCCGTGTCGCACCCGAGCTCTGGCCAGCAGGCCCCTCGGGCGCCGTCTCCATAGTCCGGCGAGGCTAGCAGCGACTTCGGCCTAAAGCCCCGAAGGAGGGAGGGTATGGGCCGACGTCGTCTAACAGATCGTTTACTCTGCACAAATCCCTGGATCACCTCTGGTCGGGAGACTCCGCACAGCCCGACAGCGAGGGCTCCAGATCCCGTCAGTGACACCTCTCTCCCCGAAAACCCACCGCACGACCCGCCTCGCCCGGACAGTCCTTGTCCTCGTCGTGGGCACCCTCGTCGCACTCGCGGCGTCGTTGGCGTTTGCGGCTCCGGCCGGAGCGATCACGCCGTGCGGGAAGAAGGTGCTGAACGATTGGTGGGACAACGGGCGCGTCGACCGCCTCTACCCGCTTCACTGCTACGAGGAGGCGATCGACAGCATCCCGGCGGACATCCGGGACTACTCGGACGCTGAGGCAGTCATCTCGCGCGCGTTGCAGGCGGCGGTCGGCGGGAAGCTCGCGGCGGGCGGAGACGACCCGTCCCCGGACGACGATCCCGGCAACCGCGATCCTGGCGCTCCCGTGCCTGGCGGCCCCGAGGATCCGGGCTCGACGGATGGCGGCGAGGCCGCTCCCAGCGTAGAGGGGGGCACCTCCTCGGTGCCCATCCCGCTCCTCGTCCTCGGCGGGATGTCGCTCGCGCTGCTCGCGGCCGGCGGGCTCGGCTACCTCTCACGCCGCCGCCAGGCTGCCGAGGGTCAGGACGACGAGAACCACCCGCTCGACCCCCTCGCCTGACGCCGACGTAACCAAAGTGTGAGGAGTTGGCTGATCGGCTAACTCTGTTGTCCGTTTGGCGTCGGGACTTACAGGGAACCTCCCATGGACGCCATGAACCGCTACGCGCGCGCTCTCGCGCGCCTTGCCGTCATCGCGGGGGCGTCGACCCTCGCGCTATCCGTAGCGCCGGCCGTCGCGGTTGCCCCCTGCTCCGACCGCGTGATCGCCGACTGGTCGGACAACGGCCGGATCGACGGCGTCTACGCGCTCGACTGCTACCAGGCAGCGATCGACGCGATCCCCGTCGACCTCCGCGACTACACGAACGCGGCCGACGTGATCTCGCGCGCGCTGACCGAGGCCTCGCGCCAGGACCCGCCCAGCGGAGGCGCCGGTGCGCGCTCCAGCGACCCCTTCGAAGCGGTCCCCGTTGCGGACACCTCGAGCGCATCGTCGGTGCCATTGCCGCTCATTCTCGTGGTCGTCGTCTCGGTGCTCGTGCTCGCCGCCGGACTGGTGGGCCACCTGACGAGGCGCCACCGCGCCTCGCGTCCGGCCGAGCCTGCTGCGGACTGAGCCGGCGGGCTCGCGACGCCCGCAAGGTACACTTCAGGGGTCGTGTCGACCACTGAAAATACCTGCAAATTGCATAAAAAACTTACCGTCCGACACTCGCCCTACTCTCCCTGGTCCGCTCGCACGACGCTCGTCGTTGCACCGGGCGGGTTGCCCTAGTGTCCAAGACGGCTCGGGAGGAAGAGATGGCGACGGCAGAGGAGCAGGCGGCGGCCCCCACGACCGGCGAGGCGATCGAGCAGGAGGTCGTCAACACGGTCGTCGACGAGGGGGCCAGCGTCGCGCCGCGCCGCTTCTTCACGATCCCCGGTCGCGACCCGTTCGAGGAGATCGAGTGGGAGCTCCGGGACGCGCACATCCCGGGCAAGGACGGCCCGGCGTTCGAGCAGCGCGAGGTCGAGTTCCCGAAGTTCTGGTCGCAGACGGCGACGAACATCGTCGCGCAGAAGTACTTCCGCGGCCGCATGGCTTCCCCCGAGCGCGAGAGGTCCGTCAAAGAGATGATCGGCCGCGTCGTCGACACCATCGGCGGCTGGGGCCGTGAGGGCGGCTACTTCGCGAACGACGACGAGGCCGACACCTTCGAGGCCGAGCTGAAGGCGATCCTGGTCAACCAGTACGCGTCCTTCAACTCGCCGGTCTGGTTCAACGTCGGCTTCGAGGCGAAGCCGCAGTGCTCCGCCTGCTTCATCCTCTCGATCGAGGACTCGATGGAGTCGATCCTCGACTGGATCCGCCGCGAGGGGATCATCTTCCGCGGCGGCTCGGGCTCCGGCGTGAACCTCAGCAGGCTGCGCTCGTCGAAGGAGCAGCTCTCGAAGGGCGGCTACGCCTCCGGGCCCGTCAGCTTCATGCGCGGCGCCGACGCGTCTGCCGGGACGATCAAGTCGGGCGGCAAGACACGGCGCGCGGCGAAGATGGTCGTGCTCGACGTGGACCATCCGGACGTCGAGGAGTTCATCTGGTGCAAGGCCAAGGAGGAGCGCAAGGCGCGCGTCCTCGAGTCGGCCGGGTACGACATGTCGCTCGACTCGCCCGACTGGGCATCGATCCAGTACCAGAACGCGAACAACTCCGTCCGCATCACGGATGCCTTCATGGAGGCGGTCGTCGAGAACAAGGAGTGGAACCTCACCGCGCGCACGGACGGCTCGGTCGTCGAGACGACGGAAGCGCGCGATCTCCTCCGGCAGATGGCCGAGGCGGCGTGGGAGTGCGCCGATCCGGGCATCCAGTACGACACGACGATCAACACCTGGCACACGCTCCCGAACACGGGCCGCATCAACGCGTCGAACCCGTGCTCGGAGTACATGTCGATCGACGACTCGGCGTGCAACCTCGCGTCGCTGAACCTCATGAAGTTCCGCCGCGAGGACGGCGAGCTCGACATCGAGGCGTTCGAGCACGCGGTGGACGTCGTCTTCCTCGCCCAGGAGATCGCCGTCGGCTACTCGTCGTATCCGACGCCCGAGATCGAGAAGAACGCGAAGGCGTTCCGTCAGCTCGGCCTCGGCTACGCGAACCTCGGCGCGCTGCTGATGGCGCGCGGGTTCCCGTACGACTCCGACGAGGGTCGCGCCTACGCGGCGGCGATCACCGCGCTCATGACGGGCCGCGGCTACCGCAAGTCGGCACAGGTCGCGAAGCGCATGGGCGCGTTTGCCGGTTACCAGCCAAATGCTGCGGCAATGACGGGCGTGATCGCGAAGCATCGCGCGGCGGTCGGCAACATCGACCACTCGAGCTCCGTGCCGGACGACCTGCTCGCGGCCGCACGCCGCGCGTGGGACGAGGCACTCGACCTCGGCGAGGTGTCGGGCTGGCGGAACGCGCAGGCGACCGTCCTCGCTCCGACCGGGACGATCAGCTTCATGATGGATTGCGACACCACCGGGGTCGAGCCCGACTTCTCACTCGTGAAGTCGAAGAAGCTCGTCGGCGGCGGCGAGATCACGATCGTCAACAAGACCGTGCCGATGGCGCTCGACAAGCTGGGCTACGCGCCGAACGAGGTCGAGGAGGTCATCGCGTTCATCGACGAGCGGAACACCGTCGTCGGCGCGCCGCACGTGAAGGCCGAGCACTTCCCGGTCTTCGACTGCGCGATCGGCGACCGCGCGATCCACTACATGGGCCACGTGAAGATGATGGGCGCCGTCCAGCCGTTCATCTCCGGCGCGCTCTCGAAGACGGTGAACCTCCCCGAGCAGACCACGGTCGACGAGATCTCCCAGCTCTTCGTCGAGTCCTGGCAGCTCGGCGTCAAGGCGATCGCGATCTACCGCGACAACTGCAAGGTCGCGCAGCCACTCTCCGGGAAAGCCGATGCCGGAGCGACGACCCTCGCTCCCGTCGCGGTGCCCGGCGCGCTTCCGCAGCGCCGCCGCCTCCCGGACGACCGCGTCGAGGTCGGCCGCAAGTTCAAGGTCGGCGAGTACGAGGGCTACATCCACGTCGGCCTCTTCGAGGACGGGACGCCCGGCGACATCTTCGTGGACATCGCGAAGGAGGGCACGACCCTCGCCGGTCTCATGAACTCGTTCATGATCTCCGTCTCGCTCGGCCTCCAGTACGGCGTGCCGCTCGAGGTCTACGTCTCGAAGTTCAGCCACATGCGCTTCGAGCCCTCGGGCATGACGAACGACGCAGACATCCGCGTCGCGAAGTCGATCGTCGACTACATCTTCCGCTGGATGGGCAAGAAGTTCCTCTCCACAGACCAGCAGGAGGAGGCCGGCATCCTCACCGCCGAAGTGAAGGCGCGGCTCGCGGCGGCGTACAACGAGGCCGGCGGCCACTCGGTTGCAGTCTCGGCGATCGACGCGCCGGCGCCCGGCCAGACGGCGCTCTTCAACCAGTGGGAGGACGCCGTGGAGTGCGCGAAGTGCGGCGGCCGGATGGTCAGGACGGGCAGCTGCTACACGTGCCGCGACTGCGGGACGAACACCGGCTGCTCGTAGCGGAACCGACCCAGCAACGATCCATGAGAGCCGCGGAGACGCGGCTCTCTTACTTGAGTGCGCGGCGAGCAGGCAGCGCGCACGACCGTGCGCTGTGATCAGTCGAAGGCGAACAGCGGTGGGAGGATGACCACGACGGTGGCGGCCCAGAGCGCGAAAACGGGAAGGTAGGTCGTCTGCCAGCGCTCGAGCCGGTGGAGCGTGCTGCGTCGCATGAGGAATCGGGCGGATAGCCAGGCAGCCCCCGCCAGGTTCACGAGCAGGACGAGGTTGAGGCCGAGCGCTGCCGTTCGGTTCGGGGTGAAGCCGAGGTCGCCGATCCGAGCGATCATCGCGCCGAGCACGATCAGGTCGAGCACCAGGGCACTGAGAACGGCGACCAGCTGGATGCCGTCCATCCACTCGCGAGACGACGTCGACGGGTCCCGCGCGGACATCCCGTACAGGACGAGACCGAGGACGACCACCAGCAGCGCGTCGAAGACGCTGAGGAGATCGCGATCGAACGCGTCGCCGAAGCCGGTGACGGCGTAGACGACGGCAGCGCAGGCCAACATCACCGCGAACAGCGGCGTGAAGAGCATCGTGAGCACCGGCGCCATGTTCTCGACGACCCGTTGCTTCGACTCTACGAGCCATGCAGCCACGATCACGGCACCTGCGGCGCCCGACGGGAGCACCCACTCGGCGATCTTGTCGACGTCGACCCCCGTGGGTTCGAAGACCCCCGCCGTCAAGCCCATGAGCACGCCACCCCCGAGCGCAATCAGCACGTAGTAGATGAACCATTCGCCCGTGAAACGGACGAAGTCCATGCGCCGCTCGTGCGATCGGATCGTGCCGCCCATGTACGGATAGGCGACCACGAACCACAGCACAACGGGGAGATGGAACGCGACGAGGACCTCGGTGTCCGAGTCGACTCCCCACGGGTAGAGGTTGACGACGAGCGCAGCGAGCACGAACGGTGCCGCGAGCAGCGCCCATTGCCCGGCGGCTAGCTGCCGTTGACGAGCGAAGTAGGCGGCAAGAAACGGCAACACGACCAGACTCGCGTTCCGCGCCAGCCAGGTTGGCTCGTCGTCGTCGGGGAACCCGGCAGCGAGTCGTGCGACCTGGATCGCAACGGCCGCACCCGCCGCGAAGGCGAACGCCTCGAACCAGGCGTTGGACGTGCGCGCCGGCTCGTCGTCATCGCCTCGGAGGAGCTGTTTCCAGAGTCGGCCGCTGTGCTCGCGCGCGAACTCTCGGGACAGGTCGTCGACGTCCCCTAGCCGCTTCACGGCGATCAGGAACCCCTCATCCGCCGTGAGGCCGGCCGCGTTCAGCTCCGCGATCTGGTGACGGAGATGGTCCTCCAGCTCATCGACGTCGTGGCCGTTGACGCCAGGCGCTCTTCCGACGTAGGCCCGCCACTCTGCGATCTGTGACTCGAGGTTCGCCATGACTCAGGCCTCGCGAACAGCGGTTAGCAATGCACCCGATCCCGGCCAGACGTCGTTCAGCGCACGGGTGACGGCGACCCACTGCTGCTGGTGCTCCGCGAGAGCTGCTCGTCCCTCGTCCGTGATCGCGTAGTACTTGCGTCGACGCCCTTCCGGCGGCGTTCGCCACTCCGTCGTCACGTACCCGAGCCGACCGAGGCGATGGAGCAGCGGGTAGAGCATCCCGTCCGTCCACTCGAGCTCGCCCCCGGACAGCGCACGCACCCGCTTCAGGATGGCGTAGCCGTAGCTTTCATCCTTGGCCAGGATTGCGAGCACGAGCGGAGTCGCCGAAGCCGCGACGAGGTCCTTGTCTATGCGCATGCCGCTTCCATAGCTCGAACTACCATGCATAGAAGCACAAGGTAACGCGCCGCCGCAAGTCCAATGGGCGGCGTCGCGGACCTCGCGATGTTCAGCGCGCTATCGAGCCACGCAGCTCGACCTAAAGGTCGTCAAGGTCGAGTCGCTCCGTCAGCCACGAGAGCTGGCGTCCGCGCTCGGCATCCCAGCCGTCGTCGAACGCGCTCGGGTCTCCGGCCGCGTCGGCCGCGGCGCCTCCGGCGGCGATCGCGACGACGAAGCCGATGTTGGCGGCGATCGCGCCGGGCGTCGCCGTCGCACCCGCTCCGGGATGGCCCACGTAGGTCTCGAACCAGCCGCCGCGCGAGACCTGCACGACGTCGGCCAGGTAGACGAGCGTGTCTGCCACTGCGCCCTCGGCGCTCTGTGCCTCGACTACCGCGACCGCCTGCAGGGAGTCGAGCCCGTCCGCGGCCTCGAGCGCCGCGCACTCGCGCTCGCGACCGGCTCGCCGCAGCGACTCGAGAGCCAGGTCGCGCGCCCGCCAGATGCAGCTCTCGCGGAACTCGCGCATCGCACCCTCGTCCCAGGCCTGGACCTTGCGAAGCAACCGGCCGCGCCGGGCGACGAGCATGTCGTCGATCTCCTCGACCTCGCCCGCGAGCTCCACGAGCCAGAGCTCGTCGTCGATCCAGTCCACGAGCCGGCGCGTGCGCAGCGCATGCACGCCGTTCGAGCCGGGCTGGAGCGCGCCCTGCGTCTCGACCCAGGGGCCGGGATCGCCGTTTCGCGGCGCCGGCCAGCGAAGGCCGCTGTAGAGGCCGCGCGCGCAGCGCCCGAGGAACTTGTACGCGTTCAGCCGCCGGTCCAGTCGGCGAATGCGTCGAGCAGGGCGTCGCGCGCCTCCGGAGAGATCGACTCCTCCGTGACGGCACCCGAGGCGCGGATCGTCTCGCGCATCTGCTCGAGGTGAGCACGGCACGGAGGACAGACCGCGACGTGACGCTCGAAGCGGATCCGCTCGGCGTGCGCCATCGTGCCGTCGAGATACTCGGTCACGAGCGCAACGAGCTCGCGGCAGGACATCGTCGGCCGGGTGCTCAGGACGCTTCGCCTCCCTCCAGATACTCCTCGAGGGCGGCGCGGATCGCATGTCGGGCTCGGTGGAGAAGCACTCTCTGGTTCGATCCGCTGATCTCCAGAGCGTTACAAACGTCTTCCGAGCTCCAGCCCTCGACGTCGCGGAGCAGGAACACGGCCCGCTGACCGTCGGAGAGCCGTGCGGCCGCGCACTCGATCCTCGCCGAGACCTCGCGGGCCAGCAGCCGCTGCTCCGGCAGCGCCTCCCAACCGGGCGAGAACGTCGTCCAGGCGCCGGGCCAGCGCGGGTGCGAGCCGTCGAAGAACCGATCCTCGAGCGGCTCCGGCTCGCTGCGTTCCGCCTCGCGCCGCACCAGGTCCGAGAAGGGAACGCTCCGCGAGTCGTGCTCCGCGCGTCGACGCGCGCAGTTGGTCACGATCACGAACAGCCAGCTCTTGAGCGCCGAGCGCCCCTCGAAGCCGTCGAGGCCGCGCAGACAGCGAAGCCAGGCCTCCTGGACAGCGTCCTCGGCGCTCGCGCGGCTCGAGACGTGGGAGAGGGCGATTCGCATCATCCAGGGGCTGTTCGAGTCGACCAGGGTCGCGAAGGCGTCGCGGTCGCCCCGCCGCAGCGCCTCGACCAGCGCCGTCTCGTCGACCCGGCTGCGCTCACCGACTGGCGCGTGCGGCTCCATGCGTGCTCTCCAGGCGGACGGTCGCTACCCCTTCTTGTTCCAACAGCAACCGCAGACGGGAGAGCGCCGTGAACGTGACGCTCTTGACCGTGCCGAGCGGCCGATCGAGCTCGGCCGCGATCTCGGACTGGGTGAGGCCGCCGTAGTAGGCGAGCTCGAGCACGCGACGCTGCGCCGGGGCGAGTTGCGCGAGCGCGCGTCGAACGCGCGCTCGCTCGGCCCGGACGAGGACGGTCTCGTCCGTCGCGTCGCCGGCCGGCTCCTCGTACTCCTCGATCGAGCCGGCACGCCGACGCTGTTCCCGGCGCACGAGGTCGACGGCTCGGCGGTGCACGATCGTGAAGATCCAGGCGCTCGGAGTTCCACGCTCGGGGCGATAGCCCGCCGCAGTGCGCCAGACGGTGAGGAACGCCTCCTGCACCGCGTCCTCGGCCAGCGTCTCGTCGCGCAGGACTCGTAGCGCGACGCCGTACGCCCGCCGGCCGAAGAGGTCGTACAGGCCGGCTAGCCCCTCTTCGCGGCCTGCGGCGGTTGCTGCGACGAGCGCCTCGGCATCGGCCTCACGCACACGGGCAGCCCCGATGTCGGGCAGCACCATATGGTGGTGCGATCCGGCGCGGACGCGGATCGTTACGCAGGGCTTCCGACGACCACGGCTGGCGTCCCGTCCGCAAGCACGTAGCTGTCTCCGGTGTGGGACAGAGATCCGCGACCGCGGCGGGGCCAGTCGCAGCACGTTCGCTTCCCGGATGCCGGGTCTGAGACCGCCGACGATCAGGCCGCGCTGCATTGCCTCGACCGTGACCGCGGCGGCAAGCTCGGGCGCCTCGGCGCGCGAGTCCGCGTCACGGACGATCTCGATTCCCCAGAGTAGACCGACACCGCGTACCTGCGCGACGATCTCGAAGGCGGACTCGAGCTCGCCGACGGATAGCGTTGCGCCGTGATCACGGCGGACGACATCCGGGCCATCACGGTCTTCGCGGCGCTCGCGCCGGAGCATTGCGAGCAGCTCGCGAAGGCGGCGGCGGACATCACGCTGCTGCCCGGCGAGTACGCCGCGAACGAGGGAGCCGAGCGGGCGCTGTTCGCGGTGCTCGAGGGGCGGATCGAGGCGACGAAGCTCGTCGACGGCGTGGAGCGCATCGTCGGCGAGCGCCAGCCGGGTGACCTCTTCGGAGAGGTCCCGGTCACGCTCGGCTCCCCGTTTCCGGTCGGCTTTCGAGCCGCCGAGAAGGCGCGTGTCATCCGGGTGGAGCCCGACGACTACTACGCCCTCGCAGCCGTCGCGCCCGATGTCGCGAAGGAGGTCGGCCGCATCGCGAGCGACCGCATCAGCGGAGCAGCCGGTCTCCAGGGCATCGCGGCCACGCCGTCGGAGCCGCGCGCCACCGTCGTCGGGGATCGCTGGGATGCGACCTGCACGGACCTCCGCCGATTCCTCGACCGCAACCAGATCACCTTCCGCTGGATCCACGCGGACGACGCGGACGCGGCCGACAAGTGGGGCGCCCCGCTCCCGCTCGAGGGCGACCGCCCCGCGATTCGGCTCGCAGACGGCAAGGTCGTCGTGCGGCCGCAGCTCCGGCGTGTGGCCGAGCTGCTCGGGCTCGGGACGGAGGCCCAGACGGCGGAGTACGACACGGTGATCGTCGGCGCCGGCCCCGCCGGGCTCGCCGCCGGCGTCTACGGCGCCTCGGAAGGGCTGACCACGATCGTCGTCGAGCGCGAAGCTCCGGGCGGCCAGGCCGGCACGTCGTCGAGGATCGAGAACTACCTCGGCTTCCCGTCCGGCGTGTCCGGCGACGAGCTCGCGAGTCGAGCGCTGCAGCAGGCGCGCCGGCTTGGAGCGGAGATCCTCGTCACCCGCACGATCGAGCGCATCGATGCCGCGACGCGCAACGTCCACCTCGACGGCGGCGACGTGCTGCGCGCGCGGACGATCATCCTTGCCTGCGGCGTCGCCTGGCGTCGGCTTCCGATCGAGGGCTTCGACCGCCTCGCGGGGAAGGGCATCGCGTACGGGGCGGCGCGCAGCGATGCCGCGGCGACGCATGGCCTCGACGTCCACATCGTCGGCGCCGGAAACTCGGCGGGGCAGGCGGCGCTGTTCTTCGCCAACCACGCGCGCAGCGTGACGCTCCTCTGCCGAAGCGAGACGCTCGAGAAGAGCATGTCGCGCTACCTCATCGACCAGATCGAGGCGCGCGCGAACGTCGGAGTGCTGTATCGGACGGAGGTCGTGGGAGCGCACGGCGACGCGTCGCTCGAGTCGATCGACGTGCACGACGCAGGGTCGGGCGAGACGAGCAGGCTCGACACCGGTGGGGTCTTCCTCTTCATCGGCGCGGACGCCGAGACGGGCTGGCTGCCACCCGAGATCGCGCTCGATACGCGCGGCTTCGTGCTCACCGGCTCGGACGTGCGCGACGCAGGCCGCTGGACCATCGACCGAGATCCCTATCTGCTCGAGACGAGCGTTCCGGGGATCTTCGCGTGCGGCGACGTCCGCTTCGGCCCGGTCAAGCGCGTCGCCGCCGCGGTCGGCGAGGGGAGCATGGCGATCGCGTTCGTCCATCAGTACCTCAGGGAGGCGCAGACCGACGCATAGACGGCGCAGCCGTCGTTAGCATCGAGCGCATGCAAGAGCTCCGACCCGGCCTCTGGCACTGGCAGGCCGAGCACCCGGGCTGGCGAGAGACGGAGCCGTGGGACAAGAACGTCTCGTCATACGCGATCGACGACGGCGAGCGGCTGCTGCTCTTCGACCCGATCGACCCGCCGCCGGAGATCGAGCAGCTCGCGCGCCAGCGCGAGACGGCGATCGTGCTCACGGCCCCGTGGCACGAGCGCGCCTCTGAGAGGCTCGTCGAGCAGCTCGGCGTGCCGGTGTACACGCCCCGGCCCGACAGCGCGCAGGACCTCATGGACACGTGGGGCGTCACCGCCGAGCAGGCCGGGGACGGCAGCCCGGACGTGGTCTGGTTGCTCAAGGAGGGGAAGGGCGAGGCGCACGTGTACACGGAAGGCGACCCGCTCCCGGCCGGCGTCGAGGCGTTCCAGGGGCAGAAGAAGAACGACATGGTCCTCTGGGTCGAGAGCCATCGGGCGGTCATCGCCGGCGACACGCTCCCCGACTTCGGCGAGGGGCTCCACATAAACCCGCGCTGGCTGGTGCTCCCGCGTGAGCAGGTCGTCGAGGGGTTGCGCCCGCTGCTCGACCTTCCCGTCGAGCACGTGCTCGCAACGCACGGCGGGCCCTTCGGCAAGGCCGATCTCGAGCGCGCGCTCTCCTGACGTCGCGCGCGCCCGGCCGACGGCTCTGACTCAACGTCCCGCGGCGCGGAGGACGACACTCCGCCGGTACACTGGCGCGCCGTTCGGGGGGCCGAGGAAGGGAAGAAGCATGAAGGTCGATCGCGGCGCCGGTGTGCTCGGACGACGGCTCCTGGCCGCCGTGGCCGCGCTGTCGGCCCTGGCCGTCGTCTGCCTGACCGGCGTGACGCCTTCGCAGGGCCGCGAAGCCCAGAGTGGGACTCCCGCGTTCATGAGCGTGGCTCGGACCGCCCGACCGGCGACGCAGCAGCAGCCGCTCGCGACTCGCTACCGCGCGCAGCTCGCGCGATTCGCCGCAACCGTTCGCTCGTCGCTTCCGTCGAAGCTCGCGAAGCCCCGGGCCACGCGCGGCCGGCGCCGGCGATCGGGAAGACGCCGTTCCGGACGCTCGACGCCGCCTACGACGACACGGTCGGGGACGCGCAGGGCGGCCTGTCACCGGACATCGCCCGCGTCGCGATCGTCAACGACCCGAACGGCATCATCGGCGTCGCCGTCGCCTACGCCAACCGTCCTGCGTGCGTGACCTCCGGCGACTTCCTCTCCGTCTACCTCGACGTCGACCAGAACCCGTCCACGGGCGCCTCTCCGTCGGGCACCGAGTACGCGCTCTTCATCGACGGGACGACCGACCAGATCGGCGCGGGACGCTGGGACGGGACGACCTTCCAGGTCGTCGGCCTCTCGTCGCTGCAGGCGACCTGCGACTCCAGCGGGTTCGACTTCTGGGTCTTCAACGGGCGCGAGATCGGGATCACCACCGGCTTCAACTTCTTCGTCGGCGCGCAGTTCACCGACAGCGCCGGAAATCGCTACTCGGACTTCGCACCCAACGGCGTGCCGATCTGGAACTACCAGCTATCGGCGGGAACGACACCGCCGCCGCCCACTCCGCCGCCCCCGAGCCCGCCACCGCCGTCACCTCCACCCCCACGGCCGTCTCCGCCTCCTCCCCCCGACCGGACGGCCGCGGATGCGCCGCGCCTTCCGAAGCGGGAGCGCTATGCCGGCCAGTCGATCCGGCATGCGCGCGCGGCGAGGACGATCTACTCGACGATGAAGCTCTTGCGGCTCGGGAAGCAGCTGCAGGTCGCGTGCTGGTCGCAGCGGGATTGGCGCTCCGTCATCGAGGATCTCGGCGGTACGACATCGGGACCGACGGTGCTGCTCGGCTTCTGGCTCTCGCGCCAGCCTCGCTTCCTGCACCTCTCCCCGACGACGTGCAGGAACCTGCAGGCGCTGATCTCGACGAGACGCGGCAACGGCCCACGGGCCGAGGCGAGCGTGGTCGCGCTGCACGAGACGGCGCACATGTACGGCATCCGGAACGAGGCCGAGGCGAATTGCTACGCGGTGCAGCTCGTCTACTACTTCGCACGCCAGCTTCGCGTGTCTCCCCGGCAGTCGCTGCTCCTCGAGCAGCAGGCCGTTCGCCGGACGCGGGCCACGGCGCCTCGCGGCTACTGGAACACGGAAAGCTGCCGGGACGGCGGCAGGTGGGACCTCGACGAAGAGGGCGCGAACCTGAGCTACTGAGCTGACGCGTCCTCGGTCGTCTTCCCGCCCGCGGCCGGGTCGGGCAGCGAGGGGTAGTCGGTCGGATAGAGGCCGGCGACGAAGCCGTACACGGTGTCGCCGCCACGTGGCAGCGCGGCGTAGTCGCGGCTGAGCGCAAGGACCCGCTCCCAGAACTCCGCGACCTGCTCGCGCGGGATCCGGGCATGGCGCATGATCGAGCGCAGGTCGTCGATCTCGTGCGCGGGGACGGACTCCGCGGCGGCGACCGAGAGCGCGTTCGCGTGCACCGTCGTCGGGTCCTCGCCGGGCTTGTCCACGACGCCGACGTAGAACGTGCGCGCCGTACGGCCGTAGTAGCGCTCGTCGACCGCGCGCACCCGCCGCGTGCGGACGACGCGCAGCATGCCCGCGTCCACGAGGACGTTGACGTGGTGGGCGACCGTGCTCTTCGGGCGCGCGACCGCGGCAGCGAGCTCGGCGACGGTGGCCGCCCGCTCGAGCAGCAGATCGAGGATCGTGGCGCGCAGCGAGTCGGCGATCGCGCGGAGCTGCTTCGGCGCCGTGACGACGATCTGGTCCTCGAGCTCGTAGTCGGGTAGCGAATCGGTCGACATTTCTGGATCGATCTAGTATCTTCGATCGATCCAGAAGTCTTAGATCGTTCGCAGGACGTTCACCACGATAGCGGATCACGAAAGGAGGCGACATGGCTGAGGTACTCCTCTTCCACCACGCACAGGGCCAGACCCCGGGCTTCCACGCCTTCGCGGACGAGCTGCGGCAGGCAGGCCACACGGTGCACGCGCCCGATCTCTTCGAGGGCCAGAGGTTCGACTCGATCGAGGAGGGCGTCGGCATACGCGAACGAGGTCGGCTTCGGAGAGATCATCGGCCGCGGGGAGCGGGCGGCAAGCCGAGCTCCCGAGCGACCTCGTGTACGCCGGCTTCTCGCTCGGAGTCGTGCCCGCGCAGAAGCTCGCCCAGACGCGGGAGGGCGCGCGCGGCGCGCTGTTCTTCTACTCCGCGATTCCCTTGTCGGAGTTCGGCGGGTCGTGGCCGGAAGACGTGCCGGTGCAGGTGCACGGGATGGACAGCGACCCGATCTTCGTCGGCGAAGGCGACATCGAAGCGGCGCGCGAGATCGTCGAGGCGGCCGAGGACGGCGAGCTCTTCCTCTACCCGGGCGACCAGCACTACTTCGCGGACTCGAGCCTGCCGAGCTACGACGAGGGCGCAACGAAGCTGGCCACGCAACGCGTGCTCGAGTTCCTCGACGCCCGCAGCTGAAGAACCTCCGTGGGCTAGGCGCTGGGGCGTCTCGTCCGGTGTCGACGAGCCGCTGGCTGCGGACGTCGGGGCTTGGCTCGTTGCCTCGGCTCGCGTGCGTCGCGCCGGGTACGGAAACACCTCCATCGCCATCGCAATGCCGCAGATCGTCACGAGCGCGCCGAGGACCGTGCCCGTGATCTGCAGCCAACCGAAGACGTGGCCCTCGCCGATCCCGAGCGGATCCGCGAAGACGGCGATGAGGGTCCCGACCGCGCCGACCACCGCGATCACGATCCCGAGTGGTCGTTCCTCGATCATGAGCCGAGGCTACCCCAGGAGGGCGCGCCTCAACCGGCGAGGCGCCGACGAGCGTCCTGACGACGTGGTCACCGGGCGAGTCTCCGCGGTCGTGCGAGTCGCGCTCAAGACGATCGGAGGCACGCCGATAGAGTCGGCCGATGGACTCGGTCAACATCTTTCGCGCCGAGAACACCGAGGGCCGGATCGACGTCGGTGGCGCCCTGGGATCGAGCGCGACCCTGATGTTCATCTACGACGTCGGCCCGGGCCAGCGCCAGTCGCCGTACCACTACGAGTACGACGAGGAGTGGCTCCTCGTCGTCGACGGCACGATCGTGCTGCGCGCGCCCGACGGCGAGCACACCCTGGAACGCGGCGACCTCGTCCGCTTCCCGGCCGGCCCCAGCGGAGCGCACGAGCTGGTCAACCGGAGCGAGTCGCCGGCGAGAACGCTCATGTTCTCGAGCTCCCGGTCGCCCGCAATCTCGGTCTACCCCGACAGCGACACGATCTCCGTCTGGCCCGGCAACGACGACGACGAGCTGACGTTCAGGCGCGACAGCGCGGTGCCGTGGTCGGACGTCTGGGAGACCCCTAGCGACGGCGAACGGTGAAGAACCGGTGACCTCGACCGTCCCGGCGGGATCCAGCGCCTGGTCGCTGGCGCAACGCCTGACTATGGTTGCTGAATGAAATCTTTCAACCTCAACAGCGACGAGTGGGACGGGACGAGGGACCGCGAGGGCTGGCGCGCCAAGGGCGTGCTTGTCGGCCAACGCGTCGGCGGTGAGCTAATCGGCGCGACCATGTCCGAGGTCGAGCCTGGCAGCAGGCTCTGGCCCTACCACACGCACCACCTGAACGAGGAATGGGTGGTCGTGGTCCGCGGCGAGCCGACGCTGCGCACGCCCGAAGGTGAGCAGGTATTGAAGGAGGGTGACGTCGTCTGCTTTCCGCGGGGCAAGGACGGTGCGCATCAGGTCATCAACCGAACGGACTCGCCTATTCGCGTCCTCATGCTCTCCTCGATGATCGGCGGCGAGATCATCGAGTACCTCGACACCGGAAAGATTCTCGCCAAGGGCGTCGAGGACGAAGACATCATGTTCGCCCGGCCGGGGCCAGACGCCGAGTACTGGGAAGGCGAGGACTAGCTCCGGGCGACGCTTTCGAGAAGCTCAGCCGGCGGCAGCCGGTTCAGTCGCCGCGACGTCCGAGATCTCGTCGAGACTCGGCGCGTCGCGGATCGCCGGGCTCAGCGTCCCCCAGAGCGCGAGGACGAGGCCGAAGGCGGCGAAGAGCGCGATCGCCGCGCGCTCGGAGACCCGCTCGAGCAACACGCCGGCCGCCAGCGGGCCGAGCGGCGCGATGAAGAGCGCGATCGTCGTCCGGACGCTCTCCACGCGGCCGAGCAGGCGGTCGGGGGTCATTGCGTACTGGTAGCCGCCGACGACGGAGTCGGTCGAGGGGATCGCGAGCGCGGTCGGCAGGATGCTGGCGGTCAGCACGTAGACGTTCGGCCACACGAGGAACAGCCCGCAGCCCGTCCACGTCCAGAGCTCGAGCAACAGCACTCCGCGCACGGGCAGCAACCGCCGAACGAACGGTGACAGGAACGCTCCGAGCAGCAGGCAGCCGCCGAACGCGGAGAGCAGCAGACCGACCTCACCACCCGACAGCCCCTCGTCCTCGCCGATGATGAGAATCGCGAGCAGCACGCCCGGCCCGATGAAGTTGGCGAGTCCGAAGAGAAGCGCGCACGTCCGCAGGAACGGGTGATGCCAGAGGAAGCGGAAGCCCTCGTTGAGCCTCGAGCGAAGCGGCGACCCGTCGCGCTCGCGCGCTTCCTGGAAGGGCGTGCGCATCAGGAGCAGCGCCACGGTCGAGAACGCGTACGAGAACGCGTGGACGACGAACGGAAGAGCGCGCGCGATCCCGAACAGGACGCCGCCGAGCGGAGGAGCGGCGAGGCTCACCGCCGCCTCTCGGCCGGTCACGGTGGCGACCGCCGCGGGGAGCTGGGGCTTCGGCACGACTGCCTTGAACGCACCTGCGGATGCAGCCGCGAAGACGGCGCCGCCTGCACCCTCGACGAAGGCGACGACCGGGATGACCCAGAAGACGATCTCGTCGAGGACGACGAGCGTCGCGAGCGTGGCGATGGCCACTGCCCTGGTCCCATGGGCCGCGATCATCAGCCGACGGCGGCTCCAGTGGTCGGCGGCGAGCCCGGCCGGCAACGCGAAGATCGCCATCGCGAGCAGCCGCGCGAAGCCGACGAAGCCGGCCTTCGCCGCCGAGCCGGTCAGGGACAGCACGAGCAACGGGTAGGCGATGAGGCTCATCTGCGAGCCCCCGCTCGAAAGCACGGCCGCCGTCTGGAGCAGCACGAAGTCGCGGTTCCGGCGGAGGGGTTGCTCGGCCACGCGGCGACGCTATCCGAGGACTCGGCTCGCGGCATCGCGGCCGCTTGACAGACCGGGCGTGGAGTGCTTGTATTCAGCCGACTTGTTAATTAACTCTTCAGCTAAATGAAGACAGACCAGCTCAGCGTCACGTTCTCTGCCCTCGCCGACCCCACCCGGCGGGCGATCCTCGCGCGGCTCGTCGAGGGCGAGGCGACGGTCAACGAGCTCGCCGCGCCGCACGCGATGAGCCTGCCGGCGGTGTCCCGTCACCTGAAGGTGCTCGAGCGCGCCGGGCTCGTCGTGAAGGGCCGATCCGCGCAGTGGCGCCCATGCCGCCTCGACGCAGCGCCGCTCGCCGAGGCGGACGCGTGGATGGCGCCGTACCGCAGCTTCTTCGAAAAGCGGTTCGCGCGGCTCGAGAAGCAGCTTGCAAACGAACGCAAACGGAAAGAGGAGGACTCATGACGACCACCGACAGCCCCCGGCGCGACTTCACGCTCACCTGGAAGCTCGACTCCCCGCCCGCGGACGTGTTCCGGGCGTGGACCGACCCGGATCAGCTCGACTGGTTCTACAACGACCAGCAGCCGATCCCGAGCGATCCGATCGAGCTCGATCTGCGGGTCGGCGGCGTCTGGCGCCAGAAGATGATCATCGACCAGGACACCGCCTACTTCACGGGCGGCGTCTACCGCGAGATCGTGCAGGACGAGAAGCTCGTCTTCACGTGGGGCGCGACGGATGGCTGGCCCGAGCTCGACCTCGAGCGGCTGGACGACAGCCCGGTCGTCACGGTGACCTTCGTCAGGGCCGAGGGAGGCACGCACATGAGCGTCCGCGTCGAGGTGCCGGAGACCCTGGTCGACGACCACAAGCCCGGCTGGTGGTCGATGGTCGAGAACGGCATGCGCGACACGGTCGACCGCCTCGCCGCCCGCCTCGCACGGACGTCGGCGGCTGCCTGACACACGCCCGGATACGCTCCGCGCATGGCGGTCTCGCCGGAGGAGGCGCGCGCCCTCGCGTTGTCGCTGCCCGAGGCGGTCGAGCAGGACCATCACGGACGCCCGTCGTTCCGCGTCGGCGGCAAGATCTTCGCGACGTTGTGGAGCGAGGAGCGGATGAACGTGATGCTCGACGAGGGCGGCGTCCTCACAGCGGTGGAGACGGCGCCGAAGGCATGCCAGGAGGTTTGGTGGGGCAAGCGCCTTGCAGCCGTCGGCGTGACGCTTGCTCACGCGGATCCGGAGTACCTACGCGAGCTCCTGACCGACGCATGGGAGACGAGGGCGCCGGGGCGTCTCGTCGGCGACTGAACAGACGACGATGCTCGAGCTCCGGCCGAACTGCGAGCTCTGCGACCGGGACCTCCCGCCGGACTCCCCGGACGCACGGATCTGCACCTACGAGTGCACGTTCTGCGCCGACTGCGTCGAGAACGTCCTGCACGGCGTGTGCCCGAACTGCGGCGGCAACTTCGAGGTCCGTCCCGTCCGGCCGAAGCAGGCCTGGCGGGACGGGACGGGCCTCGCGCACGATCCGCCCGGCACGCGGAGGCGACATACCTCGTACAGCCGCGAGGAGATCACGGCCTTCGTCGAGCCCCTGCGCGGCGTGCCGCCGAGCGAGCGGTAGCCGCACCGCGCGTCACTAGGATCCGGCTCGTGCTGCTCGAGGACGCGGACCAGGCCTGACCCCTCCGCCGCGGATCACCTGGCCGCAGGCGCTCGCGTGGCGGATGCGGCGCCACCTCCTCGATCCGGTCGGCCGGCTTTCGGTCGCCGACGTCGTCGGACGGCTCTGCGGCGTCCAGGCGCAGGTTGCCTCGTCTGCGGAGCTGGCAGTCCGCGTGCGTCGGGAGACGTCGCGACGCGGCGAGGTCGCGCGCGCCCTCCGCGACGGCCGCTTGATCAAGACCTGGGCGATGCGCGGCACGCTCCACCTCCTGAAGGCCGACGAGGCGGGGGCGTTCCTCTCGCTCATGGCCTCCGGGCGCTCCTGGGAGCGGCCGAGCTGGCAGCGGTACTTCGGCATGACCCCGAAGCAGATCGAGGGGCTCCGGGGCGCCGCCCGGGTCGCGCTCGCAGACGGGCCGCTCACGCGGGAGGAGCTCGTCACCGCGGTCGTGGCGCAGCGCGGGTTCCGTCACGTCGGCGAGGCGCTTCGCTCGGGCTGGGGGACTCTCCTGAAGCCGCTCGCCTGGCAGGGGGATCTCTGCCACGGGCCGAGCCAGGGGACGCGCGTGACCTTCATGCTCCCCGAGTCCGCGAGCACGAGCTGGAGCGGAGTTCCCGACCCCGAAGACGCGGCGCCGGTCGCCATCCGGGCCTACCTCGGGGCCTACGGGCCGGCGACGATGGACGCCTTCGGGAACTGGCTCGCCGGAGGCTACTTCGGGAAGCGGCAGCTCCGGGCCTGGTTCGGGGAGCTCGAGCCGCAGCTCGCGGAGGTCGACGTCGAGGGCGAGCGGGCCTTCGTGCTCGCGGAGGATCTCGACGAGCTCGCCGCGACGCCCCCACGAATGCCGTGAGGCTGCTGCCGGGCTTCGACCAGTACGTGCTCGGACCCGGCACGGGAGACGGCCGGGTGGTGCCGACCGCACGGCGCGCGGCCGTCAGCAGGCAGGCGGGCTGGATCTCACCGGTCGTCCTCGTGGGCGGCGTGGTGCGCGGCACCTGGGAGATCGACGGCGACCAGGCGCGCATCACCTGGTTCGCAGAGTCGGGCAAGACGCCGCGGAAAGCGCTCGGCGCTGAAGTGGCGCGGCTCGCCTCGATTCTCGAGCGCGAGCTCACGTCCGCGGTAGTTGTTGCCAAAGGCTGAACGCCTCCGCAACAACCCTCCCCCCTTCCGAACGTCTGATCTACTCGTGGACGGGTCGTGGGTCGAGGAGCACGATCGCGAGCGGGAGGACGACATCGCCGACTCGCTGATCGACGCCGAGCACGCGCTCGTGTGGGAGGGAGTTCACGTCGGGCGTGCCCTCGCAGCGGCCGGACTCGCGATTCGATCCGGCGACGTTCGCCGCCATGCGCATCCTCGAGACGAGCGTCGAGGAGAGCCTGGACTCGTCTCACGCGCTCAGGAGCACGGAGCTCCGGGACCTGATCGCGCGGTCGGCGGAGCTCACGACGAGCATCCTCGCCGGCGACGAATCTCGCTGACGGCCGGTCGCGCTAGTTCAGGCGTAGGCTCGAGCGAGCCCCAGGCCAGGCGGTCGCCGATCGCAATCCCGGCGCGCTGTGCCTCGCCCGCCGGCAGCTCGAGCGCGGAATGCGCCCCGCGGTGGGCGGCTGCCCCCACGGTCCCAGGTGCTCCTTCAGCTTCAGGACCGTGAGGTCCCGATCGAGGAACACGACGTCGATCGGGAAGCGCATGAACCACGTGTGGATCGACCAGGTCGGCCGGATCAGGAGGCCGTCACCGTTGACGAGCTCCTTCCGTCCCAGGAGGCCCCGCACGCGCTTCAGCGAGCTCTCGGCGATCTCGCAACGTTCGCAGACCACCTGGCCTTCCTGACCGACGAGGGTGATGTTGTCCATTGAGATTCGAGGCGTCCTTTTCGTGTTGATCTGTCGCGGCACACCGCAAGGGCGCCGGCGACGTTCGGATGCGGGCCAGTATGCCGTGGCGCCGAGGCGACGACTTCTACCGATCGGGTAGTTCGAACCACCCGCCGGTCCGCCCGTCCGGGCGATCCGGAGAGAACGGCCGTCCGCTTCACTGGCACGACTGAAAGCAGGGCGGCAGTCGCCCTCGCACACATCACAGGAGGACACACCTCATGTTCGATCGTTTCAACGCTTGGGTCGGCTCGCTGTTCGCCGGCACTCAAGAGCGAGAGCGGCCAGACGTTCGTCGAGTACGCCCTCGTTCTCTCGGTCATCGTCGTCGGCGTCCTGCTTGCCGCCACGTGGACCGGCCTCACCGCCGCCATCACGGGCGCGATCAACGACCGTCGATCACCGCCCTCTAGGCAGATGTCAGTCGGAGCTTCCGCCGACGTCGGCGGAAGCTCCGAACCACCTTTCGACAGAGACGAGACATGAAGACTCCAAAACACACCGCACGACTCAGATTTCATCGCGAGGACGGCCAGGCGTTCGTCGAGTTCGCCATCGTCCTCCCGATCCTCGTGCTCCTCGTCTTCGGGATCACGCAGTTCGGCCTCGCCTTCCGCGAACTACCTCGCGATCACGGACGCAGCGCGGGTCGGCGCGCGCGCCGCCGCGGTCAAGCGGACCGACAGCCCTGCGCGGCCGCCAAGACCGCGATCCAGCGACACGGTCTCGACGGGCCAGTGGGCCAGGTCTCGAGCCGCATCACTTGCACGCGCCGGCCGGCGAACACCGGCGACCAGGTCAAGATCACGATCAAGTACCCGTACTCGCATCGGCCTCCCGGGCGTCAGCGCCTCGGGCGACCTGACCGCGAGCGCGACGGAGCGGATGGAATGACGTCGCCTCCGCACACGCCTCCGCGACGAGTCGGGCCAGGTATTCGTCTTCGTCGCCGTCATCCTCATCGGGCTGGTCGGCATGGCCGCGCTCGTCGTCGACGTCGGCTCCTGGTACCAGGCGGACGGAAGCTGCAGACCGCGCGGACGCAGCGGCGCTCGCCGGCGCGCAGGAGCTCCCGGCTCGAGTCGGTCACTGCGGAGAGCAGCGGCGCGAGCGAGTACGCGCAGCACAACTACGCCGGCATCCCGACGCCGAGCCGTCACGTTCCCCGACGCGGCCACGATCGACGTCGTCGCCGACGGACGACGCTCCGGGAATCTTCGCTCCGATGCTCAACGCCGACGTTCGACATCGTGACGGTGCACGCCGAGGCGCAGGCGAAGGTGTCCACGCCGCTCCGAGCTCGAAGAACGTCGCGCCGATCGCGGTCACACGCAGAACGACGCCTGCATCGTCACCGACCCGGAGCTGCTTCGGCGCAGACGGTGACCATCGACTTCGTCGGACAGTCACATCGGCTCGACCCGACACGGACGAGCAAGTTCGGCCTGCTCGACCTCGGACTCTCGCGACGGCTGCAGCGGTGCCGGGCAACGACATGATGACGGACTGGATCGAGGACGGCTACCCGGACTACCTCCCGATCGAACAAGTGGTACGGCATGAACGACGGGAAGAACGGTCGATCAAGCGACGCAAGCTCGAAGACGCCGCCGACGACCAACGTGATGCTCCTCTTCCCGGTCTACGACACGGCGAACCCGTGCAGCGGTCGTACCACGTCATCGGCTGGGCGGCATTCGTCATCGATCACGGTCGTCGACTGGGGCTCGGCACGACGAAGACGCTCACGGCCACTTCGTGACCTTCATCGCGACCGACCTCGCCGCCGGCGACACGACCCTGACCCCGACCAGAACTTCGGCGTGCATGTGATCACGCTCACCAAATGAGAAGCGAAAGGAACCCCTCGTGAAGAAATCCAGATTTCGAAGCCTGATCCTGCCCGTGGGGCTCGCCGTGCATCGCGGCCGTTCTCATCGGCGTGTACGTCGTCAGCTACCGCGACAGCGTCAACAACGGCGCCGACCTCGTGAAGGTCTACGTCGCCGCCCAGGACATCCCCGCCGGCACCGGCGGCTCGGCCGTCGCTTCGGGCGACTACCTGAAGACGCAGACCGTGCCTCGGCGCGCAGTCGTCCCCGGCTCGGTCGTGAGCACTCGACGCTGACGTCGCAGGTCGTCGCCGACCCGATCTACGAGGGCGAGCAGATCACGCTCCGCCAGTTCGCCCCGAAGACGCAGGGCGGCGTGTATCGCGAAGTTCTCGGGCAAGGAGCGCGCGATCGCCGTCCTCGGCGAGCCGCACCAGCTGCTCGCCGGCACGCTCACCGCCGGCGACCACGTGGACGTCGTCGCCACCGCCCGCTATCACGTCGGGCCCAACCGGGCCTCGACGAAGGTCGTCCTGCGCGACCTGCTCGTCCTCGAGGCGCCGGACGCCGACGACGTGCCGGCCGACCCGGGCAGCGGCGAGCAGGTCACCGCGACGCTCGTCATGACCGATCGCCAGACCCAGACGATGGGCTGGGCGATGAAGATGAGCACCTGGTTCCTCGCGCTGCGGCCGACCGACCATCCGCGCGAGAGCAAGGCCGAGCTCGAGACGCTCCACACATTCCTCGCGAAGGGGCTGCCGCGCAGCACCGCTTCCGCCGAGATCATCGGCAACTTCCCGGAGGCAGTCGATGAGCCGTAACGGCCATCGACACCCCAACCTCCGGGTCCTGCTGAGCGGAGCCGCGGCGAACGGCGTCGCGGCGACGCTCGAGCAGGAACCGACCATCAAGGTGCTCGGGATCGCCGATCTCGAGCGACAGCCTTCGGCCGACGTCGTCGTGCACGTGCTCGACGAGACGTCCGGCCACCAGGTGGGGGAGGCCGCACGCCGACTCCGCGAGGTCGTCGACGCCCCGCTCATCCTCGCCGTCCACGGCGAGGCGAACGGGATCGTCGAGACCGGCCTCGCGGTCGGCGCTGCGGACGTCCTCGTCCTGCCGCAGTCCGGCCGAGACGCTGCTGTTCGCCATCCGCAAGGCCGCGAACGGCAGTGCTCCGACCGACTTCGGAAAGGTGATCACCGTCTTCTCGCCCAAGGGCGGAAGCGGCAAGACCGTGCTGGCGACGAACCTCGCGGTGGCCGCGGCGCGCTCGGGCGTGTCGACGCTGCTCGTCGACCTCGACCTGCAGTTCGGCGACTCGGCGCTGACGCTCGGGGTCACGCCCCGCGCGACGATCGCCGACCTCGTCGCCTCCGCGGGTGACATCGATGCCGAGAAGCTCGAGGCGTTCGTCGCCACCGAGCCGCTGAGCACGCTCTCCGTGCTTCCGGCGCCGCAGCGCCCCGAGGAAGCCGACGTCGTCGGCCAGGCGGAGCTCGCCGCGGTGCTCGACGCGGCGCGGCGCGCGTACGCCCTCGTCGTCGTCGACACGGGCCCGCTCTTCGACGCCGCGATGCTCGCCGCACTCGACTACACGGACACGCTCCTGCTCGTCTGCAACCCCGAGGTGACGTCGCTGAAGAACGTCCGCATCGGGATCGAGACGATCGACCGGCTCGGCTTCGACCGCGAGCGCGTCTCGCTCGTGGCCAACCGGATCGGCGCCGCAGGCGGCGTCGGCCGCAAGGACATCGAGCACGCGCTCGACACCGAGCTCGCCTACGAACTGCCGGACGACCCCGAGATCCCTTCGTCGGTCAACCGCGCGCTGCCCATCGTTCTCGCCGACGCGTCGAGCCCGTTCTCTCGTGCGCTCGGCGAGCTCCTCCCGTCCATCGCTCCGGCGCCTCCCGCGGCTGCACCTTCGCAGCACCGGGGCCGCCGCTTCCTCATGAGAGGCCGACGATGACCGAGCTCGACCGCAACGGACTTTCACGCTCGACCGACGCGTCGCTCCTCGCCGAGCGGCTTCGGCTCGACCGCAGCTCGATTCGCCAGCGTGCCCGCGACCCACATGCGGAGCTCAAGACGAGCATCCATCGCACGTGCATCGCGCGGCTCGGCAATGCGTTCGGGAGCCTCGAGGGCACCGACGAGCTCTCGCGCCGCGTGCGCGACATCGTCGCCGCTGGAGCTCGACGCCCTCGACACGCCGCTGAGCCCGGGCGAGCGCTCGGAGCTCGAGCGCCAGATCGCCGACGACATCCTCGGCTACGGCCCGCTGGAGCCCTTTCTCCAGGACCCGACCGTCACCGAGGTGATGGTCAACGGCGCCGACCAGGTCTACGTCGAGCGCATGGGCCGGATCGAGGAGACGGACGTCACCTTCCTCGACGACGCGCATCTCCTGCGGATCATCGACCGCATCGTCTCCCAGGTCGGGCGACGCATCGACGAGTCGTCGCCGATGGTCGACGCCCGGCTGTCGGACGGCAGCCGCGTCAACGCGATCATCCCTCCGCTCGCGCTCAAGGGCCCGTCCCTGACCATCCGGAAGTTCGCGCGCAACGCGCTCACGGTCGAGGACCTCGTCCGGCTCGGAACGCTCGGTGAGCAGGCAGCCGAGGTGCTCGCCCAGTGCGTGCGCGGCAAGCTGAACATCCTCATCTCCGGCGGTACGGGCACCGGTAAGACGACGCTGCTCAACGCCGTCTCCGCCTTCATCCCCGCGGCGGAGCGCATCGTGACGGTCGAGGACGCAGCCGAGCTCCAGCTCCTCCAGCGGCACGTCGTCGCGCTCGAGTCGCGGCCGCCGAACGTCGAGGGCGAGGGCGAGATCCGCATTCGCGACCTCGTCCGCAACGCGCTCCGCATGCGTCCCGACCGGATCATCGTCGGCGAGGTCCGCGGCGCTGAGACCCTCGACATGCTCCAGGCGATGAACACGGGCCACGACGGCTCGTTGACCACCGTCCACGCGAACTCGGCGCGCGACGCGCTGCACCGGCTCGAGATGCTCGTGCTCATGGCGGGAATCGAGCTCCCGGTCAAGGCGATCCGTGAACAGATCGCCGGCGGGTTCGACCTGCTCGTGCACATCTCGCGGCTGGTGGACGGCTCGCGGAAGGTCACGCAGATCACCGAGATCGCCGGCATGGAGGGTGACGTCGTCACGCTCCAGGATCTGTTCCTCGCCCGACCGGTGGTCGAGCGGGCAAACGACGGGTCTGCCCTGCGCGCGCCGCTCGAGTCGACCGGCCTGCGGCCCGGGTTCCTGTCGAAGCTCAGCGCCAACGGCGTCGAGCTTCCGGCCTCGACCTGGCTCGGAGACGCATGGGCCGCCTGATAGTCACCGTCTTCGCCCTCGCGGCCCTCGTCGGGGTCCTCCTGCCATCAGCTGCGGGTGCCGGCGGCGCCGCGCAGATTCGGCAGGTCGACCTCGACGAGTTCCCGCTCGTGCACGTGACCGCGCTGGCTCCCGCCGGCAGCACCCCGACGGTGTCGGAGTCCGGCGGCCCGGTACGCGAGGTCCGCGCACGCGAGCTGGGCTCGAGCGAGGCGCTCGTCCTGGCCGTGGACAACTCGCAGTCGATGCGCGGACGCCCCCTGCGGGAGGCGAAGCGCGCGGCTGCGACGTTCCTCGAGCAGGCGACGCACTCGGACAGCACGAGCGTCGTCTCGTTCGGCCACGAAGCCCTCGCACTGACCAACTCCGGGGCGACCAAGGCGGCGGCCGTTCGGGCCGTCGGCTCGCTCGTTCCCGACGGGCAGTTCGGAACGGCGCTCTACGACGCCGTCGTCCTCTCCACGTCCACCGTCGAAAGCCAGCCGGATGGCACGAGGGTCCTCGTGCTCCTCACGGACGGCCGCGACCGTGGCTCGGAGGCGTCGCTCGACGACGCGATCGCCGCGGCGCGGCGCGCGAAGGTCGTCGTCTACGCGATCGCGGCCGGCGACAAGGCGGACACCGCGCCGCTCTCGACGCTCGCATCGGCAACCGGCGGCAGGGTCTTCCGGACCGATGACACGGCCGGTCTCGCGTCCGCGTACGCGGCTCTCGGCCGCGAGCTCGAGCGCACGTGGCAGCTCTCCTACGTCTCGAGCGCCTTCCCGGGCGACGAGGTCTCGCTCACCGTCCACGCGGGCGCTGCCGAAGCGGAGGCGAACGTCCGGATCCCGACCGATGCGAGCAGCGACCCGCTCGCCCTCATTCCCCCGAGCGTCGCGCGCAGCCCGCTCACCGCGGTCGCGGTGGCGCTGTTCGCTGCGCTCTCGCTCGCTCTCGCCGCCGCCGTCCTGATGCGGCGACGTCGGCGCGCCCAGTTCGGCCGCCTCCTCGAGCGCTACGTCGCGCTGCGCGAGACCGTCGCGGAGGCGCCGCAGCCACAGCGCTCGTCCTTCGAAGCCTTCCTCGTGTGGACCGAGCGCTCGATGGACGACCTGCCCGGGTCGAAGCGCCTGAACCAGACCTTCGAGCGCGCCGGCTCGCGCATTCGGCGCGGCTACTTCCCCTACCTCGGGGCGCTTGCCGGGCTCGTGCTCGGGCTGGCGGCAAGCGTCGCCGGCGCACCGCCGCCACTCTCCCTCCTCCTCATGCTCGCCGGCCTGACCGTGCCCTTCGTCGTCCTACGGATCGCAGCGCACCGCCGGATGAAGGCATTCGACCGGCAGCTGCCAGACGTGCTCGGGTCGATCGCCTCCGCGATGCGCGCGGGACACGGGCTCCGGACCGCGCTCAAGGGCATCGCCGACGACGGCGCCGCCCCCGCGTCGGAGGAGTTCGCGCGCGTCATCGGCGAGGAGCGGCTCGGACGCCCGCTGGCCGAGGCGATCAACGCGATGTGCGAGCGGCTCGGCTCGCGCGACCTCGAGTACGTCGCGACCGCGATCAACGTGCAGGCGCAGACGGGCGGCTCGCTCGCGGGCCTCTTCGACACGCTTGCCGGAACCGTCCGCGAGCGGCAGCGCCACGCGCGCAAGGTGAAGGCGCTCACGGCGCTCGGCCGGTCGTCGGCCATCATCCTCGTCCTGCTCCCGATCGGGCTGGGCGGCCTGATGACGCTCATCGCCCCGCTGTACATGACGCCCCTCTTCACGACCTCGTCCGGTCACCTCGTCATCGGGATCTGCCTGACCTCGATGGCCATCGGCGGCCTGATCCTCAAGCGAATCGTCTCCGTGAGGTACTGACATGATCCTTCTGCTCCTCGCCGGCATCGCCTGCCTGGCAGTCGCCGCCTTCCAGCTCGCCCGACCGCGCCGCACGCCGAGCTCGAGCGGCGCGCCGCGCTCGCGAACGTTCGGTCGCTCACCGTCCGCGAAGCGGACGGCCCCGCGACGCCTCGGCGCTCGCTCGTCCTCGCGCCCGTCTCCGCGCTGCTCGTGCGGGTGCACATGAAGCTCTGGCGCAAGACGTCCGCCGACGACATCACGACGGAGCTTCGACGCGCCGGCTCGCAGCGCATGACGGCGGAGCGCTTCATGGCGCTCCGGGTCGGCTTCACCGCCGCCGGCATCGTCGCGGGCTTCGCGCTCGCCGACGGGCCGAGGCGCTTCGTGCTCGCGGCCGTCTTCGGCATCGCGGCGGTCTATCTCCCCGGCTTCCTGCTCAAGAAGGCCGCGACGAGGCGCTCCGACCAGATCGACTCGGAGCTGCCGCACTTCGTCGACCAGCTCGCGATCGCGATCGAGGCCGGCATGAGCTTCGACGCGGCGGTGAACTACCTCGTCGAGGCGAGCGAGGGCCCGCTCGCCGAGGAGCTCGGCCGCGTCATGACCGAGCTTCGCGTCGGCGAGTCGAGGCGCGCTGCGCTCCGGCGCTTCGCCGAGCGCGTGGGCAGCGAGAACGCGATGTCGTTCGCGAACGCCGTGCTCGCGTCCGATCAGCTCGGCTCGCCGCTCTCGAGCATCCTGCGCGCGCAGGCCGACGACCTCCGGCACCGGCGGCAGATGCACGCCGAGGAGCAGGCGCAGAAGGCGCCGGTGAAGATGCTCTTCCCGATCGCCATCTTCATCCTGCCCGTGATGCTCGTCGTGATCCTCGCGCCGGCGTTCCTCGGCGGCGGGATCTTCTAGGCGTCAGCGAAGCAGGCGACACGCGACTCGCAGCATCCACCCACCGCTCAGGAACGCGTACATGAGAAGCGGCAGGGCGACGCCGAAGACGCTGAGGTACGTCGCCGCGGGCAATCCCGCTCGCACCGATCGCGTCCATGGCCGTCGGCAGCAGCACCTGGAGCAGCACGCACGCGGCGATCACGTGCACCACGGCCCAGATCACCGTTTTTGGGCCGAACCCGCTGAACCGCACGATCGTCCACAGCGCGAGCACGCGCGGCACCGCACGGCCAGCGTCACAGCGAAGATCTCGGGGCTCACCACCGGCGCGGAACGATACCTGCAACCGCAGCTCCAATTGATCACATTGCGTCAAGCGCTCGAACCGGGCGTTCCCTACGCTCGATGCACGCTGTGAATACACGCATCGTCATCGCGGTCGACCACTCGCTGATCCTCCAGGCGATCAGCCAGATCCTGGAGGACGCCGACGGCTTCGAGGTCGTCGGGGTCGCGAGCTCCGGCGCCCAGGTGGCGCCGCTCGTCGCGCGCACGAGCCCGGATCTCGTGCTTCTCGACCTCCAGCTCCAGGTGCTCGACGGCATGGACTGCGTCGCGCTCCTGCGCGAGCGGCATCCGTCCGTGACGATCGCCGTCTTCTCCGGCGACGACGACCCGCGGACGATCGAGCGCCTCCTCTCCAGAGGCGCGACCGCATACATCGCCAAGTCGGTCGATCCGCTCGACATCCCCGTCCTCCTGCGCCACGCGCTCGCCGGCAACGTCTTCTTCAACCCGCCGTCCGTCGATCGCGCCGCCGTGCACCAGCTCGCCCGTGAGGACGTCGAGGCGGACGTGCGGGTGCGGACCGGGTTGACCCCCGCGAACTCGAAGTCCTGACCGCGGTCTCCCGCGGCCTCTCCAACCGCGCCGTCGGGAACGAGCTCTTCCTCTCCGACCAGACGGTCAAGTTCCACCTGCACCGCATCTACGGGAAGCTCGGTGTCGCGAACCGCACCGAGGCGACCCGCATCGCGCACCAGCTCGGCGTCGTCGGCCAGCTCGCGCAGGCCGGCTGACCGCCCGACGATCTCGTCCGCCTGCCCGGTGAGACTCCGGAGCCGTGTCGGTCGCCGTCGAGTTCCCGCCCCATTCGGCGGAGCCGGCGGCGGTGTCCTAGCGCGCCCGAAGCCGAACGGCGAGCTGCCGCTAGCGCGGCGGCTGCGCTCCGCGCCGCACGAGCGCGAGCACGCGGGCGGCCGCCTCGCGCACCCTCGCGCGGAACGCGGGCGAGACGCGCGCGACCGCGAGCAGGTGCCGGTAGACCGGCGCGTACGACCCTCGACCGGTCAGCAGCACGATGTCCGCGCCGGCGCGCACCGCGCGTTCCGACGCGACGGCGACGCTCCCTGTCGCGAGCGACGCCCGCGCCTCCATCGAGTCGGTGATCACGACTCCGCGGAAGCCAAGCTGTCCGCGGAGGAGGCCGACGATGATCGGGCGCGACTGCGACGCGATGTTCGCGCGGTCGAGCGCCGGGTAGCGAGCGTGGCCGACCATCACGAGCGGCACGCCCGCCTGGACCGCGGCCTCGAACGGGGGCAGATCGGTCGCCTCCAGCTGGGCACGCGAGCGCCTGATCGTGACCGAGGCGGCGTCGGTGTTCCTCGTCGCACCGCCGAGGCCCGGGAAGTGCTTCGCCGTCGACGCGATGCCGCCGCTCCGCCAGCCCCTGACGGCCGCGGCAACGGCCCGGCTCGTCTCCGCCGGATCCGACGAGAACGCACGGCCCGCGATCGCCGCTCCCGGCACGCTCGGGACGTCCGCGACGGGCGCGAGCGCGACCGTGATGCCGAGCGGCCGAAGCGCAGCCGCCGCCTTCCTCGCGGCGAGCCCCGCCGTCCCGGCGGCCGCCTGCTGCGGCGCCGACGCAACCGGCGGCGCCCAGGGGATCCTCCGCACCGACCCTCCTTCCTGATCGGTGGCGACGATCGGGCCGACCTCCGGCCTGACGCAAGGCGCCCGTGAGCGCCCGCAGCTGCGCGGGCGACTCGATGTTGTCGCCGAAGAGGATCACGCCCGCCGCCCGCCGGTGGCGAAGCGCCTCGAGCACGTAGTCCGGCGCGGTCGTGCCGGAGAAGCTGAGGACGATCAGCTGGCCGACCTGCTGCTCGAGCGAGAGCGCGTCGACCGGCGCCTGTGCGCCCGCCGACGACGACCGCGCCTCGCGCAGTGCCGCCCGTGGTGATCAGCGACAAGCGCGAGCGTCGCCAGCGCTGCTAGTTCGGTCCCCACGCGAAGCCGTTGCGTCACGACGCGAGCAAAGCAAATGTGACGCTCGTGCGCAGGTTGTCCGCTGTCCGTTCCCGGCCACCCGACTGGGCGGTTCATGACTACCCGAGCTGCTACCCGCCTGGGCGATCCGGGACGGTCTGCTCGCTGCCACGATGGTGCCTGGACAAGTCGTGAGTTTCAGCCGGCAGGCGCGCATACGACGATGCTGCTCTCGCGTGACGGCTCGAGTATCGGAGGGTTTGGGTGAATAGCAGTCGGTTGACGGTGTCTGTGCTGGTCGCGTTGCTGGCCGCGTTGCTGGCGCTCGTTTGCGTGCCCGCGTCAGTGGCGAAGGCGACGCAAGTCACGTTCCTGGCCCCGCCAGCGACGGTCTTTCAAGGACAGCGCACGACATTGAAGGCCGTCGTCTCGCCCGCGAACGCCTCGTGCAAGCTCACGATCAAGTACAAGGGCGGCCGTCTGCAACGCGTGCAACAGAAATCGGCCGTTGGCGGTCTCGTTTCCTGGACCGTTCGCATCCCGGCGGTCCCAGCGGGCTCCGCAACCGCAACGATCGGCTGCGCGCCCGACGGAATGGCAAGGGCGTCGCTGGACGTCCAGTGGGCGCTGCAAGCGCCGAAGGTGACAATCGCGAGGAGCGGTTTCTCTCAGCGCCCGCAGCAGTACGGCGGCGGCAGCGATGTCAACTACGGCCTCGAGGTGCACAACGAGCGCGCCCGGTTCGACGCCACCAACGTCACGCTCCTTGTCAACATGGTCGACGCCACGAACCGCGTCCTCGGAACCGGGTTCGTGCGGATGCAGCGCCTGCCGGCGAGCTCGGTCTTCTACGTCGGCGGCCAGACGACGATTCCCACTCAGACGCCGGTTTCGCGGATCGAGGTCGTCGTCAGCGCGTCTTCCGATCAGAAGGTCGTCGCGACGCCGCTGCTGATCAGCGATCTGATCATCGCGCCCTCGTCATTCGAGCCATCATCGTCGGTTCGGTGCGGGGACAGGTGCTGAACCGAAGCCGTCTGCCAATGGATTCGGGCGTCGTCGGCGTCGTCATCCAGGACGCGAGCGGCAACATCATCGGCGGCGGCTCAGGCTACGCCAGCGGGCCGCTTTCGCTCGGCGCACGCGAGGCGTTCGACGTCGGCGGGCCGTTCAGCGCAATTCCGATCGCAAATGCCGCTCAGGCCATCGTCTCTGTCATTCCGAACTACCGCCTCACTCCCTAAGCGGCACTGTCACCGAGGTTCTGACCGGCGCTAGCCTCGGTGCGCATCCGTGGCCCTTCTCTCGGGCGTCGTGTGGCAAGGCCGTAGACGCGGCGCTCGCCCGATTTCTTCCACACGACGTCGAGCGCTAGCCCGGCGAGGCGATCGCTGGCCCGCCTTCACGACCGCGCTGATCGCCGAGTCGGGCGGAGAGGGCACGAGCACGAGGGGTCACGCGACGCTCGTGATCGACGCCGAGCTCGATCCGCTGCTCGACGGGGGCGAGGACCGGCGCCTGCGCACTCGCCGACGGGCCGCCGCCGGCGGGACTGGCACCGGCGAGCGCGAGGACGAGCACCGCGGCCGCGGCGCCCAGGGTCACACGGAGCGGTTCGGTCACGACACGAGGAAACCAGATGAGAGACTCGCGGCGATGCCGCTCCATCCCCAGGCACAGGCCGTGCTCGAGCGCATCGAGGCGTTCGGCGACCCTCCGATCCACGAGAGCACGCCCGAAGAGGTGCGCGCGTTGCGGCGCCCCCGCTTCGAGGTGGCGCCGATCGACGTCCACGAGATACGCGACATCGATGCGGGAGGCGTCCCGGCGCGCCTCTACCGGCCGAGCGACTCGTCGGGGCTCGGGCTCTTCGTCTACTTCCACGGCGGCGGCTGGGTGATCGGCGATCTCGACACGCACGACCAGATCGGTAGAAGGCTCGCGGTCGAGAGCGGGCACGCTGTCCTTTCGGTCGCATACCGCCTGGCGCCCGAGCATCCGTTCCCCGCCGGTCTGGAGGACGCCGTCGCCGCAGCGCAGTGGGCGCACGAGAACGCAGCCTCGCTCGGCTGCGACAGCGACCGCCTCGCGATCGGCGGCGACTCGGCCGGCGGGAACCTCGCGGCCGTCCTCACGCAACGGGAGGCGATTCCGTTCCGGCTCCAGGTTCTCGTCTACCCGGTGACCGACGCCCGCGCCGCGTCGGCCTCCTACGCCGCCTACCGCGACGGGCCGTATCTCACCGCCGCGGGGATGCACTGGTACATCGAGCACTACCTCTCGGGCGGCCAGGGAGCGCGCGACGACCCCCGCGTCTCACCGCTGCTCGCCGACGACGAGGCGCTCGCGCGCTCCCCCGCGACGCTCGTGATCACCGCCGAGCTCGATCCGCTGCTCGACGAGGGCGAGGCCTACGGCGAGCGCCTGCGCTCGGTCGGCGTGGAGACGACCGTCACGCGCTACGACGGCATGTTCCACGGATTCATCTGGTACGCCGACTTCGTCGACGACGCGCGCATCGCGCTCGAGGAAGTGGGCGCCGCGCTCGCGCGCGCGTTCGCCTAGTCGGACCGCGGCTCGTACCGCAGCAGCGTCACGCCCGAGTCGAACGAGGTCGACCCGATGAGCTTCAGGTGCGTCTTCCGAATGCCCTCGAACGCTCTCGTGCCCTCGCCCCACAGCGCGGGATGCAACGCGAGCCGGTACTCGTCGATCAGGCCGTTCGCGGCCAGGTGTCGGGCCAGCTCGCCGCACCCGATCAGGATCAGGTCGCGGTCGAGCTCCTGCTTGAGCCGCGCCACGCTCTCGGCGGCGTCGCCCTCGATCGCAGTGGCGTTCCAGTCGAGCGAGCCGGAGAGCGTCCGGGACGCGACCCACTTGGGCATCGGGTTGAGCAGATCGGCCCATGGTCCCGTCTCCGCCGTCCAGTACCCGGCGAGGCCCTCGTACGTCGGACGCCCCATCAGCATCCCCGCCACGTCGCGGAACAGATCGCGCGCGGCCTGGTCGTGCTCGCCCTCGCTCACGAACCACTCGCTGACGTCGGACACGCCGTCGGCGGTGGTCGAGGCGATGCTGATCAGCCTGCTCATCCGGCCTCCGTTCCGGGCTTGACGACACCGTAGCCGAGCGAGCCCCGCGCGGCCTTCGCCTAAGCTCGCGCGTCGTGGAGCCGGAGGTGCGCGTGCGGGCGATGACCGAGGACGACCTCGACTCGGCGGACCTCGTCGTGCGGCTGGCGTTCGGGACGTTTCGCGGCCTGGCCGAGCCGGCCGAGGCGTTCGGCGACGCGGACCGGGTCCGGACGCGATTCCGGGCCGCGCCCGACTGCGCGTGGGTCGCCGAGGCCGGCGGCGAGGTCGTGGGAGCGGTCTTCGCGACGCGCCTGGGATCGTTCGGCTACTTCGGCCCGCTCGCCGTCCATCCCGACCACTGGGACCGGGGCATCGGCAAGCGGCTCCTGCAGCCGGTGCTGGAGGCGTTCGACCGCTGGGGCGTGCGCCAGGCGGGCCTCTTCACCTTCGCCTCGAGCCCGAAGCACCTCGGCCTGTACCAGTCGCACGGGTTCTGGCCGGGGTCGCTCGTCTCGATCCTCGCGAAGCCCGTCTCCGCGGAGGCGGAGGCGACGTACGAGCTCGCCTCGGTCGAGCACCCGCTCGAAGAGGTTCGGCGACTGACCAACGCGGTCTTCGAGGGCCTGGATCTCGGGCAGGAGGTCGCCGCCGTGACGGAGCAGGGCCTCGGCGACACGATCCTGCTCCGGCGCGACGGCGAGCTCGTGGGTATCGCCGTCTGTCACTGCGGCGCCGGTAGCGAGGCCGGCAGCGGGACGTGCTACGTCAAGTTCGGAGCGGTCGCCCCCGGCGAGACGGCGGCCGGCGACTTCGAACGCCTCCTGGACGCGTGCGAGGCGTTCGCCGCGCGCTCGGGGCTCGAGCGCCTCGTCGCCGGCGTCAGCGTCGGCCGGCTCGACGCGTATCGCCGACTCCTCGAGCGCGGGTTCCGGGCCGACCTGATCGGGGTGTCGATGTGGCTCCGGCCCGGCGAGCCGAAGTTCGACACGCCGGCGGACTACGTGCTCGACGACCTCCGCTAGCCCGCGGCGGGGCGCCGGGCGACGAACACGTACTCGCGGCTGTCGTCGGTCAGCGGCTCACCCGCGAAGCCGCCGTAGAGCGCCTCCACCTCGAGACCGGCGACGTCGACGAGGCCCAGCAGCTCGTTCTTCGTCGCCCACCAGAGCGAGCTCTTGGCTCCCGACTCGAGAACGATGTCGACGCGATTGTCGCCGACCCCGTACCGGATGACGTGCGGCACCGGGTCGTCCTGGCGCTTGCCGTCCAGTCGCATCGCGATCGCGTGGTCGAATGCGAAGACGTTCCAGGCGAAGCGGCCGCCCGGCCGCAGCGAGGCGGCGACACGCTCGAACGTCCGGCGCCGGTCGGCCCAGGTCGGCAGGTGGAGGAGCGCGCGGGCCGGGCAGTAGACGAGCCCCGCGGGCTCGTCGAGCTCGAAGTCGCGCATGTCGCCCTCGCGCAGATCGAGGTCGACGCCTGCCTCGGATGCGCGCTCGCGCGCCTGCTCGAGCATCGTCGTCGACAGGTCGATCCCGATCACCGTTCGCCCCGTCGCACGCGCGACGGGGATCGCAACACGTCCGTTCCCGACCGCGAGCTCGACGAGCGGGCCGTCTGTCTCGCTCGCAAGACGGACGTAGAACGGCACGTCCTCCGTCATCTCCGCCGCCCACTCGTCGTACCGCTCGGCGAAGGCGTAGTCCCACGTGCTCATCGGCCGATCGTACGTTGAGATCTCGAGCCGGCAGTGCGAACATATGTTCGTGTCCGGTGAGGCGACGATCCTCCACGCCGACCTCGATGCCTTCTTCGCGTCGGTGGAGCAGCGGGACGACCCGCGCCTACGCGGACGGCCCGTGATCGTCGGCGGCGGGGTCGTGCTGGCGGCGAGCTACGAGGCGAAGGCGTACGGGGTCAAGACGGCAATGGGCGGCCGGCAGGCGCGGCGGCTCTGCCCGCACGCCGTGGTCGTGCCGCCGCGGATGTCCGCCTACTCGGAGGCGAGCAAGGCCGTCTTCGAGGTGTTCGAGGACACGACACCGCTCGTCGAGGGGCTCTCGATCGACGAGGCATTCCTCGACGTTCGCGGGCTCCAGAGACTGGCCGGGCCGCCGACGGACATCGCCGTCAGGCTGCGGCAGCGCGTGCTCGAGCAGGTCGGGCTGCCGATCACCGTCGGGATCGCGCGCACGAAGTTCCTCGCAAAGGTCGCGAGCGCGGTCGCGAAGCCGAACGGGCTCCTCGTCGTGCCGCCGGACGACGAGCTCGGCTTCCTGCACCCGCTGCCCGTCGAGCGGCTGTGGGGTGTCGGCCGCGTGACCGCCGAGAAGCTCCACAGCCGCGGCATCACGACCGTGGGCCAGGTGGCTCGGCTCGAGGAGCAGATCCTCGTCTGGATGGTCGGCCGCGCGGCGGGGCGGCAGCTGCACGCACTCGCGCACAACCGCGATCCGCGGCCGGTGCGCGTCGGTCGGCGGCGCCGCTCCATCGGCTCGCAGCGCGCGCTCGGCCTCCGCCCGAGATCGCCGGAGGAGATCGACGCGACCCTCGTCGCCATCGTCGATCGCATCGCGCGGCGCCTGCGCAAGGGGAAGCGCGTGTGCCGCACGGTCGTGCTCCGCATGCGCTTCCGCGACTTCACGCGCGCGACCCGGTCGGAGACCATGCCCCAGGCCACCGCGCGGACGCAGCCGATCCTCGAGACGGCGCGGACGCTGTTCGCGGCGGCTCAGCCGCTCGTCCACGCCCAGGGGCTCACGCTCGTCGGTCTCTCGCTCACGAACCTCGAGGACGAGGACCGGGTCCAGCTGGCGCTGCCGTTCGATCCGCTGCACGACGCCGCGCTCGACGCCGCGCTCGACGAGGTGCGCGAGCGGTACGGATCCGCCGCCGTCACACGGGGCGTCCTCGTCGGCCGCGACCCGGGCGTCGTCATGCCGCTCCTGCCCGACTGAACGGTTTGCGAGCGCGATCGAGCGGGAAAGCGCTGACCATGCTGAAGAACTCGCCCTTCTACGCCGGCTTCGCGGTCGACGACATGGCCAAGGCGAAGGCCTTCTACGGGGACACGCTGGGCGCCCGGGTCGTGGACCTCGGCACCGGGCTCGCGGTGCTGCAGGCCGGCAACGGCTACTCGGTGCTGATGTACGAGAAGCCGGTCCACGAGCCGGCGCAGCACACGATCCTCAACTTCCCGGTCGACGACATCGAGGCGACGGTGGACGAGCTACGCGCCGCAGGCGTCGAGTTCGAGCACTACGACGAGGAGCCGATCAAGACGAACGAGAAGGGCATCGCGAAGCCGGGCCCGCTGCAGGCGTGGTTCCGCGACCCCGCGGGGAACATCGTCTCGGTGCTCCAGGACTAGCCCCAGGCGATCCCGTACTTCTCCGCCACGCGCTCGTAGGCGGCGGCCTGCGGCTCGTCGGACTGCTCGGCGGCCGCGAGCTCGCGGAAGAACCTCTCGAATCCGGCCGGCGACGTGAGCGTGAGGAACCGCCCGGTTCGGGCGACGGCGCGCCGGTGCGCGTGCGGGACTCCCCGAGGCGCGAACACCACGGAACCGGGCCCCGCCGCGAACTCGCGATCGCCGATCTCGAACACGTGCTCGCCCTCGAGCACGATGAAGAGCTCGTCCTCGTGCGCGTGCACGTGGCGCGGCGTGTCGAGCGGATCGCGCTCCTCGATGACGGTGAAGGCGCCTCCCGTCGTGTCGGCGGCGGCCTTGACGAGGAACTCGGCCTCGCTGAACGCGACGTGCTCGCCCTCGCCGTCGGCGAGGCTGTAGCCCGCCACGCTACTCACGAGGCTGGATCTGCTGGACGGCCCACTTGTTCCCGTCGGGGTCCGCGAAGAAGACGAACGAGCCCCATGGAAAGTCCTGAACCTCGCTGACGTCGACCCCACGCTCCGCGAGCTCCGCGTGCGCCGCCTCGATGTCCGGGACGACCATCTGCATGCCCTGCACCGACCCCGGCGGCGCATCGGTGACGCCCTTGCCGATCGTGATCGAGCAGGCGGAGCCGGGCGGCGTCAGCTGCACGAAACGGACCTCGTCGCTCACGTTGTGGTCGTGGTCGGCGTTGAAGCCCGCCTTCTCGACGTAGAACTCCTTCGCGCGATCGACGTCGGACACGGGGATCGCCACGAGCTCCAGCTTCCAGTCCATTCGAGCCTCCTCTCCGGGATCGGCGCCGGCGGGCGCCACCTCGTCCAGAGCTTATGGACCGGCCGCCGAGTCGCGCCCGACTAGAGTCGGGCAATGGCCAGGATCCCGGCGCACGAGCTTGCCGAGCTCGTCCCCTGCCCGGTCGAGAACGTGCGGCGGCTCGAGGCGCTCGGGCTCCTCGACCGGGACGAGCGCGAACTGTTCCCTCCCTCCGACGTCCACGTGATCCGGCTCATGGCGGCCCTGGAGGACGCGGGCATCTCGCTCGACGACGTCGCGCAGGCGGTCGAGCGCGGGGCACTGACGTTTCCGATGGGCATGTTCATGCCCGAGCCGGTCGCGCTGCCGGAGACCTACGAGGAGCTGGGATCGAGGCTCGGCCGCTCACCCGACCTGTTGCGGCGCCTCAGCTCGGAGCTCGGCTTGCCGGCACCGCCGGACGACCGCGTGCGGGGCGAGGACGCGGAGCTCCTCTCGCTCATGATGTCGCGGCTCGAGATCGCGGACGACGACGAGCTCTCCCGTTTCGCGCGGCTCTACGGCGGCTCGATGCAGCGCCTCGTCGCGTCCGGGCTCCAGTTCTTCGACAGCGCCGTCAGGCAGCGCATCGAGACGTACGAGCTCACGGACGAGGAGCGGGACGGCCTCATCTACCGGAACGCCGCCGGCTACACCGAGCTCGTGCAGCGTGCCGTGCCTCTCCTGCAGCAGCGGCATCGCGAGTACGCCGTGCTGGACTACATCGTGAACGTGACCGAGGACTTCCTCGAGGAGCGCGGGATCTCACGGCGGAACCCGCGCACGCCGCCCGCGATCGCATTCCTCGACCTGAGCGGCTACACGGAGACCGTGGAGGAGCGCGGCGACGAGGCCGCGGCCGAGGTCGCGTCGGGGCTCGCGAGCATCGTGCAGGAGAGCGCCCACGCGCACGGAGGCAGGCCGGTCAAGTGGCTCGGCGACGGCGTCATGTTCCACTTCACGACTCCGGGCGCCGCGATTCGCAGTGGGCTCGAGCTCGTCGAGCGGACGGAGGCGTCGATCTCCCTCCCGGCGCGGATCGGGATCAACGCCGGCGCGGTGATCGCGCAGGAGGGCGACTACTTCGGCCGGACGGTCAACGTCGCAGCGCGCATCGCCGACCTCGCGCAGCCGCGGGAGGTGCTCGTCAGCGAGGCCGCGAAGGAGAGCGCGGACGGCGACGACCTCACGTACGAGCTGGTCGGCGACGTCGACCTGAAGGGCGTGTCGAGGCCCGTTCGCATCCACCGCGTCAGGCGCGCGGCCTGACCTCGCCCGGTCACGGCTCGACGAGCTCGCCGCCCCAGTCCGCCGGGTCGACGTCCGCGATCGACTGCGAGAACGTCCACCGGTGGCCGCCCGGATCCTGGGCGTTGTACTGCCGCTCGCCGTAGGGATGGTCGGTCGGCTCGTCGAGGATCGACGCACCCGCCGCGACGGCTCGGGCGTGGTGGGCGTCGGCATCCTCGACGCGCACGAGCACGCCGTGTCCCGCGCCGCCGCCCTCGCCCTGCGTCACGATCACGGCGCCGTCGCCGTGGACGAGCTGCACGCGGTGGTTCCCGATCCGCAGGCGCACGCGAAACCCGAACGCGCGACACAGCCAGTCCGCCGCCTCCTCCACGTCCGGGTACGCGAGCGTCGGGATGACCGCGGCGCCCGGGACAGAGCGGTTCGAGACCGTCACGAGCTGAATCGGTTCGACTCCTGGAGCACCCAGGTGTTGCCGTCGGGGTCGGCGAAGTCCGCGAACGAGTTGTAGTCCGCGCGCTCCGGGTCCGGGCCGGGCTTCCACGCGCCGGCCTCCCGGTCGAAGTGCCTGATCTCGCTCACGTCGACGCCGCGCCCGACGAGCTCCGACCGAGCCGCCTCGATGTCGCTGACGACGAGGTGGATGCCCTTGTACGAGCCCGGCTCGGCTTCGGTCAGGCCCTTGCCGACCGTGATCGAGCATGCGGAGCCGGGCGGGGTCAGCTGGACGATGCGAAAGTTGCTCGTTGGGGGAGGTGTCCACGTCGACGGCGAACCCGGCCTGCTCCGAGTAGAAGGCCTTCGCGCGATCGACGTCGGCGACCGGGATGACGACGAGCTCCAGCTTCAGGTCCATCTCGCTCCTTTCGTCGGCGGAGTGTGCGCTACCGCACGACGCGGTAGCGGAGGTGCGTGACGCCTGGCGCGTCCACGACACGGTCGAGCTCGAAGCCCGCTCTGGTCGACGCCCGGGCCGAACAGCGGCGTGCCGCCTCCGAGGAGCACCGGCGCGAGACTGATCTGGATCTCGTCCAGCAACCCGGCGGCGAGCGCCTGCTGGATCGCGCTCGCGCCTCCGGCGATCTGTACGTCCCTCTCCCCGGCCGCCGCCCGAGCCTGCTCGATGGCGGACTCGACGCCGTCGGTGACGAAGGTGAAGGTCGTGCCGCCCTCCTTCTGGAGCGGCTCGCGCGCGTGGTGGGTGACGCACGAAGACCGGCACGTGGAAGGGCGGGTCGTCGCCCCACCAGCCGTCCGCTTTCGGGTCGTCCTCCCACGGCCCCTCGCCGTTGCTGAACATGCGCCGCCCCATCACCACGGCGCCCGACCGCGTGACCCGCTCCTCGACGACGGCAGAGCTCGCGTTCGTCTCGCCTCCTTCGAGGCCGTGAGGGCCGCGCCAGGCCTCGAGGCCGAAGACCCACTCGTGGAGCGTCTCGCCGCCAATGCCGAGCGGCTCCTCGAGGCTCGGGCTCGGCCCGGCGACGTAGCCGTCGAGCGACGTGGATATGTCCGCGAAGACCTTGCTCATCGTTCGCTCCTTCCCTCAGGCCGCCTCGGCGTACGCCTCGGCCTCACCGTTCGCCTCATGATGGTCGCCCGCGTACGCGCCCTGCCGCAGGAGCACGCCGCCGATCGTCGCTGCGGCCGCCGCGAACAGCGCGCCGAGCAGGAACGCCGCGTGGTAGCCGCCCGTGAGCGCCTCGACCTGGCTCTCGCCGTCCGCCAGCAGCGTGTCGGTGCGGGACGCCGCCACGCTCGCCAGCACGGCAAGTCCGAGAGCGCCGCCCATCATGAACGAGGTGTTGACGAAGCCCGAGGCGAGTCCGGCCTCGGAAGGCTCGACGTCGCTCATGGCCGCGAGGAGCACCGGGTTGAACGCCATCCCGGCGCCCAGCCCGAGCAGGATCATCGCGGGGAGCACGTCGACGACGAAGTTCCCGTCCACCGGCGCGCGGGCGAAGAGCAGGAGCCCGACAGCCGCGAGCCCCAGCCCGACCACCAGCGGCGGCCTGATCCCGAACCGCATCACGAGCTTCGCGGAGAGCCCGATGGAGAGGGCGCCCATGATCAGGTTCCCCGGCAGGAAGGCGAGGCCGACCTGCAGCGGGCTGTAGCCGAGGACGAGCTGGAGGTAGAGCGCCGAGAGGAAGAACCACGCGAACATCGCGCCCGCCCAGAGCACGCCGACGACGTTGGAGACCGCGACGTTGCGGATTCGGAACAGCCGCAGCGGCATGAGCGGCGACTCGACGCGGGACTCGATGACGAGGAACCCGACCAGCAGCGCGCCCGCGGCGGCGAGCAGGCCGAGCGTCCGGCCCGTCAGCCAGCCGACCTCGTTGCCGTTCACGACCGCGTAGACCGCGAGCATGAGCGCGCTCGTGACGGTGATCGCGCCGGCGACGTCCAGGCGCCGCGCGCCAGTCGGGACGCGCGCTGCGGGGATGAGGATCAAGGAGAGAGCGATGACGAGGATCCCGACGGGGATGTTCACGAGGAAGATCCAGTTCCACGCGAGCGCGTCGGTGATGATGCCGCCGAGCAGCACGCCGATCGAGCCGCCGCCCGAGGCGACGAAGCCGAAGATCCCCATCGCCTTCGCGCGCTCCGCGGGCTCGGTGAAGAGGGTCATCATCAGCGAGAGCGCGACGGCCGAGACCACGGCCCCGCCGATCGCCCTGAACGGCGCGCGCCCCGACCAGCATCTCCTGGGAGGTCGCGAGCCCGCACGCCGCCGAGGCCAGCGTGAAGAGCGTGATCCCGATGAGGAACAGGCGCCGGTGCCCGAAGAGGTCGCCGAGACGGCCGCCGAGGAGCAGGAAGCCGCCGAAGGTGATCAGGTACGCGTTCACGACCCACGCGAGCGATTCCTCGGAGAAGCCGAGGTCCTCGCGGATCGACGGCAGCGCGACGCCCACGATGGTGACGTCGAGCACGATCATCAGGTCGCCGAGGCAGAGGACGAGAAGTGCGAGCCAACGGGTTCTGTTGTCGATGCTGGTCATGAGCCGTTTCCTTTCACGCTTTCGCGATTTCGAAAGCTCAGACCGCGGACGAGCCGGGAACTCATCGGTGCTGCGCGCTAGCGGCCGAGGAGCGGGAGCACACGGTCACAGATGATCCCGACACCTTCTGTCGGGGATCGTCCCTGTGGCGTGCCGAGCTCCACGCGGGAGACGCCTGCGTTCCAGAGCTCGACGACGCGGCCGGCGACCTCCTCGGGCGTCCCGGCGATGCAGAAGCGCTCGAGCGGCGGCGCCTGTCCCACGCGGAGCTCCAGCGTTGGATCGAGATGCGCCACCACCTCGAGGTACGGCTCGACGACCTGCCGCGCGCGCTCGCGTGCCCAGTCGCCGTCCTCGTCGACGACGCTCACGCAGCCGAGCACGATCTTCACGTCCGGGTCGTCGAGCCAGCCGCGGACGACCGGGACGACATCCGGGTTGGCGCTGCCTCCGACCTTCAGCTCGTCGGCGACCGTCCCCGCCCAGCGCGCGGTGGCGGGGCCCCAGGTGCCGATCATGAGCGGCACCGACTCGCGCCTCCTCGGATACGCGAGCGTGGTTCCCGGCAGGAGCGTGAACCGCTCCCCCTCGACGCCGTCGTCGTCGCCGGCAAGAAGCGCACGCACGATCGCGACCGCCTCCCGCAACCCGACAAGCGGCCGCTCCTCCTCGAGGCCCAGCCGGTCGAGCCACGCGCCCTTCGCGAGACCGAGGTACGCGCGACCGTCCGAGACGGCGTCGAGCAGGGCGATCTGCCCGGCGATCTCGTACGGGTGGAGCGTGAACGGGTTGAGCGCTGCCGGGCCGAGCCGGATGCGCTCGGTCACGCGCGCCATGAGCAGCAGCGGCCCGATCGCGGGCTGATAGAGGAGGTCGTGGTAGACGGACAGGACGTCGACGCCCGCGGCGTCCGCCCGCCTCGCGATCTCCTCGTACGCCCACGGCTCCTGATCGGTGCGGAGGCCTATGCCGATCTCCGGGCCGATCTCCCGCGCGGCTACGTCAGCTCCTCGGTCACGAGCGTCCGCTCGCCGATCCGCTCGATCCGCATGATCAGCCGCTCCTCGGGATCCGGGCAGCACACCAGGCTCTCGCGCTCCAGCCAGTCCTCGTCCGGGAGCCGGCGCATCTTCGCGGGCAGCAGCGGCAGCACCGCCTGCAGTGCGAAGAGGCAGAAGTGCCGGCCCTCGGGGATGCGGACGCGGCTCGACTCGGTCACCTCGAACCAGTCCCCCACCTCGAGGCCGCAGACCGACCGGCCTTCGATCCGCTCGACGGTCACCCGCAGGTCGTAGAGGCGCATCTCGGTCACGTCGCGCGAGCGTACTCGTCGCGCGCGCGACGATGAGTTTCGGCCGTTGCGGCGGTCTCATCTCGAGATGCCGACACCCGGGCCGTACTCGGTCGCCTTCGCCATCAGCGGCCCTATCACCCGCGCAGACCTTCCTGGTCTCTGCACTCGCGTATGCGGGCTGCTCTCGAAGAGCGGTGCGGAGGTCGCGTTCTGCGACGTGACCGGCGTCCAGAGCGACGCGGTGACGGTCGACGCGCTCGCCCGGCTGCAGCTCGCCGCGCAGCGGCTGGAGTGCCAGGTGTTTCTCCGGAACGCATCACCGGACCTCCGGGCGCTCGTCGCGTTCATGGGTCTCACGGACGTGCTCCCGGCCGACGCGCCCAGAGTGTCGCGCCGCGTTTCGCGCCGGTCCCAACCGGCAAGGACCAGAGACGAGGAAAGGGGTTGAAATGGCAGGAAACGGCAACGCCAGGATGATGTTCGTGAACCTCGCCGTCGCGGATCTCGACCGGTCGGTCGACTTCTTCACGGAGCTCGGGTTCACGTTCGACCCGCGGTTCACCGACGAGACGGCCACGGCCATGGTCGTCAACGACCAGGCGGTCGTCATGCTCCTCGTGCGGGACCGGTTCAAGGACTTCACGGAGAAGGAGCTCACGGACCCGGGCGTCGCGACCGAGGCGATCATGGCGGTCTCCGCGTCGAGCCGGGAGGACGTGGACGCGTTCGCCGAGAAGGCGCTCGACGTCGGAGGAGCGCCCGCGAACGAGCCGATGGACATGGGCTTCATGTACGGGCGCAGCTTCCAGGACCCGGACGGCCACATCTGGGAGGTCGTCTGGATGGACCCGAGCGCGCTCGAGCAGTCGCCGGTCGGGGCCTAGGACCGTGACGCACCACGCGAGAGTGGTGCGCGCCGAACGACCGCAGGTGGTCGAGGCGAACGGCGTCGATCTCTGCGTCCAGACGTTCGGCGACGAGTCGGCGCCCGCGGTCCTGCTGATCGGCGGAGCGGCGGCGTCGATGGACTGGTGGGAGGAGGAGCTCTGCGAGCGCCTGGCGGCGGGTCCACGGTTCGTCATCCGGTACGACCTCCGCGACACCGGGCAGTCCGTCACGTACGAGCCCGGCGTGCCGGAGTACAGCGGCGACGACCTCGTCGCGGACGCCGTCGGGCTCCTGGACGCGCTTGCGGTGCCGCGCGCGCATGTGGTCGGGCTCTCGATGGGAGGCGGGATCGCGCAGCACCTCGCCGTGAGGCATCCGGACCGCGTCGCATCGCTGACACTCATGTCGACGAGCCCGGGGCCCAGCGGGCCCGACGAGCCCGATCTCCCGGCGATGGCGAAGGAGCTCGCGGCGTTCCAGCCTCCACCCGAGCCGGACTGGTCGGACCGGGAGGAGGTCGTCGACTACGTCGTGGCGGGGCTCTTCCCCTACGCCGGCTCGGTTCGGTTCGACGAGGACCGTATGCGGGCACTCGTCGGGCAGATCGTCGACCGCACGATCGACATGCGCTCGAGCCAGACGAACCACTGGCTCATCGAGGGTGGCGAGCCCGTCCAACACCGACTCGGCGAGATCGGGGCGCCGACGCTCGTCCTCCACGGGACCGAGGACCCGCTCTTCCCGATCGCGCACGGCGAGGCGCTCACGATGAAGATCCCCGGCGCTCGGCTCGTGCCGCTCGAGGGCGTCGGGCACGAGTACCCGCCGCCGCAGGTCTGGGACGAGGTCGTCGAGGCCATCCTCGACCACACGGCCGGCGACGGAGCGCGCTAGCCCGGGTACTCGAGCGGCAGGCCGAAGCGCGGGAACACGGTCGCCGTGTCGAGGAAGAACGTCAGCTCGACGATGCGTCCGTTCTCGATCTCGAGCACCTGCAGCGCCCAGGGCTCATAGCCGTCGCCCGAATCGGCCGGCTTGTACTGCCCGAACGCGGGCGCGCCGTTCGCGGCGACCGTGGGGATGACGCGCGAGCCGCGGCAGCCTCCGCCGGGCCCGACCCACCAGGACAGGATGTCGTCGCGGCCCGAGAGCCAGAGGTCGTACGGCGGCATGGACTGCGTCGCGTCCTCGTGGATGAGCGACGTGAGCGCCTCCATGTCGTAGCGCTCGAACGCGTCGACGTAGCGCTGGAGCAGCTCCGCGTCCGCAGCGTCGACGGACGGCGCGGCCGTCGTCGGGCTCACCTTCGCCTGCTCGAGCGTTGCCCGCGCGCGCTGGAGCGCGCTGTTCACGGACGCGACACTCGTCTCGAGGAGCTCCGCGACCTCGGACGCCTTCCAGCGCAGCACCTCGCAGAGGATGAGAACCGCGCGCTGCCTGGGAGGCAGATGCTGGAGCGCCGCGACGAAAGCGAGGCGAATCGTCTCCCTCGACTCGACCACGTTCGCGGGATCGCCCTCCGGCACGACGCGCCCGTCTGGCATCGGCTCGATCCACGTCACCTCGGGCAGCGTCGAGAGGTTCTCGACGACGGGCTCGCGGGACGGCCCGAGATCCATGGGCCGCGCGCGCCGCTTCCGCCCCTCGAGCATGTCGAAGCACACGTTCGTGGCGATGCTGTACAGCCAGGAGCGGAGCGCCGAGCGGCCCTCGAACTTCTCGTACGCCCGCCACGCGCGGATGAACGTCTCCTGCACCGCATCCTCGGCGTCCAGCGACCCGAGCATGCGGTAGCAGTAGGCGGTCAGCTCGACGCGGTACTGCTCGAGCGCCCCGGCGACGTCCGCGGGCGCGGCGAAGGAGGTGTTGGACACCTCGACAATCCTAGGCGGACCAATCGCGGCCGCCGTCACTCGGCGCGGCGCCAGGCTTGCGACAGTCCGTTGCAAGCGACGTTTCCGCGCTCTCGACCTCGGCCTTGACAAGCCCGGCAACGCCGCTTTCGGGACCCGTCCTAGTATCCGCCGGCCGACAGCGCTATGGTCGGCGCGACGCCACTCTCAGGCGTGCGCGCGGCCCGTGGGGGGTCGGCCCGAAGGTCCACATACGGCAGCGGTCAGAACGGAGCCTGCATGGCAGTCTCTTCGACGGAGCGCCTAGCTGCGGAGCCCTGGAGCACCGGGTCGTTTCTCAAGCCGTGGGTGCTCTGCGTCATCGCGACCGCCGGTTTCGGCGTCGCAGCGTTCTCGTTCGTCTCCGCGTTCTACAGCGAGACCGTGACGCTCGAGCTCGGCGAGCCCTTGGTCGTCGCTCTCCTCGTCAACTCGATCACGGTGTCGTACGTACTGGGGGGGCTGATCGCATGGACGCGGCGACCGGAGAGTCGATTCGGCCCGCTGATGATCGCAGCGGGCTTCGCGAACTTCCTCTCGACGCTCTCGTGGACGACTCACGACGTCACGTACACGATCGGCCAGGCACTCGACTTCGTCGCCCCGGCGCTGTTCCTGCATCTCTTTCTCGCGTTTCCGAGTGGTCGGCTCGGAGGGCGGGCCGAGCGGATCATCGTCGTGACCGCGTATGCAACCGCGATCTCGCTCGAGCTGACGCGCATGGCGGTCGGCAGCTTCGGCCCGCACAACCTGCTCGAAGTCACGACGAATCTCACCGTCGGGCCTCTGGGCCCTGCGGGTGCAGCTCGTGCTGATGAGCGCTCTGCTGATCGCGGGAGTCGGCGTGCTGGCCCATCGACGCCTGCATGCCGGCAAGCCGCTGCGACGTTCGCGGTCCCTGATCGTGGACTGGTTCGGGCTCGGGCTCCTCATGATCGCGTTCGTGTTCCTGTCCATCGTGTTCGAAGGGCCCGCAGTCCAAGAGATCCGCTGGGCAACGCTCGCCGTCATCGCTCTGGCGCCGATTGCGTTCCTGATCGGCCTCGTGGACGCACGACTGGCACGATCCTCCGTCGGCGATCTCTTCGTCGAGCTGAACGCCGATCCGGCTCCCGCGGATCTGCGTGACGCCCTGGCTCGCGTGCTGCGTGACCCGTCGTTGACGCTCGCGTACTGGCTCCCCGACTTCCGCAGCTATGCCGATCTCGACGGTCGGCCCCTGAAATTGCCCGAGGGGAGCGACCGGGCCACGACCCTGATCGAGCGCGACGGAGAACGCGTGGCAGCGCTCGTGCACGATCCGGCGTTGACAGACGAGCCCGAGCTCCTCGACTCCGTCACCGCGGCAGCAGGGCTCGCACTCGAGAACGCAAGGCTGCACGCCGAGCTCAGCGCTCGCCTGGTCGAGCTGCGCGGATCTCGCGCGCGGGTGATCGCCGCCGGGCAGAGCGAGCGGCAGCGGCTGGAGCGGAACCTGCACGACGGCGCCCAGCAACGGCTCATCGCACTCTCTCTCGACCTGAGCCTCCTGGAGGAGCGGGTCAGCGACGATCCGGAGACCACGGCGCGCCTGGAGTCGGCGCGACGGCAGATCGCGGCGTCGCTCGAAGAGCTGCGTGAGGTCGCGAGGGGGCTGCATCCCGCCGTCGTCAGCGGCCATGGCCTCGGAGTCGCCCTCGAGCAGCTCGCAGCGCACGCCGCCGTGCCGGTCCGCCTCAGCGTGAACGTCGGCTCGCGGCTACCCGAGCCGCTCGAGGTGGCCGCCTACTACCTGGTCTCGGAGAGCCTCGCGAACGTGGCGAAGTACGCACACGCGTCCTCGGCCAGCGTCGAGGTCACGCGCAGGACGGTCGACGTCCTCGTCGAGATCGCAGACGACGGGGTCGGGGGAGCCGACGAGAGCCGCGGGACCGGCCTGAGAGGGCTCGCGGACCGCGTCGAGGCGCTCGGCGGCCAGCTGCGCGTGTGGAGCCCGGCGGGCGGCGGAACGCGTGTCCGAGCGGAGATCCCGTGCGCGCCGTGATCGCCGAGGACAGCGTCCTTTTGCGCGAGGGCGTGGCGCGGGTGCTCGACGACGCAGGTGTCGAGGTCGTCGGCGCGTGCGAGACCGCGGACGAGCTGCTCGTGAAGGTGGCGACGCACGCGCCCGACATCGCGATCGTCGACATCCGCCTCCCGCCGACCCACGGCGACGAGGGCATGCAGGCCGCCGCTCGCGATCCGCGCGCAACACCCCGAGGTGGGAGTCCTCGTGCTCTCGCAGTACGTCGAGGTCGGCCTGGCGATGAAGCTCCTCGCGGACTCCGCCGAGGGTGCGGGCTACCTGCTGAAGGACCGGATCAGCGACGTCAAGGAGTTCGTCTCCGCGGTGGAGCGAGTTGCCGATGGCGGCTCCGCGATCGACCCGATCATCGTGTCGACGCTGCTCTCGAAACGGCGGACGCGACGACGTCCTGATGGAGCTGACGCCGCGCGAGCGCGAGGTGCTCGAGCTCATGGCCGAGGGCCGCTCGAACCAGGGAATCGCCGATCAGCTCGTGATCACCCTGCGCGCGGTCGAGAAGTACGTCTCGAGCATCTTCGGGAAGCTGGGGCTCCCGGCGGGAGGCAGCGACTCGCGTCGCGTGCTCGCCGTACTCCTCTACCTGCGCTCCTGACGGTCTTTCCGCCGGAAACGACCAGAAACCCGTCCCCCGATCGACCTGTCTCCCGGCTGTCGCCCGCCACGCCACGCTGCCAGATTCGTGCGATTGGGCACAAACGTGTGCCGGGCACACAGAGGAGGGCGGAGATGGCGACCGAGGTCGACGTGAGATCGGTACTGATCCAGGACGAGGCGCACGGGAACGGGCACGGCGTCGCGCTCGTCACCGCGAAGGGCGTCACGCGCCGCTACGGCGTCGAGGGCGACATCTGCGTGAACGCGCTGCGCGGCGTCTCGCTCGACGTCGCAAGCGGGAAGCTGACCGCGGTCATGGGCCCGTCGGGCTCGGGCAAGTCGACGCTGATGCACATCCTCGCGGGGCTCGACCGCCCGAACGAGGGTCAGGTCACGATCGCCGGCACCGACATCACCGAGCCTCGGCGACACGGAGCTGACGAAGCTCCGGCGCGAGCACATCGGCTTCATCTTCCAGTTCTTCAACCTGCTGCCGATGCTGACGGCGCGAGGAGAACGTCGTTCTCCCGATCAAGCTCGCCGGCGAGAAGCCCGACCGCGAATGGGTCGGCGAGCTGACGACGAAGGTCGGCCTCTCGGAACGACTCACGCACCGGCCGTCCGAGCTCTCGGGCGGTCAGCAGCAGCGCGTCGCGATCGCGCGGGCGCTCGTCTCGAAGCCGACGGTCATGTTCGCCGACGAGCCGACCGGCAACCTCGACTCGACGACGGGCGGCGAGATCCTCGAGCTGCTCCGCGACTCGGTCACGGGCCTCGGCCAGACGACCGTCATGGTCACCCACGACGCGCACGCAGCGGAGATCGCCGACCGCGTGCTCTTCCTCGCGGACGGCCTGATCGTCAAGGACATCGGCCAGTCGTCGGCGCACGAGATCCTCGAGGCGATGGAGGAGGTGAGCGGCAGCATGATGGGCGTCACGCTCCGAGGGATCGCTCGGGCGCAAGATCCGGAGCCTCCTGACCGCGCTCGCCATCGTGCTCGGCATCGCGATGGTCAGCGGCACCTACGTCCTGACCGACACCTTCCAGAAGGCCTTCAACAGCATCTTCACGGAGTCGTACGCGGCACCGACGCCGTCGTCAGCGGGAAGAAGCTCCTCGAGTTCTCCTCGAGCGGCCGCGCGCCGGTTCCCGAGAGCGTCCTCGACGAGATCCGGGCGCTGCCCGAGGTCGAGGCGGCGGCCGGCGGGATCTTCGACATCCAGAACAACTCCAACCCCGCACAGCTCGTCGATGCCGACGGCAAGAAGATCGGCGGCAACGGCGGCGCGCCGACGTTCGGCGTCGGGCTCGACTCCAGCGAGCTGCGCTTCTCGCCTCTGAAGCTCACGACGGGCGACGTGGGCGAGGGGCCGGACGAGGTGGTCATCGACGCGAACACCGCGAGCAACGAGGGCTACAGCGTCGGAGACACCGATCGGCGTGGCCGCGCTCGGGCCCGTCGAGCAGTACGAGATCACCGGTATCGCGACGTTCGGGTCGGTCGACTCGATCGGGGGCGCGACGTTCGCCGTCTTCGACGTGCCGACGGCTCAGGCCCTCTTCCGCAAGGAGGGGCACTTCGACTCGATCTCGATCGCGGCCAAGGAAGGCATGACGCCCGAGCAGCTCGTGCAGAAGCTCGAGCCGCTCGTGCCGGCGACCGCCGTGGTGCAGACGGGGGCAGCCCAGGCCTCTGCGGACGCGAGGACGACGAACGACGACATCGGGTTCATCACGTACTTCCTGCTCGGGTTCGGCGGCGTCGCGCTCTTCGTCGGCGCCTTCGTCATCTTCAACACCCTGTCGATCACCGTCGCGCAGCGCACGCGCGAGTTCGCCACGCTGCGAACGCTCGGCGGCTCGCGGCGCCAGGTGCTCGCGCTCGGTCGTCATCGAGGGGTTCGTGATCGGCCTCCTCGCGTCGATCGTCGGCCTGTTCCTGGGGCTCGGCGTCGGGAAGGGGATGAACTCGCTCTTCGTCGCGATGGGGATCGACCTGCCTCAGGCCGGCACGGTCTTCGCGACCCGCACCGTCGTCGTCAGCCTGATCGTGGGAACGACCGTCACCGTGCTCGCCAGCATCGTGCCGGCGCTCCGGGCGACGCGCGTGCCGCCGATCTCCGCCGTCCGCGAGGGCTCGACGCCGCCGCGCGTCCCGGTTCGCGCCGTACGCGCCCTACGTCGCGCTCGTCACGATCGCGTTCGCGATCGTCTCGCTCGGCGTCGGGCTCTTCGTGAGCGGGCTCGAGACCGCGCCCTCCTGCTGCTGCTCGGGGTCGGGACGATCGCGCTCTTCCTCGGTGTCGCACTGCTGGCGTCTCGGCTCGTGAAGCCGCTCGCGGCGATCGTCGGCTGGCCGGCGCTGCGACTGGGCGGCATGGCCGGCGAGCTCGCCCGCGAGAACTCGATCCGCAACCCGAGCCGGACTGCATCGACTGCGGCCGCGCTGATGATCGGGCTCGCGCTCGTCACCGTCGTCGCGGTGCTCGGCGACGCGCTCCGCAGCTCGACGGAGGACGCCGTTCGCGAGCAGGTCGCCGCGGACTACGTCGTGACCTCGCAGAACGGCTTCGATCCGTTCCCGGCCGCCGTCGGCGATGCCGTCGGCTCCGCGCCGGGCGTCGAGGTCGCCTCGAGCGTCCGCTACGACCAGGCGCTGGCCGACGGTCGAGCGAGGCGAACGTCACGGGCGTCGACCCGCGGACGATCGCGACCTTCTACGCTTCGACTGGACCCAGGGCTCCGACGCAACGCTCGCCGAGCTCGGCGCTGACGGGGCGATCGTGACGAAGGCGTTCGCGGAGGATCGCGAGCCTGGCGGTCGGCGGCCGCTTCCCGGTCGGGACCGCGAGCGGCAAGAAGGTCGACGTCGCCGTTCGCGGCATCTACGACCCGTCCGACCTCGCTGCGCTCCTCGGCGCCGTCACGATCAGCCAGGAGACGTTCGACGCCGCGTTCCCGCGGCCGCGGAACCTCTTCACGTTCGTCGACGTGCGGCGACGGCGTGAGCGCGCGCGCACTGGAGCAGACCGTCGCGCGCTTCCCGGACGCGAAGCTCCACACCGAGTCGGGCTTCGTGTCGAGCCGGACGAAGGAGTTCAAGATGATCCTGAACCTCCTCTACGTCCTGCTCGCCTTCTCGGTCGTCGTGAGCCTGTTCGGAATGGTGAACACGCTCGTCCTCTCCGTGTTCGAGCGGACGCGGGAGCTCGGGATGCTCCGCGCGGTGGGCATGACCCGCCAGCAGGCGAGGAGCATGATCCGCCACGAGAGCGTCATCACGGCGCTGATCGGGGCCGCGCTCGGGATCCCGCTCGGGATCTTCCTGTCGCTCCTGATGACGCAGGCGCTGTCGCAGTACGGCGTGGGGTTCTCGCTACCGGTGCTGCCGCTCGTGATCTTCACCGTCGTGGCGATCGTCGCCGGTGTGCTCGCGGCGATCCTCCCCGCCCGGCGTGCGTCGCGTCTCAACGTGCTGGAAGCGCTCCAGTACGAGTGACGGGAAGGCGGCTGCAGATGAGCAGCCGCCTTCGCGACGAGGAGGACCTGACGAGACGCCCGGCCGATCGACGATCGCGAGGACGCGCCCGTCGTCTCGGCCGCCGAGGTCGAGATCGACGCACCGATCGACCGCGTCTGGGCCGTTCTGACGGCGGTCGAGCAGTGGCCGGCGTGGAACCCGGACGTGAAGTCGGTCTCGGTCATCGCCCCCGTCGCGGAGGGCTCGACATTCCGCTGGAAGGCGGGGCCGGGAACGATCACGTCGGTCGTCGAGCACGTCGACCGCCCGCGGCTGATCGCCTGGAGCGGCCGGACGCTCGGCATCCGGGCGTTCCACGTCTGGCATCTCGAGGGCGCAGAACGGAAGGACGTTCGTGCGCACGGAGGAGTCGTACGACGGTCTCGTGGCACGGCTGCTGAGGCGGTCGCTCCAGAAGACGCTCGACGCCGCGCTCGCCGACGGCGCGCGCTATCTGAAGGCGGAGGCGGAGAAGGCTGGCCCGAGCCCGTGGTGACGGCCATCACTTCTGTCGCGAGACCTGCCTCCGGCCTGGCTCAGCCCGTGGGCCGCGCGCACCCGCTGGCGATCACTCGTCGCGAGTACCGGCTGTTCCTGCTCGCGATCGGCCTTGTCGCGGTCATCATCGTCGACGACAACTTCGTCCATCCGCGCGCCGGGCACCTCCGCAGGCGATCACCTCCTGAGCGGCCTCGTCCCGCTCGCGGTCCTCGGCGCGCTGGCTCTCCTGTACCCGCGCCTTCGTGCCGGCGTGCGAGCTGCGACCTCGATGACCCTCGGTGCCATCGTCTGCGCGGTCGGATTCCCGGGCGTCTACTACATCGCGGATGGAAGCGCCGCCTTCGACCACTACACGGCTCTCCTCGCCTTCCCAGCGGCACTGATCCTGCTCGTGTCGGGCCCGGTGATCCTGTGGCGCACCCGCCGGGTGGGCGGGAGCCGGCGACGTCGCTACGCGCTCCGGGCGCTCAGCGTCGCGATCGCCGTCGTCGCCGCGCCCCTGATCTTCATGCTGATCGTCTTCCCGATCGCCTTCCCGTACGGCTACGCCCACGTCGGGGGCACGACCTCGGTGCCGGATCTCGGGGTCGGCGAGGAGAGACGTCACGGTCACGACGAGCGACGGGCTCGAGCTCGAGGCGACGTACATCCCGTCGAAGAACCGCGCGGCGATGATCGTGTACGGCGGAGCAGGGCGCTCGAAGGAAGGGCTCATGCTCGCCCGCCACGGGTACGGCGTGCTCCTCCTCGTCCCGCGCGGCCAGGGCACGAGCGAGGGGGACATCGTCCGCTGGGCGGGCGACACGGACCTGCTCGCCGGTGCCGAGTACCTGCAGGGCCGGCCCGATGTCGACGATGCCCGGATCGGCGCGCATCGGCTTCTCGGTCGGGGGCGAGAAGCTGCTCGAGGCGGCCGCTCGATCGACGGCATCAGGGCCGTCGTGTCGGAAGGGCGCCGGCGGACGCGTCGGGGAGACCGACGCCTCGGGCGTGCTCAAGCCTCTCGTCGACGTGTCCATGTTCGTGATGACCACCGCGACGACGGTCTTCCAGAACCACGGGCCGCACCCGCGGCCCGAGGACCGCATCGGGCTGATCGCGCCTCGTCCGGTCTTCCTGATCTATGCGGTCCCGGGCATCGGCGAGGAGGACATCAGGCACCGAAGTTCTACGCCGCTGCGGGCGAGCCGAAGGCGATGTGGCGGGTTCCCGGCTCCGACCACACGGGTGGCTTCGAGGCGCAGCCGGCCGAGTACGAGCGGCGCGTCATCGCGTTTCTCGACGACGCACTGCTGGGGGAGAAGTGACAGCCTCGACCCAGAACGCGCCTGCGTCAGGATCCACGGCCAGGGAGCGAGCTCGCGGTGCCGCGCTCACAGGCCCTGACCGAGACGATCGTGGCTCGAGTGGCGCTCGGGCTCATCGCGCTCCACGTCGTCGACGACAGCTTCCTCCAGCCGGAGCCAGGTACCTCGGCGTGCGACAATCTCGTGAGCGGACTCGTCCCCCTGGCGCTACTCGCATGGGTCGCAGTCGCCTACGGCCACGCCCGCGCCGGGGTGCGGGGCACGCTGGCGCTCGTCACCGGCTTCTTCGGCGTCCTCACCGGCACCGAGGCGGCGTACTACTCGTACCGCGGCATGACGTCCGGCGACGACTTCACCGGGATCGTGGCGCTGATCGGCGGCCTCGTGTTGCTCGGCGTCGGCGCCGTGACACTCTGGCGCTCTCGCCGTACGGACGACCGCCGGCTCCGCCGGTACCTCCGCCGCGCCGCGATCGTCGTCGGCGTGGTGGTCATGATCCCGTTCGTCCTGATGCCCACCGCGATCGCCCACGTGGTCACGCACACCGCGCGGGCGGAGGTCCCGACCCCGAAGCTCGGCGCACCGCACGAGGAGGTCGCGTTCACGACGAGCGACGGTCTGCAACTGCAGGGCTGGTTCGTCCCGTCGCGGAACGGCGCGACCGTGATCGCGTTCCCGGGTCGCTCCGGTCCGCAGAAGCACGCGCGCATGCTCGTCCGCCACGGCTACGGCGTCCTGCTCTTCGACCGTCGCGGCGAGGGCGTGAGCGACGGCGACCCGAACGCGTTCGGCTGGCACGGAGAGCGAGACCTTCTCGCCGCCGCGGCATTTCTGCGCACCCGCCCCGACGTCGATCCCGGGCGGATCGGCGGCATCGGGCTCTCGGTCGGCGGCGAGATGCTCATCCGCGCGGCGGCCGACTCGGACGCTTTCAATGCAATCGTGTCCGAAGGGGCGAGCGGGCAGTCGGCTCGCGACGGATTCGCGAACGGGGAGCTTTCCACGGACCTTCTCGCAGAGGGCACGCTCACCCTCGCGATGGCTCTCTTCGCGAACGACATGCCTCCGCCGAGCTGAAGAGCCAGGTACCCGAGATCGCCCCGCGCTCGGTCTTCTTCGTCTACGGCGAGAAGGGCCAGGGCGGGACCGAGACGAAGCCGAACCGCGGTTTCTACGAGGCCGCCCGCGAGCCGAAGCAGATCTGGGAGGTCCCGAACGGCCAACACATCGCCGGGATCACGACCGAGCCCGAGGAGTACGAGCGGCGGGTGATCGCATTTCTCGACCAGGCACTCCTGGGGAAGACATGACGGCCTCGACCCACGATGCGCGAGCGTCAGGACCACGGCAGAGTGCTCGCGGTGCGCGCTCGCGGGTCGTGACCGAGACGACGTCGCCCGCGTGGCGCTCGGGCTCATCGCGCTCCACGTCGTCGACGACAACTTCCTCCAGCCGGAGCCGGGAACCTCGGCGTCGGACCACCTCGTCTGCGGTCGACGAGGTTGGTGCCCTGCCACTCGGGGATCCTCGCACTGGCGGTGTGGGGGGTATCCCGCGACTCCCGCGCCCGGGCTCCACGCCATCCTCGCGCTCGTCTTCGGGATCTTCGGCATCGTGACCGGCGTTCGAGGCGGGCTATTACTCGACCAAAGGTGGCCCGACGGGCGACGACTTCACCGGGTTCCTGGCAATTGCCGCGGGCATCGTGCTCATCGGTCTTGCGTTCGTCGCGCTCTGGCGCTCCCGGAAGCCGGGCGGGAGCCGGACGTGGCGGTACATCCGTCGGACACTGCTCGCGGTGGGGAGGGCTCGTGTTCGTCTACTTCGTGATGTTCCCGCTGTCGCTCTCGTACGTCCTCACGCATGTGTCGCGAGGCTTCCTCCGAGCCCGAGCTCGGAGCGGCGTACGAGGACATCCTCAGGGACGAGCGACGATCTCGAGCTCAAGGGCTGGTACATCCCCTCGAAGAACCGCGCAGCCGTGATCGCATTCCCGGGCCGCAACGGCTCGCAGCGGCCCGCACGGATGCTGGCCCGGCACGGCTACGGGGTGCTGCTCTTCGACAGGCGCGGCGAGGGTGAGAGCGAAGGCGACCCGAACGTCTTCGGCTCGAAGGAAAGCAGGACGTCCGGGCCGCGGTCGAGTTCC
>CAWBYI010000007.1:0-1203354 GCA_963793035.1 uncultured Actinomycetes bacterium
GAGTACCTCTACGTCGCCGCGATGCGCGCTGGCACTGGCGTCGATGCACCCGACTTGCTCGCGGTCGTGGACACGCGGCCGGAGTCGGACACCTACGGGCAGATCGTCCACGAGACGCCGATGCCGTACGTCGGCGACGAGCTCCACCACTTCGGCTGGAACCGGTGCTCGTCCGCGTGCCACGGGCCCGACCGCTCGCACCTGATCGTCCCGGGCTTCCGCTCCTCGCGGGTCTACGTGGTCAACGTCGCCGACGACCCGCTGCGGCCGCAAATCGAGAAGGTGATCGAGCCCGACGAGATCGAGCGCGCCACCGGCTACACCCGGCCGCACACGACGCACTGCATGCCCGGCGACAACGTCGTCATCTCGATGCTCGGCGACGTCGAGGGCAACTCCGCAGGCGGCTTCGCGGTCATCGACGGCAAGACGTTCGAGGTCAAGGGCCGGTGGGAGAACGGCGGCGCGCGGCCGCCCATGAACTACGACTTCTGGTACCAGCCGCGGAAGAACGTGCTGGTCTCGAGCGAGTTCGGCGCCCCCAACGCCTACGAGCCCGGCTTCGACCTCGCCGACGTGGAGGCCGGCCGGTACGGCCAGCGGCTCCACTTCTGGAACCTCGAGCGGCGCGAGCTCGAGCAGACGATCGACCTCGGCGCGAACGGGCTCGTCCCGTTGGAGATCCGGTGGAAGCACGATCCCGAGGCGGACGAGGGCTTCGTCGGAGCGGCGCTGTCGTCCGACGATCTGGCGCTTCCACCGCGAGAACGGCTCGTACGCGGCCGAGCCGGTGGTCACGGTCGACCCAGTCGATCTCGACGAGCTGGCCGATCCCCGTGCCGGGGCTGATCACCGACCTCGTCCTCTCGCTCGACGACAAGGCCCTGTACTTCTCGAACTGGCTCCACGGCGATCTCCGCCGCTACGACGTCTCCGACCCGGCCAACCCGCGGCTGACGGGGCGGCTGTGGCTCGGTGGCGTGCTCGGCAAGGAGAGCGACGCAGGCCGGCCGCTCACCGGCGGCCCGCAGATGCTGCAGCTCTCGTACGACGGGCGGCGGCTCTACGTCACGAACTCGCTGCTCTCGACCTGGGACAACCAGTTCTACCCGGGGCTGCAGTCTTGCCTGCTCAAGGTGGACATCGGCGAGGACGGCTCGATGGCGGTCGATCCGAAGTTCTTCGTCGACTTCCATGACCGCCCGGACGGCCCCGCGCGGGCGCACGAGATGCGGCTGCAGGGCGGCGACTCGACCTCCGAGGTGTTCGCGTGATCCTCGGACACCACGGCGGCGAGGCACCGCTGCTGCAGGCGGCGCTTGCGGCCGCGGGCTCGCTGTCGGTCGCGCTCGCCCTGTTCCGGGTCGAGCTCTCCCGGCTCGGCAGGCGGCTGCGTCGCCTTGCCACGCACTAGGAACGCAAAACAAGGGGGGAAGTCATGAGAACTCGAATCACAGTTGGGCTAATGGCGCTGGCCTGCGCCGCAGTGGCGCTGGTGGCGGTCGCCGCCACTGCGTCCGGGTCCGGGACCTGCGTCCGGCCACAAGCACGGCAAGAAGCAGAGCGGGAAGCTGCAGGAGCGTTACCTGTACGTCAGCACCATTGCGCAGAGCACGACGGATCCGGACTTCATCGCGGTGGTGGGCGCGGATCCGCGTCGCGCGGACTTCGGCAAGATCGTGAACCGCGTCGACATGCCGAACGTGGGCGACGAGCTCCACCACTACGGCTACTCGCATGATCAGAAGCGGCTGCTCGTCCCGGGCATCTTCTCGAGCCGGATCCACGTCTTCGATGTCAAGGGAGACGGCCGGCGACTGGGCTCTGAGGACGGTCAATGACCAGCTGGCCGCGAAGAGCGGCTACGTCGTGCCGCACGGCGTGATGGCTCACGGCGTGTCCCACGGCCGCGCCCTGGTCACGATGATCGGCGCGGCGACCGACACGACGCTCCCCGGCGGCATGGTCGAGATCGACGACAAAACGGGTGCGTTCGTCGAGCACTTCGGCCCGGGACCGGTGCGTGACCCCGGCGAGTCCGATCCGAAGTACATGTACGACTTCGAGTCGCTGCCCGGCGCGAACCGCGGCATCAGCACGACGTTCGGCTCGCCGGCCTGTGTCGCGCGGGGCATCGAGCCGGGCTGCCTCGGCAACGAGGTCTCGGTCTGGGACGTTCGCCGGCAGAAGGTGATCCAGACCGCGGATCTCGGCGCGTCGAGTGGGGCGCTCATGGTGCACTTCGTCATGAAGAAGGGCGTCCGGCGGGCGTTCATCAACGCGCCCGGGACGAGCGCGATCTGGCTGGCGGACGACGACGACCGCGACGGCGTCTTCGACTTCCAGCAGGTGCTCGGCCCGGATGACGGGCTGGCGATCCCGCCGGACTTGATCTGTCCCAACGACAGCAAGTACCTGTACGTGAGCAACTGGTTCGGCGACACGGTGCAGCAGTTCGACATCAGCGATCCGTTCGATCCCGTTCTCACGGCGACCGTCTCCGTGCCGCACCCGAACATGCTGCGGCTGAGCCGCGACAACAAGCGGCTCTACGTGACCAACTCGCTGCTCACGCCGTGGGACAACGACCCGGACTTCGGGCCTGCCCGGAACGACGACTACGGCATCTGGCTCTTCCGGGTGGACCAGCGCTCCGGTCGCCTCACTCCGTCGCGTCCGGGCGGGAAGAGCCTGGGTCGGCTTCACGAACGTCAAGAAGAAGACAACGACCGGCCCGGCCGGGCCGCACATGATGCTCTTCGACCCGAGCATCCCGATGGTGCCCGGAGAGCATTGAGGAAAGAAGCGCGACAGGACGGGCCGGACAGGACCGGCCCCTACGGATGGAAGCGCAGGCGGTCGACGATCTTGTCGACCGTCTTGCGCTCCGCGCGGAACGCGAGCCCGACGAGGTCGAGCTCGTCGGCAGGGACGGCTGCGACGGCCGCCCGGTTCGCCTCGTCGTGCCCCGTCGCGAAGAGGTCATGCGTGTAGATCGCCGGCGTCACGTCCCGGGCGAGCGCGCGCTCGTAGGTTCGGCGGATCGCGGCCGCGTCGGCCTCGTAGACGAGCAGCGGCTGGACGAACATCGGCAGGTACTCGTTGCCGGAGGCGTCGCGGTACGGCTCACCGACGATCCCGGGCACCGTGCCCGCGATCCCGCTTACGAGGAACGCCGTCACGTTCGTCTTCTGCCAGACGGCGAGATCGTCGCGCAGGACGACGGCGATCTTGGTGTCGAACTCCACGCTCGGAGACGGGCTAGACGCCGCGCGGCGCGGCGTCGTCGAGGACGACGCGCATGAGATCGCGGATCGAGATGACGCCGACGACGTTGTCGCCTTCCACGACGGGGAGGTGGCGGAAGCCCCCGTGGATCATCAGGGTCGCGGCCATCTCGGTCGACTCGCCGGGGTCGATCGTCTCCGGGTCGCGGGTCATCCAGTCCGCGACGGTCGATCCCTCGATGCGCGCGTCGCCGACCGCGCGGAGCAGGTCACGCTCCGTGAGGATGCCGACGAGCTTTCCCTCGTCCATGACGACGACGGCTCCGACGCTTCCGCCGCTCATGCGTCGCGCGGCTTCGGCGAGCGGCGTGTCCGGGGGGACACTGAGGACCTCGCGCGACATGATCGTGTCCACGGGCGGCATCGAGCCGCGAGCATATCGACCGGTTTCGTTCGACACCGGCGACGACGTGCAACCATGGGTTGCGCAGAGTGGTGACGTTGTGCAACCATGGGTTGCACAACGTCCAAGGAGGTAGAGATGAGCATCCAGGTTCCCGACCGCATCGACCACGAGGTCCTCGTCGAGGCGCCGCCGGAACGGGTATGGGCGATCGTCACGGAGCCCGCGCACGTCGGTGCGTGGTTCGGCGACTCGGCCGAGATCGACCTTCGACCCGGCGGCGAGATGACGCTGCACTGGAAGGACCACGGCTCCTTCCTCGGGCGCGTCGTAGAGGTCGAGCCGCCGCGACTGTTCTCGTTCCGCTGGGCGCGACCCGCCGGCGTGGACCCGAACCAGGGCAACGCGACCCTCGTCGAGTTCACGCTCCTGCCCGAAGGCTCGAGCACGCGGCTGCGCGTGGTCGAGAGCGGCTTCCGCGAGCTGGATCTTCCGGAGGCCGAGCAGGCCGAGTACGCGGCCGGCAACCGGACGGGCTGGACGCACGAGCTCGGCGAGCTCGTCGAGTACGCGGCCGAGCGGGTCGGAGCCTCGCGCTAGCTGGATGGCCGCAGAGGTCGACCGGCTCGACGAGCTGCTCACCGCCGTCACGGAGCCGTCGCGTCGCCGCGTGCTGGATCTCCTTCTGGCACGCGGCGACGCGACCGCGACGACACTCGCGCGCGAGCTGCCGATCTCGCGCCAGGCGGTCGTGAAGCACCTCGTGCTGCTCGACCGGGTCGGCCTCGTGGAGGCGAGCCGACAGGGACGTGAGGTGCGCTACGCGGTGCGGCCCGAGCAGCTCGAGCTCGCCCGCCGCCGCATGGCGGAGATCGCCACGGAGTGGGACACGCGGCTGGCCACGATCAAGCGGCTCGCCGAGGCCGACGACGCGGATGCGTCGAGCCCGGATCAGCCCTCGTAGCCGAGCTCGCGGGAAACGGCCGACGCCGCACCGAGGAGGAGCGGCAGCGCCGCTTCGACCGCCTTCACGTCGAACCTGGAGCTCGGCCCCTGGAGCGCAACGATCGCCTCGAGCTCTCCGCTGCTCGCGCGGATCGGGGCAGCGACGGCGCTGAGGCCCGTCTCGCGCTCCTCGATCGCCTCCGACCAGCCCTGCTCGCGCACGCGCTCGATCTCGGCGGCGAGCATCTTCGGGTCCGTGATCGTCCGCGGGGTGTACGCGTGGAGCGGGCCTTCCGGCAGCTCGCGGTTCGAGAACGCGAGCATCACCTTCCCCGCCGAGGTCGCGTGTGGGACCGAGGGGCGGCCGAGCCTGGAGACGGGCTGGATCTGGTGCGTTCCGGGGACGAAGTCGACCGTGATCGCGTCCTCCTCACCGGGAACCGAGAGCGTGGCGCTCTCGCCCGTGGCGCGCACGAGCTCCTCGAGGTGGGGGCGGGCGACCGCGCGGACGTCCAGCCGGGCGAGGATCGCGTTCGCGAGGTAGACGATCCGCAGACCGAGGCGGTAGCGGCCCGAGGCGGCCACGCGCTCGACGAGGCCGGCCGCAGCGAGCGTCCCGAGCTGCCGCGACGCGGTGCTCGGCGTCATCCCCGTGCGCCGCGCGATCTCGTTCGTCCCGAGCTCGCCGCCGTCGGCGAGCGTGTCGAGAACCGAGATCGCCCTCTCGGCTGCGCCGATCCGGCGCGTCGACGGTTGACGGGTACGAGCCATTCGGTGTACGGTCCGTTGCGGATCCTGGCACACCGTTGGTGCCAGTGCAATTCCACCACCGAGACGACGCCGATGTCCTTCGTGCTGCCATGCCCCCACTGCGGGCCGCGGCCCGTAGACGAGTTCGCCTACTTCGGCGAGGTCACGCGCCGGCCCGGGCCGGGGCCCACGCTGCGTGAGCTGACCGACTACGTGTACTTCCGCGACAACGTCGCGGGCGAGCAGCGCGAGTGGTGGCAGCACCGGCAGGGCTGCGGGGAGTGGTTCCTCGCGCAGCGCGACACCCGCACGAACGAGGTGCTCTCCGTCACCCTCCCGGACTCGGCCGCATCGTGAGGCTGCCCGCCCAGCCCGGCGAGCTGATCGACCGGAGCGAGACGCTCCGCTTCCGGCTCGGCGAGTACGAGGTCGAAGGGTTCCGCGGCGACACGATCGGGTCGGCGCTCTACGCGTCCGGCCGCAGGGTCTTCTCCCGCTCCTTCAAGTACCACCGGCCCCGTGGGCTGCTCTGCTGCTCGGGCCACTGCCCGAACTGCATGATGACCGTGGACGGCGTCCCGAACGTCCGCGTGTGCGTCGAGCCGCTGCACGAGGGCGCGGTCGTGACGCCGCAGAACGTGGTCGGGCGCCTCGACTTCGACCTCCTGAGCGTCGTGGACAAGATGGGCGGGCCGTTCACGCCGGTCGGCTTCTACTACCGCACGATGATCCGGCCGCGGTTCATGTGGCCGCTGTACGAGAAGTTCCTCCGCGGCGTCGCCGGGCTCGGCCGGCTCGACGAGCACGCAGGCCATTCGCGCCGGTACGACGTCGAGCACCGGCGTGCGCGGGTCCTCGTGATCGGGGGCGGGCAGGCCGGGCGGGCGGCGGCTCTCGCGGCGGCGACTACCGGGCCCGGTGTCGTGCTCGTGGACGAGGGCACGCGGCTTCGCGACGCCGAGCTCGAAGGCGTGGAGGTCATCGCGCCGGCCCGCGCGCTCGGCATCTGGGAAGGGAAGCTCGTGCCGGTCGATGCAGGGACGGTCCTCTACCGCTATCGCGCCGAACGCGTGATCGTCGCGACGGGCGCGGTCGAGCAGCCCCTCGTGTTCCCGGGCAACGACCTGGCCGGCATCGTCCTTCCGGAGGCCGTCCGCCGGCTGGTGCGTGACTTCTCGATCCGGCCGGGCCGGCGCGCCGTCGTGCTGGCGTCCGACGACGAGGCGCTCGAGATCGCGGACACGCTGCGGGAGGCGGGCGTCGCCGTCCCGCGGGTCGTCGACCTTCGGGAGGGCGCACGGAAGCTCGAGGCGCACGGGCGCGGAGGGCAAGGTGAAGCGCATCGTCGTGGACGGCGACGCGACGGGCTGCGACCTCGTGGTCGTCTCCGGCGGCCGGCAGCCGGCGTATTCGCTCCTCTCCCAGGCCGGAGCACGGGTCGAGTACGACGACAGCCTGCGGGTCTTCGTGCCTACGGACATCCCGGACGGGATCGAGGCGGTCGGGAGCGTGACGGGGGAGGGGCTCGAGCGCGGTGCCGCAGCGGCCGCGTACGAGGGCCGCGGCAAGTGCTTCGTCTGCGTGTGCGAGGACGTCACGACGAAGGACGTGAAGCGTGCGATCGGCGAGGGGTTCGACTCGATCGAGCTCTCGAAGCGGTACACGACGGTGACCATGGGCCCGTGCCAGGGCAAGCTCTGCCAGCTGCCGAGCATCCATCTCTATGCGAAGGAGCTCCGGAGCTACGAGTCGGCGATCGGGACGACGACCGCGCGGCCGCCCTGGGCGCCGGTCGAGATGGGCTTGCTCGCGGGACGGCATCTCGAGCCGACGCGGCGCACGTCGCTCCACTTCCGGCACGAGGAGCTCGGTGCGCGGATGATGTGGGCGGGCCCGTGGAAGCGCCCGTACGCGTACGGCGAGCACCCGGAAGACGAGGTGCGCGCCGTCCACGAGTCGCTGGGCGTGATCGACGTCTCGACGCTCGGGAAGCTCTTCGTCGAAGGCCCCGAGGCGGCGCAGCTCCTCGAGCGGCTGTACCCGAACCGGTTCGGCGATCTTCGGCCGGGTCGCATCCGCTACGGCGTGCTCACGAGCGACGGCGGCCGGATCATGGACGACGGCACCGTCGCCCGGCTCGACGACGATCTCTACTACGTCACGACCACCTCGACTGGCGCCGACGCGGTTACAGCGTGGTTCGAGTGGTGGAACGCGGTCTGGGGCTACGACGCCGAGATCGTGAACGTGACCGGCGCCCTTGCGGCGCTCAACCTCGCCGGCCCGCAGGCTCGCGCCGCGCTGGGGCGCCTGGTCGAGGACGCAGACGACGTTTCCGCCGAGGACTTTCGGTATCTCGACGCGAAGCAGCTCGAGGTCGCTGGGGTCCCGTGCCTGGCGCTGCGCATCGGCTTCGTCGGCGAGCTCGGGTACGAGCTCCACTTCCCGAGCCCGGCCGCGGAGCACGTCTGGAACCGCCTGCTCGCCGAGGGCGCGCGGCCGTTCGGGCTCGAGCCGCAGCGCGTGCTCCGCCTGGAGAAGGGCCACGTCATCGTCGGCCAGGACACGGACTCCGAGTCGAATCTGCTCTCGGCGGGGATGCCCTGGCTCCCGAAGATGGAGAAGGACGACTTCGTCGGCAAGTACGCGCTCGAGCACTTCGCCGAGCGCGACGCGCCCGAGGTGCTCGTCGGGTTCACGATGGAGGACGACGTCGTCCCGGCCGAAGGCGCGCAGATCGTCGTCGAAGGAAGGCCGGCCGGACGCGTGACGAGCGCCCGGAGGAGCGAGCAGGTCGGGCAGGTCATCGGCCTCGCCTGGCTGTCGCCGGACCGTGCCGAGGGCGGCATGCGGTTCGAGGTCAGGGTCGACCGTCGGCTCCTCGGCGCGCGCGTCCACCACGGCGCGTTCTTCGACCCGGCAGGGGAGCGGATGCGCGCATGAGCGCGCTCGACTTCCTCTCGCCGGGCCGCTGCGCGCCCGAGACCCTCGCGTCACCGCTCGCGCGTGCCCTCGCCGAGCTGCGCCCGAGAGCGTGCGCGACCTCTCGTCCGACGGGAAGGTGGAGCTCCGAGGCGACCTCGCGCTCGTCGAGGTCGAGGAAGGACGAGGAGCTCGTCCGGCTCACGCCGCGGCGCGGACTGCTCCTGACGGACGACCCGCTCGACGCCGTCGCACGGGCGCGCGAGAGCGGTCTCCGTGCGTACGACATGACCGCCGGCCTCGCCGGGCTCGCGTTCGAAGGCGAGACGCTGTTCCGTCGTCTCACCGACCTCGACCCGGGCGCGCTGCCGACGGCCGGTGGCTTCGCGCGCACCTCGGCAGTCCTCGTCCGCGACGACGGCGAGCGCTTCCGCGCGTACTTCCCGCAGGAGCTCGGCCACTACGTCGCCGAGGTCCTGCTCGACACGCTCGCGGGACTCGACAACTCGTGAAGGAGATCTTCTTCCCCAAGCGGATGTGGCGGCCGCGCGGCGAGCTGAAGCGCCACTACGACGTCGTGATCGTCGGCGGCGGCTCGCACGGGCTCGCGACCGCGTACTACCTCGCGAAGTACCACGGCGTGAAGGACGTCTGCATCCTCGAGAAGTCGTACATCGGCTCGGGCGCATCGGGCCGGAACACGACCATCGTCCGCGCGAACTACCGCACGCCGGAGGGCGCGGAGTTCTACGCAGCGAGTGTCCGGCTCTACGAGCGGCTCTCGAACGAGCTCGACTTCAACCTCATGTTCTCGCAGCGCGGGCATCTCACGCTGGCGCACTCGGATCGCGCGCTCACCGTCATGCAGGAGCGCGCCGAGGTGAACAAGCTGCTCGGGATCAAGTCGAGCGTCATCGGGAACAAGGACATCGCGCAGCTCTGCCCCGAGCTCGACCTCTCCGACCGGCCGACGTGGCCCGTCCTCGGGGCGCTCTATCACCCGCCGGGCGGGATCATCCGGCACGACGCCGTCGTATGGGCGTTTGCCCGTGCGGCGGATCGGTGCGGGGTCGAGATCCACCCGTATACCGAGGTCACCGGGTTCGAGCGCGCCAACGGTCGCGTGATGGCCGTCGAGACGAACCGCGGCCGCATCGAGTGCGGTCAGGTCGTGAGCGCAACCGCCGGCTGGTCGACGCTCGTCGCCGGCCTCGCGGACATCCGAATGCCGATCACGACGCACATCCTGCAGGCATTCGTGACCGAGCCGCTGAAGCCGTTCCTCGACGTGATCATCGTGTCGTCCCAGCTCCACGTGTACGTGTCGCAGACGGACCGGGGTGAGTTCCTGATCGGCTCGGAGATCGAGCCCTACACGACGTACAAGGGCACGGGCACGCTGTCCTTCCTCGAGACCTGCTCCCGGCACACGCTCGAGCTCTTCCCGCAACTCGAGCGGACGAAGGTCCTGCGGACGTGGACAGGACTCTGCGACCTCTCGCCCGACTACAGCCCGATCCTCGGCCGCACGGAGCTCGACAACTTCCACGTCTCGGCGGGCTGGGGGACGTATGGGTTCAAGGCCGCCCCCATCGTCGGGGCTACGCTCGCGGAGCTCGTTGCCACCGGCAAGACTCCCGACCTGATCGCGCCGTTCGCGCTCGAGCGCTTCCACACGGACACGCTCGTCTCGGAGCTCGCTGCGGCGGCCGTGAGCCACTAGAACAAGGAGACCGATGAAGACCGAGATGCCTTCCAGCCTCGAGATCGCCCAGCGGGCGGAGCTCCGTCCGATCCTCGACGTCGCCGAGGAGATCGGCCTCGAGCCCGACGAGGTCGAGACGTACGGGCGCTACAAGGCGAAGGTCGACCTCTCGGTCATCGATCGGCTCAGCGACCGCCCGGACGCGAAGCTGATCAACGTCACGGCGATCACGCCGACCCCCGCGGGGGAGGGGAAGACGACGACGTCGGTTTCCCTGACCCAGGGACTCGGCGCCCTCGGACGGAAGCCGGTGCTCTGCCTGCGCGAGGCGTCGCTGGGCCCCGTGTTCGGCGTGAAGGGCGGCGCGGCGGGCGGCGGCTACGCCCAGGTCGTCCCGATGGAGGACCTGAACCTGCACTTCACGGGCGACCTGCACGCCATCACCGCGGCGAACAACCTGCTCGCGGCGCTCATCGACGCGCACCTGCACCACGGCAACGAGGCGGGCATCGACCCTCTCACGATCTCCTGGCGCCGGTGCATGGACATGAACGACCGGAACCTCCGGAACGTCGTCACGGGGCTCGGCGGCCGCGCGCACGGCGCGCCGCGCGAGACCGGGTTCGACATCACGGCCGCGAGCGAGATCATGGCCCTCGTCGCCGTCGCGCGCGACCTCGGCGACCTCCGCGAGCGGCTCGGGCGCATCACGGTCGCCCAGACGTACGAGGGCGAGCCGGTGACCGCCGAGCGCATCAAGGCCGCGGGCGCGATGGCCGTCGTCCTCAAGGACGCGATCAAGCCGAACCTCGTGCAGACGCTCGAGGGTCAGCCCGCCTTCGTGCACTGCGGGCCGTTCGCGAACATCGCGCACGGGAACAACTCCCTCGTCGCGGACCGGGTCGGGCTGAAGCTCGGCGAGTTCGTCATCACGGAGTCCGGCTTCGCGTCGGACATGGGGATGGAGAAGTTCTTCGACATCACCTGCCGCATCGGCGACCTACGGCCGAGTGCCGTGGTGCTGGTGGCGACGGTCCGCGCGCTCAAGCACCACGGCGGGAACCTGGACGGCGGCATGGCCGAGATCGAGGCCGGGGCCGCGAACCTCGCCCGCCACATCGGGATCGTGAAGGGCTACGGCCTCCAGGCGGTCGTCGGCGTGAACAAGTTCCCGACCGACACGACCGACGAGCTCGAGCTCGTCCGGAGGCTCGCCCTCGACAGCGGCGCGTACGCGGCCGAGATCAACACGGCCTTCGAGGACGGCGGCGCGGGAGCGACCGCACTCGCGGAGGCCGTGGTCGCGGCGACCGACGAGCCGAACGAGTTCGACTACGCCTACTCGCTCGACGCCCCGATCGAGGAGAAGATCCGCCTCATCGCAACGCGCGTCTACGGCGCAGACGGTGTGGACCTGCTTCCGCCGGCGAAGAAGAAGGCGGCCGACTGGGCGGACACCGAGCTCGCGCGGCTCCCGATCTGCATGGCAAAGACGCACCTCTCGCTCTCGCACGACCCGGCGCTCAGGAACGCGCCGACCGGATTCACGGTGCCGATCCGCGACCTCCGTCCCTACACCGGGGCGGGATGGCTCGTCGCCCTCTGCGGCGACATGATGACGATGCCCGGCCTCGGCAAGACGCCGGCCGCGTTCGCGATCGACATCGACGAGTCGGGCGAGATCGTCGGGCTCTTCTAGCCGTTTCGCATCGCCGCGCGGGGGAACCGGTCCCTGCGTCGAGGCGAATGACGGGCATGACATGCACGAACAGCTCGGGACGGAAGGCACCCACGAGGTGGTTCCTGGTCGCTCTGCTCGTCGCCGCCAGCGCAGTCGTCCTTCCGGGCGAGGCGGCAGCCGGCACGGCCACCAAGTCTCGCGGTGCGACGGTCACCGGGTGGCTCGAGACCGAGCTTTCCGAGATCGCGGCGCACCGCACGAACCCGCCCCGGGCGTCCAGAGCGCTCGCGCTCCTGAGCGTGGCGATGCTCGATGCGACTCACGCGCCCAGGGGCCACCAGGACGCGACCGTCGCGGGAGCAGCGTCCACGGTGCTCGCCTACCTGTTCCCCGATCGCGCCGCCGCCTTCGACGAGCTTGCGAACCGCGAGCGTCCACGGAAGGCGGTCGAGCGTGGGCGCCGGATCGGCGAGCGCGTCGTCGCGCGCGCACGCGCCGACGGGTCGGACGCCGTCTACCAGGGAACGATGCCCGTCGGCCCGGGGCTCTGGGTGCCGACGCCGCCCGGCTTCATGCTGCCGCTCGAGCCGCTCGCCGGGAAGTGGAGGACGTGGAACCTGAGGTCCGGCTCGCAGCTCCGGCCGAGCCCTCCGCCCGCGTTTGGCAGCGCCGCCTATGCGGCGGAGATTCAGGAGGTCTACGACGTGTCGCGGACGCTCACCGACCGGCAGAAGCAGATCGCCGACTTCTGGGCCGACGGCGCCGGCACGGTGACGCCACCTGGCCACTGGAACCAGATCGCCCTCGACCTGATCCGCGCGCAGCGGCTCTCGAACGGCGACGCCGCCCGGGTGCTCGCTGCGCTGAACACCGCCCAGGCGGATGCGTTCATCGCGTGCTGGGACGCGAAGTTCGCGTACTGGTCGGAGCGACCTGTCACCGCGATCCGGCGGGAGATCGACCCGACGTGGAGCTCGTACATCGTGACCCCGCCGTTCCCCTCCTACGTCTCGGGCCACTCGACGACCTCCGGTGCTGCGTCCGAGGTGCTCGCGGGCTTCCGCGAGCACTTCCCGAGCGGCGACGCAGCTCAGGGCGTGGGCCGAAGAAGCTGCTGTCTCGCGCCTGTACGGCGGGATCCACTTCCGGAGCGACAACGAGGCAGGACTCGTGCTCGGCAAGAAGGTCGCGGCCGCCGCGATCGCGCGCTACGACGTCGCACCGATCTCCCGTTCCGGGCGCTAGTGGACGATGAGGACGTCGCAGCGCGCCATGCGCTGGACGCCCTCGCTCACGCTGTGGCCGAGGAGGCGCTCGATCGCGCCGAGCTCGCGCGTCCCGACGACGATGAGGTCGACCTCGTACCGAAGCGCGACCTCCACGATCGCCTCCGCGACGTCGCCGACGGCCTCCACGAGCTCGACGTCGAGCCCGAGCTCCTCCAGCCGGCTCCCCGCGCGGCGCAGCTCCCGTGCCTGCCGTGTCTCGGTCAACGTCGTCCCGACCACGACCGGCGCGACGCTCGTGACGACGATGCGGGCGTCGTAGAACCCGGCTAGCTCCGCAGTTCGCTGGAGCGCTCGGTCGGAATCGCTCGTCTGGTTGTACGCCAGGAGGATCGTCTTGCGGTCCGGCGGCGTCTCGGCAGCCTTGACGAGACGGATGTGCGGCCGCTCGTCAGCCACGCCGGGCTTCCCTGCGAACGCTAGACCGCGACGTTCGCCTGTGCCTCGGCGGCAGACGAGTACCCGAGGCTACTCAGGACACTCGACTGCCAGTCCGGGTTCTCGCTCATGCACGAGGGGCAGGCGCGAAGCGTCGATCCGTTGAGCCCTGGATGGTCGACCTGCACGCCGGCGGGAAGCTCGAGGCGTCCCCACGCGGCTCCCGAGATAAGCCCGTCCGCCTGCTTCCTGCTGCAGATCACGCAGTGGAGGTAGAGCGGCATTGCCGGATGGTACTCAGCCCCAAGGCCCGATGAAAGGCCCGTCGAGGTCCGTCATCAGGATGACCACGACGATGACGATGCAGACGAGGGAGAGCGCGAGCATGAACGGCGCGACGCGGCGAGTCCTCCTTCTGCAGCGGTGGGAAGTCGATCTGCTTGTCTGCCATCGCTCCTCCCTCCTAGGCTCCGCCGCCGGGACGATTGAGCGCGCCGGAGGCCTTCAGCCGTTCTGCCTGCCGCCGCAGCTTCTGGTTCTCGAGGCGCACGAACCCCCAGAACGCGACCAGCATCGTCGCGAACCCGAGCACGGTCAGGATCCAGGTGCCGGTCGAGCCCTCGCCGCCGAAGGTCCAGAACTCGGCGATGTCCTCGCTCCACTCGTCGTACGGGAAGGCGTCGAACATCGCCTAGCTCCTTTCCTCGCCGGCTCCGACACGCTCTCGCGGGCCGCCGTTCGTCTGCCAGTACGCCTCGAGCAGTATCGGAGCCGCCTCCACTTCGCGGCCGTCGGGCTCGATGACGATCTCCGGAACCCGCTCGAACTCGGGGTAGAAGTCCTGGCCGAACTCCGCCAGGTCGAGGCCCTCGAGCTCCACCTCGGCCGGGACGCGCAGGAGGTTGAACTGCTTGAGAAGCCAGCTGACGAAGTAGCCGGGGAGGAACGCGAGCGGCAGGAACGCGAGCATGCCCATGAGCTGGCCGCCCATGGACGACTCGACGTTGTTGATCCCGGTCGGGTAGCCGCCGGCGAAGATGCCGACGAGGAAGGCGCCGTAGAACCCGCAGACGCCGTGCACCGCAACCGCGCCGACGGCATCGTCGATCCGGAGCTTCTTCTCGATGATGCCTCCCGCGTAGACGGCGAGCATGCCGCCCGAGATCGCGAGCAGATACGCGAGCGACGGGTGGTAGACGTCGGCGCCTGCGGACACCGAGATGACGCCGGCGAGGCCGCCGGACAGCGTCCAGAACGGGTCACCCTTGCTCGCGAACCACCCACCAGTGAAGCCGCCCGCGAAGCCGATGGTGATCACGAACGCGATCGCGCCGAGAGTCGTGGGCGACAGGTAGATGTTGAGCCAGCCCGGGAACACCGTCGACTGGATGACGAGGCACGCGGCGTAGAAGCCATAGAAGCCGGTGAAGATCAGCATCAGCCCCATCAAGCGTGAGATGGGTGTTGTGGCCGCGGAAGGTCCGCGCTGCACCGTCCACGGTGTACTTGCCGATGCGCGGCCCGAGGTTCAGCAGGACTCCTAACGTGAACGCTCCGGCGACGCCGTGCACGACGAGGGAGGCGATCGCATCGTGGAACCCGAAGCGGGTGACGAGCCAGCCGCCGCCGCTCCAGCCCCAGGCGGCGTCCATGATCCAGACCACCGAGCCGAGCAGCGCGCCGAGGATGAGGAACGCCGACAGGCGAACGCGCTCGATGAGCGCTCCGGACATGATCGAGGCCGTCGTCCAGGAGAAGAGGAGGAAGGCGAGGAAGAAGACCGCGCTGACGTGATCCTGGAGGTTCGGCCCCATCTGGGCCGCCCAGGGCGCGGTGTTCTGGCAGAAGCCGACGAGGAAGTCGAGCCCTTCGACGGTCGGGCTGTCGTGCCCGTCCTTCGGCCACCCCTCCTCGAAGCAGCCGTAGATGTACCAGCCGAAGTAGTAGAAGGTCGGCGTGACGACGGCGATCGTGAGGATGTTCTTCATCGCCGTCGACATCACGTTCTTGCGTCGAGCTGCGCCACCCTCGTACGCCATGAAGCCGACGTGGATCAGCCACATGATGACGACGGTCCAGAAGTAGAACTGCTCGGTGAGGACGAGCGAGTCGAGGGTTACCTTGGCGTCGATCTCCTCGGGCGTCGGAGCTTGAGCGAGCCAGGTCGGCAACAGCGACGAGATCATTCGAGCCCCCTCCTCGGGCGGCATCACAGTCGACGCCGGGACCGTAAGACACGCGAAACCGCTGGTTCCATGTCCGGCTACACCGGCGTTCGACGGCGCGATGTGTGCGAGACGCTACACAGCCGCGCTCAGCGGCTCTGGGTCGCGTCGCCCGTCATCACGTCGACGAGGTACGTCTTCGTCCTGGTCGGCCTGCCCTCGGCGTCGAGGGTCTCGGCGAGCCCGACGACCCAGTACAGGCGGGACGGGATCCCCTGGCGGAGGGCGCGTATGACGACGCAACCCGTCTCGGAGCACGGCTCGAAGCCGGCCTCCGCAGTCGCGATCTCGACCGCCTCCTCCTGCGACACCTCCTGGTTCGACGAGCCGCAGGTGCGCGCCACCGCGACGGCGGCGAGCAGCACGAGGGCGAGGAGGGCGACCTTGCCCAGCGGGTGGTCCCGGATCCCGCGGCGCGGCGCCGGCTCGTCCGGCGGCCCGCCGTCACCCGCTGGCTGCGTGCCAGCGTCGGTAGACAGCGTAGGCCCTCAGGAACAGATAGCCGACGAAGTGGGTCATGAAGACGAGCAGGAGCCACCAGATCCACCACGCGTAGTGCAGGTCCCCGATCTCACGGAGCTCGATCACCGTGAGGTAGAGAACGAGCGCGAGCGTCAGCAGCATGAGGATCGGCGCGAAGCCGAGGATGAGGATCAGGAGCACTGCGTCATCCTGGGCCAGCGGACCCTGCCGATCAAGTGGGAGGCGACGAGCTCAGGCGGCAAGCCGCTCGTCCCGGCGGGACCGACGACGTCGTCCCGGTCGAGCAGGCCGCGAATCCGGCGGAGCTCCGCCCGCAGACCGTGGGCGTCGCTTTCGAAGAGCGGCGAGGTCGCGTGACGCGGGTGTTGTGGTGCCCGCAGTGCAGAATCGCGCGAACGATGGCGACAAACCAGTTGCTGGCGCTGACCGAGATCGGCGATTTCGGCGAGATCATCCTCGCGGTCTCGGCGACCGTCTTCATGGCGCTGCTCGGGATGCGACTGGCGGACAGGTTCTCGCTGCCGTACGCCGCGCTGTTCCTCATCGGCGCCGCCGTCATCTCGTACCTCTGGACCGATCTCCAGGACGTGCTCTCGGTGCGCGACGTGGAGCGGATCGCCGTCGTGGCGCTCGTCCTCATCCTGTTCGACGGCGGCCTCCACATCGGGCTCGGGCGCTTCCGCCGCTCGCTCGGACCCATTCTCGGGCTCGGCATCGTCGGGACGTTCCTCACGGCGGGCGTCGTCGCCGTCGCCGCGCACTACGTCCTCGGGTTCACCTGGATCGAGTCGGGCCTGATCGGAGCTGCGGTGGCTCCCACGGATCCGGCCGTCACGTTCTCCGTGTTCGGCGCGCGCGAGATACGCGGGCGCTCGGGGACGATCCTCGAGGGCGAGGCGGGCGTGAACGACCCCGTGGGGATCGCCCTCATGATCGGGATGATCGAGCTCGCCTCCGAGGAGGACGGCAGCCTCTTCGTCGTCGCGGAGGAGTTCGCGATCGAGATGGCGCTCGGCCTCGTCGTCGGTATTGCCGGTGCGCTGCTTCTCCAGCCCGTCTTCCGGAGGGTCCCGCTGACCGGGCCTGCGCTCTACCCGATCCGCGTACTCGCGGGCGCGGGAATCATCTATGGGCTAGCGGCCGTGATCGGCGGCTCCGGGTTCCTCGCAGTGTTCGTGGCGGGTGTCGTGCTCGGCGACTCGGCGATGCCCCGCAAGGGCGAGATCGAGGGCTTTCATGCGTCGCTCGCCGGCCTCGCCGAGATCGCGGTATTCGTCGCGCTCGGCCTGACCATCACCGTCGGCGACCTCGACACGCTCGAGATCTGGGCGAAGGGGCTCGGGATCGCGCTCATCCTCGCCTTCGTCGCCCGTCCGCTCGCGATCTTCCCGCTGCTCCTCCCCGCACGTCTCACCAACGCCGAGCGGCTGTTCATCTCCTGGGGCGGACTCAAGGGGGCGGTACCGATCCTGCTCGGTGCTCTCGCGGTGCTCGCTGCAGTCGACGGGTCGAGCGAGCTGTACGGGATCGTCTTCATCGTCGTCGTCTTCTCGGTCGTCGTGCAAGGCGTGTCCTTGCCCTTCGTCGCGGAGAAGCTCCGCATCCCGTTCCGTCGTGTCGACCACGACCTCGCGGAGGTGCTCGAGTTCGTCATCGGGGAGCGGTCGCTCGCCTCCGGCGCGCGCATCCGGGACCTACCGCTCGGCGAGCGTGCCTGGGTCGGCGTACTGATACGAGACGGGCGACCGCGGCGCGTCGATGGCAACGTCACGCTCGAGCCGGGAGACCGCGTCCACGTGTACCTGCAGCCCGAGGACGCGGACGCGCTCCGGCGGATCTTCGCCGGGACCCCGGGCGAGGAGCCGGGCTAGGACCAGGGATAGGGCGAGCTCGAGACCGGGTGCAGGTCGCCGGTCGCGAAACGCTCGAAGCGGAACGGGTAGAGGAGGCGCGAGTGCTCGCCGACGAGCACGGCGGCCACCTCCTTGCCGACGCCGATCATCTTGTAGCCGTGGTTCGAGTCGAAGATGCCGTACAGGTTCGGGCGGAAGTAGTCGAAGACCGGGAAGTTGTCGACGGTGAACGCGCCGACGCCGCCTGACCTCGCGTCCTTGTAGAGCGCGCGGCAGCCCTCGAACCGCGACATCGAGTGCGAGAGCGCCGCGCACCACATGTCCGGGAAGGACGGGTCGACGTCGGTCGTGGACGGGTACGGGTCGAGCTCGACGTCGCCGTCGACGACGAGCGGCGACGCGCCGCCCTGCACGCCGTGCCGGTCGCGCTTGAAGTAGATGCCCCAGAGCTCGTCCGTGACGAGCTTCCCGTCGTCCGTGTAGAGCGGTGCGTCGGTGTCCAGGTGGATCACGGGCGGCGCGCTGCCGTCGGCTTTCGCGAAAAGCGAGCGGGTCGATCGCGACCTCGCCCTCCTGCAGGTTCCAGTACGTCCACATCGGCCGGCCGGGGACGACGTCGCCGGAGGGCGTGCGCACGTCGATCGTGTCCGGGAGCCCGAGCAGCGCCCAGAACCGCCCCGCCCACGGGCCCGGGGCGACGATCACCTGCTCGCCGACCTCGATCGGGCCCTCGCTCGTCTCGACGGCGGTGATCGTGCCGTCGTCGGCCTCGGCGAAGCCCGTCACCTCGACGCCGCTCAGGACCTCGACGCCTTCGGAGCGGCACTTCCCGTGCAGCCCCTCGACGGAGTCGAGGTTGAAGGCGAACCCGCCCTGCTTCTCGTGCAGGCAGACCGTCACGCCCTGCGCGCGCCAGTCGGGGAAGAGCTTCTTCATGTGCTCGTCCACGGCGTCGGCGCCGACGATCAGCTCCGAGTCGTAGCCGATGCGCTCCTGCCGCTCGTACGTCTCGGTCAGGTCCGCCTCCTGCACGGACGCGCCGAGCGCGATGTAGCCGACCGGGTTGTACGCATACGCCTCCGGATCCGACTCCCAGACCTCGACACATGCCTGCATGAGCTCGCTCATCGCCGGCTGGAAGTAGTTGTTGCGGACGACGCCGCACGCGATCCCGGACGCGCCCGCGCCCGGCCTGGACTTGTCCAGCACGACGACGTCCGAGCCGGACCCGAGCCCGCGCGTCCGGAGCTCTTTCGCGAGGTGGTAGGCGGTCGAGAGGCCGTGGATGCCTGCGCCGACGACGATGTAGGACGCGCGTGCGGGAACGGAGACGGTCATTGCACTCTGGGCAACGGTATTGCGTCGTCGCGAATCGAATCTAGCACTCGATCTCGAGGACGCCCGCCCGGGGCGGGTGCCGCGCGCTGACGGCGGCTCCGGCCCGGACAGTCAGCGTCGACCTACGACGATCCCGGTGTCGCCGCGGGGAGTCGGGGCGACCGGGCGCGCCGGCCCCGGAGACGCCGTTCCCCGAGGAGAGCGAGAGATCGGACTCGAGGCCCCACACGGGACCGTCGATGCCCGCGACCTGCTCCTCCTCGGAGAGCCGGAGCCCGGTGGTCCACTCGAGGATGAACGCGAGCACGAGTGCGGTCACGACGCCGAGCCCGACCGCCACGACGAGGCCGATCGCCTGCCACAGAGGTTACCTCGGCGTTCTGGAACGCGTACTTGCCCTCCGTACCCCGAAGTACCCGCCGTGGGCCGTGCCCCACTTGACGATGCCGAGGATCAACAGGCCGTACGTGCCGGCGCGAGGAAGAGCGGCGTCAGCTTGTGCTCGTCCCAGCCGCGGCGCTGGCTGAAAACTCGTACGCGATGTAGCACGGCGAACGGTGCTGGCGAGCGCGAGCGAGGAACATCTGCCAGGGCTGTGTAGATGTCGAACCCCGGCGCTCCCGCCACGTACGCGACCGAGGGGGCCCGAGCAGCAGGTAGATGTAGCTCTTCTTCCAGTACGCGATGGCGGCGCCGGTGAGCGCGCCGCCTGCCCACGCGAGACCGAGGTTGTTGAACGCGACGCCGACGCTCGTGGTGGCCATCGTCACGCTCACGCCGTACGCCTCCGGGTGCGAAGAAGAAGAGGCAGGACAGGATGACCATCGGCAGGCCGGCGGAAGATGATCTGCGACGCCTGCCACCGTGATCCCCGAGGTTGGTACGACCGGTATGCGGGGACCTTCGGATGGGGCTCGTACATGCCTCGGCCTAGCCCCGACCTTGCGGACGAGCACGAGCGCCATGCCTGCCGGGAAGAGGTAGACGAACGCGATCCCGAAGAAGTCGTGGAAGCCGTGCATTCGTGAGCGGGCCAGTCCCCCACAACATCAACCAGCTCAGGACCGACGAGACGACCGCGGCGACCGCGGCGATCTACGTAGTACGCGGCGGGCTTCATCCGCTTCGGTCACCGACAGGTGGATGAGGACGTTGACGATCCCCGCGAAGGCAGGCCAGGAAGAAGATGAAGTCCTCGCTCTCCGGTCCGTGTGCATCTTCGACGCTCTCATGCTCCTCCGCTCGGGCTCGTCGGAGGCGTGGGCGAGGAAATGGTCGCGAGCTTCGATTACGTCGGCCGCTCAGACCTGACGGGATCCACGCCGCTACGAACTTCTTCGTCGTCGTCATCGTCGCGAGCTTCGTCATCTCGATGAACACCGCGACGGCGGACGGATGCGCGCTCTACGGCATCGCCCGCGACGACATGACGATCAAGCAGCTCTACCACCTGAACCGCTGGCACGTCCCGGGCGCGCGATGACGCTCGACATGCTCGTGAACATCTGCTTCGTCTTCATCGGGAACATCTTCGGCATCCTCGCGGCGAGCAACATCGGGTATGTGCTCGCGCACTTCTTCGCGATCACCGGGTTCATCCTGTTGCGCAGAGACCGGCCGGAGTGGCCACGGCCGATCATGCTCTCGCGGGCGTGGATACCGATCGCATGGATCCTCGGGATCATCACCGCGGTGCTCACGGTCTTCGGAGTGGGCTGGTTCCAACCGCGGCCGGCGGCTGGCGGGCCACGACGGAGAAGATCATCGGCTTCGGCGTCCTGATCCTCGCCGTGCTGCTCTTCCTCTACCGCCGGATCGTCCAGGACGGCGTGCGCCCGCAATGGCGAGCAGCGGACACCCGCCAGCAGGCGGCATTGATCGCCGAGGCAGCGCGCGTAGTCGTCTGACGCTCGATTGGGCATAGCGAGCGGCGACGGCCGCCCCTTCGCCAAGCCGCGGACGCCGACGGAAGGGAGACGCAGCGGCCGCAGCGGGCCGCTGCGTCTGGGGGAAGATGGGGAGGAATGCTCCCCCGAAGCGAACGCTCGACCTTCGGCGTGGGTTTGTCTCGAGCGCTCACGATGGTTATAAAGCAGTTGATATTGCACGTCTTGCACTCAAAAGCCACGCTTAACTACGTCTCGCGCCGATTCGCACGTCTCGGCCCGCCCGAGTCGGCGCGAGGCGCGCACCGGGGCGGGCGTTGCGACTTTGCGACCGCTCGCACGACCGCTCGTTCGTCGCGGCGCGCGAGCGGAAGCAGTGCTTGCCGAATGAGCGCGGCTCAGCACACCGGGACGACGGGCGTGAGCGAGCTCGATCGCGCCCTCGGTGGGCTCTACTGGGGGGACAACGTCGTGTGGGACGCCGAGGCCGCAGACGACGTGGGCCCGTTCTACGCGGCTGCGGCGGCGAAAGCCTCCGAGTACGACGCGGCCGCGTACGTGACCCTGACCGCAGAGCCCGAGGCAGTCGAAGCGGCGTACCCCGGCTTCGAGGTCCTCGACGCCCGCCCGGCGGGCGAACTGGCACAGCCGCGCCCGCTTCTCGACGCTTGCGGGAGGTGGTGCGCGCAACCCGGGCGGCGCCTACTGCTGCTCGAGTCGCTCGATGCGATGAGCGACCGGTGGGGGACGGAGACGGCAGGTCGCTTCTTCATGCGCGGCTGTCCGATGCTCCTCGGGCTCGGCGCGGTGGCCTTCTGGTCGCTGACCACGTCGAGGCACCCGCCGGCGCTTCGCCGGGAGATCGAAGACGTGACGCAATGCGTGCTCAGTCTCGGCGACGGCCGTGTGCGCATCATCAAGGCCGAGGGACGTCGCGCCGGGGTCGAGGGCAGCGTCTTCCGGTACCACGTCGACCAGGGCATGCCGGTGCTCGAGCCGGCACCGGCGGCTGCGCGGCTCGGGGCGGCGCTTCGCGATCTCAGGCGGACGCGCCGACTCACGCAGGCCGACATCGCGCGTCTCGCCGGGGTCTCGCCGAGCGCGATCTCGCAAGCGGAGCGCGGTCGCAGGGGCCTGTCCCTCGAGACGCTGCTCGACCTCACCTCGCGGCTGAACATGACGTTGGACGAGCTCCTGCGCGGGCAGGAGGCGCCCGGCTACCGCCTCGCCCGCCGAGACGATCCCCGCTCGACGACGTACGACGTCCCGGTACCGCTCCTCGACGACCCGGGGGCGGGCCTCCGTGCGTACGTCCTGCGCCTGTCGCCCGGCGCTCGCTCCGCGCCGACGTTCCCGCACAAGGGCGTCGAGCTCGTCGCCGTCGCGTCGGGCCTCGTGCAGGTCGTCCTCGCGACCGGAACGCCCGTCCTACGCCCTGGCGAGGCGCTGATCGCCGATCGGAGCGGCGTGTCCGCGTGGCGAAACCTGACCGACAGCGACGCGCTCGTGTTCTGGGTCCTGCACGACGAGAGCGTCGGCAGCAGCGTGAGCACCGCGGCGGGGTAGGTTCTACGGCCGATGCACGAGCCGGTCGCTCCGGAAGAGTTCCAGATCGCGCTCGACAGCGCGATCTCGGCGCCCGAGGCGTTCGGCGCCTCGTTCGACGCCGCGCCGACGGTCGGAGGAGCTCGAGCTCGGGCTCGGCCTCGAGGGCGACCCGGCGATCGCGTTTCGGCGGACGCTCGGCATGTTCGCGACCGGAGTCACCGTCATCACCACGAGGACGAGCGAGCAGGTGCACGGCATGACTGCGAACGCCTTCATGTCCGTCTCGCTGCGACCGCCGCTCGTGCTCGTGTCCGTCGACCGCCGCGCGCGCATGTCGAACCTGCTGCACGAGGGGACGCGCTTCGGCGTGAACGTGCTCGAGGCCCGGCAGGCAGGGCTCTCGGACCACTTCGCGGGCCGGGTCGTCGACGAGGGGGCGGAGCCGCTGTTCGAGCTCGTGCACGACACGCCGCTCGTCGAAGGCGCGCTCGCGCACCTCGTCGCGCGCATCGTGCGCTCGTACTGGGGCGGTGACCACTCGCTCTTCCTCGGGCAGGTCGAGTTCGCACGGTACGGCGAGGGCGAGCCGCTGCTCTTCCACGGCGGCCGCTACGAGCGGCTCATCCGCGACCCGCGCGTCTTCTCGCTCCTGCCCAAGGAGCTGCTCGACCCGATCCTCGCGCTCGGGGAGGAGCGGGAGTACGCCGACGGCGACCCGATCATGCGGATCGGGGAGCCCGGCGCCGAGCTGCTGCTCGTGCTCGAGGGCACCGTGCGGGTGGAGCGTCCGGGCCGAAGCCTCACGCTCGGGCCGGGCGAGCTGATCGGCGAGATCGAGGTGCTCGATCCGGGCGGCGGCCGCATCGCGGACATCCACGCGGTCGGGGCTGTGCGCTGCCTCGCGATCTCGCGCGAGCAGCTGCTGGTTGCGCTGCAGGCCGACCCGCGGGCCGCCGTCGCCCTCATCGAGGTGCTCGCGGCCAGGTTCCGCGAGACCGCCTAGCTAGCGCACGCGCGCCGTCTGCCTGCTGAAGGCCGTCGCCGCGCCGAGGTCGTTGGAGGCGGTGACCTCCACGCGGAGGCGCCACCCGCGGTCACGGGGCCGCGCGCGATAGGTCGCTCCCGTCCCGGCGGGCGAGCAGCCGAGGCGGCAGCGCTGCCAGGTGACCGAGTAGCGGAGATTCGTCCCCGCCCACGAGCCCGACGCGTGCGACGAGGCGCGCGCCGACGCGCGCGCGGCCCGACGATGGACGGGCGTGCCGGCGAGCGCGGGCCGGGCGCCAACGGCAGCCGTTGCCGGGGAGACCGCGTCGGCGAGGCCGGGCGCCGAGAGCACGAGCCGGATCGTGAATCCGGCGTCCTCGGCGGTCGGGCTCGTACGCGCGGCGCGGACGCACTCGGGATCGGCAGCACACGCGTCGCGGCAGCGCTCCCAGCGGTAGGCCGCACGACGACGCCCGGCGCCTGACCAGAGCCCGCTGAAGCCTTCGAGCTCGCTCGCCCACGACCGGGCTCGCCGAGCACGACGCGGATGAAGCATCGGCGCGCGGCTGCCCGAGCGCGGACGAACGCCGCGGCGGCGTCGACGAGGCCGTATCGCGTGCCCGGCGACCGGGCGAGCCGTCGTCGCGAGTGCGCGCTCGAGGTCGTCGGCCGGTGGCGAACGGCGCCCGCGCGCGAAGCAGCCCGACGACGCCGGCGACGAGCGGGGTCGAGACGGAGGTCGCGCAGCCGACGCCGGAGCCGCCGCCGAGCGTCGTGATCGGCGCGCAGTCCGGGCGCGGCGAACTTGACCCACGTCGCCGTAGCTCGTGAACGGGCGCCCGCTCCCCCGCGGGCGTCGCGGAGGCGACGGAGATCGTCTCGGGGAAGGCCGCCGGGAACTCGGGAGTCGTGTTCGCCTCGTTCCCGGCCGCGGCGACGACGAGCACGCCCGCGGCGCGGGCACGGACGATGGCATCACGCAGGACCTGGGGCGACCGCTCGCCGTAGATGCTCGCGTTGACGACGGCGGCGCCATGGTCGACGGCGTAATCGATCGCCGCTGCGGTATTCACGTTGAGCGGCGATCCCGTCCGCGCCGAGCACGCGGAGCGGCATGACGCTGCACCCGAAGCACGTCCCGACGCCGCCGAAGCCGTTGTTCGCACGGGCGGCTGCGGCTCCCGCGACTGCGGTGCCATGCCCGTTGCGAGCGGAGTCCGCCGCGTCGGCGTCGTCGTCGACGAAGTCGTACCCGGGACGGACCGCCTCCGGCGAGGTCGGGGTGTGACGGATCGACGCCGGAGTCCACGACCGCGATCACGACCTCGGGCGAGCCTGTCGTCACGTCCCACGCAGCCGGGAGGTGCAGGGCGGCGTAGGCGGGGTGCGTTCCCTGTGGATCCGAAGGGACGAGTGCAGCGGCGGCGCCGGCGAGCGCTGCGGTGACGACGCAGGCGAGCGCCGCAAGACGCGCGAGCCGTCTCGCCATCGCTAGTCGATGCTCGGGAGCCCGGCGAGCCACGGCGTGCGGTAGCCGGTCTTGTCCCACATGACGGGGAAGAACGACTCGTCGAGCGAGAGGTCGCCGCGGCGGCGGTAGCGCGAGTAGGTGACGTCGACGTTCATCTCGTGGAAGCGCGCCTCGACCGGGAGCATGTGGGAGACGAGCGCCATGCGCGCGACCGAGGCATTCGTGTTCGGCGCCGAGCCGTGCCAGGTGAGCCCGTGGTGGAACGATCCGCCTCCCGCCTTCACGACCACTGGGACGACGTCGAGCTCGTCTCCGTTAGGCGCGGCCGCGCGCGGCCCGGCGAGCCAGTCGTCGGGCGCGTGGAACTGCGTGCGCTCGGGCGGCGACTTCGGCCACGCGTGCGAGCCGCGGACGAACTCGAGCGGCCCGGCGTCGGCCGCCGTGTCGTGCAGCGAGAGCCAGCACGTGACCATCTCCGGCGGCACGAGGTAGTCGGCGTACGAGGAGTCCTGGTGGAAGCCGATCGCCTTCGTTCCCGGCGGCTTCCAGAGGACGTTGTCCTGGAGGATGCGCACGCCGCTGTAGCCGGCGAGCTGCGCCGCGAGGCGGCCCGTCCGCTCGGAGAGCACCTGGGCCGCGACGACGTCGTCCGACTTCCAGGCGTTGCAGAGCTGCCGCGTGCGGTCCTCCGGATCGCGCCCGCGCACCCAGTTCACCTCGTCCGGCCGGATACCCGTCTCGTACTCGCCGTCGAAGAGCCGCTCGTAGCGCTCCCGCAGGAGCCCCAGCGCCCGCTCGGAGGCGAGCCCCTCCTCGACGACGAGGAACCCGTCGCGCCGGAACGCCTCGACCTGCTCGGGCGTGAAGGACTCGATCACGGAGGCTACGAGCGCGGCCTGGTCTTGTCGGGGTCGTAGAACGGGAAGCCACGACGCTCGCGCGGAGGCGCTTCTGCTGGCCGTCGAGCTTCCCGACCTCGACCGCAGTTCCGAGGTCCGCGTACTGCACCGCGATGCGGGCGAGCGCGATGTTCTTCTTCAGGACCGGGCTTCGCGTCCCGCTCGTGACGACGCCGATCTGCTGCCTTCCGACGTAGACGCCGTCCCCATGGCCCGCGGTCTCGTTCCCCTCCAGCTCGAGCCCGACGAGCGTCCGCTGCGGATGCGCCTTGCGCGCCTCGAGCGCCTCGCGACCGACGAAGTCGTCGTCCGTCCGCAGGTCGACCGCGAACCCGATCCCTGCCTCGAACGGGTCGACCTGGTCGTCGAACTCGTAGCCGGCGAAGATCAGGCCCGACTCGATGCGGAGGATGTCGAGCGCCTCGAGGCCGAGCGGCGTCAGGCCGTGCTCCTCGCCCGCCTCCCAGATCGCGTCCCAGACCGCCGGGCCGTCGGACGGGTGGCACCAGACCTCGTAGCCGAGCTCGCCCGTGTAGCCCGTGCGCGAGACCACGATCGGGATCCCGTCGAACGTCCCGATACGCCCGACCGTGAACCGGAACCAGCGGAGGTCCTCGAGCGACGTCTGCGTCGGCGGCGTCCACACGATCTTCTTCAGCAGCTCGCGGCTTGCCGGCCCCTGGACCGCGAGGTTGTGGAGCTGGTCGGTGGACGGCTTGATCCAGACCTTCAGCTCGTGGCGGTCCGCGAGCTCCTTGAGCCAGATGCCGTCGTACTCGTCGCCGCCGACGAAGCGGAAGTTGTCCTGGCCGAGCCGGTAGACCGTCGCGTCGTCGATCATCCCGCCCGTCTCGTTGCAGAGGGCCGTGTACGTGACCTGGCCGACGGACAGCCGCCGCGCGTCGCGCGTGATCGCCTTCTGGACGAGCGCCTCCGCGTCTGGCCCGAGGATCTCCCACTTGCGGAGCGGCGAGAGGTCCATGACCGCGACCTTCTCGCGGCAGGCCCAGTACTCGGCGATCGCGCCTTCGTTGTCGAAACAGTGCGGGAGCCAGTAGCCGCGGTACTCGACGAAGCTCTTCGTCAGGTCGCTTGTCCGCGGGTGGAACGTCGTCTCCTTCGTCAGCACCGGCTCCGCGTCCGGGGTCACGCGGTACGCGACGGCCATGGAGAACGTGTTGTCGGGCGCATACACCCGCACGTGCACCGGCGTGACCTGCCACCCGTTCGCCGGGTCGATGTCGTCGGGGCAGGCGGACGACGCGCACACGAGGTCGGTCATTGCGCGCAGGAGCACGTAGTCGCCGGGCCGCGACCACGGCTCGTCCATCGTGAAGACCATGTTCGCGTCGAAGCCGGTGTTGTAGAAGAAGTTGAGCGCCTCCCAGCCTTTGCGCGGCGCGATGGAGTACGGCGCGATCTGGCCGTTGAAGTTCTCCGTGCAGTTGACGTGGCCGGGATACCCCATGTCCTCGTAGTACTTCGCGGTACAGGCGAGGGCGAAGGTGTCGTGGCGGCCGACGGTGTCGCGAACGACCTCGACGAGCGGGTCCATGTCGACGTCGTAGAACTTCCCCTGGAGCCCCGGCTGCGGGTACGCCTGGCCCATGAGAGAGCGCGTCGTGGTCGCGTCGAGCCCGCGCTCGAGCCCCCGCTCGAGCTTGCCGCGGTGGAAGGCGAGGAAGTCGGAGCACTGCTTCCCCTCGACGTCGATGACCTGGATGAACTCGCCCGCGCGCACCTCGTATGCGAGCGCGGTCGCGGCGTCGACGCGCACGTCGAGGCGAGGCTCGGCGAGCGGCGGCGGGAGCTCCGTCTCGCCGTAGGCACGCGGCGTCGTGCGCCGGACCTCGACGAGGAGGTCGGAGGGAGGCGGGTCGCCGTCGACGATGCGCCCGGCCGGCGCCGCGACGACGACCGTGACCGCGCGGTCCGCGCGGAACGCCTGCGACGAGCCCGGAAGCGAGTCGGCGTCGAACAGCCGGAGCGCCTTCGCCTCTGAGGGGTCGAGCCCGCGCGCGGCGAGCTCGCGGACGAGCAGGCTGCCGTTCCGGTCTCGATAGGCGTCGCGGACGACGGTCGCGGGCGCGTCCGCGCTGGCACCGACCGCTGCTGCGTCGTCCTCGCCGCGCTCGTCCAGCACCGTGACCTCGGCCGTCTGGCCGCCGAAGCGGTCGACGACCGTCATCCGCTCGTCCGGGGCGAGCGCGAACACAGTCGCGCCGCCCGGCCGGACGAGATACGTCTCGACGAACGGGTCCTCGGGGAAAAGCCAACCCTGGAGACCGCTGGAGGCCCCGAGTGCCATGCCTAGACCTTCTGCGCCGGTTCCTTCGCCTCTTGCTCCTCGGCCTGCGCGAGGAGCTGCTCCGCGAGCTCGCGCTTCCCCGCGGAGTCGAGCTTCTTCACCTCGTTCTCGACAGCGCGGCGGTTGTACGTCTGGTTCCAGTAGTCGAGCGAGTCGAACCCGAGGAGCACCGCCTTGCCGACGAACTGCCGCAGCACCTCGTTGGTCGGGCCCATGACCCAGCCCGCCTTCGCGTCGCGGAGGTAGCGCTCGAGCTCCATGTCGCGCTTGTAGCCCGAGCCGCCGCAGGCGTGGAGCATCTTGTCCACGACGTGGTGGACGTTCTTCGCGGCGATGAACTTGATCTGCCACGCCCAGTGCAGGAAGTCGGCGCGGGCGAACTCGCCGGGCGCGAGCACCTTCGTGTTGTTGTCGGTGGCGCCGTCCATCGCGTGCGCGACGGAGAGGACGAACGTGCGGGACGCGTTCGTGTCCATGACCGCCTCGCCGACGTAGTCCTGGATCGTCGGGTAGTCGGCCACGCGCATGCCGACGTCGACGTGCCGCTTGCGCGTCGTGTGGCGCTTTGCGATGTCGATCGTGCCGAGCGCGATGCCGTTCCAGACCGAGGAGGAGCCGATGAGGAACCATGGATCGACGGACTCGTCGTTCGACGCTGCGCCGTCGCCGACGGGGCCGACGATCTGCTCGCCGGGAACGTCGACGTTCGGGACCTCGAGCGGGCCGGACTGGTTGCCGCGGAGGCCGAGCGCATCCCAGAGGGACGGCTGCGACTCGACGTCGTCGCCGTCGATCACGAAGACCGACAGGTCGTCGTAGCCGGAGAAGTCGGGGCTCGTCGTCTGCACGACGTAGAAGTCGGCGAAGCCGGCGGACGTCGTCCAAGAGGCCTTCTTGCGCACCTTGAAGCCGCCGTTCGAGCGCTCCGCACCGGAGGAGATCGGGTACCAGAAGTGGGAGCCCGTCTCCGGATCGGAGTAGGAGAGCGTCCCGATCTTCCCGCTTCCGAGCGGCCGGATGTACTTGTCGATCAGCTCTGGCGTGGGGCGGAGCATGATCGTGTTCACCGCGCCGATGTGCATCACGTAGCACATCGCCGTCGAGGCGCACCCGTAGCGCGCGATCGTCTCGCAGGTCATCGCGTAGGCGATGTGGTTCTCGCCGAGCCCGCCGTACTCCTCGGGGACGGTCAGAGCGAGAAAACCGTGCTCGCCGAGGAGCTCGAGATTGCGGCGCGGGAAGAGCAGCTCATCGTCGGAGCGCTTCGCGTTCGCGCGCATCTCCTTCTCGCAGAGCTCGATGAGCGTCGCGCGGAGCTCCTTCTGGCGCTCGGTCAGGAACCAGTCGGGATCCCACTCGTAGCCGAGTCCCCAGAAGGGCTCGGAGCCCCACATCTTCTCGGACATGCCCACCTCCGTCGCGGCGTCGTCGCTGGCGGGGTCATCGTACGGTGTCGCCGGACGCGCGGGCAAGAAAGGCGAAAGGCCGTTGGCTCTGTGTGCAATTCCGCGCCAGGGCTGGCTTCGTCTCGTGTAGGGCAAGGGTCTGCCGTGCGCCTATGATCTGCGCGAAGCACGACATCGCGCCAATCGACCAAGGAGCGGAGATGCGCGCAGCGTTCATGTCCATCGCGAACGGGTTCACGACCTATTCGGAGGGTATGACGCGTGCAGCAGCGAACGCTGAACTTGGGAATCCTGGCGCATGTAGACGCCGGTAAGACGACACTCACCGAGCGGCTCCTTTACGCCGCCGGCGTGATCGACGAGATCGGGAGCGTCGATCGCGGCACGACACAGACCGACTCTCTGGCGCTGGAGAAGCAGCGCGGGATCACGATCAGGTCCGCGGTGGTCTCGTTCGAGATCGACGACGTCACCGTCAACCTGATCGACACGCCGGGCCATCCGGACTTCATCGCCGAGGTGGAGCGCGTGCTGAGCGTGCTCGACGGCGCGGTGCTCGTGATCTCTGCGGTCGAGGGAGTGCAGCCGCAGACCCGGCTCTTGATGCGTGCGCTCCAGCGGCTGCGCGTGCCGACGCTCCTCTTCGTGAACAAGATCGACCGCGCCGGGGCGAGCGACGAGCGCGTCCTGCAGGCGATCGCGGAGCGACTCACGCCCGCGATCGTCCCGGTGGGCTCGGTGCGCTCGCTGGGGACACGAGCCGCCGGCTTCACACCCTGGGGCGAGGACGACGCGGTCTTCCGGAAGCTGCTGGAGGAGGCACTCGCCGAGCGCGACGACGAGATCCTCGCCGCCTACGTCGATGGGGCGGTCGTGCCGTATCGGCGGCTACGGGAGCTGCTTGCCGCGCAGACGGGCAACGCGCTCTTGCACCCGGTGTTCTTCGGGTCGGCGATCACAGGAGCGGGCGTGGAGGCGCTCATGACGGGCGTCGCGGAGCTGCTGCCAGCGTCGGACGAGGACGCCGGCGGCCCGGTCTCCGGCACGGTCTTCAAGATCGATCGCGGCCCGACCGGGGAGAAGATCGCCTACGTCCGGATGTTCTCCGGGACCGTCCACACGCGCGACCGGGTCCGGTTCGGACACGACCTCGAGGACAAGGTGACGGCGATCGGGGTCGTCGAGCGCGGGTCGGTCGAGCAGCGTGCGTCCGTCTCCGCCGGCGAGATCGCGACGCTCCGGGGTCTCGGCGAGGTTCGGATCGGCGATGCCATCGGCACGCCGAGGAGCGGCAGGGTTCATCGCTTCCCGCCGCCAGCTTTCGAGACGGTCGTCGTGCCGCGCAGCCCCACAGACAAGGAGCGGCTACGGGTCGCGCTCGCTCAGCTCGCCGAGCAGGACCCGCTGATCGACGTCCGCCAGGACGACCGGCGCCAGGAGATCTCCGTCTCGCTCTACGGCGAGGTCCAGAAGGAGGTCGTCCAAGCGACGCTCCAGAGCGACTTCGGCCTCGACGTCACGTTCCGCGAGACGACGCTGATCTGCGTCGAGCGGCCGCGCGGGACGGGAGAGGCGGTCGAGATCCTGCACGCGGAGTCGAATCCGTTCGCCGCCACGATTGGGCTGCGCGTCGATCCCGCTCCGGTCGACACGGGCATCGACTTCCGGCTGGAGGTCGACTTTCGTGTCGTGCCGCTGTACGTCTACAAGACGCTCGAGCGGTTCGCGGAGAGCATGGGCCGATACGTGCGGACGACGTTGCAGGAGGGCCTCTACGGCTGGCAGGTCACGGACTGCACTGTGGCGATGACGAGGTGCACGTACCAGTCTCCCGACGGTCCGCCGGCGACGCGCGGCCCGCTCAGCACCGCCGCCGACTTCCGGAAGCTGACGCCGCTCGTCCTCATGCGGGCGCTCGAGCAGGCGGGGACGGTCGTCTGCGAGCCCGCGCTCCGCGTCAAGCTCGAGACGCCGACGGGAACGATCGGCGCCGTTCTGGCGCTCCTCGCCCGGCTCGGCGCAGTCGCGGAGGCGCCGTCGCTGCGCGCGGAGCTCTCGACGATCGAGACGGTTCTGCCAGCCGCCCGCGTGCAGCAGCTGCAGCGACAGCTGCCGGCGCTGACGGCCGGCGAGGCCGTGGTCGAGAGCGACTTCGCCGGGTACGCACCGGTCAGCGGCGAACCGCCGATCCGGCGAAGGAGGAGCGCCAATCCGCTCAACCGCGAGGAGTACCTGATGCACCTCGCCCGACGCGTTGCGCCCGGCTGATCGGCGCTAGGACGCCGAGGCGAGCACTGCGAGCAGGTCGTCGCCGTAGCGCTCGACCTTCACCGGCCCGAAGCCTTTGACGCCGGCGAGCTCGTCCATCGTCTGCGGGCGAAGAGCGGCGAGCTCGCGGAGCGTCGCGTCCGGGAAGACGACGTACGCAGGAACCGCGTCCTCGCGCGACCGGTCGAGCCGCCAGCTCCGTAGCCGCGTCACCAGGCCCTCGTCGACGTCGGAGTCGGTGCTCGTCCGGATCCGCGGGAGCGGCGCCGAGAGATCGGCGTGGAGGAGGCGGAAGCCGTCGGGAGTCGTCACCTCCACGAGCGCGCCCGACGTCTCGAGCAGCTTCACCCAGCGGCGAACGTCGGCGTCGGTCGCGGCGGCGAGCAGGCGGTAGGCGGAGGAGCGGCGCGCCGAAGGCGGAGCCGTGAGGGATCCGCGGAGCGTCGCGACGAGGCTCTTCCGCCCGAGCGGCCAGGTCAGCGAAGCGACCGCCTCGACGATCGCCTCGCCGACGTCTTCGGGCAGCGGTGGAGGGGCGCTGGAGATTGACGCGGAGCTGCGGTCGAGCGGCGAGCACACGTCGCAGGCGCCACACGGTGCGTTGAAGTCCTCGTCGAAGTGCGCCGCCACCTGCTCGTGCCGGCACACGCGCGTCTCGGCGAACGCCACGATCCGCTCGGCGCGGGACTCGGCGACGAGCCGCGCCCGGTCGAGCAGCGCCTCGACGCGCTCCCGCGCGTCGGAGGGCGCGCTCGGGAGCTCGATCCGCATGCGGCGCCCCTCGTCGAAGCTGCGGCGGAGAAGGTCGGCCTGCTCGAGCATCCCGATCAGGACGCGCACGTCGCGCTCGGGCACGAGCGCCGCCAGCTCGCCCGGGTCGACGAGCCCTCCGGCGTCGCGAAGCGCGCGGTAGACGTCGCGGAGCTCCGAGGCGTCGGGAACGTCGGAGAGCGCAAAGCGCCTGAGCGATCCCGCGTCGCTGGGGCTCGCGAGGAGGAGCGTCTGGCTCGGCTCACCGTCCCGTCCGGCGCGTCCGACCATCTGCACGTACTCCTCGAGCGACGACGGGTAGTTGACGAGGCAGACGAGCCGCACGTCCGGCTTGTCGATGCCCATGCCGAACGCGGTCGTGGCGACGACGACCTGGGTCGTCCCGGAGACGAACTCGTCCTGGACGCGGGTGCGCTCTTCGGCATCGAGCCCGGCGTGGTAGTGCTCGGCCGAGAAGCCATGGCCGCGAAGGACGCGCGCGAGCTCCTCCGTCGAGCGCCGCGAGCGCGCGTACACGATCGTCGCGCCGCCCCGCAGGGCGCGGAGGTGATCGACCAGGGTCGCGATCCGGTCCTCCGCGTTCGCGACCTCCTCCACGTCGTAGCGGAGGTTGGGGCGCATGACGCTCGTGTGGACGACGTCGAACGTGCGGCCGAGCGCCCGCCCGATGTCGCGCGCCGTCTCCGGCGTCGCGGTGGCGGTCATGCCGAGGAGCGTCGGCTCCCCGAGCTCGTCGAGCGCGCGTCGGATGAAGAGGTAGTCGGGGCGGAAATCGTGCCCCCACATGCTCACGCAGTGCACCTCGTCCACGACCACGAGCCCGATTCCCACGCGGGCGAGGAGCTCGACGAACCGCGACTGCCGCAGCCGCTCCGGCGCGGCGTAGACCAGCCGAGCGTCCCCGCTCGAGACGGCGGCGAGCCGCTCCGCCGTCTCCTCCGGCGAGAGCGACGAGTTGACGAAGGTCGCCGTCGCCGCGATCTGCGGCGGCAGCTTGTCCACCTGGTCCTTCATCAGCGCGATGAGCGGCGAGAGGACGAGCGTCGGCTCCGGTCGCAGCATCGCTGCGAGCTGGTACGTCAGCGACTTCCCGGAGCCCGTCGGCATGAGCGCGAGCGTGTCGCGGCCCTCGACCGCGGAGCGCACGACGTCCTCCTGCCCGGGCCGGAAGGCGTCGAAGCCGAAGTGGTCGCGAAGCGGAGCGGTGAGGTCGGTCAGGCGGGCGAGTATAGGAGCCGCCCCGGGCGGTCCAGTCTCGCGCTCCGTTCTTGTTGCGAAGTTCTGATACCTCAGAGCGACCGTGGGCGAACGAGACGGAGATCGTAGGCGAGCACCACGGCCTGTACCCGATCCCGGAGCCGGAGCTTGCGCAGCACGGACGAGACGTGCGTCTTCACCGTCGCCTCGGTCACGACGAGGCGTGCCGCGATCTCGGCGTTCGACAGGCCGAGCGCGACGAGCCGGAAGACCTCGAGTTCGCGGTCGGTGAGCTCGCCGAGGTCGACCGGCGGCTCGCCCGTGTCCGAGACGGTCTCGGCGAGTCGGTCGAGGAGCCGGCGCGTCACGGTTGGAGCGAGGAGCGCGTCACCGCGCGCGACGATCCGTACCGCGTCGATGAGGTCTGCGGGCCTCACGTCCTTCAGCAGGAAGCCGCTCGCCCCGGCACGCAGTGCGGAGTAGACGTAGTCGTCCGCGTCGTAGGTCGTCACTACGACGACGCGCGCCTCGCTCCCCGAGGCGACGATCCTCCGCGTCGCCTCGATCCCGTCGACGTCCGGCATACGGATGTCCATCAGGACGACGTCGGGCTGGAGGCTCCGCACGAGGCGTTCTGCCTCGCCGCCGTCGCCCGCCTCGCCGACGACCTCGATGTCGGCCTCCGAGTCCAGGATCATGCGAAAACCACCGCGGACGAGCGCCTGGTCGTCGGCGAGCACGACGCTGATCGTCACGGTGCCGACTCCAGCGGCAGGCTCGCGTGGACGCGGAAGCCGCCACCGGCGGCGGGGCCGGCCTCGAGCGTCCCGCCGAGTATCGCCGCCCGCTCGCGCATGCCGACGATCCCGAAGGCGCCGTCACGGTGCGCCACGGTGCCGCCGCGTCCGTTGTCGAGGACATCGAGCTCGAGCACGTCTCCGGAGTAGCGCAGGGTCACCTCGGCGCGAGTGCCCCGTGCGTGCCGGAGAGTGTTCGTCAGCGCCTCCTGGACGATTCGGTACGCGGAGAGGTCCACCCCTGCCGGAAGCGGACGCACCTGGCCCTCGCGCCGCACGTCGACCCGCAGGCCCGCCGCTCGGAGCGGCGCCGCGAGCTCGTCGAGCCGGTCGAGGCCAGGCTGGGGGTGAGTCGGATCGCCGGTGACATCGGGTCGGACCGCGGCGAGCAGCCGGTTCAGCTCGCGCTGGGCGTCGCGTCCCGCCAGCTCGATCGAGCGGAGCGCCGCCCGCGCCTCGTCGGGCCGCTCGTCGAAGACGTGATCGGCGGCCCCGGCCTGCACGACGATGACCGACACGCTGTGCGCGATCACGTCGTGCAGTTCGCGTGCGATCCGTGCCTGCTCCTCGCTCACGGCGCGCCGCGCCGCCTGCCGGATCGCGACGTTCCGGTTGCGGGAGGCCTCGCCGAGGGCCCACGCTCCGACCGCGAGCCCCATCGTGAAGACGCTGTCGTCGACGCTAGCTGTGAAGAAGTTCGTTGCCGAGAGCGCGAGCAACCCTGCGAGACCGACGAGCGAGATGCGCGGTGGCCGGGCGGCGGCCAGCGAACCGACCGCGAAGAAACCGGCGACCGGGAGAACGATCTCGGGCACCAGGAGGTGATAGGCGAAGCCGGCGGTGAGAGCGATCGCAGCCACCAGTTCGGGCCGCTGCCGGCGCCAGTGGAGCGCGGCGCTCTGGACGACGGCGAGGGCAATGCTGAGCACGAGCAGCGACCACCATGTCGGCGTCGCGTACTCGTCGATCGCAGTGAGGACGAGCAGCAGCCCGACCCCCCACGGGATGGCCCAGTCGCCGAGCCGGGCCAGCTGCCTGCGGGAGGGGAGTCGCACACGCCGATCGTGCCCCATCCCGACGGCGCCCGCGTCCGTCTGGAGTGGGAGACGAGATCAGCCTCGCGACCGAGGCGTCGCGACGCCGGCGCGCGTAGATTCGACGACGTGGGCACCGACAGTCCCATCGTCTCGGCACGCGAAGTCGTGAAGCGTTACGGGAACACGGTCGCACTCGCCGGCCTCGACGCGGACATCGGTCGGGGCATCACAGGCCTGCTCGGCTCGAACGGCGCGGGCAAGACGACGTTCATCTCCGTGCTGCTCGGGCTCCGATCGCGGGACGAAGGAGATCTGTCGGTGCTCGGCAAGGATCCAGCCACGGCCGGCATCGAGGTGCGCGCGCGTGTGGGGTACGCGCCGGAGCATCACGACCTGCCTGCCGAGCTCGCTGCCAGCGACCTCGTGCGCCACCTGGCCGAGATGCATCTGCTGCCGCGACGCGCCGCCGTCCAGCGAGCGAACGACGCGCTGTGGCTCGTGGGCCTCGGCGAAGAGCGCTTCCGGCCGGTCGGGACGATGTCGACGGGCCAGCGGCAGCGGGTCAAGCTCGCGTCTGCCATCGCCCACGATCCGGAGCTCGTCCTCCTCGACGAGCCGACGGACGGGCTCGACCCGATGCAACGCACCGAGATGCTCGACCTCATCCGCCGCATCGGCACGGAGTTCGGCATGCACATCGTCGTCTCGTCGCACCACCTGGAGGAGGTCGAGCGGATCTGCGACGCGGTCGTGATCGTCGAAGGGGGCCAGGTCGTGAGTGCCGGCACGCTCTCCGACCTCCGCAGCGGCCCGGAAGGCCTCGTCGTCGAGGTCGACGACCGCGTCGAGGAGCTTGCCTCCCTCCTGGCTGCCCGGGGCCTCGAGGTGAGCACCGACGACGGCACGATCGTCCTGGCCGCCACGGACGAGTCGGCCTACGACGCCGTGCGCGATGCGGTCGCCGAGCTCGGGGTCGGCTTACGGCGCCTCGCGCCGCGCGGGCGGACGCTCGAGGACGTCTACCTGAGGGCGGGCGAGTGAGCTCACAGGACGCCCGGCTCTTCGACCTCGGCTACCGCGCCTACGACGGCCCGCGCGAACGGCCCGGGCGCGCGGTCCTGACCCTCGCCTCGTTCACGGCCGGCCGGGTGCTCGGACTTCGGCGTGGCGCGCGCCACAAGGTCCTTCCGGCGATCACGCTCGTGATCGCGTTCCTGCCCGCGCTCGCCTCGGTGCTGTTCGCCGTGATCACGGACAACGTCCTCGAGGACGACCTGATCACGTACGGCGAGTACACCTTCTTCATCAACAGCGCGCTCGTGCTCTTCGCCGCGCTCGTCGCTCCGGAGGCGCTCTGCCCCGACCGGCGCTCGGGGATGCTCGGCCTCTATCTCGCCGGACCGCTCGACCGCAACCGCTACCTCGTCTCGAAGGCGAGCGCGGTGTTCGGCGTGATGCTCCTGATCACGCTCGGCCCGCTCCTCTTCATGCTGCTCGCGTTCGCGATCGCCGGATACGGACCGTCGGCCGGTGAGACGCCGCTGCTGCTGCTCCGCATCGTGGCCGTCGGAGTGACCACGGCCCTCGTCTTCGCCTCTGCGTCCCTGGCGGTCTCGAGCCTCACGACCCGGAGGGCGGCCGCCGCGGTCGGCCTGGTGCTCCTGTTCACCGTCCCGGTGACGGTCGTCAGGACTGCGATCGAGAGCGCCGGCGCGCCGAACGAGCTCGACCTGTTCAGCTTCGCCTTCGTCGTCTCGAACCTGGCGTACCGCATCTTCGGGGAGACCCCCGAGGACGCCGAGCCGGTCGCCGAGCTCTCGGCCTGGCTCGTCACGGGCGGCGTCGCGGCCACCATCGTGGCGGGGTTCCTCGTCTGCTGGCTCCGCTACCGGCGGCTGGAGGGCTTCCGGTGACGGACGAGCCGCGCGTCGCCGCCGAGAACGTCTCGAAGTGGTTCGGGGCGCTCGTCGCGGTCTCAGACGTCAGCTTCGACGTCGGTCCAGGCGTGACCGCGCTGCTCGGCCCGAACGGTGCCGGCAAGTCGACGATGTTCCGCATGCTCTGCGGGCTCGCCCGCCCGTCCAAGGGCACCGTCCGCGTCCTCGGCCGGGACCCACGGACGGATCCGGGCGTCGCGCGCCTGATCGGGCTCGTACCGCAGCAGGAGACCGTGTTCGAGCCGCTGACCGCGCACGAGTTCGTGGTGTTGTCGGCGCGGCTGCAAGGCCTTCCGGACCCGGACGGCGCGGCGGCAGCGGCGCTCCGGACGGTCGACCTCGACCCGTCGGACTCGCGTCGCCTGCCTGCGTACTCGAAGGGGATGCGGCAGCGCGTGAAGGTCGCGCAGGCGATCGTCCACGACCCGAAGGTGCTCGTTCTCGACGAGCCGCTCACCGGGCTCGACCCTCGTCAGCGGATGGAGATGGTCGCGCTGTTCCGCCGGCTCGGGAGCGAAGGACGTTGTGTGATCGTCTCGAGCCACGTCCTCGACGAGGTCGAGCGCATCGGCTCCGAGGTCCTCGTCATGTCGCAGGGTCGCCTCGCGGCCGCCGGCGACTTTCGTGAGCTCCGCGCATTGATGGACGACAGGCCGATGCGGATCCGCGTACGGACCGACGAGGCGCGGGTGCTTGCCGGAGCCCTGCTCGAGTCGGGAGTCGTCGTCGGCGTGAGGCTCGACGGGACCGAGACGCTCGAGCTCGACACGACGGACGCCCGGGCTCTCGCGCACGCGCTCGCGCCCGTCGCGCGTGAGCGCGGCGTCCGCCTGTACGAGGTGCAGCCGCTCGACGCCGATCTCGAAGGCGTCTTCCGCTACGTGGTGCAGCGATGAGCGCGGTCGACGCAACGTCGGCTGCAGTCCGTCCGAAAGGAAGCACGGCGTTCGTCGCGCTCTACAAGCTGCTGCTGCGAACGCAGGTCACGGTGCCGCGTCTGCTGGGCATCGCCGGGCTCGGGGCGCTCGCAGTCCTGATCGGCGTATTCGCCCGCTGGGACGACAACCCGGCGCAGGCAGCCGCGGACGGGGTCGCGTCATTCGGGCTCGGGATCCTCGTCCCGCTGGCGACCCTGTGGCTCGGGACGTCGGTCGTGGGCGACCTGATCGAGGATCGGCTGCTCGTCTACCTCTGGTTGAAGCCGGTGCCGCGCTGGCAGCTCCCGGCCGCTGCCGTACTCGCCACGGCCACGGTCGTCGTGCCGCTCACCGCCATACCCGTTGCCGCCTCCGCCCTCGCGGCGGGCGCCGGCGAGGTCGTGCTACCGGCCGTGCTGGCGGTCGCACTCGGAGCGCTCGCCTATGCCGGGCTCTTCGTTGCCGCGGGCCTGTGGTTCAGACGGGCGATCTGGTGGGGTCTCGCGTTCGTCCTCATCTGGGAGCAGGTCGCCGCGTACTCGGCGGAGGGGTCGGCGCGGTTCACCGTGCTCGGCTGGGCGTCGTCCGTCCTCGGTCTCGCCCCCGACGTCGACGTGCAGCTCGAGGCGGGATCGGCTCCAGTGGCAGTGCTCGTGCTCCTTGCGATCGCGGTCGGCGGCTGGCTCCTCGCGACGTGGCGCTACCAGCGCGCCGACGTCGACTAGCGCCAGGGGATCTCGTAGCTCGAGAGCTCGGCGTCGCGTGGGAGGCCGTCGGAGGGGAGCTCGTCGTAGTCGCCTGCCTGATGCGTGTACCAGTGCCCGGCGATCTCGAGACCGGTCGGGCGGTCGAGCGTGCCCGCGGCGATGTTGATCCGCTCGCTGTCGGCCGGCTGCCAGAAGAGGCTCGAGCCGCACTCGCCGCAGAAGCCGCGTCGGGCGTGGCGGTCGCTGCCGGGGCTCGGGATCCAGCGGACCGTTTCCTCGCCGCGGAGCGTGAAGTGCTCGAGGCGCACGGACGTAAACGCGCCCACATAGCCGCCCCAGCGCCGGCACTCGACGCAGTGGCAGATGAGTACGTCGCGGAGCGGGCCGCGCACCTCGTACTCGACCGCACCGCAGAGGCAACGTCCCGTCGCGCGCGGCTCTCTCCGATCCCGACTCGTTCGTCACCGTTCCGGTCGCAACGTACTAGCTGCGCGTGCTCTCGGCGCGACGGCGACGAGCCGATATCCAGGTTCATGGGCCGCTACCCTCGTGGCTTGCGCATGCGGCGTTCGATCGGTCTCACGTTCCTCTCGATGGCATTCGCCGTCGTCCTCGTCGTCCTCGGCTCGGGGTGCGGCGGCTCGAGCAGCACCTCCTCGGAGACGACCACCGAGGGCGCCCGTCTCTTCAACGAGGCCGGCTGCGCCGGGTTGCCACTCGCTGACCCTTGCCGGCGCTCGGGCGCGCGTCGGCCCCGACCTCGACGCCGTCAAGCCGAGCTACGCAAAGGTCGCGCAGCAGGTCCGCGACGGAGGGGGCGGCATGCCGGCCTTCTCCGACGAGCTGAGCGAGAGCGACATCGCCGAGATCGCGAGCTTCGTCTCGAGCGCGACGGGAGGCTCGACCGACACCTCGCAGGCGGCGACGGCAGCGCAGTTCACGCCCGACGACACGAAGCTCTCGAGCTGCCAGGGGCAGTTCTCGTGCCTCGAGCAGGGATTCGGCAACCTCGCCTACGAGGAGGGGCCGAAGGTCGCGCTCAAGGAGTTCGACAAGGAGATCGCCGCCGATCCGGAGATCGAGCGCAACTGCCATCGCATCGCGCACATGATCGGCGCGGCCGCGCTCGTCCGGTTCGACGGACGGGTGGGCAAGGCGTTCGCGGAGGGCTCTGCGAGCTGCTGGTCGGGCTACTACCACGGGATCCTCGAGCGGGCGTACAAGGATGTCGGCTCGGACGAGCTCGGTCCCGTGTCTCGTGACCTCTGCTCGGACGCCGACGTCCGGCGCACGGCGTTCATCGCGTACCAGTGCGTCCACGGCCTCGGCCACGGGCTGATGCTGTTCACGAACTACGACCTGCCGAGGTCGCTCTCCGTGTGCGACGAGCTCGCAACGTCCTGGGACCAGACCTCGTGCACGGGCGGCGTGTTCATGGAGAACATCTCGTCCTCGTACGGGATCACGTCGAAGTGGCTCCGCGACGACGACCCGATCTACCCGTGCAAGACCGTCGCCGAGCGGCACAAGCTCTACTGCTACCTCATGGTCACGTCGCGCATCCTCCCGTTCGTGAACTACGACTTCGCGAAGGCGGGGCAGATGTGCCGGAAGAGCGACAAGGCGTGGATCACGACCTGCTTCCAGTCCCTCGGGCGCGACGCGTCCGGGCAGAGCCGCGGGAACGTGAAGGAGATCCTCGCGATCTGCGCGAAGGGCGGCGACATGGAGACGGAGTGCGTCTACGGGGCGGGGCGCGACCTCACGAGCAACGACGGGGGATCCCAGCGTTCGAAAGTCTTGTGCGCGAAGGCTGCGGCGCCGCTCCAGGACTACTGCTTCGAGGGCATCGGGACGATCCTCGGCGGGCTCTACGCGACCGTCACGGAGCGAGAGGCGTCGTGCGTCGCCGTATCGCCGAACCCGGCGCTCCGGACTGCGTGCCGGCGCGGCGCGGGACTGCCTGCCTAGCGCGCTCGAGCCGCGGCGAGCTGCTCGAGCTGCTCCCGGCGCCAGCGCTCGGTCGCCTCGAGCTCGTTGAACGTGAAGACGTGGAAGCCCGCGACCTTGCCCTCGGGGTCGGCGAGGGTCGGGGCGAGCTCGCGGATGAGGCCGGACGGGTCGTAGGTGCCCGGCAAGAGCAGGCGCCCGACGAGGCCGCGGTGCTTCCGGAGGAAGCGAACCGAGTCCCCGAGGCCGATGCGCGACGAAGTCCGGAGCAGCCTCGTCGTGTGGACGATCCCGGGGATCCCGACGTGGATCGGAAGGCGCGTGCCGCGGGCCCGGACGTTGGCGATCCACGAAGCGGTCACGCTCGCGTCGAAGCAGATCTGGCTCACGATGTACGTCGCGAATTCGGCCTTTTCGAACATCGCCTGGATCGTCGTCTGGTCGTCGATCAGCGGGTGGCTCTCCGGATATCCGGTGATCCCGACCGCGGACAGGCCGTGCCCGAGGCCGGCCATCGCGCGCAGTAGGTCGGCGGCGCCCTCGAACTGCCCGGCCGGTTGCGAGGCATCCCCCGCGACGACGAACGCCTCGCGGAGCCCGGCCTCTTCGAGCCGGGCGAGGATCGAATGCAGATGTCCGTCGTCGAGAACGAGCCGGGCGGAGAGGTGCGGCACGACCTCGTAGCCCGCGGTCGACAGCCGCTCGGCAAGCTCGAGGGTCGGATCGAGGCCCTTCGTCGGCGACGCGGTGACGGTGACTTTCACCTCCCGCGGGACGTGCGCGAGGATCGCGTCCTCCACGCCGTCCAGCGGGATGACCTCGTAGCGCGGGCGCTCGAGCAGCCGACCGCCGGGGTCGCTCGACTCGTCAGTCGACGTTCGACGCCTCCGCGGCCGCGCCGATCGCGACCTCCTGCTTCGGGGTGTCCTTCTTGGGGTCGATGAACGGCTTGCGGACGACGACCGCGGACTGCCGCCCTGTGGGCGCCTCGACCTCGAGGTCGGTCCCGAACTCGGTGAGCCCGATCGGGAGCATCGCGTAGCCGATGTTCTTCTCGAGCCGCGGCGAGTAGCACGCAGACGTGACCTGCCCGACCGGCTTCCCGTCCTTCGAGACCCGGAAGTAGTCGATCATCGAGCCGTCGTTGTAGCTTCCGAGCCCCGGCCCGTCGATCTCGACGCCGACCAGCTTCCGCGAGACGCCCTCGGCCTTGATCTTCTTGAGCGCGTCCTTGCCGATGAAGTCGGCCCCCTGGTCGAGGTCGACCATCCACTCGTAGCCCATCTCGACCTCGTACGGGTTCGTGTCGAACCACATGTCGCACCCGAGCGCCAGGATGCCCGCCTCGATGCGCTTGATGTGGCAGGGCCCGATCACGGTGAGCCCGTGCGGCTCGCCCGCGGCGAGCACTGCGTCCCAGAGCCGCACGCCGTCGCGGCTGGCGTTCTTCAGATAGATCTCGTAGCCGAGCTCGCCGGTGTAGCCGGTGCGGGAGACGACGACGTTCATCCCGTCGAGCTCGTACTCGCGCATGAAGTAGTAGGGGATCTCGACGATGCTCTCGCCGAACAGGTCGACCATGACGTCCTTCGACTTCGGCCCCTGCACCTGGAGCGGCCCGACGTCCGGCTCCGTGATCTCGACGTCGAGACCGGAGTTCTGCGCCACGCCCCACGCCCAGAGGAGGATGTCGCTGTCGGCGAGCGAGAGCCAGAACCGGTTCTCCTCGAGCCGGAGCAGCACGGGGTCGTTGAGGATCCCGCCCTCGGCCGAGGTGACGAACACGTACTTGCACTGGCCGACCTCGCACTTCGTCAGGTCGCGCGGGACGAGCATGTTCGTGAACGTGAACGCGTCCGGGCCGGAGATCTCGACCTGGCGCTCGACGCCGACGTCCCAGAGCGTGACGCCGTTCAGGAGCTGCCAGTACTCCTCCACCGGATCGCCGTAGTGGCGGGGGTGGTACATGTGGTTGTAGAAGCTGTAGAGCTGTACGCCGTGGCGGCGTGACGCGTAGAAGTACGGCGACCTCCGGATCCGCGAGTACTGCAGGACGCCGGGCTGCTCGGTGATCTCGCTCAAGGCTCGTTCCCTCCTCGGACGCGGTGCTGTATGTTCCGTATCGTGGAACTGTGCTGCATCATGAGAGAGACTAAACGAGGCCGGCGGTTCCTGCAATGGTCCAGTCGCTAGAGCGAGCGTTCGCGATCCTCGCCGCGGTCGCCGATCGGCCGGCCGGCGTCTCCGCCCTCGCGACGCAGCTCGACCTGCCGAAGAGCACGGTCGCCCGTCTCCTCTCCTCGCTCGAAGCCCTTGGTGCGGTCCAGCGGGTGGACGGCCGGCGCTGGGCGGTCGGAGCGGGAGTCGAGGCGCTCGTCGGCCCCCCGCCGCTCGAGCGGAGCCTCGCCGCGCTGGCGCGGCCCGAGCTCGTGCGCCTCGTGGACCTGCTCGGCGAGGACGCGGGGCTCGGCCTCCCCGACGGCCACGAGATCCACTACGTCGTGCAGGTCGAGTGCGACCACCCGGTGCAGGTGCGCGACTGGACCGGGACGCGCGCGCCGATGCACGCCGTTCCCTCCGGGCTCGTGCTGCTCGCCGACTGGCCCGCCGAGGCGATCGACGCCTACGTCGACCACGGGCTCCCCGCGCGGACGCCCCAGACGGTGATCGACCCGGAGCAGCTGCGTGCCCGGCTCGTGGACGTTACGAACTCCGGCTACGCGTGGGGCCTCGAGGAGTACGCGGAGGGGATCAACTCCGTCGCCGCGCCGGTCCGCGATGCCGCCGGACACGCGATCGCCGCGATCCACGTGCACGGCCCGGCGTACCGGTTTCCCGCGCGCGGCTCGGAGGAGCGGGCGACCGACGATGTCGTCGCCGCGGCTGCTGCGGTGAGCCGCCTGCTCGCGAGCGAACAACCCGCCGTATCTGGTTGAGGGTTCGCTCGCCCATGGCGATGCCGCTCGGCCTCTTGTAGGGTCGGCCGATCGTTCGGCAGGGCGACCTGCCGCAGGGAAGGGGAGACAATGAAGAGACGGATCAAGCTCGCGGCCGCCGTTGTCGTGGCGGTCGCCGCTGCAGCAGTCCTGACGCCACTTGCGGCGACCTCTTCGGGACCGGACAAGCCATCGAGGGTGCTCTTGCTGGTGCTCGACGGGATGCGCAGCGACTATCTCGACCGCTTCGACCTGCCGAACCTCCGGGCGCTTCGCGACGGGGGCGTGAGCTTCCGGGACAGCGAGGTCGGCTACATGGCGTCCATCACCGTGATCAGCCACAACGTGATCGCGAGCGGTCAGCTCCCGCAAAACCAGGGCTGGGCGGATGAGATCTATCGCGACGTCGGCAACGTCCTCGGCGGCGGAGCCGGTTCGCTGTATGTCATGTCGAGCGCGGCCTGTGGCGACTTCGATCTGCTGACACGTGCGGGCGGGTATCCGAAGATCGAGGACTATCTCGGAGCGCTCGAGCCCGATGGCGACGCACGCTTCGTCTCGATCGCCCAGAAGGATCGTTCCGCGTGCGGCGTGGGACAGCCCGCGGACTCGAACGACGTCATCATCGGAATGGCTCGACTGGGAAGCCCGGGGATCTCCTGCGACGGCGGTCCGCTACATCGCTGGCGGTTCCCCCGCGGGGTCAATGTCCCGCCATCCATGGCCGCGCCGTGCAGCCGGTACTACGTCGACTCGACGACCGACTACGGCACCAACACGACGTCGCCGGCGCTGCTCTACCCGCTCGACGGGAACCGCTTCGTCCCCGGGTTCGACTCCGCTCGGCTCGGTGGTGACGTCTGGTCGGTGGACGCTGCGATCGAGATGATGCGCAACGACCTCCTCGACCCTGATTCGGACGACTGGCGCGGGATGTTCGTCGGTCTCGGCGGCCCCGACAAGATGGCTCACATGTGGGGCCCGAACGACGCAGTCACCGGTCCTGCAGGATCGGTGGACGACATGATCCATCTGCCGGGTGAGCTGAAGCTGGCCGACCAGCAGGTAGGGCGTCTCGTCGACGAGCTCGAGTCAGAAGGGCTCCTCGACGAGACCGTGATCGTCGTCACCGCTGACCACGGCATGACAGATGCAAAGCGGTTCCACGGAAATTCAGGGCCACCGATCGACGGGGGCAACTTCAACTGGTACTACGGTGCCGAGACCGGCACGCGGGCCGACGAGTCGTACCTGAGCCCGAGCCCCGCGATCGCCGCACTCGCGAGCCGGATCGGTAGCAACCTCGAGTTCTCGTACCAGGACACGCACGTCGCGGTCTGGCTGAAGGACCGGTCGCAGCAGGCGAGGGACGCCGCCGCGGAAGCGATGCGGACGCTGCCGGACGCAATCGCGACCTTCCGACTCAACAAGGCCGACGCCGCGTTCATCCGCGACTGGGTGTCGCCCTCGATGACCGCATCCGAGCGCAGCTGGTTCAACCGCAACGGCAGGCAGCTGCTGAACACCATGGCGGCCTCGAACGGCCCCGATGCCGTCGCTCTGCTCGCCGACGACGTCACCTACAGCGTCCAGGGCGACCACGGCGGGCACCAGGCCGACAACCAGATGATCCCGATCATCTTCTCGTGGCCCGGGCTCGATGCGAGGCGCCTATCCAGGATGATCACGAACGTCGACATCCTTCCGACGATCCTCAAGCTGCTCGACATCCCGCCCACGCACTCGCTCGACGGGAACGCGGTGCCTCTGCCCCGCGACCGCGGCTGACGTGATCCTGGCCGGCGGCTCGCTCCTTGCGGGCCGCCGGCCGATCACGTCTGTGGCGCGCCAGGCGGGTGGCGGTAGAAGTCGACCGGCTCGGGCGGGAGCGGCGTCGCGCCGAGGATGAGATCCGCGGCCTTCTCGGCGATCATCATCACCGGCGCGTAGATGTTCGCGTTGGTGACGTGCGGCATCACCGACGCGTCGACGACCCGAAGCCCGTCGAGCCCGCGGACGCGAAGCGTCTCCGGGTCGACGACCGCGAGCTCGTCCACCCCCATGCGGCACGTGCACGACGGATGGAGCGCGGTCTCGGCGTCGCGCGCGACCCAGTCGAGCACCTCCTCGTCGGTCCGAACCTCCGGCCCCGGTGAGATCTCGCCCGCGTCGTACTCGCTAAACGCGGGCTGACCGAGGATGTGCCTCGCGCACGCGATCGCCTCGACCCACTCCCGGCGGTCCTGCGCGGTCGAGAGGTAGTTGAAGCGGAGTGCCGGATGCGCGCGCGGATCCGAGGACGTGATCCTGAGAGTGCCTCGTGCGTCCGAGTTCATCGGGCCGACGTGCACCTGGTAGCCGTGGCCTCCCGCGGGCTGCGTCCCGTCGTAGCGGATGGCGAGCGGGAGGAAGTGGAACATCAGGTTCGGGTAAGCGACGTCGTCGTTCGAGCGGACGAACCCGCCTCCCTCGAAGTGGTTCGTCGCGCCCGGGCCGTCGCGGAAGAAGAGCCAGCGGAACCCGACCCAGGGCCGGTTGCGCCACTTCATGGCCGGCGCGACCGAGATCGGCTGCGTACAGGCGTGCTGGACGTAGACCTCGAGGTGGTCCTGCAGGTTCTCGCCGACGCCGGCGAGCTCGTGCACGACGTCGACGCCGACGGACTCGAGGTGCTCGCGGCTCCCGACCCCTGAGAGCTGGAGGAGCTGGGGCGAGTTGATGGCGCCGCCGCAGAGCATCACCTCGCGACCGCGCACCTGCTCGACGCCTCCGCCTCTCGCGACTTCGACCCCCACCGCGCGCGTGCCCTCGAAGAGCACGCGCGTGACCGGCGCCCGGCAGACGACCTCGAGGTTCGGGCGCTTCATGACCGGATGCAGGTACGCGCGCGCCGCACTGAGCCTGCGCGCGCGCTGAATGTTGCGGTCGAAGCGAGCGAACCCCTCCTGGCTGTAGCCGTTGACGTCTTTCGTCAGCGAGTAGCCCGCCTGCTGTACCGCCTCGAAGAACGCGGCGAACAGGGGGTTCGTGGCCGGGCCGCGCTCGACGACGAGTGGCCCGTCCCCGCCGCGGTACTCGTCCGCGCCCTCGACACACGTCTCCATCCGCTTGAAGTACGGGAGGCAGTGGGCGTAGTCCCAGCCCTCGAGCCCCGGCTCGGCAGCCCATTTCTCATAGTCGAGCGGGTTCCCGCGCTGGAAGATCATCCCGTTGATGGAGCTCGAACCGCCGAGGAGCTTCCCGCGCGCGTGCGTGATGCGGCGGCCGTGCATGAACTGCTCCGGCTCGGAGGCGTAGCGCCAGTCGTAGCGCTTGGACCCGATCGGGAACGAGAGCGCTGCGGGCATGTGGACGTACACGTCCCAGAGCGAGTCCGGCCGGCCTGCCTCGAGGACGAGCACGCTGGTCGACGGATCGGCGCTCAGCCGGTTCGCGAGGACGCAGCCTGCGGATCCCCCGCCGACGATGACGACGTCGTAGTCCCGCGTCTTCACGAGCGGTCGAGCGCCTCGACCAGCAGCGTGGAGACGTCCGCGACGCGCAGCTCGCGACCGCTCTGGCGAACCCCGTCGTCGAGCATGATCGTGCAGAACGGGCAGGCGACCGCCAGCGTCTCCGCTCCGGTCTCCGCCGCCTCGCGCACACGCTCCTCGTTGATCGCGGAGCCGCGCTCCTCGAGCCACATGTGCGCGCCCCCGGCGCCGCAGCAGAAGGTGCGTTTCCCGCTCCGCTGCATCTCCACGGGCTGCCCTGCCGCGGCGACGAGCTCGCGCGGCGCAGCGAGGACGTCGTTGTGACGCGCGAGGTAGCAGGAGTCGTGGTACGTGATGCGCGCGTCGCCCGCGGCCGGCGCGAGCTTCCCGTCCCGCACGAGCTCGGCGAGGAGCTCCGTGTGGTGGACGACCTCGTAGCGCCCGCCGAAGTCCGGGTACTCGTTCGCGAGCGTGTTGAAGCAGTGCGGGCAGCTCGCCACGATCTTCGTCGCGCCCGCCTCGTTCAGCGTCGCGACGTTCTGCTCCGCGAACGCCTGGAACACGTACTCGTTTCCCATACGGCGCGCCGGGTCGCCGGTGCAGGACTCGCGCGGGCCGAGGATCGCGACGTCGAGCCCGGCCGCCAGCAAGAGCTTCACGGTCGACTCCGCGGCGGTACGTGCGCGCTCGTCGTACGACGCCGCGCAGCCGACCCAGTACAGGATCTCCGGCGCCGCGTCGCCCGGCGCGAGCACGCGCACGCCGAGCCCCTCCGCCCACGCCGCGCGCTCGCCCTGCGGCTTCCCCCACGGGTTCGAGCTCCGCTCGACGTCGCGGAGCATCGGCTCGGCCTCGGCGGGGAACCGCGACTCGACCATGACGAGGTGCCGGCGGAGGTCGACGACGTGGTCGACGTGCTCGATCGCGACCGGGCACTCGTGGACGCACGCGCCGCAGGTGACGCAGTCCCACACCACGTCGTCGCTGACGGCGTTCGGCACCAGCGGGCTCGCCTCGAACCCCGAGTCCGCGAGCAGCTTCGGCCCCTCGGCGAAGACGTGGTCGCGCAGATCCATGATCAGGAGCTTCGGCGACAGCTCCTTCCCGGTCGCGTATGCCGGGCAGACGTCCTGGCAGCGGCCGCACTCGGTGCAGGACATCGTGTCGAGGATCCCCTTCCACGTCAGGTCGGAGACCGTCCCGGCGCCGAAGCGGAGCTCGTCGTCGGGGCCGTCGAAGCGCAGCGGCTCCAGCCGGCCTCGCGCACGCGTGCGGGTGAAGAAGACGTTCGGCCCGGCGGTGGCGATGTGCAGGTGCTTCGAATAGGGCAGGAAGACGAGGAAGGAAAGGATGAGGAGCACGTGAGCCCAGACGAAGACGCGCTCGAGCGCGTCGGTCGCGCCTCCGTCGGAGAAGAGGTCGGAGAGCGCGTTCGACACCGGCGACCACGTCTCCGGCCACGGGTTCTCGCCGAGCGCGATCTGCGTCGCGTGCCAGAGGAGGAGCGTCGTGACGATCCCGGCGATGAGCCCGAGGATGAGGTCGGCCTCGCCGAGGTGGCTGCCCTCGAAGCGCTTCGGCCGCTGCACCTTGCGGATCCAGAACGCGGCGGCGACGCCGACGAGCACGAGACAGCAGAAGAGATCGACGAGGAGCGCAAACCAGCCCTGCCGCTCGAGCCAGCCGAGCGGCGAGCCCGCAGGGAGGCTCGGGTCGGGATCGACGACGTAGATCACCGCGACGAGGATCGTGGGGAAGAGGACGATGAAGCCCCAGAAGATCAGCGCGTGCACGACGCCCGGCACGAGCCGCTGCAGGAGCTTGCGCTGGCCGAGGACGATGACGGCTTCGTTCTCGACCCGCTTCGGCAGCTCGTCGAAGCGCTCGAGTGGCGCGCCCATGCGGACGAGGCGCCAGAGGAGGAGCCGCGCGCCGTGCGAAGAGCGCCAGCGCGACGGCCGCGACCGCCGCGAAGGCGAGCGCGGGCAGGGCGGCGGCTATTGGCCTCGCGCCTTTCTCAGCTCGGCCGAGATCGCGGGCACGACCTCGTGCAGGTCGCCGATGACCGCGTAGTCGGCGCTCGCGAGGATCGGCGCGTCCGGATCGGTGTTGACCGCGAGGATCGACTTCGCGCCCTTGCAGCCGGCCATGTGCTGCGTCGCGCCGCTGATGCCGCAGGCGATGTAGATGTCGGGCGCGATCTTCGTGCCGGTCTGGCCGACCTGGTCCGTGTGCGGCCGCCAGCCGGCCATCGTCACGGCGCGCGAGCAGCCGACGGCGCCGCCGAGCAGGCCCGCGAGCTCCTCGATGATCCCGAAGCCCTCGGGCGAGCCCGCTCCGCGGCCGCAGGAGACGACGACCTTCGCCTCGGCGAGCGAGACGCCGCCGGTCTGCGCCTCGCTCCGCTCGGACACGCGGATCAGCACGTCGGCGTCCGAGAGCGTCGGCGAGAACGTCTCCACCGTGGCCGGGCTCGAGCCGGCCACGGTCTCCGAGACGACGACGTGCGGGGCCACCGTGATCAGCGCGGGCGCGCCGTGGACGTCGGCCTCCTCGAGCAGGCTGCCGCCCCAGCGGAGCCGGGTCACGCGGAGCGGACCGTCGCCCGACGCCTCGATGCAGTTGGCCGCGAACGGGAGGTCGAGGATCGCGCCGACGTGCGCGAGCACCTCGTTCCCGCGCTCGCTTCCGGCGGCGAGGACGACGGACGGGTCGACGCGACCCGCCAGCTCGGCCGCCGCCCGCGCGACGGCGAGCGGGGCGTAGGCGTCGAACGCGTCGTGCTCCGCGATGTGCAGCGTCGAGACCCCGTGCTCGCCCACTGATGCCTCCAGCCCTTGTGCCAAATTGACACTTGGGCTCACGACCAGCGCGTGGACTTCGTCGCCGCCGGCGCAGGGTGCGGGCGAACGCGAGCGCCTGCAGCGAGAGCTCGTCCACTCCGTCCGGCTCGCGCTCGACGACGACGAGCACGGCCATCAGGCGACTCCGATCCGCTGCAGGATCTCGACCACCCGCGGGGCTGCCTCGGGCCCATGGCCGAGGATCTCCGCTTCCTTCTTCACGCCGGGCGGCGTGACCAGTCGGACCTTCTCGAGCCGCGCGGCGGGGGGCTCGGGCGTGCTCGTCGCCACCGGCTTGCGCTGCGCGCGCATGCGGCCGGGGACGGACGGGTAGCGCGGGAAGTTCAGACCCTCCTTCACGGTCACGACCGCGGGCAGCGGCAGGTCGAAGACGTCGCGACCGCCCGGGACTTCCTGCTCGCAGCGGACGCGTCCGTCCCCGACGACGACACCCTTGAGGCCGGTCGCAACGGGGAGGCCGAGCGCGTGCGCGACGCGGATGCCGACCTGGTAGCCGCCCGCGTCCGCCGACTCGTTGCCGAAGAAGATCAGGTCGAACGCGACGCCGGCGGCTCGCTCGCTCTCGATCGCGGCCACGATGGCCGCGGCGGTGGCCTGGCCGTCCCACTCCTGCTCGTCCGTCACGAGATGGATCGCCCGGTCGATGCCGAGAGCCATCGCGTCCCTGAGCTGCTCCTCCGCCTCGGGCGGCCCGAGCGTGAGGACGACGGACTCGCCGCCGCTCGCCTCGACGAGCCGAACCGCCTCCTCGACGCCGCACTCCTCGTGCGGCGAGATCGTGAACCCGAGATGCTGCGTCGCGATCGCCTGCGCGTCGTCCGTCAGCACGATCTTCCCTCCGGTCAACGGGACTCGCTTGACGCAGACGAGGACGTTCACGAGCGGATACGAACGTTCTCGGGGTCGAAGACAGGTGTCGCGCCGGCGACGGCGACCGAAACCGGGTAGCGCTCGCCGAGGTAGTCGACCTGGAGCTCGGTGCCCGCGACGGCCTGCTCCGGCGGCAGGTAGGCCATGAGCAGGTGCTTCCCGAGCGACGGGCCGGCGCCCGCGCTCGTCACGTACGAGCGGCGTCCTTTCGCGTCGACGAGGGGCTCGCCCGTGTGGGACAGGATCGGCTCACGTCCGAGCGGGTAGCGCGCGACGCCCGCGGAGGACATGTGGTCGTCGACGGTGAGCGTGCAGAGGGTGGCCACCGGCTCCTCGTCGCGGTGACGGAGGTGCGACTCCTTGCCGACGAAGTCCGCGTCCTTCACCTTCGGCGGCGCCATGCCCGCCTCGACGACCGTGTACTCGCTCTCGAGCTCCGTGCCGTACGCGCGGTAGCACTTCTCGAGGCGGCCGGTCGTCCCGTAGACGCCGATCCCCGCCGGCACCGCGCCGTGCGCACTGCCTGCCTCCCACACGATGTCCCACAGGCGCGCGCCCTGCTCGATCGGGACGTAGAGCTCCCAGCCGAGGTCGCCGACATACGAGATGCGCGATGCGAGGACGCTCAGCGGCCCGACGTCGATCGTCCGACAGGTGCCGAAGGGGAAGCCCTCGTTGGAGACGTCGTTGCCGGTGACGCTCGCGAGGATGTCGCGGGCGCGCGGCCCCCAGAGCCCGAGGGTGCACCACGCGGAGGTCTGATCGGCGAGCTGGGCGGAGCCGTCTCCAGGGAGGTGGTCGCAGAGCCACTTGCGGTCGGACATCCCGTGCGCGCCTCCGGTGACGACCCGGAACTCCTCGTCTCCGAGCCGCATGATCGTGAGGTCGGACTTGAAGCCGCCGCCGGGCGAGAGCCACGGCGTGTAGACGACCCGGCCGACCGGGACGTCCACCTGTCGCTGCGAGACGTGCTGGAGAACGTCGAGCGCTCCCGGCCCGGTGACGTCGAAGATCGCGAACGCGGACAGGTCGAAGATCGCGGCCCGCGCGCGCATGGCGAGGTGCTCGGCGTTGATGATCGGAGACCACCAGCGCGCGTCCCACTCCGCCTCGCGGCGGCCGACCCGGTCGCCGAACTCCTCGAGCAGTGGCGCGTTCGACTCGTACCACTGCGGTCGCTCCCAGCCGGCAGCCTCGAAGAAGACCGCGCCGAGCTCGCGCTCGCGCGCGTTGAAGGGCGAGAGGCGGACGTCGCGGTTCGACGCCCACTGCTCGGACGGGTGGACGATCCCGTACGTCTTGTTGAAGCCCTCGGACGTGCGCGCCTTGATGTGGACGCTCGTCCGGTGGTGCTCGTGGAAGCGGGCGACGTCCGAGGAGTGGAGGTCGATCTCGGACTCGCCGTGCACCATCCACTCGGCCAGCCCCTTGCCGACGCCCGGGCCTTCCTTCACCCAGACCGCGGCAGCCGACCAGAGGCCGCGGACCTCCGGAGTCTCGCCGAGGATCGGCATCCCGTCGGGGGTCAGCGAGAGGATCCCGTTGATCGCGTACTTGATCCCGACGGACTCGTCTCCGACGATCTCCGGCATAAGCTCGAGGGCGTGCTCGAGCTGGGGCGCGAAGTCCTCCTGCGTGAACGGGAACTCGGTCGGCGAGAGCGAAGCCTCCTCGACGGAGGGCAGGTCCTCGGGCTCGTACAGGATCGGGCGGTGCGCATAGGAGCCGATCTCGAGCGACGTCCCGTCCTGGCGCTCGTACATGTTCGTGTCCATGTCCCGGACGATCGGGAACTCGATGCTGCGCGACGCCTGCTCGAAGCGGGGGACCGGGCCGATGTCGATCATCTGGTGGACGGCCGGCGTCAGCGGGATGCTGGCTCCCGCGATGCGCGCGAGCTTCGGGCTCCAGACGCCGCAGGCGATGACGATCACCTCGGTCTCGATGTCTCCCTCGGTCGTACGGACCTGCCGCACGCGGCCACGCTCGACGTCGATCCCGAGAACCTCGACGCCGGCAGCGACCGTCAGCGCACCGTCGGCCGCCGACTGCTCGCGCATGAGCGTCCCCGCGCGTAGCGAGTCGACCACCCCGACGCTCGGCGTGTAGAAGCCGCCGAGAATCACCGACTCGTCGATGAACGGCACGAGCGCCTTTACCTCGGCCGGCGTGACGAGCGAGACCGGCTCGATGCCCCATGCGATCGCCGACGAGACACGCCGCGTGAGCTCCTGCATCCGCTCCTCGGTACGCGCTACCTCGATCCCGCCGGACTCCGTGAAGACGCCGAGCTCCTTGTACTGGCGCACGCTCTCGAGCGTGAGCGCGGTCATCTCCTTCGAGTGGTCGACGGGGAAGATGAAGTTGGAGGCGTGGCCCGTCGAGCCGCCCGGGTTCGGGAGCGGGCCCTTCTCGAGGAGCACGAGGTCGCTCCAGCCGAGCCGTGCGAGGTGGTGGGCGACGCTCGAGCCGACGATGCCGGCTCCGATCACGACAGCCTTGGCGGAGGAGGGGAGAGCCGTCATGCGCGCTCACATATATCAGTCTGCGATCACGAATACACCACGAGCTGCGCTAGAGGACGCGGCGAATCGCTTCCTCGAAGCCGGCCACGTGGCGGCGCATCGCGTCCTCCGCCCGCTCCGGATTGCCGTCGCGGATCGCCTCGAGCAGCTCGCGGTGCTCCTGCACCGCGTCTCCGAGCCGGCTCACGCGGTCGAGAGCCAGGAACCAGATGCGGAGCGTGAGCACGTAGTAGCCGTCGAGCGTCGCCTCGAGGAACGGGTTGTGCGTGCACCGGTAGACGTGGCGATGGATCCGCTGGTCGAGGTGGATCAGGCGGCGTTCGTCGGCCGCCGCCGAGAGCTCGTCGAGATCCGCGATGAGCGCACTCGTCGCCTCGCGGTCGTCGGCGGTCGAGCGCTCCGCCGCCATCCGGGCCGCGAACCCTTCGAGCACGGTCCGCACCTCGGAGAGGACGGCGAGGTCGAGGACGTTCACGTTGGAGACGAAGATCCCGCGGCGGGGGTAGACCTCGATGAGCCGCTCGTTCTCGAGCCGCTGCAGCGCCTCGCGCACAGGCGTCCGGCCGACGCCGAGCCGCTCCTGGAGCTCGCGCTCGCTGACGATCGAGCCCGGCGCGAGCTCGAGCGTGACGATCAGCTCGCGGATCGCGTAGTACGCGCGGTCGCTCAACGACTGCGCTTCGGCTGCCTCCGGCTGGTGGACGGTGAGTGGCGAGGTGCTCATCGGCGCGAGCGGGAGAGGAGTGCGGAGGTCGCCCTCCGCACTCCATTGCCCTCCGTCAGCGTGCTCCTACTTGAGCCACGCGCTGACCTGCTTCCTGTGTGTCTTCACCCACAGCGCCGCGGCCTTGTCCTTGGCCATCTTCTTGCCGGAGATGAGGTTGGCGACGAAGTTCTGGTCCGCCGAGGTCCACTTGAACTTGCGGATCACCTTCAGCGCCGGCGAGCCGCTCTTCGCGAAGTCGCCGCTGACCAGCTTGTCGAGCCCGTACGACGGGTACTCGCAGGCGTGGTTGCCGGACACCTTCTCGTCGTCGACACACGCCTTGAAACGCTTCGGCAGCTGGACTCGAACGAGGTCGTACACCGCGTTCAGGTACTGCGGGTCGTACCAGTAGAAGAGCACCGGCTTCTTCTGCTTGTACAGCTGCGTCCAGCGTGCGACCTGTGCGGGCTCGGCTCCGGCCACGACGTGCTTGAGGTTCAGGCCGAGCTCCTTGATGAGCGCGCGGTCCTTCTGGACGTACGACGGGTCGCCTCCGAGGAACATGCCCTGGGAGCCGGACTCCGGCGACTTGAACACGGACTCCTTGCCCTTCAGCCCCCTCCACGTCTTGAAGGAGGGGTACTGCTTGAGCACGTAGCGCGGGATGTACCACCCGATCACGCCCGTGATCCCGTTGCCGCCGACGTTGATGACGGACCTGCTCGTGAGGTACTTCTTGTTCGACGGGACGAGCGTGTTGTCCCAGTCCTCGAGCACGACGTCGATCTTCCCGTCGGCCATCGCCTGGAAGCTCGGCTGGTTCTCGGTGATGTTCAGCACCTTGACCTTGCACCTGACCCTCGACTCGAGGACGTTCTTCAGGACGTACACGTTCGCCGTCGAGCCGACCCAGGAGTTCTCGTTCAGCAAGACCTCGCCGCACGACCCCTGGCGTGTGCCCCCCGCGGCGACGGCGACCGCGATGAGCGCCGCAGCAGCGATCGCGAGCACCGCGAGGCCGACTCCCGCGCCCCGATGACGCTTCGACATCCGACCCTCCTTCTCGTTGACCTTGCTCCCATGACTCACGCCACTTCCTCCTTTCGCGCCCGCCGCGCTCCCTGCGTGACCCGGTCGAGCGCGATGCCGAGCGCCAGGATGGCGATCGACGCGATGACGCCCTGCCCGAACTGTCCGCGGACGAGGCCCTGCGCGACCTCGTAGCCGAGGCCGCCCGATCCGACCAGCCCTCCGATCACGACCACGGCGAGCACCATGATGATCCCCTGGTTGACGCCGAGCATGATCGCGTCGCCGGCGAGGGGGATCTTCACCTTGCGCAGCGTCTGCAGGCGCGTGGCCCCGAACGACCCCGCCGCCTCGACGCTCTCGGGCGCGACGTCCTTCAGGCCTCGCTCGACGAGACGCGCGACCACGGGGAAGGCGTAGAGCACGGCTGCGAGGATGCCCGGGACGATCGAGACCGGCATCAGGTAGATGAACGGGATGATGTAGACGAGCTGCGGCAGGGTCTGCAGCACGTCGTTGATGGGACGAAGGACGTGCGAGACGGTGCGGCTCTCCGACGCCCAGACCCCGAGCAAGAGCCCGAGGATCACCCCCATGGCGGTGGCGACGAGGACCTGTGACAGCGTGTCCATTGCCAGCGCCCAGACGCCCATGACGCCGATCAGCGCGAGCATGGCGAACGTCGTGATCGCCGGCCGCAGGCCCGAGACGACGAGCGCGATCAGCGTCAGCCCGGCGAGCGTCGTGAACCACGGCGCCTCGACGAGGAACGCCTGCAGCGGAAGGAGCAGCTTCGTGAGGATGAAGTTGCCGAGCGGCTCGGTTATCTGGAAGACCCACGTCGTCGGGTCCTGCACGTAGTCGAGGACCGCCTGGATCTTGCCGAGCAGCCATTCCTGGGCAGTGACCGAGCGCTGCCGGACGCCTGCGAGGTCGGGAAAGTCGCCGCTCACCCCGATCGCCTTCGAGACGACCACCGTTCCCACGATCGCGGCGGCGACGAGCGCCGACTCCAGCCGCAATCGTTTCCTGGCCGCTTCGTCGAGGTGACGCTTCGTCGGATCCGTGCGGTCGGCGACCGCCTCCGTGATGCGGTCGAGCGCCATCGCCATGACGACGATCACGATCCCGGCCAGGATCGCGAGCGCCGGATTCGAGAAGAGCCCGCTGTTGACGACCGCCCCCAGCCCGCCGCCGCCGATGAGCCCTGCGATCACGACCATCGAGAGCGCGAAGAGGATCGTCTGGTTGAGTCCGAGCAGGAGCATCCGCCTCGAGAGCGGGAGCTGCACCTTCTGCAGCAGCTGCCGCTCCGTGGACCCGAGCGATGCAGCCGCCTCGACGGTGTTCACCGGCACCCGGCGGATGCCGAGCGCCGTGATCCGGATGCAGGGCGGAATCGCGTAGATCATCGTCGCCACGACCGCCGCGGCGTAGCCGATCGAGAAGAAGAGGACGACCGGCATCAGGTACGCGAACGCGGGCACGATCTGCGCCGCGTCGAGGAACGGGCGAAGCGCGCGGTCGAACCGGTTCGAGCGACCCGCGAGGATGCCGAGCGGAACGCCGATCAGGAGCGACAGGCCGACCGCCGACAGCATCAGCGCGAGCGTCTCCATGCTCTCGGCCCACAGTCCCGAGACCGCGAAGGCCGCGTATGCCCCGAGCGCCCACGCCCCCGCCCGGAGGCCGCCGAAGCGCCAGGCGAGGAGCGTCCCGGCGACGGTCGTGCCGATCCACGTCAGCCAGATGAGCGCGTCGACGAACCACTCGACGAGGTTGTCGGCGAAGACACGAAAGCCGTCGAAGGCCGCGAAGATCACGCCGCCGTCACCCGTGAGCCGCTTGTCGATGAGCTGGCTCTGGAACTCGTCGAACCGGAACTGGAGGTTGTTCCAGACGAGGTCGTTCGGCCACGGGTACTCGCTCTTCCAGCCGCGGTAGGACAGCCACATGAGCGCGACGATGCCCGCCACCTGGACGAGCTTCCCGCGCCACCACGGGACGTGCGCGATCGCGGGCGCAGCGGCCCGTACTTCCTCGGTGACGACCGACATCAGCCCCCTCCCTCGCCGGCGATCGCGGTCAGCACCGCGTCGCGGTCGACGATGCCGACGACCGTGCCGTTCTCGACCGCGCAGACGGGCTTCTCGCTGCCCGCGAGCACCGGCACGGCCTTGCGCACCGTCGTGCTGACGTCGAGCCGCGGCCCGTCCGTCGCCTCGTCCGGCGCGGGCTCGCGCATGATCCAGCGGAGCGTCAGCACGTGGCTTCGCGGGATGTCGCGCGTGAAGTTCTCGACGTACTCGTCCGCCGGGGAGCCGACGAGCTCCTCGGGCGTCCCGAGCTGCACGATCGCGCCGTCGCGCATGATCGCGATCCGGTCCCCGAGCCGGAGCGCCTCGGGGAGGTCGTGCGTGATGAAGATCATCGTCTTGCCGGTCTCGGCCTGGAGGCGGCAGATCTCGTCCTGCATGTCACGCCGGATGAGCGGGTCGAGGGCGCTGAACGGCTCGTCGTAGAGCATCACGTCCGGATTGACGGCGAAGGCGCGGGCGACGCCGACGCGCTGCTGCATCCCGCCCGATAGCTGGTCGGGAAAGCGGTCGGCGACGTCCTCGAGCCCGACCAGCGTGAGCACCTCCCGCGCGCGCGCTTGCCGGTCGGCCTTGCTCACGCCGCGGATCTCGAGCCCGAACGCGACGTTGTCGATCACGCGGCGGTGCGCGAGCAGCCCGAAGTGCTGGAACACCATCGACACCGAGTGGCGGCGCAGCTCTCGAAGCTCGGCCTTGCTCGCCTTCATCACGTCGCGGCCGGCGATCTCGATCTCGCCGGCCGTCGGCTCGATCAGGCGGATCAGCGTGCGCACGAGCGTGGACTTCCCGGAGCCGGACAGGCCCATGACGACGAACACCTCGCCCGGCCAGACCTCGATGGACACGTCCCGCACCGCCGCGACGCAGCCCGTCTTCTCGAGCAGCTCCCGCCGCGAGAGCTCGGCGTCGGGCGTTCCGATCACGCGGTCGGCGCGCGAGCCGAAGATCTTCCACACGCCGTGCGCGCGGATGAGCGGAGCGTCTTGCCGCTCATTGCCGTTCACGCCGGCCGCCGCGCTCAGAACGGACTCCGGGCCACTGGTATACGGTGAATATACTTCCGCCGCGCCCGAGTCAAGCGGCGCGGAGACCAGCCGATCGACTACTCGATGCTCATCGGGGGCGCCTGGGTCGAGAGCGAATCCGGAGCCCGTTTCGCGGCCGAGAGCCCGGCGACGGGCGAGACGATCGGGACCGTTCCCGAGGGCACGCGCGAGGACGCGCGGAAGGCGATCGAGGCCGCGAACGAGGCGTGGCAGGCGTGGGCCGCGTCCTCGGCCTTCGAGCGCGCCGCCACGCTCGAGCGGGTCGCCGAGCTCGTCGCCGAGCGGCGCGAGGCGCTCGCCCGCACCCTCACGCTCGACCAGGGGAAGCCGCTGGTCGCGGAGGCGTATGACGAGGTGGACGAGCTCGCGGGGTACTTCCGGCAGGCCGCGGCCGACGCCACGCGCCTCGAGGGCTCGCTGCCGCCGTCGGTCGACGCCTCGAAGCGGGTTCTCGTCTACCGGGCGCCGCGCGGAGTCGTCGGCGTCATCACGCCGTGGAACTGGCCGTACACGATGCCGGCGGAGGTGATCGCCCCGGCGCTCGCGGCCGGCAACGCCGTCGTCTGGGCCGCCGCGCCGTCCACGTCCGTCTGCGCGATCGCCCTTGCCGCGTGCGTCGCGGACGCAGGGGTCCCGGCGGGCGTGCTCAACCTCGTGACCGGCCCGGGGCACGTCGTCGGCGACGAGGTCGCCTCGAGCCCGGGCACGCATGCAGTCGCGTTCATCGGCTCGATCGAGACGGGCCACCGCGTCGCCGAGCGCGCGGCCGGTAAGGCGCTTCTCCTCGAGATGGGAGGGAACGGCCCGTTCGTCGTGCTCGAGGACGCGGACGTCCCGCGCGCGGCCGAGGCCGCGCTTCCGGCGGCATTCCTCTGTGCCGGCCAGAGCTGCACGGCGGGCGAGCGCTTCCTCGTGCACGAGCGCGTGCACGACGCGTTCCTCGACGCGCTCGCCGCCGCGATCGCCCGTGAGATCCGACTCGGCGACCCGTTCGACGAGGCGACGACGATGGGACCGCTGAACAACGAGCCGACTGCCGAGAAGGTCGACCGGCACGTCGACGAGGCCCTCGAGCGCGGAGCCGAGCTCGTCGTCGAAGGCGGGCGGGCGAACGGGCACCCGACGCGGCTCTACTACCGGCCGACCGTCATCGCCGAGGTGTCCGAGGACATGGCCATCGCGCGCGAGGAGACGTTCGGCCCGGTCGTGCCGGTGACCCGGATCCGCTCGGACGAAGAGGCGCTCGCGATCGCGAACGCCTCACCGTACGGGCTCCTGGCCGCGGTCTGGACGAGCGACCTCGCCCGCGGTCTTCGCTTCGCCGAGGGCGTGCGCGCCGGCTGGGTGAACGTCAACGAGTCGACGAACTACTGGGAGAGCCACCTGCCGTTCGGCGGCCGGTCGGGCTCCCGCTCGGGCGTCGGCCGGGTCGGTGGGCGCCACCCACTCGACGTCTTTACCGAGCAGAAGACGGTCGTCATCTCGCTCGGCTGAGGCTCGACCGCGTCGACGGCGGTGGGACAGACTCCGGCGCATGCGCCGCTCGGTTCTCCCGATCTACGCGCTGATCATGCTCGAGACGCTCGTCTGGATCGCGATGGTCCCGCTCGCTCCGACGTTTGCCGACGAGTTCGGCCTCAACGGGGTCGAGACGGGCATGATCCTCGCGGCAGCGAGCCTCGCAGCGCTCGTCGTCGCCTTCCCACTCGGGGTGCTCGCGGACCGCCTCGGCTCTCGCCGGGTGACGATCGCGTCCGCGGTCCTCTTCACGCTCGCCACGCTGGCGCAAGGGCTCGCCGCGGAGTTCTGGACGCTCCTGCTCGCACGAGCGGCGTTCGGCGTCGCCTTCGGCGCGGTATGGGGAGCCGGAACGGCGTGGCTCTCCGACTCGCTCGCCGCCGAGCGTCGCACGGGAGCTCTCGGGGCGGCCACGACCGTGGCGGGCATCGGCTTCACGCTCGGCCCGGTGCTCGCGGGCGTCCTTGCCGACCGCTATGACACCGGCACGCCGTTTCTCGTCGCCGCGGTCGGCGCAGCCGCCGTGACGGTCGCGCTCGTGGTGGCCGCGCCCTTCGCCGCGCCGAGCCCTCCGAGACAGCACCTGCGCGAGCTTCTCAGCCTCGCGCGCCGAGACACGCTCGTGCTCGCGGGCATTGCCATCATCGTCCTCATCGGGCTCGTCGGGGGCGGCGTGAACCTGCTCGTCCCGCTACAGCTCAAGGAGAACGGCGTCTCGGCCGGCGAGATCGGCCTGCTCTTCTCGGCCGCCTCGGCGATCTACACGGTCGTGAGCGCGATCGTCGCGCGGCTCGGCGACCGCGCCGCGACGTTGAAGGTCGGCGGTGTCGCCGCGTTGCTCACCGGGCTCTCCATCGTCCTCGTCCTGGTGAGCGGCTCGACGCCGGCGGCAGTTGCGTTCGTGTTGCTGCGGGCGCCTCCCTGGTCGACGATGGACACGATCATCTACCCGCTCGCGGCCGCCGGAGCACACAGGTCCGCGCTCGGGCGGGGCTCCGTGATGGGCCTCGTCATGCTCGGCTGGGCGGTCGCATCGACGATCGGCCCCCTCCTCGCCGGCGGCGTGGCGGACGCGTTCGGCGCCAGAGCCGCCTACGCGCTGATGGTCGTCTGGTGCGCGCTCTTCGGGCTCTGGCTCCTGCGGACGGGCCGCGAACGCGCCGCCGTCGACCTCGATCGTCTGTACGGCGCGCACGACCTCGACGAGCTGCGCGGCGAGTACGACCGGATCGCGTCAGCGTATGACGCCGAGCTCCTCGACGGGATGGGCTACCGCTCGCCGGCGGCCCTGTCCGAGGTTGTGCGCCGTCTCCTCCAGCCCGACGCCCGCGTCCTCGACGCGGGCGCCGGCACGGGCCTGCTCGGCGTCGCGCTCGCGAAGGAGGGATTCACGCGGCTCGACGCGTTCGACCTCTCGCCGGGGATGCTGGCGGAGGCCGCGCGCAAAAACGTCTACGACGACCTGCGGACGGGCCGGCTGGGCGATGCCCTCGAGTACGGCGATGGGACGTACGACGCAGTCGTCTCCGCGGGAGTGCTGACGACGGGCCATGCGCCCGCGACGTCCCTCGACGAGCTCGTCCGGATCACCCGTCCGGGCGGCCATCTGATCTTCACGCTGCGCTCGGACCAGATGCCGCCTGGCTACGACGAAAAGATCGCCGAGCTCGAGAAGGCGCGGCGCTGGGAGCTCGTCGAGCGCGGGGAGGAGTTCCAGGCGCTGCCGCTCGGCGAGCCGGAGGTGCTCGTGCGCGTCTGGGTCTTCCGCGTGCTCTAGGCGGAAGCGGCGACCGCGGCTTCGAGGCTCGGCGTGTCGGAGAGCAGCTTTTGCGTGTACCTGGCCTGTGGACGGTCGAGGACGTCTTCCACGAGGCCGCGCTCGACGATGCGCCCCTCGCTCATGACGACCACCTCCTGCGCGATCGTCCGGATGAGCGCGAGGTTGTGCGTGACGAAGAGCAGGCCGAGTCCGAGGTCGCGCTGCAGCTGGGCAAGCAGATCGACGATCGCGGCCTGCACCGAGACGTCGAGCGCCGACGTGACCTCGTCGCAGATGAGGAGCTGAGGATTGGCGACGAGCGCTCGTGCGATCGCGACGCGCTGGCGCTCGCCTCCCGACAGGTGATGGGGGAAGCGCTCGACGACGGACCGGCTGAGCTGGACCGTTTCGAGCACCTCCGCGGTGCGAGCGCGTGCCTCGCGGCCGCTGAGGTCGAAGAAGAGGCGCAGCGGCTGGGCAATGATCTGCCCGATCGACTTCCGGGGGTTGAGCGAGCTGTACGGGCTCTGGAAGACGTACTGGATCTCGCGCCGTGTCTCGCGGTCGCGCAGCCGCGCGCCGGGCTGCAACGTTCGTCCGCGGAAGGAGATCTCGCCGTCGTAGGAGCCGTGCAGGCCCGCGATGCAGCGCGCGAGGGTCGTCTTGCCCGAGCCGGACTCGCCCACCAGCGCGACGCACTCGTGCGGGCGGACCCGGAGGGCGACATCGAAGAGCACCTGTCGTGGGCCGTGCGCTGCGTCGACCGCCTGCACCGTGACGAGCGAGCTCTCGGCGTCCACTTCCGGGAGCGGCACCGCACTCGGTCGCGCAGCCAGCGAGTCGGCGAGCACGCTCGCGCGCTCGAAGCAGCGCACCTCGTGGCCGTTAGCGACCTGCTCGACGGGCGGGAACTCCGTCCGGCACCGGTCGACCGCGTACACGCAGCGCGGCGCGAAGAAGCAGCCGGTCGGCCGATGGCCGGGTCTCGGCGCGGTCCCCGGGATGCCCACGAGCGCGTGTTGCCCGGACAGCTCCGGGATCGCCTCGACCAGCCGGCGCGTGTACGGATGCGCGGCGTGCCTGAAGAGCGTTCCCGTCGGCCCGAGCTCGACCAGGCGGCCGCCGTACATGACGGCCACGCGGGTCGCGAGCGTCGCCACCACCGCCAGGTCGTGGCTCACGTAGACGGCCGCCACACCGTGCGCGGCGCACAGCGCACGGACCGTCTCGAGCACGTGTGCCTGCGTCGTCACGTCGAGGCCGGTCGTCGGCTCGTCGAGCACGATGACGCGGGGGCGGTTCGCGAACGCCATCGCGAGCGCGACGCGCTGCTGCTGGCCCCCCGAGAGCTGGTGCGGATAGCGCTTGAGGAACGCCTCGTCGCTCGGCAGCAGCACCTCGGCGAGCGTCTCGACGATCCGCTCCCGTCGCTCGGCATCCGATGTTCCGAAGCCGTGGAAGGAGAGGGTCTCCTCGAGCTGCGTGCCGATTCGGAGCGCGGGGTTGAGCGCGGCTGCCGGATCCTGCGGGACGTAGGTGACGAGCCGGCCCCGCAATGCCTGGCATTCGAGAGGCGGCAGCGTGAGGATGTCGCGACCTTCGATGCGCACCTCCCCGCGGGTGATGCACGCGCCCCTGCGCGTGTGCCCGAGCACCGCGAGCCCGATGGTGGTCTTCCCGGACCCGGACTCGCCCACGAGGCTCAGCACCTCACCCGCGGAAACGCGGAACTCGACTCCGTCGACGATGTCCTCCCGGCCGCCGTAGTCGAGCTCGACCCGGAGGTCGACGACCTCGAGGGCTGGAGCGTCCGCGCTCATTCGCCGCCCGTCCGGCCGCGCTCGATGCCGATCGCGGCGCGTGAGAGCCCATCTCCGATCAAGCTCGTGCCAATGGTGAGGAGCGCGATCGCGGTCACCGGCAGGAGTACCGGCCAGGGCTGCAGCGTGAGGCCGTTCTTGTTCTCGTTGATCATCAGCCCCCAGTCGGCGGCCGGCGGCTGGAGCCCGAAGCCGAGGAAGCTGAGCCCGGCCACGACGGCGACGTTGAAGGTCATGCGGAGCGTCGTCTCGACGATCAGCGGGCTCGAGATGTTCGGCAGCACCTCGGAGAAGAGGATCCGCCTGCGGGGCAGCCCGATCGCCTCCGCCGCACGTACGAAGTCGCGCTCCACGACCTCTGCAGCCGCTCCGCGCGTCACGCGGGCGGCGCGCGGCATCGTCGTCAGGCCGACGGCGAGGATGAGCAGCCAGAGCGCCGGCCCGACCGTCGCCGCGAGTACGAGGGCGAACACGATCTGCGGCAGCGAGAGCAGGACGTCCATGCTCCGCATCAGCAGGTCGTCGAGCTTGCCGTGCGAGTACGCGGCGACGAGGCCGACGGAGACGCCGAGCACCATGCCGAGCGCGGTGGAGACCCCCGACAGCACGAGCACGGAGAGGCCGCCCGCGAGGAAGCGGCTCAAGACGTCGCGGCCGAGCGTGTCCGTCCCGAGCAGCGCATCGCTGGAGGGCGGCGCGAAGGGAAGCTGCCCCTCGACGCCCTGATCCGGCGGGTACGGGGCGATGAGTCGCCCGAAAACCGCCATGCCGACGAGAAGCAGCGTGATGCCGATGCCGATCTTCGTCCGGTGCTGGGCCCATGCGGTCGACAAGAGCACCCGCCCGGGGCTGCGCTGGGTGTCCGCCAGCTCGACGCCGACCGCCTCGACTGCCGCGACGTCGCTCATGGGCATGTCGCCCGGCCCGATGCTCATTGCAGCGACGTCCGCAGCCGCGGGCTGACGAGGATCGTGGCGAGGTCCGCGAGCAGGTTGAGGACGACGTACAGCGCGGCGATCAGGAGCGCGATCGCCTGCACGGTGGGCATGTCGCGCGCGCGGACGGACTCGACCAGCAGAAGCCCGATCCCGGGGTAGTTGAAGACCGCCTCGACGACGACGATGCCGCCGGCGAGGTACGCGAGGTTGAGGGCGGTGATCTGGAAGGTCGGCGCGAGCGCGTTCGGCACGGCGTGGCGCCACAGCACACGGCGTTCGGGGAGCCCCTTGAGCCTCGCCATCTCGACGAAGTCGCTCTCGAGGATCTCGACCGTGGACGCCCGCATGATCCGAGCCGTGTAGGGGACGACGGCGATGACGAGCGTGATCACCGGAAGGATCAGCTCCTTCGGGTAGTGCCACGGGCCTACGCCGGGCTCCGTGACGATCACGCTCGGGAGGATGTGGAAGACGGTGGTCGAGAAGATCACGGCGAGGGTGATGCCGACCACGAACTCCGGGAGCGCCGCGAGCCCGAGCGTCGCCACCGAGGTGACCTGGTCGAACTTGCTGTCGCGGCGCCGAGCGCTCACGGCGCCGATGAAGATGCCGAGTGGCACGCTGATGGCGCCCGCGATGAGCATGAGGAAGAGCGAGTACACGAGCCGCTCGCCCAGGACGTCGCTGACGGGAAGGCTGTTCGCCAGAGAGGTCCCGAGGTCGCCCGTGAAGATCCCCGAGATCCAGTCCCAGTACTGCTCGAACACCGACTTGTCCAGCCCGAGCTGGTGCTGGAGCTCCGCGAGCGACTCCGGCGTGGCGCTGCGGCCGAGGATGGAGCGTGCCGCGTCGCCCGGCAGCGCCTGGGTCGCGGTGAAGATCACCACGGACGTGATCCACAGCGTCACGAGGCCCAGGAGAAGCCGTCGGACGACGAAGCCGGTTATGCCGTGCACGGGCACGAGGAGCGGACGTGTGCCGGGCCGAAGCCCGGCACACGCGTGCGCTCAGACGAAGTAGATCGTGCGATAGCCGTTGCCGTACTTGTTCAGGTTGAGGGTTCCGCGGTCGATCTTGAAGCCGCCGACCTTCCTCGAGTACGCGTCCGTCAGGTTCTTGAAGCCCCAGATGATGAGGCCGCCGTCGTTGTACTCCATCCGCTGCATCTCCCGGATGATCTCGCCGCGCTTCTTCGGGTTGACCGTTGCGAGCGCCTGCCGGTAGAGGGACTCGAACCGGCGGTAGCCCGCGTACTTGTCCCAGTGCGTCTCGTTGAACGGGGCGGTCTTGAGCACGCCGGCCGCGACCTGCTGCAGGTAGTTGCGCGTGCCCCAGTAATCCGCGGAGAACGGCCACTGCAGGTACTGGTCGCCGTAGATGGTCCCGCCGTCCACGTTCTTGACGGTGACGTTGACGCCGCCCGCCTTCGCGTTCTGGGCGAAGATCGTGGCGCCCTCGACCATGCCCGTGTCGGCCGGGCTCGTGATGAGCTCGATCGACAGGCTGTCCTGACCGGCCCGCCGGAGGAGCGACCTCGCCTGGTCGGGGTCGTATCTCCGCTGTGGGAAGTCGTCGCCCGCGTACGCCGGGTCGAACGGGGAGTAGATGTCGTTGCCGACGCGGCCGAAGCCCGAGAGGCCCTGCTGCACGACCTGCGGGCGGTTGACGAGCAGGCGCAGCGCCCGCCGCACGCGGACGTCGTTGTACGGGGCGGTGTCGACCCGCATGCAGAGCGGCGTCCACGCTCCGGTCTGCGCCGTGTAGATGCGCAGGTTGTTGCGGCGCCGGACGACCGGCACCTGGGCGAACGGGACGTCGGTCATGGCGTCGATCTGCCCGGAGAGGAGCGCGTTGACCTTCGCCGCGTCGTCCGGGAAGTTGATGATCCGGACCTGGTCGAAGTACGGCTGCCCGTTCCGCCAGTAGTTCGTGTTCTTCACGTGCACGCTCTCGCGGCCCGGCGTGAAGCTCTGCACCTTGTATGGGCCGGTCCCGACGTACTGCAGCGGGCCCTTGCCGACCGCGTTCGGCTGGTAGCCGACGGGCACGACGCCCTGGAAGTACTGCGCGAACGCCTCCAGGAGCGTGATGTCGGCCCGGGACAGGAAGAGGCGGCACGTGCGCTTGTCGAGCTTCTTGATCCGCTTGAGGTCGATGGCGCCGAACGCCGCGTTGCCAAACAGCTTGAGCTTCGGGTTCTTCGTGCGCCGGATCGAGTAGATGACGTCGTCGATCGTGAGGGTCTTCCCGTTGTGGAACTCGATCCCGTCGCGCACCCGGATGAGGTACTGGTTGGCCTTCTCCGCCCTGAGCTCCTCGGCCAGGCTGAGCTTGATCTTGTAGTTCTCATCGAAGTACGCGAGGCCGTCCCAGCCGGTCATGAGCCGCGCGATGTCCGACTTGGCCACGATGTGCTGGCCGTCGATGAAGTCGGTCGAGCCGCCGGAGACGGCGATCCGGAACGTGCCTCCCCGCCTGATCTCGGTCGCTGCGAACGCTGCCTCGGTGAGCGGGCCGAACGCTCCACCGGTCACGACGATGCCCAGCGCCGCGGCCCGGCGGAGAAGGTCTTGACGGGTCATGCCGCGCTCAATTTCGCGACTGAGCGCCTCGTCGGCAGATCTCATGCGCGCCCTCCTCTGCTCGGAGCCCCGTTCAGGGGAACGGAGCGATTCAACTCCAGCGCGGAACGAAAAACAACCCGCGGTCCCGTGGGCGTCGGGACCGTGACGCCACCTCCCATTTGCCGCGAGTCTCCCAGATGTAGGGTTGTCAGTCAATCGGACATTTCTGATGAGCGACAGCTGGCACCTACCGACCGTCGAGCGCACCTCCACGACCGAGCAGGTCCACGCAGCGCTGCGCCGCGCGATCATCGAGGGCGAGATCCCCGAGGGTGCCCGGCTCGGCGAGGTCCGGCTCGCGAACATGCTCGGGACGAGCCGCAGCACCATCCGCGAGGCGATCCGGCACCTCGTCCAGGAGGGGCTCGTGGAGTCGAAGCTCCACCGTGGAGCGTTCGTCGCCGCGCTCTCGCTCGTCGACCGGCTCGACGTCTACGTCGCTCGTGAGGCGATCGAGGTCTGGGCTGCGCGATGGCTCATCGAGCAGGAGGGTGAGGTGGACCTCCTGCCCGCTCGAGGAGGCGATGGAGGAGCTGCGAGAGGCGGCGGTCGGAGAGGAACGGCCGACGGAGCGCGTCATCGCCGCGGACATCCGTTTCCATCGGGAGCTCGTTCGCCTTCCCGGGAGCCCGCGGCTGGTCCGCGCCTACGAGACGCTCGCCGCGGAAGCCCGCATGCTCCTCCGCAACCATCCGCAGTACCCGTGGCAGTCGTACGTCGCCGACCACGAGGTCGTCTTCGACGCGCTCGTGCGGCGGGATCCGCGGGCGCCCGACCTCGTGGCCGAGCATCTGCGCATGAGCATCGAGCTCATCGCCGAGGAGATCGCCGGCCTTGCGCGCGAGCCCGCCCGTTGAGCGGTCGCGCCGTAGAGTGCTCGCGCGCGTGACGGACTGGAGCACCCTCGTCCAACCGCCGCTCGGCGAGCTCGAGCAGTTCCCGCTGGGTCAGACCATCGCCGAGCTGAAAGCGCTCCACGGCCTCGACGACGTCGTGAAGCTGAGCTGGAACGAGAACCTCTTCGGGCCGCTCCCGGGCGTGATCGAGGCCGTGCATGCCGAGCTCGACAACCTCTGGATGTACTCGGAGCAGCCGTACCTCGACTTCCGGGAGGCGGCCGCGGCCTACGCGGGGACGAGCCCGACGAGGATCGTCCCCGGGCACGGCAGCCTCGCGCTCATCGGCTCCGTCGCGAGCGCCCTGCTCGGCCCGGGCCGGCACGTCGTGGTGCCGGAGCTCACGTACGGCCTCTTCGCGCAGATCTCGGCGATCCGCGGCGCGATCGTCCACCGCGTGCCGATGCGTGGGCTCGAGCTCGACCTCGCAGCGCTTGCCGAGACGGCGCGGCGCGTGGACGCACGGATCGTCTGGATCTGCGACCCGAACAACCCGACCGGCGCAGCGCTCGTGCGAGACGAATGGCGCGCGTTCCTCGACGAGCTTCCGGACGGCTGCGTCGCGGTCGTGGACGAGGCGTACGTCGACTTCGTGCCGCCGGAGCAGCGCGCCGGGCGCGAGCTCGACGTCGCGGACGGGCGGCGCGTGATCGTTCTGCGCAGCTTCTCGAAGCTCTTCGGCCTCGCGGGGCTGCGGCTGGGCTACGCGATCGTGGAGGAGCCGCTCGTGCCCTACTTCGACCTCATCGACGAGCCGTTCAATGTCAACTGCGCGGCGCTCGCGGCCGGCTGCGCGTGCCTGCGTGCGACGGACGCCGTCGAGGCGCGCCGCCGCCAGGTCGCGGAAGCGCGCGTCGTGCTCTCCGCTGGGCTCCGGGCCGCCGGGCTCGAGCCGCTGCCTTCGGTCACGAACTTCGTGCTGGCCCGTCTCGACGTCGACGACGTTGCGCTCGCCGGGCGGCTGGCCGAGCGCGGCCTCCTCATCCGTCCCGGCAGCGAGTACGGCCTGCCCGGCTACGCACGCATCACCGTCGGTCCCCGGCCTCTCATGGATCGGCTGAACGCCGAGCTCGCCGACGCCTGCGCAGCGCTCCGGGGTTGACCGTGGCACGCGTCCTCTGCGACCCGACGGTGGCCGTCGACCGGCTTCGCGAGGAGCTCGACGGGCTCGACGTCGTCGTCGAGCTCTCGGGCTCGCCGTGGGAGGGGGATGACGTCGTCGCGCTCTGCTCCTGGGAGCCCGTCACCGCGGCCGACCTCGAGCGCCTACCGTCGCTTCGTGTCGTCGCCGCACCGAGCGTCGGGGTCGACCACCTCGACGTCGACGCCGCGACGGCGAGGGGCGTCTGGGTCAGCAACGTCCCCGACTACTGCGTCGAGGAGATGGCGGACCACGCACTCTCGCTCCTCGTCGCGCTCGCCCGCGGGGTGGTCGAGCTCGACCGCGCCGTACGCGCCGGCGACTGGAGGCACGAGGCGGCGGGACCGCTGCAGCGGATCTCGGGCCTGAGGCTCGGCATCGTCGGCTTCGGGCGTATCGGCCGGGCTCTCGCCGTCCGGGCACAGGGGCTCGGGATCGAGGTCTGGGCGCACGACCCGCTCGTCGCCGAAGACGAGATCGCCGCGGCGGGAGCCCGTCCGGCCGGCCTCGACGACCTGCTTCGTCACTGCACGGCGATCTCGGTGCACGCTCCGCTGACGCCGCAGACGCGCGGGCTCATCGGCTCGCGCGAGATCGACCTGCTCCCGGATGGCGCGTACGTCGTCAACGTCTCGCGCGGAGGCCTCGTCGACGCGGCGGCTCTGGTCGAGGCGCTTCGGAGCGGCCGGCTGGGCGGCGCCGCGCTCGACGTGCTCGAGGTCGAGCCCCCGACCGCAGATGCGCCGGCGCCCGAAGCGCCTCGGCTCGTCGTCACTCCGCACGCGGGGTGGTACAGCGAGCAGGCGGAGGAGACCGTCGTCCGGCGTGCGGCGGCCTCGATCCGGGACGTGCTCGAGGGTCGTCGGCCCGAGGACGCGGTCAACGCCCCGGTGGGACGGTGATAGCGTCAGCCCGCTCCATGGGCGACCGCCCGCACATCCTGGTCGTGATGGTCGACCAGCTGAGCGCGCTCTTCCTGCGGGCCTACGGCCACGGCGTCACGAGGACGCCGGCGATCGACCGCCTCGCGGAAGAAGGCGTCGTGTTCGAGAACGCGTACACGCCGAGCCCACTCTGCGCGCCGGCTCGCGCGTCCTTCATGACCGGACAGCTCCCGACGCGCACGGGCGTCTACGACAACTCGGCCGAGCTTGCGTCGTCGCTCCCGACATTCGCGCACTACCTCCGGCTCGAGGGCTACCGAACGTGCCTGAGCGGGAAGATGCACTTCGTCGGGCCCGACCAGCTCCACGGCTTCGAGGAGCGGCTCACGACCGACGTGTACCCGGGCGACTTCGGCTGGACACCGGACTGGAGCCGGCCTGGCGAGCGAGTCTCCCGGTGGTACCACGACGCGGAGTCGGTCAAGGAGTCCGGCGTCGCGGACATGACGAACGCGCTCGAGTACGACGACGAGGTCGCCTTCCACGCGGTCCGGCGCCTGTACCACCACGCGCGGTACGGGGAGGGCGAGCCGCTCGCGCTCTGCGTCTCGTTCACGCACCCGCATGACCCGTACGTCGCGCGGCGACGTTACTGGGACCTGTTCTCGGACGACCAGATCGACCCGCCGGCCGCCCCCGCGCTTCCACCGGAGCAGCTCGATCCGCACAGCCGCCGGCTATGGGAGGACTGTGCGTTCGGAGAGGCCGGGATCACGGAGGACGACGTTCGCCGCGCCCGCCACGGCTACTACGCCAGCCTCTCGTACGTCGACGAGAGAATCGGCGAGATCCTGACCGCGCTCGCTGCCTGCGGCCTGGCGGAGAACACGGTCGTGATGTTCACCGCCGATCACGGCGACTTCCTCGGCGAGCACGGGCTGTTCTTCAAGATGTCCTTCCGCGAGCACGCGTCCCGTGTCCCGCTGGTCGTCCATGCGCCCGGCCGCTTCGCCCCGCGCCGCGTGAGCCAGCCGGTGACGCTCGTCGATCTCGCGCCCACGATCGCGGACCTCGCACGACCGGGGCTCTCCGAGGAGCTCGCGCAGCCGGTCGACGGCCGGAGCCTGGTGCCGCTTCTCGAGGGTGCAGCCGAAGGTGCGGATGCCGTCGTCGTCGGCGAGTACCTCGGGGAGAGCGCCCTCGCCCCGATGGTCATGGTCCGGCGCGGGCGCTGGAAGCTGATCTCGACGCCGAGCGACCCGGATCAGCTCTTCGACCTGGAGGCGGATCCTCTCGAGCTCGTCAACCTCGCGAACGACTCCGGGCATGCGCAGGTTCTCGGCGAGCTCCGCGAGGAGGTTTCGCGGCGCTGGGACCTCGAGGCCGTCGAGCACGACGTCCGCGAGAGCCAACAGGCCCGGCTCGCGGTCTTCCGGGCGCTCCAGCTCGGCGCCCAGCATCCCTGGGACTACCAGCCGGCCCGCGCCGCGTCCGAGCAGTACACGCGGGGCATCATGGACGTCGCGGCCCGCGACCGGCAGTCGCGCTACCCGCCGCTCGAGGCGCCGTGAAGGCGGCGGTCTGTCGGGCCTTCGGCGCTCCGCTCGAGATCGAGGAGCTTCGGCTCGACCCGCCCGAGGCGGGGGAGGTGCGGGTGAGAGTGGCGGCGTGCGCGATCTGCCACAGCGACATCCACTTCGCGGAAGGTGCCTGGGGCGGGGACCTTCCCGCGGTCCCCGGTCACGAGGCGGCGGGCGTCGTCGAAGAGGTCGGGCCCGGCGTGACTCGAAGGCGCCCGGGCGACCGCGTCGTGGTCAGCCTGCTCCGCTCGTGCGGCCGCTGCTTCTTCTGTCTGCGCGGCGAGTCGCACCTCTGTGAGGCGGAGCTCCCGATCGATCGTGGCGGCCGGCTGCGCATGCCGGACGGGGCGCTCGTGCACCAGGCCATGCGCACCGCCGCCTTCGCCGAGGAGGTCGTCGTCCACGAGTCGCAGCTCGCGGCCATCCCGTCCACGCTTGCCTTCGACGTCGCATCGCTTCTCGGCTGCGGGGTGCTGACCGGACTCGGTGCGGTCACGGAGCGAGCCGGGGTCGAGGAGGGCGCGAGCGTGGTGGTGGTCGGGACGGGCGGGGTCGGGCTGAGCGCGATCCAGGGCGCGGTCGTCGCAGGAGCGGGCGAGATCGTCGGCGTCGACGTGTCGGTGGCCAAGCGAGACGCCGCAGTGCGCTTCGGCGCGACACGTGCCGTGGATCCGGAGAAGGGCGATCCGGGCGCGGAGATCCGAGCCGTGACGGACGGCCGAGGCGCCGACTACGTGCTCGTCACCGTCGGCCGCACGGATGCGATCGAGCAGGGCCTCTCCTGGCTCCGGCGGGGCGGCACGCTCGTCGTCGTCGGCATGCCGCCTGCAGGCGAGAAGATCGGCGTCGTCGCCGTCGACCTGGCACACGACGATCTCCGCATCCTCGGAAGCAAGATGGGCTCCGCCCGGCTCGCCGACGCCGTTCCCCGAATCGTCGAGCTCTACGAGCAGGGCCGCCTGAAGCTCGACGAGCTCATCTCCGGGCGGTATCCGCTCGAGCGGATCAACGAGGCGATCGCCGCGGCGGGAGGCGGCTCGGCGCTGCGGAACGTCATCGTCTTCGACACTGTGAGCACCGCGTGAACACCGAGGTCTTCATTACCTGCGCGGTGACGGGGGTCGGGGCCACGACCGACCGCTCGGCGCTCGTGCCGGTGACGCCGGCGCAGATCGCCGACTCGGCCCTCGAGTCCGCGCAGGTCGGGCGCGGCGATCGTCCATATCCACGTTCGGAACCCGGAGACCGGTGGGCCGTCGCGCGACCTTGAGCTCTTCCGCGAGGTCGTCGAGCGCATCCGCGCCTCCGACGTCGACGTCGTCCTGAACCTCAGCGCGGGGATGGGCGGCGACCTCGTGCTCGGCGGTGTCGAGTCCCCGCTCCCGCCCAACCCCGAGGGCACGGACATGGCCGGAGCCACCGAGCGCCTGGCGCACGTCGCGGAGCTCCGCCCCGAGATCTGCACCCTCGACTGCGGGACGATGAACTTCGCCGAGGGCGACTACGTCATGACGAACACGCCGTCGATGCTGCGTGAGATGGCACACCAGATCAGGGAGCTCGGCGTACGCCCGGAGATCGAGATCTTCGACACCGGGAACCTCGTCTTCGCCAAGCAACTCGTCGCCGAGGGCCTGATCGAGGAGCCGGTGATGCTCCAGCTCTGCATGGGCATCCCGTACGGCGCCCCCGACGACCCGGGCACGTTCCTGGCGCTCGTGAATCAGCTTCCGCCGGGATGCGTCTTCTCGGCCTTCGCCATCGGCCGCATGCAGCTCCCGTACGTCGCACTCGCGGCGATCGCCGGCGGCAACGTGCGCGTGGGGCTCGAGGACAACATCTGGCTCGAGCGCGGCGTCAAGGCGACGAACGGGGCGCTCGTGGGGCGGGCGGTGGGAATTCTCGAGTCGATGAACGCACGCGTCCTCGGCCCGGCCGAGGTTCGCGACAGACTGCGGCTCGCACAGGTCTGATGCGCGTCGCGCTCATCGGTGGCGGCGTCATCGGCGGGGGCTGGGCGGGACGTCTCGTCGAGAGCGGCGTCGACGTGGTCGTGCACGACCCGCACCCGGAGGCCGAGCGGCGAGTGCGCGAGGTGCTCGAGAACGCCGAGCGCGCGTGGGCGCGGCTCGTGCTCGCCCCCCGGGCGCGTGGGGGCGTGACCTTCGCACCCACGCTCGAGGAAGCGGTTCGGGAAGCGGAAGTGATCCAGGAGAGCGCGCCGGAGGACGAGGCGCTCAAGCGGCGGCTGCTGGCAGAGGTCGAGACCCACGCGCCCACGACCGCGCTCCTGTGCTCGTCGACCTCCGGCCTGCTGCCGTCGCGGCTGCAGGCCGACCTCGTGCGCCCCGACCGCTTCCTCGTCGGGCACCCGTTCAACCCCGTCTACCTCCTGCCGCTGGTCGAGGTCGTGCCCGGCGAGCGAACCTCGGCGGACGCCGTGGCTCGCGCGATGTCCTTCTACGCGTCGCTCGGAATGAAGCCGCTGCTCGTGCGGAAGGAGATCGAGGGCTTCCTCGCCGACCGGCTGCTCGAGGCACTCTGGCGCGAGGCGCTCTGGCTCGTGCACGATGACGTGGCGACCGTCGAGGAGGTCGACGACTCGATCCGCTACGGCGCCGGGCTCCGGTGGGCGCAGATGGGCACGTTCCTGACGTACCGGATCGCAGGTGGCGAGGACGGGATCGACCACTTCCTTGCGCAGTTCGGCCCGGCGCTCGAGTGGCCCTGGACGAAGCTGACCGACGTGCCGGAGCTGACGGACGAGCTCGTGGCCAAGATCGCCGCCCAGTCCGACGAACAGGCCGCGGGTCTCTCGGTGCGGGAGCTCGAGCGAGTGCGCGACGACAATCTCGTCGCCCTCCTCCAGGCGCTCCGTTCTCAGCGGTACGCGGCGGGCGCCGTGCTCGAACAGCACGAGGCCCGGCTCTTCGGTGCCGCCGCGAAGGCAGAGGCGTCACCCGACCCGGGCCTCCCGCTGCGGCTTCACGACGCCGTGGTCGACCAGTCGTGGGTGGACTACAACGGCCACATGACCGAGGCCCGGTACCTCGACGTCTTTGCCGATGCGACCGACGCCTTTCTCCGCCACATCGGCGTGGACGAGCGCTACCTCGGTGCCGGGCACAGCGCGTACACGGTCGAGACGCACATCCGGCACCTGCACGAGGTCGCGGGGCTCGAGCCGCTGCAGGTCTCGACGCAGGTGCTCGGCGCGGACGAGAAGCGCCTGCACCTCTTCCACACCATGAGCAACGGCCGGACGGGCGAGACGCTCGCTACCGGGGAGCACATGTTGCTCCACGTCGACACCAAGGCGGGACGCACATGCGCGTGGGTCGAGCCCGTCGCAAGACGGGTCGCCGCGGCCGCCGCCGCTCACGCCGAGCTTCGACGGCCCGAGGGCGCCGGCTCGGCGATCGGGCTCGATCACAGCTAGGCGAGCAGCGCGACGCCGACGACAACGAGCACCGCGCCCGCAAGGCGCACGGCGCCGACACGCTCACGAAGGATCGGCGCGGCGAGCGCCGTCGCGATGACGACGCTCGTCTCGCGGACGGCGGCCACCGGCGCCGCGGGGGCGCGGGAAAGGGCCGCGAGCACGAGGATGTACGCGCCGAACGTGAAGAGCCCGGCGACGATCGCCGGCAGCCCGATCGCGCTCCGCACCGCAGGACGGCCGCGGCGAGCGAGCGTGAGCACGAGGAAGCCCGCAGCGGGAAGGATCATCGAGAGCTCCTGGTAGACGACCGGCGACGCGTACTCGATGCCGCGCTTGTCGATCAGCGTGTACGCGGCGATGCACCCGGCGACGGCGAGTGCCAGGGCGAGGTCGCTTGCTCGCGCATGGCCGCCGATGCCGCGGACGAGCAGCACCCCCGCCGCGACCAGGAGTACGCCGCCGACCTCTGCCGCGGAGGCCGAGTCGCCCAGGACGACGACGCCCACGAGCAGGACGAGCACGGGCGCGGAGCCGCGGGCGATCGGATAGACGAACGAGAGCTCGGCGCGCCCGTACGCGGCCGCGAGTAGCACGAAGTACAGGAGCTGGAGGAGGGAGGTGACCACGAGGAAGGGCACGACCCGGCGCTCCGCGTCCCAGGCGAGGGCGGCCACCGGGGCGAACGCGACGACCCCCGCGACGAGCGCCACCGCCGTCGCCGCCTCGATGTCGGGCGCGCGGGCGAGGATGAGGTTCCAGAACGCATGGAGGAAGGCCGCGCCGAGCGCGAGCACGAGTGCCGAGGTGGGCATCCCGCGCCCAATCCAACCAGGCGGTGCGGAATGGGGCACGATCCCCGGGGTTGAGCACTGCGTTGCATGCGCGTGGCCGGGCGATCGAGGAGCTGGGGGAGCGGAGGTTCGACCTGCTCGTGATCGGTGCTGGGATCATCGGCGCGGGGATCGCGGCACACGCTGCGCGAGCCGGTCTCACGGTCGCCCTCGTCGACGCAGGCGACTTCGGCGGCGCGACCTCGAGCGCGTCCTCGAAGCTCGTCCACGGCGGCCTCCGGTACCTGCGCCTCGGCGATGTCCGCCTCGTGCGGGAGGCGCATCACGAGCGGCGGGTGCTGACGGCCGTCGTCGCACCACATCTCGTGCGTCGCCTCCAGTTCCTCCTGCCGCTCTACGAGACGGGTCCGTACCGGCCTGCATTCGTCCAGAGCGGCATCGTCGTGTACTCGGCGCTCGCCCACTCGAGGCTCAGCTGGCTCGTGCCGCCGAAGCGGGCTCGCGAGCTCGTGCCTCCGCTGCGCATGGACGGGCTTCGTTCGTGCGGGCTGTACGCAGACGCCACGACGAACGACGCGCGGCTCTGCCTCGAGAACGTCAGGGCCGCGAACGACTCCGGCGCGTGTGTCCTGAACGGCGCGGAGGTCGTGGGGCTCCGATTCCTCGACGGACGGGTCTGCGGCGCCGACGTGCGCGTGGAAGGACAGGAGATCGGCGTCGCGGCGCGCGTGGTCGTGAACGCGGCAGGGCCCTGGGTCGACCACGTGCGCAGGCTCGAGGACCCGGGCGCGGGGACGTCGGTCCGCCTCAGCAGGGGCGCGCACGTCCTCGTCCCGGCGGGCGAGGAGTGGGGAGCGGCGGTGACGATCGCACAGTCCGACGTACGGGTCACGTTCGCGGTTCCGTGGTCGGGAATGCTGCTGCTCGGGACGACGGACGACGAGTTCGACGGCGATCCGGCCGAAGTCGTCCCGGGATCGGCCGACGCGGAGCGCATCCTCGCCGACGCGTCCGTTGCGCTCGCTGCCGACCTGGTGGCGCCGGACCGGGTGCGCGCTTCGTACGCAGGAGTCCGGGTGTTGCCCGCCGGTGAGGGGGAGAGCATCAACGCCCGACGCGAGACGGTGTTCACGCGCGGCCCCGGCGGGATGCTCAGCGTCGCCGGCGGGAAGCTCACGACGTATCGGCGCATCGCGCTCGAGACGTTGGACAGGCTTCGCCCAGAGCTCGCATTGCACCGTGTGGATCGCCGGCCATGGCCCCTTCCCGGTGCCGTCGGCCTGCCAGCTGTCTCGCTGCCGAGAGGGCTCGAGCCGGATGTCCGGGCGCACCTGCTGCACCTCTACGGAAGTCGTGCGGCCGAGTTGCTCGAGCCGGCGACGCACGATCCGGCGTTGCTCGAGCGCGTGCATCCGGACGGCCCCGACATCGGGGCCCAGGTGCGCTACGCCGCCGTGCACGAGTGGGCGCGGACTCCCGATGACGTCCTACGCCGTAGAACGACGCTCTTCCATCGCGGCCTCGAGACGCAGGCGACGACGGCTCGCGTCGCGGCCTTGCTCGACGACGTGCCTGCCACGCACTCCGCGCCGTGACGGCGCACCACGTCGCTGACCACTCGGTGCTTCCGGAGTGAGCTGAAGTGGAGCCGTCTCGCCTGCGGCCGCGCCAGAGCGTCAGTGCGCGGCGGGGGACTCCCAGCCCTCGAGCACGGGCGGCTTCCAGTCGGCGCCGACCGTCTTCGAGCCCGTGACCCACGGGCCGAGCTCGGGCTGGAGGAACTTCGTGTGGATCTCCTTGAGCTGGATGCCGTAGGAGTTCCCCGACTGGAGGTGCGTCACGAGAACCTTGCGCGCGATCTCGTCCTCGCGTCCCTCCGGGATCGGAAAGTAGATCTTCAGGAACGAGTTCGAATAGCGGTCGAAGACCGCGGGGACACCGTCCTCCTCGAGCAGCGTGATGTCCTCGAGCCAGTTGATGTCGTCGCCCGGCGTCGCCGCGAGCAGGTCGACGTCCTCGACGAGCGCGATGTCCTCCTGGTACGGGAAGCGGTGCCCCGAGAGGAACTCCGCGTCGATCGACTTGATCTTCTCCGGCTCGGAGTACGCGAGGTCGTGGCCGCTGCCGGCGGTCTGGCTCACGTTTCCACCGCTCTCAGGTCGGCGACGTCGCCGGACTGGCCGGCGATGAGCTCCTCCTCGGCCTTGATCGCGAGCAGCCGCTTCACCTCGGCGAGGATCTCGTGCTCGGTCTGGCCGACCGTGTAGGTCGTGCCCGCCAGCGGAACGCGCGCCATCGCGGAAGCCTCGACGGTGAGCGCGGCGAGGTCCTCCGGCTCGAGCGAGTGGACGTTCGTCTTTCCGCACGCGCGCGCGAGCATCTGCAGCTCCATCGTCAGCGTTGTCAGGAAGTTGTAGACGCGCTCCGCCGCCTCCTCGACGACGAGCCGCTTGCGAAGCTCCGGGTCCTGCGTCGTGATTCCGACGGGGCAGCGCCCGGTGTGGCAGTGGTAGCACTGACCCGCCGGCACGCCGACCGTGCCCTCGTAGTCCGTGACGCCGGGGATCTCCTTGTTGCAGTTGAGCGCCATGAGCGAGGCATGGCCGAGCGCGACGGCTGTCGCGCCGAGCGCGAGGCACTTCGCGACGTCGGCGCCGTTGCGGATGCCGCCCGCGACGACGAGGTCGATCTCGTCCGCGAGGCCGACGTCCTCGAGCGCGCGCCGCGCCTCGGGGATCGCCGCCATGAGCGGAATGCCCGTCTCCTCGGTCGCGATGTGCGGGCCGGCGCCCGTGCCGCCCTCGGCGCCGTCGAGGTAGATGATGTCCGGGCCGCACTTGGCCGCCATACGCACGTCGTCATAGACGCGCGCGGCGCCGAGCTTGAGCTGGATCGGCACCTGGTAGTCGGTCGCCTCGCGGATCTCCTGCACCTTGAGCGAGAGGTCGTCCGGCCCGAGCCAGTCCGGGTGGCGCGCAGGCGAGCGCTGGTCGATCCCCGCGGGGAGCGAGCGCATCTCGGCGACCTGCTCCGTGACCTTCTGGCCCATGAGGTGTCCGCCGAGCCCGACCTTGCAGCCCTGGCCGATGAAGAACTCGACGGCATCCGCGAGCATCAGGTGGTGCGGGTTGAACCCGTACCGGCTCTGGATCACCTGGTAGTACCACTTCGTCGAGAAGTCGCGCTCCGGCGGGATCATCCCGCCCTCGCCCGAGCAGGTCGCGGTGCCGGCCATGGACGCGCCCTTCGCGAGCGCCATCTTCGCCTCGAGGGACAGCGCGCCGAACGACATGCCCGTGATGTAGATCGGGATGTCGAGCTCCAGCGGCTTCTTTGCGAAGCGTGCCCCGAGCACCGTCTTCGTCTCGCACTTCTCGCGGTAGCCCTCGATGACGAAGCGGGTGAGCGTGCCGGGCAGGAAGACGAGCTCGTCCCAGTGCGGCATTGGCTTGAAGACCGAGAACCCGCGCATCCGGTAGCGCCCGAGCTCCGCCTTCACGTGGATGTCGTTGATGACCTCCGGCGTGAAGATCCGGCTCCGGCCGAGGACGTTCTTCTCGCTGGGGGCGGACTCGTCGGCCATCACTGTCTCCTTGGATTGCCGCGGACAGTAGGGGCCGGACCTGTCCGGCCCGAACGACCAAGGGCGGGACAGGTCCCGCCCCTACAGCTCACCATCAGAGCACCAGCTTTCTCTCGGAGGGCTCGAGCTTGTCGTAGTTGTAGAGCACTTTTCCGCACACGTACTTCTGGAATTCCGGCGGCGCTCCCAGGTTGTAGATGCCGAACTTCCGCTCGATGAACTCCGTGTCGGCGTCCGTCCACTCGCCGGGGACGCAGTCGATGCCGAGCGACTTCACCGTGCCGGCGACGTAGATCGTGCCGTCGTACATCGAGTCGCCCAGCCCGGGCCCGACGTCGCCGCAGATGACGATCCGGCCGCGCTGCATCATGAAGCCGGTCATCGAGCCGGCCGAGCCGAGCACGAGGATCGTGCCGCCCTTCTGGTCGATGCCCGAGCGCGCGCCGACCCGTCCTTTCACCACGACGTCGCCGCCGCGGAGCGCCGCTGCCGTCAACGAGCCGGCGTTCCCTTCCACGATGACGACGCCCGACATCATGTTCTCGCAGGCCGACCAGCCGACGCGGCCGGTGATGTGGATCTCCGGCCCGTCGATGAGCCCGCACCCGAAGTAGCCCAGGCTGCCGTTGAAGCGGATCCGGCAGCGCGTGAGGATCCCGACCCCAAGCGAGTGCTTGGAGCCAGGGTTGTCGATCTCGACCTCCTTCACGCCCTGCTCGTAGAGCAGCCAGCGGAGCTCGAGGTTGATCTTGCGCGTCGTCAGGTCCTTCGCGTCGAAGCGCGCCTTCTCGCCGTCGATCTCCGAGATCTTCGGGACGTCTGCGAACGGCTCCGCGAGGCCCCGCGCGTCGTACGTGATCGCACGTTCGCCTACCGCTGCCACACGAGCACCTCGCGCTCGTACGGATCGTACGTGTCGATCTCGTGGTCGACGATCGCGCGGATCGCGATCTCCTCGGACGCGAGCGCGACGAGGTCGTCCGACTCGTAGAGGACGAGCGGTTTCGCGGCGAGCTCGTCCTTCGCCACACCGAGCTCGTCCTTCGTCACCGCGATGTACGTGAAGACGCCGTCGAGCTCGTCGAGCGACTTGTCCATCGCCTCCTTCAGCGTGGCGCCGTTCGACATCTCCTGGGCGAGGTACACGGCGATGATCTCCGAGTCGCACTCGGACATGAAGCGGCGGCCGGCACGCTCGAGGCGGCGGCGCCACATGAAGTAGTTCGTCAGCTGCCCGTTGTGGACGACCGCGACGTCGGAGTAGGGGTACGCCCAGTACGGGTGCGCGCCGGCGATGTCCACCTCGGACTCGGTCGCCATCCGCACGTGCCCGATCGCGTGCGTCCCGTTGAAGCTCGAGAGCCCGTACTGGTCGTGCACGCTCTCGGCGTCGCCGAGGTCCTTGATGATCTCGAGCGAGCGCCCGAGCGAGAGCACCTCGGCCTCTGGAATGTCCTCGACGAAGTCCGCGAGGAGCTTCAGGTCGCCGTCGTACTCGAAGGAGACGCGGAACGCGTACGGGGTCTCCTCCTCGACCTCGCCGATGTCGGCGCCGAGCGCCTTGAGCCGCGTCTCGACCTCGGTGCGATGCCGGCGCAGGCGCTCCTCGAAGTCGAAGTCGCGCGGCGTGTTCGCGTCCGCGAGCTTGTAGCGCATGACGAGGGAGCCGGCGCCGTTGCCCTCGGTCCCGTAGAGCGCGTAGCCGGTCGAGTCAGGGCCGCGGTGCTTCATCGACTGCAGCATCCGCGTCATCTCGTCGCCGATCGGGTGCTGCGACCCGTCCCGGTAGATGATCCCCGCGATTCCGCACATGGCCGGTTTCTAGGGCAGCACGTCGAGGTACTCGGCCATGTCCCAGTCGGAGACGGTCGCGCAGTATCGCTCCCACTCGTCCCGCTTGTAGTGCATGAAGACACGGTACATCTCGTCCGGCAGCGCGCTCTTCACGACGTCGTCGGCCTCGAGCGCGTCGAGGGCCTCGCCCAGAGTCATCGGAACGCGCTTCACCTGCTTGCCGGCCTCGATCGCCTCGTAGATGTTGCCCTCCTCGGGCGGACCCGGGTCGAGCTTGCGCTTGATCCCGTCATCCATCACCTTGATCAGCCCGGCGAGCGCCAGGTACGGGTTCACGGCGGCGTCGACCGAGCGGTACTCGAAGCGGTCGGGGAGGAGATCCGGAGAGCGGTCGTGCGGTTCTGGTAGCCCCAGTCGGCGAAGACGGGCGCCCAGAACCCCGTCTCCCAGAAGCGACGGTACGAGTTCACCGTGGAGGCCGTGACGCAGGTGAGGGCGCGGAGGTGGTCGAGGATGCCGCCGACCGCATGCAGGCCGATCTCGCTCGGCATGTGCATGTCGTCGGTGTCCGGCAGGAACACGTTCTCGTCGCCGCGCCAGAGCGAGATGTTCGTGTGGCAGCCGTTCGCCGAGACGCCCATGAACGGCTTCGGCATGAAGCACGGGAAGGCGCCCTCCTCGCGGCCGACCTGCTTGCAGATCTGCCGGAAGGTGGACAGGTTGTCGGCAGTCCTTTCCGCCCGGTCGAAGAGGAAGTTGAGCTCGATCTGCCCGGGCGCGTCCTCGTGGTCGCCCTGGATCATGTCGAGCCCGAGCTTCTGCCCGTAGTCGATCACCTTGTGGATGATCGGCTGGAGCTCGGAGAACTGGTCGATGTGGTAGCAGTAGGGCTTCGTCATGCCCTCGATCGAGGGCGAGCCGTCGGCGCCCAGCTTGAGCCACATCATCTCCGGCTCCATGCCCGCCCGCAGGTGCATGCCGGTGCGCTCCTCGAACTCGGCCTGGATGCGGCTCAGGTTGCCGCGACAGTCGGAGGTCAGGAACGACCCGGGCCCGTCGCGATCCTCGCGGTTGCGAAAGCACGTGCACCAGACCCGTGCGACTCGGGAGTCCCAGGGCAGCACCTCGAACGTCTCCGGTTCGGGAATGCCGACGAGCTCCCACGCCTCGGGCCCATACCCGATGTAGCCGCCGTGGCGGTCCGTGAAGAGGTTCGCCGTGGAGCCGTAGACGAGCTGGAAGCCCTTCTGGGCGATCGTCTCCCAATGCGGCGCCGGAACGCCCTTGCCCATGATCCGCCCGGTGACGGAGACGAACTGGTAGTAGACGTACGTCACGCCCTCGGCGTCGATCCTCTGGCGAACCTCCTTGACGAGATCCGCGCGGCCGTCGGCCTCGACGAAGCGCTCCAGGTCGGTCGCCACCCTCTCCTCCTTTTCCCGCTCGAACGGAGCCTGCGTGCGCGGGACCCTAAAGCGCGGAGCAACGTGCTGCATGGTTAGCCTTTCCCGCGTGAGCGGACCGACCGCCGAGCACCTGACTCCGCAGCAGCGCGCGGCCCTCGAGGCCGAGCTCGCGGAGCTCGAAGGGCCGAAGCGCACCGAGGTCGTCGAGGCGATCAAGCGCGCCCGCGAGTTCGGCGACCTCTCGGAGAACTTCGAGTATCACGCGGCCAAGAACGAGCAAGGGATGCTCGAGCGTCGCATCGCGCTGCTGAAGGACCGGCTGCACAACGCGGTGACCGTCGAGCATGAAGGCGTCGAGCACGTCGGCGTCGGCTCGATCGTCGACGTCGAGGACGAGGACGGCGAGGCGATGCAGGTCGAGATCTCGGCGGTGGGCGGCGTCGCCCCCGATTCGCCGCTCGGCCAGGCGCTGATGGGCGCCGGCGTCGGCGACGTCGTCGACGTGCAGGCGCCGCGCGGGACCTGGAAGGCACGCGTCGCTCGCCATCCGGCGCGCGTAGGTGCCCGAGCTCGCGGAGCTGCACGCGCGCGAGGAGGCGCGGTTCGCCGAGACCCATCCGCGCTCGCGCGCGCTCGCGGAGCAGGCGCGGGAGACCATGTTCGAGGGTGTCCCGATGCCGTGGATGCAGAAGTGGCCAGGCGGCTTCCCGGTGTTCGTACGCGAGGCGAGGGGCGCGCACTTCGTGGACGTGGACGGGATCGAGTACGTCGACTTCTGCCTCGGCGACACGGGCGCGATGACCGGGCATGCGCCCGAGCCCACGGTGCGCGCGATCGCCGAGCAGGCGGCACGCGGGATCACGTCCATGCTTCCGAGCGAGGACGCCCTGTGGGTCTCCGCAGAGCTCGAGCGGCGGTTCCGTGTGCCCTCGTGGCAGTTCGCGCTCAGCGCCACCGACGCGAACCGCTTCTCGATCCGGCTCGCGCGCCACGTCACCGGGCGGCCGAAGGTGCTCGTGTTCAACTGGTGCTACCACGGAACGGTCGACGAGTCCTTCGCCACGCTCGCCGACGGCACGGTCGTCGCGCGGAGCGGGAACCTCGGCCCGCCGGTCGCTCTCGCCGAGACGACGCGCGTCGTGGAGTTCAACGACGTCGAGGGCCTCGAGCGCGAGCTCCAGCACGGCGACGTCGCGCTCGTCCTCACCGAGCCCGCGCTGACGAACGTCGGGATCGTCCACGCGGATCCGGGCTTCCACGACGCACTGCGCGAGCAGACCCGTGCGCACGGCTCGCTGCTCGCGATCGACGAGACGCACACAATCTGCTGCGGCCCGGGTGGGTTCACCGCGGAGCACGGGCTCGAGCCGGACATCGTCACGATCGGGAAGCCGATCGCGGGCGGGATCCCGGCGGCGGCGTACGGCTTCTCCGCGGAGCTGGCCGACCGGCTTGCGGGGACGATCGAGCTCGAGGACGTCGACGTCGGCGGCATCGGCGGGACGCTGGCGGCGAATGCGCTCTCGTTCGCGGCGATGCGCGCGACGCTCGCCGAGGTGCTGACGGAGGCAGCGTTCGCGCGGATGATCGCGCTCGCCGAGCGCTGGACGGACGGCGTCGAGACGGCGATCGCGGATGCAGGCCTGCCGTGGCACGTGACGCGGCTCGGCTGTCGCGCGGAGTACCTGTTCGGGCCGGAACGCCCGCGGAACGGCTCGGAGGCGCACGCCGCCGGCAACTTCCCGCTCGAGCGCTACCTGCACCTCTTCGCGCTGAACCGCGGGATCCTGCTGACGCCCTTCCACAACATGGCGCTCATGTCGCCGGCGACGACGGAGGCGGACGTCGACCGGCACACCGCGGTCTTCCGCGAGGCCGTGCTCGAGCTAGCGGGTTAGCGCAGCTCGTCCGCACAGCCCGGTCGTCGCGACGGCGAGCGGCTCGCGCGAGGCCGCGGATCTACTGACGGCTGCGGTCTACACGTAGTCGAAGAACCTGTGCCACCACGTGGCACCGGCGAATGCCGGGTGAGATCCCGTATATGGCTCGTCGAGCGCCGAGGTCGGGATGTGCTGGAAGCCGGCGTAGGAGACGGCCTGTATGACTTCTTCAACTTGTGCTTCCGGGAGGCGCTCGGTCGGATGACGGCCCCAGGCCGTGAACAGCCACCCGAAGTTGGAGAACCGCACGGCGAAAACCGCTTCAAGCACCTCGCCCCACTCGGGAGTGTCCGCAGACGATCGCCAGATGGCGAGTTCGCCCCAGTACGTCGCGTCTTGTACTCCGTCGTCTAGGTCGAAGGTCTGTCCCGTGATGCGCTCGAGCTTGGGTAGGAGGCCGCTCACACGTTCGTTCATCTCTTCCCACTCGACCTTCTGGTCGTCCTCCGCGTGTATCGGGTCGTCTGCCGACTCGAGGAGTGCTCGGATCGCTGGGTCCACGTGGTGAGCGTGACTGCTCGGCGGCCGGCTGTCGAGACGGGCCGTTGCGTTTTCCGGCGCGTGGTGCCAGAGCGCCATCCGCCCGAGGAGCGATGGCGCTTTCTAGACGCAGTCTCGGGAAGCCCGCTCGTCAGGCCCGCGGTCGCCATGCCTTCCCCCGGGCGGGCGCGGGCGCATGCGTTTGACGCCACGGCCGATCGAGCTCTGCATCACCGGCGCCTCGATCCCGAGGACGTCGCAGACGGGCGTCCGCACCCGACCGATGCTAGTCCGGGTCGGACGTTCTGTCGCGCCGCTCGTACGTGACGAACGCGAATGGCATTCCACTCTCGGAGACGTGCGCGTCGCGGGCGGTCTCCTCGAAGGCGCCGCGGTCCCAGTCCGGGAAGCGCGCGTCGCCCTCGACGTCTTCGTCGACTTCCGTGAGCAGGAGCCGATGTGCGAGCGGCAGCGCCTCGTTGTAGATCTCCGCGCCGCCGATCACGAAGACCTCTGGCGCGTCCTCGACGAGCTGCAGCGCCTCCGAGAGCGAGCCGGCGCGATCGGCGCCGTGCGCGCTCCATCCGGGATTGCGCGTGACGACGACGTTTCGCCGCCCGGGAAGCGGACGGAAGCGGTCGGGTAGCGAGTCCCACGTCTTGCGGCCCATCACGACGGGATGGCCCATCGTCACCTCGCGAAACCGACGCGCGTCCTCCGGGATCCGCCAGGGAAGGCCGCCGTCGCGGCCGATGACGCCGTTGCGGGCGACGGCCGCGACGAGGGAGATGGTCAAACTGCGACTGGAGCCCGGATCGCCGGGTGGTGCTCGTAGCCGAGGACCTCGAAGTCCTCGAACGCGTAGTCGAAAATCGTCGGCGGCCTGCGCCGTAGCCGGAGCGTGGGGTAGGGGAACGGCGAACGCCCGAGCTGGGTCTCCACCTGCTCGCGGTGGTTGTCGTAGATGTGGCAGTCGCCGCCCGTCCAGACGAGCTCTCCGACATCGAGGTCCGCCTGCTGGGCGAAGAGGTGGGTCAGCAGCGCGTAGCTCGCGATGTTGAACGGCACGCCGAGGAAGATGTCGGCGCTTCGCTGGTAGACCTGACAGCTCACCTTCCCGTCCGAGACGTACAGCTGGAAGAACGCGTGGCACGGCATGAGCGCCATCTCGGGCAGTTCGGCGACGTTCCAGGCCGAGACGATGATGCGCCGCGAGTCCGGCTCCTCGCGGAGAAGGCGCACGGCCTCCGCGACCTGGTCGACGTGGCCCCCGTCCGGAGTCGGCCAGCTGCGCCACTGCACGCCGTAGACCGGGCCGAGGTCACCGTCCTCGTCCGCCCACTCGTCCCAGATCGTGACCCCGTCCTCCTGCAGCGAGCGGACGTTCCCCTCGCCCCGCAGGAACCAGAGGAGCTCTTTGGCCACGGACGGAAAGTGCACCTTCTTCGTCGTCACGAGGGGGTAGCCCTCGGCGAGGTCGAAACGCATCTGGTGCCCGAACACGCTGACCGTCCCGGTGCCCGTGCGGTCCGACTTCGGCACACCGCTCGTGAAGACATGCCGCATGAAGTCCTCGTACTGGGTGCGAATCGGACGCTCGGCCACGAGACCGACGATAGCGCGCGACCCGGCCGTGACCGAAGGGCCGTTTCCGGTGTACTGGTGACCGGGTGAGCGAACCCGTCCTCCACGCGGTCCCGGACTCCGAGTCTCTACCCGGGTCCGACGAGCGCGACCTCGTCGAGCGCGCACGCGCGGGCGATCACGACGCATACGAGGCTCTGATGCGCGAGCACGAGCAGGCGGCGTTCCGCGTGGCGTACGTGATCGTCGGATCCGCGGTCGACGCCGAGGACGTCGCCCAGGAGGCGTTCGTGAAGGCCTACCGCGCCCTCGGCGGGTTTCGCACGGGATCCCCGTTTCGCCCCTGGCTGTTGCGCATCGTCGGCAACGAGGCGCGCAATCACCGGCGGGCAGCCGGCCGGCGTGTCTTCCACCAGCACCGCGCCCAGCTGCTGGAGCCCGTCCGCACGGACGCCGAGCCGGTCGACTCGGTTCTCGCGGGAGAGAGCAGGAGCAAGCTCTTCGCGGCGCTCGGGGCGCTACGTGAGGGCGAGCGCCAGGCCATCGTCGCCCGCTACTTCATCGGCCTGACCGACGCGGAGGCAGGCGCCGCGCTCGGCGTGCCGCGCGCCACGGTGAAGATGCGAGCCTGGCGGGGCCTCGAGAAGCTGCGGCGCGAGCTCGGGGAAGAGCTGCGATGAGCGAGAGCCGTCTCCACACGGCCGCCGAGGCTTGGTTCCCGCCAACACCGCCGATCGCCGACGCGGCACTCGCGCGTCTGCCGGCCACACCCGATGTGGCACCGCCCCGCCGGATTCGACGTCGCACGCTCGCGATCGCGCTCGCAGCGTTGCTCCTGACCGGCGCGGCGGTCGCCGCGTCGTCGCTCGACCTCGTGCCGGGTGTCCGGATCCAGCGCGTCCAGCAGCTGCCCGAGATCCCGTACACGGAGCCGCCGTCCTACGGGGCGCCGACCACGCTCGAGGACGCCCGCCGCGCGGTGCGGTTCGAGATCACGCTTCCGGAGGAGCTCGGCGACCCCGACGCGCTCCTCCTCGACCGCGACCGAGCCGGGTCGGGCGTCGTAACGGCGGTCTACGGCGGCGACGACGAGGCGCGGCTCGTCGTCACGCAATGGGCCGGCGGCCCGGTCCTCTTCGACAAGCTGCTGACGTACGACGCGAGCGCCCAGTTCGTCGACGTCGCCGGTGCGCCGGGGATCTGGATCGAGGACGACGAGCACGCGGTCTTCTACGGCGGCGCCGGCGCCGAGGATCGCATCGCCGGCTACCTCTCGGGGAACGTCCTCGTCTGGCAGCGCGGGAGGGTGACCTACCGCATCGAGGCCGGCGTGTCGCGCGACGAGGCCCTCGAGCTGGCGCGCAGCCTGCGGCCCGCGTAACCGCCCGCCTCGCGGCGGTGTATCGCCGGGCGTGAGGCTGTCGCTTCTCGCCGTCGCTCTCGCCGCCGCGTCGTGCGTCTCGCTGGCGCATGGCGTCCCCGGCGAGCGACCGACGCCGGCTCGGGACGCCGTCGCCGCGCGGCCCGCGTGACGTTCGAGCTCCCGTACGACCTCGCCGTCGCGCGCGACGGGTCGATCTTCTTTCCCGACCACGCGCGCATCCTGTTGCTCCAGCGCTCGACGGGCCGTGTTCGTGTCCACCGACGTGTTCCGGGTGCGACCGAGCTCGTCGGGCTGGCGCGGCTCGAGAACGGGACGCTGTTCGCGTCCGACCTGCCGAGCGGGCGCCTCCTGCGCATCCCGCGCACCGGGCCGGTGGAGACGGTCGCGACCGTGCCGATGCCCGTCGACCTTCTCGTCGATCCCTCCGGCTCGACCCTCTGGGTCGCGTCCATCGCCGAAGGAGTCGGGCTCGTGCGGGTCGACGTCGCGCTCGAGCCGGGTGGAGCCGTTCGCCGCGGTCCAGCAGCCGCACGGGCTCGCTCGGGCGGCCGACGGCGCCTTCGTGGTGCACGACGGCCACGCGGTCAGCCGGGTCGACGGCGACACGGGTGCGGTGACGCGGCTCGCGAGCGTCGACGCGTTCAAGCTCGTCGTGGCCTCGAACGGCGTCGTCTACGGAGCAACGGGCAGCCCGAGGGGCGGCCGGGTCGTCCGCATCTCGCCGAACGGTCGCGCCGTGCCCGTCGCGGGCACCGGTCGACTCGGCCCGCATCGCGACGGAAAGGCTCTCCGCGCGCCGATGCTGCCGAGCGCTCTCGCGATCGCCCGCGACGGGTCGCTGCTCGTCGCGCAGATCGAGCCCGTCCCGGCGATCAGGCGCATCAACCTCTCGGCCGGGACGATCGTCACCCTGGCTCGCGGCCGCTGACGACGCCGAACGGCGACACGCGCCTCTTGGTCGATCCCCGAGAAGGGCGCCGGAACGAGTTCCGGATCTCCCGCGCGACGGTCAGGTCGTCAGCAGCGGCGCGTCCGAGCCCTGCTTCACCACGACCCACGCGTCGTACTCGTCGAGACGGTACGGCGCGTTCAACGGAACGACGGTGACGCCGTCGGATTCGGCGGCGAAGCGGCCGCAGGGCTCGGCCAGGCGCCCGTCCTTCGTGAGCCAGAGCTCGTACAGTCCCCCGTCCGGCAGCGGTCGCAATCCTTCCGCCTCGAGCAGCATCGGCCAGTTGCCGAGCTCGTCGACGTCGAAGATCTCGAGCCTCGCGCTGGCATCCTGCGCCTGGCCGACCCCGGTCATCCCGAGGACCTCGAACGTGCCGGGATCGTCGCCACGCGCGCCGGCGAGGTAGCCGACGGTGAAGACCAGGACTGCGAGCGCCGCGGCCAGGGCGACGAGCAGGCCTCGCGAGCGGCGCGGCAGCACGTGCACGCTCCCGGTCGCCTCGGGCACGTCGTGCTGGGACGTGAAGTCGGGCGGCGGCCCGGCGGCGAGCAGCACCTCGTGGACCCGGTGCAGCCGGTCGCGCTCGCGGGGGTCGAGGTCGCTTCCGACGAGCTCGTCGAAGTTCGGAGGCTGCATCGTCACGCGAGCTCCTCCTCGAGCGCGTCCGCGAGGCGGGAAAGCGCGCTGCGGGTTCTCGTCTTCACCGTGCCGAGCGGGATGTCGAGCAGCTCGGAGATCTCGCTCTGGGAGAGGCCGCGCCAGTATGCGAGCTCGATCACGGGGCGCTCGTGCTCCGGGAGCGTCTCGAGCGCGCGGTGCACCTGCCACGCGGTCCACGCGGACTCGGCCTTGTCGGACGGGTCCGGCCCGCCGCCCGGTCCGTCGGGGAGCTCCGCCGCCGGCTCCGGCGTGCGCCGCAGGCCGTCGGTGATGGCGTTGCGGGCCACGGCGTAGAGCCAGGGCGCGCCGCGTCCGCGATGCGGGTCGTACGTCCTCGCCGAGCGCCAGATGGCGACGAACGCCTCCTGCGCCGCGTCCTCCGCACGACCGCGGTCGCCGAGGCGGCGGAGGGCGAGCCCGAGGACCGCGCGGGCATAGCGTCGATACAGCTCCTCGAATGCCGGACGATCGCCGTCCGCGATTCGCGCGATCAACTGGCCGTCGGTCAGCCCCTGGTCGTAGACGGGCTCGCGCACCTGCATGATTGTTGCCGCTTCGGGCAGGCGGGAAACGGGCAGCAGGGTGATCGTCGCAGCCATTCCCCCGTGCTACGCACGAAGCCTGCTCTTCGGATTGTCCTCCCTACGCTCGGGCGGCGTCGTACTTGGCCGCGACCGCGTCCCAGTTCACGACGTTCCACCAGGCTTCGAGGTAGTCGGGGCGCCGGTTCTGGTAGTTGAGGTAGTAGGCGTGCTCCCAGACGTCGATGCCGAGGAGCGGCACGTCGGACTCCATGACCGGCGAGTCCTGGTTGGCGGTCGAGTAGACGGCGAGCCCCGTTCCGTCCCAGACGAGCCAGCTCCACCCCGAGCCGAAGCGCTTGACGCCGGCGTCGTTCACCTGCGACTTGAAGTCGTCGAAGCTTCCGAAGGTCGAGTCGATCGCCGCTGCGAGGTCCCCCGACGGCGCGCCGCCGCTCGGGCCCATGATCTCCCAGAAGAGCGTGTGGTTCGCGTGCCCGCCGCCGTTGTTGCGGACGGCCGTGCGCTTGTCCTCCGGAAGGATCTCGATGCTCGCGAGGATGCTCTCGATCGGCCGGTCCATCCACTCGGTGCCCTCGAGAGCGGCGTTCAGGTTGGTCACGTACGCAGCGTGATGCTTGTCGTGGTGGATCTCCATCGTGCGCGCGTCGATGTGCGGCTCCAGCGCGCCGAAGTCGTACGTGAGCGGGGGGACGCTGTACGCCATGGGGTCTGCTCCTCTCCTCGCGGATCCTCTTCGGGGTGAAGGATATGCTCCGCGGCGTTCCCGACCTGCACGTGGAGGAAACCGGATGTCGAGCTTCGTCGAGATCAGACCCCAAGAGCTGAAGCCCGCGCTCCTCGAGCTGGACGGCATCTCGCGCGCGACCGTCGAGGCGCACTACCGTCTCTACCAGGGATACGTCGGGAAGCGAAACGAGATCCTCGAGCGACTCACGACCGCTGACGCGGACGCCGCGAACCAGGTCTACTCGGACCTGCGGGCGCTGAAGGTCGACCTCACGTTCGCGCTCGGCGGGATCAAGAACCACGAGATCTACTTCCAGCATCTCGGCGGCGAGGGCGGCGACCCGTCCGGCGCGTTCGCCGAGCTGGTCGATCGCGACTTCGGCTCGGCCGACGCCTGGCGTTCCGATCTCCGCGCGACCGGCCTGGCCGCCCGCGGGTGGGCGTGGACGGCCTACGACTGGGACGAGGGCCGGCTCTTCAACTACATCGGCGACGCCCAGAACACGTTCCCCGTGTGGAACGCGACACCGCTCGTCGCGCTCGACGTGTACGAGCACGCGTACTTCCTCGACTACCAGACCGATCGCGCGACGTACATCGATGCGTTCTTCCGGAACCTCGACTGGGACGTCGTGAACGGCTGGGTCGCCTCGTACGCGATTCCCACGTCGTAGCCGACATGGTCGAGGCGCTCGCCATCGTCGGCGGGTACCTCCTCGGCTCGCTGCCGTTCGGCTACTGGTTGCCGCTCGTCCTCCACCGCGAGGACATCCGCTCGCGGGGAAGCGGGAACATCGGCGCCTCGAACGTGTTCCGCGTCTACGGCCGGCGTCTCGGGACGACCGTCGCCCTGCTCGACATGGGGAAGGGCGCCGCTGCCGCGCTCCTCGGCCTCGAGGCGGGAGGAGCGGTCGTCGGCGTCCTCGCGGGCGCCGCTGCGATGCTCGGCCACGCGCGCCCCGTCTTCCTCCGGTTCCGGAAGGGCGGGAAGATGGTCGCGACGGCGGGCGGCGTGACCCTCGCGCTGGCGCCGCTCGCGCTCCTGTGCTGCGTGGCGCTCTGGGTCGCCGTCTTCGTCGTGACCCGCTACGCGTCCGTCGCGTCGATCGCGACGGCGTTCGCGCTCCCCGTCTTCGTGACGTTGTTGGGGTACTCGTGGCCGGTGATCGTGTTCGGGGTCGCCGGCGCGCTCGCGGTCGTCGTCATGCACCGCCAGAACGTCCGCCGGCTCCTGTCCGGCACGGAGCACCGCTTCGAGCTCCGCCGCCCGCGGCGGGCGTAGGGGCCGGACCTGTCCGGCCCCAGGGCGGGACAGGTCCCGCCCCTACGGTGTGGACGACACCTCGACCGTCACGTCCGGCGTCGCAACTGCGACGCTGCCGTAGAGCGGTCAGCGGCGCTTGAAGCGCTCGACGAGGCGCGTCGCCTCGTCCTCCGTCACGCCGCCGAGGTGGAACGCGAGGCGGACGGTGTTGAAGACGGTGAGGTCCTCCCGGACCGGCGCAGAGGGATCGAGCTCGCCGATGATGTCGACGCTCGCCGACTCGAGCGGAACGCTCTCGTCCTTCGCGAGGACCTCGAGCAGCTCCACGCCGCAGGCGGCGACACCCGCGAGGAAGAGCTCGGCCGGGGTGACCGCCTCGCCGGGACAGCCGTTGTGGACGGGGCCGTCGGCGACGAAGTGTTGGTCCCTGCAGCTCCAGAGAACGCGTCCGAAGACGTCCGTCGAACGGGCGGCGACCTCATAGCGTCGCGTCGCCACGGAGGACACGCTCAGCCGGCGAGCCAGCCCGCGAGCGTCGTCTGCTGCGGGCTCGTGATGCCCGTCGCGAGCTCGCCGCGGAGCTCGCCGACGGTTCCGTACCGCTCGGCGACGACGTCGTGGACGTGAATCGTCTCGAAGTTGATCTGCTTCGCGAGCAGGAAGTCGTCGTCGTCGAGCTGGGGCAGGGCGTCGAGCGCGTCGCGGAGCGAGTGACGCACGGAGTCCTCCACGAACCGAGGCTGCAGGTGCGCGTGCTCGACGACGAAGAGCTCGTCCGGCCGTTTCAGGAGGTCGTAGATCGGCGCGCTCATCGACGCTTCGGCGATGCCCACGAGCACCTCGGCGTCGAGGTCGCCCTCGGTTCCCACGAAGAGCGTCGCGCGGCCGCGCTGGTTGTGCGTCGCGATCGGGACGAGCTGGAGGATCCGCTCGACGTCCCCGGAGTCGAAGCCGGCCTCGAGCAAGCGCTCGCTCGCCCGGTTCCGGACGAGGCCCTGCGCGCACGGGCACGCGTTGATCCCGGTCGCCTCGACGCCGACCACCTGACGCGTCCCGGTCTCGGACGCCATCGCGATCCCGCAGAGCGTCACCATCTCCTGCGTCGAGAGCCCGGTCACGGGAGTGCGCCTGCGGATCGGCCACTGCGCGCGGATCCACACCTCCGCGCGGAGCGCGGCCTGGCGTTCGACCACGCGGCTCGCGATGTGCTCGGCGAGCACCTCGACGAGGAGCGCCTCCTGGCCGACGACGATGTCGATCGCCTCCTCGAAGAGCTCGGGGAAGCGCGACATGTGCACGCCCTTCTGGTCGGCGGCGAGGTCGACCGTGCAGTCGATGACCGCGGCCATCACGGTCTCCGCGTCGCCGCGGCGGATGCGCACTGCCTTCTGGACGCCCCGCACGCCGGCGTGCGAGAGGGCGAGCCCGATCTCGGGCGACGACGCCTGGAGGTCATCGACGAGATGCGGGGTCTCGGCCATCGGCAAGAGAATACGCATGGCGAGTCGTCCCGGATCGTTCGCGCCGCCGAGCGCTACGCGACGTCGGGTGCCGACGCAGGCCTTTGCACGGGCGCATCCAATGCTTCGAGCGCGCGCACGAAGGGCGCCACGAGCGCCACGGCGACGAGAACGATCGCGAGCGCGAGGAAGGTCGCGCGGAGGCCGATCCACTCGATCAGGGGACCGACGACGAGAAAGCCGAGCGGGCCCGACGCGTACGCGAGCGAGATCAGGACGCCGATCGCGCGGCCGAGCAGGTGCGGAGGAGCGGTCTCCTGCAGCGCGATGTTCGCGATCGGGTTGATCGGCCCGTATGCGAGGCCGGTCGCGGCGCCGAGCAGGACGAGCAGCCAGAACGGCGGCAGGAACGCCATGCCGACGACGGGCAGCGCCGTGCCGACCAGCCCGACGATGACTGCATCGCGCCGTCGGACGCGGTGCCCGATCGCGCCGTACGCGAGCGCGCCGACGATGCCGCCGACGCTCATCGCCATGAGGATGATCCCGAGGCGCTCGGGCGCGTCCTGGGCCTGGAAGTAGACGGGGAGGAGCACACCCTCGATCGGGACCCACGCGCCGACGAGCACCGTGAAGAGGATCGTCAGCGCCCGAAGCATGCGGTCGTTCCAGACGAAGAGGACGCCCTCGACCCCGTCCCGCCACATCGGGCGGCGCTCGCCCTCGGCGGGCTGGGCCGGGCTCGGGAGCCCGACGAGAGACGTCGCGACCGACGACACTGCGAACGCGATCGCCGTCGCCCAGAGGGTCGTCTCGGCGCCGACCCAGGCGATGAGCAGCCCGCCGAGGGCGGGGCCGACGAGGAACGCGACTCCGAACACGGCCTCGTGTATGCCGTTGACGCGCTCGCGCCGGAGCCGCGCGGCGTCGGCGGCGTCGGGAAGCATGGTCTCGCGGGCCGTCACGCCGGCCGGGTCGAAGGCGCTGCCGAGCGCCGCCAGCGCGACGAGCAGTCCCAGCGAGAGGAGGCCGAGCTCGGCGGCCACCGGGATCGCAGCGACGCTCACGCCGCTCAGGACGTCGGACGCGACCGCCGTTCTCCGCCGTCCGAAGCGGTCGACGATCGTGCCCGCGACGAGCCCGGCGAGCACGAGCGGCAGCGCGGCGACCGCCGCGACGAGGCCGACGTCGGCTGCGCTGCCCGTGAGCTCGAGCACGACCCACGGGAGCGCGACGAGCGCGACGCCGTTCCCCGCCGCCGAGACGAGGGTCGCCGCCTCGAGCGCGACGAGCGGGCGCCAGTTCCGCGGAGGCCGGACGCCTCCGCCTCCGCTCACCGCAGGAGCCGCGAGAGGCGCCTGTCCTTCAGCGTTCGCCCGCCGGTCTGACACGTCGCGCAGTAGTAGACCGTGTGCTCCTCGTAGTCCACCTGTGCGATGGGCGTCCCGCACACCGGGCAGGGCTGGCCGAGGTGGTTGTGCACGCGGTAGACGTCGCGGTCGCCCTTGCCGCGCTCGCGGAGCTCGAGCGCACGCTCGAGGTCCTCGTGCATCGCGGTCGCGAGGCGCTCCGTTTCTTCGTCCGTGAGCTCGGTGGACGCCTTGAAGGGCGAGAGCTGCGCGCGGTGGAGTATCTCGTTCGCATGCGCGCGGCCGATGCCGGCGATCGCGCGCTGATCGCGGAGCAGCGGGTGGAGCTGCCTGCGGTCGCGCGTGAGGATCTCGCGCAGCCCTTCGAGGTCCACGTCGAGCGCGTCGGGCCCGAGGTGCGAGAGGTCGGCGTCGAGCTGCTCGGGCGTCGTCAGCCAGACACCGGCGCGCTTCTTCTTGCCTGCCTCGGTCAGGATGAGCTCGTCTCCTCCGACGAACCGGAGCCGGAACATCGGCGTCTTCGGGCCCTTCGCGCCTGCGGGCAGGAAGCGGAGGCGCCCCGCGCTCATCAGGTGGACGCGCAGTACGAGCTCGTCGTCCTCGGTGGGGAAGAGGAGGTTCTTGCCGCGCCGGCGAGCGCCCGCGAGCCGGCGGCCTTCGAGGGTGTCGAGTGGCGGGTCGAAGGTCTTGAGCGTCGCGATGTGCGCGGGCCCGGCACGCTCGATCGGGTACGTGGAGACCTGCGGGTCGAGCTCGCGCACCCAGGTCTCGACCTCGGGTAGCTCAGGCATCGAGCGCCACCGGCGCCGGTGGATGCGGCGAAAGCGGCACGAACGGATCCGGCTCCTGCTCCGTCGGCATGTCCCGAAGGGTACGGAGCGGGGAGAAGAGCACCGGCAGGAAGCACGTGCACGAGCCGATCGCCCCGACCCAGAGCGCGGTCTCGAGCCCGAATGCGGTCGCGAGCAGGCCGCCGACAAGGGCGCCGAGGGGGATGGTGCCCCAGACGATGAAGCGCCGGCTCGCGTTGAGCCGGCCGAGCAGGCGCTCGGGCGTCAGTGACTGCACGAGGCTGATGCCCGTGATGTTGTAGGCGATCCCGCCCGCGCCGAGGAGCCCGAACGCCAGGAGCAGGAACGGGAGCGGAAAGGACGTAGGCGCGAGCGGGACGAGGAGCGTCGCAGGCCCGAAGACGGCGGCCGCGCCGATGATCGTCGGGCCGACGCCGAACCGCTTCGAGGCCCGCCCCACGAGGAGGGCGGCCGCGATGCCTCCGACGCCGACCGGCACGAGTGTGAGCCCGATCAGCTGCGGCGAGAGGTCGAGCTCCCGGACGGCGTACACGAGGAAGATCGACCCCACGACCTGGCCGAAGAAGTTCGAGGTGGCCGTGCACATGGCGAACGGCCGCCAGTAGCGGTGGGTCGCGAGGTAGCGAAGGCCCTCCCAGAGCTCGCGGCCGAGGTGGGCGTCCGGGTGGCGCTCGGGTCGCTCCTCCTTCGTACGGATGCGGGCGAGGAACCCGGCGGAGCCCAGGAAGCTCACGGCGTCGACCAGGATCGCGACCGGGGCCGTGATCGCGCCGACCAGGACGCCTGCGAGGCCCGGCCCGGCGATGAACGCGCCGGCTCGGCTGATCTCGAGCTTCGAGTTGCCGTCCACGAGCTGGTCCTGCCGGACGAGCGACGGAAGGTAGGACTGGTAGGCGACGTCGAAAAAGACAGTCCCCACCCCGACGCCGAAGGCGACGACGTAGAGCTGCCAGATCGAGAGGGCGTCGACCGCGTACGCGATCGGGACGGTTGCGAGCAGGAGCCCGCGGCCGACGTCACCAGCGACAAGGATGGGCCGGCGCCGAAGGCGGTCGACCCAGACGCCGGCCGGCAGCGTGAAGAGCAGGAACGGAAGGAACTGCAGGGCGCCGAGGAGTGCGACCTCGAAGGCACTCGCGTCGAGCACGAGGATCGCGGCCAGCGGCAGCGCGAGCTGCGAGACCTGTGTCCCGAGCTGGCTGACCGTCTCGGCGGACCAGAGCCTCAGGAAGTCGGCGTGGCGCCAGAGACCGCCTGTCGGCCAGGTGCGCACGTCAGGAGCGGTCTGTCGCGGGCGCGAGCGGATCCGCGAGCCCCGGGCGTCCGGCGCCGAGCTCGTCTGTCCGCGGCTCGTCCTCGATCGGCTCGGGCATCTCGCGCAGGTGGCGCTGCGGCGAGAAGACGATCCAGAGGATTGCCAGGCAGCCTCCGATCGCGCCCACGATGATGGTCTCGCGGAGACCGATCCAGGTGCCGAGTGCTCCTCCCACGAGGGCTCCGATCGGGATCGTCCCCCAGACGATGAAGCGCATGACCGAGTTCATCCGGCCCTGGAGCCGGGGCGGGCAGATCGCCTGCCGGTAGCTGACCTGGACGATGTTGTAGACGACGATCGAGAAGCCCCCGATGAACACCGTGCCCACGAGGAAGGGGATGGCGGCGTCGCCGACCGGAGCGAAGGCGATCAGGAGGTTCGATGGCCCCCAGAGCACCCCGGCGGCGATGGTCGTCGGCCCGATCCCGAAGCGGTTCGAGAGGCGCATGGCGCTGAACGCGGCGATGAGGGAGCCGACGCTCCCGAGGGAGAACACGAGCCCGATCACCCCGGGGGAGAGGTCGAGCTCTCGCACGAGGTATACGAGGATGACCGCGAACGCGACGTTCGAGAAGAAGTTGGACGTGCCGGTGCAACCCGCCTGCGCGCGGAGGTTCGGGTTCCCGAGGACGAACCGAAGGCCTGCTTTCAGCTCCGTCCAGATGCCCGCCTTTTCGCCTTCTGCAGGTGCGGCGACGGGCGGCTCCGTCTTCCGGATGCGAAGGACGAAGAGACCCGAGGCGAAGAAGCTGACTGCGTCGACAAGGATCGCGTATGGGGCTGTGAACAGCTGGACGAGGCCGCCGCTCACCCCAGGGCCGCCGATCTGAGCCGCCGAGCGGCTGATCTCGAGCTTCGAGTTGCCCTCGATGATCTGCTGTCGCTCGACGAGCGACGGGACGTACGACATGTACGCAACGTCGAAGAAGACGGTGCATATCCCGACCAGGAATCCGACGACGAAGAGCTGCGTCAGCGTCAGGACGTCGGCGACGTAGGCGATCGGGATCGATGCGAGCAGTGCTGCGCGCCCGAAGTCGCCGCCGATGAGGATCGGACGCCGCGGGAGCCGATCGACCCACACCCCGGCAGGCAGGGTGAAGAGGATGAACGGCAGGAACTCGACGACGCCGAGTGCGGCGACCTCGAACGCGGACGCGTCGAGCACGAGAATCGCCGCGAGCGGGAGCGCGAGCTGGGTCACCTGCGTCCCGAACTGGCTGATCGTCTCGGCCGACCAGAGCTTCAGGAAGTCCGGGTGGCGCCAGAGGCCGCCCGTCGGCCAGAGCCGCACGTCAGATCGCGTGCTCGGGGGCGAGCGGATCGGCGACGCCCGGCAGTGCCGCGCCGAGCTCGTCGGAGACCGGTTCGTCCTCGATCGGCTCGGGCATCTCGCGCAGATGGCGTTGCGGCGAGAGCAGGATCCAGAGGAACGAGAACCCGGCGCCGATCGCACCGATGACAAGCGTCTGGCGAAGCCCGACCCAGGTGCCGAGCGCGCCGCCGACGAGCGTGCCGATCGGGATCGTTCCCCAGACGATGAAGCGCATGACCGAGTTCATCCGGCCCTGGAGCCGCGGCGGGCAGATCGCCTGGCGGTAGCTGACCTGGACGATGTTGTAGGTCACCGAGACGTACCCGAGAACGACGCCGCCGAGGACGATGAACGGGTACGGCATCGACTCAGGCGCGAATGCGATGAGCAGCAGCGCGGGTCCCTGGGCGAGGGTCGCCACGATCGTCGTCGGGCCGATGCCGAACCGGCCCGAGACTCGCCGGACCGTGAACGCCGCGCCGAGGGAGCCGAGGCCGACGACCGAGAACATCACACCGATCACGCCCGGTGAGATGCCCAGCTCGCGAACGAGGTACACGAGGAAGATCGAGAACGCGAGCATGAAGAAGAAGTTCGAGGTCGCCGTGCAGCCCGCCTGGGCGCGGAGGTTGGGGTTCCCGAGGACGAAGCGGAGGCCCTCCTTGAGCTCCACCCGCATGCTCGGCTTCGGCTCTCCCTCCGCCGCACGCGCGGGCGCCTCCTCGGCCTTGCGGATCCCCAAGAGGAAGAGGCCGGAGGAGAGGAAGCTGATCGCATCGACGAGCACCGCGTAGGGCGCCGTGAAGAGCTCGACGAGGCCGCCCGCGAGGCCTGGCCCGCTGATCTGCGCCGATGAGCGGCTGATCTCGAGCTTCGAGTTGCCTTCGATGATCTGCCCCCGCTCGACGAGCGCCGGGAGGTACGACTGGTAGGCGACGTCGAAGAAGACCGTGCAGATGCCGACGAGGAAGCCGACGGCGTACAGCTGTCCGAGCGTGAGCACGTCCGCGAGGTACGCGATCGGGATGGTCGCCAGAACCGCGAAGCGGCCGAAATCGCCGGCGATGAGGATCGGGCGCCGTGGCAGACGGTCGACCCAGACCCCCGCGGGCAGCGTGAACAGGATGAAGGGGAGGAACTCGACGACGCCGAGAGCCGCGACCTCGAACGTGGACGCGTCGAGCACGAGCAGCGCCACGAGCGGCAGCGCGAGCTGCGAGATCTGCGTCCCGAACTGGCTGATCGTCTCGGCCGACCACAGCTTGAGGAAGTCGCCGTGGCGCCAGAGACCGCCGGTCGGCCAGAACCTACGCACCGTCAGCGTCACCTCGCTTCGGCAGCACGCCGGTCGAGCGGAAGAGCGCGAGCGCAAGGGCGTGCGTCTCGCCGCCGGGGTCCTCGGCCCGCTGGAAGTCGGCGACGAGGCGGTTGAGCCGCTTCTGGAAGCGGACGAGGTCCTTCTTCGCGAGCCGTACGTGCAGGAGCGCGGACTGGTCGTTCTCGGTGCGCGTGGCGAGCGCCTCGTCGGCGGCCTGCTGCAGCATCATCGCCCCGAGTGACCCCAGCTCGTCGGGGAGCGACTCGTCGCTCCGCAGGACGAAGAGCCTCGCGACCCGTCCGTAGTACTTCTCGGTGAGAGCCCGCACCTTCCGCGTGCGCACGACCCGGATGAGGCCTGCCTGCTCGAGCACCTTCACGTGGTGCCCGACCGTCCCCTTGGGGGACGAGAGCGCCTCGGCGAGCTCGGTGATGCTCGCCGCCCGCTCGCGCAGGAGGAAGACGATCTTCGTCCGGACCACGTCGGCGAGCGCACGCAGCTGCTTCGGGTCCTGGACGACGAGGACGTCCTCCGCGTCGTAGTCGATGAGGTCTGAATGGTCGATAGGCGCGGAACATACGGGAAATCCCGACCATTCGCAAGCCTCTAGGCTCCCCCGCCATGGAGCCGATCGTGGTCGAGGTCGTGCGCGGCGAAATCGTCGAATCGCGGCACCTCGCGCATGCGGTCGCCGTGCTCGACGGGTCGATCGTGGAGTCCGCCGGCGACGCTCAGCTGCTCACCGGCTTTCGCAGCTCGTCCAAGCCGATCCAGGCCCTGCCTGCGGTCCGGGCGCGGCCGGACCTCGACGAGCTCGAGGTCGCCATCGCGTGCGCGTCCCACCTCGCGCGGCCCGAGCAGCTCGACGCCGTTCGCAGCCTGCTCGCGAAGGCGCCGGCATCCGAGGACGAGCTCGAGTGCGGCGCGGAGCCGACGCCGCTCGAGCACAACTGCTCAGGGAAGCATGCGGCGATGCTGGCCCTCTGCCGCGCGGAAGGCTGGGAGAGCGCCGGCTACCGGCTTCTCGAGCATCCGTGCCAGCAGGCGATGCTTGCGGAGGTCGCGTCGGCGGCCGAGGTCGAGGCCGCTGCGATCCCGGTCGGCGTCGACGGTTGCGGCGTGCCGACGTTCGGCCTCACGCTCGAGCGGATGGCGTACGCGTTCTCCCGTCTGGAGCGCCTCGACGGTGGAGCGGTCGCAGTCCAGGCGATGCGCAACTACCCAGAGCTCATCCGTGGCCCGGGCAGCGCGGACACCGAGCTCATGCGTGCGCTGCCTGGATGGGTGGCGAAGGGCGGGGCCGAGGGGCTTCTCTGCGCGACCTCGCCCGAAGGCCTCGGGATCGCGGTCAAGGTCGAGGACGGGAGCGGGCGTGCCGTCAGGAGCGCGGCGGCGGCGTTCCTCGGGCGGCTCGGCCTCGAGCCCGGCGAGCTGGGCAAGGTCCCACTCGAGAACTCGCACGGCGAAGTCGTCGGCGAGTTGCGGGCCTCCTGACCGCGCGGCCAAGAATCGTTTATCGATGCCTTCCCAATTCGGCCAGGTCCTACTAGGATGCGCCGCCTGATGGTCGGCCGGCTGCGGGGGGAATCCGGCGCAACGCATGTCGCAGGTCAGTATCCGTTCGAGCGAAGAGGAGAACGCCAGGGTGGCCATGCTTTCCGTCGATATCTCCCTGCCGGAGTCCGAAGAGCTGCACAAGCTCATCGAGCAGGGGCTTGAGAAGGGGTTCCTCACCTACGACGAGATCGTCTCGGGGCTGGACGACGTCGAGCTCACGAAGGAGCAGGTCGAGGACTTCTACACCTATCTGATCGACCACTCGATCGAGCTCGTCGAGGGCGTCGAGCACAAGTCGCTACCGCACGAGGAGCAGTCGGTGCAGCCGGAGGACGAGAAGGCCGCGCCGAAGCTCGATCTCTCCGTGGAGCCGTCGCTCGACTCGCTTCGGCTCTATCTGCGCGAGATCGGAAAGGTTCCGTTGCTGACAGCCGACCAGGAGATCTACCTCGCCAAGCGCATCGAGCGCGGCGACATGTCGGCGAAGCAGCACATGATCGAGGCGAACCTGCGGCTCGTCGTCTCGATCGCGAAGGGCTACCTGGGCCGTGGGCTCTCGTTCCTCGACCTGATCCAGGAGGGCTCCCTCGGGCTCATCCGCGCGGTCGAGAAGTTCGACTACCGCAAGGGGTTCAAGTTCTCGACGTACGCGACCTGGTGGATCCGGCAGGCCGTGACACGGGCGATCGCGGACAAGGCGCGCACGATCCGGATCCCGGTGCACATGGTCGAGAAGCTCAACAAGGTCGTGCACATCGAGCGCCAGCTCGTGCAGCGGCTAGGGCGCGAGCCGTTTCCCGAGGAGATCGCGGACGAGCTCGACATCACGCCCGAGGAGGTACGGGAGATCCTGCGGATGTCGCAGCTGCCCGTCTCGCTCGAGAAGCCGATCGGCGAGGACGAAGACTCCTCGCTCGGCGACTTCGTCCCGGACGAGCTCGCGGAGTCCCCGTTCGACACGGCGTCGCTCTCGCTTCGGCGCGGGGACGTGGAGCTCGCACTCGCGTCGCTGCCCGAGCGCGAGCGTCGCGTGATCGAGCTCCGCTACGGCCTCGACGGATCGCAGCCGTGCACGCTCGAGGAGGTGGGCCGCGCGTTCGGGGTCACCCGCGAGCGGATCCGCCAGATCGAGAACAACACGCTCAAGAAGCTGGAGGGCCTTCCCGAGGCGCAGGCGCTGAAGGACTGCGTCTAGCCAACTTCTGCAACGCTCCAACGCGTGCGCATCGAGTACGTCGGGCACGCGACGGTGACGATCGACCTCGACGGGGTCCGTCTGCTGACGGACCCCGTCCTGCGAAACCGCGTCGCCCACCTCAAGCGCAGGGGCCGCGTGGACAACGACGCGCTTCGCGGCATCGACGCGGTTCTCGTCTCGCACGGCCACTTCGACCACCTGGATCTCCCGTCGCTCGAGAAGCTCGGGAGGGAGCTGCCGGTCGTCGTTCCCGCCGGCCTCGGCGGCCTTCTGCGCCAGAAGCGCTTTCGGAGCGTCCTCGAGGTACACGAGGGCGAGACGTTCCGGATCGGCGACGTGAGCGTCCGGGCCGTCCAGGCGGAGCACGCCGGTAGCCGCGGGCCGCTCGGCGCCTCGGGGGACGCGCTCGGCTACGTCGTCGAGGGCTCCCATTCCGTCTACTTCGCCGGCGACACCGATCTCTTCGATGCGATGGACGAGATAGGCACCGTCGATGTCGGCCTCATCCCGATCTGGGGCTGGGGCCCGACGCTCGGGAGGGGCGGCCATCTGGATCCGCGCCGGGCCGCCGAGGCGGTTCGTCGGATCGCTCCCAAAGTCGCGATTCCGATCCACTGGGGGACGTACTTCCCGTTGCATCTCGGCCTGCGGCGACTCCCGGCCTTCCTCGACCACCCGCCCGTCGAGTTCGTCGTCGCGGTTGCCGAGGCTGCGCCGGACGTGATGGTGCGGGTGCTCCAGCCGGGCGAGCGGGCCGAGCTCTAGGCGCCCGGTAGCAGCTCGGCCTGGCCCAGCGCCGTAAGGGCGTGCTCGCGGATGTCGCTCGCGATTCGCGAGACGTCCGCCGAGAAGGGTGCGAGTGCCACGACGCTCAGCCAGGCCGTGCTCTCGGTCACCTGGCCGACCTTCACGTCGAGCTCGAGCGACTCGCCGCCGGGGACACGTGCCGCCGCCTCGATCGTCACCCGGCGCGCGTCGTCGAGCGAAGCACCGAGGCGCACCGGAAGCTCTACGGTCACCAGCCGCCGTGGGTCGGACACCGAACGGTTGACGATCGTCGTCGAGACCATCTTCGAGTTCGGCACGAAGATCCGGCGGCCCTCGTCGGTGGCGAGCGCCGTGTAGCTCAGCGTCATGTCGTCGACGATGCCCGTGTGGTCGTCGACGGTGATCCGGTCTCCGAGCCGGATCGGCTGCGTGAACGCGAGCAGGACGCCGGAGCCGAGGTTGCTGAGCGGCGTCGTGAGCGCGAGGCCGGCGACAACCGCAAGCACGGCGCTCGAGGCGAGGAACGCGCGAGCGACCTCCTGCGTCGCCGGGAAGATCGAGAGGACGCTCCAGATTCCGATCAGGGCGGCAAGCGCGACGGTGACCCGGAGGAGGAAGCGGAACGTCGTCCGGCGGCGTGCCGCCACCGACGGATCGCGCTCCGCGAGGCGCCGCTCGTAGCGCCCGAACGCCGCGTTGAGCGCCAGGCGCAGGCCGAGCACGGCCACTAGCCAGATCGCGCCCGTCAGGAGCGCGCGTGCGAGATCCGAGTCCACGCCGGGGGATTCGGCGTTCGGGGCGGTGGGCCTTCCTCGAGGTTATGTCTCGGACAGCACGCGCGCCTTGGCGGACGCGAACTCCTCGTCCGTCAGCGCGCCGCTCGCGTGGAGCTCCGACAGCGACGCCAGGCGGGCGGTCACGTCGGCTCCGGCGGGTGCCGCGACCGGGGCCGGGGGTGCCGAAGCCGGAGCAGGCGCGGCCGGCCGTCGCGCGCCCTCCCACCACCCGGACATCCGGGTACGCATCTCGTCGAGCGTTGCGGCGCCGCTCGCATCCGGGAACTCCTTCGTCGTCTGCCGCCGCATGACCTCGATCCAGACGACGCCCAGGACGAAGAGCGCGGCGACGACGATGTACCGCGACACGTCGCTGACAGGCCCGGTCAGGACCAGGAAGACGGCGATCAGCGCCAACGCGACGTACGGCCAGAGCCGGTCGCGGAGCGCGGGAGCGAGGTAGCGCCGGGCGCCGAGTGCGCGAGGCCCAGGGGCGGCGAGCCACGAGGCGACGACGAAGAGGACGCCGATCGGGATCATCCACCAGAACGAGCTCTTGAGCAGCTGCGTGAGGATGTCCCAGGCATTACTCGCGGCCGTCCGGTTCTCGCTGTCGGAGACGAGCGAGTCGACGATGTAGTTCCCGACGACGTTGACTGCCAGCAGCCCGACGACCGCGACGACGACGACCGTGATGCCGATCTTCCGGACGAGTCGGCGCCGATCGCGGGCGACCCAGGCCGCGATCGCGAAGGCGATGAGCGTCAGGACGGGGAGGAACCAGGCGAGCGCCTTCAGGATCTGGAAGCCGTCCTGGGCCGCATCGAGCTCATCTGAGCTCAGGATCTCGATGCTTCCGACGTCCGGCGGGAGGTTGTCCGCGACCTGCTCGCGAAGGCCGATCCGGTCGGCTGCCTCGAGCACGATCGGCTCGAGATCGAGCGAGACGACGCCCTCGGTCGTCGAGACGGTGCCCTCGTCGCCCTCCAGTACTGCGACCAGCGTCCGGTGCGACTGCTCGATGCTGGCCTCCCACAGACGCTGCAACCGCGGCTGCTCGAGCGCGCGGTCGACGAGGCGGTAGGCGGCCTCGCGGAACCCCGCGGCGGCGGGCCCGGCAAGCCGCTGGTAGTCGGGCGGCAACTGCTCCTGCAGCTCCGCCTCGACGTCGACCGAGTCGAAGAGCTCGTCGACCACCCTGGTCGACACGGCCTGGCGGATCGCGTCGTCCTCGATGAGCTCCGTGCTCGTGTCCGCGAACACATCGGTGTTGAGCGCGACGCGGTTGACCCAGATCGCGAACGAGGACAGGAGCAGGAGCAGGCCCGCGAGCACGAGCACGACGAAGACCACGACCGAACGCCCACGCGATCGGCGGGCGGGTGCGGGTGATGCGGGTTCGGCCGTCCCGCTCACGGACGCGAGCCTACTCCGTTCGGACCGACAACGTCTCGTTTTCCAGTGCGAACACGGCATGCAGCGAGCGCACGGCGCGGTCCACGTCGGAACGGTCGATCATGCAGGAGATCTTGATCGGCGAGGTGGAGATCATCTGGAGGTTGATCCCCTCGCTCGCGAGCGTGCGGAACATCTTCGCGGCGATGCCCGGGTGCGACCGCATGCCGGCGCCGATGAGCGAGACCTTGCCGAGCCCCTCGTTCTCGTCGATCTCCATCGGGCCGAGCGCCTCTGCCGCGGCGTCGATCCCGCGGCGGGTGGCCGCGGCATCGTCCTTCGGGACGGAGAAGGACAGCTCGGCGACGCCGTGGACGACGTTCTGGAGGATCGTGTCGACGTTCACGTGCTCCTCGGCGACCGCCTCGAGGACCGTGGCTGCCGAGCCGGGCTCGTCGGGGATCCCGCTCAGGGTGAAGACCACCTCGTTCGCAGAGTGCGTGACCGCCGAGACGATCGGTTGCTCCATGACGTCCACCTCCTCGATCCAGGTTCCAGGCTCGTCCGAGAACGTCGAGCGCGCGTGGATGCGCACTCCGTGGGCACGCGCCATCTCCACCGCCCGCAGCATCAGCACCTTCGCGCCCGACGCGGCCATCTCCAGCATCTCCTCGTACGAGACCTTGAGCAGCTTGCGCGCCTCCGGGACGACGCGCGGGTCGGCCGTGAACACACCCGGCACGTCCGAGTAGATCTCGCACGACGCGCCGAGCGCGGCCGCGAGCGCGACGGCCGTCGCGTCCGTGCCGCCACGTCCGAGCGTCGTCACGTCCATCGTGTCCCGCGAGAAGCCCTGGAAGCCGGCGACGAGGACGATCTTCCCGTCGTCGAGGGCACTGAGCACGCGCACGGGCGTGATCTCGCGGATCTTCGCCTTCGTGTAGACGGCGTCCGTGAGGATGCCCGCCTGCGAGCCGGTGAAGGACACCGCCTCCTGCCCGAGGTCGTGCACGGCCATCGCGACGAGCGCACACGCGGTCCGCTCGCCGGTCGAGAGCAGCATGTCGAGCTCGCGCGGGTCGGGGCTCGAGGACACCTGCCGGGCCAGCTCGAGGAGTCCGTCCGTCGTCTTGCCCATCGCGGAGACCGTCCCGACGACCCTGAGGCCGCTTTCGCGGGCGGCGACGAGCCGGCGCGCCACGTTGCGGATCTGCTCGGGCTCGCTCACGGACGAGCCGCCGAACTTCATGACGACGGTCTCGATCCCCTGCTCCGGTGCGGCGCTCACAGGGTGTGATTCTGGACGCACTTGCAAAACGGGGGGAGGAGAGGTTTAGGATCCCGGATCGGGGTGGGGGGAAGTGCAGTCCTACAACAAGGGGAGGGCTCGAATGCTTCATCGTTCCTGGGGGAAACGTCTGCTGCTGCTCGCGGTGGTTGCGGGCTTCGTGCTCGTGCCGACCGCGGCGCAGGCGGATCCGAGCTTCTACAAGACGCCGCTCTTCGGTAGCGCGAAGACGCCCAACGGCACGCTGCTCGTCGCCGATGCCGGGCAGGGAGTCGTCAACGGCGACACGGGTGCGCTCGTCGCTGCCCTCCCGGGCGTGACCGACATCGCACCGATCACGAACACGTCGTTCTGGGCGACCACGAGCGGCCCCGACGTGGAGGCGGACACCGGCCAGGCGCTGTGGCGGGTCGACAACGGCGTCCCGACCATGATCACGAACCTGTTCACGTTCGAGCACGACAAGAACCCGCACCCGACGGCGGTCGACTCGAACCCATTCGACGTGACGGACTTCGGCCGCGGGCGCGCGCTCGTCGCCGATGCGGGCGGCAACTCGCTCGTCAAGGTCGAGCGCTTCGGCAATCCGAAGCTCGTGGCCGTCCTGCCGGACGAGCTCGTGTCCACCGACAACATCAAGAAGCTGGCGGGCTGCCCGGCGGGGCCGCCCGACTTCTGCGACCTCCCGCCGATGATCCCGGCGCAGCCCGTGGCGACGAGTGCCGCGATCGGCCCTGACGGCTGGATCTACGCGGGTGAGCTCAAGGGCTTCCCGGGGCCGACGGGCGAATCCAGGATCTGGAAGATCAGGCCGAACGCGGAGAACGTTCGCTGCGGCAAGGAGCCCGGGCGCTGCTCGGTCGCGCTCGACGGCTTCACCTCGGTCATCGACCTCGCCTTCGGGCCGGACGGCAAGCTGTACGTCGCGCAGTTCGACGATGCGAGCTGGGCTGCGGTCGAGATCTTCGGCGGCGGCATCGGGGGCTCGGTCCATCGCTGCGACCTCGCGACGAAGCACTGCGAGGAGCTGGCGAGCGGTCTGACGATGCTCACCTCGATCACGTTCCGCGACGACGGGAGCCTGTGGGGGACGACGTGGTCGCTCGTCCCGGGCATGGGCGACGCCGTCCAGATCCTGCCCTAGGGCCTAGGAATCCTGCGAAGCCGGGAGGGCGCCGTTCGCGCCCTCCCGGCGCTCTTCGCCGGCGAGCGGGCGGATGTGATCCATGTCGCGGAACGCGCGGTTCACGAAGCCGAAGCTCACGACCAGCGCGTAGGCGACTCCGATGATGAGGAACGTCCTCGCGACGCCGATCGAGCCGACGAGCACGCCGCCGACGAGGACGCCGAGCGGGATCGACGCCCAGGCGCCCGCCCGGACGGCGCCGAAGACACGCCCGCGGAGGCGAGTCGGGACGATCTCGGTCAGCATCGTGAAGAGCAGCGGGTTGATCGGCCCCGCGGCGAGGCCGACGATCCCGAGCGCCGCGAGCGCGACGGGGAGCGGCGGGGCGGTGGCCATCGTCAGGTACATGAGCGGGATCACGGCGAAGCTGCACACGAAGAGCCTCCGGCGCGGCAGCCGGTGGCCGATCGCGCTGTAGGCGAGCGCGCCCAGCAGCGCGCCGCCGCCGAAGACGCCGAACATGAGCCCGAGGTCGGCGGCGCTCCCGTATGTCTCCTCCGCGAAGACCGCCATGACGACCGGGAAGGGCGCGTCGAGCAGGTTCGTGCACAGCACCGTGAGGACGACCGCGCGCAGCATCCGCTCGTTCCAGATGAAGCGCATGCCCTCCGCGAGCTCCGACAGGAAGTGGGCACGCTCCTTCTCCTCTGCCTCGTGCGCGGGCCGGGGAACGAGGAAGCCGACGAGCGCGGCCGAGAAGAGGAAGCTCGCCGAGTCGAGCCAGAGAGCGTTCGTGGCGCCGAGCGTGGCCACCATGAGCCCGCCGATGGGGGCGCCCAGGAGCACCGCGAGTTGCTGGATGCCGCTGCGGATACCGCTCGCGCGCTCCATCGGCACGCCGGCGAGCTCGACGAGGTCGGGCAGGATCGCCGCCCGTGCGGTCGCCCCCGGCGCGTCCAGGAGCGCCCCCAGGAACACGAGCGCGAAGAGCTGCCAGAGCTCGATGCCGACGGTCGAGTGGAGGAGGGGGATCGCCGCGACGGCTCCAGCGCTCGCCAGGTCGGCGACGACGCTCGTCGTGCGGAATCCGAGGCGGTCCACGATCACACCGCCGAAGAACGCCGCGAGGACGAGCGGCACGAAGTTGAAGAAGACCGCGAGCGCCGTGAGGGTCGCGCTCCCGGTCGTCGTCAGGACGAACCATGGGATCGCCAGCTGCGCCGCCGCGTTCCCCGTAAGCGAGATCGCGTCGGCCACGTAGATCGCGTAGAGCGGTGTCCGCCTCACGCGCCCGCAGGCTAGTCGAGCGAGACTGCGAGGCCCCGTCTCTACAATCCGCCCCGCTGTGAACGTCCTCGTCTACGTCTCGGATGCGCTCCGCACCGACCATCTCGGCTGTTACGGCGCGCGATTCCTCAACACGCGGACGATCGACGGCCTGGCGGCGGGCGGCGTCCGCTTCGACCAGGCGACGAGCGCCGCGTCGTGGACGGCGCCCTCGACGACGTCGATGGTGACCGGGCTCTACGCCCACCACCACGGCTACCTGCACTGGGACGTCGAGCTCGATCCGTCCATCGACTCCGTCTTCGGCGCGTTCGGCCGCCACGGCTACGAGGTCGGGTCCTTCGTCTTCGACCGCAACTACCTCTTCAAGGACCTCGCGGAAGCGAACGTCGTGGGCACGAGCGAGACGCTCGACGGGGCGATCGCGTGGCTCCGCGAGCGCCGCGACCGGCCGTTTCTCCTCTACTTCCACAGCTGGGCGACGCACATGCCCTACGACATCCTCCACTCCGAGCGGAAGGACTGGCTGGCGGCGAAGGAGGAGGTCATCGGCGGGATCCAGAGCGACTCCGCCTCGGCGCTCGAGGCGACCCGCGAGGCCTATCGGCAGGCTGTCGAGCGCCAGTCCGAGACGCTCTTCGCATCGCTCCTCGAGGAGCTCGAGACGCTCGGGCTCCGCGAGAGCACCGCGCTCGCGTTCCTCTCGGACCACGGCGAGTCGTGGGGCGAGCGCGTCACGGACAAGCGGGACGTGCAGGGCGTCTACCACATGCACGGCGCGACGCTCTACGACGAGATCGTCCAGGTGCCGCTGATCCTCTCCGCGCCGGGCCGGCTCGACCCACGGGTCGTGTACTCGCAGGTCCGCTCGGTCGACCTCGCGCCGACGCTGCTCGAGCTCGCGGGCATTCCCGGGGGAGAGGTGGACGGGGAGTCGCTGCTCCCACTCGCCGAGGGACGCGAGGAGGGCGACCGCGCGGCGATGATCGCGGGCACGGACCGGGGCGCGCTCACGAAGCTCGCCGTCCGGCTGCCGCCGTGGAAGCTGATCGTGGACGTCGAGACCGGTGCCGAGACGGCCTATCGGCTCGACCTCGACCCGAGGGAGCGCGAGCCTCGTCCGTCCGCCGAGGTTCCGGTGGAGCTCCGGGACGCGCTGTACGAGGAGCTCGAGACCGTCGAGCACCGTGAGCTGACGGAGGAGGAGGAGGCGACCGTGACCAAGCGGCTCGCCGACCTCGGGTACCTCTAGTGGGCTCGACCGACCTCGCCACGCTTTACGGGCGGATGTACTTCATCCGCCGCTTCGAGGAGACGCTCCTCGATCTGTTCGCGCAGGGCAAGCTCGTCGGGACGACGCATACGTACATCGGCCAGGAGGCGAATGCGGTCGGGATCGTCGATCACCTCGAGCCCGAGCGCGACGTGGTCTTCTCGAACCACCGCTGCCACGGGCACTACCTCGCATTCACGGACGACGCCTTCGGCCTCCTGAGCGAGGTCATGGGAAGGGCGACCGGCACGTGCGGCGGCAAGGGCGGGAGCCAGCACCTGTGCCGCGGCAACTTCTACTCGAACGGCGTGCTCGGGAGCATCGTCCCCGTGGCGACCGGGATCGCGCTCGCGGAGAAGAAGAAGGGCACGGGCGCGGTCTCGACCGTGTTTCTCGGCGACGGCACGCTCGGCGAGGGAGTCACGTACGAGTCGCTGAACATGGCGTCCCTCTGGCAGCTCCCGGTCCTCTTCGTCGTCGAGAACAACCACTACGCGCAGTCGACGCCGGTCGAGCTCGAGCTCGCGGGGTCGATCGCCGCGCGCGGCGCCGCCTTCGGCGTCGAGGTCGGCGAGCTGGACACGACCGACGTGAGCCGAGGTGCACGAGGCGGCGGGACGAGCGGTCGCCCGCATCCGCGAGACCGGCGAGCCCTTCTTTCTCGTGCTCGATACCTATCGCTTCAGCCCCCACTCGAAGGGCGACGACAACCGCGAGCCCGCGGAGATCGAGAAGCGCCGCGAGCGCGACCCACTCGGCATCGCCGGCGAGCGGCTGGGCGCCGCTGAGCGCGAGGCGATCGAGCAGGCGGCGGAGCAGCGCCTGGCGGAGACGGTCGAGGCGGCCGAGGCTGCACCGGCGGCGACGACGGAGGCCGCATGACGCAGTCATGCGGCCAGGAGGGGGCACGGGGGAACCGGAGGGTTCCTCCGAAGGAGCGCGCCGATGCGCAGTATCGGCGTCAACGCGCAGGGGGGTCGTGGGGGAAACCGGGTTTCCCCCACGCGACCGAGCCGAAGGCGAGGGAGGCGGCGTGAGCGCGCAGCCGCACAAGCGCTGCGTCCAGGCGCTGAACGAGGCGCTCCACGACGTCTTCTCCCAGCGCCCCGAGGTGTACCTCCTCGGGGAGGACGTGCTCGACCCGTACGGCGGCGCGTTCAAGGTGACGCAGGGGCTTTCGGACGCGTACCCGGACCGGGTCCTGACGACGCCGATCAGCGAGGGCGGCCTCTTCGGCGTGTCGGCAGGGATGGCGCTGCGGGGGCTGCGCCCGATCCTCGAGATCATGTTCGGCGACTTCATGGCGCTCGGGATGGACCAGGTCGTGAACGGGATCTCGAAGTTCCGCGAGATGTACGACGATCAAGTGACGGTCCCGCTGGTTGTCCGAACACCAATGGGCGGTCGCCGCGGCTACGGGCCGACGCACAGCCAGTCGCTCGAGAAGCTGCTGCTCGGGATCCCGAACATCTGCGTCGTCGCCGCGAGCGAGTGCCACGATCTCGGCGGGCTGCTCGCGAACGCCGTGGACGACGACCGCCCGGTCTTCTTCATCGAGAACAAGCTCATGTACGGACGCCCCAACCGCCGTCCCGAGGAGGGCCACATCGGCGAGCTCGCCGTGCGCGAGACGGGAACGCGCTACCCCGCGCTGACTTTCTCGGGCACCGACTTCACCGAGGCGAGCGCGACGATCGTGACGTACGGCGGGATGGTCCCGATCGTGCTCGACGCCGTGACCGAGCTCATCCTCGAGCAGGAGATCTTCTGCGAGGTGGTGGCGCTGTCCCAGCTCCTGCCGATGGAGCTCGAGCCGGTGCTCGAGTCGGTCGCGCGTACCGGCGCGCTCGTGACGGCCGAGGAGGGAACGCTGACCGGCGGCTTCGGCGCCGAGATCGCGGCGCGGGTCACCGAGCAGGCGTGGAGCGACCTGCGCGGGCCTGTGCAGCGCGTCGCCGCGCGTGACGGGATCATCCCGTCGGCGCGGCCGCTCGAGGACGCGATGCTCCCGAGCGCGAGCGACGTCGTGGAGGCGATCCTCGCGCTCGAAGCCGTGAGAAGCTAGACCCTGTGCTCGAGATCGTCCTGACGCGCGAGGACGCGAACACGGAGTTCGCACTGCTCGCCGAGTGGCTCGTCGAGGACCAGTCCCAGGTCGTGCAGGGGCAGCCGGTGTGCGTGGTCGAGACGACGAAGGCGACCGTCGAGATCGAGGCGCCGGGCGACGGGACGCTCGTGCAGCTCTTCGACGACGGGATCGAGGTCGAGCTCGGGAAGACGATCGCGCTTGTCGCGGAGAGCGCGGACGAGGTCGAGGCCGCGCTCGCGCGCCGCGAGCCGAAGGAAGAAGCCCCGGCGAAGCCGGCCGACCGGAAGGCGACGAACAAGGCCGTCGAGCTCGCCGAGCGCCACGGCATCGACCTCGCGACGATCGACAAGCGCGGCTTCATCACGGAGAAGGACGTCGAGGCCGCGATCGCGCAGGCTGCGGCGGCCGCAGGGCCCTCGACCGCGCCTGCGCTCGCGGGCGTGTCGACCGCGGGCGTCACGCTGCCCGCCTCGCTCGAGCTCGACGAGAGCACGGGCCGCGTCGACGCGGCCTTCCTCGAGTCGCTGCGGTCGGATCCGGACGCCTTCCGGGCGCTGTCCTCGGACGGAGAAGGTCGACGCGTACCGGAAGGCCGGTGCGCAGATCGGCGAGGGCGTCGTCTTCGGCCTGGGCACGTATGTGGCGGCGCCGCAGATCGTCATCGAGCCCGGCGTCGCGATCGGTCCCGACGGGACGGTGATCGGCGAGGAGCTCGTCGCGATCGGCGAGCTCACGCAGTTCGGGCCCGATCTCGATCTGCGCTGCCGCCGCGCCTACGTCGGCAAGGGGATCTGGGCGGGGAGGTCGATCAGGATCGGAGGCGGCGGGCACCGCGACCCGTGGGCGACGCTGGCGGTCGGTGACCTCGCGTTCATCGGGGACGAGGCGTTCGTGAACGTCTGCCGCCCTGTGCTCATCGGCCGCGAGGCATTCGTCACGATGCGGTCGATGATCGTGACGCACAACATCGGCCACTCGTTGCTCGAGGGCTTCGAGAACCGCTTCGCGCCGGTCGTGCTCGAGGACCGTGCGCAGCTCGGGCTCGGCGCCGTCCTCTACGCGGGCGTGCGGATCGGCGCGGAGTCGATCGTCGCCTCGAACTCGTACGTCGTCGGCGACGTCCCTCCGCGCTCGTTCGCGATCGGCGTGCCGGCGAAGGTCACGGGCAGCGCCGCGCACACGGTGTCGCGCGGGCGCCAGGTCGAGCTCGCACGGAAGCTGGTCGACGAGCTGCACGAGCTCCTCGCGCTCCGGGGCCACGACGTCTCGGCCGTGAGCGACGGCGACGAACGCGGCTTCGAGGTCGAGGGCACACGCGTCTACTTCACGCCGAGCTATGCGGGCGGAGGGGACGGGCCTGCCGTCGTCCTGACGCTCGAGGCGGACGGCAACGTCCCGACGGATGTCGCCGTGCTCGACCTCCTCGGGCGGCAGGTGCACGGTGAAGGCGGTGTCGTGCTCGACTCGGTGCGGGAGTTCTGCCGCAAGCGCGGCATCCGCTTCGAGCCGGGCCCGTGGCGCTACCGCGGAGGGCTCGTCTGATGGCCGCGCCCCAGGCGGTCGAGCGGCTCGCGCAACTCACGCTCTTCGCCGACCTGCGCTGGCCGGAGCTCGAGGCCGTTGCGCACACCTTCGACGAGGAGGTCTTCGCGCAGGGGCAGCGCGTGCTCCGCCAGGGAATCTCGGGAGGCGCGTTCTACGTCATCGTCGAGGGCGACGCCGCGATCATCATCGACGGGCAGGAGCGTGCGCGGCTCGGGCGCGGCGAGTTCTTCGGCGAGATCTCCGTCCTCATCGGCGGCGTCCCGATCGCCGACGTGCGCGCCGAGACTCTCCTGCGCTGCCTCGTGCTCCCGGGGCCCGCAGCTGGAGGCGTTCCTCCTCGAGCACCCGTCCGTGATGCTGCGGATGCTGCAGTCCGTCTCCCGCCGGCTTCGCGACGCGAGCCGGTGGAGCTAGCCGGCGAGCCGCGCCCCTTCCCGCCGGGCGAGTACCCGGTCGTCGTCGTCGGCAGTGGGCCGGGCGGCCTGCAGGTGAGCTACTGCCTCGGCCGGCTCGGCGTCGAGCACGCGACGATCTCGGCCGACGACGGCCCCGGCGGCATGTTCCAGCGCTTCCCGCTCTTCGAGCGGCTGATCAGCTGGACGCACGCGGGCGCCGACGTCGCGCGCGGGACGCGCGAGTACGAGCTGCACGACCAGAACAGCCTCGTCGCCGACGAGCCCGAGCTCGGCGCGCTCGTGCCGGGCGAGATCGCCGAGGGCCACCGCCGTCCGTCGCGCGACGAGATGGTGGCCGCGATGCGCCTCTTCGCCGAGCGCGCGCCGGTGCCGGTGCGCTACCGGTGCAGCTGGGAGTCGACGCGGCTGGAGGACGGCTCGATCGTCCTCGTCACGAGCGACGGGGAGTACCGCTGCCGCGCGGCCGTGCTCGCGGTCGGGATGACGGAGCCGTGGGTGCCCTCTATCCCCGGGCTCGAGCTCGGGCAGCACTACGTGAACGTCGACAGCGCCCCGGACCGGTACCAGGACCGCCGCGTCGTCATCGTCGGCAAGCGGAACTCCGCCTTCGAGATCGGCGAGGCGATCTCCCGGCAGGGCGTGCGCGAGCTCACGCTCGTGTCGCCGCGGTCGCCCGACCTCGGGCGGCTCGCGCGCTCACCGCTCCGCCCGTGGTACCTGACGACGTACGACGAGCACGTGCGGGGCGCCCCCGGACGCTTCGTCCTGAACGCCTCGGTCGACCGGGTCGAGCGCCGAGGGGACGGGTTCGTCGTCCACGCGCTCGACGCGACGAGGCCGGAACCGCTCCTGCTCGAGGCGGACGACGTCATCGCCGCGACCGGGTTCGAGGCGCCGATGCGCGACCTCCCTGCGCTCGGCGTCGCGACAGTGCGCGACGGGCGGCTGCCGGCGATCGGGCCGTTCTGGGAGAGCATCACCGTGCCCGGCATCTTCTTCGCCGGGAACGTCAGCGACGCCGCACCCGGCCTGCGCAAGCACGGCGTGGCGAGCCTCTCGACGATGGTCGGGGGCTTCCGGTACAACGCGCGCGTCCTCGCGCGCCATCTCGCCGAGACGCGGTTCGGGATGCGCAGCCGAGCGGCCGCGCCTCGAGCCCGGCGAGGTCGCTCCGTTCCTCGTGCACGAGCTCAACCACTCGCCGGAGCTCGCGTTCCAGAAGGGCTACCTCGCGCGCGTCCTGCACGCTTCCGGCGACGGCGTCCTCGACGAGGGCATCGTGCCGCTCGAGGTGTTCGTGGACGGGGACGACGACGGTGTTGCGGTCACGCTCGAGTTCGACGCCGAGGAGACGATTCGGCCGGTCGTGTACGTCCGGCGCCGCGGGGTGCTCCACGAGGAGGCGCTTCCGCCACATCCGTTGCGGCGCTACGAAGGCAAGGCCTACCTCGAGGCGTTCGAGACGCTCGTCCGGCCGCTGCTCGGCTAGGAGGCGGCGGCCAGCGGAGGCGCCGGGACATCCGGCGCGCGCGGCGGGAGCGCGGCGAGCAGGTCGACGACGACGGTCTTGTTTCCACGCACGGCGACCGAGTCGAGATCGCGATTGACGAGGAGGTCGTAGAACGCGCCGACGTCGCCCTCGACGACGGCAGCCGGATCCTGCGCCGGTCCGGCGAAGGACTCTCCATCGGCGACGTATGCGACCTCGTCCCCGATGCGAAACTCGATGCACGGGGTCGTGGGCGGGAGCGCGATGCGCAGCGCGCCCGAAAGCCAGCCCGGCTCGAGGGCGCCCTCGACGAGCGGGGGCCCGAGCGAGCGGGCGCCCCAGTGGGCAAGCTCGTGCATCACCGGGCGCAGTGCCTCGCCGTAGCCGGTCAGCTCGTAGACCGTGGAGGCGGCGGGCGGGGGAAGCTGCCGGCGCTGGACGATGCCGCCCTGCTCGAGCTGCTTCAGCCTCGCGGCCAGGATGTTCGTCCCGCAGCCCGAGAGCCGGCAGTGCAGGTCGGTGTAGCGGAGCGGGCCCTCCTCGAGGAGCTCGCGGACGATGAGCAGCGACCAGCGCTCGCCCACCAGGTCGAGCGCGTGTGCCATCGGGCAGTACTGACCGTACTTCTTCACCAGATCGCGATTGTACAGCGTCTTCTTGTCGAATGTAAGTCTTAACTTGCAATTTGAAAGTAAGGGCTGTACGATCGCAACCTTCCGACGAACACGAGAACCGAAGGGGAACTCAATGGTGGCTTCGGACAGAACAAGGTGGTACGCACTCGCGCTGATCTGCGCGGTGCAGTTCATGGTCATTCTCGACGTCGCAATCGTGAACGTCGCTCTCCCGTCGATCCAGGAGGATCTCGGCTTCTCGCAGGAGAACCTGCAGTGGGTGATCAGCGCATACGCGCTCGTGTTCGGCGGCTTCCTCCTGCTCGGAGGGCGTCTCGCGGACATCCTCGGGCGCAAGCGCATCTTCATGGTGGGTCTTGTGGTCTTCTCCGTCGCCTCGCTCTTGTGCGGCTTTGCCTGGAGCGACGAGGCGCTGATCGCCGCGCGGGCGATCCAGGGGCTCGGAGCGGCGCTGATCACGCCAGCGGCGCTCTCCATCCTCACGACCACGTTCGCCGAAGGGCGCGAGCGCAACATCGCCCTCGGCGCGTGGGGCGCGGTCGGAGGATTCGGCGCGGCCGCAGGCGTCCTGATGGGCGGCATCCTCACCGACCTGCTCTCCTGGGAGTGGATCTTCTTCGTCAACGTCCCCGTCGGCATCGCAGGGCTCGTGCTGGCGCCGATCCTGCTCACCGAGAGCCGCGACGCCCACGGCCAGAGCCACGACGTGCCGGGCGCGGTGCTCGTCACGGGCGGCCTGAGCGTGCTCGTCCTCGGCATCACGCAGGGCCAGCAGTGGGGCTGGGGCTCGGCCGCGACGATCGGCACGTTCGTCGCGTCAGCCGTGCTCCTGGTCGCCTTCGCGCTCTGGGAGCAGCGGCAGGTACACCCGCTCGTGCCGTTCTCCATCTTCCGGCTGCAGACGCTGACGGCGGCGAACGTGGCCATGTTCGTCATGGGCACGGCGATGTTCTCGATGTTCCTGATGCTGACGCTCTACATGCAGCAGGTGCTCGGGTTCTCGGCGCTGAAGACGGGCATCGGCTACCTGGCGGTGGCCGGCACCGCTGTGATCTGGGCGAACGTGGCGGCCGTCGCCGTGAACCGCGTCGGCGTCAAGCCCGCCCTCATCCTGGGCATGAGCCTGCTCACGGCCGGGCTGCTCTACTTCACCCAGGTCTCGGTCAACGGCTCGTACTGGGCCGACCTCTTCCCGGGCTTCCTGATCCTCGGCGTTGCGATCCCGTTCGCGTTCGTGCCGCTCACGATCGCGGCGCTCGCAGGGACGAAGCCGCAGGAGGCGGGGCTCGCGTCGGGGCTCATCAACACGACGCAGCAGATCGGCGGGGCGGTTGGGATCGCGCTGCTCTCGACCATCGCGGTCTCGACGACCGAGGACGAGCTCGCAACCGGGACGGCGCAGGCAGCGGCGTTGACGGACGGATTCGTGAACGCCTTCTGGGCCGGCGCTGCGATCGCCTTCGTCGGCGTCCTCGTCTCGGTCTTCATGGTTCGGGGCCGCGACCTGCAGCAGCACGAGGCACCAGTCGCAGAACCGGCGCTCGACATCGCCGCCTAGCTCGAACAGCTTGGACAGAGGTGCGCGCGCAAACGCGCACCTCTGTCCAGGGGCTGGTCAGGAGATGTCACCGCACGACGTGTACGTCTCGAGGTCGTCGGCGGACATGTGCAGGTTGATCGCGTAGTCCCCTTCGATGAGCTCGTCGAGCGGCGCGTCGACCGTGGTGTCCGAACGGCCGTCCTCGACGTTCGTCAGGCCGTAAGCCGGGGCGGGGTTCAGGTCGTCGCAGGTGCCCTCGTGGATGTGCGCGGGCTGGGAGGACGAGACGGGATCGTCGACGTCGACGACGACCGTCGTCATGTCTCCGTCCGTCGTCAGCGTCACCGACCCGGTCTGGCCGGAGTCGCCGACGGCGGCCAGCTCGACCGTCGTCTCGTCGCTTCCGGCCTCGTCGTCCCCGCCGCAGCCGGCGGCGAGCCCGACGAGCGCAAGTGAGGCGGCGGACACGGCGAGAACGGATGCAAGACGTGTGAGCGTTCGCATGAGTACCCCCTTGACGTTGAGTCGTTCTGCCCGGTCCTTCGACCGGGGCGGCGGATCGGATCAGTCGGGGGTCTTCGGCTCGGGCTCGTCCGGCGAGTCGTCGTCGCTGTTTTCTGCGGCCTCGGCGCCGTTCCCGGTCGGCACGATCACCTCGGTGGAGACCACCGCCACCCGGGCCTCGTCGACGCGTGCCCGGGCGCGCGCTACTGCCTCCACGCGCTCCTCTCGCGAGCCGCGACCGCCTCGTCGATCTCGAGCATCCGCGTCCGCAGGCTCGAGACGGCGGGCTCGTCATCGCGATAGGCGGCGTCGCCGAGCGCCGGGCGGAGGCGCTGCTGCTCGCGCCGGAGCGCCCGCATCTCGCGGCGGAGGCGGACGACGTCGCGGCCCGCGTCCGACCAGGCCCGGGCCCAGCTCCCGGTCGAGGTCGTCCAGCCGTGGATGCGCTGGTCGCCGGCGAGCGCGACGCTCGCGACGCGGCCCGACGGGTCGCGCTCGGCGGCGCCGTAGAAGAGGACGAAGACGGCTCCGGCCGCCGCGAGGAGCAGGATCGTGAAGACGATGCTTCCTGCGACCGCGGCCGCGATCGCGCCGAGCAGGAGAAGGCAGGCGAGGACGAACGCCGCCGTCGGCGCCACGACGCCGAAGAGCTTCGGGCTCGCCGTCGTGTACGACGTGTCGTCGTCGACGAGTTGCAGACCGCAGCTCGGGCAGTAGTTCGCGTCCTGCGGAACGACCCCGGCGCAGACGGGGCAGGACCGCGCGTTCCCGGTCACGAGGTGCGCGTACCCGCTGCGTGCGCGACGTAACCCGGGGCCCGGACGGCCGCCGCGAGCAGGAGCTCGCGGCGGCCATGCGAGCACTCGCTACTTGAGGTTGTTCGCCTTCAGGAACGCGTCGGCGACCTTCGCAGCCGGCTTCTTGTCGACGCCGACCGCCTTGTTCATCGCCTGCATTGCCCTGACCGTCAGCAGCTTGCTGACGTTGTTGATCGTCGTCGTGAAGCGCGCCCCGTTCTCCGAGATGAGGTCGCGGTCGACGATCGGTGCGACGTACTGGAACCCGAACATGTTCTTCGGGTCGCGGAGCTGGACGTACTTGCTCGTCAGCAGCGGCGGATCCGTCGTGAAGACGTCCGCGGCGAGCACGTCGCCCTGATCGAGCAGCTGGTACGCCGAGATGCCCGCGAGCGGGACGAAGTCGAAGCCCTTGACGCCGTACAGCCGGCCGATCGGGCCGGTCCAGCGGCCTTCCCACTCGGGGAAGCCGGCGATCGTCAGGTCCGGGACCTTCTTCAGGTCGGCGAGCGTCCTGAGCCCGTACTGCCGCGCGGTCGCGCGCGTCACGGCGATCACGTCACGGTCCTGGAACGGCGTCTGGCGAAGCAGGGTCTGTCCACGCCGCTCGTACAGCTGCTTCGCGAGCTTGTAGGTGGCCGCAGCGGTCTTCGGCAGCGTCTTCCGCTTGAACGTGACGGAGAGCATGATCCCCGTGTACTCGGGATAGAGCGTCACCTTGCCGCTCTTCAGCGCGGTGTCGATGAGCTCGGTCGAGCCGATGTTCTCCTTGTACTGAACCTTGAAGCCCTTCGCGATCAGGGCCTGGCGGTAGAGCTGGCCGAGCACGTACTGCTCGGGGAAGTTCTTCGCGCCGACGATGATCGGTGTCGCCTGGCTCTCGGCGGCCGGCGCCGCCGCGGCACCGCCGAGGATGAGCGCGACCCCCATTGCGATCGTGAAGGCCGCCTTGGCCGCACGGCGATTGTGCTTCCGGATCACTGGTGTCCCCCTTTCCGGGAGAGGTAGGGAGTGGTCCCTTGGCTTCCGAAGACCTTAGCTAGGCGATGTCGCCGTCCGGACGTCCGGCTCGAACGCATGTGCCGGCGAGCGCAGCCCCGGCGGCGTCAGCAGCCGCTGGACGAGACCGAGGAGCGCATCCGCCGCAAGCGCGAGCACGGAGACGCAGATCGCCGCCCCGACGACGCCCTCGAGCCCGTACTGGGCCTGGTTCACGATGATGTCGCCGAGGCCTCCGCCGCCGGCGACGGCGGCGATCGTCGCGGTCGCGATGACGAAGACGACCGCCGTCCGGATCCCCGCGAAGATGAGCGGGAGCGCGAGGGGCAGCTCCACCTTCCGGACGATCTGCCACCTGGTCATTCCCATTCCGCGCGCGGCCTCGACCGCGTCCGCCTCGACTCCGTCGACGGCGACGTACGCGTTCGTGAGGATCGGCGGGACCGCGAGCACGACGAGGGCGAGCGCGATGTTCGTGAAGCCGACTCCGAGGAAGGCGATGCCGATCGCGATGACGGCGAGGCTCGGAAGCGCGCGGCCGATGTTCGCGACGTTCACGGCCACGAACGAGCCGCGATGGAGATGGCCGAGCCAGATCCCCAGGGGGAGGGCGATTGCCAGCGCGATCCCCATGCCGGCCGCGGACAGGAGCAGGTGGTCCCAGGTCTTCTCGAGGATCAGCCTCCGCTCGTCGGCGATGAACTCGAGCGCGCCCGGGAAGATGCCGAGGTCGAAGGCGATCACGTCGTCCTCCGCACGCGCGCCCACGGTGTCAGGGCGCGCTCGGCGACGACGAGCAGCGCGTCGGCGAGGAGCGCGAGCAGAACGGCGAGCCCGCCCGCGACGATGATCTCCGTCTTGAACGACTCTCGGAGCGCGAGGAAGATCGGGTACCCGAGGCCCTCCGGGACGACGAGCGCGGCGACCGTCGCGAGGGCAATCGTGGAGACGACGGCGACGCGGAGGCCGGCCATCATCGCCGGCACCGCCAGCGGGAGCTCGACGCGCCACAGCGTCTGTCGTCGCGTGAGCCCCATGCCTCGTGCGGCTTCGAGGACGTCCGCGGGCACGCCGCGGAGCCCCTCGAGGATGTTGCGGTAGAGGATCAGGAGCGTGTACCCGACCAGGGCGATCTCGACCGTGGCCACGGTGAGGCCGGTCACGGGGACGAGGAGCTGGAAGAGCGCGAGGCTGGGGATCGTGTACACGACCGCCGAGAAGACGACGAACGGCTTCTCCGTGAGCCGGTAGCGGTGCGTGACGATCGCGGCGACGAAGGCGATCGCGAAGCCGATGACCACCGCGATCAGCATGAGCTTCACGTGCTCGAGAAGCGCGGGCTGGATCACGCCGCTCCAGTTCTCGCGCACCCAGTCCGTGCAGAAGAACCGGTTCTCGACGACGCAGTCGCTGCCCTCGCCGAAGTCGGGGATCACCGGCTCCTCCGACTGCGCGAGGAACCAGCCGCTCACTCGGTCCCTCCCTGGCCGAGCTCCGCGAGCAGGTCGAGCGTGACGACGCCGCGCGCCGCGTCGTCCCCGTCCAGGACGACGAGCTCGCGGGAGCCGGTGGTGATCATCAGCGAGACCGCGTCGCGAAGCGTCGTCGAGCCTGGCGCCTGCGGGAGGCGGTCAGGCGGCGTGCCGTCGAGCGGTGCGAGCTCGAGCTCGTCGAGCTTCCGCAGCGCGAGCAGCTTGATCCCGCGGTCGCTGCCGATGAACCGCTCGACGAAGGAGTCCGCGGGTTGGGTGAGGATCGCCTCCGGCGTGTCGTACTGGGCGAGCACGCCGCCTTCGCGGAGGATCGCGATGCGGTCGCCGAGCATGATCGCCTCGTCGATGTCGTGCGTGACGAAGATGATCGTCTTGCGCAGCTCGCTCTGGATCCGCAGGAGCTCGTGCTGGAGCCGGGCGCGCGTGATCGGGTCGACCGCGCCGAACGGCTCGTCCATCAGCATGACGGGCGGGTTCGCCGCGAGCGCGCGAGCGAGACCGACGCGCTGGCGCTCGCCGCCGGAGAGCTGGGAGGGGAACCGTTCGCGGTAGTCCGCGGCCGGTAGGTCGACGAGGTCGAGGAGCTCGTCGACGCGGCGAGCGGTCTCGCCCTTCGAGCGGCCGAGGAGCCGCGGCACGGTCGCGACGTTGTCCGCGACGGTCATGTGCGGGAAGAGCCCCACCTGCTGGATCACGTAACCGATCCCGCGCCGGAGCTCGGTGACATTCATCGCCCGCACGCTCCGGCCGCCGATCGTGATGTCGCCCTCGTCGATGTCGATGAGGCGGTTCACGAGCTTCATCGCGGTCGTCTTTCCGGCGCCCGACGGCCCGACGAGGCAGCAGATGTCGCCCGCCGGGATCGTCAGCGAGAGGTCCTGGACTGCGGGGGCGCCGCGGCCCGGATAGCGCTTCGTCACGTGGTCGAAGACGATCTCGGCGGCAGCGCCGCTCACCGTTGTAGCGTAGTCCGGTGGTGCCTCCGCGCCGAACGCTCCCCGAGCTCCTCGAGCAGGCGGCGGCGCGCATCGAGCGGCTCGAGCCCGCGGACGCATTCGCGGCGGCGGCGGCCGGCTCGCTCATCGTCGACATCCGCTCGAACGCGAGCCGCGCGCGTGACGGCGTGGTGCCAGGCTCGCTCCACGTGCCCCGCACCGTGCTCGAGTGGCGCTTCGCGCCGGAGAGCGAGTGGCGGAGCCCTCACGCATGCGACCCGGAGAAGCAGGTCATCGTGCTCTGCGACCACGGGTTCTCGTCCGTCTTCGCCGCGGCCTCGCTCGCCGACCTCGGCTTCGAGCGCGCGGCCGACGTGGTCGGCGGCTTCGTCGCGTGGCGGGACGCGGCGCTCCCGACGATTCCCGCGCCTGCGCCTCGTCCCGCAGACGAGCTGCAGGGGATGGGCCCACCCGCCTAGTGTCAAATTGACACTAGGCGCTCCCGGCTGTGCGCTAGCCGAGGCCTTCGGGGTCGGAGCGTGGGGCTGACGGCGGTATCGGGCCGCCTGCCCCGGCGACGGTGGAGCAGTCGAGCTCGCCCGAGCGGACGAGCTTCGCCGCGCGCTTGAAGGCGTCGTAGGACGCCTTCTCCGTGCCGTCGCGCCAGAGGATCCCCGACTGCCAGCCTGCCAGGCGGTCCTCGTCGAGCAGCTCGAAGTTGAAGAACGCCCCGACTGCCGGCTGGCAGCGTGCGAGGAGGAGCGCGTCGCGAATCTGGCTCGCCTGGTCGCGCACCCACGGCTCGGCGTCCTCGTGCGCGACCGGTGGCACGACGTAGGGATCGGTCTCCGCGCCGCGGTAGAAGCGCCGCTTGTCGCGAGGGACGGCCGTCTGGAAGCCGGTCTCGAGGTACCAGACCGTCGCGCGACCTTCGCCCGGAAGCGGCTGGGCGGTGCCGGAGAAGCCCTCGCGGATCCCCTCCAGCAGGCGCTGGAGGTCACCCTGCCCGACGGTCGTCTCCTCGGGGTGGTGCACCCAGGGCGGCTCGGCCGCGTTGTCCGGGTACGGGTTGTGGCCGAACGTGTCGAGGATCGGCCGCGTGCGCCGCCTCTCCTTGTACGTCTTGCCGAGGAGCCGCATGAAGCCCGCAGGGTCGTGATGCGCCGCGGTCGTGGAGATGACGTTCACGTTCGGACGCAGCGCGTGGAGGCGTCGCCAGCAGGTCGAGAGCAACGCCTCGTACGCGGGCGCGCCCGCCGACGTGGGCCAGAACTGCGGCGAGTTCACCTCGTTCCAGATGGCGACGTCCTGGAACGGGATGCGGACGAGGATGTGGTGGAGGAAGCCGCAGTACGCGCGCCTGCTCTCCGCATCGAGCGGCGCATCGGAGGGCCGCCCGAACACCGAGATCACGACCCGCTGGCCGCGCTCGATCATCATCGCCGCGCGGTGGAGGTACACGCGGACGTTCGTCGGCTTCGTCTCGCCGTACCGCCAGGGAATGGTGATCCGGACGGCCTCGAGCCCGAGGTCGCGGTACCTCGCGATCAGGCCGTCGGGCCTGGCGAGCCACTTCGCGTGGTCGTCGTCGACGCCGATAACGAAGTGCGAGCGAGGCGCGGCGACGTCAGGTCCAGCGCTTGCCGTGGCCGCAAGCGGAACCAGGAAAAGCAGGCAAACGCCAAGCCGCAGTAGTGCACCTCTCCCCAACGCCGCGCGCACCGTCTCTCAGCGAGAGGGCAAAGTCAATGGCCGCGTGGAAGGAAATCAACGGGCGGCTATCGCTGCCTGAGCAGCACGCGACGAAGGAGTTCCTACAGCTCGGGCTCGGGCTCACCGGCGTCCGCGAGCTCCTTGCGGTATTCGAGCAGCTCGCGCCCGATCGCGATGAGCGACGCAGCGACCGGAATCGCGAGCAGGGCGCCCAGGATGCCGGCGAGCTGGGCGCCGATGAGCACGGCGCAGAGCACCGCAAGGGGCGAGAGCTTCACCGTCCTGCCGTAGACGAGCGGCTGGAGGACGTGGTTCTCGAACTGCTGGTAGCCGATGAAGGCGGCGACCACGATGAGGAAGCGCACCCAGTCCGTCTCGATGAACACGACGGTCGCGACGATGATCGTGGCGATCGTCGCCCCGGCGAGCGGGATGAGGTCGAAGATCGCGACGATCACGGCGAGGGCGATCGCGTAGCTGCTCCCGATCGCGAACAGCAGGATCGCCGTGAAGGCGGCTGCGACGAAGCTGATGAGGAGGTTCCCGGTGACGTAGCCCGAGACCGTGCGGTAAAGCTCGTCGCCGACCCGCTCCCAGCGTGGGCGGGTCGTATCGGGGAGCAGCGAGAGGAACCGCTCGACCGTTCGCGGGCCGTCGAGCAGCATGAAGTAGGTGAGGAAGACGATCGTGATCACGCCGACGACGGCGGTCACGACGCTGCGCACGATGTCCAGCACGGGGAGGCTCAGCCCGAGGACGCCGCCGACGCCCTGCTTCTCGATCGCATCGCGGATGCGATCGACGATCTGGTAGTCGTCCTGCAGGAAGCCGAGCGGCCCGCGCCCGGCAGTGAGGTCGTCGATGAAGTCCGGCACCGCTTCGACGAACTCCTGGATCTGCGAGATGAGCGGCGGGATGAAGAGGAACCCGATCCCCACGACGGTGAGCAGCGTCAGGAAGAACACGAAGGTCGCCGCGAGCGGCCGGCGCACGCCTCGACGGACGAAGAACTCGACTGCCGGGTTGAGCGCGACGGCGAGGAACATCGCGATGAGGATCCACGTGAGGACCTGCCAGGCGAGGTATGCGAGCAGGAGCACGGCCAGCACGAGCACCGTGAGCCCGATGACGGAGATCACGGTCCGCGGGCGGACCGTGACGATGCGAACCTCCGGCTGCGGCTGCGCGGACATCAGCGGACGTGTTCGTGGCCGTCCCGGCGGTTCCTGGCTCAATCGGATCGTCGCCGCCTAGACTCCGCGCATGCGTGCGGCGCTGCTCGGGCTCGCGATCGGGCTCGCGCTCGCCGACTCCTCGGTCGTCACCCTGGCGCTGCCCGACATCCTCGGCCAGTTCGACGTCGACGTCACGACGGTCGCCTGGGTCTTGACGTCGTACAACCTCGCGCTGGCGCTCCTCGCCATTCCGGCGGCTTACCTCGCCCGCCGTCGGCCAAAACCGGCCTTCGCCGTCGGCGCCGTGATCTTCGCGGGCGCCTCGCTCGCGTGCGGGCTCGCACCCGTGTTCGAAGTGCTCGTGGGTGCGCGCTGCGTCCAGGCTGCGGGTGGCGCGCTCGTCGTCATGGCGGCGCTCGATCTCCTCGCGGCGACGACCGGGAGCGACGCGCGCGCCGCGCACGTGTGGGTCCTCGCCGGAGTCCTCGGGGCGTCGCTCGGCCCGGCGGCCGGCGGGATCCTCACGGAGGCGCTCGGCTGGGAGTCGATCTTCATCGTGCAGGTGCCGCTCGCGCTGGCGACCCTCATCGCGGTTCGCGGAGTCTCGGTGCGCCGGATCCCGGCTCCGGCCGGACGGCCGCGCTGGATGCCGAACGCCGCGCTGCTCCTGCTCTCGGGCGGGCTCGTCGCGGCGCTCTTCCTCATCGTGCTGCTGCTCGTGGACGGGTGGGGGATGTCGCCTGCGGCGGCCGGCGTCGTCGTGACGGTCATGCCGCTCGTCGCGATCGCCGCGGCGCGGCTGGCGCCGCAGTCCGTCGGGCTCGGGATGCGGATCGCGGCCGGCATCGTCCTCGTCGCCGGAGGGCTCACGTGCCTCGCGTTCATGCCGCGCGCGGGCTGGTGGTGGACGCTCGCGCCGCAGATCCTCGTCGGTGCCGGTCTCGGGCTCACGCTCGCGGCGCTCACCGAGCGCGCGGTCGCGGGGCGCTCGGAGCAGGTCGTGCACGGTGGCTGGACGATCGCGGCTCGACACGCGGGAGTCGTGGTCGGGCTGCTCCTGCTCGCACCCGTGCTCACGAGCGCGCTCGAGACGAACCGCGACAGGGCGGTGCGAGCGGGCGCGGCGGAGGTGCTCGACAGCCGGATCCCGCCGCTCGACAAGCTGCGTCTCGCGCAGGACGTGCTCGACGAGGTAGATCGCGCGAAGGAGGACGGGAAGCTGCCGAACGTGGCAACGGTCTTCGAGGACCGGCCGGACGACGAGGAGTACGGCTCGCTCCACGCCGGGCTCCAGGATCAGCTCGACCGTGCGGTCACCGATGCGTTCTCGGGGCCGTTCCTCCTTGCCGCGGCGCTCGCGCTCGCCGCGCTCGTACCGGTCGCCCTCAGCAGGGGGGAGTCGCTGTGAAGCGGGCCGTGCCGCTGCTCGTCGCGCTCGGCGCGGTCGCCGTCGTCCTCGTCCCGTACCTGGCGCTCGGCGGCGGGAGCTACGAGCCGGCCGCGGTCGCCGATCCATGCACGGCGCGCGAGGAGCGTGCTCCGGACGGTCTCTCCGAGGTTCTCGAGCAGATCGTCCTGACGGGGCTCGATCGCGCGGCGTGCGACCTCGGCGTCTCGCGGGAGGAGCTCGTCCTCGCCGTGCGGAGCGAGGACTCGCTCGAGTCGTTCGCGGACGAGCAGGGGCTCTCGCGGGAGGAGGTCGAGCAGGCGGTGCAGGAGGGTCTCGTCGCCGGCGTCGACAAGGCCGAGGAGGACGACACGCTGTCCGGCCTCGTGGCGTCCCTCGCGCGCCGCGCGGTCGAGTCGGTATCCGTCTGGGAGCTCCTCGACGCGCTCGAGACGCTCGAGGGCCTCGCCGGCCTGCTTCCCTAGGCGCGGAACTACGGCTGGTACTGCTGCTGGAGCGACACGACGGTGTCGATCGCGCTGCGCATCCAGTAGCCGAGGAAGTTCCCGCTGTCGTACAGGGCGCGCTGCCGCGGGTTGCGGCCCTTGACGATCTGGGAGAGCTCGGCAACCGTGATGCGCGTCGGACGAGGGCCTCGACCCTCGTTCGTGAGGATGGTGACCCGGGCGGTCCGGGGCACGCGGTAGGTCAGCAGCCGGCGGCTCTCGTTGCGGATGTAGTAGTCGTTCGGGACGGTGTCCCCGGGAGGGATGGCGCCGTCCTCGATCGCCGCCTGGTTCGCCGTCTTGCCGCTGAGCCAGAGCGCCGGGTCGAACCGCAGCTCGTATCGCGACCCTTTCCGCACGAGCGACTTGACGTACCCGAACTGAACGAGCTGCCGTGGCGGCGCCTGCTCCGCAGAGCGGGGGGCAGCCGGTGCCGACGGCCCGACCACGACGGCCGCCGCGAACGCCGCGAGAGCGGCCGCAACCACCGTCGGCCGGCGAACGCTCACGCCGGCTGGCCGAGCTCCTGCGGCTGGCCGGGCGCGGCCATGCCTCGAGCATAGATCTCCGCCGTACGCGCCGCCGCGCTCGCGATCCGCTCCCTGAGCTCGAGCGGGGCGAGCACCTCGGCGTACGGCCCGTAGGCGAGCAGACCGTGGAACGCCTGGTCGGGGCCGCCGAAGCGCGCGACGACCGTCGCCGGGTCGCCGTCCTCGACGATGCGCGGGTCGCGGAGGAACTTGATCTCCCCTCGCGGCACGCGCACCGTGACCTCGAACGACGGCCGCGTCCGCTCGAACGCCTCCGAGCGCGCCGTCCAGGCGGCGGCGAGGTCGAACCCCTCCGGACGCGTCGATGGCTCGGCCCGCTCGCGTGCGGAGACGATGCGGGACACGCGGTACACGCGCTCCTCGCCGCGGCGCCGTGCGAGGAGGTACCACACGCCGGCCTTGAGCACGAGGCCCAGCGGGATCGAGGCGCCGCGCGACGATCGTCGAGCCCTCGCGGTAGCGCATGTCGAGGCGGCGGTCGCGCCAGAGGGCGCTCGCGATGACCGGCAGGCAGGGCGCGCGGTCCTCCTCGCGAAACCAGCCGCGCGTGTCCACGTGGAACAGCTGCGCGGCGCGGCTTGCGCGCTCCTGCACCTCCGTCGGGAGCGAGGCGAGCAGCTTCAGGCGTGCACCCGCGAGCTCCCGCCCGAGCCCCAGCTCGGCGGCCGGCCCGACGAAGAGCGCCTCCGCCTCGGCGGCGTCGAGCCCGGTAAGCCTCGTCCGGTAGCCACGCTCGAGGCGGTACCCGCCGGCGGGGCCGCGTACGGAATCGATCGGGACACCTGCCGCCGCGAGCGCCTGCGCGTCGCGCTGCACAGTTCGCTCCGAGACCTCGAGGCGCTCGGCGAGCTCGGCGGCCGTCAGTTGACCGCGCGTCTGGAGAACGAGGAGGAACGAGACGAGTCGGCTTGCGCGCATCGACGAACCGTACGCCGTAAACACGACAGAAGATGGCGGGAACGACGTCTAGGGTCGAAGCATGGCATTGCGCGCCGTCCAGCATGTGCTCGTCGCGGGCGATCGTCGGGTCGCGGTTCACCGGACGGCGACGCGCGCGGGCTGGCTCGCGAGCGCCGGCATCGTCGACGGCGACGGCGAGCGGACGGTCGTCTTCTGCCACAGCGCGCCGGGCGCCGGCATCTTCGACCCCGACCCCGAGGAGACGCGCTCGCGCGAGGTAACGCTGCTCGCGGTCGACCGGCCGGGCTACGGCGGCTCGGACCTGATGCGCGGGGACGACTGGGCGACCGTCGCCGCAGCCGCCGACGACATCGCGGCGGTCCTGGACCGCTTCAAGGTTCGGCGCGCCGGCGTCGTCGGCTGGTCGGCCGGCGGGCGCGTTGCCCTGGCCTTCGCCGCCCGATATCCGGAGCTCGTCGATCGCGTGGTCGTCGCGGCGACCCCGGCCCCTCAGGAGGAGGTGCCCTGGATCTCGCCGGAGTACGAGCAGCTTCTCCAGCGCATGAGCAGCCGGGGTCCCCGGGACGTCCACGCCGAGCTGTCGGAGCTCCTCACACCGCTCGTGCCGGACGATCCGTACTCGGACCATGCGCTCGCGGGCTTCACGACCGCGCCAGCGGACGACGACGTGGTCAATACCGGCGAAACGAGGGCGCGGCTGGGTGAGATGCTGCGGATCGCCTACATCCAGGGCGCGAGCGGGCTCGCCTCCGATCTCGCCGGCTACTGCCTGCAGCCGTGGGGGTTCGACCCGGCCGACGTCGACGCGAAGGTGCTGCTGCTCTACGGCTCGCGTGATCCCGTCGCAGGCCCGAGGCACGGGCGTTGGTGGAAGGAGCGGCTCCCGAACTCGCGCCTCGAGGTCGCGCCGGGTGCGGGACATCTCCTGATCGTGCCGCTCTGGCACCGGGTGCTCTCGCATGTTGCGCCCGGGCGAGCACCGCGGGGGCTTCGACTGGTGAACGCGACGTCGCTCGGAAACGGATCCGCAGGGTTGGACGTCGATGAGATTCCCGCCGCCTGATAGTCGTATTGGTGAATGTCGCAGGACGTCGCGATCGAAGCCCGTGGCCTGGAGAAGAGCTACGGCGAGGTGAAAGCACTCTGCGGCGTCGACCTCGGGGTCGACGCCGGGACCGTGTACGGACTGCTCGGGCCGAACGGCGCGGGCAAGACCACGACGGTCCGGATCCTGACGACGCTGCTCCGGCCGGACGAGGGCACGGCGCGCGTCGCGGGGATCGACGTCCTCGCGAACCCGCACGGCGTGAAGCGCCAGATCGGGCTCGCGGGCCAGTACGCAGCCGTCGACGAGAACCTCACCGGCTACGAGAACCTCGACATGGTGGGCCGGCTCTACCACCTCGGGCGGCGGGCGTCGAGCGAGCGGGCGCGAGAGCTGCTGGCCGACTTCGACCTCGCAGATGCCGGCGACCGCCTCGTCAAGACGTACTCCGGAGGCATGAGGCGGCGGCTCGACCTCGCTGCCGCGCTCGTCGCCCGCCCGCCCGTGCTGTTCCTCGACGAGCCCACGACCGGCCTCGACATTCGCAGCCGCATCGCGCTCTGGGACGCGATGGAGGCGCTCGTCGCCGGTGGCACCACGGTCCTGCTCACGACCCAGTACCTCGACGAGGCGGACAGGCTCGCCGACCGGATCGCGGTCATCGACCACGGCGTCGTGATCGCGGAGGGAACGCCCGACGAGCTCAAGACGCGCGTCGGCGGTAACCGCCTCGAGATCCGCCTCGACGATGCGCAGCGCGCCGACGCGGCGCTCGCCGCGCTCGCGCCCGTCGCCGACGGACGGCCGTCGTTCGAGGACGGCTCGCTCCGCGTTCCGCTCGAGCGCCGGCGGGGGGAGATCGCCGAGGCCGTGCGGCGCCTGGACGAGGCGGGCATCGGGATCGAGGACATCGCCGTCGGGCGCCCGTCGCTCGACGACGTCTTCCTCCAGCTCACCGGCCACGCGGCGGAGCCGGCCGAGGACGACGATCGCGAAGAAGCGGGGGACAGGCGATGAGCGCGATTCAGTACGCCGTCTCGGACACGCTCGTGCTCGCGAAGCGGAGCCTGTTGCGTATCCCGCGGCAGCCCGACCTGCTGCTCGGCTTCACGATCCAGCCGATCATGTTCGTGCTGCTGTTCGTGTTCGTCTTCGGCGGTGCGATCGACACCGAGCCGTACGACTACGTCGACTTCGTGATGCCGGGGATCATCGTCCAGTCCGTGGCCTTCGGCGGCTTTGTCACCGCGCTCGGGCTCGCCGAGGACTTGAAGAAGGGCCTGATCGACCGCTTCCGCTCGCTGCCGATGTGGAGCCCGGCGGTGCTGAACGGGCGGGTCGTTGCAGACATCGGGACGAACGTCCTGCAGCTCGTGATCATGTTCGCCGTCGGGTTCGCGGTCGGGTTCTGGTTCCTCACGAGCGCCCCCGAGGTGATCGCCGGAATCGGGCTGCTCCTGTTGATCGGCTATTCCTTCTCGTGGGTGTTCGCGTTCATCGGCCTCGTCGCGTCGTCCCCGGAGGCGGCGAATGGGTTCGGGTTCACGATCCTCTTCCCGGTCACGTTCATCTCCTCCGCGTTCGTGCCGCCCGAGACCATGCCCGACTGGCTCCAGCCGATCGCGGAGAACAACCCGTTCACGACGATGGTCGACGCGGTGCGCGCGCTCTTCATCGGCACGCCCGCGGGGAACGACGTGTGGGCGGCCGTCGTCTGGTGCATCGCGATCATCGCCGTCTTCGCGCCGCTTTCCGCGTGGCGCTACCGGCAGGCCGTCACGCGCTAGCTGCCGCCCGGTTGCGGACGCATTCCGAGCGGCGGCCCGTTACATAGAGGTATGAACGACCTCGCGCGTCGCATCCAGCGCGTGTACCTGACGCTCCTGCTCGGCAACACGCTCGCCGCGTCGTTCATCTGGGGCATCAACACGCTCTTCCTGCTCGACGCGGGCCTCTCGAACCTCGAGGCGTTCGCGGCGAATGCGTTCTTCACCGCGGGGATGATGATCTTCGAGATCCCGACGGGCGTCGTCGCCGACACAGTCGGCCGCCGGGCCTCCTATCTCCTCGGAACGCTCACGCTCGCGGGCTCGACGCTCCTCTACTACTTCCTGTGGGAGCTCGGCGCCCCGTTCTGGCAGTGGGCGATCGTCTCGATGCTGCTCGGGCTGGGGTTCACGTTCTTCTCCGGCGCGGTCGAGGCGTGGCTCGTCGACGCGCTGAACTACGCGGGCTACGAGGGTGGCCTCGAGGCCGTGCTCGGGCGTGGGCAGATGATCTCCGGCGCGGCGATGCTCGGCGGGTCGGTCGCCGGCGGTGTGATCGCGCAGGCGACGACCCTCGGCGTGCCGTTCCTGCTCCGGGTTCTCGTGCTCCTCGTGATGTTCGGCGTCGCCTGGGCGCTCATGCGAGACCTCGGCTTCACGCCCGACCGGTCGGCGGGCCCGGTGAAGGCCGTCAAGCACGTCTTCTCGTCCTCGCTCGACTACGGCCTCGGCAACCCGCCGGTGCGCTGGATGATGCTCGCGGCGCCCTTCACGTCGGGAGTCGGCTTCTACACCTTCTACGCGCTCCAGCCGTACCTGCTGGAGCTGTGGGGCGACTCGGAGGCGTACTCGATCGCGGGGCTTGCGGCCGCGATCGTGGCGGGTGCGCAGATCGCCGGAGGCTACGCCGCGCCGCGGATCCGCGGACTCTTCCACAAGCGAACGAGCGCGCTCATTCTCGCGACGATCGCGAGCAGCGGCATCCTCCTCACCCTCGGCCTCACGAGTTTCTTCTGGACGGCGCTCGCGCTGCTCGTCGGGTGGGGGCTCCTCTTCGCCGCGGCCATGCCGATCCGGCAGGCGTACCTGAACGACATGATCCCGTCCCAGCAGCGCGCAACCGTGCTCTCGTTCGACTCGCTCATGGGCAGCACGGGAGGCGTCGTCGTCCAGCCGGTGCTCGGGCGGGCGGCAGACGTATACAGCTATTCGACGTCACTGGTGCTCGGCGGGCTGGTCGAGCTGCTTGCCGTGCCGTTCCTGCTCCTGAGCCGCCGCGAGGGCTCATCCGCGGACACGGCTCGAGGCGGCCCTGTAGGGCCCGTCACGGGCGAGCTGGCGGTCGAGGACGCGGCTTCTTAGGTCGCGGCCACTCGGCTACCCGGACGCTCGACGAAGACGTTGTCGAGCGCGGAGCGAAGCCCGATGGCAAGCGCACCGGTGAGCACAGCCGCTTCGCCAAGGCTCGAGACGTCCACGCGGGGCGGGTAGGGGATCCAGTTCCGGAGCCGTTCCCGGACGGGCCCGAGCAGCAGGTCCCCGTTCGCGCCGAGCCCGCCGCCGAGAACCGCTAGCGAGACGTCGGTGACAGCGGCGACGGGGACGATGTGCAGCGCGATCCGGCGTGCAACCTCTTCGACGACCTCCTGCGCCAGGGCGTCGCCGGCGCGTGCGGCCGCGAAGATCTCCCGCGCATCGAACGGGGCGCGTAGCGTCGTCTCGGCTTCGTGCCCGGCCACCCTGGACGCAGCGAACCCGGAGATCGCTCCCGCGCACGGGTCGACGTCCTGCGCGAGACCGATCAGCGCGAAGTCGACCTCGCCGGCGGCGCCGTTGTGGCCGCGGTGCAGCTCCCCGTGTAGCACGAGCCCCGCCCCCATCCCGGTTCCGACGGAGAGGAAGACGAAGTCGTCCACGCCGCGCGCGACGCCCTGCCACTGCTCGCCGAGCGCGGCGAGGTTCACGTCGTTCTCGAGCGTGGCCGGAAGCTCGAGCCGCTCGCGGAGCGCTGTGCGGAAGGTCCGGCCTTCGAGCCCCGCGACGCTGGTCGCAAGGTCGATGCGGCCGCTCTTCTCGTCCACCACGCCCGGAACGCCGACCACGACGCCGTCGATCAGGGCGCCGTCGAGACCGGCCGCCTCCAGCAGACCGGTGCGGAGCGAGGCGATGACGTCGACAACGCTGTCCGCGTCGGTCCCCGCGACCTCGACGTCCTGGCGAGCGCGGATCTCGCCGCGCAGGTCGCAGATCGCACCCCTGAGGAACCGGGCGCCGAGGTCGAACCCCAGCACGAGCGCGGCCTCCGGTACGGGCTCGAAGAAGACGGCGCCGTAGCTCGGGCCGTCCGGCCCCTCGGCCGACTCGCGCACGAGGCCGGCGTCGAGCAGCGAGCGGATCGCGAGCGAGACGGTCGGCTTCGAGATGCCGACCATGCGCGAGATCTCGGCGCGGGAGACTGGCGCCGAGGCGCGGATCGTCTCCAGTACGGTCCGCTGGTTCAGATCCTTGAGGAGCGGCGGGATCGCGGCGACGGTAGGACGGTCGTTCGGTGCCATTTCGGCAGGGATCCTAACGTATTGGCGGGATTTGTTCAGGGTGCTTGACAGATTGCGCTTGGCCTCGTAGATTCGCGTTCGTAAAGTTACCTAACGTGCCTGCCGGGCATTCGGGTGGCCGAAGCGCGGCAGACGAAAGCGGAGCGTCACGACAGAAGGAGGTCGTTGATGAGACGTGTTGTGATGGCAGTGGCCGTCCTCGCGGGGCTCATGCTCGCCGCGGCGGGAATCGCTGCGACATCGAGCGCCAAGGCCGACGAGCTCGAGATCTGGGTCGGCTGGAGCGCCCGGGAGCTCAGCGAGTTCAAGAAAGTCGTCGCGGAGTACGACGCGAAGAACCCGAACGTGACGGTCAAGGTCGTCGGCGCGATCAACGACGACAAGATCCTGGCCGCGCTGCGCTCGGGGAACGCGCCCGACGTCGTGAGCTCATTCACGTCGCAGAACGTCGGCGTCTATTGCCCATCCGGCGGCTGGATCGACCTCGCGCCGTACCTGAAGCGCGACAAGATCGACCCCAACATCTTCCCGGCTGCAACCCGGGCGTACACGCAGTACAAGGGCGTCCGCTGCGCTCTGCCGCTGCTCGCGGACGCGTACGGCTTCTACTACAACAAGCGGCTCTTCAAGAAGGCCGGGCTGACGCGGCCGCCGCAGACGTTCGAAGAGCTGACCGCGTACGCGAGGAAGCTGACCACGAGGAAGGCGGACGGGTCGCTCGACGTCGTTGGGTTCGACCCCTTCATCGGCTTCTACCAGAACTCGATCGGCGCCTATCAGCCGCTCGTCGGCGCCAAGTACTTCGACGCTGCAGGCAAGTCGAGCCTGTCGAAGGACCCGGCGTGGCAGCGCCTGCTGCGCTGGCAGAAGAGCCTGGTGGACTACTACGGGCACAGCAAGCTCGTGAAGTGGCAGACCGGGGCGGGTGACGAGTGGTCGTCGCCGCACGCGTTCGGCCGCGAGAAGCTCGCGATGATGATCGACGGGGAATGGCGCGTCGCGTTCCTCGCCGCCGATCATCCGAAGACGAAGTACGGGACGGCGCCGATGCCGGTCGACTCGCGGAAGAAGAGCCTCTACGGAGCCGGCTACATCAACGGCACGATCATCGGCATCCCGAATCGGGGCGGAAACCGCGAGGAGGCGTGGAAGCTCGTCAAGTACCTCACGACGAACACCCACGCGCTGGCGATGTTCTCGAACGGGATCCGCAACGTGCCGTCGACGGCCGCGGCCGCACGCTCGAAAGAGCTGAAGCGGGACGCCAACTTCGCCACGTTCACGAGCATCTTTACCAACCCGCGCTCGACGACGATCCCGGTGACGCCGCTCGGCTCGGCGCATCTCGAGACGTTCACGAGCTTCCTCGCCAAGTGGCAGGCCGGGAAGGTGAAGGACCTCAAGTCCGGCCTCGCGGACGTGGACGAGCAGATCGACGCGAAGATGAAGCAGGCGGGCTGAGGACCCGCGCGTGAGTCAAGCGACCGCAACCGAGGCATTGCCGACCGGGGTTGCGGTCGCTCGCCGGCGAGCCAGGAGCCGGGCGGCGTGGCGCCGACGTTTCGTGGTGTTCGCCTTCCTGAGCCCCTGGCTCGCAGGTTTCTCGATCTTCTTCGCCTACCCGCTCATCTGGACCGGATACCTCTCGCTGACGAGCTACGACCTGCTCAGCTCGCCGCGCTGGATCGGCCTCGAGAACTACCGCTACTTGCTCCAGGACGACCCGCAGATCTGGCCGGCGGTCTCGAACACGCTCTGGTTGATCGCAGTGTCCGTGCCGGTCACCGTGCTCTTCGCGTTCGGGATCGCGATGCTCCTCACGCGGGCGAAGCGCGGGGTCGGCGCGTTCCGCACGGTCTTCTACCTGCCGGCGCTCGTGCCGCCCGTGGCGGCGACGCTGGCCTTCGTCTACATCCTCAACCCCTCGACCGGTCCGGTGAACACGATCCTCGGCTGGCTCGGCGTCGAGAGCCCCCTCTGGTTCAACGACCCGGGTTGGTCGAAGCCCTCGCTCGTGATGCTCGGAATGTGGGGCGTGGGCACGACGATGATCATCCTCCTCGCCGCGATCCTGGACGTGCCGCGCCACCTCTATGAGTCCGCCGAGCTCGACGGCGCGGGCGCGTGGCAGCGGCTGCGCTGGGTGACGCTTCCGACGATCAGCCCCGTGCTTCTGTTCGCGGTAGTGCTCGGGGTGATCGCGGGGCTCCAGTACTTCACCCAGGCGCACGTCGCAGCGAGCGTTGCCGCGGGCTCTGCCGCCCAGGGCGGCACGACCACGAACATCGAGATCGGCTACCCGGAGGGATCGACGCTCTTCTATCCGGTCCTCATCTACAACAACGGCTTCCGCTACTTCAATATGGGCTACGCCTCGGCGATGGCGATGCTCCTGCTGGTCGTCGCGTTCGCGGTCACCGCGGTCATCATCTGGAACTCGCGGCGGTGGGTGCACTACCAGGGCGGAGCACGGTGACCACCGCCGAGGCGCCCATCGATGCGGTCGTCATTCCGCGCGCGGTGCCGCGCGCGATTCGCCGCCGCCGGTTCCTCGTCTCGGTCGCGAACCACAGCCTCCTGATCGCCCTCGGGATCGCGTTCGTCGCGCCGGTGGTCTTCGTCCTCCTCACTTCGTTGATGACGAACCACCAGGCGCTCTCCGACGACCTCTGGCCGCGGCCGTTCCGCTGGCAGAACTACGTCGACGTGTTCACGAGCGCGCCGCTCTGGCGTTGGGCGCTCAACTCGTTCATCTATGCGAGCCTCGCGACGATCGGCCTGCTGCTCTCGAGCATTCCAGTTGCGTACGCCTTTTCGTGCCTGCGCTGGCGCGGGCGAGACGCGGTCTTCCTCGTCGTGCTCATCGCGCTGATGCTGCCGCCGCAGGTCACGGTCGTGCCGCTGTACGTCATGTGGGCGAAGCTCGATCTCGTCGGCAGTCTCTGGCCGCTGATCATCCCGAACTGGTTGGGCGACGCGTTCGCGATCTTCCTCCTGCGGCAGTTCTTCCTGACGATCCCGCAGGAGTACCTCGACGCCGCGCGCGTCGACGGCTGCGGGGAGCTACGAGTGCTGACGCGCGTCGTGCTCCGCCTGGGCAAGCCGGCCATCGCCGCGGTGGCGCTCTTCTCCGTGCTGTACACCTGGAACGACTTCTTCTTGCCGCTGCTCTACCTGAGCGAGAACCCGGACAGCTGGGTGACGTCGATCGGCCTCTCCCAGTTCCGCTCGCTGCACCAGGTGCAGTGGAACCTGACGATGGCGGCGACCGTGCTCGTGATGCTGCCGGTGATCGTTGTCTTCTTCCTCGCCCAGAAAGCGTTCGTCGAGGGCGTGACCCTGACCGGAGTCAAGGGATGAAGATTGCGGTCGTTGGCGGAGGCTCGACGTACACGCCCGAGCTCGTGTCCGGGCTCTCGCGCGAACGCGAGCGGCTGCCGGTCGAGGAGCTGGTCCTCCAGGACATCGACGAGGAGCGGCGCGACGTCGTCGGCGGGCTGGCCGCGCGGATGCTCGATGCGCAGGGCTTCGACGGGACGCTGTCCGTCACGGGCGACCTCGACCGGGCGCTCGACGGGGCGAACTTCGTGCTGCTCCAGATCCGGGTCGGCGGGCAGACGGCGAGGCTGTCGGACGAGACCGTGCCGCTTGCGTGCGGCTGTATCGGCCAGGAGACGACTGGGGCGGGCGGATTCGCGAAGGCGCTCCGCACGGTGCCGGTCGTCCTCGAGATCGCCGAGCGCGTCCGCGAGCGCGCCGCCCCCGGCGCGTGGATCGTCGACTTCACCAACCCGGTCGGCATCGTCACGCGCTCGCTGCTGGACGCAGGCCACCGTGCAGTCGGGCTCTGCAACGTGGCGATCGGCTTTCAGCGCTGGATCGCCGAGCTCCACGCCGTCGAGCCAGCGCGCGTCCTCGTCGACCAGGTCGGCCTCAACCACCTGACCTGGATCCGCGGCGTGCTCGTCGACGGGGAGGATGTCCTCGCGGAGCTTCTCGCCGAGCACGGGGACGAGGTGGCCGAGCGTGTCGAGGTCTCCCGCACCCTCATCGAGGAGCTGGGCGTCATCCCCTCGCCGTACCTCCACTACTTCTACCGCCACGACGAGGTCCTCGCGGGGCAGCGCGAAGGCACGCCGCGGGCCGCGACGGTGGCGGAGATCGAGCGGCAACTACTGGAGCTGTACCGCGATCCGGCGCTTGCCGAGAAGCCGGCGCTGCTCGAGCAGCGCGGTGGCGCCTTCTACAGCGAGGCCGCCACCGCGCTCGTCGCGTCGCTCGCCGCCGGCACCGGTGACGTGCAGGTCGTCGACGTCCGGAACGCAGGGCGCGATCCCGGGGCTCGCCGACGACGACGTCGTCGAGCTGCCGGCGCGCATCGAGTCGACCGGCCCCGTGCCGCTGCCGCAGGCCCCGCTTCCGCCGGAGCTCCTCGGGCTGACCCAGCACGTCGCCGCGTACGAGCGGCTGACCGCGGAGACGGCCGTCACCCGCGACGCCGTCACAGCGCGCAAGGCCCTGCTCACGCATCCGCTGATCGGCCAGTCCCCGCTCGCGGCCGAGCTGGTCGAGCTGCTGCGGGCCGCCGAGCCTGCGTCTGACCTCGCCGGGGCCCTCGCGTGAGCACGCCGGTCGTCCTCGCGGTCGATGGCGGCAACTCCAAGACCGACCTCGCGCTCGTGCGCGCGGACGGAGCGCTCCTGGCGCACGTCCGCGGGCCGCTTTCCTCTCCGCATCACATCGGGCTCGACGCTTGCGTGGAGCTGCTCCAGGGGATGCTCGACGACGCAGTCTCGACCGCGGGGCTCGCCCGGAACGGCACGCGCGTCGCCGAGACCGCCCAGATCTTCCTCGCGGGCGTCGACTTCCCGGCCGAGGAGCGCGAGCTCCAGGATGCAGTCGAGGCGCGTGACTGGGCAACGCGGACGAGCGTCGGCAACGACACGTTCGCGGTCCTGCGCGCCGGTACTGCGCGCGGCTGGGGCGTGGCGGTCGTCTGCGGCGCCGGCATCAACTGCGTCGGTGTGGCGCCCGACGGTGCGCCAGGTGCGCTTCCCCGCGCTCGGGGCCATCACGGGCGACTGGGGCGGTGGCTACGACGTCGGTGTCGCGGCGCTCTGGGCGGCGGCGAGAAGCGAGGACGGACGCGGCCCGAGGACGAGCCTCGAGCGCGCGGTGCCTGCGCACTTCGAGATGGCGACGCCGCTCGAGCTCGCCGAGGCGATCCACGGAGGCCGGATCGCCCACCGGCGGCTCGTCGAGCTCGCGCCGGTCGTGTTCGCCGAAGCGGCGGACGATCCGGTCGCGGCCGAGATCGTGGAGCGGCTCGCGACCGAGGTCGTCGCGCTCGCCAGCGTCGCGATCACCCGGCTCGACCTCGCTCGAGAGCCGGTCGAGGTGCTGCTCGGGGGTGGGCTCATGCGTGCCGGAGACGGACGGCTGCTCGGCGCGATCGAGGAGGGCCTCCGTGGCCTCGGGGAGCAGATCGTCGTCCACCGCACGTCGTCTCCGCCGGTCGTCGGCGCGGCGCTCTTCGGGCTGGACGTGCTCGGTGCCGGCAAGGAGGCGGGGGCGCGAGCCCGCGACGAGCTCGCGGCCGCGGTGGATTCCGACGAGGAGTCGGTGTGAGCGCGAGGAGGGACTGCGATGGCTGACGTCCGGTTCGAGCAGGCGACCCGGGTCTATCCCGGAAGCGATATCCCGGCTGTCCACCGGCTCGATCTGCACATCGACGACGGTGAGTTCATGGTGCTGGTCGGCCCGTCGGGCTCGGGGAAGTCGACCGCGCTGCGCATGCTCGCGGGCCTCGAGGACGTCGACGAGGGCGGCATCTGGGTCGGCGGCCGCGACGTCACGTACGCACGACCGAAGGATCGCGATGTCGCAATGGTGTTTCAGAACTACGCGCTCTACCCGTACCTCAGCGTCGCGGCGAACATCGGGTTCCCGCTCAAGATGGCAAAGATGCGCCGCGCGGAGCGCGACCGCCGCGTGCGCGAGGTCGCCGAGATGCTCGGCCTCGCCGAGCTCCTTGAACGGAAGCCCGCGCAGCTCTCGGGAGGCCAGCGGCAGCGGGTCGCGATGGGGCGCGCGATCGTGCGTCAGCCGAGCGTGTACCTCATGGACGAGCCGCTCTCGAATCTCGATGCCAAGCTCCGCGTGCAGATGCGCGCCGACGTGGCCGGGCTACAGGCGCGCCTCGGCGTGACGACCGTGTACGTGACCCATGACCAGGCGGAGGCGATGACGCTGGGCCACCGGGTCGCCGTGCTCAAGGACGGCCGCCTCCAGCAGTGTGCGGCGCCTCGCGAGCTGTACGACCGGCCCGCCAACACCTTTGTCGCGGGCTTCATCGGCTCGCCGGCGATGAGCCTCTGTACCGTGTCGCTCGGCACGAACGGGAGCGTTGATCTCGGGAACGCCGCTGTCGCCGTGAACGGAAGCGCGGCCGCCGCGGCCAAGGCGCTGGGGCTCGAGAACGTCGTCGTCGGCCTTCGGCCGGAGGCGCTCGAGGTCGCGGCGGAAGGCATCCCGGCCACGGTCGAGGTCGTGGAGGAGCTCGGTGCCGACGCGTACGTCTTCTGCGTCTCGGAGGTTGCCGGGGGGCAGGAGCGGCTCACGGCGCGCATCGACGCGCGGCGGTCGCCGAAGCGTGGCGACCGCATCATGCTGCGCCCTGTTCCCGGGGAAGCGCACCTGTTCGACCCGGAAAGCGGTGAGCGGCTTCCCGGCTGAGGGTCGCGGAAGCCACTTCCGGCGCGAGATCCGGGAGCAGCCGAACGCGGTCCGTCAACTCATCGCCGATCGGGCGGCGCTCGAGGATGCAGCCCGCGCGCTCAGGCGGCGGTCGCCAGCGCTCATCCGGATCGTGGCACACGGATCGTCCGACAACGCCGCCTCCTACGGGGTCTACGCCTTCGGCGTGCTCGCCGGGCTGACCGCCTTCCGCGACTCCATCTCGCTCGCGGCGTACTACGGCGTGGACCGGGACTTCGGAAGGTCGGCCGTGATCGCGCTCTCGCAGTCCGGCAGGACACCGGACGTCGTCGGGCACGTCGAGCGAGCCCGGTCTCGCGGCGCGTTGACGATCGCGCTCACGAACGACCCTGGATCCGACCTGGGAAGAGCGGCGAACCTCGTCGTCCCGCTCGCGGCCGGCTCGGAGCACGCGGTTCCCGCGACGAAGACCTACACGAACCAGCTGGCGGCGCTTGCCCTCCTCGCCGCCCTGGCCGGCGGGCGCGAACGGGAGACGATCGACGGTCTCCGCCGGACCGCCGAGCTGCAAGAAGGGTCCCTCGAGAATCTCGAGCGGGCCGTTGCGCCTCTCGCAGCACCGTTCGCGTTCGTCGGCCGCATGTTCGTCATCGGGCGCGGGATCGAGTTCGCGACGGCACGCGAGATCGCGCTCAAGCTGACGGAGACCTGCCGGATCGCGGCCGAGCCGCTGACGGCAACCGACCTCGCGCATGGGCCGGTGGCCGCGCTCGACCCGCTCTTTCCAGTGTGGGTCGTCGCGGCACGCGACGGCTCGCTGGCGTCCGTCGCCGAAGCGACCGCGCGAGCCCGTGCCGCCGGCGCGACCATCGTCGCGAGCGGGGAACGCGGCCGCCGACCTCGCGGGAGCCGCGTTCGTCCTTCCCGTGCCTCAGCGCCGGCGCCGATCCTCGGGCCGCTCCTGTCGGTCCTTCCCGGCCAGCTGTTCGCAGCGGCGGTCGGGCAGGCGAAGGGCTTCGACGTCGATACTCCGGCCGGGCTGCGAGAAGGTGACCCTGGTCGCGTAGACGGAGGTGACATGAGCGAAGCAAGCGGTCCAGCCCGAGGGCGTCGCGACACCGAAAGCGCCCTACTCGCCGGTCGTCGTAAGCGGTGACCACGTCTACACGGCGGGCCAGGTCGCCTTCGACGAGACCGGCGCCGTCGTCACGGGAGGCATCGACGCGCAGACCCGCCGCGCGCTGGACAACGTGAAGGCGTGCCTGGGGGCGGCAGGCTGCGGCCTCGACGACGTGGTGAAGGTCAACGCGTTCCTGGTCGACCTCGCCGACTTCGAGGGTTACAACGAGGTCTACCGTGAGTACTTCACCGCGCCGTACCCGGCACGGACGACCGTCCAGGCCGGGCTCCCGCCGGGCCTGCTCGTGGAGATCGAGGCGGTCGCGCGGCTGCCGGCGTGAGCTTCGACGAGATCGACACGCCCGCCGCTGTCGTCGACGCGGACCGGCTCGAGCGCAACCTCGTGCGCTGGCAGGAGCACTGCGACCGACACGGACTCGCGAACCGCCCGCACGTGAAGACGCACCGCTGCGCCGAGATCGCGCAGCGCCAGCTCGCGCTCGGCGCCGTCGGGATCACGTGCCAGAAGCTGAGCGAGGCCGAGGCGATGGCCGACGCCGGCTGTACCGACATCCTCGTCTCCTTCAACATCGTCGGGCCGGCGAAACTGGAGCGCCTGCGCGGTCTCCTCGAGCGGGTCGCCGTCACCGTCTCGGTCGACGACGCGGCGCTGCTGCCCGGTCTCGCGCAGGCCGCCCGCTGGCGGGAGCTCCGCGTCGTCGTCGACTGCGACACGGGGCTCGGGCGGACTGGGGTCCAGGGCCCGGAGGCGGCGGTCGACCTCGCGGTTGCAGTCGCGGGACACGAGGGCCTTCGCTTCGACGGCTTCCTCACGTATCCGGCCCCGCCGAACGCGGAGCCATTCCTCGCCGCCGCGGTCGACGGCGCGCGCGACCGCGGCCTCGACCCTCGCGTCGTCTCGGCGGGAGGGACGCCCTCGATGTGGGAGAGCGACACGCTGCGCCCGACGGTTACGGAGTACCGAGTGGGTACGTACGCCTTCCACGACCGCGCGACGGTCGCCGCAGGCGCGGCGATGCTGGACGAGGTCGCACTCACGGTTCACGCCACCGTGGTCAGCCGACCGACCCCGACGCGCGCGATTCTCGACTCCGGCTCCAAGGCGCTCACGTCCGACCGCGGTCCCGACGACGCGTTCGGCCTCCTACTCGAGGCACCGCACTCACCGATCGTGAAGCTGAACGAGGAGCACGCCTACGTGGAGCTCGGCGTCGGAGACGATCTCGATATCGGTCAACGCGTGCGCGTCGTCCCGAACCACGCCTGTGTCGTCGTGAACCTCTTCGACGAGCTGGTCGTGACCCGCGAGGGGCGCGTCGAGGACGCGTGGCGAGTCGCCGCGCGCGGCCGTTCGCAGTAGCGCGGCTGGGCCGCCGCCCGCAGCCTTTGGGAAGATCGCTTCCGGTGGCCCGCCGCATCGCCCTCGCACTCGCCGCCGCTGCCGGCATCGCGCTCCTTGCGGTTCCGTCCGCGCCGGCCGATCTCGCCGACGAACGTGCGCTCGCGGACCGCTTCGCACCGGTCGTCAGGCTCGTCGAGCAGGAGGAAGAGTGCGGTCCGGGCGAGCCGTACGACCCGCTCGACGTCGACCTCATTCTCGATAACGAGCCGACGGTCGCCCTGAGGGGCCCCTGGAAGGCGACCGACCTGGTGAAAATCGGGCCGAGCGCGAGCGACCTGCGGAACCGCTACGAGTACCACCTCGACTTCCCGGGCGATGCGCTGAATGCCGGCTGCGCCTACGAGCGCTGGTCGCGCCGCCTCGCCGCAGGGAGCGAGCCGACGGTCTACGCGCACGTCGCGACCGAAGCCGGCAATCCCGGACAGCTCGCACTCCAGTACTGGTTCTTCTACGCCTTCAACGACTTCAACAACACGCACGAGGGCGACTGGGAGATGATCCAACTCCTCTTCGACGCGGACGACGCGCAAGAGGCTCTCGGGCAGGAGCCGGTCGCGGTCGGCTACAGCTCGCACGAAGGCGCCGAGCGGGCGGACTGGGGCGACGAGAAGCTCGACGTCGTCGACGAGACGCACCCGGTCGTCTACCCCGCCGCGGGCTCGCACGCGAACAAGTTCACGGAGGCCCTCTATCTCGGCAGCTCCGCCGAGGCCGGGGTCGGGTGCGACGACACGAGGGGCCCGCACCGCGAAGTGCGCCCCGCCGTTGCGACGATCCCGAGCGACGCCGCGGCGGCTGCGACCGCGTTCCCGTGGATCGACTTCGAGGGACGGTGGGGGGAGCTCCAGAAGGCGTTCTTCAACGGCCCGACCGGCCCGAATCTGAAGACCCAGTGGACGCAGCCGATCACGTGGTCCGAGGACTGGCGGGACCGAAGCTATGCGGTGCCGACCGGCGGGGTCTTCGGTACCGGCGCGACCGACTTCTTCTGCGGCGCCGTCGAGAAGGGATCGCGCGGCCTCGTCCTGCTGCTCCGCAACCCGGCACTGGTGGCGCTCCTGGTGGCGATTCTCGTCGGCCTCGTCACCTTCGTGGTGGTGCGCCCGACATGGACGCCGGTGGCGCCGAGGCGACTCGGTCGGCGACGCACCTGGGGCCAGATCCTGTCCGCGTCCGCGTCCATGTACGTGAGGCATCCCCTGGTCTTTCTCGGCATCGGGCTGCTCGTGATCCCGATCTCGCTCGTCACGGCGGTCCTGCAGTGGTTCCTGCTCGAGGGGCTCGACGCCATCGGCTTCGTCACGACGGGGGAGACGGCGGGCGGCTCGGCGTTCCTCGCGGTCGTCGTCGGCACCACCCTCGCGCTGCTCGCGCTCGGGCTCGTCCAGGCCGCGAGCGTGGGTGCCCTGCTGGCGCTCGATGCCGAGAAACCGGTGCACGCGGTCGCCGCCTACGCCTTCGCGTTCCGGCGCATCAGGCCGCTGCTCCGAGCGAGTGCCGTGTTCGTGCTCGCCTGGATCGTCCTCACGACGACGCTCTTCCTCATCCCGGTCGCGATCTGGCTCGCAATCCGCTGGTGCCTCCTCGCGCCAGTCGCGACCCTCGAGGAGGATCGCGCGAGGGACGTGCTCCGCGGCAGCCGCGACCTCGTGCGCAGGCGCTGGCTGCGGACGGCATCGCTCGTCGGACTGAGCGCGGCGATCGCGCTACTTCTGGGCCCTCTTCTGGGCGCGCTGCTCATCTTCGTCGTGGACGCGCCGCTCGCGGTGCTCAACCTCGTGGCCGGCGTCGTCTACGCGGCGGCGCTCCCGTTCGTCGGGCTGGTCACCGCCTACGTGTACTTCGATGCACGTACGCGGGTCGAGCTCGAGCCGGTTGTCGAGCAGCGTGAGCTGCCGGCGGAGATCGAGCTCGGCCGCGCATAGACGCACGACCGTCTCCACGTCACCGATGAGTTTCCGGCGGCGGCCCGGTCTCCAACTGGTGAACCCAGCGAGGGAGGACGGTAGGCATGGCGTCGCACCGGGACGAAACTGATAGGACTAGTGGCATCGAGCCGACGGTAGACAGGAACGATTCCGACCGCCTAGCCGCCCACGAGCGCCTCTCGACGGGAGGGCTCGCGCGCTGGATGCGCTGGTGCGCCAACAACCCGTGGAAGGTGGTCCTCGGGTGGGTGGGGATCATCGCCGTGCTCATCGTGCTCGTTGCGACCGTCGGCGGGAGCCTGAAGGACGAGTTCGAGATCCCGGGCTCGGACACGCAGCGTGCGACCGACCTGATCGAGGCGGAGTTCGCCTCCGAGCAGGGCTCCGTCCTCAATCTGGTCTTCGCAGCTCCTGAGGGAGAACGTCTCGACACGCCCGAGCGCGAGGCCGCCATCGAGGACGCCGTCGCGGAGCTCAAGACCTCGGAGTTCGCGCCGAGCGGCGACGAGGTCGGCGTCGAAAGCGTCGGCGACCCGTTCAGCGAGGACACGTTCTCCGAGGACGGGCGCATTGCCTACGCGGAGGCGCAGTTCTCCGACGTCATCGAGACGGCGGACCGGTCGCGGGTCGTCGCCGTGCAGGACGCCGTGCGCGAGACGGTCGAGCCCGTCGGCGTCATCGTCGAGTTCAACGGCGACGCCGAGTTCCCGCCGATCGAGCAGGGTACGCAGGAGCTGCTCGGCTTCCTCGCCGCGTTCATCGTGCTGCTGGTCGTCTTCCGGACGCTCGTCGCGACCGCCATCCCGATCGCTCTCGCGCTCTTCGCCGTCGCGACCGCGTTCATCCTGCTCTTCATCCTCGCCGGGTTCACGAGCATCAACACGATCACGCCGATTCTCGTGTCGATGATCGGGATCGGCGTCGGCATCGACTACTCGCTCTTCATCGTCACCCGGTTCCGGCAGTACTTGCACGAAGGGCTACCACCTTGTGACGCGGCAGCCGAAGCCGGTGCGTCGGCCGGGCGCGCGGTGATCTTCGCTGGCCTCACGGTCGCCATATCCGTGACGGGCCTCGCCTTCTTCGGCCTCGACTTCGTCACGAAGCTCGGCATCGGCGGCGCGCTCGGCGTTCTGACCACGGTCCTTATCGCGAACTCGCTGCTCATTGCCGTCCTCGCGAAGCTCGGCCACAAGGTCGATCGCCTGAAGGTTCCGTTCCTGAAGCCGATCGACGACTCCGAGGAGGCGCGCGACCGGACGCTCATCGCGCGCTGGGGCCGCTTCGTGACCGCCCATGCGAAGCCGGTGTTCTGGATCCTGCTCGCGGTCGGCCTCCTGCTCGCGGCGAGCTCGGCGCTCGTGCGGCTCGGCGCGTCGGACCAGGGCACGCAGCCGAGCGAGCAGACGGCGCGACGTGCGTACGACCTGCTCGCGGAGGGCTTCGGGCCCGGCTTCAACGGCCCGATCCCGATCGTCGTCGACGTCAACGGTGACGAGGAGGCTCCGCAGCGGGTGTTCGAAGGTGTCAGCGCGTTGGGACAGGCAGGCGACGTTGCCTCCGTCGCCGAACCCCAGTTCAACGACTCAAGGTCGGTCGCGATCGTGTTCGTGACGCCGGACTCGGCGCCGCAGGACGAGGCGACGGCGAGCCTCGTGGACCGCCTACGCGACGACGTGGTGCCCACCGCGACGGAAGGTAGTCCGGCGTCGGTCTACGTGTCCGGCCTCAACGCGGCGTTCATCGACATCGCCGACCGCATCATGGAACGGCTGCCGATCTTCCTCCTGTACGTGGTCGGGGTCACCTTCATCGTGCTGGCGATGGCGTTCCGTTCGATCGTCGTCTCGCTGACGGCGGCGATCACGACGATCCTGTCGGCATTCATCGGGTTCGGCGTCCTGACGCTCGTGATCCAGGAGGGCTACCTCATGAGCCTGATGGGGCTCGACGTCGAAGGCCCGATCGAGACGTTCGTGCCGCCGATCGCGTTCGCGATCCTCTTCGGCCTGTCGATGGACTACATGGTCTTCCTCGCGAGCCGCATCCGTGAAGAGCACGTCCACGGCCTGAAGACGCGGGAAGCCGTCGAGCACGGCATCGCGGCGATCGGCCGCGTCGTCGTCGCGGCGGCGATCATCATGGCCACGGTGTTCTCGGCGTTCATCCTCACGCCGGAGCGCGTCTCGAAGGAGTTCGGCCTGCTGCTCGCGGTGGCGATCCTCACCGATGCGCTCATCGTGAAGATGACGCTGATACCGGCGTTCTTCACGCTCATCGGCGAGAAGACGTGGTACATGCCGCGCTGGCTGGACAAGATCCTGCCGAACATCACGATCGAGCCGCCGCACGAGGGCGAGGAGACGGTGGCCGTCCGTCCGCGGACCCCCGCGCAAGAGCCCTCAGGCTAGGCGCCGGGCGTCAGCTCGAGCGCTTCTCCCAGCTCGTCAGGTCGTATGCGCGCCCGAGGGCCTCGAGCACCTTGTCCGCGATGATGTCGCCGCCTGCCGGCTCGAAGTGGATGCCGTCGGGCGACCGCACCTTGACCTGTTCGCCGCCCGGGCTCGTCAGGTACTCGGCGTAGCCGCCGTCCGGGCCGGCCAGCAGCAGGTACGTGTCGATGAACGAGACGGTGTCGGGGCGCTCCCGCGCCTCGGCCGCCGCCGCGGCGTTCACGATCCCGAAGCGCGCGCTCCGGCCCGCGTCGTCCGTCACGGGCAGGCCGATCCAGACGACATGGGTGCCTGCGCGGCGGGCGAGGTCGAAGACGCCTGCCACGCGTCTCCGATACTCCCGGAGCCACGCCTCGCTCCCGAAGCTCCCGACGGAGACGGATTCCGGAAGTCCCGTCATGTAATCGTTCGTGTCGTTCGCACCGAAGGCGAGCACGATCGCGTTCGGCTTCAGCTCGCGCAGCTTCGAGCGGATCTCGTCGAACCAGTTGAAGACGTCGGGCCGCGTGAGCCCCGACGCGACCTGCCCCTCGAGCTGCCCGACCGGCACGACCGCGCGGTTGTCGGCGACCGCGCGCTGGATCGCGAAGCCGGGGACGATGACGAGCGAGTCTCCCCCGATCCAGAGGCGGAACGGCCGCTTCGGCGAGAAGGCCGGCTTCGCCGCGGGCGTCTCGCTCGGCGGTGGCGGCGGCTCGGCCGCGGGAGTGCCCGCACCGTCCTCCTCGAGCCCGATATCCGTGTCGATCTCGTCGATGCCGCTCCGGCCGATGGCCGCCTGCACGCCGGCGCGCGGGCGGTCGAGGAACAGCGCATGGCTCACGGCGTTGAGCGGCCCGGTGAAGGCGAGCGCGACGTCGCGCTTCCACCCGTCCGGCTGGTTGTACGCGCTCTTGTGGATTCCCGGCGCGTTCAGGAGCGCGGCGATGAGCAGCGTGAGGACGCAGACCACGAGCGCGTGGCCTGCGCTCCACAGGCGGCGTCTGCCTTCGACGCGCGGCCGCGCGCTCGGCGCGGCCTGCCGGGGCGCGAGGCGGATCCGGCGGCTATGCTCCGCCGTCGCCGCCGTCATCGGTGGAAGTGTCGGAGGGCCCGTGGTCGCCACGGGACGCAGCCGCAATGGTGCCACGGCGCGCGCACCGGCACAGCCGCACGCCCCGTCGGGCGCCGCCACGAGTCTCGGATTAGACTCGTGGCGGCTGTCCGAGTCGGGCGAGGGGGGTTCACGTTTGGCGGGCGAGGCTGGAACGTCGGTCGGTGACGACCCGTCGCAAACACGGTGCGAGGGAGGCGGCGCTGCTGCCGTGGCGGCACTTTCAGGCCCGCAGCGCAAGTCGCTGACGACGCATCTCGAGGAGCTTCGCGTCCTCCGCTGAGCGGAAGACCAGGGAAAGAGATGCGCATCCTCTACGGCGCGGTCGGTGAAGGGCTCGGGCATGCAACCCGCTCGGGCGTCGTCGCCGAGCACCTGATTGCAGAGGGTCACCACGTGAAGATGGTCGCGTCGGGGCGCGCGTACCCGTACCTGACCGAGCGTCTGCCGGACGTCGAGGAGATCTGGGGCCTGTCCTTCGCGCTCGTCGACGGCCAGGTGGACACCTGGAAGTCGATCGTCAAGAACCTGCGCGGCGGACTCCACGGTGTGCCCGCCGACCTGAAGCACGGCCTCGGGATCGCGAGGAAGTTCAAGCCGGAGCTGGTGATCACGGACTTCGACGGTTTCGCGTACGCGGTTGCGAAGACCGCGCGCCTGCCCGTGATCAGCGTCGGGAACATCCAGATGACCGCGCGCTGCACGCACGGCGAGGCGATCCTGCGCGGGGCGCACCTGCCGTACCGGGAGGCGCGAACCTTCGTCCGCGGCAAGCTCCCGCTCGCTCACCGCTTCCTGATCACGACCTTCTTCTACCCCGAGGTCTCCGCGCCGCGCACGATCCTCGTGCCGCCGATCCTCCGCGCGGAGGTCGTGACCGCGCAGCCGGAGCAGGGCCAGCACATCCTCGCGTACGGGCGGATGGCGCAGTCCTCGATCGACGCTCTCGTGGCCACCGGGGTCCCGTGCCACCTGTACGGCGCGCGCGACGGGCTCGAGGAGGACGTCGTCGAGGGGACGCTCACCTTCAAGCCCTTCTCGAACGACGGGTTCGTCGAGGACCTGCGGACGTGTCGCGGCATCGTGGCCTCGGCCGGGTTCTCGCTCATGAGCGAGGCCGTGTACCTGCGCAAGCCGATGCTCGCGATCCCGCTGGCGGGCCAGTTCGAGCAGATCATGAACGCGCGCTACCTCGAGCAGCTCGGCTTCGGGGTCGCCGCGGACGCGGTCGACGAGGCGGCGCTCGAGCGGTTCCTCGAGCACGAGTCGGAGCATCTCGAGGCGCTCGCCGCCTACGAGCAGGACGGCAACGCCGTCACGTTCGAGACGGTCGACCGCACGATCGCCGAGCTCACGGAGGGTCGCTCGTGACGGACGACCTGGAGATCGGCCGCATCCTGCTGCTCTTCGCGTGGGCGTTCTGCCTCGCGGGCATCGAGATCGAGATCGAGGGCGGGTACGGCTGGGCGCAGCGCCTTCCGACCTGGTTCCTGAAGCGCGGCCTGGCCGGCCGCGTCTACGGCATCGTGATGGGGCACCGCCCGCTCACCGGCTACCACGTCTTCGCGTTCTCGATCCCGGTGATCGTCCTCCACTTCCCGTACGTCATGGGGGCCGATTGGAGCCTCTCGGCCGAGCTCCTGACGCTCGCGACCTTCTTCGCCATTGCCGTGGTCTGGGACTACCTCTGGTTCGTGCTCAACCCCGCCTACACGGTGCGGAGGTTCCGGAAAGGGGCGGTCTGGTGGTTCGAGGTCCCGTGGATCTGGCGCTTTCCACTCGACTACTACTCGGGCATCGTCCTCTCCATAGCCCTCGCCGGCCTCGCCGCGTGGTCGACGGGCGACGGGCGGCCGCTGTACGTCCATCTCTGGTCGCTCGCGGGCTGGACGGTGCTCCTCGCCGTCACGGTCCTCATCGCGCCCCTCTACCACCGCTGGTACAGGCACATGCGGCGGGCGGGCGCCGACGACCGTACGCTGACGCACATGTATCCGCCGCCGGCACCCGACCGGGTCTGGAGCGGGGGCGAGCCCGCGCTGACACCGCTCGGGGAGAACGGGGAAAGGAGCGCGGGATGAGAATCTGGCCGTTCGCGGCGGGGGCGGTGGCCGGCGCGGCCGCGTACCTCGGCTACAACGGAATCACGCCGAAGGCACAGGGCTTCGGGCGCACGTTCGTCGGCACTCCGGGCGAGGGCGACCTCCTCGCGCTCACGTTCGACGACGGACCGAACACGGCGTGGACGCCTGCCCTCCTCGACGTCCTCGACCAGTACGGCGTGAAGGCGACCTTCTTCAGCATCGGGCACTACGCCCACGAGCAGCCGGAGCTCCTGAACGACGTCTTCAAGCGGGGTCACGCGATCGGGAACCACACCTACACGCACGTGACCATGCCGCTCCACCGGGACGAAACGATCAGGCGCGAGCTCCGCGAGACGACAGAGGCGATCGAGGCTGCCGGCGTCGAGATGGCTCGGGCCGGCGGCCGGCGGCTCATGCGGCCGCCGTACGGGCGGCGCCGGCCGGGAACGGTGCGCGTCCTCTGGGAGGAGGGCTACATCCCGATCTGCTGGTCGGTGACGCTCTGGGACTGGAGCAAGGGAGTCACGACGCAGAAGATCATGCGCAAGGCCGAGCGCCAGATCAGAGGCGGCGACGTCATCCTCCTGCACGACGGCTGTGACGTCGCGATGGGGTACGACCGGAGCCACTCCGTCGAGGCGGCGCATCTCATTCTCGAGCAGTGGCTCTCGGCAGGGATGCGCTTCGTGACGATCCCCGAGCTGATCGAGGCGACCGGCTTCGACACCGATCCGATCGAGACGCCCGGTCGCATGTGAGCCCGCGCGCCCGACACGCGGTCGTCCTCGTCCTCGTTGTTCTCGGCGGCGTGGCGACGACCGGTGGCGCGGCGGCGGTCTACGCGAATCACGTTCTCGTCGACAAGGACGGGTTCGCCGACTCGGTCGCCGAGGCGGTCAGGCAGCCCGCGGTCAGTAGGGAGCTCTCGATCGGGCTCGCGGACGCCCTCATCGACGCCGAGCCCGACCTGATCGCCGCCGAGCGCCCGATCGAGGACGCGGCAGCCGCGCTGCTCGAGAGCGGCGCCTTCGAGCCGGTCGTCCGCCGGGCCGCGCTCTTCATGCATGACGAGGCGTTCGCGGAGCGCGGAGAGGCGCTCCGACTCGACCTCGCCGACGGGTTGGGGTTCCTCGCCTCCGTGCTCGCGGTCCAGGACCCGCGTCTGCGGAAGGAGGTCGAGCGGGTGGGGGACGCAGAGACCGTGAGCCTGGAGAACAGCGGGTGGGTCGGGAGCCTCACGACGATCGGCCAGGTCGTCCCCGAACTCGCGGTTCTCCTTCCGCTCGCTGCGCTTGCGCTCTTCGCAATCGCGCTCGTGGTGAGTCGCGAGCGAGGGCGAACGCTTGGCTGGGTCGGGATCGCCGTCGCGGCTGCGGGAGCAGCACTTCTCGTGGCGGACCTGGTCATCCGTACCTCGCTGCCCCGTCTGGGCTTCGCTGTGCCCGACGCCGTCGAGCAGGCGCTCGGCGTGTTCCTCCGGAGCCTCGTGCCGCTCGCGCTACTCCTCGCGGTCGCCGGCGGAGCGCTGGCCGCTGCCGGCCGGGGAAGCGTGTCGGCGGACTCGACCGAGCGTACGCTGGGTCGCACGTGGACGTTTCTCCGCGGCGGCTCGGAGAGTACGTCGCTCCGCGTGGCGCGAGTCGCCGTGCTGCTCGTCGCCGGTGTGTTCCTGCTCGTCGAGCCGATTCTCGCGATCCAGATCCTCGCGGTCGCCACGGGCTTCGTCGTTCTCGTCGAAGGACTCTCCGAGGTCGTCGCCCTCCTCGGCGGCTCTGCGGCCACCGCGCGAAAGGCGGACGCTCCAGGGCACCGGCGCGCGCTCGCGACCGGCGCGGCGCTCGCGATCGGGCTTGTCTGCATCGCGGTGGTCGTCGGCGGAGCGCTGACGCGCATCCCGGCGAGCAACGCGAGCCTCGAGCGCGGCTGCAACGGATCTGTGCGCCTGTGCGACCGCCCGCTGGATCGGGTTGCGCTTCCAGCGTCGCACAACGCGATGTCGTCGGCCAATGCCGGCTTCATCGATCCGAACAACCGCCGGACGATCGTTCAGCAGCTCGACTCGGGCATCCGCGGCCTGTTGATCGACAGCCACGTCGCGCGGCCCACGAGGTTCCCGACCACAGCGCTCACGGTGCTCGACCCCGAGGTGATCGTGTCGGCGAAGCGGGAACTCGGCCCGAATGGGCTGAGAGCGCTCGAGGACTTCATCTCGAGACGGCTCGTACAGCCGACCGGGCTGCCGCGGCCGTACTTCTGCCACATCGTCTGCGAGCTCGGAGCGATCCGGATGGACAAGACGCTCGCGCAGGTCAAGGCGTGGATGGACGCGAACCCGCGTGAGGTGGTCGTGATCGTGATCCAGGATCTCGTCTCGCCGATCGAGACCGAGCGCCTCTTCAAGGCGAATGGCCTGTACGACCTGGCGTACACCTGGAAGGCGGGCACGCCTGCGCCTACCTTGCGCCAGATGATCGACGCCAACAAGCGGCTCCTCGTGATGGCGGAGGTGGACGGCTACCCGAACGGCTGGTACCAGCCCGGCTACGTGCGCCTCCTCAAGGAGACTCCCTACGCGAACCCGACCGTCGCCGCGCTCCGCAGCCAGAGCAGCTGCCGCCCGAACCGAGGACGGGAGCGGAACCCGCTCTTCCTCGTCAACCACTGGGTCGCGGTCTATCCGCCGCGGCTCTCGCACGCTCAGGTCGTCAACCGGCGAGCGTTTCTCAAGGCCCGTGTCGAGCGGTGCCGCGCGGTCCGCGGAGCGTTCCCGAACCTCATCGCCGTCGACTTCGCAGGCACCGGCGACGTCGTCGAAGTCGCGGCCGAGGTCAACGGCGTGAGCGCACCGTGAACCTCCTCCCGTTCTTCCCCGGGTACGAGGACATCATCTACGAGACCGGCCGCGAGCCCGCGTTCGTCATGCTCATGGCCTTCCTCATCACCTTCATCCTCACGCGTGGATACACGCGGATCGCGCGCGTCCGAGGGTGGGGGAGTGCGAGCGTCGGCGGCGTGCACATGCACCATCTCGTCGTCGGCGTGGTGGTTGCCTTCTCGGCTGGCGCCCTGCACTTCGCGTTCATGCCGGAGGACGGCTTCTGGCAGCTGTTCCTCGCGGCGGCGTTCGGCTCCGGCGTGGCCCTCGTCCTCGACGAGTTCGCCCTCATCTTCAGGCTCCAGGACGTGTACTGGGCGCGGGAGGGACGCGCGTCCGTGGACGCGATCGTCATCAGCACCGCGCTCGGCGCCTTGCTCTTGCTCCACACGGCGCCTCTGGACCCGGACGAGATCTCGTCACGGTACGGCCTCTCGGCGGCCGTGATCCTCAACGGCACCCTCGTGCTCGTGACCGCCCTGAAGGGGAAGCTTCTGACCGCCGCGGTCGGCGTCTTCCTCCCGATCTTCGGGCTCGTCGGGGCGATCCGTCTCGCGAAGCCGGACTCGATCTGGGCGCGTCACCGCTACAAGGGCGGCAGCCATAAGCGGGAGCGCTGCGAACGCCGCTACGCAATGTACGCGGCGCGTTTCGGCCCGTACGGCGACAAGCTCTTCGATCTCATCGGCGGCGCGCCGGGCGCTCCGGGGGGCGGCGAGAGCGACACGAGCGGGCAGCCCCGCTGAGCCCGGTCAGGCTGGCGCGGGAGCCGGCATCGGCCCGCCCGACTCGCCCTGCTTCGCGCGCGCGAGCATGACGAGGCCGGCGAGCGCCGCCGCGAGGGCGAGGAGCGACACCATCGTGCCGAGCACGGTCTCGTGGAGCGCCTCGTCGAACAGCACGATCCCGAAGACGAGGCTCGAGATCGGGTCGAACGCCATCGTCGTCGCGACGGCTGCTGCGAGGGCGCCGGTCTGCAGCGCCGCCTGCTCGAGCCAGAAGGCCGCGACGCTCACCGCGACGAGCGCGTAGAGCTGCCACTCGCCGAAGACCTGGAGGATCCCGTCGTCGAGGCCGGAGACGACGGTCTTCGTCAGCGCTGCCGACAGCCCGAAGAGGAGCCCGGACGCCGTTCCGAGGAGGCATGCCCGCACGGTCGGGACGCGCTCCGTCGCCGCTGCGAAGAGCGCGACCGCGATGCCGATGGCCGCGCCGCCGACGACCGCCCAGCGCGCAAAGCTCGTGTCGTCGCTGCCTTCGGAGGTCTTGGTGACGACGAGCAGGGCGCCGAGGCCGGCGGTGACGACCGTCGCCCCGATCCACTCGTTACGCCTGATCCGCCGGCCCTCGATCAGCCGGCCGAGCGGAAGGGCGAAGACGATCGTCGCGATCAACAGCGGCTGCACGATCACCATCCGGCCGATGCCGAGAGCGATCGCCTGCGCGACGAAGCCCGCTCCCTGTGCGGCGAGGCCCAGGAGCCAGACCGGCCGGCGCGCGAGCCGCACGAGGAATCCCGCACCGACCTGATCGGAGGGGAGGGTCGAGGCGGTTTTCTCCTGGAGGACGAGCCCGAGCGCGAAGAGGAAGGCGGCGACGAGCGCGAGGACGACGTCCATCGCCCGACTCTAGACGGGCGATCCGGTTGCTAGCCCTTGCGGACGCTGCGGAGCGACTCGAAGACGTTCTGCCGGAGGAACGACGCGAGCGCGGTGGCGCCGGTGCCCGTGAGATGGAGCCCGTCGCCTCTGAACCAGGGCTTGCCGTGGCTGTAGGCGTTCCAGTCGGCGACCGTCAGCTGCGGCCACCGCTTCGCGGCGCGCTTGATCGCGAGGTTGGTCGAGTGGTAGATGTTGATCGTCTCGCGCAGCGTCACCCAGACGACGGCCTTCGCGCCCTGCTTGCGCGCGGCGCGCATGACGCGGTCGATGCCTTCGCCGTACCCGCGAGCGGACTCGTTGTAGCCGACGTTCACGATGAGCACTACGCCGAGCGATCTCCCGTATCCCTGCGCGGCCTGGAGGGCGGTCGAGGGGGTCGTCCCGTTGAACGCGCAGCCCGGCTGCACGAGGCGACGGCACACGGCGAGGTCGAGGTGGACGTCGAGGCCCTTCCGCAGCTGGGCACTGGCGCTCGGCGTGTAGTCGATCGACGCTGCCACGGAGTCGCCGACGAAAGTCGCCTTGATCGGCTTCGCCGCCGCTCCGGCCGACTCGACGATGAGCGCCGAGACGGCGCAGAGCACGAGCGCGGTGACGGCCGGGCGCCTCACCCGACGAGGGTAGCCGCTCGATTCCTTGAACACGTTGCGGGTCCGGCGGCGTCCCGGCCCCGCGGGTCGTAGGCTCGGGTCTCCGTCCGTCGGAGCGCTCGCATGCATACCGAGACTTCTGCCGACCTTACGTCGCTCCTCCTTGTCGTCGCGGCGGTGGCCGCCGCGCCGATCCTCGCGGGCATGTCGCGGCGGGTGCTGATCCCGACCGTCGTCGTCGAGGTCTTGCTCGGGATCGTCATTGGCCCGGACGTGCTCGGCATCGCGACCGTCGACGAGTTCATCTACTTCCTGTCCCAGATCGGGCTCGCGTTCCTCTTCTTCCTGGCGGGCCTAGAGATCGAGCTGGCCGCGGTCCGCGGGCAGCAGGCGGTGCGAGCGTCGCTCGGCTGGGTGATCTCGATCGCGATCGGGCTCGCCGTCGCCTCGGCCGCCTTCTGGAGCGGCGGGAAGCGCGACATCGTCTACGTCGGCATCGCCGTCGCCACGACTGCGCTCGGCGTGCTGACGCCGGTCCTGCGCGACGGAGGACTCGCGGGAACGCGGCTGGGAGGGTTCGCGTCCGCGGCCGGGATCGCGGGCGAGTTGTTGCCGATCATCGTGATTGCGGTCTTCCTCTCGAGCACGGAGAGCTCGGCGCACGAAGTCGTCGTCCTCCTCTTCTTCCTCGTCGTCGTGCTCTACGTGGCGCGGCTCGCGCTGAGGGCGCGTCCTCCGCTCGTCGTCCGGACGATCGCGGAGACGATGCACCGGAGCGGCCAGCTCGCCGTGCGCCTGTCCGTGCTCACGCTGATCGCGCTCGTGTGGCTCACCGTCGAGCTCGACATCGACTACATCCTCGGCGCGCTCGCCTCGGGCCTCGTGGTAGGCCTGGTCGCACGCGGCGAGGTGGGCACCGTCGTGCGCGACCGCATCGAGGCGGTCGGCTACGGCCTCTTCGTGCCGCTGTTCATGGTCGTCAGCGGCATGCGCTTCGACCTCGACGCACTGCTCGGCTCGGGGACCGCGATGATCCTCCTTCCGGGCGCCCTCCTGCTGATCCTCGTGGCGCGCGGTACGCCCGCGGTGCTCCTCTACCGCCGCGCGCTCGACCGGCGGGGGCGTGCCGCGCTCGCCTTCTTCTCCGCGACGACGCTTCCGCTCGTGATCGCGATCACTGAGATCGGGGTCACGAACGGGGACCTCGCCTCGGACGATGCGGCCGGCCTGGTCGGCGCGGCGATGGCCTCCGTGCTCCTGTTCCCGGCACTGGCGCTGGCCGCCTACCGGCGGAAGCCCGACCACGCGGAGCCCGTGGCAGCGACCGCGAATCCGCCATGATCGCTCTGCATGGCTGAGGGAAGGCGGGGGGTCTGGTTCTGGGCCAAGCGTGTCGCCGCGCTCGTCCTCGCGCTTGTCGGGCTCATCCTCGTCCTCGCGATCGCGGTGGCCGCGATCCCCATCGGCACCGGCGGTCTCGGCGCCCAACCGCGGACAGCGCAGACCCATGCCGAGGCGAGCGCGCGCTTCCGGGACGTTCTCGAGCGGGAACGAGAGGTCCGGCGCGCATGCCACTCGAAGCTACTCGTCCAGGGACGCCGGACGCAGCGGGTCGTCGTGCTCTTTCATGGGCTCACGAACTGCCCTGGTCAGATGGCCGAGCTCGCCGAGCGGCTCCACCGCCGCGGCGCGAACGTCCTCGTGCTCCGGGCACCGGGCCACGGGCTTCCCGGGACCGTGAGCAACATCGCGGATGTCGACGCGGAGGACTTCAGGGGCTACGCGGACGAGGCGATCGACATCGGTGCGGGCCTCGGGGACGAGGTGACGGTCCTCGGACTCTCGCTCGGCGGGATGCTGACGGCCTGGTCGGTGCAAGAGCGTCCCGAGGTCGACCGAGCCGTCGTGGTCGCGCCGGCGCTCGCGATCGGCGGCATGCCCGGGTTCGCGAGCACGGGCTTCATGAACCTCTTCGCGCGACTTCCCAACATCGTGCTCCCGAGCGGCGGCACGTCAGTGCCGACGGAGTACCCGTCCGCGATCGCCACGTACCCGACGGCGCAGATGTTTCGGCTCGGGAAGTACGTCCTCGAGCACGACGAGGACGACGCGCCGGTTCGCAGAAGCCTGGCGATGGTGCTGAACGACAATGACGAGACGATCTCGAACCCGAAAGCAGAGGAGCTCAGGGTTGCCTGGCGATCGGCCGGGGCCCGTGTGACGCTCGTGCGGCTCCCGAAGTCGCTCGGCCTGCCGCACGACGTTATCGACCCGGCGGAGCCGGACCAGGACATCGCGGTCGTCTACCCCCAGCTGGTCGCGCTGGCCGAGGGCCGCACGCCGCCGCCGCTCCAGTGATCCCGTCTCCCGAAGAGCGCCGTCGTGGTCGACGTGCCCTGCGCCGGAGGCGTATCGTCGCGGTCAGCGTCATCGTGGCCGTGCTCGTTGCGGTCGCCGCGGCGGTGCTCGTCCCACGGTTCGACTTCGGGTCGGCTGCGGCAGCGGATCCCGAAGCGACGACGCCGCCCGCGAGTGCCTCGGTCCCGCGGAAGCCGCGTCAGGCGAAGCCGCGGGCAGTGGCCTCCGTGCAGAAGCCGCTCGACGCGCGGCCGTCCGACCGCGCCCGGCTCCGGCTCCGGAAGGTCCTCGAGCGGGAACATCTCACCGAAGTCGGTCGCCGCCTCTGGCGCCGGCTACGTCACGGCGCAGAACATGATGTACCGGCACTCGGTGACGGTCTACGACGCGCGCCGCCTGAGGCTCGTGAAGACGATCCCCGACGCGGTTCGGCTCTCACGGCTCGGGTACCCGGAGTACGCCGGCGTCTCGCGTGGCGCTCCGGTGGAGGCGGCGTTCTCCTCGGATGGGCGCTACGCGTACGTCACCAACTACTCGATGTACGGCGCCGGCTTCGGCCCCGAGGGCAGCGACACGTGCTCGCCGAGCTCGGGCTACGACCGGAGCTTCCTCTACCGCATCGACATGGACGCGCTCCGCATCGACCGCGCGTACCGGGTCGGGTCGGTGCCGAAGGTCGTCGCGGTCACGCCCGACGACCGCTACGTGCTCGTCTCCAACTGGTGCTCGTACGACCTGAGCGTCGTCTCGACGCGGCTCCGACGCGAGGTGAAGCGGATCCCCATCGGGGCGTACCCGCGCGGGATCGCGGTCGCGCCGAGCGGCCGCGCAGCGTACGTCGCCGTCATGGGCGGCAACGACCTCGTGCGGGTCGACCTCCGGCGCTGGACCACCTCGACGGTCGGCATCGGGGCCGGGCCGCGCGCCGTCGAGTTCCACCCGTCTGGCCGGTACGTGTTCGCGTCGCTCAACGCCGAGGGCCGCGTCGCGAAGCTCGACCTGAGGGCGAGAGCCGTCCGCGCGAAGGTCTACACCGGCAGCGCTCCCCGCAGCCTGGCGCTCGCCGCCGACGGGCGCGCGCTCTATGTCGTGAACTACGAGAGCGGGACCGTCACGAAGCTCCGGACCTCGGACATGAAGGAGCTCCAGACCGTCAGCGCCTGCTACCACCCGATCGGCATCACCTACGACCGCGCGACGAGACGCGTGTGGGTCGCGTGCTACACGGGCACGATCCGCGTGTACGACGACCGCTAGCGAAGGTGAGGGCGCGCATCCTGTTCGCGGCGACTCGCCTCGCTCTCCCTCGCCGGCTGCGGAGGCGACTCCGCCGTCGGCACCCTCACCACCGTGGGAGACTCGCTGAACGTCGGCATCCAGCCGTACCTCGACGAGGAGCTCGGAGGCTGGAGCATCGACCACCACGACCTGAACGGACGGAGGACGCAGGAAGGCATCGACGAGCTGCAGTCGCTCGGGCGCGACGTAGGCCAGGTGCTCGTGGTCAGCCTCGGCACCAATGACTTCGACGGCGACTCCGCGACCTTCAGGCGGCAGGTCGAGGAGGCCGTCGCGCGCGCCGGGCCACGCCGCTGCGTGGTCTGGACGACGATCTGGCTCGGCGGCCCGCACGCGTTCAACGACGTCCTTCGAGCGTCCGCGACTCTCCATCCGAACCTCCAGCTCGTCGACTGGGCGGCGATGGTCGAGCAGGAGCCGGAGCTGCTCGCGGCCGACGGCGTGCATGCGACCCCGGACGGCTACGCGCGGCGCGCCGAGGAGACCGCGAAGGTCGCGCGCCGCTGCCTGCCGGAGCCCGAGGAGACGTCGTAGGGCGAGACCTGGCTCGACCCGGGGCCGGGCATGCCCGGCCTCTACAGCGCGATCCCCGAGACGGGGTGGGGGGCGTACGGCTCCTCGAGCGCCGCGATGTCCTCCTCGCCGAGCGAGAGCTCGACGGCTGCCAGCGCGTCCTCGAGGTGCTCGAGCTTCGTCGCGCCGACGATCGGTGCGGTCACTCCCGGCTTCGAGAGGAGCCAGGCGAGCGCGACCCTTGCGGTCGAGACGCCGTGCTTCTCGGCGATCTCGCCGGCCTGCTCGATCACCGGAAAGTCGAGGTCGGGCCGATAGAGCGAGTCGATGAAGGGATCGGTGTTCGAGCGCGTCGTCCTCCGCTCCCCGCCCGAGGTGATCGAGCCGGCGAGCAGTCCGCGCGCGAGCGGGCTCCACGGGATGATCCCGACGCCCTGGTCGATGCACTGCGGGATCATCTCCCGCTCCTCCTCGCGGTAGACGAGGTTGTAGTGGTTCTGCATCGAGACGAACGGCGTCTTGCCGACGCGCTGCGCCTTCGCGAACTGCCACGCGTACATGCTGCTCGCCCCGATGTACCGCGCCTTCCCCGACTTCACGACGTCGTGCAGCGCCTCCATCGTCTCCTCGATCGGCGTCGTCGAGTCCCAGCGGTGGATCTGGTAGAGGTCGACGTAGTCGAGCCCGAGGCGCTCGAGCGAGCCGTCGATCGACGCCATGACGTGCTTGCGCGAGAGGCCGCGGCCGTTCTCGCCGGGCATCGTGCGCCCGTTCACCTTCGTCGCGACGACGTACTCCTCGCGCATCCCGAAGTGCTTCTCGAGCAGGCGTCCCGTCACGACCTCGCTCTGCCCGCCGTTGTAGACGTCGGCGGTGTCGAAGAAGATGACGCCGCCCTCGACCGCCCGCCGCACGATCGGCTCGGCCGCATCCTCGTCGAGCGCCCACTCCCGGCTCTCGTGCTTGCCGAAGCTCATCATCCCGAGGCAGATCCGGGAGACGCGCAAGCCCGTGCCGCCGAGGTTCGCGTACTCCATCGCCGCACGCTAGCGATCGGCGCCAGGGCTACGCGTCAGGTCGCCGGCTCTTGCTGGAGGTAGGCGAGGACGGCGAGGACGCGGCGGTGGTCGCTCTCGGAGGGCGGGAGGTCGAGCTTCCCGAGGATGCTGGCAACGTGCTTCTCGACCGCGCCCACGGTGAGGACCAGCGCCTGCGCGATGCCGGCGTTCGAGCGTCCTTCGGCCATGAGCCCGAGTACCTCGAGCTCACGCGGCGTCAGCTCCGCGAGCGGCCCCTGCTTGCGTCGTGAGAAGAGCTGCGCGACGACCTCCGGATCGAGTGCGGTGCCGCCCTCGGCGACGCGCCGTACCGCGTCCACGAAGTCGCCGACGTCCATGATCCGGTCCTTGAGCAGATAGCCGACGCCGCCGCGCCCGTCGGCGAGGAGCTCCGTGGCGTACGTGTGCTCGACGTACTGCGAGACGACGAGGATCGCGGTCTCCGGGGCGCGCCGCCTCGCCTCGATCGCCGCACGCACGCCCTCGTCGCGGAAGGTGGGCGGGAGGCGGATGTCGACGATCGCGATGTCCGGCTTCTCCGTCGCGACGACGCGGAGCAGCGCGTCTGCGTCCTCGACTGCGGCCACGACCTCGAACCCGCTGTCGCGGAGGAGCCGCGTGAGGCCGTCCCGGAGGAGCGCGAGATCCTCGGCGATCACGACGCGCATGGCAGCTCCACCCTCACCGTCGTCGGGCCACCCGCCGGGCTCTCGACGTCGAGCGTGCCCTGGAGCGCGCGCACGCGCTGCTCGAGCCCGGCCAGGCCGTTCCCGGCCGCATTCGCGCCCCCGCGGCCGTCGTCCTCGACCTCGGCCACGAGCACGCCGTTCGTGCGCCGGATCCGGATCTCGATGCGCCGCGTCCGCGTGCTTGATCGCGTTCGCGAGCGCTTCGGCAACGACGAAGTAGGCCGCTGTCTCGCTAGGAGGTGCGCCTGCTGTCTCGAGAACGTCCGTCGCGGAGAAACTGGAGGCCGCGGTCACAGAAACCGCGACCTCCGGACGAGAGACGGGCGGGTCGACCTGCACACCGAGCAGCTGCCGAGACAGCCCGCCCTCGGCAAGAGAGAGGAACGTCGACCGCGATCACGACCGAGCGGAACGAGACGAGCATGAGCAGGAACGCGAGCCCGAGGACGAAGACGAAGACGAGCGGGGCCTTGTCGCGCATCGCGTCTTTGAAGTCCTTCGCGAACGCGGTCTCGCCGGTGACGCCCGCCTGGACGCCGTCGAGCGCGCCGACCGTCTTCGGGACGACCTCGTTCCTGAGCGTCGCGAGCGCCTCGAACGACTCCGAGTCGCTCCCCGTTCCGGCGATCGGCAGCTCGACCCGGGCGACGGTGCCGGACGGAGTTCACGTCGGTCGTGATCGGCTCGTGCGCGGCGCCCGTCGCGACCGCCCGGCGCCCGAGCTCGTCGATCGCCGCCTCGACGCGCTCGTCGATCGAGCGTGCCTGGACGACGACGACCGCGGGCTCCTGCTCGCCCGGGAAAGCGTCCTGCAACCGGTCGTAGGTCTGCACGACGGCGAGATCCTTCGGTAGCGACTCGCGCCGGGGACGACGGTCTTCATCCCGAGCGCCGGCAGGGCGAGCGCGACGAGAAGGCCTGCGGAGAGGACGGCCGAGAGCAGCGGCCGCCGCAGCACGCGGTCGACCGTCCAGCCCCAGAACCTGCCGCCGTCCCTCCGCTGGAGGCGGTGGAGGAGCGGGATCCGGCCGAGTTGACCCGGTCGCCGAGCCGCGAGAGGAGGGCGGGGAGGACCGTCAGCGAGCCGAGCACCGCGATCGCGACGACCATGATCGTGCCGAGCGCGAACGAGCCGAACGCCTCGTCGCCGGTGAGGAACATCCCGGCCATGGCGATGATCACGGTCACGCCGGAGATGAGCACGGAGCGTCCCGAGGTTGCGGCGGCCGCTTCGAGGGCTGCACGCTCGCTTCGTCCCGCGGCACGTTCCTCGCGCTCGCGCTTCAGATAGAAGAGCGAGTAGTCGACGCCGACAGCGAGGCCGATCAGGAGCACGACCGCGCTCACGTTCTCGTCCATCGGCCAGATCTGGCTCGGTATCGCGAGCAGCCCCATCGTGGCGAGAACCGCGGTGAGCGCGAGCAGCAGCGGGATGCCCGCCGCCACCAGCGCGCCGAACACGACGACGAGGACGACGATCGTCACCGGCAGGGAGAGCAGGCCGGCCCGCTCGAGGTCCTTGCCCACGCTCTCGTTGATCTCCTCGTCGGCGCTCGTCTCTCCGAACGTCCCGATGAAGAGGTCCGGGTGCGCGGCCTTCGCGCCGTCGACGGCGGCGAGGATCGGCGCGATCTTGCTCGCCGCGTCGTCCGGGCTACCCCGGATGTCGAAGGTGACGACGGCCGAGCGGCCGTCCTTGGAGATCTGCTCCGCGTTCGCGGGCTGCCGCGGGTCGGAGACGTTCACCGCGACGCCGGTGCTCTCGACTCGATCGACGACGTCGCCGAGCGCCGACGCGAACGCCGCGCTCCTGACCGTGAGCGTGTCGCTCTGCACGAGCACGCTCTCGCCCGCCGGTTCCTCGAATCCCTCGTCGAGGATCCGCGCCATCCGCCCGGACTCGCCGGGCGAGTCTCCGTCGCCGATCTGCTTCGTCCCGATCGCCCCTCCGATCACGACTGCCGCGATCACGAACGCGATCCAGCCGAAGGTCGCCGTCTTCCAGTGCGCGGCGCTCCAGCGCGCCGCTCGGGTTGCGAGATTGAGCTTCATGTGCCTGCCCCTTTCGGACGACTTGACCACTGCTTCGAGGCTGCCTTCGCGCCGCGCACGGGCCAATGGCGGGGGCAGGTGTCCGCCCTGGTGCTACCCGGTGTCCGGGGTGGTACGGCTCACACGACCAGCGGCGGCGCTTGCGATCCCGGCGGGGACGGCGCTACGCTCCGCGCGATGACTCCCGTATCGCTCCAGGGCTGGTGGTGGCGCCGGACGCGACGCGGGAGCCTGCGCTAGCGCGCACCGACAACCCGCTTCGCACAAGGCCTCGCGCGAGGCCTTTTTCGTTCGATGACACCGTCCCACGCGATACCGGCAGACCTGCTCACGCCACTCGGGGCGTACCTCCGGCTGCGCCTGGGCGGCGGCGGCAGCTTTCTCCTCGAGTCCGTCGAGCGCGGCCGCCTGGGCCGGAACTCGTTCATCGGCTCCGGGACCGAGCTCGTCGACTTCGCGGAGGCCGAAGCGCGCGGCGGGCCGGTCGTCGGCTACCTCTCCTACGACCACATCGCGACGCTCGAGCCAACGGTGCCGCTCCCCGCGGAGGGGCCGTCGTTCCCGGAGAGCCGCTTCGTCGTCGCCGAGACGCTCGTCCGCTTCGACCACGGGGCCGGTGTCGTCGAGGTGCTCGCGGGCGATGCCGACGAGATCGCGCGCCGGCTGGAGGGGCCGCTGGCGGACGACGCCGGCGCCTCGGCCACCTCCGGCCCGCTCAGTCGCTTCCCGTCCCAGGAGCGCTACGAGGAGATGGTGCGGCGCTGCCAGGAGCACATCCGGGCGGGCGACGCGTTCCAGATCGTCCCCTCGCAACGCGCGGAGCGGCCGACCTCGGCATCGCCGCTCGCGCTGTACCGCGCGCTGCGCCGCGTGAACCCGTCGCCGTACCTCTTTCTCCTCGAGCTCGGCGAGCTCGCGCTCGTCGGCTCTTCCCCGGAGCGCCTGGTGGCCTGCGAGGACGGCCGCGCGAGCGTGTGCCCGATCGCGGGCACGACGACGCCGGACGAGGGCGACGCGGAGCGCCTGCTGTCCTCGGAGAAGGACAAGGCCGAGCACGTCATGCTCGTCGACCTCGGGAGGAACGACCTCTCGCGGGTCTGCCGGGCGGGAACGGTGCGCGTCACGCGGTCGATGGAGGTCGAGCGCTTCTCGCACGTCTCGCACCTCGTCTCCGAGGTCGTCGGCGAGCTGCGCGACGGCGTGACGCCGTTCGACGTGCTCCGCGCCTGCTTCCCGGCCGGGACGGTGACCGGGGCGCCCAAGGTGCGGGCGATGCAGATCATCTCCGAGCTCGAGGGGTACCGCCGCGGCCCGTACGCGGGGGCTGTCGGCTACGTGCTGCCCGGCGGGACGATGGACACCTGCATCGCGCTGCGGACGATCGTCGTCGCGGACGGGATCGCGCGCCTGCAGGCAGGCGCGGGGATCGTGGCAGACTCGGAGCCGGAGGCCGAGCACCGTGAATGCCTCGCGAAGCTGGCCGCGCTCGAGGCCGCGATCGAGCTCGCGGAGAGGGAGTACGCGTGAAGGTCCTGATGCTCGACAACTACGACTCGTTCACGTGGAACCTCGTCCACCTGTTCGAGGAGCTCGGCGCCGAGGTCGAGGTGTTCCGCAACGACGCGATCACGGTCGAGGAGGCGGAGGCCCTGAAGCCCGACCGGCTCGTCGTCTCGCCAGGCCCGGGACGTCCGGAGGATGCGGGCGTGTCCGTCGAGCTGATCAAGCGCCTCGGCCCGCAGGTGCCGACGCTCGGCGTCTGCCTCGGGCACCAGGCGATCATCGCGGCGTTCGGGGGCGAGGTCGGGCAGGCGAAGGCGCTCCTGCACGGCAAGGCGAGCCGGATCCGGAACGACGGCGAGGGCGTCTTCGCGAGCCTTCCCGAGGAGATCGAGGCCGGCCGCTACCACTCGCTCGCGGCCGTGCGCGTCCCGGACGAGCTCACCGTCACGGCCCGTACGGAGGACGGCGAGGTCATGGCGGTGCGGCACCGCGCCCTCCGCATCGAGGGCGTGCAGTTCCACCCCGAGTCCGTACTGACTCCGGATGGGCCCACGATGGCCGCGAACTTCCTGCGCTGATCTGCCTCCGTCGAGCTACAGGCGTCCCGCGGGGCCTAAGGTCGTCCCGATGATCAGCGAAGAGGACGTCCAGCGCCTCGCCGTAGCCGCACGCGAGCTTCCGCCGGCCGAGGGTGCGTCCATCGAGGACGACTTCGTGCTCAATCTGCTCGAGACCGTTCTCGACTACATGCTTCAGACAGCGGTCGTGGTCAAGGCGCTCGAGTACTACAAAGCGCACCGCTGGGACGAGATCCGAACCCTTGACGAGCTCGAAGTTGTGCTCGAACGCTTTGGCGCGGACCAGGAGGGCAATACCGCCCTTGCGCTGCATCTCTGGGGCTACAAGCTCTGGACGCGTGCCGGGCAGCTGCGCGGCCTTGCGCGGTACTTCAGGGCGACCGGCGTCACCGACCGGGACACGCTGAGACGCTGGGCGGCGACCAGCACGTTCGAGAACGACTTCGAGGGGAAGGTGAAGGGTCTCGGGCGCGCCGTGTACCAGGCGCTCGTCATGCGTCAGGGTGTCGACACCGTCAAGCCGGATGTCCACGTCCGTCGCTTCGCCCAGGCGGCCGTCGGTCGCCGGCTGAACGACCGGGAGGTGATCGAGGTCATGACCGAGGCGGCCGAGCGGCTCGGCCTCAGCGCGATGGAGCTCGATTGGCGAATCTGGGAGGCGTCTCGAGGCGGGGGTCCCTACCCGACCGCGCCAGACTGACGGCGTAGGTCGTGCTCGAGCAGGTGACGCCCGGCCGCCGTGGGAAACGGCCGGGCATCACCGTGGTGCTACTGCAACGGCTCCGGTACCACGACCGCTGCGTGCGCGGCGGCCGGCGCGGGCCCGGAAGCGTGAGCGACGCCGAGGTGGCCGTGCGACTCACTGCCGTACCCGCCCGGAACCGGGATATAGAACTCGGGGTACCCCCACATGCCGTGCTCCGAAACGTCGAGGCCGGCAGTCTCGTCTTCGGGCTCGCTGCGGATGCCGATGGTCACCTTCATGACCCAGAGCACGCCGAACGACACGGAGAACGTGAACGCGCCCACCGCGGCCAGGCCGAGCAGCTGGATGCCGAGCTGGTGGAAGCCGCCGCCATAGAAGAGGCCTGCACTGCCCGTCGCCAGGCTCTCGGCCTGCGAGGGGAGCGTGAGGAACCCGAGAGACAACGTGCCCCACACGCCCGCCATGCCGTGGGCGGCGATGGCGCCGATGGGGTCGTCGATGCGCGCGCGCTCGACGGCGAGGACGCCGAAGACGACGATCACGCCGGCAACGAAACCGATCACGATCGCGGCCCAGGGGGCGACGAACGCGCACGCGGCGGTGATCGCGACCAGGGCTGCGACCGCGCCGTTCAGCATCATCGACAGGTCGGGCTTCTTGATCACGATCCACGACGTGAGCACTGCGCCGAGGACGCCGGCGGCGGCCGCGAGGTTCGTGTTCAGCGCGACGTAGGCGAAGAACCCGACGCCGCCGAAGTCGACGGAGAGCGTCGAGCCCGGGTTGAAGCCGAACCACCCGAACCAGAGGATGATCACGCCGAGCGTGACGAACGCCATGTTGTGCCCCGGGATGGCGTTCGGCTTTCCGTCCGCGCCGAACTTGCCGATGCGCGCGCCGAGCAGGATCGCGCCGGCGAGACCGGCGAGCGCGCCCTGGTAGTGGACGACGGTCGAGCCAGCGAAGTCCTGCATGCCCTTGTCGAAGAGCCAGCCGTCGGGGCTCCAGATCCAGTGGGACACGAGGGAGTAGATGAGCGTGAAGATGGCGCCGAACGCGAAGTAGACCCACAGCTTCGTCCGCTCGGCCATCGCGCCCCAGACGATCGCCAGGGACACCGCGCAGAACACGACCTCGAAGAGGTAGCCGGCAGCGGCCGGGATCGCCCCGAACCACGAGAACGGCGCCTCGCCGACCGTGAGGAGCTCGTCGGTGGAGGGGAAGAACCCGGAGCCGCCGACGAGGCCGTTCCCCCCGTCGCCGAACGCGATGCCGTAGCCGACGAGGAAGTAGATGATCGAGGCGAGGGCGAAGATGAGGACGTTCTTCGCGGCGATGTGGCCGACGTTCTTCATTCGCGTCAGGCCGGCCTCGAGGAAGGCGAATCCGGCCTGCATGAACATCACGAGCACCGCAGCGATGACCACCCAGATGGTGCTCGACGCGATTGCCAGCTCCTTTGTCGTCATCTGACCTCCACCTCCTCCAGGCTCGATCCGGTCCGGTTGTGCGTGACGTTGTCGACGGGGGTCGTCCAGGCGATCCCGTCGCCCGACTCGTTGCCGCTCTGCGCCGCATCGACGATCGCGGCCAGGACCGCCTCGGCAATCTCGTCGGCCACGATGAACGTCAACACCGCCTTCGGCAGGAAGCGGGACTCGAAGATCCGTCCCCGGTACTCGTGCGTGATGCCGCGCTGGCGCCCGTGCCCGATCGCCTCGACGACCGTCACGCCCACGTGACCGGTCTGGTCCTCCACGGCGTCGATGACCGTCTCGACCCGCTCGCGGATCACGACTGCCTCGACCTTGATCATCGCCTGCCCCGCTTCATCCCGTCCTCCTTCCGGACCACAAAAAAAGCCCCAGGGGCGAAACCCCTGAGGCGTCAATGCCTTCCTCTCGCCACCTTCAGCGGCGGCGAGAAGGTGGCACCCTAGCGGACGCGGAGGACGGCCGCAACCCGGACCGGGATGAGCGAGCGGGCCGGCCGCCTTTGGGCGACCGGCCGCGCAGCTCAATCGACTTCGCGCCAGACCCGACCGCTGTCCCAGGCCCGAGACTCGAGCTCGGCCGCCCATTCGGCCGGGTAGCCGACGAGCCGGACCAGGCTCTCGAGCGAGCGCAGCGACTCGGCGCGAAGCATGCGCTCCGTGCGTCTCCGGTGGATGGCCAGGGCGTCGTTGACGGCTTCGACGAGCTGGTCAGTCGCGAAGGGCTTCAGCAGGTACGAGGCCGCTCCCGCACCGAGCGCCTGCTCGACGAGCCTCGTCGATCGTCCCGTGACGGCAACGATCGGGACACTCCTCTCGGCCAGGATCTGCCGCGCCGCCTGGACGCCGTCGAGACGAGGCAGTCCGAGGTCGAGCAGGATGAGGTCCGGTCGGTGCTCTCGCGCGAGCTCGACCGCCTCGACGCCGTCACGGGCGTCCGCGACGACCTCGAAACCTGCGTCCTCGAGTACGAGCCGGAGCTCGGTTCGGGTGATCGGGTTGTCCTCCACGGTGAGTACGGATGCAGCCGCGTGCACGATTCGCCTCCTTCGGCGTCAGGACAAAGAAAAGGCCCCGGGCAGCAACCCGAGGCCTCGAAGCCGATCCGATCGCCGGACGTGGCAACCGGAGCGGCCATGGTACCCGATGACCCGGGCGAGGAAGTGAGGGAGGGCGCTCGTCTACTCCAGCTCGCCGAGGACGCGGCCGATGCCGCGGACGGCCTGGCGGATCCGCTGCGTGTTCTCGACGAGCGCGAAGCGCACGTGGCGCTCGCCGCCCGGTCCGAAACCCTCGCCGGGGCTGATCGCGACCTTCGCCTCCCGTGCGAGGCGCATCGCGAACTCGAGCGAGGTGATGTCGGCGAACCGGTCCGGGATCCGCGCCCAGACGAACATCGTCCCCAGCGGGCGCTCGACCTCCCACCCGATCCGGGCCAGCCCGTCGCAGAGCGCGTCGCGCCGGCCGCGGTAGACCTCGTTGACCTCCTCGGGGAACTCGGCCGCCTCCCGGAGCGTCGTGATCGCGGCGATCTGGATCGGCTGGAAGGTGCCGTAGTCGAGGTACGACTTCAGGCGGCCGAGCGCGTGCACGACCTCCGCGTTCCCGACGACGAAGCCGACCCGCCAGCCGGCGAGCGAGAACCCCTTCGTCAAGCGAGTAGAGCTCGACCGCCACGTCCTTCGCGCCCTCGGCCTGCAGGATCGACGGCGGGGAGTGGCCGTCGAAGCCGAGGTCGGCGTAGGCGAAGTCGTGGACGAGCAGCACGTCCCGCTCCCGCGCGAAGTCCACCACGCCCTGCATGAAGGTCGCGTCCACGACCCCGGTGGTCGGGTTGTGCGGGAACGAGAGCACGACCGCGCGCGGCTTGGGCTGTGCGTGCTCGTACGCCTCGACGAGCGCCGGCAGGAGCTCGGCCGCGGGTGTCACGGGGACGCGAACGATCGCCGCGCCGGCGAAGACAGGCGCGAACAGGTGGATCGGGTAGCTCGGCGTCGGCACGAGCACCGTGTCGCCCGGCTCGACGAGCACCCAGAACAGGTGGCAGAAGCCCTCCTTCGCGCCCATCGTGGCGATCGCCTCGGTCTCGGGATCGAGCTCGACTCCGTACCGGCTCGCGTAGCGCTCGCAGACGGCGCGCCGGAGGTTGGGGATGCCGCGGCTCGCCGAGTAGCGGTGGTTGCGAGGGTTCTCGGCGGCCTCGCGAAGCTTCTCCACGGCGATCTCCGGAGACGGGAGGTCGGGATTCCCGAAGCCGAGGTCGATGACGTCCTCGCCGGCGCGCCGCAGCTCCAGCTTGAGCTGGTCGATCTCGGCGAAGACGTACGGCGGCAGGCTCGGGATGCGCCGGAACTCCATCAGCCCGTGTTCCTGAGCGCCGCGGCGATGCCGGCGATCGAGCGGAGGAGCGGCCGGCGCACGCGCTCCCGCTGCTCCTCGCTCGCCTCGGGGTCGCGGTAGCGGCGGAGGAGCTCGACCTGGATCGCGTTCATCGGGTCGACGTACGGGTTCCGGAGGCGGATCGAGCGCTGGAGGACCGGCTGCCGGTCGAGCAGCTCGGGCGTGCCGACGATCCCCAGCACTGCCTCGACCGTCCGCGCGTGCTCGGCGGCGATCGTCTCGAAGAGGCGCTCTCGGTCGGGGCCGGGGTCCACCAGCTCGAGGTAGCCCTGAGCGATGTCGAGGCTCGACTTCGCGAGCGTCATCTCGAGGTTCTCGACGAGCGAGCGGAAGAACGGCCACGTGCGGTAGAGCTCCTGGAGCTCTCCGATGTCCGCGGCCTCGAAGGCCGTCCCGCAGCCATACCAGGCCGGCAGCACGCACCGGTTCTGCGTCCAGGCGAAGACCCACGGGATGGCGCGAAGCGCCGAGAGGTCGTCCCGGCCGTCCGGCCGACGCGCCGGCCGCGAGCCGATTTCGAGCAGCGCGAGCTCGTCGATCGGCGTGAACTGGCGGAAGAACGGCACGAACGCCGGATCCTCGTGGACGAGCGCCTGATAGGCGCCGAGCGCGCGCTCCGAGAGGGCCGACATGAGCTCGACCGCCTCGTCGGACGGCTCGGTCTCGGTCGCCTCCGGGAAGGCGGAGAGGAGCGTCGCGGCGACGGCCGATTCGAGGTTCCGGTAGGCAAGGCCGGGCAGCCCGTACTTGAAGGAGATCGTCTCGCCCTGCTCCGTCAGCTTGAGCCGGCCGGGCGGCTGGCTGGGAGGCTGCGCCAGGATGGCGGCGTGCGTCGGCCCACCGCCGCGTCCGGCGCTCCCGCCGCGGCCGTGGAAGATCGTCAGCTCGAGGCCACGGTCCCTCGCGAGCGCGGTGAGCGCGCGCTGGGCGCGGAACACCTCCCACTGGGCGGTGAGGTAGCCGCCGTCCTTGCCCGAGTCGGAGTACCCCACCATCACCTCGAGCCGGGATCCCCGACCCTCCACGAGACCGCCGAATCTCGGCTCGTCGAGCAGCTCCTCGACGATGCCGGCCGCCGAGCGGAGCGAGGCGATCGTCTCGAAGAGCGGCACGAGCGAGAGCTCGAGGCCGGCGTCCTCGGCCGCGTCGAGCGCGGCGAGCACGTCGGCCGCCGAGGCGGTGCCGGACACGATCAGGGTGTCGAGCGCCTCCGCGCCGTGCTCCTCGCGTACACGCGCGACGGCGCCGACCGTCTCGGGCACTCGCTCCGACGCGGCGTGGAGCTCGTCGGCGTGCAGGCGCACGTCGAGCTTCGCGAGGTGGAAGCCGAACAGCTCGACCCTGCGCCGGAGCCCGGCGAGCCTTCCGTCCGCCACGCGCTCCGCCCGGTTCGCGCGCAGGCTCGCGTCGATCACGTCGAGGTCGGCCGCGAAGTCGGCGGCGGCTTCATACCCCGGTCCCGAGCCCGGCTCCAGCCCGTTCCGGAGGCGCCGCCACACGAAGCTGAGCTTTCGCCGATAGGGCTCGTCGAGGTTCCGGTCCTCGAGCTCGGTCGCGTATGCCGGGAGCTCCCGCTCGTCACGTGCGATGGAGGCCAGCAGCTCCTCGTGACGGCTCGACGAGCCGGCTCGAGATGCCCAGCGCCTGGGCGAGCTCCCGCACCTCGGCGGCGTAGGTCGTCAGCGCCAGCTCGCGAGCCCGCTCGAGTGCCTCGGCGATCGTCTCGGGGCCGGCCGCCGGGTTGCCGTCGAGGTCGCCGCCGATCCAGGTGCCGAAGTGGAACGGCGCGGGTGCGCCCGGGACGAGCCGGCGGTAGTCGGCGAGCAGGAGCTCGGACACGCGCATCAGGCTCTGCTCGAAGAACCACAGGCCGTGCCTGATCTCGTCGACGACGCGCGGCCGCTGCGAGCGCACCTCGTCCGTCTGCCAGAGCAGCGTCACCTCCTCGGCGAGCGCCGCCTCGACGCGGCGGCGGCGCGCGGGCGTCAGCGACTCGTCGTCGAGCTGGGCGAGGAGACGGCTCAGGCGCAGGTGGGCGGCGAGGACGGAGCGCCTCGTCGCCTCGGTCGGGTGCGCCGTGAGCACGAGCTCGAGCGAGAGTCGCTCTGCGGCTTGCCCGAGCTCGGCGTCGTCGATCCCCGCCTGGCGGAGCTGTCCGACGGCCTCCGCCAGCGACTCCCGCGGCGCCCGCTGCTCGTGCTCGTACTGGCGACGGCGCCGCAGACGGTGGTGCTGCTCGGCCAGGTTCGCGAGCTGGAAGTACGTGCTGAAGGCGCGCAGGACGAGCGCCTGCTCGTCGAGACCGAGACCGGCGACGATGCGCTGCACCTCGGCCCGATCGCGCTCGCTGCCCGTCGCGCGGGCGCTCCGGGCGAGGAGGCGGATGCGCTCCTCCTCGTCGAGCAGCTCCTTGCCCTCCTGCTCGACGAGGACGCGCCCGAGCACCTCGCCGAGCAGTCGGATGTCACGTCGCAGCGCGGCATCGGCCGCGTCGGGCGCGGGGCCGCGAGTGCGCTCCGGAGCGGGTCTCGGCTCAGCCACCGGACCGGTACCGTTGCCGTTCATGGCGAAGACGCTCTTCGACCGGATCTGGGAGAGCCACGTCGTCCACGAGGTCGGACGGCGAGCCGGCGCTGCTCTACGTCGACCTTCACCTCATCCACGAGGTGACGTCGCCGCAGGCGTTCGACGGGCTGCGGCTCGCGGGCAGGCCCGTTCGCCGCCCGGATCTCTCGCTGGCGACGATGGACCACAACGTGCCGACCGGCGACGGCCCGGCCGACCCGCTCTCGCGCGCCCAGCTCGAGGCGCTGCGGGCGAACTGCGCGGAGTTCGGCGTCCCCCTGTACGCGACCGGCAGCGGGCGCGAGGGGATCGTCCACGTGATCGGGCCGGAGCTCGGCCTCACGCAGCCGGGGATGACGATCGTGTGCGGGGACAGCCACACCTCGACCCACGGCGCGTTCGGCGCGCTGGCCTTCGGGGTGGGGACCTCCGAGGTGGAGCACGTCATGGCGACCCAGTGCCTGCCGCGTCAGCGCCCGAAGACGATGCGGATCCTCTATCGCGGCGAGCTGCCGCTCGGGATCACGCCGAAGGACATGATCCTGGGGACGATCGGCCGGATCGGTGTCGACGGGGCGGTCGGGCACGTGCTCGAGTACGCGGGCGAGGCGATCCGCGGCCTCTCGATGGAGGGGCGCCTGACGATCTGCAACATGTCCATCGAGGCCGGTGCGCGGGCCGGGATGATCGCGCCCGACGACACGACCTTCGCCTACCTGGAGGGCCGCCCGGCCGCGCCGCAGGGCGCCGCGTGGGAGCAGGCGCTCGACCGCTGGCGCGCCTTTCGGACGGACGAGGACGCCGTCTTCGACAGCGAGGTCGAGATCGACGTGACGGAGCTCGAGCCGCAGGTCACCTGGGGGACGAACCCTGGAATGGTCGTTCCCGTCGGTGCGGCGGTTCCGGACCCCGCCGACTTCGACGATCCGGACGAGCGCGCCGCAGTCGAGCGTGCGCTCACATACATGGCGCTCGAGCCGGGGACGCCGCTCCGGGACGTTCACGTCGACCGCGTCTTCATCGGGTCGTGCACGAACGCCCGCATCGAGGACCTGCGCCAGGCAGCGGCGGTCGCGGCCGGGCGGCGCGTCAGCCCCAACGTGCGGGCGATGGTCGTCCCGGGCTCGGCCACCGTGAAGCGCCAGGCCGAGGAGGAAGGCCTGGACAGGGTCCTGGACGGAGGCGGGCTTCGAGTGGCGCCGGGCCGGCTGCTCGATGTGCCTCGGCATGAACCCCGACATCCTCGCCCCCGGCGAGCGGTGCGCGTCCACGTCGAACCGGAACTTCGAGGGGCGGCAGGGGAAAGGCGGCCGGACGCACCTCGTCAGCCCCGCGATGGCCGCCGCGGCGGCGATCGCCGGCCACTTCGTGGACGTCCGCGAGTGGGAGCCTGCGGCATGAAGGCCTTCCGCTCCGTGACGGCGAAGGCGGCAGTGATCGACCGCCCCGACGTCGACACCGACCAGATCATCCCCAAGCAGTTCCTGAAGCGCATCGAGCGCACGGGCTACGGGGAGTTCCTCTTCTACGACTGGCGGCAGGACCCCGACTTCGAGCTGAACCGGCCGGAGAGCGAAGGAGCGAAGATCCTGCTCACCGGGTCGAACTTCGGCTGCGGCTCCTCGCGCGAGCACGCCGCCTGGGCGCTCCAGGACTTCGGGTTCGACGTCGTCGTCGCCCCCTCGTTCGGGGACATCTTCTTCTCCAACTCCGTCCAGGTCGGGCTCGTTCCGGTGACGATCCCCGCAGAGGAGCTCAAGCGCCTCATGGAGTGGGCGACGGGCGGCGACGAGCTGACCGTCGACCTCGAGGCCGAGACCATCACGGCCGGGACGCACGACCCCGTGCCGTTCTCGATGGAGCCGTTCGTGCGCCACGCGCTCCTCAACGGCCTCGACGCGATCGGGCGGACGCTTCAGCACGAGGCCGAGATCGCGGCGTTCGAGGAGCGCGTCGAGCCGCGGTTCGCCACGACGCGCCCTCTGACCCGCTACGAGGGCTCGTCGCCGTCGCGCGTCACCTCGCGCTTCGTGAGGTCGAGGAGCTCGCAGAAGAGCTCGCGCAGGCCCTCCGTCGAGAGCGGGCCTCGGTTGATCGAGGCGAGCTCCTCCAGGAGCTGGCGCTCGCGCTCCGGGTCCACGAACGGGATGCCGTTCGAGATCTTGTATTGCCGGAGCTCCGCGACGAGCTCGAGCCGCGCGTTCACGGCGTCGACGATCGCGCGGTCGAGGTCGGAGATCTCGGCCCGCAGGCGGCGAACGGTCGGATCGGAGGCGTGGTCGCTCACTGCTCGTCTGCAGGGTAGGAGCCGAAGAGGCGGAGCTGCCTCGTCCTCGCGCGGATGTCGGCGAGCGCCTCGCGCACGACGGGGTCGAGCGGGTGTCCTGTGAGCACGGCGTCGAAGCGGTAGCGCCAGGGCGAGTTCGGGATCGGGCGCGAGACGAGCTGGTGAAGGTCGATGCCGTGGCGGGCGAACGGCTCGATGGCGCGGTGGAGTGCGCCGGGCTGGTGGTCGGTGACGAAGGAGAACGCGGTGCGCCACCGCTTCCCGTTCTTGTCCAGCCGCATGTGCGTCGCGATCGAGACGAACCGCGTGTATGCCTCCGGGTGGTCGCCGACGTCTGCGGCAATCACGGTGAGCCCGTACAGCTTCGCGGCGCGCTCGCTCGCGATCGCCGCCTCCGACGGGCTGCCGTGCTCGGCGACGTGCGCCGCTGCGTCCCCCGTCGTGGCCGCGGCGATGGCGGTCGCCTGGGGCATGGACGCGAGCAGCCGCCGGCACTGGTCGAGCGCCACAGGGTGCGAGTGGACGACCCGGATGTCCTCGAGCGCAACGTCGGCCGGGCCGACGAGGAGATGACGGATCGGGAGCATCGTCTCGCCGGTGATGGCGAGCGGTGAGTCGTACAGGAGGTCGTGCGTCTCCGCGACCGGGCCCGAGAGCGAGCTCTCGATGGGAAGGACGCCGAACTCGATCGACCGCTCGGAGATCGCCTCGGCGACGGCGGCGAAGCTGGGGAGGGGAAGGAGCTGCGCGGTGGGGAAGAGGCGCTCGCAGGCGGCGGCGCTGTGCGCGCCGTCACGGCCGGGGTAGCCGACGCTGAGGGTCTCGGTGAGCTCTGGTTCGATGAGTCGTTCTTCGCGCATCTCTCGCCTTGCGGTTCGAAGGGACACCCGCCTGAGATGTGAGCTAGCCGGCGGCGGCGGGACGCGGAACGCCGACTAGCGCGCGAAGATGCGCGCGGCGAAGAGAAACGAAAAGAAGGTGTCGCCCGCGCGCGTCATTGAGCGAGACAGGCTAGGGGAGCGCATAGCCTCCGTCAACTGCGTCCGGAAAGGAGCGACCGTGCTCGACATCCCCGACTCTCACCGCGACCTGCTCGACGTCGATGTTGCCGCGCTCGCGACGATCAGCGATGACGGCTTCCCGCAGGTGACGATGCTCTGGTTCAACGTCATGGACGGCGAGCTGAAGGTGTGCCTCAACACGTCGCGGGCGAAGACGAAGAACCTCCGCAAGCGTCCCGAGTGCGCGCTGCTCATCCTCGATCGCGAGATTCCGCAGCGCTACCTCGAGATCCGGGCCCGCGCCCGGGTCGAGGCGGACGACGACTACGAGTTCGCCGACAGGTTCACGCAGAAGTACGGCGGGGTCGATCTCCGGAACGTGGATCAGCCCGGGCAGTCGCGCGTCGAGGTCACGCTCGACCCCGTCCGCGTGTTCGCGGTCGACATGCGGCGCTAGCCGGAGAGCCTGCGCAGGACGGCCTCCGCAACGTCGGCGGTCGTCGAGCTGCCACCGAGATCCGGCGTGGGCGCAGTCTCGAGCGCGTCGTCGACCGCTCGCTCGAGCGACCTCGCCTCGTCGGGCCGGCCGAGCGCGTGCTCGAGCAGGAGCGCGGTCGAGCGCAACATCGCCGCCGGGTTGGCGATCCCACGGCCGGCGATGTCGGGCGCCGACCCGTGGACGGGCTCGAAGATCCCCGGCCCTGCGTCCCCGAGGCTCGCCGAAGGCGCGAGACCAAGCCCGCCGGTCATCGCAGCGGCGAGGTCGGAGAGGATGTCGCCGAACATGTTCTCGGTGACGAGGACGTCGAACTGCTCGGGCGAGCTCGCGAGCTGCATCGCCGCGTTGTCCACGAGCATGTCCTCGACCTCGACGTCCGGGTAGTCGGCGGCTACCTCGCGCACGACGCGGCGCCACATTCGCGACGTGTCGAGCACGTTCGCCTTGTCCACCGAGACGAGCCGGCTGCTGCGCGTACGCGCGAGCTCGAACGCGCGGCGGGCGATGCGCTCGACCTGGCTCGGGTGGTACTCGCACGTGTCGTAGACCGTCCCGTCCTCCCGCACGCCGCGCTCGCCGAAGTACAGCCCGCCGACGAGCTCGCGCACGATGACCATGTCGACGGCGCCCTGCTGTGCCGGACGCAGGTTGGTGTAGACGTCGAGCTCCGCGCGGAGGCGCAACATGCCCTGCTCCGGGCGGACGTCCGCGGCGTCGAACTCGGGATCGCCGATCGGCGCCTTGAGCACTGCGTCCGCGTCCCTGCAGGCGTCGAGCGTCTGGGCCGGGAGGGAGTCGCCCGTCGCTCTGATCGCAGCTGCGCCGAAGAGGTGCTCCTCGAGCTCCGCGTCCGGTGCGAGCACGCCTAGCGCCTCTCGCGCGACGGCCATCACCTCGGGGCCGATGCCGTCGCCGGGCAGGCAGACGATGCGCGGGCGGCTAGGCGACGGCTGCGGAGGGGAGGAGCTCATGGGCCGCGAGCCTATCGGCGAGCTCGACCACGTCGCCGATGACCACGAGGGCCGGCGCCTCGATGCCCTCGGCGGCCGCGGCGATGCGCCCGAGCGGCGCGATCACGCTTTGCTGCTCCGACGTCGTCCCGTGGGAGACGACTGCCGCGGGCGTCGACGGTCGCTTTCCGTGGCTCACGAGCCCATCCGCGAGCGCGCCCAGCGAGGCGAGGCCCATGAAGACGACGAGTGTCCCCGGCGCGCGGGCGAGGCAGGCGAGGTCGAGCGCATCGACGTCGTGGCCGGCGACGATGGTGACCTGCGAGGACACGCCGCGGTGCGTGACCGGGATCCCGGCCGCGGCGGGCACCGCTGCCACCGACGAGACGCCGGGAACGACCTCGAACGCGATGCCGGCCTCCGCCAGCGCGAGCGCCTCCTCGCCGCCGCGTCCGAACACGAACGGGTCGCCTCCCTTGAGACGGACGACCTTGCGGCCGAGCCGCCCGAGACGGACGAGCAGGTCGTCGATCTCCTCCTGCGCGAGCCGGTCGCGCGCGATGCGTACGGCGCCGACCGGCGCCTCGTCCACGAGCTCGGGGCTCACGAGCCGGTCGTAGACGAGGGCGTCGCACGAACGAACGAGCTCGAGCCCGCGCGCGGTGATGAGGCCGGGATCGCCGGGGCCAGCACCGACGAGGAAGACGGTCAGGGCAACTCCGTGGCGACGAGGTCGGCGAAGAAGCGCCTGCGGTCCTCGTACGTCGGCAGGTGCGCCTTCGCCCACGGCCGGAGGTCGCGAAGCGTCCGGGCGAGCTCGCTGTGCTGCGGGCCGATGAGGCCGTCGATGTCGTCACGGATCCGCTGCGCGAGGGCGGGCGACGCGCCTCCGGTCGACACGGCGACGGTGATCGGATCCTTCCGCAGGACCGCCGGGAGGATGAACGAGCAGAGCTCCGGGACGTCCACGACGTTGCAGAGCAGCGACCGCGCCTCCGCCTCGCGCGACACACGCCGGTTGAGCGACCCGATCGAGGTTGCAGCGACGACGAGGAAGCGGCCGTCCAGGTCGGAGGTCTGGTAGCCGCGCCGGTGGATCTCGACTCCGAGCTCGGCGAGCTCGTCGACGATCTGCGGCGCGACGACCGTCACACGCGCGCCGCACTCGATCAGTCCGCGCACCTTCTCGAGCGCGACCGTCCCGCCCCCGACGACGAGGCAGGTGCGACCCTCGAGGTCGAGGCAGGTCATGTAGAAGCGCTTGTCGGCCATCGCTAGATCCCCACGCTTCCGAGCCGCGCCCCCTGGCGGTCGAGGCGGACGGAGAGCTCGATGCCGTCGGCTGCGATCGTGAGCAAGTACGAGCCGGGAGCCGTCGACTGGATCTGGATCTTCTCGAGCGGCTTTCCGAGCAGGGACTCGAGGGCGTGCGTGACTTCGCTGGCCGAGCCGGAGAGCTCCTTGCCGCGGGGCAGCCGCCGGAACACCCGGAGCGCCGCCTGCTCGCCTCCCGGGCCGTAGTGCGCGCGGACACGGCCGGTTTGGAGGCCGAGCTCGAGTAGCTCTGCGAGCGCGTCTGCATCGTCCTCGGAGACCTCACCGTCGCGAACTGCGGCGATCAGGTCGGCGAGCCGCGCGCGGCGCTCCTCGTCCTGCACCATCGCGAGCACGGCCTGCGCCTCGCCGAGCACGACCTCGGCCGCCTCGCCCTGGAGCGGGACGCTACTCATGCTCGTCCTCCGAGAGCAGCGCGTGCAGCTCGTGCTCGAAGCCGCCGGTCTCGATCGCGCAGTGGATTCCGCACTCCTTCGGCGCGTTCGACTCCCACCACCAGCGGCCCGCGCGGGACTGCTCGCCGGGAGCGACGGCGCGCGTGCAGGGCGCGCAGCCGATCGAGGTATAGCCCTGGTCGTACAGCGTGTTGTACGGGAGCTCCCGCTCTCGGACGTAGTCCCAGACTTCGTCCTCCGTCCACTCGGCGAGCGGGTTCAGCTTCACGATCGCGCCGTGGTCGTGGTCGATCTCGACCTTGCGGATGTTCGTGCGCGTCGCCCACTGGTCGCGGCGGAGGCCGGTGATCCAGGCGTCGAGTGTCGCGAGGTGCCGCGTCAGCGGCTGAACCTTGCGGACGTTGCAGCAGAGGAGCCGGTTCTCGACCGACTCGTAGAAGAGGTTCGGGCCCTTCCGCGCGACCATGCGCTGGAGGTGGACCGGGTTCGGTGAGAGCAGCTCGAGGTTCAGCCCCGGATAGCGGTCGCGGAGACGCTCGATGAGGTCGAAGGACTCCTGTGGCATCCGGCCCGTGTCGACGCTGAAGACGCGGATCTCCGGATCGATCTCGTATGCCATGTCGAGGACGGCGATGCCGTCGATCTGGAATGCGGTCGAGATTGCGATGCGCGGCGAGAAGTGCTCGATCGCCCACCCGAGCACGACGTCGGGCTCCTCGCCCTCGAACTCGACGGAGAGCTCGCCGGCCTCCAGCTCGTCGATCAGCTCGATCGCCATCAGGCGGCCTCCGCTTCCGCTTCTGCGCCTTCGCCCCGCTCGCGCTTGCGCGCGGGCTCGACCCCGGCCAGGGCGCCGAGCTCGTCGTCGGAGAGCCGCGTCGCGAAGGCGGCGAACGACTCCGCGGGCGTGCGGCCCTGGAGCCAGCCGTCCACGAGCCCCGCGACCGCCTGGTCGAGCTCCTCCGTCGGGATGCGCCGGAAGAGCGGCCGGCCGATCGCGGCGTCGAGCCCGAGGCCGCCGCGCACGAAGATGTCGTATGCCTGACGGCGCACGCCCTCGGCGTCGCGGGCGGTTGTCCCCTGGAAGCCGAGGTCGCCGACCCAGTGCTGCGCGCACGAGTGGGGGCAGCCATCGAGATTCAGGTGGAGCTCCGCGATCCGGTCGCCGAAGCGCTCCTCCAGGCCCTCGATCAGGCGCCCGAGCCGGGTCTTCGTCTCCGTGACGGAGAAGTTGCAGTGCGGCTCGCCGGTGCACGCGATGGAGCGTCCGCGCACCGGGTTGACGTCGAGCGGGAAGCCGATCGCGCCAAGCTCCGAGACGACGCCGTCCGCCTCGGCCTCCGGGACGTTCGCGACGACGAAGTTCTGGAGCCGCGTCACGCGGATGTCCGCCCCGACGCTCTCCGCGAGGTTCGCCACGGCGATCATCTGGTCACCCGAGATGAGCCCGAGGTGGACCGGGGCCCCGATGTAGACGAGGCCGGACTGCTTCTGCTCGTGGATGCCCAGGTGGTCGGAGGGCGCCGTGGTGACGGGCGGCAACTCGAAGTCCTCGAGCGTGCGCCCGAGCCGCGCTTCGACGCGTTCGCGCATGCCCTCCGGCCCGATGTCGTCGATCATGAACTTGAGGCGTGCCTTGACCCGCGAGACGCGGTAGCGGAGATCGTCCGACCAGGCGCCCGTGATGGCGCCGAGGATCTCGACCGCCTCCTCCTTCGGGACGAAGACGCCCATGTCGCGCGAGATCCGGGGCACCGAGGAGAGCCCGCCGCCGACCCGCACGGCGAATCCTTCGCGGCCCTCGTGGATGACGCCGACGAGCGCGATGCAGTTGATCTCCGGCGCGTTGCAGCGGTCGGAGCAGGCGGCGATCGTGTACTTGTGCTTCCGCGGGAGGTCGCAGAAGTCGGGGTTCCCGTAAAAGAACTCGGCCGCCTCCTCGACGACCGGGCTCGCGTCGAAGAGCTCGCCGGGATCGAGCCCCTGCACGGGGCAGCCCGTGATGTTGCGCACGGTGTCGCCGCACCCGCCCGCGGTCGTGATGCCCGCGGCGTCGAGGTGGGCGAACACGTCGGGCAACCGCGCGAGCTCGAGCCAGTGAAGTTGGATGTTCTGGCGCGTGGCGAGCTCGCCGTCGCCGCGCCCGAACGTGTTCGAGACCTCGCCGATCGCCCTCAGCTTCGCCGGAGTGAGGTGCCCGCTCGGGAGCTTGACGCGGAGCATGAAGGTCCCGATCTTCGGCTTGTCGTGGTAGAGCCCCCACCACTGGAGACGGACGATGTCCTCTTCCGGGACGCTCTCGTAGCCGGCGGCGATCAGCGCCGGTAGCTCGTCACGGATCCCGAGCGGAGCCTTCTCGCGCTTGATGCGCTCGACCGGATTGCGCTTGAGCACGAGCTCCCACGTGGGCTCGGGCTTCGGGGAACGCGTCGATTGGGCATCTGCTGCCACGACTGGCTCGGCTCCGTTGTTCGGGGGAAGGAGGGCTAGCCGGTGGGGAGCGCGCGACAGCGCTCCCCACCGGCCGACAGGCAGTGGCGTCCGGGGAGGGGAGAGGAGATCCGGCCGCTCACAGGTGTTGACACTATCGTCGATTCTTCAAAAAGTAAAGTGTCAATTCTTTCCGAACTGAAGCAGTCATGCGCCGACCGCCAGCCGCTCGAGCAGGAGGTCCGCGTCCGCTTCGATCGCGATGGGCTGGACGAGGTGCGCGACCGGCTGCGGAGTCTTCAGCCCGTCGCCGGTGACGAGCAGCACCACGGTGTCCTCCTCGCCCAGCGCGCCCGAGCGAATCGCGGCGCGGAGGGCGCCGAGCGTGACGCCGGCCGCGGTCTCCCCGAACACGCCGGTCGTCTCCGCGAGCAGCGCCATGTTCTCTCCGATCTCGTCCTCGGCGACCGCGTGGATCGATCCGTGCGACTCCTTCGCCGTCGCGACCGCGAGGTCGCCGTCGGCGGGGCTGCCGATGGCGAGGGAGCGCGCGACCGTGCGCGGCTTGAGCGGCGTCACCTTGCGGTCCTCGGCGAACGCCGCCGCGACGGGCGAGCAGCCTTCCGCCTGCCCGCCGTAGAGCCGCGGCCGCTCTCCGTCCACGAGGCCGAGCCGAAGGAGCTCGCCGAAGCCCTGGTGGACCTTCGAGAAGAGCGCGCCCGAGGCGATGGGCGCGACGACCGCGTCCGGAAGCTGCCATCCGAGCTGCTCCGCGATCTCGAAGGCCAGGGTCTTCGACCCCTCGGCGTAGTAGGCGCGGAGCCCGACGTTGACGAACGCCCAGTCGAGCTCGAACGACAGCTCGACCGAGAGGCGGCTGCAGTCGTCGTAGCTGCCGTCGACCGCGTAGATCGTCGCGCCGTAGACGGCGGTCGCGGCCAGCTTCTCCGGCTCGAGGTCGGCGGGGCAGAAGACCACCGCCTCGATTCCCTCCGCGGCCGCGCGCGCCGCGACCGCGTTGGCGAGGTTCCCGGTAGACGAGCAGGAAAGCGTCGTGCAGCCGAGCTCGAGTGCCTTTGCTGCGGCGACCGCGACGACACGGTCCTTGAACGAGTGCGTGGGATTCGCGGTGTCGAGCTTCAGGTACAGGCGGCCGACGCCGAGCGCCGTCGCGAGACGCGGCGCCTCGGTGAGCGGCGTCAGGCCGGGCGCGAGCCGCGGCTCCACTGGCGGCGCGACCGGCAGCAGCGGCGCGTAGCGCCAGAGCGACGGCGGGCCGGACTCGATCGCCTCGCGGGTCAAAGACCCGCGCAGGGCTTCCTCGTCGTACACGGGATGCAACGGGCCGAAGCAGCGCGCACAGACGCCGACGGCTTCGAGGCCGTACTCGCGCTCGCACACACGGCAGCGAAGGCCTGTGCAGTAGGGCAACTGGGCTGACATGAAGACCTCCTCGTCCTCGCTCGACACATCCGACCGGGATTGGCACCTTGCTCGGACGAAGCTGCCGTCCTCGTAGGTTGCCGAGGCTTCACAGGGCCGGTCCCTCAGCCTCTCTCGATGCGGAGCGAGGCGTGCCTCGCTACCGGTGGTCAGTATACAAAGTGAAGTGAGCCTGCACCAGCAGATCGAGCGTGAGGCCTCTGACGCCAACGCGGCCGCCTCTGCGCTCCGTGACGACCTCGTGTCCGAGGCGCTGCGTGTCGCAGCTGCCCTGGTGCTCGAGCGGCGAGACCTCCTGCTCGGCGTGAACGGCGAGGACTGCAACGCCGCGCGGGGACGCGTCGACGACGGGACGCTCGACCGGCTGCGTCTCGACGACACCCGGGTCGAGGGCCTCGCACGCCAGCTCGAGGTGATGGCCGGCATCGAGCCGCTCGAGCGCGAGGCCGGGTCCTGGACGCTTCAGAACGGGCTGCGCGTGAGCGAGCGGCGGATCCCGATCGGCACGGTCGGCGCGAACTTCGAGGCGCGGCCGAACGTCGCGCTCGACGTTGCGGGACAGCTCCTGAAGAGTCTCAACACCACCGTCCTGCGCACGGGAAGTGCCGCGCTCGGCACGGTCACCGCACTCGTGGACGACGTGCTCCGGCCCGCGCTCGAGAGCGCCGGGCTACCCCGCGGGGCGGTCGGGCTCGTCCGCTCGCCCGATCGTGAGGGCGCCCGCCTGCTCGTGTCGCTGCCGCGCCACATCCCGCTCGTCATCCTCCGCGGGAGCGGCGAGACCACCGCTGCCCTCGCGCGCCTCGCCGCGGAGAACGGTGTCCGGACGCTCGCGCACGCCGAGGGCGGCGGCGTGCTCTACGTGCACGGGTCCGCGGATCCCGAGCAAGGCGCTCGCGCTGGCCGGCGGCAGCCTCGACCGGCTCGGGGTCTGCAACCGCCTGAACCTCCTCCTCGTCGATCGCGAGGCGGAAAGCATTCTTCCTCGGCTGCTCGAGCTGCTCGTCGGGAAAGGACTCGAGGTGCGGGGCGAGGTCGACGGGGCGCTGCCGCTCGACCGCCCGCTCGGGTACGAGTGGGCGGGAGACCCGGAGCGCGTCGGCACGGTGACGGTCGCGCTCGTGGACGGCGTCGACGACGCGGTTCGCGTCGCGAACGACGAGACGTCCGGGCTCGCGGCGGGCATCGTCGCCGAGGACGCCGACGCGGCCGAGCGCTTCCTCGACGGCTACCGCGGGACGGCGGCGTTCTGGCACGCGACGACGCGCTTCACGGACGGGTTCGAGCTGACCGGCGCGCCCGAGACCGGGATCAACGTCGACTGGGCGCCCGGGCCGCGCGGGCCCGTGACGTACCGCGACCTCTGGCTCCGCCAGTACCGGGTCGTCGGCGACGGCACGCAGCAGCGGTGACTGCTCCGTGACGGTCGTCGTCAAGCTCGGGACGACCCTCGTGGCCGGGCCGGGAGGAAGCGTTCGGCGGACCGTGCTGCGGCGCCGTGCGAAGGAGATCGCGGCGACGGTCGCAGGCGGCGAGCGGGTCGCGGTCGTGTCGTCGGGCGCCATCGCGCTCGGGCTCCCGTTCCTCGGCCTCGACCGGCGCCCACGCTCGGTGCCGAAGCTCCAGGCCGCCTCGGCACTCGGCCAGGCGCGGCTGCAGCAGGCCTGGGAGCGGGCGCTCACGCGGGAGGGCCTGCTCGCGGCCCAGGTGCTCCTGACCGCGAGCGACGTCGCCGACCGCGGCGCGTACGTGAACGCGCGCAACGCACTGCACGCGCTCTTCGCCGCCGGCGCGGTGCCGGTCGTGAACGAGAACGACACGACGGCCACGGACGAGATCGCGTTCGGGGACAACGACGCGCTCGCGGCGCACGTCGCGATCCTCGTGCGCGCACGCCTCCTCGTCCTCCTCACCGAGGTCGAGGGCGTGTACACGCGCGCGCCGGGGACGCCGGGAGCGGAGCTCGTGGGGGAGGGTGCCGAGGTCGCCGACGCCGTCCTCGGCGATGCGTCACGGCTCGGCCGCGGCGGGATGCGGAGCAAGGTGCTCGCCGCCCAGATGGCGGCCGCGGCCGGGATCCCGACCGTCATCGCGGGCGGGGCGGGCGAAGCGGTGCTCGAGCCGATCCTCGCCGGAGAGCCGCGCGGAACGCGCTTCCACGGATCCGGCAGAGAGCTGTCCGCATACCAGCTCTGGCTCCGCTTCGGCAAGCCCGCCGGTGGGACGCTCCACGTCGACGACGGGGCACGCCGCGCGGTCGCCGTGGACGGTCGCAGCCTCCTGGCGGTCGGCGTCGTCTCCTGCGAGGGCCGCTTCGAGGCGGGCGATGCGGTCGAGCTCGTCGGCCCGGACGGGGTCGCGTTCGCGAAGGGGATCGCCGGGGCCGACGCGGCCGAGATCGCTGCCCGGCGGCGTGGGCTGGAGGCGGTCCACCGCGACCGCCTCGTCGTCTACTGACTCGCCCGCGTGACCGCGCCCTCCGACGCCGACGAGACGAGCGCCGCGTACTTCGCGAAGACGCCGTCCGTGTAGCGCGGGGGAGGCGCTGTCCAGTCGCGCAGCCGCGCGGCGATCTCGTCGTCCGAGAGCTCGACGCGAAGCTCGCGGCCCTCGACGTCGATCTCGATCATGTCTCCCTCCTGCACTGCGGCGAGCGCACCGCCGCGCGCCGCCTCCGGCGAGACGTGGCCGACCATGAGCCCGCGCGTCGCACCGGAGAAGCGCCCGTCCGTGACGAGCGCGACGTCGTCGCCGAGCCCCTCGCCCACGATCGCCGCGGTCACGTGCAGCATCTCGCGCATGCCCGGCCCGCCGGCGGGCCCCTCGTAGCGGATGACGACGACGTCGCCGGGCACGAGGGCTCGCGCCTTCACGGCCGCGAAACACGCCTCCTCGGAGTCGAAGACACGCGCCGGGCCGCGATGGAGCAGGCGCTCGTGGCCCGCGAGCTTCACGACGCAGCCCTCCGGCGCGAGGTTTCCGCGCAGGACCGCGAGCCCGCCCGTGGGCTTGAGCGGCGTCTCCACGGGGACGACGACCTCCTGACCTTCCCGCTCGACGGCGGCCGCCGCGACCTCGCCGAGCGTGCGTCCGTCGACGTTCGGCGCGTCGCTCGTGGACGAGCCCCACCTTCGCGAGCTCGCGCGCGACCAGGGCGACACCCCCGGCCTCGTGCATGTCGGTGGCGACGAAGCGGCCTCCGGGCTTCAGGCTCGCGACGACGGGCGTCCGCTCTGCAACGCGCTCGAAGTCCTCGAGCTCGAAGGGGATCTGGAGCTCGCGGGCGATCGCGAGCAGGTGGAGGACACCGTTCGTGGAGCCGCCGGTGGCCGCGATCGCGGCGGTCGCGTTCTCCAGCGCCTCGCGCGTGATGATCTCCGAGGGGCGGACGCCCTTCCGCACGAGGTCCATCGCGAGTCGCCCCACCTGCTCGGCCGCCTCGTTCTTCGTCGGGTCGAGCGCCGGGATCCCGTTGAGGCCGCCCGGGCTGATGCCGAGGAACTCGAGGGCCGTGGACATCGTGTTCGCGGTGAACTGGCCTCCGCAGGCGCCTGCGCCCGGGCACGCCACGCTCTCGAGCTCGTGCAGGTCGGCCGCGTCGAGCGTCCCTGCCGCGTGCGCGCCCGACCGCCTCGAAGACGTCCATGATCGTCACGTCCTGGCCCCTGAACCGGCCCGGCGCGATCGAGCCGTTGTAGAGGACGAGCCCAGGCAGGTCGAGCCGGCAGAGCGCCATGACCGCCGCCGGGATCGTCTTGTCGCAGCCGACGAGGCAGACGAGCCCGTCGAAGAGGTGTCCGCGCGCGACGAGCTCGATCGAGTCTGCGATCACCTCGCGCGAGACGAGCGAGGCCCGCATCCCCTCGGTGCCCATCGACACGCCGTCGGAGACCGAGACCGTGTTGAACTCGAGCGGCGTCCCTCCCGCCGCCCTGATCCCGCGCTTCACGCGCTGGGCGAGCGCGCGCTGGTTCAGGTTGCACGGCATGGTCTCGATCCACGTCGTCGAGACGCCGACGAGTGGCTTCGCGAGGTCGTCGTCCGTGAGCCCGACGGCCTTCAGCATCGCGCGGGCCGGCGCGCGGTCGGGCCCGTCGGTGAGCGCGGCGCTGTGGCGCTTCGCCGGATCGGAGGGGCGGCTGTAGGGGTCGCCGGTCACGACTCGTGGGCTCCTTTCGCAGAGACGGCCAGGGTGAGGACCCGAACCGAGGGGTAGGTGTGGGTGAGCTCGTCGGCGCAGGCAGCGGCGTCGTCGTCGCGTGCCCAGACGATCACGGTCGGGCCTGATCCGGAGAGGGTGGCTCCGAGCGCGCCATGGGGGAGCCGCTCGCGTACGTCGGCGAGCAAGGGCGCCTCGCGAGTGCGGTACGGCTCGTGCAGCCGGTCGTCGAGTGCCTCGGCGAAGAGGTCGGGGGAGCCCGACGCGAGGGCGGCGCCGAGCAGCGCGGCCCGCCCGGTCGTGAACGCGGCGTCGTCGTACGGGATCTCGGCCGGGAGCGCGTCCCGTGCGGCCGCGGTCTCGACGGTCGTCCCGGGGACGAGCGCGATGGGCACGGCAGGTGCGCGGTCGGCCACGCGGGCGATCCGGGTGCCCCAGGTGAGGCAGACGCCGCCCGCGAGAGCCGCCGCGAGGTTGTCGCCGTGGCCCTCGAGCTCGATCCCTTCCGCGAGGAGCTCCTCCGGGCTCGCCGCGCGTCCTTCCGTGAGCGCGGCCGCGACGAGCCCGAGCGCGATCACGGCCGCGCTCGAGCCGAGGCCGCGCTTGCGCGGGATCGCGTCCTTGAAGGTGAACTGCTTCCCATCTGGCGCCGCGATGCGTGCGAACGCTCGCACGCCGAGGTGGTTCAGGTCGACCTCGCCCTCCGCTTCGCGTACCTCGAGCTCGTTCCAGAGGTCGAGGGCGGCGGCCGCGCAGTCGAAGCCCGGTCCCAGGTTCGCGGTGCTCGCCGGCGCGCGCACACGAGCGAGGACGGTCACCGCGACGCCTCGGCGATCGCGTCCGGATCGGGGTCGACCACGATCGACGGCGGGCCTGAATCGGCGACCGGCGCGGGGTCCTTGAGACCGTGACCGGTCAGCACGCAGACGACGCGGCTCCCGGGCTCGACCTCGACGTGTGCGAGCGCCGCGAAGCCCGCGGCCGATGCCGGCTCGCAGAAGAGCCCCTCGTGCGCCAGCTCTCTCCACGCGGCGAGGATCTCGTCGTCCCCGAGCGTCACCACGGCGCCGCCCGACGCGCGAACGGCCTCGGTCGCCGCCTCGGCATGGAAGGGCCGCGTGATCCGGATCGCCGACGCAAGCGTCGTCGCGCGCAGCTGCGCCTCGGCGGCGACGATCCTCGGCATACCGGCGGCGGCCTCCGCGAAGCCGCGCGCGTACGCGCATGTGTTCCCGCCACCGCCGTACGGCAGCGCGAGCAGGTCCGGTGCCCCGCCCAGCTCCTCGACGATCTCGAACGCCGCCGTCTTCTGGCCCTCGACCCGGTGCGGGTTGACCGAGTTCACGAGCACGTGTGTCCCGCGCTCCGCGAGCGCGCGCGCCGCGTCGAGCCCCGCGTCGAAGCCACCGCGCACCTCGAGCACGCGTGCTCCCACCGCTCGCGCCTGAGCGATCTTGGAAGTTGCGACCGCGCGTTCGGGCTGAAGGACCACGGCGACGAGCCCGGCGCGCGCCGCGTACGCCGCCGCCGAAGCTGCGGTGTTCCCCGTCGACGCACAGATCACCGTGCGCGCGCCCTCCTCGAGCGCCTTCGAGATCGCGACCGTCATGCCCCGGTCCTTGAAGCTGCCGGTCGGGTTCGCGCCTTCGAGCTTGACGAAGACCTCGGCGCCGAGCCGCTCGGAAGCGTGCGGAGCGCGTAGGAGCGGCGTCGACCCCTCGCCGAGCGAGACGACCGGCGTCGAGTCGCTGACGGGGAGGTGCTCTCGATATCTCTCGATCAACGCGGACATGCCAAGTGTCAATTTGACACTTGGCGAGGTGGAGCCACGCGTGCTACCTCCACCCGAGCTCGGCGACGCCGCGGTCCGAGACGACGGGCAGGACCGACGGCCGCCCACGAACCTCTGGCAGCTGCACGATCTCGGCGAGCGCGTTGTCGACGGAGCTCTGCGGCGTCTCGTGCAGGACGACGTGCAGCGCGGCCCCGCCGTCCACGGGGACCTGGATCAGTCGGGCGACCGAGACGTCGTGTGCGGCGAGCCGCCGCGCGACATGCGCGAGCACTCCGGGCCGGTCGTCGACCTCGAGGTGAAGATAGAACGGCGATCGCAGCTCGCCCGGCGGGAGCCGCTCGAGCGTTCGCCAGCAGGCGTCGTTCTGGAGGAAGCCGGTCGCGGTGGTACCGATGATGCTGACCATGTCCGCGACCACTGCGGAGGCGGTCTCGATCCCGCCGGCGCCCGGGCCTTCGAGCGTGATCTCGCGGATCGCGTCGCCCTGGAGCATGACCGCGTTGAACGCGCCCTCGACCGCCGCCAGGGGGTGGTGCCGGTCGACGAGCGCGGGGCGGACGCGCACGTCGAGCTTGTCGTCCACGAGCGTCGCCGCCCCCACGAGCCGGACGACCATCTCGAGCTGCCGCCCGGCGGCGACGTGCACCGGCGTGATGTCCTCGATCCCGCGCCAGTCGACGTCGGCAAGCGTGACCCGTGAGCCGAATGCGACCGTCGCGAGGATCGCCATCTTCGCGGCGGCGTCCGCTCCCGAGACGTCGTCGGTCGGGTCCGCCTCGGCGAAGCCGCGGCGCTGGGCGTCGGCGAGCGCCTCCTCGAAGGTGGAGCCACCCTCCATCTCGGTGAGGATGAAGTTCGTCGTCCCGTTCACGATCCCGAGCACGCGGTGGACGTTCGTGACGACGAGCGACTCGCGCAGAACCTTGATCACGGGGATCGCGGCGCAGACGCTCGCCTCGAAGCGAAGCTGGACTCCGGCGTCCGCGGCAGCAGCGAAGAGCTCGGCGCCGCGCTGGGCGACGAGTTGCTTGTTCGCGGTCACGACCGGCTTCCCGGCCGCGAGCAGGTCGAGCACGAGGCTTCCCGCTGGCTCGATGCCGCCCATCACCTCGGCGACCACGCCGACCGCGGGGTCGTCCCGGACGGCGGCTGGGTCCGTCGTCAGGACGCCCGGGTCGGGCAGGAAGTCGCGCTCCTTCTCCACGTCGCGTACCAGCGCGCGGACCACCTGCAGCCGGTGCCCGGTTGCGCGCTCGATGTCCTCCGCGTTCTCGACGAGAAGCCGGTTGACCGCGGAGCCGACCGTTCCGTAGCCCAGGAGGCCGACTCCGACGACGTCGCCGAAGCTAGCCAGCCCTCACCTCCGACCCCTCACGGCGCATGAGGGCGCGGAGCTCCAGGCCGACCTGCTCGAGCGTCTGCTCCGCGGCCTGCGCGCGCAGTTCGGCGAGGCGGGGCTCGCCCGCATCCATCTCTGCGATCCACTCCTTCGCGAAGGTGCCCGAGCGGATGTCCTCGAGCAGCTCGCGCATCCGTTCGCGGACGTGCGCGTCGATCACGCGCGGGCCGCGCGTGAGATCGCCGAACTCGGCCGTGTCGGAGACGGAGTAGCGCATGCCGGAGAGACCACCTTCCCAGATCAGGTCGACGATGAGCTTCAGCTCGTGGAGGCACTCGTAGTAGGCGATCTCGGGCTGGTAGCCCGCCTCGACGAGCGTCTCGAAGCCCGCGCGGATCAGCTCGGTGACGCCGCCGCAGAGCACGGCCTGCTCGCCGAAGAGGTCGGTCTCGGTCTCCTCGGCGAAGCTCGTCTCGATCATCCCGGCGCGGGCCGCGCCGATACCGGCTCCGTACGCGAGCGCGAGCTCGTGCGCTCCGCCGCTCGCGTCCTGTGCGACCGCGACGATCGCCGGCGTACCGAAACCCTCCTCGAAGAGGCGGCGCACGATGTGGCCGGGGCCCTTCGGCGCGACCATGATCACGTCGTGCCCCGCGGGCGGCGCGATCCGCCCGTAGTGGACGTTGAAGCCGTGCGCGAAGAGGAGCGCGGCGCCGGGGGAGAGGTTCGGCGCCACGTCCTCCTCGTACACGCCCGGCTGCACCTGATCCGGCAGGAGCAGCGAGACGACTTGTGCGTCGGCGACGGCCTCGGCGACCGTCCCGACGCGGAGACCCGCTTCCTCGGCAGCGGCGCGGGAAGGGCTTCCCTCGCGGAGGCCGACCTCGACGTCGACGCCCGAGTCGTGCAGGTTCAGCGCGTGCGCGTGGCCCTGGCTTCCGTAGCCGATCACGGCCACCTTGCCGCTGAGCAGGTCGAGGTTGCCTTCGCGATGGATCGTTGCCATGAGATCTCCTTGAGGGTGGCTAGCGGAGGACGTGCTGTGGACGTTGGGTGTGCTTCGGCGCCGAGGCTCGCCCGAGGCCGATGCGGCCGGTGCGGACCAGCTCCTTGAGCCCGTGCGGGCGGACGAGCTCCTCGAACGAGTCGATTTCCTCCGGGTGCCCGACGATCTCGAAGACGATCGCGTCGGCGCCGAGATCGGCGACGCGCGCGTCGAACGCTTGCGAGAGCGCGATGAGCTCTCCGCGTTTCGACGCGGGCGCGGTCACCTTCAGCAGCGCAAGCTCACGCTCGACCGCCTCGTCTGGCTCGAGCTCGCTCACGCGCAGGACGTTGACGAGCTTGTGCATCTGCTTCTCGATCTGCTCGAGCGGATGCTCGTCGCAGTCGACGCGCATCGTGATGCGAGAGACGTCCTGCCGCTCGGTAGGCCCGACGGTCAGGCTGTCGATGTTGAACCCGCGGCGCGCGAACATGCTCGAGATGCGCATGAGCGCGCCGGGCTTGTTCTCCACGAGCACCGAGAGCGTATGCCTCACGCTGCCTCGACCGCCTTCACGACTGGTGGCGCGGGCTCCGGCTCCTCGTACTCGACGAGGTCGAGCGCGGCGGCGCCGGCGGGGATCATCGGGAAGCAGTGCTCGCGCGCGTCGACGCGCGCGTCGACGACCACCGTCCGTCCGCAGGTGATTGCCTCCTCGAGCGCGCTCTCGAGGTCGTCCTCGTTGTCGACGGTCATGCCGACGGCGCCGTACGCCTCGGCGAGCCGGGCGTAGTCCGGGACGTCGTGCGTGAGGTGGATCTGCGAGAACCGCTCGTCGAAGAACATCTCCTGCCACTGGCGGACCATGCCCAGGTGGCCGTTGTTCACGATCACGACCACGATCGGAAGGTCCTCGAGCACGGACGTGGCGAGCTCCTGGCCGGTCATCTGGAAGCAGCCGTCGCCGTCGACGCAGACGACCGTCGCCTCCGGCCGCGCAGCCTTCGCGCCGATAGCGGCCGGCACGCCGTAGCCCATCGTGCCCAGTCCGCCCGAGGTGATGAACGAGCGCGGGCGATCGCAGAGCAGGTACTGCATCGCCCACATCTGGTGCTGGCCGACGCCCGTCGTCCAGACGACGTCGCGGTCGGCGCTGAGGTTCTGGAGCGTCTCGAGCACGAGCTGCGGCTTGAGCGCGTCGCCGTTCGAGCTGTAGCGGAGGGGGGACTCCTCCCGCCAGTCGGCGAGCTGGCGCAGCCATGGCTCGGTGCGGGGGAGAACGCCCGAGGCATGGAGTGCGCGCAGCTCGCCTGCGAGGTCGGCGAGAACCTGCTTCAGCGGGCCGACCACGGGGATGTCCGCCTGGCGGAGCTTCCCGATCTCGGCGGAGTCGATGTCGAGGTGAATGACCGTCGCGCCGGGCGCGAAGGCCGAGAGCTTTCCGGTGACGCGGTCGTCGAAGCGGGCGCCGACCGCGACGAGCAGGTCGCACTTGTTGAGACCCCAGTTCGACCACTTCGGGCCGTGCATGCCGGGCCAGCCGAAATGGAGGTCGTGCGTCTCCGGGAACGCGCTCTTGCCCATGAGCGTCGTCACGACCGGCAGTCGTCCGACCTCTGCGAGGTCGAGCAGCTCGGCGCACGCATCGGCGTTGAGCGTTCCTCCGCCGACGTAGAGCATCGGCTTCTCGGCGGCCGCGAGCGCCGCGGCGGCTCGCTTGATCTGGCGCGGATGTCCGCGCTGGGGCGGCTTCCAGCCGGGCAGGTCCACCTCGTCCGGGTACTCGAAGTCGAGCGCCGCCTCCTGGACGTCGCGCGGGACGTCGACGAGCACGGGCCCGCAGCGCCCGGTCCGGGCCACGTGGAAGGCGGCCTTGATCACGTGCGGAAGCTCCTCGACGTCCTGGACGAGCCAGGAGTGCTTGACGATCGGGATCGTGATCCCCGTGATGTCGCACTCCTGGAACGCGTCCGTTCCGATGAGGAACGACCGCACCTGGCCGGTGATGCAGACGAGCGGGGTCGAGTCCATCCAGGCGTCGGCGATCGGCGTGACGAGGTTCGTCGCGCCAGGCCCGGACGTGGCGAGCGCGACGCCGACGCGCCCCGTCGCCCGCGCGTAGCCCTCGGCCATGTGGCCTGCGCCCTGCTCGTGCCGGGCGAGGACGTGGCGCACGGTCGTGCCGCGCGCGAACGCGTCGTAGGTCGGCAGGATGGCGCCGCCGGGGAGGCCGAAGACCGTGTCGACCCCCTCGGCCTCGAGCGAGCGCAGGATCGCGTCGGCGCCATTCGGCTTCACGCGACGGCCTCCCGGTAGAACTCCGCGTTCGTCATCGCGGAGGGCAGCTCCGCGATGACGACGTCGCCGAACTCGCGCGTCGTCGCGCCGACTCCCGCGGAGACCATGTCCGGCGTCCGGGTGCTGTTGCAGCACGCCTCGAGCACCGCGCCCGAGAGCGTCTCCGCAGCGCGTCGCTCGCCGAGGCCCTCGCCGAGCATGAGCGCCGCGGCGAGCAGCATCGAGGCGGGATTCGCCACGCCCTGACCCGCGACCTCCTCGGCAGAGCCGTGCGCGGGCGCGAAGACGCCCGGGCCGACGCGGGCGAGCCGGCCCGACGCCGCCACGCGGGGATGGCGAGCATGGGCGGCGACGCCGAACAGCGGCTCCGCGAACGGGGCCGGCGCGACCACGACGTCGAAGCGATCGGGCTCGAAGGCAAGACCCTGCACGGCCGGCCCCACTTCCAGCTCCTCGGTCTGCACCCCTTCGTGCCGGGCCGCTTCCGAGCGGAAGAGCCACGTCCAGCGAACGTCGCCGCCGACGGAGGTGACCCGCGCCCGACTCGAGCGGGCGACGTCGAAGGCGCGCTCGAGCGTCCACTCGACGGCCGTCTCGTGGAGCGGGCTCATGACCGTGACCGCGCCGCGGGAGGGATACGCGACGCGGTCGATGCGGGCATGCAGGTCGAGCTCGGACTCGACCCCCGCGAGAGCCGGTGCATGTGCTGCTGCGACGAGGATCGCCTCCGCCTCGAGCGTCGCCTGTCGCGTCGACTGCGGCAAGGCGTGTCCGGACTGCGCGAAGGCCTCGCCCGCGAAGGGCGCGTGCGTCTCCTTGACCCGGAAGCCGTGGAGGCGCGAGACGCGCGCGAGCGCACGGCTCGCCTCCGCCATCACCTCCGGGCCGATGCCGTTCCCGGAGAGACAGACGACGGCGTAGGTCCTGTCGCTCGCGAAGGCGCTCACGCTGCAACCTCCTCGAAGACGTCGTAGAGCGTGACCGCCTTGCGCGTGTCGGCGAGCGACTTGAACCGGCGGAACGCCGCGTTGAGCTCCGCGTCGCTCAGGGCCACGCCGGCCTCCTCGCACGCCTGGCGGAACGCATGCCGGCCGGAGTGCTTCCCGAGCGGCAGCGTCATGGTCAGGCCGAGCTCCATCGGATCCATGATCTGGTAGGTCGAGGCGTCCTTGAGCATCCCGTCCTGGTGGATGCCGGCCTCGTGCGCGAACGCGCTCGCACCGACGATGGCCTTGTTCCGCTGCACTGCATAGCCGGTCAGCTCGGCTACGAGCTGCGAGATGCGCCCGATCTCGCGGACGTTGATGCCCGTCTCGAAGCCCAGCGCGTCCGCGCGGACGCGGAGGGCCATGGCGACCTCCTCGAGGGCAGCGTTCCCGGCGCGCTCGCCGAGCCCGTTGATCGTGCACTCGACCTGGTCGGCGCCCGCACCCACGCCCGCGAGCGTGTTCGCGACCGCCAGGCCCAGGTCGTTGTGGCAATGGACCGAGAGCGTGACGCCCTCGAGCTTGGGGCAGAGCGCGCGGACCTCGCGGAGGAAGGCCGCGTGCTCGTCGGGCAAGGAGTACCCGACCGTGTCGGGCAGGTTGATGGTGGTCGCGCCGGCCTCGATGGCGGCCGTGCACACCTCTGCCACGAAGGCGGCATCCGAGCGTGTCGCGTCCTCGCACGAGAACTCGACCTCGTCGACTCGCGGCGCGACGTATCCGACTGCCCACCGCGCCAGCTCGAGCACCTCGGGCGGCTCCAGCCCGAGCTTGCGCTCCATGTGGATCGGGCTCGTCGCGAGGAAGATGTGGATGCGCGTCCGGCCACGCGCTCCCGCGAGCGCCTCGACGGCTGCGTCGAGGTCCTCCTCGCGCGTCCGGGCGAGGGATGCGATCGTGGGACGGCTTACCGCCTCGCCGACTGCGCGAATGCCCTCGAAGTCGCCCGGCGAGGAGACGGCGAAGCCGGCCTCGATCACGTCGACGCCGAGGCGGTCGAGCCCGCGCGCGATCTCCGCCTTCTCGTCAGGCGACAGCGCGATGCCCGGGGACTGCTCCCCATCCCTCAGCGTCGTGTCGAAAACCGTGATCCTGCGGCGATTGGCCACTTCTCTGCTCCTCCTGTGCGGTCGCCCGAGGGCGTACCAGTGGTGTGCTTCGGTCGGTGTGTGCGCCAGGCCGGTCGGCGCGTGAGCCGCGTTCTCCCCCTAGTGGGGGAGAATCAGGAGAAGCTCGATGCCGAGGAGACCGCAGGCGGCTACGCCCACGGCTGTGGCGTTTGCGAACGGGGATACGGTCGCACGCGTCGACATCGAAGTCGGAGTGTGCGGGAGCGTCCACGCGCTTGTCAAGTACCAATGTGGTGAACGCGTTGCGCCAATTGCTTGACCGACCGCCGGTGGGCCGATTACGCTTCCGTGCTCCGATGGCGAGCGCGCGAGTCGATCTGACGTTCATCCCGGCGAAGGGATCGTTCGCCATTTTCGCGCTGCTTCCGAGCAGCTAGCCGGCGCTCCTCCTCCCGCCCCGCCGGACTAGCTCACGAAATACCGGCGGGAAAGTCCTCACCTACCACGCGAAAGGTGACGGCCGATGGCCGACGAGCAGCGCCTTCTGTACGACCCACGCCGCGAACGCGATGCCTGTGGCATCGGCCTCGTCGCGGACGTGCACGGGCGCGCGTCGCGGGAGCTGCTCGACCGGGCTCTCGCCGGGCTCGCCGCGGTCGGCCACCGTGGCGCCTGGGCCGCCGACGGCGTCACGGGCGACGGCGCCGGCGTGCTCCTGCCGGTCACCGAGACGCTGACGGGACGGCCGGGTGCGGGCCTCGCGATGTGCTTCCTCCGCGAGGGCTGGCTCCGGGCGACGGTCGAGGACGCGTGCCGGGCAGAAGGTCTCGAGCCGAGCGGGTGGCGCAGCGTCCCGATCAGGACGGAGGCGCTCGGCGTCACCGCGCTCTCCTCGCTCCCACGAATCGAACAGCTCGTGCTCGCTCCATCCGAGCACCTGGACGCCGAGCGACGCGCCTACCGGGCCCGCCGGAGGGCCGAGCGCGTCGCCGGCGTCTACATCGCGTCCCTGTCGTTCCGCACGGTGACCTACAAGGCGCTGTGCGCGGCCGGACAGCTCTCGCGCTTCTACGCGGACCTCGAGGACCCCGACCTCGCGGTGCCGTTCGCGATCTTCCACCAGCGCTTCTCGACGAACACCGAGCCGAGCTGGGAGCGCGCGCAGCCGTTCCGGCTCGTCTGCCACAACGGCGAGATCAACACGATCGACGGCAACGTGTCCTGGACGGAGGCGCGGGAGACCGCGCTCGGGCTCGAGCCGGGGCTCGCGCCGGCACTCGACCGCAACGGGTCGGACTCGGCTCTCCTGGACAACGCTCTCGAGCTCCTCGTCCGCGATCGCGCGAAGGACGTGGCGGAGGCGGTGTCGCTGCTCGTGCCGCCCGCGTGGCAGAACGATCCGCGGCTCGACCCGGAGGTGCGCGACTTCCACCGCTACGGGGCGCTGCTCACGGAGCCCTGGGACGGGCCTGCCGCGCTCTGCTTCACCGACGGCCGGGTGTCGGGCGCCGCGCTCGACCGGAACGGGCTGCGCCCGCTCCGCGTCGCGGTGACGAGCGACGGGCTCGTCGCCGTCGCGTCCGAGGCCGGCGCCGTGCCGCTCCCCGAGGGCGCCACCGTTCGTCGCGCGCGCCTCGGGCCGGGAGGCATCCTCACCGTCGATCCGGAGCGGGGCCTGCTCGTCGACGCCGAGCTCCGCAGGGAGCTCGCCGGTCGGCGGCCGTACGGCGAGTGGGTTCGGGACAGCATCGAGCGCCAGGACGCCGGCGAGCCCGTGGATCCGCCCGAGGGTGGTCTCGACGCCCGCCAGGTCCTCCACGGCTACGCCCGCGAGGACGTCGCCGCGATGCTCCGGCCGCTCGCGCAGACCGGCCACGACCCCGTCTACTCGATGGGGGACGACTCGCCGATCGCGCCGCTTGCCGGCCGGGCCCGTCCGCTGACGACCTATCTGCGCCAGCGCTTCGCGCAGGTGACGAACCCCGCGATCGACCACCTCCGCGAGCGCCTCGTCATGTCGGTGTCGACGCTCATCGGCCCGCGCTCGGCGACGCTCGTCGACGAGGGCGCGCTCGCGCGCGTGACCGTGCTGCCCGGCTTCCTCCTCTACCCGTCGCGGATCGAGGCGCTCGAGCCGCTGCGCCTCGACGCGACGTTCACGGCGGAGGAAGGGCTCTCGCACGCGCTCGACCGGCTCGTTGCGCTCGCCGAGTCCGCCGTCGCGGCCGGTGCCGAGCTCGTGTGCCTCTCGGATCGCGATGCCGGAGGAGACCGCGCACCGGTGCCGGCCCTGCTCGCCCTCTCGGCGGTGCACACGCGCCTGTCGGCTGCAGGGCTTCGGACCCGCTGCTCGCTTCTCGTCGAGTCGGACGAGCCGCGCGACACGCACGCGATCGCCTGCCTCCTCGGCTACGGGGCGGATGTCGTCTGTCCACGGCTCGCCCTCGAGACCGTCGCCGCGCTGGCTGCCAACGACAGGGTCGGCGGCGACCGGCCGTCACCCGCCGAAGCGCAGGCCCGCCTCTTCTCCGCCCTCGAGGAGGGCGTGCTCAAGGTGATGTCCAAGATGGGGATCTCCGACGTCGCCAGCTACCGCGGCGCGCGCCTCTTCGACGCCGTCGGGCTACAGCGACATCTCTGCCGCGACGTCCTCGGCGGCACGCCGTCGGCGATCGGCGGTGCGAGCCTCGACCGCTTCGAGCGCGAGGCCCTGGAACGGCTCCGCGCCTCCGGCGAGGCGCGTCCCCGGCTCGAGAACCCGGGCTACTTCAAGTTCCGCAAGGGCGGCGAGCCGCATGCCACCGATCCGGACGTCGTCGATGCGCTCCAGGAGGCCGTCGCCGGAGCGCACGCGCTGCGCACAGCGGTGCGTGACGGTCGCTCGGATCTCTACGAGCGCTTCGCCGTCATGGTCAACGAGCGGACGCCGCTCGAGCCGCGCGACCTGCTCGAGCTCGTCCCGGCGGGCGAGCCCGTGCCGCTCGACGAGGTCGAGCCGGCCGAGGAGATCGTCCGCCGCTTCTCGGGCGGGGCGATGTCCCACGGCGCGCTCTCGTCGGAGGCGCACGAGACGATCGCGATCGCGCTGAACAGCCTCGGGGCGCGCGCGAACTCCGGCGAGGGCGGCGAGAACCCCGAGCGCTATCGCGACGACCGGAACTGCAAGATCAAGCAGGTCGCGTCCGGGCGGTTCGGCGTGACCGCGGAGTACGCCGTCTTCGCGGAGGAGCTCCAGATCAAGATCGCGCAAGGCTCGAAGCCGGGCGAGGGCGGCCAGATCCCGGCGCACAAGGTCACCGAGGAGATCGCCGCTCTTCGCCGGACGCGGCCCGGCGTCTCGCTCATCTCGCCGCCGCCGCACCACGACATCTACTCGATCGAGGACCTCGCGCAGCTCGTGTTCGACTTGCGGGAGGTCAACCCGGACGCGGCGATCTCGGTGAAGCTCGTCGCCGAGACCGGCATCGGCCTCGTGGCCGCGGGCGTCGCGAAGGCGCACGCGGACGTGATCCACGTAGCCGGCTCGGACGGCGGCACCGGCGCCAGCCCCCTGTCGTCCATCAAGTACGCCGGCGCGCCGTGGGAGCTCGGCCTCGCGGAGACGCAGCAGGCGCTCGTCGCGAACCACCTCCGCGGGCGCGTGCGCGTGCGCGTCGACGGCGGGTTCAAGACCGGACGTGACGTGGTCGTCGCCGCCCTGCTCGGCGCCGACGAGTTCTCCTTCGGAACCGCGCTTCTGCTCGCCGAGGGCTGCCTGATGGTCCGCTCCTGCCACCTCGACACCTGCCCGGTCGGCATCGCCACCCAGCAGCCCGAGCTCCGGGCGAAGTTCGCCGGGACCCCGGAGATGGTGCGGGCCTACCTGCTCTTCGTCGCCGAGGAAGCAAGGCGGCTGCTCGCGTCGCTCGGCCTCCGCTCGTTCGACGAGGCGGTCGGCCGCGTCGAATGCCTCCGTCAGAGGCGCAGCGACGACCCTGCCGCCGACGTGCTCGACCTCTCGCCGCTGCTCGGGCGGAGCGGGGAAGGACCGTCGCGCCACACGGGCGCAGGCCCCGCGCGCTCGGGCGACCGCCTCGGGATCCTCCTGCACGCGCAGGGGCGGGCGGCGATCGAGGAGCCCGCGCTCATCGAGCCGCGGCACCTGATCACGAACTCCGACCGCGCGGTCGGCGCGCGGCTCGGCGGCGCCATTGCGAAGCGCGTCGGGTCCGGAGCGCCGGCCGGGCGCGTGCGCGTCCACTTCGAGGGCGCCGCGGGCCAGAGCTTCGGCGCGTTCCTCACCGCCGGCGTCGAGCTGCACCTGCTCGGCGAGGCCAACGACTACGTCGGCAAGGCGATGAGCGGCGGCCGGATCGTGATCGCACCGCCGCCGGGCGACGAGGGCGATCCCTGTCTCCTCGGCAACACCGTGCTGTACGGCGCGACGGGCGGCAAGCTCTTCTGCGCCGGGTCGGCCGGCGAGCGTTTCGCGGTTCGGAACTCGGGCGCGGTCGCCGTCGTCGAGGGCGTCGGAGACCACGCGTGCGAGTACATGACCGCGGGCACGGTCGTCGTCCTGGGCGAGGTCGGCCTCAACCTCGGCGCGGGCATGACCGGCGGCGAGGCCTACGTCCACGATCCGGCCGGCACGCTCGAGCGGGGGCTGAACGGCGAGTTCGTGGCCGGCCACGTGCCGGACGCCGAGCAGCTAGCCGAGGTACGCGCGCTCCTCGACCGGCACCTCCGCCATACGGGCTCCCAGCGCGCCGCCGCGCTGCTCGAGCGCTGGGACGAGCGGTCGCGAGAGCTCGTCCGGGTCGCCCCGAAGCTCGCGGAGGCCGAAGCGGTGCTTGCGGACGTCGAGGAAGACGCCGCCTCCGGAGGCGGAAAGTGAGCGAGCGTCGCCGGATCGCCACCTGCCCCGGCTGCGGGAGCGACGTCCCGGCACGGACGCTGGCTGTCCACGTCTGCGACTGGGGCCGCTGGCTCGACCACCAGGTCGATCTGCGGCGCGGCGAGCTCGAGCGCTTCGAGCGCGAGCTCGGCGCCTACCTCGAGTCGCCCGTGGGCCGCTTCGAGCTCTGGTGCGCCGAGCGCGAGCGCTTCACGCGTCCATGACGGGCGCGACGACGACGCCGTAGCCCTGCGCCTCGAGCAGGGCCGCGGCGCGCTCCGCGTCCCCCTCTCCGGTGACGAGGACGGTCAGCGTCCCGCCTCGCTCGGGCGAGAGGTGCTCGAGCTCGAAGTCGGAGACGTTGATCCGCTCGGTGCCGAGTGCCTGGAAGATGCCGGCGAGCACCCCGGGCCGGTCGGGGACGTGGACGCGAAGCCGGTGCAGCGCCCCGGCGTCCTCGTACGCCGTCTCGAGGATGCGCCGGCGGTTGCCGCTCGCCTCGCCGATCCAGCGCGCAAGGTACCCCGCGTCCCCCTCGGCGAGCGCGGCCTCGAGCTGCTCGACGCGGCGCCGGTGCTCGGCGAGCGCCGGGGCCAGGGTCTCCCGGTTCTCGAGGAAGATGTCGACCCAGATGCGCGGGTTGGCGCCGGCGATCCGGGTCATGTCGCGCAGCGACCCGCCTGCCGTCGCGAGCGGATCGTGGCCGTCCACACGCGCCGCGCCCGCGTGGTTCAGGAGGATGTTCGCGAGCGCGTGGGGGAGGTGGCTCGTCACCGCGACGAGCCGGTCGTGCGCCTCGGGGTCGATCGCGACGGGCCGCGCGCCGAGTGAAGTCACGAGCGCGTGGGCCGCGCGGTACCGCTCGGGCCGGGTCGCGGCGAGCGGGGTCAGGAACCAGGTCGCGCCCTCGAAGAGGTCGGCGCTCGCCCGCCCCGGGCCGCGTGCCTCGGCGCCGCAGATCGGGTGGCCGCCCACGAAGCGCGGATCGGTGCCCGCCGCGGCGCAGACCGAGGTCTTCGTCGACCCGACGTCCGTGACCGTGCAGTCGTCGGGCGCCGCCTCGAGCACTTCATGCACGACGCCGGAGAGCGATGCGACCGGCACCGCGACGAGGGCGACGTCCGCGTCGCGCAGCGCCTCCTCCAGCGAGCCCGCCGGCTCGACGGCGCCGCGCTCGGACGCCACTTCGAGTGTCGCGCCGTCCTCGTCCCAGCCGGTGACCTCGGCGACGCCGGTCCGCCGGGCCGCGAGGCCGACCGAGGCGCCGATGAGGCCGGTTCCGACGACGGCAAGCCGCATGGGGGAGCCGCTCAAGCGGCGCGCATGAGCTCGGCCACGCGGAACGCGAGCTCGAGCGACTGGCGCCCGTTCAGGCGCGGATCGCACAGCGTCTCGTAGCGATGATCGAGCTGCTCCTCGAGCACCACGTCGGATCCCCCGAGGCACTCGGTGACGTCCTCGCCGGTGAACTCGAGGTGCACGCCGCCCGGCCAGGTGCCGGCCTCGCGGTGCGCGGCGAAGAAGCCCTGAAGCTCTTCCATGATCGAGTCGAAGTGCCGTGTCTTCGTGCCCGCGCTCGTGCGGACCATGTTCCCGTGCATCGGGTCGCAGGCCCACACCACCGGCACGCCCGACTCCTGCATCGCCCGGAGCAGCGGCGGCAGCGCCTCCCGGATGTGCTCCGCGCCGAGACGGGTGATGAACGTGAGGCGTCCAGGCACCCGATCCGGGTTGAGCCGCTCGGCGAGCGCGACCGCCTCCTCGGGCGTCGCGCTCGGCCCGAGCTTCACGCCGATCGGGTTGTTCACGCCGGAGAAGAACTCGACGTGCGCGCCGTCGACGTCGCGCGTGCGGTCGCCGATCCAGAGCATGTGCGCCGAGCAGTCGTACTGCTGCCCGGTAAGCGAATCGGTGCGGGTCAGAGCTTCCTCGTACTCGAGCAGCAGACCGTCGTGGCTCGTCCAGACGTCGACCTCGTGCAGCGACCGCTCGGTCGAGAGGTCGATCCCGATCGCCTGCATGAAGCGGAGCGCGCGCTCGACCTCGTCCGCGAGCGCCTCGTAGCGCTGACCCGCGGGCGAGCTCGCGACGAACTCGCGGTTCCACGTGTGCACGTGGGTCAGGTCGGCGAAGCCGCCCTTCGTGAACGCGCGGAGCAGGTTCAGGGTGGATGCGGCCTGGTAGTAGCCCTGCACCATCCGCTCCGGGTCGGGGACGCGGGCCTCGGGCGTCGGCTCGTCGGAGTGGACGACGTGGCCGCGGAAGGTCGGGAGCTCGACGCCGCCGACGACCTCCGTCGGCGCGCTCCTCGGCTTGGCGAACTGCCCCGCGATACGTCCGACCTTCACGACCGGCAACGTCGCGCCGAACGTGAGGACGGCCGACATCTGGAGCAGCACCTTCAGCTTCTCCCGGATGATCGGGGCGGACAACTCCCGGAAGGACTCGGCGCAATCACCCGCCTGGAGAAGGAGCGCGCGCCCCTCGCAGACCTCGCCGAGCGACGAGAGAAGCGCCCGCGCCTCGCCCGCAAACACGAGCGGCGGGAGGAGGCGAAGGCGCTCGCGCGTTGCTGCGAGCGCTTCGGGGTCAGGCCAGTCCGGCTGCTGGCTCGCGGACAGCGCCCGCCAGGACGACGGCGTCCAGGTCGATTCGGTCAGCGCCATAGGACGCTGAGTGTAGAGACGTCCTGACGCCGGCTAACCGGCGCCGGCGAGGATCGCGAGCGGAAGGCGCGCCTCGAGCAGCGCGCGGCCGACGATCGCCCCCTCGCAGCCGGTCTCCTCGATCGCGGCGAGGTCTTCTCGCGAGCGGACCCCGCCTGCCGCCAGCACGGGCAGGCCCGACCGCTCGCGCACCCGGCGGAGGAGGTCGAGGTCAGGACCGCCGAGCGTCCCGTCGCGCTCGATGGCCGTGCACAGGAGCCGTGACACGCCTGCAGCGGCGCACCTTTCCACTGCGTCCTCGGCCGTGAGCTTCGTCTGGCGACGCCAGCCGCCGACGGCGACGCGGCCTTCCCTGACGTCGACCGCGACCACCAGGCGATCTCCGAAGGCGGACGCGTAGCGCGCGAGCGCCTCTGGCTCGGCGAACGCCGCGGTTCCGACGACGATCCGCGACGCTCCGGTTTCCAGCAGGCGCTCCGCATCCTCGGGCGAACGCACGCCGCCCGAGGCCTGAACGGCCGCGGGCGCCGCCGCCTCGACGAGCCGCTGCACGAGGTCCGGACGCGGGCGCCCGGAGCGGGCTCCGTCCAGGTCGACGACATGGACGAGCCGCGCGCCCGCCTCCACGAGCCGCCGGATGTACGCCGCCGGGTCGGCTTCGCGCGCGACGACCCGGTCGAACTCGCCTCGCTCGAGCCGCACGACCTCCTCGCCGACGAGGTCGACCGCAGGGATGACCGCGAAGCCGGCCTCGTTATTGCGTGTTAGCATGCTAATACGTTAACCTAGGCAGAGACATGGCGGAAGACCCTTCACACACATGGCGAACGAGCGAGACAACCGACCTCTTGGAGACGATCCTCGCGCTGCAGACGCCGGAGGAGGCGGAGCGCTTCTTCCGGGATCTCTGCACGATCGGGGAGCTCGAGGCGATGACGCACCGCTGGCACGCGGCGCGGCTGATCGACGAGGGCCTGCCGTACCACGAGGTGGCGCGGCGAACGGGCGCGTCGACGACGACGGTGACGCGGGTGGCGCACTGGCTCCGGCACGGGGAGGACGGCTACCGGCAGGCGCTCGACCGCCGGAGCCGCAGGCTCGCGCGAAGCGCCTGACGATCGCGATCCCGGCGAAGGGCCGTCTCCGCGAGCCGGCGGTCGCACTCCTCGAAGACGCCGGGCTCGGCCCCGAGCGGCCCGGCGACCGAGCGCTCGCCTTCCCCTGCCGCAACGCTCCCGTGGACGTCCTGCTCGTGCGGGCCGCGGACGTTCCGGAGTACGTCCAGGACGGCGTGGTCGACTGCGGGATCACCGGCCTCGACCTCGTGCACGAGCGGGAGGCGGAGGTCGAGGAGCTCCTCCGGCTCGGATTCGGATCGTGCACGCTGGAGGCGGCGGTGCCGGAGGAGTCGAACGCGCAGGCGCTCGAGGATCTGGACGGCCTGACCGCCGCGACCGTGTACCCGCGGCTGGCGGGGCGGCTCCTCGCCGAGCGCGGCCTCTCCGTGAAGCTCATCGAGATCACGGGCTCGGTCGAGGTCGCGCCGCGGCTCGGTCTCGCCGACGCGATCGTCGACCTCGTCTCGAGCGGGAGCACGCTGCGGACGAACGGCCTCCGCTCGCTCGGCGCGCTCTTCTCCTCGGAGGCCGCGCTCGTCGGGCGGGCGGACGGGGACGGCCGGGCGCCCGAGCTCGCCCGGATCCTGAGGAGCGTCGTCGAGGCGCGCCGTTCCCGCTACCTGATGCTCAACGCGCCCGAGGACGCGCTCGAGGCGATCTGCAAGCTCGTGCCCGGCTCCCGTGCTCCGAGCGTCGTTCCGCTGTCCGAGCCCGGGATGGTCGCGGTGCACGCGCTCGTCCCGGCGGCCGACGTCTGGAGCCTGCTCCCGAGGCTCGAGGCCGCGGGCGGCTCGTCGATCCTGCTCCTTCCCGTCGAGCGCATGCTGGCGTGAGCGCGTCAGTGACCGACGACGTCGCGCGCATCCTCGACGACGTCCGAGAACGCGGCGACGCCGCACTCGCCGAGTGGGCGCTGCGCTTCGACGGGGTCGAGCCCTACCGGGCGGAGCCGGAAGGCGAGATCCCGGAGAAGGCCGTGCTCGCGCTGGCCCAGGCGGTGCGGCGCTGGCACGCGCTCCAGCGTCCAGCCGACCTCCAGCTGGAAGTGGCGCCGGGCGTCGAGCTCTCGCGCCGGTGGATCCCGCTCGCCTCGGTCGGGATCTACGTGCCGCGCGGGCTCGTGTCGACGCTCGTCATGTGCGCGGTCCCCGCGCAGGTCGCCGGGGTCGAGCGCATCATCGTCGCAACGCCTCCGAGCGATGCCGCCGTTGTTGCCGCAGCCGCGCGGCTCCTGGGCCTCGACGAGGTCTGGGCGCTCGGAGGCCCCGCGGCGATCGCCGCCTTCGCGTTCGGGACGGAGTCGATCCCGAAGGTGGACAAGATCGTCGGCCCGGGGAACGCGCACGTGAACGAGGCGAAGCTCCTCGTCTCCCGGGAGGTCGCGATCGACCTGCCGGCAGGACCGTCGGAGGTCGTCGTCCTCGTGGGCGACGACGCCGATGACCGCATCGCCCAGCTCGAGCTCGCTGCCCAGGCGGAGCACGGCGAAGGCGCCGTCTGCCGCGTGGTGAGCGTCGACGACGACCTCGACCGCGCCCTCGAGGAGGTGGAGGCCATGGCGCCGGAGCATCTCGTCCTTCTCGGGGAGCAGCCCGAGGCGCTCGCCGAGCGCGTGCGGAACGCGGGCGCCGTCTTCGTCGGCCCCTGGTCGGCGGTCGCGGCGGGCGACTACGCAACCGGCGGGAACCACGTCCTGCCGACCGGCGGCTGGGCACGCTCGATAGGCGGCCTCGGCCTGGAGACGTTCCTCAAGCCGGTGACCGTGCAGCGCATCAGCGAGCAGGGGCTCTCCCAGCTCCGTCCGACCGTCGAGGCGCTCGCCGCCCTCGAGGGCATGCCCGCGCACGCGGAGGCGGTGCAACGGTGAGAGCGCTGCCCGTCACGTTCGCCGAGTACGTCTGGGCGCCGTCCACGGAGGAGCTCGCGCGGCGGGTCGGGCTCGACCCGATCGAGATCGTCCGCTTCGACGGGAACACGCGGCCGCTCCCGCACCCGTCGGCTCGCCCGGGCACGATCGCGAAGGCGCTCGCCGAGGTGTCCGGCTACGCGCACGGCGGCCACTACCGGCTCACGGCCGCGGTCGCCGAGTACGCCGGCGTCGAGCCGGAGAACGTCGTGCTCGGCGCGGGCGCCGACGATCTCATCCTCCTGTGCGCGCGGGCATTCGCCGGGCTGGGCGACGAGGTCGCCGTCGCGGCGGAGCCGACCTATCCGCTCTACCGCATCGCCGCCGGGCTCGTCGGCGCGGAGGTCGGCGACGAGCGCCCCGTGGTCACGTTCGCCTGCCGCCCGAACAACCCGACCGGCGAGCTCGAGCCCGTTCCCGCTGCCCGACCGCTCGTCGTCGACGAGGCGTACTTCGAGTACGCGGGCGAGACCGCGGTTCCGCTGATCGAGGACGACGTCGTCGTCATCCGGACGTTCTCGAAGGCGTTCGGACTCGCGGGTGCGCGCGTCGGCTACGCCCTCGCGTCGCGCGAGATCGCCGCCGAGCTGAACCGCCGCCAGGCGCCGCTGCCGGTGTCGACGCTGTCCGCGGCGCTCGCGCTCGCGGCACTCGACGACCCGCCCGACGTGAGCGGCGAGCTCGAGGAGCGCGAGCGGCTCGCCCGCGGGCTGCGGGCGCTCGGGCTGGAGCCGCTTCCGTCGTGGACGAACTTCCTCTTCGTGCCCGTATCCGATCCTGCGGCGACCTCAGATGCGCTGCTTCGTGCCGGCGTCGTGGTTCGGACGTTCGCCGACGGCATCCGCATCACCGTGCGCGACCGCGAGGACGACGACCTGCTCCTCGAGGCGCTCGCGCGTTCGCTCGACCGTCCCGCTCCGGTCGCCGAGGCCGGCGGCCGCCGGGTCCGGCATCTGCGCGCGACGGCCGAGACGCGGATCGCGGTTCGGCTCGCCCTCGACGGAGCCGGACGGGTACGCGTCGCGACCGGAGCGGGGCTGTACGACCACCTGCTGGAGCAGCTCGCCTTCCACGGCGGGCTCGACCTCGTGCTCGAGGGCGTGGGCGACCTCGAGACCGGCGAGCACCACACGGCCGAGGACGCGGCGCTCGCGTTGGGCCAGGCGCTCGACCGCGCGCTCGGGGACCGGCGAGGGATCGCGCGCTACGGCGACGCGGTCGTGCCGATGGACGACGCCCTCGCCCGGGCCGCGGTGGACCTCGGCGGTCGCCCCTTCGCGGAGCTCCGGATCGAGCCCGACCCCGGCCTCGCGCAGCACGTCCTCCAGAGCCTCGCCCAGGCGGGGCGGATGTCGCTCCACGTGGATGCGGAGGGGCGAGACGCGCACCACACGGCGGAAGCTGCGTTCAAGGCCGTCGGCCGCGCGCTGCGCGTGGCGCTCCGCCGCGAGAGCACCGGCATCCCGTCGACGAAGGGGACGATGTGAGGGTCGCCGTCTGCGAGTACGGCGCCGGGAACGTCCGCTCGGTGCTGGCTGCGTTCCGCCGGCTCGGCGCGGATGCGGGCGCCACGCGCGAGCCGGCAGAGGTGCTCTCGGCCGACCTCGCGGTGCTCCCCGGTGTCGGCTCGGCCGCGAGCGCGATGGACGGCCTCCGACAGGCCGGTCTCGACGACGCGCTGCGAGAGCGCGTGTCCGCGGGCAAGCCGACGCTCGGGATCTGCCTCGGCCTCCAGCTCGCGCTCGAGGAGAGCGAGGAGGACGGCGGGGTGCCCGGCCTGGGGCTCCTGCCCGGTCGCGCCACGCGCCTGCGCGACGGCCGCGTCCCGAGGATCGGCTGGGCGCGCGTGGAGCCGTGGGGCGACGCCTACTACTTCGCGCACTCGTTCGCCGCCGAGACGCCGGCGGCCACCGCGACGTCGGAAGGCGTCGTCGCCGCGGCGGAGTCCGGCAGCTTCCTCGGCGTCCAGTTCCACCCGGAGAAGAGCGGCCCGGCCGGAGCCCGCTTCCTCGACCAGCAATTGACGCTGTGCCTCTCCCTCGCCTGATCCCGTGCCTCGACGTCGCGAACGGCCGCGTCGTCAAGGGCATTCGCTTCCAGGGGCTCCGTGACGTCGGCGACCCGGTGGAGCTCGGCGCGGCTTACTCGGATGCGGGAGCCGACGAGCTCGTGTTCCTCGATGTCGCCGCGACCGTCGACGGGCGCTCGCCGCTGCTCGAGCTCGTCGCCACGGTGGCGGACGAGCTGGCGATCCCGTTCACCGTCGGCGGGGGCGTGCGCAGCGCCTCCGACGGCGCCGACCTGCTCTCTGCCGGCGCCGACAAGGTCGCCGTGAACAGCGCGGCCGTCGAGCGGCCGGAGCTGATCGGCGAGCTGGCGGCGCTGCTCGGCTCGCAGGCGGTGGTCGTCGCGGTGGACGCCGCAGGCGGCGAGGTCTACACGCGCGCCGGGAAGACACCGACCGGGCTCGACGCGGTGGCATGGGCGGCCGAGGCCGAGTCCCGGGGAGCGGGGGAGATCCTTCTCACCTCCATCGACGCGGACGGCACGCAGGAGGGCTACGACCTCGAGCTCACGGAGGCGGTCGCCGGCGCGGTCTCGATTCCGGTCATCGCTTCCGGCGGTGCAGGGGAGGCCGACCACGTCGCCGCCGCGCTCGGCGTCGCGCAGGCGGCTCTGCTGGCGTCGATCCTCCACGAGCGGCCGGCGCGCCTGCGCTCGCTCCGCGACGAGCTCCGCGGTCTCGGGGTGCCGCTTCGCGATGCAGCCTGATCTCCGCGCTGCCGTCGTCCAGGACGCCGACACGGGTCGCGTCCTGATGCTCGCGTGGATGGACGACGAGGCGTTGCGCCGTACGCGGGAGACGGGAGAGGCGCACTTCTACAGCCGCTCGCGCGCGCGGCTCGTGGCACAAGGGCGAGACGTCGGGCAACACCCTCGCCGTCGAGGAGCTTCGCGAGGACTGCGACGGGGACGCGATCCTCGTGCGGGCAAGGCCTGCCGGGCCCGCGTGCCACACCGGCTCGCTCTCCTGCTTCGCGCCCTGGCTCTGGCGGCGCGTGGCGGAGCGGGCGGCGATCCGGCCCGAGGGCTCGTACGTCGCCGGTCTCGTGAGCGCGGGTCCCGCTGCGGCGGCGCGGAAGCTCGGCGAGGAAGGGCTCGAGGCCGCGCTCGCGGGCGCGGGGGAGAGCGACGAGCGGCTCGTGTCGGAGCTCGCGGACCTCTGGTTCCACAGTTACGTCATGCTCGCGGCGCGTGGCCTCGATCCGGCCGCGGTCGAGGACGAGCTTCGCCGGCGGGTGAGCGGCGAGTAGGCGGGGGGAAGCGCCGCCAGAGACGGGAAGAGCCCCGCATGCGGGGCTCTTCCACGAGTCGATCGGTGCTCGCGAGGCGGGTTCTCAGGCCTCCACGCGCGTCGTGTCGGGCTGCGGCACGATGCGGATGTACGGCTTGGGCTCCTCCCAGCCGTCGGGCCAGAGCTCCTTCGCCTCGTCGTTCGAGACCGAGCCGGCGATGATCACGTCGTCGCCCTGCTGCCAGTTCACGGGCGTCGAGACCTTGTGGCTCGCGGTGAGCTGCAGCGAGTCGATCACGCGCAGCACCTCGTCGAAGTTGCGACCCGTCGTCATCGGGTACACGAGGAGCAGCTTGATCTTCTTGTCGGGACCGATGACGAAGACGTTGCGCACCGTCTGGTTGTCGGCGGGTGTCCGCGCCTTCGGGTCGCCCTCGACGTCGCCGGGGAGCATCCCGTAGAGCTTCGAGATGCTGAAGTCCGCGTCACCGATGATCGGGTAGTTGGGCGCTTGCCCCTGTGTCTCCTCGATGTCCTTCGCCCATCCCTCGTGGTCGCTGGTCGTGTCCACGGAGAGGCCGATGATCTTCACGTCGCGGCGATCGAACTCCGGCTTGATCCGCGCCATGTAGCCGAGCTCGGTCGTGCACACGGGCGTGAAGTCCTTCGGATGCGAGAAGAGCACCGCCCACGAGTCGCCGACCCAGTCGTGGAACTTGATCGTCCCCTCGGTGGTCTCCGCAGTGAAGTCGGGTGCGGTGTCGCCCAGTTTCACGGCCATTCGTTCCCCCTTCGTTGCTTTTGCTTTTGAAGTGCACCGTTGAAGGTACTCCTTCAGGAGCGTTCGACGCCACTGACAAGACGCGCCAGGCGGCGCAGTTCTTCCGCGAGCACGGCCTGCGGCGAGCGCGCGGGCGCCCGCCGCAGGCTCCGATCCGCTACGGCAAACCGCCCGCGATCGCCTCGATCAGCTCTCCGTCCGGCGTGTCGCCGCTGAGCTCCCAGAACATGATCCCGCCGAGCCGGTTGCGGCGGGCGTACTCCGCCTTCGCCGCCATGACCGGCGGGTCGTCGAAGGTCCAGAAGGTCGTCCCGTCGAAGAGCCAGGCCGCGCCCGCCACGTCGTCCTGGTAGCGCGTGAAGCCGCTCGAGAGACGCTCCTTCGCGACCTTGTAGTCGTCGACTCCCGCCTCCCACGTGCCTGCGGCCGGCCCGGTGGAGGGTTGGTACAGACCATTGTTCGCGGACCCCACGCCCGTCCATCCGCGTGAGTAGAACGGCACGCCGAGGACGATCTTCTTCCGGGGTGCGTGTCGCTGCAGGTACTCGCTCACGACGCCGTCCTGCGAGTAGCGCGGGCTCGACGGATCGCTCGGCGACGTGAAGAGGTTCGACTGGTGGTTCGTCGTCGACTCCCAGGCGCCGTGGAGGTCGTAACCCTGCACCGTCGCGAAGCTGAGCTGGTCGAAGAGCGTCGGGACGTGGACGCCGGCGTCGATCTTCGCCGCGCTCGCGGGGAGGAACGCGGTCAGCAGGAAGTCGCGGCCGACCTGCTTGCCGTGCGTGCGCAGCTGCCGCCGGAACTCCTCGAGCAGCTTGACGTAGTTCTTCTTGTCCTCGGGTCGGATGATGTTCCCCGCATTCCCCTCCGAGCCAGGCCACTCCCAGTCGACGTCGATTCCGTCGAAGACGCCGGCCGCTGCGCCGGGGCCGCCCATGCCGCCCCAGCCCGGATCCGGGATGTCGCCCTTGATGAAGAGGTCGACGCAGGAGGAGACGAAGCGCTCGCGCGCCTGCTTCGTGAGTGCCGCATCGGAGAAGTACTTCGACCAGGTCCAGCCGCCGAGCGAGATGAGGACCTTGAGGTGCGGGTACTGGGCCTTGAGCGCCTGCAGTTGCTGGAAGTTGCCGAGTATCGGCCGCGGCCACGTGACCTCCTCGCCGGTCACGGACTCCTCGGCGGTCCACGGCCTCTGATAGTCGGCCCACTCGTCGCCGAGCTTGCAGACCACGTCTCCCGCCGCGTCGGGCGCGACGTTGCCGAAGGCGTAATTGATCACGGTCAGCCGCTCGGCGGACCCACTGGTCTTGACGTCTTTGACCTTGTAGTTCCGTCCGTAGATGCCCCACTCGATGAAGTAGCCGACGACGTGGCTGCTACGCACGTTCGCGGCTGCGGGGGCGTCCGAGCGCGCCGATGCTGCCAGGGGCGCGGCAATCGCGACCATGGTGACGGCGGCGAGGACGGCAAGGCGAATGGTTCGTGGCTTCATGCTCACTCCACCTCCGGAGGCGAGTCGTCGGAGTGGTACGTACCAATCGTCTGTCGCGGCCACTTTTTCAGGTCCGAGGTCGCATGTCAATCGGCCTGGAACCCCCGATTGGTATAGGCCTCTTGCTCGGGCCGGTGCGTTCCATAGGCTGTCGGCCCGCATGCCGACGATTGCGTTCACGACGGCGAACTACGTCGCCCGCGAGACCGGGTGGGCGATGGACGGCTGGGCGCATGGCGACGGGGCGACCCAGGACCACTTCAGCCCGCTCGAGACGTACGCCGAGCGGCTCGACGAGATCCTGTCGAGAGTCCGAGCGCTGGGCTTCGAGGCGCTCGATCTCTGGGGCGCGCACCTCGGCACGGGCTGGGCGACAGAGGAGCACGCGACGATTGCGCGCGAGACGCTCGAACGCTACGAGCTCCGCCTCGCGGGGTACGCAACCTGGGTCACGCCCGACAACATCGAGCGGGCGTGCGAGCTCGCCCGGGCGATCGGCACCGACGTCATCGCCGCCGGCTTCTCAGGCGAGCCGGAGGCGCTCGTGCCGTCCCTGAGGGAGCACGGAGTGCGACTGGCGGTCGAGAACCACCCTGAGAAGACGCCGGACGAGGTGCTGGCGAAGATCGAGCGCGGCGGCGGCACCTTCGGGACGACGGTGGATACCGGCTGGTGGGGCACTCAGGGCTACGACGCTGCGCAGGCGATCCTCGACCTCCGCGACCACATCGTGCACGTGCACTTGAAGGACGTCCGCGCGGTCGGGGAGCCGCACGACACCTGCGTCTGGGGTGAGGGAGTCGTCGACATCGAGGCGTGCGTACGTGCGCTGCAGGAGATCGGCTACGACGGCTACCTCACGATCGAGCACGAGCCCGAGGACCACGACCCGAGCGATGAGATCGTGGAGCTCCGCCGCCGCCTCGAAGCCTGGCTCGCGTGAACGTTGCCATCGTCGGGTGCGGCAACATCGCCGGCCACTACGCGAAGCGGATCGCCGCCCTGGAGCCGCTGCGGCTCGTGGGGGTCACGGACACCGTCGCCGAGCGGGCGGAAGCGCTCGCGGAGGAATACGGCGTCCGGCAATTCGCGTCCTTCGAGGAGCTGCTCGGCGACGACGAGGTGGAGATCGTCGTCAACCTGACGGTCCCCGCCGCCCACGCGCCCGTGACGACCGCGGCCCTCGAGGCGGGCAAGCACGTCCACTCGGAGAAGCCGCTCGCCTTGACGTACGACGAGGCGCGTGAGCTCGTCGAGCTTTCCGAGCGGACCGGCCGGCGCCTCAGCTGTTCGCCCGCGACGCTCCTCGGCGAGGCGGCGCAGACCGCCTGGAAGGTCGTTCGCGACGGCGCGCTCGGCGACGTGCGCGTGGCGTTCGCGGAGGCGAACTGGGGCCGCATCGAGTCGTGGCACCCAGGGCCGCAGGCGCTGTATGCCGTCGGCCCGCTCGTCGACGTCGGCGTCTATCCACTGACGATCCTGACCGCGATGTTCGGGCCCGTGCGGCGGGTGCTCTCGTACGGGACGACGGTGCAGCGGGAGCGGGTGACGCTCGCGGGCGACCCGTTCGTCCTGACCGCTCCCGACTTCATCGTCACGGTGCTCGAGCTCGACAGCGGCGTCGTGGCGCGCCTCACGTCCACGTTCTGGGTCCGGCACGGAAAGCAACGCGGCATCGAGTTTCACGGCGCCGACGGCCGGTCGCTCCACCTCGGCAGCTTCCTGGAGTTCGACGCGACGGTCGAGCGCACGGACGACGGCGGTGACACGTACACGGTCGTGCCTCCCGTGCGAGAGGCGTTTCGCGGCATCGACTGGGGACGGGCGATCGTCGACCTGGCGGAGGCGATCGCCGAGGACCGTCCGCACCGCGCGAGCGCGGAGCAGGCGGCGCACATCGTCGACGTCCTCGAGGCGGTCGCCCGCTCGGAGGCGGACGGTGGCGCCGTCGACGTCCGCTCGTCGTTCCAGCCGCCCGCGCCGATGGAGTGGGCGCGCTAGAGCTTCACCGGCACGCGGTTGTCCCCGCTGTCGAGGATCCACTGCTCGGTCGCGGTCGCCCGATAGAGGCGTAGCGGAGCCGGCGCCCGCACGTCGGACACCTCGAACGGGCCGCCTCCATGCTCGACGGACCGGCGCGAGAAGACGTTGACGCACTCCTCGAGCTCGTCGCCGGCGACCTCGCGTGCTACTCCCGCCATGTACACGGCCTGGCCGCTGTTGATCGGTACCGAGGAGTCGAAGATCACGATGCTCACGGCATCGCGCACCGCGAGGTTCCGGGAGTGCCTCCGCTCCGGGCGCGAGACCCAGAGCAGGTCGCGATAGCCGAGGGGAGCGAAGTAGACGGGGCTCGCCCACGGCAGACCCGCCGCGTCGGCGGTCGCCAGGACCATGTACAGGTTGGCGTCCACGATCGACCTGGCGTTCGCTGCGAGATCCTGTGCGTCGCTCATCAGGCGGGGAGCTCGGCCAGGCGGCCCTCCAGGAACCGCCGCTCGGCGTCGGAGTGCACGAGCTCGAGCGCGCGTACGTACGCCTCGCGCGCGTCCTCGAAGCGGTCGAGCCGGCGCAGCAGCTCGCCGCGCGTGGCGTGCAGGTAGTGGTAGCGATCGAGCTCGAGTCGCTCCACGACTGCGAGCGCGCCCTCAACGTCACCCGCCTCCGCCATCGCGGCCGCCTGGTTGAGCTCGACCACGGAGGAGCCGGTGGCGCGTGCGAGCTCGCCGTACAAGGCCGCGAGCCGTGGCCAGTCCGGCGGCTCGTCGAGGTGCAGCGAGGCGATGGCCGCCTGCAGGACGTACGACCCGCGCCCGCCGAGGGCGAGCGCGCGCTCGAGCGTCACCCGTCCCGCGGCGATCTGCTCCATGTCCCAGAGGGACCGGTCCTGATCACGGAGCAGCACGACCGTGCCGTCCGCGAGCCGTGCCTCCCGGCGGGCGTCGTTCACGAGCATGAGCGCGAGCAGCCCGTGTACCTCCGGCTCGTCGGGCATGAGCTCGGCGAGCGCACGGCCGAGCCGGATCGCCTCGGCCGCGAGGTCGCCTCGCCCGCCGTACCCCTCGTTGAAGATGAGGTAGACGACCGCGAGCACCGCGTCGAGCCGGTCGGGGAGCAGGTGGGGCGGGGGCACGCGAAACGGAATCCCGGCGGCCTTGATCTTCTGCTTCGCGCGGACGAGCCGCTTGGCCATGGTCTCCTCCGGTACGAGGAAGGCGCGTGCGATCTCCGCCGTGTCGAGGCCGCCGAGCGTCCGCAGCGTCAGCGCCACCTGGGCGTCGAGCGCGAGCGAGGGATGGCAGCACGTGAAGACCAGCTCGAGCCGCTCGTCGGGGATCGTCGTCTCGTCCATCTCGTCCTCCACCGCCTCCGGCACGTCGAGCAGTCGGGTCTTCTCCGCGAGCGTCCGGTCCCGCCGGATCCGGTCGATGGCGCGATTGCGGGCCGTCGTGACGAGCCACGCGCGTGGGTTCGCCGGCTCGCCGTCGCGCGGCCACCGCTCGGCGGCGATCGCGAACGCCTCCTGGGCGGCTTCCTCGGCGAGGTCGAAGTCGCCGAGGAAGCCGATCAGGGCGGCAACGACGCGTCCCCACTCGTCACGGAAGACCTGCTCGAGGATCGCTACTGCTCCTTCAGAGGACGCACCTCGATGGCGCCGCCCAGGCGGGCCGCCGGGATGCGCGCCGCGAGCGCGATCGCGGCGTCGAGGTCGTCGGCCTCGAAGAACAGGTAACCGCCGAGCGCCTCCTTGACGGCGACGAACGGCCCGTCGGTGGTCAGCGTCTTCCCGTCCTGGACACGAACGGTCGTGGCGACCTCGGGAGGCTGCATCCACTCGCCGGGCGTGACGCCTGGCGTCTGGTTGATCGCCTGATAGTCGGCGTACACCGTGTTCTGCTCGTCCTGCGACAGGCTGTTCCACGCATCCGTCCCGGGCGTCGGCGTATCGCCCTGGTGAATCAGCAGCATGTACTTCATCGTCTTCCTCCTCTCGTGGTGCATGGTCGCCTCTGAGACGAACGGCGGACGCGCGAGAGGACACTCAGGCGGTCTTCTTGTCGAGCAGCTGAAGCAGATCGTGCGCAGCCAGCTCGATCTCCTTGTGGCGCCACTCGGCCGCCCGGTAGTGGCAGGCGATCAGGCCGCTCCGATGCAGGCGGCGGAGGTCGCCGTACACGAACGCGTAGCGGGCCTTCGTCTCGTCCGTCGCGCCGTCGGTGAGGCCGAGATGCCACTCCGCGTACTCCTCCCAGGAGTGGGAGCGGAGGAAGGCGTTCTGGGCCGCTGCCCTCGGCTGGACCTCGCCCCAGTCGCTGTCCAGGACGTACTGGCGGCCTCGGATCAAGCGGCGCGCGTGGGCGACGGCGCGCTGGTTCACGGAGTACGTGGCCACGTCTGAGGCTACCCCGGTTCCCGCGCGACCACGCTCTTGACATATGCCTATATAGGTATATATGATGCCGGCATGGCACGAGCGGCGACGACAACCGACGCGTTCAACGCAGTGGCGGAGCCCCGGCGGCGGCAGATCGTCGACGCCCTCTCGGGCGGCGAGCGGCCCGTGAACGACCTCGTCCGGGCGCTCGGTCTCAACCAGCCGCAGGTGTCCAAGCATCTACGGGTATTGCGAGAGGTAGGTGTGGTCGACGTGCGCGACGAGGGCCGGCAACGGCTGTACCGGCTGAACGGCCGGGCGCTGAAGCCCATCCACGACTGGGTGAAGAGCTACGAGCGCTCGTGGTCGGAGCGGTTCGACGAGCTCGACGTCGTGCTGCAGGAACTCAAGGAGAAGGAGGAACGAGATGGCACTGACGAGTAGCGGAACGGCGACGGTGACGCTCCCGACAGAGGAGCAGATCCTTATCACGCGGGAGTTCAATGCACCGAAGCACCTCGTGTGGAAGGCCTTCACCACGCCGGAGCTGGTGAAGCGCTGGTGGAACGCGAAGCGAGGGGAGATGACCGTCGCCGAGATCGATCTCCAGGCCGGCGGCAAGTGGCGGTACGTGATGGTCACCGACGACGGCCTCGAGGTCGGGTTCCACGGCGAGTACCGGGAGGTCGTCCTCGGCGAGCGGATCGTCTCGACCGAGACCTACGAGGGCGTGCCCGAGGGAGTCTCCGAGGAGGACGCGACGACGGTCAACACCGCGACCTTCGCGGAGAGGGACGGGCGCACGACGCTCACGATCCTCGTGCAGGCGAGCAGCAAGGAGTCGCGGGACGCGATCATCGAGTCCGGGATGGAAGCCGGGCTGCAGGACGCGCTCGACCTTCTCGAGGAGGTCGCAGTCTCGCTCGGTTAGTCCGTACGCGCGCGGCCACCGGGAGCGCTGCGCCCGGTGGCCCGCGCGTCGGCGTCGGCTTCAGACGTACGCGAGCAGGGCGTCGAGCGGGCGCGGCATCTTGGTGGGAGCCAGCGCTTCGACGAAGAGTGGGGCGTACTTGATCTTTCCCGCGTAGCTGCCCATGAAGCGCCGGAGCTGGTGCTCCGTCGGGCGGCCGCGCCACGCGGGCTGCTTCTGGAGCGTCCGGAACGATCCGAGGTCACCGTGCGCCTCCACCACCCCTTCGGCGCCGTGGGCTCCGAGCGCGCGGATCAGCTCGTCCTCGAGATCCTCGACGCAGACGTAGAACCCGAGCTCTTCCATGCCGGAGCGAGTGAGGCCAGTGCCGAGGCCGGCGCGCTCGAGCGCGCGTCCGAAGTCGTGCTCCTCACCGGCGTCGCAGAGGCCCGCGAGCCTCACGTCGATGCCCTGCGGCCCGAACACGCCGAGGAAGCGTCCGATGGCCTGAGCGCCGCCCATCGGCACGACGGAAACGCCCTCGCCGCCGAGATCACGCCCGCGGAGCCGGGCCAGCGCCTCGACTGCGCGCTGGTCGCTGACGCCCTCGACGAGCACGACGGTACGTGCCGAGAGCGCTTCGTCCGGCACGTCGAGGAGTGATTCAACTGTCCGCAGGGCCTCCATCGCGAGACGCAATTGTGACTGCGGCGTGCGTCCCGCCCGAGGTCACGCTCCGTTGCCGACCGTGAGCACGACGTTCCCGGTCTTCTGCCCCGTCTCGACGTAGCGGGACGCCTCGACGACGTCCTCGATCGGGTAGGTGCGATCGATCACCGCGCGGTACTTCCCCGCCTCCATGAGCTCCTTCAGGAGGAGGGTGTCCTCCTTCGAGTACTTCGTGATCCCGATGCGAACCCGCTTGCTCCCGATCCAGCGCGTGAGCAACGTGAGGGGTGGGACGTGCCACATGAATCCGAGATCCGTGTCGACGAACGTCCCGCCCGGGACGAGCGAGCGCCGCGACCGCCGGAACGAGTGCTTGCCGACGGCGTCGAACACGACGTCGTACGTCTTGCCGCTCCTCGTGAAGTCCTCCTGCAGGTAGTCGACGACCTCGTCGGCTCCGAGCGAACGCACGAGCTCGACGCTCTTCGTGCCGCAGACCGCGGTGACATGGGCGCCGAGGTGCTTGGCGAGCTGCACCGCCGCGGTTCCGACCGCCCCTGACGCGCCGTAGACGAGGACGCGCCGCCCTTCCAGCGGGCCGGCCGTTCGGAGACACGCGAGTGCAAGTGCCGCGCCGTCGCAGGCCGGCGCCGCGTCGACGAACGTCATGCCGTCCGGCATGTGCGCGAGCGCGCCTCCCTCGCGGACGCAGACGTACTCGGCGTGCGCGCCAGACCGGACGCCGAAGACGCGGTCGCCGACGGCGAACTCGCGGACGGCGCTGCCTGCTTCCTCCACCTCGCCCGCCAGCTCGATACCGGAGATCTGCTGCTTCGGTCGGCGCAAACCGGTGACGAAGCGGCTGATGAAGAACTCGGCGCTGCGGAGCCCTGTGTCCGTGCGCGTGACCGTCGTCGCGCGGATCCGGACCAGGACCTCGTCGTCCTTCGGCACGGGCCGTGCGACCTCCTCGACTCGAAGGATCTCGGGAGGGCCGTACCGGTCGTGGACTACGGCTCGCATCCTAGTTTTTGTCGCCACGACTCTTACCCTAGCAGACAGTTATGGTCGATGCGACCACAACATGGCTCGGGCTGGAGCGATGAGTTCCGCCGGCCGCGCGAGTCCTAGTCGAACTTCGGAGGAGGTGCGCCCGTGTCCGCAAACAGCTCGTGGCCGAAGGGAGTCGCGGCGATCACACTCTTCGTCGACGACCTCGAGGAGGCGAGGCGGTTCTACCGTCGGGTCTTCGACGTACCGGTGCTCGTCGAGGACGATGACTCGACCGCGTTCCGGTTCGGCAACACGATCGTCAACCTGCTGAAGGCAACCGCGGCGCGGGAGCTCGTCGAGCCGGCGTCCGTCGGCGGTCCCGAGTCGGGAGCGCGGCTCATGTTCACGATCGACGTCGACGACGTCGATGCGACGTGCGCCGAGCTCGCCGCACGTGGCGTCGAGCTCCTGAACGGCCCGCTGGACCGGCCCTGGGGCGTCCGGACCGCCAGCTTCAGGGACCCGGGGGGCAACATCTGGGAGATCGCCACGTAACGGACGCCTGAGTCAGTCGCACGACCCTCGGCGGACGTGGCTGTGCCGAGGACGCCTAGTCGCCCAGGAAGCCGTCGTAATCGCCGCCGTGCACCGTTGCGATTGCACGCAGGCGGCTGGCGTAGCGGTCCCCGTCGTCCGGTGGGAAGGGCTGGCGCGGGCGACTGGTGATGAGCCATCCCTGACCGTCGTGCTTGTGAACCGTCACGACGAAGCCGGCGGATCTCGCATCGCGAGCGGCGGAACGCGCGGCTTCCTCGTCGCGGAAGCGCGCCTCGAAGCTCCCGGAGACGATCAACGGGCCAGTGCTATGACTGGGCTCCCGAGCGGGCGTCGGATCCTCGTGCCTCACGAGATCTCGCTGTCGGCACCGCTCGTCTCGCTGTCGGCGCTGCTGGTCTCGCTGTCGGCGCTGCTGGTCTCGCTGTCGGCGCCGCTCGTCTCGCTGTCGGCGCCACTGGTCTCGCTGTCGGCGCCGCTCGTCCCGGCCTGTGCTGCGTCGGTTCGGGCGCGACGCTCGTCGGCCCGCGCGCGCTTCTTCTCGGCCTTGCGCTCGCGACGCTCCTTCAGCGCCAGCTCGCGGGCGCGCTTCTGCTGCGTTTGCGGGCTCCTCGAAGCCATGAAGCACCTCCCTCCCCGGCTCATGAACGGGCAAAGGAGGCGCGGAGCGCGCAACCGGTACTCGCTCGGACTGACGTCCACCGTAGCACGGGCCTGCGACAGGCCGTCCGCGGCGTTTCCCTACTCGTTCCCTTCTATATCGCTATCCGTGGCGGGCTTGGTGGTGGCGTACGTCTGCTCCCAACCAACGTTGGTGAGCATCGCCCCCACCTCGCGGATCGCGATCGCGATCTCGTATCCGATCTCCCGGATCGCCTCCCGTTCGCGGGCGGTCGAGGGACTCGCGCGGAGCTCGGTGAGAAGCGACTCGAGCCTCTCGATTGCCTTGTAGTTCAGATCCTCGGGCGTGCTCATGACGAGTTGGGCGGCCTCGTCAGACCTGCCTGGTGAGCTGCTCCTCGATCCAGCCGTCGGCTGCGTCCGGTTGGATCCCGCGCGTAAGCGCGATCTCGTCCGACAGCAACCGCCGTGCCTTGACGAAGACCTCGCGCTCGCCTGACGAGCCCTGCGGCTTGGCTCCCTTCGCACGTCGTTCCCGGTCGCGCTGGGCTCCTTCGCTGACGATCTCGGCGAGCTCGACTGGGCTGCCACCCGCGAGCTTCTCCAGCGTGTGCTTTCGGCGGGAGAGCCAGGGATCGACGCTGAGCACGCTATCGCCACGAAGCGTCTCCTGGACCATGCGTAGGTCGGCCTCGCTGGCCAAGGGCCTGAGCAGTTGCCCCGCCAGCTCCAACGGCAAGGTCACCGTCAATCCTTCGTCGAGCTCGACGACGACTACCTCGCGCGTCTCTCCGAGCACGGTCTGCTTCTCCCGGGCTGCGACGGATCCGGCCCCATGGTTTGCGTACACGACGAGGTCACCGACTGCGAGCTTCACGTACACAGCGTACTCGGCGGCAACACGGACCCCGACGCGCCTCCGGTGCCGACGCGGGACTCGGCCGACGCCCTCCATACACTCTTCGCGCGATGGATTCCGCTGGCAACCGCCGCATCGAGCTCCTCGTGCCCGTGCGGACGTTGCTCATCGTCGGTGCGGCCTTGGCCGTCGCTGGTGCGTTCCTGGCGATCGGCGACACGTTCCTGATCGTCTTCATCGGCGTCTTCCTCGCCCTCGTCTTCGAGTACCCGGTTCGTTTTGTGATGAGGAAGACGCGGCTCTCGCGAGGACTTGCGGCGACCATCACCGTGCTCGGGAGCGCGCTTCTCGTGACGATCTTTTTCCTGCTTCTCCTGGTGCCGCTCGTCGGTAGCGCACGAGACCTGCTGCAGGACCTGCCCACGATCGTGGAGGACCTTCGCAACTCCGATGAGCTCTCGTGGCTCGGCGACTCCGGCGCGGCCGGCAACGTCCAGTCCGGTGCGGAGGAGATCTCGGTCTCGATCCCGGACGCGATCTCCGGCGTGCTCGGCATCGCGGGGGATTTCTTCTCGGTCTTCCTCGCCGCGTTCACGATTCTCTTCATCTGCCTCTTCCTGCTCACGGACATCACGAACCTGAAGCGCTCGCTCGCGAGTGTCCTCATGCCCGGCGAGGACGACCGCTGGCTCGGCGTGTGGGAGCGGGTCACCGAGTCCGTGTCGCGGTGGGCGATCGGCGTCGTCGTCATCGCCACGATCGCCGGCACGCTCCAGGGCACGACGGCGTGGCTCCTCGGGTCGAGCTACGCGCTCGCGCTGGGGCTGATCGCCGGACTGCTGGACATGATCCCGAACATCGGGGCGACGATCGCGGGCTTCATTCTCGTGCCGACGCTCTGGGCGGAGGAGGGGGCGACGGCCGGCTTGATCATGCTCGTCGTCGTCCTCGTCTACCAGCAGCTCGAGAACAACATCCTGACGCCGAAGATCCAGGGGGCCGCGGTCCGGCTCTCCGGCTTCTTCATCATCGTCGCGGTCACCCTCTTCGGCGCGCTGCTGGGAGTGCTCGGCGCGCTGACCGCGGTGCCGCTCGCCGCAACGCTCCAGATCTTCATCCAGGAGCTCACGAAGGCCCGGCGCGAGAAGGTCGCCGAGGAGAGGCTGGGACTCGGCGCTCCTTCCGAGACCGCGTAGGTCTGACTGACTAGCCCGCCAGCGGCGGGACCCGGCGCGCCTCGGCCGAGCACTCGATCAAGGTCGCGAGCCGTCTCGCCCGCGTCTCCGGGCGCTTGGCGCTCACCACCCAGAACGTCGCGGTCTGGCGGTAAGAGAGGGACTGGTCGCCGAACCAGGCCCACGCGGCCTCGTTGCCGCGGAACGTTGCCTCCTGCTCGGCGTCGAACGCGGCTTCGTGCCGACGCTCGTACGAATAGACGGCGGAACGGTCCTCGCGCCGGGCGGCGAACGCGGCCTCGCCGGCCGGCGTCATTCGCCGTTGCGCCCGCAGTTCCGCGACCTTGGCGATGTTGATCGCGCTCCAGTTGCTCTGCGGCCTTCGCGGCGTGAACCGCTGTCGGTGCCGCTCGTCGTCGATCCGCTGCAGCTTCCCGTCGATCCAGCCGAAGCAGAGCGCCTCGTCGACCGCCTCCGACCACGTCATGGACGGCTTACCAGTCGCCTTCTTGTAATAGCCGACCCAGATCTCGGATTCGGTCTCGTGATGCTTCTCGAGCCAGGCGCGGAACGCGGCCGGCGTCTTGAAGAACATCGCCTCGGCGCTTCATGCTGGTCTAGGGGCGAGTCAGGAAGAGCCGCTTGTCCTTGCTCAGGTGCTGCGCCCACTCGACGCGAGTCACCTCGGCGAAGCCCAGGTACGCGCGCAGGGCCTCCCGCATCGCGTCGACGAACCCTTCCGCGCGCCGCGGCACGAAGCCCTCCTCCCACCAAAGGCCAATGACCTGCACGGCGCCGTCGGCGCGCTCGATGCGCGGCTCGATCCGTCCGACGAAGCGGTCCCGGAAGAGGATTGGCAGCACGTACCAGCCGAAGCGCCGCTTGGCGGGCGGGAAGAAAAGGTCCCAGACGTAGTCGAATTCGAACAGGGACCCGAGAAGGGCGCGGTCCCAGATCAGCGGATCGAACGGCGAGAGAAACGCGACTGACGGATGCGTCTCCGACGGCTCGGCCAGCAGCTCGACCTCGTCCCGGACCACGAACCGCTTGCCCCGCACGCCTGCGACCTCGACCGGAACCAGCTCGCCGGTCTCGATGAGCTCCTCGCGCAGCGCGGTGCCTCCCCGGAAGCTCCGGAAACCTCGCGTCCGGCTTGGCGGGGCCGAGCCCGTCGAAGACGCCGCCGCCGCTGCTGGCGCCCAGGAGGCCGTGCGCGCGGTATCGGGACAGCATCATGTGCCGAAGCTGCTCTCGTAGGGGCAGCTCGCGCTCGAGTACGTCACCGGGCAGCAGGCGCTCGACGACGTCGTAGTAGCGACGGTTCTCGTCGCGTCGGGCGAGGCCCAGCTCGCCGGTGACGGTGTAGGCCTCGAGCACGACCCGCACGACGTTCGCCGGAGCCCCGAACCAGTCGGTCGTCGCGCCGCGCTCACGCTCGAAGTCGCCCACCGCGAGCGGGCCGTCGGCGCGGACCCGCGCGAGCACGCGCTCGGCGACCTCGGCATTCTCGGCGAGGACCTTCTGCGCGCTCCGGCTCCACGATCGTCTGAACCACGGGTAGTCGCTCGTCAGGATGAAGGAGAGTCCCTTGTTTATCGCCTCGAACAACTCCCGCCGTTCGTAGAGCGAATCGCTCCAGGAAGCCTCGTACCCGGCGATCCGCGCGTGGAGCACGAGATCGTGGCTCCGGCCGGCGACGGCGATCGGGTCGTACTGGATCGAGCCGAAACGCCGGACGAACTCGAGCACGGCTTTGGGCCCTCCCTCGAGCGAGCGCGCCGGCGCGAGCAGATGGCGCGCCACGAGAAAGCGACGCGCGGCCTCGGACGTGACCTCCACGGCTCGACGCTATCGGTTGGGCGCGCGCGCGGCGGGCGGCAACTCCATGGAGGCGCGGAGGGCCACCAGCGGCGTGTCTGGAACCTCCACGAACCCGCGCACCGGGCGATCGAGGTCGAAGGTGATCAGAAGCAGGACCGAGACGAACGCGGCCGCGAATACCACCGTGATGACGCCGCGCGAGACCAGTGCGAGGTAGAGCGCCAGAAGGCCGAGCCCGACGGCTGCGCCGACGAGCTCGATCGTCAGCACGGCCGAGGGCACGCGGTTGTTGAGCCCGGACACGCGCACTGTCTGCATGTCGATCATCTCGTTCAGCGTCTCGACGTAGAGGCGTGGAGCGCTGTCCGTCGGCGAGCCGTCGAGCGCCTCGCCCGCCTTTCGCCACAGCGAGCGATGCAGGCGCGCCCCATCGGCGATCGCGACGCGCGCGTCCTCGCTCCCCGGGACCGCGTTGGCCACGCGGATGCTGACGTCCGTGTAGCGCACGAGGTCCTCGAGAGAGCGCGAACGAATCGGCTCGCGCAACGTCTGGGCGCGGAGGTATGTCGTGCCGATGGCGTTCGCTTCGTCCACGACCGCCGCTCGGCGGGCGTCGTAGCGGCCGACGGCCATCGTCAGGCCGAAGGCCAGAATGAGCGCGACGAGGCCGAGCAGCGCGGCCTGGAGGACGCCGAACGGCTCGCGGAGCGAGTCGGCGTGCTGCCGTAGCCAGCGACCGATCGCCACTCCGAGGAGCGTGGTCCCGAGCACGATCGCGAAGACGATCAGCCAGAGCTCGAGGCTGCTCAGCCGGAAGAACAACGGCCACTTCCTCGTGCGTGGGCGACCATCAGCGGTCGATCATGCGGGTGAGACCAGACGGAGCCGCGGCGATGAGTTCCGCGGTTCGAGACCGTCTCTGAGCACACAGGAGAAACACACCCGCTCGCAGGAGGAGAATCATGAGAAAGATCGTCGCCGGCCTCTTCATCTCGCTCGACGGCGTCGTGGAGGCGCCCGATCAGTGGCACTTCCCCTACTTCAACGACGAGATGGGGGCCGCCGTCACCGCGACCTTCAGCAGCGCCGAGACGATGCTCTTCGGTCGCACGACGTACGACAGCTTCGCCGGAGCATGGCCGGAGCGCGAGGAGGCGGGGGAGGAGGACGCCGCTTTCGCGAAGGCGCTCGGCGACGTCCGCAAGATCGTCGTCTCGAACCAGGACCTCGATTTCACCTGGCGGAACTCCGAGCAGCTCGAGGGCGACCTCGTCGAGGCCGTGACCGCGCTGAAGAACGAGCCCGGAGGCAACATCGCCATGAGCGGCTCGGTCTCGGTCGTCCGGCAGCTGCTCGCCGCGGGCCTCCTCGACGAGCTGCATCTGCTGCTGCATCCCATCGCCGTGCGCAACGGGCATGCGGCTGTTCGACGAGGGCGACACGGCCGTTCCGCTCGAGCTCATCTCGTCGGAGACGTTCGAGACCGGCGTCCTCAATCTGGTGTACGCGCCGGGCGAGGCGCGCGAAGGCGGCTACGAGGAGGCCAAAGGCCAGCTGCCCGACGTCGAGCAGTAGTCACACGTTCTCGATCGTCGGCCTCATCGCTCGCCCGCGACCGGCGTAGGATCGGGCGCGCCCCGTGCGCGCCCGTCTCCTTCCCTCGCTTGTCATCGTCGTGGCCTTCGTCGCACTGGTCGTCGACGGCACCGTGACTGCGTCGCCCGCTGACGGCCTGCGCGTGCCGGACGAGACACGCTCGGTCAGCTACTTCCCCGCGAGGGGCGGCTGGACGCTGATGTGGACGCGGTTCGACCCGGACGCGATCGACCGGGACTTCGGGCGGGTTGCGGGGCTCGGCGCAAACACCGTGCGGGTGATCGTCCCCGCGCATACCTTCGGATACCCGGAGCCCGAGCCCGTGATGACCGGCCGGCTCGAGCGTGTGGTGGACATTGCGGCGCGCCGCGGGCTGCACGTGGAGCTCACGCTCTTCGACTGGTGGCACGCCTATGCGGACGTGGCCGGCTCGCGTCGCTGGGCCGCCGCCGTGCTCTCGCCGTACGCGGGCGACGCGCGGGTCGCGTTCGTGGAGCTGAAGAACGAGCTGCGGCCCCAGGACGAGGGCGCCTCCGCATGGGCTGCGGCGCTGATCCCGTACGTGCGAGAGCTCACGCGCAAGCCGGTCACGATCTCCGTGCCCGCGCTCGAGCCCGCTCGCGACCTGGGCCTGCTCCGCTCCGCACTCGGGACCGCGCAGCCGGACTTCTACTCGGCGCACTTCTACTGGCGGCCCGAGTTGCTCGCGGCGCACCTCGACGCAGCCAGAGCGGCCGTGGCGCCGGTGCCGCTTCGCCTCGCCGAGACGGGGTACTCGACCGCGGTTTCGTACGACATCGTGCGCGGGGTGCCCGCGTCGCCGTCCGCGCGTGAGGCGCAGCAGGCGTACTACCTCCGGTCGGTCGCGGCCGTCGCGCGCCGGCTCGGGCTCCCTCCCATTGCGCCGTGGGTGCTGTCGGACTTCTCGCGCGACGCGATTCCCCCCGACGACCCCGGGGTGTACGGCAACGCTCGGGAGTACCGCTTCGGCCTGTTCCGGGTCTCCGGCGAGGCGAAGCCCGCTGCCGCTGCGCTGCGCACGATCTTCTCGGGCGGCCGTTCGAGCGGATTCAACGGCGGCTTCGAGGACGTCGTCCGCGACGAGCGCGGCGGCTCGGTTCCCGCGCTGTGGCGGATCAGGCCGGCGCACGGCGCGGTCTTCTCGCGCGACGCGCGGATCGTGCGCAGCGGCCGCGGCTCCGCGAGGATCGACGGCACGGGAGGCGGGACCGCGCCCGACGCCGCGTTCGCGATCGCGCCACTCGACCCGGCGGTCGAGCCGGGCGACCGCTCGACCCTCACGGTGTTCGCGCGCGCCGGCACGCGCTGCGGCGAGGTGCGGGTGGCGCTGCGTTGGTTCGCGGCCGACCGCCGCGTGGTCGGCGGAGCGCAGTCGCCGCCGCTTCGCTGCGGTGGCCGTGGTTGGCAAAAGCTACGTGCCGCAGGCGCGGCGCCCGCCGGGGCGGCCTTCGTAGGGATCTATCTGCGCGCGGCACGGACCGTCGGCCCGGCCTGGTTCGACGACGTTCGGTACGCCTGCGTACGGGGAGCGGCGCGGTCACGGGTGATCCGCGCCAGATCGGCGCCGAGCGCAGCGAGCACGAGCCTGCGGTAGCGTCGCTGTCATGCGTATCGCCGGTGTGCGGGTCAGTGCGCCGAACGTCCTCCTTCTGGCGCAGAGTCCTCGAGGACGCCGGCTATGCGGAGACTGCTGCCACCCTGAGGGAAGGACTCAAGCTGCAGGTACTGGAGCCCGCGCTGACGCTCGAGGACCACCAGGCGATGCTGCTCGCGCTCGGCGACCACTGCCCGACGGGGTTGGCGAGGCTACGCCGGGAACTGCTCGAGGACGACATGCGGAGGCGCCTGGCGGGGCGTAGCGCTCCTGCAGCCGCTTCACGCTCTCTGCGCCCGAGTCGTGCGGGCGCCCCGCAGACCGTCAGAGGGGCCGGATGTTCTGGTTGAGGCGGAAGAAGTTGGTCGGGTCGTGGGCCCGCTTGAGCCGTGCGAGCCGCTCGTAGCTGCGCTCGCCGTAGGCCGCGCGCACGCGGTCCTGGCCCTCGTCGCCGAGGAAGTTGACGTAGACGCGTCCGGTCGCATGGGTCTGCAGCGCGTCGAAGAAGTCGCGTGCCCAGGTGATGTGGCGGTCGGGCTCGGGATCGTCCTCCGTCCAGACCGCGTTGATGACGAGGTTGTGCGCGGCGTCCCGCTGGCTGAACGCGGTCGCGTCTTCGGCCACGCGCGCGAGCGCGCCGCCGAGCTGGAGGACGATGGTGTACGAGCGTGGCGACGTGATCCGCGAGGTGTGGTCGACGAGCGTGTCGATCGCATCGTCCGTGAGCGGCGGCAGCTCGACCGATTTCCAGTAGCGGTGCCAGCCGTGCGGCACCAACGGGTCGAACATCGACTGCAGCGCCAGGTACGGCTTGGGCTCGAGCAGGTCGGCGATCGGGTTGCCGAACTCCTTGAGCGGGCGCACGACCTCGGCCCCGTCCTCGGGCGTCCCGGCGTAGCAGGCGCCCACCAGGACTATCGGCTTGCCGTGTACGTCCTCGGGCAGGGTCGGCAGTGGCGGCGCGAGCTCGAGCTCGAAGATCGTCGTGAGCTCGTCGGGCGCCGTGGCGGCGAACTCACGATAGAAGCGCAGCACTTCGGGGGCATCGTCGAGAGGGTGGAAGATCGGCCCGGCGAGCACGATCGGCCCGACCGGGTGCAGGCGGTACTCGAACGCCGTGACGATGCCGAAGTTCCCGCCGGCGCCGCGGACGCCCCAGAACAGATCCGGGTTGCGGTCCTCGCTGGCGGTGACGAGCTCGCCGTCCGCAGTAACGAGGTCAACGGAGAGGAGATTGTCGACCGTCGCGCCGTACTTGCGCATCAGCCAGCCGATCCCGCCGCCGAGCGTCAGGCCGGCGATCCCGGTGTGGGTGACGATGCCGCCGACGGTGGCGAGCCCGAACAGCTGCGTCTCGCGGTCGAGCTCTCCCCACAGGACACCGGCCTGCGCGCGTGCAGTCCTCGCTTGCGGGTCGACGGTGATGCCCTTCATCGGCGAAAGGTCGATCACCAGCCCCCCATCGCAGACCGCATACCCGCCGACGCCGTGACCACCGGAGCGGACCGCGACCAACAGATCGCGCTCGCGCGCGAAGCGCACCGCCGCGACCACATCGGCCACGCCCGTGCAGCGAGCGATGTAGGCCGGATGGCGGTCGATCGCACCGTTCCAGATTCGGCGGGCAGCGTCGTAACCGGGGCTCGTCGGCAGCAGCAGCTCCCCGCCGAACGATTCGCCGAGCTCGTCGAACGCGGTCGTCTCCGCGGGTGGTGCCTGTCGTGGCCGGATAGCGGTCATGTCGTCCTCCGAGGTGTGCTCGATGACGTCCTGGTAGCCATGCGAGCAACGTAGGTCTGGCGGCCCGGGCCGACTAGCTCTACTTCCGAACCAACCGGTTCGAGTTTCAGACCTCTTGGCCGGTTCGCGCCGACCGCGGCTAGCATCGTGGCGCGATGCGCAGCTATGCGCAGTACTGCCCGGTCGCGAAGGGCACCGAGATCCTCGGCGACCGTTGGACGCTTCTGATCGTGCGCGAGATGCTCGGCGGCGCGAGCGGCTTCAACGAGCTGCAACGCGGCCTCCCAGGGATCTCGCGCTCGGTCCTCACCGACCGCATGCGCGCGCTCGAGCGGGCCGAGGTCATCGAGCGCAGAACCGGCCCCAAAGGCCGCACGCTCGGGTATCGCCTCACATCCGCCGGCCGCGACCTCCAGCCGGTCGTGCAGGCGATCGGGGAGTGGGGGGCGACATGGTCGCTCACCGAGCCGCGCGCCGAGGAGCTCGATCCCTACCTGTTGGTCGTCTGGATGGCCCGCCACGTCGATCGCATGCGGCTTCCACCCAACCGAACCGTGGTTCGGTTCGACTTTCGCGACCCCAAGCAGCGTTACTGGATGGTCCTCGAGCCCTCCGAGGTCTCGGTCTGCCTCCAGCATCCCGGTTTCGACGTCGACCTCGGCGTCATCGTCGACACCGCCACGCTCTACCGCGTCTACCTCGGGCAGGTCGAGCTCGGCGGCGCGCTTCGAGCCGGCCAGCTGACGATGAGCGGCCCGCGGACGCTGCAACGCGGATTCGGCCACTGGTTCACCTGGAGCGCATTCGCCCCTGCCAGCCGCTCGGCGCCGGAGCGTCGCACAGCCGCCTCACGCCTTTCCGGCCCTGAGCGCGTCCGGATGGCCGAAGGTCTACGCGGAAGCACACCGTCGGCTGGCTGAGTGGACGAAAGCGTGCCTAGTCCACTCACCGTTGGATATGCAGAGCCGTGGCCGATGAAGTCTTCGAGAACGCCAGGTTCGAGGACGATGAAGCGCGCTAGCAACGGCCCCAGGCTCCCGTCTTACGAACCAGTGCTGGCGGTTCTTGGGCCATGCAGGGAAGGGCCGCCAGCCGAAACCTCTCGATAGGCCGCCCTTCTCGGCCACGTCGTGCCCGGCGTGAGCCACTGCCGCGGGACCTGTCCGTAAAGGGCAGTAGGTTGCGGAGCGTGCGCTTGGTCGTCGCCCGCTGCGAGGTGCGCTACTCCGGCCGCCTGACGGCGGTGCTGCCCGAGGCTGTGCGGCTGCTGATCCTCAAGGCCGACGGCTCCGTGCTCGTCCACGACGACGCGGGCGGCTACAAGCCGCTGAACTGGATGACGGGGCCGACGTTCATCGAGGAGCTCGGCGACGTGCTCGTCGTGCGGAAGGCGAAGACGGAGGACGTGCTCGAGATCCGTCTCGTCGAGGTGCAGAGCGATGTCGTGCACGACATGGGCGAGTCGGCGGCGTTGCAGAAGGACGGCGTCGAGCGCGACCTGCAGGAGCTGCTCGCGGCCGCGCCGTCGGCGCTCGGCGAGGAGCTGACGCTCGTGAAGCGGGAATGGGCGACGCAGGTCGGACCGGTCGACCTCATGTGCAAGGACGAGGACGGCGAGTGGGTCGCGGTCGAGATCAAGCGCATCGGGACGATCGAGGCGGTTGAGCAGCTGACGCGCTACCTCGGGTTCATCCGCGAGGACCCGGCGAAGGCCGCCTGCCGAGGCGTGCTCGCGGCGCAGTCGATCAAGCCGCAGGCGGTCGCGCTCGCCGAGTCGCGCGACATCCGCTGCGTCGAGGTCGACCTCGCCGTCCTGCGCGGCGAGCGCGAGCCCGAGCTCACGCTCTTTCACTAGGCAGCGGCGTCATATGGAAGGTTTACGTGCTTGTCGCATCGCGGGCCGATCGCAGGGAGCTTGGCGACGCCTCTTCGTCCAAACCTGCGCGACGTCACGTTTGCCGGCTGGTGACCGTGGAAGCCTCCGAAGACAGCGATAGCTCACGAGAGCCAGTAGCAGTACCCATCACCGAGTCGCGGCGTGGGTTTCGACAGCCTTCCGGGCATCCGTATGCGACACCCGCGACAGCAAGGGGGTGACGAGCGATGACCGATGGACAGGTCAGCGTCCGCTACATGGTCGACGACGTCGACGAGGCGGTCAGCTTCTACGCCAAGCACTTCGGCTTCGAGTCGGGCCACAACGCTTCGCCGGCATTTGCCGAGGTGCTCAGGGGCAACCTCCGGCTGCTGCTCGCGGGCCCGGGGAGCTCGGCCGGGCGGCCCATGCCCGACGGCCGCAAGCCCGAACCAGGAGGGTGGAACCGCATCCATTTCGTGGTCGACGACATCGACGCCGAGGTGGAGCGCCTCCGCGGCGCAGGCGTCGGCTTCCGCAACGACATCGTCAGCGGACCCGGTGGTCGACAGATACTCGTCGACGACCCGTCAGGCAACCCGATCGAGATCTTTCAACCTGCGGAATGACCTTGCACGCGCGGGCTGTCGGCGATCGGTGCCCGCCCAGACGCGAACCGCCCTGAGCGCCTGCGCATCACGCTCCGAGCACAGAAAAGGCCCGCGTGTGCGGGCCTTTTTCGTAGCCCTCTGACGGACTCGAATCGTCGACCCCCTCCTTACCATGGAGGATTCAGGCTGTGGGCCGCAATACAGGAATCGCGCTTGTAGAGCGCTTTCGCCTGCAACGCTACGCGGTTCATCGACGGCGTCCCTTCCTTCGAGAGCCTTGAGTCCCCTCGAGGAACCCCGGACCTGTCCCCAGAACCTGACCCCCAGGGTGCATCGGCGCCGTAGGGCGCAGCTCGTCGAGGATCATGCGAAGTCAGCGATGCGTCGGCAAGTCGCATGCCAGGTCGTCGGCTCGGTGATGTAGCGGAACCCGATCTCTCGCTCGACCGGGAAGGTGCTCGACAGCTCGATGCGTACCGTCGTCGTTGCGTCGTCTAGGGCGGGCCTCGCAGCGGCTCGTAATTGGACTTGAAGATTCGCTCGGCGGCGAGGCGCAGGGTGAGATTGCGGATCACCGGGGGCAGGCTTCTCGTGCGGTCGCGGCGATGGGTCTGCTGTTGCACCCATGCCACCCGTGCCTTGCGCCGCTCCGTGTATGCGGTCAGCGCTCGGTCGACGGGTTGGGTGGCGAGTAGCTCGGCCAGCACGAGGGCGTCCTCGACCGCCAGCGCCGCGCCCTGCGCCATGTTCGGTGAACTGGCGTGGGCGGCGTCGCCGACGAGGACGACACGGTGTGCTGTCGATACCGACGGCACGACCTCCTCGATGGGCGAGAAATACGCCTTGGCGCCATGCTCGAGCAGACGCGGCACGGGGTCTGCGAAGTCGGCGAACGAGTCGCGCCAGTCCTCGCTGCCGGCGCTGTCCGGGTCGCTCGTGTTGAGGTCGGCGTAGCAGTACACCAGCCCCTGGCCGAGCGCGACCGTGAGGAACGCGCGGCCTCGGCCAAGCATGACCGTCCAATCGGCGATGTCGGGGAAGCCCGGGGCGAGGAAGCGCCAGCTTGCCTGTCCCACGAAGCGAGCGGGTGGACCGCCCAGGACGAGGCTTCGGATCGTCGAATGGACGCCGTCGGCGCCGACGACGAGGTCGTAGCTGCTGGTCGAGCCGTCGGAGAAGTGCGCTCGCGGCGCAGCGCCGTCGTCCACCCTCGTCACCGCGGTGCCAAGCCGCATCGGGACCTCTGCGGTGGCGTCGCGGAGGACCTCGTGCAGCGCCGCGCGGTTGATCGCCAGGCAGCTGCCGACACCGTCCCAGAACCGGTCGACGTCGATCTCGGCCAGCCGACGGCCGCGGTGGTCGCGGAGGCGCTGTCGCCTGATCGGATTGGCGCGCGCCGCAACGGCCGGTCCGATGCCGAGGTCGCCGAGTCCTCGAACGGCATTGCCGGGCAAGTACAAGCCGGCGCCGGTCGTTTCCCACTCGGTCACGCGCTCGACGACCTCGAAGCTGATGTCGCGCTGACGAAGAGTGCGCGCGAGCGCGAGACCGGCGATACCGGCTCCGGCGATCAGCACACGCATCGTTTGACCGCCAGCCGCCGTTCGCCGGGGGCTCGGTCCCGCCCAGTCTGCGGGAGCACGATCGCCAGCAGTGATCACGCTTCCGGATCGATGTTCTGGTTCCCGCGGAAGCGGTTGTGCGGGTCGTAGCGCCGCTTCAGCTCGAGGAGTCGCTCGTAGTTCGGCCCGAAGGCCTGCCGGACGCGGTCGTGGTCGTCGGCGGAGAGGTAGTTCGTGTAAGAGCGTTCAGCCATGTATGGCGCAAGAGCGTCGAAGGTCTGACGCGCCCACGCGGTGCATGCGTCTGTCTGGGCTGGATCGGTCCACTGCGAGCCCAGGATCAGGTTGAAGCCAGGCTCCCTGTGTGGGTAGGCGGTCGCGTCCGCGGGGACGCGCGTGACCGCGCCGTGGAACTCCTCGACGCCGATCGCGCACAGCATGCTGGGCGCGCGCTCGAACGCGTCGACCATCACGCTAACGGCAGCATCCGAGAGCTCCGAGAAGAAGGCCGACTTCCAATAGTTGAGCGCGCCCCTGGGGAACAGCCAGTCGGCCCCGGTGTTCATCGCCGGGTAGGGCATTTGCTGCACCATGTCGGCGACGGGGGAGCCGAGCTCGCGAAGCGGCTGCAGGTCGGCAGCGGCCCGCTCGCTGTCGGAGCTCGCGTGACAGCAGGCAATCCCGCACACCTTGGCGCCCGATCCGTCGGGCGCGTGGGCGAGGATGGCCTGCAGAGACAGGTCGTCGGGCAGGTCGGCCGAGAACTCGCGGAAAAACGCGAAGACCGTCGGCGCGGCCGCGAGCGGCCACAGCACCGCGCCGCCGAGCACGCTAACGAGGGGGTGCCCGCGAAATTCGAACGAGCTGACGACGCCGAAATTCCCACCGCCGCCGCGGAGAGCCCAGAACAGGTCTGGTTCGGTGTCGTCGCTCGCGGCGACGACGTCGCCAGACGCGAGCACCACCTCGGCGGAAAGGAGGTTGTCGACCGCCAGCCCGTACTTGCCCTGCAGCCAGCCGAGGCCGCCACCGAGCGTGAGACCCGCGATCCCGACGCTCGAGACGATGCCGCTCGGGACGACCAGCCCGAAGGCCGCGGTGGCTCGGTCGAGCTCGCCGATCGTCAGGCCCGGCTGCGCGCGCACCGTCTGTCGCGCGATGTCGACCTGAACGCCCTTCATCGGGGAGAGGTCGATCATCAAGCCGCCCTCGTTGACTGCCTTGCCGGCGACGTTGTGCCCACCGCCGCGCACGGAGATCTCGAGCCCTTGGTCCCTGGCGAAGTCGACAGCAGCTACGACGTCGGCCGTGTGCAGGCAGCGCGCGATCACCGCCGGATGCTTGTCGATCAGGCCGTTGTGAATTCGCCGCGCCTCGTCGTACCCGGGCTGGCCGGGCTCGAGCACCGCCGAGAACGCCTGACGAAGAGACCGAACGGGATCGGTGGTCGTGGCTCCGGCCATCACGGACCCTCCTCACCGAGCGCGTTTCGCAGCGCATTCAGGAACGCCTCGGGCTGATCGATGGTCGGGTCGTCGGCGGCGTCCTCGATCACGTGCAGCGGCCAGCCGTGGCGCACGCTCGTGGCCTCGGCGATCCGCACCGGTGTTGCGAGGTCATGTCGTCCCCAGATGAGCGTCGTGGGAGCCACGATCTGCCCGAGGACGTCGGCCGGAATCGCCGGCATTGCGAACAGCTCCATGAGCTTGCCCCCCGTTTCTGCTACCACCGGCGTGTTGGCGAGCTCGAGGTTGTACGTCTTCATCGCGTCCCAGCGCGTACCCAGCGCTTGCCGCAAACCCTCGAGGTCGAAGGAGCATCGCTGCCACAGACCGTCGTGGGTGTCTGCCGTCGGTTGGGCCAGGAAACCCATCAATGCAGATCCAAACTCGGGGGAGGGTTGGAACGGCACTAGACCAAACGTGTCTACGAGCACCAGTCGGCTGAGCCGCTCGCCGTGATCGCTTGCGAAGCGGGCAGCGATCGCGCCTCCGAGCAGATGTCCGACGAGGACGGGCGGCGACGGGCAGGTGCGCTCGACCAGCTCGGCGAGCCATGCGACCACTCGATCAACGTCGAGCTCGCCAGCGGCCGCCCGCGAGGCGCCCTGGCCGGGCAGGTCGGGCGCGACCAGGTGATTGGTCGTCACCAGCCCTGGGATCACCCGCAGCCATGCCGCCGCGTAGGCGCCGGGGCCGTGGAGCAGAACGATGGGCGGACCAGCTCCACCTTCGAGCACTGCGGTTGAGAATCCGGCCAGGTGCAGCCGTCTCTGCGTGACCGGCAGACCGGCAAGCAATAACTCGCGGGCCTCGTCGCCCGCGGAGAGTCGGCCGCGTCTCTCTTGTTGCGCGCTGCTCATGACGTCCTCCTCGTTCGCGGCTATGCGGCTTGCACGCTGGACCGTAGGAGTCGTCGAGGGTCCCCGCTTCGGCGGAACCACCCAACCTGCGCCCGCAGTCGGGGTGGGTAATTCCACCCAGAGGAATCCGCTCAGACGAGCTGGTGCTCGTACGCGTACGCCGTCGCCGCGGTGCGCGACGAGACACCGAGCTTGAGGAAGATGTTGCTTACGTGTCGGTCGATCGTCCGCTCACTCACCGCCAGCTCGGCGGCGATCGCCTTGTTCGTCCCGCCGGCGGCCACCAGGCGCAGCACCTGCAGCTCGCGCGACGTCAGCCCATGAGTGTCGGCAGTGTCCTCGGGCCGGGCGAGCGAGTCGACGCGGGCGATGTCCGGCGCAGCTCCGAGCTCGGCGAAGGCGCTGCGGGCGGCCTCCAGCTCCAACGCGGCCGTGTCGTGGTCTCCCATGGCGCGGCACGCGAGTCCGACGAGCACGCGCGTGCGTGCGGCTTCGTACGGCGCCTCGAGCTCCTGCCACGCACGGGCTGCGGGCCGCAGCGCGACCAGGGCAGCCTGGGCGTTGCCTTCGGCCAGCTCGAACGCGCCTCGTGCGTACGCCACCATCGCCCCCAGCATCTCGCTCTCGTAGCCGATCGAAGCTTCCTCGAGCTCGTCGCATGCGACGCGAGCCTGCTCGAGATCGCCGACGGCCACCATGATCTCGACATAGGCGGGGAGCAGCCCTAGTCGCGTTGGCCGCTCGACGGTCTCGCCGACCGCTCGACGGATCGCGGCGGCCGCGGCGGCGTCGTCTCCTTGAGCAAGTCGCAGAAGCGCCAACCCCGGCTGCGGCTCCCGACCAGCCTGGCTCGCATCCCTGTACGCCTGCTCGGCCGCGGCGAAGTCGCCCTGCAGGCGATGCACCTCGCCTTGCCGGTGAACCGCCTGCGCGGCCGCCAGCTTGTTCATCGCCTGCGCGCAACGGTCTACCGCGCGACGTGCCTCTTCGAGCGCTTCGCGCCACGCACCCTGCAATTGCAAGATCTCGGCGCGATGCACCAAACACGTCCCCGTGAAGCTCACCAGGTCGGGTTGCTCCTCGCACCACTGCGTCAAGGCCGCTGTCCACTCGCGTGCGCGGCGCAGCTCGTACGCCTCCTGACACCCGAGGATCACTCCGCAGTAGACCATGCCGCTGACGATCGGAGACAGCTCGCCCGCGGTGACCGCCACCATCGCCTCGTCCATCAACCGAAGCCCCTCCGCGACCCGTCCGAGCCTGACGAGCAAGATGCCCTGTGACTGCACGGCGAGAGCGAACAGGTCGGCATCGTGGAAGCGTTCGCCGATCTCCGCAGCCTCGGCTGCGACGGCGGCTGCGGCCTCGTAGTCACCGGCCGACTCGTGCTGAAAGATCAGCGGAAGCAGCAGATAGCCTCGTTCCACGCAGTCGTGCCGCTCACGCTCGACCAAGCGCTGCGCGCGGCCGAGCCACCCGGTCGCGCGGCTTATCTCGCTCCTGATGGAGAGAACCATGCCCGTCCAGAACGCGCACCGAGCGGCGTGGAGCGCGTCGCCGGCGTCAAGATGGAGGTGATACGCACGCTCCAGGCTTTCCAGGTCGTCGCCGCGACCGAGCATGTAGGCCGACGTCCCTAGCAGCTCCACGTCCTTCGCCCCGAGCGGCGCCGTCCGGTCGGCGAGCGACAGGGTCTCCCAGGCTTCTCCCCACGCCCGGCGCGCATACGCTCGGCGGCCGCGTTCGAGGGCGTCGGCAGGATTCACCAGGGGCTCTTGCCTCCGGCGTCGTTCAACCTTCCGGGCAGTGTTCGCGCTCCCCGAGGCCTTTGCGCGCGGCATGGAATCAGTCTAGGTAGGGGGCTTCATTCCTCAACGAAGTCTGCACCATCGCGCGCCGGAGATCGGAGCGGCGCGGCGGTCACTGAGCTTCGGCAGTCGGTTGGTCGCAGATCTCGGACTGACCGATCCCATGGGTGATCGCGTAGCCGCCAGGACGGCCACCTCCCCGCGCAATCCCCGCAAACGCAAACGACAGCGCCTTGTTTAAGCGGTTTGCGAAGCCGCGGCACACCACGAAGGCTATTTGACCCTCCACTCCATACCAGGGAGGTGCTCCGTCGTCCTGGAAGTCGACAGCGATTTGCAGGCACTTCGCCCGGTGTCCGGCGATACTGAACTGCCGGTCCTGCTCGACAGGGGAGGTGCTCCGCGGTGCTGGTTCAGACACAGAACTAGCCGACTTGCAGGAGTTTCCTTGATCGGAGAGCCCTCTGACGGACTCGAACCGTCGACCCCCTCCTTACCATGGAGGTGCTCTACCAACTGAGCTAAGAGGGCGCGCTCCGGACTGTATCCCAGCACGCTGGAGTGCAGGGAGGAGGATTCGAACCTCCGAAGGCTGAGCCAGCGGGTTTACAGCCCGCCCCCTTTGGCCACTCGGGAATCCCTGCGCGGCGGGCAATTGTAGCCGCGCTCCGGCGATCTACGATCCTGCGATGCAGCACTTCGACGCTCTCGTCGTCGGGGCGGGGCCGGCCGGCTCGTCGACCGCGCTCCGGCTCGCGCAGAGTGGGGCGAAGGTGCTCCTCGTCGATCGCGCGCGCTTCCCGCGGGACAAGCCCTGCGGCGGCGGGCTCACCGGACGCGCGCTCCGGCATGCGCCCTGCCCGGTCGACCCGGTCGTCGAGCACGTCGTCGACCGGTTTCGCATCCGGCTTCGCTACGGGCGGAGCTTCACGCGGCGGCATCAGTCGCCGCTCGTCCTCATGACGCAACGGCGCCGGCTCGACCTGCATCTCGCGGAGCAGGCGGCCGCGGCCGGGGCGGACTTCCGAGACGGCGTGCGCGTGACGGACCTGCTCGACGACGGCAATCGCGTGACGGCGCGCATCGACGGCGGGCAGGTCGTCGCGGACGTGCTCATCGGCGCCGACGGCGCGAACGGGATCGTCGCGCGCGAGACCGGCCTCGGGGACGGGATCGTGAGGGGCGTCGCGCTGGAGGCGAACGTCCCGTACGGCGCGATCGACCGCGCCGGGCTCGAGGGAACCGCGGTCATCGAGCTCGGGGTCGTCCCCGGCGGCTACGGCTGGGTGTTTCCGAAGGGAGACCACGCGAACGTGGGCGTCGGTGGCTGGGGAAGCGAAGGTCCGCACCTCCGCGACCACCTCGCGCGGCTGATCGACGCGCACGGCGTCGACGCCGAGGCGCTGCGCGACCTCCGTGGGCATCGACTCCCGATGCGGCGGCTCGGCGCCGTTCCCGCACGTGGACGCGTTCTTCTCGTCGGAGACGCGGCAGGGCTCGTCGACCCGCTCTCCGGCGACGGGATCTACGAGGCGTTCGTCTCCGGCAAGCTCGCAGCGGAGGCGATCCTCGAGGGCGACCTCGATGCGTACGCGGGGCGGCTCGCCGCGATGCTCGATCACCATGCGAGCGCCTCCTGGGCGGCGAAGCGGGCGCTCGGCCGCAGCGCCGCGACGTGCTTCTGGGCGGCCCGCTCGCCAGGCGTCTTCGGCGTCGTCGCGGGGCTCCTTGCCGGCGACGTGCGCCATCCGGGCGAGGCGCGCGGCCTCGCGCGGCCGCCGCTCCGCGTGCTTGCGCGGCTCGCCGCCCGAGGGCCGGCTCCCGGAACGCCCGCCTAGAGCACGCCCGCCTAAAGACAGCCGCCCGCGCTGCCGATGTTTGCGAGGCATGGAACTGATTCCCGTGCTCTCGCAGGCTGTCGAGCTGGGCGCCTCCGACGTCCACTTCAAGCTCGGCCAGCCGCCCGTGGTCCGCATCGACGGCGAGCTCCAGCTCATCGCGGACCACCCACCGATGAACGAGTCCTCGCTCGAGGAGGTGCTCTACTCGGTGACGGCGATCGCGCCGCGGCGCCGCGAGCTCTTCGAGGAGTCCGGTGAGCTCGACATCGCCTACTCGCACCCGACGCTGCCCCGCTTCCGCGTCAACGGGTTCCGGCAGCGCGGATCGGTCTCCTTCGCCTTCCGGATCATCCCGAACACGATCCCGGGCTTCCACGACCTGAACCTGCCCGTCGGCGTCCAGCGCCTCGCGAACGAGCACCGCGGACTGGTCCTCGTCACCGGCGCGACCGGGTCGGGCAAGACGACGACCCTCGCGGCGATGCTCGACCACATCAACCGCACTCGGCGGCTGCACATCGTGACGGTCGAGGATCCGATCGAGATCCTGCACCCCGACCGCGGTTGCATCGTCAACCAGCGCGAGGTCGGGCTCGACACGGCGAGCTTCGACCAGGCGATCCGGCGCGTCCTGCGCCAGGACCCGGACGTCATCCTCATCGGCGAGCTTCGCGACGCCGAATCGGCCCAGGTGGCGCTCCAGGCCTCGGAATCCGGCCATCTCGTCTTCTCGACGCTGCACACCCTCGACGCGGCCGAGGCCCTCGGCCGGCTCGTGGAGTTCTTCCCCGCCGCGAAGCACCAGCAGATCCGGTCGATCGTCGCCGGAACGCTGCGCGGCGTGATCAGCCAGCGCCTGCTCCCGAAGGCGGACGGCGGGCGCGTGCCTGCGGTCGAGGTCATGGTCGTGAACGCCCGTATCCGCGACCTCATCCAGGAGAACCGGCCCGACGAGATCACCGACGCGGTCGCGGACGGCGAGTACTACGACATGCAGACCTTCCACAAGTCCCTGATCGAGCTCGTGCTGGCCGGCGAGGTCGAGCGGGATGTGGCCGCGAACGCTGCGTCGAACCAGCACGACTTCCTCGTGGCGCTCGAGCACGCGATCAAGGAGCGGCGTGCCGAGGAGGTGGCGCAGGAGTCCGCCGAGACGGAGGCGCAGCGCCCGGCCGTGCTCGTTCCCGGAGCCGGAGCGCTCCGCGTCGCCGACGCGGACGACGTCGCGGCAGCGGGATGATCGAAGCGGCCCTCGTCCTCGGCCCGGCCCTCGCAGTCGGGAGCTTTCTCAACGTCGTCGTCGCGAGGGTCCCGGAGCGCCGCTCGCTCGGCGGACGCTCGGGTTGCCCGACCTGCTCGGCCCAGATCGAGTGGTACGACAACATCCCGATCGTCTCGTACTTCTTGCTCCGGGGGCGCTGCCGGAGCTGCGGAGAGCGCATCTCTCCGCTCTATCCCGCGGTCGAGATCGTCACGACGCTCCTCGTGGTCGCCGCGTTCTGGCGCTTCGGGTTCACCGCCTACGGTGCGCTCGCAGCCGCTTTCAGCGCCGTGCTCGTCGCCCTCTCGGCGATCGACGTGACGCACCGCATCGTCCCGAACCGGATCGTCATCCCGGCGGCGGGAGTCACGCTCGCCGTCCACACGCTTATCGACCCGAGCCCGGAGTGGACGATCGCTGCGCTCGCGGCCGCCTCGTTCTTCCTCGCCGCGGCACTCATCTATCCGGCCGGCCTCGGGATGGGCGACGTGAAGCTCGCGCTGCTGCTCGGGGCGATGCTGGGGAGGACGGTCACCCTCGCCATCTTCGTGGGTCTCGTCGCCGCGCTCGTCCCCTCGATCGTCCTGTTCGCCCGGCACGGATCGAAGGCGCGGAAGATGGCGATCCCGCTCGTGCCCTTCCTGGCGCTCGGCGCGCTCGTCGCTCTGTACTGGGGTTCTCCCCTTCTTAGGGGATACACGTCACTCATGGAGTGACCCACTCTGAGACACACCTCGGGATCAAGTCTCTACATGCGGCGGTCGATATGCGTGGCGATGTGATGATCAAGCCTCGTTCTGTGGCGTTTCTGCGGCGTCTCCCTCGCTCGCGCGGCGAGGGCGGCTTCACGCTGATCGAGGCCGTGTTCGCAATGGTCCTGTTCGCCGGGCTGGCAGCGGCCATGGCCGGACTGCTCACCTCCGCGATCTCGGGGAACAAGCTCTCGCGCCAGCGCACGATCGCCGACCAGGTCGCGATGGAGCAGATCGAGTCGATTCGTAGGCTCGACTACGAGGACGTCGGCACGATCCTGGGCAACCCGCCCGGGACGTGGCCCGCGACAACCTCCGTGAACGTCGCCGGCTTCGACGCGACCGTCACCGTCCAGATTCGCTACATCGACGACCCCACACCGACGAGCTACGAGACGACCGCGAACTACAAGCGCGTCATGGTGACGGTCCGGCGCGACTCGGACAACAGAGTGCTCGCGCGCGAGGTCACGTACGTCGCGCCGACCTCGAGAACGCCGTTCGGCGGCGTGAACCTCGCGATCATCGAGCCGCTCGTCATCGACTACGGGCTGAACGTCCCCGTAGAGGGCGTGACGGTCGATCTCCTGACGGGGCCGGATGCGCCCCGCAGCGACGTCACCGACGCGGCCGGGGCGGTGTCGTTCAAGAAGCTCACGCCGAACGCGACGGCCAACTGCCCGTCCGACTGCTACGACCTCACGGCCGACCTGCCGGGATACGTACAGCTCGACGCGCCGACGCGGATCAACGTCGGCCCCGGCCAGACGGCCACGCCCACGATCCAGATCTACCGCCCGAGCACGATCAACCTCGATCTCCGAAACTCGGGCGGAGGCCAGCTGTCGGGCACCGCGTTCGTGAAGCTCACCTCGGCCCGCAACGGCATCACGCAGACGTTCACGGTTACCGCAGGCACCGCGGTGATTACCACAGTCGCGGGCGAGCCAATCGTGCCGAGCGTCCAGTACACGGCCGAGGCGTGGACCACAGGGACGCCGCAGTGCGCGACCCCGGTCACGCAGTACGTCCCGGACGACTACCCCGACGACCTCACGTCGACGTTCACGCTCACGATGGGCGCCTGCCCGTCCGGGAGCATCGCGGCGACCGTCACGTGGGGCTCCGGCGGCCCGGCTGCGGTCGGCGCGACGGTCACGATCAGCGGCGGTCCGTACTCCCTGACGCCGACCTCCGGCACGACGAACTCGTCGGGTCAGGTCACGTTCTCGAACGTCCCCTCGGGCACGGGCTACACGGTTCAGGCTTCGCAGTACTCGCAGTCCGCTTCGCAGACGGTCGCGGTCACGACCGGGAACACGACCAACGTGACGCTGCCGCTGACGGCCGGATCGCTGGTCGTCCAGGTGCGCTGGGCCGGAGTGGCCGTTAGTGGCGCGACCGTGCAGGTGACCAGCGTCTCCAGAGGCGTCAACGTGACCACGACGACGCCTGGGAGCGGCAACGTGTCGTTCGCGAGCCTCCCGCCGGGCACGGACTACCAGGTCGTCGCGACGAAGTCCGGCCAGAGCACCACGCTCACGAACCAGACGGTCACGGGCGGGACGACCACCGTCACGGCCAACCTTCCGACGGGCACGGTCACCGTCAACGTCAAGCGGAGCGGCGTGAACGTGAACGGAGCGACCGTGCGGATCGCGCTCGGGCCGATGGGGGTCAACGCCACCGGCATCACGAACACGAGCGGCAACGTCACATTCAACAACGTGCCCGTCGGGACGGGCTACACGATCCAGGCGTGGAACTGCAGCCTCGGCTCCAACCCGAGAACGGGAACGCTCACGGGCCGAACGGTCAACTCGGGCTCGAACAGCTTCAACAGCACCCTGACCGTGAACTCACCGCCGTGTCCGTTGGCCTCGCCATGAGGATCCGGCTCTCGATCGTCCACCGGGACGAGCGCGGCTTCACGCTCATCGAGGTGCTGAGCGCGATGGCCGTCTTCGGCATCGTCCTCGCGACCTTCGCGATGGTGATGCAGTCGGCGATCCGACACAGCGGTGAAGTCGAGCAGCAGTCGAACCTTCAGAACGAGGCGAGGACGGCGATCACGTCGATGTCCCAGGACCTCCGCCAGGTCTACGACGGCGACGGGGACGTGGCGACCGCGCCGATCCAGTCGATCTTCGCGAACCAGGTCACGTTCCTCTCTCCTGATCGACAGCTGCCGTTCCATCTCCGCCGCATCACGTACCGGCTCCAGGGAACGAATCTCGAGCGCGGCGTGCTCACGAGCACCGACACGGACGGCTACCCGTGGAGCGGCATCTCGGCGGCTCCGTCGGCCTTCAAGGTCGTCGTGCGTGACGTCGCGAACACGGGCACCCAGCCGGTGTTCCGATACCTCGACGCGAACGGCGTCGCCACCGCGACCCCGGCGAACATCGACACGATCGAGCTCCAGGTCGTCGTCGCCACGAAGACCTCGCCGACGCGGAAATACACCTACAAGTCGAGCGTCACCATCCGGAGTGAGTCGTGAGCATCCGGCGTCGTCTCGCGCAGGAGCAGGGCTTCGGCATGGTGCTCGTGGTCGTCGTCGCGGCGATGTTGACGCTCATCAGCGTCATCCTCATCGACCAGGTCCGCGGGGAGTCCACACGGAGCGTGCACCAGGTCTACGGCGGCACCTCGTTCCAGGCCGCCGAGGCGGGCATCGACGACTACGTCTCGAAGCTCGTCGACGACCGGCTCTACTACCTCCACTACGTGCATCCCGGCGAAGCCACGAGGCAGAGCGGCGCGGCGACGGTCGCTGCCGGAGGCGCGTGGACCGGCGTGCAGACCTGGACGTACCCGAACGGAAAGGACGCCTGGCGGAAGGTCCCGGACGGTTGTGTCGCGACCGATCCCCAGTGCTACGAGTACAACCTCCGCGTCTACTCGCCGGACGCGATCTCGAAGTACGTCCGGATCGTCGCCGCCGGCCGCAAAGTGGGCGCGACGACGGACGTCCGCGTCATCGAGACGTATGTGCGGCCCTCCTCACTCGCCGACTACTACCGCGTCGTCGACGGCGATGTCAGCTGGGGCACTGGCGCGACCACGAACGGGAAGATCTACGCGAACGGCGACATCGACCACGACGGGGTCGCGACCGCGGACATCTTCGCCGAGCAGCAGATCTCGGGCTCCGTCGTGATGCAGAACGGTGCCCAGCGCTACGACATCGACTCGAACCCGAACATCCGCTCGAAGATCAAGAACCCGATCGACTTCACGAGCTTCCTCACGTCGTTTGCGGACATCAAGCGGGCCGCAGACCTGGACGGCATCAACATGGACTGGGCCTCGCCGACGGCGTGGCGGGTCTCGTTCAAGTCGAACGGCACGGTCGACATCGAAACGTGCGCGCAAGCGGGTGGTCAGGACGTTGCGGACGCCGTCCCGGTGTGCACCGGCCTGCAGAACCACCCCGTGCCGGCGAACGGCGCCATGTACGCCGAGGAGGACGTCATCGTGCGGAATGCGCCGGTGAGCGGCGGCGTCAAGGGCCGTGTCACCGTCGCCTCCAACGACGACATCGTCGTCGCGGACAACATCACTCGCGTCACCGTGGGTCAGGACGTGCTCGGGCTCGTCGCGAAGAACAACGTGTACATCGCGAAGTACACGCCCGACCCACTGACCTGGGACGCGGGCGTGATCGCCCAGACCGGCACGTGGAGGGCGCGCGACTGGACGGGGACGCTGAAGAGCCTCATGACCTTCCGCGGCATGTCGGCGACCGCCGACGGCGGTAGCTTCGCCGGGATGTTCGTGACCCGCGACTACGGCTACGACGAGAGCTTCCTCTGGCTCCCGCCGCCGTGGTTCCCCGTGGTCGAGGACGCGTACACCGTGCTCTTCTTCCGCGAGCTTCCCTCGGGGACCTAGCCTCCGAGGCCGCCCTGGTTCTCATGGGATCGGCGTCCTCTGCCGATAACCCATGGTGAGGGATCCTTATGACCTTGAAGCCTTCTGGACGACTGCGGGCAGCGAAGGCACTCGGTAGCGATCCCGAGGCAGACGCGGCTGGCGAAAACGGGCGAGTCGGCGGCAGCTTCGCGACGCTCGCCGACCTCGTTGCCGACCTGATCGGCCCGATCGAGATCATCCCCCCCGACCGTCTCGCCGCCGCCAAGGCGCGGGCCGGAGTCGGCTCCCTCGCGGAGGCGCTCGCGGACGAAGGTCACGCTCAGCCGGACGGCATCGCGCGCTCGCTCGCGCGGCGCCACGCGCTTCCGTACATCGACCTCCAGGACGAGCGCCCCTCGGGTGACGCGATCGAGCAGATCCCGCTGCGCGCGCTCAAGCGCATCACCGCGATTCCGGTCTCACTCCAGAACGGCCGCCTTCTCGTCGCGCTCGCCGACCCGTCGAACATCCTCGCGGTCGACGAGCTCCGGCTCGCGACCAAGCACCACCTCGACCTTGCGATCGCCGGGCGGGACGACATCGTCGCCGAGCTCGACAGGCTCGAGCGCGCGTCGGAGGTCTACGACACCCAGGCTGCCCTCGAGGAGTTCGAGGTCGTCTCGGAGGACGATGGCGACGATCTCGAGGCCGAGGACGGTGTGTCGGACGCGCCGCTCGTCAGGCTCGTCAACTCGATCGTCATGCAGGCCGCGAGCGACGGCGCGAGCGACATCCACTTCGAGCCCCAGGGCGACTCGCTCGTCGTGCGAACGCGGGTCGACGGCGTGCTCACGGAGCAGCAGCGCATCCCGAAGCGCATGGCGGCCGGCGTGACGACGCGCCTGAAGGTCCTCGCGAAGCTCGACATCGCGGAACGGCGCAAGCCGCAGGACGGCCGCATCTCACTCAACGCGACGGCCGTCGGCCGGCTGCTCGACGTCCGCGTCGCGACGCTGCCGACCGTCGAGGGCGAGCAGGTCGTGATGCGGCTGATCGACAAGTCGCGCTCGACGCCCACGCTCGAGTCGCTCGGTCTCTCCGAGACGATGCGCGCGCAGATCTCGCAGATCATCCGCAAGCCGACCGGCGCGATCCTCTCGACCGGGCCGACCGGATCCGGGAAGTCGACGTCGCTCTACGCGGCACTCGCGCAGATCAACCGGCCCGAGATCAACATCATGACCGTCGAGGATCCGGTCGAGTACCGCCTCACGGGCATCAACCAGATTCAGATCAATGTGAAAGCCGACCTCACGTTCGCGTCGGCCCTCCGCTCGATCCTGCGCTCGGATCCCGACGTGATCATGGTCGGCGAGATCCGCGACGCCGTGACGGCCAAGATGGCTATCGAGTCCGCGCTCACAGGCCACTTCGTGCTCTCGACGCTGCACACGAACGACGCGCCGGGCGCACTCACGCGTCTCAACGAGATGGGCGTCGAGCCGTTCCTCACCGGCTCCGCCGTGAGCGCGATCCTCGCGCAGCGCCTGGCGAGGCGCCTGTGCACGAACTGCTGCGAGATGTACGTGCCGACGGTCGACGAGCTCCTCGCCGCGCGTATCTCTCCCGAGACCGCGCAGGCGCGCGAGGGCATGGTCGTCTACCGCAAGGTCGGGTGCCCGCGCTGCAACCGCACGGGCTACAAGGGCCGCATCGGGATCTTCCAGTTGCTGATCATGAACGACGAGCTCGAGTCCCTCGCGGCTGCGAACGCCACGCGCGACGAGATCGACCGCGCCGCCTTCGCGGGCGGCATGCGCTCCCTCTGGGACGACGGGATCGCGAAGGCCGCGGCAGGGCTCACATCGGTCGAAGAGCTCGCCCGCGTCGTCTCCCAGTAGGGGCCGGACCTGTCCGGCCCACCGGGAGGGCGGGACAGGTCCCGCCCCTACGGCACCAAGGGCATCGCGGAGGCCGCGACCGGTCCGGCGTCTGCGGAGGGCGGGACAGGTCGCCGCCGTACAGCACCAGGCATGAAGAAGGGCGCGGTCTCCCGCGCCCTTTTCGTGTCGATCCTGCCGGGAGCGTCTAGCAGGCGTTCGGCTGTGGCGTCGTGTCGACGCCCGGACCGTTGAAGTGGTGCACTGCGTTGGTGCCCGAGCCCTGGCCGTCGGCGTCGGACTGGATGCAGTAGGTAGTGGCGCTGAGGTTCGACGGCGCTGCGCTCAGGTTGACCGCCTGGTCGATGGACTTGAGCGCGGCGATGGTCATGCCCACGTACGTGTTGTTGTCGGCATAGAACGCCTCGACTGCCGGCACGGCTGCGCGTACGTTGGAGCCGGCCGCCCGGTTCTCGGCGCGCTGCTTGAAGCCGAGGTACGACGGGACGGCGATCGCGAGCAGGATGCCGATGATGACGAGGACGACGAGGAGCTCGATGAGCGTGAAGCCCGACTCCTCACCGCGAAGGCGCTTCTGCGCCTGCGTCACGAGTTGCATTCGGTGTCTCCCTCTGTGGATGGCGGTACCACAGCCGGAGAATCGGCGCCTCCCGTGCGGAGCAGTAACCCCCGGGTGGGTGACTGGCCGGGGCGTCTGGGGGAGGAGAGGGGGAGTCGCCTACTCGACGACTTCGCAGTTCAGGTATTCGAGCGCGAGCAGCGCCTCGTCGACGAAGCGGCGCGCGTAGTCCGCGTCGGGGAACTCGAACGGCCTTGCGATGCCGTCCTCGCCCACCGGGCGGTTGACCGGGAGAACCTCGGTCTCGACGAGCACCGACCCGTCCGCCGCGCCCAGCGCGCGGAGGCGAGCGACGACGCGCCCCTCGCGCCGCACCTGGTACGCGTAGAGCTCGGTGCGGGGAGACTCGGGAGAGGGCGAGGCAGCCGCCGCGCCGGCGTTGCGGCTCATCGCGCGTTGAGGGCAGCCTGGGCGACGAGCTGTCCATCGCTCGCCGCAGCGCCCTCGAGCCGCGTGACGATGCGGCCGGGCCGCGTCACAACGACGACGGTGGGCGTGGTCGTCGCGCCGACGAACGTCTGCACCGCGCGGGCGCTCTGCTCGTTCAGCACGTTCACGGGGAGGAAGCCTGCGCGTGCGCCCTTGGCGCCGGCGGCTGCTGCGACGACGGCCGAGCGATCGCCGATTGCGCTGCCCTGGTAGAGCGAGACCACGACGATCTTCGAGTGGCGGAGCTTGTTCGCGACCTTCGGCGGGAGGCCGGCCAGGAGCTGCAGCCGCGGCTTCGGCGCCGGATGCGTGGTCGGCTTCGACGTCGGAGTCGTCGGCGCGGGCGGCGTCACGGCGGGCGCCGTCTCGCTTCCGCCGCCGAGCAGCGGGCGAGCGACGAGGAAGAAGCCAGCGAGGAGAATCGCGGCGGCGATCACCGCGAGGTAGCGAGTCGACGGCAGGGAGACGGTGGTATTCATGGCTCACTCGTTATCGGCAGGGAGTGGGGGACGCTTTACCCCGTACGGACGCGCCCGAAATGGAAGTCCGGGAAAGAGAAAGGGCGCGGTCTCCCGCGCCCTTTCTCGTGTCGTGCTGGAGAGCGACTACTAGCAGGCGCCCGCCACAGGCACCGTGTCGACGCCCGGGCCCCTGAAGTGGTGCACGGCGTTGGTGCCCGTGCCCTGGCCGTCGGCGTCGGACTGGATGCAGTACGCGTTGGCGGCGAGGCCGCTCGGCGCTGCGCTCAGGTTGACCGCCTGGTCGATGGACTTGAGCGCGGCGATCGTCATGCCCACGTACGTGTTGTTGTCGGCATAGAACGCCTCGACAGCCGGCAGGGCCGCGCGCACGTTGGAGCCGGCCGCCCGGTTCTCGGCGCGCTGCTTGAAGCCGAGGTACGACGGGACGGCGATCGCGAGCAGGATGCCGATGATGACGAGGACGACGAGGAGCTCGATGAGCGTGAAGCCCGACTCCTCACCGCGCAGGCGCTGCTGCGCCTTCTCGATGAACCGCATGGAACGCTCCCTTCGGAGGGGGTAGAGGGGTGCCACGAGCGCACCATCGGCAGAGGCCCCTGGTCGATCCTCCCCACATAGGGTGATCTCTGGGTGATTCAGTCCCTCAAGTTGGGGGAGTCCGTTTCGGACCGGCCCGGAGGACGGCGGTCGGACCGGGTCGAGCGTCCTCGCGCGCACGCGTAAGAAAAGAAGGAGCGTCGCCTCTCAAGCCGCGGCGGCCCTCTGCCGATAGACGGCGTCGTGGAGATGAATCCCACAGTCGCCGTGCCGGATCAGCACGCCCAGAGTGAGGCAGGTCTTCCGCTCTCCATCGACGTTCTTCTCGAGCGCGCCGTGGAGTCCGGCGCCTCCGACCTGCACATCACCGCCGGCTCGAAGCCGGTCGCGCGCGTGCACGGTCACATCGAGCCGCTCGAGGACGCAGCGATGCTCGATCCCGAGACGACGCGGCAGCTGATCTACCGCATCACCACCACCGAGCAGCAGAAGCGTCTCGAGCTCGACCGGCAGCTCGACTTCGCGTACGGCGTGCGCGGCCTCGGCCGTTTTCGCGTCGGCGCCTACTACCAGCGCGAGGCGCTCGCGGCGGCCTTCCGCATGATCCCGACCGAGATCAAGTCGATCGAGGACCTCGGCCTCCCGCCCGCGCTCCATGAGTTCACGACGAAGCCGCGCGGCCTCGTTCTCTTCACGGGCCCGACCGGCTCCGGTAAGTCGACGTCGCTCGCCGCGCTCATCGACGAGATCAACCAGGCGCGGCGCGACCACATCATCACGATCGAGGACCCGATCGAGTTTCTGCACCAGCACAAACGGTGCATCGTCAACCAGCGCGAGATCGGCGGCGACGCGACCGGGTTCGCCGATGCGCTGCGTGGCGCGCTCCGCCAGGACCCCGACGTGATCCTCCTCGGCGAGATGCGCGACCTCGAGACCATCTCGACCGCGCTGACCGCGGCCGAGACCGGCCACCTCGTCTTCGCCACCCTGCACACGCAGAGCGCCCCGAGCACCATCGACCGCGTCATCGACGCGTTCCCCGGCGAGCAGCAGGCGCAGGTACGCATGCAGCTCGCGAACTCGCTCCAGGGCGTCGTCACGCAGACGCTTCTTCCTCGCGCGGACGGCTCCGGCCGCGTCTGCGCGCTCGAGATCCTCTTCCTCGACGACGCGATCAGGAACCTGATCCGGCAGGGGAAGATCGAGCAGGTCTACTCGTACATGCAGACGGGCACGCGCCGCGGCATGCAGACGATGGAGCAGTCGCTCGCGGAGCTGATCGAGAAGCGGACCATCACCGTCTCCGACGCACTGAGCCGCTCGAGCCGGCCCGAGTCGCTCGTCGCCGCGCTCGAGCGCGCCGGCATCTCCGTTCCTGCCATGCCGACCGAGGGTGAGCCTGCGGCTGCGCCGAATCTTGGCGCGACGCTGCGGGTCGCCGGGAGCTAGCTGCCATGTCCTTCTGGGAAGACCGTTTCGTCAACCGCCCGCACGCCGGGGCCGCTCCGAGCCCGTACCTGGACGTGCAGGGCTCGGCCTACCCGCACCTTCCGTCTCCGGACGAGCCCGCCTGGGGCTCCGCCGAGGTCTCGGAGGGGTCCGAGGTCTCGCTGCCGGCCGACGAGGTCGAGAGCCCGGTCGAGCTCGTCGAAGTCGAGCAGACCGACGTCGCCGACGAGTCGGACGTCGCTTCCGCGGACGACGCGGACGTGTTCTCGGCCGACGAGGCGGAGGCCGATGTCGAGGCCGAGCCGGTCGAGCAGCAGCGCCGGGGCTTCTTCCGCCGCCGCAAGCCGGCCGTCGCGGAGGCTGCCGCCGAGGACGAGGACGAGGTCGAGTGGTCGGCGCAGCCGGACGCGGCGGAGGACGCCGACGAGACGGACGTCGTGGAGCCTGAGAGCTGGAGCATCGTCTCGGAGCCCGAGCCCGAGTTCTCGTACGAGGCCGAGCCCGCCGAGGAGCAGGTCGTCGAGAAGAAGCGCGGCTTCTTCGGACGCCGCAAGAAGGTCGAGGCAGAGAGCGTCGTCGAGATCGAGCACGAGGACGCGCCCGAGACCGAGTCGGACGAGAGCCCGTGGCACATCACGAGCTCCGAGGACGACGAGCATGCGGTCGAGGAGCTCGCAGCTTCGGCCGAGGTGGTCTTCGAGGAGCCCGTCGAGGAGAAGAAGAAGCGCGGTCTCTTCCGGCGCCGCAAGTCGGAGCCTGTCGAGGAGCCCATCGCCGAGGACGCCGACGCCGAGCCCCTCGAGGACGACTCCTTCGAGAACGTGACGTACTGGGGTTCCGAGGTCTCCGAGGACGTCGAGGAGCCGGCCGAGGAGCCGGTCACCGAGACCGAGCCCGACGAGTCGAACACGTACGTCTACGGCGAGGACGAGAGCCAGGCTGCCGACGAGGCGCCGGCCGAGCCCGCCGACGAAGACTCCGCCGAAGAGCCTGCGCACGAGGTCGTCGCGGACAGCTCGGAGGACGAGCCCGCCGAGGACGCCTCCGTGACCAGCGAGCCCGAGCCTGTCGAGACCGAGGTCGACGCGTCCGAGGAGACCGAGGTCGACGCCTCCGAGGACGAGCAGGTCGTCGTCGACGAGGCCGACTCGTTCGAGGACGAGAGCGCGCCGGAGGCCGAGCACGAGCCCGAGGCCGAGCCGACGCTCGACGACTGGCATGGCGCGGACGACGCAGAGGATTACGAGATCGACTCCGCCGGCGACGAGGTCGTCGCCGCGCCGGTGCCGCTCAAGAAGAAGAACGGCGGCAGCTCGAGAGGCAAGAAGGTCGTCGGCCTCAAGGTCGGCGCCTCCCAGATCGCCGCAGCGGTCGTCGTCGGCAACGGCGAGGACCAGACTCTGGTCGACGTCGCGCGCCGCTCGCTCGAGGAAGGCGTCGTCGTGGGCGGCGAGCTCCGCGACCACGAGGCGCTCGTCCATGCCCTGAAGGCCTTCTTCAAGGAGAGCCGCCTGCCGACGAAGAACGTCCGCCTCGGGCTCTCGTCCAGCCGCGTTGGCGTCAGGACGTTCGACATCGCCGGTGTCGAGGACGACGAGAGATTCGACAACGCCGTCCGGTTCAAGGCGCACGAGGTGCTCCCGGTCGCCGCGCACGAGTCCGTGCTCGACTACCGGGTCGTCGAGGAGCGGTACACCGAGAGCGGTGAAGTTTCGCGCCGGGTGCTCCTCGTCGTGGCGCCGCGTGACCAGGTCGAGCCGTACATCGAGGCGTGCCGCGAGGCCGGGATCAGGCTCGCCGGCATCGACCTCGAGTCCTTCGGCCTCCTGCGCGCCTTCGTTCCGCCGTTCGGCGCACGCAGCCGGACCGAGGACAGCGCGACCGTCGTCGTCGCGATCGGCCACGAGTCGTCCACGCTCCTCGTCGCGGGCGGCGGGATCTGCGAGTTCACCCGCGTCTTCGACTGGGGCGGCGGCGCTCTCCAGAACGCGATCGCCGACGAGCTCGAGGTGCCGCACATGGAGGCGGCGACGATCCTGACCCACCTTTCGCTCGACGGCCCGGGCCGCCATCTCGACTCGCTCGACGCGGACACGCGGAGCCGTGCTCTCGACGCCGTCCGGACGAGGCTGACGCCGTTCGCCCGGGAGCTCGTGAGCTCGCTCCAGTTCTACCAGACCCAGCCCGAGTCTCTGGGCATCCGCGAGATCGTCATCACGGGCGGGACCGCCCAGCTCGAGGGTCTCGCGGACGCGCTCAACCAGATGATCGGTGTGAGCGTCAGCGTCGGCGATCCGCTCGCCCGGGTCGACGTGCAGGTCGACATCCCGCCCGCGCTCGACGCGACCATCGGCTCCCTCGCGGTGCCCATCGGGCTCGCCATCGAGGACGAGCCGGGCCGGTCGGTCAACCTGCTCCCGAAGGAAGCCCGCCAGACCACGAAGCCTCCGAGGCTGCTCGCGGTCGCGGCGCCGCTTGCCGCCGCCATCCCGCTGGTGGCGGTCGCGTTCCTGTTCATGCAGGCGAGCGGCACGGCAGGCGACCGGCAGGCCGAGCTCGACGTGGTCAAGGCGCAGATCGACGCGCTACCCGAGCCGAGCAAGCCGACCATCGACCCGGCGCTTGCCGCCGACCAGGCCTCCCGCGCGACCGCGGTCGCGCAGATCCTCGGCACCCGCCTCACGTGGGAGCGGGTGCTCGGCGACGTGTCCCGCGTCCTTCCGAGCGGTGTCTCGCTGACCGAGCTGACCGCGACTGCACCTCAGCCGACGACGCCCGTGGCCCCGACCACCACCACCACGAGCGACACGGGCTCGACGGAGAGCACGCCTCCACCGGCTCCCCCGCCGGCTCCGACGACGACGCCGACGGGCGTGACCGTGACCGGCTACGCGCTCAACTACGCGGACATCGCGCGGACGCTCGCCCGCCTCCAGGCCGTGCCGAGCCTCACGAACGCCGAGCTGCAGAGCGCGACCCCCGGAGCGATCGGCAAGAAGCGGATCATCGAGTTCACGATCGTCGCCGCGCTGGCGACGCCAGGAGGTGTCCAGTGAGGGCCAACGTGAGCAACAGGACTGCCATCGCCCTGGGCGGGGCAGCCGCCGTGCTCGTCCTCCTCGCGCTCTGGTTCCTCGTCGTCTCCCCGAAGCGGAGCGAGGCGGCGCGGCTCGAGAGCGACCTCGCCGCCGCGCAGGCCGAGCTCACCCAGAAGAAGGCCGAGCTGGCGAGCCCGTCGGCGGCCGTGACCGTCCGGACGAGCGACGTCTTCCGTCTTGCGAAGGCGCTGCCGGAGGGCACCAACGTGGCCGCGGCGATGCTCGACGTCGATCGCCTCGCCGCCCGGCATGGCCTCACGCTCGAGGGCTTCCTGCCGACTGCCCAGATCCCCGTCCAGGGCTACTACGCGCAGCCCGTCACGGTGACGGTGCAGGGCCGGTTCGGAAAGGTCTCGCGCTTCCTCGGCGACCTCAGGAAGCTCGTCGGTGTGAAGAAGGGCCGGCTGGTCGTCGACGGTCGCCTCTACTCCGTGACCGAGGTTCGGCTGTCCAGGCCCGAAGGCGAGAAGCTGGGGTTCCCCGTCGTCCGCGCCGGGATCCTCCTGAATGCCTTCGGCTTCACGCCCGGCGTACCGGCCTTCCCGTCGGATACGACCGGCGAAGAGACCACGACCCCGTCTTCTGACGGTACCTCCGCAGCAGGAGCGACTCCGTAATGGCCGCGAACACGAAAACGCAGGGCACCAGCAAGAAGCAGCTCTACTTCGTCATCGGCGGTGCCGTCGTGCTCGCCCTTCTGCTCGCGATCCAGCTGCCGAAGCTTCTCGGCGGCGGGTCGGAGACGGCGCCCCCGACGACGACGGACGCCCTCCCGACCTCGGGGACGACCGGCACGCCCGGCACGACCGGTGGCTCGGTCAACGTGTCCGGAAGCGGGGCCGTCCTCGCCGGCGTGAAGATCGTTCCCGGCGTCACGGTCGAGCCGGGCGAGGGCCAGCTCGCGTCGTTCAGCCTGTTCCGGAACCGCGATCCGTTCGTCCAGCTCGTGAAGGACACGGGCGCCGCCGGCTCGCAGGACGGCGAGCCCGTGGGCGTCAAGGTCTCGGGCGGTGGCGGCGGAGCGGCCGGCGGCCCGAAGGCAAGCAACGGCACCGGCGGCGGCCCGATCGTGTCCGGCGGAACGCCCGGAACCGTGGCAGGCCCGTCGCAGCTCACGACCGCCACGATCTGGGTCAACGGCAGCGACGAGTCCGTCGCCGTCAAGAAGAAGTTCCCGAAGACGGATCCGACCTTCGTCCTCCTCAGCCTGAAGGAGAAGGCGGCCCAGATCGGGGTCGTCGGCGGCGCGTTCACCGGCGGTGGGGCGATCACCCTGAAGATGGGCCAGTCGCTGACCCTCGTGAACACGGCGACGGGCGCCCGCTACACGCTCCGGCTGCTCTACACGGGCGGCCAGCCCGAGCAGGTGCAGCAGTTCACCACCCAGGCCTCGAACTAGCCGAAGACGCGTCAGCCCCAGCATGCCGACCTTCGCTTACAACGCGATCAACGCCCAGGGCGTCGAGCAGAGCGGCGAGATCTCCGCGACCGACCTCTCCTCTGCGCGCGACGCGCTCCGCGGCAGCGGGCTCCTCGCGGACTTCCTCCAGGAGCTGAAGGCCCCCGCGCAGGCGGACTCGCGGCGCGGGTTCATGGGTCGCCGCAAGAAGGTCAAGCCGAAGTCGCTCCAGATCTTCTCGCGCCAGTTCGCGACGATGATCGAGGCGGGCCTGTCCGTCGTCACGGCGCTCGTCGTGCTCGAGCAGCAGACGGACGATCCGGCCCTCGGGGTCGTCATCGCCGACGTACGCGAGCGCGTCGAGTCCGGCGCCTTCCTGTCCGAGGCGATGGCCCAGCATCCCGACACGTTCAACCGCCTCTACATCTCGATGGTCGAGGCCGGCGAGGCTGCAGGCGTCCTGGACACGGTCCTCGACCGCGTCGCGACGCAGATCGAGAAGGAGCAGAAGATCAAGCGCCGCGTGAAGGGGGCGATGATCTACCCGGTCGTCGTCCTGTCCTTCGCGACCCTCGTCCTCGCCGGGATGCTCATGTTCCTCGTCCCGGTCTTCACGAAGGTCTTCGACACGCTGGGCGGCGACCTTCCGGTGCTCACGCAGTACGTGGTCAAGGCGTCGGACGGCCTGCGCAGCTACTGGTACATCATCTTCCCGCTGATCGGAGCCTTGATCTACGGCTTCAGGCGCTGGAAGAGGACCGAGACCGGTCGCCAGGTGTGGGATCGCTTCAAGCTCCGCCTGCCCGTCTCGATCGGCCAGGTCGTCCGCAAGGTCGCGATGGCGCGCTGGTCGCGCACGCTCTCGACGCTGATCGCGGCGGGCGTGGACATCGTCAAGGCGCTCGAGATCACCGCGCAGACCTCCGGGAACTGGGTCGTCGAGAACGAGACGGCGAGGCTCCGGATGCGCGTCCAGGAAGGCGCGACGATCGCGCAGCCGCTGGTCGAGAGCGGGATCTTCCCGCCGATGGTCTCGCAGATGGTGAAGATCGGTGAGGAGTCGGGAGAGCTCGAGAAGATGCTCGGAAAGGTCGCCGACTTCTACGAGGACGAGGTCGACGCGTCCATCCAGGCGCTCACCTCGATCATCGAGCCGCTGATGATGATCGGCGTCGGAATCATGGTCGGGGTCATCGTGATCGCGATGTACCTCCCGATGTTCAAGCTGCTCACGCTGATCGAGTAGCGACGACCTAGCGACGGGGGGTCCGCGGGACTCGAGACGTCGGCGTCAATATCTGAGATTGCGGAGCGTGGGGTAGAGATCCCACAATCCGCCATCACGGCATCGACGATCGTTCCAGTAGCCGCTGGGAGCGACCGCTCGGGTCTTGCGTACCGCGAGTTGCTCGAGCCGAAACGCCTGTGCGTGACCGAAGTTCAGCTCGCGTGCGAACTCGTAGACGAGCTGCACGGCGAGGCAATTCGTGTGCGCTTCGTTCCGGAATCCCTCGGCGTGCACACGCTCGTGCATGACCGCGGCCAGGGCGTAGGCCCTCTGTCCACTCGACGCCCGCGTCTTGAGCAGCCCCTGTACGTCGCCACATCGCTTCGGCGCGACGTGGATCCACCGAGCTTGCCGCGGGAGCCAGAAGGCGCTCACCAAGGCCGGGCGCACGTCGATTCCCGCGCTCGTGAGCACAGTGGGCCAGTCGGCTGCCGACCAGCACGCGACCTGCACGACGCGCGGAAGACCGAGCTTCTTCATCGTGTCGTAGAGGTTCTGGCCGAGACGTACGTGCTTGATGGAGTCCCCGGCGAAGGCGATCCGTGCCGGGAGGCTGGGCGCGTCGTTGTACGACTTCGGTTGAGGCTGCGGCACGGGCGGCTGTGGGCCCGGTGGCTGCGGGCCGGGCGGAGGAGGAGGAGGAGTCGGAGTACCAGACTGGCTGAGTTGATAGTTCAGGAGCGGTGGCAGGCTGCTCGGCACGACGTCGCTGACCTGGGTCGCCGTGCGGTCCGTGTACGTGGCGGCCAGGAAGTTCAAGCCGGCGCCGACGCCGATGTCCGCTCGGTTCACGTACCAGAAGTCGAATCCGCGCGAGTCGCAGTAGGCCTGGAACGACGCGAGCCCGACGGGCGCGAACGTCGACCCGCCCCACCGTTGCGCCCCGCGGGTGCCCGTGAACCCGTCGGCGTACAGCAGGTACTCGTAGCCGAGAGGCGGGTACCCGCTTCCCGGATTCTGGTCGACGTCCAGGGCGATGAGGACGAGATCGCCCGTAGTCGTGCAGGTGCGGTTCGCGTAGAAGACCCCGACGGCGACGTTTCCGTTCGCGTCGTTGGCCCACACGACTCGACTGATGTCGGCGCCGCCCTGTGCGTCGCCGACGGTGTCCGTGTACGTCATATCGGTCGCACGGAGCACGATCGTCGACGACGTAGGACGTCGCTGGTCCGTGGCCGCGCTTGCCTGTAGCGACGGTAACGCCCGACCCGTCTCGACGACGGCGGGGACGTATGACGCGATGGACGAGAGGACCGAAGGGCTCCCCGCCGCCGAGGCCCCGGAAGCGCAGAGCAAGATGCCACCTGCGAAAAGGCCCAGCCGCAGCGCCACCCAAGCCGGACGAATTCCCAACTGATCCCCCTGTTCGTCTCCAGCATGGCGCGATTCACCGCCTATTGCAATGCGGTGGACTCGCGACCGTTCTCGACGCCTGCTCCCCGGCACCGGATCACGAGGCCTGGTCGCTTACGCCGCTCGATGCTCGAAACGAGGACGGGACCGCCGGGAAACGCGGCTATTGACGCTCGCCACAGCGAGTGTCAATGTGAGCCTCACCGGGCTGCGGCGGAAAGGGGGACCTACGCTGCCGCACAGTTTCTCGCAGTCCTCGGGACCTGCCTGCGACGGGAAGACGCGCCGTAGGGAGAAGAGCTTGTTCCTCGTAGCTCTCGTCTCGGCGCTCCTTCTCGGCATCGCGCCGGCTGCATTTGCGGACAGTCAAAGAACTGCGGCCGTGATCCTGAAGACGCAGCTCGAATTCGTGAAGCAGCAGAAGGTGCTGAACAAGTGTCTCGCGGCAAGTCCGACGAGGAACACGCCGTGCACGACGAGGGCCAGCCTCAAGCTCGCGACGACGGCCGATCGGCACATCGCGCAGATCAGAGGAGCGCTGGACGGCACCGAGGCGCCGTGCGTGCGCACCGTCGCGAATCAACAGATCGCCTATCTTCGGATCTGGCGCAACGGCGCCCTCGCCCTGCATCGGAACGAGAGAGCGAAGGCGAGGCGCATCATCCTGAGCTCGCTCAAGGTCCAACAAGCCCTGGACCGCACGCAGAAACCGTGCTTCCTCAGTGTTTTCGGAGGTGGGTGAGCGAATCGCGGCCACTCGGGTCGCGGTTGCAGCCGGCTTGCCCGGCGGTGGATCGAGAGCGCGGCCCGTCTCCGCGATAGCCAACGCATGATCCTGCCGGAGCACGCCGGAGCGGAGACGTGGCCGCGGTGAGCGACGTAAGTCTCGAGCCGACGCCTCTCGTGAGGGAAGACCCGGATGTCTTTCTCTCGTACTCGAGGCGAGATCAGGAGTTCGTGCTCCGACTCGCGAAGGCACTCGAGGCGGCCGAGTGGACGGTGTGGGTCGACACGGACGACATTCCCCCTGCTTCGGAGTGGAGGGACGAGCTCACGGCCGGAATCCGGGCCGCGCACACGTTCGTCTTCGCGCTCAGCCCGGATTCCGTCAAGTCCGAGTACTGCCTCTGGGAGCTGGCGCAGGCCGTGGCGCTAGGGAAGCGCCTCGTACCCCTCGTGATTCGCGATGTCGACACGGCGCCCGAGGAGCTCGCGTCGCGCCAGTACATCTTCATGCGAGCCGACGACGACTTCGATCAGGCCTTGGCCGAGCTCGACGCTGCGCTCGGAACGGATCTCGACTGGGTGAGGCAGCACCGCCACTGGTTGCTGGAGTCCCTGCGCTGGGACGCACAGGGTCGCGACCGGAGCATGCTCGCGCGAGGTCGAGACCTCGATGCGGCCGAGGCGTGGCTGGCACGTCAGGCCGATCGGACGGAGCCACGCCCAACGCAGCTGCAGACCGAGTTCTTGATCTCGAGTCGGGCTTGGGAGAAGCGTCGGCTCCAGATCGTCGTCGGGGCTGTCGGCGTGGCGCTCGCGGTTTCGGTGGCGCTCGGCGTTCTCGCGCTCGTCCAGCGCAACGATGCGCGGAATCAGGCCGCGATCGCACGTTCCCGGGAACTGGCGCTCTCCGCGACGTCGCAGCTCTCGGTAGATCCCGAGCGAAGCTTGTTGCTCGCCCGCGAGGCGGTGAAGGCGCGACCCACGGCGGAAGCGGACAACGCACTCCGGCGAGCGGTCTTCGCCAGTCGAGTGCGAGCTCAGGTCCCCGTCGAGACGCAGCGGATCGGGGGGCTCATCAACGACGTGTCGTTCAGCCCGGACGGGAAGCTGATCGCAGCGGCCTTGCAGAATGGATCCGTCGCGATCGTGAGCTCTACTGCTCGAGAAGGCGCGCGCGCGACCGTGTTGCCGATGCCGACTCCTTCGGCGGAGGACGTTTGCTCCCAGTCGACCGGTGGATCGGGAGCAGTCGAGGTCGCGTTCAGCGAGGACGGCCGCTTCATCAGCGCGGTCAACGAGCAGGGATGGATTCAACTCTGGGACTGGCGGAGACCGAGCAAGCCGGTCACGTCCACGTTCTGCCTCGGTGCGACGTCCGCGCCGGGCCCAGACCAGCTTGTCGACGTCCTGTTCGGTGCCAAGAGCTTCAAACCGGCCGCTTTGGCATTCGCGAGCGCGGACACGATCGCGCTCGTGGAGAGTGACGGCCAGGTGCTGCGCTGGCGCTGGAGAGCCCGCGCGAAACCGCAGGTCCTCGGGTCGAGCCGCGCCGATCCTCGCCGCGGCGTTCACTCGAATCCCCGCAAGGTGGCACGGGCCGACGAGGCAGGCGTCACAGTCGCGACGCCTGCGGATACGGACACCGTCAGGCTGCCGGTTCGTGGCGTGGATGCGCTCGCGGCGAGTGCTGACGGAAGCACGATCGCCGGTGCGAGCGGGCGCACGGTCACGGTGTGGACCCGCAATCGGGCGCCTTCGCGACGTGTGCTTCGCACCGGGAGCGTGGTCCGGACCATTGCCGCGAGTCGCGACGGACGGTACATCGCGGTCGGCGACTTTGCGCATGCCGTGCGCGTATGGGATCTGGCCCGGGGCGGACCGCCGATCGTTCTCGCGGGGTCGCAGGGTCCCGTGACCGCAGTCGAGTTCAGCCCCGACGGAAGGCGGATCGTGAGCGGGGGCGACGACGGTGTGGTCCGGGTGTGGGAATGGGACGTGAGCCGGCCACCCTCGGTCTCGGGAATCGCCCGCCTCGCGACCCGCTTCGAGCTCACGTTCGACGGGCGCCTGATCGCGTTCGATCGGCGGGACGCGACGAGAGCGTGGATCACGGCCGATCCGGGACCCGCTCCCCGTGCAGGGTGTTCGCCAGCCGACGCACCTCTCGGTCAGCCGCGACGGGCGTCGAGCCGTTGCCCCCGTCGATCCCATCACGTCGAACCTCGTTCAGCTCTGGGATCTCGACCGGAGCCCACGTGCTCGGACGATCGCATCCGAGCGGCGGGTCAACGAGGTGCTGCTCAGCGGGGACGGGCGGTGGATTGCGTTTGCAGGAGGCACGTTCCAGATCGCGCCGTGGCCCGGAACACGGCCTGAGACATTGGGGCCGCCGGATCTCTTGCAGTACACGGCCATTGCGTTCTCGCCCGACAGCGACACCGTCGCGGCTGCGGCGTACGACGGGAAGGACAGCACGATCTTCGTCTGGGATCTCGCCGAGGGATCGGACCCCATTCACGCGTTCCACGTGCTCGGGGCCATCAGCGCTCTCGCGTTCAGCTCCGACGGCGGACGACTCGTCGCGGCCTGCAGGGACGGGGCTGCTCGGATCTGGGAGCTCGGCAAAGCGACGCAGCCCGTCGTTCTTCGTGGGCATCTCGGAGCGGTGAACGCAGCAGCGTTCAGCCCCGACGGCACGGAAGTCGTCAGCGGCGGCGGATCCGATGGAACGGTCCGTGTGTGGCGACTCGACGAGGGCGGAAAGGCCGTCGCGATCGGCCGACCGGGAGGGCCTGTCGTCGCCGTGGCCTTCTCGGCCGATGGGACCGAGGTGATCGCGACTGGAACCAAGGGATCCCGCGTTTGGAGATGTGACTTCTGCGGCTCCACGAGCGACGTCCTCGACACTGCCGAGCGGCTGGCAACGCGCATGCTCACACCAGACGAACGTGCGCTCTTCCTGCACGAGCGTTGACGAGGTTGCCGGTGCACCCGCTCGGCGTAAGGATCAGCCGAGTGGAGCCCTTCCCACTCGATCTCGGTGACGGCAGGATCGCTCACGCCGTCAGGCCTCCTGGGCTCGGGGAGGTGAACGAGATCCCCGAACTGCTCGGGCTGTCGGCGCGCCCCGTGCTCGTCGTGGTCGGGGGCGCTTCCGGGATGCCGGACGAAGGCCCGGGTCTCAGTGCCCTGTTCGAAGCCGCCCTCGCACCGGTGGTCGAGAGGACGGGCGCGGCAGTCGTGGACGGCGGCACCGACGAAGGAGTGATGCACCTGATGGGCGCTGCACGCGCGATCGGGTCGCACACGTTCCCACTTGTCGGCGTGGTGGTGGACGAGCTCGCGGTCTATGGCGACCAGGTGTCCGATGACGCGGTAGCGCTCGAGCCCAACCACACGCACTTCGTGCTCGTCCCGGGTGCCGAATGGGGCGACGAGGCGCCATGGGTCGCGCGAGTTGCGAGCGCCCTGGCGGCGGGCAGCGGTTCGGTGACGGTTCTCGTCAACGGAGGCGAGACCGCATGGATCGACGTCGCACACAGCATCGACGCCGGTCGCGCGGTGGTCGTAATCCGCGGGAGTGGTCGGACAGCCGACGAGATCGCGGCCGCCGCCAGGGATGACCCCATCGTGGACCCGCGCGCGCGAGAACTGGTGGCGTCGGGGCTCATACACACGGTCCATGCGAGCGACCCGCATACGCTCGCCACGATGCTCGACGACTATCTGGGAGAGGAGGGATGACGGTGTCAGACCCCCACATCGCCGAGATGCGAGCGACCTTCGAGCGGCTCGTTGCGCACACGGACCTCGACGACCGACAGCGAGACTTCTTCACGTCACGGTGGCTCGAGCAAGTGGCGTGGATGGAGGCCCGCGCGGCGAAGGCGCAGCGCCTCTACTACCGGCTGCGCCTCGTCACCGTGGTCGGCGCAGTGACGGTGCCGACGCTCTTGAGCCTGACCGTGTATGGCGGCTCGCTGGACGACGTCGTGAAAGTCGTCGCGCTGTGCGTGAGCCTGCTGGTGGCGGTCTGCGCTGCGGTGGAGGGCTTCTTTCAGTTCGGGCAGCGATGGCGCAGCTACCGCGGAACCCTCGAGCGCCTCAAGACCGAGGGCTGGTTGTTCCTGGAGCAAGCCGGTCCCTACGCGGCGTCGAGCTCGCACAGCGAGACGTACGCCGCGTTCGCCGCTCGCGTCGAAGAGCTCATCAGGACGGACGTGGACGTTTACCTGACGGAGGTCGCCGTCGAGAAGCAACCGCCGAAGGAGGTGAGCAAGGAGGGCTGAGCCGGCCTGCGCGGGAGCCCGCCGCAACCGTGCGGTGGGGCGAGCACACAGCGTTAGCTCCTCCGAGACCGCACGAGCGTCGCGACCGCGACCGCTGCGAGCCAGCCGGTGGCGACGGCGATGCCGAAGCGCTCGCGGATGCCCGGGCATGTCGCCGCCCGTGGCGAGGAACGCGCCGGCGGTGACGACCGCCGGCTGCGAGCGTGACGGCGCCTGCGGCCCGATGCCGCCGCCGGATCAGGAGCGCCAGCCCCGTCAGCGCGATACCGACGATCACGAGGACGGTGGAGACCGTCGTCGCGGTCCAGTGGCCGATCTCGGTCGAGCCCGAGATCTCGAAGCGGCCCCCGAGCCCGCACGCAGCCGCACCGTTCGGGCAGTCGAGGCGCGTGAACGCGACGACGACGAAGCCGACTCCGGCGAGCGCGAGAGCGAGCCCGGCCATGCGCGAGACCTGCCAGAGGAGAAGGGACGCGAAAAGCATCGCTCCGGCCGCCGCCACGATCGCGAGGATCGCGAGCCCCGGGTGCTCGGCGCCGTGCGCGGCGAGCACGCTCACGTAGTCACGCCGCTGCCGGTAGCCGGGCTCGAGCGCCGCGGCGACGAGGATTGCGCACCAGAAGCCGCCGATGCCTGCGAGCACCAGCGCTGCGACCAGCACGTCTCTGCCTCGTCCCCGCACGGCTGCCAAGTGATAGCGCGGTCTACCCGCGGAGCGTTCCCTAGAGGAACGGAGACAGGGCCGCGAAGGCCGCGGCCTTGAGCCGCTCGCGGGCGCCTTCGGGCGCTCGCCCGGGCCTCGACACGACCTCCGCCGGTGCCGAAAAACGCTCGTCGAACTGGGCCGCAAGCGCGGGCGAGCGCACGAGCAGGTCGATCTCGAAGAACCGCTTGAGGCTCCACGCCTCGAGGTTGCACGTGCCGGCGAGGACATCCTCGCCGTCTCGCACGAAGGCCTTCGCGTGCAGCATCGTCGGGTACTCGAGGATGCGGACGCCTGCGTCGAGCAGCGACTCGTGGTGGTGATGCTGCGCTGCCGCGCAGGCCCAGTTGTTCGCGTCAGCGGGAACGAAGAGCCGGACGGTCACGCCCCGGCGGGCCGCGCGTTCGATCCGCCGGATCATCTTCCGGTCCGTGACGTAAGGGATTCACCACGTCGAGCGTCTCGCTCGCACCTTCGAGGAGCTCGGCGATCGCTGTCGTGATCGGCCGATACCTGCCGGGCGCGTTGTGCAGGACCGTGGCCGGGACACCTCCGGCTGTCGTCGTGATCCGGGAAGAGGGCGTCGAGGTGCTCGAGCGGGATCTCCCCGCCGAGCCAGCGGAACGTCGCGACGAAGACGAGCTGCAGCTGTGACACGACAGGCCCCGTCACCCGCATGAACAGGTCGTGGAAGCGGCCGTCGTTGAAGTGATCCTCGATCCCCGCTCCGCCGACCCACCCGGTCCGCCCGTCCACGACGAAGACCTTGCGGTGGTCGATGTGGCCGAGCGTACGGAGGTTCCACTGCTCCTCGTCGCCCGCAGCCGCGGGCTGTGACGGCGCCCGGAGCTCCGTCGCCCGCACCACCCTGACCTCGACGCCGCCGGCCAGGAGCCGCTCGTAGAAGGCACGGCTCGAGCCGTCGGGGTCCGAGCCCTGCTTGTCCACGACCACGCGAACGGCGACGCCATCGGCGGCCTTGGCGAGCAGCGCCTCGGCGAATTGCTCGCCGACCACGCCGGGACGGAAGCCGAACTGGTTGATGTGGACGGAGGAGGTGGCGGCAGCGATGTCCGCGAGGATCGGCGGATAGAAGTTGCGACCCTCGACGTGGACGTCGGCCGTGGAGGCGACAGCCTCGTCGAAGGCGAGCGCGAGGTCGCCGAGCTGCACCTGCTTGCGTACGAGGTGCTCGGCCCGCTCTCGGAGGGCGTCCATCGCCGTCACGCCGCGAGGCTACTCGGAGCGCGACGGTGCGTGTGCGGCAACCGTAGTTACACTGTAACCACGGTTGCGATACGATGACAGCATGGCGAAGCGCATCGAGTGGGTGCTTCTCGCCTACCGGCTTCCCCGCGAGCCTTCGACGCCACGGATCGCTCTGTGGCGAAGGCTGCGGAAGCTCGGTGCGGCGCAGGTCCTCGACGGGCTCGTCGCGTTGCCCCGCGACAGCCGAACGCAGGAACGGTTCGAGTGGCTCGCGGACGAGGTCCTCGAGGCGGGCGGTGAGGCCTCTATCTGGTACGCGACTCCCGGCTCCCTCTCGCACGAGCGAGAGCTCGCGCAAAGAATGGCGAACTCGATCGCCGACGAGTACGGCGTCGTCGCCGAGGCTGCCGCGGACGCTCGTGGATGGAACCGACGTCACCCGACGACGCACGCTCGCACGCCTGCGCCGAACGCTGCAGGCGATCAACGCCCGCGACTTCTTTCCACCACCGGAGCGAGAGCAGGCACGGCATGCGGTCGAAGAGCTCGCTTCGCTCGTGGAGGTTTCGTCATGAGGTGGGCGACGCGAGCGAACTGCCACGTCGACCGCGCTGCCTGCGCCTGGCTGATCCGCCGCTTCGTCGACGCGGAGGCGACGTTCGTCTTCCTCGAGGACCCCGACGACCTGCCGGACGACGCAACGCCCTTCGACATGCGTGGCGTCGAGCTCTCCCACCATGGCGGCGACTGCACGTTCGAGACGTTCCTCAAGCGTTACGAGCTGGACGATCCGGTGCTATGGGACGTGGCTCGAATCGTCCACGAGGCAGACCTGGAAGACGACCGCTACGACGCGCCCGAGGCCCGTGGGCTCGACGTGATCCTCCGCGGCCTTTCTCTCGTCGCAGACGACGAAGAGCTCCTCGTGCTGACGGCGCCGCTCTTCGACGGTCTCTACGAGTTCAAGAGGCGTGCGCTCCTGCTCGGCCGGGAGCCCGCCTGACATCTGGGAGGTTCAAATGAAGTGGGTAACCCGTGAGCATCCGAAAACCGATCGGATCGCCTGTCCGTGGCTGATCAAGAACTTCATCGATCCGGAGGCGGAATTCCTCTACGTGGCAGCCGACGAAGTGCTCGCGGTTGCAGAGCGCGAGAGCGCACGCTCGTATGACGCACCGGATGCCGAGTTCACGCACCGCGACGGGCTCTGCTCGTTCGAAGTCCTGGTCGATGAATACGAGATCGACGACCCGGCAGTCAGGCTGCTCGCCAGGATCGTCCACGGCGCCGACGTCCCTTCGGATCGCGACGCCACTCCTCAGTCCCGCGGGCTGCTCGCAGTCGCCGAGGGATTCCACCTGCTCGAGCTCGGCGACCACCGCCAACTCGAGCTCAGCCTGCCCGTCTACGACGCGCTCTATGCCTGGTGCAAGGCGGAGGTCGGGGCTGTCGCAACGACATGAGTCTCGTTCGCACCGGCTTCGTCCCGATCCCGCGCGGCGCGAAGCCGGGATTCGATCACGCGGACGTCCATGTCGCGAGCTCGCTCATGTACGTCGCCCACACGGGAGCGAACCGCGTGGAGGTGCTCGACTGCAGGACACAGACGCACCGGCGTTCTCTCGACGATCTCCCGGGCGTCGCCGGTGTCCTCGTCGACGCGGAGCACGACCTTCTCTTCACGAGCGATCGGGGCGCGTCGCGGGTCAGCGTCTTTCGCTGCTCGGACGAGGAGTTGCTCGGCCAGGTCGGGGTCGGGCCGCACCCGAACGGCCTTGCATACGACCGCCGACGGCGGCGCCTCTATGCCTTCAATCTCGGCGAACCGCTCGGGGAGGGATGCACGGTCTCGGTCGTCGACCTGGGTCACATGCATGTCAGCGCCGAGCTCGAGCTACGCGGGCGGCCGCGCTGGGCCCTCTACGACCCTGAGCGCGACCGCATCTACGCGAACATCCGAGAGCCGGCCGAGATCGCCGTCATCGACGCAGAGGGATCGGAGGTCGCCGCGGCATTTCCCGTCCCGAGCGCAGGACCCCACGGGCTCTCGCTCGATCGTGGCCGGCTCTTTTGCGCCGCAGACGGTGGAGCCCTGGTGGTGCTCGAGGCGGCGAGCGGTGCCGTGCTCGCGAGCCTCCCGCTTCCTGGCGTTCCCGATGTGGTGATGCACGACTCGGAGCGGCGACGTCTACACGTGGCGATCGGCGACCCCGGCGTCGTCTGCACCTTCGACTCCGAGCTCCTCACCGAGCTCGGCACAACCGAGACCGAGCGCGGTGCGCACACGACTTGCTGGGAGCCTGCTTCTCGCCGCCTGTACGTCTTCTGCCCCGAGAGCTCGGGGGCATCGGTCTACGAGGACGCTGACTGAGCCGCGACGCGCGCAGGATCGTCGCGGCCCAGGGCGTGCGAGCGGTCGCGTACGGGCTCGGCTCGGTGCTTATCGGCGTCACGCTCGCCGACCGCGGGTACTCGGATGCCGCCGTCGGCGCCATCCTCGCCGCGGTTCTCGCCGGCAACGCCCTGGTCTCGATCCTGCTCGCGCGGAACGGCGACCGGATCGGCCGCCGCCGCTGCTACCGGATCCTGCTCGTCGCGATGGCCGTCGCAGGCACGGTCTTCGCGCTGACCGGCTGGCTGCCCGCGCTGATCGCCGCCGCGCTGACCGGGACGATCTCCACCGACGTCGTCGAGTCCGGCCCCTTCACCTCGCTCGAGCAGGCGATGCTCCCGCACGCCGCCGAGGGACGCGATCCGACGCCCCTCTTCGGCACCTACAACACGGTCGCGACGCTCGCGGGCTCCGCCGGCGCGCTGCTTGCGATCGTCGGGTCGTCGCCCGAATGGCTGCTCTGCTACCCGCTCGCCGCCGGCGCCGGGCTCGTCGTGATTCGAGGTCTCTCGGATGGGGTCGAGGTCGGGTATGAGCTGACGCCTGAGCCGCGCCCGCCGCTTCACCGCTCGCGCGGGATCGTCGCTCGGCTCTGCGGCCTGTTCGCGCTCGACAGCCTCGGCGGAGGCTTCGTCCCCCAGACGTTCATCGCCTACCTCTTCACGCGGAAGTACGACGCCTCGACCGAGACGCTCGCCGTCCTCTTCTCGGCGATCGGGATCCTGCAGGCCTTCTCATTCCAGGCCGCCGTCCGCATCGCCGCGCGGATCGGGCTCCTGCGGACGATGGTCTTCACGCACCTCCCGTCGAACGTCCTGCTCGCGGCAGTCGCCTTCGCCCCCGATCTCACGACGGCCATCGTGCTGCTGCTCGCCCGCTTCGCGCTCTCGCAGATGGACGTGCCGACCCGCCAGGCCTACGTCGTCGCCGTCGTCGACCCGAGCGAGCGCACCGCCGCGGCGGCCTACACGAACGCAGCGCGCACGATGGCGCGGCCCGTCGCGCCGCTCCTCGCGGGCGCGACGCTGCGGATCGGCCTCGGCGCCCCCTTCCTCGTCGCCGGGACGCTCAAGAGCGTCTACGACATCGGCCTGTGGGTGCTCTTCCGCAAGGTGCCGCTCCAGGGGGCGAGCGCAGGTCGGACGTGATCAGCCTGCGAACTCGCGGGCGGGAAGGCCGCTGACTCCAACCTCTGCGCGGAAGAGCGACCCGGCGAGCGGGTCGCCGTCGACGTTCTCGCGAGAGGTCGTGACGTAGAGCTGGTCGAGCCCGGGGCCGCCGAACGCACACGCGGTCGTTTTCACGGTCGGAAGCTCCACGACGGCGTCGAGCGCGCCCTCGGAGCTGTAGCGGCGCACCTTGCCCTCGTGCGGGTACGCGACCCAGACACCTTCTTCGGCGTCCACGGTCAGCCCGTCGGGACGGAGCCCCGGCGTCTCCACGAATGGCCTGCGGCCGGTCAGGCCGGCCTCGAAGTCGTACTCGAAGACGTCCGTTCGGTACGTGTCGGTGTCGTTGTAGTACGCGCGCGCGCCGTCCGGGCTCCAGTCGAGCCCGTTCGAGATCGTCACCCCCTCGAGGACGACGTGCACGGACCCGTCGGGGTCGAGACGGTAGAGCGCGGCGGCGCCTGGTCGCTTGTCGTGGGCCATCGAACCGCAGTAGAAGCGGCCGTCCCCGTCGCACCCGCCTTCGTTCATCCGCAGGTTCGGGTCGTCCCACAGGTCGTCCAGCCGGACGATCGAGCCGTCCGGCTCCTCGAGCGCGAAGCCGCGCTCGATCCCGATCACCGCTCCTCCTCCGCGCCGCGGGCGAACTGCGGCCGCGATCTCCGCGACGTGGTGACGTGCCACGGATCCGTCGGCCTCGAGCGACAGCACGTCCCCGGCGAGCATGTCGACCCAGCGCAGGCCGCCCCAGCGCTCCGACCACACAGGCCCTTCCCCGTGGTACGCGACGGGGCCGGTGACCTGCTCGACTGTCACGGGGCTCAGGCGACGACGAGCCGCAGCGCGTTTCCGGACGGATCGAGGACGAGCGGTGTCCCGTCACCTTCCGTGTCTTCGCGCGTGGGCCCTCCCGCCCGCTCGACGCGAGCGAGGACACGCTCGCGCTCACCGGCGTCCGGGAGCACGATCGTTGCGTGCCGGAGGGCGGCCGTGCCCGCGGGCGGCGGCGGGGCGCCGGCGCTCTCCCAGGTGTTCGTGCCCACGTGGTGGTGGTAGCCGCCGGCGGACAGGAACGCGGCCTGCGGCCCGAGCTGTGCCATCAGGCCGAAGCCGAGCACGTCGCGATAGAACGCGACCGTCTCGGGGATCGAGGCGACCTTGAGGTGCACGTGTCCCATGACGGTTCCCGCCGGAAGCCCGTCGAACGGCTCGGTGTCCGGATCGTCGAGCTCTCCGAGGAGGCTCTGGACGTCGAGCGGCAGCGTCGTCATCCGCGCGTCGACCTTCCCTTCCCAGACGTCCCGCGGCCGGTCCCAGTAGATCTCGATCCCGTGCCCGTCCGGGTCGCTCAGGTAGATCGCCTCGCTGACGAAGTGGTCGGAGAGGCCGACGAGGCTGACGCGGTCGCGTGCCGCATGCGCGAGCCAGCGCGCCAGGTCGTGCCGCGCCGGCACGAGCAGGGCGTAGTGGTAGAGCCCGGTGTAACCGTGCGCCGGCCGCGCGCCCGGTTGCTCCACGAGCACGAGCAGCTCGCTGGTGCCCGCGCCCACACTCGCTCGGCCGTTCTCCTGCTCGAGTGCTTCGAGCCCGACGGCGGATCGGTAGTACGCGAGCGAGCGCTCGAGGTCCGCGACCGTGAGGTGGACCGGGCCGGGTCTCGTCGCCGCGGAGATCTCGGCATTGGCGGGAGCGCCGGCCGCCTCGAGCTCCTCCGGATCGCGAGGAGGCTCTCCGGACGTCACCGGCTCCTGGACGCCGTCCACGACCTGAGCGTATCGGTAGCGTGGCGGCATGCCCTCGGGCTGGCCGTCCTTGCCGTACGAGGAGTGGAGCGCGACCTGCGACACGATCCACGGGCACTCGCAGGTCCTCGGCAAGCTCGCCGTCGTCCTCGCGCCGCCCGAGCCGCAGTTCCAGGCCGCGGCACTCCGACTCACCGCGCGCGGTTGGGAGACGCTTCCGCTGCCGGCGCCCGACGGGTCGGGGGCGTTGGTCGTCGCGATGGACCTGCGCGCGCACGAGGTGCTCGTCGAGCACACCGGCGGAGGCGTCGAACGTGTCCCGCTCATGCCCGACCGCTCCGTCGGGGAGGTCACGCGGGCCGTGCTCGCCGCGACGCGGAAGCTCGGCGGCCCGGTCGAGATCGACCCGAAGCCGTCTGAGACGCCGTGGAAGACGCCGCTCGACGAGGACGACGAGCATGCGACCTACAACCCTGATCACGTCGCTGCGTACTTCATCGCCGCGACCCGCGCCGCGTTCGTCCTCGGCGCGCTCCGCGCGCCGTACCGAGGCCGCTCCACGCCGGTCAACGCGTGGTGGGGCTCGTTCGACATCGCGGTGAGCCTCTACTCGGGCCGGCCGGCGGAGCCTCCCGCCGACGACTTCATCACGCGCAACGCCATGGACGCCCAGGAGATCGCGGTCGGCTGGTGGCCGGGCGACCCGCGCTACCCGAAGGCCGCGTTCTACGCGTACGCGCACCCGGCGCCGGTGGGGTTCTCGCATGCGCAGCTGTCACCGGCCGCGGCGCGCTGGGACGACACGCTCGGGGAGTACCTGCTCGACTGGGACGACGTCGTGAGCGAGGAGAAGCCGCACGAGGCCGCACTCGAGTTCGCCCGTTCCGCCGTTCGCCACGGGTGCGCCGTCTGCGAGTGGGACCCGGTGCTGGCCGCTAGCGCCGAGGGCGTCCCGCCGCCCGTCGCTTGAGCCGCTACGCCGCGACGACCGCGGCGTCCACGCCCGCCTCGTGGCAGTCGCGGCAGCGCGCTTCGTACTGCTCCGCGGCCCCGACGACCACCGTCTCGCCGGAGTACGGCGCCGGGTGGCCGTTCACGAGCCGCTGCGTCGTCGTGGCCGGGCCGCCGCAGCGGTGGCACACGGCCTGGAGCTTGTCCACGAACTCGGCGTGGGTGAGGAGCGAAGGCATCGGGCCGAACGGGAGACGGCGGAAGTCCTGGTCGAGGCCGGCTGCGACCACACGGGCGCCGCCGTCGGCCAACTCGAGCGCGGCGGCAACCACGGCAGGCTCGAAGAACTGCACCTCGTCGATGCCGACGACCTCGGCGTCTCGGGCGCGGATGAGCAGCTCCGGGACGGACGACACGGGAACGGCGCGCATCCGGATTCCTGCATGGCTCACGACGTCGCCCACGTCGTAGCGGTCGTCGATCGCCGGCTTGAAGATGATCACGCGCTGTCCTGCGATCTCGGCCCGTCTCAGCCGGCGGATCATTTCCTCGCTCTTCCCACTGAACATCGGGCCGCAGATGACCTCGAGCCAGCCGCCTCGCTGCGGGGGGATCCGGAACACGCGCGCGATCCTACGGAGAGGACCGGTCGGAGCGACCGTCCTCCGAGAACGCGGTAACGAGGCGGTGAAACGCCTTGTAGCGAGCGCTCCGGCGTGGTACTTCGTCCGTATGCGATTCGCGATCATCGCGCAGCGGCCCACGCCCACGAACGAGGCGCTGGCGGCCGTCGACGTCCCCGGCCTGCCCCGCTGGGAGCTCATGACGCCCGAGCAGGCGCTCGACGTCCTGGTTGCCGACGACGTCGCGCTCGGACGGCTCGACGTGCTCCCGACGCTCGACGGGATGGATGACGGCCTGTGGGCCCTCGGGGCGCTCGCGGCGCGCGGAGTCGTCGTGCTGAACGACCCGCCCGCGCTGCTCGCCGCACACGACAAGCTGCTCACCGCCCGGCTCCTCCGACACGAGGGGATCCCGCATCCCAGGACCTGGCACGTGCGCAACGGCCGCCCGGTGCCGGTGCCGAAGCTCCCCGTCGTCGTAAAGCCCCGCTTCGGGAGCTGGGGGAGCGAGGTGCGGCGCTGCGACGACTACGAGACGCTCGAGGCTTCGCTCGCGCGGGTCCGGGACACGGGGTGGTTCGCGCGCCACGGCGCTCTCGTCCAGGAGCTCGTGCCGCCGCGCGGCTACGACCTCCGCATCGTCATCGCCGAAGGGCGTGCGGTCGGCGCGGTGTTCCGGATCGCGGCGCCGGGAGAGTGGCGCACCAACGTCGCGCTCGGCGGGACCCGGCGCGCGCTGGCGCAGCCGCCCAGGGGCGCGACCACGATCGCGCTCGCGGCGGCGGCCGCCGCTGGGGCGTCGCTCGTGGGCGTCGACCTCCTTCCCGACGGGGCGAGCTGGACCGTCCTCGAGCTGAACGGCGCGGTCGAGCTGACCAGCGAGTACGCACCCTTCGGAGACGTCTTCGCGGAGATCGCGTCCGTGCTCGGAAGGGCCGCGCTCGACCGGCTGACGGGCCGCGCAGACCTCGCCGCGGACATCGCCTGAGGCCCGATTCCTGCTGCTATGCGCTGCTACACTCTCCCGCGCGCGGCGGCGTAGCTCAGCTGGTTAGAGCGCCGGACTCATAACCCGGAGGTCGGTGGTTCAAGTCCACCCGCCGCTATCTGGCGCTCTATCTTTAGATACGTCCTAACTCAACCAGGCAGAGAGAATGGCAACCGGAGTACGAGTCGCGATCACGCTCGCTTGTACGGAGTGCAAGCGGCGGAATTACCAGACGCAGAAGTCCAAGCGGAACTCGCCGGACCGTCTCGAGCTGTCCAAGTACTGCCGCTGGTGCGGCCGCCACACCGCGCACCGGGAGACCCGCTAGATGGCCCGCGAGACGCGACGACAGCGGCGCGCCGCCAGGGCTGCCGCGGGTGAGGCCGCAGGCGGTCGTCGAAGCCGTCAGGCTCAGGCTCGCCCGTCGCAGCAGCCCGTCAAGCAGCAGACCGGCCGCAAGGAGTCGAAGCAGCGCGGCCAGTTCGTGCGCGAGTCGTACGCCGAGCTGCGCAAGGTCGACTGGCCGAGCCGCCGGCAGACGTTCCAGGGCGTCGTCGTCGTGATCATCGCGTGCACGATCGTCGGGTTCTATCTCTGGGGCCTCGACCAGATCTTCCGCCCGCTCGTCGACCGCGTCCTGCTCTAGGGGAGACCGATGTTCCACTGGTACGTGATCAACACCTACTCGGGCCACGAGAACAAGGTCAAGACGAACCTCGAGCACCGGATCGTCTCGATGAACCAGGGGCCGAGCTTCCGGCGCGTCGTCGTGCCGACGGAGCAGGTGATCGAGACGAAGGACGGCCAGAAGGTGCAGATCGAGAAGCGCGTCCTGCCCGGCTACGTGCTCGTGAACATGAACATGACCGACGACTCGTGGACCGTGGTCAAGGGCACGCCCGGCGTCACCGGCTTCGTCGGCGCCGGCACGAAGCCCGTGCCGCTCTCGCAGCCCGAGGTCGACCGCATCCTCCACCATGGAGCACCAGCGGGCTCCCAGGCGCAGAAGGCGATCGTCGAGTTCTCGCTCGGCGAGTCCGTCAAGGTCACGTCCGGCCCGCTCTCCGACTTCGACGGCGAGATCGTGGACGTCAACCCCGACGCGCAGAAGCTCAAGGTGCTCGTCGACATCTTCGAGCGCCAGGTTCCCGTCGAGCTCAGCTTCGACCAGGTCAAGAAGATCGACTGATGGCCAAGAAGGTTCTCACCCTCATCAAGCTCCAGATCCCTGGCGGCCAGGCCAATCCGGCGCCTCCGGTCGGTCCCGCGCTCGGCCAGCATGGCGTGAACATCATGGAGTTCTGCAAGGCCTTCAACGCGCAGACCGCGCAGGAGAACGGCCGCATCACGCCCGTCGAGATCACGGTCTTCGAGGACCGCTCGTTCACCTTCATCACGAAGACGCCGCCCGCCGCGGTGCTCATCAAGGAGGCGCTGAACCTCGAGTCCGGCTCCGGCGAGCCGAACCGCAACAAGGTCGGCCGCCTCTCGCAGTCGCAGCTCCGCTCGATCGCCGAGACGAAGATGCCCGACCTGAACGCGCGCGACGTCGACGAGGCGATGAAGGTCATCGCGGGCACCGCCCGCTCGATGGGAGTGGAGGTGGACGCGTGAGCAGTCACGGCAAGCGCTACAAGGACTCGCTCGAGCAGATCGACCGTGAGCAGGCGTACACGCCGCTCGAGGCGGTTCGGCTGATCAAGGGCATCCAGGCCGCGAAGTTCGACGAGACCGTCGAGGCGCACTTCCGGCTCGGGCTGAACGTCCGCCACGCCGACCAGCAGCTCCGCGGGACGATCATGCTCCCGCACGGCATCGGGAAGGACGTCCGCGTCGCCGTCTTCGCCGAGGGCGAGAAGGCCCGCGAGGCGGAGGAGGCGGGCGCCGACGTCGTCGGCTCTGCCGATCTCGCGACCCGCATCGAGGAGGGCTTCCTCGATTTCGACGTCGCGATCGCGACGCCGGACCAGATGGGCAACGTCGGCAAGCTCGGCCGCGTGCTCGGCCCGCGCGGGCTCATGCCGAACCCGAAGACGGGCACCGTGACGTTCGACATCGGCAAGGCCGTCCAGGACGCGAAGGCCGGAAAGCTCGAGTACCGCACCGACCGTGGCGCGAACGTCCACGTGCCGATCGGGAAGAAGAGCTTCGAGGAGCGCGCGCTGCTCGAGAACTACGCCGCGCTCATCGACGAGATCGTGCGCGCGAAGCCGTCGGCGGCGAAGGGCCGCTACATCCGCCAGATCACCCTCACCACCACGATGGGGCCGGGCATCCACGTCGACTCGACGAAGATCCGCGACCTCACCGAGGAGCTCGACGGAGCGCCGGCCGCAGAGGCGGCGACGGAGGAAGCTACAGTTTCGGCCTAACTCACCGACGATCCCGCCGAAGACAGCCGGCAGGCGCCTCGAGGCTCTGAGCCACGACGCGCCGTAGGTCCGGCCGAGGCTGGTTCATCCGAGCGGCGACACGTGTCCGCCGAGCGATCGAACCCGCCTCGTGCGGGTTTCGTCTTTCCGGAGGAACCAGATGCTCAAAACGGACAAGGAACGGATCGTCAGCGAGCTGGCCGCCGAGCTCAGCGAGGCGGAGACGCTCATCGTCGCGGACTACCGCGGCCTCACGAACAAGCAGCTCGAGAGCCTGCGCGACGTGCTCCTCGAGCACGGCGCCCGCTTCCGCATCGTCAAGAACACGCTGACCAGGCGCGCGGCCGAGCAGGCCGGCGCGGACGCGCTCCTCGTGATGCTCGAGGGGCCGACCGCCATCGCGTTCATCGAGTCGAGCGGCGACCCGGCCGCGGTCGCGAAGGCGCTGCAGGCGACCGCGAAGGAGACGAACGTCCTCGAGCTCCGCGGCGGGATCCTCGAGGGGAAGACCCTCTCGAGCGCGGAGGTCGCACAGCTCGCGACGCTCCCGCCCGTGGACGTCCTCCGCAGCCAGCTCGTGGGGGCGATCGTCGCCCCGCTGACGCAGCTGCTCGCGCTCGTCTCGGCTCCGCTCACCGACCTGGTCGGGCTCATCGACGCCCGGATCAAGCAGCTCGAGGAGCAGGGAGAGGTCGTGCAGGAAGCTCCGGCCGCCGAGGCGGCGGAGGAGCCGGCCGCCGAAGAGCCCACGGAGGCGCCCGCGGCCGCAGCGTCGGCCGCAGCGGCCGTCTCGGACGAGGCTCCCGCGGATAGCGAGCCGGAGGCCGAGGCAGAGCCCGAGGCAGCCGAGGAGCCCGCCCCCGCGGAGGAGCCCACGGCGGAGGCAGACACGGATTCAGCAGAAGAGGCGAGCTCGGAGGACGACGACACGAGCTCCGAAGACACAAGTGACGGCGAGGAGGCCGAGTAATGGCAACTGACGTTTCGAAGGTTCTCGATCAGCTCGGGAAGATGACCGGTACTCGAGCTCGTCGAGCTCAAGAAGTCGATCGAGGAGGAGTGGGGCGTCACCGCTGCCGCTCCGGTCGCGGTCGCGGCGGCCGGCCCTGCCGGCGGCGACGGCGCTGCTGCGGCCGAGGAGGAGAAGGACTCCTTCGACGTCGTGCTCACGGGCGCCGGCGACAAGAAGATCCAGGTGATCAAGGTCGTGCGCGCGGTCACCGGGCTCGGTCTCAAGGAGGCGAAGGACCTCGTGGACGGCGCCCCGGGCCCCGTCAAGGAGGGCGCTCCGAAGGAGGAGGCCGAGTCGATCAAGGCGCAGCTCGAAGAGGCGGGAGCCGGCGTCGAGCTCAAGTAGCGGAACGCGACGCAGGTGAGTTCCGAACGGGCCGGGGCGCATGACGCCCCGGCCCGTCGTCGTTTCAGCGACCGGCCTTCGAGCAGGCGCCCGGATCCGGAGCCCATGTGGGCCGAGTGGCGCGCGCCGACACCCAGCGCCCGTCGTTCCACGTTCCCCTGTCGACTGCGAACGTCGCCGCCCAGGGGCCGACGCCGCAGACGGGAATCGTGATCCGCGTCGCGCGGTCCGGCATCAGCCGGTAGACCCGACGACCGCCGAGCCGTCGAAGCTCGAGGTTCACGCGCATTCCGGGCGTTGCCACGAAGCTGAGACGTCCGGCCAGCCTGCCGGACGTGGTCTTCGGCCATACGCGCAGCGCGCCCGCGCGTCCGAGCCAGCCGTCGTGGTAGTAGCCGTCGACCATGAATGCGATTCGCGGGACGCCATCCGGACGCCACAGGCGATGCGTTGGCGCCGACGCGACTGCGTGCGCGTCGCGGAGCTCGACGCGACCGCCGAACTCGTCGACGACGAGAGGACGTACGACCGGACGGCCATCGGACAGCAACGTCCCGTCCTTCGCGATCGACACGCGCTCGATCCGGTATGCGTCGGGAACGGCGACGCCCGGCATGAGGAGCAGCGAGCGCACGGAGCGATTCCAGAAGAGCTGCTGGTAGGTGTCGCCGGCGACCGCGAATGTCCGGAGGAACGCGACGTCGTCGAGTCCCGCCCGGTCGATCCAGGAGCGCTCCGCGGGCAGGAACCGGTCCCTCACGTGCCGCGTGCCCTCGAGGTCGAGGGCAGCCGCCCCGAGCGAGGCAAGCGCACAGAAGACGGTTGCCAGTGCCAGCGTGATGGTGGTACCGCTCACCGGCAGGAGCGAGCAGGCGAGCATCACGCCCACGAGCACGCTCACCGTCACGGCGATCGCAAGCGCGCCGTAACCAGGGCTCTCCATGGCCTGCTCCAGCCGAAATGCCCCGAAGAGGAACGGCGACTGGATCTTCATCGTCGCGGCGGTTGCGAAGGTCACGGGCACGACCGCGACGATGGCGAGCGCGCCGACTGAGAGCAGCGCGAGCGCTCGACGCTGCGGCCAGCCCCGCGCCGCGTAGAGGGCGAAGAACAGTGCGACGAGCGGCAGGCAGTAGAAGAAGTACCGCTCCTGGATGAGGTCGACGTCGCCCCAGAGGGACGCTTCCGCGAGCAGCCCTATGGTGAAGCCGACGGAGAGCGCGGCGAATGCCAGCTCCGTGCGCGAGCGCGGCCGTGCGACTCCGAGGACGGCGCCGAGCACCGCCCCTGGGACGAGCAGCCAGCCGCACGCATACGCGAGCCCGAATGCGTTTGTCGCGAGTCGCCCGCCGAGCCGCGGGTCGATGCCGACCTCGAGGAAGGCTCCGTACTGGCCGGCGGCGCTCGGGCGGGCGACGCTTGCGAGGAGGACGACGCCGAACACCGCCAGCACCAGTGCTTGCTCCCGCGCCAGCCGGCCGAGCGCGCGCTCCCGCAGGCCGACGACGCCGATGGCCGCGATGTACGCGATGGGCAGAACGAGGAACTGCACCCGTGTGAGCACGGCCAGGCCGACCAGCAACGACGAAGGCCACCTGCCAACGCTTTCCGCCGCCTGCGAGCGCGAGCGTTCCGGCGAGGATCGCCGTCAGGGAGATTGGATACCCGAAGGGCTCGGCGAGGATCCGCGACGCGTAGAGGAAGTCCGGGACGGCGAGCGCGAATGCGGCGCAGGCGATGCCGATGCCGGCGCCGAGGCCGAGCTTCCGCGCGAGCAGGTACACGGGCACGACGACGAGCGACATGGCGAGCGTCCCGAGCACCTGGACGAGGTGGTACGAGAGCGCGACGTCGTGGAAGAGCCAGAGGGGTGCGGTGAGCACCGGCTGGAGCAGCGCCGGGAACCCCGTGCCGGCACCGCGGACGAGCGGCTGCCCGGTCTCGGCCAGCGACCGCGCGAGCTCCGCGTAGAGGTACTCGTCCGGGAAGTACGACGGAGTCGCCTTGTGCCACGACGCGATCGAGCGCACGGTCGTGCTCGCGACGACGAGCGCCGCCAGCGCGAGGCCGACGCCGAGCCGCGGCCGTACCAGCACGTCGGTGCCGAGACGTCGCGGAAGCGAAGCCGCAGTCTCCACTTTGAGGCTATCGGCAGCGGCTCACTGCGCCTTGACGCTGCGTCAATGCGGGTTTCCGCAGTCCAGACAGGGCGTCGCAGGGGATTTTCCGCACACGGGTTGCTACACTTGGCGAGCACTTCCCACCCGCTCGGAGGCGGTTGCGGTGGAGTGTGCTCGTGCGCTATCCTTCCCGGTTCCGCCGAGCTACGCCCGTCCAACCCTGCACGCAGTTACTAGAGGGAGTCACATTTGAGCAGCGTCGCTGTCGCGCCTCGCGCGCGCAAGAGCTTTTCGCGCCTGAAGCACGTCCTCGATCTCCCCAACCTGATCGACATCCAGAAGGCCTCCTTCGATTGGTTCATGGAGGTCGGTCTGCGGGAGACGATCGACGACATCTCGCCGATCGAGGACTACACAGGCACGCTGGCCGTCGAATTCGGTGAGTACGAGTTCGGAGAGCCGCAGTTTTCCATCCAGGAGTGCCGCGAGAAGGACCTGACCTACCAGGTTCCTCTCTCGATCACGGTCCGATTCGTCAACAAGGAGACCGGCGAGATCCGCGAGCAGCGGGTCTTCATGGGCGACTTCCCGATGATGACGCCGTGGGGCACGTTCGTCATCAACGGCACGGAGCGCGTCATCGTGACGCAGCTCGTCCGCAGCCCCGGCGCCTACCTCATGGAGCCGAAGGACGCCACGAAGCAGGTCTTCATGGCGAACCTGATGCCCTCCCGTGGGTCGTGGCTCGAAGTCGAGATCGACAAGAAGGGAATCGTCTACGCCCGCATCGACCGGAAGCGCAAGCTGACGGTCACGACGCTCCTTCGCGCCCTGCCGACCGGCGAGCGCTTCGAGGAGCTGTTCGGCGACATCCTGCCGGCCGACCGGCTCGCCGAGTTCCAGGTCGACGCGTCGACGAACGAGAAGATCCTCGAGCTCTTCAACGGCTCGCCCTTCATCCAGAACACGCTCGACAAGGACCCGTCGACGCGCGAGGACGAGGCGCTCATCGAGGTCTTCAAGAAGCAGCGGCCGGGTGAGCCGCCGACCCTCGAGAACGCGAAGAACCTCCTGCGGGGCCTCTTCTTCGACCCGAAGCGCTACGACCTCACGAAGGTCGGCCGCTACAAGCTGGACCAGCGGCTCGGGCTCTCCGTGCCCGAGGACGTCCGCGTCCTCACGCCGGCCGACATCCTCGCGCTCGTGCGGCGCCTCATCGATCTTCCGACGAACCTCGGCCTGATCGAGGAGTCGAAGGACTACGCCGCGGATGCTGCGCAGCTCTCGCGCGACCCGATCAGGGGAGAGCTGGACGAGTACGAGGACTTCGGCAACCGCCGCCTGCGGACGACCGGTGAGCTGATCCAGGAGGCGTTCCGCGTCGGCCTCTATCGCATGGAGCGCGTCGTCCGGGAGCGGATGACGACGGAAGACGTCGACACGATCACGCCCCAGACGATCATCAACATCCGGCCCGTCGTCGCGGCGCTCAAGGAGTTCTTCGGCTCCTCGCAGCTGTCGCAGTTCATGGATCAGACGAACTCGCTCGCCGGCCTCACGCACCGCCGGCGCCTCTCGGCGCTCGGCGCGGGCGGCCTGACGAGGGAGCGCGCGCCGATCGAGGTGCGCGACGTCCACCCGACCCACTACGGGCGCATGTGCCCGATCGAGACGCCGGAGGGACCGAACATCGGCCTCATCGGCTCGCTCGCGTCCTTCGCGACCGTCTCCGAGTTCGGCTTCATCCAGACGCCGTACCGCGTCGTGAAGGCGGGCAAGGTGACGGACGAGATCATCTACCTGGACGCGGCCGAGGAGCGGCAGTTCACGATCGCCCAGGCCTCGGAGCCGGTCGACCCGAAGACGGGCAAGTTCCAGCACGAGCAGGTGCTCTGCCGGTCGAAGGACGGCGAGGCGGTCATGGCGGCGCCGAAGGACATCGAGTACATGGACGTGTCACCGGCCCAGATCGTGTCGGTCGGGACGGCGCTCATCCCGTTCCTCGAGCACAACGACGCGAACCGCGCGCTCATGGGCGCGAACATGCAGCGGCAGGCGGTGCCGCTGATGATCCCGCAGGCCCCGATCGTGGGCACCGGGCTCGAGTACCGCGCCGCCGTCGACACGGGCGACGTCGTCCTCTCCAAGAGCGACGGCTCGGTCGTGGACGTGGACGCGGAGCGGATCGTGGTCGAGGGGCGCGGTAGCCGGGACGAGTACCCGCTGACGAAGTTCATGCGCTCGAACCAGGGCACGATCATCCACCAGAAGCCCGTCGTGACCCTTGGCGACAAGGTGAAGAAGGGCGACGTGCTCGCGGACGGCAGCTCGACCGACCGCGGCGAGCTCGCGCTCGGCGCGAACCTCCTCGTGGCGTTCATGCCGTGGGAAGGGTTCAACTTCGAGGACGCCATCGTGGTCTCCGAGCGGCTCGTGAAGGACGACGTGCTCAGCTCGATCCACATCCACGAGTACGAGATCGACGCGCGCTCGACGAAGCTCGGCGACGAGGAGATCACGCGCGACATCCCGAACCGCTCGGAGGAGTCGCTCGCGAACCTCGACGAGCGCGGCGTCGTGCGCATCGGCGCCGACGTCGACGCCGGCCACCTGCTCGTCGGCAAGGTCACGCCGAAGGGCGAGACCGAGCTCACGGCGGAGGAGAAGCTGATCCGCGCGATCTTCAAGGAGAAGGCGCGCGAGGTCCGCGACACCTCCCTCAAGGTGCCGAACGGCGAGGGCGGCAAGGTCATCGGCGTCAAGACGTTCTCGCGCGACGCGGGCGACGACCTGCCGCCGGGCGTGAACGAGCTCGTTCGCGTGTACGTCGCGAAGAAGCGCAAGATCGCGGAGGGCGACAAGCTGGCCGGGCGCCACGGCAACAAGGGCGTCATCGCGAAGATCGTCCCCGACGAGGACATGCCGTTCCTCGAGGACGGTCGGGCCGTTGACGTCGTCCTCAACCCGCTCGGCGTCCCGAGCCGCATGAACATCGGGCAGATCCTCGAGACCCACCTCGGGTGGGCCGCGGCGCACGGCGTCTTCGAGGAGGGCGACCCGGTGAGCCCGCGTGCTCCGATCAACGCTCCCGACCCGCGGGCGGTGGCGACGCCGGTGTTCGACGGCGCCACGACGGAGGACGTCGACGAGGCGCTCCTCGAGTGGGCGCGAGCGTCCGAAGGGACCAACGGCAAGTCCTCGAACGGCGACCGGAGCTCGGGCAAGGTGACGCTCTTCGACGGGAAGACGGGCGAGCCGTTCGCGCAGTCGGTGACGGTCGGCTTCATGTACATCCTCAAGCTGCTCCACCTCGTCGACGACAAGATCCACGCGCGCTCGACGGGCCCGTACTCGCTCGTCACGCAGCAGCCGCTCGGCGGCAAGGCGCAGTTCGGCGGCCAGCGCTTCGGCGAGATGGAGGTCTGGGCGCTCGAGGCGTACGGAGCGGCCTACACGCTGCAGGAGATGCTCACGATCAAGTCCGACGACACGATCGGGCGCGTCAAGGCGTACGAGGCGATCGTCAAGGGCGAGAACATCGCCGAGCCGTCGATCCCCGAGTCGTTCAAGGTGCTCCTCAAGGAGATGCAGTCCCTGGCGCTCGACGTCCAGGTGCTGTCGGACGAGGGCCGCGAGGTCGAGGTCCGCGAGGAGGACGACGAGCTGCTGCGCGCAGCCGAAGAGCTGGGCATCGACCTGTCGCCCGGCTCGCTGCAGGCGGCAGCCCGCCAGCCGACGGCCGAGGAGGTCGAGGAAGGCGGCGAGCGCGGCGACGACGGGGGCGAGCTCGTGCTCGCGGCCGACGAGGAGCTCGGCCCGGTCGACGGGGACGCGCCCGCCGAGGGCGAGGTCGGCGAGGTCGCCGAGCCGGTCGAAGACTGAGTTGAAGAAGCGACGAGACCAAGGAATGAGGCGCTAGCACACGTGATCGACATCAACGATTTCGACGCGATCCGCATCGGGCTCGCGTCGAGCAAGCAGATCCGCGACTGGTCGTCCGGCGAGGTCACGAAGCCGGAGACGATCAACTACCGCACGCTCAAGCCCGAGCGTGACGGTCTCTTCTGCGAGCGCATCTTCGGCCCCACGAAGGACTGGGAGTGCTACTGCGGGAAGTACAAGCGCGTCCGCTACAAGGGCATCATCTGCGAGCGCTGCGGCGTCGAGGTGACGCGGCAGAAGGTTCGCCGTGAGCGCATGGGTCACATCGACCTCGCCGCGCCCGTCTCCCACATCTGGTTCTTCAAGGGCGTGCCGAGCCGCATCGGGTACCTCCTCGACATCGCGCCGCGCGAGCTCGAGAAGGTGCTCTACTTCGCCGCGTCGATCGTCACGGCGGTCGACCGCGAGAAGCGGCAGGAGGACCTCGCCGACCTCGAGGACAAGGTGGCCGCCGAGAGCGAGCGCATCTACCTCGATCGCGACGAGGCGCTCTCCGCGCTCGATGACCGGCTCTCACGCCGGCGCGACTACTTTGCGGCCGGCAAGGAGCGGAACTTCGACGAGGACGACGACTTCTGGGCTCGCGGGCTCTCGAACTGGGCCGAGGAGTCCGCGCTGCCGACGCTCGAGGAGATCAGGAGCCTCGGGGGCGGCGTGTTCGTGCAGCTCGCGAAGTCGATCACGAACGAGGACCCGCGGCGCGTTCGCGAGCTCGTTCGCCAGACGGCGACCCGCGACGACCGCCGGCTCGCGCCGCGCGAGGTGGAGTCGGTCGCTGCTGCGGCGATGCAGATCGTCGCCGCGCTCGAGCCGCTCCGGACGGAGCTCGAGAAGTCCTCGGGCTCGAAGAAGGGCGCCGTCACGAAGCACCTGAAGCGCCTCCAGGAGGCGTTGCTCGACGGCTCGGAGCTGACCGAGGAGGACGCGGCGCTCGTCGAGTCCGTCGACCAGAAGAACCTCGAGCGGGCGCGAGAGGTCGGCAGCGGGCTCCTCGCGGCCGTGCTCGAGTCCGTCGATCCGGAGGCGGACGCGGCCGCGGTTCGCGAGCTCGCGTACGACCTCTGCCTCGTCGAGGGCACCCGCAAGGAGGACCTGGACGCGGTCGCGCAGTGGGCTCTGAAGATCCGCGAGATGGTCGCGGACATCGAGGTCCGGCGCGAGGACACGCGCGAGGCTGCGGTGGACGCCGTACGCCGGCTCGAGCAGACGTGGCTGCTGTTCAAGGAGCTCGAGCCGAAGATGATCGTCGGCGACGAGCAGATCTTCCGCGAGCTGAAGGACCGCTTCGGGTCCCCGTACGGCTTCGGGATCTACTTCCGCGGCGGCATGGGCGCCGAGGCGGTGCGCGACCTGCTGCGGGACCTCGATCTCCAGGAGGAGTCGAAGACGCTCCGCGAGGTCATCAAGACGTCGAAGGGCCAGAAGCAGCAGCGCGCGATCAAGCGGCTAAAGGTCGTCGAGGCGTTCATCAAGTCCGGCAACAAGCCGGAGTGGATGGTCCTCGAGGCCGTGCCGGTGATCCCGCCGGAGCTCCGCCCGATGGTGCAGCTCGACGGCGGACGCTTCGCGACGAGCGACCTCAACGACCTCTATCGGCGCGTCATCAACAGGAACAACCGCCTCAAGCGGCTGCTCGACCTGGGCGCGCCCGAGATCATCGTGAACAACGAGAAGCGGATGCTGCAGGAGGCCGTCGACGCGCTGTTCGACAACGGCCGGCGTGGCCGCGCGGTCACCGGGCCGGGCAATCGACCTCTCAAGTCCCTCTCCGACATGCTGAAGGGCAAGCAGGGCCGCTTCCGGCAGAACCTGCTCGGGAAGCGCGTGGACTACTCGGGCCGCTCGGTGATCGTGGCCGGGCCGAACCTGAAGCTCCACCAGTGCGGCCTGCCGAAGCTCATGGCGCTCGAGCTCTTCAAGCCGTTCATCATGAGCCGGCTCGTCGAGCGGAAGGCCGTCCAGAACATCAAGGCGGCAAAGAAGATGGTCGAGTCGATGATCCCCGAGGTCTGGGACGTCCTCGAGGAGGTCATCGCCGAGCATCCGGTGCTCCTGAACCGCGCTCCGACGCTGCACCGCCTCGGCATCCAGGCGTTCGAGCCGGTGCTCGTCGAGGGCAAGGCGATCCAGGTGCATCCGCTCGTCTGCCACGCATTCAACGCCGACTTCGACGGCGACCAGATGGCGGTCCACCTGCCCCTCTCCGCAGAGGCGCAGGCGGAGGCTCGCGTTCTCATGCTCTCGGCGAACAACATCCTCTCGCCCGCGAGCGGACGGCCGCTGGCGACCCCGACCCAGGACATGGTGCTCGGGGCGTACTTCCTCACGTACTGCACGCACGATCTGCTGGCGACGACGTCGGAGAAGATGGCAAAGACTCTCGGCAAGAAGGGCCTGCGCAGGTTCCGGACCGAGGAAGACGTCGAGCTCGACGTCGAGGCGGGTCAGGTCGGGTACCAGGAGCCCATCGAGTACGTGTGGCGCGGCGAGCGCATGCTGACCACGCCGGGCCGGGTCATCTTCAACGCCGAGGTCGAGCGGGCGCTCATCGAGGCCGGCGTCGCGGACGTCGAGAACCACCCGTTCCTGAACAAGACGCTGTCCAAGCGCGAGCTCGACGGCTTCATCGGCGACCTGGTCGAGCACTACGGCCCGAACACGATCGCGGGCGCGCTCGACATCATCAAGTCGCTCACGTTCCGCTTCGCGACGCGGGCCGGGATCACGATCTCGAAGAACGACATCATCGTCCCGAAGGAGAAGGAAGAGATTCTCGCCCGCTACGAGGCCGAGGTCGCCAACGTCGAGAAGGAGTACGACCGCGGCCTCATGACCGAGGAGGAGCGGCACGAGCGGATCGTCGCCATCTGGACGGCGGCGACGAACGAGGTCGGCGACAAGATGATCGAGACGCTCGACGAGGTGAACCCGATCTACATGATGGCCAACTCGGGAGCGCGTGGATCGTTCAACCAGATCCGGCAGCTTGCCGGCATGCGCGGCCTCATGGCGAATCCGAAGGGCGAGATCCTCGAGCGCCCGGTCAAGGCCAACTTCATGGAGGGCCTGACGGTGCTCGAGTACTTCATCTCGACCCACGGTGCGCGCAAGGGTCTCGCCGACACGGCGCTCCGCACCGCGGACTCCGGCTACCTGACGCGGCGTCTCGTCGATGTCTCGCAGGACGTCATCGTTCGCGAGCTGGACTGCAAGACGGGCGTTTTCATCGAGCTCCCGCTGATCCTCGACGGCTCGCCGAACAAGAGTGTCGCGGGTCGCTCGGCGGCGGAGGACATCCACAAGCCCATCAAGGACGGGAAGCCGGGCAAGGTCGTGATCGTCGGCAAGAACGAGGAGATCACGATGAGCCTGCTCCGCAAGCTCGTGGAGGAGTTCGGCGAGTACGCGGACACGGCAGTCGTCCCGGTGCGCTCGGTGCTCAAGTGCCGGAGCGAGTACGGAATCTGCCGGCTCTGCTACGGCACCTTCCTCGCGACGGGTGGCATGGCCGAGATCGGCGACGCGGTCGGCATCATCGCCGCACAGTCGATCGGCGAGCCGGGGACGCAGCTCACGATGCGCACGTTCCACACGGGCGGTGTCGCGGGCGCGGACATCACCCACGGTCTGCCGCGCGTGGTCGAGATCTTCGAGGCCCGCAACCCGAAGGGCGCCGGGACGCTCGCGGACGTCGCAGGAAAGGTGGACATCGACGACTCCGAGCGGACGATCAAGGTGACCGTGACGCCGACCGAGCTCGACGAGGACGGCGAGCTGCAGAGCCCGAAGGAGTACTCCTTCCCGCGGCGCACGCGGCTCAAGGTGACCAAGGGCCAGCTGGTGGAGCTGGGCGACGCCCTGAACGAGGGCTCGCTCAACCCGGCCGAGCTGCTGCAGCTCAGGGACTCGACCGCGACGGAGCTGTATCTCGTCGGCGAGGTGCAGAAGGTCTACAAGTCGCAGGGCGTCGAGATCCACGACAAGCACATCGAGCTGATCGTCCGCCAGATGCTGAAGAAGGTGCGCGTCGATACGAACGGCGACACCGAGCTCCTGCCGGGCCAGCTCGTCGACCGCGTCGTGCTCGAGCGCGAGAACGCACGCGTCAAGAAGGCGAAGGGCGAGCAGGCGACCTTCGAGCCGATCATCCTCGGCATCACGAAGGCGTCGCTCGCGACCGAGTCGTTCCTCTCGGCCGCCTCGTTCCAGGAGACGACGAAGGTGCTCACGGACGCGGCGATCGAGGGCAAGGTAGACCGGCTCAACGGCCTCAAGGAGAACGTGATCATCGGCAAGCTCATCCCGGCCGCGACCGGTCTCAAGCAGTACCGGAACATCTCGATCGAGCCGACCGATCCGCTGCCCGTCACGTTCCAGCACCCCGAGGCCGAAGCGGAGCTGCTCGCCGCGCTCGAGGAGATCGGCGAGGGCGACGGCTTCGACCTCGACTCGCTCGGGCTGGGGCTCGAGGAGCCGAAGCTCGACGGCGGGGCTGCCGAGCTCGAGCAGGCGCCGGAAGAGGAGTAAGGCCTCCGGCGCGAGCCGGAAGGACGGAATGCCGAAGGGCCCGGCGCGCGCCGGGCCCTTCTCGTTCCAGGGCGGGTGTTACCGGCGGCCGGCCGTGACGACCGTGTCCCGGCCCGCGCCCTTCGCGAGCGCGAGCGCGGCGTCCGCGCGCCCGAGTAGCGCCGCCGCGTCGTCGAAGGTCATGAGCTCCGCGACTCCGCCCGAGACGGAGAGCGCGCCCGCATCGGCAAGCGGCCGATCGCGCAGGTCGGCCTGGAGCCGCTCGAAGAGCCGCTCGGCGTCGCGGCCGGCGCCTTTCGGCACCAGCACGCCGAAGCGACCGCCGCCGATGCGGCAGGGCAAGTCATGTTTGCCGCAGGCGTCCCGCAGGCGTGCGGCGATCTCCGCGAGGACGGCATCCGCGGCGAGGTAGCCGACCTGCGCGTTCAGCGTCGTGAGCCGATCGACGTCGAGCATGAGGAGCGAGAGCGGCTCGCCGACACGGCGCGCGCGTCCCATCTCCCGGTCGAGGAGGGCGTGGAACGCCTGCCGGTCGTAGAGCTCGGTGAGCGGGTCGGTGTCGGGGACCGGATCGGCTTCGCGCAGCGCCAGCGTGCCCTCGAGGGCCGGCCGCGTGTCCGCGACGACGTTCTCCAGCGACGTGATGTCCGGATCGCTGAATCGCCGGTCGGGCGAGCGGGTGAGGACGGCGAGCATCCCCGGCTCGTGCGGCGACTCGAGGAGCGGCACCGCGAGGCCGTAGCGAATCGGCGACGCGCCGGGCGGTCCGTCGGCCTCGCCGTTGAACGACACCTGGATCGCGCGGGCGCCGCGGTAGTCGGGGACGCCCAGCCGGCCCACCTGGGCGGCCTCGTCCTCGGAGAGCCCAACGGTGGCGAGTATCGGCTCCTTGCTCGCGTCGGAGACGATCGCGACCGCCGCGTCGGCGGAGGTGTGCTCCCGCGCGACCTCGAGCAGGCGCATGACGTTCCCGTGCTCGAGCGGCGGCGAGCCTCCGCCGGCGCCGGCCACTGCCAGAGCAGGTCCGCGCTTCGGCTCCGCGATCGCGGCGAGGATGCGGTCCGCGAGCGGCGTCACGGCGTCGTTCAGGGTCTGCGCGAACTCCGACAGGCGGTCGTCGTAGCGCTCGAGCATCGTCGAGACGACCTGCTCGTGACGGCCGAACAACCGACGGATCGCGACGGCGAAGAGGGCGATACAGACGGCCGCGAGGACGACCGACACGACGTAGGCCACGATGGTCACTTGGGTCCCCCTCGGGTCCGGGTCACGGGAGACAAGTAATAACGGCCGGACCGGTCGGACCCAGGCCGCCGAGGGCGATGCCGACTGACCCCCTCGTTATCGTGACCACCCGAGTTGGAGCCCCTTCCCGCCACCTCGCTGACGTCGGTTGCGCCCGTCCCGATTCCCGAGCGGTTCGTCGGAGACCAGGCGGCGGACCCCGTCGCCCGCGCGCGGCTCGACCTGACCGAGCCGGTCCGGCTTCCGCCGGAGGGCAGGCTCTCGGCCTCGACGCTGGCGATCCTCGCCGCGGCGGCCGGGGTCGTCGCGATCCTGCTCGGCGGCTGGGCCTTCGTCTCCGGGATGAGCGACGACGACGGCTCGACGGCCGCAACTGCGGCCGCGCCGACCGGCTACGAGGAGGCACTCGCGCTGCTCGCCGCGCCGAACGTCGAGCGCCTGCCGCTCAAGGGCTCGGTCGGCCGCATCGTCCTGGCGGTCCGGCCTTCCGGCGAGGCCGCGCTCGTGCTCAACGGCCTCGGCGAGGCGGAGAGCGGTTGGGCCTACCAGGCATGGGTGAGCACGCCCGGCGCGATCACGCCGCACTCGGCGGCGCTCTTCTCCGGCAGCGAGTCCGTGGTTCCGCTGGACGCAGCGGTGCCGCCCGGTGCGAAGCTCGCCGTCACGCTCGAGCCGGAGAACGGCTCCTTCGCGCCCACGCGGACGCCGAAGCTCGTCGTGGAGCGCCCGGCGACCCAGGGATAGGCGCGGCTAGCGGCCGCCGCCGCCGCGGAAGATGTCCACGCGGTCCTTGCCGAGGTCCTTCGCGCGGTAGAGGGCGCCGTCGGCTCGCTCGAAGAGGCTCGCGGCCGTGTCTCCGTGCTCGAGCTCGGCGACTCCGGCGGACACGCGCAGGCGATGGCCCTCGGGCCCGAGCGACGTCCCGCGCATCGCGTTGTGCACGCGCCGGTAGAGCTGGTCGGCGTCGACCGCGCTCGACTCGGGGAGGATGACCGCGAACTCGTCGCCCCCGATGCGGCAGGCGACGTCGACCGAGCGCACCGCCTCGCGCAGCCGCTCGGACGCCTGCGACAGGACCCGGTCGCCCGCGAGGTGGCCGATCTGGTCGTTGATCGTCTTGAAGTCGTCGAGGTCGAAGACGATGAGGGCGAGGTTGCGCTCGTACCGCTGTGCGCGCTGGACCTCACGGCGGAGGGTCTCGTGGAAGTAGCGCTGGTTGTAGAGGCCGGTGAGCGCGTCCGTCTCGGCGAGCTTCCGCGCCTCGCCGTACCGGCGCGCGTTCTCGATCGCGGGCATCGAGCTCTCGGCCAGGCTCTCGGCCTGCTCGATCTGGTGCGAGTCCGGCTCGTGGTCGCCCTGCCGCCAGAAGAGCGAAAGCGTCCCGATCGGCCGGAGCTCGCGACCGACGAGCGGAATGAAGACGCCGCCGCGAATGAGCGCGTCGTGGGGGATGTCCTGGTCACGGCCGTACCGATAGGAGACGGTGATCGTCCCGGAGAGGGCGCCCGCGACACCCGAGGTCGGCGGCTTCGCCGCCTCCTGCGGTGTCATCCCGCGCGTCGCGACGGCCGGCGCGCCGCCCTGGCCCTCGACCACCATCATCGCGGCGTCGATTCCCATGAGCTCCATCGCGGCGTCGAGGACGCGGTCCATGACCTCCTCGAGGTCGATCGACCCACCGAGCTCGCCGAAGAGCCGGTTTCGGCGCGTCTCGCGCTCGGCGCGGTCGAGCGCCTCCGTGAGGTCGTGCGCCATCGCGTCCATCTTCGTGCGCATCTCGTCGACGGCACGCACGAGCTCGGTGCTCTCCGCAGCCGTATCCGGCGTGCGCCGCCTGGCCACGAGGAACCCGATTCCCACCGCCAGCACGGCGGCGGCGATGACGATCACCGCAGTTATCACCACAACGAACCCTTCTCGGTGCAGGCCCGGGATCCGCAGTGACCAGGGACCTGCCTTGCTCCACCTAGCTCTCGAACGGTTGGCGCACTGTACTTCGTAATGGTGACGCCGACCATTGCCTGGAGGGCACGGTACGCGCTCATGTCAGTCCCGTGCCTCGTCCGCGGCCATCTCGACCACGACTGTGCCCGATCCGGCCAGGCTCGCGCGCTGCAGTGCCCGCTCTGCCCGATCCAGTAGGTCCGCGAGCGCTTCCTCACCGCCTGCGCCGCGAGCACGGCCAGGGCAAGCGCGAGCACCGCCGCGCAGGCGGAGATTGCCGCAACCGCCGTCTCCGTCGACACCACCCTCCTCCCGACGCACTGTAATCGGGAAACGCCGCGGCTCAAGCGCCGCGATCAGGCTGAATTCGGCTCCGGGCGGGCCTTCTTTGCTACCATCGTGCGGCTTCGTTCGGCGGGGCCGCCGTCCTCGCCTGCTTTTTCCTGAGAAGTCCACGACCATCCCCTAGGAGTAGCGTGCCCACCGTCAATCAGCTCGTGCGCAAGGGTCGGAAGGCCCCGCAGTCCAAGACCAAGACACCGGCGCTCCGGGGAGCCCCGCAGAAGCGCGGTGTCTGCACGCGCGTGATGACGCAGACGCCGAAGAAGCCGAACTCGGCGCTGCGCAAGGTGGCCCGCGTCCGCCTGACCAACGGGATGGAGGTCGGCGCCTACATCCCCGGCGAGGGGCACAACCTCCAGGAGCATTCGGTCGTGCTCGTCCGCGGCGGCCGCGTCAAGGACCTCCCGGGCTACCGCTACAAGGTCATTCGCGGCGGCCTCGACTCGTCCGGTGTCTCGAACCGGCGCCAGGCCCGCTCCAAGTACGGCGCGAAGAAGGCGTAGGACAACCCATGCCGCGCCGCGCCGAAGTACCGATTCGCCAACCCGAGGCCGACGCCGTCCACGGCTCGGTCCTGGTCTCGCAGCTCGTCAACCGGATCATGCTCGACGGCAAGAAGTCGATCGCCGAGTCGATGGTCTACGACGCGCTCGCGATCGTTGCCGAGCGGACCGGCAAGCCGGAGCTCGAGGTGCTCGAGCAGGCCGTCAAGAGCGTCACGCCAGTCCTCGAGGTGCGCTCGAGGCGCGTCGGCGGCGCCAACTACCAGGTTCCCGTCGAGGTCCCGCAGCGGCGCGCGCGGACGCTCGCGCTGCGCTGGCTCGTCCAGGCCGCGCGCGACCGGCGCGAGAAGGGCATGCCGCAGAAGCTCGCCGGCGAGCTCATGGACGCTGCGAACCAGCAGGGCGGCGCGTTCAAGAAGAAGGACGACATCTACCGGATGGCGCAGGCCAACAAGGCCTTCGCGCACTACCGCTGGTAGGAGCCGAGCGATGACGACTGTTGCCACACCCGTCGCGCTCGATCGTGTCCGGAACATCGGGATCATGGCCCACATCGACGCGGGCAAGACGACGACGACCGAGCGGATCCTCTACTACACGGGCCGCACGCACAAGATGGGGGAGGTCCACGAGGGCGCCGCGACGATGGACTGGATGGCGCAGGAGCAGGAGCGCGGCATCACCATCACCTCGGCGGCCACGACGGCCTTCTGGCGCGACTTCCGGATCAACATTATCGATACGCCCGGGCACGTGGACTTTACTATGGAAGTCGAGCGGAGCCTGCGCGTGCTCGACGGCGCCGTTGCCGTCTTCGATTCGGTTGCCGGCGTCCAACCGCAGTCCGAGACGGTGTGGCGCCAGGCGGACCGCTACCGCGTTCCGAGGATCGCGTTCATCAACAAGATGGATCGCACGGGCGCGAACTTCGACGCAGCCGTGCAGTCGATGCGCGACCGGCTCGGCGCGACCGCCGTGCCCATCCAGCTCCCGATCGGCGAGGAAGACGCGTTCTACGGGATCGTGGACATCGTGGAGATGAATGCGATCGTGTACACGAACGCCCTCGGCACGGAGTTCGGGATCGAGGCGGTCCCGGCCCAGCTCCAGGAGCGCGCCCAGGAGCTGCACCACGCGCTCATCGACGCCGTCGCCGAGTTCGACGACGAGCTGACGGAGACGTACCTCGAGGACGAGAGCGCGGTGACCCCCGAGATGATCCGGCGCGCGCTGCGAGCGGGGACACTCGCAGGCAGCGTGACGCCTGTGCTCTTGGGCTCGGCGTTCAAGAACAAGGGCGTCCAGCCGCTCCTCGACGCGATCATCGACTATCTCCCGAGCCCGGTCGACATTCCCCCGGTGCAGGGCGTCGATCCGAAGAGCGCCGACGAGGCGACCCGGCCGCCCGCGGTCGAGGCGCCGTTCTCCGCGCTCGCGTTCAAGGTCATGACCGACCCCTACGTCGGGAAGCTGACGTACTTCCGCGTGTACTCGGGCCAGGTGAAGGCCGGCGATCGTGTCCTCAACACGACGACCGGGAAGACGGAGCGGATCGGCCGCATCCTCCAGATGCACGCCAACCACCGCGAGGAGCGCGAGGAGATCGCAGCCGGCGAGATCGCCGCGGCGGTCGGGCTGAAGTTCACGACCACCGGGGACACGCTCGCCGTCGACTCGGCGCCGATCGTGCTCGAGTCGATGACGTTCCCGGATCCGGTCATCTCCGTCGCGATCGAGCCGAAGACGAAGGGCGACCAGGACAAGCTCGCCACGGCGCTCCAGCGGCTCGCCGAAGAGGATCCGACCTTCCGCGTGTCGTCCGACGACGAGACCGGCCAGACGATCATCGCCGGCATGGGCGAGTTGCACCTCGAGATCATCGTCGACCGCCTGTTCCGCGAGTTTCGCGTCGGGGGCAACGTCGGCCGGCCGCAGGTCTCGTACCGCGAGACGATCCGCCATGCCGTCGAGAAGATTCAGGGCCGCTTCGTGCGGCAGACGGGCGGCTCGGGTCAGTACGGCGACGTCGTCATCAACCTCTACCCGCAGGAGCCGGGCGCGGGCTACGAGTTCGACGACAAGATCGTCGGCGGCAAGATCCCGCGCGAGTACATCAAGCCCGTGGACGACGGGATCCAGGAGGCGATGAGCGCCGGCATCCTCGCTGGATACCCGGTGGTCGACGTCCGCGTCGAGCTCGTCGACGGGTCGTACCACGACGTCGACTCGAGCGAGCGCGCGTTCAAGATCGCCGGCTCGATGGCGTTCAAGGAGGCGATGAAGCGCGCGAAGCCGCGTCTGCTCGAGCCCGTGATGGCGGTGGAGGTCGTCACACCCGAGGACTACGTCGGCGACGTCATTGGTAACCTGAACGGCCGTCGGGGCCGGGTCGAGCAGCTCGAGCCGGTGGGTGGGTCGCAGTCGATCCGCGCGAGCGTCCCGCTCGCGGAGATGTTCGGCTACGCGACCGACCTGCGCTCGATGTCGCAGGGCCGCGCGACGTTCACCATGCAGTTCGATCGTTACGAGGAGGTCCCGGCGTCGATCGCAAGCACGATCGTCTCGGGCGACGGAGGAAAGGAATCAGGCTAGGTCGTCCTGGCCTTGTACCGGAGGTAAAACAGGAATGGCAAAGCAGAAGTTCGAGCGCAGCAAGCCGCACGTCAACGTCGGCACGATCGGTCACATCGACCACGGCAAGACGACGCTCACCGCTGCGATCACGAAGGTGCTCGCGGAGTCCGGCACGGAGACCCAGGCAACCTCGTTCGACGACATCGACAAGGCTCCCGAGGAGCGTCAGCGCGGTATCACCATCAACACCGCGCACGTCGAGTACGAGACCGCGAACCGGCACTACGCGCACGTCGACTGCCCGGGGCACGCCGACTACATCAAGAACATGATCACCGGCGCCGCCCAGATGGACGGCGCGATCCTCGTCGTCTCCGCGGCCGACGGCCCGATGCCGCAGACGCGCGAGCACATCCTCCTCGCCCGCCAGGTCGAGGTGCCGTCGATCGTCGTCGCCCTCAACAAGGCGGACATGGTCGACGACCCCGAGCTGCTCGAGCTCGTCGAGATGGAGGTGCGCGAGCTCCTCTCCAAGTACGAGTTCCCGGGTGACGACATCCCCGTGATCCAGGTCTCCGCGCTCAAGGCGCTCGAGGGCGATCCCGAGTGGACGCCGAAGATCCTCGAGCTCATGGAGGCCGTCGACACGTACATCCCCGAGCCCGTCCGCGACGTGGACAAGCCGTTCCTCATGCCGATCGAGGACGTCTTCACGATCACGGGCCGCGGCACGGTCGTCACCGGTCGCATCGAGCAGGGGAAGATGACCGTCGGCGAGGAGATCGAGATCGTCGGGATCCATCCCGAGACCGAGAAGACCGTCATCACCGGCCTCGAGATGTTCCAGAAGACCCTCGACTACGCGCAGGCCGGCGACAACGCGGGCGCGCTGCTTCGCGGCATCAAGCGCGAGGACGTCGAGCGCGGCCAGGTGCTGGCGAAGCCCGGCAGCATCACGCCGCACACGCACTACAAGGCCGAGGTGTACGTCCTCTCGAAGGACGAGGGCGGGCGCCACACGCCGTTCTTCAACGGCTACCGGCCGCAGTTCTACTTCCGGACGACGGACGTCACCGGCTCGATCAAGCTGCCCGAGGGGCAGGAGATGGTCATGCCGGGCGACAACACGAACATGGAGATCGAGCTCATCCAGCCGATCGCCATGGACCAGGGGCTGCGCTTCGCGATCCGCGAGGGCGGCCGCACAGTCGGCGCCGGCGTCGTCACGGAGATCGTCACGTAGGGGCGGGCACTTCCCGCCCCTCTCATCGTCATGGCACAGCAGAAGATCCGCATCCGGCTCAAGGGCTACGACCACCAGCAGGTGGACCGCTCGGCGTCCCAGATCGTGGAGACGGCGCAGCGCACCGGCGCGACCATCACCGGTCCCGTGCCCCTGCCCACCGAGAAGAACGTCTACTGCGTGATCCGGAGCCCGTTCAAGGACAAGGACTCGCGGGAGCACTTCGAGGTGCGCACGCACAAGCGGCTCATCGACATCCACAGCCCGACGCCGAAGACGGTCGACTCGCTCATGCGGCTCGACCTCCCGGCGGGCGTCGACATCGAGATCAAGCTCTGACATGAAGGGCATCCTCGGACGCAAGCTCGGCATGACGCAGGTCTTCGACCCGGAGACCGGCGTCATGTCCGCCGTCACCGTGATCGAGGCGGGCCCGTGCCCGGTCGTGCAGGTCAAGACCGTGGACACGGACGGCTATGAGGCGATCCAACTCGCGTTCGAGCCGGTTGCCGAGCGGAAGCTGGCCAAGGGCGAGGTTGGCCATCTCGCGAAGGCCGGCGTCGCGCCGCACCGCCATCTCGTCGAGATGCGCGGCCACAGCGGTCTCGCCGTGGGCGAGACGGTGACGGTCGAGTCGTTCGAGCCGGGTGAGGCCATCAAGGTCTCCGGCGTCTCCGTCGGCAAGGGCTTCCAGGGCACGATCAAGCGGCACGGATTCACACGTGGGCCCGTCTCGCACGGCTCGCACAACGTCCGCGCGCCGGGCTCGATCGGCGCGTCGGCCTACCCGTCGCGGGTCTTCAAGGGGATGCGCATGGCCGGCCGCATGGGCGGCGGGCGCGTGACGCAGCCCGGTCTCGTCGTGCACGAGGTCGACCTCGAGCGCAACCTCCTGCTCGTCCGGGGCTCGGTTCCGGGCCCGAAGAGCGGGATCGTCGAGATCCGGAGCGCGAGCTAGTGGCCGCGCCGAAGGCACCCGTGCTCGGCGGCGGGAAGGCGAAGGAGGTCTCGCTCGAGGCCTCGGTCTTCGCCGCCGACGTGCATCCGCACCTCGTTCACGAGACCGTTCGCGCGGAGATGAACGCTGCGCGCGCGGGCACGCGCGGCACGAAGAGCCGCGGACTCGTGGCCGGTGGTCGCGCGAAGCCGTGGCGGCAGAAGGGCACCGGCCGTGCGCGCGCCGGGACGAGCCGCGCGCCGCACTGGACCGGCGGAGGGGTTGCCTTCGCGCCCACCATGCGCAGCTTCGAGGTGAAGGTGAACCGCAAGGCTCGCCGCGCCGCGCTGCGGGGCGCACTCAGCTCGCACGCCGGGAACGAGACGTTCGCGCTCGTGGACGGGGACTCGTTCACCGAGCCGTCGACGAAGCAGGCGGTGTCGCTGCTGGGCGACTGGCCCGGCGAGCTGCCGACCCTCGTCGTCGCGACCGAGGACGAGGAGGCACTGATCAAGTCGTTCCGCAACGTCGACCGCGTCGTCGTGACCGTCCCGGCCGAGCTCGAGGTCGCGTCGGTCGTCTGGGCCCGCTCGCTGCTCGTCAGCGAGGCCGCGCTGCCGCAGGTGCTCGCACGTGCCGGCGTCGGCGCCGAGAGCGGGGAGGAGGCAGCCGAGTGAGCCTTCATCCGAACGAGGTGCTGCTCGCGCCGGTCGTCTCCGAGAAGAGCTACTCGCTCATCTCGGACCGCAAGTACACGTTCCGCGTGCACGAGAACGCGCACAAGACGCAGATTCGCCAGGCCGTCGAGCAGCTCTTCCACGTCGAGGTCGCGGCCGTGAACGTCGTCAAGGTCCAGTCGAAGCCGAAGCGCCGCGGCATGACGAGCGGGCGCCGGCCGGGCTGGAAGAAGGCGATCGTCCAGCTGAAGGAAGGCCACGAGATCGAGATCTTCGAAGGAGCGTCCGTCTGATGCCTCTCCGCAAGTACAAGCCCACGAGCCCGGGCCGCCGCTTCATGGCCACGTCCGGCTTCGACGAGGTCACGAAGTCCGAGCCGGAGAAGTCGCTCGTCGAGCCGCTGCCGAAGAAGGCCGGCCGCAACAACCGCGGCCGCATCACGACGCGCCATCAGGGCGGCGGGCACAAGCGCCAGTACCGGAAGCTCGACTTCAAGCGGACGAAGGACGGAGTGCCCGCGAAGGTCGCCGCGATCGAGTACGACCCGAACCGGTCGGCGCGGATCGCGCTGCTCCACTACGCCGACGGTGCGAAGGCGTACATCCTCGCGCCCTCGCGCGTCCGCGTCGGCGCCACGGTCGAGTCCGGCCCGAACGCGGACATCAAGCCGGGGAACGCGCTTCCGCTCGTGAACATCCCGACCGGCACGCTCGTGCACAACGTCGAGCTGAAGCCGGGGCAGGGCGGCCGGATGGCGCGCTCCGCGGGATCGTCCGTGCAGCTGGTCGCGAAGGACGGCGACTACGGCGTCCTGAGGCTCCCGTCGGGCGAGCTCCGCCGCGTGCTCCTCGCCTGCCGCGCCACAGTCGGTCAGGTCGGGAACACAGACCACGCCAACATCGCGAGCGGCAAGGCGGGCCGGAGCCGGTGGCTCGGCAAGCGGCCGACCGTGCGCGGCTCCGCGATGAACCCGGTCGACCACCCGCACGGCGGCGGCGAGGGGAAGTCCAAAGGAGGCCGGCACCCGGTGACTCCCTGGGGCGTGCCGACGCTCGGCAAGCGCACGCGCCGCAAGCACAAGGAATCGGACAAGCTAATCGTCCGCGGCAGGCGCCGCGGCAAGGAAAGGAAGCGCTGACCTAGATGTCGCGATCGTCGAAGAAGGGGCCTTTCGTCGAGGACCGGCTGCTGAGCCGGATCGAGGCCATGAACGCAGCAGGCGAGAAGCGGATGATCCGCACCTGGTCGCGCGCGTCGACCGTCTTCCCCGACATGGTCGGGCACACGATCGCGGTCCACGACGGCCGCAAGCACGTGCCCGTCTTCATCAGCGAGCAGATGGTCGGTCACAAGCTCGGCGAGTTCGCGCCGACGCGGACGTTCCGCAGCCACGCCGGTGACAAGACGACCCAGATCAAGAGGAAGTGATGGCGACTCCCGCGACAGACGACCGCCAGACCGTTCGCGCGCAGGCGAAGTGGGTACGGATGTCCCCGCGCAAGGCGCGGCTGGTCCTCGATCACATCCGCGGGCGCTCGGTGCCAGAGGCGCGGACGATCCTCGCCTTCACGCAGCGTGCCGCCGCGATCGAGATCGAGAAGGTGCTCCGCTCGGCCGTCGCGAACGCCGAGGCGAACCACGGCCTCGACGGAGACGAGCTCCTCGTGCAGGCCGCCTATGCGGACGGGGGCCCGACGCTGAAGCGCTGGCGTCCTCGCGCGCGCGGCCGCGCCAATCGCATTCGCAAGCGGACATGCCATGTGACGCTCGTGCTCATCGAGCCCGAGGCGCCCACGCGGCCGAGGCGCCGGCGGCGCGCGGCTGCGGCCGAGGCACCCGCCCCGGCTGCCGAGAGCGCGAAGCAGGCCGCGTCCGAGGGCGAGTCCAAGCCGAAGCGCCGATCGCCGGCGAAGAAGAAGCCGGCCACGAAGAAGGAGGCGGTTGCCTGATGGGCCAGAAAGTGCATCCCGGCGGGTTCCGCGTCGGCGTCATCCACGACTGGAAGTCGAACTGGTGGACCGGCACGCCCGAGTTCTCCGACTACCTGCTCGAGGACGTGAAGATCCGCGAGCACATCCTCCGCAAGCTCTCGCACGCTGGGCTGTCGGACATCCTGATCCGCAAGGACAAGCAGCGGATCACGGTCGACATCTACACCGCCCGGCCGGGGATCGTGATCGGCAAGTCGGGCGTCGAAGTGGATGCGCTCCGCCGCGAGCTCCACGCGATCACGAAGAAGAACGTTCACATCAACATCAACGAGATCAAGCGCCCCGAGCTCGACGCGAAGCTCGTTGCGCAGTCGATCGCCGAGCAGCTCCAGAACCGGGTGAGCTTCCGCCGCGCGATGAAGCGCTCGCTCGCGTCCGCGATGCGCTCGGGCGCGCAGGGCATCAAGATCACCGCGGCCGGCAGGCTCGGCGGCGGCGAGATGAGCCGGCGCGAGATGTACTCCGAGGGCCGTGTGCCGCTGCACACGATCCGCGCGGACATCGACTACGGCTTCGCCGAGGCGCGGACGACCTTCGGCGCCATCGGCGTGAAGGTCTGGGTCAACAAGGGCGAGATCATGCCGGAGGGCTACGAGGGCGCCAGCAGCGGGCGCGACGCCCGCCTCGGCGACCAGGATCAGGCACGGCGCCGCCGCGGCGCGTCGGCCGAGGGCCTCGGCGCCTCGCGCGAGCGCGGCGGTCGGAGCGCGGACCGAGAGGGCCTCGGCATCGTCCCCCGCAAGCGGCGTGGCCAGCGTCCCGGCGGACGCGGTCCGCGTCGGGGCCCGGCCGAGCAGGCGGCCCCCGCGCAGAGCGTGGCGGACGCCGTGACCGAGGAGACGCCGGTCGAGGCACCGCCGGTCGAGCCGGAGACGCAGGCGCCTGCGGAGCCCGCCGCCGAGGCCGCACCGGAGACGACCGAGGCCGCCCCCGAGCGCCGAGCCCCCGAGGCGGCGCCCGAGAACGGAGACGCTGCCTGATGTTGATGCCGCGCAAGACGAAGTACCGCCGCTACCACCGCGGGCACCGCAGGGGCGTGTCGAAGGGCCAGACCGACGTGACGTTCGGCGATTACGGGCTCAAGGCGCTCGAGGCCGGTTGGATCACCAACCGCCAGATCGAGGCTGCCCGTATTGCCGCGACGCGCAAGATCCGGAGAACGGGGAAGGTCTGGATCAACCTCTTCCCGGACAAGCCGTACACGAAGAAGCCGGCCGAGACGCGCATGGGCTCCGGCAAGGGATCGCCCGAAGGCTGGGTGGCGGTCGTCAAGCCGGGCCGCGTGATGTTCGAGCTCGCGGGGGTCCCCGAGCCGCTCGCGAAGGAGGCGCTGCGCCTGGCCGGCCAGAAGCTGCCGATCAAGACGAAGTTCGTGAAGAGAGAGGCTGATCTCTTTGAGGTCTAGAGAAATGCGCGAGCTCACCGACGACCAGCTCGAGCAGAAGATGGCCGAGACGCGACAGGAGCTCTTCAACCTCCGCTTCCAGACGGCGACCGGCGTGCTCGAGAACAGCGCGCGCCTGCGCCACGCGAAGCGGGAGATCGCCCGCATCCTGACCGTGAAGCACGAGCGTGCACGAGGAAAGAGCTAGATGGCTGACGAGACAGAACAGAACGAGAACGTCGAAGAGACCGAGGAGGCTCCCGTGGAGGAGCAGGCCCCGGAGGCCGAGGCCGTGTCCGACGAGCCAGAGGCTTCCGCAGAGGAGGCTCCGCGGAGGACGCCCGGCGGAGGAGGCGCTCCCGAGGAGGAGCCGCCTCCGACGAGGTCGAGGCTTCAGCCGAGGAGGCTCCCGCCGAGGAGACTCCCGAGGAGGAGGCCCCTGCCGAGGAGGCTCCCGCGGAGGAGCCGGTCGCCGAGGCTGCGGCCGACGAGGTCGAGGCCGAGGCTGCCGCCGAGGACGCGGAGGCCGAGCCTGCCGCCGACGACGCGGATGCCGAGCCGAGCGCCGTGGGCGGAGGCGACGAGGCGACCGCCGCCGCGCCCGCGAAGCGGAAGAAGAAGCGCCTGCCGCGCGCACAGCGCCCCGCGCGCTCGAAGCCGGCGCGCGAGAAGCCGGCCGAGCGGAAGCCGATCACCCGGCTCGAGAAGCCGGAGCACGAGCGCGGCCGGAGCCAGGAGCGGCAGGGCAAGGTGGTGTCGGCGGCGATGGACAAGACGATCGTCGTCCGCGTCGACACGGTGAAGGTGCACCCGCGCTACAAGAAGGTCATCCGCCGGAGCTCGAAGTTCCACGCGCACGACGAGCAGAACGAGGCGAAGGTCGGAGACATCGTGCTCATCGTCGAGACGCGGCCGCTCTCGCGCATGAAGCGCTGGCGCCTGCGCCGCGTCGTCGAGGCTGCGAAGTAGGGAGTGGGCGAGGCGTGATCCAGCAGGAGTCCAGGCTCAAGGTGGCCGACAACACGGGGGCTCGCGAGCTCCTCTGCATCCGCGTGCTCGGCGGCTCGCACCGGCGCTACGCGCGGGTGGGCGACGTGATCGTTGCTACCGTGAAGTCCGCAACGCCCCAGGGCTCGGTCAAGAAGGGCGAGGTCGTGAAAGCGGTCGTCGTCCGGACGAAGAAGCCCTTCAGCAGGAACGACGGCACGCTCATCGGGTTCGACGAGAACGCCGCTGTCCTCATCGACGCACAGAACAACCCGCGCGGGACGCGCATCTTCGGGCCCGTCGCGCGCGAGCTTCGCGAGAAGAACTACATGAAGATCGTCAGCCTGGCCCCGGAGGTTCTCTGACGTGGCAGTGAAGATGAAGGTGAAGAAGGGCGACCTCGTCCAGATCCTGGCGGGGAAGGACCGCGGCAAGCAGGGCCGCGTCATCGAGGCGCGCCCGTCCGAGCGCCGCGTGATCGTCGAGAACCTGAACGTCGCCAAGCGCCACACGCGGCCGCGCCCGATCAAGGACGCGTCCCGCATGGGCGGCACCCAGGTCGTGCCCGGCGGCATCATCGACAAGCCGGCGCCAATCCCGGTGTCGAACGTCATGGTCGTCTGCCCGGTCTGCGGCACCCCGACACGCGTCGGGATCGTCGAGAAGGAGATCAAGGGCGAGACCGTCAGGATCCGCGTCTGCAAGCGCGAGGGCTGCGGCCAGGAGATCGACCGGTGAGCGCGACCGCTCCCGAGACGTACGCGCCGCGCCTCAAGCTGCGCTACGAGGACGAGATTCGCGGCCGGCTCCAGGAGGAGCTCGAGCTTTCGTCCGTCATGGAGGTGCCCCGCGTGACGAAGGTCACGCTCAACATGGGCGTCGGCGAGGCGAAGACGGACGCGAAGGCGCTCGACGCTGCGATCGACGAGCTCACCATCATCGCCGGCCAGCGGGCGCAGGTCCGCCGCGCGAAGAAGTCCATCGCGAGCTTCAAGCTGCGCGAGGGCATGCCCGTGGGCGCGAAGGTGACGCTGCGCGGCGCGCGCATGTACGAGTTCCTCGACCGGCTCGCATCCATTGCTCTGCCCCGCATCCGCGACTTCCGCGGCCTCGACCCCGAGGCGTTCGACGGGAGGGGCAACTACTCCATCGGGATCCGGGAGCAGATCATCTTCCCGGAGATCGACTACGACCAGGTTCCCGCGATTCGCGGGCTCGACATCGCGATCACGACCTCGGCGAAGACGGACGACCACGGGCGCGCGCTGCTCGTCGCGCTCGGCCTTCCCTTCGCCGGCGAGAGAAGGGACCAGTAACCGCATGGCCAAGACATCGCTTCGCGCGAAGCAGCAGCGCAAGCAGAAGTACGGCGTTCGCGCCTACACCCGCTGCACCCGCTGCGGGCGCTCGCGCGCCGTCTACCGGAAGTTCGGCGTCTGCCGGATCTGCCTGCGCGAGCTTGCGCACCAGGGCGCGATTCCCGGCATGACGAAGTCGAGCTGGTAGGAGGAACAAAGGTGCTCACAGACCCGATTGCCGACATGCTCACCCGGATTCGCAACGCGAACCGCGCGCTTCACGAGAGCGCGTCGATGCCGACTTCCCGCGCGAAGGAGGAGATCGCCCGCATCCTCAAGGACGAGGGCTACATCAAGGACTTCCGCGTGGTGCAGGTCAAGGATGGGCAGGACAAGGAGCTGCCATTCAGGACGCTGGTCATCGAGCTGAAGTTCGCGAAGGACCGGCGCCGCGTCATCACCGATCTCAAGCGTGTCTCGAAGCCGGGGCGCCGCGTGTACGCGCGCAAGGACCGGCTGCCGCGCGTTCTCGGTGGGCTCGGCATCGCGATCATGTCCACCTCGAGCGGGATCATCACGGGCCGCCAGGCCGCCGAGCGCGGCGTGGGCGGCGAGGTCATCGCCTTCGTCTGGTAGCCCCATGTCGCGAATCGGAAAACAGCCCATCTCGTTGCCGGCCGGCGTCATGGTCGCGATCTCGCCCGGACGGGTGCAGGTGAACGGCCCCCTCGGCGAGCTCAGCCAGATAGTTCCCGCGCGCATGACGATCGAGAAGTTGGACGAGGAGATCCTCGTGAAGCGCCCCACGGAGCGTGGCCCGGACCGCGCGCTGCACGGGCTCACGCGGACGCTCATCGCAAACATGGTCGAGGGCGTCACGAAGGGCTTCGAGAAGCACCTCGAGATCCAGGGCGTCGGCTATCGCGCGCAGCTCAAGGGCACGGACCTCGAGCTCGCCGTGGGCTTCTCGCATCCCGTCGTGGTCAAGCCGCGCGCCGGCATCACGTTCGACGTGCCGCAGCCGACCCAGATCATCGTCAAGGGAATCGACAAGCAGATGGTCGGCCAGACCGCAGCGGAGATCCGCAAGGTCAGGCCCCCCGAGCCATACAAGGGCAAGGGCATCCGGTACGCGAACGAGCAGGTTCGCAGGAAGGTCGGGAAGCGCGCATGAGCGTCGTCACCAAGAGAGAAGCGCGGCTTCGCCGCCACCGGCGGGTCCGGGCGAAGGTCTCGGGTACGGCCGAGCGGCCCCGGCTCGTCGTCTTCCGCTCGAACCGCGGGATCTTCGCCCAGCTCGTCGACGACGAGAACGGCCGCACGCTCGCATCCGCGAGCTGGACCGGGCTCGGCGACGCCAAGGGCTCGAAGATCGAGCAGGCGACCGAGGTCGGCAAGGCGCTCGCCGCGGCAGCCAAGAAGGAAGGGATCGAGCGCGCCGTGTTCGACCGCGGCGGCTACCTGTTCCACGGACGTGTGAAGGCGCTCGCCGAGGGCGCTCGAGAGGGAGGGCTCCAGTTTTGAGCACCAGGGAAGTAGCTGACTCACGCGAGCTCAAGGAGCGCGTGATCGAGATCAACCGTGTCGCGAAGGTCGTCAAGGGCGGCCGGCGCTTCTCGTTCACCGCGCTCGTCGTCATCGGTGACGAGGTCGACCGCGTCGGCCTGGGCTACGGCAAGGCGCGTGAGGTCCCGCTCGCCATCTCGAAGGCCGTCGAGGACGCGAAGAAGAACCTTTTCACGGTGCCGAAGCACGGCCAGACCATCACGCACGAGATCGTGGGCCGGTTCGACGCCGCGCGCGTCGTCCTGCGTCCCGCGAGCGAGGGAACCGGCGTCATCGCGGGCGGCGGCGTGCGCGCCGTGCTCGAGCTGGCCGGGATCCGGGACGTTCTCGCGAAGAGCCTCGGGACGACGACGCCGATCAACATGACGCGTGCGACCGTCAACGGCCTCCAGCGCCTCTTCCGGCCCGAGGACGTGGCTCAGCTCCGCGGCAAGACCATCGCGGAGGTGCTGCCGTACCGGCCTCCCGCCGAGGACGAGGCGCCCACCGAGGCGGCCGCTGAAGAGCCTCCTTCCGCGCAGGCCGCCGAGGCCGTGGCCGAGGATGAGGCCGCCGAGCCCGTGGCCGAAGGGGCTGCACCGGAGACAACCGAATGAGCAAGGTCACGATCACGCAGGTGCGCAGCGTCGTCGGGCAGACGTACCGGCACGAGGGCACCTTGCGCGCGCTCGGGCTCGGGAAGATCGGCCGCACGGTCGAGCACGAGGACAGCGCCGAGCTGCGCGGAATGCTCCGCCACGTGAACCACCTCGTTCGCATCGAGGGGAAGGACGGCGTACGTGCCTGACGATCTGAACCTCTCCAATCTCAAGCCGGCGCAGCCGCGCAAGGACCGCAAGCGCGTGGGCCGCGGGCTCGGGTCCGGCAAGGGCCGCTACTCGGGCCGCGGGATCAAGGGCCAGAAGTCCCGCGCCGGATCGCACAAGATGCCCGCCGGGTTCGAGGGCGGTCAGATGCCGATCGACATGCGCACGGGCAAGCTCCGCGGCAACACGTCCGCGGACGCGATGCCCATCGGCCCGTTCCGGACGTACAGCCAGCCGGTCAACGTCGGTGACCTCGAGGCGCGGTTCGACGCCGGCACCGAGGTGACCCCCGAAGCGCTGAAGGCCGCCGGCCTCATCCGCAAAGTGTCAGTCGACGTGAAGGTGCTGGGCCAGGGCGAGCTGCAGACGAAGCTCACCGTGTCGGCGCACTCGTTCTCGAAGTCCGCCGTCGAGAAGATCGAGGCCGCGGGCGGGAGCATCACGTGGCTCCGCGGCGAGCCGGTCGAGAAGAAGAAGAAGAAGCACAAGGCCGCGAAGCCGGCCGCGCCGGAGCCAGAGGAGGAGCCGACCTCAGAGGAAGCAGCCGAGGACGCTGACGAGGCGCCCGCCGAAGGGGAGGCCGAGGACTAGCCGATGTTCGGCTGGCTCGCGAACGCCTGGAAGGTCCCGGAGCTCCGCCGCCGCGTGCTCTTCACCGCGATGATCCTCGCGGCATACCGGCTCGGATCGTGGATCCCGGCGCCCGGTGTCGATCCGAGCGCCATCGAGAACTACTTCTCCGGCCAGGGCGGTACGGTGCTCGGCCTGCTCAACCTCTTCTCGGGCGGAGCGCTGTCCCAGTTCTCGCTCTTCGCGCTCGGGATCATGCCGTACGTCACGGCGTCGATCATCCTGCAGCTCCTGACGGTCGTGATCCCGCGGCTCTCCGAGCTCCAGAAGGAGGGTGAGGCGGGCTACGCCAAGATCACCCAGTACACCCGCTACCTCACGGTCGTGCTGGCGGCCGCGCAGGCAACGGGGTACGCGTTCCTGTTCCGCGACCAGGGCATCCTCAACGCGGGCGCGGGAGAGACCGTCCTCATCGTCGTGACTCTCACCGCCGGGACGACGCTCCTCATGTGGATGGGCGAGCTGATCACGAAGCGCGGCGTCGGCAACGGGATCTCGATCCTCATCTTCGCGTCCATCCTCGTCGGCGCTCCCATCGGCATCGCGGCCTGGTGGAACGGCGGTCCAATGGAGAAGCTCTTCTACCCGCTGATCGCGATCGGGATCTGCGCTGCTGTCGTGTTCGTCCAGGAGGGCCAGCGCCGGATCCCGATCCAGTACGCGAAGCGCATGGTGGGCCGGCGGATGACGGCGGGCGGCTCGACCTACCTCCCGCTACGCGTGAACATGGCGGGCGTCATCCCGATCATCTTCGCCGCAGCGATCCTCGCCTTCCCGCCGACGATCGCGCAGTACTTCCCGGCGACGCAGGACTTCGTCAACGAGTACTTCCAGCCGGGCGACTGGATCTACCTGGTGTTCGAGGGCCTGATGATCGTCGTCTTCACGTACTTCTACACCGCGGTCCAGTTCAACCCGGTCGACCAGGCCGACAACCTGCGCAAGTACGGCGGCTACATACCGGGCATCCGGCCAGGGCCGCCCACCGCGCAGTACCTCGACCGCGTCCTCTCGCGCCTGACCCTGCCCGGGGCGCTCTTCCTCGCGCTCGTCGCCGTGCTCCCGAGCCTGTTCATCGCGTATGGCGGCTTCTCCCAGGCAAGCGCAGGCGCACTCGGCGGCACGTCCGTGCTGATCGCGGTCGGCGTCGCGCTCGACACCATGCGCCAGATGGAGTCGCAGATGATGGCGCGCTCCTACGAGGGCTTCCTGAAATAGGGACGAGGCTCGCCTCGCCCCGGCCAGGCCCGGACATGAGGATCCTGATTCTCGGCCCGCAGGGATCGGGCAAGGGAACGCAGGCGAAGCGCCTCGCCGACGCGCGCGGGATCGCGCACGTCGCGACCGGCGACATCCTGCGGGCGGCGGTCGCAAACGGCTCCGAGCTCGGGAGGCGCGTCCGGCCGATCGTGGAGCGGGGAGATCTCGTCCCGGACGACCTCATGATCGACCTCATCCGCGAGCGGCTCGAGGGGGAGGACGGGTTCGTCCTCGACGGCTTCCCGCGGACGATCCCGCAGGCCGAGGCGCTCGAGGCGATGCTCGCGGAGATCGGAAAGCCGCAGGACGCGGTGATCCTCCTCCGTGTGGCCGACGACGTCGCGACCGAGCGCCTGCACGCGAGGTCGATATCCGAGGGCCGGGCCGACGACTCCCCGGACGCGATTCGCAACCGCCTCCGCCTGTACCACGAGCTGACCGAGCCGCTCGTCGAGCGGTACCGCGAGGAGGGCACGCTCGTCAGCGTGGACGGCGAGGGTACCGTGGAGAACGTGGCGGCTCAGATCGAGGAAGCGCTGTCTCGCGTCGGAGCCCGCTCGGCGTGATCATCCGCAAGAGCGCGCGAGAGATCGAGAAGATGGCGACTGCCGGTGCGCTCGTCGCCGAGACGATCGCCCACGTCGGCACGCTGCTCGTGCCCGGGGTGACGACAGGCGAGCTCGACGACGCTGCGGGCTCGTTCATCCGCGAGCGTGGCGGCATCCCGACGTCGGAGGGGTACAACGGATTTCCGCGCGCGATCTGCATCTCGCCGAACGAGGTCGTCGTGCACGGGATCCCGGGAGCGTACGAGGTGGGTGAGAGCGACCTCGTGACCATCGACGTCGGCGTTACGGTCGACGGCTACATCGCGGACAGCGCGTACACCTTCCCCGTCGGCGAGATCGACGACGAGGCGCAGCGCCTCCTGGACACCGCGCAGGACGCCCTCGACGCCGGCATCGCGCAGGCGCGAGTCGGGAATCGCGTGGGAGACATCTCGCGCGCGGTCCAGGACGTCGTCGAAGCGGCAGGATTCGCGGTCGTCCGCAACCTCGTCGGCCACGGCGTCGGGCGCTACTACCACGAGGACCCGCACATCCCGAACTTCGGCGAGCCTGGCCGCGGTCCACGCCTCTCGGAGGGGATGACGATCGCCATCGAGCCGATGATCACGGCGGGCGGCCCGGACGTCGTCATGGCGGCGGACGGCTGGACGGTCTCGACGACCGACGGATCGCTCTCGGCGCACTTCGAGCACACGGTCGCGATCACCGGCGAGGGGCCGCGGATCCTCACGCCGCGGGTCGGCGTGCCGGCGCGGAGCCGTGACCGGGCCGGGAAAAACAGTGTGCTACGATAGGCGACCGCGGCGCAGCTGCATGCTGCGCTGTGCGTAGTAGCTGTGTCGTTCAAGCTAGCCTTTCGAGGTTGGTACAAGCGAGAAGGCGCGAGGTCCGCGGTCGAGGCCTTGCGTAAAAAGGAGAACGTAGGAACAGAACGATTTGGCCGTCAAGGAAGACAAGATCGAGGTCGAAGGAGAGGTCGTCGAAGCGCTCCCGAGCACGATGTTCCGGGTGCAGCTCGACTCAGGCCAAGATGTGCTCGCCAAGATCTCCGGGAAGATGCGCAAGAACTACATCCGCATTCTCCCGGGCGATCGCGTCAAGGTGGAGCTCTCCCCGTACGACCTCACGCGCGGCCGAATCACGTTCCGACTCAAGTAGAGCCATGAAAGTCCGCCCGTCCGTCAAGCCCATGTGCGAGCGCTGCCGCGTCATCAAGCGGCACGGCCGCACGATCGTCATCTGCTCGAACCCCCGTCACAAGCAAAGGCAGGGCTAGTTCGCATGGCAAGAATCGCCGGAGTCAACCTCCCCACCCAGAAGCGGCTCGTGATTGGGCTGACCTACATCTACGGCATCGGCGACTCGACCGCCGAGAAGATCTGCCGCCAGCTCGAGCTCGACCCGGACGAGAAGGTTCGCGACCTCACCGACGAGGAGGTCACCAAGCTCCGCAACTTCATCGACTCGGACCTCGAGGTCGAGGGCGACCTGCGGCGTGAGCGCGCGCAGGCGATCAAGCGCCTCACCGAGATCGGCGCCTATCGCGGGATCAGGCACCGCCGCGGCCTCCCGGTGCGCGGCCAGCGGACGAAGACGAACGCCCGCACGCGCAAGGGCCCGAAGAAGACCGTCAGCCGCGGCAAGAAGGCGGCGGCGAAGTAGTGGCACCGCCTCGCAATCGCGGCCGCACCCGCCGGCGCGTCAAGAAGAACATCGCAATCGGCCAGGCGCACATCAAGACGTCGTTCAACAACACGATCGTCACGCTGACCGACCGCGAGGGGAACGTGATCGTGTGGGAGTCCGCCGGCTCGGCCGGGTTCAAGGGCTCGCGCAAGTCCACGCCGTTCGCGGCTCAGGTCACGGCCGACAGCGCCGCCCGCAAGGGCATGGAGCACGGCCTGCAGAAGGTCGAGGTCTTCGTCAAGGGGCCTGGCTCCGGCCGCGAGACGGCGATCCGCTCGCTCCAGGCTGCCGGGCTCGAGATCCTCGGCGTGAAGGACGTGACGCCGCAGGCGCACAACGGTGTTCGGCTGCGCAAGCGGAGGCGCGTCTAGTGGCCCGCGACCTCGGACCCAAGTGCCGTCTCTGCCGCCGGGAGGGCCTGAAGCTCTTCCTCAAGGGCGAGCGCTGCCTGACCGAGAAGTGCGCCGTCGAGCGGCGTAGCTATCCGCCGGGCGAGCACGGCCGCGGGCGCATCAAGCAGTCCGAGTACCTGCTCCAGCTGCGCGAGAAGCAGAAGGCGCGCCGGTACTACGGCCTGCTGGAGAAGCAATTCCGCAACACGTACGAGAAGGCGACCCGCGGGCTCGGTGCCCCGGGCGAGAACCTGCTCCGCATGCTCGAGACGCGTCTCGACAACGTCGTCTACCGGCTCGGGTTCGCCGGCTCTCGCGCCCAGGCGCGGCAGCTCGTTCGCCACAACCACTTCCTCGTCAACGGCCGGCGCGTCAACATCCCGAGCTATGCCGTGCGCCCCGGCGACGTGATCAGCCTCAAGCCCGGGAGCGCCGTCGAGGCGCTCGTCCGGGATGCGACCGACCTCACGGCTTCCGTCGCGCCGTGGCTCCAGGCCGACCACGACGGCCTCACGGGGACGGTGCTGAAGCTCCCGGAGCGCGCCGAGATCGACGCGCCCGTCCAAGAATCGCTCATCGTCGAGCTGTACTCGAAGTAACGCCGTAGGGGCGGGGACTGCCTCGCCCGGTTGAGAAAGAAAGGACCACCTTGGCTACACGCACCAGCCTGATGGAGTTCCAGACCCCGCGGATCGTCCACGAGGAGACGGACGAGCACCGCGGCGTCTTCCTGATCGAGCCGCTCGACCGCGGCTTCGGTCACACGTTCGGGAACTCGCTTCGCCGCGTGCTGCTGTCCTCGCTCGAGGGCGCGGCCGTCACGGCGGTAAAGATCGAGGGCGTCGCCCACGAGTTCACGACGCTCCCCGGCGTCCGCGAGGACGTCACCGACATCATCCTCAACCTCAAGAACCTCATCGTGCTCCTGCACGGCGCGTCGCCCGAGATCGAGGTGTACATCGCGAAGAAGGGCGCGGGCGTCGTGACGGCGGCCGACATCGAGGCGCCCGCCGACCTCGAGATCCTGAACCCGGAGCTCGAGATCGCCCACGTCTCGGACAAGGGCAAGCTCGAGATGAGCCTCACCATCGGCCGTGGCCGCGGCTACGTGCCGGCCGAGCTCAACCGCGGGCCCGAGACGACGATCGGTGTCATCCCGATCGACTCGATCTTCTCGCCGGTTCGCCGCGTGGCATACGAGGTCGAGGCGGCGCGCGTCGGTCAGCGCACCGACTACGACAAGCTCGTCCTCGACGTCACGACGGACGGCTCGATCGAGCCGCGAGACGCGATCGGCCAGGGCGCCGAGATCCTCATCCGCCAGCTCGCGATCTTCACCGACCTCGACCGCATCGAGGGCTTCGGCGAGGCGAGCCCGGAGGCGGCTGCCGAGGCACCCGCTGCGCACGGGATGGAGAACTTCCCGATCGAGGAGCTCGAGCTCGGTGTTCGCTCGTACAACTGCCTCAAGCGAGTCGGCATCGAGACCATCGGCGACCTGACGTCGAAGTCGGAGGGCGAGCTCGTCGCGATTCCGAACTTCGGCCGCAAGTCGATCGAGGAGGTCCGCTCCGCCCTCTCCGCCCACGGTCTCACGCTCAAGGGCGAGGAGGCCCTCGTCTAGCCATGAGGCACCAGCGGTCGGGCAAGAAGCTCGGGCGGGACTCCGCCCATCGCAAGGCGCTCTACTCGAACCTCGCGGGCGCCCTGATCGAGCACGGCCGCATCGAGACGACGCAGGCCAAGGCGAAGGCCGTGAAGCCGTTCGCCGAGAAGATGATCACGCTGGGCAAGCGCGGCGACCTCCATGCCAGACGGCAGGCGCTCGCCGCGCTTCGCTCGAACGACGTCGTCCACCGGCTCTTCGCCGACGTCGCCCCGCGCTTCACGGAGCGGCCGGGCGGCTACACCCGCATCGTGCGGATCGGCCCGCGCCAGGGCGACGCGGCCGAGATGGTCTACCTCGAGCTCGTCGACTACGAGCCCGTCGCGACGCCGCTCGCCCCCCGTGCCCGCCGGGCCGAAGAGCCCGCCGAGGCGACCGCCGGCGCCTGACGCGCTAGCCGCTCGACCCGCTGAGTACGCTCTTCGGGCGTGCTCTTCCTCATCGCGCTCTTCCTCGCGATCTTCTTCATCCCGCCCCCATGGGGGCTCGTCGCCGTCGGCGTCGCGGCTGTCATCGACATCGCCGAGACACTGGTCTTCATGTGGTGGTCGAAGCGGCGCCGGGTGAGCGTCGGCGTCGGCTCGCTCGTCGGGAAGCCGGGAGTCGCGTTGTCGGAGCTCTGGCCCGAGGGCCAGGTGAAGGTGGACGGCGAGATCTGGCGTGCTCGGTGCGACGGCGGGTGCGACGCCGGCACGAGGGTCGTGGTGCGATCCATCGACGGGCTCACGCTCGTCGTCGATCCCGCGTAGCGGGCATCGGTACAGTCCTTGCCATGGCGCGCGTCGCGCCATTCGTGCTCGTCCTGGCTCTCGCCGTGCTCGCGCTCGCAGCCGCCGGCGCCGCGGCGCCGAACGCCTGGGAGCAGCGAGCGAGCCTCCCGGTTCCGCGCACCGAGGTGGCCGCGGCCGTCGTGGGGAGCGAGATCGCCGTCGCCGGCGGGTTCAACGCGGACGGGAGCCACTCGGCGCGCGTCGATGTCTACTCGCCGTCGCTCGACCGCTGGCGCCGGCTACCCGACCTTCCGGCCTCGGCGCACCACGCCATGGCCGTCGGGCGGGGCGCGCGCATGTATGTCCTCGGCGGCTACGGTCACGCCGGTAATCCGCTCCGGACGGCCTACGTCCTCGAGAACGGGGCCTGGCGCGCGCTGCCGCGGCTCCCGTTTCCGCGCGCTGCCGCGGGAGCCGCCCTCGTCGGGAACCGCATCGTCGTCGCCGGCGGCGTCGTACAGGTGAGCGGCGCCCGGCTCGCGAGGAACGCGCTTGCCTTCGACCTGCGGACGCGCCGCTGGTCGGTCGTCCCCGGGCCGACGCCTCGCGAGCACCTCGGCGTCGCGGCGCTCGCAGGCAGGGTCTACGCCGTCGCGGGCCGAACCTCCGGGCTCGACACGAACCTGACCCACCTCGAGTCGTGGAGGCCGGGAGACCGCCGCTGGCAACGGCTCGCGCCCGTGCCGGATCCTCGGGGCGGGACGGCTGCGGCGGGAGTCGCGGGGCGCATCGTCTCGGTCGGCGGCGAGGAACCGGGCGGGACGATCCGCGAGGTCTACGCGTACCGCGCCTCCACGCGCAGCTGGCAGCGGCTCGAGGACCTGCCCACGCCGAGGCACGGGCTCGGGGTCGTCGCGTTCGGCGGTCGCGTCTTCGTCATCGGCGGCGGGCCGGAGCCGGGGCTGACGGTCAGCGGCGCGAACGAGGCGCTGACGCTCGACGGCTAGTCCCAGGCGACCGGCAGCGAGGCGAGGCTGCGGAAGAGCGGGATCGGCCTCCAGTAGAGGTCCTTCTCGGCGATCGCGAGCCGCAGGGTCGGCAGTCGCTGGAAGAGGGTGCGCAGCGCGATCTCGGCCTCGAGCCGGGCGAGCGGTGCTCCGAGACAGAAGTGCGGGCCGCGGCCGAAGCCGACGTGCTTGCCCGCCTCGCGGCGGAGGTCGAGCGTGTCGGCGCCCGGGAACTGCGCGGGATCACGGTTCGCAGAGCCGACGACGGCGATGACGAGCTCTCCCCGCCTGACGAGCTTGCCGCCGACTTCCGTGTCGGCGGTCGCCCAGCGCGTGATCGTCCGCTCGACCGGGCTGTCGTAGCGCAGGAGCTCCTCGACGGCGGCCGGCATGAGCGACGGATCCTCGCGCACCACCGCGAGCTGGTCCGGATTCGAGAGGAGCGCAAGGACCGCATTCGTGATCAGGCTCACCGTCGTCTCGTGGCCGGCGACGATGAGGAGGACCGCCATGCTGTACAGCTCGTTCTCGCTGAGACGATCGCCGTGCTCCTCGGCCCGCACCAGCGCGCTCAGCAGATCCTCGGCGGGCTCGGCCCGTCGCTTGGCGAACAGGTCATCGAGATACTCGACGAACTCGTCGGTGTGACGGGTGAACTGCTCGCGCAGCTCGTCGGTCATCGGAGGCAGCACGAACGTGTTCGACCACACCCGGAAGCGATCCCGATCCTCGACGGGGATGCCGAGGAGCTCGGCGATGACCGTGATCGGGAGCGGGAAGGCGTAGTCGTCGACGAGATCCATCGCGCCTCGCGACTCGACCCTGGCGAGAAGCTCGTCGGCGATCGCCTGGATGCGTGGTCGGAGTTGCTCGACCATGCGCGGCGTGAATGCCTTTGCGACCAGCTGCCGCAGCCGGCGATGGTCGTCGCCGTCCATCGCAAGGAGATTCGTGTTCACCCGCTCGTCGTTCGTGAGCGGGCTGGCCGCCTCGAGCTGCTGGAACTCCTCCTCGGTGAGCGCAAGCTTCGGATCGAGCACGAAGCGCTTCGAGTCGCTGAGCACCGCGACCACGTCCTCGTACCGGGTGACGAACCAGATCGGCGTCTCCCCGTCGAGCCCGGGCTGGCGGAAGACCGGGTCTTCCTCGCGCATTCGCGCATACGTCTCGTGCGTCGTTTCCCGGAAGTCGCTCGAGTACAGGTCGTACTTCCGCGACGCCGCCATCGACCGCCCATGATGTCAGGTCGTGAAGCTCAGGCTCGAGCTCGAGTACGACGGGACCGGCTTTCGAGGGTGGGCGCGCCAGCCCGGCCAGCGGACGGTGGAGGGAGCGGTGCGCGAGGCGCTGGACGCGTTGTTCCCGCGCTGGGACGGGCTCGCGGTCGCCGGCCGCACGGACACCGGGGTGCACGCCACCGGCCAGGTTGCGAGCGTGGACCTCGAAGGAGGCCCGCCGGTGGAGCACGCGGCGGAGGCGCTGAACACGGCCCTCCCGGACGACGTCGCGGTCATGTCGGCCGAGGAGGCGCCCGCCGAGTTCCACGCACGGTTCTCCGCGCGCTCGCGCTACGTACCGCTACCGCGTTCTCACACGGCCGAGACGTGCGCCCGCTCGAGGCTCGCCGTGCGCTCTGGTGGCCTCGGCCGCTCGACTTCGACGCACTCGCCGCCACGGCGACGCTTCTGCCCGGGGAACACGACTTCCGCGCGTTCACTCCCTCCGACACACGGCACGAGTCCTTCTCGAGGCACGTGCTCGCTGCGGCCTGGGAGCAGGACGGCGACCATCTGGATTTCACCGTCGAGGCGGACAGCTTCCTCCGGCACATGGTGCGGACGCTCGTGGGCACGATGCTCGAGGCCGGTTCGAACGCGCCAGACCGCATGGGCCGTCTGCTCGAGGGCCGCCCGCGCGCGGACGCGGGCCTGACGGCACCGCCGTGGGGGCTCTATCTCGAGCGCGTCCGCTACTGAGTCTGTCGGGTCGGGCACCGTGGATACGATCGAGCGGTGCGCTTCCGCGTCGCCCTCTTCGACCTCGACGGCACGCTGATCGACTCGGGGCCGATCATCCTCGCATCGATGCGGCACGCGACTCGCGCGGTGCTCGGACGGGAGATCGCCTACGAGGAGCTGGCGGCCACGATCGGAGGGCAAGGCCTCGTGGCGCAGATGCAGGCCCTCGACGCGGAGCGCGTCGACGACCTCGTCGAGGCGTACCGGGCCCACAACGACCCGCTCCACGACACGCTCGAGGCCTTCGACGAGGTGCTCGCGCTGCTGCCTCGCCTACGCACCGAGGGACGGACGCTCGGCATCGTCACCGCGAAGCGCCACCGAACCGTGGCGCTCGCGCTCGAGCGGTTCCCGGAGCTCGAGGAGAACTTCTCGGTGGTGATCGCGAGCGAGGACACGAAGCGCCACAAGCCCGACCCGGATCCGGTGCTCGCGGCTATCGAGCGCCTGGGAGCGGATGTCTCGGAGGCCGCCTACGTCGGCGACTCGCCATTCGACATCCGCTGCGCGAAGGCGGCCGGCGCGTTCGCCGTGGGCGTGGGCTGGGGAGGGATCCACGCGGACGAGGTGCTCCTCGCCGAGGAGCCGGACGCGTTCGTCCGTCAGCCGGAGGAGCTGCTGCATGTCCTCTAAGACCTCTTCCCCGGCGACTCGCGTCGACGAGCTACGCGCGATCGTGAACGAGGCGCTGCTCGCGTACCACGTCGAGGACGAGCCGATCATGTCCGACGCCGAGTACGACCGGCTGTACGACGAGCTCGTCGCGCTCGAGGGCGAGCACCCGGACCTCGTGATCCCGGACTCGCCGACCCAGCGCGTCGGCGCGGCGCCGTCGGAGCGCTTCCAGAAGGTCGACCACCTGGTGGCGCTCGGTTCGCTCGACAAGGTGACCAACGAGGAGAGCCTGCTGAAGTTCGACGGTGACGTGCGCAAGCGGCTCGGCACGGACGAGGACGTCGCATACCTCGTCGAGCCGAAGATCGACGGGCTCGCGGTGTCGCTCCTCTACGAGGCCGGCCGCTACATCCGCGGCGCGACGCGTGGAGACGGAGAGCGCGGGGAGGACGTCACGCCGAACCTGCGCACGGTACGCGCGATCCCGCTCGCGATGCGCGCGACGGAGAGCGAGAACCTCCCGGCGCGGATCGAGGTGCGGGGCGAGGTCTTCATGCCGCTCTCCGGCTTCAGGACGTTCACGGAGAAGCAGGCGGCGGAAGGAAAGCGCGCGGCCCCGAACCCGCGCAACGCCGCGGCCGGGTCGGTGCGCCAGCTCGACCCGTCCATCACCGCCGCGCGACCGCTCTCGATCTGGACGTACGGCGTCGGGCACGTCGACGGCGTCGAGTTCGAGAGCCAGTGGGACGTGCTTCAGTGGCTGAAGGCGCACGGGTTCCGCACGAACCCGTACTCGGAGCGGCTCGAGTCGATCGAGGAGGTCGCGAAGTCGGCCGCCGAGTGGGAGACGCGGCGGGCGGAGCTCGACTACGAGATCGACGGGATCGTGATCAAGGTGGACTCGCTCGACCAGCAACGCCGGCTCGGCGCACTACACGGGCGGCCCCGCTGGGCGCGCGCCTACAAGTGGGCGCCCATGACGGCGCAGACGACGCTCCGGAGGATCCACATCCGGGTGGGAAGGACGGGCGCCCTGAACCCCTGGGCCGAGCTCGAGCCGGTGCAGGTCGGCGGCGTCACGGTCTCGAACGCCACCCTCCACAACGAGGACGACATCAACCGCAAGGACATCCGCGAGGGCGACACCGTGATCGTCCAGCGCGCCGGTGACGTGATCCCGCAGGTCGTGGGGCCCGTGCTGCCGCACGCGAAGGGCTCGCGCCGCTTCCGCATGCCCGCCAAATGCCCGCTCTGCGGCACCGAGATCGTCAAGCCCGAGGGCGAGGTCATGCACCGCTGCCCGAACCGCGCCTGCCCGTCGCGCGGGCTCGAGACGCTCATCCACTGGGTGCAGGCGGCGATGGACATCGAGGGAGTCGGCGAGCAGTTCGTGCGCCGCCTCTGGGAACAGGGGCTCCTCCGCTCGATGCCCGACCTCTATCGGTTGACGCCCGAGCAGCTCACCGAGCTCGACGGCTACGGCGAGATCTCGGCGCAGAAGGCCATCGACTCGATCGCAGCGTCGAAGGCGCAGCCGTTCTCCCGTGTGCTCTTCGGCCTCAACATCCCGAAGACGGGCTGGGTGCTCGCACGCAACCTCGCGCGCCACTTCGGCTCCGTCGACGCCCTGCTCGATGCGTCGCAGGAAGATCTCGAGGAGGTCGAGGGCATCGGGCCCGACCGCGCCGAGCTCATCGCGGAGTGGTTCGCCGACGACGAGAACCGGACCCTCGTCGAGGAGCTTCGCTCGCTCGGCCTGCAGATGACGGCCGGTGAGGCGGAGCGTCCGGTGGAGGGGCCGCTCACGGGCAACCAATACGTCATCACGGGCACGCTCGAGGAGTGGTCGCGCGACGAGGCCAAGACGGCGCTGGAAGCACTCGGGGCGAAGGTCTCGGACTCGGTGTCGAAGAAGACGACGGGCGTCGTCGCCGGCGAGAGCCCCGGCTCGAAGCTCGCGAAGGCGCAGAAGCTCGGCGTGCCGGTCCTCTCGGAGGACGACCTCCGCGCGCTGCTCGCGTCCTAGGAGCGCGCGAGCACGGTCACGAACCGGTCCTGCGCGGCGCGCGCGGACCAGTACGACACGGGGGAGCCGTTCTGCAGGATCGCGAAGGCGTACCGGTTCCCGACGAAACCGGCGAGGCTGCAGGAGAGGGACGTGGTTCCCGTCTTCGCGACCACGCGCCGCAGCGTCGGCCGCGTCGCGAGTCGGTTCCGGAGCGTTCCGGAGATGCCGGCCACGGGCAGCGAGGAGACGAACGCGCTGCGAACGGCCGGGTCGACGGCGCCCGTTCGGAGGAGCGCGACGAGCGCCCGCGCGGTCAGGCGATCGAGGCTCGAGAGCCCGGAGCCGTCGACGATCCGCACGCCATTCATCGGCACACCCGCCTCGGAGAGGGTGTTGCGCACGACCGCCGAGCCCGCGACCGTCGATCCGCGGCCCGCCCCGAACGCGCCGAGCTCCTTGAGGAGCATCTCCGCCACGAAGTTGTCGCTCGAGCGGTTCATCTCCTGGACGATGACGCTCAGCTTCGCCGAGTGGTCGATCGCGAGCGGGACCGCCTCGCGCGCGACCCGCCCGGCTCGCGGGAGCTGCGCGACGGCGACTCCGCGGCGCGCGAGGGCGAGTGCCAACGCGGTGGCGGCGACGGTCGCGGAGCTACTCGCGCCCGTGAGCTGCGCGCCGTTGACGACGAGTGCGGACAGTGGCGGGGACTCGATCCCGATGAAGTAGGACTTCCACCCTGGTGCGCCGCGCCGGGCGTCGAAGTGGCGCTCGTCCGCGATGACGCTCCCGGTCACGCGGCGGATGCCGGCGGCCTTGACGTCGCGGGCGAGGCGCGCGATGTCCGCGATCCCCAGCGTGGGGTCGCCGTGGCCGACGAGATAGAGATTTCCGTGCCACTGGTCGCCGACGAGCTTCCCGGCGCCGAGGACCTCCGTGCGGAACCGGAAGCGCGGCCCCAGCTGCTTGAGCGCCGCGAACGCGACCGTCAGCTTCTCGGTCGAGGCCGGGACGAGTGCCCGGGCCGCGTTGTGCTGGTAGACGACCTGCCCCGTGCGGAGATCGACCGCGAGCGCGCCGGTGCGTCCGGGGTCGAGGTAAGGCGACGCGAGCGCTTTCGTGAGCCTGGCGTCGAGGCCCGCGGTGTCAGCGTGCGTCCGCGGAGCTCCCTGTGCGCCCGCGGTGCCGGCAGCCCCGATGACACCGGCGACGAGGAGGAGCCTGAACACCCTCGATCGCATGGACCTAATCTATGCGGGCTTGCGGTCGGAGACCGGCGTTACTGGTAGATCGTGATGACGACCGTCTTGCGGCCCCACTTGCGGGCAGCCGCGTCGTTCGGCATCCAGACGTCGATGATGCGGCCCTTGATCCCGACGCCGACGTCGGCGGCCACCGCACGCCCGTAGCCGGGCACGAACAGCCTCGTGCCGAGCGGGATCAGCTTCGGATCGACGGCGACGACGCCCTTCGCGCACGGCAGCCCACTCACGGTCTTGCCCGGCAGGTGATACGCGACGGCGTCCACCTTCAGCCGGTAGGCAACAACGGGTGCCTGGCCGACGAGCTGCCCCTCGGCGGTGAACGAAGACGCGACGCCGGCCCCGCCAGAAGGGACGACCGCCGCAGCTCCGATGCCACTCAGGACCAAGACGAAGGCTGGTCCCCACCTTCTCACTCCCCTACGCACGAAGGCGCGACCCTAACACAGCCTCGATCTTTGTGACGGTCCAACATGCCTCTTTGCAGTGATTTTCCGGCCGGATTTGGCTCAGTTGTCGGTTGCGGCCATCCGAAGGTGCTGCTAGGCTCCGCGACTTGTGACGGGCAGCGCCGCCACCGGCGGCCCTGTTCGGGGTAGAGCCCGTGGGAGCTCCACCACCGGATGGGCGCCGATTCTGTTCGTTCTCGTAGCTTCAGCTGCGGCGCTCCTGCTTGCCGTCAGTGCCGCGTCGGCCCAGACGATCACCTCGAAGAAGGAAGAGGCGCAGGCGATCCTGGCCGAGGTCGAGCAGCTCGACATGAACCTCGCGAGCACGATCGAGGCCTGGAACTACGCGAACATCGAGCTCGACTCGATCGACTCCGACCTCGAGAAGAACGCGCGGCACCTCGTCGCGGCGAAGAAGAGCCTCGTCGTCGCGCATTCGCGCATCGCGACGCGCCTCCGCGAGCTCTACGTCAACGGCAGCGGCGACTCGACGCTCGAGGTGCTCCTCGGCGCGAGCAGCCTCGACGACATCGTCTCGCGGCTCAACGCCATCGAGCGCGTGTCCAGCCAGGACGCGAGAGTGCTGCGGGAGGTCAAGCAGTTCAAGAAGCAGGTCGAGACGAGCCGCGACCGGCTGCAGGAGGCGCGTGCCGACCAGGCCCGCATCGTCGCCGAGCAGGCGGCGCAGAAGGCCGAGATCGAGTCGCGCCTCTCGGAGCGCCAGCAGATGCTCGCCTCGGTCAAGGACGAGATCGTGCAGCTGCAGGCTGAGGAGCGCCAGCGACAGGCCGCGCTCGCCGCCCAGGCGCGTGCTCGGCTCCAGGCGCAGCAGGCGGCCGCCGCGGCTGCAGCAGAGGTGGGATACACCGACCCGTACAGCGAGCCGGCGTTCACGGATGTCCCGACCGGCGCGCCGCTTCCCGATGGAAGCCGAGCGTCGCAGGTCGTCGCGATCGCGATGCAGTACCTCGGCATCCCGTACGTGTGGGGTGGGGCGAGCCCGTCTCAGGGATTCGACTGCTCGGGCCTCGTCAGCTACGTCTACGGGCAGATCGGGATCTACATCCCGCACCACGCGGCGTCCGCGTACGGCTATGGCGTCCCGGTGTCCTACAGCGAGCTCCAGCCCGGCGACATGGTCTTCTTCAACGGCCTGGGGCACATGGGCATGTACATCGGCGGCGGCCAGTTCATCCACGCGCCGCACACGGGCGACGTCGTGAAGATCTCGTCCCTCGCCGGGCACGGGTCGTTCGTCGGCGCCCGCCGCGTCCTCTGATTCGCTTCTAGCGCAGGACCCGCGTTACGGCGCGTAGAGCTCGTCGACCTGCGCCTCGAAGTGCTCGAGCACCGCGCGGCGGCGGAGCTTCAGGGTCGGCGTGATCTCTCCCGCCTCCGGTGTGAAGTCGCGCGGGAGGATCACGAAGCGCTTCACCTGCTCGTAGCGCGAGCGGTCGCGGTTCGCGTCGTCCACGACTGCCTGCACGAGATCTCGCACCTCGGGACTAGCGGAGAGCGTGGCGATGTCCCCGTCCAGCCCCTGCTCCTCGGCCCACCCGCGGATCTCGGTCTCGTCGAGCGTGATCAGCGCCGCGATGTACGGCCGCCGGTCGCCGACCACGAGGGCCTGCGAGATCCACTTGGAGGTCTTGAGCTCGTTCTCGATGTTCTGGGGCGCGACGTTCTTGCCGCCGGCGGTGACGAGGATGTCCTTCTTCCGGTCGGTGATCTTGAGGAAGCCGTCCTCGTCGATCTCCCCGACGTCTCCCGTGCGCAGCCAGCCGTCGTCGGAGAGGACGGCGGCCGTCGCCTCCGGATCCTTGTAGTAGCCCTTGAACACCGTCTCGCTGCGCACGAGGATCTCGCCCTCCTCGTCGGTCCGGATCTCGAAGCGCGGAAGCGGCGGCCCGACGGTGCCGAAGCGGTACTTCTCGGCGCGGTTCGTGCTGCACGCGGTCGTGCACTCGGTCAGGCCGTACCCCTCCATGATCCGGATCCCGATCGCGTCGAAGAACTCGGCGATCTCCTTCGCGAGCGGCGCGCCGCCGGATCCCGGCAGCCGCAGCCGTCCGCCGACGCGGTCGCGGACCTTCGCGAAGACGAGGCGGTCCGCCAGCTTGTGGCGCCTGGCGAGCCCGCGTGGAATCGGCTTGCCCTCGCTCTCGAGGCGGCTCACCTCGCGGCCGATGGGCAGCGCCCAGTCGATGAGGCGGCGCTTGACGCCCGTCGCGTCGTCGAAGCGCGCGACCACAGCCGAGTGCACCTTCTCGTACACGCGAGGGACGCTCGGGAAGAGCGTCGGCCGGACCTGCAGCAGCGCATCGCCGACCCGTTGCGGGTCGGCGAGGAAGGCGATCGTGAACCCGACGTACGCGCCGTCGAGGAGCATGAGCTTCCCGTAGTTGTGCGCGAGCGGCAGGTAGAGCAGCATCACGTCGTCGCCGCGCATGAGCGTCTCCATCTCGTCGACGACGCTCGCCATCACGTAGTAGTTGCGATGGCGGATCATGCAGCCCTTGGGCGGCCCGGTCGTGCCGGACGTGTAGATGATCGTGTACAGGTCCTCCTCGTCGATCGCCTCCGCCGCCTCGCCGAGCGCGTCCGGGGAGGTCTCCGCGAAGTCCCGGCCGTGGGCGGCGAGCCCGTCCAGGTCGTGGTACGTCAGCACGTGCGCCAGGCGGGGCGCGTCCTCGGCGATCGCCTCGACCTTGGCGAGCTGCGCGGCGTCCTCGCAGACCACGCCGACAGCCTCGGAGTGCGAGAGCAGGTAGCCGACGTCGCGCTCGGAGCTCGAGGCGTAGATCGGGATGACGACCGCGCCGATCTGGGCGAGCGCGAAGTCGAGCAGCGCCCAGTCGAGGCTGTTCTGGGCGAGCAGGCCGACGGCGTCACCCTTGCCGACTCCGCGGGCGAGAAAGCCGTTCGCGTAGTCGCGGACTCTCTGTTCCGCCTCCTCCCAGCTCACCTCACGCCAGCCGCCCTCGCCGTCCTCGACAAGGTACGCCGGCCTCGTGCGGCCGGCACCGACGGCGTCCTGCCACAGGCGCGCGATCGTCCGGCGCTCGGCGAATGGACGCGTCGACTGAGTCGCAGGCACGGTCTCGGTCACCTCCTGCAGAGCTTACTCACCGTCGGAAGGGATTAGACGCTGCGCCACGAACCCGTCTGGTCCACCTACAGTTCGTCCTTCCACACATGCGGACCTCCTGGAACGGCTCACTCAGCTTCGGCCTCGTGTCGATCCCCATCGGGCTTGCGCCCGCGACGAAGCCCGCCGCGCGCCAGTCTGACGTCTCCTTCCGGCAGCTCCACCGGGAGTGCCTGACACCGATCAAACAGAAGCGCTGGTGCCCGGTGCACGACCGGGAGCTCTCGCAGGACGAGATCGTCCGCGGGTACGAGGTCGCCAAGGGCCAGTTCCTCGTCGTGGAGGACGCCGACCTCGAGGCGCTCGAGCGCCACGACGACTCGCGCTCGATCGAGATCACGCGCTTCGTGCAGCAGGACTCGGTGGACCCGATCTTCTTCGACCGCACGTACTACCTCGTCCCCGAGGCGAACGCGGCGCAGCGGCGTCCGTACGTCCTGCTGCTGGAGGCGATGACCGAGAGCGGCACGGCTGCGCTGGGGCGCTTCGTGCGCGCCGGCCGCGAAAGCCTCTGCCTCGTGCGCGCGAAGGACGACGCGCTCGTGCTCGAGACGCTCTTCCTCGTCGAGGACGTCCATTCGTCCGCTGAGATCGCGGAAGCAGTCGAGGGCACCGAGGTGAAGAAGACGGAGCTCGATCTTGCGCGCCAGATCATCGACGGCCTCTCCGGCGAGTTCGAGCCCGCTGAGCTGACGAGCGAGTATCGCCGCGATCTGAAGGCGCTGCTCGAGGCGAAGCTCGCAGGCGAGGAGATTGCCGTCCCGGAGCCGGAGGAAGAGGTTGCTCCGGTGATCGACCTCATGGCCGCGCTGAAGGCCAGCGTTGCGGCCGCGCGCGGCGAGGAAGACGAGCCCAAGCGCGCGCCGGCGAAGCGCAAGGCGGCGAGCGGCTCGAAGTCGCGCAGCCGCGCGCGTTCCTAGGGCCGTACCCGTCCGGCCCGGGCGAGGGAAGCCTCGCCTCTAGGGCAGCTCTACGTTCTCGAGCCTGCCGCTGCCGTCCCGACCGCCTCGAGCGATGCCTGGAAGAGGGTCTTGTCGATCTTGCCGTGGTAGATCGGTACGCCCTCCTCGACGCAGATGCGGATCACTTCGTCGCGGTCGATCCCCATCTCCTTGGCGAGCTCGTCCGGCGTCAGGTGGTTGGCCATCAACTACTCCTTCCTGAGGGCATAAAAAGGCGCTCACAAAAAAGAGCCCTGGGCGCACACGGCGCCGTCGGGCTCAGGGCTGCTCCACTCGGCTCGGGCGGGTCAAAGGGCCCGCTCCGTCAGGACATCCATCTGCCTCAGCATACTCCGGCGTCCGGCTCCACCGCAACGCCCGCAGAACGCCTGCTCAGACGGGATTTTCGATTTCCACGAACTCCCACGGGAGCCCGAACTCGTCGGCCAGGAGAGCGGTGAGCGCCTGGACGCCGAGTCGCTCCGTCGCGTAGTGGCCGGCCGCGACGAAGTGGATCCCGAGCTCTCTCGCCGCCGCGAGGCTCGGCTCCTCCGGCTCCCCCGTCACGAGCACGTCGTACCCGGCGTGCGCGGCCTCGAGCACGTAGCGGCCGCCCCCGCCCGTGACGACCGCGACGCGCTCGACGACCTCAGGCCCCTCCGCGAAGACGAGCGGCTCCCGGCCGACCGCGTCCGCGACCCGGCCGGCGAGCTCCGTGATCGACACCGGGCTCGTCCCGCCGCCCGCGCCGATCTCGGCGAACGGCGTGTCCGGCTCGACGCCGATCGCGCGCGGCAAGCCGGGCGTTGTTCCCGAGCTCGGGATGCGCGTCGAGCGCGAGGTGGTAGGCGAGCAGCGTCATGTCGGCCCGGAAGAGGGCCTCCAGGCGCCGGCGCTGGCGGCGGTCGACGAGGAGCGGCTCGTTACGCCAGAAGAGGCCGTGGTGGACGACGAGCAGCTCGGCGCCGGTCTCGGCCGCCCGCTCGAACAGCTCGAGCGAGGCAGAGACGCCGCAGGCGAGGCGTGAGACCTCCTCGCTGCCGAGCACCTGCGCCCCGGGCGGCGCGAACTCGGGCCAACGGGCGACGTCGAGCACCTCGTTCGCGCGCGCGACGATCGCGTCCCTGCTCGCCATCGCGCGATTGTGGTCGAAGCGGGAGGGGGAAGTTGGGGGAACCGGGGTTCCCCCCACAGCAAATCGGGGTGCCCAGATTTGAACTGGGGACCTCTCCGACCCGAACGGAGCGCGCTACCAGGCTGCGCCACACCCCGAGCCGGGACAGGGTACCGACTCATGCGCGTGGTCGCCCGCGGCCAGCCTAGTGTCAAATTGACACTAGGCGTATCCGCGCCCGTGCGACCTATGCTCGCCGTGTGCTCGCGGCCGTCCTCTTCGACGTCGACTTCACGCTCTTCCGGCCCGGGCCGGAGCTCGGGCCGGAGGGGTACCGGCGCCTGGGCGAGCGGCACGGGCTCGTGCTCGACCCCGAGCGCTACGACGCCGCCCGCCTCGCGGCGATCAAGGATCTCCAGGGCGCTCGCGACCTCGTGCACGACGAGGAGGTGTGGATCGCGTTCACCGAGCAGATCGTGCGTGGGATGGGCGGCGACGCCGAGAGCGCGAGGGAGTGCGCGGTCGACATGGTGCGCGCGTGGGAGCGGCACGAGAACTTCTCGCTCTACGAGGACGCGCTGCCGGTCCTCGAGGTCCTGCGCGGCCACGGCCTGAAGATCGGCCTCGTCTCGAACGGCCAGCGCGACCTCGAGGAGTTCGCCGAGCACCACGCGCTCGAGGTGGACGCCATCGTCGGGTCGAAGGCGCACGGTCGCACGAAGCCGCATCCGTCGATCTTCGTCGCCGCCCTCGAGTCGCTCGGCGTGAACGCCGACGACGCGGCGATGGTCGGCGACTCCTACGAGGACGACATCGAGGGCGCGCGCTCGCTCGGGATGCGCGCGATCCTTCTCGACCGCGAGGGCCTCCGGCCCGACGAGCAGGATCGCATCGACACGCTGCTCGCCCTCCCGGCGGCGCTCGGGCTTCCTGCGACCTAGCCGAGCTCGAGGCGCCAGGCGTCCGTGTGCTCGCCGAGCGCAGGAACCGACCCCGACGGCTCGACCCCGAACTCCGTCGCCGCCTCGGCGAGCGTCGCCACCGGCCCGACGCATACGTCCTCGCCGCCGAAGTGCTCGAGCCACTCGGCGAGCGCCCGCGTCGCGAACACGCTCGCGAGCTCGCCCGCGAGCGCGTCCTGGTCCGCCTCGTATTGCCGCGCCGCGAGATCCTCGCGGCCGAGGAGCGCACACAACCGCGCGAAGAACTTCTCCTCGAGCGCGCCGACTGTGAGCAGCCGTCCGTCGGCGCACTCGTAGACGCGGTAGCAGGCGAGCGCGCCCGAGAGCATGCGTGGCACCGGGTCGCCGTCGATCCGGTGGCTCACCAGGTCGTGAGAGCCGTGCGTCATCGAGACGACGATCCGCGCGCCGACTCCCGTCCGCGCGCGCTCGAGCAGCGCGGCGAGCACACGCGTGACGGCCCCGAGCGCGCCCGCGGCCAGGTCGGCGATCTGGATCGGCGGAAGCGCCGGGGCCGTGTCTTCGAGCGCCCCTGCCCAGCCGAGATAGTTGACGTCGTGCCCGGCGCGCGCCACATGGCGGCCGTCGGCGCCGAATCCGGTGATGGAGCAGTAGACGACGGTCTCAGGGACGTCGTCCGGTCCGATCCCGAGCCTGGCTGCTACGCCGGGCCGGAAGCCCTCGAGGACGACGTCGGCTCGCGCGCACAGCGCCTGCGCGAGCCCCGGCTCGGCCTTGAGGTCGCAGACGACCGACTCCGTCCCCGCTCGCAGCCGCGCGTCCCAACTCGGCGCCGTGTGTCGCAGCGGGTCGCCTTCCGGAGGCTCGACGCGCACGACACGAGCGCCGAGACGGAGGAGCTCTCGGCTCGCATATGCGCCGGGCAGGTAGCGGGTGAAGTCGACGACCAGGGTCCCCGCGAGTGGTTGCATGCGCGCTGACCCTACCTCTATCCTCGGCCTCGTTGACTGACCGTTCAATCGCTCTCGAGGACAAGCGGAAGCTGCTGCTCGACGCGGCCGTGCGGGTGTTCGCCCGAAACGGCTATCACGGGTCGCGCGTCGGCGACATCGCCGAGGAGGCGGGAGTCGCGCACGGCCTCCTGTACCACTACTTCGACTCGAAGGAGCAGGTCCTCCAGATCGTCTTCCGCGAGAACTTCGGCGAGCTTCTCGCGCGCTTCCACGAAGTCGAGGAGACCGACGAGCCGGCCGCGGACAAGCTGGCCGGGATCGCGAAGATCCTCCTCCGGACGTGGCGCAACGATCCCGATCTCGTGACGGTCATGGTGCGCGAGGTCGCGCGGAGCCCTCAGCTGCAGACGCAGGTCGCCGAGGTGCGAGAGGCGTTCGCGATCATCGCGCGGGTCATCGTCCAGGGGCAGGCGGAGGGCGTGTTCCGGCAGGACGTCGATCCCGGCTTCGCGAGCTGGATCGTGTACGGAGGGCTGGAGGAGGTCCTGACCGGTTGGGTGCTCGGCGGGCTGCCGGATGGGGACGAGGACGTCGCGCGCGCGGAACGCACGGTGATCGAGCTCACGCTCGGCGGTCTCCGCGCTTAGGCTCTCTCCCATGCCGAAGATCTTCAACCTGAACGGGGACGAGTGGGACCGGACCGAGGATCGGCCCGGGTGGGGGAGCAAGGACGCGTGGGTCGGCGGGCGCATCGGCTCCGAGCTCATCGGCGGGAGCATGTACGAGCTCGAGCCCGGCGACCGGCTGTGGCCGTACCACACGCATCATGCGAACGAGGAGTGGGTCGTCGTCCTTCGCGGCCGACCGACGCTGCGGACGCCCGACGGCGAGCACGCGCTGCAGGAGGGCGACGTGGTCGCGTTTCCCCGCGGCCGAGCCGGCGCGCACCAGATCTCCAACCCGACAGATGCGCCGATCCGGGTCCTCATGCTCTCGACGCTCGTCAAGCCGGACATCGTCGAGTACCTGGACAGCGGAAAGGTCGGCGCCCGGAATGTCGACGGCGAGCGGATCATGCTCGGCCGGCCCGGGCCGGAGCTCGATTACTGGGATGGGGAGGACTAGCCCCGAACGAGCGCTTGATCCTTCCCACTTCGCGTGGTCATTGTTACGTCTGTGACAAGCGAGATCGTGGGCAGGGAGGAGGAGCTCGGGTCGCTCGCGACCTTCCTCGAGCGCGAGCCGAGCGGCCCCGTTGCGCTCGTGCTCGAGGGCGAGGCGGGCATCGGGAAGTCCACGCTCTGGCTCGCAGCCGTCGAGAACGCACGAGCGCGCGGCTTTCGCGTGCTCGTGTCGCGCCCAGCGGAGACGGAGCGGAGCCTCGCGTTCGCCGGCCTGGGAGACCTGTTCGAGAGCGCGCTGGACGAGGTCGTCGACGAGCTGCCCCCGCCGCGGCGCCGGGCGCTCGAAGCTGCGCTCCTCATGGGAGAGTCCTCGGAAGCCCGCTGATGTCCGTGCGCTGGGGGTCGCCGTTCGGAACAGCCTCGAGATCCTTGCCGCCGCAGAGCCGCTCGTGGTCGCGGTCGACGACGTCCAGTGGCTCGACCGGACGACGGCAGCGACGCTGACGTTCGCCCTGCGACGGATGGAGGGCCCGGTCGTGCTGCTGCTCGCGCGTCGGGTCGAAGGAAACGGGCCGGCGTCCGAGCTCGAGCGTGCGCTTCCCGCCGAGGCAGTCGAGCGGCTCGCCGTAGGACCGCTGAGCGTGGGCGCCGTGCAGGTGCTGCTGCGCGATCGGCTCTGCCGTGTCTTCGCCCGGCCCACGCTGCTCCGCATCCACCAGACCTCGGGCGGAAATCCGTTCTATGCGATCGAGCTCGCGCGGGCGCTTCCCGCGGATCTCGACCCGACGCGACCGCTGCCCGTGCCGGAGACGCTGGACGGGCTTCTGCGCGTGCGGCTCGCAGGGCTCCCGCAGACGACGCAGGACGCGCTCGTCCTCGTCTCGGCCCTCGGCTCGCCGCCGCTCAAGCTGCTCTCGGAGGCCGGCGTTCGCGAGGACGACCTCGAGCCGGCGTTCGACGCTCGCGTCATCGAGCGCGAGAACGGCTCCGTTCGCTTCACGCACCCGCTGCTCTCCTCGGTGCTCTATCTCGGGCGCTCCGCGAAGGAGCGGCGCCGAGCCCATCGCTTCCTCGCCGACGTCGTCGTCGACCCGCTCGATCGGTCGCGTCACCTCGCGCTGGCGACCGACGCCCCGGACGCAGAGGTCGCGGCCACGCTGGAGCAGGCGGCGGAAGTGGCGCGGACGCGCGGCGCGACGCTCGTCGCGGCCGAGCTCGGAGAGCACTCCATCAGGCTGACGCCCGCAACCGCGTTCGAGGACGAGCACCGGCGCACGATGGCCGCAGGCCGCGCGCACATGGCCGCCGGCGAGATCGAGCGCGCGCGCACGCTCGGCGAGGCGCTCGCCGGGAGAAGCCTCGAGGGGGCCACGCTGGCGGAGGTGCTCATGTACCTCAGCGAGCTCGAGTCCGCCCGGCTCGCAGGACAAGGTCGAGCTGCGCCGGCAGGCGCTCCGGGAGCAAGACGTCGCCGACGAGCTCCGGCAGCGCATCCACCAGCGTCTTGCGCTCGATCTCCGCTTCCTCGAGGGGAGGACTCCCGCGGTGGAGCATGCGCGCGCGGCGGTCGAGCTCGCGGACCGGCTCGACGACGACCGGCTCCGCGCGGGCGCCCTCGCAGTGCTTGCGCTGCTCGAGTTCCAGGGCGGCGAGCCGGGCTCGATCCGGCTTGCCGAGTACGCCGTCCAGCTCGCGGAGGCAGCGGATGACGGCGCCCCGCAGATCGACCCGGGCTTCTGCCTCGCGCACACCCTGGTCTGGTCGTACGACGTCGTCCGCGCCCGGCGGCTGCTCGACGGGGATGGTGCGCACGTGGCAGGAGCGCGACGAACGGGTGAGCGCGCAGGCGCTCTGGTATCTCTCGCTCGTCGAGCTCCGCGCCGGCCGCTTCCCGCTCGCGACGGAGCATGCGGAGCGGGCGAGAGCGATCAGCGTGCTCTACGGGCGGGACGAGGAGGAGGAGCCGCAGAACCTCTTCCCGCTCGCGCTCGCGCTCGCGCACCAGGGCCGGCTCGAGGAGGCGCGCGACGCCGCCGAGCTCGGCCTCCGGCTGACGGAGAAGCTCGACGTGCTCCTTCCGGGGTTCCCTGCCGCCGGTGGCCTCGTCGCGGCCTGGGAGGGGTCGGAAGCCGAGGCGGCGGAGCGCTTCGCGCTGGCCGAGGACACGGCCGACCGCGCCGAATGGGTCGAGCCGGGGCTCCGCTGGTGGCGTGCCATCTATGCGGAGACCCTCGTCGCGCTCGGCAGGACGCAAGAGGCGACCGCCCTGCTCGACGACTGGGAGGCGGGAGGCAGGCGGCTCGATCGGACGCGGGTGCTCGCGGAGGTGGCGCGCTGCCGCGGCCTCGTAGCCGCGGCCCGCGGCGACGTCGATGCCGCGATGTCGCTGCTTTCCGAGGCGGCGCAGCGCCATGAAGCCGCGGAAGACCGATTCGGGCGGGCGCAGGCGCTGCTCGCCCTCGGCGCGCTCAGGCGCCGCGACCGCAAGAAGCGCCTCGCCCGCGACGTGCTCGCGGAGGCGCTCGACATCTTCGAGGAGTGCGGCGCCGAAGGTTGGGCCGAACGCGCGCGGAGCGAGCTCGGCGTCGTCGGGGGCCGCCGGCGGCAGGAGGGCTTGACGCCGGCGGAGGAGCGGGTCGCGGAGCTCGTCGCCGAGGGACGGACGAATCGCGAGGTCGCGGCCGCGCTCGTCCTCGGCGAGCGCACGGTGGAGACCCATCTCACGCACATCTACAAGAAGCTCGGCATCAGGTCGCGAACGGAGCTCGCCCGCACGCTCGACGCCCCGCACTGAGTTTTCAAAGTTCAGGGGTTCCCACGATTTCTTCGTGGGCGGACAGGTCTAGCCTCGATGCGGTGCCGAGCTACCTCGTCGAGACGTATCTCGCGCGCAGCGACACGCAAGACCGCACTGCGCGAGAGCGACGGGCTCGCTCGGTAGCCGATGAACTCAGGTGGAAGGGGATTCGGGTGCACTACGAACGGTCGATCCACGTTCCCGAAGACGAGCTCTGCTTCTTCGTCTTCGAGGCCCCGTCGGGCAGCGAGGCCGCGCTTGCGGCGGAGCTGGCGAGGCTCGATCCGTTCCGCATCGTCGAGGCCATCTCGACCGCCGCGGAGGGGGAGCGCGAGTGACTTCCACGAGGACGAAGACGAAACGGAGGGGGATATGAGTAGGAAGAAGAAGTCGGCGGCCCGGGGGCTCTCGCTCGCGGTTGTCGCCGGCGTCGTCGTACTCGCGACGGCGCTTCTGGGGGGCGCCCAGGCCTCGCCGCCGGTCGTGAGCGACTCGGTGCGGACGTGGAACACCCACGCCCTGGCCGCGATCTTCAACGCCCCGGCAGCACCGGTGCCCGGCGCAGGACAGCCGCCGAACGTCGGAGTGCTGCACATGGCGATGACCCAGCTCGCGGTGTACGACGCCGTGAACTCGATCGCGGGCGGGCACCGGCCGTACCTCAAGGGGCTGCCCAAGGCTTCGCCGGACGCGTCCATCGACGCGGCCGTCGCCACGGCAGCGCACGACGTGCTCGTCGGGCTGGGCATCGCGCCCGTTCCGGCGTTGCCGCAGGTGGTCATCGATCGGCTGAACGACCTGTACGCGGACGCCCTGCTGGCGATTCCGGACGGGACGTCGAAGGATGACGGGATCGCGGCGGGAGCGGCTGCTGCCGCAGCGATGCTGGCCGAGCGAACGGGAGACGGCAGGTACGTGCCGCTCGCATTGCCCGCCGGGGATGAGGCGGGTGAATGGCGTCCGACTCTGCCCGCGTTCGTGAGCGATCCCAACGCCTGGGTCTCCAAGGTGACGCCGTTCACGCTCAAGAGCACGTCGCAGTTCCGGACGAAGGGCCCGCTGGACCTCGAGAGCAAGGCGTACGCGAAGGAATACGACGAGGTCAAGCTCCTCGGCTCGACGACCTCGGTGCGCACTCCCGAGCAGCAGGCGATCGCTGCCTTCTACCAGGCGAATCCGGTGGAGATGCTCCAGCGGGCGCTTCGCGACGTCACGAAGAACGAGGGGATCGGGGTCGTCGATGAGGCACGCTTCTACGGCCAGCTGAATGCCGCGTCCGCGGACGCCAGCATCAACTGCTGGGACGAGAAGGTGTTCTGGGCCTTCTGGCGCCCGATCACGGCGATCCAGGAAGGCGACAACGACGGCAATCCGCGCACGACGGGGGACCCTGCGTGGCTGCCGTTCATCGCTACCCCGCCGTACTCGGATCACACGTCCGGCTACAACTGCAACACCGGCGCGCTGATGAACACCGCCGAGCTCTTCCTCGGCCAGAAGGCGGACCTCCACGTCACGAACCTCGCCACCGGCGTGACCCGTGACTACACGCGTTTCGACGACGTCCCCAAGGACACGATCGAGGCGCGCATCCTGCAGGGCATCCACTTCCGCACGGCGGACGAGGCCGGCGCGAAGCTGGGCAAGGAAGTCGCCCGCTGGGTGAACACGCACTACTTCAAGCGAGCGAAGTAGATCGGGGGAAACGGGCGGGCCGCTTCGGCGGTCCGCCCGGCTCGCCTCGCGCTAGCGGAACGCGTTCTCGCCCGGTGAGCGTCTCGCCCACGACGAGCGTGTGCACCTCGTGCGTGCCCTCGTACGTGAGCACCGACTCGAGGTTGTTCACGTGGCGGATCACCGGGTACTCGAGCGTGACGCCGTTCGCGCCGAGGATCGTGCGGGCCGTCCTCGCGACCTCGAGCGCCCCGCGGACGTTCCCCATCTTCCCGAGGCTCACGTGCTCGGGGCGAAGCGTCCCGGAGTCCTTCATACGGCCGAGGTGCAGCGCGACGAGCGACGCGCGATTCAGCTCGAGCGCCATCTCAGCGAGCTTCTCCTGCGTCAGCTGGTAGCCGGCGATGGGCTTCCCGAAGACGATCCGCTCCTTCGCGTAGGCGAGCGCCGACTCGAAGCAGGCCCGGCCGGAGCCGACCGCTCCCCACACGATCCCGAAACGCGCCTCGTTGAGGCACGAGAGCGGACCGCGGAGCGTCGTCGCGCCGGGCAGAACGTTCTCGTCCGGGACGCGGACGTCCTGGAGGACGAGCTCCGACGTCACGGACGCGCGGAGCGAGAGCTTCTTGTGGATCTCGGGCGCGGAGAAGCCGGGGAAGTCCTTCTCGACGATGAACCCACGGATCGCGCCCTCGTCCGTGCGCGCCCAGACGATCGCGATGTCCGCAATCGTGCCGTTCGTGATCCACATCTTCGCGCCGTTCAGGATCCAGTCCGACCCGTCTCGTCGCGCATGCGTTCGCATCGAGCCCGGGTCGGAGCCGGCGTCCGGCTCGGTGAGCCCGAAGCAGCCGATCACCTCGCCCGTGTGCATCGGCGGCAGCCAGCGCTCCTTCTGCTCCTCGGAGCCCCAGCGCCAGATCGGGAACATCGCAAGCGAGCCCTGCACGGAGACCGCGCTGCGGACGCCCGCGTCTCCCGCCTCGAGCTCCATGCATGTGATCCCGTAGGCGACCGAGCTCGCACCGGGGAGCCCGTAGCCCTCGAGGTGCATCCCGAGCAGCCCGAGCTTCGCGAGCTCCGCGAACAGCTCCCTGGGGAAGTAGCCCTTCTCGAACCAGTCGCCGACCTCGTCGAGCACGTTGTCGCGGACGAACTGTCGGATGGTGTCGCGGATCGCGCGCTCCTCGTCGTCGAGGAGGGCGTCGATCGCGAGGAAGTCCAGCGGGTCGATCGCCTGCTGCTCGGTCGTGGTCGTCGCCATGCGCCACATCCTACGGGCGCCGGCGGAACGGCAGACGCTCGTCTTGACGCTTGCGTCCGCGGGCGCCTAAACTGGTTGACTGACTAGTCAATCGAGGAGGAGCGGGGGAACGTGACGACAGTTGAGACCGGCGTCGCCGCGGGCGTCTCGTTTGCGCTGACACCCGAGCAGCGCGAGCTTCGGGCCCTGGCGCGCGAGTTCGCGGAGAAGGAGATCCGCCCGAAGGCGGCGGAGTACGACGAGAGCCAGACGCACCCGGCGGACATCATCGCCAAGGCGCACGAGCTCGGGCTCATGAACGTCCACGTGCCCGAGGAGCTCGGCGGCCCCGCGCTCTCCACGCTCGAGGGGGTGCTGATCGGCGAGGAGCTCTCGTGGGGCTGCTCGGGGATGGCCGTCTCGGTCACCGCCAACACGCTCGGCTCGGCGCCGGTCATCCTCGCGGGGACCGAGGAGCAACGGCGGACGTGGCTCGTGCCGCTGCTCGACGAGCCGATCCTCTGCTCGTTCGCGCTGACCGAGCCCGACGCGGGCTCGGACGCGGCACGCATCAAGGCGACGGCAGAGCGCCGGGGCGACGAGTACGTCCTGAACGGCTCGAAGATGTTCATCACGAACGCCGGCCACGCGTCCTGGTCGGTCGTCTTCGCGTCGACCGACCGCTCGCAGGGACACCGCGGCCTCTCGGCCTTCGTCGTCCCGATGGACACGGACGGCGTCTCGATCGAGAAGCACCTCGACAAGATGGGCCAGCGCTCGACCGACACGTCCGCGTTCGCGCTCAACGATGTCGTCGTGCCCGCCGCGAACCGGCTCGGCAAGGAAGGCGACGGCTTCAAGATCGCGATGCAGACGCTCGACTTCACGCGTCCCGGCACGGCCGCAGGCGCGGTCGGGGTCGCACAGGCGGCGTACGACTACGCGGTCGAGTACGCGAAGGAGCGCGTGACGTTCGACGTGCCCATCGCGATGCACCAGGGCGTCAACTTCCTCATCGCGGACATGGCGACGGAGACCGAGGCCGCGCGTCTCCTGACCTGGCAGGCAGCCTGGATGCTCGACTCGGGCTACGGCCGCAAGGCGACGCTCTACTCGTCGTTCGCGAAGCGCTTCTCCGCCGACACGGCGATGAAGGTGACGACGGACGCCGTGCAGGTCTTCGGCGGCTACGGCTACATCAAGGAGTACCCGGTCGAGAAGCTCATGCGCGACGCGAAGCTCTTCCAGATCTACGAGGGGACCTCGCAGATCCAGCGCCTCGTGATCGCGAAGGAGATCTTCCTGCCGCGCGGCGACTGATTTCGACTTGACTTCGGATACCGTCGGTATCACAATACCGACGGTATCCGAATGGCCACGACCCGACTGACCAGAGACGAGCGGAAGGCGCAGACCCGCGCTGACCTGCTCGCTGCCGCTCGTCGCGTCTTTCTCCGGCGTGGCTTCCACGGTGCATCGCTGGACGAGATCGCCGAGGAGGCCGGGTACACGAAGGGCGCCGTCTACTCGAACTTCGCGGACAAGGACGCGCTCTTCCTGGCCCTGCTCGACGAACGCTACGAGGGGCGTGTCGCCGCGTACTCCGAGATGATGCTCGAGGTCGAAAGCCTCGACGAGGCGTTCCGGCGCGTCTCGTGGTTCATGGTCATGGCGGACCAGGACGAGCCGGACTGGCTTCCGACGCTTGCGCAGTTCGTCGCCCACGCATCGCAGCACGAGGAGCTCATGCGCGCGTACGCGCGCTCACGCGAGCGCTTCCTGGACGCGATTGCCGGGATCATCGAAACGTTGGTGGAGCGCTACGGCGTTTCGCTGCGCGTGTCGTCGTACGAGGCGGCGCGCTGGTCGTCGGTGTTGATCCGTGGCTACAGCGCGGAGCGCCGCATCGACCCGGGGGCCGTCACACCTGACCTGTTCGTCGAGCTCCAGACCGCCTTCATGCACGGGCTCACACTTCCAAGGGGGGAAGAACAATGAACGCCGTCGTCGCCACATCCGACCCGCTCGCTCCCGAAGCCCTCGGTGCGCGGGCCTTCGAGCTGCTCCAGCGCGACGCCTGGTCGCGCGAGCGCCTCGTCGAGCATCAGCGGGAGGGGCTCCGCTCACTGATCCGCCACGCCGTCGCGAGCTCGCCGTACTACCGCGAAGCGCTCGGGCCCGGCGCCGAGAACGCTGAGCTCGCCGACCTGCCGACGCTGTCGAAGACGGTCTTGATGGAGCAGTTCGATCGCGTCGTGACGGACAGGCGCTTGCGCCTCGCGGAGCTCGAGCCGTTCCTCGACGCCGCCGATGCCGGCGCGCTCTACCTCGGCGAGTACCGTGTCTTCTCGACGTCGGGGACGACCGGGGTGCCGGGGCTGTTTCCGTACTCGCAGGCCGAGTTCGCCCACTGGGTCGCGGTCTTCATCCGCTCGTTCGCACGACTCGGCATGACCGGCGAGACGCGGATCGCAGGCATCGGCGCTCCCGGAGCGCTCCACCTCTCGCGGCAGGTGATCGCGGCAATGCTGGCGGGACGCACGGGCGCGCCGCGGATCTCCGTGACGACGCCGCTCGACGAGATGGTCGCCGCGCTCGATGACTACCAGCCCGAGGTGATCGGCGGCTACCCGAGCGTCATCGCGCTTCTCGCCGAGGAGCAGCTCCAGGGCCGGCTCTCGATCGCCCCGCGTGTCGTCCTCACCAGCTCCGAAGTCCTCACCGACGACGCGGCCGCGAGGATCGAGGCCGCCTGGACGAAGCCGGTCCAGGGCTACTTCTCGACCGAGGTGGGAGTCATCGCCGCCGGCTCGCTCGACCACGTCGGCCTGCACGTCTGCGAGGAGGCGATCGTCGAGGTCGTCGACGACGACAACCGGCCCGTTCCGCCCGGAACGCTCGGGAGCAAGGTCCTGCTCACGAACCTCGTGAACTACGCGCAGCCGCTGATCCGGTACGAGCTGTCCGACGCTGTCGAGCTGGCGCCGGGGCCGGATCCGAGCGGCCGACCGTTCGACCGGATCGTGCGGATCGACGGCCGTAGCGACGACGTCCTCCGGTTGCCCGCAAAGGGCGGCGGGACCGTCGCCGTCCATCCGTACCGGATGCGCGCGCCGTTCGTGCAGCTCCTCGACGTTCTCCAGTACCAGGTCGTCCAGCGCGAGAAAGGTCTCGTGGTGCGCGTCGTGCCGCGGGCCGGCAGCGAGCGGGGCCTCGAGGAGCGCGTACGCGGAGAGATGTGCGCCGCGCTTGCCGAGGCGGGAGCCGCGTCGTGGATCCGCGTGGAGCTCGTCGACGCGATCGAGCGGGAGCCGGGCCACGCGGCGAAGGTGAAGCTCGTCGTCTCGGAGGTCGAGCCGGCCACATAGGATCGCCCGCGTGGCGATCGAGATCGATCTCTCCGGGCGCGTCGCGCTCGTCACCGGAGGCTCGCGCGGGCTCGGTCGCGCCGACGCGCTGACGCTCGCCCGCGCCGGTGCGGACGTCGCGATCGCGGACATCCTCGTCGAGTCCGAGCTGTCGGAGGACACGGATCGCTGGGGTGCGCTCGCCACCGCTGCCCGTGCGCAAGGCCTCGTGCACACCGAGGAGACGGTGGACGAGATCCGGGCTCTCGGGCGGAATGCCCTCGCCGTCCGCTGCGACGTGACCGACCGCGAGCAGGTCGCCGCCGCGGTCGCACGCACCGTCGACGAGCTCGGGTCGGTCGACATCCTCGTGAACAACGCCGCCACGCTCGACCATGTCGGCCAGTTCCACGACCAGAGCCCCGAGCTCTGGGAGCGCGACTTGCGGGTGAACCTGACGGGCTCCTTCAACTGCGCACAGGCGGTCTGGCCGCACATGAAGGAGCGCGGCTGGGGGCGGATCGTGAACATGGCCTCGGTGGCCGGGACGCTCGGCGGCTTCGGCCAGGCGAGCTACTCGACGACGAAGGCAGGCGCGCTCGGCCTGACGCGGACCCTGGCGATGGAGGGCGGCCGGCACGGAATCACCTGCAACGCGATCGTGCCCGGGGTCATCGGGACCGAGGCGTTCCACATGGCGAGCCCGGTCATGAACGAGCGCATCGTCAACCGCACGGTGCTCAAGCGTCCGGGCGACCCGCAGGACATCGCGAACGCGATCGCGTTCCTCTGCTCGGACCTCGCGTCGTACATCACGGGGGTGGGTCTGTACGTGTCCGGCGGCGTCGAGCTCTTCGTTTTCTAGAGCGCGTTTCCGGGCGTTCGGGAACATCGAAAGAGCCCCCGCGCGCGACGCTAGACTTCCGGGTTCCGTGCGCGCCGATTCGCCTCTTTTCGCGTCGAGCGTTCGCCGGCGCGGCGGTCGCTCGGCGCTGTGGACGCTCGCCCTCGGGGCGGGCGTCTTCCTCGTCGTCGTCGTCCTGGTCGGGCTCGCGTACGCCGGCTCGTCGGCCAAGCTCGCCGAGGGTACGCACGTCGCGGGCGTCGACATCGGAGGCATGACGACGGACACGGCCACCGCCAAGCTCGAGGAGGAGTACGCGCGTGTCGCCGACCAGCCGGTCACGTTCGTCGCGGGGAAGTCGTCCTTCTCCTTCGCCGCGTCGCAGCTCGGCGTCGAGCCGGACTGGCGCGGCGCCGTAGCGGCAGCCGCCGGCTCGGGCGACGGGTTCGGCCCGGTGCGCGGCTTCCGTCGCCTCCACACGCGGTTCTTCGGCGCGGACGTCCAGCCCTCGCTCGCGGTCTCGAACGCCGCGCTCGAGTACGCGCTCGACCGCATCTCGAGTCGGGTCGACCGCGCGCCGAGGAACGCGGCGCTCGTGCGACGCGGCCTCCGCTTCCGAGTCGTCCCCGAGCAGTCGGGCATGCGGCTCGCGCGTGACGCCGCGGCGCAGCTCGTCGTGCGGTCGCTGGGCTCGATCGAGCGTCCGAGCGGCTCGGTCGCCCTCGCCGTCGGGGTGGCGCAGCCGCGCGTGACCGAGCAGATGCTCGCGGCGCCGGCCCGGAGGGCGCGCCTCGCCGTCTCCGCTCCGGTCTTCCTCCGCTCGGATGCGCGCAGCTGGAGGCTCTCGCGCGCCCGGATCGCCAGCCTGCTCGAGCTCCCACGAGACGGAGCGCGCCGCCTCGCGATCGCAGGGCCGAAGGCCGACGCGTACTTCCACGGGCTGGCGGAGCGGGTGGGTCACCCGCCCGTCGACGCCGGCTTCGAGGCGAGCGGGGAGGTCGTCGGCGTCACGCCTGCGCGTCCGGGAATCGAGCTCGACGTTCCCAAGACCGCCCGGGCGCTGCTCCGCGCCGTAAGCGCGCCGTCGAATCGCGTCGCTCGGGTCTCGGTCGTGACCGCGCTGCCCGACCGCTCCACCGCGGAGGCTCAGGCGATGGGCATCGACCGCCTGATGGGGTCGTACAAGACATACAACGCGGGCACCTGGGACCGGATCACGAATCTGCGGCTCGGGGTCACGTTGCTCGACGGCGCGCTCGTCGCGCCGGGTGGGACGTTCTCGCTCAACGACACGATCGGCGAGCGCACCGAGGAGCGGGGCTTCCGCTCCGCGCCCGTCATCATCGGCACCGAGTACGAGGAAGAGGTCGGCGGCGGAACCTCGCAGGTCGCGACGACCGTCTTCAACACGGCCTGGGAGGCGGGAGTCCGCATCACGGAGCGGAACCCGCACAGCCTCTACATCAGCCGGTACCAGCTCGGTCGCGACGCGACCGTCTACTGGCCCTCGCTCGACCTGAAGTTCCAGAACGACACGGCGAAGTGGATCCTCGTCAAGGGCTACGTGGAGGGGGACGGGATCAGGGTGAGCCTCTACGGCGGCGAGCGAAGGCGCGTCGAGAGCTCGTCCGGGACGTTCGAGGTGACCGGCAAGGCGCCGGTCGAGCGGGTGCCCGACCCGACGCTCCTGCGCGGCCAAACCGCGGTCGAGTCGGAAGGCTCGTCCCCGAGCAGGACGTCCGTGACCAGGACGATCTACGACGCAAACGGCGACCTCGTGCGGGAGGAGACGTGGAACACGTCGTACAAGGGCGAGACCAGGGTCGTCCACTTCGGGACGAAGCCGAAGGAGAAGCCCAAGCCTCCTCCGAAGACCCCGCCAACGGGCGCGAAGCCTGACGACGACGTCGCGCCGCCGACCGGCGGGACCGCTACGCCGCCGGCTCCTCAGCCCTAGCGACGGCCTCCGCGAGCCAGTCGGGGACACGGACCGGCCGGTAGGTCTCGCGGTCCACGGTCGCGTGATCCGTGTGGCCCTCGACGACGAGCTCGCCGTCTCGCTCGATCCGGTACTCGTACCGGAAGCGCGCGCCGCGGAGCCCCGTGCATCGCGTCCACACGGTGAGCCTCTCGTCGAAGTACGCGGCCCGGTGGTACTTCAGGGACACCGCGGTCGTCAGCGCCTCGATGCCCCGGTCGCGGATCGCCTGGTAGCCGCCGGCGTGCGCCTCGAGATAGGCAACGCGGGCGACTTCGAGGTAGACGACGAAGGACGCGTGGTGCGCGATCCCCTGCGCATCCGTCTCCGCGAAGCGCACCTTGACCTCGGTCGAGAACGAGAAGCCGTCCACGGAGCGAAGCCTAAGATCCCGCGATGTCGATCGACGCACTGGCGACGCTCGTTCGCGAGCGGCAACCCTGCGTCGTCCTCACCGGAGCGGGGATCTCGACGGAGAGCGGCATCCCGGACTTCCGGTCTCCGACCGGGATCTGGGCCGAGGTCGACCCGTTCGAGGTCGCGTCGCTCCACGCGTTCCGGGGCGACCCCGAGCGCGTGTGGCGCTTCTACGGGACGCGGATCCACTCGCTCCTCGAGGCGCAGCCGAACGCCGGCCATCTTGCGCTTGCGGAGCTCGAGCGCCGCGGTCTCGTCCATGCCGTGATCACCCAGAACATCGACTCGCTGCACCGGCGCGCGGGCAGTCAAGAGGTCATCGAGGTGCATGGCTCGATCAGGAGCTCCGTCTGCCTCGCGTGCGGGCACAGCGAAGAGCTCGACGACGTCCTCGCGCAGCTCGAGTCGCGGCCCGCGCCGCTGTGCCCGGCGTGCGGGTCGATCCTCAAGCCGGGTGTCGTCCTCTTCGGCGAGCTCCTTCCGGAGGGCGCCATGTCGCGAGCGGCGGAGCTGGCGCAGGGAGCCGGCCTCATGCTCGTGGTCGGCTCCTCGCTCGAGGTCTGGCCCGTCGCAGGGCTTCCGCTCGAGGCCGGTGAGATCGCGATCGTCAACCGCGGCCCCACCGCGCTCGACGAGCGGGCCGTGCTCAAGATCGACGGTGACGCTGGCCCGACGCTGGACGCCCTCGTCGCCGCGCTCGGCCGGCGCGAGGTTTACCCCAGCGGACCACGGTGATATGACTTCGCGCATGCCGGAGACCAAGACCGAGACCACGAAGACGAGGGACAGCAAGGATCTCGTCGGCCGACTCGCCGACGCCGGCGAGGACGCTCTCTCGAAGTTCGCGGAGCTGCCGGGCGGCACGAGGGCGCTCAACGCGTTCAACGACCTGCGCGCGCGGGTCGACGACCTGAGCCGGAAGGTGCGCGGCATCGACGAGCTCGAGGCTCGCGTCGCGAAGCTGGAGAAGCAGGTCGCAGACCTCAAGCGGGCGTCCAAGGCGACGCCTCGCAGCACCAGCGCACGCAAGCCGGCCGCGTAAGTCCGCGGAACCGGGTCCCGCCCGCGGTGTAGGTGCCCGGAATGACCGCAAGGGCTCTCGCCGCACTCGTCGTGCTGCCTTCAGTCCTTGTCGGTCACGCTGGCGTCCTGAAAGGAGGTCGCGTCGCGATCGGGTTGCTGGGCGAGGGCTGCGACGCGGAGGGCTGTCGCCCTTCGCCCATCCTCTTCCGCGTCGCCGGAAGCCCGATCCGCTAGCTCGAACCGGCCGGCGGCACGCGCAGCCTCAGCGCGCGCGGGACGATCTCGAAGCGGGCCGGCGTCGTCCCCGGCTGCTCGCCGTCGAGCTCGATCGGTAGCGGCTCGTCTGCATCGACGCTTACGACGCGCCCGCGCAGAAGCTCGAGCCGCGGGTGCGGCAGGTGCTTTCCGCGGTACGTCTTCGGCAGCACGACGAGCAGGTCGCGCTTCGTGACGTCGCCGATCAGCAGCACGTCGAACAGGCCGTCGTCGGGCTCGGCGTCGGGGCACATCATCATCCCGCCCGCGAGGTAGCGGCCGTTCGCGACGAGGACGTCGATCATGCGGCCCCCGCGGATCTCGTCGTCGATCGAGACCCTGAGCTCTCCGGTCTGCCACCCGACGAACACGGCGAGCGTGGCCCAGTAGTACGACACCTTCCCGCCGAGCGCCTTCGAGGTCTCGTTCGCGCGCCGCGCGATCGCGCCGCTGATCCCCGCGCTGCCCACGTTCGCGAAGTACGCGCGTCCCTCGGCGCCCGCCCACGTCCGGAACGTGACGAGCCCGAGGTCGATCTCGCGCACGTTCCCCGCAAGCACGGTCGCGACTGACTCTTCCAGGCGGCGCGAGATGCCGTACGTGCGCACGAAGTCCCAGCCCGTGCCGTACGGGAGCACTCCGAGGTCGAAGCCCTCGAGGTCGGCGACGCCGTTCACGACCTCGTTGACCGAGCCGTCGCCGCCAACTACGACGAGGAGCGTCGCGCCGCCCTGGACTGCCTCGCGCGCGAGTAGCGCGAGGTGCCCCTGCTCCTCGGAGAGCAGCGCGTCGCCCTGGAGGCCGAGCGAGGCGCACCGGTGCGCGATCTCGGGCCAGCGGCGGCCGGTGCTGCCTCCGGCGGAGGCGGGGTTGACGAGGAAGACCGTCCGGTCGCTAATGGCCGGCTGTCGCCGTGTCGAGCGCGATCCGCGTCATCCGGTCGACGGCGGCGCGGAGCTCCTCGTCCGAGATCCTGACGAACTCGCCCTCGACGACGATGTCGCTCACGGTCAGCAGGCACCCGGAGAGGACGCCGCGTAGCGCGCCGAGGGTGTAGAGCGCCGCGGCCTCCATCTCGACGGCGAGGATGCCGCGCTTCGACCAGCGCTCGTACTGGCCCTCGTCCGGGTTGTAGAAGAGGTCACTCGAGACGATCGGGCCGACGCGTACCTTCTCGCCCTTCTCCTTGGCGACATGCACCGCCTCGTGGACGAGCTCCCAGCTCGCGGTCGGTGCGTGGGGCTCGCCGCCGACGAGGTGCGTCGCCGTCGCGTCGGCCGGGACGGCGGAGATCGCCACGATGATGTCGCCGAGCGCGTGGTCGGCCTGCAGGCCGCCGCACGTGCCGACCCGGAGCAGGCGCTTCACGCCGAGCTGGATCAGCTCCTCGAAGACGATCGTCGCGCCCGGGCAGCCCATGCCCGTGCCCTGCACGGACACCGGCTTGCCCTCCCACGTGCCGGTGAAGCCGAGCAGACCGCGTTCGCCGTTCACCTGCTTTGCGCCCTCGAGGTACGTCTCGGCGATGTACTTCGCGCGCAGCGGGTCGCCGGGGAGGAGGCAGGCGTCGGCGTAGTCTCCCGGCTCGGCTCGCAGGTGGATCGGCATCGCGGGGAACCCTATGGATTTCTCGGATGCTGGATGCGTCGAACCGGCAGCGCGCGCGCCTTAGAGTTCTCCACCCGGATGCCCGCCGCGCTCCTGAGCCCGACGCTGGACCAGATCCTCGACTTCTGTGCGGAGGATCCGATCGAGCGCGTCTTCCTCGAGGATGTCGCGCGGCGCGGGCTCGGCCGGTTCGTGGCTCTCGGGGAGGGTGAGAGGCTCGTCGCGCTGTGTCACGTCGGGGTCAACGCCGTCCCCTCGGGCCGGGACTGCGGCACCTTCGCCCGGGACGTCGCGCGCGCCGGACCACGGATGCTGATCGGTGAGTCGCGCGCCGTCGGCGAGCTCTGGGAGGACGCGAGCGCGAGGCTGCCGACTCCGCGCGAGGATCGCCCCGGCCAGCCGGTGTTCGTGATCCGTGACCTTCCGCCGTCCGGCGAGACCGGGGTCCGGCCCGCCACGCACGACGACTTCGAGCTCCTCCTGCCCGCCTGCGCGGCGGCGCACGAGCAGGAGCTCGGGGTCGACCCGATGCGCCGCGACGCGGAGGGCTTCCGCTGGCGCACGCGCTCGCAGATCGAGGAGGGGCGATCCTGGGTCTGGGAAGAGGACGGGACGATCCTGTTCAAGGCGGAGGCGTCGGCCTGGACGCCGTCCGCGATCCAGCTCCAACAGGTCTGGGTCGATCCGCTCGTCCGGCGCGCCGGATACGGCGCGCGCGGGCTCCGCGACCTCTGCCGCCTGCTGCTCGGGTCCGTCCCTGCCGTTTGCCTCTTCGTCCGCGCCGAGAACGTGGCCGCGATCCGCCTGTACGAGTCCATCGGCATGCAGCACGTTCTCGACTACCGCTCCGTGCTCCTCTGAGCCGATGGACACGCTGCTCCTCGCCCGGCACGCATTCGCCGCCTCGAACAGCCACGGCGGCACGGCTTCGTGCACGCCGCCGGGAGAAGGCCTGACCGCGGAAGGCGTCGAGCAGGGACGTAGGCTCGCGGAGGCGCTGGCGGACGAGCACATCGACCTCGGCGTCTCGACGGAGCTGCGGCGCACGCGCGAGACGCTCGAGCTGGCTCTGGCCGGCCGCGCGATTCCGAGGATCGTCGTCCCCGAGCTCAACGAGATCCACTTCGGGCGCTACGACGGAGGACCTCTCGACGACTACCGCGCCTGGGCCTGGACCGAGCCGCCCGACCTCCGGGCTCCGGACAAGGGCGAGAGCCGAGCCGACGGTGCTGCGCGGTACGCGCGCGGACTGCGGATCCTGCTCGAACGTCCCGAGCCGGTCGTGCTCGCAATCGGGCACGCGCTCTCGATTCGCTACGTCGTCGACGCGGGTGAGGGCCTCGTCCCCGCGGCGCGCATGGCGCCGGTTCCGCACGCCCAGCCGTTCCGGTTCTCGGCGGACGACGTCGAGCGCGCAGCCTCCCTCCTCGAGGCCTGGAGCGCCGCGCCGCGGTTCAGGGATCCCTCGAAGGAAGGTTGAGAGCGGCAATGCGGGCGCCGACGTCGAAGACAATGGTGCGGCCCATGCGTCTCGTCGTGCTTGCCTTCCTCGCCTTGCTCCTCGGCGTCTTCGCCGCGGGCTGCGGCGGAGAGCCAGGGCGGCACGGCGGCCCTTCCGGTTCTCCACGAGCTGGGGCCCGTTGCGGACGCAACGGAGAACGCCGACTCGGCCCGGTTCGACCTCGAGTTCGAGTTCCGGATGGGCGGGTTCGACGTGCCGCTCGGGTTCAGCGCCGCCGGCGCCTACGACACGCCGGCGAAGAAGGCGCAGCTGACCATGGATCTCGGGTCATTCGCGAAGCTGATCGGCGGCTTCGCGGGGGCGCTCGGCGGCGACGCGCCGAAGGAGCTCGGCGATCCCGAGAAGTGGAAGCTCGAGATGCGCCTCGACGGCGCCGTCGCCTACATGCGCATGCCGTTCCTCGCGAGCGAGCTGCCCTCCGGCAAGGAGTGGGTCAGCGTCGATCTCGCGCGTGCGGCGCAGATGCAGGGGCGCGACCTGGGCGAGCTGCAGTCGCTCGCGCAGGGAAGCGACCCGCGGGAGATGCTCGCCTACCTGCGCTCGGTCGCGGGCGACGTGACGCATGTCGGGAACGAGGACGTGCGCGGCGTGCCGACCGCCCACTACTTCGCCGTGGTCGACTGGCAGAAGGTGCTCCAGCAGGCGGCGAGGCAGTCGGGTCAGCCGGGACTCCTCGACCAGTTCCAGAGCTTCGGGGGCTCGATGTCGAACATTCCCGTCGATGTCTGGGTCGACGAGAACAGCCTCCTCCGGCGTATGACGATGGACTTCTCGATGAGCGCAGGGAGCCAGGAGGCGGGCGGCTCGCTCCGGCTCGAGCTCTTCGACTACGGCGAGCCCGTAAGCGTGGACGCTCCCGCTGCCGCCGACGTCGTCGACGCGCTGTCTCTGAAGAGCTGAGGCCTGCGGGCACAATCTCGGCATGGCGAAGGCCTGTGCCGGAATCGGTCGAGGAGCGCGTCGAGCGCTTCGTCCGCGAGCACGACCTGATCCCGCCCGGCGGCGACGTCACTGCCTCGTGTCGGGCGGAGCGGACTCGACGTGCCTCTGGCATGTGCTGGGCGAGCTCGGCTACCGGGTCGCTGCCGTGCACGTGGACCACAACCTCCGTGCAGAGGAGTCCGATGCTGACGCTCGCCACTGCCGCGAGCTCATGGGCGCGGAGGTCATCTCCCGCGTAGGGGCCGGAGCTGTCCGGCCCGCGACGGAGGCTCAACTCCGCGAGATCCGGTACGAGCTCACCGAGGGACGCGGGCTGCGGGCGACGGGCCATACCGCGTCGGACCAGGTGGAGACCGTCCTCTACCGCATGGTCTCGTCGGGCACGACGAAGGCGATCAAGCCGCGGCGCGAGGACGGCGTCGTGCGGCCGCTGCTTCCGCTCTGGCGGGACGAGACGGAGGCGTACTGCCGCGAGCGGGGGCTTCTCTTCCGCGTCGACTCGTCGAACCGCGACACGAAGCGCGGGCTCATCCGGGAGGAGATCCTGCCCCTGCTCCGCCGCCTGCACCCGGCAGCCGACCGGAACCTGCTCGCGCTCGCGAGCGGCGAGCCACGGCTCCCGCGCGCGCTCGAGCGGACACTCGCCGAGCTCCTCGCCTCGACGGCGGGGACGAAGCAGGCGGATCTCGGCGGTGGTGTCCGCGCCGTGCGCGAGTACGACACGCTGCGGCTAGAGGGGAGCGTCGAGTTCGGCCCGTGGCGGCTCGAGAGCGACGCGCCCGGGCTCGTCGTGCGGACACGACGGCCCGGCGATCGGCTCGCAGGCCGCCGCAAGAAAGTGCAGGATCTCTTCGTGGACGCGAAGGTGCCGAGCTCCGAGCGCGACGAGTGGCCGCTCGTCGTCTCGGGCGACGACGTCGTGTCCGTTCCGGGCATCGCAGAAGCGCCTGGGTGGGAAGGGGTCGTGCGCGCATGGAAAGATGAGGGCGCATGACCCAGGCGGAGCTTGCGAGCGGCGTGGGGGAGGTGCTCATCGACGAGCAGTCCCTGCAGTCGCGCATCGGTGATCTCGGCCGCGAGATCTCCGCCGACTACGCCGGCCGCGACCTTCTCCTGGTCGGCGTCCTCAAGGGCGCCGTGTTCTTCATGGCCGACCTCATGCGCGAGCTGACCGTCCCCTGCGAGATCGACTTCATGGCGATCTCGAGCTACGGCGCCGCGACCGACTCCTCGGGCGTCGTCCGGATTCTCAAGGACCTCGACATCAACATCGCGGGCCGCGACGTCCTCGTGGTCGAGGACATCATCGACTCGGGGCTCACGCTCTCGTACCTCATGCGGAACCTGCGCGCGCGAAAGCCCGCCTCGCTCGAGATCTGCGCCCTGCTGACGAAGCCGGAGCGCCGCGAGATCGACGTCCCGGTGCGCTACATCGGCTTCGAGATCCCGAACCGCTTCGTGATCGGCTATGGGCTGGACTTCGCGGAGCGCTATCGGAACCTCCCGTACGTCGCCGTCCTGCACCCGGATCTGGTACCGAGCGCTACATAGCCGCGCAATCGCGTCGTAACCGCACAAAGGGGCGGCGGGGGATGCGCCGAAGAAGCACAGTGCTACCCTGCGACAGACCATGAACCGGTTCTTCCGAGGCGCCCTCTTCCCGCTCATCGTCATCGTCCTGCTCGTCTATCTGGCGAGCCAGACGTTGCTGCCGAACCGCTCGTCCGAGCGGAAGTTCACCTACTCGCAGGCGATCTCGGAGGTCAAGGCGGGCAACGTCGACGAGGCGCTCTTCACGCCGAACCGGCAGCAGATCACGCTGACGCTTTCGACGAGCGACGACGGGAGCTCCGGCGAGAAGGTGAAGGTCAACTACCCGACGCCGCAGTCCGCGACGCAGTTCCAGAACCTTCTGGAGGAGGAGAACGTCCGGTTCGACTCCAAGGGCACGGGCTCGTCGACATGGTGGGCGCTGCTCATCAACTTCCTGCCGTTCGTGCTCCTGATCGGATTCTGGATCTTCCTCATGAACCAGATGCAGGGCGGCGGCTCGAAGGTGATGAGCTTCGGGAAGAGCCGCGCCAAGCGGATGTCGCCGGACTCGCCGAAGGTGACGTTCAAGGACGTCGCCGGAGCGGACGAGGCTGTCGAGGAGCTGCACGAGATCAAGGAGTTCCTCGAGAACCCGAAGAAGTTCCAGGCTCTCGGTGCGCGGATCCCGAAGGGCGTGCTCCTGTACGGGCCGCCCGGCACCGGCAAGACGCTGCTCGCTCGCGCCGTCGCCGGCGAGGCAGGCGTGCCGTTCTTCTCGATCTCCGGCTCCGACTTCGTCGAGATGTTCGTCGGCGTCGGCGCCTCGCGCGTGCGCGACCTCTTCGAGCAGGCAAAGCAGGCGTCGCCCTGCATCATCTTCATGGACGAGATCGACGCCGTCGGCCGTCATCGCGGCGCCGGCCTCGGAGGCGGCCACGACGAGCGCGAGCAGACGCTGAACCAGCTCCTCGTCGAGATGGACGGCTTCGAGATGAAGGACAACATCATCCTCATCGCCGCCACGAACCGCCCCGACATTCTCGATCCTGCGCTGCTCCGGCCCGGCCGCTTCGACCGGCAGATCGTGGTCGACCGGCCCGATCGCCTCGGTCGTCGCAAGATCCTCGAGGTGCACTCCCGCGGCAAGCCACTCGGGCGCGAGATCGACCTCGACACGCTCGCCGCCGGCACGCCGGGCTTCACGGGCGCCGACCTCTCCAACCTCATCAACGAGTCTGCGCTTCTCGCTGCACGCCGCGGCAAGAAGATGATCGAGCAGGACGAGCTCGAGGAAGGGATCATGCGCGTGATCGCCGGGCCCGAGAAGAAGGCCCGCCTGCTCTCGGAGAAGGAGCGCAAGATCACGGCCTACCACGAGATGGGCCACGCCCTCGTCGGGCATTACCTCGAGCACACGAACCCGGTCCACAAGATCACGATCGTGTCGCGCGGCCAGGCGCTCGGGCTCACGATTTCGCTGCCGACCGAGGACAAGTACCTGACCACGAAGTCCGCGCTGATGGACGAGCTCGCGATGACGCTCGGCGGTCGCGCTGCGGAGGAGCTCGTGTTCCACGAGGTCACCACGGGCGCTGCGAACGACCTTGAGCGCGTGACTGCGACCGCGAAGCAGATGATCATGCGCTTCGGGATGTCGGAGAAGCTCGGTCCCCGCGTCCTCGGCCAGAACCAAGACCTCCCCTTCCTCGGCCGCCATATGGGCTCGGAGCCCGACTACTCGGAGGAGGTCGCGAAGGAGATCGACGACGAGATCCGGCGCGTCATCGAGGAGGGCCACGACGCAGCGACCGCCGTCCTGCGCGAGCACATGGACGAGCTGCACCGGCTGTCCGCGATCCTGATCGAGCGCGAGACGATCGACAAGGAGCAGTTCGAGCGTCTGCTCGCGGGCGAGTCCGCGGAGTCGGTCTTCCCGGAGGAGGAGCCGTCGGTGGCCGAGCCGGAGACGGAAGAGGAGCGCAAGCCGAAGCTCAAGCCGCAGCCGCGCCCGATCCCGGGCACCGCGATGCAGCCGCCGCCCCCCGAGGGCGCGCCCTCCTAGCCGCGGCTCAGAAGCCCACGTGCACTGGTCGGGCGAAAGCCGGCGTGACGGCGAGCTCGTTCGTCGCCCGAACCCGACAGCCGAGATCCAGGCCTCGATCGTCGCGGCGGACGCGATATCGAGAGCACGTCGCGCCGGCGATGTCGGCGGCGGCCGAGCCGTGTCGCCGAGGAGCTAGCCCTGGGTGCTCCGCCGCGCGAAGAGCACGACGACCAGCAGAGCGGCCGCCGCGGCCGCGGCCCCGACGAGGTCCACGGCGAGGCCGCCCGCTCTGGCGACGTCCGCGACGACGAGCAGTGCGGCGCCGGCGGCGAGTGCGGCCAGCGCGAGGCCGATCAACAGTCCCAACCGTCGGAACGACTCCCCGGGCTCGGTCGCCACATGCTCGCGCTCCTCGAGCGACCAGTACGCGAGCTCGGCCGTGAGGAGCAGGCCCGCGCCGAGGAGCGCCGCCTTCCCGTCGAGGCTGGGATCGTCGAGCGCGAGGTGCGTTGCGTACGCGGCACCCACGAGGCCGACCGAGAGAGCCACGAGCGGGCTCCAGCCGAGCACGACCGCAGCCACGAGCGACAGGAACGCGAGCCCGACGAGCCGCACGCCCACCGTGAGTGCGACGTCGTCCGCACCGAGGAGTGCCACCACGGCAAGCCCGACGAGGCAAGCCAGGGCGGCGATCCCCGCTGCTACACGCGTGCGAGCCCGGCCCTGCGACGGAATGCTCTCACCCCCTCGACAGCGACCTGCAACTCGACTTCGTCGCTCCAGCGGGCGCAGGCGACGCCGAGGCGCGCGAGCCGTGCGCGGAGCACAACGCGCTGTAGGAGCCAGAGGCGGTGCGCGAGACGGTCGAGCTCGGTCGGCCCCGGCTCGACCATCGGCTCGGGGTCGATCTCCACGACCGAGACGTCGTACCGGCGGGCGCGGAGGTCGGCAACCGTCGTCACGAACCGCGGATCGACGAGCGGCGTCAATGCCAGGACGAGCGCCTTCGGAGGAAGGATGCGGGCCGGGATGATGTTCACGTCGCGCCACGTGTACGTCGGCTCGACGCCGGTCTCGAGCAACGACTCCACGAGCCGGAACCGCTGGGACGGCCCCATCGCCGGCTGCAGCCAGCGGAGGACGCCGCCGAAGGAGACGAGCCCGACGCGGTCGCGCCGCTCGAGGTAGCGCTCCGCGAGCGCGGCGGCTGCGCGCACGGCGTCGTCGAGCGTGCTCCGGTCGCCCCGGCGGACGTCCAAGAAGCTGTCGACGAAGATGACGACGTCGGTATTCCGCTCGGGATGCCGGTCGTTCACGACGAGCGTGCCCACACGACGCGCGGATGCGCGCCAGTTGATCGAGCGCAGTCGGTCGCCCGGGACGAAGTCACGGATGTCGGCGTACTCGATCCCGTCCCCCTTCGTCCGGGCGACCTCGCTTCCCGTGAACACCTGCGTCTCGCGCGGCGGGACGATCTCGCGGAGCCGGTCGGCCCGGGGATAGGCCTTCAGGCGCTGTGTCCGTGTCACCGTCTGCTCCCACACGACGATGCGGAGGAAGCTCCGGCAGCGGAGCTCGAGCGCGCCGACGTCGTAGAGCCCCCAGCGCGAGCAGCGAAGCGCGACGCGCAGCTCCCGCTCCTCGCCCGCTGCGAGCCTGAGCGCGACCGCGTCGACGCCGTCGATGACCTCGACACCGTCGGGAAGGTCGAGAAGGAGCTCGAGCCGGTCGATCGGGTCGTGCGTGCCGACCACGATGGACGCGCCGACCTCCTCGCCCTCGACGACCCGCTCGTCGTCGAGCGAAAACGAGACGTCGACACCCGGTGCCTTGCCGCCACGGAGGCCAGCCGCTAGCAGGAGCGCGAACGGCGCCCCGAGGACGGCGAGCTCCGGACGGCGCAAGGCGAGCGCCGCGACGAGGCCGGCACCGGCCAGGACCGCGTACGCCTCGAGCCGCGGGCTGGCCGCGCGTCTCATCGGGCTGCCGTTACGTCCTCGGCCTTCGGAGTCGGGATGCTGTCGAGCACCTCGCGAACCACGTCCTCACCGGAGACCTGCTGCACCCACAGCTCGGGCCGCAGTACGAGCCGGTGTGCGAGCGCGGCGGCCGCAACGCCCTTCACGTCGTCCGGAAGCACGAAGTCGCGTCCGGAGAGCGCGGCCTTCGCACGGGACAGCTTCAGGAGCGCGAGGCTCCCGCGCGGGCTGGCGCCGACGGCGACGTTGGGCGACGAACGGGTCGCGGCCACGAGATCGACGCAGTACGAGCGGACGCTCTCCGCGACGTGCACGCTCTCGATCGCCTGCTGCATCCCGAGCAGGGTCTCGCGGTCGACGACCGGTGTCAGGACGACCTCGTCCTCCTGGCGCTCGATCCGGCGGTCGAGCAGCTCGATCTCGTCGTCGCGCGCCGGGTAGCCGACCGTCGTGCGCAGCAGGAACCGGTCGAGCTGCGCCTCCGGCAGCGGGTACGTGCCCTCGTACTCGATCGGGTTCTGCGTCGCGATGACGAGGAAGGGCGGGCCGAGGGGGTGCGTGACGCCCTCGATCGTCACCTGCCGCTCCTGCATCGCCTCGAGCAGCGCCGCTTGCGTCTTCGGGGGTGCCCGGTTGATCTCGTCCCCGAGCAGGAGGTTCGTGAAGATCGGCCCCGGCCTGAACTCGAAGTCGCCGTCGCGCTGGTTCCAGATCGAGGAGCCCGTCACGTCGGACGGCATGAGGTCCGGCGTGAACTGAACCCTCGAGAACTGCATGCTCAGCACCTGCGCGAACGAGCGCGCCGCCAGCGTCTTCGCGAGACCGGGAAAGTCCTCGAGCAGGACGTGGCCGTCCGCGAGGAACCCGGTGAAGACGAGCTCGAGCGCGTCGCGCTTGCCGACGATTGCGCGTTCGACCTCGTCGAGGACGCGGCCGGAGAGCTCATGGACACCTTCGAGGTCGACGCTGGTCATACGTTCTCGAGTGATTCGACGACGCGGGCGAGGTCGCGGATAGGGATGCCGCGGGCAATCCGGTCCTCAGGGGGCGGCCGATCCTCGCGCACGAGCTCCCAGGTCTCGTCACCAAGCGCGGTCCGCGCGCGCTCGGGCTCCGCATCCAGAGTGATCCCGCGGCGCGACGCGAGTAGCTCGGAGGCAAGCCCGCGCAGACGTGGTCGGAGCCGGAAGTGGAGGTCGAAGGCGCGCGCGACGCCGAGTGCCGTCCGCGCCTCCATCCGGACGAGCGTCTCGGGGACCGACCGCGGCTCCGGTCGGCGCCGCTCCTGCGGTCTCAGCGCAGTCGCGCGTGGAAACGCACGCCGGAGTGCGGCGACCATGAGCACGAAGCCGACACCGCAGAGGACGAGGGCGAAGACACGGATCGCGAGGCTTGCTCGCCCGGGCACGAACGCGAGCACGAACGCGAAGGCCGCCGTGGGCAGAACGAGAAGCCGGGCCGCGCGCGCGAGATCGCGCAGGATCTCGCGGGAGCCGTCGCTCACGATGTCGCCGCCCGCTCGGTTGGCTCGGGCTCGCCGGGCGGCTCCGCGGCCTGGGCAGCGGCCGCACGGAGGTCGTCGCGAATGCGCTCGAGCGCGGAGATCGCCTCGAGCTTCATCCCGTCGTCGACGGAATGGTGCGAGAACTTCGCCGTCGTGAAGAGACCGGTGAGCTTCCGAACGGGCCCCGGGTCGACCTCGAGCCTGTCGAGCGCACGCGGGACGTACTCCACCGCGGTCTCCTCGGCACGGCGCGGCAGGCCCGCCGCCGCGAACGACCGCTCGAGCCGGGCGTACGCAGCGATGACCGCACGGCGCGGGTCGGGCTCCGCGCGCAGGTCATCGAGCGTCTCGTCGAGCACGTCGGCCAGCTGCTCGGCGACCGCGGCGTCGTCCTCGCCGAGCGCCTGACGGCGCCTCCTCGACGCGATGGCGAACGCCGCGACCGAGGCCGCGATGAGCCCGAGGATGACGAGGACGGGAATCCAGGCGAACTCTGCCTGGTAGGCGTCGGGGTCGTCACCGCTCGGATCCTTGACGATGACCTCACCGTTCGGGCCGATCTCGACTTCCCGACCGAGCACCCCGCGGGGAAGGAGCCCTGTGTCGCGAACGAGGTAGACGATCCCCGTGAGGACGAGGAGGAACAGGATGAGCGCGATGGGCCCGGTGCGCCGATAGCGGCCGGACGCCATCTCCTCGGCGATCTCCTTTCGCTGCATGAGCCCGTAGATGAAGATCACGGCGGCCGGGATCAGCGCGAGCATGGCGAGGCTGAAGAACGTGTCGAGCAGCAGCTCGTGCGGCTTTCGCGTCTCCCCGCTGCCGGCAGGAGTCGATCCAGTCGACGCGACCGCGACGACCGCCACGAGGACGAACACCGCGGCGACGGCGAGAAGGAGGGGGCGGTTGAGGCGCCCCCTCACGTCTCGTGACTCGCGATCTGCGTTACGCGGGAGCCGGCGCGGGAGCGGCGGCGGTAGCGGAGCCGGCCGCCTCTTCCCAGTACCGGTTCAGCGAACCCTGGACCTTCACGAACCAGACGATCGCGGTGACGATCAGGAACCCGAACGGGAAGAGCCAGAGCCCCGTCCAGCCGGTGACCGGCTGCTCCTTGCCCGCGTGCTTGTACATGTTCCCGACCTCGGACGGGATGACGAACGCGCTCACCGGGCTGATGAGGATCCAGACCACGAGCCCGAGTACCCCGCCGAGCCCGTCGCCCGTGTGCTTCTTCATCTCCTCCTGCGTCTTGTAGACCCAGTACAGGCCATAGATGCCGAACGTGATGATGAAGAGCAGGATCCCGAAGCCGATGCCGCGGGGCTGGCCGAGCGGGCCGCTTGGTGCTGCTTGAGTGCTCATGACCCGGGATTGTGCGACTTTCGCCGGACGCGTGCGGCGCTACGCTCCTGCCCGTGAGCGAGGACGGAGCTCCGCTCGAGGGACGGTTCCCGCGACCGTCGGTCGTCGGCGTGCTCAACGTCACGCCGGACAGTTTCTCCGACGGTGGCGAGTTTGTCAGACCCGCGGACGCGATCGCGCACGGGCGCCGTCTCTTCGACGAGGGCGCCGCGCTCGTGGACATCGGCGGCGAGTCGACACGCCCGGGCGCGGAGGCGGTGTCGGCCGAGGAGGAGATCGCCCGCGTCGAGCCGGTGCTGGAGGGACTCGCGGGGATTCCGGTCTCGATCGACACGTCGAAGGCGGAGGTCGCGCGCCGCGCGCTCGAGCTCGGCGCCGTGCTCGTGAACGACGTCACGGCGCTGCGCGGCGATCCGGACACCGCCGGCGTGGTCGCCGACGGTGGCGCGTACCTCTGCCTCATGCACATGCGGGGAGAGCCGCGCACCATGCAGGTCGCGCCGCGATACGACGACGTGGTCTCGGAAGTCGCCTCGTTCCTGGAGGAGCGGCTGGAGACTGCGGTCGCGCAGGGCATCCGGGAGGAGCGAGTCTGCCTCGACCCGGGGTTCGGCTTCGGGAAGACGCCGGACCAGAACCTCGAGCTCGTCCGGCGGCTCGACCGCATCGTCGCGATCGGGCGCCCCGTTCTCGTGGGCCTCTCGAGGAAGAGCACGCTCGGGAAGGTCCTCGGCGATGAGTCGGCCACGCGAGGGACGACGTCCGCCTCGGTCGCCGCCTCGGTCGTCGCGTTCGAGCGCGGCGCCTCGCTTCTGCGAGTCCACGACGTCCGGGAGACCGTCGAGGCGCTCGCGGTTGCCGCAGCCGTGGAGCGGGGAACGGTGAACGCATGACCATCGAGCTCTACGGGCTCGTCGTCTTCGGCCGTCACGGCTACCTCGAGGAGGAACGGCGCGTCGGGCAGCGCTTCCTCGTCGACCTGTGGGCGGATCTCGACGAGGAGGCGACGCGCAGCGACGAGCTCGAGGAGACGGTGGACTACCGCCGTCTCGCAGAGCTCGTCAAGGAGGTCTTCGGCGGTCCGTCCCGGCTCTTGCTCGAGGGGCTCGCCGGCGCCATCGCCGACGGGATCATGGAGCGCTTCCCACAGGTCCGATCCGTCCGCGTCCGGATTCGGAAGCCGGACGTCGTCCTCGACCCGACGGTCGAGCACGCGGCCGTGATCGTCGAGCGGGAACGTTCCTGACGACCCGCGCCTACGTCGGGCTGGGCGCGAACCTCGGCCGGCGCGAGCAGACACTGAACGAGGCGCTCCGCCTGCTCGAGGAGACCGACGGCATCGAGGTCGTCGCACGCTCCAGCCTGCGCGAGACCGATCCCGTAGGAGTGACCGATCAGCCGCGGTTCCTGAACGGCGCCGCCGCGCTCGACACCGGGCTCTCGGCGCGTGCACTGCTCGAGACGCTGCTGTCGGTCGAACGGCGGCTGGGCCGGGTGCGGGACGGCACGCGTTGGGGGCCGAGGATCGTCGACCTCGACCTGCTCCTCTACGGCGACGAGGTCGTCGACGAGCCCGGCCTGCGCGTGCCGCATCCGCGTCTCCAGGAGCGGCGTTTCGCGCTGGAGCCGCTTGCAGAGCTGGATCCGGAGCTCGTCGTGCCCGGGGCCGGGGGAGTGTCGGACCTCCTGGCGGCGCTAGACTGACCCCGCGATGTCGCACCTCGATGAGCTCGACGAATTCGAGGCGGAGCTCGAGCTCTCGCTCAAGCGGGAGTACTCGGCGGTTTTCGCGCTCTTCCGCTATTGCGTGCTCACGCAGGACGCGACGTACCTCTGCAACAAGCTCGACGTGGAGGCGCTGCCCCAGTCGAGCTACCCGTTCTTCCACATCCGCATGGAGGACGTCTGGGTGTGGGACAAGAACCGGCCGAGCCGGATCATCCCTCGCGCCGAGGTGTACACCTCGGGCGACGTCACGGTCGAGGAGCTCCGTGGCGAGGGGGAGGAGCCGCTGCTGACCGCAGAGGACCTCGCGGAGCGGATCGGTCAGCCGCTCTCGGGCGACGACGACGTCGCGTAGGGCCTGGGCTGCGACCCCAGTGTAGGGGCCGGACCTGTCCGGCCCGCTAGATGCCATGGCGCCGTGACGGGCGAGGGCGGGACAGGTCCCGCCCCTACAATCTCGCGGTGCTTCTGGCCGTCGACGTCGGCAACACGCAGACTGCGCTCGGGCTCTATTCCGGTGCAACGCTGAGCGAGCACTGGCGGCTTGCGACCGAGCGATCTTCGACCGCCGACGAGCTCGGCGTGCTGCTGGGCGGGCTCCTCGATTTCGAGTCCGTCGACGCGATCTGCCTCTCCTCGACGGTGCCGGTGCTGATCCGCGAGTGGGAGCTGGTCGCGGAGAAGTGGGCCCACGCCCCGATCCTCGTCGTCGGCCCGGGCGTGAAGACCGGCATCCCGATCCGCTACGACGACCCGCGCGAGGTCGGTCCGGATCGCATCGTCAACTCCGTCGCGGCGAAGGAACGGTACGGCGCCCCGGTCGTCGTGGTCGACTTCGGCACGTCCACGAACTTCGACGTCGTCTCGCCCGAGGGCGAGTACGTGGGCGGCGTGTTGGCGCCGGGCATCGAGGTCTCGATGGAGGCGCTCTTCGCGCGGGCGGCGCGGCTCGTGAACGTCGACTACACGGCTCCGGCGACCGTCATCGGCAAGACGACGGTCGGGGGCCTCCAGTCCGGGATCGTCTACGGGTTCGCGGGACAGGTGGACGGCATCGTGGGGCGCATCCGCGAGGAGCTCGGCGCCGAAGCTCCCGCTGTCGCCACCGGCGGCCTCGCCGACCTCGTCGCGCCGCATTCGCGGACGATCGAGAAGGTGGACCCGTTCCTCACGCTGGACGGATTGCACATGGTGTGGGAGCTGAACCGGTGATCCCCGACTCCGGCCGGCTCGCCGTCTTCACGATCGCCGCGCTTGCGCTCCTGCTCGTACCAGGGCCTGCGGTGCTGTACGTCGTCGCGCGCTCGATCCAGCACGGCAGGCGGGCGGGCCTCGCCTCCGTGCTCGGGATCCACGTCGGGACGCTCGTGCACATCGGCGCCGCGACGGTCGGGCTGTCCGCGCTCATCGTCTCGTCGGCGATCGCGTTCACCGCGGTCAAGGTGGCCGGCGCCGTCTACCTCATCGGGCTCGGGCTCTGGACGCTCTTCTCGAAGAGCGCGGAGACGGAGATTGCGCTGGGTGGCGAGCGGAACCTGCGCCGTGCGTTCGCCCAGGGGATCGTCGTCAATGTGCTGAACCCGAAGACGGCGCTCTTCTTCCTCGCTTTCTTGCCGCAGTTCGTCGACCCCGATGCCGCCCATCCCGCGCTCCAGATCGCGTTCCTCGGCGTCCTGTTCGCGCTTCTCGGACTGATCACCGACTCTCTCTGGGCGCTCGCGGCCGGGACGGCTGGGGGCGTGCTTCGCCGCTCGCGGCGGTTCGTGCGCACGCAGCGCTACGTCACCGGGACGGTGTACATCGGCCTCGGCGCCGCGACGGCGCTCGCGGGCAGCGCCGAGGACTGACACCGCACATGCGCGCGCTGCGCCATGCGCTCGCGATCTGCCTGCTGCCCGGGACGGTGGTCGTCCTCGTGCCGGCACTGATTGTCTGGACGACCGACTCGGTCTCGATCGGGTGGGGCCTGCCGGGCTTGCTCGCGGCCTTGCCTGTCGTCGTCGGGGTCGCCCTTCTCACCGTGGGCGGCGTCCTCGTCGTCTGGACGATCGCGCTCTTCGCGCGCGTCGGCCGCGGAACACTCGCGCCCTGGGACCCGACCTCGACGCTCGTCGTCGAGGGGCCGTACCGGCACGTGCGAAACCCGATGATCAGCGGCGTGCTCTTCCTCCTGCTCGGCGAGGCGGCTGCTGCTCGGCTCGTGGCCGCTCCTCGCCTGGTTCGCGGCCGTCGCCGCCGTCAACGCGGTCTACCTGCCGTTCGTCGAGGAGCCCGGTCTCGTGCGCCGCTACGGCGCCGAGTACGAGCGCTACCGCGAGGACGTGCCGCGCTGGCTGCCGCGGTTACGTCCGTGGCATCCGCCAGGCGGAGTAGGGCCGTAGGGGCGGGACCTGTCCCGCCCTCGCCTGGGCTGCACTGTGTGACGAGGGCCGGACAGGTCCGGCCCCTACCCGCCGCCGTAGACGGAGATCGGAAGCTCGAGGGTCACCTCGTCGCCCGTGGGGATCTCGGCCTCGAGCCGCTCGACCAGCTCGATCGCGCCGGGCGCCGCCGCGAACAGCCGTCGTTCGACCTCCTCGGGCGACTCGAGCTGGAGCAGCTCCTGCTTGAAGGGCTTCGGGAACCGTCCGTGGCCGAGGTACCAGCCGTAGAACTTCTTGAGGAACCCGGACGCGCGCCGCTCTCCGAGCTCCCGGACCGTCTCGCGGATGAACAGGACGAGCTCGGCCGCGACTTCCTCGCGCGTCGGCTCGCCGTCGTCGCCGTCGACGATCTCCCGCAGCACCCACGGGTTGCCCTGCGCGCCGCGCCCGACCATGACGGCCGCCGCGCCCGGTCGTCGCGAGAACCGCCTGCGCCTTCGCGCGCGAGACGATGTCCCCCGAGGCCACGACCGGTACGTCGACGAGCGACACGAGCTCGGCGGTGAGCGCATGGTCCGCGGTGCCGGTGTACATCTGCTCGGCGGAGCGTGGATGCAGCGTCAGCGAGGACGCGCCCGCCTCGACCAGCCGCGGGCCGAGCTCGAGGCATGCGCGCGAGCCGTTCGCGACTCCGCGCCTGAGCTTCACGGACACCGGCAGGTCGACCGCCGCCGCGACGGCAGCGACGAGCCTGGGGGCGAGGTCGGGATCCTCCAGCAGGGTCGCTCCCGCTCCGGTGCGGGTGACCTTCTTCACCGGGCAGCCGAAGTTGAGGTCGACGATGTCCGCGCCGGCCGCCTTCACCATCCGCGCCGCCTCGGCCATCGGGCCGGGCTCGCTACCGAAGAGCTGGATCGCGAGCGGATGCTCGTCCGCCGCAACCCTGAGGTACCCGAGCGTGCGCTCGTTTCGGTGCTCGATTCCCGCGCAGCTGACCATCTCCGAGCAGACGAGGCCCGCGCCATAGCGCCGTCCCTGCCGACGAAATGCCTGCACGCTGACGCCTGCCATCGGCGCCAGCACGAGGCGCGTAGGGATCTCGACGTCCCGGATCCACCAGGTCTCTTGAAGGTCGATCTGCACGGCGTCGAATGCTAGCCAGCTGCCGTTGACGAGCATCTTCGGCCGCAGCTACCATTGCGGGCCGTTCGGGGGGCCGCCGGGTCCCGGCACACCATCTCTGGAGGGCTTCGTGAAGGACGTGATCCTCACTCCCGAGGGTTTCAAGCAGCTGAAGGGAGAGCTCGACTACCTCCGCACCCAGCGCCGCAGGGAGGTCGCAGAGCGCATCGCCGCGGCACGCGAGTTCGGCGAGATCGCCGAGAACGCGGAGTACGACGACGCGAAGAACGAGCAGATGATGCTCGAGCACCGCATCGCGCAGCTCGAGGAGAGGCTCGTCAACGCGCGCTTGATCGACACGAAGCGCGTCGACACGAGCGTCGTCTCGATCGGCTCGGTCGTGCGGCTGCGTGATGTGGACGCGAAGGAGACGATCGAGTACTTCATCGTCGGCTCGGCGGAGGCGAACCCGGCAGAGCGGAAGCTCTCGAACGAGTCGCCGGTCGGCAAGGCGATCATGGGCCGCAAGAAGGGCGAGACGGTCGAGGTCGCGACGCCGAGGGGCGCGAAGCTCAAGTTCAAGATCATGGAGATCAAGGCCGCGTAACGCGGCTCGCTTCACCGGCGGCGATCTTTCGTGACAGAGCTACCGCGGCGGCGGCTCGGGCATCAGCTCGAGGTGCCGGTGCTCGGCGTCGGCTGCATGGGCATGTCGGCGTTCTACGGAGCGACGGACGAGCGCGAGGCAGTCCGGACGATCCACCGTGCGCTCGAGCTCGGCCTCGGCTTCCTGGATACTGCCGACGTCTACCGCGAGCACTCGGTCAACGAGGAGCTCGTCGGCCGTGCCATCGCGGGGCGCCGGTCGCAGTTCATCGTCGCGACGAAGTTCGGGCACACGTACGACCAGGCGCATCGCGGTCGCGACCTCGACGGGCGGCCGGAGTACGTGCGCTGGGCCTGCGAGCAGTCGCTACGCAGGCTCGGAACCGACCACATCGACCTCTACTACCTCCATCGCCCGGACCCGGCGACGCCGATCGAGATCACGGTCGGGGCGATGGCCGAGCTCGTCGACGAGGGCAAGGTGCGCTTCCTCGGGCTCTCGGAGGTGTTGCCCGAGACCCTGCGTCGCGCGGCGGCCGTCCATCCGATCGCCGCCGTGCAGTCGGAGTACTCGCTCTTCGAGCGCTCGGTCGAGTCGGACGTCCTTCCCACATGCCGTGAGCTCGGCGTCGGCTTCGTCGCCTACAGCCCGCTCGGCCGAGGGGTGCTCGCGCGGGGATTCGATGTCGACCAACTCGACGAGGACGACTGGCGGCGCGAAGTGCCACGCCTGCAGGGGGACAACATGGCTCGCAACGCGAGGCTCGTGCGGGAGGTCGCCGCGATTGCCCTAGAGATGGGCATCACGCCGGCTCAGCTTGCGCTTGCGTGGCTCCTCACGCGGCCCGATGTCGTCGCGCTCCCCGGCATGCGGCGCGTCGCCCACGTCGAGGAGAACGTCGCCGTCTCTGGTGTGGTGCTCCCACCCGAGGTCATCCGGCGGCTCGACGAGCGGTGCGCGCGGGGCGCCGTCTCGGGCGACCGCTACCCGGACTATGCCGTCGCCTGGCTCGACCACGGGACGCCCCGGCTGGGAGCGGCCGGGTCACCGGAGGCGGGGCACTAGACTCGGGCGCCATGCCCGCGCCGACGCGCTTTCCCGACCGGGACGAGATCGCGGCCGTTCGGGCCGAGGTCGAGCCGCTCGAGAACGGCGGCGAGCTCGACGAGACGCGCCGCCTCGCGGGCCGCGTCATGGCCCGCCGCGAGATGGGAAAGCTGGTCTTCCTCGACGTCGTCGACCGCTCCGGCCGCATCCAGCTGCTCTGTGACTCCGGGAAGGTGGGAGACGTCGAGGTGCATCTCGGCGACCTCGTCGGCGTCGCGGGAAAGCCTGCCAAGTCGAGGCGCGGAGAGCCATCGCTCGCCGTCGACGAGCTCGAGGTGCTGGCGACGAACCGGAGCCCGCTTCCGGACACCTTCCACGGGCTGACGGACGTCGAGACGCGCTACCGCAAGCGCTACCTCGACCTGCTCATGAGCGAGGAGTCGCGCGAGGCGTTCCTGCTCCGGACGCGGATCGTCTCGTCGATCCGCAGCTACCTCGACGGCGAGGGATTCGTGGAGGTCGAGACGCCCGTCCTCCAGCCTCGATACGGCGGCGCCTTCGCGCGGCCGTTCGTCACGCACTCGGCCGAGCTGGAGGCCGACCTGTACCTGCGGATCGCCACGGAGCTCTACCTCAAGCGCCTGATCGTCGGCGGTCTCGAGCGCGTGTACGAGATCGGCAAGGACTTCCGCAACGAGAGCGTCTCGTACAAGCACCAGCCCGAGTTCACGATGCTCGAGTGGTACGAGGCGTACGCGGACTACCAGGACACGATGGCGCGGATCGAGGAGCTGCTCGAGCGCGTCGCCCTCGAGGTACTGGGCGCGACCGTCGTGACGTTCCGAGAGCACGAGGTCGACCTGAAGCGGCCGTGGAAGCGGCTTGCCTTCGTCGAGTCTCTCGAGGAGCACGAGCTCTGGACGCGCGACGAGAGCGAGCTTCGGGCATGGCTCGAGGAGCGCGGGGTGGACACGAGCGCGGACAAGGACTGGGCGCAGCTCGTCGACCATGCGTTCTCGCACTACGTCGAGCCGAACCTGATCGAGCCGACGATGGTCTACGGGCACCCGGTCGAGCTCTCGCCGTTTGCACGCCTCATGGAGGACGATCCCGCGCTGACGCAGCGCTTCGAGTACTTCGCGGCGGGCATGGAGCTCGGCAACGCCTACTCGGAGATCAACGACCCGGACGAGCAGCAGCTGCGCTTCGACCAGCAGTCGGAGCACGTGCTCGGCGTCGCCGGGGATCCCGATTACGTCGAGGCGCTCTCGTACGGGATGCCGCCGACGGGCGGGCTCGGCCTCGGCATCGACCGGCTGGCAATGCTCCTGTCGGGCCGCGAGACGATCCGCGACGTGATCCTCTTCCCGGCGCTCCGCGGGAACTGAGCTGCGGCGTCGCGGCGCCTACGCCGGCGTCTCGACCCTGCCGCGCTCGTACTCGACGACGTCGTCGAGGATCTCGTCCAGCAAGCGCGTCGGCGCCCAGCCGAGGGCGTCGCCGATCTTCTCGATCGAAGGCACGCGATGGAACATCTCCTCCATCGACCCGTGCGGGAAGACGTCCTCGTACGGGACGAACCTGATCTCGGACGAGCTCCCGGTCTTCGCGCGGACGCGCTCGGCGAGCTCGCCGATCGCGATCCGCTCCTGGGAGCCGACGTTGAAGATCTCGCCCGCTGCGGACTCCTCCTCGAGAAGGCCCTTGAGCCCGCGCACGGTGTCCGCGACGTGGCAGAAGCACCGCGTCTGGGTGCCGTCGCCGTGCACCTCGAGCGGCCGCCCCGCGAGCGCGGCCTGGACGAAGCGCGGGATCACCATCCCGTACTGCCCGCTCTGGCGCGGACCGACGGTGTTGAAGAGCCGTGCGATGACGCAGTCGAGCCCACGCTCCTCGTGCCAGGCGAGGGCGAGGAACTCGTCGATCGCCTTCGAGTCCGCATATGCCCAGCGACGGGCCGTCGTCGGCCCGTAGATGCGACGGGCGTCCTCCGCGAGGAGTTGCTCCTCGGGATGGTCCCCGTACACCTCCGAGGACGACGCGATGAGCACCCGCTTGCCGAACTTCGTGCAGTACTCGAGGACGTTCTCCGTCCCCTGGATGTTCGTCAGCAGCGTGTGACCGGGCTGCTCGACGATGAGCTGGACGCCCACGACCGCGGCGAGGTGGTAGACGACGTCGCACTTGTGCACGAGCTCGCTGACGACCGCGGGGGAGAGCACGGACTCGACCACGAGGTGGAAGTCGTCCCGCTCCGTGAGGTGCGCAACGTTGCCCATCGAGCCCGTGGAGACGTCGTCGAGCGCCCACACCTCCCAGCCCTCCTCGAGCAGGAGCTCGCCCAGGTGCGACCCGATGAAGCCCGCGCCGCCGGTGATGAGTGCCTTGCCCGCCACGCGCGCAAGACTAACTGCCGGGGTTGACAGGTCATTCGGCGAGGATCGGGGTCTCAGGGCAGGGGATTCACGAGCCGATGAGAATCCATGAACGAATCTGTAAAGACGCCAGCGGAAGGGAGTCGGCTACGATCAGGCCTCCACCTTCGTCCCGGAGTGCGGCAATCCCGTCAGCCTCCGGCGACGTAGGACGGAGAGGAGGGTCGAAGGAGTGTTCGAGCGATTCACCGAACGGGCCAGGCAGGTCGTCGTTCTCGCCCAGGACGAGGCGAGGGCGCTGAAGCACAACTACATCGGTACCGAGCACATCCTGCTCGGCCTCCTTCGCGAGGAGGAAGGGCTCGCCGCCCGCGTCCTCGAGTCGCTCGACATCACCGTGGAAGAGGTGCGTGCCCAGGTGGCCCGCATCGTCGGCCAGGGCGACGAGGTCACCACCGGCCAGATCCCGTTCACGCCGCGCGCCAAGAAGGTCCTCGAGCTGGCGCTGCGCGAAGCCCTCTCGCTCGGCCACAACTACATCGGCACCGAGCACATCCTCCTCGGCCTCGTGCGCGAGAACGAGGGCGTCGCGGCGCGCATCCTGCTCGACTTCGATGCAGACGCGGAGAAGATCCGCAACGAGATCATCCGCATGCTCTCCGGCCCCGGCCGGCGGCAGGCGGGTACGAGCGCGCCCGCCGGCGAGAAGTCGAAGAGCTCGAAGCTCCTCGACCAGTTCGGCCGGAACTTCACGAAGCAGGCGCAGGAGGGCAAGCTCGACCCGGTCGTCGGCAGGCAGACCGAGATCGAGCGGATCATGCAGATCCTCTCCCGCCGCCAGAAGAACAATCCCGTCCTGATCGGCGAGCCCGGCGTCGGCAAGACCGCCGTCGTCGAGGGCCTGGCGCAGCGCATCTCCACTGGCGCCGTCCCCGAGCTCCTGAAGGGCAAGCAGATCTACTCGCTCGACCTCGCTGCGCTGGTCGCGGGCTCGAAGTACCGCGGTGAGTTCGAGGAGCGCCTGAAGAAGGTCATGAAGGAGATCTCCCAGCGCGGCGACATCATCCTGTTCATCGACGAGCTCCACAACCTCGTCGGCGCCGGCGCCGCCGAGGGCGCGATCGACGCGGCCTCGATCCTGAAGCCGGCCCTCGCTCGCGGCGAGATCCAGACCATCGGCGCCACGACGCTCGACGAGTACCGCAAGTACCTCGAGCGCGACGCGGCGCTCGAGCGGCGCTTCCAGCAAGTGCGCGTCGAGGAGCCGTCGATCGACGAGACCGTGCTGATCCTGCGCGGCCTGCGCGACCGCTACGAGGCGCATCACCGCTGCAAGATCTCGGACGACGCGCTGCACGCCGCGGCCGTCCTCGCCGACCGCTACATCCAGGACCGGCACCTTCCGGACAAGGCGATCGACCTCATCGACGAGGCCGGCTCGCGCATCCGCATCCAGACGATGTCCGCTCCGCCGCGCTACCGCGAGCTGGAGGAGGAGATCGACAAGGTCCGCGCGGACAAGGAAGCCGCGATCGAGGCCCAGGAGTTCGAGAAGGCCGCGCAGCTCCGCGACAAGGAGCGCAAGCTCACGCAGAAGAAGAAGGAGCTCGAGGACGACTGGCGCAACCAGGCCGACGAGGAGCAGCCGGAGATCGGCGAGGACGAGATCGCCGACATCGTCTCCATGTGGACGGGGATCCCGGTCTTCAAGCTCACCGAGGCCGAGTCCCAGAAGCTCATCCACATGGAGGACGAGCTGCACAAGCGCGTCATCGGCCAGCACCAGGCGATCGTCGCCGTGTCGAAGTCGATCCGTCGCGCCCGCGCGGGCATCAAGGACCCGAAGCGGCCGACCGGCTCGTTCATCTTCCTCGGCCCGTCCGGCGTCGGGAAGACCGAGCTCGCGCGCACGCTTGCCGAGTTCCTCTTCTCCGATGAGGACGCGATGATCCAGGTGGACATGTCGGAGTACATGGAGAAGCACTCCGTGTCCCGGCTCGTCGGCTCACCGCCCGGCTACGTCGGCTACGACGAGGGCGGCCAGCTCACCGAGGCCGTGCGCCGCAAGCCGTACTCGGTCCTCCTCCTCGACGAGATCGAGAAGGCGCACCCGGATGTCTTCAACATCCTCTTGCAGATCCTCGAAGACGGAAAGCTCACGGACTCGCAGGGGCGGAAGGTCGACTTCCGCAACACGATCGTGATCATGACCTCGAACCTCGGCGCGGCCCAGATCTCGAAGAACCAGACGCTCGGCTTCTCCGTCGGCGACGAGGAGGGGTTGACGTACGACGAGATGAAGGAGCGGGTCATGTCGGAGCTGAAGAAGGTGTTCCGGCCCGAGCTCCTGAACCGCATCGACGAGGTCATCGTCTTCCACAAGCTCGAGCGCGCGGAGATCCTCGAGGTCGTCGACCTCCTGATGAAGCGCGTCCGCGAGGAGATGGCGAAGCACGGCACCGTCATCGAGCTGACGGACGAGGCCCGCGAGCTGCTCGTCGATCAGGGCTACGACCCGGCGATGGGCGCGAGGCCGCTGCGCCGCGCGATCCAGCGTCTGATCGAGGACCCGCTCGCCGACTTCATCCTCGGGCGCGAGCTCACTCCGGCCTCGACCATCATCGTGGACAAGCGCGAGAACCCGGTCGGGGACGAATCGCTCGTCGAGATCAGGCTCATCGAGGGCCCGCCCGTGCCGGCCACGGTCGGCGGTCCCGAGGACGCGTCAGACGACGGCGAGTTGCCGTCGGACGACGAGCCGGTCGAGAACGACTAGCGGCTAGCGGCTACCAGCGCGGCGGGGCCTGCTCGGCGGATGACCGCTCGAGCGTGCGGTCGCGCGGGCGCCACTCCTCGGCAGTCGCCCTGGGCTCCCGCTCGTGCGCGAAGTCGAGATATGCGCCCACGGCGACGGCTCCGGCCAGGATCACGCCGAGATAGCTTCCCCAGGCCGAGTCCGCGTCTCGGAAGTTCTTCAGCACCGCCGCGGCGAGCACGAGGCAGCCGAGACCGAGCACGACGCGAGACACCCGCGGGTCGAACGCGAGATCGTCGTCACGCTCGCGCATGACCGCCAGAATGAGGACGGCGAGCGTCGCGAGGGCGATCACGAGCCCCCAGAGGTCCCAGCCGTCGAGCCTCTGCATGACAGTGCCGTTCTTCCCGAAATCGACGGGAGTCGCCTGCCACGTGAGGAACAGCGAGACGAGGAGGAGGGGGCCCGAGACGAGGAGCACCTTCGTCCCGGCGCCGAAGTCCGCGATCCTAGGCATCCGTCACCTCGGACGGCACAGGGTGTCCTCCGCGAGCAGCGCGGACTGTCGCTTGTCGGCTTCGAGATCGAAGGCCCGGTCGTAGGTCGTCGGCGGCGTCCCTTCCCAGAAGGCGTCCGGGAGGGCGCCGGGCCCGCTCACGCTGATGCGGTAGCGCTCGCCCATGCCGGACGGGCGGGAGCCGTGCGGGTAGAAGCCGTAGCAGAACCCTCCGGTGCCGACATGGCTGAGGAAGCCGTTCTCCCGCTGCCAGCCCGGCCCGTATGCCGAGTTGAACGTGTCCACGTAGAGGTTGCGCCCGAACGAGTCGAGCGGCACGCCCGCCGGGGTCGAGGCGAAGCCGTGGATCCCCCGTCCGCGCCACGTGTAGCGCCCGAAGAGCGAGTGGAACTTGCGGTACGCCCAGCCGATGCCCGCCTCGAGCCTGGGGACGGCACCGGTCCAGTGCGAGAGCCGGAGCTCCCAGTCGTCGCGCGTGCCCGTCGCGGGCATCCCGTAGTTCCGCAGGCCGCGCTGCCAGCTCTGGAGCGCCCAGTAGGAGCCGTCGGAAGCCTGGCAGGCGGTGACGAGCCATGCGACCTCGACCTTCACCGGCTTGCACGTGTTCCTGAACCCGTTCTGCAGCGAGCGGCCGAATGCCTGCCAGCCGCCGGAGTAGTCGACCCGGAAGGCGACTTGACGGCGCATCTGCGTGGCGTGGACCGCGTTCACGGCGCCCCAGGCGAGCACGTTGCGGGTGCGCCCCTGCACGCGGTACGTGATGAGGGCCTTGCCGCTCGCGTCGACACGGAGCTTGACGTTCGTGGCGTCTCTCGCGATCAGCTGCGAGGCGCCGGCGGCGGGCGCGAACGACCCGACCGCGAGGGCGGTTGCGACGACGGCAAGGGTGAAGAACCGAATTCCGGCCACTACGGCGTGTGATCGGTCGAACGCGCCTCAGAGGCTAGCCCACGCGTGAGTGATTCGCCGCGTTCGACCGACGTGCCGCTCGGGCTTCGTTAGCCTGCGCCGCGTGAGCGTCACCATCCGGCACGCGCAACCCTCGGACTACGGACGTGTCATCCAGCACGTCAATGCCTGGTGGGGAGGGCGGGAGATGGCGCCGATGCTGCCGCAGCTCTTCTTCCTCCACTTCGAGGGGACGAGCTTCGTCGCGGAGGACGGCGACGGCCGCCTCGCCGGGTTCCTCGTCGGCTTCCTCTCGCAGACCGACCCGGACGACGCCTATGTCCATTTCGTCGGCGTCGCGCCCGAGCAACGTGGCTCTGGGCTCGGGCGCGAGCTCTACGAGCGCTTCTTCGAGGCGGCACGTGAGGCGGGCCGCTCGGCCATCCGCTGCGTCACGTCACCCGCGAACGAGAGCTCGATCGCCTTCCACCGAGCGCTCGGGTTCGAGGTGGATCGCGTCGCCGCGGACTACGACGGTCCAGGGGAGGACAGAGTCCTCCTCCTGAAACGTCTGGGCTAGCTACTCGCCGCTACGTCTTCTCGGCGTCCGGCGTGTCGTCGGGCGTCACGTCCGGCTCCGGTGCCGGCGGCGGCGGTGCGGCCGGCGGCGGTGCAGCAGCGGCCGCAGGTGGCTCCGACGAGCTACCCGTGGACGTCGTGAGGTTCTGGGCCTCGCTCCTGAGCTGCTCGTAGCCGCCTGCCTCCTGAACCGTTCGCCATGCCCCCACGGCGATCACCACGCAGAGGATGAGTCCGACCCAGGCCCAGATCGTGGTCTCGTCGCCGAGGATCGAGAGGATCTTGATGATCCCGAAGATCAGGATCAGCGTCCCGAGCAGCCCGCCGGTCATCGCGGTCGAGACCGGGAGCGGGATGTTGACCGAGGCGAGGCGGACGATCAGCCAGGCGAGCAGGATGATCGTCAGCAGCCCGAGCAAGACTCCGGCGAAGCCTCGCCAGCCGCTGAAGCTCGCGTCCACCCCGAGCTCGTCCGCGATTCCTCCGATGTCGAAGTCCTGCCAGGGCAGGAACAAATCGATCAGGAGCAGGACCGCGCCGATGAGCATGATCTGCGCGCCGCGGCCGAGTTCGTTGAACCTGTCCATGAGGACCCCCTTCTTAGGTGTTCTCGTGCCTGTTTCACCGGGCACTCTGAATAGCCTGCACGTGAGTTTCAAGCGGAATCGGCGCACTGTCGTGACGAAGGGCGTCGGATCGCGTTCCTAGACTGGCTCCGTGGCTCGTACCACGACCCAGCACGTCTGCGCCGAGTGCGGCACCGCGTGCCCCCGCTGGCTCGGCAAGTGCCCCGGGTGCGGGGCATTCGGAACGCTCGTCGAGGAACGCGTGCAGTCGGCCGCGACGCAGAAGGCGGCGCGCAGGGCGGCGCCGGTCGCACTCAGGGACGTGAACGCGGCCGAGGCGGAGCGCCTGGCGACCGGAGTGCCCGAGCTCGACCGCGTGCTCGGGGGCGGGCTCGTGCCCGCGTCGCTCGTCCTCGTTGCCGGTGAGCCGGGCGTCGGCAAGTCGACGCTGCTGCTCAGCGTCCTCGGCGCGGTGTCACGAGCGGGCAGGCGCGCCGTGCTCGTGACGGGGGAGGAGTCGGCCGCGCAGGTGTCTCTCCGCGCCGCACGCATCGGCGGCGCCGAGTCCGTCGGCATCCTCGCCGAGACCGAGCTCGAGACCGTGTGCGAGGCGCTCGAGCGCGACCCCCCTGACGTGTGCGTCGTGGACTCGGTCCAGACGCTGCATGCCGCCGAGGTCGCGTCCGCGCCGGGATCGGTCGCGCAGGTGCGGGAGGCGGCTGTCCGCCTCATGCGCGTCGCGAAGGAGACGGGCGTCGCGACCATCCTGGTCGGGCATGTGACGAAGGACGGAGCCGTCGCCGGCCCGCGTGTGCTCGAGCACCTCGTCGACTGCGTGCTCCAGTTCGAGGGCGATCGCTACCACGCGCATCGCATCCTGCGCGCGACGAAGAACCGCTTCGGGTCGACCAACGAGCTTGGGGTCTTCGAGATGACCGGCGCGGGACTTGTCGGCGTTCCCGACCCGTCCGAGCTCTTCGGCTCCACGCACCCGGGAGAGGTCGGCGCCGCCGTCGGCTGTGTCCTCGAAGGCAGCAGGCCGCTGCTCCTGGAGGTGCAGGCGCTGGTCGCGCAGACGGAGCTCGCGATGCCGCGGCGGGTCGCGACGGGCGTCGACACGAGGCGCCTCGCGATGATCGTCGCCGTGCTCGGCCGTCACGCGGGTATCGGGCTCGGCGGCTCCGACGTCTTCGTCAACGTCGCGGGCGGTGTGCGCGTCGAGGAGCCCGGGGCAGATCTCGCGATCGCGCTCGCGATCGCGTCCGCCGCGCGCGGCGTCCCGGTACGGGAGGGATACGCCGCGTTCGGAGAGATCGGCCTCACCGGGAGGCTGCGCCCCGCGTCACAGGCCGAACGGCGCCTTACGGAGTGTCGGAAGCTCGGGATTGCCGCTGTCGTCGCCCCGGAGGGCACACCCGGTGACGGGGCGAACGGCGCCTCGAGGCCGCGAGTGCTCGGGGCCGACACGCTGCGCGCCGCGATCCGCCACGGTCTGGTGCCCCGTTCGGATACGGTCGTCGCGGACGAGAGCAGCGAGACCGAGCCCGTTCCACTGACCGCCGCCTAAGCGCTGATTTCCAGCGATTCGTCGCGCGAACGGCGCGGATCCCTGCTCCCGCGCTCGTTGCAGTTCCGTTAAGGGCCCGTATGAAACCCGCTATCATGGGCTCAGGAGCCTGGCAGTCGGTCTATCTGCCGGCCCCTTTTTTTTGGCGTCGAACCCATGACTCGGGAGGCTGGTTTGTTCGATATCGGAGACAAGGTTGTCTATCCGCACCACGGGGCGGGCACGGTGGTCAAGAAGGAAAAGCGCGAAGTCCTCGGGGAGACGCGGGAATATCTGACAATCCAGATCCTCCACAACGACATGACCGTGAACGTGCCGTGCGACAACGCCGAGCGCGTCGGCTTGCGCCAGGTGATCGACCAGCGCACGGTGCAGATGGTGGTTCGGACCCTTTCCGGCGGCTCCACGGAGATGCCGAAGAACTGGAACCGCCGCTTCAAGCACAACCGCGACAAGATGAAGACCGGCAACATCTTCGAGCTCGCGGAAGTCGTCCGGAACCTCGCGGTCCGCAACAACGAGAAGGGCCTCTCGACCGGCGAGAAGCAGATGTTCGTCAAGGCCAAGAAGATCCTCGCCTCCGAGCTCATGTACGCGAAGGACATGACCGAGGAGCAGGCCGCGGCCTGGCTCGACGACGTCCTCTCCCGCGCAGGCCAGACGAAGCCGAGCGCGAGAGCGAAGCCGAAGGCCGCCGCCGCGAGCGCCTAGGGGCAGGAACGTCCTCGCTCCGCGAGGAGCTCTCTCGATGAACACGGACGGGCCTCCAGAGGAGCCCCGCGAGCCCGGAGGCGTCTGGGCGGTCATCGTCGCCGCGGGTACCGGCGAGCGCCTCGGCCTCGACCGCCCGAAGGCGTTCGCGCCGCTCGCGGGCCGTCCACTGCTGGCCGAGAGCGTCGACCGCCTCGACCGCTGCCCCTGGGTCGACGCGATCGTCATCGCCGCGGCGCCGGGGTGGGAGGAGCCCACGATCCTGCTGGCGGAGGAGATCGTGGCGACCAAGGTCGTGTCCTGTGTGACCGGGGGAGCCACGCGCGCGGAATCGGTTCGGGCGGCAGTGAACGACGTCGCCGAGGACGCCCTCGTCGTCCTCGTCCACGACGCTGCGCGGCCGCTCGTCAGCGACGAGGTGGTGGAACGGCTGCTCCAGCCGCTCTCCGAGGGCTACGACGGCGTCGTTCCGGTCGTGCCTGTTCCCGACACGCTGAAACGGGTGTCGGGTGGGGTCGTCGCGGAGACTGTGTCACGGGACGACGTGGTGGCGGCCCAGACCCCGCAGGCGTTCCTCGCCCCCGCGTTGCGCCGTGGCCTCGACGGCGATCTGGCGGGCGCGACCGACTGCGCATCGCTCGTCGAGCGCACCGGGGGGCGGGTGGCTGTGATCGACGGCGATCCGCGGCTCCTGAAGGTGACGACGAAGGACGACCTCGCCATCGTCGAGGCGCTGCTCGCGAGCGCGTAGAGCGTGGCGCTCGAAGCGGTCTTCCTCGACGTCGGCGAGACGCTCGTCAACGAGGACCGGTACTGGCGCGAGGTGGCAGCCGCTGCCGGGCTCGCGCCGCACGTCGTTGCGGCGGCGCTCGGCGTGACGATCGCCCGCGGCGAGGAGCACACGGCGCTCTGGTCGCACCTCGGCGTCGAGCGGCCGGCGTCCGTCGGCGAGATCTCGTACACGGAGGCCGACCTGTACCCGGACGCCGTCCCCTGCCTCGACGCGCTTCGCGGTCTCGGGCTCCGCGTCGGGCTCGCCGGGAATCAATCCGAGGTGCTCGAGCGCTGGACGCGCGAGACGCTTCGCGTCCCCGTCATCGGCTCGTCCGCGAGCTGGGGCGTTCGCAAGCCGGATCCCGCGTTCTTCGCGCGCATGCTCGCGGAGGCGGGCTGTGCGGCCCACGAGCTTGCGTACGTGGGCGACCGCGTCGACAACGACGTCGTGCCTGCGCTCGCGGCGGGCTTCGTCGCCGTCCACGTGCGGCGCGGGCCGTGGGGGCGTCTGCAGCGTGCCCCACGGGACGCGCTCGTCATCGACTCCCTATCCCAGCTGCCGGACGCGCTAGCCTCGCGGACTCGGCGCGCGGGGCTCTCTTCGTTCGGCTCAGTTTGACTCCAGGACTGCGATTGCCGCGCGTTCTGTTCGGAATGCCCTGCGGAAATCGACAGATTTTGGTCACAGCCGGCGGGGTTACGATCCCCACATGAGCTGGCCGTACCAGAAGTGCGGCGGCGTCCGGGCTGACGGTGAGCGCTGCCAGGGGAGGGCGGGACGAGACGGTCTCTACTGCCCGCAAGCTCTAGCGGACGACGCGGGCGGCGCCCCCGCGCATGACGCGCTGGACTTCCTCGAGCGTCGCCATCGACGTATCGCCCGCTGTCGTCATCGCGAGCGCGCCGTGGGCGACGCCGTACGCGAGGGACGTGCCCAGGTCGTAGCCGCTGAGCAGGCCGTAGACCAGTCCGGAGGCGAACGAGTCACCACCTCCGACGCGGTCGAAGATCTCCAGCCCGCGCATCCCAGGCCCCACGTAGAACGTCTCGCGCGTACTGCAGACGCCGCTCCAGTCGTTGACGGTCGCGGTGTGCGCCTCGCGCAGCGACGTCGCGACGAGCGAGAGGTTGGGGTATCCGTCGAGAACGCGCCGGTGGAGGCCCTCGTAGGCGGAGACGTCGAGATCCGTGTGCGACTCGTCGATCTCCTCGAGCACGTAGCCGAGCGCCGCCGAGAAGTCCTCCTCGTTGCCGAGCAGGACATCGACCTGCTCGACGAGCTTCCGGTTGGTCTCGGCCGCCGCCTCGGGACCGCCGCTCGCCTTCCACAGCGACGGGCGGTAGTTGAGGTCAAACGAGACAACCGTCCCGTGACGGTGCGCGGCAGTCATCGCCTCGAGAGCCAAGGCGGCAGTGTTCGGCGCGAGCGCGGCGAAGATTCCACCGCAATGGAACCAACGGGCGCCCCCGTCGCCGAAGATCGCGTCCCAGTCGACGTCCCCGGGTTGCATCGCCGCCGCGGCCGAGTGAGCGCGATCCGAGGTCCCGAGAGCCGCCCTGACGCCGAAGCCGCGCTCGACGAAGTTCAGGCCGTTGCGGACGCTTCGCCCGATGCCGTCGTAGGGGAGCCACGCGACGTACGCGGAGTCGACGCCTCCCTGGAGGATCAGGTCCTCCAACAACCGGCCGACCGGGTTGTCGGCGAATGCCGTGACGATCGCGGTGCGGAGCCCGAAGCACCGGCGGAGCCCGCGCGCGACGTTGTACTCGCCGCCTCCCTCCGAGACCGCAAACGAGCGCGTGGTCGCGATGCGACCGTCGCCGGGGTCGAAGCGGAGCATGACCTCGCCGAGAGCCACGAGGTCGTAGCGGCAGTCCTCGGCTGGCCTGATCGAGAGGACAGTCACGCCGAAATCGCGACCGCCGCCAGCCCGACGGCCTCCCGTGCCCGCAGCTCGATCTCGTCGAAACGCTGCTCGTCGAGGAGCTTTCGCTCGCAGATCCACGTGCCACCGCAGGCGAGCACCGACGGTAGCTCGAGGTAGGACGCGAGGTTCTCGGGGTTGACTCCACCGGTCGGTACGAAGCGGACGTCGGGGTAGACGGGGGCGACCGCCTTCAGGTACGCGGGGCCGCCGACCACCGAGGCAGGGAACACCTTCAGTTCCCGGCACCCGAGCGCACGAGCATGCTCGATCTCGGACGGCGTCGCGACACCCGGGAGGAACGGAACGCCGGCGCTCAGCGCGGCCTCGACGACCGCGTCGTTCGTCCCTGGCGCGACGGCGAAGCGCGCACCGGCGTCCGTCGCCCGGGCGAGCTGCTCCGGGGAGAGGACCGTGCCGGCTCCGACGAGGAGACCGTCGATTCCGGAGACGCGTCGAATCGCCTCGGCCGCAGCATCGGTGCGAAACGTGATCTCGACGACCGACAACCCACCGGCGAGCAGCGCATGGCACGCGTGCTCGGCCTCGTCGGCGTCACTCGCGGTGAGCACCGGCACGATCCGCAGCGCAGCGAGTTTCTCGACGACGTCGCTCATCGCGCGAGCCAGCCTCCGTCGACGGGAAGCACGATGCCGTGAACGTAGTCGGATGCGGCCGAAGCGAGAAAGACGAACGCGCCGGCGACGTCTTCCGGCTCACCCCACCTCCCCGCGGGGATCCGCTCGAGGATCTGCGGAGCGCGCGTCTCGTCGTCCCGGAGTGCCTGCGTGTTGTCGGTTGCGATGTAGCCCGGTGCAACGGCGTTCACATTCACGCCATGGCGAGCCCACTCGTTCGCGAGCGCCTTCGTCAGCTGCGCAATGCCGCCCTTGCTCGCGGCGTAGCCAGGCACGGTGACGCCGCCTTGGAAGGACAGCATCGACGCGACGAAAATGATCTTCCCGCTTCCCTGAGCGACCATGCGCCGGCCGAGCTCCCGTGCGAGCACGAACTGCGCCGTGAGGTTGACCTCGAGCACGCGATCCCAGAGGTCGTCTCCGTGCTCGGCGGCGGGCCGTCGCTCGATCGTCCCCGCGTTCAAGACGAGGACGTCGAGGCGCGGGAAGTCGGACGCGACCGTCGCGGCGAGCTCGTGCACCGCCTGCCTCTCTCCCAGATCGCAGCGGTACGGACGGAAACGCCGATCCAGCCCGGCAATCTCGGTCGCTACCTCGTCGTTCGCCTCGAGCGATGCGCTGACACCGGCGATGTCCGCCCCCGCTCTTGCGAGCGCGTACGCCGCCGCTCTGCCGATGCCCCGGCGGCAGCCGGTGACCAGCGCGGTTCGGCCGGCGAGATCAAACGGCCCGGCGCCGACGGCGTCGCTCACGCCTGGCAGTCCACGAGGATCTTCATCGCCGACGAGGACCGCGACTGCTCCTCGAACACCTCCGGGAGGCGATCGAGCGGCTCGACGGCTGTGATGAGACGATGGAGAGGAAGCCGGCCGTCCTCGAGGAGTGTGATGGCTCGTTCGTAGTCGTCTGCCTCGTACACTCTTGCTCCGCGGAGCTCAAGCTCCTTCCAGAAAAAGTCGAAGAGGCTGACCGGCTGCGGCTCCGGGAAAATCGCGACCAGGACGATGCGCCCTCGCAGGCACGCGAGACGGCTCATCTCCAGAGCGCCTGCCGCCGAGCCGGAGACCTCGAAGACGACGTCGGCGCCGGCTTCGCCGGTCTGTGCGGCTACGTGCTCCGCCACATCGACAACGCGCGGGTCGACGACATCGAGGCCGAGTTCTGCCGCGAGAGCCACCCGGCTTGGATTGACCTCGCTCACCAGGACGTTCGCGCCTGTCTCCCGGGCGACGAGTGCGACAAGCAACCCAATCGGCCCGCCGCCGATGACGACCGCCGTCTCGTCGGGACGGAGCTCAGCTCGTCGGACGTCGTGGCATGCGACCGCGAGGGGCTCGGTCAACGCGGCGATCTTTAGGTCGACCCCCGAAGGCAGTCGATGAAGCGTGAACGCCGGCACGGTCCAGGAGCCCTGGAATGCGCCTGGTGTGTCGATCCCGAGGAACTTGAGGTTCCTGCTGATATGGCTGAAGCCCTTGTCGGCGGGTGTCTCGCCTTGCGCGTCGAGCGGCCGCACGACGACGGGGTCGCCGATCTCGAAGCCGTCCACGCCCGCGCCGAGCTCGGCCACTGTTCCCGACATCTCGTGCCCGATCACCTGTGGTGTGCTGACACGGTGGTCCATTGCGCCATGCGCGATGTGCAGGTCCGTCCCGCAGATCCCGCAGTACGCGACCTCGAGCCGCACCTCGCCGTGGGCGGGCGAGCGAGGCTCCGAGTCACCAAGCGCGAAGCGGCCGAGGCCTTCGTAGAAGACAGCCTTCACGGACCGTGGCCGTGGTCGCCGTCGGGAGACACACGACCCGTCAGCGCGAGCGTGTCACCGGTCGCGATCACGCGTCTGAGCCATTCCTCTCCTTCCGCCAGATGCAGGGCGTCGGCCGCACTCGCCCGCTCGGCGTCTGCGGCGCGCAGAGCAAGGTAGATGTCGCGGTGGCGCTGCCTCGTGATCTCGACTGCGCCCTCCTCGGCGATCGTCCGCCACATTCGAGCCCGCAGCATCCCGCTCGACAGGTTCTGGATGAGCGTCGCGAGCGTGGCATTTCCAGCCGCTTGCACGATGATGCGGTGGAACTCGGCGTCGGCGTCGATGAAGGCCTGGGTCGTCTCCGCCGCCTCCATCAGGTCGAGGCAACGCTCCAGTGCCTCGAAGTCCTGCTCCGTGAGCCGAGTGGCCGCGAGGCCCGTTGCGACGGGCTCGAGAATTCGCCTGACCTGGTGAACCTCCAGGAGCGTCGGGCCGCCGAGTAGGTCCCCCACAAAGCCCATCCCCGTGAGGAGGAGTTCGGAGTCAAGGCTCGTGACGTAGGTGCCGTCGCCGACGCGCGCATCGAGCACGCCGACGAGCGTCAACGCCCGAACCGCCTCGCGCAACGAGTTACGGGAGAGGCCGAGCTGCTTGGCCAGGTCCTGCTCCCTCGGCAGCTTCGAGCCGGGCGTGAACTCGCCCGAGATGATCAGGTCCTTGATTTTCGTGATCGCCTGGTCGGTCAGCGGTGCTGCCATGCGTCCTCCCGTGCTGGCGACGTCGTCTTGGCCTCGGCGCCCGTGAAGCGATAGACGCGTGCCGCATTCTCGCCGAGGAGGTCGCTCGCGTCGCGGCCAGCGACCGCCTCGGCGAGCCGCGTCGTCGCATCCCAGACGCGGTCGTAGTCGCCGTTCAGCAGCAGGACCGGCCAGTCGCTCCCACACATCAGGCGCTCCGGCCCGAACGCATCGAGCGCGGCCCGGCACGCCGGCAGGAGATCCTCCACCTGCCAGTCGCGCCGTGCGGTCGCCGTGTTCAGGCCCGAGAGCTTCGCGAGCACGTTGGGGAATGCCGCTGCGGATCGCAGCTCGCGTTGCCACGTCGTCATCTCCTCGCGTCCGATGGGCGGCTTGCCCAGGTGGTCGATCACGATCAGCAGCTCCGGAAATCGCTGCGCGAGAACGGGAATGTCTGCGAGGTGGCGGGGGAACACGACGGGCAGCTCGAGGACGACATCTCGCTCCTCGAGGAGGGCGAGGCTCTCGAGCACCGCGGGCCGCAGAATCCAGTGCGGGTCGGCCTCGTTGTGGATGAGATGCCGCACGGCGCGGAACGCTCGGTGCGCCCCCAGCTCGTCGAGCCTCGCGCGGGCTCGCTCAGGGTCGTCGAGCGCCAGCCACGCCGTGACCGCCGCGATCGAGTCGTGTCGCGCGGCCTCGGAGAGTAGGTAGTCCGTGTCCGTGTCGAGGCACGCGCCCTGCACGAGGACGACGGCGTCGATGCCGTTCCGTTCGAGTAGCGGGTCGAGATCGCTCGGGTCGAACGGGCGCGCGATGGAAGCGTGCTCGGACGTCATCCACGGCTGAGGTGTGTGCGCCGCGTCCCAGAGGTGAACGTGCGCGTCGACGATCATCGCAAAGCGTCCTCAGCCCGACTCGGCGGCGAGTGCGGGCTCCGTCCACGCGAGGCCGTACGGGAACTCATACCGCGCCAGTGATTCGGGGCGCATCTCGATGCTGTAGCCGGGAGCGGTCGGGGCCACGTAGCGCCCATCTCTTACCACCGCCGGGATCGGTGAAGTGCTCGTGGAGGTGATCGACCCACTCCACCACGCGATTCTCGAGCGAGGCGCTCACGCAGACGTAGTCGAACATCGCGAGGTGCTGGACGTACTCGCAGAGACCGACGCCGCCGGCGTGAGGACAGACCGGTATCCCGAACTTCGCCGCAAGGAGGAGTACGGCGAGAGCTTCGTTCACTCCACCGATCCGGCAGGCGTCCAGTTGGCATACGTCGACGGCGTCGGCTTGGAACAGCTGCTTGAAGATGACGCGGTTTTGAACGTGCTCACCCGTCGCGACGCGTATCGGCGCGATCTCACGACGGATGCGTGCATGGCCGAGGACGTCGTCAGGGCTCGTCGGCTCCTCGATCCACCACGGTTCGTAGCGGCCGAGGACGCGCATCGCCTCGATCGCCTCGTTCACGCCCCAGAACTGGTTCGCATCCATCATGAGGACCCCATCCGACCCGAGGGACGAGCGGATCAACTCGGCGCGCTTCGCGTCCGCCTCGAGATCGCGTCCGACCTTCATCTTGACGTGGGTGAAGCCCGCTGCCTTCGCCTCGCGCACGAGCGTGGCGATCTTGTCGTCCGAATAGCCGAGCCAGCCCGCCGACGTCGTGTACGCCGGATAGCCGATCCGTTCGATCTGCGCGAGGCGCTCGTCGCGTCCGTCCCGCCGGGAGTGCAGCAGGGTTACCGCCTCATCGGGCGTCAGCGCATCGTCGATGTACCGGAAGTCGATCGCGCCGACGATCTCCTCGGGTGTCAAGTCCACGAGGTGCCGGAAGAGGGGCTTCCCCTCGCGCTTCGCCCACAGATCCCACACCGCGTTCACCACGGCGGCCGTGGCCAGATGGATCACACCCTTCTCCGGGCCGAGCCAGCGGAGCTGCCCTTCGGATGCCAGGCTCCGCCAGAAGCCACGAAGGTCGGCGGTGATGTCCTCGAGCGTTCGACCGACGACGACGTGCTCGAGTGCCCGCACGGCCGCGACCACGACTTCTGTTCCGCGACCGTTGGTGAACGTGAGGCCGTGCCCCTCGATGCCGGACGCGGAGTCCGTGTGCAGCACGACGTACGCGCACGAGTAGTCGGGGCTCGGGTGCATCGCGTCGGACCCGTCGAGCGACAGCGACGTCGGGAAGCGGATGTCCCGTGCGTCCAGCGAGACGATGCGCATCGCGGTCACCGAGCCGCGCCCGTCATGAAAGGCTGGGCATCGATGCCCGTCCCGCCGTTCTCCGCTGTCGTGCTCGGGCGATGAGAACGCCGATCGTCATCGACTGCGGGCATGGCGGCTGTTCTAGCCGAATCATCCGATCTTTGTCAACTCCTCAAGGCTGAGGCGTCCCAAATTGACGCTCAAATTCTTGACAAAGATCCGATCTTTCAGTAGAAGCCCCCCATGCACGCGCGGGTTCAGACTCCGCCGACGAGGGCACGAGTCTGATGGTGGAGCAGGTCGTGGTGTCGGAACCGGAGAAGGAGCCCCAGTCGATGTCCGAGAGGGCTGACCCGCGACGGATCGCGATCGATCGCTACCAGCTTCTCAGGGTCGGTCTGCTGGCGCTTCGCGCCGGGCCGCTCTTGATCCTCGTGATCCTGATCGGCATCGTCGTCGCGACCACGCCTGTCTTCCGCACGAGCCAGAACCTCGGCAACGTGCTCTCGCAGACGTCGGTCATCTCCATCCTCGCGCTCGGACAGCTGCTCGTGATCGTCACCCGTGGGATCGACCTCTCGGTCGGCTCGACGATCGCGCTCTCGTCGGTCGTCGGCGCGCTCCTCTATCAGGACGGCTACGGGAGCGGCGTCGTCATCGTCGCGATTCTCGCCACCGGCGTCGCGGTCGGATTCGTGAACGGCGCGGTCTACGTCTGGGGGCGGGTGCCGCACCCGTTCATCGTCACCCTCGCCACGCTCAGCGCCGTGCGCGGGATCGCCCTCTGGGCCTCCGACGGCACGCTGATCTTCGGCATGCCGGGAGCCGTCCAGAAGGTCGGCAGCGACCGTATCGGCTGGTTTCCGATCTCCTATCTCGTCGTCATCGGGCTGGCCTTGCTCGTCCTGATCCTGACGACCAAGCTCGTCTGGGGCCGCTGGCTGTACGCAGTAGGAGGCAACCCGGATGCGGCGCGGCGGGCCGGGATCCCCGTCTCACGCGTGCTGATCACCGTGTACGTCCTGAGCGGGCTCGCCGCAGGCTTCGGCGGGCTGCTGGTCGCCGGCCTGACGAACGCCGGCTCGCCGAACTACGGACAGCTGGCCGAGCTCGACGCGATCGCGGCCGTCATCATCGGCGGCGCCGCCTTCGCGGGCGGTCGCGGCCATGTCGGGAACGCGCTCGTCGGAGCGCTGACGATCGGCGTCATCCGGAACGCGCTCAACCTCCACAGCGTCGACGCGTTCTTCCAGCTGATCGTGATCGGCGTCGTCATCCTGCTGGCTGTCGAAGCCGACGTCGTGCGGGGCTATCTCGAGAACCGGTTCCGTGTCGCACAGGCGGCGAGGAACGCATGAGTGCCCTGCTCGCAACCCCGGCCGTCGCGGTGCTCTCCGTGCGCGGCGCAACGAAGCGGTTCGGCGCGGTGACCGCCCTCGACGGCGTCGATCTCGATCTCTACCACGGAGAGGTGCTCGCGCTGCTCGGCGACAACGGCGCCGGCAAGTCGACGCTGATCAAGTGCTGCAGCGGCGCTCTTCGTCTCGACAGTGGCTCGATCTCGATGGACGGCGTCGAGGTCGCTATCCACTCGCCGAGAGACGCGCAGGCGCTCGGGATCGAGACCGTCTACCAGGATCTCGCGCTCTTCGACAACCTCAGTCCGATCGACAACTTCTACGCGGGCCGCGAGCTCGCGGGGCCGACCTGGGCACCACGATCGCTGCGCGTCCTGCGTCGCCGGCGGATGCAAACGGCGACGCAGGAGGTGCTCGAGCGCCTGCAGGTCCACCTCGCGGAGCTCACGAGCGCCGTCGGGCTCATGTCCGGCGGCCAGCGGCAGGCAGTGGCGGTCAGTCGTGCTGCCGCGTTCGCATCCAAGGTCGTCATCCTCGACGAGCCGACTGCAGCTCTTGGTGTCCGCGAGTCGCGGGGCGTGCTGGACTTGATCTTGCGTCTCCGTGAAGAAGGGATGGCGATCATCGTCGTCTCCCATGCGATGGACCACGTGATGGAGGTCGCGGACCGCGCCGTCGTGATGCGACGCGGACGCAAGGTCGGCGAGCTGATTCCCTCCGCCGAGACGCACCACGAGATCGTCTCGCTGATCGTAGGGGGTGCTGATTGAGGACGGGCTAGACGTCTGGTGACACGCGCTTCGGGCGTGGCCCATCAGCGGCGCGGCAGGCGAGGCGCACGGAGCACAACCGAGGAAGGCAGAGAGTCCATCTTCGATGGAAGGGAGTTGCGATGTCGAAAACGCGAGTCGTGGCGGTTCTGGCGCTCGTTGGGGCGCTGGCAGCCGTCGCTGTCATGGCAAGTGGCGCCGCCGCCAAGCCGGCAGAGCCGCAGGCGACGGTCAAGCTCGGATTCATCACGAAGTTCCCGGTCGACTTCTTCTTCGTTCTCCAGAACGCGGCGAAGAAGTGGGACAAGGCACACAAGGACGCGACCGTGATCTTCGCGCAGGGGAAGAGCGCAACCGATGACGCGGGCGAGATCGCCGCGATCCAGGACATGGTCGCGAAGGGCGTGAAGGGAATCGCGATCACGCCGACGAGCCCGGCCGTGTCGAAGGAGCTCGACAAGGCGATCAAGAAGGGCGTCAAGGTCGTGCTCATGGACAACGACATCCCGGCGTGGAAGAACAAGACGTCGGTGGTGGCGACGAACAATCGCAAGGGAGGACTCCTCGCCGGGAAGTACCTGGCCACGAAGCTGAAGGCCGGCGACACGCTCGGAATCCTCGAGGGCGTACCGGGAGTTCCGGCTCTCGACGCCCGCGTCAACGGCATGCTCGCCGGTCTCGGAGCTCTGCGGAGTCAGATCAAGGTCGTCTCGAGGCTCGCGACCGACTGCGCCCAGGACAAGGGTCTCACCGCGGCCCAGGACATCCTGACCGCCAACCCGAACGTCACGGCCATCTACGCCGCATGTGGTCCGCCGGCGCTCGGGGCGGCTCAGGTGCTGAAGACGCAGGGCAAGAAGCCCGGCGACGTCATCCTCGTCGGCTTCGACGCGCTGCCCGACGAGGTCGCGCAGATCAAGGCCGGCTGGGAGACCGCCAGCGTCGCGCAGTTCCCGGCGAAGATCGGTCTGCTCGGGATCGACGTGACGTACAAGGCGGTGAAGGGCAAGAAGGTGCCCAAGAACGTCGACACCGGCACGGCGTTGGTGACGAAGGCAAACGCCGGCAAGTTCGGCGGCTAGGTCCACGATGGGAGTCCGGCGGCGCCCAGCCCTCGGCGCCGCCGGACGTCCCGACGCGTGACGCTCGTCCAACGGAGCGAGCACGCGCCCTCGGGGTCGCGACGGCCCGCTCGCGCAGCCACTAGCGCTTTGTCGGCCGTCGATAGAGCGGCGCGGGTCTAGAGGTAAGGAAGGAGACCGCAAGACCCGCGCCTTGAGCCAGCTACGGGCGTTCGCCTTCGTGGTGATCGCGTGTCGCCCACAACGCCGGACACCGTGTTGCACTGACGCCGCGGCGAAGAGCGGCGCGCCTCGCGCGACTCGATCTGGTTGGAGACGACGCGCTGCGCAGGGGTGAAGTGATGTCGAGCCCGCCTCACGAGAGCAGCGGGCCGAAGTCGAGATCAGCGTTTTCGCAAACGAAGACGGGGATCCACTCCAGCGGTGCCTCGACCTCGCACCACTCGCCACCGCTGAACCGCTCGCCCGTTACCGCATGGCGCCAGTCGGAGCGCCGTGGCAGGTAGACCTTCCGCTGCCTGACCCCCAGCTGGGTGATCGGCGCAACCAGGATGTCGGGGCCGAAGCAGAACTCGTCCTCGACAGCCCACGCCGTGTCGTCTTCGGGATCATCGAACCACAGCGGACGCATTGGCGGGATACCCCGCTCTGAAGCCACCCGCATCTGCTCGACGATGTAGGGCCGCATCCGCTCTCGCAGGAGAAGGAGCCGCGCGATGATCCTGTACGCCTTGTCTCCGTAGGACCAGGCCTCGTTCGGGCCGCCGGTCTTCTCGGGGCTGAGCGGCATTCTCGGCTCGCGATCGCCGTGGAGCCGAAAGAGCGGGCACCAAACGCCGTACTGGAACCAGCGGATCACGAGCTCTCGGTACTCGGGGTTGTCGGGGTCGCCGCCGTGGAAACCGCCGATGTCGGTCGTCCACCACGGAATGCCCGAGAGGCCGATGTTTAGCCCGGCCGGGATCTGGGCGCGCAGTGTCTCGAAGGTGACGTCGATGTCGCCCGACCAGACGGCGGCGCCGTAGCGCTGGCTTCCCGCCCACGCGGAGCGGCAGAGGGTGACGATCTCGTCCTCCCCGGCGGCGCGCATTCCCTCGTACACGCAGCGGGCGTGGTCGCCGGGGTAGCGGTTCGCCACCGCCGGTCCCGGGCCGGCGTGGAAGCGCACGTTCTGCGTGTGACCGGGGCGGACCTCGGGCTCGCAGGCGTCGAGCCAGAAAACGCGGATGCCGAGGTCGTAGTAGTTCTCCCGCAGCTTCTGCCAGAGGTAGTCGCGGGCAGCGGAGTTGCTCGGGTCGTAGAAGGAGACGGGCGGAGCGACCGGCGAGCCTCGGTCCGGAAACTCCGTGTGGAAGGGCGGTCCTTGCTCCGTTGCGAGGAGCAGCCCCTGCCCGAGCATCTCCGCATAGTTCGCAGAGAGCGTGCTGACCGAGGGCCAGACGGAGACCATCAGCCGCACGTTCATCTCCGCGAGCTCGGCGACCATCGCCTCCGGGTCGGGCCACTCGTCCGGGTCGAATCGCCACTCGCCGAGGTGGGGCCAGTGAAAGAAGTCGCAGACAATGACTGACAGCGGCAGCCCGCGCTCCTTGTACTCGCGGGCGACGGCGAGGAGCTCCTCCTGTGTCCGGTAGCGCAGCTTCGACTGCCAAAACCCGGCCGCCCACGCCGGCAGCGGCGGGGCGTGACCCGTCGCATCGGCGTACTGCGCCGCAATCTCGGCCGGCGAGCCTACGGTGACCCAGTAGTCGATCTGGCGTGAGCTGTCGGCGACCCAACGGGTACCGGTCTCGCCGAGTTCGACGCGGCCGACGGCAGGGCTGTTCCAGAGGAAGCCGTACCCGCGGCTCGAGACGAGGAAGGGAATCGAGACCTCCGTGTTGCGCTGGACCAGGTCGAGGACGATGCCCTTCTGGTCGAGGCGGCCGTGCTGGTGCTGTCCGAGACCGAAGAGCCGCTCGTCGGGGTAGGCGCGGAACCTCTGCTCGATCCGGTAGTAGCCGTTGCCGGCAACGGTGAAGTTCCTCGCCCCGGGCCACCAGTAGTGGATCGGTTCCTCCCTGAGGAGCTCCTCGTCATCGGACGTTCGCGAGAACCGGAGGCGGCCATCGACATTCAGCGTGACAGTCAGCTCGCCGACGGCGAGCCTCGCTTCGTCGTCGTCGAGCGTCGCCTCTCCCTCGGTGGCCGGACGCTCGAGGAGGGCGCCCAGGTCGTCCTCTACGCCAAGGGAGACACGGATTCTCGTGCTGTTGCGCCCCCACGGCTCGACTCGCAGCACCTCGTGGCCGCAGCGCCTGACGAGGGCATCGCCGTCCAGTGCGATCGTGCTCTCCACCGACGAGGCAACCATGACGGTGCGCTCGGCACTCTCGACTCCGTCGTCACCGGTCTCGGAGGCGTTCAGCATCCGTTCATGGGCCTCGAAGCGGGATCCGGCCTTTCCGCCCTCTGGGCCGCCGCAGCTGGTGGCCGACGAGCGAGAGGACGATCACGAGGCCGTAGAAGAACTGGGTGTAGAAGCTCGTGAGGCCGGCTGCGATCAGCCCTGTCTCGATGAATCCCACGATCGCCGCACCGGCGACCGCGCCCGCGATCGTTCCCGTGCCACCCCATGTCGGTGTGCCGCCGACGAAGACCGCGGCGAGGACGGGGAGGAGGTACCCGTCCCCCGTGGTCGGGAAGAAGGTGAGGTTGATGAGAACGGAGAGGACGCCGGCGAGCGAGGAGGCAACGCCGACGAGCACGAACGCTGCGATCTTGACGTGGTGGGAGTTGATCCCCATCTCGCGCGCGGCCTCGGCGTTGTCGCCGACGATCTTCACGTGCGCGCCGAACCGGTGACGGGAGAAGAGCGCGAACGCGATCAGCGCGAAACCGAGACCCCAGAACATCTGCACCGGAAAGCTGCCGACGTTGCCGACAAACACATTCCAGAACGTCGTGTCCTGTAGCTCGTCGAGCGGGATTCCGAGTCCCTGGGTCTTGATTTGGATAACCCCGCGGAGGAGGAAGTTCATCCCGAGCGTGACCACCAGCGAGGACAGGCCGAGATAAGTGACGAGGATTCCGTTGAGGAGCCCGCAGCCGACGCCGACGGCGACCGTGGGAGCGAGCGCCAGCCACGGGCTGAGTCCGGCCTGGACGCAGAGGGCGAAGACGAGGGCTGTCAGTCCTACGATCGACGGGAACGAAAGGTCGATCTCGCCGAGCGTGATCACGAAGACCAGCGAGACGGCGAGGATCATCAGGATCGGGAGCGAGACGAAGACCGCCGTGTAGGCCTCCGTCTGCGTGAAGACCTCTGGTGCCGCGGCCGTGAAGACCGCCATCATCACGACGAAGAAGCCGAACGCTCCGAGCGCTGGACGATTCCGCTGCAGCGATCGCCGCAGCGCCAGATGTGTCCTAGTGGGGCTGGCCCGATCTGCGATCGTCGCCATGTTCAGCCCACCGTCTCGGCCGCGCCGTGCTTCCCGTGACGTGCGATGCCCTCCATCCGCGCGATCAGCTCCTCGACGCCGATCGCCGCCTTCTCGATCTCGAGCACGATCTCCCCGCGGTCGAGCACGGCGATCCGGTCGGCGACGTCGTAGGCGTGGAAGATCGTGTGCGTGATGAAGATGGCCGACGTGCCCTCATCGCGAGCCTGCTTGACGAACTCGATCACCCTCCGTGCCTCGGTAAGTGACAGCGCGCTCGTCGGCTCGTCGAGGATGATCAGCTCGGCGTCGAAGTAGAGCGCACGGGCGATCGCGACGCCTTCGCGCTCGCCACCGGAGAGCCGGCCGACCTCCGACTCGGGCGAGAAGACCTCGGACGTGAAGCCGATGTGCCGCATAAGCCGCTCGGCCTCCTCACGCTCCTCGCGGAGCTTGAGGAAGCCGAGCCTGTTGGTGCGCTCGCGGCCCATGAAGATGTTCCGGACGACGGACTGCTGCTCGGCGAGCGCTTTGTCCTGGTAGACGGTCTCGATTCCGCTGCGCCGCGCTTTCGCGGCGTTCCAGTTCTGGACCCGCTCGCCACGGACGAAAATCTCGCCGCTGTCCGGGGAGTGCACGCCCGAGAGGATCTTGATGAGCGTCGACTTCCCCGCGCCGTTGTCACCAAGCAGTGCGATCACCTCGCCCTTGCGGACACGCAGACTCACCCCGCGGAGCGCGTAGACGCTGCCGAACGACTTCGAGATGTCCCTAAATTCGAGGAGGGCTTCTTCCATCGATTTGGTGGAGGCGTGGCCGCTGGACCCGGCCACGCCTCCATTGCGTGGAACTAGCGGATTCCCTTCTTGACGAGGGAAGCCACCGGCTTGTAGTTCGTCGCATCGACGAGGCCGCTGCTCGTGTCCTGGTTGATCGGAGCCATGCCGTACTTCTCCTGCATGCACAGGCTCAGGATCGGCAGGTACCCCTGCAGGTATGGCAGCTGGTCGGACGTGAGCTGGACCCAGCCCTGCTCGAAGCCGGTCAGCACCGCGGGGCTCAGGTCGAACCCGATGTTCTTGATCTGGCCCGGCTTCTTGTTGATCGCCCGCATGTAGGTCGACGCCGCGCCGAGCGTCTGACCGCCCGCATAGACGATCAGCTTCGTCTTCGGGGCCTTCAGCACCGCCCCGGAGACGAGTGGGGTAAGCACGTTCGGATCTGAGCCTGCCGTGTCCGGCACGAGGATCTTCGTAACCTTGACGCCCGCCTTCTGCAGCGCCTGGACCGTGCCCAGTTCGCGGAAGTAGCGACCCGGCTGGCCCCAGGCTCCGAACACAATCGCCTGATCACCGGCCTTGAGGCCGAACTGCCTGACAGCAGCAGCGCCAAGCGCCCGCCCCTGCGGGGTGAGGTTCGCGCCGACGTAGCCGCCGCCGAAGGCAGTCCGCACCTTGGGCACGTCGACGTTCTGGTACTCCATGAAGATGCCCTTGGCGTTCGCCTGCTTCGCGAGGGGCATGATCGCGGTGTCCCCAGGATGGCCCATCATGGCGATCCCGTCCGGCTTCGCAGCGATCGCGTCACGGAGCTGGCTGACCATCTTCTCCACGTTCCAGCCCGAGAAGACGTAGTCGACCTTCGGGCCGAGGTCCTGCTGCGCCTGCTTTGCCCCGTTGAGCACGATGGTCGCGAACGAGTCGCCCGGGTTACCGCCGGCGAAGAAGCGGACATGGACGCCGCTGCACCACTTGCTGGCAGTTCCTGCCTCCGCGGCCGCCGACGTCGTCGGCACTGCCGTCGAGACCTGGGCCATGACGAAAGCGGTGATCGCCGCGGTTGCGAGGCACGCACCGAGCACCGTCACTCGGCGCCGATTCACGAGACGCCCCATCACATCGCTCCTTTCTCGGTTGCTCCGCGAGCTCTCGCGAGGTCAACCTGATGCTCGATGATCCTACGAATGACCTTCATGTGCGCTCCTTCCGTAAATGGCCCGTTCGGACGCCTGCCGCTTGAGAAGTGCTGCCGTCGCGGTACTCGTGCACGAAGTCCGGCAGCGAGATGCCGGGCTCTGTCGGCGCATGCACGAGACCGTCCGGGCCGACGCGTGGATCACGCATCACCGGGTTCGATCTGACGAGCGACTCGTAGTAGGTGCAGTTCGGGATCGCCATGCAGAGGTGGACGGCCGGCTCGGTCGGGCCGTGTACCTCGGCGCGGAGCCGGAACGAGTCGGCAAGGTGGGCGATACGCATCGCACCCGTGATCCCGCCTCGGTGATTGGCACTGGTACGGACGTACGTCGCGCAACCAGAGGCGATGAAGTCAGCCGTGTTGAGGTGGCTCCCGTCGGAGGTCTCGCCGACGAGCAGCGGCACGTCGACGCGCTCTGCGAGCCAGCGATACGCGGTGACGCTGAACTCGCGCATCGGCTCCTCGTACCAGCGGTAGCCGGCCTCGGCGAGGGCTCGGCCGACGTATACGGCGCTTGGCAGGTCGAAGCCGGCCGAGCCGTCGTACATCAGGTCGACGTCGGCGCCGACGTGCGCACGGAGGCGCTGGCAGAGATCGGCATCGGCGCGGGCGTCTCCCCAGGCGTGGAGCTTGATCGCCGTGAAGCCGAGCTCGAGACACTGGTCGGCGACCGCGAGGTACTCCTCGACGGTGGAGAACGTCGTCGTAGAGGCGTAGGCAGGAATGGAGTCGCGGTAGGTTCCGAGCAGGCGATGCACCGGAACGCCGAGTAGACGGCCCTCGAGATCCCACAGCGCAACGTCGACGACGCCGAAGAGCCAGATCGGGAACTCCTCCGTGCGGTCGAGCTCCCAGAGCCGGTGCCACAGCCACTCGCGACGGTCGGCGCGTTCTCCGACGAGTTCGTCGCGCAGTACACGATCCGCGATGTCCGCCAGCATCGATCCGCTCCACTCGTGGTAGGCCTCCCCCACCGCGCCGTCCTCGGTCGTGATTCGCAGAACTGCAGTCGTGCGGGCCTGGGCCGAGCCGCGGAGACCTCGCCGCCAGGCGAACGGAGGCTCGTCGGCCGGGAGCGGAATCAGTTCGACATCAACGCTGGCGACTCGCAAGAGGGATGATCATGATACGAATGATGAATGCTGTCAAGCCGAGCTTTTTGGAACGGGCGTGTCGCCTATGGCGGCCGTCTCAGGACGGTGCGGACGAGAAGCCGTTGCTACGGCGCTCGGCCCAGGCCAGGTCGATGTGAGCTGCCGTGCGCGCGGCGGCAAGTTCGCCGTCGCGCGCGGCCAGCGCCTCGTGAATCGCCCGATGATCCGCGACGGTTCGCTCCAGGGAAGCCCGTGCACCGGGTGCGGTGATATGCGGGGCCTGTCGGGCGTGCAGGTGAATCGTTTGGACGATGGTGCGGCCGATCTCGCTGCCGGAGGCCTTCATCACGACGGCGTGGAAGGCGAGGTCGAACGACCGGAACAGCTCGTAGTCTCCGACCGAATTCGCCATCTGCTCCACGTTCTCCGCGAGCGCTGTGAGCTCGTCGTCGGTGAGCTGCGTCGCTGCAACACGGGCCATCTCGCCCTCCAGCAGGCGGCGCACCGCGATCAGGTCATCGAGGAGCACCATTTCGTCATCGCAGGCAAGGGCGATCCGGAGTACGACAGGGTCAAGCAGGTCCCACGATTCGCGCGGCTGAACCGATGTGCCGCGGCCCTGCTCGACGCTCACGAGGCCGCGCTCCTGGAGGAGCTTGAGTCCTTCTCGGATGACGGTGCGGCTGAAATGGAACTGCTCGCACAGCGCCGGCTCCGCCGGCAGGACCGTGCCCGCGGGGAGAGCGCCGCTGATGATGTCCTGAGCCAGTTCCTCGACGACGACCGACGCCAGCCTCTCTGGCCTTCGCGATCGCCGACCCGTTGCCATGGGCGCCTGCGCGTCGGGCTGGGCGTGAGCGCTCTCCATCACAAACATCATATGTTCTGTCAGCACCGTCGCGATCATGATCTCCAGGCGCCCGCTTCCTGAACGGCTTCTGACACTCAGCGAGCTGTCGCTTGGCTGCGCACAGCTGGGGAACCTGTATCGCGCGGTGTCCGACCACGACGCACGAGGGGCCGTCGACGCGGCGTGGGAGCTCGACGTTCGCTACTTCGACACGGCCCCGCACTACGGGCTCGGCCTCTCCGAGCGACGACTGGGTCGGCGCTCGCTTCGCGTCCCCGCGACGCCTTTGTGCTCTCGTCGAAGGTGGGGCGACTGCTCGAGCCCGTCGACGGGGTCGAGGGGTGGGACGATCAGGGGTTTGTGGTCCGGGCGACCCACCGTCGGGTCTGGGACTTCAGCCGGGACGGGATCCGGCGCTCCCTTGAGGGAAGCCTGGAGCGCCTGAGCCTCGATCGACTGGACATCGTCTACCTCCACGACCCTGACGACCACTGGTCAGATGTGCTGGCCAGCGGCTATCCGGCGCTCGACGAGCTGCGAGCCGAGGGCGTCGTCGGCGCTGTCGGCGCCGGCATGAACCAGGCGGCGATGCTCGCCGACCTCGTGCGCGAGACGGATGTCGACGTGGTGATGCTCGCCGGTCGCTACACGTTGCTCGAGCAGGGGGCGCTGGACGACCTGCTGCCGCTCTGCGAGAAACGCCGCGTGGGGATCGTCGCGGCAGGCGTCTTCAACAGCGGCCTTCTCGCCCGGGAACGCCCTCCTGAGGACGCCAAGTACGACTACGACATTGCGCCACCGGAGCTCGTCGAGCGAGCGCGCGCAATCGCTCAGGTTTGCGAGCGGCACGGGACGACACTCCCGGCGGCAGCCCTCGCGTTCCCGCTCACCCACCCAGCCGTCGTCAGTGTCTGTGTCGGGGCGCGGTCGGCTGAGCAGATGCGGAGAAACGCGACTCTCCACCGCGAGGCGATCTCGTCTGACCTGTGGCGCGAGCTGAAGGCGGAGAGGCTTCTCCGCGAAGACGCGCCGGTGCCGGAGTAAGAGGCCAGACAGGCGCCGAGACCGCGGGGCGAGACGGCCGGCTCCCGACGTCAGGAGCAGATGCGGCCGTAGGCGAGATGGACGCGTCACGGCTGAGGCCCATCGGAGTTCGACGCGGCCGCCCTTGAGGACGTGGGTGCCCTGCTCGTTCACATTGTGTTGTCAGTGCTGCCCGTTTGCTGGCCGAACGCCTCCGTCAGTGCCTCATCAGCCAACGCCACCCTATTTGCGGGATGGGCGTCGCGTGGCCTTGCGCCGCTGGACAGCTGTTGCAGGCTCCCTTAAACTCGTCGCGTTAAGTCGCCGGTGCCTCTCCGAAACCGAAGGGAGCGCTTCATGAGCACGAGCAAGACAGGTGTCGTCGTCGCGGCCGCTTCCGTGGTCGTGTCCCTCGTGTTCGCGTCGGCGTCTGCGACGAGCACGAACCAGGCGGGCCCGATCTACTTCGGCATGGACGCGCCGCTGACCGGGCCAACGCAGCTTGTCGGCCAGAGCGACCGTCAGGCCGTCGAAGCCGTCGTCGCGTACTGGAACGCGCGCGGCGGCATCAAGGGCAGGAGGGTTGTCGTCGACATCCTCGACAACTCCTCGAACCCGTCGCAGGCGGTGCAGAACGTGCAGAAGTTCATCAGCGACTCGAAGTACGTCGGCATCTTGGGCTCGGGGAACGCCGCCGCCGCGGTTGCGACGGGCGCCATCGCGAGTCAGGCGCGGATGCCGTTCATTGCGCTCTCACCGCCGACGCAACTCGTCGAGCCGCCGCAGCCGTACGTCTACATCCTCTCGGCGACCGCTCGACTGTATGCGTACAGTGAGGCGGCCTACCTGCGGAAGCTCGGCATCAAGCGGGTCTGGCTAATGGGCGACAACGGCGGGTTCGGCTGCGACGGCCCGGCGCAGGTCAGCAAGCTCGCAAAGAAGTATGGCCTCGAAGTCGTGGACACGACGATCTTTTCGCCGGCGTCTACCGACTTCTCTGCCGAGCTGACGAAGATCAAGAACTCGAGCGCCCAGGCGCTGTGGCTCTGGACGGCGACGCCCGCCGGAGCAACGATCGTCAAGCAGTTCAAGCAGCTTCAGCTATCGCAACGGCTCGTCCTCACGGGCGCGAACGTCTCGCCGCAGTTCCTGCAGGGGACGTGCGGGGACGTGAACGGTGCGATCGTCAACTCGTTCCTCGCCACTGCGTGGACATTCCTGCCGAAGAAAAACCCGGTTCGTGCGCAGGCCGCCCTGCTTCGCAAGATCCTGAAGCGGCCCGTCTCGAACTTCGACGGCGATGCGAGCGCCGCGCTCTGGGCGTACAAGGCCGCCATCGAGAGGGGCAGCGCCAGCCGCGCAGGCATCAACACCGCGCTCGAGACGAAGCTCCGTGGACTCGTCACGCCGGCCGGCAAGATCTTTCTCTCTCAGGGGAACCACACAGGCCTGCAACTCGACTCGATGTGGGTCGGAAGGATCCAGAAGTGTCAGGTGAGGCCCCTCTTCGGCGCGGCCTTCGGGAAGACGAAGTAACGGCTGCGATCGCCGCAGGCGCGAACATCCGCGCCTGCGGCGACCTGGCCGAGGGAACGGCCCGACTCCGTGCGCGGCCCACCTCTCCGGCTGTTGCAGCCTGCTTGACAGGTTGCCTGAACTATTCATACTCCCTCGTGTCCTGACCCACGGCGGGGCGTGCCGCTCCGCTGGTTCGAGCGGGAGGTAGATCGTGAACGCAGTAGCGGCTGGGCTCCGAAGCGCTCTGCTCGTCGTGCTCGCGGCGTTGGCGGTCGTCGTACCGACGGCGTCCTCGGCACCGGCCTCGGTCGAGCACGTCACCGGGACGCTGACCGACGGGGCGACCTGGATCGCAGACGTTCCATCGAGCTGGAACGGTGTACTGCTCCTCTACAGCCATGGCTTCGGGCCTCCGCTCCCGGCGAATGCCCCCGATGCGGAGACGAGAGACGCATTGCTCGAGCGCGGGTACGCGCTCGCAGGCTCGTCGTACGACCCGAACGGATCATGGTGGGCGCTCGAGAGCGCCGTGCGGGATCAGTTCGAGACGATCGACGCGGTGTCGTCCGATGCTCTCCCAAGCGAGCCCGACCGCGTGCTCGCCGTCGGCTCGTCCATGGGGGGCCTGATCAGCGCGCTCGAGGCGCAACAGGGCGCCGGGATCATCGACGGCGCGCTCAGCACCTGCGGGATCGTCGCCGGCGCGATCCATCTCAACAACTATCAGCTGGACGCGGGCTACACGATCGCGAAGCTGCTCCTCCCAGCCGGGCAAGCGCCGAAGCTCGTGAACTTCGCGAGCCCGGGAGAGGGTGCGGCGACCGGTGCGATTCTCACCGCGGCTGTTCAGGAAGCGCAGAAGACGCCCGAGGGCCGCGCGCGGCTGGCACTCGTGTTCGCTTTCCTCAACGTCGTGCCCTCGGCACCTGGCGTCCCAGTGCCGCCCGCAAGCGACGCCGCAGCGGTCGAGGCCGCGCAGTACGCGAGCGCCGTCGAGTTCTTCCCGGTGCTCAACTTCGTGGAGTTCGGGCGCTTCTGGATCGAGCTGTCGGCAGGCGGGAACGGCTCGTGGACGCTTGGAGAGGACTTCTCGGCGCTGGTCGAGCGCTCGCCGTACCACAAGGTGGTCAAGACGCTGTACCGGCAGGCAGGGCTGGACCTGAAAGCGGAGCTCGCGAGCCTCACCGCCGGCGCCGACATCCCGGCCGATCCGGCTGCGATCGCCTCGCTGCGTACGACGTCGGTGCCGAACGGCCACCTGGACGTTCCGGCGCTCAACCTCCACACCGTCTCCGACCCTCTTGTTCCCGTGCAGCACGAGAACGAGTACGCCGACGTCGTGCACGCGGCGGGCAGCAACAACATGCTGCGACAGGCGTATGTCGACCGGTGGGGCCACTGCTCGTTCAGCCCAGCCGAGCTGGTCGCCGGCGTCGAGGCGCTCCGCGAACGGGTCGACCGCGGCTACTGGGGCTCCCTCGCCGACCCACGGAAGCTCCAGGAGCGAGCCAACGGCCTGGGTCTCGGCGAGGCGGCCTTCGTCAAGTTTCACCCGCCTGCACTCTCGGGCGACAACGGCGATTTCGACCCGAACCGGAACGCGCGCTTCCCCTGATGAGACGCGTCCCGTCGCCACCCGGACGTGGCCGCGCGCCCGTCCGGGTGGTGGCGGGACGTGAGACGATGCGACGATGACCGAGTCCCTGCGCGTAGAGGAATCGGCGACCACGCGGCCGGAACCTGGAACGTGCTACGCGATCGCCCGTCTGCAGCAGCGGATCCTCGCAGGCGTCACGGAGCTGGTGGCACCTCACGGGCTGACCACGCTCCAGTTCACGACGCTCAGCGTCCTCAAACGACACGGTGCGCCTCTCTCGACGTCGCAGCTCGCGCGGCGCTCGCTCATGACGCCGCAGTCGATGAGTGAGGTGATCCACGCGCTCGAAGGCAAGGGGCTGATCAAGCGCAACCCACATCCGAATCATCGGAGAACGCTGCCCGCGACGCTCACCGCGAAAGGCCGGCGCGTCCTCGCTTCATGCGAGCAATCGGTGGCGGAGTTCGAAGACACGATGCTCGACGGCTTTACCGGACAGGAACGGGAGGCGTTCCTCACCATGGTCAAAGAGGCGGTCCGTAACCTCGGCGGCGGCTTCCCGCATCACTAGCCTGCGGCGCGTGTATCAGGTAGCCTGAATCACGTGGCGGCCCCTGTCGCGCTCGCATCGCGGCCTCGCGACGAGCTGGCGTGTGAGCTCCTTGGCGTCACCAAGATGTTCGGCGCGGTCAAGGCCGTCGATGCTGTCTCGTTCGCCATCGGGGCGGGCTCTCTCACCTGCCTGATCGGGCCCAACGGCGCCGGAAAGTCAACGCTCCTCGGCTGCATCTCCGGCCTCCATGTCGTGGATGCGGGCGAGGTCCGCGTCGGCGGAAGCGACATCACGCGCTGGCCGCCACACCGTCGGGCCCGACATGGGCTCGCCACGGTCTTCCAGACGAACCGCCCCCTCGCGGAGCTGAACGTGCTCGACAACGCGGCCGTCGGCGCACACGTTCGCTCGCGAGCCGGGTTCGTGGAGAGCATGTTGCGGCTTCCGTGGCAGAGGCGGGAAGAGGAGCGCGTGCGGCGGGCGGCGCATGAGACGCTCGAGATCGTCGGGCTCGACGACCGTGCCTCGGCGCCCGCAGCCGTGCTCCCACTGGGGCAGCTCAGGTTGCTCGCGATCGCACGCGCTCTCGCCCAGCAGCCCCAAGTGCTCCTGCTGGACAGCCGGCCGCGGGGCTACGCGCCGGCGAGAAAGCGCACCTGATCGACGCGCTGCGGACGCTCTCCGGGCGTGGGCTCACCATGGTGCTCGTCGAACACGACATGCAGTTCGTCGGGGCGATCGCGGAGCGAGTGGTCGTGCTCGACCGCGGGCGGGTCATCGCCGACGGCGCGCCGTCCGACGTCAGGAGCGACCCGCAGGTGATCGCCGCCTACCTCGGCTCAGCTTCCCTGTGACAGCTCTTGTGGAGGTACGCGATCTCGTCGTCCGCTACGGGCCGGCGGTCGCGCTTGACGGAGTCTCGCTTACCCTCGGTGCCGGCGAGCGGGTCGCACTTGTGGGCGCCAACGGCGCGGGAAAGACGTCACTGCTCAATGCCATCTGCGGTGTTGTCCGGCCAGCCCAAGGCACCGTTCGAGTCGCGGGAGACGACGTGACGGGAAAAGCTCCGAACCTCGTCGTCCGGCGCGGTCTCACGCAGGTACCGGAGGGGCGTCAGGTATTCCCCAGCCTGCCCGTCGAGGCGAATCTCCTGCTGGGCGCGTTCGGGCGCTCATTCCGGACCGAAATCGTGACCTCGACCGTCCGTTACCTTCGCCGCCGCGGCGACGCGCGACAGCGCCTCGACCGCATCTACGCGCTGCTGCCGAAGCTGTACGAGCTGCGCGAACGCCCAGCCGGTCGGACCTCCGGCGGCGAGCAGCAAATGGTCGCAATCGGACGTGCACTCATGGCCGAGCCCCGCGCGCTCGCGATCGACGAGCTCTCGCTCGGCCTGGGACCGCTCATCGTGGAGCAGCTCGTCGAGTTTCTGCACCGACTCAACGACGAGGAGCACGTCGCCATCCTGCTGGTGGAGCAGAACGCACTCCTCGCGTTCGACCTGTGCGAGCGCGCGTATGTCCTGGAGACGGGGCGGGTCGTCCTGGAGGGTCAGAGCAAGCAGATTCGCGAACGCCCGGAGGTGCACAGCGCATATCTGGGAGGCGGGCCCGGATGACCGAGTTCCTGCAGCTCGTCGTCGTCGGCCTCTCCACAGGATCCGCGTTCGCGCTCGTCGGGATGAGCCTCGTGCTCGTCTACCGGACGACCGGGATCGTGAACTTCGCGCAGGGCGTGTTCGTCGTGATCGGGGGCCTCTTCACCTTCCAGCTCTCGGACGACATGCCGCTCGCACTGGCGAGTCTGGTCTCGATCCTCATCGCCGCGCTTCTGGCTTCCATTCTCGCGGTCGTCGCCGTTGGCTTCCGTGGCCGAACGACGGGCCTCGCGAGCACGATCATCACGCTCGGAGCCGCGTTCCTCGCACAGGCGCTGCTCCTGCTCGAGTTCGGAGACATTCCCCGCAGCTATGCCGGCATCTCCGACCGCGCTTGGAACGTCGGGGGCGTTCTCGTCCAGCCGCAGTACGTCCTCATCGCAGGGGTCGCGCTGCTCTGTGCGGTCGCGCTGACGCTCTTCCTCCGCTGGACGATCGTCGGGCAGGCACTCGTAGCCTGTTCGGACTCTCGTCGCGCCGCCGAGCTCGTCGGACTCAACATCCGCTCACTCGCCGTGGTCGCGTTCGTCGGAGCGGGGGCGCTCTGCGCGCTCGGCGGCTCGCTGCTCGCGCCGAGCAACCCCATGACGTACAGCTCGGACGTCGCGATCACCGTGAACGGCTTCGCGGCGGCCGTCTTCGGAGGGCTCGGATCCATCCGTCTCGCCCTCCTCGGCGGATACGCGCTCGGGATCCTCGAGCAGTTCGTGGTCGGCTACGTCGATCCGCAGTACAGCCTGATCATCGCCCTGATCGTAATGCTCGTCCTGATCGGCTGGCGGTCACGGGCCGAGGTCGCGAGTGCATCGCACGACGCGCACGCGGCGATCCGGCGTGCGCGTGTTCCCTGGCCTGCGCCGGTCCGGATCGGGCTCATCCTCGCCGGAGCCGTGTTCGCATGCTGGCTTCCCTACCAGCTGTCGACGTTCGACGTGGCGCTCTACGACCGCATGGGGCTGTACGCGCTCGTGGCGATCGGTCTCACGCTTCTGATGGGATACGCGGGGCAGATCTCGCTCGGGCAGGGGGCGTTCTTCCTCATAGGCGCTTACACGTCGGCGATCCTGACGGTGGGCATCGACCCCGACACCCGCTTCGTCGATCCCGAGGCTGGCGTTCCGCCGGTCCTCGCTGTGCTTGCGGCACCGGTCGTGGCTGCAGTGCTCGCCGCGGTGATCGGCGTGCCGCTGTTGCGCCTGCACGGTCATTACCTCGCGTTCGCGACGCTCGCGCTGGCCCTCATCGCCTTCTCCGTCCTGTCCGCATGGGACCGGTTCACGGGTGGTCAGTACGGGATCACGGTCACGAAGCCGCTCACCGTATTCGGGCACGACCTGCGCGGCCCGCTGCACGCAGCCGTCGTTTGGGCGGTCGTTGCGATCGTCTTGCTGCTGGCGACGAACCTCGTTCACTCGCGGGTCGGGCGTGCCCTGAAGGCGATCGCGACCGACGAGGCTTCCGCTGCGGCTTCGGGCATTCCGGTAGCGAGCTACAAGCTCCGACTGTTCGTCGTCGCCGCCGCACTCGCCGGGCTCGGCGGGGGCCTCTTTACCTTCACGTTCCTCATCGTTTCGCCGGAGGCGTTCCCGATCGTGCTCAGCATCGAGTTCGTCGTCATGGTCGCCGTCGGCGGGCTGGGCAACATCTACGGCGCCGTGGTCGGGACTGTGGCCATCCTCTACCTCGAGCAGAAGCTCCGTGACCTGGGCACGCGGCCGGATCTTTTCGGCTGGGACCTCCCCGACGCCGCCCCGACCGTGTTCTCCTTCGGTGTGTTCGGGCTGATCCTCATGGCGATCATGCTCTTCTTCCCGCACGGGCTGCTTCCAGCAGTCGGTGACGCGACGGCGGGAATTTGGGAGAGGATCCGCGGCGTCGGCCGGCGCGGCGCTACACCGCCAGCCTCAGCAGCCGGGCGGCGTTCTGCTTGAGGACGAGAGGTCTCACTTCGTCCCGGAAGTCCGGCGAAGTCCTCGAGCCAGTACTGCTTGATGAGCGCCCCGTGCAGTACGCGCGGAGCCGGAGGTCGCCTGGAATCACCGATGAATGCGGGGGTCGCGCAGCCGTGTCAGACCGATGTCAGATCTGCGCGGCGGTACACCCCCGGTAGGAGGCTCACGGACGCACAACCGCGCTGGGGGGATGCCGACCCTCCCGGTAGGACAGGAACGAACCGGCACCGCCTCACTCCACCGGGGCATCAGTACGTCACGCCATCACGCTCGCAGCCGCTACAGCAGGAGCAGTGGGCCTCGCAGTCGGGGAGGGGTCGAAACGGGGAAGGGGTTTGGTCACAGCCTCGGCCCGTATTTGGCTTAGTTGAGCAAAAAGCGCTAGTCGCGTGAGATCAAGCCGTCGACGTGGCGATCATGGAAGAACCGCGCGCGGAAGTACGGCGCCACGTTCGAACCGCTCGAGGTGAGCGGGGAGTTCCACCCGGAGCCGTACACGGGCTGGCGCTGGCGCTGAACTAGTCGGGGCGGGGACATTCGAACTCCGACCTCTTGACCCCAGCCAAGCGCGCCAACCAGGCGGTGCCTCGCCCCGCCCTGGTCATGCTTGGTCACGGCCCTAGCTGTCCATCGGCGTTCAAGTTCGGTCAAATTCGCCTTGGTCACGGCTGGTCACAGATCCTCCAAAAGTGGAGTGCGGCGCAAACCCGCATGGCTCAGCCAAATGCGATCCGCCAGACGCTTTCCCTACGCTAGTCTCGCGGGCGTGAGCGAGCTCAGGGTCGGCCTCGGCGTCGACGCCCATGCGCTCGTCGAGGGCGTGCCACTCGTCCTCGCGGGCGTCCACATCGACCACTCGCACGGCCTCGCCGGCCACTCGGACGGCGACGTCGTCACCCACGCGCTCATCGACGCGCTCCTGGGCGCCGCCGACCTCGGTGACATCGGGTCGTTCTTCCCCTCCAGCGACGACCAGTACCGCGACGCGTCCTCGCTCGACCTGCTCTGGAAGGCCTACCGGGAGGTGCGCGACGCCGGGTGGGAGCTCGTGAACGCGAACTGCGTCCTCGTGGGCGAGGAGCCGCGGGTCGGCCCCGTTCGCGAGGACATGGGCAAGCGGCTCGCCGACGCGATCGGCGTCGAGGCGGGGCGCATCACCGTCCATGCGACCACGACCGACGCCCTTGGTTTCACCGGCCGGGGCGAGGGTCTCGCGGCGCAGGCGGTCGCGCTGCTCTCGCGCAGGTGAGCCTCCGCTTCTACTCGTACGACGAGCGGCCCGAGTTGGAGGACCGCCGGGCTCCGTCGCTCGAGATCTGGCCGGCCTTCATGCTCGAGAGCGAGGTCTCCAACCGCTGCTGGGGTCTCCTCTACGAGCGCTTCGGCGCTTTCCAGCACTTCCTCTACGACGACGAAGCGGACGAGGTCGTCGCCGAGGTCAACTCGGTGCCCGTCCGCGTCGATCTCGACGACTTGCCCGACCGGGGCTGGGAGGACGTGCTCGAGCGCGGGACGGCGGCCGTCGGAGGACCCGACCGCCGTGACCGCGGTCGCGGTGGCGATTCGGCCCTCGCGGCTCGGCCAGGGCCTCAGCCGGACCTGCCTCGAGCGCATGCGCGATGTCGCCGGGGAGCACGGGTTCCACGACCTCGTGGCGCCCGTGCGCCCGAGCTGGAAGCCGCGCTACCCGCTCGTCCCGATCGATCGCTACATCGGCTGGACGACTGCAGACGGTCATCCGTTCGATCCCTGGCTGCGAACCCACGCCAAGCTCGGCGCCGCGATCGTGCGTCCGTGCCATCTGGCGATGCGGATCGAAGGGACTGTCCCCCAGTGGGAGGAGTGGGCGGGCATGGCGTTTCCGGAGAGCGGTGACTACGTCGTGCCGGGCGCCCTGACGCTCGTGAGCATCGACCGCGAGGCCGACCTCGGCGTCTATGTCGAGCCGAACGTCTGGATGCACCACCGAATCTGACGGCGAGGCGTCCGCTCAGGACGCCGGAAGCGTGAAGCAGACGCGGGCGCCACCGCCCTCGCGGTCCTCGGCCCAGATCCGCCCGCCGTGCGCCTCGACGAGGCCGCGTGCGATTGCGAGCCCGAGCCCGGTACCGCCCGAGGCTCGCGAGCGGTCTCTACGCCAGAAGTGCTCGAACATGCGAGCGCGAGTCTCGGCGTCCAGCCCTTCGCCGGAGTCCTCGACCGCGACGCGCACCTCGTCCGCGAGCGGCTCGACGCGGACCGCGACGGCGCCGTCGCTCGGGGTGTGCCGAAGCGCGTTCGTCAGGAGGTTCATGAGCACGCGCTCGACCTTCTCGGGCGCAAAGCGGGCGGTCAGGTGCTGGTCGACGTCGGAAGCGAGGGTGACGTGGCGCAGCCGCGCCTCCGCCTCCACGCCGCGCAGGCTCGTGGATATGACCGGGGCGACGGGAAGCTGGTGGAGCTCGAGCGTGAGCGAGCCCGCGTCGATGCGCGCGAGCTCGAAGAGGTCGTCGACGAGCCGCGAGAGCGCCCGCACCTGCTCGCGCAGGGCAGGGAGGTACTCCGCGGGCTCGCCGAGGCCGTCCTCGAGCGCCTCGATCATCGCCTGCATGTTCGCGAGCGGCGTCCGGAGATCGTGGCTCGCCCAGGCGACGAGCTCGCGCCGCGAATCGAAGAGGCGCCGCAGGTTCTCGCCCATCTCGTTGAAGGAGGCAGCGAGCTCGGCGACCTCGGACGGCCCGTCCTCGGGAGCTCGAGCCTCGAGGTCACCACGGGCGAGGTCGGCGGACGCTGCCCGCACCCCGTCGAGCGAGTCGGCGATCGCGCGGGCGACGACCAGCGCGGCTACGAGCGCGGTGAGCGCGGAGCCGGCCGTCACGGCGAGGATCTTCACGTCGTCGCCCATGTGGAACATGACCCAGCCGGACAGCAGCACGGCGCCGAGCGGCAACAGTACGGCGAGCATCGCGAGGCCGGCGAGCTGCAGGCGCACCGTCGGCAGCCGGCGCAGGCCGTAGGCGAGAGCGAGCCCGACGGCGAGCGTCGCGAGAGCGACGACCGCTCCGGTCGCGATCACGGCGTCAACCTGTAGCCGACGCCCCAGAGCGTCTCGAGATGGACGGGCTTGGACGGGTTGTCCTCGATCTTCTCGCGGAGCCGCCTGACGTGGACCGTGACGGTTCCCGTGTCGAGCGCGGCCGTGTAGCCCCAGACGCTCGCCATGAGCTGCTCGCGCGAGAACACGCGCCGTGGATGGCTCGCGAGGAACCAGAGCAGGTCGAACTCCTTCGCGGTGAGCCGGATCTCGCTCCCGCGCTTGCGCGCGTCCCTTGTCGTCCGGTCGAGCTCGACCTCGCCGAACGCGAGCTGCTCTGCGGCCTCGGAAGGTGCCGGACGCGACCTGCGGAGGACACTTCGGACGCGAGCGGCGAGCTCGCGCGGCGAGAACGGCTTCGTGACGTAGTCGTCAGCACCGAGCTCGAGGCCGACGATGCGGTCCGCCTCCTCGCCGCGGGCGGTGAGCATGATCACCGGCAGGTCGGAGCTCGATCGGATCCAGCGGCAGAGGTCGAGGCCGTCAGTGCCCGGAAGCATCACGTCGAGCACGACGAGATCCGGCTCGGAGCGCTCGATCGCCTCACGGGCGGCGTCCCCGTCGGCCGCCTCGAGCGCCCGGTGGCCCTCTCGCAGGAGGTACCGCACGACGACCTCCCGAACGATCGGCTCGTCGTCGACGACGAGGACGGTTGCCATGGCCGCAATTGTGCGCAGCCGATTGTTGCGCCGGGCTGAATTCACCCGACGTTCAGACCGGCGTGAGCCGCGCGTAAGAGCTTCGCCCTAGCGTCGAGGCACCGACGGAAGGAGAAGCGATGAGGAAGTTCGCCGTGCTGCTCGCGGCCCTCGCGGCCGTTCTGGTCGCATCCGCGCTGCCGGCGGCCGCCGCAGACGGACCGGTCAGGACGTTCTCCCAGGACGTGACGCTCGGCTTCTATCGCGGCCAGGTCGTCTCGTATCTCGACTTCGGCCCGGTGAAGCTCGGGTCCGGGAACAAGGTCGCACCGATCTGGGCGTTCACGAACGGGCACCCGGAGCAGCGGAACGTCATCGACACCGTGCCCGGGAGGAAGGACTACACGCCGCTCTGGGCCGTGAGCATGGTCACCTGGAAGGAGGGCGAGACGTCACGTGTCCTGCGCTCCGCGGCTGCCATCCGGGCCGCTCAGCGCGCCGGCGACGTGACGATCAGGGCGATGCCGGTGGTCGTCAACTGCCCGGTCCTGTAGCGGGGCCTACGAGGGCAGCGCGACCGTCCCGTCCTCGACGACGACGAGGCCGTCGCGCTCGAGTGAGCGGACGGCCTCGCCGTCGAGCCCGCCGAGCTCCTGCGCGGTCTGCGCCACGAGGCGGAGAACCGCCGCCCGCCGTTGCCGGAACGAGCCCTCGAAGGCGCCTTGCTTGCGTGCGGGCTCGTCACGCGTTCCCCGGGACGGGCACTCCGTTGCGAGCGGGCACGCGCCGCAGCGCGGGATGCGGGCGAGGCAGATCGTCGCGCCGAGGTCCATCAGTGCGTGAGCGGCCGCCCCGGTGAACGACCCGCCGGTTCGACGGACGACGCGGGCGACGTTCACGTCGACGGGCAGCACGTCCTCCTCGAACGCGAAGCGCCGGATCGCCGCTGCCGTGTACGCGCCGACGCCGGGCAAGTCCGTCAGGTCCTCGGGCCAGCCGTCCGAGGCGATCTGCGTCGCGGCTCGGTAGAGGTTCAGCGCGCGCCGGTTATAGCCGAGGCCCTGCCACTCGCGGATGGCGTCGCCCGGCGTCGCGGCGGCGAGCGATTCCGCGGTCGGCCAGCGCTCGAGCCACGCCCGGTAGCGAGGAATCACCCGCTCGACCTGGGTCTGCTGGAGCATGACCTCCGAGACGAGGATCGCGTACGCGTCGCGCGTCCGGCGCCACGGCAGGTCGCGCCCGTACTCGTCGTACCACTCGAGGAGAGCCTCCTCCATCGGCCGATCGTATTGAGGAGGCAAGCTGCCCGCGTGGCTACGACCGACCTCACGAACGGCGAGATCGCCGACAGGCTGTCGCTCTTCGCCGCGCTCCTCGAGCTCGCGGAGACGAACCCGTTCGCGGTGCGTGCGTACGTCGCGGGCGGCGGAGCTCGTCCGCTCGACGCCGGCGTCGGTCGCCGAGCTCGTCCGGACGGGTCGTATCCGCGAGCTCCGTGGCATCGGGTCGGGGATCGAGGCGAAGCTACGCGAGCTCGTCGAGACGGGTCACATCGCCGAGCTGGACGAGCTGAACCGCGAGATCCAGCCGGAGATCGTCGGCTACGGCCGCTTCCTGGGGTTGACCGCGAAGCGCGTGCTGGACATCGCGCGTGCGCTCGACGTCCGGACGGCCGCCGAGCTCGAGGCGGCGATCCGAGGCGGACGCCTACAGGAGGCTCCCGGCGTCGGAGCGGCGACCGAGGCGCGGATCAGGGCGGCGCTCGAACGGGAGCGGGCAGCGCCGCGCGGCCTGACGATCAATCGCAGCCGTGCGCTCTCCGCGGCCATCGCCGCCGAGCTGGGAGGCGAGATGGCAGGCCCCGCCCGCCGCTACTGCGAGCTTGCGCACGAGCTCGCGGTCGTCTGCGCCGCCGACGACCCGGAGGCCGTCCTCGGCCGCTTCCAGGGCCTCGCCGCGATCGTCGCCGTGCTCGAGAGGGACGAGAACCGGGCGGTCGGGGTCACGGTGGAGGGCGTTCCCGTCACGCTGGTCGTCGCCAAGCCCGCGTCCTTCGGCACCGAGTTGCTTGCGCGCTACCGGCTCTCCCGAGTACGTGCAGGCGCTCGAGCCCCTTCCCGAGGCCCGGGACGAAGCATCGGTGTTCGAGAAGCTCGGCATCCCGTACTGCCCGCCCGAGCTTCGCGAGCGACCGCTTGCCGAGCCGCCACCCGATCTCGTGGAACGGAGCCGGATCCGCGGCGACCTGCACTGCCACACGACCTGGTCCGACGGCAGGGCAACGGTCGAGCGGATGGCCCTCGCCGCGCTGGAGCGCGGGTACGAGTACCTCGCGATCTGCGACCACAGCCCGAACGTCGGAGTCGTGCACGGGCTCGACACGGACGAGCTGCGGCGCCAGGGCGAGGAGATCGCCGAGGTGAACGAGCGCCTCGCCCCGTTTCGCGTGCTCCGCGGCGTCGAGTGCGACATCCGGGCGGACGGGACGCTCGACGTGGAGGACGTCGCTCTCGCCGAGCTCGACTGGGTGCAGCTGAGCCTCCATGCGGGGCAGCGCCGCCCCGCGAACGAGCTGACCCGGATGGTCACCGGGGCCATGCGCCACCCGGCAGTGCGCGCGCTCAGCCACCCGAAGGGCCGGATCCTGAACCACCGGCCCGAGAACGCGCTCGACCTCGACGAGGTCTTCTCGGTCGCGAAGGAGACCGGCGTCGCGGTCGAGGTGAACGGCCTTCCGGACCGCATCGACCTCTCGTCAGCGCACGTCGAGGAGGCGCTCGCCGCCGGGGTCGACCTCGTGCTCAACTCGGACGCGCACTCGGAGCGCGGTCTCGAGAGCCTCGATCTCGCTCTCGCGACGGCGCGCAAGGGCGGAGCGACCGTCGGCTCGGTGGTCAACTGCCGGCCGGCGAGCGCTCTGTGCGGCGGCGTCGCGGGTTCCGACTACCGTTAGCGCCCATGCTCCTCTACAACTCGGCGGTCTCGGGCAACTGCTACAAGGTGCGCCTCCTGCTCGCCCAGCTCGGCGTCGAGTACGAGACGGAGGAGGTGTCCGTCGTCGATCGCTCGAATCGGGCGGAGCTGCTCGGCGAGCTGAACCCCGGCCTGCGCGTACCGACGCTCGTGCTCGACGACGGGCGCTCGCTCGGGGAGTCGAACGCGATCCTCTGGTACTTCGGCGAGGGAACGTCGTTCGTGCCCGATGACCAGTACGAGCGTGCGCAGACGCTCCAGTGGATGTTCTTCGAGCAGTACAGCCACGAGCCGTACCTCGCCGTCGTGCGCTTCTGGCTCCGGTACTCCGGCACGCCGGAGAAGTTCGCCGACCAGGTTCCCGCACGCCAGAAGGGCGGCTACGCCGCGCTCGATGCGATGGAGCGGCACCTCGGGGAGCGCAGCTTCCTCGTCGGCGAGCGGTACACGGTCGCGGACATCGCGCTCTACGCCTACACGCACGTCGCGCACGAAGGTGACTTCGACCTCGAGCCGTATCCGGCGATCCGGAACTGGCTCGAGCGGGTCGCGTCGCAGCCCGCGCACGTTCCGATCGACGCGTGAACGGGACGCGGGGCGGCGGCGTACGCGTCCGCTTCGCGCCGAGCCCCACGGGCTCGCTCCACGTCGGGAACGCGCTGACGGCGGTCGCGAACAGGCGCTTCGCCGACGAGCGCGCCGGCGCGCTCGTGCTCCGCATCGACGACACCGACCGGGAGCGGACGCTCGCCGGCGGCGAGGAGGCGATCCTCGAGGACCTGTCGTGGCTCGGCATCGCCTGGGACCGGGGCCCGGTGCGCCAGAGCGAGCGGGGATCGCTCTACGCCGAGGCCGCCGCGCGGGCGCTCGCATCCGGCGGCGCCGAGCGCGACGACGACGGGGCGGTCCGGCTCGCACGGGACGGGACGACACTGCTCCGCGCCGACGGGAGCGCGACCTATCAGCTCGCATCGGTCGTAGACGACCTCGACCTCGGGATCACGCACGTCATCCGCGGGTCGGATCACCGGCCCAATCTCGAGCTCCAGCAGCGGATCGCGCGCGCGGTCGGGGGTCAGCTGCCGGAGGTGATCCATCACGGGCTCGTGCTCGGGCCGGACGGCAAGAAGCTCTCGAAGCGGCACGGGCACTCGTCGATCTCGGATCTCCGCGAGGAGGGCTTTCCGGCCGGCGCGGTGCGGGCGTACCTCGAAGAGCTCGGCGTGCCCGAGCACGACGTCCAGCTCGACCTCGCCCGGCTTCGCCGGCTGGCGGTGGACGCGATCGCCGCGATGACCGATGAGGAGCTGACCGCGGCGGTGGACGCGCCGCTCGAGGTCGCCCCGGTGCTGCGTGGCGCGCGTTCGCTGGCCGAAGCTCGCGACTACGCTCGCCTCGTCGCCGATCCTGCGCCGGTCGAGCTCTCGCCCGACGCCGCACCGACGCTCGAGCGCTTCGCGGAGCTGCGCGCCGCGTCTCCGGAGCGGCTCGATCACGCCGAAGCGCGCGTGCTCGTCCGCGAGCTGAAGGCGGTCGGCGGCGACCTTCGCTCACTGCGGCTCGCGCTCACGGGCGCCGAGACCGGACCGGAGCTCGCCGCGGTACTCGCGGCCCTCCCGCGCGAGGAAGCGCTCGCCCGAGGCGAGCGCGCAACCGTGCGCTGACCCGCCGATACGATCGCCGGGTGAGGCTCTACGACACCTACACGCGCGGGCACGTTGAGCTGCCTCCGGCTCCGGGGCCGATCCGCATGTACGTCTGCGGGTCGACCGTGTACCAGCGCATCCACGTCGGCAACTCGCGGCCTTTCGTCCTCGGCATGTGGCTCCGCAACTGGCTGCGCGAGACGGGCTACGACGTGACGCTCGTGCACAACATCACCGACGTCGACGACAAGGTCTACGCCGAGGCCGCGAAGCAGGGAATCCCGAGCCGCGAGCTGGCCGACCGCGCGACGGAGTGGTTCTTCGAGGACACGAGCGACCTCGGCCTCGGCCGGCCGGACGTCGAGCCGCGCGCGACCGAGACGATGCTGGAGATCATCGAGTTCATCCAGGCGCTGCTCGAGCGGGACATGGCCTACGCGGCGAACGGCGACGTCTACTTCCGCGTCGCCCGCTTCCCCGAGTACGGGCGGCTGTCCGGCGCGAAGCTCGAGGAGATGATCGCGCAGGAGGAGAGCCCGCTGAAGGAGGACCAGCGCGACTTTGCGCTCTGGAAGGGTCAGAAGCCGCACGAGGACGCGGCCTGGGACTCGCCGTGGGGGCCAGGGCGGCCCGGCTGGCACATCGAGTGCTCCGCGATGGCGGAGAAGTACCTCGGACCTGCCTTCGAGATCCACGGCGGCGGCAACGACCTCCGCTTCCCGCACCACGAGAACGAGCTCGCGCAGTCGCGCAGCATCGGGCACCCGTTCGCGAGCGTCTGGGTGCACAACGGCATGCTGGAGCTCGGCGACGCGAAGATGTCGAAGTCACTCGGCAACGTCGTGACCCTGCGCAACGTGCTCGACGTGTGGGGACGCGAGACGCTGCTGGTCTTCCACCTCGGCGGCTTCTGGAGCAAGCCCGTGGACTTCGACGACGACGTGATGCAGCAGGCGGCGGCGCGCGCGGAGAGCTTCCGTGAGGTCTTCCGCAACCCGCACGAGCCCGCTCCGCCCGACGCGTGGGAGCGGTTCAGCGCGGCGCTCGAGGACGACTTCTCGACGCCGGCAGCCCTCGCCGTCATGCACGAGTGGCGCGATCACGACCTGCTCCGGCGCGCGCTGGGCGTGTTCGGGCTGGAGTCGCTCGCCGAGCAGGACGAGGCGCCGCCGGAGATCGTCTCGCTCGCCGAGAAGCGCCAGGCCGCTCGTGCGAGCCGCGACTTCGACGAGGCCGACCGGTTGCGTCAGGAGATCGAGTCCGCCGGCTGGCAGGCGCGGGACGAGCCGGACGGCTTCCGCCTCGTTCGGCGCCAGTGAGGCGCGACTCGTGACCGCGACCCCGGAGCTGGTCTATGGACGGAACCCCGTCCGCGAGGCGCTTCGCGGGCCGAGGTCCGTGCACGAGGTCTGGGCGACCGAGCGTGCGACCGCGCATGTCCCCTGGCTCGAGCAGGCGCCGAGACACCAGGTGAAGCCCGAGCGCGCGCTCACCGAAGCGGCCGGGACTCGCGACCACCAGGGCGTGGTCGCGTGGTGCGACCCGTTCCGCTATGTGGACGCGCACGAGCTCGCCCGGGCGGCGACGCCGCTCCTCGTGTGCCTCGACCAGGTGACCGACCCGCAGAACTTCGGCGCCGTCGTACGGAGTGCGGAAGGTGCGGGTGCGACGGGGGTGGTGGTGCCGGCCCACGGCTCCGCCCGCGTCACGCCCGCGGTCGCGAAGGCCTCGGCGGGCGCGGTCGAGCACCTGCCGATTGCCGTGGTCCCGAACCTCGCCCGTTACCTCGCGGACGTCAAGGGCCCGGATCTGTGGGCGTACGCGGCCGAAGCTGAGGGAACGCTGCCGCTCTGGTCGACCGACCTCACGGGCGGCGTCGCGCTCGTGCTCGGCGCGGAGGGTAAGGGCGTCCGCCCCCTCGTGCGGCGGACGTGCGACGGCGTCATCTCGATCCCGCTCGCCGGCCGCGTCGGCTCGCTCAACGTGAGCGTCGCGGCGGCGGTTCTCCTCTACGAGGCCGCCCGCCAGCGGGCAGCTGCGTGATGGCGGATCCGACCCTGTACCTGTTCGACGGCCACAACCTCCTCCACGCCGGATCGTTCTCGGACGCACGTCAGCTCGTGGACACGCTTGCGAGCTTCGTCGCAGGACGTGGGGCGCGCGGTGTCGTGGTGTTCGACGGCGGCGGGGAGGAGCGGCAAGTAGGCCCGCTCGGCGTTCGCTACGCCGACCACGCGGACGACCTCCTCGAACGGCTGGCCGCGGAGAACCGCGACTCGGAGCTCGTGTGCCTCGTCTCGTCGGATGCGGTCGTCCGACGCGTGTCGGGCCAGGAGGTGCGGAAGCTCTCATCGCGCCTCTTCCTCCGCGAGCTCGCACCGGAGGAGCACCGTGAGCACGAGCAGCGCGGGAGTGGAGGGCAGCTGCGGGACCGCCTCGATCCGGAGACGCGAGATCGCCTCGAGCGTCTCCGGAGAGGCTCGTAGGGGCGAGATCGCTCCCGCCCCTACGTCGCGCCGCGTCTAGGGGAAGGGATACGCGGCGCCTCGCTCGGCCGCTTGCGTGGCCGGCGTTGCTCTTTTCCTGAGGGTGGCAGACGGTCCGGTGCCGCGCGGTTCGGCGGCCCGGCGTCTTCGCGGTGCGGTGTCCCGTACCCCCGCTAACGGCGCAGGTAGAGCAGCACGGCGAGGATACGGCGGTGGTCGTCCGTGCTCGCGGGCAGATCGAGCTTCGAGAAGATGCTCGTCACGTGCTTCTCGATCGCGCGCAGCGTCACGTAGAGACGGTCCGCGATCGCCTGGTTGGAGCGGCCCTCGGCCATGAGCTCGAGCACCTCTCGTTCTCGCGGCGTGAGCTCCTCGAGCGGGTCGTCCTGGCGCCGCCTGCCGACGAGCTCGCTCACGACGGCGGGGTCGAGCGCGGAACCGCCCTCGGCGACGCGGCGCACCGCCGAGGCGAACTGCTCCACATCCGCGACGCGATCCTTTAGCAGGTAGCCGACACCCTCGGCGCTCTCCGAGAGGAGGTCGAGGGCATACCCGGATTCGACGTACTGCGACAGCACGAGCACCCCGGTGCCCGGGAAGCGCTCACGGATCTCCCGCGCCGCCCGCAGCCCTTCGTCGGTGTGCGTCGGCGGCATGCGGATGTCGACGATCGCGACCTGTGGCTTGTGCATGGCGACGTGCCGCAGCAGATCCTCGGCGTTCCCGGACTGCGCGACGACGTCGAACCCCGACTCGCCGAGGAGCCTCGCCACGCCCTCGCGCAGGAGCACCGTGTCGTCTGCGAGGACCACCGTGACCGAGTTGCCGAGAGTCGCGATCGTCTTCCGTAGCGGCGGGAAGTCGCGCGGGAGGTCGTCGGCCAGGAGCTGATACACGCGAACGGGCTCGGGCAGACCCTCGAGCTGGTGCTCCCCGAGATCGCGGTGCGGGACGTGGCCGCATGCTTCGAGCGTCGCCGCCGAGAAGACGATCTGCCCGCCGTGCCCCGCGTTCGCGATACGGGAAGCGCGGACGACGTCAACCCCCGTGTAGCCCTCGACGCCGATGGACGGCGTGCCCGTATGGAGGCCTATGCGAACGCGGACGCTGACGTCCTCCGGCCACTCCGCGTCGCGCATCGCGCGCTGCGCCTCGAGCGCGGCGTCGACAGCGCGACCGTGCTCCGTGAACGCGGCCAGCAGTTCGTCGCCGACGGCATCGACCTCGTGCCCGCCGTTCCCGGAGAGCGCCGAGCGGAGGAGATCGCGGATCCGCCCGATGACCACCGGGTAGTCGACCTGGGCGTTCTGCTGAAGGGCCGTCGAGCCCTCGACGTCCGCGAGGAGGAACGTGACCGTGCCGGAGGGAGGGCTGCTCACAGGCGCGAGTCTACGGACGCTATCCGGGCGTCGGGCGAACAGGGTGCAGCGGGATCTGCGCGGTGATCGTGGTGCCCTCGCCGGGCGGGCTCGTGACCACGAACCGGCCCTCGAGTGCTTCCACGCGGTCGGCGAGCCCTCGCAGGCCGGATCCACGGTCTGGATCCGCGCCCCCGACGCCGTCGTCGGAGACGATCACCTGGAGCGTGCCGTTGACCGCGCTCAGCGAGACCTGTGCCGACGTCGCCTGCCCGTACTTCGCGACGTTCGTCAGGCTCTCCGCGACCACGTAGTACGCCGCTGCCTCCACGGCCGGCGCGAGCCGCTCACTCGGCGCGGCGAGCTCGACGGGGATCGGCGCGCGGGCGGCCAGCGCCTCGAGCGCAGGCCCGAGCCCGCGGTCGGTGAGCACTGCCGGATGGATGCCACGCGCGAGCTCGCGCAGCTCCTCGAGTGCCTGTGCGAGCTCCTCGCGCGCTCCGTCGAGCAGCGCGCGGGCCTCGTCTGGCTTTTCGCGGAGCTTCGACTCGACGAGCCGGAGGTTGACGGAGAGCGCCACGAGCCGCTGCTGTGCGCCGTCGTGCAGGTTCCGCTCGAGGGCGCGTCGTGCCTCGTCCTCGGCCCGCACGATGCGTGCACGGGAGGCGCGGAGCTCCTCTTCCTGCCGGCGCCTGAGCGTGACGTCGCTTCCGGAGACGAGCACGAGCTTGCGTCCTCCCGGATCGAGGACTGGCCGCGCCGTCCACGCGACCAGGTGCGGCGTGCCGTCGCGCTGGAACCACCGCGACTCGCGCTCGTCCTGTGAGAGCTCGGCGGCGTTCGCGATCGTCGTCCGCACGACGTCCTCGTCCTCGCGCGCTACGAGGTCGACGAAGCTCTGCCCGCGAAGCTCGGCTTCCGTCCAGCCGAAGGTCTCGCGGAACGCCCGGTTGGTCGCGTCCTCGACGAAGCTCGCGTCCGGCTCGACGGCGATGAGGAAGCTGGGCACCGCCCTCGTGATCGCGTTCAGGAAGTCGCGTCGGCGCTGCACCTCCTGCTCGCGCTCGACACGCTCGGTGACGTCGACTCCGCTGATGAGGAACAGCGTTCGGTCGTCGAGGCTGGGGAGCGCCGTGCACGTCCACGCGATCAGGAGCCGGCGACCGGTGCTCGTGACCCAGTGATGGTCGTGCTCCCCGACGACTTCCCCCGCGAACACGCGCTCGAGGATCGCCTTGACGTCGTCCGCCTCCGCCGGGTCGATGTACCGCTCCCAGAAGAGGTGCCCGCCCGTCTCCTCGGGCGCGTACTCGAGCGTCTGCTCGAATGCGATGTTCGTCGCGAGGTCCACGACCCGTCCCGTCTCGTCGATCAGCGAGAGCAGGCTTGGTGCGTTGTTGGCGATGGCATTGAGGAACGCGCGCTCACGCTCCATCTCCTCGAGCAGCAGCTCACGATCGGTGATGTCCAGGCCGCCGGCGATGATGCTGAGCACCGTTCCGTCCTCGCCGAGGACGGGCGCGCTGCGCCAGTAGATGACCCGGCGCTCGCCGTTCTCGTTCGTGAACGTGTTCTGGTACTCGCCGGGCGCGAAGTCGGGCGCCAGGTCGCGGAAGCGCTGCCGGACGTCCTCGCGCTCGCCCGGATCGATGAATACGTCCCAGAAGAAGGAGCCGCGGATGTGCTCCTGGTTGGCCGTGCCGGCTACCGCGACCGCGGCCTGGTTCTGGTTGAGGATGCGGCCCTCCGTGGAGACGTTGACGAGCAGGCTCGGCGCCGTGTCCGTAACGGTGACGAGCTCGGCGTACTGCGCGCGCTGCTCCGCGTTGAGCCGCTCGTTCTGGACTGCGAGGCTCGCCGCCTTGGCGACGGCCGTGATCACATCCCAGTTCGCCGCGAGCCGGGCGTCGTAGTCGAACACTGCGATCGGAAGCCCGGAGCGCTCGATCGTGGTCTGCGCCCGACCGGGCGCCGGGTTCGGCTCCGGCACGAAGTGGCCGTCGGGCTCGACCCAGCGCGCGCTTCCGGTCAGGCGGTACCAGACGACGAGTGTCGGGTCCCCGAGGACCTGCGACAGCGCGTCGCGGAGAGGCACGCCTTCCTGGAGCACGGCGAGGACGCTCGCGACCGTGCGCGAAGGACGGTTGCGGATCTGCCCGTAGACGAGCACGGCACTGGCGCCCGCCACCGCAGCGAGCAGAGCGAGAACGAGCGCGGCTCCGACGGAGATCAAGCGACGAAAGCGGCGAGCGCCTCGCCCGAGAGCTCGGCCTTCGGCAGGAAGCCGCGTGCGCAGGAGGACTCCACCAGGTCACCGTAGTCGGCCTGATCGCGGCTCGACGTGAGCACGATCGCAGGGAGCCGGCCGCTCTCCTCGTCGAGGAGGTCGCAGATCTCGAAACCGGTCATGTCGGGAAGCTGCACGTCGAGGAGGACGACATCGGGGCAGTGCTCCGCGACGGCGGCAAGGGCGGCCGCCCCGTCGGACACCTCGGCGACGATCTCGAATTCGCTTGCCTCGAGGATCGCGCGTGCCGACGCGCGGAAGCTGGGGTGGTCGTCCACGATCACGACGGTATGCGCCACGAACGGATCGTGGCAAAGCAGCGTCATCGTTGTGGTACGGAGAACCCCACTCTTGAGGGAAGAGGGTGGGCGAACGTATGTTCTTAGCATCCTGCACTTTTCGCAACGACCTTGTAACGCCTCCACAATGGTGCTAGCTTCTCCCTCAACTTCAACGTGAGACTTGGCCGGAACACCTCCCGCCGCCCCGGCCGGGAACCGCAAAACGACACCGTTCACGGGGGTACGACATGGCCGCTCGCACCGCAGCAGCACCGAAGACCGCTCAGCGAGCTCAGCGAGAGCTCGAGGACCTGCAGCTCGTGCTCCGCGCACGCAACGGGAGCCAGGAGGCGCTCGACGGGCTCATGCGTCGGTATGCCGGCTTCGTCCGACTGAAGGCCAGCTCGTACTTCCTCGCGGGCGGCGACTCGGACGACCTCGTGCAGGAGGGCATGATCGGCCTCTACAAGGCGGTGCGCGACTTCCGGCCGGACAAGGAGACGTCGTTCCGGAGCTTCGCGGAGCTCTGCGTCACGCGGCAGATCATCACCGCGATCAAGACCGCGACCCGGTTCAAGCACGCTCCGCTGAACACATACGTCTCGTTCAGCCACACGCCGGCCGGGCAGGAGTCGGAGGGCGATTGCACCCTCGGCGACGCGCTGCCGGGCCCGGGCGTGAACGACCCGTCCGTCTGCGTCATCTCGACGGAGGAGCTCCAGAGCCTCGTCTTCTGCCTCGGCAGCGGGCTGTCGTCGCTCGAGTCGGAAGCCCTGCGGCTCTACCTCGAGGGCGAGTCATACGAGCAGATGGCAGAGGACCTGGACTGCGACACGAAGACGATCGACAACGCCCTGCAGCGGGTGAAGCGGAAGATCATCGCGCACCAGAAGACGCGCGAAGTGCTGGCGTAGTCGAAATCGAGATCCGGGCGATCTCGTACCGCGCTGCCTCACGCACGCCGCGACGTTGTCGATTGCGCGCCGGGGTCACTCGAAGCGCGCCCTGGACGCGAGTGCCGACGTCTGAGAGTGGAACCAGATAGACGCCCTCGGTCTCCGCACAGTGGACGCCGAAGTACTCGACCTCGCCGTGATAGTCCCTCCGGCCCTGCCTGGGGCGGGAGTGATGGGCGTATGAACTGCACGTGGCGAAACGGATAGCGCCGTTCCGCAGGCGTCCGGTCTTGCACTGAACTCGTGCGAGGCGACCTCCGTCGTCGAAGGCAAGGTCGTACCGGACGTTCTCGCTGAGCGGAACGAGCACCGTGTACCCGAGGGCACGGAGCGCGTGCATGACGGCGAGCATGCTCCGATCGCCGACGTCCTTCGGGTGGTCCACGCAACGAGATTACGACGTTGCTCGGATGGAGAACGGAGCAGGACGTTCGTAGAGCCGGAGGTGGACTCGAACCCACGGCCTACTCATTACAAATGAGTTGCTCTACCAGCTGAGCTACTCCGGCGCTCGGCACAGAGTACGCGGTCGCGGGCGCGGGTCCGAGTTGCCTCTGCCCGGCTCCAGGTTCGATAATCGCTCGCTGTCATGTCATTGCGCGAGCACACCGCCGCCGAGCGCATCACCGAGGAGCGTTCGAGGTACGTGACCTCGGGGGTCTCGACGCCGTCGCTCGTCGTGGCGGAGGCGGAGGGCGCGCGCATCACGGACGTCGACGGCCGGACGTTCGTCGACTTCGCGGGCGGCATCGGCTGCCAGAACACGGGCCACCGCCATCCCGCCGTGGTCGAGGCGATCAAGGCACAGGCCGACCGCTACCTGCACCAGTGCTTCATGGTCGGGACCTACGAGCCGTTCGTGGACGTGTGCAAGCGGCTCGCGGAGCTCTCGCCGTGCGGTGACGGGGAGCAGCGCTCGATCCTCGTCAACTCGGGCGCCGAGGCCGTCGAGAACGCGGTGAAGATCGCGCGGGCGGCGACCGGCAGGCCGGCGGTCGTGGTGTTCGAGAACGCCTTCCACGGACGCACGCTGCTCGCGATGACGATGACGGCGAAGGTCATGCCCTACAAGAAGGGCTTCGGGCCTTTCGCGCCCGAGGTGTACCGGGCGCCGGCGCCGTACCCGTACCGCGGCGTGTCCTCCGACGATGCGATCGCCGGCCTCGAGGAGCTGTTCATCGCGGCCGTGGATCCGCAGACGGTCGCCTGCGTCGTGCTCGAGCCGGTGCAGGGCGAGGGCGGCTTCATCCCGATGCCACCGGACTACCCGGCGCGTCTCCAGGAGCTCTGTCGGAAGCACGGGATCCTGTACGTCGACGACGAGGTGCAGGCGGGCGTCGGGCGCACCGGCCGCATGTGGGCGATCGAGCACTACGACGGCGTCGAGCCGGACATTCTCGTCTCCGGCAAGTCGCTCGGCGGTGGTCTCCCGCTGGCAGGCGTCACCGGGCGCGCCGAGGTGATGGACGCGGTCCACGCCGGCGGGCTCGGCGGCACGTTCAGCGGCAACCCACTCTCCTGTGCGGCCGCGCAGGCAGTGCTCGAGATCGTCACCGAGCCGGGATTCCTCGACGCGGCGACGAAGCTCGGGGAGACGCTGCGTGCGCGGCTCGAGGACGTCGCAGCGCGGCGGCCGGAGATCGGCGAGGTGCGCGGTCTCGGGCCGATGCTCGCGTTCGAGTTCGTCGAGCAGACGCCGGCTCGCGCGAAGGCCGTCGTCGCGGAGGCGTTCGAGCGCGGGCTCGTCCTCCTCAGCTGCGGGCTGTACGGGAACGTGATCCGCCTGCTGCCGCCGCTCACGATCAGCGACGAAGAGCTCGAAGAGGGTCTCGCGCTGCTCGAGGAGTCACTCGCAGCCGGTGACTGAAGCGGCGACGGCCGGGCCTCCTGCCGACATACGCCTGCGCGGCCTGACGAAGCGGTTCGGCGACGTCGTCGCGGTCGACGCGGTCGACCTCGACATCGCGCCGGGCGAGTTCTTCACGCTGCTCGGCCCATCCGGCTCCGGGAAGACGACGACGCTGCGGATGATCGCGGGGTTCGAGCAGCCGGACGAGGGCTCGATCGAGCTCGCGGGCGAGGACGTCTCGCGGCTCCCGCCGTACGACCGCCCCGTCAACACCGTCTTCCAGGACTACGCGCTCTTCCCGCACATGACCGTCCAGCAGAACGTCGAGTACGGGCTCATGGTCAAGAAGGTCTCGAAGGGCGATCGGAGACACCGCGCAGAGCAGGCGCTCCAGATGGTCCGGCTCGGCGCGCTCGCCGGCCGGAAGCCGTCGCAGCTCTCCGGCGGCCAGAGGCAGCGGGTGGCGCTCGCGAGGGCGATCGTGAACCGTCCGCGCGTGCTCCTCCTCGACGAGCCGCTCGGTGCGCTCGACCTGAAGCTCCGGCAGGAGATGCAGATCGAGCTGAAGCAGATCCAACAGGAGGTCGGGATCACGTTCGTCTACGTGACCCACGATCAGGAGGAAGCGCTCACGATGTCAGACCGGCTCGCGGTGTTCAACGAAGGGAGGATCGAGCAGATCGGACCGCCGGCCCACGTCTACGAGCACCCGCAGACGGAGTTCATCGCAGCGTTCGTCGGCGTCTCGAACGTGATCGAGCGGGACGGCCGCCGGTACACCGTGAGGCCGGAGAAGATCCACATCCTCGAAGCACAGCCGGCAGCCGCAGGAAGGCTGGCACGTGGAGCAGGGAACAGTGCGCGACGTCCAGTACGTCGGCGCGGTAACGCGCTATCACGTGACGCTGGAGCGTGGAGGTGACCTCGAGGTTCTCGCGCAGAACCTCGAGGAAGGTTCGACGCAGGTACTTGCGTCGAAAGGTCGACGGGTCCGCCTCGCCTGGCGCCCGGAGCAGGAGTCGGTCGTAGACCAATGAGAGGGAGGATCCGAATGAGGAAGAGGAATCGCGCCGCGATCTGGGCCGCGCTCTGCCTGCTGGTCGCCGCGCTGAGCGTCGTCGCGGCCGGCTGTGGCGGCGGCGACGACGGCGATGAGGCCAGCACGGAGATCGAGGGACTCGGCTCTTCGCTGGAGGAGATCCAGGAGAACGCCAGGTCCGAGGGCGAGGTGAACATCATCGCGTGGTCGGGGTATGTCGAGAAGGACTGGGTGACGCCGTTCGAACAGTCGACCGGGTGCAAGGTGAACACGAAGCTCGGTGCGACCTCGGACGAGATGGTCACCCTCATGCGCACCGGGACCTACGACGGCGTCTCGGCGTCGGGTGACGCGACTCTGCGACTGATCGCTGCCGGCGACGTCGCACCCGTGAACCTCGATCTGATCCCGAACTACGAGAACGTGTTCGAGGGGCTCAAGGACAAGCCCCACAACACCGTCGACGGCGTGCCGTACGGCGTTCCTCACGGTCGGGGTGCGAACCTGCTCGCGTGGAACACGGAGGAGGTTCCCGGCGAGCAGACGAGTTGGAGCATCGTCTGGGAGGCGGACTCCCCGGCGGCCGGAAAGATCTCGATCTACGACAGCCCGATCTACATCGCGGATGCGGCCGTCTACCTCATGGCCACGCAGCCCGACCTCGAGATCACGAACCCATACGAGCTCGACGAGACGCAGTTCAACGCCGCCGTCGATCTCCTCAAGCAGCAGAAGTCGATTGCCGGTGAGTACTGGGGCGCGGCCGCAAGTCAGATCCAGTCGTTCGCGAGCGGCAACGCGACAGCGGGAACGACCTGGCAGTACCAGGTCAACCAGCTCCAGGCCGCAAACCCGCCGGCGCCCGTCCAGGGAACGCTTCCCGAGGAGGGGTCGACCGGCTGGTCGGACACCTGGATGATCTCTTCCGAGTCGAGTAACCCAAACTGCATGTACCTCTGGATGGACTACATCATCAGCCCGGAGGCGAATGCTGCGGCGACGGAGTACTTCGGCGAGGCTCCGGTGAGCGAGGAGGCCTGCGGCTTGACGCAGGACCCGAACCACTGTGAGACGTTCCACGCGACGGACGAGGAGTACTTCTCGAAGGTCTACTTCTGGAACACTCCCGTGGCGGACTGCGGCGACGACCGCGGAGAGGTCTGCAAGGACTACTCCGAGTGGACGCAAGCCTGGACCGAGATACGCGGCTAGGCATCGCACGGACCGAGGGGAGCCGGTCTCCGGCTCCCCTCGTCCGACTCGCCGCGCCGGGCGCACCCTCGTGAGCACAGGAGACGTGATCGGAGACGACGCCCGGGCGCCGGGGCTCGGGCGGAAGCTCTCTACCTTCCTCTACCGACATCCGCGCGTGCGTCTCGGCGCGCTCCTCGCCGGGCCGGTGGGCTGGCTCGTCGTCGGCTACCTCGGATCGCTGGCGGTCATGCTCGTGTCGGCGTTCTGGTACCTCGACCCGTTCACGTCGGAGATCGTCCACCAGCCGACGCTCGACAACTTCAAGGAGATCCTCACGGAGCCCGTCTACCGCCGCATCACGCTGCGAACCGTCGGCATGGCGGCGGCGGTGACGATCGCATGCGCGGTCCTCGCGTTCCCGATCGCGTACTACATGGCCCGCATCGCCTCGCGGCGCACGCGTCGCCTGCTCGTCGTCGCGATCCTCATCCCGCTCTGGGCGAGCTACCTGGTCAAGGTCTACACCTGGCGCACGATCCTCGCCGAGAACGGTGTCCTCAACTGGATGCTCTCGCCGCTCGGGATCGAGGGCCCCGGCTACTCGCTCGTCGGCACGTGGCTCGTGTTCACGTACCTCTGGCTGCCGTACATGATCCTCCCGGTCTACGCGGGCCTCGAACGGATCCCACCGTCGCTCCTCGAGGCGTCCGCCGACCTCGGCGCGCGCTCGGGCCGAACGTTCGGCAGGGTCGTTCTGCCCCTCGCCTTCCCTGCCGTCGTCGCGGGCTCGATCTTCACGTTCTCGCTGACGCTCGGTGACTACATCACGCCCGAGGTTGTCTCGAGCAAGCAGTTCATCGGCAACGTGATCTACGACAACATCGGCGTCGCGAACAACCTGCCGTTCGCCGCCGCGTACGCATTCGTCCCGATCGCCGTGATGATCGGCTACCTCTACGTCGCCAAGCGCCTCGGAGCATTCGAGAGCCTGTGATGGTCGAGGGTCGGGGGACACGCTGGTTCCTGAGGATCGCGACGGGCCTCGTCCTCGCGTTCATCTACTTCCCGCTGGTCATCATCACGCTGTACGCCTTCAACGAGAACGTCACGCAGGCGTGGCCCATCGAGAACTGGACAACGAAGTGGTTCTCGGTGGCCTTTCACGACGAGGACGTGCGGTCGGCGTTCTTCCTGTCGGTCAAGGCTGCATTCCTCGCCACGCTCATCGCCCTGGTCCTCGGAACCGCGCTCGCGTTCGCGCTCTCCCGCTACCGCTTCTTCGGGCAGAACGCCCTGTCGTTTCTCGTCGTGCTGCCGATCGCGCTCCCGGGAATCGTCACAGGCATCGCCTTGAACGCCACGATCACCACAGTGCTGCAGCCGATCGGCATCAGCTTCGGCCTCGCCACGATCGTCATCGGCCATGCGACCTTCTGCATCGTGCTTGCCTACAACAACGTCGTCGCGCGGCTCCGCCGGACGTCGCGGTCGTTCGAGGAGGCGTCGTCGGATCTCGGGGCAGACAGCTGGACGACCTTCCGCCGCGTGATCGTCCCGGCGATGGGAACCGCGCTCCTGGCAGGCGGGCTGCTGGCGTTCGGCCTTTCGTTCGACGAGGTCATCGTCACGGTGTTCACCTCAGGGGCCGACCAGACGCTCCCGATCTGGATCTTCTCGAACCTTGCGCGACCCCAGCAGCTGCCCGTCATCAACGTCGTCGCCTTCGTCGTGGTGCTGATCTCGATCATCCCGGTGTACGCGGCCCAGCGGCTCGCGGGACCGACCGAGGGCGACGAGGCGAAGACGGTCGGCGTGGCCGCACCGTAGGCCGAGCGCCGACTCCGTGGGCACTCTTTCCCTGGTGGGAGGCGTTCGCGCGCTCGGACTCGTGCTGGTGACGGCGCTCGCGCTCGTCGCGGCGAGCTGCAGCGTCGGAGACGACGGCAGCCCGACGACGGAGATCGACGGGCTGGGATCGTCGCTCCGCGAGATCCGCGCGCTGGCCCGGGCCGAGGGCGGCCTCGAGCTCGTCGCCTGGCCAGGCTATGTGGACCCGGCCTCGACGGGGCCGTTCGCCCAGCAGACCGGCTGCACGGTGAACGTGACGGAGGCGACGGACACGGACGAGATGCTCTCCCTGTTCCGAAGCGGCGACTACGACGGAGTCTCGGCATCGGGCGACGTCAGCGGGCTGCTCATGTCGGACGGTGACGTCGCGCCGATCGACCCGGAGCTCGTTCCGAACTACGACGTCGTGCAGACCGGCGCCAAGAACCGGGCGTTCAACAGCCGCGACGGCCGGCCGTACGGCATGCCGATCGGGCGCGCAGCGAACCTCCTGGTGTTCCGGACGGACACGGTCCCCGAGGACACGGAGAGCTGGAGCGTCATCTGGGACGACGCGCGGCGCTACACCGGCAGGCTCTCGATCCCCGACGACGCGATGGTCATCGCCGACGCGGCGAAGTACCTCCAGACCACGCGGCCCCGGCTCGGGATCGACGACCCGTACCAGCTGGACGAGGCGCAGTTCCGTGCTGCGCTCCGGCTGCTGCGGAGGCAGGCGCCCTACGTCGGCGAGTACTGGACTCGTGGCGACCAGGCACAGGTCGAGTCCTTCAGGAGTGGCGAGAGCGCGCTCGGGACCACGCGGCCGGAGCGGCTACCCACGATGCAGGCCGCGGGGATCCCGCTCGAGGCGGTCAAGCCCGTCGAGGGGGTGACCGGCTGGTCGGACACGTGGATGGTCGCCTCGCACGCGGCCAACCCGAACTGCATGTACCTCTGGATGGACTACGCGGCGTCGCCGGAGGTGCAGGCGCGGTTTGCCGAGTCGCAGAACCAGGCGCCCGTCAACCTCGTCGCCTGCCAGCTCATGACGGATCCGGGCGCGTGCACGGCGCTCCATGCCGCGGACGACGAGTGGTGGGAGGACGTCGACTACTGGACGACGCCGAGCGAGGACTGCGGCGACCCGGCGCGCGAGGAGACATGCAAGACGCTCGACGAGTGGAAGGCAGCCTGGGCCGACCTTCGCGGGTGAGTCTCAGCCGGTCGCGACGCCGGTGCCGATGGGGCAGGACACGCCCGTGCCGCCGAGCCCGCAGTAGCCGTTCGGGTTCTTGGCGAGGTACTGCTGGTGGTAGTCCTCGGCGTAGTAGAACGGGCCTGCCTCGGCGATCTCCGTCGTGATCTCCCCGTAGCCGGACTTCGCGAGCTCGGCCTGGAACCGGGCCCGCGATGCGAGCGCCGCTTCCTGTTGCGCGTCGTTCTCGAAGTAGAGCGCCGACCGGTACTGCGTCCCGACGTCGTTCCCTTGCCGCATGCCCTGGGTCGGGTCGTGGCCCTCCCAGAAGATCCGGAGCATCTCGTCGTAGCTCGTCTTCGTGGGGTCGAAGACGGCGAGCACCACCTCGGTGTGGCCGGTACGACCGGAGCACACCTCCTCGTACGTCGGGTTCGGCGTGGGCCCACCGGCGTAGCCCGCGGCCGTCGTGTACACGCCCGGCGCCTGCCAGAACATCCGCTCCGCGCCCCAGAAGCAGCCCATGCCCACGACGATCCGCTCGAGGCCCTCGGGGAAGGGCGGCGCGATCGGCGTTCCGAGGACGAAGTGCGTGCCCGGGCACCACGATCGCCGTGTCGCGCCCCGGGAGCGCCGAGTCGGGTGTCGGCATGTCGGTCTTCGTGCGGAAGAGGGTCACGGTCGAAGGATGGCACACGCGGGGCTCGTGGCTCCGCGTCAGCGCGTAGCTCGGCTCGAGGTGCAATGACGTAGCGCGGGCAGGCATCCTTGGGCGAAGGCAGTCTCGGCTCGGAAGGAGGCTCGACGTGAACGACGACCTGTTCGAGCGACGACTCACCCGCCCGGCCGCTCTCCGTCTCGCAGCCGCCGGCGCCGCCGGGCTCGCGCTCGGCGCCCGCGCTGCCCATGCGGCTCCGTCCGACGTCGCCGGCGTCGAGGCCGCGGCGCGCCGGTTCCTCGCTGTCCCTGTCCGGCGCCGAGCGCGACCAGGCGACCTTTCCGTTCGACGGCGCCGAACGAACCCGCTGGCACTGGACGGTCCCGTCCTCGGTCCCGCGTAACGGCCTGCCGCTCGGAGCACTGTCGGCGGATCAGCGACGCCTCGGGCTCGCGGTGTTGCGCGCGAGCAGCTCGACGGCGGGCTACCGCAAGGCGCTCGACATCATGGCGCTGCAGGGCGTGCTCCAGCGCATGAGCACGGGCCTCGACGACACCTTCGACGCCGATCGCTACTACGTCTCGGTGTTCGGCACGCCCGGAAGCCGGGTCTGGGGATGGCGGTTCGAGGGGCACCACCTCTCGAGACACTTCACGATCGTTGGGAACGAGCTCGTCGCCGAGCCGTTCTTCCTGGGTGCCTGGCCGACTCGTGCGGGAAGCGCATACCGCTCGGTGTCGAAGGGCTACCGGACGATGCCCCGCGAGGAGGACGCCGCGAGAGAGATCGTGCTGTCGCTCGACCGAGCGCTCAGGAGGCGCGTCGTGTTCTCCGGCGAGTCGCTCACCGACCATCTCACCCAGAACGCCGTCCGCGTGCGTCCACTGGAGCGCGTCGGCATGCTCACGCGCGACCTTCCCGCCACGGCGCAGGGTCGCGTGCTCGAGATCGTCAGGACGTATCTCGCCAACCACCCGGGGAGCCTCGCGCGGGAGGCGTTCGCGCGAGTCGAGCGGGCCGGTCTGGCTCGAACGCGGTTCGGCTGGGCCGGAAGCACGCGCCCGGGCTCGCCGCAGTACTACCGGCTGCAGGGTCCGACCTTCGTCCTCGAGTTCGACAACTCACGGAACAGCGGCACCCACATCCACAGTGTCTGGCGCGACTTTGAACGGGACTTCGGGCGACACCTGCTCTGAGGGAATCCGTCGGCGCCGACGGGCCGTAGGTTCGAGCAGCCAGTCGCAGCGGGAGAGCGCGGACGCGCGTGCGAGGAGGGTCGGACCATGACGGAGATCCAGAAGTACCTGGCGGAGGAGGTCGCCGAGGACCACGCCGACGGGCTCGTCTCCCGGCGCGAGGCCCTGCGGCGGCTGGGGCTCCTCGGGTCTGAGCGGCGCAGCGGCCGCATCCCTCCTGGGAGGAGCCCTCGTGGGCAAGGCGAACGCGCTGACCCGCACAGCGGCGCGTCCGGGCTCGACGGCAGGGCAGCGCGCCGAGGGATCGGAGGTGGGTGCAGCCCAGACCCGGGACATCACGTTCCGAGGGCCGCGCGGGCGGAGGTTGATCGGTGCGTGGGCGCCCGCGAAACGTCCGCTCGGCGCCGTGCTCGTGATCCACGAGAATCGCGGGCTCAACGACTCGATCCGCGCGGTCGCTGCTCGTCTCGCCCGCAGCGGGTACTCATCCCTCGCGATCGACCTACTCTCGGAGGAAGGCGGCACGAAGTCGTTCGCGGACGAGTTCGAGGCCATGGCCGCGCTGGGGGCGGTGCCTCCGTCGCGGTTCGTCGCGGACATGAAGGCGGGCGTGACCGAGCTTCGTCGGCGCGTGCCGGGAAGGAAGGTCGCGGCCACCGGCTTCTGCTTCGGCGGCGGCATGACCTGGCTCCTCCTCGCCTCGAGGGAGCCTCGCCTCGCGGCAGCCGTTCCCTTCTACGGCCCGTTTCCGGAGGGCGGCGACCTCTCCGGCTCGAAAGCCGCCGTGCTCGGGATCTACGCGGAGCTCGACTCGCGCGTCAACGCAAGTCGAGCGGCAGCCCGCGCGGCCCTCCGTCGGGCGGGCCTGCGTCATCAGATCGTCACGTATCCCGACGCCGATCACGCGTTCTTCAATCCGACGAGCTCGCGGTACGACGCCGACGCGGCCGCTGCTGCATATCGCCGGATGCTGAGCTGGTTCGGTCGCTACCTCGCAGACTGACCGTGCGCGCGAACGCCTGCGCGCCGGCGCGATAGCGGCTGCCTAGGGCTCGGCCGCCGCCTCCCAGCCGTCGTACTCGCCGCCGTGCGTCTCGGCGATCCGCTCGAACTGCTTGCGGTGGGTATCGACCGTCGTCTCGTCGACCACGCGCATCGCCTCGCCGCGCACGGTCCACTGCTCCGCTTCCCCGGTCGGGGCGACGACCGTGGCGTCGAACCCGATGCCCTCGACGTCTTCGGCCGCCGCTGCGTGCAGACGCCTCGTCGGGGTAGTCGAGGAAGTGCAGGACGTGACGCGGGAGCGCGAGCCTCGCGCCCTTGCCGCGGAGCTGCTGGAGGATGAGGCGGTCGAGCTCCGGCCCTTCCGGCCGTTCCTGGCGGGCGCGGAAACGCAACGCTAGGCCCTCGCCAGCGCCTGCTCGAGGTCGGACCACAGCGCCTCTGCGTCCTCGAGGCCGACCGAGAGGCGGAGGAGCCCGGGAGGGACGCGCTCGCCCTCCCAGCGTGATCTCGCCTCGATGCGCGACGTGACGCCTCCGAGGCTCGTCATGTTGCGGATCAGCGCCGTACCGGTCTCGACGCGCCTGGCCGCGTCGGCGTCGACCACGTCGAAGGACAGAAGGCCGCCGAAGCCCGGGTAGCGAACCGTCTCGACCGCCGAGTGCTGCTCGAGGCGCTCGGCGAGGATCGCGGCGGTTTCCGTCTGGCGCGCGAACCGCACCTCGAGCGTGGCGAGGCCGCGCAGGACGAGCCACGCGACGTCGGGCGCGGCGACCGGTCCCGTGCGCGTGCGGAACTCGCGCAGGCGGGCTGCGTCCTCGGCCCGACGGCACACGACGACCCCGGCGAGCGCGTCGTCGTGGCCGGCGAGGAACTTCGTCGCGGAGTGCACGACGAGGTCGCAGCCGTGCTCCAGGGGCCGCAGGTGGAGCGGCGTCGACGCGGTCGAGTCGCAGACGACCGGAGCGCCGCCGGCCGTCGCGGCTACGAAGTCGGGCATCGTGAGAAACGGGTTCGACGGAGCCTCGAGACACACGAGGTCGGCGCCGTCGGGCGGCGAGCCCCGCTGGTCGAACTCGACGTGGCGCAGGCCCCAGCGCTCGAGCTCCGCGAAGAGGACGCCCGTGCCGTAGTACGCGCCCTCGGCGAGCGCGATGGTCGCGCCCGGCTGGAGGAGCGCGAGGACGAGGCTCGTGATCGCCGCCGAGCCGGATGCGAAGAGGAGCGCCTCGCCGCCCTCGAGCTCGCCGAGCGCGCGCTCGGCCTCCGCCACCGTGGGGCTCGAGAAGCGCGTGTAGGAGAACGGGCCGGGCTCGCCGTCGACGTAGGGCCAGGTGGTCGAGCGGTCGAGCGGGGCGGTCACACGCGAACCCTAGATGCTCGCCCACTTCGCTCAGCGCACCCGCGGGATACGCGCGGCCGGGTCTCGACGTATGTCCTCCGAAGCCATGGCGAAAGCGCTGGTCCTCATCGTCGTCGCCACGCTCGCGTCCGGGGCGGCCGGGTGGCAGAAGCGCGCGCCCATGCCGTTGCCGCGCAGCGAGGTGGCGGCCGCGCCGTTCCGCGGCGCCGTCGCGGTCCTCGGAGGCTTCTCGCCCGGACGGACGTCGAAGCGCGCCGACCTCTACCTGCCGAAGCGGAACCGGTGGCGGGCGCTCCCCGACCTGCCGGTCGCCTCGAATCACGCGATGGCGGCATCGGCCGGCGGGAAGCTCTACGTCGTCGGCGGCTATGGCGGGACCCAGCCGTTCCTGCGCGGGACGCTCGAATTCGACGGGAAGCGCTGGCGGCGGCTCGCGCCGGTCCCGCAGGGGCGCGCGGCGGCCGCCGCCGCGATCGTGGACGGGAAGCTCTACGTCGTCGGCGGCGTCGCGCCGACCGGGCTGGCGGAGATGGCGTACGTGCTCGACCTTCAGACGGGGACCTGGGCCACGATCCCGGGCCCGTCACCGCGCGAGCACCTCGCAGCCATCGCCGCCGGCGGACGCGTGTACGCCCTCGGCGGCAGGCTCGGCGGCGTCGACTCGAACCTGGCGACCTTCGAGGCGTACACGCCGGCGACGGGACGGTGGGAGTCGCTGGCGCCGATCCCCGAGGCCCGCGGCGGCTCGGGGCTCGCGATTGCGGACGGCTTGCTCGTGTCCGTCGGCGGCGAGGGCCCGGACAACACGACGATCGGCACCGTCTACGGCTACGACCTCGCCGGCGGCTCCTGGCGCCGCCTGCCGGACCTGCCGACGCCGCGCCACGGGCTTGCGGTGGTCGGGATCCGCGGGACGGTGTACGCGATCGGAGGCAGCCCGATCGCCGATCTCGGCTTTTCGACCGCAAACGAGGTCCTCGACCCGGTTCCGTAGCCGGACAGATCCGCCCGCCGTGCATCGTTAGGCTCCGCGGCGGTGTCCGAGACGCACGACACGACCGAGGCGAAGCTCCGCTGGCTCGAGGAGCTCGAGGCCGAGGCGGCGCCCTCGGAGGACGGGAAAGCGGTGGTGCGGCAGCGCGAACGCGGCAAGCTGCTCGCCCGGGAGCGCCTCGACAAGCTCCTCGACCCCGGCTCGTTCGTCGAGCTCGACCGCTTCGTCCGCCACCGCGAGGTCGAGTTCGACATGCGCGCGAACCGGCCGTGGGGCGACGCGGTCGTGACGGGTCACGGGACGATCTTCGGCCGCAAGGTGTTCGTCTTCTCGCAGGACTTCACCGTCTTCGGCGGCTCGCTCTCGGAGGTCTTCGCCGAGAAGGTCTGCAAGGTCATGGACATGGCCGTTATGTACGGCTGCCCGGTCATCGGCATCAACGACTCGGGCGGTGCGCGTATCCAGGAGGGCGTCGTCTCGCTCGCGGGCTACGCGGAGATCTTCTGGCGCAACGTCCAGGCGAGCGGCGTCGTCCCGCAGATCTCGCTCGTCATGGGGCCGTGCGCCGGCGGCGCCGTCTACTCCCCCGCGATCACCGACTTCGTGCTCATGGTCGAGGGGACGTCGAACATGTTCATCACCGGCCCCGACGTCGTGAAGACCGTGACCGGCGAGGACGTGAGCTTCGAGGAGCTCGGCGGCGCGGCAACGCACGCCACGAAGTCCGGGGTTGCGCACTTCACCTCGCCGGACGAGGAGGCGTGCCTCGAGGACGCGCGCTACCTGCTCTCCTTCCTGCCGCAGAACAATCTCGAGCCGCCGCCGTACGCCCACCCGTCGGATCCCGTCGACCGCGAGGATCCGACGCTCGACACGATCGTCCCCGACAGCCCGAACCGGCCCTACGACATCAAGCAGGTCGTCGAGCGCGTGGTGGACGACGGCGACTTCCTCGAGGTGCACCCGCACTTCGCGGAGAACATCGTGTGCGGGTTCGCCCGCCTCGGCGGCCACTCGGTCGGCGTCGTGGGGAACCAGCCCGGGGCACTCGCCGGCGTGCTCGACATCGACGCTTCGGTGAAGGCAGCCCGCTTCGTGCGCACCTGTGACGCCTTCAACGTGCCGCTCGTGACCTTCGTCGACGTTCCCGGGTTCCTCCCGGGGACGGCGCAGGAGTGGGGCGGGATCATCCGCCACGGCGCGAAGCTCCTCTACGCGTACTCCGAGGCGACGGTCCCGAAGCTGACCGTGATCACGCGGAAGGCCTACGGCGGCGCCTACGACGTCATGTCCTCGAAGCACATCCGCGCCGACTTCAACGTCGCCTGGCCCACTGCCGAGGTCGCGGTGATGGGGCCGGAGGGCGCGGTCAACATCGTCTTTCGGCACGAACTGGAGAAGTCGGCGGATCCAGAGGCGCGCCGAGCGGAGCTGATCGCGGAGTACAAGGAGCGTTTCGCCAACCCATACACGGCAGCAGAGCGCGGGTATGTTGACGAGGTCATCGCGCCTCGACGCACGCGCCCGTGGCTCATAACCGCGCTCGAGACGGCGCTGCCGAAGCGCGAGCCAAGACCGAAGCGCAAGCACGGCAACATTCCGCTCTGAGAGGGGAGACATGACCGAAGTCATCACACCGCCACGCAGCGACGTCCCGGTCGAGCGCACGTGGGACGCGGAGAGCGTCTTCGCGAGTGCGGAGGCCTGGGAGGCCGGGCTCGAAGCGCTACTCGCCGATCTTCCCCGTCTCGAGGGGTTCGCGGGCCGGCTCGGAGAGGGGCCCGAGGTCACGATCGAGGCGCTCGTCGCTCGGGACGATCTGATGCGGCGTACAGGCCACGTCTTCGTCTACGCGTACCTCGACTACGCGGTCGACACCACCGGCCAGGATGCGGTCGCACGCTTCGGGAAGGCGCAGACGGCGTACGGCCAGGTGCTTTCCGCGGTGGCGTTCATCGAGCCCGAGCTGCTCGAGCTGGGCCGCGACCGGCTCGCCGAGTGGTCGGCCGAGAGGCCGGAGCTCGCTCCGTACGAGCACTACCTCGACGATCTGTTCCGGCGCGGGGAGCACGTCCGCTCGGTCGAGGTCGAGGAGCTGCTCGGCCAGCTCGCGGACGCCCACACAGGGCCGTATGCCGTCTACAGCGGGCTCGTCGACGGCGACCTGACGTTCGCCGACGCGACCGCGGAGTCCGGCGACACCGCGGAGGTCACCCAGGGCTCGGTCGAGGCGCTGCTCGCAAGCTCGGACAGGGTGCTCCGGCAGAGCGCCTGGGAGAGCTACGCCGACGGCTTCCGCGCGGTCCGGAACGCGCTCACGACGAACTATGCGACCGCGATCAAGATGGACGTCTTCACGGGCAGGGCGCGCCGGCACGAGTCGACGCGCTCCGCGTCGCTCTTCGCGTCGAACATCCCGGTGGAGGTGTTCGACAACCTCCTCGCCACGTTCGAGCGGCATCTGCCGACGTGGCACCGGTACTGGCAGGTGCGGGCGAAGCTGATCGGCGTCGACACGCTGCAGCCGTTCGATCTCTGGGCCCCGCTCGGGGCCGAGCCCGCGCAGCTGACGTACGAGCAGTGCGTGGACTGGGTCTGCGATTCGCTCGAGCCTCTGGGCGACGAATACGTCGAGACCGTGCGTCGCGGCTGTCTCGAAGAGCGCTGGATCGACGTCTATCCCAACCAGGGGAAGATGGGCGGGGCCTTCTCGGCGGGAGCGCCGGGGACGCACCCGTTCATCGTGATGAGCTTCGACGGCACGGCAGTGAGCCTCGGCACGCTCGCGCACGAGCTCGGCCACTCGATGCACTCGTATCTCGCGTGGAAGACGCAGCCGCCGATCTCGGCGCGCTACTCGCTGTTCGTCGCCGAGGTCGCATCGAACTTCCACCAGGCGCTCCTGCGCGCCCATCTCCTCGATGTCGTGGACGACGAGAATCTCGAGCTTGCGATCCTCGAGGAGGCGATGGCGAACTTCCATCGCTACTTCTTCATCATGCCGACGCTCGCGCGCTTCGAGCGCGAGATGCACGAGCGGATCGAGCAGGGCGAGGGGCTCACGGCCGACCTCCTCGAGGAGCGGATGGCCGACCTGTTCGGCGAGGCGTACGGGCCCGACTTCGAGTTCGACCGCGAGCGGGTCGGGATCACCTGGGCGCAGTTCTCGCACCTGTACGCGCCGTTCTACGTCTACCAGTACGCGACGGGGATCTCCGGTGCGCACGCGCTCGCGCGCGGCGTGCTCGCCCGAGAGGACGGTGCGGCGGAGCGCTACCTCGGCTTCCTGTCCGCCGGCGGCTCGGAGTACGCGCTCGACGTCCTGCGGAAGGCGGGCGTCGACCTGACCTCCCCGGAGCCCGTCGAGGAGACCTTCGCCGTGCTCGCGTCGCTGGTCGACAGGCTCGAGGCGCTCGCGGCCTGAACCGTCAGGCGAGCGAGACCGAGAGCTCCGGCGACGCCGCGAGGCTCTGGTACACGACGCAGTAGCGCTCCGTGAGCCGGAGCAGCGTGTCGAGCTGCTCCTCGGACGCGTCGGTCTCGAGGTCGAAGCGAAGGCGGATCGCACGGAAGCCGACGGGCGCCTCGCGGTCGACGCCGAGCGTCCCGCGGAAGTCGAGGTCGCCCTCCGCGTGCACGCGGCCCGTTACCGGGATCTCGAGCGAGGCCGCGACCGCGAGCAAGGTGACGCCCGCGCACGCAGCGAGCGCCTCGAGGAGCATGTCGCCCGAGCACAGCGAGGTCCCGTCGCCGCCCGTCGCCGGATGCAATCCCGCCTCGGCGAGCGCGCGGCCCGTCTCGATGGAGCACGTGATGCCCTCGCCCAGCGTCGCCGACGCGCGCAGGACGACGTGCGCCGCGGCCGGGTCCTGCCGGTAGCGCTCCTTCAGCGGCTCCTGCGCAGCGCGGAGCGCGGCCCGATCCACTAACGCGCTCCCGCGAGCTCGCGGAGACGGCCGACGCGCTCGCCGTCGTCGGCGAACGACGGGTCGGTGTCGGGCAGCAGCTCGAGCGCGATCTCCGCGTTCCGCTTGGCGTCTTCCTCGCGGCCGAGCGCGGCCGCGCTTTCCGCGAGCGCCTCGTGGAACCAGCCGTCGGGGGCACCCTCTGCGTCGGTCCAGGCGACGGCGAGCTCGAGCTGCTCCGCCGCGTCGGCATGCCGCCCGAGGGCCTGCTGCGCCTTGGCGACCGCGTACCTGCCGAAGGCGATCGCCTCGCCGTTCTCCGGGTCGCCCAGGCGGTGCTCGAGCGCCTGCTCGAACGACGCGAGCGCCGCGTCGTGCTCGCCCGCCTCGTACTGGTCCCAGCCGAGGTTGTTGAGCAGCGGCCCGACCCAGTAGCGCCCGCCGTCGCCGGACTCCGCCAGCTCGATGCCGCGCCTTGTCCACGCGAGCCGCTCTTCGCGGTTCGGAGCCGCGATCGCAGCCATGTGCGCCGCATCGGCCGCGATGAACAGCTCTCCCTGCTCCTCCGCCCGCTCGGTCGCGCGCACGAAGAGCGGGAGCGCAGCTTCGGGATCGCCGTTCGAGTTTCGTAGCCGGCCCCGCTCGAGGTCGATCCGGATGCCGGCGCGCTCGCTCGATCCCGCAAGGGCCTCCGCTTCGCGCAGGCGACGCTCGCCGTCCTCGAAGTCGCCGCGCAGGCCGTCGACGCGGGCGAGCTGCGTGAGGAGCTCTGCGCGCAGGCCGTCGTTCTGCTCCGCGTCCAGCCGCTCGGTGAAGCGGGCCTCGCTTGCATCGAGGTCGCCGAAGTCCCAGAGCGGTCGCAACTCGTCCTTCACGCCGTGCCTCCAGTCCCGCGGGGCACGAAAGCGTAGTCGACCGAGTCGCAGACCGGCTCGTAGCCGATCTCGCCGTAGATGCGGTTCGCGGTCTCGTTCTCGAGGTCGGTGTAGAGGAAGCAGAACCGGCGGCCCGCGGCGAGCAGCTTCGCAGAGACCGACGCGGTCAGCGCGCTCGCGTAGCCGCGGCGTCTGAGCTCGGGCGGCGTGTACACGGGCCCGATGCGGACGCCGTTCGGCGTCTCGCCTCCCCAGCCGACGAGCGAGACGGGCCGACCCTCGTGCTCCCACAGCGCGAACCCCCCTGCGCCGCGGTCGAGCCGTGCGGCGACCTGCCGCTCGGCGGCCTTCGGGTCGATGTCGTCGAAGGTCTCGCGGGCGAACGCGTGCACCCACTCGAGGAGGAGCCCGCGGTCCTCGTCCGCGGCGGAGCGCGGGCGTCCGCGGACGCCGTGGACCTGTCGCACCGTGGTCAGCCGGTAGATCCGCTGGCGCATCCGCACCTGGCTCTCGAGTCGCGCTCGACCGATCCACGCGCCGGCGAACTCCTCCACCTCGGGCACGGCTGCCGTCACGCCGGGGAGGTCGGCACGCTCGCGCCAGAGCGCATCTGCGAGCGCCTCGACCCCGCCCGGAGCGGACGCACGTGCCAGCACGAGGTTGTACGGAGGCGTCTGGAGCGCGGCGCCCACAACATCGCCGTCGTCCTCGGCGACCCAGCCGCGGAACTCGAGGTAGAGGCCGGGGTGGTCGCGCAGGTTGCCCGCGATCCCGAGCATGAGGTTGTGCCGCGCCTCGTCGGCGAGCAGGAGCGGTTCCGCGGCGCCGAGGTACGCGGCCGGGTCGTCGAACCGCTTGACCTGCACGCGCGGCATGGTATATCTCCTATGCAATGCCTAAGCAGCACTACACCGCGTCCGAGGCCGCCCGCGTGCTCGGGATCTCTCTCGACACGCTGCGCCGATGGGACCGGGCCGGCCGCATCAAGGTCGAGCGCGACTCGGCGAACCGTCGCGTCGTCTCCGCGTCCGAGGTGGAGAGGCTGCGGGGCGCCGAGGGGTCCCAGGTCTTCTCGGCGCGCAACCGCTTTCGAGGAGTCGTCCGGTCCGTGGAGCTCGACGGGCTCCTGGCGCGGATCGAGATCGACGTCACCGAGCCCGCGCGCGTCGTTGCGATCATCACCCGCGAGTCGGCCGAGGAGCTCGCGCTCGCGGCCGGCATGAGCGCCGCGGGCGTCGTCAAGGCGACGAGCGTCATGGTGGAGCGGTGAAGGCCCGGCTCGCGGCCTCCGCCGCGGCCGTTGCGGTCCTCGCGGCGCTGGTCGCGACCATCGCGCTCGCGTCGCCCGCACGGGACGAGCGCGCCGCGGCTCGGCCGGTCGTCCTCGCGGCCGCGTCGCTGACCGAAGTGCTGCCGCGGATCTTCCCGGACGCCACATACTCGTTCGGGAGCTCCAACTCGCTCGCGGAGCAGGTCCGCCGCGGCGCGCCGTTCGACGTCTACCTCTCGGCGAGCCCGGTCTACACGCAGGCGCTCTACCGAGAGCAGCTGGCCCGCAAGCCGGTCGAGTTCGCGACGAACTCCCTCGTGATCATCGTCCCGCGCTCGAACCCGGCGAAGATCAAGTCCGTCTTCGACCTCGCGAAGCGGCCGAAGCTCAAGCTCGTCGTCGCCGGGCCGAAGGTGCCGATCGGCCTCTACACGCGCGAGGTCCTGCAGCGGCTCAGTCTGCTCCGCGTGCTGAAGAAGACGGTCAGCCTCGAGCCGGACGTCAAGGGGATCGTCGGCAAGGTCGCGCTCGGGCAGGCCGATGCCGGGTTCGTCTACCTCACCGACGTGGCGCCGGTGGCCTCCCGGGTGAGGGCGATCCGGATCCCGGCGCGCGCGCAGCCGACCGTCGTCTACGAGCTCGCCATCGCCCGCGATCCAACGGATGTCGAGGCGGCGCAGGACTTCGTGATCTCGGTCCTCGGTCCCGACGGGCGGCGCCAGCTCCGCGCCGCGCGCTTCGGGCTGCCGTGAGGCCCACGCCCTTCGGCGCCGCGCTTGCTGCGGCCGCGTCGGTCTCGCTCGCCTTCCTCCTGATCCCGATCGTCGCGATCTTCGCCGAGCTGTCGTTCGGCGAGTTCGTCGACGGGATCACGAGCGACGTGGCGCTCGACGCGCTTCGCGTGACCGCCGAGACCAACCTCGTCGCGATGCTGCTCATCGTCCTCTTCGGGACGCCGACCGCCTACCTGCTTGCGACCCGGCGCTTTCGCGGGAGGTCGCTGCTCGTGACGCTGGTCGAGATCCCGCTCGTCCTGCCGCCCGCGGTTGCGGGCATCGGGCTCCTTGCCGCATTCGGACGGTTCGAGCTTCTCGGACGTGGCTTCAATGCGGTCGGCGTCGACGTCGCGTTCACGAAGCTCGCCGTCATCCTGGCGGTCACGTACGTCGCCAGCCCGTTCTACGTGCGGACGGCGGTCGCGGCGTTCGAGGGGGTCGACCCCGATCTCGTCGCCGCGTCGCGCACGCTCGGCGCGGGTCCGGCGCGCACGTTCGCCCGCGTCGCCCTGCCGCTCGCGTCGGGCGGCCTCGGAGCCGGCCTCGCGCTCGCGTTCGCGCGCGGGCTCGGCGAGTTCGGCGCGACGATCATGTTCGCCGGCTCGTTCCAGGGCGTCACGCAGACGCTCTCGCTCGCCGTCTACCAGGCGTTCGACATCGACTTCGACCTCGCGCTCGCCATCGGCGCGCTGCTCGTGCTCGTCAGCGCCCTCGTCCTGTTCCTCGCGAAGCTCATCCCCGCATGGAGACGCTCGAGCTCGACCTCGATCACGGTCTTCGCTCCTTCCGGCTCTCGCTAGAGCTCGAGCTCGGCGCGGAGACCGTCGCGCTCGTCGGCCCTTCCGGGGCCGGCAAGTCGAGCGTGCTGCGGGCGATCGCAGGGCTCCTGCTGCCCGAGCACGGCATCGTGCGGCTCGGGGACGAGCGCTGGCTCGATACGGCCAACGGCATCGACGTCCCGCCGGAGCGCCGCCGCGTCGGCCTCGTCTTCCAGGAGTACGCGCTCTTCCCGCACCTGAGCGTGCGTGCGAACGTCGAGTTCGGAGGACGGGCGCGGGCAGGCGAGCTGCTCGAGCGCTTCCGGATCGGCCACCTCGCCGATGCCCGGCCGACGGCGATCTCGGGCGGGGAGCGGCAGCGGGTCGCGCTCGCGCGCGCGCTTGCGCGCGACCCCGGGGTCCTCCTGCTCGACGAGCCGCTCTCCGCCCTCGATGCATATACGCGGGCGCACGTGCGCACGGAGCTGCGAGAGCTGCTCCAAGAGCTCGCTCTGCCGACGGTGATCGTGACCCACGACTTCGACGACGCGGCCGCCCTCGCCGACCGGGTCGGTGTGCTCGTGGACGGCCGGCTGCTTCAGGTCGCCGGGCCGTCTGAGCTCGTCGCGAGCCCGGCTGACTCGTTCGTCGCCGGCTTCACCGGCGCGAACGTGCTGCGCGGCATCGCTTCGGAAGGGCCGGACGGGCTCACGGCGGTCGCGCTCGACGCCGGCTTCACGGCGTACACGGTCGACGCCGGGCGCGGCGGCGTCACGCTCGCCGTCTACCCGTGGGAGGTCTCGGTCGCCCGGGAGGCGCCGGACGACTCCGCGGTGAACCATGTCCGGGCGCCGATCGCCTCGCTCGTGCCACTCGGAAACCGCACCCGGGTTCGAATCGGACCGCTGACCGCGGAGATCACCGCTCGCTCGGCCGAGCGGCTCGCGCTCCGCGAGGGGGAGGTGGTCGTGGCGTCGTTCAAGGCGACCGGGGCGCGCCTCTTGCAGCTCTCGGCCGCTCCTCTAGGCTGACCGCGTGCCGATCGACGTGCGACCGCCGCTGCCCGACGACGCGCGGGACGCGCTCGAACGGGCGCTTGCCGAGGCAGGCGAGGCGCTCGAGCAGCAGCCCGCGGCCTACCGGAGCGCGTGGCGCCGTGCGGCCGCGCTCGAGGCCGTTGACGGCGAGCCGGACGAGGACGGCTACGCGCTCTCGCCGCGGAGCACCCGCGGCGCGACTCGCGCGTAGTCGAGCCCGGAGACCCACGTCGCGACGAGCGCGAGCAGGAGCGCCCACCAGGCCACGTCGTCGCTCCACGCTCCGGCGGCGGCGTAGCCCGCGATCGCCGCGGCGAGCGCCTGCGCCCACGTCTTCAGACGTCCGAGGTCGCGCGCGCCGAGGACGACGCCACGCTCGAGCGCAGCCAACCGGAGCCCCGAGACGAGGATCTCGCGCACGACGATGAGCGCGACCATCCAGGCGGGCGCGACTCCCTCGCCGATGAGCATCACGAGCGCGGCGAGGACGAGCACCTTGTCCGCGACGGGGTCGAGCAGCTTCCCGAGCGACGAGCTCGTGCCCTGGCGGCGCGCGAGCCAGCCGTCGACCTGATCGGTCGCCATCGCGATCACGAAGATCGTCGTCGCCCAGTAGTTGTGGTCCTCGAAGTCCCAGGCGTAGAGAAGGACGACGACCGGGACCGCGGCCGCCCGAAGCACCGTGAGCTGATCCGCGAGACTCACCGTCCGGGAGAATACGCCTCCCATGCAGCCGTTCTCGAAGGTGCTCGTCGCCAACCGCGCGGAGATCGCGGTTCGCGTCTTCCGCACCCTCCGCGAGCTCGGGATCGCCACCGTCGCGGTCTACTCGGAGCCCGACCGCGACAAGCTGCACGTGGCCGTCGCGGACGAGGCCTACCTGCTCGGGCCGGGGCCGGCCGCCGAGAGCTACCTGCGCGGGGACCGGATCATCGAGGTCGCGAAGCGCGCGGGGGCAGAGGCGATCCACCCCGGCTACGGGTTCCTCGCGGAGAACGCCGATTTCGCGCGGGCCGTCGAGGAGGCCGGGCTCACCTGGATCGGCCCGCCGCCCGACGCGATCGAGGCCATGGGCTCGAAGATCGCGGCCCGCGAGCGGATGCGCGCGGCGGGAGTCCCGATCGTGCCCGGCGCGACCGAGCCGGCAGAGAGCGTCGCGGACGTGCTCGCGGTCGCGGACGAGATCGGCTTCCCTGTCGCGATCAAGGCGTCCTCCGGCGGCGGGGGCAAGGGTTTGAAGGTCGCCCGGTCGGCGGAGGAGGTCGAGCGGGCGTTCGAGTCGGCCAGGCGCGAGGGCGAGGCGTACTTCGCCGACCCGGCCGTGTACGTCGAGCGCTACCTCGAGGATCCGCGGCACGTCGAGGTGCAGGTGCTCGCGGACGCGCACGGCAACGTCGTCCACCTGGGCGAGCGCGACTGCACCATCCAGCGACGCCACCAGAAGCTCGTCGAGGAGACGCCGTCGCCGGCTGTCGACGAGGCGCTGCGCGAGCGCATCGGGCGCGTCGCCGTCGACGCGGCCGCGGCGGTCGGCTATCGCTCGGCCGGCACCGTGGAGGGGCTCCTCGCCGCCGACGGCTCGTACTACTTCCTCGAGATGAACACACGGATCCAGGTGGAGCACACGGTCACGGAGATGGTCACGGGGCTCGACCTCGTGCGGGAGCAGATCCTCATCGCCGCCGGGGAGAGGCTGACCGTCGCGCAGGAGGACGTCGTGCTCCGCGGCCATGCGATCGAGTGCCGGATCAACGCCGAGGATCCGGCGAAGGGCTTCCTGCCGAGCCCGGGCCGGATTACCGCGTACCGTGAGCCGGCGGGAATCGGCGTACGCGTCGACTCGGCCATCCGCCCGGGCGACGAGGTGTCGGGCCTCTACGACCCGCTCGTCGCGAAGCTGATCGTCCACGACGTCGATCGCGAGCACGCGCGACGCCGGATGCTGCGCGCGCTCGAGGAGTACGTCATCGAGGGCACGACGACGCTCGTCTCGTTCCACCGCGCCCTGCTCGAGAGCCCCTGCTTCGCTCGTGGCGAGACGTGTGCCGGGATCGTGGAGTCGGAGGAGCTCGCCCGGCGCGCGCAGGAGCTCGACGAGGAGCGGGTCGTCGGGACTGCCACGGCCTCGACGGACGGCGCCGGCACGCGGAGCCGGGTCCTGGCCGTCGAGCTCGACGGACGGCTGCACGAGGTGCGCCTTCAGCAGCCCGACCCGCCCTGGACCGAGGCCGCTCGGCGGCACCGGGAGCGTGCGAAGGGCCTCACCGGCGCGGGCTCCGACGCGGTCGTGAGCCCGATGCAGGGAACGGTGCTGGGAGTGGAGGTCGCGGACGGCGACGCGGTCGAGGCTGGACGCGTGATCTGCGTCGTCGAGGCGATGAAGATGGAGAACCCGATCGTCGCCCACGCCGACGGCGTGGTGTCCGAGCTCGGCGTCACGGTCGGCGAGCAGGTCGCCAACGGCCAGGTGATCTGCATCATCCGGCCGGAGTCCTGACGTGGCAGAAGCGGAAGCGGGCGGCCGTTGCGCCGACCTCTCCGAGGCTGCCGGCGAGTCGCTGGCCGCGACTGCGGTCACGGCGTGGGCCTGGCTCCTCGTCGAGGTGCCGGGCGCGTGGCCCCGCGACGTCTCGGATTCCGGAGCGCTACCGCCCGCGGCCGACGCGACGATCGGCGCGTGGCTCGCCGAGACGCCGCACTCGCGGCTGCAGTTCCTGCGGCGGCCCGGACGGACCGGTCGGACGCGGCTGGCGTACGTCGTCCGCTCCGAGGAAGGAGTCAAGGACGTACGGCGCTTCGAGCTCGACGACGTCGACGCGCTGTCGGCGGTCGATCTCGCGAGTGGAGGCGAGCCCGTCGACACGTCGCTGGTGCTCGTCTGTGCCCACGGAAGCCGGGACCGGTGCTGCTCGCTGCGAGGGACGGCCGTGTTCGGCGCTCTCGCCGGGAGGCTCGGCGAGGAGGAGCTCTGGATCTCGTCGCACCTCGGCGGGCACCGGTTCGCGGCGAACGTCGTCGTGCTCCCGGCCGGGTTGCAGTTCGGTCGCGTGACGCCCGAGGAGGCGCCGTACGTCGTCGCCCGGGCGCTCGGCGGCAGGATCGAGCTCGAGCGCTACCGGGGGCGGACGTCGTACGACGCGCCCGCACAGGCGGGCGAGCGCGTGGTGCGGTCGACCGCAGGTCTCGACGGTCTCGACGACCTCACGCTGGTTGCGCAGGAGAATGGCCGGACGCGCTTCAGGGCGTGGGACGGGCGCGAGTGGGAGGCCGAGTCCAGCGCGACCGAGAGCCCTTCCGTGCCGGCGAGCTGCGGCGACGATCCGGCCCCGCAGCGCGCGTTCGCGGCCCGTATCGTCGGTTCGTCCGGGTAGCGCTCGCGCTAGCGGCGTAGGCGGTACGCATGGTCGGTGATCCAGACCACGCGATCTTCGAGCAGGTCGCCCGTCGAGCCGATCGCGGTCAGGGTGCCGAAGACCACCCGCACCCAGCTTCCCGCGACGAGTGAGCCGGGAGCGGAGATCACGCCGTGCCAGGATCCCTTCGACTCGAGGATCATCGGAAGCTCCGGCTGGTACCGGGTCGCGGGGCGGAGCGCCGGCAGCCCTCCTTCCGCGTTGCGGCTCTCGAGCTCGGCCGCGGTTCCGCTCTCGAACAGCATGAGGCCGAAGCTCCGGTCGATCGTCGCCCGGGGATCGCCGACCTCGTAGGCAACCGACGTCTTGTTCGTCAGCCGCACCCACGCCTTCCACCCGTCCCGCATCACCCGCAAGCGCTCGACCTCGAAGACGAGCCTCTGTCCCGCAGGCCCGAACGTCTCCCGCCAGAAGAGCATCGCGCTCTGCGGCCCTGCCGCGACGCTCGGCTCGGCAGGGGCCTCGTCGCCGTCGAGCCGGACCGCATTCGAGGAGAAGACGAACCCCGCCAGCGCGGCGCCCAGGACCACGAGTACAAGTGCCGTTCTGCGGCGCATCTGGAAATGCTCGCACAAGCGCGTGCGGTACAGCCGGCTCGCCGCGGAAGGCCTCTAGTACACTCGCGCGCGCCTTGGACCTCTACGAGTACCAGGGGAAAGAGCTCTTCGCGCGCTACGGGATCCCCGTGTCCGAGGGGCGGCTCGCCACCTCGCCGGAGGAGGCCCGCGCGGCTGCCGAGGAGCTCGGCGGCCCGGTCGTCGTCAAGGCCCAGGTCCTCACCGGTGGACGCGGGAAGGCTGGTGGGATCAAGCTCGCATCCTCGCCCGAGGAGGCGGAGTCCCATGCGAACGCGATCCTCGGCTTGGACATCCGGGGGCACGTCGTCAGCAAGCTCTGGATCGAGCGTGCATCGGATATCGCGCGCGAGTACTACCTCTCGCTGACCTTCGACCGCGGCGTGAAGAAGCCGCTCTTCATGTTCACGACCGAGGGGGGCGTGGACATCGAGGAGGTCGCCGCGACGAAGCCGGAGGCGCTGGCGCGGCTCCACGTCGACCCGCTCGAAGGACATCACCCCTGGCAGGCGCGGCGGCTCGTCTACGAGGCGGGCGTCGAGGACCCCGCGGAGCAGAAGCAGATCGCATCGATCGTCGGGAAGCTCTACGAGGCGTTCATCGGCTGCGAGGCGATGCTCTGCGAGATCAACCCGCTGATCGTCACGCCTGAGGGCGAGGCTACGGGCGCTCGACTCGAAGTTCACCGTGGACGACAACGCGCTCTTCAGGCATCCCGACATCGCCGACATGCGGGACGTGGCGGACATCGACCCGCTCGAGCGGATGGCGCGGGAGAAGGGCGTCACGTACGTGAAGCTCGACGGCGAGGTCGGCGTCCTCGGCAACGGCGCGGGGCTCACCATGTCCACCGTGGACGTCGTGACCTTCGTCGGCGGCCGCGCGGCGAACTTCTGCGACCTCGGGGGCGGGGGAGACGCGCAGGGCGTCGTCGACGCGCTCGGCGTGATCACGAGCGACGAGCAGGTTCGGTCGATCTTCTTCAACATCTTCGGCGGCATCACCCGCTGCGACGAGGTCGCGCGCGGGATCCTGCAGGCACTCGGGCAGATGGGTATCGACGACCCGATCGTGGTCCGTCTCGACGGCACGAACGCGGAGGAGGGGAGGCGCATTCTCGCGGAGGCGGCGCCGCCGAACCTTCATGTGGAGGCGACGATGCTCGACGGCGCCCGACGTGCGGTGGAGCTCGCGAAGTGAGCGACGTCTGGTCCGAGCGGGCCACGGCGTACGTCGAGTCGGACGCCCACCGGGCGGGAGACGACCTCGACCTCCTGGTCTCGTGGGCTGCGGGCGCTCGCACGGCGCTCGACGTCGCGACGGGCGGCGGCCACGTGGCGCGGCGGCTCCGTGAGGCGGGGCTGAGCGTGACGACCTGCGACCCGGCGCCCGGCATGCACCCGGACGTCGTCTGCCACGCGGAGTCGATCCCGTTCGCGGACGCCTGCTTCGACGTCGTCGCGTGCCGAACGGCAGCCCACCACTTCTCCGATCCCGAAGCCGCCGTGCGCGAGATGGCGCGCGTCTCGCGCGACGCTGTGCTCCTCGTGGACACGCTGAACATGGGAGAAGATGGCGAGCAGGCGGAGGCGCTCCGCGACCCGAGCCACGTGCGGAACTACACCGAGGACGAGTGGAGGGCCATGGTCGCGGCGGCGGGCCTCGAGATCGAGGAGCTCGTCGTCCTCCCGCACGCGATCGACTTCCCGGCGTGGCTCGAGCGAACCGCGTGCACCGGCGAGACCGCGCAGCGCGTGCGCGAGCTGTGGGGCGCGCGTGTCAGCGGCGACCGGCTCACCCTCGACAAGATCGCGATTCGCGCGAGGAAGGGCGGCTGAGGTGCCGATCCTCGTCGACGAGGGCACGCGGCTCGTGGTGCAGGGGCTGACGGGATCCGAGGGCCGATTCCACGGGCTGCGGAACCGGGCTTACGGCACGCAGCTCGTCGCGGGCGTCACGCCGGGGAAGGGTGGCCAGGACGTCGAGGGCGTCCCCGTGTTCGACACCGTCGCCGCCGCGGTCGCGGAGGCCGGCGCGAACACGTCGATGGTCTTCGTCCCCGCGCCGTTCGCGGCCGACGCCGTGTACGAGGCAGTGGACGCGGGCATCGAGACGATCGTCTGCATCACGGAGGGCGTGCCGGCGCACGACATGCTCCGCATCCACGCGTTCATCCAGGGTCGCGGCGTGACGATGATCGGGCCGAACTGTCCGGGCGCGCTCTCGCCCGGCAAGGCCAACGTGGGGATCATCCCGGCCGAGATCTTCAGCCAGGGCGCGATCGGGCTCGTCTCGCGCTCGGGCACGCTCACGTACCAGATCGGGCACGAGCTGACGCAGCTCGGCCTCGGGAACTCGACGATCGTCGGCATCGGCGGCGATCCGGTCGTCGGCTCGTCGTTCGTGGACATCCTGTCCCGCTTCGAGCAGGACGAGCAGACCGAGCGGGTCGTGATGGTCGGGGAGATCGGGGGCGACGAGGAGGAGAAGGCCGCCGCGTTCATCGAGGCGGAGATGTCGAAGCCGGTCGTCGCCTACATCGCGGGCTTCACCGCGCCGCCCGGCAAGACGATGGGCCACGCCGGCGCGATCATCTCGGGCTCCGCCGGCACCGCACAGGCGAAGAAGGACGCGCTCGAGGCACGCGGCATCCGAGTCGGCACGACGCCGACCGAGACGGCCCAGCTCGTAGCCGAGCTCGACTAGAGCGGACTAGAGCTCGACGTCCAGCTGGACCGGCTTGCCGCCGCGGCGGCGCCGCGGCATGAAGCGGGTCTTCTCGCCGGCCCGCCGGAAGAAGTAGATCCTGAACCTCCCGATCCCGAACCACCCGAGCGACCCGACGCACTCGAGCCCGGCCTTCACCACCGGCCCGTGGCTGCTCCGGGCTTCGGGGAGGAGGAAGCCCACCGCGCGCTCGAACCCCTCCTCGCGCAGGAGGTCCAGCGCGGTGACGTATGCGACGGTGGCGATGTTGCGTCCGCGCAGGTCCGGGTCCGTATAGGACGCACGGGCGTACACGACCTTCGGGCCGATCGGGATGCGTGCGCCAACGGCGTCGAAGAGCGCGTAGTCGACCTCGAGCCAGCCGGCGCTGATGATCCTGCCGTCCGACCACGCGGCGTAGATCCTCGACCCCGCGTCGATGCGGCGCGCGACCGTGGACGGGTCCGCGTTCGGTACGAGCGTCGCGTAGGCGCCGATCTCCTCGGGTTCGAGCTTCTTGACCGTCATCTCGATCGAGCACGGTGGCACCGTGTACTCGGCGTCCATGTCGGCTGCCGCCACGACTACGCGCCGGTAGACGACGCGACCGAGAAGGCGCGGCCAGATGCTCCGCAGCCCTTCGCTGCGGATCAGCTCGCGCGCCAGGCGAACGCGAGAAACAGGGTTCGGCTTCGGTCCCCGGTCGGCAGTCGGGTGTGTCTCAGTTGTCGTCATCAGAGGCGAGTTGGCGCATTGTGGCTCATGACCGTCGGTCACGTCGCGTCGCACGGCGCCGCCACCACTGCTTGCTCGCGTCGAGAAGCGCCACTTTGCGCAGACTCGCCGTGACGCCGGACGACACACCCTGCAGCCCGGTGCGCGCGACGTTGATGCGGATCGGCCGTGACCTCTTGGCGAAGACCGCGAGGTCGCCTTCTTCGATGCTCCGGTGCGCGAGCTTCCGCTTGTACTCGGCGTCGCCCAGCCCGAAGTCGAACGCGGAGAACCGTGCGTCAGTCACGAGGTCCTCGATCGCCTTCACAAGCAGGTACGCGCCGATGCGGAGCTGCCCATACGCCGGGTCGTAGCCCGCACGGACGGAGACGAACCGGCTGCGGTAGGCCTCGCCCTGCTCGAACGCGACCGGGATGCCGTCGAGGTAGAGGACGTAGCTCCGGAACCAGCCGCGTTCCATGAGCATCCGCGCGCGGGCGCGCTGCCGCTCGTCGTCGAGGAACCCTACGCCGAGGCTGCGCTGGTACGTCCGCGCGCGCGATGGACTCCGCTTCGCGCAGATAGTCGTCGAGGTCGGCTATGGCCTCGAAGCGGCGCGGATGGAGAGGCGGTCACCGAACGCCTTCTCCACTTGCGCCGCGGTGCGACGAATGCCCTTGCGCGTCGCGGAGGAGAGCGACGCGAGGTAGTCGTCGAACGTGTGCCGGGAGCTCGATCTGCCAGCGCAGGTCGGTCCGCGCGATCCGCTGCCGCGTCAGGAAGCCTGCGCGCGCCTGCGCGGCGTCGCGGAGACGCGACTCGCGCGGCAGCTGGCGGAAGAGCACGACGTCCGCCACACCGAGCTCGAGGCCGGCGAAGAGCTCGTCGAGGACGGCCTCGGCGACGCCGTGGTCGTCGTCGCCCAGCAGGCCGCCTCGCACGACCGAGAGCGCGCGTACGACCGGCGCGTACACCGTCGTGTAACCGAGCTTGCAGGGCAGTCGGGTCTCGGACAGGCGTGCCACGAGGATCGCGTCGGTGCGGCCCTTACGATCGACGGCCAGCACGTGCGGTCGGAGGACCTGGGGCTCGCCGTCGAGCGACCACAGGAAGTAGTCCGGGTCGGTCTGGATCTCGTCACCCACCATCCCCGTCCAGACACGCCGGAACGACTCGAGCTGCTCGACGGTGCGAGCCACACGAACGAGGACGCCGCTTCCCGCGATGCGCGTGGCGCCCCTATGGGCCGATGCCGCGTCGGCGTGGGGCCGACGAACCGCCTGGGCAGCCTGGCTCCCACCGTCGCTGAATTCCGGGGTCGTGATGTGGCTCGCTCCGACTGCACGTGCTGCGTCGCCTCGTGCTGTCTGATCCTCGGGCCGTGGTGGACCGCCCGGCAAGGGTGGGAGCGTTGAAATGTCTCATCGCTCACGAGGCGGCGCGCGTTTCCGCGCGGCGACGGCGCTAGCTGGCTTCGAAGTCGCGGAGGAGGGCCTCGCGACTGGGAGCGCGCACCTTGCGGAGGATGCTCGCGACGTGGCTGCGCACGGTCACCGGCGAGACGACCAGCCTGCGGGCGATCGCCGCGGTCGACTTGCCCTGGCGGAGAAGGTCGAGAACCTGCCATTCGCGGCTGGTCAGCGTCTCGTAGCCTTCCGTGGCGAGCACGGGCCGCCGTCTCGGGCTCCGATCCCGGAACTCCCCGATGACCCGCGCCATGAGCGCGGGCGGGAGCGCGGCCTCGCCGTTCAGGACGTCGCCGAGCGCGCCGGGAAGCTGTGCAGGGTCCATGTCCTTCAGCAGGTATCCGGAGGCGCCGGCGCGAAGTGACGCGAACAGGTCCGTGTCGTCGCTCGAGACCGTGAGCATGACGATCTTGGTCTGCGGGAGCCGGGAGCTGATCTCCCAGGCGGCGGCCACGCCGCTGCCCGGCATTCGCACGTCGAGCACGCAGATGTCAGGCGTCTCGCGTATCGCCGCCTCGACCGCCGCCGGCGCGTCGCCGGCCTCGGCGCAGACGACGAATCGCGCGTCGGACTCGAGGGCTCGCCGTATGTCCTGGCGTGTAGGGACGTGGTCGTCGGCGAGCAGCACCCGGACCGCGGAGCTCACAGCGTGACGTCCACCTGCGTCCCGCTCCCGGGGCGCGAGCGCACCTCGAACGCGCCACCGAATGCATGCGCCCGCTCGCGCATGCTCGTGAGCCCGAAGGCGTCCGTGCCGCCGAGCGTGAAGGCATCGGGATCGAACCCGCACCCGTCGTCGCTCACGTGGAGATGCACCTGGCGCCCGTTCTCGAGCTCGACGCGGACGAGGCTCGCCCCGCCGTGGCGCGCCGCGTTGGAGATCGCCTCGCAGGTGATGCGGATAAGCGCGTCGCGTCGCCGGTAGTCCAGCTCGATTCCGGGGGCGAGGACGAGGTCGATGTCGGTGCCTTCGCGGTTGGCCGTGTCGCGCGCGGCCTGGGCGAGCGCGACCTCGATCGGCTCGTCGAGCGGCTTGGTCAGGGCGGCGATCGCGAGCCGCGACTCGCTGAGGGCCCGAGCCGCGCTGGCGCTCACGCGGGCGACCGTCGGGTCGCCGCTGTCGAGCGAGCGGAGGTTCCTGCCGATGAAGGCGAGCTCCTGCGCCAGGCCGTCGTGGAGATCGCGGGCGATGCGGCGGCGCTCCTCGAGGACGGCCGTCTGCGAGACCTTCTCCCAGTACGAGCGGATCTCCTGGACGGCCGCGAACAGGATCGCGACGTAGAACGCGAGCCGGAAGAAGTCGCCGAAGTAGACCCAGTCGGTGTACGCCGAGGGGTAGAGGAAGTAGTTGAGGCGCGCGTACGCCCCGAACACGGCCGCGACGGCGAGCCACGTCATGAGCTCGTCCCTGGCGCGCTGCGCCTTGCGCGCGAATCCGACCGCAGCGAGCACCAATAGCCCCATGCCCACGAGTTGCGCCGCGAGGACCGCGATGTTGCCGTCGAGGTGAGGCCGGCTCGCGTCCGCCGACATCGGAGCGAGCTCGACGCCCGCGGGTAGGCGCGAGCCCAGGGCGACCACGAGCGCGGCAACAAGGAGCAGCACCGCAGGGATCGAGAGCATCGCCGCGAGCAGGCGACGGCGTCCGACGCGGATGCGGCGGGGCGGGGCGAAGGCGGCGAACGCGAGAACGGCCGATCCGAGCAGCGCACCGCAGATCCTCGCCCAGGTCCCGAACCGGTCCGGCTGGCTGTTGACGATTGCGGGAGCGACCGCAAAGACGAGGTTCGAGACCGCGAGCAGTCCCAGCGAGTAACAGAGCGCGAAGTCGGCGAGGGTCCGGCTCCTGCGGTAGCGGCCGAAGACGAGGTACGCCGCGAGGAGCCCGATCAGCGCGGCGGCCGTCTCGATGGCTACGTGGAGCTCGGGTAGCTCGTACGCGAAGTGGAGGGGCGGGACGAGCACGACGATCGCGGTCACCGCCGCCGATGCAATGGCCGCGATGACAACCGGGCGGGTCAGCCAGTAGAGGAATCGCCGCTCTTCGCGTGCGCCGGCCATCTGTCCGCGCTCGGACGAGCGGAGTGGCTCCACATACCCCACGTCAACAGTGTGAACGCACGCGGCTTCGGCCGAAAGGGGCAGCCTCCCGACGCGTCGGTGCAAGCGACGGCTCCCGGCGCCTGTAGGCTCGAAGCGTGACGCCGATCTCGTTCGCGCGGGGCGCCCCGTCCCCGGATCTCATCCCGGCCGCGGAGCTCGCGGACTGCGCGCACGCGGTCGCCCTGCGTGAGGGCGCAGCGGTCTTCTCGTACGGGCCTGGAGGCGGGTACGGACCCCTTCGGGCATGGGTCGGCGAGCGCCACGGCGTCGGCCCGGAGCGCGTCGTGCTCACGGTGGGTGGGCTGCTCGGATTCGTGCTGTACGCGGCAGAGCTCCTCGAGCGACGGCCTGGGCGTGTCCTCGTGGAGGCGCCGAGCTACGACCGCCCGCTGAAAGTCCTTGCACGCGAGGGAGCCGAGATCGTCCCGCTCGCCATGGACGACGAGGGCCTCGATCCCGACGCGCTCGAGCACGACCTCGACTCGCGGCAAGACGCACCCTCGTTCCTGTACACGATCCCCACCTTCCAGAACCCGAGCGGACGCACGCTCAGCGCGGAGCGCCGTCGCCGCATCGCGGAGATCGCCGGCAGGCACGGGCTGCCCGTCCTCGAGGACGATCCCTACGGGCTCGTCCGCTACGAGGGCGACGCGCCGCCGACGCTGCACGAGCTCGAGGGCGGCGAGCTCGTCACGTACACGTCGTCCTTCTCGAAGACGGTCGCGCCCGGCCTCCGCACCGGGTACTTCGTGCTGCCGGCCGCAGACTCGGCCGCCTTCGAGGAGCGCGCGAACTCGACGTATATCTCCCCGCCCTTCTTCACACAGGCGACGATCTCCGAGTTCATCGACCAGGGACGCTTCGGGCCGAACCTCGAGCGCGTGCGCGAGGGCCTGCGCGCGAGGCGTGACGCGATGCTGGAGGCGCTCGAGGCCGCGTTCCCCGAGGGCGCCTCGTGGAGCCGGCCAGAAGGCGGGTACTTCCTCTGGCTCGATCTCGGCGACGGCGGCGACGTGGCTGACCTCGCGCGGCGCGCCGACGACGAGGCAGTGGCGTTCGTGCCCGGGACCGACTTCTTCCCGCGGGGGTCGGAGCTCGGGGCGAGCTCCGCCCGCCTCGCCTTCAGCTACGAGCCTCCCGAGCGGATCAGGGAAGGCATCGAGCGGCTCGGCAGCCTGCTGGGCGCGACGGTCTAGCCGTCACCCTGCGTTGGACGAGGGCTAGGCGGTCTTCCCGCGCCGGCGGTAGCGGTCGAAGAAGAGGCCGACGACGAATCCGACGCCCAGGCAGAGGAAGATCAGGATGAGCAGGCGGACGCTCGCCGAGAAGAAGAGGAAGTCGATCTTCACCTTCTCGGAGTTCAGGAGCGCGACGATCACCGCATAGAGGGCGAGGATCCCGACGAGGATCATCGTCCACGGCGTGTCGCGCTTCGGCGGCGACTGGCTTGCTTCCACGCGGGGATCTTAGGCCGCTGCTGGCGCAACCGCGACGCCCGCCGCCTGGCGCGGGACGAGGCGGGGCTGGGGCGGCGGCGAGAGCGTGCCGCCCGACGCCGCACGAAACGTCGGACAGGGCGCGTTCCCCGGGATCGCGCACAGGCCGGCCCGCCGGAAGAAGCAGTCGTCGCAGGTCGCCTTCGAGCGCTTCAACGGTGGTGTCGGCGGCGGTCGCGTCCCATCGGCAGGCCGCATTCTCGCGAGGCGACAGCGAGCGGACAAGTGCGCGCGCCAGGAATCGGCCGCAAATTGCGCCTGTTTTCAGACTGGAATAAATCCCTGCAAACTCAGCAATTCAGGTCGGCAGTTGCCAGCTTCCGCAACGCCTGTTGATAACTGTTCACAGGGATGATCGGCAGGTCGCCCGCGTACTTGCGGGCATCTTTCGCGTTGTCCCCCGCGGGGACGAGGAGGACATCCACACCCGTACGCCGCGCGCCGAACGTCTTTTGCTTCACGCCGCCGATCGGCAGGACGCTGCCGTCGAGCGCGATCTCTCCCGTCGCCGCCACCTCGCAGCCGCGCGCGACGTCCTTGCCGAGCATCCGCGCGATCTCGAGCGCGAAGGGGAGACCCGCCGAGGGGCCGCCGACGTCGCCGAGGTCGATGTCCACCTCGATCGGGAGCTCGATGTTCGCCTTCTGGCCCACCTCGATTCCCACGATCGGGCGGGGCGGGCTTTCGGGGCTCGCGATCGTCGTGACGGTGACGTCGACGGTCTTGCCGTTGCGCTCGACCGTGAGCTCGACCGACTCGCCCGGCTTCCGCTTCCCGATTTCGGCCCGGAGCTGGTCGGTCGTCAGGACGCGCTTGCCGTCGACCGCGACGATGGTGTCGTACGGCTTCAGCCTGCCCGCCGCCGGTCCATCGGAGAAGACCGTCGCGACCCGCAGTCCGACGGGCTCGATCTTGACGTCGTAACCGAGCGCCTTCAGGGCCACCGCCGACGCGATCTTCTCGGACTCCTGCATGTCGATCGCGTTCTGGCGATCGCGCTCCGCCTCGGACGTGCCGGACGGAAGCAGCGCGTGCTCGGGGTACACGTCCGAGCCCTCGGGCTTCGTGAACGGCAGGAGCCGCTCGAGCCACGTCTCGCGCCGGACGAAGACGTCGACGTAGTAGACGTCTCCCGGCGCGGGCATCGCGCCCTCGACGCGGACCTTCTTCGCCAGCGGGTTCGCGTTGCCGGGCGTGAAGATGAAGTCGCTCGCCGGGAACGTGTAGAGCGCGCCCGTCGCCACGACCAGCAGGACGAGCAGGACGGCGATGACGCGGAAGCGCACTAGAGGCTGCGGAGGAGCCCGCCGTCGACCGGGATGACGGTGCCGCTGATGTAGGCGGCCCGGTCCGAGCAGAGGAATGCGACGAGGTCGCCGATCTCGCGGGGCGTGCCGAGCCGGCGGAGCGGGATGGTGGCAAGGTCGGCCTCGGTCGGCCCGTCCGGGTACACCTCGCGAACGCGCGCCGTGTCGATCCGCCCCGGGGCGATCGAGTTCACGGTGATCCCCTGCGGGCCGAGCTCGCGGGCGAGCGTCTTCGCCCAGCCGACGACGCCCGGCCTGATCGCGTTCGAGAGCGCGAGGTTGTCCACGGGCTCCCGAACCGTGCTCGAGGTGACGTTCACGATGCGCCCAGCCTTGCTCTGCTCCAGGTACGGGAGGGAGAGCGAGGTGAGCCGCACGGCCGACACGAGGAGCAGGTTCACCGCTTTCAGGGTGTTCTCCTCGTTCATCTCGAGCGCCGTCGTTCGCGGCGGGCCGCCCGAGTTGTTGACGACGATGTCGATGCCGCCGTGGGCGTCGACCGCGGTCTGGACGAGCCGTTCGAGGTCGCCCGCGACGCTGACGTCCCCCGCGACGGCGGTCGCGCCCAGGCGCCCCGCCTCGCGCTCGAGGACGTCTGGCCGGCGCGCGAAGAGGACGAGGTTCGCGCCTTCCTCTGCCAGCGCCTCGGCGATGCCGAGTCCGATGCCTTCCGAGCCGCCGCAGACGACGGCGGTGCGACCGGTCAGCTCGAGGTCCATCGCGTCCCGGCGGAAGCCCGCCTACGACCTCTTGAGGATGGACACGACCTCGCGCACGGCCGCGGCCGACTCGCGAAGCATCTTCTTCTCGTCCGTCGTCAGCTTCAGCCGCATGATCTCCTCCACGCCCCCGGCGCCGAGCTTCACCGGGACGCCCATGTAGAGCCCGCGGATCCCGTACTCGCCCTCGAGGTACGCCGTGCAGGGGAGTACGCGCTTCTGGTCGAGGCAGATTGCGTCCACCATCTGCGCGGCGGCTGCCCCGGGCGCATACCACGCGGACGTGCCGAGCAGGTTCACGAGCTCTCCTCCTCCGAGCCGCGTCCGCTTCACGAGCTTCGCGATCCTCGGCTTCGACACGAGCTCGGCGAGCGGGAGGCCGCCGACGGTCGTCGCCGAGACGACCGGCACCATCTGATCGCCGTGGCCGCCGAGCACCATGGCCGTCACGTCGCGGATCGACACCTCGAGCTCCTGCGCGATGAAGGCCGAGAAACGGGCGGTATCGAGGATCCCGGCCATTCCGACGACGCGATGCTTGGGGAAGCGCGAGACGGCGCGCGCCACGTGGCACATCGCATCCAGCGGGTTCGAGACGATGACGAGGACAGCCTTCGGCGACCGCTTCACTGCCTCCTTCGTCACCGCCGTGACGATCGCCTCGTTCGTCGAGACGAGGTCGTCCCGGCTCATGCCGGGGGCGCGCGGCCTGCCTGCCGTGATGACGACGACCTCGGAGTCCGCGGTCTCGTCGTAGCCGTTCGTGCCCACGATGCGAGGCTCGTAGTCGAGCACCGAGCCCGCCTGGTTCATGTCGAGCGCCTTCCCCTGCGGGAAGTTGGGGATGATGTCGACGAGGACGACGTCCGCGTAGTCGCGCCGGGCGATCTCCTGTGCGCACGTCGCCCCGACGTTCCCGGCGCCCACCACCGTCACCTTCGTCCGCATCGTCGCTCCTTCTCCTAGCCCGGCTCGCCCTCGGCGAGCTTGTAAATGATGGCGTCTGCGTACTCCGACGTGCCGACCGCCGTCGGGTCGTCGCGCGTCGGCTTCAGGTCGTACGTGACCTTCTCTCCCTCCGCGATCACCGCTGCGACGGCCTGCTCGAGGCGTCGCGCCGCGTCGCGCTCCTCCAGGTGGTCGAGCATGAGCTTGCCCGACAGGATCATCGCCGTCGGATTTGCCTTGTTCAGGCCCTTGTAGCGCGGAGCCGAGCCGTGGGTCGCCTCGAACACCGACGCCTCCGCGCCGATGTTCGCCCCGGGCGCGAGGCCGAGGCCGCCGACGAGCCCGGCGGTGATGTCGCTCACGATGTCGCCGTAGAGGTTCGGGAGAACGAGCACGTCGTACTCCTCGGGGCGCTGGACGAGGCCCATGCAGAGGGCGTCCACGAGCACCTCGCGGGACGCGATCTCCGGGTACTCGGCCGCGACCTCCCGGAAGATCGCCAGGAAGAGCCCGTCCGTGTACTTCATGATGTTCGCCTTCGTGATGCCCGCGACCTCGCGCCGCCCGTTGGCGCGCGCGTAGTCGAAGGCGAAGCGGATGATGCGCCGCGACGCGTCTGCGCTGATCGGCTTCACGGAGATGCCCGATCCGGGCGCGATCTGCTTCGCCTGGAGCCCGTTCAGGTGCGCGATGACGTCCTCCGCCGTGTCGCTCCCGGCCTCGTACTCGATGCCCGCGTACAGGTCCTCCGTGTTCTCGCGGACGACGACGATGTCGACGCCGTCGTACCGCGAGCGGACGCCGGGGTACGACTTGCACGGGCGCACGCACGCGTAGAGCTCGAGCTCGTGCCGGAGGGCGACGTTCACGGAGCGGAAGCCCGTCCCGATCGGCGTCGTGATCGGTCCCTTGAGGGCGATGCCGTTCTGCTTGATCGACTCGAGGGTCTCGTCCGGGAGCGGCGTGCCCGCTTCCTCCATCACGTCGACGCCCGCCTGGCGGACGTCCCAGTCGAACTCCACGCCCGTCGCCTCGAGAACTCGCCGGGCGGCCTCGGTCAGCTCCGGGCCCGTCCCGTCTCCGGGAATCAGCGTGACGCGATGGGCCATGAGCGCGGGGGATCGTACCTGTGCACGGGCGAATCCCCTGTCAGGTAGCGTCCGTCGCCGATGAGCGAGACGACCGAATTCAGGGCCGGGCTCGAAGGCGTCGTCGCCGTCGAGACCGAGATTGCGGAGCCTGATCGCGAGGGCGGCGCGCTCCGCTATCGCGGCGTCGACATCGAGGAGCTCGTCGGGCGTGTGCCGTACGAGAAGGTCTGGGGGCTGCTCGTGGACGAGAGCCTCGAGCCGGGCATGCCCGAGCCGGAGCCGTACGAGCCGCCGGAGCCTCACGGGGAACGCGCCCGCCGATGCGCAGGCGGAGATCGCGCGGTTGTCCGGCGTCTGGGGGCTGAAGAAGCTCGTCGACGCGACGGACGAGGAGGCGCGCCAGGACCTCGGGCGGCTCTCCGCCCAGGTCATGGCCATCGTCGCCCGCTCCGCGCGCGTCGCCGACGGCAACGAGGAGCCGATCCCGGACGACGTGGTCGCCCGTGGCGCGACAGCAGCGGAGAAGTTCCTGCTGCGCTGGCGCGGCGAGGCGGACCCGGCCCACGTGAAGGCGATCGACACCTACTGGATCTGCACGGCCGAGCACGGCCTCAACGCCTCGACATTCACCGCGCGCATCGCCGCCTCTACCGGCGCAGACGCGGGCGCGGCGATGTCGGCGGCGATCGGCTCGCTCTCGGGCCCGCTGCACGGCGGCGCGCCGGCACACGTCATTCCGATGATCGACGAGGTTGCCGGGACGGAAGACCCGGAGAAGTGGGTCGCCGACCTCCTGGACCGCGGCGACCGGATCATGGGCTTCGGCCACCGGGTGTACCGCGCGGAGGACCCACGGGCGCGCCTTCTCGCACGCACGGCGGAGGAGCTCGGCTCGCCCCGCGTGGAGACCGCGAAGGCACTCGAGTCCGCCGCGCTCGCCGAGCTGGGCCGGCGCCATCCGGAGCGAGTTCTCGCCACGAACGTCGAGTACTGGGCGGCCGTCGTGCTCGACGTCGCGGGCATCCCGGCGAAGCTCACGCCGGCGATGTTCGCGTGCGCCAGGGTGGCCGGGTGGTCGGCGCACATTCTCGAGCAGAAGCGCGTCGGGCGGCTCATCCGGCCCGCGGCCCGTTACGTCGGCCCAGACGCCCGCTCGCTCGACTCCGTATGAACCTCGCCGAGGCGGCGGCCGAGGCAGACGCCCTCGCCCAGGCCGGCGACCAGAGCACGCTCGCCTCGCTTCGCGCCCAGTGGGACGACGAGCTCGAGGCAGCCGCGCGGGACGCCGACTACCGCACGCGGGCGCAGGCGTACCGCGCGATCGCGCAGTTCAGGTTCCGCCAGAAGCTCGAGCTGCTGCGCCGCGGGCTCGAGGACGAGAGCCCGGCCGCGCGCGGATCGGCGCTCATCGCGCTCGAAGGCCTCTCCCGGGACCACCCGGGCGACGTGAACTCGTTCCGGTACCTCCTGCACGAGCTCGTCGCGCGTGACCCGAACGTCGCCGTGCGCCGGCTCGCCGTGATCTGCCTGAAGAACGGCACCGCGACCCGCGACACCGTCCAGCTGCTCGAGGGCATCGCGGAGTCGGACGAGGAGGACGCCGAGCTGCGGAAGACCGCGCGCGTCGTCGGGACTGCGCTGAGGAAGAAGGAGCGGTCCAAGTGAGCGTGCAGGTCGCCGTGGTCATGGGCTCGAAGTCCGACTGGGAGACGATGGAGCACGCGGTTCAGACGCTCGCGAAGCTCGAGATCCCGCACGACGTCCGCGTCCTCTCGGCGCACCGGACGCCGGACGCGCTCGAGGAGTTCATCGCGGACGTGGAGGAGCGCGGGGCGCAGGTCTTCATCGCCGCCGCGGGCGGCGCGGCACATCTCGCGGGAGTCGTCGCGTCGAAGACGATCCGGCCGGTGCTCGGAGTGCCGATGGGCAGCGCGCTCGCAGGGTTCGACTCGCTTCTCTCGACCGTGCAGATGCCCGCCGGGATCCCGGTCGCGACCCTGGCCATCGGGCGCGCCGGGGCCGTGAATGCCGCCTTGCTCGCCGCCGCGATCCTTGCGTGCTCGGACGAAGCGCTCGAGAGCCGGCTGCGGGAGTATCGCGAGGAGCAGACCCGCGCGGTGCTCGAAATCGGCGATCCACGTTAAGTTCATCCCTCGAATCAGGGGTTGTCGCCGGTTTTTCTGGCACTATCCTGCGACGTGGGTCGGCGCCCTGATGGGTTCTGGCCCTTCTTGCGGTCGTGATTCCGGGGATAAAGGGGGATGGGGATGGTCGTTCGTGGTCGAAGGCGGTTGCATGCCGCCGCAGGACTCGCGGTAACAGCCGCAGCGCTCGGCGCTGCACTGCTGGTGTCACCCGCCACCGCGGCGGGGACGTGCTCCTACGACAGCGGCACGAGGACGTTGACCGCGTCGATCAACCCGGGTGAGACGGCGACGCTCGTCGTCGTCGGCGACCGAGATCCACTTCGGCGATCCGGCGGCTGCATGCGGCGGGGCGACCACGACGAACACCGACCTGATCTCGGTCAGCGGGAACGGCGGGACCGCCGAGACGCTGATCCTCGACCACCGCGGCGGGCTCTTCGCCCCGGGCGCGTCGGCCGAGTTCAATATCCCCGAGATCGAGATCGACACGGTGCTCGGCGACTTCGCGGACACGGTCGTCGTGTACGGGACGGAGAACGCCGACCGGATTGCCCCAGGCCAGCTCGGCATGTCCCTCAACAATGACGGCGACGTCGACGTCACCTTCTCGCCGGGGATCTTCCACATCGAAGGGCACATGCTCGGCGGCGACGACTACTTCAACGGTCGCGGCCAGGGCGGCGCCGGCCTCCACTTCCTCGGTCCGATCAAGCTGTGGGGCGACGAGGGGAACGACGTCCTCCTGCGCGGCAGCTCCGATCCGGACGAGATCTACGGCGGCCCCGGCAACGACGACATCCAGGGCCAGGAGCAGAACGACTTCATCGACGGCGGGCCGGGCAACGACTCGCTCGCCCTCGGCGACGGGAACGACGATGGGACGGGCGGTCCCGGCATCGACACGTTCGCCGGGTCGAGCGGCGACGACATCATGCGCGGCCAGGACGACGAGGCGGACACGCAGTTCAGCGGCGGCGCAGGGCGTCGGACACGGCCTACATCGACACCGGCCTGGACGCGAACCCGGTGGCCACGGAGAACGTGATCGGCGACGGCGCGCCGCCGCCACCTCCGCCTCCTCCGCCTCCGCCGCCTCCGCCTCCGCCTCCGCCACCTCCGCCTCCGCCACCTCCGCCTCCGCCACCTCCGCCTCCGCCTCCGCCACCTCCGCCTCCGCCGCCGCCACCTCCGGGCGGGTGCGTCTACAACGCCACCACGCGGACGGCGACGGCGACGGTCGCCAACGGCGGCTCGGCGACGCTCAACGTCTCCGGTAGCGAGATCTGGTTCGGCGGAACGGCGTGTGGCGCCGCGACGACGACGAACACGGACACGATCAGCATCGCCGGCAACGCGGGCACCGTCGAGACGCTCGACCTCGACATGTCCGGCGGAGCGTTCGTTCCGGGCGCGACGGCCGAGACGACCGGCATCTCGGACATCGAGCTCACGACAGCGCTCGGCGACGCCAACGATGTCGTCGTCGTCCACGGCACGACGGGCAACGACACGATCCGCATGGGCCAGAACGGCCTCGGCCTGAACGCGGACACCGACCTCGACGTCACCTTCGCTCCGCTGCCCGCCCAGGTCGAGGTGTTCGGGCTCGGCGGGGCAAACGTCCTCTGGGCCAAGGGTGGCTCGGGGACTGGGTTGATCTACAGCGGCAAGGTGATCTTCCGTGCCGGGGACGACCCGGGCAACGTCCTCGACGGCGGCGCCGGCGGGGACGAGCTCCACGGCGGCGCGTCGGCCGACACGATCAACGGCAACGACGGCAACGACACGATCGACGGCGCCGGTGGCAACGACACGATCTCCGGTGGCAACGGACTGGACGACATCACCGGCGGCTCGGGGCAGGACTCGATGAACGGGTCCGGCGACAACGACACGGTTCGCGCGCAGGACGACGAGGCGGACCTGTCGATCGCGGGCGGCTCGGGCGTCGACACGGCCTATGTGGACACGGGCGTCGATCCGGCCACGGTGGGCGTGGAGAACGTGATCGGCGACGGCGCACCGCCGCCTCCGCCTCCGCCACCTCCGCCACCTCCGCCACCTCCGCCTCCTCCGCCACCTCCGCCTCCTCCGCCTCCGCCTCCGCCTCCGCCGCCGCCTCCGCCTCCGCCTCCGCCACCGGACGGGACGTGCACGTTCAACGCCGTCACCCGGACGGCCGCGGTCACGATGGCCGCTGGCTCCTCGGCGACGCTGGAGGTCAGCTCGGGCGCGATCTGGTTCGGTGGAGCTCCGTGCGGCGCTGCGACCACGACGAACACCGACACGATCACCGTCGCCGGCCACGTCGGAACGGTCGAGGACCTCGTGGTCAGCATGCTCGGCGGCGAGTTCGCTCCGGGCGTGACCGCCGAGGCCGCGCCGGGCATCTCGGAGATCGAGATCAACGTGAACGCTCGGCGACACGACGGACGAGCTCACGGTCGCCGGGAACGTCGGGCGACGACACGATCCGCCTCGGTCAGAGCGGCGTGAACCTCAACGCCGACAACGACCGCGACATCTCGTACGCCCAGGCTCCGAGCGAGGTGACGATCTACGGCGGGAGCGGCGTGAACACGCTCAGCGCCAAGGGCGGCTTCGGGTCGGGGACGATCTACCTCGGCAAGGCCGTGATCATCAACGGGAACGACGGCGGCCTGATCCAGGGCGGCTCGGGCAACGATGAGCTGAACGGCGGCGCCGGGAACGAGCAGATCGAGGGCCAGAACGGCGACGATACGATCAACGGCGGTGCCGGCAACGACGTCCTGCTCGGTCAGGGCGGCAACGACACGATGACCGGCGGCCCGGGCGCGGACGAGTTCCTCGGCGCGACGGGCAATGACACCATGCACGCCGAGGACGACCAGGCCGACACGAGCATCAACGGCGGCAGCGAGGTCGACACGGCGTACTTCGACCTCGGGATCGATCCCGATCCCTCGGCAACGGAGAACGAGATACCGAGCTAGCTAGCGGACTCGGGACGCGAGGTCTTCCTCCGCGCGTGAGGGTGAGCGCGGAAGTAGACCTCGCGTCTCCGGCGGTCCGAGATGTGGGTGTAGCGCTCGGTCGTGCCGAGATCGGCGTGGCCGAGCATCTCCTGGACGCTCCGGAGGTCGGCGCCGCCTTCGAGGAGGTGCGTCGCGAACGAGTGGCGAAGGAGGTGGGGGTGGACCCGCGTGGGCTCGAGACCCGCTTTCTCCGCGAGCTTTCGCAGGATGAGGAACGCGCCCGCTCGCGTCAGCGGCCCGCCGCGGGCGTTCAGGAAGAGCTCGGGCCGGTAGCGGCGGTCGAGGTGCGGCCGGCCGAGCGCAAGATAGCGCCGGACGGCTTCCGCCGCCGGTCGGCCGAGCGGAACGAGACGTTCCTTCCCGCCCTTGCCGAGCGCACGGACGATGCGCGCGTCGAGGTCGACCGCTCCCTTCTCGAGGCCGACCGCCTCGGACACGCGTAGCCCCGCGCCGTACAGGAGCTCCACCAGCGCTCGGTCGCGCAGCGTGCGGGGCGACGAGCCCGTCGCCGCGTCGATCAGGCGCTCGGTCTCGCCCGGCGAGAGCGCGCGAGGCAGACGCCGCGGGCGCTTCGGGAGGACGAGCGCGGCCGCCGGGTTGTCGTCGCGCGCGCCGATGAGGCCAAGGTGGCGAAAGTACGCCCTCGCCGCGGACGTCCGCCGCGCGATCGTGGACGCGGCGAGTCCAGCGGCCCGCATCTCGGCCACCCAGCGCTCCAGCTCGTCGACGGTCGCGTCCGCGACGGGGCCATCCCGGAAGGCGCCGAGCGCGGCGAGGTCGCGCCGGTATGCATCGACGGTGCGCGGCGAGCGTCGCGCGGCGAGGAAGAGGAGGAAGCGCTCGACGTCGTGGTCGGCTGCGGACACGGCGGAACCGGATTCAACGGTCCGCCCCCGCCTCCTCCCGGCGACCGCTACGAGCGCGGGTGCGAGCGGTCGTAGACGCGCCGCAGGCGGCGCGCATCCACGTGGCTGTAGATCTGCGTCGTCGAGAGCGAGGAGTGGCCGAGGAGCTCCTGGATCGTGCGGAGATCGGCGCCCCCTTCGAGGAGGTGCGTCGCAAAGGCGTGGCGCAAGCGGTGGGGGTTGCGGAGGAGGCGCCGGACCGTGCTCGTGTCGAGACGGCGTCCGCGGGCCGAGAGGAAGAGAGCGTCGTTCGCGCCGCTCGCCAGCTGCGGCCGTCCCTCCCCGAGGTACCGGGCCACATGGTGGGCGGCCTCCTCGCCGAGAGGCACCACGCGTTCCTTCCCGCCCTTCCCGTGCACGTGGACCGCCTCGCGCTCGAAGTCCACGTCCACGAGGTCGAGCCCGACCACCTCGGCGCTGCGCAGGCCGCCCGAGTACAGGAGCTCGAGCAGGGCACGGTTGCGGAGCGCGAGCGGCGTGTCGCCCTCGACGAGCTCGAGCAGCGCCGCGATCTCGTCCTCCTTCGGCGCGTCCGGCAGCCGGCGAGAGCGGGAGGGCGCGAGCGAGGCGTCCGGGACGCGGGCCGCGCCGAACGTGTAGCGCAGGCAGGCGCGGATCGACGCCAGTCGCCGGGCGATCGACGCCGGCGCGAGGCGCTCTCTACCTCGACCCAGCTCGGCGACGTAGTCGGCGAGGACGCGTGTGTCCACGCCGTCGAGGTCGAGGCCCGAGCGCTCGAGCCAGCTCGCGAACGAGCGCAGGTCGGATCCGTACGCGCGGCGCGTGGCCGGCGAGTGCCCGCCGTGCTCGAGGAAGCGGTCGATGGCGGCCCGGGTGTCCACTCGCCCGACTTCGCCGCGCGCCGCCGGTCGCCTGCCACCTCCGCCGTACCCTTAGAACGTGCCAGGACGCCGATTCGGCAGCTTCACCAGCGACGACCTGCCGGAGCGGCCGGCGGACCCGGCCGTCCGTCGCCGGAACTTCCACAGGATCGTCCGGCTGTTCCGTCCCTACCGCAGGCGGCTCGCCGGCGTTTCCGGGCTCATCGTCTTCTCTGCGGCGCTCGGCGTCGTGTCGCCGTTCCTGCTGCGCGAGGTGCTCGACGTGGCGATACCGGACGAGAACGTCGGCCTGCTGACCGTGCTCGTGGCAGGGATGGTCGCGATCCCGATCGCGACGGGCGTGATCGGCGTCTGGCAGACGCTTCTCTCGAACCAGGTCGGACAGAGCGTGATGCACGACCTGCGCACGCAGGTGTACCGCCACCTCCAGCGCCTCTCGCTCGCCTTCTTCACGAGGACGCGCACGGGCGAGGTGCAGAGCCGTATCGCGAACGACATCGGCGGCATCGAGACCGTCGTCACCTCGACCGCGACCTCGGTGCTCGCGAATGTCACGACCGTGCTCGCGACAGTCGTAGCGATGGTGCTCCTCGACTGGCGGCTGGCCGCGTTCTCGCTCGCGCTGCTCCCGCTCTTCGTGTGGCTGACGAAGCGCGTCGGCGAGCAGCGTAAGAAGGTCACGGCCGAGCGCCAGGCGTCGCTCGCAGACGTCTCCTCGATCGTGCAGGAGTCGCTCTCGGTGTCGGGGATCCTGCTCGGGAAGACGATGGGCCGCACCGAAGACCTCGCCGAGCGCTTCGCGCGCGAGTCGAGCCGCCTGGCCGACCTCGAGGTCCGCAGCCGGATGACCGGCCGCTGGATGATGGCCGCGATCCAGACCTCGTTCGCGGTCATGCCCGCACTCGTCTACTGGTTCGCGGGCTTCATGATCGCCCAGGGAAGCGAGACGATCACGATCGGAACGCTCGTTGCGTTCACGACGCTCCAGACCCGGCTCTTCTGGCCGATCGGCAGCCTGCTCGGCGTGCAGGTCGAGGTGCACAGCTCGCTCGCGCTCTTCGACCGGATCTTCGAATACCTCGACCACGAGGTCGACATCGTCGCGGGCGACCGCGCGCTCGAGCGGCCTCGGGGGGAGGCTCGCCTCGACTCCGTCTGGTTCCGGTACGAGCACGGCCCGTGGACGCTCCAGGACGTGTCGTTCGCGGTCGCGCCCGGCACGAAGACGGCTCTCGTAGGCGAGACTGGCTCAGGGAAGACGACGTGCGCGTACCTCGTCGCCCGGCTCTACGATGCGACCGAGGGAAGCGTCTCGATCGACGGCGTGGACGTGCGCGATCTCACCTTCGAGTCGCTCGCCGCGACGGTCGGCGTCGTCTCTCAGGAGACCTACCTCTTCCACGCGTCCGTGCGCGAGAACCTCCGCTTCGCGAAGCCGGACGCGTCGGACGAGGAGATCGAGGACGCGGCCCGTGCAGCGCAGATCCACGACCTCGTCGCCGGCCTCCCCGAAGGCTACGACACGATCGTCGGCGAGCGCGGCTACCGCTTCTCCGGCGGCGAGAAGCAGCGCATCGCGATCGCGCGCACGATCCTCCGCAACCCGCCGGTCCTCGTGCTCGACGAGGCGACGTCGTCGCTCGACACGCAGACCGAGCGCCTCGTGCAGGAGGCGCTCGAGCGCCTCTCGGAGGGACGCACGACGATCGCCATCGCGCACCGGCTCTCGACCGTCGAGGACGCCGACCAGATCGTGGTGCTCGAACGCGGCCGCGTCGTGGAGGTTGGCACGTATGACGAGCTCATCGCGCGCGGTGGCCGCTTCGCGACGCTTGCGGCGCGGGAGGACGTCATCGAGCCGCCCCTCGCCGCTGCGGCGGATGCGACGTAGCGGCGTCGGTGCGGGGCGAGCGCGCGTAGCATTAGGCGGTCTCGGGGTATCGGGGACGCAAATCGGATGAAGACGATCTCGTGATCGCGACGGTTCCGGGCCGGGGCTCGCTGGCGGGGCACGGCATCGAGCCGACCGGCGAGGTGCACTGGCACCCGACCGTCTCGCAGCTGTACATGCACGCGCTCGAGCGCGGCGATGGGCAGCTCGCGGAGGGCGGTCCGCTCGTCGTCGACACGGGCGTGCATACGGGCCGTTCGCCCAAGGACAAGTTCATCGTGCACGAGCCGGGTTGCGAACACCGGATCGCGTGGGGAGAGGTGAACGCGCCGATCTCCGAGGAGCACTTCGAGGGGCTCCGCGAGAAGGTCACGACGCGGCTCGGCGAGGACGACGTCTACGTCGTGGACGCGTTCGCGGGCGCCGACCCGGCACACCGGATCGCCGTTCGCATCGTGACGGAGAGCCCCTGGCACGCGCTCTTCGCGAAGACGCTCTTCATCGACCCGACCGAGGAGGAGCTCGAGCGGATCGAGCCGGATGCGCTCGTTCTGCACGCGCCCTCGGTCGGCGCCGACCCCGACGAGGACGGGACGCGGACGGAGACGTTCGTCGTCCTGCATCCGACCCGCTCCGAGGTCGTGATCGGCGGGACGTTCTACGCCGGCGAGATCAAGAAGTCGATCTTCTCGCTCATGAACGACCGGCTTCCTCTCGAGGGAGTCCTCCCGATGCACTGCTCGGCGAACGTCGACGACCACGACAGCGTCGCGATCTTCTTCGGGCTCTCCGGCACGGGGAAGACGACGCTCTCAGCGGACCCGTCCAGGCACCTCATCGGCGACGACGAGCACGGCTGGGGCGACGACGGCATCTTCAACATCGAGGGCGGGTGCTACGCGAAGGTCATTCGGCTCTCGGCGGAGGCGGAGCCCGAGATCTACCGGACGACGCACACGTTCGGGACCGTCCTCGAGAACGTCGTCGTCGACGAGCAGGGCGTGCTCGATCTCGACGACGACACGAAGACCGAGAACACGCGCGGCGCGTACAAGCTCGAGCAGATCGCGAACGCGCTGCCGACGAAGCGCGCCGGGCATCCGCGGTCGGTCGTGTTCCTCACGGCCGACGCCTTCGGGATCCTGCCGCCGATCGCGCGACTGACGCGCGACCAGGCGCTCTACTGGTTCCTCTCGGGCTTCACCGCGAAGCTCGCCGGCACCGAGATCGGCATCAGCGAGCCGCAGCCGACCTTCTCCGCCTGCTTCGGCGCGCCGTTCCTGCCGCAGGCTCCTGCGGTCTACGCGCGGATGCTGGGCGCGAAGCTCGACGGCCACGGCGCCTCGGTCTGGCTCGTGAACACCGGCTGGACCGGCGGCCCGTTCGGCGAAGGGAGCCGTATGCCGATCCAGGCGACGCGAGCGCTGCTGCACGCCGCGCTCTCGGGCGAGCTCGACGACGTCGAGTACCGGACCGACGCGACCTTCGGATTCGAGGTGCCGGTGGAGGTCAGGGGCGTCGACGGCGCGCTGCTCGATCCGCGCTCGACGTGGCGCGACCCGGAGGCGTACGACCGCAAGGCGGCCGAGCTCGCGCAGATGTTCCGTCAGAACTTCGTGCGCTTCGCGGACGAGGTCGGTGACGCGGTCGTCGCGTCCGGGCCTCGCGCGTGAATCGCCCTAAACCGCGCCTTAACGGATTTCTCAGGCTTCGTTCAGGTCTGCCTGCGCATATGAGCCGGGTGACACGGGTCCGCGCCGTCCGGCCGTTCATCGTCGTACTCGTCATCGCGCTCGTGTCCGCTCTCGCGATCGCGGCGGTGGGCTCCGGAACCCGCGTCGGCGCGACCACGCCGGTCGACTCCGCTCGGCTCGCGCGACCAGGCCCTGACCGTGCGCTCGGGTACCGCATCACGAAGCTGCAGCCGCACAAGCTCCAGCAGGCGGCGATCGCGTGGCGCGGCGGTGCGATCGTCACCTCGACGGGCGAGACGGTGAACGTGCTCGTATCCGACTCGTTCGCGCCGGATGCGGTGACGCCCGAGAGCTGGGCGGAGTTTCTCGTGAAGCTCGTGCACGGCCCCGAGCTCTCGTCGCTCACGACCTACATCGCGCCGCTCGACGAGATCCGCCTCCTGTGCGGGAACGGCGCTCTCGGGTGCTACAGGCAGAACCGCTCGGTCGCGCTCGGCGAGACCCTGCCCGACGGCACGACCCCGGAGGAGGTCGTCCGCCACGAGTATGGGCACCACATCGCGCTCTACCGCTCGAACTCGCCCTGGCAGGCGATCGACTGGGGCCCGAAGAACTGGGCATCCGCCGCGGACATCTGCGCGCGTGTGGGCCGCAACGAGGCGTTCCCGGGCGACGAGCGCGAGCACTACGCCCAGAATCCCGGCGAGGCCTGGGCCGAGACGTACCGGCTGATGGACGAGCGAAAGGCCGGTATCACGACGGCCACGTGGCCGATCATCGCGCCGAGCCTGTATCCGACGGAAGCGGCCCTCGTCGCGGCGGAGAAGGACGTCGTCCAGCCGTGGACCGCCGGGACCCAGAGCGTCCTCCGCAAGTCCGTCGCGAAGGGCAAGACGTGGTGGATCCCGCTCTCGACGGCGCTCGACGGCTCGCTCGCCGTGACCGCACGGCTTCCGCGCGGAGGCGAGCATCGGGTCGAGCTCATGGCCGCGAACCGGCGGACCATGCTCAAGCGCGGTGCCGCGGCCGGTGCGGGCGTGCGCCGCATCAAGGCCACCGTCTGCGGCCAGCGCTCCCTGTTCGTACGGGTAAGCCAGAGAGGGAAGCCGGGACTCGTGACCGTCGTCGCCGCGACGCCGTAGCCCGAGCCATGCTCTCGACGTCGCGGTCCACGTAGGGTGCTGGCGTCGTTCGCGCAATCCGAGCCCTAGGGCGGCAGATGAACGTATCTTCGAACCGTGTCCTCATCGCGGCCGGAGCGGCTCTCGCTGCTCTCGCCGTCGGCGCTGGATCAAGCGCAGGGGCGCACGGCGACCCGACCTCCGCGGCGCGCCAGGTGCTTGTCACGAAGACGACGGCCGCGGCTGCGACGCCCGAGGGGGTCGCCCGCGCGAGCGCGACCTGGTGTGGAACGCCGTCCGCGCTCGACACGAAGCCCAACGTCGTCGCAGGCAACCCCGTGCACTGGATCTACGCGATTCCGTCCGACGGCCCCGACCAGTTCACGAGCTTCGCGAGCCGGATGCAGACGGACTGGGAGACGATCGACTCGTGGTGGCGAGGGCAGGACCCGGCCCGTGCGCCGCGCTCCGACCTCGCGCAGTTCTCGTGCGGCAACCAGCTCGACATCTCACTCGTGCGGCTCCCGCAGTCCGGGAGCCAGCTCGCGGCGCCGGAGTCGCCGTTCGAGCTGATCTGGGACGCGATCGAGGCCCGCGGCTTCCGCTCCGAGTTCACGAAGTACATCGTCTACTACGACGGTCCCGTGGGCGACAACAGGATCTGCGGCGTCGGCAGCACGGTCCCGAACGGCACCGGCCTCGCGGTCTTCCTCGCCCAGTCGTGCGCAGGCGTCGATGCGGCCGAGGTCGTGGCGCACGAGTTGCTGCATGCGACGGGCGCGGTGCCCGGCCCGGCTCCGAACAACTGCCCACCGCCCGACGACGGGCACACCTGCGACAACGACCGCGACCTGATGTTCCCCTTCACCGACGGGACGCCCCTGACGAGTCTCCTCCTCGATCCGGGCCGCGACGACTACTACGGCCATTCCGGCTCGTGGCCGGACATCCAGGACTCGCCGTGGCTCGTCCAGCTCGACCGCCAGGCGCCGTTCCCCCTCGCGATCTCGGGGCCGGGCCGGATCGCCTCGAACGTCCCGGGCCTCGACTGCACGCAGAGTTGCGCGACGACGTGGAACGCCGGGACTCGCCTGACGCTCACCCCGACGCCGAGCCCAGGCGCGAAGCTCGTCCGCTGGTCCGGTGGTTGCAGCGGCGTCTCCCAGTGCAACGTCACGGTTGGGCAGGCCTCCGCGGCGACTGCCCTCTTTGCACCATCGGCCTACCGGCTGAGCGTCCGCGTCTCGGGCAGGGGCTCGATCCGCGGGCCTGGTGCGGGAATCCGCTGCCCGGGCCGGTGCGCGTCGCCGACGCCGTCGTACGCCCCGCTCCGGCTGACGGCGCAGCCCGCGAAGGGCTGGAAGCTCAGGAACTGGACCGGCGCCTGCCGCGGACGCCGTCCGACCTGCACGGTCCCGATGACGGCCAATACGAGCGCCCGCGCCGTGTTCGTTCGCCGCTGAGATCCCGGCGACGCCCTCGCTCGAGGGGTGGCCGGAGGCGCGACGGTACGCGCCGTTCCCCGCGGGTTCATCAGGTAGCGTCCGACGCGATGGACGCCGTCCACGACGTGGTCGTCATCGGCGCCGGCTGCGCCGGAATGCGCGCCGCGATCGAGGCTTTCGACACCGGAGCGGACGTGGCGATGATCTCCAAGATCCACCCGGTTCGCAGCCACTCCGGCGCGGCCGAAGGCGGGATCAACGCCGCCCTCGGGAACGCGTCCGAGGACGATCCCGTGAAGCACGCGTACGACACGGTCAAGGGCTCGGACTACCTCGGCGACCAGGACGCGATCGAGATCCTCTGCGACGAGGCGCCCGGCGACGTCTACCAGCTCGAGCACTGGGGCGCGGTCTTCTCGCGGACGCCCGACGGACGGATCGCGCAGCGCCCCTTCGGCGCCGCGGGCGAGCCCCGCACGGCATACGCGGCCGACATCACGGGCCACGTCCTCATCCACGTGCTCTACGAGCAGGTCATGAAGCGCGATATCAAGACGTACGAGGAGTTCTTCGCCTGGAAGCTCGTGCTCGAGGACGGCCGCTGCCAGGGCGTCATCGCCTGGGACCTCGTGAACGGCGGCCTGCACGTGATCGGCGCGAAGACCGTGATCCTCGCGACGGGCGGCGCCGGGCGGCTGTACACGGGGACGACGAACGCGTACGCCTGCACGGGCGACGGCATGTCGCTCGCGCTGCGCGCGGGCGTGGCGCTGAAGGACATGGAGATGATGCAGTTCCACCCGACGACGCTCGCGCCGACGGGTGTGCTCATCACCGAGGGCTGCCGCGGGGAGGGCGCCTACCTCCTGAACAAGGACGGCGAGCGGTTCCTCGTTCGCTACGCCCCGAACGCGATGGAGCTCGCGTCGCGCGACGTCATCTCGCGCGCGGAGCAGACGGAGATCGACGAGGGCCGCGGAATCGACGGCAACGTCCTCCTCGACCTTCGGCACCTCGGCGCCGAGAAGATCCTCGAGCGGCTCCACGGGACCCGCGAGCTCTCGATGACGTTCGCCGGCGTCGACCCGATCTACGAGCCCATTCCCGTCCGGCCGGGCGCCCACTACCACATGGGCGGCGTGGACACGGACGTCTGGGGCCGCACCGAGATCGAGGCGCTCTACGCGGCCGGAGAGGTCGCGTGCGTCTCCGTGCACGGGGCGAACCGGCTCGGCGGCAACGCGCTCATGGAGACGATCACGTACGGGAAGCGCGCCGGCCGGCACGCGGCGGACTGGGCGCTCTCGAACACGACGGTGACGGTGCCCGAGTCGGTGGAGGCCGACGCGGAGCGCGAGGTGAAGCAGCTCCTCGACCGCTCCGAGGGCGAGCGGCCGTGGAAGATCCGGGACGAGCTCGCGCACACGATGCACGTCAACTTCGGCGTCTTCCGGCGCGAGGAGCAGATGGTCGAGCAGGGCGAGATCGTCGCCGGGCTGCGCGAGCGCTACGAGCGGGTCGTGGTCGACGACAAGGGCGACGTGTTCAACAGCGACCTCACGCAGGCGCTCGAGCTCGGCTTCCTGCTCGAGCTCGCCGAGTGCATGGTCGTCTGCGGCCTCGCCCGCAAGGAGAGCCGTGGCGCGCACGCGCGCCCGTACGACTTCCCGGACCGGGACGACGAGAACTTCCTCCGGCACACCGTCGTCACGTGGGAGGATGGCGCGCCGAGGCTCGACTGGAAGCCGGTCACGATGACGAAATGGCAGCCCGAGGAAAGGAAGTACTGAGCTGATGCAGGTCGCGCTGAAGATCTGGCGGTACGACCCGGTCGCGGGCGAGCGTGCGCTGAAGGAGTACGAGTTCGACGCGCCGGAGTGGGTGACGCTGCTCGACTGCCTCGACATCGTGAAGGACCAGATCGACGGCACGCTCGCGTACCGGAAGAGCTGCCGCATGATGATCTGCGGGTCGTGCGGAATGCGGATGGACGGCGCGGCCGTCCTCGCGTGCAAGACGCGGATGTACGACATCTCGCAGGCCGGCCACGTCCCCGTGATCTCGGCGATGGGCAACATGCCGATCGTCAAGGACCTCGTCACGGACATGCAGCCCTTCTGGGGGAAGATCAGAGCGATGTCCCCGTGGCTCGAGCCGGGCTACGCGGACCCCGGCGAGAAGGAGCACATCGTCTCGCAGGAGGAGATGGACACGATCCACAAGGAGGCGCTCTGCATCATGTGCGGCTGCTGCGTCTCCGAGTGCAACTCCATGGAGTCCGACCCGGAGTTCCTCGGGCCTGCCGCGCTCGCGAAGGGCATGCGCTTCGTCGGCGACGCGCGCGACGCGTCGAAGGTGGAGCGGCTCCAGGAGTACTCCAGCGAGCACGGGATCTGGGACTGCACGCGCTGCTACTTCTGCCAGGAGCGCTGCCCGAAGGGCGTCGACCCACGCGATGCGATCGCGAAGCTCGGCGCCGAGGCGGTGAAGGAGAGCATCGACTCGGACATGGGGGCGAAGCACGCGAAGTGGTTCGTCACCTCCGCGAAGACGACGGGCTGGCTCCGCGAGACCGAGCTCGTGCCGAAGACGCAGGGCGTCCTCAAGTCGCTGAAGGAAGTGAAGTTCGCGATGGGCCTGGCCAAGCACGGGAAGGTCCCGCCGCCGTTCCCGCCGCATGTCGCGAAGGACGTGGACGAGGCGCGCGCGCTCTACGACCTCGTGAAGGAGCAGGACCGCGACGGCGCTCTCGGGATCGTCCAGGGCGAGCATGCGCTCGAGCGCCTCGAGTTCGAGCAGAGCGGCGATGCCGGCCGCGACCCGTACGGCGAGGGCTCGTTCCCGAAGCCGTACCTGCCGGGCGCCTCCGACGACGACGCCGAGGAGGGAGGCGCGTGAAGACCGTCGCCTATTACAAGGGCTGCCTCGCGTCGCTCTCCGCGAAGGAGCTCGACATCTCCACGCAGGCACTCGCCCCGAAGGTGGGCATCGAGCTGATCGAGCTCGAGCGGGTCACGTGCTGCGGCGCCGGTGACATCCACGAGGCGGAGCCCGACTACTACCTGCACCTGAACGCGCGCATCCTCGCGTACGCGGAAGAAACGGGCTGCGACACGCTCATGACCGTCTGCAACGTCTGCACGCTCAACCTCCGGCAGGCGAACTTCCAGCTCAAGGGCGACGAGGCGCTGCTGGAGCGGGTCAACAAGAATCTGGTCTCGGTCGGCGCGCCCGCCTACAACGGCACGGTCGACGTCCAGCACTTCCTCTGGCTCGTCTCGGCCGGCGACGGCTACGAGCTGCTCAAGGAGGCGGCGCACAAGGGACTCAAGGGGCTCAAGATCGCGCCCTTCTACGGCTGCCAGATCCTGCGCCCGTCGAAGCTCCTCGGCTTCGAGGACCCGGACAAGCCCGAGTCGCTCGAGCGCATCATCGAGGCGTGCGGTGGAACGCCGGTCGACTATCCGGCGAAGATCAAGTGCTGCGGGTTCCCGATCATCCAGGCGCGCGAGGACGTCGCGCTCGGTGAGCTGATCCAGCCGATCGAGCAGGCCTCCGAGGCCGGCGCCGACGCGATGGTGACGCCGTGCCCGCTCTGCCACCTCTCACTCGACGCCTGGCAGTCGAAGCTCCGCGAGCAGACGGGCCGGGACTTCCGCATGCCGATCCTCCACCTCTCGCAGCTCATCGGCGTGGCCGCCGGGCTCGACGACTCCGAGCTGAAGTTCAAGCGGCACGTGGTCTCGGTCGAGCCGATGGTCGAGAAGCTCCGCGTCTGAGCCGAGACGCGCTGGCATGGATCCTCGGCGCGGCGCTCGTCGCCGCGGTGGGGGCGCTCGCCTGGGGGTGGTTCGAGGCCGGCTGGCTGCGCAAGCGCGTCCTCGAGGTGGAGCTCGAAGAGCGCGCCGAGTGAACTCGACGGCGTCCGCATCGCGCACCTCTCCGATCTCCATCTCGGCGTTCCCGGGCGCGGCCGCCGCGCGGCGGAGGAGGCCGTGGCCTGGGTCGTCGAGCGACGGCCGGACCTCGTCTTCGTCACCGGCGACCTCGTCTCCCGGCGCGACGGGCTGCCGCTGCTCGAGCGGCTGCTGACGCAGCTGCCGGGCTGCATCGTCGTCCTCGGAAACCACGACTTCGCCGACAGCCGCGATCCCTTCTCGGAGCGGATCGACGGCGACGAGCTCGACCGGCTCGAGGGCGTGACGCTCCTCTTCGACGATGCGACCGAGGTCGAGGTTCGCGGTCGCCGCGTCCAGATCGTCGGAGTCGATCCACGGACCTACGCGCGCTACGAGTCCCGCCCGGGCGAGCGCGCCGACCCGACCGCCGACCTCCGCATCCTCCTCTGTCATTTCCCGGGTGTCGTGCGGCGTGTTCCCGAGGGCTCGTTCGACCTGATCCTCGCCGGGCACTTCCACGCCGGTCAGATCGTCGTGCCGCTCCCGGGACGCCGTCTGCGCCTCGCGCACCTCGGTGCGGGAGACGTGGAAGGCATCTACCGCTACGGCGCGACCGCGCTGCACGTGTCGCCGGGCATCGGCACGACCTTCGTCCCCTTCCGGTTCTTCGCGCGTCCGGAGGTCACGGAGCTGGTTGTACGATCGGCGTGATGGAGGGGCACGCCCTCATCTCGCCGGATGTGGTCGCCCGCTACGCAGCGGACGCGGCCCGCGACGTCGATGGCGTCTCGGCGATCTCCGAGGGCGGGCTCGCGCGCACGCGCGCGGCGTCGGTGAGCGGTGACGAAGGGGCGTACGCCGTTCAGGTGCACGTCGAGCTCGAGTGGGGACGGAGCGCCGCCGCCGTCGGCGCTGCCGTCCAGGAGAGCGTCAAGGGCTACCTCGAGCGGATGGCGGCCGTCACGCCGTCGTCCGTCGACGTAGTCGTCGACGGGGTCGGCTCGCCGCCCGCGGGCAAGTGACCTCGCGCCTGTTGGGGCTGACCGGCGCGACGCTCGAGTCCGCGCCCTCGGTCTGCCAGACGTGCGTCTGGTGGCAGAGCCGGGGGAACCGGGAGGCGGACAAGGTCCGCTGGAGCGACCGCGCCGAGGACGAGTGGGGAGCATGGGGGACGATCTACCGCGACGATGACGGACGCGTGCTCGGGTCGATGCAGTACGGGCCCGCAACCCTCTTCCCCCGTGCCGCCGACCTGCCGGCCGGGCCCCCGTCGGACGACGCGGTGCTCGTCACCTGCGCGTACCTCGTCTCCGAGTCGCAGCCGTGGGTCGAGCAATCGCTCTTCCTGGCGGCGATCGGCGAGTCGCGCGACAAGGGCGCCCGAGCGCTCGAGGCGTTCGCCTACCGCTACCGGGAGGGAACGCCGGCGAGCGAGCGCTTCCTCGTCCACCGAACCGTCTTTCCGCGCGACTTCCTCGCCGACTTCGGCTTCCGCACGATCCGCTCGGTGGGTCGGATCGAGCTTGCGCGCCTCGAGCTCGGCGGCCTGCAGCCGGTGGAGGAGGGTGCTCGGGACAAGGTCCTGAAGGTCGTCCGCGACGCGTTCCAGCCCGCCCCGGCGCCGGCGCCTCCCGCGGGCGGCTGAGCGCGAATCTCGCCCGCGCTCTTGCATTGGCGGTGCAGACTTCCGCTGCAAGGCATCACGGCGGCGAGGGGTTCGCCGCCGACTGCGGCGCATCCTCGGGGGAGCAGCGGGGTGGTGACGCCAACGGCGAACTGCTCGGGAGAGGGGAAAGCACATGAGGAAGTCCACGCGGCTTGCGGCGGCGTTGTTAAAGCTCGTTTTCGAGAGTACGTCTCCGGAGCGGGTTTCCGCTGTTCGCGCTCGTCTTCGCGATGGCGTCTGCGGCGCCGGTGTTCGCGAACGGCGGCGGCGCTCGGAAGTGCAACTCCGGCAACGGCAACGGCCAGGAGAACACGGTGCTGAACGACTGTGACCCGGGCAACTCCGGCGGCCACAACAACGGCGGCGGTTGATCCAGCCCGATAGTCGGGTGAGAGGGCCCCTGCTGGGGCCCTCTCACATTAGGCCTAGTCCGAGCCCTTGTGCCCGATCTCGGGCACGGGCTCGAGGAGCAGCGGCCCCTCGTGCAGGTACGTGGTCGCTCGCCGCTTCGACTCGATGTCGTGGAACACGCGCTCCACGTCCTCGGCGCCGAGCCCGGCCGCGTCCGCGACCGCCGCCGCCGGAATCCCGTTGTTGTGCGCGTACAGGCAGAGATCGAGCACCTGGTAGGGCACGGAGAAGTAGAACTCCTCCTGGCTCTGCGGGAGCGAGTACGTGTCCGTCGTGGGCGGGCGCGAACGGATCTCTTCGGGGATTCCGAGCTCCTCGGCGAGCTGGTAGACCTGGGTCTTGTAGAGATGGGCGATCGGCTTCACGTCCGCGAGGCCGTCGCCGCCCTTGACGAAGAAGCCCTGGTCGTACTCGAGCCGGTTCGGCGTACCCATGACCGCCCAGTCGAGGCGATCGGCGTGGTAGTACTCGAGCATCTTCCGGGTGCGCTGCTTGAAGTTCGTCGCCGCGACGACGGCTCGGTAGGCGTCGGCCGTCAGCCGCGCCTGGGTGCGCTCGCCGGCCGGCGACTCGACGACGATCGAGAACACGGGTAGACGGTCGCTCGCCAGCACGCTCGGGAGCACGAGCTTCGCCTTCCACTCCGAGGTGAACTCGGGGACGACCGTGCGGATCGCCTCGTCGCGCCTCCGGTAGCAGCCCACCGCGTCGAGGATCGGCGTGATGTCCTCGACGACCGACTCGATCCCGAGGTGCTCGACGAGGAGGTTGCTCAGGTCGAGCGTGTCGCCGCTCGACTCCGACTCGGGGAGCAGCAGCGCGAGGACCCGCTCCGCGCCGAGGGCGTGGGCGCAGAGCGCCGCAGCCACGCTCGAGTCGATGCCGCCGGACACGGCGACGATCGCGCCGCGCTTGCGCAGGCGCCGGAAGACGAGCTCCGGAAGTGTCGCGGCGACCTCGTCGAGCGCGGCCCGGCCGTCGAGCCGGAGCGCGTCGGGCGTTAGCGGACCGTCAGCCTTCGGCATTCGAGCCGGCGCCGGCGTCGAGCCTGCGCGCAACGTAGCCGGCGATCGCGTCGATGGAGTCGAGGTTCTCGGGGAGCACGTCGGCGTCGGGGATCTGGAACTCGTACGTGGACTCCAGATGCTCGATCAGCTCGAGCACGCCGACGGAGTCGATCACGCCGACCTCGAGCAGCGAGTCGCTGCCGGCGAGATCTGCGCCGCTCCCGCCGAGCGGGAAGTTGTCCGTGATGAACCGGCGGACATCGGTCTCGATTGCTGTCGTCTCTGCCATGTCTCTCTTACGTTCGAAGGTGCCTGGACGGGGCTAGAGGGTATCGGCATTGCGGATAGCGCCTTGAGTCGAACCGTCTCGCACGTATCCTTCGGTGGGGCGACTGTGTGCGGGATCGCGGGCATCTACGCCCGGTCGGGGCGCCACGCCTCGCCGGAACTTCTCCTCGCTATGGCGGGAGAGCTGCGTCATCGTGGTCCCGACGGGGTGGGCCTCTACCTCGACGGCAGGTACGGGATGTCGAACACCCGGCTTGCGATCGTCGACCTCGAGGGCGGCGACCAGCCGCTCTCGAGCGAGAGCGGGCGCTACTGGGTGATGCAGAACGGCGAGGTCTACAACTACGTCGAGCTGCAGGACGAGCTCCGCGCGCTCGGCCATCGCTTCGAGACCTCGTCGGACACGGAGGTCCTCGCGCATGCGTACGAGGAGTGGGGGGCCGACTGCCTGCACCGGTTGAACGGCGACTTCGCCTTCGCCGTCTGGGACCGGCAGACGCAGGAGGTCTTCGTCGCGCGCGACCGCTTCGGCGTGCGGCCGCTCTTCCTCGCGGAGCTCGACGGCGATCTCGTCTTCGGCTCCGAGGCGAAGGCGCTTCTGCGCCATCCCTCGGCTCGCCGTGAGCTCGACCCGCTCGGGCTCGTCGAGGCGTTCACGATCTGGTCGATCCTCCCGGACCGCTCGGCGTTCGCCGGCATCCGCGAGCTCGCCCCGGCCCACTATCTGCGCTGGGGGCCCGACGGGCCGATCGAGGAGCGGCGCTGGTGGGACCACCGGTTCCCGCGCGTCGGCGAGAAGCGCGCGGAGACGGAGGCCGAGCTCGAGGAGGAGCTGACCGAGCTGCTTACCGACGCGACGCGCATCCGGCTGCGCGCGGACGTTCCCGTCGCGGCGTACCTGAGCGGCGGGCTCGACTCGTCCGTGACGGCGGCGCTCGCGAGCAAGCTCTATCCGGGGACGCTGAACTCGTTCGGGGTCGGCTTCCGCGACCCGCTCTTCGACGAGAGCGAGTTCCAGGACCGGTTCGTGCGCGAGCTCGGGACCGACCTCACGCGCGTCGTCGTCGACTCGCCCGACATCGCCGAGCTGCTTCCCCGGGCAGTGGAGCTCTCCGAGAAGCCGACGCTGCGCACCGCGCTGACGCCGCTCCTCCGGCTGTCCCGCGCCGTCCGCGAGGCGGGCCTCAAGGTCGTGATCACGGGCGAGGGCGCCGACGAGCTCTTCGGCGGCTACGACATCTACCGCGAGAACAAGGTCCGCCGGTTCTGGGCGAAGGTGCCCGACTCGGAGATCAGGCCGCTGCTCTTCCTTCGGCTGAACGAGTTCCTCGGGAAGGACCTGAAGCGCTCGGGCGCATTCCTCGCCGGCTTCTACAAGCGCGGGCTCGAGGACGTCGACGACCCGCTGTACAGCCATCGGCTGCGCTTCGCGAACACCGGCCGCGCACTCCGCCTCCTCGACCAGGGGCTGCTCGAGCAGGCGGCGCACGAGGGCGAGAGCAGCGCCCGCGTCGAGGCGCGGCTGCCCGACGACTTCGGGGAGCTGACGCCGCTCGGCAAGGCCCAGTACCTCGAGATCGTGACGTTCCTCGACACGTACCTCCTGCACTCGCAGGGCGACCGGATGCTGATGGGCAACTCGATCGAGGGCCGGTTCCCGTTCCTCGACTACCGCGTCGCCGAATTCGCGGCCGCGCTTCCGGACACGATGAAGGTGCGCGGGCTCGAGGAGAAGTACCTGCTGCGGAAGGCCGCCGAGCCGCTGCTGCCGGCCGAGATCTCCTCGCGCCGGAAGCGCCCGTACCGCGCGCCGATCGTGTCGGCCTTCGTCGGCCCGGACGCGCCCGACTACGTGGGCGAGCTGCTCGACCCGGAGCACCTGCGCTCGGTCGGGCTGTTCAGCCCCGAGGCAGTCGAGCGGCTCGTGCAGAAGTGCGAGACGCCCGGCGCTGCGGGCGTGGGGGAGACCGACGAGATGGGCCTCGTGGGCACGCTCTCGGTGCTTCTCCTGCACGACCGCTTCGTCGCCCGGCCGGCGCTCGCTCCTTCGGCGGAGGCGACGCGCGTCGTGGTTGGCGACCGGGTCCAGGACGCGGGCGCGGAGCCCGCATCGGTCGCGGCGGGGGCACGCTAGTGCGCGTGAACCGCCTGCTTCACGACAGCCTCCTCGCGGGTGCCGCGGCGACGCCGGACAAGACGGCGCTCGTCGTGGACGGGCAGCGGCTGACCTATGCGGAGCTGCTCGACTTGGCCCGCCGCTTCGCGGCGGCGCTTCAGCGTCAGGGTCTCGAGCGCGGCGACCGGGTCGTCGTGTTCACGGACAACTCGCTGCCGTGCGTCGTCTCGATCTTCGGAACGCTGATCGCGGGCGGGGTCTTCGTCGTGGTGAACCCGCAGACGAAGGAGGACAAGCTCGCCTACGTCCTGAGCGACTGCGAAGCCTCGTTCGTGGTCACGGAGGGGTCGATCGCGAAGGTGGCCGGACGGGCCGCGGAGCGCGTGACCTCGCTCAAGGGCGCGATGAAGGCGGGCGGCGGCGATCTCGACGGCATGGCGTCGTACGAGGACCTGCTGGCTGCCGACGAGACCCCGCAGGAGCCCGGCACGATCCCGCTCGACCTCGCAGCCCTCATCTACACGTCGGGCAGCACGGGCAACCCGAAGGGCGTGATGGTGACTCACGGAAACACGGTGTTCACCGCGGGCAGCCTGAGCGAGTATCTGCGCCTGCGCCCCGAGGAGCGGATCCTCAACGTCCTCCCGCTCGCCTTCGACTACGGCCTCTACCAGCTCTTCATGGCGATTCGCATGGGCGCGACGCTCGTGCTCGAGCGGTCCTTCGTCTATCCGGCGCAGGTGCTGAAGCGAATGGAGGAGGAGGAGGTGACCGTCTTCCCGGGCGTGCCGACGGTCTACGCGACGCTCGTCGGCATGCACGAGCGCGAGCCGCTCCGCTTCGACAGCGTCGAGCGCGTTACGAACACCGCGGCGGCGCTCCCGCCGAGCTTCCACGACCCGCTGCGCGAGATCTTCCCGAACGCGCTCATCTTCCGGATGTACGGACTCACGGAGTGCAAACGCGTGAGCTACCTGGAGCCCGAGCTCCTCGACGAGAAGCCGACCTCGGTGGGCAAGGCGATTCCCGGCACGGAGACCCTCGTGCTCGATGAGCAGGGCAAGCGCGTGGCACCCGGCGAGACCGGCGTGCTCCACGTCCGCGGGCCGCACGTCATGGTGGGCTACTGGAACCTGCCCGACCGGACGGCGGAGATGCTCGTCGAAGGGCCGTTCCCGGGCGAGCGCATGCTCTGCACCCACGACCACTTCACGATCGACGAGTGAGGGCTTCCTCTACTTCGTGGGCCGAAGCGACGACATCATCAAGTCGCGCGGCGAGAAGGTCAGCCCCGCGGAGGTCGAGGACGCGCTGTACGCCATCTCGGGCGTGCGTGAGGCCGCAGTGATCGGCGTCCCCGACGAGCTTCTCGGCGAGGCGGTGCACGCGTATGTGGCCCTCGACGAGGGCTCGGAGCTCGGCGAGCGCGACATCATCGGCGCCTGCCGCGCGCGGCTCGAGGGCTTCATGGTCCCCGCACGCGTCCACTTCCTCGACGAGCTGCCGAAGACGGCGAGCGGGAAGATCCGCAAGAAGGGCCTGCAGGAGACGGCCGCGGCGGGCGCACCCGCCGCCGACGCCTAGGCCACGCGGCCGTTCGACGGCGCGACGAAGACGCCGCGCGTCATCCAGCCGAGCTCGTCCACGTCCACGCGCCGGAAACCGCTCTCCTCGACCGCCTCCGCGAAGTCGGGAGGCCCGGTGAGCACGACGTACGCGGGGCGCGGCTCTCGCTCGAGCGAGCCGAGGATGCGCGAGAGGACCTGCTTCAGGGCCGGGACGCCGAACGGGTGGAAGAAGTAGAGGACGAGCGGGTCCGGTCGGGGGGTCGAACTCCGTGGCGTCGGCGTGGAAGGTCTCGATGCGCCCGGCCTCGGAGCCGAGCGTCGCGACGTTCTCCTGCGAGATGTCGTGCAGTGACTTCGCGAACTCGACGCCCACGATGCGCTTGAACGGGTACTCGGCGGCGAGCAGGAGGACGCGTCCCTTGCCGCTTCCGTAGTCCACGAATGTGAAGTCGCGAGTGGTCGACGCGCAGCTTCGCCATGAGCAGCTCGAACTCCGAGACGCTCGAGGGCTCGTAGCGGACGGCGTGCTCGACGGTTCGCGCTCGACGTGTCGAGGTCCGGCACGCGCACCCATGTCGCCGTGTCGACGCCGTGCTGCCGGTCGAACGCCGCGTCCGCGCGCGACTTGCGACGGAGCTCGCGTCGTTGCGACGCCACGCATCCGCTGCAGGCGCGCCGCGAGCGTGCCTCGCACGCGAACGCGCGTACGCAGACGATCCCTGTAGGAGTCCAGGCAGGTGTGCTGAGCGAGCTCGGTCAACAGCGTGCATCTCCTATCGGAAGGACCGTGTTCCCGACGTTGACCGGTTCCAGGGAGCCGGCCGTGTTGACGTCGCGGAACCGGCCCGGGCAGATCGTCGAGTTACGCGCGCCGGACCGCACCGATTCGCTCACGCGCAGCGTCGTCCCTGCGCCCGAGCCCATGAAGCAGCGCTCGCAGACGATGTCCGTCGGCATCCCGCCGTTCGCCGCGTTGAGGAAGAGCTGGGCGTTGGCGCCCGAGGTGCAGTTGATCTCGAGGTTGCGGAACGTGATGCGCTCGCCGCCGAGCGCCTGGATCCCGTCCTGGTGCGCCTCTGCGGGCTTGTCGAAGCAGCGGATATAGCCGCCCCAGATCACGAGGTCGTGCGCGACGGGGGCTGGGCGCGTTGATCTTGATGCCGTCGCCCGCCCACGTAGTCGATCTCGATCCTGCGGATCGTCCCGCTGCAGTTCGACCTCAGGTGGATGGCGTCCACGGTCGCTTCGCGCCGGCGTTCATCGTGATCTTGACGAGGTCGAGGTCGACCGGCCCTCTGCAGACCCACGTCTTGTCCGTCTGCGACGATCCTTCACTCCGGTTCGGCGGCGGCGGCTTCGGCTCGCGCGTCATCGGGTCGCAGGACCGCTCTCGCAGTCCGGCTGCGTGCGGTCGAGCTTGTCGGCGACGACGCGGTCCTCGCCCGAGCGCCGCAGTAGACGCGGTCGCGCGCGCCGTCGCGCGCGAGGACGAGGTCGTTTCCCGGCCCACCGGCGATCGACGTCCTGGCCGACGCCGCCGTCGAGCACGTCGTTTCCGCCGAGGCCCGCGCAGCCAGTCGTTGCCGGAGTAGCCGAGGAGCCGGTCCTTGCCGGCCGTGCCGACGAGGGTGTCCGCGCGCTTCGTTCCCTTCACGACCTTCGCGCTCGCGGCGGTCGCGAGACCCGCGACGGCGACGGCGAGAACGAGCGCACAGGAGACGCAAGAGCGCACGCAGCGCTCTCCGGCGCGCCCTCTGCGGGCGCGGGTGGCCCCGCCCCAGTCCCCCGACCATCCGCTCGAAGGTAGCAGAGGTTGCAAGCCCCCATGAGGGCGCGCTAACTCGCTGTTAACGAGCGGCCGTGGCGCGGGCGGTCGCGAGGAGCTCCGCGATCTGGATCGCGTTCAGCGCAGCGCCCTTCCGGAGGTTGTCGCACGCGAGGAAAAGCGCGAGCCCGTTCTCCGAGGCAGTGTCCGCGCGCACCCGCCCGACGAGCACCTCGTCACCCCCGGCAGCCTTGGCGGGGGAGGGGAATTCCGCAAGCTGGATGCCGTCCGCGGCGCCGAGGATGCCCTGTGCCTGCTCCGGGGAGACGGCGTCCTCGGTCTCGATCCACACCGCCTCGGCGTGGCCGACCGGGATCGGCGTGCGGACGCAGGTCGCGGAGAGCGGCAGGTCCGGCAACTCGAGGATCTTGCGCGTCTCGGCGCGGATTTTCGTCTCCTCGTCGAACTCGACGCCGTCGAACGACCAGTCCATCTTCAGATCGTGGTCGTCCGGTCGCTCCGCGCGCAGCCGCTCTAGGGCCTGCGCTCCGGCGCCGGAGACCGACTGGTACGTCGACACGCGGACGCGCGCGAGCCCGACCGCGTCGCGGAGCGGTGCGAGGACGATGCTCAGGGGGATGGAGCTGCAGTTCGGGTTCGCGACGATGCCTTGGTGCTCGAGCGCGCGCTCCCCGTTCACCTCGGGGACGACGAGGGGGACGCCATCTTCGAGACGGAAGGCGGAGGACTTGTCGACGCACAGCGCGCCCGCCGCGGCGGTCTGCGGGACGAGCTCGCGGCTCGCGTCCGTCCCGACGGAGAAGAGGCACACGTCGAAGTCGCCGCTCGCGAGCCGCTCGGGCGTCGCCTCCTCGATCGTGAGCCCGTCGACCGTCGAGCCGGCCGAGCGGGCGGACGCGAACGCCGTGACGTCCGTGTACCCGCGCTCGCGCAGGAGGCCCAGCGTGACACGGCCGACGGCGCCTGTCGCTCCCACGACGGCGATGCGGGTCGCCGCGCTCATGACGCGGACTCCCTCACGAGCGATTCGGAGGCACTCCGTGGCTCGGAGGCACGAGCATTGTCCGAGCCCAGACCGAACGCGTCGTGCAGCGCGGTGACCGCGCGCTCGACGTCGCCACGACGAACGTGGCAGGTGATCTTGATCGGGGAGGTGGACACGATGAGCGGCTCGATCCCGTTCGCCTCGAGCGTCGAGAACGCGGTCGCCGCGACGCCCGGATGGCTCTTCATTCCAGCGCCGACGACGCTCACCTTCCCGAGCTCCGCGTCCGCGCTCCAGCGGGCGCCGAGCTCGTCGAGCGTCCGTGACGTCGCGTGCTCGTCCTCGTTCGGCGCGGAGAAGACGATCTCGCCGCTTCCGGCCTGGAGGATCGTGTCGACGTTGACCTGGGCGGCGGCCAGCGCGGAGAAGAGGGTCGCGGCGGGGACGCCCTCGACGCGGTACACCGTCTCGTCGACCGTGTGCGCGATTCCGGAGATCATCGCCTTCTCGAGCATCCGCTCCTCTGTGGTCACCCACGTCCCGTCGTCGCTCGAGAACGACGACCGCACGTGCAGCGCCACTCCGTGGTTCCTCGCAAACTCGACCGAGCGTAGCTGGAGGACGCGAGCGCCGGATGCGGACAGCTCGAGCATCTCGTCGTAGCTCACCACGTCGAGCTTTCTGGTGCCGGCGACGACGCGCGGGTCGGCGCTGAAGACGCCGGCGACGTCGGTGTAGATCTCGCAGGCGTCCGCGCCGAGGGCAGAGGCGAGAGCGACGGCGGTCGTGTCCGAGCCGCCGCGTCCGAGCGTCGTCACCTCGTCGTCCGTCGAGACGCCCTGGAAGCCGGCGACGAGCACGATCGCGCCGCGGTCGAGCGCGTCATGGATCCGCCGCGCGCGCACCTCGACGATCTTCGCCTTCCCGTGCGCGGTGTCCGTCACGATCCCCGCCTGCGAGCCGGTGAGGGAGACGGCGTCGTGCCCGAGGTCGATCAGCGCCATTGCGGCGAGCGCGCACGAGACGCGCTCCCCGACCGAGACGAGCATGTCGAGCTCGCGCTCGGGCGGCCGCGACGAGACTTCGCGCGCGAGCGTGAGCAGCTCGTCGGTGGAGTCGCCCATCGCGGAGAGCACGCCGACCACGCGCAGGCCCTGCTCGCGCGCAGCTGCGAGCCGGCGCGCGACTGTCGCGATCCGCTCCGTGTCGGCGACCGATGACCCGCCGAACTTCATGACGACGAGTCCCGCCGGCGTGGGGGCCGCGTCGGACCCGACCGCCGGCACGGTCTCGAACTCGCTCACGGGCATCCGGCCAGTCTAGGCCGAGGCACCTGGCGTCAAGCCCGGGGTTGACCTTGCTTGTGCGGAAAGAGACAATCCCGAGCCGGGGGGTAAAGTCGAACCAAGGGAGGGGATGTCCATGAACCGTTTCCGGGTTCTGGGCCTCGTGCTCGTCGTGGCCCTCGGGACGGCGGCGTACGCGGCGGCGACGCCGGCCGGGCCGGCCGATGCCGACGCGGGTAAGAGCATCGCGATCCGGGACGACTGCGACCCGACCGATCCGGCGTGGAACGCCATCGGCGGGTGCGTGCTCACGCGCGGCGACGTCACGCTCGCCGAGTTCGCGGCCGCGAACGACTCGCCGCTCGCGCTCTCGGTGATCGGCCATCAGGCCTGGCGGAACGATCCGTCGTACCTGGAGATCAAGGCCGACGCGACGGTGCGAGTGAAGAACGCCGGCGGTCGTCCGCACACGTTCACGGAGGTCGCGAACTTCGGCGGCGGGATCGCGCCGAACCCGGCGCTCAACGAGGGGCTGACGACCGCGCCCGAGTGCCCGGGCTCCATGGTGATCGCGCCGGGCGACGCCGCGAAGCTCGAGGGGCTCGCTGTGGGCAGCCATCGGTTCATGTGCTGCCTGCACCCGTGGATGCGTGCGCAGGTGGAGGTGAAGTAGCCCGACGACCGACTCGTGGCGTGGGCCGCAAGCGATCGCGGCTCACGCCACGCGCTTTGCCTCGAGGAAGGGGGCCGGGGGAAACCGTTTTCCCCAAAAAAACACTGAACCGGCTGACCCGAAGGCCCGCCGGTTCAGTGGGCGGAATCTATGTCCGCCGCTCTCCGGATGCAAGCCCCTTGGCGACCGGAAATGCGCAAATTGCGGAGAAAAAGTTCGGGCTACATTTCGCGACGGCCCGCGAGCGCCCGGCCCAGGGTCACCTCGTCCGCGTACTCGAGGTCGCCGCCCACCGGCAGGCCGCTGGCGAGGCGCGTGACGCGCAACTTTTCGCGCAGCCGGTCCGCGATGTAGGCGGCGGTCGCCTCCCCGGTCATCGTCGGGTTCGTCGCGAGGACGACCTCCTCGACGCCGCCGCGCTCGATCCGCGAGAGGAGCCCGCCGATGCGCAGATCGGACGGCTCGACCCCGTCGAGCGGGGACAGGGCGCCGCCCAGCACGTGGTAGAGGCCGCGATACTCATGCGTCCGCTCGAGCGAGACGACGTCGACGGGCTGCTCGACGACGCAGATGACGGACCTGTCGCGGCGCGCGTCGGAGCACACCTCGCACAGGTCTTCCTCGGTGAGGTTGCCGCACTCGCGGCAGAAGCGGACGCGCTCCTTGACCTCCTCGATCGCGCGCGAGAGCTCGAGCGCTTCCTCCGGCCGCGCCGAGAGGAGGTGGAACGCGAGCCGCTGAGCCGTGCGCCGCCCGATGCCGGGGAGCTTCGTGAGCTGCACGACGAGGTTCTCGACCGCAGGGCTGAGCACGCGTGGAGCGTATCCGTCCGTTTCGGACGGGCCGGGCGACCGGGACGGCTCGAGGTCAGCTGCCGGGGAGGAGCCCGCCGAGGCCGCCGAGATCGCCCGGGACGATCCCCGACATCTTCGACTCCATCAGGCCGCGCGCCGAGCGAAGCGCCTCGTTGACCGCCGCGAGCACCATGTCCGCGAGCAGCTCGGGATCGTCGGGGTCGATGGCCTTCGGGTCGATGCGAATCTCGACCACGTCCCCCGCGCCGTTCGCCTTCACGGTGACCATGCCGCCGCCCGCGGACGCCTCGACGACCTCCTTCGCGGCCTCTTCCTGTGCCTGTGCGAGCTCGGCCTGCATCCGCTGCGCTTCCTGGAGCATCTTGTTCATGTCGAACTTCATTGATCCGGTTCCACCTCTCGGGCGTCGAATGTGTCCTTGAGCGAAGAGATCCAGTCGTCCTCCGAGATCGGCTCGTCCTCCTGGTCTTCCGCGGCGACGGCGTCGCCCGTCTCGAGGACGACCGTGATCCGCCTCCCCGTGACCTCGAAGAGCGCGTCATGGAGGACGCCGATGTTGCCCGGCTCGCCGACCTGGCGGCGATGGAAGTCCGCGCCCGCCGGGAACTCGAGCGTCAGCGTGTCGTCGGCGAGCTCCGTTGGCGTCGCCTCGGCGAGCAGGCTCGCGACGGGGATCGAGCGCTCGCGCACGGCCTCGACGATCGACCGCTGCCACGCGTCGACGACCTGGTCGAGCTCGAGATCGGGGCCTGACTGCGGTGCCGGCGGCGGGCCGGGCTCCGCTGCGGGCTCGGTCGTCGGCGTCGCGCTCGCCTGGGCGGGCCGTTCCGTGCGGACCTCGCTCGCCTCTCGCGCTGCCGGAGCGGCGGGAGCGGCGTGCGGCCGGCTCTCGAGCAACTCGACGCGGTGCGCGAGCGACTCGCGGGAGAGATCGGCGTGCGGCCGGGTCACCTTCACGATCGCGAGCTCGAGCGGGAGCCGCGGGTCGCCGCCCTGGCGCATGTCCTCGAGCGCGACGGCGAGCAGGTCGACGAGGCGCAGGACGGTCGGCTCCGGAAGCTGGTTCGCCTGCTGGCGGAGGAGCTCCTTCGTCTCCTCTGTCACCGGCAGCGAGTCCGGGACGTGGCCCACGTGCTGCACGAGCAGCAGGTGGCGCAGGTGCTCGAGCAGGTCGGTGACGAGCCGGCCGAGATCCTGTCCCTGCTCCGCGAGCTCCTCGATGAAGACGAGCGCGCCCGCGGTGTCGCGGTCGACGACCATGTCGCAGATCCGGAGCAGCGCGTCCTCGTCCACCGCGCCGAGCAGCTGGAGGACCGCCTGCGGGTCGATCGCGCCGTTCGTCGCGGACGCGAGCTGGTCGAGCGTCGAGACCGCGTCGCGGAACGCGCCGCGCGCGCTCCTCGCGATGAGCGAGAGCGACGCGTCCGGCGCCTCGATTCCCTCACCGTCGGCGACGCGCCGCAGCACGGTGACGAGCTCGGACAGCCGCGGTCGCTGGAATGCGAACGTCTGGCAGCGAGAGCGAACCGTCGGGATGACCTTGCCGAGATCGGTCGTGCAGAAGACGAATACGAGGTGGGGCGGAGGCTCCTCGATGAGCTTCAGCAGCGCGTTCCACGCCGCGTCCGTGAGCTGGTGCGCCTCGTCGAGGATGTAGACCTTGTGCCGCCCGGAGACCGGCTGGAGGACGACGCGCTCCCTGATCTCCCTGATGTCGTCGATCCCGCGCTGCGAGGCCGCGTCCATCTCGACGACGTCGAGCGAGGTGCCGTTCGCGATCGCGACGCACGCCGGGCAGGTGCCGTCGGGGGACGAGGTCGGCGCCGTGGAGCTCTCGCAGTTCAGCGCCTTCGCGAGGATCCGCGCCATGGACGTCTTCCCGGTGCCGCGCGGGCCGGCGAAGAGGTACGCCTGGCGTACGTGGTCGTGGTCGATCGCGTTCCGCAGCGTGCGGACCACGGCCTCCTGCCCGACCACGTCGTCGAACGTCTGCGGACGGTATTTCCGATAGAGCGCGGTCACGTCGCTGATTCAAGCAGGTGGACGAGCCGCGAGAGATGCCCGGCCCCGCGTTCCGCCTTCGAGATCGGCATCACCGGAGGTACCTGCGTCGCCGGCTCGGATCGGGCGGAGCCGCGGCACCTGAGAGGGAGTCCTTAGCGCTGCTTCCTTCCGGACCTGACGCGGTTCGGACGCTCCCAGTGCGCGGAACCCGATCTGTCAACACCACGTGCGCAGACCCAATCCCGACGAACCGTCCCTCGGACGGCGTTCGGCCCCGCATGGAGCGGATTTCGGGTTCAGGGAACCGCTGACTCCCCACCTAGCGCGGCCGGGCACGGCCCAGAGTAGCGGAGTTCGCCGTCAAGGCCTTCGAGCGGACCACCTGACGATGGGGCTCGAGCACGCATACCGAGTACTTCCCGACTCGACAGACCAGCCGAGGAGCCGGATCGTGCCGGATGCCCCGAGGGTGATGTCGAGCTGTCCTCGCAGCTCCATCGCACCGGCAGCTCGCCCACTCTCAATGAGCATGTTGGACGAGAAGCTGTGATTCGGCGCGAGCGGAATCACCTCCGGGCGGGCGATCCCGATGCGGAAGCGCTCGGGGGGGCTGCAGTCGACTACGACGTTCGTAATGAGGTTCCTGACGCTCGTGTAGTCGGGCGCGAGCTCGAGGCAGAGGCTTTCCGTCTGCTCGGTCAGGCCGCACAGCTGGTTGGCGGGTGGGGAGAGCTCGAAAAGCGAAGGCGGTACGGCGTTCCGGTGATCCGGCGACTCGCGATCACGAGGAGAACCTCGGTTCGTTCGACGGGATGGAGAAACCGCGCCTCCACGACGACAGCCTTCCCTTGCCGGCCGTTGAACGGCTTCGCGACAGGGCGGAAGGGGAGGACCTCCCGTCCGATCCGGCCGTCTCGCTCCGAGAATCGGCCGGGACCGACGAACTACCGCGTGCGTGGCTAGGGTCGGTTGTCGGTCTCGAGCGTGACGCGGACGCCTCGGGCGCTACGCGACACCTTGAGCGGCACGAAGTGTGCCGAGAGACCTGCGAGATGTCCCGGTCGGGGAGGGTTGCCCGGCTCGAGGTGCTCGGCCCCACGACTCGCTCGGGGGCCACAACTTCCAGCGGATGGAGCGGTCTCGGATTCGCGAGTCGAAACAGCTTCAGCCAGAAGGCTCCCATCGCGTCGACGAGCGACCGTCCGTCGAGGATCGGGCCCCGCTCTCGGATCGCCTGGTCGAGCGCGTCGACGCCGAGACCGATCCGCGACGGCGCTAGAGCCATGAGCTCGAAGACGCGCTGGAGGACGTCGCCCTCGGCTGCGACCTCGGTCCACCAGTTCAGGGTGCCATAACACCGGGGACAGTCGAGTTCGTCGCTGAACATGGAGAGCCACGGCCGGTCGAGCCAGACGTCGTACTGGTCGTTGGCAGCCAGATCGGTCGAGGGACGAACTCCGGCGCGCAGGTTCGACGCCGTCCATGCCCGTCGTGCCATCCCGTTCGCGACGCCCTCGGAGATCCACGCTGGTGCGCCGTGCGGTACGTAGGCGAACTCCACGAGGTGGAACAGCTCGTGGCCGAGGATCATGTAAATGCCATCGCGCGGTGACAGGCGGCGCAGCTCCAGCCTCGGCGCGAGCAAGACGAAGCTGCCGCCTTCGCCCCGGCGCGGCGAGATGGTCAGGCCGTTGCCGGCGAGCCCTGCCTTGAGGTAGATGTCGGGGCGCCGGTCCGGTCCTGCCGAGTCTCGTCGCGGGCTTCGAAACGGAGGCATCCCGATGTCGGTGCACTGGGTCTCGGTGCAGCGGAGCGGGTTTGCGAAGAAGGCAAGCGCGGAGTCTGCCTCGGCGGCGACGACCTCGACGTAGTCCGGGACGCCGTTCCGGTTCCTGTCCGACTTGGGTGGCGCATCGGGACCGCGCGAGACGTAATGCACGACGGCGGAACGCCCGGCGTGGCGACGGGCTACGCCCGTTTCGAAGGCGTACGGACTGTGCGCGTTTGTCGGCCGTGCGATCTTCGTCGCCGTAGCTCGCGCCGGCGACTGATCGCCTGCGTGCCCGATGGCGGTCCACGGCACGCCGACCGCGACCGCGAGGCCGGCCCAGCGCAGACGCCGGCCCGTTACCTGCATCGCTTCTCCCTGGACTCTTCGGCAGGGGTCGAGCGAGGCGCGCGGTGCCCAGGGGGCCAGACCGTCGCCGCGTCATGGCGGACGTCGGTCAGCTTTGCGTCCGTGAGGTCGGCCGTGCGGAGATCCGCCTCGCTGAGGTCGGCACCCGCGAGATTCGCTCCGAGGAACGTCGCGTCGGGAAAGTGAGCTCGGCTGAGATCCGCGCCCCGAAGGTCGGCTCCGAAGAACTTCGCGTCCCGGCCGTTGACGCCGATCAAACTCGCGTTCTGCAGCGAGGACTCTGCGAATGTCGCGTTTTGCGCCTGCGCGAGGCTGAGGTTCGAGCAGTCGAGCGTAGCTCCCGAGAGGTCGGCGCCCGTCAAGGTCGCACCTCCGAGATGAGCCCGGCGCAGGTTCGCGTCGACGAGCTGCGCCTTGCTCAGGTCCTTGTTCGCCAGGTACATCGCCTCGAGGTCGGCACCCGCGAGATCGATCCCGACGAGGCTCCGGGACAGTCCCAGGGTAAGGCGCAGGTTCTGCTGCTCGCTGTCTTTCTGACGGCGCTCATCGATGACGATCTGGATAAGGAAAATCGCGAGCGCGATCACGGCACCGCCGATCAGTGCCGCGCCAAGGTTCGCCCTGTGGTCGTCCGCGCGACGTGCCGGCAGCCAGAGGTACGTTCCGATCACGATCGATCCGACCACGAGCACAGCGCCCAACGCCGCCGCCGCACCGCTCACCTATCGAGACCGCGCGGGATTCGCACGCAGCCTGCGCGTTCAGTCAGCGGCACGGTCGCTCGAAGGTTTGGAGAACACGGCAGGGGAGCGGTGGTCGGAAGCCGGCCCCGGCTCGAGCACGCCAGGCACCTCGTTCCAGTGTGCGCTCGAAGTCCACGGCCTTGGGCTTGCGGTCGAGAAGGAACCAGCTCTCGGCGTACTCTTTGCCCTGAAACGCGAAGATCTCGGGAAGCTCGAACCCGCGGCACCGGCGGGGCGCCTGCCCCCAGCAGGATCGGCCAAGGAGAGGGCCCTTGACGCTCGCATCCACGGCGATCGTGAGTGCGGCGCGTAATCGCCGCATCTCCTCACCCGACGCGGGCCGACCGTCAAGCGTGCTCGCGGACGAGGCTGCCAATCCCTGGGTGAGGAGCGCAGCAACGACGGCGCCGAAGAGCACCACGCGCGCTGAGGTCACCGCACCCTGACTCGTAGCGTGCGCTTGTGAATCAGATCGCCGTAGGTCACGTTGAGTCGCACCACGAGCAACTTGCCTTTGGCCGACGTCGGAACACTGATGGCACACACGGACCGCTCGACGAGTGGTCGTCGGCTGCGTCCGACCTCCAAGCCTGGCGGTGCACTCGACTCGGTGGGGCCGAACTTGCGTGCCGTTGCTTAGGCGAACGCTCGCGCTGACGAGGAAGAGCCTCCCTGCGCGCGGGACGGCCGGAGTCTTGACGATCGTGACCGAGCGGACGACCGGTTCGGCAGGTGTCGGTGGCTGAACCCCGACGAGCTGGTAACCCCACGACCCGGAGTCGGGTGCACTGTCGACCGCGGTGGGGCTCGAGAGGTCACCGCTCAGCACGACGAGCCAGAAATTGAAGCCAGTAACCGTCTGAATGATGTCCTTGTGCAGAACGAGCACCAGGCTGCCGTCCGTATACCCGAGTGCGATAGGCGGAGGCTGCAGCCCAGCGAAAGCCGAGCCGTTCCAGCGGGCGAAGCTGTACGTCTGCCGTCCTACGAAGACGATCAGTAGATTCTCGGCGCCGGTCCCCGGTTCGCCGGTCGACGGCGAACGGTCGCTGTCGAACGAGATCCCGAACGTCGCGTCCGCCGGCGGCGTCGGTCTGTTCGGGACGGAAATCGCCAGCCTGATGACTCCGCTCGCGTCGTCCGACACCGCAACGGTCGTGATGTCAGCGCCCGAGCCACCGTCTCCAGCGGCGTCACTGAACGTCGCCGCTCGTGGTGCAGCAGGTGTCGCAGCGGCCCCGAGCAGGCCAAGTACGACCGCGCCTGCCGCAGCGACAGCCACTCGGCAAAGCTTCGTCACGGCGCCCTCCCAGAGGCGACGCGGTAGGAAGTCGTTCCGTCCCCTTCCATCAACAGTAGACGCTTGTGCGATTCGGATCAAGGGCGCCAGGACTCGCCTGCCGGCGCCCGGTGACGTCTCGCCATTACCATCGGCTCTATCCGGTGATCGACGTCACGCTCCATACCGACGCGGCGTGCCCCTGGGCCTACTCGGCGAACCCGGCGCTCCGCGTCCTCGAGTGGCGCTACGGGGATCAGCTGCGCTGGCGGCTCGTCCCGATCGGGCTGCGCGAGGAGGTGACGGACGAGGCCCGGGCGCGCTTCGACCCGGCCCGCTCGCTGCACGCGTACGCGGGCTTCCGCCGCCGGTACGGCATGCCCTTCGGGCTCGTGCCCAAGGAGCGGGCAGCGGCTTCCGGCCACGGGTGCCGCGCGCTCGTCGCGGCCCGCTTGCTCGACCCGGGCAGCGAGTGGCGCGTCCTGCGCGCGCTGCAGCTCGCGAACTTCACGACGCCGCTCCTCCTCGACGACGACGAGCGGATCCGCGAGGCACTCCAGGGCGTCCCGGGCGTCGACGCCGACGCGATCGTCGCGCGCCTCGACGACCCGGACGTGCTCGAGGCATACGAGCGCGACCGGGCGGAGGCTCGCAGCGCCGCGGGAACCGCGGCCGAGCTTCAGGGCAAGACATCGACCTCGGACGGTCCTGTTCGCTTCACCGCCCCGTCGCTCGTCTTCGAGAAGGACGGGACGCGCCTCGTGGCAGGCGGCTGGCAACCCGTGCTCGCCTACGACACGCTGCTCGCCAACCTCGACCCGGCTCTCGAACGAACTCCTCCGCCCGACACGCCGATGCCGCTCCTCGACCACTTCCCGGACGGGCTGACGACAGCCGAGGTGGCGGCGTTGCTCGCGGACGGGCCGGACCCGACCCCGGACGTCGAGCGCGCAGAGCGCGCGCTTCTGGAGCTCGTCGCCGAGGGCTTCGTGACGCGTGAGCCCCTCGGGCAGGACGCGATCTGGCGGTCGGCGGCCGGCGTCCCGGCCACTGCTTCCGCCGAGAGCTCGGTCGCGGTCGCCTAGACCCGTTGGAGGCCGAACGTCGAGAGGCGCCGCCCGAGGACAGCGGCGATCGCGTCGAGCGCATGCTCGAGGAGCGCGGCGTGACGCTCGGACCGGTGCGCATCGCGGTCGCGCGAAGCGGCATCGCCGTCGGGTTCCCGCGCGATCCCATGCTCCATGTCTCGTGGTGGGCGCTGGCAGCCGTTCTCGTCGTCGTCCGGCTCGTGCGGCACCGCGGCCGATAGCCGCCGCCTACGGGCCAGCGTTGACGAACGCGTTCTGAACCGCGAACGCCTGCGCCTCGAGCGGGTTGTTCGCGTACGAGAAGCCCGCGTCCGCGAACCCGACGCCGTACGCGCACGCGAACGCGTCCTCGAAGCCGAATCTCCGGTACTGATCGACGTGCACGAGCTCGTGGATCATGAGCCCGCGGTCCGCGAGGACCGCGTCGTCGATCGTGTCCTTCACGTAGATCATGTACGCGAAGTTCACGCCGGCGATCTCGACGTGTGAGAACGTCATGGCGTCCGTGCCGTCCGAGAAGTGGTTCGCGGAGAGGGACGCGTTCTCGATGTAGAGCACCCGGTCGAGCGGGACGTCCGGGAAGAGCGGCGCCGCGTCCGCCTTGACCCGGTCCGAGAGCCGCTTCGGCACCTTCCAGAAGTTGAGCAGGATGTTGTCCGCCTCCGCGAGGTTGTGGACGATGATCCCGGCGAGGCAGGCGCCGAGCATCGCGATCGCGTACGCGATGTCCTTGATCAGGTCGCCGAGCCACGTCAACGTCGCCTCCATCGCGTCGACGGCCGCCTCGTACGCGCTCGCCGCGGCGTCCGCGAGGTGCTCGGCCGCGTCGGCCGCCGCCTCGAAGACGGTCTCGACCGCGTGTTGCGCGTCCTCCCAGAGCGTCTCCACCGCGTCGGTGATGTCCTCCCAGGCGTTCTCGGCAGCCTCCTCGATCGACTGCCATGCCTCCTCGGCCGCGTCGGCGATCGCCTCCCACGCGTCCTCGACCGAGTCGGCGAGCGCGTTCCATCCCTGCTCGACGATGTCGACCGCGCCCTCGACGACCTCCTCCGCGAGCTCGGCGAACGCCTCGTAGACGTCTTCGACCGTGTCGAGCGCGTCCTCGGCGAGATCGCCCAGGGCGTCGATCGCATCCTCGGCCAGGTCACCCAGGGCGTCCACGGCGTCCTCGGCCGCGTCGCCGATCGCGTCGACGACGTCCTCGACCGCGTCGACGGTGTCCTCGACCGCGTCCTCGATCGCGTCGCCGACCGCATCGACCGCGTCGCCGACGGCGTCGACGAAGTCGTCGAACAGGCCCACGCGAGCGCCTAGTGGCCGCGGGCGGCGATGTCGGCGAGCACGATCTCCATCGCCTCCTCCGAGGAGAAGCCTGCCGTCTCGAGCGCCTTCTTCTTCTCGGCCAGCATCTCGGCGCGCTTCCGCATGATCTCCTTGACGTCGTTCGACTCGGAGATGTGGACGAGCCCCTGCTTCGCGAGGTCGACCCGGGCGTCGAAGCGGTTGAGCACCGACCCGCGCGTGAGGCCGCCGACCGCCTCGTTGACGTCCTGCGTCACGGACAGCTCGATCGCCCGCTGCGCCGCTACCGCCGAGGTGGTCGCGATCACGTCCTGCAACTCCTGCGGCAACGCGCTCGGAGCGACCTTCAGGCGTTGCCCCATGCCCTTCGCGACGGTGTCCTTGATGTCGTTCTCGATCGCCTGCACGCGAAGCGTCGCAGGGATGATCGGGCGGTCGCCCAGGATCGGCGCAATCAGGTCCGGGCGCGGCTGCCTGCGCGGTCGAGCCATGGTTCCTCCCCCTCTTCGACACTGTGGGCGCCGGGGAGTGCGTGGGCGCACGGCGCTGCGATCCGTATCCCGCAGCCTGTCGCTGATTCCATCGTGCTCCTCCCCGGTCGGAAAGAGCCGCAGGGCTCCGACCCTAGACCCGACGCGCGAACCCGTCAAGGAGGCGGCGCCAGGTGCTTCCGAGTCAGCCGCGGGGCGTCGGGAAGCGGACGTGCATGTGGTTCTCGTGGTTCGGATAGGGAACGACGACCCCGCCGGGTCCGCGGAGCCCGCTCGAGTACCCGACGAAGACGATCTGCGCCTCGGCGGCGAGGAAGCGGTCGAGGAGGTCCTGGGCGAGCCTCCGGTCCACCTGGCTCGGCGACGCGGGCGCGCTCAGCCGCCGGTCGCGCCGCGGGTAGTAGACGTCGACGTCGAGGCCGTTCTGGTGCGAGACGTGTTCGTTCATCCAGCCGCCGCCGTCGCGGCTGATGTCGCCCACGACGACGCGAGGCGCTCGCGGGTGCGCGGCCCGGTACGTCCTGACGACGGCGAGGATGGCGCGAATCGTGCGCTCGTTGCCGTAGAGCCGATGAGGGAGGTTCGGCCGCGAGTCCGCGCTCGGGTTCCAGGTGACCCAGTCGGGTCCCTCGACGGGCAGCTGCGTACCGTCGACAAGGCGACCCGAGAACGGAAGGCCGATCGAGTGCGCATGGTTCCAGTCCACGCGCGTGGCCGGTGTCGCCTCCGTCTTCCGCTCGGACGCCGCGGCTCGCGCCGCGGACTCCTCGAGACCGTGGAGCCGCGGGTCGCTCAGGCGGTACGTCAGCGTGGGTGGGTCCTCGCCGAGGGGCACCGCGCTCTGCCCGTCGCCGCGGAGGGCCGCGATCGGCAGCATCGTCGCCGACCCGAGCACGAGCGCGACCGCAGGCACCGTGCGGGTCGCACGCTTGCGCCGTCGAGCCGCGGCAGCTGCCGCCCGCCGTCGCCGCGATGCGTCGAGCCCGGTCGCGACCGGGCCGAACGCCGGGGTCTCCTGCAGGTCGACAGCGCCGGCCGCGCCGGCGAGCGCCAGCCCACCGAATGGCTCCTGCTCGCGGAACCAGAGGAAGTCAGCGTCGAACCACACCTCGCCGCGTCGCCAGCCCATAGAAGGATCCCCTTCGCGCGAACCTGCGGGTGTCCTCCGGCGGATCCAAACGTCGATGCGGGAGGTCACCGAGGGGCCGGTTCGGTCGACCGGCCCCTCGGCTTTCGACTATGCGGGGCCCGGCTCGCGCCGACGAGAGGCGAACGAGGCGCCGGCGATGGCCAGCCCGAAGGCTGCGAGAGCACCGGCGATCCCGGCGGCCATGCCCGGATTCACCCACGAGAGGTCGAAGCTCGGCCCCGTGTCCGCGGCCACTTCCGCACCTGTGGGTGCAGGCTCGATTCCGCGGGCGGCGAGCGTCGTCTCGTCGTGCACCGCAGGGAGTGTCCCGGGCTCGATCCCACGCGCTGCCAGGGTGGACTCGTCGTGCCCCGACGGAGCCGCGAGCGTTGCGGGCTCGATGCCGCGGGCTGCGAGGGTCGACTCGTCGTGCGCCGACGCCGCCGCGAGCGTTCCCGGCTCGATGCCGCGGGCTGCGAGGGTCGACTCGTCGTGCCCCGACGGAGCCGCGAGCGTTCCGGGCTCGATGCCACGTGCTGCCAGGGTCGACTCGTCGTGCCCCGACGGAGCCGCGAGCGTTCCGGGCTCGATGCCACGTGCTGCCAGGGTCGACTCGTCGTGCGCCGACGCCACCGCAAGGGCACCGGACTCGATCCCACGGGCTGCCAGCGTCGACTCGTCATGCGTTGCCGCCAGTGTTCCCGGCTCGATCCCGCGGGCTGCCAGCGTCGACTCGTCATGTGCCGTTGCCGCGACCGCTCCCGACTCGATGCCGCGGGCGGCAAGCGTCGACTCGTCGTGCACGGCGGCGACCGTCCCGGCCTCGATGCCGCGATCCGCGAGGGTCGACTCGTCGTGTGCGCTGACCACCGCCTGCGCTTGTGGAGCCCACGCGCCACCCGGTTCCGCGTTCGCGGTCGATGCACCCCCGACCGCCGCCGCGGCGGCGATGCTCAGAACGACGGCCGCCTCGCGGAGACCGTGACCTTCGACATCGGGCTCGGAGAGGATCCGCTGAAGCTCTACCGGATCGAACGAGAACGTGATCGCCTCTGCATCGGCGTCGCTCAAGATGGATTCGAGATCCGTGCGATCCCAGGCGACGTTCATCGTGCGCCTCTCAGGCTGCTCCTGACCCTCGACGGACCGTAGGATCTCGAGGATCAAGTCGTCCGGGGGCTCCGACGCCAACGCCCCTTCGATCTCGTCGCGTGACAGTGTCGCCGTGAGCGCATTCGACTGCGCCGCGGCCATGTCCCGCGTACCAACGAGCATTGCCGTCGTGCTCGTCTCGTCCATGCAAACCCTCCTCTTCGTGAGGGCGCCCTTAGTGGGGGAGCCTTGACACCTAGACGCCATTGGCGAGTCCGATCTTCCCCCCTTGTGACGACTGTCTCAGGTTGAGCGCGGAAACTCAACCCGATCGACTGACCAGGCACACCGGCTCTATTCGGTACAACCCGCTGCGTGGCGCCGCGGTCGGTCAACCTCACGAGCCCGGAACGCGTCCTGTTCCCCGACGAAGGGATCACGAAGCAGGACCTGTTCGAGTACTACCGCGCGATCGCGCCGGTGCTCGTCCCGCACTTGCGCAACCGGCCGTTCACGATGAAGCGCTCGCCGTACGGAGTGGCCGGGGACGTGTACTTCCAGAAGCAGGCGCCGAAGGGGATGCCCTCCTGGATCCCGACGCGCACCTATCGCACCCACCCGCGCGAGGGTGGGTCGCGGCTCGTCGACTTCCCGCTCGTCAACTCGCCGGAGGCGGTGCTCTGGATGGTGCAGATGAACTGCATCGACATGAACGCGTGGTACTCGCGCGTCGACAAGCCGCACCGCCCGGACTTCGTGCTCTTCGACCTCGACCCGCCTGACGGCGGCTTTGCGCTCGCGATCCGCGTCGCTCACCTCATCCGTGAGGAGCTCGAGCAGCTCGACCTCGAGTCCCACGTCAAGACGAGCGGGGCCGACGGCATTCACGTGCTCGTCCCGATTGCGCGCCGAGCGACGTACGAGCAGACCTACGCGTTCGCGGAGCGCGTCGCGCGCGGGCTCGAGGAGCGCCACCCAGGGCTGGTCACGACCGAATGGCTGAAGCGCAAGCGCGAGGGCGTGCTCGTCGACCACCGCCAGAACGCGCGGGGGAAGACGATCGCGTCGGTCTACTCGGTGCGGCCGAAGCCGGGCGCGCCCGTCTCGACGCCGCTTCGCTGGGACGAGCTGACAGAGGATGTGACTCCGCGCCGCTTCGGGATGCGCGAGGCGCTCGAGCGGGTGGAGCAGCACGGCGACCTGTTCGAGCCCGTACTCGCAGGCGGCCAGGCACTGGGGCGTGCTCTGAAGAAGTTGCACTAGTGCAGCGCTTCTGGCGTCTCACTCCAGGCCAGAATGGGCGCGCGTGGAAGCGCCGCTGCAGGTCGTAAGACGTCGCGGCTAGCTATCTGGTGATGGTTGCTTCATACTCGCCGCCGGATGCGTGCTCTGCGGCTGCTTCCTGTGCTCGTGGCGATGACGCTCGTGCTCGGCGCGTGGGCGTCGGCGTCGGCGTCAGAGGTTGCGCCAACCTGCACCGCGGAAGACGAGAAGAGTCAGTACGTCGTTCCGAGACGCGGCTATCTGCTGGCCTGCGGACCCGGGTCAGCGGTCGTGAGCTTCAAGAGAGTCATGTACCGGATGAAGCACAGCAAGTGCTTCGATGGCGCCGGGCTCTACTTTGGCGTCTCTTCCGGAGCCAGGACGTCACCGACGAACGGCTTGTACCTCGTCCTCTCACCGCGCGGCAAGGCCGGGGCCGTGGATGTAATCGACGGTGGACTCGATTTGGCCGCAGGCGTTCACGCCCCCATTCTGGGAAAGGCTCACGTGAAGGCCGGACTGAGAAGCGGAACGTTCAGCGTGTTCGCGCACATCGGGAACGGAAAGTCCGATGGCCGCAAGTTCACTGGCAGCTGGAACTGCGGCTAGCCACGGCGCGGCGCAAGGACGCCCCAGGAAACCCCAGGCACGCGCGGAGGACTCTGCACCCTCGCCCGCACGAATAATCTCTTTGCTCCGGCGGCGATTCGAGACGGAGGAGCCATGCACCGCTTGAACTTCCTGGCCGACGAACCCTGGGATGAGGTGAACGACGACGACCGGACGCGCGTCCGTTGGTTCGGGCACCCGTTCGGAGCGGACATCCTCGGAGCCTCTCTACGCGAGCTTCTGCCAGGCTTGCAAGGAAGCCCGTTGCACATGCACTACGGCGTGGAGGAGATGTTCTTCGTCCTCTCCGGTACACCGACCGTGCGCACTCCGGAGGGCGAAGAGCAGCTTTCGCCCGGAGATGTCGTGTACTTCCCCGAAGGCCCGGACGGGCTGCACGACTTCTCGAACCCAGCCGGCGAGCCGGCTCGGCTGCTCGCCATCTCGTCGAAGCGATTTCCCGACGTTGTCGCTTACCCCGAGCGGGGAGTCGCATGGGTTGCGACCCGCCATCCCGAACGTCCGGTGCCCGAAGACGGCGACAGCGGAATCATCGCTCGCTTTGACCTACCCCCGAGTGAGTGACTCGAACGGCGGGCGCACCTGGGATCGAACCTGGGGCGAGGATCTGCGGACGAGGACGGGATCTTCGACCTCTCCCGCGCGGCAAGATCCCTACTGCCGCCGCACGGCGTCGACTCCGGAGTCGTGTTCGTAGCCGGAAGCTCTGCGGGCGGTCATCTCGCGTCGCTCGCCGCCTTCACCGCCAACGACCCAGCATTTCAGCCCGGCTTCGAGGATGTGGACACCTCGGTCGTCGCGGCGATCTCGCTCTACGCCAACTACGGCCCAATCGAGAGCAGAGGGCCGCCTTCGTCACCCCTCGCCTACATCCGAGCGGACGCCCCGCCCTTCTTCGTCGCGCACGGCACCCTGGACACCATCGTGATCGTCGACGATGCGCGTGCCTTCGTCGACCAGCTTCGCAGTACATCGGCAAACCCTGTCGTGTACGCCGAGCTACCCGGCGCCCAGCACTCATTCGACCTCGTCCACTCCCTCCGCTTCGAGGCCGTGGTCGATGCCGTCGAAGGCTTCGCCTCATACGTCAGGTGCTCGCTGCCACGCGGGTAGTCGTCCGGGCGACCTGACTGCAGCGCGGTCGCGACGAACGATGGCAGGAGGGGCCGGTACCGAGGTGCATGCGCCGAACGAGAGGTCGACGCTCGAAGGATGCTCGTCGCCGCAACTGAGACTCACCTTCTTCCCGCGCACGCACCGCACGCGAGGCACCCCCACCCCCCTCGGACGTGACGGAGGCTTGGGGCCCTGGTTGCGAGAGGATGCCCCAGGCCGTCATGACTGCTCGGCCGTTGCGCCTGTCATGATCGCTACCGCTTCCGGCATCGAGTGAGTCTGGGGCGTCACGATCGCCACACGTCTGCCGAGTCGCATGATTTGGATGCGGTCGGCGAGCTCGAAGACGTGCGGCATGTCGTGGCTGATCAAGATCACGGGCATCCCCCGCTCGCGTACCCGGCGGATCAAATCGAGCACCTGGCGCGTCTCCTTGACGCCGAGCGCCGCGGTCGGCTCGTCCATGATCACCACGCGCCGCGCCCAGGTGGCGGCACGGGCGACGGCGACACCCTGACGCTGGCCGCCAGAGAGATTCTCGACGGGCTGGGCCATCGAGCGTATGCCGATCTGGAGCTCGGCGAAATGCCGTGTGGCCTCGCGCCGCATCGCACCTTTGTTGAGCATGCGTAGCACGCCGCCCAGCGGGCCTCGTCGGCGCAGCTCCCGGCCGAGGAAGATGTTCGAAGCGATGTCGAGCGCGGGGGCGACGGCGAGGTCCTGGTAGACGGTCTCGATCCCGGCTCGTCGCGCGTCGCGGGGGGAGCGGAAGTGCACCCTCCCACCATCAAGGTTGATCTCCCCGTCGTCTGGCTGCAGTGCGCCCGAAAGCGCCTTGATCAGCGTCGACTTGCCGGCACCGTTGTCGCCGATGATCGCGAGAATCTCCCCTGAGTAGAGTTCGAGGTCGGCCCCGTCCAGCGCAACGACGTGTCCGTATCGCTTGACGATCCCGCGCGCCTCGAGGATCGGCATCGGCGCGCTCACGCCACTCTCCGATGCGTGAGCTGATCGACGGACACGGCAAGGATCACGAGGATCCCGGTGACGAGGTACTGGTAGATGACCTCGACGCCGATCAGCGTGAGCCCATTGCGGAACACGCCCACGATCACGGCGCCGATGAGCGTCCCGATGATGCTTCCGCGTCCGCCGAACAGGCTCGTGCCGCCGAGCACGACCGCGGTGATGCTGTCGAGGTTCTCGGTGGTCTGACCCGCGTTCGGATCTCCGAGCTCCGTGCGGGCGACGAGCAGTAGCGCCGCGATCCCCGAGGTGAGCCCGGCGAGTGTGTAGACACTGAGAAGGACGCGATTCGTGTTGATGCCGGTCCGGCGCGCTGCTTCCGGGTTGTCGCCGACTGCGTAGACGTGGCGCCCCCAAGCGGTCTGCGTCAGCGCGAACCAAGCGATCGCGTACAGCAAGAGCATGAACACGACGCCGTACGTGAAATTCGCGCCCCCAAGTGCGAAGGTACGGCCGAAGAAGAGAAGCTCGCTTGGGAGGCCCGGAAACGTCAGATCGTTCGAGACGATGTGGGTCAAGGCGAACGCGATGTTGAGCGTCCCGAGCGTGACGATGAATGCCGGCAACCGGACGAGCGTTACGAGGCTGCCGTTGAGCACTCCGAAAGCCACACAAACTAGGAGTCCCAGGGCAATCGCGAGGAAGGGCGACATGCCGTTCTCTATCGCGAGCTTCGTCATGACCACCTGCCCGAGCGCCATTACCGTCCCCACCGAGAGGTCGATCCCGGCCGTCAGGATCACGAGCGTCTGGCCGATCGCGAGGACGCCGACGACCATTACCTGCTGGAGCACGAGCGAGAGGTTCTGGGCGTCGAGGAAGCGGTCGGACTTGAGCGAGAAGAAGGCCATCGCAAGCAGTAGCGCGATGAACGGCCCCACTGTCGGCGCCTTGAGCACGCGCAGCACGAGCTGCAGCACGCCGGGTCGCCGGCTCGCGTCCTCTCCGGAGGTGGTGTCCGTCGTCGTCACCGTGGGTTCCGAGGGATGAGGGCGATCCTAGGCTCTGTCGGAACGTGCCGCGACCGGGGCGCCGGAGGGCGGCGCCGCCCGGTCGTGGCCGTGAGAGGGCGTCTACCCCCAGCAGTTGGCGAGGCCGTAGGCGACGCTCTTCGAACGAACGCCTGCGACAGCCTTCTTTGCGATGAGGTTGACGCCGGTGTCCGTGTAGCCGGACGACTTCTTGCCGCCCTTGGCGTACTTGACGACTGCGGCGACGCCGAGCGACGCCATCAGCAGCGGGTACTGCTGCGACGTCGCATCGATGACTCCGCTCTTGACGTTCCGTACGCCGGCGCAGCCGCCGTCGACGGACACGATCGTCGTTCCGCTCTGGGTCTTGCCGGCGTTCTTCAGCGCGGTCCACGCGCCCACCGCGCTCGGCTCGTTGATCGTGTAGACGACGTCGATGTTCTCGTTCTTCTGGATGCAGTTCTCCATTGCCGTCTGCGAATCGGCAGTGTTGCCGCCGCCGTTCCCGACGCAGGCAATCTGTTTGTTGCCGTTCTTGATGCCGAAGCCTCTGAGGAAGCCGTTATGCCGAAGCGCTCCGACCGACGAGCCGGCATGCTCGTCGAGCATCGCGATCGTCACGGTACGACCTTTCGTCGCTGCCCTGGCGTACTTGCCGATCAGGACGCCGGCGTTGAAGTTGTTCGTCGCAAAGAGCGCATCGACGGCCGACCTCGGGCTCGTCGGAGAGTCGAGTGCGATGACGAGCACACCGGCCGCCCTCGCCTTCGCGATCGCGGCGTTCTCCGCCTTGGCGTCGGCCACGGTGATGAGGATCCCCTTGACGCCCGCCGTCACCATGTTCTCGATCGCCGTTATCTGACCGGCGTTGTCGGAGCTGTTCTTCCCGGCGGCGTAGATGAGCTCCGCACCGAGCTTCTTTGCCTGGGCCGTCGCTCCCGCCCTCATCTTGACGAAGAACGGGTTCGTGACGTCCTTCGTGATCAACCCGACCTTGATCTTCTCCTGCTCCGCTGCCGTGGACCCCGAGGTGCCGGCAGAGGCGACGGTCGCCACAGCCACGGTGCCGACGACGGCGACCAGAGCTACTACGAGGGCGAGCGAGAGCCGCTTGCGTCGCGCTGGAGGGGCTCCCTGAGGATGACGCATCACGTACCTCCCTTTTCGTTTACACCGGCGCTACGGCGATGACTGTGGTACCGATAACACAACTCCGGTCGCATAGTCAAGCCCTCTCTTGAGATCGTACGATGCGTTTTCTGGCTCATTGTGGTACTGATAACAGAGGAATCGATGACCGCAAACATGGGCAAAGCGACGATCAGAGACGTGGCTCGACGGTCCGGCGTCTCCCCGATGACCGTCTCGCGGGTGATCAACGAGAGCGAACGGGTCAGCCCCGACACGCGCCGTCGGGTCGAGCAGGCGATCTCCGACCTCGGCTATGTTCCGAGTCGACTCGCGCGCGGGCTGAGTCGGCAGCGAACCGGGACGCTTGCGTTGATCGTGCCCGACGTGGCGAACCCGTTCTTCACCTTGATCGTTCGTGGGGCGGAGGACGTAGCGCGCCGCGCCGGCTACCGGGTACTTCTCTGCGACACCCGCGCCGACCTCGGAATCGAGCGGGAGGTCATCGAGGAGATGATCGCTCACCGGGTCGAGGGGATTGTGATCGCGCCCGTCAGCGATCGGTCGAAAGGCGACCTGCGGCGACTCGGCAAGTTCGGTGTCCCGCTCGTGCTGATCGATCGCACCGTTCCCGGAGTCGAATCCGATGTCGTCCTCGGCGACAGCGTGGGCGGTGCGCAGCAACTCGTCGAGCACCTGATCTCGCTTGGTCACCGCCGCATTGGCTTCATCTCCGAATCCGACGAAGTTTCGACTGCGCGCGACCGGCGGCGAGGCTACGAAACCGCCCTGGCAAACGCAGGGATCCGGTTCGATCCGGCGGTCGTCGCAAACGTAACGGTTGACCCGCGCGGGGGTTTCGAGGGCATGCGCCGCCTTCTCGAGCTCGCGGATCCGCCCACTGCGGTATTCGCCGTCAACAACCTCGTGGCCCTCGGTGCGATCGAAGCCGTGCGTCGGGCCGGACTCGAGGTCCCCGACGATGTTGCGCTCGTCTGCTTCGACGACATCGATTACGCCTCCCGCCTCTATCCCTTCCTTACCGTGATGGAGCAACCGGCGGAAGCGTTCGGGACGATGGGAACGCAGCTCCTGCTCGACCGCATCGCGGGTCGAGGGCCCGAGCGCCCGCATGTGGTCGTCCTCCCCGCCGAGTTCGTCGTCCGTAAGTCGTGCGGTGCCTCGAGCCGTGTGGGCAGCGCATGACCGCATTCGGCGGGATCGAGGCAGGTGGCTCGAAGTGGAAGTGTGCGGTTGGGAACGGGCCCGCCGACCTACGCGCGACGGAGACGGTTCCTTCGACCACCCCCGAGGAGACGATCGGCCGCGTGGTCGCCTTCTTCGAGCGGGAGGGGCCGGTCGAAGCGATCGGGATCGGCTCTTTCGGGCCCGTCGACCGGAACCCTTCGTCGCCGACCTGGGGTCACATCACGACGACGCCAAAGCCAGGCTGGACCCACACGGACGTCGGCCAGGAGATCCGCCGGAGGCTTTCGGTACCGGTGGCCTTCGATACAGACGTCAATGCCGCCGCGCTCGGTGAACACCGCTGGGGCGCAGCGCAGGGGCTCGACGGCTTTTGTTACATCACGGTCGGCACCGGGATTGGTGGGGGCGGCATGGTCGGCGGAAAACTCCTGCACGGACTCGTGCATCCCGAATTCGGCCATATGCGCATCCCACACGACCGCGACGCGGATCCGTTTCCGGGTGTCTGCCCGTACCACGGCGACTGCTGGGAAGGGCTCGCGTCGGGGCGTGCGGTCGAAGCGCGCTGGGGACGGCCCGCTGCCGAGCTCGCAGACGAGGCGGTCTGGGCGCTCGAGGCCCGGTATCTCGCGCTCGGCCTCGTATGCGTGATCTGCGTGCTCTCCCCCGAGCGCATAGTGATCGGCGGAGGCGTGATGCTGCAGCCCGAGCTCATGCCCCTCGTCCAACGCGAGGTCACGGGGCTCATGAACGGATACCTCGCCGAGACGGCGATAAGCGAAGGGATCGCCGGCTACATCACGTTGCCGGCGCTCGGCTCACAGGCGGGCGTGCTGGGAGCGATCGCCCTCGCGCAGGCCGCATAGCCCTCACCTGCGGCGAAGCTGCGACCGAGGCTTTCGGTAAAGGTTCGCCGCCTCACGCGCCCGACTCGGGGAGCGCGACGAGGTGCAACCCGGGATCCCTGCGGCGCCTCCCGGCCTGCGCCCGGCACACGGCGTTGCAGGAGAGGCGGTTGGCTCGAACGATGCCCATCGGGCGATCGCAGAACGCGCACCGGCGTTCCTGAACGGCCACCCGAAAAGCGTAACCGGAACGTGCGGCCAGGAATTCCGTTCGCGGCGGGTGTCCCCACCGGGGTTCTCGGCTTCGCGCGCAGGGGGTCCCCGCCCCCTCGCGTCAGGCGAGGAAGGTCGCGAGGGTGACGCGGACGGGGTCGATCGCGAGCGCAATCGTTCCGAAGATGCGAAGCGGGCGGTACTACGTGGCGGCCGGGACGACCGCGCTCATCACGCAGTTGCCCTTGCCCTTGGAGCGCTCGTAGCTGAACCCGAGCCGCTCGTACATGGTCCGGGTGGCGTTGTAGAGGAACGATGCCGAGGTCTTCTTGCCCTCGGGCAGGTCGTGCGGATACGCCTCGACGAGGCCACCTCCCGCCGCGGCGATCAGCGCCAGCGCACCCCGTACTGCGACCGCGGCCATTCCCGCGCGCCGGTATCCGCTGTCCACGAACAGGCACGTGATCCGGTAGTCCGGCATCCGGGCGACGCCCTTCTCCCACTCCTTGCGTGCGCGCGCCCGTCCCTCGTCCTCGCATCGAAGGGGAACCCGTCGAGCGGCTTCGTTTCCCCGCACCTGCGGGCAGGCCCTCACCGCGAGCGTGTCGCCAATTGGAGACACCGGCTCGTCACGAACCGACAGGACCTGTCCTTTCTGTCGAGCGTCCAGTTCATCGGCGATCGCTTCCGCGAACGCCTGCTCGACGCGCGCCTCGGTGCGCTCGACGATCAGCCGGACGAGTTCGTGAATCCGGGCCTCGATCGTCGGCGCCACGCTCGAAGGATGACGCGAGCGGGCGCCGGTGTCATCGCGTCACCGGCGCCTCGTTCGCGGAATCCGTGGACCGGCACCGGTGACCGGCACCGCATCGCACGTCGGGCCCTTTTCGCACGAACCGTTTGGCTTACCTGAGCCAAGTCGGCTCGCGTGAATGGGCCGGGATGGGCGCACCTGGGATCGAACCAGGGACCTCTCGCGTGTGAAGCGAGCGCTCTCCCGCTGAGCTATGCGCCCGGGAGGGCGTAGGTTAGCGGAGGTCTCGTCGAGGCCCTTGGTACCGTCAGGCTCGTGCCCTCGACCCTCACGCCTCCGAAGGAACGCACCCGCCGCGGCACGGGGACCGGCCACGGCACGCCCTGGAGAGTCATCGTCCGGAACGACGACCACAACACCTTCGAGGGCGTCGCGTTCGCGCTCTCGAGCGTGCTGCCCGGCGTGAGCTACGACCGCGGAATGGCTCTCGCGAACCGGATCCACTCCACGGGACAGGCGATCGTGTGGTCCGGGCACAGGGAGCGCGCGGAGCTCTACTGGAGCCAGCTCGAAGGCTTCGGGCTGACGATGGCGCCGCTCGAGCAGTAGCGCTGCCAGCGCTCGAGACCCGTGGTAGCGTCCTCCGCGTGCCGCTGGCGTTGACCGGCTATGAGCTCGGGGTGCTCATCGTGGCCCTCTCGTTCATCGCGTTCGCGCTGGTCGTGGCGCTCGTGATCCCCCGCAGCCGCCCGACGTTCCCGGGCAAGCGGCTCGGCATCTTCATCGCCGTCTGCATCGCGCTCTTCGCCGCGCAGATGACCGCCGTGCTGCTCCTGGCCGAGGTCGGCGAGGCGGACGAGCACGTGGTCGGAGAGCAACCGCAGCCCGAGCCCCCGTCCTCGCCGGAGCCCGGACCGCCACCCTCCGAGCCGCCGCCCGCAGAACCGGCTCCGCCGGGGCCGCCGCCTCCGGCGGGTGGGGCCGAGGGCGATCCCGCGGCCGGCAAAGAGGTCTTCGTCGGCAGCGCGGGGTGCGGAGGCTGCCACGCGTTCTCCGACGCCGGGACGACGGGCACGATCGGCCCGGACCTCGACTCCCTCCAGCCTTCGTACGAGGCCGTCGTCCAGCAGGTCACGAACGGGGGCGGCGGGATGCCCGCGTTCAAGGACACGCTCACCGAGCAGCAGATCAACGACGTCGCCGCGTACGTCTCGCAGGCCGCCACGGGTTAGCCCGGGAACCGCCGCGGTAGGCTGTACCGGCCTGGAGAGGTGTCCGAGCGGCCTAAGGAGCGCGACTGGAAATCGCGTACGTGCTGAAAGGTGCGTCGCGGGTTCAAATCCCGCCCTCTCCGCTTAGAGACCCCGCAAAGGGGTCTCTTTCGTTGACGGAGCCGAAGGGAGGAGCGATGGGGGGTATGCGGCGGGTGGTCGTTCTCGGCGCAGGCTCGAGCGGCGAGCACTTCGTCGGAGCGCTGCGCAAGCTCGACGCCGAGGTCGAGATCACGGTGGTCGAGCGCCACCTCGCGGGTGGGGAGTGCTCGTACTACGCGTGCATCCCGACGAAGACGCTGCTGCGACCCACCGAGGCGCTCGCCGCCGCCCGGCTCGCGCCGGGCGCCACGGAGGCGGTGACGGGTGAGCTCGACGTGGACCGCGTGTTCTGGTGGCGCGACCAGGTCACGGACGGCCGCGACGACTCCTGGCACGCGGGCTGGCTCGAGGAGCAGCGCGCTACGCTCGTCCGCGGAGAGGCGCGTGTCGCCCGTCCGGGACTCGTCGAAGTCGAGGGCCACGAGCTCGCGTACGACGGGCTCGTCATCGCGACCGGCTCCACCCCTGCGGTTCCGCCGATCGAGGGCATCGAGGACGTCGGCTACTGGACGAACCACGAGGCCGTCTGGGCGGGCGAGGTTCCCGAGTCGCTTCTCGTGCTCGGCGGCGGGCCGGTCGGCGTCGAGCTCGGGCAGTTCTTCCACCGCACGGGCTCGCGCGTGACGATCGTCGACGGCAACAGCCATCTGCTGGGGCGGGTCGACGCAGACGCGGGCAAGCTGCTCGCCGAGCGTCTGGCCGAGGAGGGCATCGAAATCCATCACGGCGCGCGCGCGGAGCGCGTCGATTCGACGGGCGACGGAGTGCGTCTCCGGCTCGAGGGCGGTGAGACCCTCGAGGCGTCCCGGCTGCTCGTCGCCGTCGGCCGCACGCCCAACGTCGACGGCTTCGGCTTCGAGCAGCTCGGGATCGAGATCACGAAGCAGGGGATCACCGTCGACGAGAGGCTGCAGGCGGCCGACGGCGTATGGGCCATCGGCGACGTCTCTGGTGTCGCGCTCCTGACGCACGTCGGGAAGTACCAGGCGCGCGTCGCCGCCGCGAACGTCGCGGGGCACGAGGCTCACGCGGATTACCGCGCGATCCCGGCGTCCGTCTTCACCGACCCGCAGGTGGGAAGCGTCGGCAGGATGGACGGAGACGACGTCGTCACCGGGAGCTGCAAGATCACCGGCGGCCGCCTCTCGACGTACGAGCGGCCGAAGCGGGAAGGGCTCGTCAAGCTTGCCGCGGATCGCTCGCGCCGCGTGCTCGTGGGAGCGGTCACCGTCGGGCCGGAGGCCGGGGAGTGGCTGGGTCAGCTCACGCTCGCGGTGCGCGCAGAGGTGCCGCTCGACGTCCTGCTCGACACGATCCAGCCGTATCCGACCTTCTCCGAGGCGATCTTCGGAGCCCTCCTCGAGCTCCGGGACGCCCTCGCGGCCTGAGCCATGCCGGAAGGCGACGCCCTCCATCGCGCGGCGGCCAGGCTCCGTCCGCTCGTCGGGGAGCGGCTCGAGGCGGAGAGCCCGAACCCGCGCGGCCAGGCGACCGGCGTGGCGCGGGTCGTCGACGGGCGGGTGCTCGAGGGCGTCGACGCGGTCGGCAAGCACCTGCTCCTGCGCTTCGAGGGAGGCGTCGTGCTCCGCAGCCATCTGCGGATGAACGGGCGCTGGCGGCTCGACCCGCGCGGGAGCAAGCGCCGCGGCCTCCCCTGGCTCGTGCTGCGCGGCGGCGAGTGGGAGGCGACGCAGTGGAACGGCCCGGTGCTCACGCTCGAGAAGCGCGCGGTCGCACGGCTCGGCCCGGATCTCCTGGCCGACGACACCGAGGTCGCGGCCGTCGTCGCGCGCCTGCGCCTCGCCGATCCGTCGCTTCTCGTGGGCGAGGCGCTGGTCGACCAGCGCCTCGTGGCCGGGATCGGAAACGCGTGGCTTGCCGAGGCCCTCTGGCACGCACGCATCTCGCCCTGGCGGCGCCTCGACGAGGTGTCGGACGACGAGCTCGCGGACGCGCTCGCCTGGGCGCGCGAGCACATGCGCGCGGCGGTTCGCGGGAGGCGGTCGCCGCGAGCGGTCTACCGGCGAGCCGGACGGCCGTGCCCGCGCTGCGGGACCCTGGTGAGCTCGGGCGGCCTCGGCGACATGAACCGCACCGCGTACTGGTGCGGAAGCTGTCAGCCCTCGGCCGAGTAGCGCTCTTAGCGGTCGCGGCCGAGCACGTCGCCTGTCGCCGGGTCGAAGAAGTACAGCCGCTGCGGATCGAGCGCGAGCTCTACCTCGGCGCCATGTGCGACGACGCGCTCGCCGTCGAGGCGGGCCGTGAAGACCGCCCTCGTATCGTCGGCGAGGAGGCTCTCGCCCGGCTCGGCGAGGTCCTCGGCCGCCCGCACGTCCTCGGCGACGACGCGAGGCGCGTCGATCGTGAAGATGACGTGGGACTCCGAGCCCAAGTCCTCGACGATCGTCGCCCGGACGCGCATGCGCGGGAGACCCTGCTCTGCGGACTCGCCGTCCTTGAAGTCGGTCGGGCGGATGCCGAGGATGACGCGACCGGGTCCGAGAGACGACGCCTGCGGCAGCGTCAGCTCGTATCCGGCGAACCGGACGCTGCCGTCGACGACGTCGGCTTCGACGAGGTTCATGGACGGCGAGCCGATGAACGCGGCCACGAACAGGTTGGCAGGCTCGTGGAAGAGGCGCTGAGGCGTGTCCATCTGTTGCAAGACGCCGTCGCGGAGAACTGCGACGCGCTGGCCGAGCGTCATCGCCTCGACCTGATCGTGCGTCACGTACACGGTCGTCACGCCGAGCCGTTCGTGGAGCCGCGCGAGCTCCGCCCGCATCGTCACACGCAGCTTGGCGTCGAGGTTCGAGAGCGGCTCGTCCATGAGGAACGCCTTCGGCTCGCGGACGATCGCGCGGCCCATGGCGACGCGCTGGCGCTGGCCGCCCGACAGCTCGCTCGGCTTGCGCTCGAGCAGCTCCTCGAGGCCGAGCTTCGACGCGACCTCCGTCACTCGCCGGGCGCGCTCGGCCTTCGGGATCTTCCGCAGTCGGAGGCCGAAGGCAAGGTTCGCGGCGACCGTCATGTGCGGGTACAGCGCGTAGTTCTGGAAGACCATGGCGAGGTCGCGGTCCTGCGGCGAGACGTCCGTGACGTCCCGGTCGCCGATGACCACGCGCCCTTCCGTGACTGCCTCGAGGCCGGCGATCAGCCGGAGGAGCGTCGACTTGCCGCAGCCCGACGGGCCGACGAGCACGAGGAACTCCCCGTCGGCGATCTCGAGGGTGACGTCGTCCACGGCCTTGACGCCGTTGGGGTAGACCTTCGTGACGTTCTGGACTCGGATTCCGCTGCCGCGCGCGGGCGGACGAGGCGCAGCTGGAGAGAGGGAGGAGTCTGGGTCGCCGACCACGGGAGCCTCAGCTCTCACTCGACGGTCACCCACCCGTCGAAGGACTTGTCCGGCGGGCCGGCTGCGGGGTCGGCGACCAGGGTCACTGTCCCAGCATTGACGAGCTCGGTCGAGGAGGTGCCGACGAACACCTCCACGACCCCCGGCTCGACGACGTAGGCCAGGTCGCGCCCGTGGAACCCGAGCTGTGCCGCGGGCACGTCGAAGGTGATCCGCTTCACGCCGCCGGGCGGTAGCGACACGCGCACGAAGCCTTTGAGCTCCAGGACAGGCCGCGTAACCGTGGCGTACGGGTCGCGGACGTAGAGCTGCACGACCTCATCGCCTTCCCGGTCGCCCGTGTTCGAAACCGTGACGTCGACAGTGAGGGTCTCGCACCACGTGACTTCGGCCCGGCGTACTGAGGGCTCCGCGAGCTCGAACGTCGTGTAGCTGAGGCCGTGGCCGAACGGGTAGAGCGGCGAGACCGGGGCGTCCTGGTAGTCCACCTTGGGATGCGAGCGGCCTCCGGTCGCCTTGTGCCCGTAGAAGACGGGGATGTGGCCGGACGAGCGGGGGTAGGAGACGGGCAGCTTGCCGCCGGGGTTCACGTCACCGAGCAGCGTGTCTGCGATCGCTGCTGCGCCCTCCTCGCCCGGAAGCCATGCGAGCAGCACCGCCGCGCACTGCTCGTGCGCCGGGCTCGCATAGGGCCTCCCGGCGACGAGCACGAGCACGACCGGGGTTCCGGTGGCGAGGACGGCTCGCAGGAGATCCTCCTGCACGCCCGGCAGCTCGAGCGAGGCGCGATCGCGGCTCTCACCGCTCGTGGACTCCTCGGTGAGCCCGGACTTGTCGCCGAGCATCACGATCGCGACGTCGGCGTCACTCGCGACCGCGACCGCCTCGTCGAAGCCGTCGCGGGACTCGCCGTTGACCTCGCAGCCGCGGGCGAACCGGACGCGTTGCCCGAGGTGCTCGCGGAGAGCGTCGAGAACGCTCGGCGCGGCGATGGTCGACTCGGCGATCGTGGCCCGACCGGGCGGGGGCTGGTTAGAGAACGGGTCCTCGCCGCTCTCGAGGACGTCCTGTAGCGACTCGACGTGCGCCGGGTACGCGTAGTCGCCGAAGAGGTACCGCGCCTGGTCCGCGCCGGGGCCGATGACCGCGACGGAGCCGAGGTCGGAGGAGAGCGGCAGCGTTCCGTCGTTGCGGAGCAGGACGAGGCTCTTGCGTGCGATCGCGCGCGCAAGATCGCGCTGGACGGTCGTGCCGCCCGAGGCCCGTGCGTGCGCCGGGTCGACGTACGGCTCCTCGAAGAGGCCGAGCTCGAACTTCGTCCGGAGCACGCGGCGAACTGCCTCGTCGAGCGTCTCGGCGGAGACGAGCCCGCCGCGCGCGGCGTCGAGGAGGGGCTCGCCGTAGCAGTCGGTGGAGGGAAGCTCGACGTCGATTCCGGCATCGAGGGTCATCACCGCCGCGTCCTGTGTGTCCACCGCGAAACGGTGGTAGTCGGCGAGCTGGCGTATGGAGAAGTAGTCCGAGACGACGCAGCCATCGAATCCCCACTCGTCGCGGAGGAGCGTCGTGAGCAGGGCGCGATCGGCGGCGCAGGGGACGCCGTCGAGCTCGTTGTAGGCGTTCATCACCGAGCGGACCCCGGCGCCGCGGACGGCGGCCTCGAAGGGGTGGAGGTAGACCTCGCGCAGCTCGCGGGCCGGGATCTGCGCCGGCGCCCAGTTCAGTGCGCCCTCGGATGCGCCGTACCCGACGAAGTGCTTCGCGGTCGCGACGACGCCCGAGCGGGGATCGTCACCCTGCAGTCCGCGCACGAACGCCACTCCCATGCGCGCGACGAGGTAGGGATCCTCGCCGAACGTCTCCTCGAGCCGCCCCCAGCGCGGGTCACGGCAGACGTCGAGCACCGGCCCGAGGCCCTGGTGCGATCCGCTCGCGCGCATCTGCTCTCGCACCGTCGCCGCGAGCGCCTCGACGAGCGTCGGCTCCCAGGTGCTCGCGAGGCCGATCGCCTGCGGGAAGATCGTCGCGTCGCGCGCCATCAGGCCGGAGCAGATCTCCTCGTGCACGACGGCGGGGATGCCGAGCCTCGTCTCGTCGACAAGGTGGCGCTGGATGAGATTCGCGAGCTCGGCCGCCTCGTGCGGTCGCCAGCTGCTCGCGCCCGAGATCCGCGTGACCTGGCCGAGCCCGTCGCGGAGGAGCTCCGGCACAGCGGCCGTCAGTCGGCCCTCGGCGTCGGCAAGCTCGAACACCCACCGGCTACCGAGCTGCGCGACCTTCTCCTCGAGCGTCATCCGCGCGAGCAGGTCGCCCACCCGATCCTCGACGGAACGCTCGGGATCGCGGTAGCGCGGCCTGTCGCTGTCGACGGTCGCGGTCATGCGGCACGCATCATGAACCGGCCGCGAGCGGGCGACACGAGCTGCGCTCGACCAGCCTCGTCGGCAGCACGACCTGCTCCGGGGGACTCGACGGGTTGTCGATCAGGCCGATGAGCATCCGTACCGCCTCGTAGCCCATCTGCTGGATCGACTGCTCGACGGTCGTCAACGGCGGCTCGCAGAGCGCGGACTCCGGCACGTTGTCGAAGCCGACGACCGAGAGGTCGCCGGGAACGACCAGCCCGAGGTCGGCGGCCACCGCGATCGTCTCGATCGCCGAGACGTCGTTGGCGGCGAAGATCGCCGTGGGCCGCTCCTCGGCGACCAGCAACTCTCGCGCTGCGCTGCGGGCCGTCTCGGCCTGGAACCCGCCGACGCGCACGAGCTCCGGGTCGAATGCGATGCCGGCCGTCTCGAGCGCTCGCCGGTAGCCCTGCTCGCGGAGCTGTGCCGACTCGAGATCGGGTCGCCCGGCGAGGAATCCGATTCGCCGGTGGCCGAGCCCGATGAGGTACTCGGTCGCCGTGATGGCGCCACTCAGGTTGTCCGAGTCGACCGTCGCCATGGTGGCTGAGCGGAGGTTGTGGTCGACCGCGACGAGGGGCGCGGAGACGGTGACGTCGACGCTGCTCGGGGTGACGAGGATCGTTCCGTCCGTGAGCGCGCTGATGCGCCCGAGCGAGCGCCGCTCCCAGCCCGCCTGGTCGTCGCGCGGGCCGCAGTCTGAGTACACGACGAGGTCGTAGCCAGATCCGCGAATGGCGCGCGCCGCACCCTTGAGGAGTTCCGCGTTGAACGCCTCGATGTCCGCGGTCAGGATCCCGATGATGTTCGAGCGGCGGCTCCGCAGGCTCTGTGCGACGAGGCTGGACGTGTATCCGAGGCGCTCGATCACCTTCCGAACGTTGGCGGACGTCTCCTCGGCGACGCCATAGCGGTCGTTGATCACCTTCGAGACCGTGGCGACGGAAACGCCGGCCTCGGCGGCAACGTCGGCGATCGTCACCCGTCCGTCTGCCATCGCGCGCCGATACTACAGAATGTCGAAAACGGTATCGATATCGGTTGACAACCGCTCGATGGCCTTGTAAGACTCGCGCCGCGATGACGCACCCTGGCCAGCGCAGGCACACCGTGACCTCGTGCGGTCCGCCGCCTGCAGAGGAGGAGGCAACCTGATGAAGATCGGCCGCATGAAGATGTGGAAGGCTCTCGCGCTTGCGGCGGCCGTTGCCGTTGCTGCGACGCTGGCGAGTTCCGTCGGCACAGCCGCCGAGCAACAGTCCGTGACGCTCGTGTGGTGGCACAACGTCACCCAGGGTCCCGGATTGAAGCTGTACAAGAACATCGCCAGTGAGTTCCAGAAGAAGTACCCGAACGTCACGATCAAGGCCGTCCCGCTCCAGAACGAGCAGTTCCAGACGAAGATCCCGATCGCGCTCCAGTCGGACAGCCCGCCCGACGTGTTCCAGAGCTGGGGCGGCGGCGGTCTCGTCGACCAGCAGAAGGCCGGCAAGGTCGCGAACGTCACCAAGTACGTCGCGCCCTGGATCAAGACCATCGGAGGCTCGGCCGCGGGCTGGCAGGTGAACGGCCAGCAGTACGCGACTCCGTACAGCGTCGGCGTGGTCGGCTTCTGGTACAACAAGGCGCTCTTCCGGCAGGCGGGCGCGGCGATCCCGCGGACGTGGCCGCAGTTCCTGGCCGCTGTCGCGAAGCTCAAGAACGCGGACATCACGCCTATCGCGATCGGCAGCAAGGACGAGTGGCCGGACGCGTTCTACTGGGACTACCTGGCCGTCAAGCTCTGCAGCAAGAAGGTGATGCAGCAGTCGGCAGTGACCTACAGCTTCCGTGACTCGTGCTGGCTCAAGGCCGGCCAGTACCTGCAGCGGCTGATCGACCTCGAGCCCTTCCAGGACGGGTTCCTGGCCACGCCCGCACAGCAGGGTGCGACGAGCTCCGCCGGGCTGGTCGCGAACGGCAATGCCGCGATGGAGCTCATGGGGCACTGGAACCCCGGCGTGATGCAGTCACTGACCCCGGACAACAAGGTTCCGAGCTTCCTTGGCTGGTTCCCGTTCCCGGACGTCCCTGGCGGCAAGGGCATCAAGGGCTCGCTGCTCGGCGGCGGTGACGGCTACGCCTGCTCGTGGAAGGCCCCGCAGCCGGCGTGCTCCCAGTTCCTGGGGTACATCGACAGCCTGAGCGTCCAGAGGCGGATCGGGGCGTCGGGCTTCGGCCTGCCGGTCCGGAGGGGGTCCGAGAGCTCCGTCAAGGACCCGAACCTCAAGACGGTGCTGAAGTTCCGCTCCTCGTCACCGTTCATCCAGCTCTACCTCGATCAGGCCTATTCGGCAGCCATCGGCCAGGCGCTCAACGGCGCGATCGCGAAGCAATTCGCCGGTAAGGCGACGCCGGCGCAGGTGGTGGCGGAGATAGCGAAGGCTGCTAAGAAGAAGTAGTGACAAGCCTTGACGGAACCACGGCCGGCCGCGTCGAAACGCGGCCGGCCGTTCTTCGTCTCGGGCGAAAGTGGCTCGCGATCGGGCTCTTCCTCGCGCCGGCACTCGCCCTCTACACGCTCTTTCTGATCGTCCCGGTCGTCCAGGCGGTCCGCTACAGCACGTACGCCTGGAACGGCCTCGGGGACCTGACCGACCACGTTGGGCTCGGCAACTATCGCGAGGCCTTCGGCGACCCCGCGTTCCGCCAGGCGATGGAGCACAACGGCATCCTCGTCGCGCTCTCCCTCGTCTTCCAGCTGCCGCTCGCGCTCGGCGCCGCGCTGCTCCTCAACCGGCAGATCCGGGCGCGCAGCCTGCTCCGCCTGATCTTCTTCGCGCCCTACGTCCTCTCCGAGGCGATCACCGCGATCATCTTCCTCCAGATCCTGCAGCCCAACGGCCTCGCCGACGAGTTCCTGCGCAGCGTCGGGCTCGGCAGCCTCGTCCAGCTCTGGCTCGCCGACCTCGGGCTCGTCTTCTACACCCTCTTCGTCGTCATCACCTGGAAGTACATCGGCTTCGCGATCATCCTCTTCCTCGCCGGCCTCCAGGGCATTCCGCGCGAGCTCCACGAGGCGGCGGCGATGGACGGCGCCTCGAGCTGGACGTCTCTGCGATTCGTCACGCTGCCGCTGCTCGGGCCGACCATCCGGATCTGGGCGTTCCTCACGGTCATCGGGTCGATCCAGCTTTTCGACGTCGTCTGGATCATGACCCTGGGCGGGCCGGCAGGCGCCTCCTCGACGATGGCCACGTACATGGTCGACCAGGGCGTCAACAGCTACCGGATCGGCTACGCGACCTCGGTCGCGGTGATCCTCTTCGCCGTCTGCTTCGTTTTCTCGATCCTCTACCAGCTCCTCGTGCTTCGGCGCGACGTCATCGGCGGCACCGCGAGGATGGTCGGCTGATGGCGCGGTCGGGCACGAGAGCGGGTCGCACCTCGCCCTTCGCGAACGCGCCGGTCTACCTCGTCGCGCTCGTGCTGACGGCCATCGTGCTCGTGCCGATCGTCTTCGTCGTGCTGGGCGGCTTTCGCACGACCGGGCAGATCGCCGCCGACCCGGTCGGCCTGCCCGACCCCTGGGTGGCGGACAACTACAGGTCGGTGATCACCTCCGAGACGTTCTGGCGACAGCTCGGCAACAGCATGATCATCGCGGCGATCGCCACCTTTCTCGTGGTCGCGGTCAGCGCGCTGGCCGCCTACCCGCTCTCCCGCATGGAGTTCCGCGGGCGCGAGGCGATCTTCACCTTCTTCACCTTCGGACTGCTCTTCCCGGTCGCGGTGGCCGCGCTTCCTCTCTACCTGCTACTCAGGCAGCTCGGTCTGATCGAGACGCTCCTCGGCGTCGCCCTGCCGGAGGCGGCCTTCGGCATCCCGATCACGATCATCATCCTGCGGCCTTTCATGCGCGCCATCCCGACGGAACTCGAGGACGCGGCGGCGATGGACGGTTGCGGGCGGCTCGGCTTCTTCCTGCGCGTCCTCTTGCCGCTGTGCCGGCCCGCGCTCGTGACGGTGACCATCCTCTCGGTGATCTTTAGCTGGAACAACTTCATCCTGCCGTTGCTCGTGCTCACCGACCCGGACAAGTGGACGCTCCCACTCGGTGTCGCCCAGTACTCGAGCGAGCACAGCGCGGACACCGCGGCGATCCTCGCCTTCACGACGCTTTCGATGATCCCCGCGCTCCTCTTCTTCCTTGCTGCGGAACGGCGTATCGTCGGCGGGCTCTCGGGCGCCGTGAAGGGGTAGCCAGAGCGCGCCGGCGCTTGGAGTTCCGCAACCCCGTCCTGCCCGGCATGCACCCCGACCCGACGATCTGCCGGGTCGGGCGCGACTTCTACCTCGCCTGCTCGAGCTTCGAGTACTTCCCCGGCGTCCCGATCTTCCACAGCCGGGACCTCGTCAACTGGAGGCAGCTTGGCCACGTCCTCACCCGCCCGAGCCAGCTCGACCTCACGGGGGCTCCGAGCTCAGGCGGCATCTACGCGCCGACGCTCCGCCACCACGAAGGGACCTTCTATCTCGTCACGACGCACGTCGAGCGCGGCCACTTCGTCGTCACCGCGAAGCGCCCGCGCGGTCCGTGGTCGGAGCCCGTCTGGCTGGACGGGGACGGCATCGACCCTTCCCTCGCGTTCCTCGACGGCCGGATCTACCTCACCCGCAACGGGCACGGGACGGACCGCGACCATCCGTTCGTCTACCAGGCGGAGCTCGAACACGGCCCGCAAGGGCTGTCGCACACAACCGAGCCACGCGTGGTCTGGAGGGGCACGGGTGGCATCTGGTCCGAGGCTCCTCATCTCTACCGGCGAGGCGACTGGTACTACCTCGTGACGGCAGAAGGAGGCACGAGCTACGGCCACTCCGTCGTCGTGGCGCGTAGCCGCGGGCCGTACGGCCCGTTCACGCCGTCGCCGCACGGGCCGGTCCTCACGCACCGCGACCGGCCGCGCCACTCGATCCAGGCGACCGGTCATGCCGACCTCGTCGAGCTCGAGGATGGCAGCACGTGGGCGGTGTTGCTCGGCATCCGCCCGACCGACGGGCGCCACCATCACCTCGGCCGCGAGACATTCCTTGCCCCGGTCGCCTGGGACGTCGACGGCTGGCCCCGGATGCCGAGGCTCGAGCTCTCGATGGACGGGCCACCGCTTGCCCGATCGAGCGCGGTCGCGGTTTCGGAGCACGTCGACTTCGCCTCGCCGAGGCTGCCGCCGAGCTTCGTCTTCGTCCGCAATCCCGCGCGCGGAAGCTGGTCGCTGCGCGAACGCCCGGGCTTCCTGCGCCTCTGGGGACAGGCTGCCTCGCTGAATGACGCGTCGCCGACGGCGCTCCTGTGCCGGCGGCAGCAGCACCTCGAGATGCTTGCGAACACGCGCCTCACGTTCGAGCCGCGGACCGCGAACGAGCACGCGGGCATCTGCGTAAGGGCGAGCTGAGCAGTTCCACGCCGCGCTCCTGGTGACCGCCGGCGAACGAGGACGGGCGCTTCGGCTCGTGCGGACACTCGCCGGACGGCAGACGATCCTCGGGCAGGTCGAGATCGGGAGCGGCCAGGTGACGCTCGAAGTCCGTGCCACGGCTCAGGAGTACGTCTTCCGGGGCGGCACCGGACGTCGGCTGCACGAGCTCGGGCGCGTTCGGACGAGGGCATTCTCCGCGGAGACGATCCTCGAGCGAACCGGTCGGCATCACTTCACGGGCGCGACGATCGGCATGGTCGCGACGGGCGCTGGGTCTCGGGCGACGGCTCCGGCGGACTTCCACTGGTTCGACTACGCAGCGTAAGTCCGGGATACGCGTTGGCCGGCCTGCTGTTGGCGGCCGCGCCGTCCAAGAAACGGGAGCGCCACCTCCGCACCGCGTGCAGGTTTTTCAGCGCACCGCGTGAAGTTGCAACCGTGTTCGACCCCGATCCCGCCTCGCGCGCCGTTCCAACACACCCGGCCACGCCCCAGGTGACCGGAGGCCCGCACACGCTCCAGATCCTGGCGACCGAGCACTGGAGCCTGCTCGCCACCCGCAGCCTCGTCTACACGGAGGCAATGAGCCGGACGTCAATCTTCGTGGCCGCGCTCTCGGGCGCCGTGGTGGCACTCGCACTCGTCGCCCAGGGAACCGACTTCGGATCCGGCTTCGTCGCCTTCGCACTCGTGCTCCTGCCGGTTGTCTATTTCCTCGGGTGGGCGACGATCGTGCGCCTCTCTCAGGTGAATCTTGAAAACGCTCGCTGGGTGCAGGGAATGAATCGCATCCGCAACGGGTACCTCCAGCTCGCGCCCGAGCTCGAGCCCTACTTCGTCACCAGTAGGTATGACGACGACGCGGGAGTCCTCGAGAGCACCATCGCACACGTTGGCCCGACGCCCCGGTACCAGCCATTCGTCTCTGCGCCCGGGGTCGTCGCCGTCATCAACTCGGTCGTCGCAGGTGCCGCGGCCGGAGTCGCTGCGATGGCGCTCGATCTCGGCATCGCCTCGTCGCTCGTCGCGGGTGGCGTGTTCTTCCTGGCGTCAATCGTCTTCTTCGTCGTCTGGGCGAGGGGTAGGGTCGGCAGGTTCCTCGCGGGCGCAGCGCCCCTCTTTCCCACCCCGGCGGCCGACGGCAGCGACTGAGGCGCTACTCGGAGGGGACGAAGCCGAGCGGCGGGGACGACTAGGGCACGAACGCTAATGGAGAACGACGCTCGCAATCCCTGTAGTGATGCGGGATTGCGAGCAATCATCAGCGGAGGGGGAGGGATTTGAACCCTCGAAGAGCTTGCACCCTTAACGGTTTTCGAGACCGCCCCGTTCGACCGCTCCGGCACCCCTCCGAGGTAGTGCAGGGTACAAGAGCCCGAGTGCTCCCAACCGAGAGCTGTTCAGGGAGGCGTTCGGTTCGTCCGATATCCTGGCTGCCTCTGGGAGAAGTGGCCGAGTGGCTGAAGGCGGCGCCCTGCTAAGGCGTTAGGTGGGGAAAATCCCTGCCTCGAGGGTTCGAATCCCTCCTTCTCCGTTCCGGTGCGACGAGTCGCGCTCGCGGCGCTGACCGCCTTCCTCGTTCTCACGCCTTCGTCGCGCCGCTGTCCCGAATCTCACTGCGGACGCGCGCGATCAGGGCTGCGATGTCGGACGACTCGACGACTGCGTCCAGTTCGCCGGCACGGAGCCGTAGCGCGTCCTCGACGGCGGTGAGCGACGGGTCGCGCGCGAGCGCCCAGCGCCCGGCCGTGCTCTTCGAGGAGTGGACGCCCTCGAGCGTGAACCGCCAGATCCGGCAGGTCGTGAGCACCATCAGCTCGGCATGCTTCGCGTCGCCGGTCAGCCGCTCCCAGTGGGCGAGGCTCCGGTCGCCGTAGGCGACGACCCACTCGTCCGGGACCTCGCCGACGACGAGTGAGGGTTCCGCGCCGAAGAGGCTCTGCCCGTCGGCGCGCGCCATCGAGAGTTCTGCGACGAGGTCCCGCTCGATGACGCGCGTCAGGATCTCCGGCTCCTCGTCACCGTGGAGCCCGACGTAGAGCTCCATCGCCGGCTCCTGGGTCGGCGAGGCCGCCGCTGCCCGCGTCACGACGCGAACGTCGATGCCGCCCGGTGCGTTCTCTCGCCGCGCGACTACCGCGGCCCGCACCACTTTGAGCCCGCCGTCGTTGAGGGGGCGCTCGACGACGACGAGAACGTCGATGTCGCTCCGCCCGGGCATGAAGTCGCCGAGCACGAGCGACCCGTGCAGGATCACCGCGACGACACGGTCGCCGAGCAGTCGCGTGAAGTCGGCGGCGAGCTCGCCAGCGAGGCGGACGGCGTCGCGCTCGGCGTCGTCCCTCAGGCGGGCTTCGTCCTCATCGCGTCCCACAGGAAGTACACGAAGAGCCCGAGGAGTGGGATGACGAGGATGACGACGATCCACAGGATCTTGGCGCCGACGCCGATGTCGTGGCGGCGGATGACCCGCCAGGCGACGAGGAGCCAGACGAAGATCCACATCGCGAGCGCGGCGAAGGCGAGGCCCATTCCGAACTCGTATGCGAGCAGCGCCGCCGTCATGGAGGAGGGAACCTACAGGTCAGTCGTGGATGCGCGCGATGACGTCCTCGCGCTTCAGCACCTTGACCTCGATGCCGCCGAGGCGCACCTCGTACCCGGCGTCGCGCGGGTAGAGCACCTTGTCGCCGGCCTCGATGCCGCTCGCGTCACTGCCCACGGCGGTGACGATCCCGGTTCGACACGAGGCGGCAGCCGCGGCGGACGCCGGTAGCACGAGCCCCGACCGCGTCTCGGTCTCGTCGGACACGGGCTGAACCACGACGAACTCGTCGAGCGGCTCGAGCGTGATGTCGACCTGAGGCTCCTCGATCACGGTCACACGATACGCCAGCCGCTCACAGGCGTCCGGCTTGCACGATGCGCTGGAGGAATTGCTGCGTCCGCTGCTCCCGCGGCGCGCCGAAGATCTCGTCGGGCGTGCCCTCCTCGAGAATGACGCCCTGGTCGAGGAAGCACACGCGGTTCGCGACGTCTCGGGCGAAGCTCATCTCGTGGGTCGCGATCAGCATCGTCATGCCGCCATGGGCGAGCTCGCGGATGACGTCGAGGACCTCCGCGACGAGCTCGGGGTCGAGCGCGCTCGTGACCTCGTCCAGCAGCATGAGCTGCGGGCGCATGGCGAGGGCGCGCACGATCGCGACGCGCTGCTGCTGGCCGCCCGAGAGCCGGTCTGGGTAGTCGTCGCGCTTGTCCGAGAGCCCGAAGCGGGCGAGGAGCTCGTCGGCGCGCGCCTCTGCCTCGGCAGTCGAGATGCCCAGCGCCTTCCGCGGGCCGAGCGTGATGTTGCGGAGCACGGACATGTGCGGGAAGAGGTTGTAGGACTGGAAGACGATCCCGATCCCGCGCCGGACGTCGTTCTCGTCCGCTCCGCGGGCGGTGATCTCCGTCCCGCGCACGAGGATCCGGCCGGCGTCGATCGGCTCGAGGAGGTTCACGCAACGCAGGAGCGTGGACTTGCCGGAGCCGGAGGCGCCGATCAGGCACACGACCTCGTGCTCCGCCAACGCCAGGTCGATCCCGCGCAGCACCTCGAGCTTGCCGAACGACTTGTGCAGGCCTTCGATCTCGAGCGCGCGGCGCCGTCATGCCACTCCCGCCGCCTGCCGCTTGCGCCGGTCGCGCGCGACGAGCCAGTCGGTGAACCGGGCGAGCGGGATCGTGATGAGCACGAAGAGCGTCGCCGCCACGAGGTACGGCGTTCCGTTGAACGTCGCGGCTTCGTCGATCGACGCCTGGTTCAGCGCCTCGACGACTCCGAGCACGCTGACGAGGGCGGTGTCCTTCTGGAGCCCGATGAAGTCGTTGAGCAGCGGCGGGATGACGCGGCGCACGGCCTGCGGGAACACGACGAAGCGCAGCGACTGGAAGCGCGTCAGGCCCGAGCGAGCGGGCGGCAGCGTCCTGGCTCGGGTGGACCGACTCGATTCCGGCGCGGTAGACCTCGGACACGTAGGCCGTGTAGACGAGGACGAGCGACACGATCGCCCAGAACACCTGCGAGTCCGGCACGCCTTCGAGCTGCAGCGAGGGCATGCCGACGCCGAGCATGAGGATCACGAGGATCGTCGGGATGCCGCGGAAGAGGTCGGCGTACACGACCGCGAGCGCGCGCACGGGGAAGAAGACCGGGCCAGGAAGGCCGCGCAGGATCGCGAGCCCGAGCGCCGTGACGAGGATGATCGCCTCGGCGATGAGGAAGATCTTCACGTTGATCAGGAACGCGTCGGCGATCGCCGGGAACGAGTCCCGGTAGATGCCCCAATCGAAGAAGTACGCCTTGAAGCGGTCCCAGCCCGACGAGCGCGTGACAAGCAGCGCGACGACCGCGAGGAAGACGAACGTGCTGGCGAGCGCGATCAGAACCCCGCGCCCCGGACCAGGGCGCGAGGTTCCGATGCTCAGGATCCGGGAGCGGCGGTCGCCTTCCAGCGCCTGGGGCTACCTGAGGAGTGGGGCGCCCGCGCCGGCGAGCCAGCGGTTCTGCAGACGCTTGATCGTCCCGTTCGACCAGGCCCGATTCAAGGCGCGGTTGACACAGCGCCGGAGCGAGTTGCCCTGCTCGAGCACCATCCCGAAGCGCTCGCGCGATCCACGCGTTCGGGAACTGTCCGACGATGACGCCGTCCTCGACCTGCACGGCGGTGACGAAGAACGCCGTCGGCAGGTCGACCACGATCCCGTCGATCTGACCGTTCTTCAGCGCCTGGACAGCGAGGTCGTTCGAGCGGTATGCGAGCGGCCGAGAGTCGGGGCGGATGTTCCGGACGATGTACTGGTAGCTCGTCGTGCCGAGCTGCGCGCCGAGCTGGTACGGCTTCAGCGCGGCGATCGACTTCGCGCTCGCGATCTGCGTGCCCTCGCGGCCGACGAGCGCCTGGTTCACGTAGTAGTAGGCGTTCGAGAAGTCGACCGACGCGATCGCGCTCGGGCGTGTACGAGACCTGCGCCATGTAGAAGTCGAACCTCTTGTCGCCCGGCCGGTACGACTGGGCGAACGGGGTGTAGACCCAGTCCACCTGGCCCTTCGCGAAGCCGAGCTGCCTCGCGACTGCGTAGGCGACCGCCGACTCGTAGCCCTGGCCGCTGTACGGGTTCGAGATCTTCCACGGCTTCCGCGTCTCTCCGCCGCCCCACCAGGGCGGGAATGCCGGGTTGTCGGTGCCGATCGTCAGCCGGCCTTCGTTCGTCAGGTTCAGGCTCGTCTTCGCGCAGCCCGGGATCTGGGCCTCGGCGGACGTGGTGCCAGTCGCGGTCGCGGCAAGCGCGAGTGCGAGGGCGGTCAGTGCCAGCGGGATGCCGAGAACGACGAGAGCCTTGCGCATCGCAGATCTACTCCTAACGCCAGGGAGGACGGGGCAACGAGCGGGCCGAGCGTACCACCGGGCCGCTAGCGTGCGGCGCATGGCCTCGCCGTTCGTCGAGCTCGAAGTCGGTGAGCGGATCGTGAAGCTCACGAACCCGGACAAGGTGCTCTTTCCCGGGGCGGGCAAGACGAAGCGCGACCTGGCCGAGTACTACATCTCGGTCGGGGACGGCATCGTGCGCACGCTGTACGAGCGGCCGACGCAGCTCCGGCGCTTCCCGGACGGCATCACCGGCGAGGCGATCTACCAGAAGCGCGTGCCCGAGAAGCGGCCCGAATGGGTCGAGACGGCGCGGGTCACGTTCCCGTCCGGGCGTCACGCCGACGAGCTGTGCGTGACGGAGCTCGCACAGGTCGTCTGGGCGGCGAACCTGGCAGTCGTGGACTTCCACCCGTGGCCCTCGCGCCGGCAGGACACGGAGCATCCCGACCAGCTGCGAATCGACATCGACCCGCAGCCCGGGACGACGTTCAAGGACGGGAAGCGCGTCGCTGCGCTCGTCCGCGAGGTGCTGGACGAGATCGGCTACGTCGGCTGGCCGAAGACCTCGGGCAACCGCGGCATACACGTCTTCTGCCGCATCGAGCCGCTCTGGGAGTTCCCGGTCGTGCGGCGGGCGGCGCTCGCGTTCGCGCGCGAGGTCGAGCGGCGGCTGCCGAAGAAGGTCACGACCGCGTGGTGGAAGGAGGAGCGCGGCCGTCGCGTCTTCATCGACTTCAACCAGAACGCGCGCGACCGGACGATGGCCTCCGCGTACTCGGTGCGAGCGCGGAAGGACGCGACCGTGTCGGCCCCGGTCACCTGGGACGAGCTTCCGGACGTCGAGACCGAGGACTTCACGATGTCGACGATGCCCGAGCGCTTCGCGAAGCTCGGCGACATCCAGGCCGGCATGGACGACGCCGTCTGCGACCTGGGCGTCCTCCTCGAGTGGGTCGAGCGCGAGGAGAAGGACGGGCTCGGCGAGGCGCCCTACCCGCCGAACTTCCCGAAGATGCCGGGCGAGCCGCCGCGCGTCCAGCCCTCACGGGCACGGAAGCCGGAAGATGATGTAAAGCAGGCTTGACATCGCTCCAACGTCAAGCTAGCTTTACATCACTATGCGAAACGACATCCGGGCGCTGCGGACCGAGCGAGGGCTTTCGCAGCAGGAGCTGGCCCAGGCCGTTGACGTCTCTCGCCAGACGATCAACTCGATCGAGAAGGAGCGGTACACGCCGTCCCTCCCGCTTGCCTTGGCTCTCGCTCGCTTCTTCGGCCGCCCGGTGGAGGAGATCTTCGATGACGACCATGCATAAATCGCGCTGGTTCCTGCCCCTCTTCTCGGTCGCGCTCGGCATCGCCTGCTTCGTCGCGCTCTGGATCGGCGGCGAGGAGGGCTCCGCCTGGTTCGCGCTCGCGCTCATGAGCGTCGTCGGGCTCGCCTTCCTGGTCGGCGGCCGCTTCGACATGGTGCGAGGCCTGCGCGGCGACGGCCGTGACGAGTACTGGGCGCGGATCGACGTTCACGCAACAGCACTCGCGGGGCACGTCGTGATCGGCGTGATCATCGTGATGTGCCTGTGGGAGTGGGCGCACGGCCGCGATGGCTCCCCGTACGTCGCGCTTGGATCGATCGCCGGCGTCGCCTACATCGTCGCGCTCGCGGCGCTGCGGATCAGGAGCTGAGCAGGCTCGCGACGTCGACGCCCGCCTCGCGCGGCGGCAGGAGCTCGCGCCACGTGCACTGGGCCGGGTCCTTGTCGTCGCGGAAGCGGATGAGCTTCGTGCCGTGGCGGAAGCGGTGCGACTGCACCTTGTCGTAGCGCACCTCGACCACGAGCTCCGGGCGGACGGCGGACTCCTCGAGCTCGCCGCCGCCCCAGCGGTTCGGCTCCGAGAAGCGGCGGTCGGGGGCGTTCTTCAGCAGCGGGCGCACCCGCTTCGCGATCTCGTCGTGCTTCGCGGGCGCGACTGCCGCCGAGCCGACGTAGTCGATCTCCCCGTCGTCGCGGTACAGGCCGAGGAGCAGCGTCGCGATCCGGTCCGGCCGCGACTTCCAGCGCAGTCCGACGACGACGCAATCCGCGGTCTTCTCGGGCTTCACCTTCACGACGCCGTCGCGCGAGCCCGGGAGGTACGCGACGTCCGCGCGCTTGGCGATGACGCCGTCGAGCCCGATCGCCTCGAACCGGTCGAGCCAGTCGAGCGCCTCGGCTCGGTCGTGGGTCGCAGGCGAGAGGCGGAAGCGCTTCGCCTTGCGCTCGAGCTCCTTCCGCCGCTCGGTGAGCGGCTTCCTCCAGATCTCCTCGCCCTTCCAGACGAGCACGTCGAAGGCGATGAACTCGGCAGGGATCTCCGCGGCGAGCTTGTTCACGCGGCTCTCGGCCGGGTGCAGGCGCGTCTGCATCGCGTCGAAGTCGAGGACGCCGTCGCGTGAGATCACGATCTCGCCGTCGAGCGCCGACATCGGCGGCAGGAGCTTGCCGAGCGGCCGGAGCTCGGGGAAGTAGCGGAGTAAGGGCCGCGCGTTCCGCGACCACAGGCGCAGCTCGCCGGTCGTGTTCTCGAGCAGCCCGCGGAACCCGTCCCACTTCGGCTCGTACTGCCACCCGTCGGGCTCGGGGAGCTCGCGGACGAGCTCTGCTTCCATCGGCGGGAACGGGACGGCCGTGTCGAGGTCGGCGGGCCGCTCGACCGGCTCGTTCCCTCCCCGTCGTGACCGCGGACGCGCCATGCCCTGAACCTACCTTGTGGCTCTGAGCCACAAGGCGCGCTATAGGCTCTGAGCCCTCATGCGCCGCGTCGCCGTCACCGGTCTCGGAGCCGTCACGCCGCTCGGCCACGACGCGCGTACGACGTGGGAGGCGGCCGTCGCCGGCACGAGCGGCGTCGACTGGATCCGCTCGTTCGACGCGAGCGGCTACCCCGTTCGCATCGCGTCGGAGGTGAAGGACTTCGACCCGGTCGCCGTCGTCGGCCCGAAGGACGCGCGCCGGCTCGAGCGGAATGTGGTCCTCGCCGTCGAGGCCGCGCGGCAGGCATGGGCGGACGCGGGTGTGGACGGCGTCGACCCGGCTCGCGCGGGGATCCTCGTCGGCTCGGCGATCGGCGGCGTGGTCGGCGTGCTCGAGCAGAACGGCATCCTCGCGGAGCGTGGCCCCGATCGGGTGTCGCCGTGGTTCCTCCCGAACGTGCTCGTTGACTCGGCGAGCGGGCAGATCGCGATCGACCTCGGCCTGCGCGGCCCGAACTACGCACCGGTGTCCGCATGTGCGACCGGCTCGCACTCGGTGGGCGAGGGGGCGGAGCTCATTCGTCGCGGCGACGCCGACGTCGTGCTCGCGGGCGGGACCGAGGCGTGCATGCACCCCGTGATCCTCGCGGGGTTCTGCGCTATGCGGGGTCTCGTTGCGGAAGAGGAGGATCCGACGAAAGCGTCCCGGCCCTTCGATGCGACCCGCGCCGGCTTCGTGATGGGGGAGGGCGCGTGCGTGCACCTGCTCGAGGACTACGACCATGCGCGGGCGCGCGGGGCGCGGATCTACGCGGAGGTGCTCGCGTACGGCACCTCGAACGACGCGCACCACATGGCCCAGCCCGACCCGGCGTCGGTCGGGGTCGGGGAAATGATGCGTGCGGCGATCGAGCGAGCCGGCATCGAGCCGGAGCGCGTCGGGTACATCAACGCGCACGGCACCTCGACGCCCCAGGGCGACCTGGCGGAGACGAAGGCGATCAAGGAGGTCTTCGGCCCGCACGCCTACGAGCTCGCCGTCTCTTCGACGAAGTCCGTGCTCGGGCACCTGTTCGGAGCCGCCGGAGCGGTCGAGGCGATGATGTGCGTGCTCGCGCTCCACGAGGGCGTGCTGCCGCCGACGATCAACTACCGGAACCCGGATCCGGAGTGCGACCTGGACTACGTCCCGAACGAGGCTCGGCAGGTCGAGGTCGACGTCGCGCTCTCGAACGCGATGGGGCTCGGCGGCCACAACGCGTGCGTCCTGCTCGGGCGCGCCGGCGGCGACTGACCTTCGCGGCTTCGGCGGCTTTCACGCTTTCGGCACGTTCCGTTTCCCATGCGTGAGGGGATCGTGGTTACGCTCGAGGCGGGGAGGAGGTTGGAGGCCCCCGCGGCCGCAACTCACCCGCTCACGGCCTCCGGAGTCAGCTCCGCCAGCGACGCCGCGACGACGTCGGCCAGCGCGACCGCGTCCTCCGGCGGCGGATAGCGCCGGTTCGGGATCGCGATCACCCGGAGCCCGGCGGCGTGGGCGGAGCGGATCCCGTTCGCGGAGTCCTCGACTGCTGCCGCACGCTCGGGCGGGATGCCGAGCCGGCGCGTCGCTTCGAGGTAGACGTCCGGCGCCGGTTTGCCGCGCGGCACCTCCTCCGACGAGACCGTCACCTCGAACAGCTCCCCGAGCCCCGTGGACGCGAGCACCGCGTCGATCAGCGGCCGGTTGGACGACGACGCCAACCCGAGACGGAAGGTCTCGGCCAGCCGACGCACTGCGCCGATCGCACCGTCGATGAGCGGCAGCTCTGCCGCGTACCGCTCCTGCATCCGCCGCACGACCTCGGCGTTGATCTCCTCAGGCGGCTCGGCGAGCCCGATCACGTCGTGCATATAGCGCGCCCATTCGGTCGAGCTCATGCCCATCATGTCCGCCTGCGCGCGCTCGTGCCAGCGGCCGCCCCGCTCGCGCGCGAGCTCCTCGCGCACCTCGTCCCAGACGTGCTCGGAATCGACGAGCACGCCGTCGAGGTCGAAGACGATGGCCTCGATCACGGCGACACGTACTCGCCGCGCAAACGGACGAGGGGAGGCGCATCGACGCCCAGCTCGACGCGTTCCACATCGCAGACGAAGAACGTGTGCGTCCCCGCGGCTACCTCGTCGCGCAGCGCGCACTCGAGCCAGCCGAGCGCCCCGACGAGTAGCGGGGCGCCGCTTGCGCCCGGCTCGGTCGCGATCCCGTGCCACATCGCGATCGGCGGGACCCCACGTGCGAAGTGCTGCGCGAGCCAGTCCTGGCCGGCGGCGAGCAGCGAGAGCGCCCCGCCGCCCGCCTCCCGCAGGAGCTCGTGCATCGCCGCCTCTCGCGAGATCCCGAACCCGACGAGCGGCGGATCGAGCGACAGGCTGACCAGCGAGCCGATCGTCAGGCCGAGCCGCTGGCCGTTCGCGTCCACTGTGAGGACGCCGACGCCCGACGGGTAGCGGCCGAACAGCGTGCGCAGGTCGTCCTGCTCGGACATGCGCTCATCCTAGAAAGGCGCCGCGCTCGCTCAGGCGGCGCGCGTGACCGCGTCCGGCGTCAGATCCGCCACCGAGGCGTGTCCGGAGAGCCCAAGCGTGAGGTCGAAGTCCCCGCGGAAGTTCCGCAGGACCTCGCGTACGCCGTCCTCGCCGGCGGCCGCGAGACCCCAGACGTACGGCCGACCGAGGCCGACGGCGGTCGCGCCGAGCGCGAGCGCGCGGAATGCGTCGGCGCCGGAGCGGATGCCGCTGTCGAGCAGGATGGGCACGCGACCCTGAACTGCCTCGACCACGGACGGCAGCGCGTCCATCGTCGCGATCGAGCCGTCCACCTGACGCCCGCCGTGGTTCGAGACGACGATCCCGTCCATGCCGTGCTCGACCGCCGCGGACGCATCGGCGCCCGAGAGCACGCCCTTCAGCACGATCGGAAGCTTCGTGCGCTCGCGCAGGAACGCCAGGTCCTCCCAGGTGAGCGACGGCCGCGAGTAGATCTCGACGAAGCGCCGCACGGCCGCGCGCGCCTCGCCCGACCGGAGATTCCGGAGCCGCGACCCGGGATACGCCGAGACCATCTGCCAGAGGGTGTTCAGCGCCGACGGCGTCACGCGGCCGGTCGGCGGCGCCTCCTCGAGCAGCGTCTCGCGCAGCTGCTCGACGAACACCGGGTCGCTCGTGTACTGCGCGATGCCCTTCCCGCGCAGGAAGGGCAGGTACGCGAGGTCGAGGTCGCGGACGCGCCAGCCGAGCATCGTCGTGTCGAGCGTGAGCACGACGGCCGAGCATCCGCATGCCTCTGCGCGCTTGACGAGGCTCTCGACGAGGTCGTTCGACGTGCTCCAGTAGAGCTGGAACCAGTGAGGCGCGTCGCCGAGCTCGCGGGCGCAGTCCTCCATCGGCCGCGACGCCTGGTTGGAGAAGATCATGGGCACGCCCTCGGTCGCGGATGCGCGGGCGACCGCGATGTCCGCGTCGCGGTGCGCCATCTCGAGCACGCCGATGGGAGAGAGCACGAACGGGCTCGGGAGCCGCGTGCCGAAGAGCTCGATCGTCGTGTCCCGCACCGAGACGTCGCGGAGGACGCGCGGCACGATGCGCCAGCGCTCGAACGCCGCGCGGTTCTCGCGCATCGTCTCTTCGGTCCCGGCGCCGCCTGCGACGTACGCGAACGCCTCCGGGGACATGACGTCCTGCGCCCGCTGCTCGAGTCGCTCAACAGACACTGCGACTCGCGGGCGGACCCCTCGCGCGCCGCCGACGTAGACCTCGAACTGGCGCTCCCGTCCGATCCCGACCGGTGGGCGACCCTCGGCGGACACGGCGGGACCCTAGAACCCGACGGAAGGCGCGGCAAGCGTTATGAATCCGGCCGGTGCCGCGATCAACGCCTCCCAGCGCCCACTACCCGCGGGCGAAGTCGGTCCTGGACAAGCTCGTCTCGGGGCTGCTCCTCGTGCTGCTCTCGCCCGTGCTCCTGTTCGTGCTCGCCGCGATGGCCGTGAACCGGATCGTCGCGCGTCGTGATCGAGGGCCGTTCCTCTACCGCGAGACCCGGCTCTCGATGGGTGAGGAGTTCGGTCTGCTCAAGTTCCGGACGCTGCGCAGCGCGGCGCTCACGCGCCAGGCAGGGGAGGAGGCCCACGCCCGCCTGCTCGAGGCGGACGAGCAGAATCTCACCTGGACCGGGCGCCGGATCCTCAAGCCCTGGTACCTGGACGAGCTGCCGCAGCTGCTCAATGTGGTGAAGGGCGACATGAGCCTCGTCGGCCCGCGTCCGTGGCCGCCCTCACTTGCGGCCGCGCAGCTCGAGAAAGGTCTGACCTACCGGAACGAGGTCCCGGCGGGCTGGACCGGGCTCGCTCAGGTGCAGAAGGACCTCCGCGAGTCCTCGGGCTACGCCGAGCTTGATCTCGCATACGTCGATGCGTGCCGCAGGCTGAGCCCGCTTGCGCTTGCCCGCTACGACCTCGGGATCCTGTGGCAGACGGTAAAGCTCATGGCTCGTGGCGAAGGGCTCCGCTACTGACGTGGGAAGCGTCAAAGGAGGTGTTAGGGCTGTGTAACGAAAAGCTTGCGCCGTCACATGAATGCGACCGGCTGGTCCATGCTTGCGGCTGGAGATTCCGGGGCTGTGAAGCGATGCGGCCCATGAACGGACGGCGCGTGCGGCCCCATGGGTAACTCCCCAATTGCCCCCTCCCGGGCCGCCGCGCCGCCCTTCATTCGTCGACCTCGGCCGGATGCTTGCGATCCGGTGAACGAGGGTCAGAAACCTCGCGGGCCGATGCCGTCCGGGCTATAGGGTTTGCCCCGTTCCAGGCAATCGACGAGGGGAGAGGGAATGCGCAGCCACGGTCGGCTGACATTCGTTGCGCTGGTCGCCGCCGCCGCGGCACTCGTACTGGCCGCCGGCGCGACCAGCAAGAACCCACCACCGATCATCCAGCAAGGCTCCGAGGTCGAGGTCCAGCTCCTCGCCCTCAACGACTTCCACGGGAACATCCAGCCGCCAGCCGGCTCCAGCGGCCGTGTCGGCACCGTGAACGCAGGCGGCGCCGAGTATCTCGCGACGCACGTGCGGTCGCTCTCCGAGGCGAACCGCAACACGTTCGTCGTCTCGGCCGGCGACCTCATCGGCGCGAGCCCGTTGCTGTCGGCGTTGTTCCACGACGAGCCGACCATCGAGGCGATGAACATGATCGGCCTCGACCTGAACGCGGTCGGGAACCACGAGTTCGACGAGGGCACGACCGAGCTCCTGCGCATGCAGACCGGCGGTTGTCACCCGGTCGACGGCTGCCAGGACGGGGATCCGTTCGAGGGGGCGGACTTCAAGTTCCTCGCGGCCAACGTCGTCAACCACGACACGCAGCAGACGCTGTTCCCGCCGTACTCGATCGAGCACTTCAGCGGCGCGAAGATCGCGTTCATCGGCATGACGCTCGAGGGGACGCCGAACATCGTCAGCCCGTCGGGCGTCGCCGGCTTCGACTTCCTGGACGAGGCCGACACGGCGAACGCGCTCATCAAGAAGATCAAGAAGACGACCGACGCGATCGTCGTCCTCATCCACGAGGGCGGCTCGCCGACAGCGCTCGACATCAACGGCTGCGCGGGCGTCACAGGCCCGATCGTCGACATCGCCGAGCGTCTCGACGACGAGGTCGACCTGGTCGTCTCGGGTCACACCCACCAGCCGTACAACTGCGTCTTCGGCGGCAAGCCCGTGACGAGCGCGTTCTCGTTCGGACGGCTGCTCACGGACATCGACGTGCGGGTGGACAAGCGGAAGCAGGAGGTGACGTCGATCGCGATCAACAACAAGATCGTGACTCGCGACGTCGCTCCCGCCGCGGACATCACGTCGTTGATCACGAAGTACAGCGCGCTTGCGGCGCCGATCGCCAACCGGCCGATCGGGCACATCACCGCGGACATCCTGCGAGCGAACGACGACTCGCTGGAGCAGTCGATGGGCAACGTCATCGCGGACGCGCAACTCGACGCAACGGACGACTCGGGCTTCGGCGACGCAGTCATGTCGTTCATGAATCCCGGCGGCGTTCGCGCCGATCTGCTCTTCGCGGGCAGCGCGGCGGGGGAGGGCGACGGCGTGGTGACGTACGGCGAGCTCTTCACGGTCCAGCCGTTCGGCAACTCGCTCGTCACGATGTCCCTTACCGGGGCGCAGATCGAACGGATGCTCGAGGAGCAGTTCTGCGGGCTCAACTCGCCGAACACGACCCCGACACCCGGGTTCTTCAAGGTGCTGCTCCCGTCCGCGGGCTTCCACTACACGTGGGACCAGTCCGAGGCGGGCGCCGTGAACTGCGACACGGCCAACGCGGTCGATGCCGCTGGCATCACGATCGGCGGCCAGCCGCTCGACCTCGGCGCGAGCTACCGCGTTACGGTCAACAGCTTCCTCGCTGACGGCGGCGACGGGTTCGCCGTGCTGAAGCAGGGAACGGACCGTCTCGGCGGGGCGGTGGACACCGACGCCTTCGAGGCGTATCTCCAGGCGGCCGAGCCGACCGGCGTCTCGCCGGCTCCGCGCGACCGCATCGACGTCCAGCCGTAGGAAAGCCCGGAGCGCGGCCGGCGGTCAACCGCCGGCCGCGCTCCGTCGGCGTCAGGCCTGAATCAGGGTCAGCGCCGCGACGCCGACTGCGATGGCTGCCACACCTGCGGTCTGGCGCCGGCTCAGCCTCTCGCCGAAGAGCACATAGGCGGCCAACGCTGCGAGGACGCCGAACTGCGAGGCGAGCACCGCGCTGATCGAGATCGCGTCGCGTGCCCCGAGCGTGAACGCCGCGAACCCGATGACCTCTCCGAGGCCGGCGAGCACCACGAATGGCAGTCCTTCGCGGGTGACGACGAGCCGGCGCGCGAACAGCAACGGCACGGCGAGGACGACGACGCCGATCACGCGAGCCGGCAGCAATGCCCACGGGATCGCCAGCTCGTCGCTCACCTGCCCGGTCGCGTAGAGACTGACCCCGAACGAGAGCGCGGCCGCGACCGCGAGGGCAACGGCACGCCGAGGCTCACGAGTCGTCGTCTCCTCGATCACCTCCTCCGTGCCCGCGCTCGCGAGCACGATCCCGGCGACGACGAGCGCGAGGGTGACGCCGGCTCCCGGCGACACCGACTCCCCCGCGAGAATCGCGAGAACCGCCGCGATCGCGCCCTCCGTGGACACGATCGGCGCGACGATCGAGACCTGACCCGCGCGAAGCGCCGTCACGACGAGCAGCAGGCCGCCGAGGTTCGCGGCACCGGCGAGGACGAGCAGCCCGACCGTGCCCCCGTCCAGGTCGTCCGGGATCCCGGCGATGAGCGCGGCCGGGGCGGTGACCACGAAGCCGACGAGCATCGCGAGCGCGATGACGGACGCCGACGGAAGCGTGCGGCTCGCCCGCGAGTAGCACATCGTCGTCGCCGCCCACGCGACGGCGGCGCAGAGCCCCCCGATGACGGCGATCACACGTGCCTGCCGCGGACCGGCGCCTCGGGCGTCAGTCGGTCGCTGCGGCCCAGGCCTTCGCTTCCTCGAGCTGATCCGGGTCGAAGACGCGGAGCTCGCCCGGGCTGAGCCACCCGAACGCGGCGACCGCCCTCCGCATCCAGTCCTTGTCCGTCACGAGCGCGAAGCGCTCCCACGCCTTGCGGTGCTTGAGGCCGACGGTGCCCGCAGTCTTCAGGTCCTGCCACAGGGCGTCGAGGTCGAGGCCCTCGAAGTCGGGGTCCGTCACGACGAGGTAGCGCACCTGCTCGCCGCGGTCGAGCGCAGCGAGCACCGGATCGACGAGCTCGTGGTACTCGTCCCCCGTGACCTTCCCCGACATGCGCACGCCGATGACCCCGGGCGGCATGTCGGCGAGCTGCGCGACCATGCAAGGACGCTACCTGAGGCCTCCCGGCAGGTTCGCGGTATACGAACGTCATGGCAAAGCTGACGTATCTGATGATCACCTCGCTGGACGGCTACGTCGCGGACGAGCACGGCAAGTTCGACTGGGGCGAGCCCGATGAGGAGGTGCACTCGCTCGTCAACGAGCTGGAACGCCCCGTCGGCACCTACCTCCTAGGTCGGCGGATGTACGAGGTGCTCGTCTTCTGGGAGACCCTCGAGCTCGAAGAGAAGCCGCGCGCGATCCAGGAGTTCGCAGGTCTCTGGAAGGCGGCCGACAAGATCGTTTACTCCAGGACGCTCGAAGACGTCTCGAGCGCCAGGACGCGGATCGAGCGGGAGTTCGATCCTGAGGCAGTTCGCCGGCTGAAAGCGGAGTCGGACCGGGACCTGTCCATCGGAGGGCCCGAGCTCGCCGCCCACGCGTTCAGGGCCGGGCTCATCGATGAGTACCAGGTGTTCCTGGCGCCGATCGTCGTCGGCGGGGGCACGCAGGCGTTGCCGGACGACGTCCGTGTGGAGCTCGAGCTTCTGGACGAGCGGCCGTTCGCCAACGGCATGGTCCACCTCCGCTACGGGGTCAGACCGCGCACCGAGTGAAGAAGCCGCGATCCCCTGCTAGGACGGGATTGCGGTTCCCTGCGAACGGCGGGGGTGGGATTCGAACCCACGAGGCGCTTGCACGCCCAGCGGTTTTCAAGACCGCCCCGTTCGACCGCTCCGGCACCCCGCCGTCGCGCATTGTGACCGACGCTAGGCGCGGATCTCGGACGGGGCGCCGTACTGGGTCAGCACGTCGGGGACGCCGCCCTGGAAGTTCTCGAGGATCGCGAGCAGCGCTCGGTCGGTAACCATCGTCCCGTTCAGCGTGTGCGGATGCTCGAGGCCATGCTCGGTGCGGAAGCGGATGCCGAGCCGGCGCGCCTGGTAGTCGGTCGTGTTGGAGCACGACGTCACCTCGCGGTAGCGCTCCTGGAACGGGAACCACGCCTCGATGTCGTACTTCTTCGCCGCCGACGCGCCGAGGTCACCCGCAGCAACGTTCACCACGCGGTACGGCAGCTCGAGTGCCTGGAGGAACTGCTCCTCCAGCTCGAGCATGCGGTCGTGCTCGTCCCACGAGGTGTCGGGCTCGACGAAGACGAACATCTCGACCTTGTTGAACTGGTGGACGCGGAACATCCCGCGCGTGTCCTTGCCCGCTGCGCCCGCCTCGCGCCTGAAGTTGGTCGAGAAACCCGTGTACCGGACCGGCAGCTCCTCGAGCACCTCACCCATGTGGAGGGACGCCAGCGCGACCTCCGATGTGCCGGTGAGGAAGAGCCCGTCCGCCTCGAGCGCGTAGATGTTCGAGCGGTCCGTCGGGAAGAACCCGGTCCCGTACATCGCCTCCTCGCGCACAAGGACAGGCGGGAGCACAGGGGTGAACCCGGCCCTCGCCAGATGCGAGAGCGCGAACTGGTACAGGGACATCGCGACGAGGGCGGAGTCGCCGATGATGTACCCGAACCGCGCGCCCGAGACGCGCGCGGCGCGCTCCATGTCGAAGCGGCCGACCTCGGTGTGCTCGCGAAGCTCGTCGAGCGCACGGGGCTCGCCCACCTTCCGGATCTCGGCCGCGTCCTCCTCGGTGTCTCCGTCCGGCGCGGACTCGTGCGGAGGATTCGGAACGAGCGCGAGCACCTCGTCGCGCTCCGCCTCGGCGGCCGCGAGCTCTTCCTCGACCTGCTTCAGCTCCGCCTTGACTGCCTGCAGAGCCTCGAGCTCCTCCGGGCTCGGCTTCCCCTTGAGCTTCGTCCGCGAGCGGAGCTCGTCGACCTTCGGCACGAGCGCCCGCCAGCGCTCGTCGGCCGCGAGGAGAGAGTCGAACGCGCTCGGCGGCGCCTTTACGCGCGAGCGCGGCGCGCCAACGCTCGGGGTCGCTGCGAGCGGCCTTGAGGTCGATCACGCAGGGAGTCTAGAAGCGGGCGGGCGCCGGCTCAGCTGCCGGCGACGGACGAGACGTACGCCCCGACGTCGTTGATCTGCTGCTCGGTCAACGTTCCCTCGAACGGCGGCATCGCGCCCGCGCCGTTCGTCACGCGGTCGACCACGAGCTCGAAGCTCGGCTGGGCGTCGTCGAGGTTCGGCCCGACCGTGCCCGAGGTGCCCGCGTCGGCGAGCGTATGGCAGCTTCCACAGCCTGCCGTTCCGAGGAAGACCTCCTTGCCCGCGGCCGCGTCGCCCTCACCGCCGCCCCCGCCACCGGTCTCCGTCTCGGTCTCGGTTGTCTCCGTCTCGGTCTCGGTTGTCTCGGTCTCGGTCTCGGTGGTCTCCGTCTCGGTCGTCTCCGTGGTCTCGGTCGTGTCGACCGTCCCTTCGACCGTTTCCGGCGTGGGCGTTGCCTCCTCCTCGCCTCCGCAGCCCGCGGCCGCGAAGGTGAAGAGCGCCAGGAAGAGGACGAGCACGAGTGCCGGACGACGCATCATGGCGATCCTATACACGGTGCGCACATGCCGGACCGTACCCGGGCGCGGTGCGGTGAAACCTCGCGCGGGGGCCGAAAGAGAGAGCCGGGGCCGACCAGCCCTCTCCGTCGCGAGACGCCTACGCGGGTGTGATGCGCTCCTTCGCCGAGCGCAGCTTGAACGCGAGCATGATGTCCGTGATCCCCTTCGACAGCGCGACGATGCCGACGTAGACGAGCAGCAGGATCGCCTTGTCGCGGAAGCTTCCGGACACCCAGAACGCGAGGCCGATCTCGATGAGCCCGACGACGAGCTGCAGCCACCAGAGGTCGTTCTCCCTCTTTGTCGCGAAGGCGACGGCGATGTCGAACACCCCTTTGAAGAGGAAGAAGAAGCCGATGAGAGCGGCCAGCGCCTGGAAGGTGCTGCCCGGCTCGATGAACGCGAAGATCCCGACGAGGACGAAGATCACGCCCAGGATCCCGTGCACGATCTTCCAGCCGGTGGTGGAAACGCCGATGGCCATGAACTCGTCCACGCCCGCGATGATCGCCACGATCCCGAACAGGATCGCGACCGACGCCGCGCTCGTGATGTCGAAGCGGAAGATGACGAGCGCGAACACGAGCCACGCGATGCCGCCGAGCAAGAACAGCCACCACCACCGGGCTGCCTCGCGGACGACCTCCCGCTCTTCGAACATGTTGTCCAGGGTGGACATCCCAACCTCCTCCAGTCGTATCCAGCGCGCGTTTCTGTGCCACGACCGCCATTCCTGCCCGCCCGGCCACCACCTGGCGACACTCGCGGACGACCCGGGCCTCTAGGCTGTAGCCCGATGATCGTCGAGCGCAGCATGCATCCCTCCTGGCTCTCGAACGCCTTCGTCCTCGCGGACGAGCCCGGCGGGACGGCGATCTTCGTCGACAGCGGCGCGCCGCTCGAGCCGCTGCTCGAGGTCGTCGAGGAGCAGGCACTCAAGCCGACCCACCTCCTGATCACGCACGGCCACGCCGACCACGTGGCGGGGAACGACGAGCTCGTCGAGCGTTTCGGGCTCGAAGTAACCGCGGGGCCCGTCGAGACCGGAGCGCTCCGGATCGAGGTCCTGCAGACCCCCGGTCACTCGGACGACGGCGTCTCGTTCGTCGTCGGTGACATCTGCTTCACGGGCGACACGCTGTTCCGGGACGCGGTCGGCGGCGGTCCCGCCGCGGAGCTGAAGCACTCGGTCATGGAGGTGCTCATGTCGCTCCCGCACGAGACGCGCGTGTATCCCGGGCACACCGACGAGACCACGATCGGCCGTGAGTGGGAGCAGAACCCGTTCGTCAGGTACTGGCGCGGGCTCGATCCCGAGGACGGCCGCGCATGCAAGGCGATGGGGGAGGACGCGACGATCGTCGTCTGGTCGCCCGACTACGATGGCAAGGGCAAGGCGCTCGTCCGCTTCGCGGACGGCAACGAGGCGATCCTGGGCGCATCCCGCCTCGAGTTCTAGGCCCGATCCAGATACCCGGCAGGGGTATACTCGGGTTATGACCGAGCAGACGTACGCCGTTCCGGCGATCCACTGCGAGCACTGTGCGCTCTCGATCCGGGAAGAGGTCTCCGAGGTTCCCGGCGTCGAGTCGGTCGAGGTCGATCTCGACGCGAAGACCGTGACGGTCTCGGGCCGCGAGGTCTCGGACGAGCTCGTGCGCGCGGCGATCGTCGAAGCCGGTTACGAGGCGACGTGAGCGCTGCGACAGAGGCGCCTCCGCAGGATCTACAGGAGGTGCGCCTCGATCTGGAGGGCATGACGTGCGCGTCGTGCGTCGCCCGCATCGAGCGGAAGCTCAACAAGCTGGAGGGCGTCGACGCGACCGTGAACTTCGCGACCGAGCAGGCGACCGTGCGCCACGACCCGTCCGTCACCGTCGACGAGCTCGTCCGCGTCGTCGAGGCCGCGGGTTACCACGCGAGCCCGGCGGAGACGGGGCATCGGCACGAGGAGGCGACCGGCCCGCTCGCGCTGCGGCTCGTCGTTGCGATCGCACTCACCGTCCCGCTCGCGTTGCTCGCGATGCTCGCGCCGCTCCAGTTCTCGGGCTGGGAGTGGGTCGCGCTCGTTCTCGCGACACCGGTGGTTCTCTGGTGCGGGAGCGGGTTCCATCGCGCCGCGCTCCGGAGCGCCCGTCACCTCGAGGCGACGATGGACACGCTCGTATCCATTGGGACGCTGGTCGCCTGGGCCTGGTCGACCGTCGTCCTCGTCGCCGGGCTCGAAGAGGACACGTACTTCGAGGTCGCCGCGGTCATCACGACGCTCATCCTCCTCGGGCGCTATCTCGAAGCGCGCGCGAAGCACCGCTCCGGAGACGCGGTCCGCAAGCTGCTCGAGCTCGGCGCGAAGGAGGCGCGCGTGCTGCGCGACGGCAGCGAGGTCGCCGTCCCGATCGACGAGGTCGTCGTCGGCGACCTGTTCGTCGTCCGACCCGGTGAGAAGGTCGCGACGGACGGCGAGGTGATGGACGGCCGTTCGGCGCTCGATCAGTCGCTCCTGACCGGTGAGTCCGTGCCCGTCGAGGTCGAGCCGGGCACCGACGTCGTCGGCGGGTCGCTCAACACCTACGGCCGGCTGGTCATCCGCGCGACGAAGGTCGGCGCGGACACCGCGATCGCCCAGATCGCACGGCTCGTCGAGGCTGCGCAGTCCGGCAAGGCACCGGTGCAGCGCCTCGCCGATCGCGTGTCGGCCGTGTTCGTTCCCGTCGTGATCGCGATCTCGCTCGGCACGCTCGCCGGCTGGCTCATCGCGGGCTCGTCGGCCGGGGCCGCGCTCACGGCCGCCGTGGCGGTGCTCATCATCGCGTGCCCGTGCGCGCTCGGGCTCGCAACGCCGACGGCGCTCATGGTCGGAACCGGGCGTGGCGCACAGCTCGGCATCCTCATCAAGGGGCCCGAGGTGCTCGAGCAGACGCACAGGATCGGGACGATCGTGCTCGACAAGACCGGGACCGTGACCGAGGGCAAGATGGAGCTCGTCCGGGTCGAAACGCTCGACGGCGCCTCGCGCAGCGAGGTCCTGCGCCGCGCCGGAGCCGTGGAGGACGCATCGGAGCATCCGATCGGGCGTGCCGTCGCCGCCGCCGCGCGAGCCGAGCTCGGCGAGCTTCCGCCCGTGACGTCGTTCGCCAACATGCCCGGCATCGGCGTGCGCGGTGTCGTCGACGGGGATGAGGTCGAGGTGGCGCGCCGGAACGGCGAGATCACCGTCTCCTGGGACGGCCGCGCGCGGGGCACGCTCGTCGTGCGTGACACCGTGAAGCCGTCGAGCGCGACCGCCGTCGCGGACCTCCGCCGCCTCGGCCTCGACCCGGTGCTCCTCACGGGCGACCAGGACGACACGGCGCGACGCGTTGCGGGCGAGGTCGGCATCGACCAGGTTCGCGCCGAGGTGCTCCCCGCGGACAAGGCTGCAGAGGTGGCGCGGCTTCAGCAGGGCGGCCAGGTCGTCGCGATGGTGGGCGACGGGGTGAACGACGCACCTGCGCTCGCACAGGCCGATCTCGGCATTGCCATCGGCACGGGCACGGACGTGGCGATCGAGGCGTCGGACGTGACCCTCGTCTCCGGCGACCTGCGCGCCGCGGCCGACGCGATCCGGCTCGCGCGAAGGACGCTGCGCACGATCCAGGGGAACCTCTTCTGGGCGTTCGCCTACAACGTTGCCGCAATCCCGCTCGCTGTGGCGGGGCTGCTGAGCCCCATCGTCGCCGCTGCCGCGATGGCAGCCTCGAGCCTCTTCGTGGTCACCAACAGCCTTCGTCTCCGGCGGTTCCGGAGCGTTCGGGAAGGAGCGCACGCATGAGCGAGCCGGAAGCAGCGACCCACGGCTACGTCGCGGACAAGGAGCGGCTCGTCAAGCGGCTCCACCGCATCGAGGGCCAGGTGCGCGGGATCGAGCGCATGATCGAGGACGACCGCTACTGCATCGACGTCATCACGCAGATCTCCGCCGTGACGACGGCGCTCGAGAGCGTCGCCTTCCAGATCCTCGACGAGCACGTGAACCACTGCGTGGCCGGAGCGCTCGCATCCGGCGACCCGGCCGAGGCCGAGGCAAAGAGCCAGGAGCTCCTCGAGGCCGTCCACCGCTTCGCGCGGGCGCGCTGAGGAGACGCTCAGCGCTCTTCGGCCGCGAGCCGGATGCCGAAGGCCACGAGGACGGCGCCGGTAACGGCGTCGATCGCGCGGCGCACCGGGCCGGTGAGGAGCGTGCCCAGCCGAGCCACGGCGGCCGCGTAGAAGGAGAGCCACGCGAGCGTCAGCGTGCAGAAGAGGAGACCGAGCGCGAGCAGCACGGCGAACGCGCCGTCCCCCTCCGGCGCGAACTGGGGGAGCAGGCTCGCGAAGAAGATCGCCATCTTCGGGTTCCCGAGGTTGCTGACGAGGCCCTGACGCAGCGCCCGCCGCGGCGTGAGCGCAACTGACCTCGTGTCAAATTGACACTTGGCGTCGGGGTGGCCTCGACGCGAGAGCGCCGACCAGAGCGTCTGCGCGCCGAGGAAGACGAGGTACGCGGCGCCGGCGAGCTTGAGCGCGCGGAACGCGGGCTCGGACGCGCTCAGGATCGCGACCAGGCCCGCGCTCGCGGCGACGGTCCACACGGCCTGGCCGAGCGAGACGCCCGCCGCCGTCGCGATGCCGCTGCGTCGTCCACCGGAGAGCGTGTTGCGGATCGTGAGCGCGGTGTCCTGACCCGGCGTGCAGATGACGACTGCCGACACCGCGAGGAATGCCGCGAGGCTCTCGAGCACGCCGGAAGTATCGCTCGCGCGCTCGCGCCGAGCGCACCCGCGCGGCGGAGGTCGGCTAGCGTCGCCGGCGTGGCGGAGCGAGTCCTCTCGCAGCGCGAACTGAACCGCGCGCTGCTCGCGCGACAGCTCCTGCTCGAACGCTCGACCCTTCCGATCCCGCGGGCGCTCGAGCGCATCGGCGGGATCCAGGACCAGTACGCGCCGAACGCGTACATCCGGCTCTGGTCGTGCCTCGAAGGCTTCCGCCGCGAGCACCTCACGCGTGCACTCGAACGTCGTACCGTCGTCCAGGCGACGCTCATGCGCTCGACGATCCACGTGGTCTCGAGGCGGGACTACTGGCCGCTGGCGGTCGCGATCCGCGGTGCTCAGCGTGAGTGGTGGCTCCGCGTCCACAAGCCCCGTCCAGACGAGCGCGAGCTCGAGGCGACGGCCGATCGTCTGCGCGAACTCATGGCCGACGGTCCGCGACGGCACGAGGAGCTCGTCGAGGTCGTCGGCCGCGGCTGGGGCATGGTCGGACCGTGGCTCGACCTCGTCCGCGTGCCTCCTTCCGGCACCTGGGAGCAGCGGCGCGCCCATCTCTTCCAGACCGCAGACCGCTGGGTCGGACCGGAGGCTGTGGACGTCGACGATGCGCTCGACCATCTCGTCCGCCGGTATCTCGGCGCGTTTGGCCCTGCCTCACGGAAGGACATCGCGGCGTGGGCAGGCTGCAAGCCCGGCTACCTGCAGGCCACGGTCGAGCGGCTCACGCTGCGCCGCTTCCGAGGCGAGGACGGCACCGAGCTCCTCGACGTTTCGCGCGCTCCATTGCCCGACGCCGAGACCCCCGCGCCGGTGCGCTTTCTCCCGACCTGGGACGCCGTGCTGCTCGTCCACGCGCGCCGCACCGGCGTGCTGCCGGAGCGCTACCGGCCGCTCGTGTTCTCGACGAAGAACCCGCCGTCCGTGCCGACCTTCCTCGTCGACGGCGCCGTCGCCGGGACGTGGCGGTACGAGAAGGGCAAGGTGACACTGTCACCGTTCGAGCGCCTCGGCCGGTCGGTCCTGCGAGAGCTGCGCGAGGAGTCCGAGCGACTCGCCGCCTTTCACGAGGGGCAGAGGTGAGAGGCACGTTCACGGATAGCTCCTACGGCTTCGGCTGGATCGCCGAGGAGCCCAAGCTGCTCCAGCGTGCCTCACACGCGCTCGTCGCGGACGGGCAGGTCTGGCTCGTGGACCCGGTGGACGTGGAAGGGCTCGAGGAGCGTGTCCGTGCCGCCGGGCGACCGACTGGCGTCCTCCAGCTGCTCGACCGGCATCGCCGCGACTCGGCGGCGCTCGCGCAGGCGTACGGCGTCCCGCTCCACTTCGTGCCGCGCGCAGGCGCTCCCGGCGCGCCGTTCGAGGTGCTCCGGTCCGTGAATCTCCCGCTCTGGCGCGAGGCCGCCCTCTGGTGGCCGGAGCGGCGAACGCTCGTGGTCGCCGATGCGCTCGGGACCGCTCGCGTACTTCCTCGCGCCGGAGGAGCGGCTCGGCGTGCACCCGTTCCTCCGTCTGCTCCCGCCGCGCGCGCTCGCGCGGCTCGAGCCCGAGCATGTGCTCTGCGGTCATGGCGAAAGCCTCGACGGACCCGAGACCACGCAGGCCCTGCGTGAGGCGTTGCACACGGCGCGACGCCGGACGCCAGCGTGGCTGCTCGGGCTCGTACGGAACCGTTCTGCGCGCTGAGGGCGTGTAGCGCGCGTGTCCGCCGCCCTCAGGCGGCGCTGAAACGAGGTCGACGGGGCAGGTAGCGTGGCCGGTGTGGGCCGCGAGCGCGTTCTCAGCCGGCGTGAGCTGAACCGCGCACTCCTCGCCCGACAGCTCCTGCTCCGTCGCGCCAGGCTCTCCGTTCCACGCGCCATCGAGCGCATCGGCGCGATCCAGGCGCAGTGGCCTCCGTCCCCGTATATCGCGCTGTGGTCGCGCCTCGTGGGGTTCCGGCGCGAGCAGCTCATGCGCGCCGTCGAGCGTCGTCAGGTGGTGCGCGCGACGGTGATGCGCACGACGCTCCACCACGTCACCGCACGGGACTACCTGGACTACGCGGGCGAGCTCAGGGTTCGACGGACCGGGAACCTCGAGACTCAGATCGCAAAGTTCCCCGGCGGCGCCGACCTCGACGAGCTCGTGCGACAGGTCGTCCACTACGCCACGGAGGAACCGCGTACGCGTCCCCAGCTGCTTCGGCTCCTCGGGTTGCCGAAGCTCGAGCTCGACGACCGCCGGCCGTGGCTCGTCTGGCATCTGCTCTCCGCACGCGCGGGCCTCGTCCACGCTCCTGCGTCGTCCGTATGGCGCATGAACACGAGTGGAGCCTTCTTCGTCCCCGCCGCGGCCTGGCTCGGCGCGGAGCCGGCGACGGGCGACGACGCTGTGTGCGCGCTCCTTCGTCGCTACCTGGCCGCCTTCGGGCCGGCGACGCGCGCTGACGCGGCGCAGTGGACAGGGCTCACGGTCGGCGCGCTCGAGCCGGGGTTCGCGGGACTCGAGCTGCGGCGATTTCGCGACGAGGAGGGCCGGACGCTCTACGACCTGCCTCGGGCGCCACTTCCGCCCGGCTCGACGCCGGCGCCGGTGAGGTTCCTGCCGATGTGGGACAGCACGTTGCTCGCGCACGACGACCGGCGGCGCATCTTGCCCGAGGCGTATCGCAAGGTCGTCATCCTCAAGGGCGGCGACGTCCGGCGGACGTTTCTCGTCGACGGATTCGTCGCCGGCCTCTGGACCGTCGTCGACGGCCGCGTCGAGCTCGATCCCTTCGAGCCGCTTCCGCGGCGGGAGCGGCGCGAGGTCGAGGCGGAAGGGCGAGCACTCGCCGAGTTCCACCGTTCGAAGCACTAGGCTGCGACCGGTGGCAGCCCGGCAGCAACGTCCACTTCCGCTGATTCTCGCCCGCGAGCTCGCCTCGCAGCTCGCGACGGCGACCTTCATCGCCGACGCGGAGGGCCAGCTCGTCTTCTACAACGAGCCTGCGGAGGAGATCCTCGGCCGGAGCTTCGCGGAGGCGGGATCGATGCCGGCGTCCGAGTGGGGCGCGCTGTTCAAGCTCGAGTCCCTCGACGGCGACCCACTGGCGCCCGAGCAGATGCCGGCGGCGATCGCGCTCCTGCACCAGCGCCCCGCGCACGGCCGGCTCCGAATGACCGGCCTCGACGGCGTGAAGCGAACAATTTCGGTCACCGGGATCCCGCTCTTCTCCTCGCGCGTCGACTGCGTCGGCATGCTCGCTCTCTTCTGGCAGGAGGCCGAAGGGGAGGACGGGTAGTGGCGGAGCTCGCGCGCGTCTGGGGGTGCCGCGGGTCACTCCCGACGCCGGGCGAGGCGACCGTTCGCTACGGCGGGAACACGTCGTGCGTGCAGGTACGCACGGACGACGGCGTCCCGGTGATCCTCGACGCCGGCACCGGCATCAAGCTCCTGGGCGCCGAGCTCTCGGGCGCCGACCGCATCCACGTCCTCCTGACGCATCTCCACCTCGACCACGTGGAGGGCCTCCGCTTCTTCGAGCCGCTCTGGCGCGAGGCGGCCGAGGTACACATCTGGGGGCCGCCCTCGCCGCTCTTCTCGCTTCGCGACCGCATCGCGCGCGCGTTCTCGCCGCCGCTCTTCCCGGTCGACCTCGGCGACATCCCGGCCACCATCGTCTTCCACGATGTCCCCGAGGGAAAGTGGGAGCTCGAGGGAATCGGGATCCTGGCGAACCACGTTTCGCACCCCGGCTCGACGGTCGGCTACCGGCTCGAGCTGAACGGAAGCGTGCTTGCGTTCATCCCCGACCACGAGCCGGTGCTCGGCGTCGAGCTCGACTCGCTCGAGCCCGAGTGGATCTCCGGTCACGCGCTGGCAGCCGGCGCGGATGTGCTCGTCCACGACTGCCAGTTCAGCGAGTCGGAGTACCCCTCGCGCGTCGGCTGGGGGCACTCGAGCGTTGCCCATGCGGTCGGCTTCGCGCGCCGCGCAGGCGTCGGGAAGCTCGTGCTCTTCCATCACGACCCGGACCGCTCGGACGATGCGGTCGACGTCCTCGTCGAGAGAGCCGGCGAGCTGTGGAACGGGACCGGCGGCCCGCCTCCGGTCGCGGCCCACGAAGGGATGTCGGTCGAGTCCTAGGCGAGTCGGCCGAGCGCCGCGCCGAAGAGCGCGTGCCGCCAGGTCGCCTGTCCGAACGCACGCGCGTTGGTGAGCATCGGCGGCACACCGGGCTCGCCGCGCGCAGGGTGGTAGCGGTCGACGAAGTGGCTCAGCGGGTAGAGCGCGATGTGCTCGGCGAGCGCCATCCCGAGTGCGAGCCTCCGCGGATCGACTCGAACGGCGCGTCGCGCCTCGTGGTAGGCGAGGCCGAAGAGCGCTCCGTTCGTCACGTGCAGTGCGAGGCCCACGACGCGCCAGTGCCGGCGGGTGAGCGCCTTGCCGAGCACGGCGACGTCCGAGTAGTCGGAGCCGAAGACCCGTTGGTCGAGCGGCTCCTGCGCCGCCCACACGAGTGCCGCCGTCGCCCCGGCGGCCGCCGATCGCAAGCGGCCGGCCACCGCTAGGTCGGCGCCTCGGCCGGATTCCGGACCCGCTCGCGCGCTTCGGCGTAGCGGATCGCCTCGTAGGCGATCAGTCCGACGCAGAGAGCGGCGACCACCGCGAGGGTCGCGAGCGCGGGGATCTCGAGCGCGACCGGGATGAGACCCAGGAGGACGAGCGTGACGACGAGCCGACGGTGGCTGAGTGTGCGCACGTTCCGAAGCCGGAACAGGATGTGCGCCCCGAGATAGAGGGCGACACCGCCGCACAACGCAACGGCTGGGACGGTCGCGAGGGGCTCGCCAATGTCGGCGAGCGTCTTCTTGACGCCGACCGCCAACAGGATGATCCCCGCGATCATCGGGAGGTGGAGGTAGCTGTACGAGTCTCGGGCCATCGTCAGCTGCTCCTTCCCGGTCGCCTCTCGAAGGCGGCGCTCGGCGACGATCGCGACGACGTCGAAGTACGCCCACCAGAGCGCGAACGCGATCGCGAGCCCGAGCGCGGCGGCGGTGATGACGCCGAGCCCGAGGTCGTGCGTCACGCTGGCGCCGAGGGCGACGATCGTCTCGCCGATGGCGATGATGACGATCAGCCCGTGGCGCTCGGCGAAATGCCCGGGCTCGAGCCTCCAGCCGCGGCCGCCGCCGATGAACGCCCCCGCGAAGTCGCAGGTCAGCGCGATGACCCAGACCGCGGTCTGCGCCGGCCCGTCGAGCGCGGAGGCGACGAAGAGGAGGCTTATCGCGACGAGCGAGCCCGCCGAAAGCCGGGCGACGGCCGCGAGGAGGTCACGATCGCCGCGGCCCGCGAACGCGTACAGCGCGAGATGAGCGATGCGGACTACGGCATAGGCGCAGGCGAAGACGAAGGCGTCGTTGCCGAACACGTCGGGCACGGCCAGCGACGCCACGAGCATCGCCACCATGGCGCCGAACACGACGAGCCGGACCTCGCCCTCTTCGGCATCGACGGTGTTGGTCAGCCAGGCGTACGCCGCCCAGGCCCACCAGAGGACGCCGAGCACGACGAGGCCTTTCGCGAGTCCCGCCCAGGTGGGGTCGCCGCTGATCAGCGCCGTGACCTGCGTGAACGCGAAGACGAAGACGAGGTCGAAGAACAGCTCGAGGGGGGTGACGCGCTCCTCGCCGTTCTCGTCGCGCGACTGGACGGTCATCGCCCGACCTCGTAGCGCAGGAAGAGGTAGTCGCCGTGCCGGCGGACGCCGAGAAGCTGCTCTCGCACTCCGGGCGGCATGAGCTCGACCGACTCCGCGAGCCCGTATCGCGTCACGTGCCCGCGGTCGCCCGCGAGGAGGGGCGAGACCGTGAGGAAGAGCTCGTCGACGAGGCCCGCGCCGACGAGCCGGCCGAACGTGTGCGGCCCCGCCTCGCTGAGGATGAGCGTCGCCCCGCGCGCGTGCAGAGCCTCGACCGCGGCCCGTGGGTCGAGCACCGTGTCGTCGCCGAGCGCGACGATCGTCGAGGCCTCCGGCAGCTCGCCCTGCAGCCGCTCCGCCCCCGACGCGCTCGTGAGCACCACCGCTCCGGTCGCGAGCACGGGGTGGGATGGATCGATCGAGCCTCGCCCGGTGAGGATCGCGACGCCCGGCTGCTCCGTCGCCTTCCCCAGCCTGCGGCGCAGCTCCGCATATGCCTCCGCCGCGGCGGGATACACGCGGTCGGGGCGCCATGTGCCTTCAGGCGATGCCGCAAGCGTCCCCGCGCCGATCAGCACGATGTCCGCGAACGCCCGCAGGAGGCCCATGACGAAGCGATCCGACTCGCTGTCCCCGGCGACGAGCGCATTCGAGCTCGGGATCGAGGGGATCGCGACCACGCCGTCGATCGTCGCGACGAAGTTTGCGAAGAGTCGTGGTGCCTCGAAGCCGAGCGAGCCCCCGTAGAGCTTTGCGAGCTCGTCCGGCAGGTCAGCGGCGGGCAGCCCGTCCGGCTCGAAAAGAACCTCGAGCGGTTCCATCGACTCCCTTACGCGAATGCGCGCGAGGCGTCGTCGAATGCGGCGGGCACCGGCAGATAGTGGCAGGACCGGGGTGGGTCGCCGCTGCCTGCACAGGCATCGGGCGCCCGGGTGAAACCTAAGCTGATCCTAAGAAACGCAACCTCGCACTCACGTTTTCGTCATATCTCACATGCTGGAACCGCCGGCCCTCGGTGCCCAGCGGCTCGCTGGTCTCGCCTGCGGAAGGGGCGTCGCCTTCGACCGCCCGACCCACGCCTGGTCCGGCCGATGACGGATCAGTGGATCGGCCTGGACTTCCGGCACCTGACGGCGCTGCGCGCGATCGCGGACGAGGGATCGTTCAAAGGTGCGGCGCGCGTCCTCGGGTACACCCCGTCGGCGATCAGCCAGCAGATTGCGGGCCTCGAGCGCGTGGTCGGCGTGCAGGTGATCGCGCGGGAGCACGGCCGCCAGGCTGTCGGGCTCACCGAGGCCGGACGGATCCTCCTCCGGCACATGAGCGCGATCGAGGCGCGCCTGCACACCGCCAAGTCGGAGATCGACGCGCTCGCCGACGGGACGAGCGGGCAGCTCCACGTCGGCGCCTTCGAGAGCGTCCGGACGCGCCTCCTGCCTGAGGTCATCGCGCGCTACCGCGATCTCTACCCGCACGTGCGCGTGGAGGTCGACGAAGCGCTCTCCGATCTCGATTTGCTCCAGCACGTCGAGCGAGGGCTGCTCGATATCGCGTTCACGCTGAACCCGCTCCCAGCAGGCCCGTTCGAGTCGAGGCTCCTGCTCCTCGATCGCTGGGTCCTCGTCGCGCAGTCCGGATCGAAGCACGCCCTGCTGCCGCCGGGCCGCCTGACCCTGCGGGCGGTCTCGGAGCTTCCGCTCGTGACGTTCCGCGCGCCGAGGGCGGTCGACGCGGTGCTGGCCCAGTTCCAGGCCGCGGGCTTCGAGCCGCGGGTGGTGCTGCAGTCGGACTACAACGACGCCGTCCAGGAGCTCGCCGCGGCGGGTGCCGGGGTCGCGCTCATGCCGCGGCTGGCCGTCAACCCGCACGACGACCGGACGACGACGATCGAGCTCGGCGACCTGCTGCCTCCACGCGAGGTGGCCGTGGCGTGGAACAGCGAGCGGACCACGAGCGAGGCGTTCGAAGCGTTCGTGTCGCTCGCCGCCGACGTCGGTGCCGCGATCGAGGGGGACAGCACCGACGTTCCCGAGTGGCGCCGCTCCGCCGCGTCCTGAGCGGCGGCCGGCGCAACTCCCCGTTCGCTCAGGGCCCCGGCGAAACGTCGTTCGCGGTGCCCATCCAGGCGGCAGACCGGACGGGCTGATCCGAGACCCTGAGCGACTCGGTGGAGGGAATACGCGCACCGTAGTTGTCGTGCCTGTCGACCGCGAATTACGATCGCTAAAGTGGTGTTTGCCGATGAGCACCAACCGCTATTGGCGCACGAAATCGTCCGCGCATAATCGCGTCGATTTCGAGAAGTTAGTGACCGCGGGTTACGCGGGATGAAGCGACGCTAATCACCGCAATTCCGCGACCTCCGTCTAAGTAGCTAGCCGATCGAGAAACGGGCGCACGACCTCGGTGCCGTTTGTGGTGCTCCCGTGCTCGAGAGGTGGAGGCCAACATCGGATGGAGGTCGATATGCGTAGACGGACGATCGTGCTCGCTGCGTGCGCGGCTGCGCTCGTAGCGAGCCTCGTCATCGGTCCGGCCGCGACGGCGAAGCCCGACGCGGCATCGGCAGGAACAGTGGTCATCGGAGCCGACCAGGAACCGGTGACGCTCAACTTCTACCTCACCGAGGGGAACTCGTACACGACGTCGCTTGCTGTCAGTCCCATCCTCGCGGCGGGGATGATCTACAACCAGAACGCGAAGCTCGTACCGTTCCTCTTCGACGGTGAGCCCAAGGTTCTCAAGTCGAACCCGCTCACGGTCACCTTCAAGTACAAGGCGTCCGCGAAGTGGAGCGACGGCCGGCCGCTCACGGGGAACGACTTCCTCGCGACATACCGGACGATCATGAACCCGAACTGGGACATCACGTCCCGTGAGGGTTGGGAAGACATCGCGAGCGTCAAGGTGAAGGGGAAGGCCGTCACCGTGGCGTGGAAGAAGGGTCGCGCGTACGCGGCCTGGGACGCGCTCGTCGGCAACACGTCGCCGATGCCCGCACACAAGGTCGCCGGTCAGAACTTCAACGACCTGTGGCGGAACGGGCTCGACGTCTCGAGTGGTCCGTTCAAGTTCGTGAGCTGGCAGAAGGGCACGCAGCTCGTGATGACGAAGAACACCGCGTTCGCAGCCGGGCCGAAGGCCAAGCTGGATCGCGTCGTCTTCCGCTACATCCCGTCCACCCCGTCGATCTTCCAGGCGCTCCAGTCGGGCGAGATCGACGAGACGGAGCCGCAGGCTCAGCTCCAGATCGTGGACATCCGGAAGAACTCGAACTTCAAGGTCCAGTCCGGCCCGGGGTACTTCTGGGAGCACATGGACATCCAGTTCGGGCCGCAGGGACATCCGGCGCTGAAGAAGAAGTACGTGCGCCAGGCGATCATCACGGGCATCAACCGCAACCAGATCAAGCAGGCGCTGTACGTCTCGCCGGGCCTGGTGGCGAACGCGAAGGACCTGCCCGTGCTGCAGAGCCACATCTTCAAGCCGTTCGAGCCCACCTACAAGCCGAACTGGGCGAAGTGGAGCTTCAGCCAGAAGAAGGTGATCGCTGACCTGAAGAAGAACGGCTGCACCGGCGGCCCGAACGCGCCGTCGGCGAACAACAGCGCCGTCTGGAGCTGTCCGGGCGTCGGCAAGCTGTCGTTCCGCTTCACGACCACGAGCGGTAACCAGCTCCGTGCTCTGACGTTCGAGATCGCGCAGAAGCAGCTCAAGAGCGTCGGCATCGAGCTGATCCCCCGCTTCGGCCCGTCAGGCACCGTCTTCGGGCAGATCCTCCCGTCCGGTGACTGGGACATCTTCATGTTCACCTGGCAGGGAAGCCCGACGAGCTCCGCCACGGCCTTCGGCACGTACGGGTGCGGCGGGGACCAGAACTACATGAACTACTGCAACAAGAAGGTCTCCTCGATGCTTCAGAAGGCGCAGTTCACGCCTGACCCGAAGAAGCGAGCGGACATCCTGAACAAGGCGGAGGCGATCATGGTGGACGACGTCCCCTCCGTCCCGATGTTCGTCCGGCCGGGCTTCCTGATCAACAACAAGAAGGTGTCCGGCACCATCATCAACCCGACGAACCAGGGCTCGACCTGGAACATCGAGAAGTGGACCGTCTCCGCGAGCTAGACGCCAGAAGCTAGGCCGCAGACGTCTAGCGCTGCCGCAAAGAGGCCCTGCCCCGGCTCCGAGCCGGGGCAGGGCCTTCTTTCTTGCGCCCCGCGGTCCGATGACTTTCAGCGCCGCCCGGAGTCACCCCAGGCGTGGAGAATGTTCAGCTTCGAGCGAGGGGGACGGGGTGACCGACGAGGCGGCAGGAATCGACGAGAGCGTGGGCGAGCTCCGGCGCTCGCTGGCCGGCGATGTCCTCGTGAGCGGGGACGACGGGTACGACGCCGCGCGGCGATGTTTCAACGCGCTCATCGACCGACGGCCGGCGGTGATCGGGCGCTGCCTCGGTCCGGAAGACGTCGCGACCGCACTCGACTTCGCGCGCTCGCACGGCCTCGAGGTCGCCGTTCGTGCCGGCGGGCACAACCCCGCCGGGCATTGCGTGAACGACGGCGGGCTCGTGATCGACCTCACGCGCCTGCGGCGCGTCGACGTGGATCCAGGCACGAAGGTCGCGCGCGCCGGCGGTGGCGCGACGTGGCTCGACTTCGACACGGCGACCCAGGGCGCCGGGCTCGTCACGCCCGGTGGAGTCGTCGGCTCAACCGGTGTTGGGGGTCTGACTCTGGGCGGCGGCATCGGCCACCTGACCGCCCAGCACGGGCTGACGTGCGACAACCTCGTGGGCGCCGAGGTCGTGACGGCGGACGGATCCGTCGTCGTTGCCGGCCCCGCCGGAGACGAGGAGTTGCTCTGGGGCCTGCGCGGCGGAGGCGGAAACTTCGGGGTCGCGACGCGGCTCGACTTCGAGCTCCACCCCCTCGAGCGCGTCGTCGGCGGGAAACTCGTGTACCACGGCTCCGGGGTCCGCGACGCTCTTCGCGTCTTCCGCGACGTCGTGGTGGGAAGCCCGCGTGAGCTCGCATGTCAGGCCGTGCTCGGCGTCGACGAGACGGGCGCTCCAGGGCTCCTCGTCGCGCCGTGCTACACGGGGAGTGCCGGTGACCCGGACGAGCTCCGAACGCTGCGTGCGGCGCCGGGGCTCGTGGAAGACGGGGTGCGTGCGCAGACCTTCCTCGACCAGCAGCTGATCTTCGACTCGCCGTACGGCGAGAACCGGCACTACTGGAAAGGCAACTTCGTCGGCGAGCTCCCCGACGAGCTGATCGACGATCTCCTCGAGAGCGTCACCGCGTTCGGCCGCTCGGCGAGCCACGTGCTGATCGAGTCGCTGCACGGCGCACCGAAGGACGCCGACGCGACGCAGGGGCCGATCGCGTACCGCCACGCGTCCTTCAACGTGAGCGCCATGGCGGTCTGGCGGGACCCCGCGCTCGACGAGCAACACGTCGAGTGGGCGCGTGCGACGGCCACGGCGATGGAGCCGTGGTCCATCGGCGGCGGCTACGCGAACTACATGCAGGCGGACGAGCCGCACGAGCGGGTGCGGGCGGCGTTCGGCGACGAGGCGTTCGAGCGGCTCCAGCAGCTCAAGAAGCGGTACGACCCGCGAAACGTCCTGCGCCGCAACCAGAACATCCCGCCGCCCGGCTCATAGATCAACGCGTAGCGAGCCGGCCGCGTCAGGCGCGGAGCCCGTCGCGCGTGACGACGAACGGGATCTCGTCGACGAAGCACCACGCCCAGGTGTCGCCCGGCTCCGCGGAGCGCACGATCGCGTGGCCGTCCTCGGCCGCGTGCCTGCTCGCGTGGCGGTTCGGCGACGAGTCGCAGCACCCGATCTTCCCGCAGGTCAGGCACATCCGCAGGTGCACCCAGGGGCTTCCGGTCTTCAGGCACTCCTCGCAGCCGGTGATCTCGCCGGGGAGCTCCGTTACCCGAATCCCCTCGAGATGCGTGCAAGCTGGCATTACGCCATCGTTGCAGCTCTGTGTAGAAGCCTGGCGCACGCTCGACATCCGGCTTGCGGAATGCGACGATGTGCAGGAGCGAAAGCGGGGAATGCGAAGGACCCGCGCGTCGTTTGAACCAATGTCGCGTCGGTGGCGTTTTCGCCGTTCGAGCGAGAGGCGCAGAGGCGCGAAGAGACAGAACCGAACGCTCGCCTGCCGGAGGCGGTGTCGAGCGCAGAAAGGACGAAGTTGACCAACAGCGTGATTTTCGAGGGTGATCTGAGTGTGTTCCTCGACGCCGCCGAGGAGCGCGGTGTCGTGGGCGAGGCCGAGCTCGAGACGGTCGCGTTCGAGCACGACCTCGACGACGACGAGCTCGCCGCCGTGCGGGCTGAGCTCGCCGTGCGCGAGGTCGAGATCGTGGCCGAGGAGCGGCACGACGCCCAAGCCGTCGCCGAGCCGACTCCGGCCGCGCAGGCCCGGGCGGAGGCCGCCGCCACCGTCGGGACTACGGACTCTCTCACCCTGTTCATGAACGAGATCGGCCGTCACGACCTGCTCACCGCAGCGGAGGAGGTCGAGCTGGCCAAGCTTGTCGAGCGCGGTGACGCGGCGGCGAAGGAGCGGATGATCAATTCGAACCTCCGCCTCGTCGTCTCGATCGCGAAGCGCTACCAGGGCCACGGCCTTCCGCTGGGCGACCTGATCCAGGAAGGCATCATCGGCCTGAATCGCGCGGTCGAGAAGTTCGACTGGCGGAAGGGCTTCAAGTTCTCGACCTACGCCACCTGGTGGATCCGCCAGGCGTGTCAGCGTGCGATCGCCAACCAGGGCCGCACGATCCGCGTGCCTGCGCACGTGCACGAGCGCCGCGTCAAGCTTGCGCGCGTGAGCCGGCGGCTCGAGGCCGAGCACGGCCGCGCGCCGACGCACGAGGAGCTCGCCGCGGCTGCGGGGTTCGAGATCCAGCACGTCGAGGAGGCGCTCAGCGCCGTCGAGGCGTCCGTGTCGCTGAACCAGTCGGTCGGCGAGGACGGCGACGGGGAGCTCGGCGACCTGTTCGCCGATCCGACCTCGGTCGACCCGGTCGAGGAGGCAAACGACTCCTTCCGCGGCCAGGCTGTCCGCGAAGCACTGCAGGCGCTGCCCGAGCTCGAACGGCGCGTGCTCGAGCTTCGATTCGGCTTCGACGGCGAGCAGCAGTCGCTCGAGACGATCGAGCGGGAGCTCGGCATCTCGCGCGAGCGAGTGCGGAAGGTCGAGCGGAACGCATTCGCCCGGCTCGAGGCCGAGCTGAAGAACGTCGTCGGCGCTGCCGCCGACGAGCTGGTAGACGCAGCCTGATCCACTCGAAGCGCGAAGCCGTGGGCGCGCTGCCGCCCACGGCTTCTGCATGCTCAGATGTCGAGCCGCTGATCCTCGAGATCGAGGTCGCGCGAGACCCGAAGCCACACGTCGTTGCTGATCACGCCCGTGCGGCGGAGCTCGGTGATCGCGGCGCGCTCCGCGTCGAGGAGCTCCCGGCGCAGGCGCTGGAAGTCCTGCGAGCGCATCTCTATTGCTCCGTCGTCGCCGTCGTCGAGCCGGGCGCGGAAGCGATTCGTGCGGAAGCGGTACGAGCCGCGAACGCGTTCTGCGGTGTCCTCCCGGACCCAGTCCTCCTCCACGAGCTCCTCGAGGCGCGCGAGCGCGGCCTCCGCCGCGCGGATCCGCGCCTTCGCGTCCTCGCGTCCCTCGATACCGTCGTCCTCGAGCCCGAGCTTCCGGATCACGAGCGGCAGCGTCAGCCCCTGGCCGACGAGCGTCACGAGGATGACCGCGAACGTGAGGAAGAGGATGAGGTCACGTCCCGGGAACGGGACTCCGTCGTCCGTCGTCAGCGGCACGGCGAGCGCAGCTGCGAGCGACACCGCGCCGCGCATGCCCGACCACGAGACGAACACCGCGCTTTGCCAGCTCGATCTGCGCCCGGCCATCCGCTTCGGCAGGTCGAGGACGACGAAGACCCAGAGGAAGCGCGCCGCGATCACGGTCGCGCTCACGAGCGCGGCGTAGCCGAGGAGCGTCCAGGCGGAGAGGCCGTCCAGACCCTCGACGACGACGGGAAGCTGAAGCCCGATCATCACGAAGAGGAGCGCGTTCAGCAGGTACTGCACGATTTCCCAGACCCCGAGCGCCTGTAGCCGGAGCTGCGGGCTCGTCAGCTCCGGTGTGTGCCAGCCGAGATAGACGCCTGCGGACACCGTGGCAAGCACCGCGGAGACGCCGAGCAGCTCGGCCGGGATGAACGCGAAGTAACCGGTGAGCAGGGAGATCGTGATCTCGGCGGGCGGGTTGTCGACGCGTCGGCGCACCTGGCGCACGAGCCACCCGACCGCGAGCCCGACCGCCACCCCGCCGGCGACGGCCACGAGGAAGAGCCCGGGTGTGTAGAAGATCGAGAACGATCCGGCAACGACCGCCGCGACAGCTACCCGGTAGAGCACGAGGCCGGTGCCGTCGTTGACGAGGCTCTCGCCTTCGACGATCGTCACGAGCCTCCGAGGGACGCCGAGCCGCTGTGCGATCGCCGTCGCAGCGATGGGATCCGTCGGCGAGACGATTGCTCCAAGCACGAAGGCTGCCGGCCACGTCAGGCCGTCGATCGCCTCGTGGGCGACGACCGCGACCGCCACCGTCGTCATCACGACGAGGCCGACCGCCAGCAGGCCGATGGGCTTCACGTTCGCCCTCAGGTCGCGAAGCGACGTGAAGAACGCGGCGACGTAGAGAAGGGGAGGGAGGATGCCGAAGAGGACGAGCTCCGGCTCGAGCTCCAGCTCGGGCATGCCCGGGATGACCCCGAGCACGAGCCCTCCGAGGACGAGGAGGATCGGGTAGGGAATGCGCAGCGCGGGCGCGATCGCGAGTAGCCCGGCGACCGCGGCGATCAGCCCTAGCGCGACCAGGCCTTCGTGCAGGTCGAGGTGCACGGCGCCATCGTGCCGCACCGTCAACCGGCGTTGCTCACGCGTCGTCCACGGTCGGTCCGAGGCCCTCGGGACTGAATGCGTGTCGTACGGCTGTACAGATCGTTCGCCGAACTGACGCGGCGAATCCGCGCTGCGGAGGGAAGGCGCTTGACCAGCCGTGGCCAGTCGTTTATTCATACTGGACAGTGCGCGCTACTTCCTGACCCACGCGTCACCGTGGGGCTGATCGGGCTCGGAAACATGGGCACGGCCGTTGCCGAACGCCTTCTGGATGCGGGGTATGCCCTCGTCGTGAGCAACCGGACCCCGGAGAAGGGCGAGGCCCTGGCTGCGAAGGGCGCCGTCATTGCGAAATCGGCCGCCGATCTCGCCACGCAGGTGGACGTCGTCATCACCTCGCTCGCGGACGACCAGGCGTTCGAGGCCGTGGCCGGGACCGTGCTCCCCGCAGCCCGTCCGGGCACTGTGCTCGTCGACCTGAGCACCGTGTCCCCGGCCGCGTCGGCGCGCGTCGCTGCGCTCGCCGAGGCCGCTTCCGTCCCCTATTTGCGCGCGCCCGTGAGCGGCAATCCGACGGTGGTCCGCGCCGGGAACCTGAGCTTCATCGTCTCCGGCCCGGCCGAGACGCTCGAGGAAGTCGAGCCGGTGATCCGGGCGATCGGCCCGACCGTCCACCACGTGGGCGACGGCGAGCAGGCTCGGGTCGTGAAGCTCGCGATCAACCTCATGATCGCCGTGCTTGCGCAGTCGATCTCGGAAGCGCTGGTGCTGGGCGAGTCCGCCGGTGTCTCCCGCGAGGCGCTCCTCGAGGTGATGGGGAGCTCTGCGGTGGGCGCGCCCTTCGTCAAGTACAAGACCGAGCCGCTCTTGCGCGACGACTTCTCCGCGACGTTCACGACGGCGCTGATGGAGAAGGACATCGACCTCGTGCTCGACGCGGCCGAGGAGGCCGGCGTGAAGCTTCCGCTGGCGACGGAGATGAAGGGCCATCTCCGGGCGGCCGTCGAAGCCGGGTACGCAGACCACGATTTCATCGCGCTCTTCCTGCACCTGCGCAGCGCCTCCGGTCTCGACGAGGCCGGGGCGCCGCTCTCGAGCGTGATCGAGCACCCCGACCAGGAGGTGGTCCGGTGACCACGCGAAGCAGGGCCAACGGCTCCCCCGATGCCACGCGCGCGGTGGACTGGGAGCAGCGAATCGACTTCCCGAAGCTGCGCCAGGACCGCCTCGACCGTGCGAAAGCGGCGCTCGAGGCGTCCGACCTCGGGGCCGTGCTCCTGTTCGACCCGAACAACATCCGCTACGTCACGAGCACGCACATCGGCGAGTGGGCGCGCGACAAGAACGCCCGCTTCACGCTGCTCATGCGCGGGGCGGACCCGATCCTGTGGGACTTCGGGTCGGCCGCGCGACACCACCAGCTCTTCGCGCCGTGGCTGCCGCCGGAGAACTTCCGCGCCGGCGTCTCGCCGATGCGCGGTGCGATGCCGAACGAGACCGGCATCCCGGACCGGCTCGGCGCGAAGATCGCGCACGAGCTGCGCGAGCACGGCCTCCAGGACGAGCCGCTCGGGATCGACATGGCCGACCTCGTCACCATCGAGGCCCTCCAGCGCGCAGGCGTCCACATCACCGACGGGTCGCAGGTGCTCCTCGAGGCGCGCAAGATCAAGACGGCCGAGGAGATCGCACTCCTCGACCAGTCGGCAGGGCTCGTGGACGCGGTTTACGAGGAGATCTACCGGATGCTGCGACCCGGGGTCTACGAGCACCAGATCGTCGCCCGCGCGCACGAGCTGCTCTTCGAGATGGGCTCGGAGCAGGTGGAGGCCGTCAATGCGGTCTCCGGCGATCGCTGCAACCCGCATCCGCACGTGTTCTCCGACCGGCTGCTGCGCCCGGGCGATCAGGCCTTCTTCGACATCATCCACTCGTTCATGGGCTACCGGACGTGCTACTACCGCACGTTCAACGTCGGCGGTGTCAGCCACGCCCAGCTGGACGCGTACAAGCAGTGCCGCGAGTGGCTCGACAACGCGATCGCGCTCGTCCGGCCCGGCATGACGACGGACAAGGTCGCGGAGGTCTGGCCGACCGCCCAGGAGCTTGGCTTCCCGGACGAGGAGACCTGCTTCGGCCTCCAGTTCGGGCACGGGATCGGGGTGGGGCTCTACGAGTCCCCGATGATCTCGCGCGTCCATTCACTCGAGAGCCCGGTCGAGCTCGAGGAGGGGATGGTCTTCGCGCTCGAGACGTACTGCGCGGCGACGGACGGCCGCTCCGCGGCACGGATCGAGGAGGAGGTCGTCGTGACGGCAACCGGGTGCGAGATCATCACCCGCTTCCCGGCCGAGGAGCTTCTCGTCGCAGGCCGCCAGTACGTGCGAGGCGCCGATCTCGTGCAGGAGGGCGAAGACGGCAAGCGCGCGGGCGCGCCGGACCTCGCCGCAGCCGTCGCGTCCTCGGCCGTGGTCGAGCCCGCGGCGGTGCCGCGATGAGCGGCGACAGCGGGACGCGCGAGCTCGCGGACGGACGGCCCGGCTACCGCCTGGTTCGGCGCGAGGATGTCGTGCTTGCGGACGCGCTTCCCGGCCGGTCGAGCGGGCTGACGACCTGCCGCCTCGTGGACGGCACCCTCGGTTCGACGCACATGGCCCTGACGCTCGTCTCGCTCCTGGACGGGCACGTCGACGAGCACCTGCACTCCTTCGAGACGAGCTTCTACGTGCTCGACGGTGAGCCCGTGCTCTACCTGGAGGGCCGCGGCGTGCGGCTCAAGCCGGGCGCATGCGGCGCCATCCCGGTCGGCTCGCCCCACGCGTTCCGCTCAGATGGCGGCGCGCGGTGGATCGAGATGGCCTCGCCGCGACCGCGGACCGACGGAACCGACACGTTCTTCCTCGGCCCGGCGCCCGACGGTGACGCGGTTCCACTGGACGCGCGCGACCCGCGGAACCACAACCTCTTCCTGCTCACGGAGGGCGAGATGGACGTCGAGCTCCTGAAGCAGGGCCAGGCGATGGGCGCGCCGACCGTCTCCGGGAGCATGGCGACGGCGGTGCTCGCGTACAGCGGGATCGCGGTGAAGATGCTCGTCGACCAGCGGCTCGACGCGCAGCTCCACACGATGTTCATGGTCGACTACCAGCCGGGGGCCTGCGCCAACCCGCACGACCACCCGTTCGAGGAGTCGTACTACATCCTCGAAGGCGAGGTCGACGTCGTCGCGGACGGCGACCGCTACACGCTGCGGCCGGGCGACGTCTTCTGGACGGGAACCGGGTGCGTGCACGCCTTCTACGAGACACAGGGCAAGCCGGTGCTCTGGCTCGAGACGTCGGCGCCCGGGCCGCCGGCGCGCCACTCGTACCGGCATCAGCGCGACTGGGACTACCTGTCCGAGCGGCTCGCGTCCGACGCGGGAGTCGCCACGACGTGAGCCACGTCAGCGACAAGCCGGCCACGGGCGTCCTCGACGACGTCGAGCTGTACACGCGCATCTACCGCCAGATGCTCCTCATCCGCGGGTTCGAGGATCTCGTCCAGTCGCTCTTCCTCGCGGGCGAGGTGTACGGGACGACGCACCTGTACTCGGGTCAGGAGGCCGTCGCGACGGGCTTCGCGAGCGTCCTCGAGGACCGCGACCGCATAGCCGCGACCTACCGTGGGCACGGCCATGCCCTCGCCATGGGCGTCGACCCGCAGGCGCTGCTCGACGAGATGCTCGGGCGCGAGTCCGGCGTGAACGGCGGCCGCGCCGGATCGATGAACGTGAACTCGCCCGAGAACCGGATGATCGGTTCGTTCGGGATCGTCGGCGGCAGCATCGCCGCGGCGACCGGTGCGGCGCTCGGGCTGAAGAAGACGACGGGCGGAGTCGCCGTCGCGTACTTCGGGGACGGCACGATGAACCAGGGCTACGTCTTCGAGTGCCTCAACTTCTGCAAGGTGCTCGAGCTGCCTCTCGTGCTCGTCTGCGAGAACAACGGCTACGGCGAGTACACGCCGTTCCGCTCGGTGACCGCGGGTGAGATTCGCGGTCGTGCCGAGGTCATGGAGGTGCCGGCCGAGACGATCGACGGCATGAGCGTGTGGACCGTGCGCGAGGCCGCGGAGCGCGCGGTGGCGCACGCCCGCGAGGGGAAGGGCCCCGTCTTCGTCGAGGCGATCACGTATCGCTTCGTCGGCCACTCGCGGAGCGACCCCGGCGTGTACCGGCCGGAAGGCGAGCTCGAGGAGTGGAGGTTACGCGACCCGATCGTCGTCCTCCGCGCGCAGCTCGAGGCGGAGGGCGTTGCCGCATCCGCGCTCGACGAGGTCGAGCAGGACGTCAGCGACGAGCTCGAGCGGATGCGCGAGCGCGGCCTCGCGGCACCGTTCCCGAGCGACTTGCGAGCGCGCGAGTTCAAGGAGTGAGCCCCTCATGGCCCACGAGCTGACGATGCCGAAGCTGTCGGACTCGATGGCGGACGCAGTCATCCTCCGCTGGCTGAAGTCCCCCGGAGAGGCGTTCGAGCGAGGCGAAGGCCTGATCGAGGTCGAGACCGACAAGGCGACCGTCGTCTACGAGGCGGAGTCCGCAGGCACGCTCGGGTCGATCCTCGTTCCCGAAGGCGGCACCGCGGCCGTCGGCCAGGCGATCGCGACGCTCGGGAACGGCGAAGGCCCTGCACCGACCGAACGGCCTCCCGCTCCCGTGCAGCAGGAGTCGACGAGCGCGCAGCCCGTGTCGGTGGCGGCCGCGTCCGACTCCGGCGACGGAGCCGGCGCGCGGCGTCCGAACGCGACGCCGGTCGCACGGAAGACCGCGGTCGAGCTCGGCGTGTCGCTGCACGACGTGGAGGGCACCGGGCCCGGCGGGCGGATCACGGCCGAGGACGTGACCCGGGCGGCAGGCGACGGTGGCCCGACCGCCCCCGCGCGCCCTGCCGAGGCCGGCGGGAAGGGCGACGTCACGACGCTCGAGCTGACGCCGACGCAGTCGACGATCGCGCGCCGGATGGTCGAGTCGGCGACCACGATCCCGGTCTTCACCGTCTCCATGGACGTCGACGTGTCCGAGATCGTCGCGTGGCGCCGCGACGCACGTGCCGAGCGCGACGTCGTGCCCTCCCTCAACGACTTCGTCGTCAAGGCGGTTGCGAAGGCGCTCGGGGACTTCCCGCGCTTCAACGCCTCCTACGTCGACGGCAAGGTCGAGTGTTACTCGCGCATCAACGTGGGCATCGCCGTCGCAACCGACGACGCCTTGCTCGTCCCGGTCGTCTTCGATGCCGACCGGAAGTCGCTCGCCGAGATCGCCGCGGAGACGAGGCGGCTCGCGGACGCCGCCCGGCGTCGGGCGGTCGAGCTCGCCGACCTGCACGACGGCACGTTCACCGTCTCGAACCTCGGCATGTTCCGGCGTCGCGTCCTTCACCGCGATCATCGATCCCCCGCAGGTCGCGATCCTCGCCGTCGGCGGCGCCCGCCGGACACCGGTCGAGGAAGGCCCCGACCGCGTCGGCTTCCGCGACCTCATGACCGTGAACCTCTCCTGCGACCATCGCGTCGTCTACGGCGCCGACGGCGCGCAGTTCCTGTCCCGGCTGCGCGAGCTGCTCGAGCGGCCTCTGGGGCTCGCGCTCTGACCATGAGACGGGGGTGCTGAGCATGCCGATCGCCTTCCGCACCGCCATCCGCGACGCGCTCGACGAGGCGCTCGCGGACGACGAGCGCGTGATCCTCTTCGGCGAGGACATCGCCGTCGCGGGTGGTGTCTTCGCGACGACGACCGGGCTCTACGACAAGTACGGCCCCGAGCGTGTCTTCGACACGCCGATCTCCGAGCTCGCGATGGCCGGCGCGGCGTTCGGGTCGGCGGTGACGGGAATGCGGCCCGTCCTCGAGATCATGTTCGGGGACTTCCTCACGCTCGCCATGGACAGCCTCGTCAACCAGTCGACGAAGTACTGGTTCCTGACGCAGGAGCAGGTCAGCGTCCCGCTCACGATCCGCTCCGTCGTCGGCGCCGGCGGCCAGTTCGGCGCGATCCACTCGCAGATGCCCGTGTCGTGGTTCATGGGCGTCCCCGGCCTCAAGATCGTGGGGCCGTCGAACCCCGGCGACGCGAAGGCGCTCCTGAAAGCCGCCATACGCGACGACAACCCGGTGCTCTTCTTCGAGCACAAGCGCCTCTACACGCTCGAGGGCGAGGTGAACGGCGCGGAGGCTCGGCTGGGCGAGGCCGCCGTGGTTCGTGAGGGAACCGACATCACGCTCGTCACGGCAATGAAGAGCGTTCACGACGCGCTCGAAGCGGCGGACGCGCTCGTGCAGGACAGCGTGTCGGTCGAGGTGATCGACCTGCGCACGCTGCGCCCGTTCGACCTCGAGACGGTCCTCGCATCCGTCCGCAAGACCAGCCGGATCGTGGTCGTGGAAGAGGGGCCGCTGACGGGTGGCTGGGCGGGCGAGGTGCTCGCCTCCGTCACCGAGCATGCGCTCGGCTATCTCGACGACGCCTGGCGGATCGCGACCCCGAACACACCGATTCCCTACAGCCCACCGCTCGAGGAGGCGTTCCTGCCCGGGCCGGACCGGATCGCGGCCGAGATCCGCCGTCGCCTGAGGTAGGAGTGGAGACGGTGCAGGAGAGAGGCACTCCGTGAGCGACGCCGCCCCGGCTTCGGGCTCGCTGAACTTCGGGGCCTCGAAGGTCGGCAGCCGCCTGCGCGCGGAGCGAGAGCGCCGCGGGATCGGGCTCCGCGAGCTCGCACGCCGCGTCGGCGTCTCGCCGAGTCTCGTCTCGCAGATCGAGCTCGACCGCGTGAACCCCTCGGTCAGCACCCTCTACGCGCTCGTCACCGAGCTCGGCATGACGATGACCGACGTCTTCGGCGACCCGCCTCACGGGGAGCGGGTGATCGTCCAGAGCGGCGACGGTTTGGCGGAGCGGCCGGAGACGAGGCAGGTGATCAACCTTGCGTCCGGCGTCCGTTGGGAACGGCTGACTCCGGGCAGCGACCGCGACGTCGAGTTCCTGTACGTCGTGTATCCCGTCGGGGCGGCGTCGTGCCCCGAGGACGCGCTGATGACGCACGGCGGCAAGGAGTACGGGTACGTGACGAGCGGCACGCTCGGGGTGCAGGTCGGCTTCGAGAAGTACGAGCTCGGGCCTGGCGGGTCGATCGCGTTCAACTCGTCGTCCCCGCACCGGCTATGGGCGATCGGCGACGAGCCGGTGCACGCGGTCTGGGTGGTCATCGGCCGCGAGGCCGATCCCCGCGCGAGAGCCGTACCTCCGGCGGCCAGCGCCGAGGGGTAGGGGCCGGACCTGTCCGGCCCGTGTCAGCCCGCTTCTTCTTGACCGGTCTGTAGGCGGCCGACGCCGGCCCTGCTCGTCCGCAGCCTGGAGAGAAGCTCGGGGCTCGAATAGAGAACGAGCGCCACCAGGATCAGCACGCCGATGGTTATCTCGGCGTACTCCGTCGGCTGGTGGAACAGCGGCAGGACGTTGTCGATCAGCGAGAGGAAGAGCGCCGCCAACAGCGCCCCGACGAAGGATCCTCGACCCCCCGCGAGGCTCGCTCCGCCCAGGACGGCGCAGGCGATGCTCTCGACCGAGAAGCCGAGGTCGACGATCGGCGAGCCGATCTGGACCTGGGCCGCGAGGAAGAGGCCGGCGAGCGAAGCCATCACCGAACAGCCGACGAACGCGAGGAACACCATGCGGCCGGTTGCCATCCCCATACGGCGCGAGGACGTTTCGTCGAGGCCGACTGCCCTTAGCGCCAACCCCGAGCGTGTGCGATACAACCACGCGTCACCGAGGACGGCGAGTACCACGACTCCGATGAAGGCGATCGGAACGAAGCTGACGCTCGTCGTGAGACGGCCGATGACGTCGCTCGAGATGGCGCCCTCGGGATGATCGCGGAGGAGGAGCGATGCGCCTTCGAGGATGCTGAACGTCCCGAGCGTGGCAATGATGGACGGAAGCTTGAGGATGCAGATGAGCACGGCGTTGAAGACCCCCGTCGCCAGCCCCACTCCGATGATCACGAGGGTTCCGGGAATCAGCGCCCACCCCGATGTCTCGAACGAGATCGTGTAGGAGGCGACGACAACGCAGAAGGTCATGAGCGTCGCCACCGAGACGTCGAAGCCGCCGACGAGGAGCGCACAGGTTTGTCCGAGCGAGACGAGCGCGAGCGGCATGGCCAGGAGGAGCAGGTTGTTGAGGTTGAAGCTCGTGAGGAAGGCGTCCTGGCGGACGGTTGCGAACGCGCCGACCGCGAGGATCAACACCGTCATCAGCACGAGCGGCAATGCGCCGCTGAACCTGCCGAGCCTCACGGCGATTCCTGCGGGTCTTCCGCCGTCTGGGCCCTCGCACCGGCCCGAGAGCCGACGATCGCTTCGACGATCCGCCGCTCCCCGAGCTCGTCGCCCGGGATCTCGTCGACGATCAGCCCCCGCGACATCACGACCACCCGGTCGCAGAGGCCGGCGAGCTCGAGCGGGTCGCTCGACTTGACGATCGTGGCGACCCCCTCTTTCGCCTTCTCCCGCAATGCGTCGTAGATGTCGAACCGCGCGGCGACGTCCACGCCCTGGGTCGGCTCCTCGGCCAGGATGACCTTGACGTCTCCCCGCAGGAACGGTCGCGTCAATGAGACCTTCTGCTGATTCCCACCCGACAGCGTCTGCACCGGCTGCTCGATCGACGCCGTTCGAATGTCGAGGCGCCGTACGAGATCGTCGACCGTGCGCCGCTCACGTCTGCGACTGATTAGTCCGAGGCGTCCGAGCCGCCGCAGCACCTGGATCGTCGAGTTCGCTCGGACGCTCAGCACGGGGAATAGCGATTCGGACGTGCGGTCGCCGCTCAGTAGCACGACTCCCGCGCGGAGCGGCCCGAGCGGCGAGCTCGAATCGAGCTCCCTGCCGCCGCAGGTCGCCGTGCCCGTAGCCCGTTCCGCGCCGGCGAGCGCCCGGAGGAACTGCACTTGCCCGTTACCCTCCGCGCCCGCGATGCCGACGATCTCGCCGCTCGCGACTTCGAGGTCGATCGGCCCGAATCGATCGCCCCGGAATCCCGAGACGGCGAGCAGCACCTCGCGCTCCGCCTCGCGCTCGTGCCGCTCCGGAAACGCAAGCTGGAGCGGACGCCCGATCATGAGAGCGACCAGGCTCTCCTCCGACATCGAGGCGGCCTCGAACGTCCCCTGGCACACGCCGTCGCGGAGCACGCTGATCCGATCGGCGATGCCGAGGACCTCAGGCAGCCGGTGGCTGACGTAGACGATCCCGACGCCGGCCCGGCTCCGCTCGTGAACGAGCGCGTGCAGCCGGTCGACGTCCTCGGGCCCGAGGGCCGTCGTCGGCTCGTCGAGGAGCAAGACCTTCGGCTCCGCGAGCAGCGCCTTGACGACCTCGAGAAGCTGACGCTGGGCCAGCGAAAGAGTCCCGGCGGGCGCCGACGGCGAGATGTCGAGATCGAACTTCGCCAGCTGGTCGGCCGCCCACCGATCCATGCGCCCGTACGTTGGTCGGAGGTCGGACGGTGCCGCGAGGTAGAGGTTCTCGGCCACCGACAGGTGCAGCACGTGCGAGTACGTCTGATAGGCCATGCCGAGACCGAGCGAGCGGCTCTCGGCGGGAGACACTCGCCGGTGCTCGGTCTCGCCGACCACGATGGTGCCCTCGTCGGGAGTGAGGAACCCGCTGGCTATCCCCAGCAATGTCGACTTCCCGGACCCGTTCTCCCCGACGAGGGCATGGATCTCGCCGGCGCGGCAGTCGACGCTGACCTCGCGGAGCGCCTGTACCGCACCGAACGCCTTGGACACGCCTCGCAGCGTCAGGACGGGGCTCGTGGGGGAAACCGGGTTTCCCCCACGAGCGGGCCCGGAAATCGACATCTTTGTTCTGTTCTGGTTCCGGTTCCTCCTACTTCGGATACATCTTCTTGAGCAGGGCCAGCGGGATCAGCGACGTCGCCGACGCTTCCATCGGATAGCCCTTGACACAGGAGTCCCGCACCCGCTGGTTCTGCAGCTCGATCGGGAACACGATCTTCGGCGGGATCCTCGCCCCCTTGAGCTTCATCATCGCCGCCGTGAAGGCGACGCGGATCTGCGTGTTGCCGGACGTGTAGTAGTACATCTGCAGGTTCGGGTTCTTGAGCTGGTTGAAGAGGCAGCCCATGCCGACGTCGTCCGTGCGGAGCGTCAGCACGGTGTTGAACGGCTTGCCCGCGGCCTTGTATGCCGCGTAGCCACCCTGGGCCATGCCGAGCCCGTACTCGTAGCTCCAGCCCTTGATGTTGGGGTTCTTCGCGAGGATTCCGGCAACGACCTGCTGCACCTTCGAGGGATCCCAGTTGGTGGGCTCCTTCGCGACGACCTCGATCGAAGACCTGAGCGGTGGCTCCTCGCACTTCTGCCAGCCCTCGGAGAGGGGGTTCCCCGGGAAGCCGCCGAGGAACGCGATTTCCCCGGACTTGACCTGGTTGTTCATGACATGCGCGTACGTCTTGCCGAGCGCGCAGGTGTCCTCACCGACGACCGTCAGGTAGTTCTTGCCGGGATCGCTGACATAGCCCCAGGCATACGTCGCAACAGGGATTCCGGCGTCGGTCGCCTGTTTCATGACAGGGATCATCGCGTCGCCGAAGTCCGGATAAGTGACGATCAGGTCGACACCCTGGGCGATCGCCGCTCTCCAGTCGGCGAACGCCTTGTTGAAGTCCACGTGTGCGCTCGAGTAGATGATCCTGCCGACCTCCCGATACGTCAGCGCCTGGAGGATGAACTCCATCTTCGACATCTGGCGGTAGACGTTCTCGCCGAACTGCTCGAGATACGCAACGGTGAGCCTGCCGCCCGTCCCGGTCGTGCAGCCGTTGTTCTTCCAGCACCTGAGCGCGAGTGCCTGGTTCACCTTCCTGTCGGCGCGACCGAGGCCCGCCAACGCGATGTTGCGCGACATCCTGTCCTTCGGCAGGAGCTTGGCCTTGAAGAGCGTGCGCTTCAGGGTGGCCGTCTTGGCCGCATACACCTCGCCGAACCCCTTGCCGGTGGCGATGACCCCGGGCGTCGCGGCTGCCCTGTCGGTGCCGCCGCTGCTTGTCGAGACGAGCGCTAGCGCGGTCCCGACGAGCGCGAGTATCAGCACGCTCACCACGACTGCGCGTTTGCGTGGTGCCCGAGACCCCTTCCGTCCGTGCATCGTGCCTCCTTTCGCGAGCCTCAGCTCGTGTTTTCTTTCATTTCGGGGTGGGTGCCTGCGGACGTTCCTATCGACCGCAGCAGACGGCCGAGGAGCGACGCAACCCGGTCGCCAGAGACCAGCATTCCGACGATGATCGCGACGCCGAACACGATGAACTGCAGCGCCGCCGAGAGTCCGAAGATGAGCAGCATTTCCGTCAGGAACGTGAGCGCGAGCGCCGCCACCCAGGTCGAGGTCGCACTCGCCAGTCCGCCCGAGAGCGCCGCGCCCGCAAGGACGACCGCGGCGATGGGCGCGAGGAGGTACGAGGCGCCGAACGCCGGGTCGATGCTGATGCGCACACCCGCGAGCAAGATCGCCGCGACTCCGTAGAGAAACCCCGCCGCCGTGTACGCGAACACGACGTGTGTTCGGACGCGCACTCCGGCCATCCACGCCGCTCTCGGGTTCGCGCCCACCGCCTGGAAGCGGCGGCCGGCTGTCGTGTAGCGAAGCACGAGCGCGACGGCGATGGCGATTGCGGCGCCGGTCCAGAAGACGGCGCTGATCCCGAGAGGCTTCGACCCTGCCCACGACGAGAGCGACTCCGTCACCTGCAACGAAACCGTGTTCTCGCGCGCATATTTCGAGCTCCACGCGAGCACGATCTGGCCGACGGCCAGTGTCACGATCAGCGGGTTGAGTCTCACGATCCCGACGAGGATCCCGTTGACGAGACCCACGCATGCCCCGAGACCGAGGCAGACGAGGATCCCGACGGTCAGACCGTGGTTGTCACCCACGCTCACGCCGACGAGCACGTTCCCGCAGATGGAGATCACGCCGGCAGTGGAGAGGTCGATGCCCGCCTGCATGACCACGAGCATCTGCCCGAGTGCGGCGATGGCGAGGATCGTCATGTACGGGAGGATGTAGGACCACGACGTGTTCTCGATGGTGCTGGGTGCGAAGAGCGCCGAGACCACGAGGAGTCCCGCCATGGCAAGCCAGATGGGGAGGAAGCGCGCTGCGACGAGAGCGCTGGCAACGACCTGGGCTGAGCGCCCGAACGTCGCGGCGTCGGCGACGCCGTCGGCGTCGCCCCGAGCGCTCACGAACCGTCCGTTCGAGGACGGGAGGACGGTGGGGAGCTAGCCGCGACCAGGTGTCCATTCTGAGCACTTGCGAGCGGAAGTGTCAACCGTCACCGAACGCCGAGGCGGATCTGCCCGCCCGACGTGCACCCGCGCTGAACAGGGATCACCGCGCCAGGAGCGGATGTCCGGCGGAGAAGGTGTCCGCTCTCGTGTTGACGCGTCCGCGGCAGGGTGTTTATGCTCGCTGTACATCGGGCAGCGCGGGGACGGGCCTGCCGAGGTGAGGCGTGCTCAGGCGCTGTCGCGTTATCGACGTCGACCAGCCAAGGAGAAGAAGTGGGATGAGCTCGCACCGGCTAGTGATCCGCAACGGCTTCGTCGTCTCGATGGATCCCGAACTCGGGGAGATCCCGAACGGGGAGGTCCTGGTCGAGGACGGCGTGATCGTTGACGTCGGACGGGACCTCGGGGTGTCCGACGCGGAGGAGATCGACGCGACCGGGATGATCGTCATGCCCGGCTTCGTGGACACGCACCGCCACACATGGCAGACGCCGGTCCGCGGCGTCCTCCCCTGCTGCACCCTCGACAACTACTTCGCCGTGATGCTCGGGAGCGTCGGCGGCCACTACCGGCCCGAGGACGTCCACATCGGCAACTACGCCGGCTCGCTCGAGGCCATGAACGGCGGCGTGACGACTCTGCTCGACTGGTCGCACATCAACAACACTCCCGACCACTCCGATGCCGCGGTGCAGGGTCTCCAGGACGCCGGCATCCGCGCGGTCTACGCGCACGGTGTGCCCACGGGCGGCGAGTGGTGGTCGTTCAGCGAGCTGGACCACCCGGAGGACATCCGCCGCATCCGGGACACGTACTTCTCGTCGGACGACGGGCTGGTCACGCTCGCGCTCGCGGCGCGCGCGCCGGGCAACTCGAACTTCGAGGTCGCGAAGCATGACTGGGAGCTCGCGCGCGATCTCGGTATCCGGATCAGCGTTCACGTCGGGATGCGGCTCACGACGGTCCACGTGACCCACGTCAAGAACATGCACGACCTCGGCCTGCTCGGCCCGGACACGACCTACATTCACTGCACGGACTCGACGGACGAGGAGCTCGACCTCATCGCGTCGACCGGCGGGACGGCGTCGATCGCGCCCTACGTCGAGATGCTCATGGGCCACGGCCCGCCGCCGACCGGCAGGCTCATCGATCGCGGAGTTCGGCCGTCGCTCAGCGTCGACGTCGTCTCGAGCGTCCCAGGCGAGATGTTCACGCAGATGCGCACGGCCCTCGTCTACGAGCGGATCGGCGCGCACACCGACACGCCCGACGAGGCGTTCGCTCCGACGCTCTCCCACCGGGACGTCCTCGAGTTCGCGACGATCGAGGGGGCGCGCGCGTGCGCGCTCGACCACAAGACCGGGTCGCTCACGCCGAAGAAGCAGGCGGACATCGTGCTCCTCAACGTCAACGCGATCAACACGGCGCCGATGGTCGACCCGATCGGCACGATCGTCATCTTTTCGGACACGTCCAACGTGGACTCGGTCTTCGTGGCCGGTCGGGCCGTGAAGCGCCACGGGAAGCTCGTCGACGCGAACCTCGACAAGACGTTCCTGAAGCTCGACGAGTCGAGGAATCACATCCTCGGCGAAGGCGGCTTGCTGCCCGACTGGGCAGCCGAGGCGCCGGCCGCGGTCTAGGTCTCATTCGCTCGAGCCCGGTCCGGATCCCGGATCGGGCTCGACGGCTCCGCACGAAAGGAGAGGGCAGTGGGGAACGTCGTCATCGTCGGCGCCACGCAAGGTCTCGGCCGCGAGCTCGCGCAGTCCTACGCGGGCGAGGGGCGCGGCGTCATCGTGACTGGAAGGGACCAGGCTCGCGCGGAGGCCGCTGCGAAGGAGATCGGCGGCAGCACCCGCGGCATCGGGTTCGACCTCGCCGAGCCGCACTCGATCGCGAGCCGGCTCGGAGACGTCAGCGACGTCGACCACCTCGTGCTCGCGGCGATCGAGCGTGACGTGAACAAGGTGCGGGAGTACGACATCGAGGGCGCCCTCCGGCTCGTCACGCTCAAGCTCGTCGGGTACACGGCGGTGATCCACGCACTGCTGCCCCAGCTCCACGACGACTCCGCGATCCTCATCTACGGGGGCCTCGCGCGGGACCGGCCCTACCCTGGCTCGACCACGGTGACGACCGTAAACGGCGGGGTGACGAGCCTCGTGCGTACCCTCGTGATCGAGCTCGCGCCGATCCGCGTGAACGCCCTCCACCCGGCCATCGTCGGCGACAGCCCGCAGTGGAAGGACATGGCGCCGGAGCGGCACAAGGCGCTCGTCGACCGCACGCCCATCGGCCGGCTCGTGACGATGGACGAAGTCGTGGGCGCGTCGCGCTTCCTGCTCGAGAACCGCGCGATCAACGGCATCAACCTCGCCGTCGACGGCGGGTGGATGTGCATGTGACGCCGGCCGGAGCTCAGGCGGGGGCGTAGCCCGCGAGACGCAGGATCACCCCGAGCGAGGCGGGTGGTCCCGACCAGTGCTCCTCGATCAGCCCTGCTCCGCCGCCGCGCAGCACGTAGCGCAGGACGATCGCGACGAGGACCGCGTCGTCGAGGTAGCCCGCGACCGGGATGAAGTCCGGCACGAGGTCGATCGGCATGGCGAGGTAGGGCACGAGCGCGGCGAGCACGATCTTCTTGCGTCGCGGGACGCGTGGGTCGCCGACGAGGCGCCGGAAGAGGAGCAGGCAGTCCGGGACGAATCCCGCAACCGCGCGGGCCGCGTGCCAGCGGCCGGCGAGCATGAGGCCGCCGACGAAGAGGACGTAGAGCAGCGCGAGGAACGCGACGCTGACGAGCATCCACTGCCCAGAGGCCCACGCCGTCACGCTAGCGAGCCTGCTTTGGCGCGGAGCAGGGCGGCATAGGATTGCGCGATGCGCGAGCCCGCTTTCACCGAGACCATTCAGATCGCGATCGTCGTGCGGGACATCGAGGCAACGATGCGGACGTACGTCCACGAGTACGGCATCGGCCCGTGGGACATCTACGAGTTCAACCCCGACACCGTGAAGGACCTGCGCGAGGACGGCGAGCCCGTCGAGCGTTCGTGGCGTCTCGCGATCTCCCAGGTCGGCCAGGTGCAGTGGGAGCTGATCCAGCCGCTCGACGACGAGAGCATCTACGCGCGGTTCCTCGCGGAGAAGGGCGAGGGCGTCCATCACATCGGTGTTGCGGTTCCGAGCTACGAGGACACCATCGCCGCGCTGGCCGAGAAGGGCCGACGCGTCGTTCTCGGTGGCGAGTACAACGGCCTCAACTTCGCCTATCTCTCGACGGACGAGGATCTCGGCCTCATCACCGAGATCTTCAGCGGGGCGCCGGGAGCCGACCAGAAGCCGGACGCGGTCTACCCGCCGGCCTAGGACCGGTCGGAACGGGCTACTCGATGCCCGTCTCGGCGACGAGGGCCGCGAACACGTCGCGGAGGTCCGCGATCGCGGACTCGACGTCGCCGCGAGAGGCTTCGCCGAGCTCGGCGCGCTCCGCGGTTTCGCGAGCCGAGCGGTACGCAAGGACGACCTCCAGCTCGCCGCCGTGTGCGGCAACGACGTCGTCGATCGCGTATCCGCTCTCCACGAGCATGCGGTGCACGAGATCAGCGAGCTGGCTGAGGCCTGCATCGGGGTCGTCCGCGAGGTCCTCCTCGATCGACGCCCTGACGCTCTCCCAGTCGTGGAGCTCGACGCCGGGCTCCTCCCTGTCGTAGCCCGTCACGCCACCACCCACTGGTCCCGGCCCATCGGAACCGACTTCCCACACGCGAAGTGCGCTAAACGAGGAACGCTTCCAGGCGCTCGGCCTCGTCCTGGAGCTCCTGGCGTACCGACGCTGCAAGCTTCTCGAACGGCTCGGCGACGACGCGTCCGTCCGACACGCGCCACGTGCCCGCGACGAGGCCGTCCACGAGGAACGTCTGCGCCACGTCGCCGTTCTGGCCGATGACGACTCTGCGGTACTTCTCCGGGAGGACGCGCGTCCGGTCCGCGAACGCGAGGAGCACGTTGTCCCACTTGGGGAGGAAGCGGATAGGCGCCGGGGTCTCGGGATCCGGCAGGGGCGCACGCGGGACGTCGAAGAGCTCGTGGCCCTGCTCGTCGCGGAATCGACGCAGCTCGAGCCGGTCGAGAGATCGTTGGATCTCGGGCACGTGCATCCTGCTCCAGGCCACGATGTCGCGGCGGGACGCTGGACCGAAGGCCGTGAGGTAGCGACGGAACAACTCCGCGCGCGCCTCGGTGGGGTCGTGCTCCTCGGGCTCGTCGAGCGCCACGTACCGTCCCTCGGGCCGCCCGTTCCAGAGCGCGGTCTCATGGTGATGGACCACATGCGCACGCACGCGTGCGTAGCTCCAGGCGCGGCGCGCCTCGATGCCCTCGAGCCCGTGCTCCCGCTCGAAGTGGGCGACCCCGTCCGCGGAGGTCACGGGACCCGCCTCGGCCAGGGCGCGCGCCGATGCAGCGAGACGCTTTGCGACCGACGACTCCGAGGGGAAGTTCGTCTCGCTCATCGCCGACCGGATGAGCGCGTAGTCGCGGGGCGTCACGAGGTGGAGCGTCCCACGCATCACCGCCGCCTTGACGACCGTGCCGCGGACGAGCTCGCGTTCGAGGGCCTGGCGTCTGAAGCTCGTCGCGCGTGTCCAGATGCCGATGTACGGCGCCGGCGGCCACTGCGCCTGCATCCCGACGAGGCGCTCGATCATCGCCGTCGGCGAGATGCGCTTGCGCTCGAGCAGGAGCTGGCGCGCGAGCGTCGCGCGCCCCAGCTCGCGGAGCGTCAGGACGCGCTCGGCCACGCGGGGACACTACACCGAGGCCGCCGGCTCGTAGCCGCGGGCCCGGCGCTGCTCGCGGGCTAGTGTCCGCGCGTGTCCGAGGCCGAGCGCGAGCACGCAGTCGACGCCGAGCACCAGGTCACACCGCTCGAGCTGTTCTTCGACCTTGCGTTCGTGTTCGCGATGACGCAGGTCACGGGCCTGCTTGCGGACGACCCGACATGGGCGGGCGTTCTCCGCGGGATGCTCGTCCTGGCCGCGATCTGGTGGGCGTGGGAGGCCTACGCATGGCTGACGAGCGCGGCGGACGTCGACGAAGGCGGTGTCCGGCTCGTCATGCTCGCCTCGACGGGGGCGATGCTCTTCGTCGCTCTGGCGGTGCCGGGCGCGTTCGGTGACGACGCCCTCTTGTTTGCCTTGGCGTACTTCCTCGTCCGCGTGTTCCACCTCGTTCTGTCCGGGATCGTGGCTCGCAACGATCCCGAACGCCGCGGCGCGATCCTTCGGTTCGCGCCCACGGCCCTGGTCGGGGCGTCGCTCCTCATCGTCGCGAGCTTCCTCGACGGGAATGCGCGCATCGTCGTCTGGGTCGTCGCGCTCTCGATCGACTACCTCGGGCCCGTCGTGATCGGCGTCGGACGAGGCTGGCGCGTCGCACCCGAGCACTTCGCCGAGAGGCACGGGCTGATCATCCTCATCGCGCTCGGCGAGTCGATCATCGCCATAGGCGTCGGGGCGGGGTTCGACCTCGAGACGGGGGTAATCGTCGGGGCAGCGCTCGGGATCGTGGTCGTCTCGTCGCTCTGGTGGCTCTACTTCGACGTGGCCGCGATCTTCGCGCGGAGACGGCTCGTCCAGGCGAGGGGCCTCGAGCTGCACCGGCTCGCGCTGCACGCCTACGGCTACCTCCACCTGGCTCTCGTCGCCGGGATCGTGCTTTTTGCCCTTGGTCTCAAGACGACGCTCGACCACCTCGACGAGGCGCTCGACGCCGTTCCCGCGGTCGGCCTCTGCGGCGGAGTCGCCCTGTACCTCGGCGGGCAGGTCGCGTATCTCTTTCGGATGACCGGTCGAGTCTTCCGTCGGCGGACGATCGCGACAGTGGTCTCGCTCGCGCTCGTTCCAATAGCGCTCGTGATACCGGCGCTCGCTGCACTCGCCCTCGTGAGCGCCTTGTGCTCGCTCGTCGTGGCGTACGAGGTGCTTCGCTATCGGCAGGACCGAATCCGGGTGAGGCACCCGGAGCTCGGAGCATGACTTCGAAACCTGAGGAGACCTCATGCACATCACCAGGAACGACACCGCGACCACCCCAGGGCCGGGCGACTGGTTCACGGGCGCGGTCTACCTCGACCCGGTCGCGACGCCATCCGACTCCTCGCGCCTGAGCGCGAGCAGCGTCCACTTCACTCCCGGCGCACGCACCGCCTGGCACACGCACCCGAACGGCCAGACGATCTACGTGCTCGAGGGTGTCGGTCTCGCGCAGCGGCGAGGCGGGCCGATCGAGGTGATCCGGCCGGGAGACCGCGTGTTCTTCGAGCCAGGGGAGGACCACTGGCACGGCGCGACGCCCACTCGCTTCATGACCCACCTCGCGATGCTCGTCGTAGACGACGAGGGCATCGCCGCCACGTGGGGCGACCACGTGACGGACGAGGAGTACGAGGTAGCGCCGAGCGAAGACTGAAGCGGCGCAAGTGAAGTGATACGGGCGATGGAGCTAGCCGGGCTCGAACCGGCGACCTCCTGGGTGCGATCCAGGCGCTCTCCCAACTGAGCTATAGCCCCGCGGGAGGAAGATTGTAGCGTCCGGTGTCGCGAACCCTGGCGGTCGGCGCCGTCAGGAGCCGGGGCGGAGCGGCGAGCCGAGCCCGGGGATGATGGGGCCGGTCTGCTTCGGCTTCGGCGCGGGCTTGCAGATCGCCGCGGGATCCTCCGAGGGAGGCAGGACGCGGGGCGTGTCCTGTGCGTGCGGGATCGCGGCTCCGCCGATGAGGATTCCGAGGACCAGCAACCAGAGGGCCGCCGTCACCCGTGCCCACAGCGGGTAGGGCCGAGTGCTCTCGGTCGCGGCGGGAGCAGGCGCGACAGTCTCGACCGGCCGCGAGGCCGGACGGGAGGGACGCGCTCCGAATGAGCCAGGCTCTGGGAGAGCCGCGCGCGCTCTCGCGGCGAGCTCCGGGTCGATGAGCGCCAGCTCGGGGCTCAGCGGCTCCTGCATGCGTAGGCCATTCTGGCTGAACGGGCGGACCTCGCGCGGTGGTACCCGCGGACCCGTGACGAGTTCGAGTCGATGCATCCACACCTCCGCAGAGCCGTGCGGGATTGCGGGCGACTGTCCCTTTCGGACGTCTGGCCCGGACGTCGACGGCGGGCTACCACGGTTCGGGTCAACGACGAAAGGAGGATGCGTGCACGCACGCATGCTTGGCATCGGGCTCGCCGCGGCGACTGCTCTCGTGGCGTCCACAGCGATCGCGGGCGGAGGCGGTGGCTCAACAGACAGGATCGTCGCCTGCCAGAAGGCGGGCGGCTACCTGCGCGTCGTCGACAGCGCGTCGCGCTGTCGTTCGGGGGAGAAGGTCGTGATCTGGAACGTCCGCGGGCCGGTCGGTCCCGCGGGGCCTGCGGGCCCTGCCGGATCTCCCGGTACTGCCGGTCCTGCCGGGCCGCCCGGCCCCGCGGGCCCACAGGGCGTGAAGGGCGATGCGGGCCCGGCAGGTCCGAGCGGGTCCCAGGGCCCGGCCGGGCAGCAGGGGCCGCCAGGTCCTCAGGGGCCCGCGGGCTCGCAAGGCCCGCCCGGCCCGGGGATCGAGGCAATCTCCGACCTCGACGGGTCGGCCTGCACCCGGGCCGACGGGGCTGCCGGCACGCTCGACGTGTCGACGAACGCGAGCAATCACGTCGAGCTCGTCTGCACGGGTGGGTCGCCGCCGCCGCCCCCACCGCCGCCTCCTCCGCCTCCACCGTCGGGCGGGGATCTCGTCATCAACGAGATCGACTACGACCAGGTCGGCGCCGACACCGGCGCCTTCGTCGAGGTCAAGAACATCGGCGATCAGGCGGCCATCCTCGATGGCATAGCGCTCGTGCTCGTGAACGGAGGCGACGGCCAGGAGTACGCGCGGTCGACACTCACCGGGTCGCTCGCTGCGGGCGCGTACCTCCTGATCGAGATCGAGGCGCAAAACGGCTCACCGGACGGCGTGGCGCTCGTCGACACGGCGACGCACGCGCTCCTCGACGCGCTCTCGTACGAGGGCGCCATCACGGCGGCGGTGATCGACGGCCAGACGTACAACCTCGTCGAGGGGACGACGCTCCCCGAGACGGTCGCCGACTCGAACACGCAGGACGGGTCACTCTCGAGGATCCCGGACGGCGAGGATCACGATGACGCGGCCGCCGACTGGGAGTTCACGACGACGAAGACCCCAGGTGCCGCGAACGTCGCGAGCAGCTGACCTTATGGCGTTCCCGCGTCCGGCTTTCGTCGCCGGGCGCGGGAACGCACGCGCCGAGCAAGGCGCTCCTCGAGCTCGGCGAGCTCACGTTGGAGCTCGCGGTAGCTCTCCCAGCGCTCGCGTGAGAGCTCGCCGCTCGCGAGCGCCGCCTGAATTGCGCATCCGGGCTCGGTCTCGTGGCGGCAGTCTGCGAATCGACACCGGGACGCCAGCTCGACGATGTCGGCGAACGCCTCGTCCAGCCCGTCGTCCGCGAGCCAGAGGTGGAGCTCGCGGATGCCGGGGTTGTCCACGACGATGCCTCCGCCGGGGAGCAGGACGAGCTGCCGACGGGTCGTCGTATGGCGCCCCGAGCCGTCGTCCGCCACCTCGCCCGTGTCGAGGATGTCCTCGCCGACGAGCGCGTTCACGAGGGTCGACTTCCCCACACCGGAGGGGCCGACGAGCGCGCCTGTCGTACCGGGACCGAGCAGTGACCGGACGCGATCGAGGCCGATGCCGGCCCGAGTCGACACGACCGCGATCGGGACGTCGCCCGCGATCTCGCCGAGCTCGTCGGCGACGCGCTCCGGATCCTCCTCGAGGTCGGCCTTGAGGAGGAGGATCGCGGGCCGCGCGCCGCTCTCCCAGGCGAGCGTGAGGTAGCGCTCGAGGAGTCGCGGGCTCGGCTCGTCCGCGAGCGAGGCGGTGACGAAGACGACGTCGACGTTGGCCGCCACGACCTGCTCGCGGGCGACGTCGGCTCCAGGGTCGTGGGCCGCCCGACGCGAGATCTTGGTCCTCCGGGGGAGAACGGCCTCGATCGTCGGGGCATCTCCCGCGAGGCCGAGCGCGACCCAGTCCCCGACGACCGGGACGTCCGACGTCGACGCCGAGCGCCGCGTACGCCCGGGCAGTCTCGCGCGGACCTCGCCGCCCTCGGTCAGCACGTCGTAGGCGCCGCCTCGATGAGGGGCCGACACACGGGCGGGCGCGAGCCTGCCTGGACGATGCTCGGCGAAGGAAGCCTCCCAGCCGTCGTCCCAGCCGAGGGTCGCGAGCGTTGGCTGCGTGCCGGAGCTCACTCCGCGAGTGCGTGCTCCAGTGCCCGGTCGAGGTCGGCATACGAGAAGGTGAAGCCCGCCTCGAGAAGGCGTGCGGGTAGCGCCCGCTGGCCCTCGAGCAGGACGGCCTCGCCCCGCTCGCCGAACAGCGTCCTGACCGCGAGACCGGGCAGCGGAAAGATCGTCGGGCGTCCGAGCGCGCGTCCGAGCGTCTTCGTGAACTGCTTGCTCGTTGCGGGGTTGGGCGAGGTGAGGTTCACGGGCCCGGAGAGCTCGCTCTCGAGCACGAAGCGATAGCCGGCAACGACGTCGTCGCGCGACACCCAGCTCCACCACTGCTTGCCGCTCCCCACAGGGCCGCCGAGTCCAAGCCTGAAAGGAGTGAGCATGCGCTTCAGCGCGCCACCCGTTCGCGTGACGACGACTCCCTGGCGGAAGTTGACCGTGCGGATGCCGGCTTCTCGCGCGGGATCGGCTGCGGCCTCCCAGGCCTTGCCGACCTCCGCCAGGAAGCCCGTGCCCTGAGACGACTCTTCGGTGAGGATCTCGTCGGCCCGGTCTCCGTAGATCCCGATTCCGCCCGCGACGAGCAGCACCGCGGGCTTCGGGTCGAGTGCGGCCAGTGTGCGGGCGAGCAGGCTCGTGGTGTTCACGCGCGAGTCGCGGATCTCGCGCTTGCGGCCCGCGGTCCACCACCGGTCGAGATTCGCTCCGCTCAGGTTGATCGCGCCCGTGACGCCCTCCAGGGCGCCGGCGTCCAGCGCGCCTCGCTCGGGATCCCACTCGAGCTCGTTCGCGCTCTCGGGAGGCCGCCGAACGAGCCGCAGGACCTCGTGTCCGTCCTCCTCCAGCGCGGGCACGAGCGCTGATCCGAGGAGCCCTGATGCGCCGGACACGACGAGCTTCATGCCCGGATTGTGCAAGAACCGCCTACTGCTAGGTTCGAGGCGTGGCGCCCGGCACCGGTTCCGCACCGCGTGTGCGCGACGGTGTTCGCGCGGCGCTGCCGCTCGTGCTCGGGCCCGTGCTCTTCGGCCTCACGTTCGGCGTCCTCGCGGAGGCCGCCGGTATGGGCGTCGCTCCGGCCGTCGTCATGTCGGCAACGACGTTCGCCGGTTCGGCGCAGTTCGCCGCCGCGTCCGTGCTCGAAGACGGCGGGACCGTCTTCGCCGCGATCCTCAGCGCCGTTCTCCTGAACGCGCGCTACGCGGGCATGAGCATCGCGGTCGCGTCGATCTTCCCCGGCGGCCGCGTGCGTCGCTTCCTCGAGTCGCAGCTCATCGTCGACGAGTCGTGGGCGCTGTCCGGACGCTCCGGCCGGTTCGAATGGCCGATCCTCGTCGGAGCAGGACTGTTCCTGTACGTGCTCTGGGTCGTCAGCACGGCCCTCGGGACGGTCGTCGGCGACGTGCTCGGCGACCCCAACGACCTCGGTCTCGACGCCGCATTCGCGGCGCTCTTCCTCGCGCTCGCGCGGCCCTACCTGCATGGGAGGCGGGCGCTCCAGGCGGCTGCGCTCGCGGGCGTCATCACTCTCGTGCTTCTTCCCATTGCACCGGCCGGCGTGCCGCTCGTCGTCGCCGCGATCGCGTGCCTGATCGGGGTCAGGCGATGAGTGACGCGTGGATCGTCGTGATCGTCGTGGCCGCGTTCACCGTGCTCTTCAAGGCCGCCGGGCCGGTGTTCCTCGGGCGACGACGGCTTCCCGTCAGGGTCGACGCCGTGGTCGCGCTGATCGCGCCCGTGATGCTCACGGCGCTCGTCGTGACGCAGACGTTCGGGGGCGACGAGGAGGTCGCCGTGGACGCTCGCGTGCCGGGAGTCGCCGCGGCCGCACTCGCGATCTGGCGGGGGGCGCCGATCATCGTGGCGATGCTGATCGCCGCGTCCGTCACCGCGCTGATCAGGCTCGTCGCCTAGTAGGTGCGGCGCATGGGCGCGCGCCAGAGCACCGCCGCAGCGCCGACGGCCTGGGCGAGAAGGCTGACGCCGCCGATCATGAGAAGCCACAGACGTGGATGCCGCATAGCCGCGTTATCGACCGAATTGGCAGTTCTGTAAACCCCTGGGCCGGAGCTCAGGCGGGCGGACGAAGCACCGCGAAGGGGTCCGTCACCTCGAGCTGGCGGCTACGGAAGCGGAACGCCTCCGCCGGGCGGCCGCCGGCAGGCCCGGGGGCGCGGCGCTCGCCCGTCGGCTCGATCGCGCCGCGTCTCAGAAGCACACGCTTCAGGTTCGTCGCGGAAACGTCGTACCCGAGCGCGGCCTCGTACACGTCCCGGAGCTCGGCGAGCGTGAACGTGCTCGGCGCGAGCGCGAAGCCGACGTTCGAGTAGGAGAGCTTGCCGCGCAGCCGCTCGCGGCCCGCAAGGACGATCTGGCCGTGGTCGAACGCGGTCGCGGGCAGCGTGTCGACGGAATGCCACCGCGTGTCGGCCGGCACACGGGGATCGATGCCGAGCGGGACGAGGCCGAGGTATGCGGTCGCGAGCTCCCAGCGCTCGGGATGCCGGTGCGGGTCGCTCCACGTCCCGAGCTGCTCGACGTGCGCGACGTCGCGCACGTCCACCTTCGTCGCCAGGTGCCGCAGGATCGAGGCCTCGAGCGTCTCGTGCGGCGCCAGAGAGCCGCCCGGCAGTGACCAGGCGCCGCGGAACGGGTCGCGGCCGCGCTCCCAGAGCAACGCCTGGAGCTCACCGTCGCGCACCTGGAAGACGACCGCCAGGACGCCGTGCGCCGGGGTGGGGGCGCCGGGCGGGCCGGGTGAGTGGATCGTGGTAGACTCGGACACGAGGTTATTGCCTCAGAGTCGAAAACTACCATGAACGACAGCAGCAGAGCATTCACCGAGGATCGAGCCGACCTCCTCGTCGTCGGAGGCGGCGTCGCGGGCCTCTTCGGTGCGCTGTGCGCGGCGGCGGACGCCGACGTGCTGGTCATCTCGAAGGGCCCGGTGCTCTCGTCCACGAGCTCGCTCGCGCAGGGCGGCATCGCGGCCGCGGTCGGGGAGGACGACTCGCCCGAGCTGCACGCAGAGGACACGCGTCGCGCGGGTCGTGGGCTCTGCCGGCCGAGTGCCGTCGAGGAGCTGACGGTGGAGGCGCCCGCACGCATCCGCGACCTCATGGAGCTCGGCGTCGAGTTCGACGAAGGGCTCGGGCTCGAGGGCGGCCACGGGCGTCGCCGCGTCGTCCACGCGGGCGGCGCCGCGACGGGCGACCGCGTGGCGCGCGTCCTCGCGGAGCGCGTCCTCGCACATCCGCGGATCCGGGTCATCGAAGGCGTCAGGCTGCTCGAGCTCGCGACCGCCGGCGACCGCTGCGTGGGAGCGACTACCGACGCCGGCTCGATCTCGGCGCGGGCGACGCTGCTCGCGACGGGTGGGGCCGCCGCGCTCTGGCAGCGGACGACCAATCCGCCGGGCTCCGTCGGCGACGGGATGGCCGCTGCCTACCGTGCCGGAGCCGCGCTCGGGGATCTGGAGTTCACGCAGTTCCATCCGACGACGCTCGTCGACTCCACGCTTCTCCTCTCCGAGGCGCTTCGCGGCGAAGGCGCGGTCCTGCTGGACGAAGGAGGCCGCCGCTTCACCGACGAGCTCGCGCCGCGCGACGTCGTGGCGCGGGAGATCGCGGCGCGCGGGACGGCGCTCCTCGACCTGCGCGAGATCGACCGCGGACGCTTTCCGACGCTCATGGGCTCGCTCGAGAGGTCGGGCTACGACCCTGCGGAGACGCCAATTCCGGTCGCCCCGGCGGCCCACTACACGGTCGGCGGGATCGTCACCGACCTCCACGGCCGCTCAGAAGTCGCGGGCCTCTACGCCGCCGGCGAGTGTGCTGCGACCGGCGTCCACGGCGCGAACCGGCTTGCGTCGAACTCGCTGCTCGAATGCCTCGTCTTCGGGCGCCGCGCTGCGCTCGCCGCGCTGGACGAGCCGCCGGTTCCACGCCTCCTCGAGCTCTCGGCGACCCCGCCCGACCCGGAGCCGGCGACGCCGGAGCTCCGGCGATCACTCTGGCAGGACTGCGGGCTGGTTCGCGACGCCGCTGGGCTCGAGCGACTCCGCACGGCGCCGCACCTCCTCACACGGCTCGTCGCGGAGAGCGCGCTCGCACGCGAGGAAAGTCGTGGCTCGCACTTCCGGGTCGACTTCCCGGCCGAGAGCGACACGTTCGAGCGCCACGTCGTGCTGCGGCATGGCGCGCCACCGGAGCTCGAGACGTGGCAGTGACCGCTCACACCGATGCGCTCGACCGCATCGTGCGGGCGAGCCTCGCCGAGGATCTCGGAAGCGGCGACGTCACGACGGATGCGACCGTCGACGAAGCGGCGACGGGCACGGCCGTCCTCGTGACACGCGCCCCGGGCGTCGTCGCCGGGCTCGACGCCGTCGAGGCCGTCTTCCGCGCGCTCGATCCCGAAGTGGAGGTCGAGCGCCTCGCCGAGGACGGTGAAGTGCTACATGGCCCCGCGCCCGTTGCGCGGGTGAGCGGCTCGCTGCGCGCGATCCTCACCGGCGAGCGCACGGCGCTGAACCTGCTCGGCCGGCTCTCCGGGATCGCGACCGCGACGCGGCGCTACGTCGACGCGGTCGAGGGGACGGGAGTGGCGATCCTCGACACGCGCAAGACGACGCCGGGACTGCGTGCGCTCGAGAAGCAGGCGGTCGCCGCCGGAGGAGGGCGCAACCACCGCTTCAGGCTCGATGACGGCGTGCTCGTGAAGGACAACCACCTCGTGGCGACAGGCTCGATTCGCGGCGCGGTCGAGCGCTTGCGCACCGTGACCGACCTCCCGATCGAGGTCGAGTGCGACACGCTGGAGCAGCTGCAGGACGCGCTCGCCGCCGGCGCCGACGCGATCCTCCTCGACAACATGAGCCTCGAGCAGCTGCGCCGGGCCGTGGCCGTCACGGACGGCCGCGCCCGCCTCGAGGCCTCTGGCGGCGTCACCCTCGAACCGTCCGCGCGATCGCGGAGACCGGGGTGGACGAGATCTCCGTCGGCGCGCTCACCCATTCCGCACCAGCCCTCGACGTCTCACTGGAGCTCACGTGACCACACTCGAGATCGAGACCATGCACGAGGAGATTCGCGCGCTCGCGACCGAGCGCGGCGCGGTGATCCTCGCCCACAACTACCAGGTGCCCGAGATTCAGGACGTCGCCGACTTCGTCGGCGACTCGCTCGGGCTCTCGCGCGAGGCCGCGAGCACCGACGCCGAGGCGATCGTCTTCTGCGGCGTGCACTTCATGGCCGAGACGGCGGCGATCCTCTCGCCGCGAGAAGACCGTGCTCATCCCCGACCTCGACGCCGGCTGCTCGCTCGCCGAGTCCATCACCGCCGACCAGCTCCGCGCGTGGAAGGCCGAGAACCCCGGCGCGGTCGTCGTCTCGTACGTGAACACGACGGCGGAGGTGAAGGCCGAGAGCGACTACTGCTGCACGTCCGGGAACGCGCGGTCGGTGATCGAGTCGATTCCCGAGGACCGCGAGATCCTGTTCCTCCCGGACATGTACCTCGGGCTCTGGCTCGAGAAGGTCACGGGCCGCAAGCTCCGGATCTGGCTCGGCGAGTGCCACGTCCACGCGGGGATCGGCCCGAGGACATCGAGCGCTGGCAGGAGGACGCTCCCGACGCGGAGCTGCTGGTCCATCCCGAGTGCGGGTGCGCCAGCCAGTGCATGGCGTTCGGCAACGGGCGCACGCACATCCTCTCGACCGAGGGGATGATCAACTTCGCGCGGCAGTCGCCGAAGGAGCGATTCCTCGTCGCGACCGAGACCGGGATCATCCACCGGCTCTCGAAGGAGGCGCCCGGAGAAGCGTTTCGAGGCCGTGTCCGAGGGGCGATCTGCCGCTACATGAAGATGATCACGCTCGAGAAGCTGCGCGACTCGCTCCGCGACTGGAAGCACGTGGTGACGGTGCCGGACGATGTCGCGGCGCGCGCCCGGGGCGCGATCGACCGGATGGTCGCGATCACGTGAGCGAAGTCCAGCTGAGCGCGGTCGAGCGGGAGTTCCTCGAGAACCCGTACGTCGGCGTCGTGACGACGTTGCACCGCGACGGCTCGCCGCAGTCCACGGTCGTCTGGGTCGACGTCGACGACGTGGGGCCGTCGATCAACACCGCGCACGGCCGCGTGAAGCCGCGCAACCTGGAGAAGGACCCGCGCGTCTCGCTCGTCGTCGTCGACCCGAACGACGCGTATCGCTGGGTCAAGATCAACGGGACCGGGACGCTCGTCGACGAGGGTGCAGACGCCCAGATCGACCGGCTCTCGAAGAAGTACACGGGCCGCGACGTCTACGGGAGTCGTCAGCCGGGCGAGCAGCGCGTCACGGTCCGCATCGCACCGACGCGGATCCAGAGCCGCGGGCTCGACGTCGAGTAGGGCCGCGTACCGTCTTGGTGGGCCGGACGCGTCCGGCCCCTACGTGACGCGCACCGAGTGGACCGGCGGCAGCTTCGTCGCGGCCGTGAACCACGTCGCTCCGGCGTCGCGCGAGCCGAAGACGTCGCCCGACGTCGCGCCGAAGTAGAGGCCCATGCCCGGTCCCGAGCCCTCGCGCCCGAAGGCTTGCCGCAGGATCGTGAGGTACGCATTGTCCCCGGGCAGACCGTCGCCGCGCGGCGTCCAGGAGGCGCCTGCGTCCCGTCTCGTACACGCGCACGCGGCCGTCCGGCGTCACGCGGTCGATGTCGGCGACGAGGGGGACGACGTACGCGCTGTCCGGATCGGCCGGGTCGATCACGAGCGGGAAGCCGAAGTCGGACGGGAGACCCGTGTCCGTCCCGATGTCGATTCAGGTCTCGCCCGCGTCGTCCGATCGGTACACGCCGCCGTGGAACTGCATGAACAGGCGCTCGGGCTTCTCCGGGTGGCGATGCATGTTGTGGACGCAGAGGGTGAAGTGGTCCTCCGGCGCGTCTTCCGGCATGTACCGGGCCTTGAGCCCCTTGTTCCCGTGCCGCCACGACTTGCCGCCGTCGTCGGAGAGCCAGACGCCGACGGCGGAGATCGCCAGCGCGATCCGCGAGGGTCGCCCGGCCAGGTGGCGATCGAGTGCATGCACATCCCGCCGGCGCCCGGGTTCCACTCGGGCCGCGTCGGCTGCTCCCAGAACGCCTGATTGAGCTCCCAGTTCATGCCGCCGTCGCGGCTCTCGAACAGCACGCCCGGCGCTCCGCCCGCGTACAGGAGCCCTTCCTCCTCGCCGGGAGCGATCGACCAGAGCCGCTCGAGCGACTTCTCGTCGCCTTCGGGAGCGCGAGCCCTTCCGCCTGCTGCCACTCGCCCGAGAGGTCGTCCGTCACGAAGATCTTCGGCCCGTAGAACGCGGACGTGACGCACGCGAGGTAGCGGCCGCTCCTGGGATCGCGGGTCGCGAACTCGCAGGGCTCGCCCGCGAACGCGCGCGCCGTGATCTCGAACGCGCCGTCGTCGCCGTGCAGCGCGAACAGGCCCTTCTTCGTGCCGACGAGAAGCTCGGTCATCTCAACCTCCGCTGATCGAGGGGATCACTGAATGCGGTCGTCGGCGCCGAGAGTGGTCTCCTCGCGACCCTTCTCGCCGTTGACGAACACGTTGATGTGCTCGCGGATCGCGACCTGCTCGTCGAGGATCCAGCCCGCGATCGCCGGGTGCTCCTCCTCGAGCGTGCGCAGCACCTCCCGCACGGTGGCGCCGTCGACCCGAATCTCGCGGCGCCCGCCCGTGAGCTCGGAGAGGGGGGCGTGCAGCCTTACGACGGCCATGTCCCGATCCTAGAACGCATCACCGGTTAGACGACGAACAGGACGAGAAATCATCGACATCGTCCCTCGAAAGTTCGAGCGGGCGATTACGGGCCGAGTGCTCGACGACCCCGTGCGGCGAGCCCAGCCGCCGAGCTTCGTGAGGAAGGGCTGGCGGGGAAGCTCCGGGCCGAGCACGCCCGTCCCCTTCCATTCGCCCGAGTCGAGGAGCTCGAGCGCGGCGATCGGGTTCACGGCCGTCTGCCAGACGACGGCCTGCGAGCCGTATTCGCGCATCGACCAGTCGTTGTCGATACGTGGTAGAGGTACGTCTTCCGCGGGTTGCCGTCCTTCCCGAGGCCGGTCACGAGCGTGCCGGCGTAGGTCTTCCCGCTCATGCGCTCGCCGAGGGTGGCGGGATCGGGAAGCGCTGCGGCCACGATGTCGCGCGGGGCCACCTCGACGCCCTTGACGCGGATCTTCTCCTTCGAGTCGAGGCCGAGCTTGTGCAGCGTCTTCAGGACATCGATGAACTCGTCTCCGAGCCCGTACTTGAAGGTCACCCGCTTGCAGTCGATCCAGCGGGGGACGAGGAGCACCTCCTCGTGCTCGACGTTCACGCACTCGACCGGCCCGATCCCCTCCGGGAAGTCGAAGACCTCGGGCTCGGAGAACGGAGGAGTCGTGAACCAGCCGCGCTCCTTCTCCCAGATCACGGGCGGGTTCAGGCACTCCTCGATCGTCGTCCAGATGGAGAAGGTGGGGGCGAAGTCGTAGCCCTCGACCACGAGGTTGGCGCCGTCGCGGACGCCGATCTCGTCGATCTCCGAGAAGAGCTCGTCGGCCGCATGGCGCGCGAACACGTCGGCCGCGCCCGGCTCGACGCCGATTCCGACGAGGGCGAGGAGCCCCTTCTCCCCCAGGCCGAACCGCGCTCGAACTGGTAGTCGCCGAGCTTCACACCGACCTTCTCGTACGGCTCCGTCGGATGCGGCTCCGAAAGCGTCATCGCCATGTCGAGATAGGTGACGCGCGCGTCGAAGCACGCGTCGAAGATCTGCTCGTTGAAGACCGGGTCGACGGCGTTGAGGACGGCGTCCGCGCCGGTCTCCGCAATGAGACGGAGTACATCGTGCTTGCTCGAGGCGTCGACGGCGTGCGCGCTGAACCGGTCGTCGTCCAGGCTGGAGACGACGTTCTCCGCGCGCTCGGCCGCGTAGTCGGCCAGCGCGCAGGCTCGAAGAAGGAGCGGCGACGCGCGATCGCGGCGAAGGCGGACCGACGCCGCCCGTTCCGACAACGAGGAGCTTCACGGCCCGCGAATTCATACCTGACCGTACGGTCAGGAGGGAGTTGTCCACGGGGTTGCCGGGAGATACGCTCACCTCGATTTCACCGAACGGAGGTCGTCTGTGAGCGTTTCGGTAACCCAGCACAAGCACTTCATCGGCGGCGAATGGGTCGAGTCGTCGGGCGGCGAGACGATGGAGGTGCTCAACCCCGCGACCGGCGAGGTGATCGCCGAAGTGCCGCGCGGCACGGCGGAGGACGTCGAGCGCGCGGTCGAGGCGGCCAGGAACGCGTGGACGGAGTGGCGGTCGAAGACGCCGAAGGACCGCATGGAGCTCCTGCTCGGCCTCGCAGACGTCATCGACGAGAACGCGGAGGAGCTCGCGCGCCTCGAGTCGCAGAACGTCGGCAAGCCCTGGTGGGTGGCGAAGGACGAGCCCGGCGCGATGTCGGACTGCCTGCGCTTCTTCGCGGGCGCGGCGCGCAACCTCGAGGGCAAGGCGGCCGGCGAGTACGTCGAGGGCTACACCTCGATCATCCGCCGCGAGCCGCTCGGGATCGTCGCGGGCATCTGTCCCGTGGAACTACCCGCTCTACATGGCGATCTGGAAGATCTGCCCCGCGCTCGCGGCCGGCAACGTCCAGATCATCAAGCCCGCCGAGCAGACGCCGCTCACGCTGCTCCGCTTCTGCGAGCTCGCGCAGGACGTCATCCCGCCGGGTGTCCTGCAGGTCGTGACGGGCGACGGGATTCCCGCCGGCGACGCGCTCGTGCGCCATCCCGACATCCGCCTCGTCTCGCTGACGGGCGACACGGCGACGGGAAGATCATCGCGAAGAACGCCGCGGACACCGTGAAGCGCCTCCACCTCGAGCTCGGGGGCAAGGCGCCGATGGTCGTGCTCGACGACGCCGACCCGGCGGCTGTCGCCGAGGCCGTGAAGATCGGCGGCTACTTCAACTCGGGCCAGGACTGCACCGCCTCGTCGCGGGTGCTCGTCTCGAAGTCGATCTACGACGACGTGCTCTCCGAGGCCGTGAAGGCGGTCGACGGTATGAGCGTCGGCGATCCGGCGACGGACGACGACATCGAGATGGGGCCCGTGATCTCCGCCGAGCAGCAGGAGCGGGTGCTCGGGTTCCTCGAGCGCGCGACCGCCGCGAAGGCGACGATCGTGACCGGCGGCGAGGCGCTCGGCGAGCGCGGCTTCTTCGTGAAGCCGACGCTCGTGACCGACGTCGCGCAGGACGCCGAGATCGTCCAGAACGAGGTCTTCGGCCCGGTCGTCACCGTACAGCCCTTCTCGTCGGACGACGAGGCGATCGAGATGGCGAACGGTGTGCGCTACGGCCTTGCGGCGTCGGTGTTCTCCGAGAGCGTCGGGCGGGCGATGAAGGTCGCCGCGAAGCTCGACTTCGGCACGGTCTGGGTGAACGAGCATCTCTTCCCGCTGGCCTCGGAGATGCCGCACGGCGGCTTCAAGGAGTCGGGCTACGGCAAGGACATGTCGCTCTACTCGATGGAGGAGTACACACGGATCAAGCACGTCGCGGTGAAGCTGGCCGAGTGACGCGGGCCGCGTCGCACGGTGAGCACGACGTCGGATCGGGCGGGCGAGTCGGGCGTCCTCGCCGAGCGGACCGAGCTGGAGCACGACGCGATCGGCTTCCGCGAGGCCCTCGCGGTCGGGCTCGCCTCGACCGCCCCCGCGTACTCGCTCGCCGCCGTGATCGGGACGGTCACCGTCATCGTCGGGTTCCAGGCGCCCGGTGCGCTCCTGGCGTCGTTCGTCCCCATGTTCCTGATCGCGGCGGCGTTCTACTACATGAACCGCGCCGACCAGGATGCGGGGACGACGTTCTCGTGGGTCACGCGGGCCATGGGGCCGTGGCTCGGGTGGCTCGGCGGCTGGGCGGTGATCACGACCGGGATCCTCGTCGTGGGCTCGCTCGCGGACGTCGGCGCGCGCTACACGTACGAGCTCTTCGGGTGGGAGAGCGCGGCAGCGTCGAAGACCGCCGTCATGCTCCTCGCGGTCGCGTACATCGTGGTCATGACCGCGATCTGCATCATCGGCACCGAGCTCGCGGCCGAGGTGCAGGACGTGATGATCGTCCTCCAGGTCGGCGCGCTCCTGCTTTTCGCGGGAGCCGCTCTCTACAAGGTGTACGACGGGAGTGCGCCCGAAGGATCGACGAAGCCGGAGCTCAACTGGCTCTCGCCCTTCGCGATCGACAGCACCTCGACGCTCGTGTCGGCGCTCCTGATCGGCGTCTTCATCTACTGGGGCTGGGAGAGCGCCGTGAACCTCACCGAGGAGACGCGCGACTCGGCGCGGGCACCCGGGCTCGCTGCCGTCCTCTCGACGGTGATCCTGCTCGTCACCTACGTCGGCGTCTCCATCGCTGTCGTCGCCTATGCGGGACTCGAGACGCTCGCCGAGTACGACGACGACGACGCCATCTTCGCCGCGCTCGGGGCGGACGTGCTCGGGTCGCCGTGGGACAAGATCGTCATCCTCGCGATCGTCACGTCGGCGATCGCGTCGACGCAGACGACGATCATCCCGTCGTCGCGGACGTCGTTCTCCATGGGTCGCCAGAGCGCGCTGCCGCGCATTTTCGCCGCCGTCCATCCCCGCTTCCACACGCCCTGGTTCTCGACGGCGGTCATCGCCGGGCTTGCGATCGCCTGGTACGTCCCGCTCAACATCCTCTCGCAGAACGCCCTCTACGACACGCTCTCCGCGCTCTCGCTGATGATCGCCTTCTACTACGCGCTCACCGGGCTCGCGTGCGCGATCTACTACCGGCGCGAGCTCACCAAGTCCGTGAAGAACTTCCTGTTCATCGGCGTCGGACCGCTCACCGGCGCCGCGATCCTCGGGTATCTCTTCGTCAAGTCGGCGATCGACTACTACGACGTCGAAAACTCGTACACCGGGCAGACGCTCCTCGGCATGGGCGTTCCGTTCGTGATCGGAATGGGCTTCATGCTCATTGGGCTCGTCCTGCTCGTGCTCTGGCGCCTCGGGGGGCACGAGCGCTTCTTCGGGCGCCGAGGGCTCGAGGCCGTTGACCCGGCGGTCGCCAGGGGCGAGGCTCCCACCGTGGGAGCAGGAGGTCAGCAATGAGCAGGACGATCGTCGTCGGCGTCGACGGGTCCGGATGCTCGGACTGCGCGGTCGCCCGCGCGATCGAGCTTGCGAGCGGCCTCGGCGACACCCTGGTCGTCGCCTATGCCGTCGAGCCGCCGCATCGAAGCGTCGGCGATGAAAAGAAGGAAGTGCGCGGCGCCCTCGAGGAGATCGGGAGGCCGATGGTGGACGCCGCCGTCGCCCGCGCGACCGAGGCGGGCGTCGCCGCCGAGCCCGTGCTCGTCCCGAAGCGACCCGCCGAAGCACTGATCGCGCTCGCGGCCGAGCGCGACGCGCGGATGATCGTCGTCGGCTCGGCGAGCGAGCGGCCGCTCACCGGGATCATCCTCGGCTCGGTCCCGCACAAGCTCGTCCATCGCTCCACCGTCCCCGTCCTCGTCGTACCGATGCCCGACGACTGATGACCGAGACCGCTGCGGCAACAGTCGATGTAAGGCTCGAGAACGTCGTCAAGCGCTTCGACGACATGACTGCCGTGGACGGTGTCTCGGTGGACGTGCCGCGCGGCTCGTTCTTCGCGCTTCTCGGCCCGTCCGGGTGCGGGAAGACCACCACGCTGCGGATGATCGGCGGCTTCGAGGAGCCGACCGAGGGCCGCATCCTGCTCGGAGACGAGGACGTCGTCGGCCTGCCGCCCTACAAGCGCGACGTCAACACCGTCTTCCAGAGCTATGCGCTCTTCCCGCATATGAACATCACCGACAACGTCGCCTTCGGTCTCGAGCGACGGAAGGTCGCGAAGGGCGAGATCCAGGGGCGGGTCCGGGAGATCCTCGACCTCGTCGGGCTGGGGCAGTACGGGAACCGGAAGCCGCGCCAGCTCTCGGGCGGCCAGCAGCAGCGCGTCGCGCTCGCGCGCGCGCTCGTGAACCATCCGCGCGTCCTGCTGCTCGACGAGCCGCTCGGCGCGCTCGACCTCAAGCTGCGCAAGCAGATGCAGCTCGAGCTGAAGCGGATTCAGAGCGAGATCGGCATCACCTTCGTTCACGTCACGCACGACCAGGAGGAGGCGATGACGATGGCGGACACGATCGCGGTCATGAACCACGGCCGGATCGAGCAGCTCGGCCCACCGCAGGAGCTCTACGAACGGCCGGCGACGGCCTTCGTCGCAGGCTTCCTCGGAGCCTCGAACCTCCTGCCCGGCACGGTGGAGGGCTCGGACGGGGTCCGGCTCGAGGACGGCACTTTCGTGCGCGCGGACGTGAGCGGCCGCTCCGGTGCGGTGTCCGCCGGTGTTCGGCCCGAGAAGATCACGATCGGCCCGGGGGGAGGGGCGAACGAGCTCGAGGGGACGGTGTCCGAGACCGCGTACATCGGCGTCGCCACCGAGGTGGTGGTCGAGACGCCGCTCGGCGTCGTCCACGTCTTCGCCCAGAACATCGACTCGGGCAGGGACATCCCTGCGCCGAGGACGCAGGTGACCCTGACCTGGAGCCCGGACTCGACGTTCGTCGTCGACCGGGACGACACTGCGGATTCAAAGGAGGGCTCATGAACCCCCGAATGACCCGGAACCAGCTCGTCCGGCGCGGCGCCGCCGGACTGACGGTTCTCTCGCTCCCCGGCCTGCTCGCCGCCTGCGGCGGCGGAGGAGGGGGTGGAGACGAAGAGTCCTCGGGCGAGGTCGAGAAGACCTTGAACTTCGCGAACTGGCCGTTCTACATCGACGTGGACGAGAAGACGAAGAAGCACCCGACTCTGGATGCCTTCACGGCCGCGACGGGGATCAAGGTCAACTACTTCGAGGAGATCAACGACAACGCCGAGTATTTCGCGACGGTGCAGGCGCCGCTCTCGCAGGGCCAGGGCATCGACCGTGACATCTTCGTTTTCACGGACAACTCGCGCTTCCCCGGCCTGCTCGTGGGCCAGGGGTGGGTCGAGAAGCTCGACAAGGACCTGATCCCGAACATCTCCAACCTCATCGACGCGCAGGCGAGCCCGTCCTTCGACCCCGACCGCGAGTACTCGCTGCCGTGGCAGTCGGGCATGACCGGCATCGCATGGAACGAGGACGTCACCGGGCCGGTCGAGTCGATCGAGCAGCTGCTCGAGGACCCGAAGCTCAAGGGCAAGGTCACGATGCTCTCGGAGATGGCGGACTCGGTCGGCCTCGTGATCCTCGCGAACGGGGACGACCCGGCTTCCGTCGACGACGAGGTGTTCAACCGTGCCGCCGACCGGATCCAGGCAGGCGTCGACTCGGGGCAGATCCGCCGCTTCACCGGCAACGACTACGCCGGCCCGCTGACGAGCGGAGACCTCGCCGCAGCAGTCGCATGGTCGGGAGACGTCATCCAGCTGCTCCTCGACAACCCGAAGCTCAAGTGGGCGGCCCCGAAGGACGGCGGGATGATCTGGACCGACAACATGTTCATCCCCAAGGGCGGGAGTGCGCCGACCGCATCGACGTACATGAACTCCGTGTACGACCCGGCGGTCGCCGCCAAGATCGCGGCGTACATCAACTACGTGACGCCGGTCAAGGGCGCGAAGGAGGAACTCGCCAAGACCGACCCGGAGACAGCGTCGAACCCGCTCATCTTCCCGGACGCCGAGCTGCTCGAAACGCTGCACCAGTACGACTCGGCGGCGCTCAACAACGACGAGCACATCACGAGGTGGCAGCAGGTCCTCGGGCAGTAGGAACGGGACGAGCCGCGTAGCCCACGATGGGTCGCTTCTTCTACCGGAGAAAGGGCGCGACGCCGTACCTCCTGCTCGCGCCCGGGGTCGCGTGGCTCGCGGTCTTCTTCCTCATCCCGCTCGTCTACCTCGCGTATCAGTCGCTGCAGTCCGGGATCTATCCCACGTACGAGTTCACGTGGGAGTTCTCGAACTACACGGAGGCGATCTCCGACTACAACACCCAGCTCGTGCGGTCGTTCGTGTACGCGGGGATCGCAACGATCGCGTGCCTCGTCCTCGCGTACCCGCTCGTCTACTGGATCGCGTTCCGGGCCGGCCGCTGGCGGAACCTCTTCCTGCTCGGGATCATCGCTCCGTTCTTCGTCTCGTACCTCATTCGGACGCTCGCATGGCTGAACATCCTCGCCGACGAGGGCCCGGTCGTCGGCTTCCTCCAGTGGACGCACATCCTCGGCGAGGACGAGCGGCTGCTCGCGACGACGTTCGCCGTCGTCGCGGGGATCACCTACAACTTCCTGCCCTTCATGGCGCTGCCGGTGTACGTCTCGCTCGAGCAGATCGAGCCGCGGCTCCTGGAGGCTGCGAAGGACCTCTATGCGTCCCCGTTCCAGACCTTCCTGCGGGTGACCCTGCCGCTCTCGGCGCCCGGGATCGTGGCGGGGACGCTGCTGACCTTCATCCCGGCGGCGGGCGACTTCATCAACGCCGAGCTTCTGGGAACGCCGAAGCAGCAGATGGTCGGCAACGTCATCCAGGCGAAGTTCCTCGAGTCTCTCGACTACCCGACCGCGGCGGCGCTCTCGTTCGTCCTCATGGCGGCGATCCTCGTCGCGGTGCTCGTCTACGCCCGCATCGTCGGCGCGGAGAAGCTCACCGGCTGATGGCGTTCGTCAAGCGACACGTGCTGACCGCGTTCGCGATGCTCGTGATGGCGTACCTCATGCTCCCGATCGCCGTTGTAATCCTCTTCTCGTTCAACAGCCCCGAGGGCCGCTTCAACTACGTGTGGCAGGGGTTCACGTTCGACAACTGGCTGAACTGGGACGCGCCGATCGGGCTGCGTGAGTCGGTGCAGGTCTCGCTCGAGATCGCCGTCATCTCGACGCTCGCCGCGACGGCCCTCGGGACGCTGATCGCGCTTGCGATCGTGCGCTACCACTTCCGAGGGCGCGGCGCCTCGAACCTCCTTGTCTTCCTGCCGATGTCGACGGCGGAGATCGTGCTCGGCGCTGCGCTGCTCGCGCTCTTCCTCCAGCAGACGGGCATCTTCGTGCGTGGCTTCTGGACGATCTTCATCGCCCACGTCATGTTCATCGTGAGCTACGTCGTCGTGACCGTGAAGGCGCGTCTCATCGGCTTCGACCGCCACCTCGAGGAAGCGGCCGCAGATCTCGGCGCCGACGAGCTCACGACGTTCCGCAAGATCACGCTCCCGCTGCTTGCCCCTGCGCTGGTCTCGGCGGCGCTTCTCGGCTTCGCGCTCTCCATCGACGATTTCGTGATCACGTACTTCGTCGCGGGCGGCGAGCAGACGTTCCCGCTCTACGTCTGGGGCGTCGCGCGCGTCGCGACGCCGCCGCAGGTGAACGTCGTCGCGAGCGCCTTCTTCTTCATCGCCATCGCCTTGGCGCTCGGTAACGTCCTCTGGCAGTACCGCAGCGCGAGAAGACAACAAGGAGCCGCAGCCGCATGAGCCTTCCCGCCGTCACGCCGCTCGACCTGCAGCAAGCCGCCAAGGACCACCTCTGGATGCACTTCACCCGCATGGGCGGGTACGCGCAGGAGGAGGTGCCGATCATCGTGCGCGGGGAGGGCTGCTATCTCGAGGACTCGCACGGGCGCCGGTACCTCGACGCGCTCGCGGGGCTCTTCTCGGTGAACATCGGCTACTCGTTCGGCGACGAGATCGGCCAGGCCGCGCACGAGCAGATGCGCGAGCTGCCGTTCTACACGAACTGGTCGTACGCGCATCCGCGCGCGATCGAGCTGGCCGCGGAGATGGCGTCACTCGCGCCCGGCGACCTGAACCGGGTCTTCTTCTGCAACGGCGGGTCCGAGGCCGTCGAGTCGGCGTGGAAGCTCGCGCGCCAGTACTACGCCGCGCGCGGCGACGGGGGGCCTCGGGCCCCGCTCGCCGAGCCGGAGACGCGCCACGACGAGCACGTCGCCGCCTCGCGCAGCCCGCGGTACAAGGCGATCGCGCGGCACATCGCGTACCACGGCACGACGTTCGGCGCGCTCTCGATCAACGGCATCCCCGCGCTGCGGGAGCCGTTCGAGCCGCTGGTGCCGGAGGTGCGGCACGTCTCGAACACGAACCGCTACCACCGCCCGCCCGGCGAGTCGGAGGAGGAGTTCACGCGGTTCCTGCTCGACGAGCTCGAGCACGCGATCGTCGCCATGGGGCCGGAGACCGTGTGCCTCGTGCACATGGAGCCGGTGCAGAACGCCGGCGGCTGCTTCACGCCTCCCGCCGGCTACTGGCAGGGCGTGCGCGAGATCTGCACGCGCTACGACATCCTCCTCTCCGCCGACGAGGTCATCACCGCGTTCGGCCGCATCGGCGCCTGGTTCGGGTCCGAGCGCTACGACATCCGGCCGGACATCGTCACGTCCGCAAAGGGCCTCTCGTCCTCGTACGCAGCCATCGGCGCCGTGATCGCGACCGACCGGGTCATGGAGCCGTTCCTCGGCGAGACCTCGATGTTCTCGCACGGGATCACGTTCGGCGGTCATCCCGTGATGTGCGCGATCGCGCTCAAGAACATCGAGATCATGAAGCGGGAGCGGATCGTGGAGCACGTGCAGGAGAACGAGCACGCGTTCCACGCGACCCTCGCGCAGCTCCTCGACCTGCCGATCGTCGGGGACCTGCGTGGGACGGGGTTCTTCTGGGCGATCGAGCTCGTGAAGGACAAGGACACGCGCGAGACGTTCACGGACGAGGAGTGCGAGCGCCTCCTGCGCGGCTACCTGTCGAACGCGCTCTTCGACGCGGGCCTCATCTGCCGCGCGGACGACCGGGGAGATCCGGTGCTCCAGATCTCGCCGCCCCTCGTCGCGACGCAGAAGGAGTTCGACGAGATCGCCGGCATCCTCGGCGACGTGCTCGCCGAGGCCGGCCGGCTCATGCGCAGCATGAGGGTCCACGCTTCTATGTCAAGCGTGCTTGACATAGATCGCTGTCAAGCTAGCTTTACATCCGACGTCGGCGCGAGGCTCGGCTACACGGGCTGTAGCCTTGCGCACGTTCACGCGACCAGAGGGGGCACGAGTGAGCGAGCAGGCGCAACAAAACGGGGCGGTCGTCGTCGCGCGCGACGTGACCCGCCGCTACGGAGAAGGCGACACTGCAGTCGACGCTCTGCGCGGGGTCACGGTCGAGATCGCGCCGGGGAAGGCGACCGCGGTCATGGGCCCGTCGGGCTCCGGCAAGTCGACGCTGATGCACATCCTCGCGGGCCTCGACAAGCCGACGTCCGGGCAGCGTCGGGATCGCGGGCACGGAGATCACGACGCTCGGCGACAACGACCTGACGAAGCTGCGCCGCGAGCACATCGGCTTCGTCTTCCAGTTCTTCAACCTGCTGCCGATGCTGAACGCGAAGGAGAACATCCTCCTTCCGCTCACGATCGCCGGGGAGAAGCCCGAGACCGGCTGGTTCGACCAGGTCGTCTCGGACGTCGGGCTCGGCGACCGGCTCACGCATCGCCCGGCCGAGCTCTCGGGCGGCCAGCAGCAGCGGGTCGCGATCGCGCGAGCGCTCATCTCGAAGCCGACGGTCCTCTTCGCGGACGAGCCGACCGGGAACCTCGACTCGCAGACCGGAGCCGAGATCCTCGAGCTCCTGCGCCGCTCGGTGGACGAGTACGGCCAGACGATCGTCATGGTCACGCACGATGCGCGCGCGGCGTCGAGGGCGAACCGGGTGCTGTTCCTCGCCGACGGCGAGATCGTGCGCGAGGTGGGCGAGTGCGACCAGCACCGGATCCTGGAGGTCATGGAAGAGGTCGCCGCAGCGTGACCAAGGTCGCCCTCCGCGGCCTCGCGGGCCGCAAGCTCCGCGCGGTCCTGACCGGCATCGCGATCGTCCTCGGCGTCGCGATGATCAGCGGCACCTACATCCTCACGGACACGATCGACCGCGCGTTCACGACGCTCTTCACGGAGTCGTACGCCGGGAACCGACGCGGTCGTCACAGGTCGCGGGCTCGACATCTCGATCGACGGCGAGCAGCCTCCGAGCCCGCCGGTCGACGAGTCGCTGCTCGAGACCGTTCGGGGCGTCGACGGGGTCGCGCTCGCGACCGGCTCGATCCTGGACGAGCAGAACACGAAGATCCTCTCGCCGGAAGGAGAGGCCGCCAGCTCCGAGGGCGCGCCGACCTTCGGCTTCGGCATCGACACCGACCCCGCGCTCAGTCAGTTCAACCCGCTGAACGTCGTGGAGGGCACGTGGCCCGCGGCGCCGGACGAGGTCGTCATCGACGCCGGTACTGCCGACGACCACGGGTACGCGGTCGGCGACGCAGTCGAGATCTCGACACTGCAGCCGAAGCGGCCGTTCGAGCTCGTCGGCGTCGCCCAGTACGGGAGCATCGACAGCCTCGGAAACGCGAGCTTCGCGGTCTTCACGATCCCCGCGGCCCAGGAGCTGCTCGATCGCGAGGGGCAGTACGACGCGATCTCGGTCGCCGCGGACGAGGGTGTCGCGGAGGACGAGCTCGTCGCCGCCATCGCTCCTGCTCTGCCGGAAAGCGCCGAGGTCGTGAGCGCGACCGCCGAAGCCGAGGAGGCGGTGGACGAGGTGAACGAGTTCACTGCGATCTTCCGCTACTTCCTCCTCACGTTCGCAGGGATCGCGCTCTTCGTCGGCGCGTTCGTCATCTTCAACACCTTCTCGATCACCGTCGCGCAGCGAACGCGCGAGTTCGCCACGCTGCGGACGATCGGCGCGTCGCGGCGCCAGATCCTCGGCTCGGTGATCCTCGAGTCGCTCCTCATCGGGCTCCTGGCGTCGCTCGTCGGCCTGGGGCTGGGCGTGCTGCTCGCGGAGGGGATCGAGGGGCTCTTCCGCGCGCTCGGGGTCGAGCTCCCGTCCGCCGACCGCGTGTTCGCGCTGCGCACGGTGATCGTCGCGCTGATCGTCGGCGTCGGCATCACGCTCGTGGCAGGGCTGCTCCCGGCGATCCGGGCGACGCGCGTTCCTCCCATCGCCGCCGTCCGCGAGGGCGCGACGCTTCCGAAGTCGCGCTTCGCCCCGTTCGTGCCCTGGGTCGCGGGCATCCTCGCGGTAGGGGCGCTCGTGATCCTGGGGCGGGCGATGTTCGTCGACGAACTTGGCACTGCCGATCGGCTGCTCTCGATCGCGGGCGGCGTGCTGCTGCTCTTCGTCGGGGTCGCGATGCTCTCGTCGCATCTCGTGAGTCCGCTCGCAGCCATCAGCAGTCCCGATCGGACGCTGGGCCGCATTCGTCTTCACCGTTCTCGTGTGGCCGTTCTGGCTGCTGCCGTACTGGCTCCTGCGCTACGGCGCGTGGGGCCCGGGCGGGGCGCTGGGGCGCCTCGGGGCATTCGTCGGCGGCACGCTGCTGAACCCGCTCCTGACCGTGATCGTGCTCCTCATGTGGCTGCGGAAGGCCGTGACGAGGTGGATGCCCGAGTGGCCCGCGGAGTTCCCGGGCGTCGTTCCCGATCGCGTCGCCGCGCGAACCGGCGGCGAGAACGCGCGCAGGAACCCGAGCCGGACCGCGGCCACGGCTGCTGCGCTGATGATCGGGATCGCACTCGTCGCGTTCATCGCCACGCTCGCGAACGGGTTGAAGGTGTCGAACCGGGAGGCGATCGAGGAGCAGATCGCGGCCGACTACGTCGTGACGTCGCTCGACGGGTACACGCCGTTCGTCTCGGCCGCCGGCGATGCGCTCGCGACGTCGCCCGTTCCCGAGGTCGTGACGAGCGTGCGCTCCGACGCCGGCCTCGTGAACGGCGACAGTGCGGAGATCGGGGGCATCGAGCCCGATACCGTCGCCGAGGCCTACGTGTTCGACTGGCGTGAGGGCGACGACAGCGTGCTCGCCACGCTCGGGACGACGAAAGCGGTCCTGAGCAGCAACTTCGCCGAGGATCACGGCCTGGCGGTCGGCGACACGCTGACGCTGCGCTCGACCGCGGACCGGACGGCCCAGGTCACGGTGGCCGGGACGTTCGAGCCGCCCCCGTTCTATCCGCTGCTCGAGAGCGTCAACGTCTCGACGGAGCTCTTCGACTCCCTCTACGACCGTCCGCGAAACCGCTGGACCTGGGCGAACGTCGCCGGCGATCCGAACGACGAGAACCGCGCGCAGCTGGAAGCGTCGATCGCGGGCTTCCCCGACACGCAGCTCGAGACCCGCGAGGAGTGGATCGAGCGCGAGGACTCCGACATCAGCGAGTTCATCTCGTTCCTCTACGTGATGCTCACGCTGGCGGTCTTCGTGAGCATCTTCGGGATGATCAACACGCTCGTCCTCTCGGTCTACGAGCGAACCCGTGAGATCGGGATGCTGCGCGCGATCGGGATGACGCGCCGCCAGGTGCGCCGGATGGTGCGCCAGGAGAGCATCATCACGGCGCTGATCGGCGCCGCGGTCGGGCTGCCGCTCGGGATCTTCCTCGCGGCCCTCGTCAACCGCGCGCTCGCAGAGTACGACATTCGCTTCGCCGTCCCATGGGTGCAGCTCGTCGTGCTGACGATCGTCGCGATCGTCATCGGGATCCTGGCGGCGATCATGCCCGCACGCCGCGCGGCAAAGCTCGACCCGCTCAGAGCGATCGCCTACGAATGACCCGCTTCGCCATCCGCGGCCTGCTGAGCAGGAAGCTGCGTACGGCGCTGACGGCGCTCGCGATCGTGCTCGGCGTCGCGATGATCAGCGGCACCTACGTCCTGACGGACTCGATTTCCCAGGCGTTCGACAAGATCTTCACGGACATCCGGCAGGGCTCGAACGCGGTCATCACGGGCAAGTCGGCCTTCGACCTGAGCGACGGCAGCGGAGTCACCGAGCCGACCTTCAGCGAATCCCTGCTGCCGAAGGTCGAGGCGCTGCCCGCAGTCGCGCAAGCTGAAGCCAGCGTCTCCTCCGACACGACCCAGTTCATCGGTGACGACGGCAAGGCGGTCGTCTTCGGCGGCGCGCCGAACCTCGGCTTCTCGATCGGGAACCCCGACTCGCCGTTCAACCCGCTCACGCTCGTGGAGGGCGCGTGGCCGGGGCCGAACGAGGTCATGGTCGACAAGGACACGGCCTCGAAGGAGGACTTCGCGGTCGGCGAGACCATCGGCGTCCAGGCCGAGGGGCCGGTCCAGAAACTGAAGGTCTCCGGGATCATGCAGTTCAGCTCGGGGCTCTCCATCGGGGGCGCGACGCTCGCCGGGTTCGACCTCCCGACCGCGCAGCGCCTGATGAACAAGGAGGGGCAGCTCGACGAGATCGCGATCGCGGCGAAGCCCGACGCGACCGAGCAGCAACTCCTCGACGAGGTCGAACAGATCCTTCCACCGGGCACGCAGGTCCAGACCGGATCGGAGCAGGCCGCGTCCGACGCCGAGGACACGAACGAGTTCATCACGTTCCTCCAGGGCTTCCTGCTCGCCTTCGGCGGCATCGCGCTCTTCGTCGGCTCGTTCGTCATCGCGAACTCGCTCTCGATCACGATCGCGCAGCGGACGCGCGAGCTCGCCACGCTGCGAACGCTCGGCGCGTCCAGGCGGCAGGTACTCGGTTCGATCATCGTCGAGGCGCTCGTCGTCGGGATCGTCGCGTCCATCGTCGGGCTCTTCCTCGGGCTCCTGCTCGCCAGGGGCCTGTTCCGGCTCTTCGACGCAGTCGGCTTCACGCTGCCGAACACCGGGCTCGTCTTCGAGACCCGGACGATCATCGTGGCGCTGCTCGCGGGAATCGTCGTGACGCTGCTCGCGAGCCTGCGTCCCGCCGTCCGCGCGACGCGCGTGCCGCCGATCGCCGCCGTCCGGGAGGGCGCGACGCTGCCGCCCGGCCGCTTCGCGCGCTTCCGCTGGATCGGCGCCGTGCTGATGACGATCGCGGGGTTCGCGGCGCTGCTCTACGGCCTCTTCGGGAGCGGCCTCGACACGACGCAGGTCCTCATCTACATGGGGCTCGGGGCGCTGCTGATCTTCCTCGGCGTCGCCCTCTTCTCGTCCCGGCTCGTCCGCCCGCTCGCGCGTGTGCTCGGCGCGCCGGCGGCGGCGATGGGCGGAGTCGCCGGCATCCTCGCCCGCGACAACGCGCGCCGGAATCCGCAGCGCACGGCCTCGACGGCCGCCGCGCTGATGATCGGGCTCGCGCTCGTCACGCTCGTCGCGACGCTCGCCGCGGGCATCGTGTCCTCGTTCAAGGGCGCCGTGAACGACCTCTTCACCGGCGACTACGCGATCACCGCGCAGAACAACTTCTCGCCGATCCCGATCGACGCCGCCGAGACCGCCGCGAAGGCGCCGGGTGTGACCGCGGTCGGGAACGTGCGGACGGGCGAGGTCAGCGTCTTCGGCGGCCCGACGTTCGCGACCGCCGTCGACCCCGGCATGGCGCAGGTGATCGACATGGACTGGATCGAGGGCTCACAGGAGGTCTTCTCGGAGCTCGGCGAGACGGGCATCTTCGTCGACGACGGCACGGCGAAGGACAACGACCTCGCGCTCGGGTCCTCCGTCACGGTGACCTTCGCCAACGGCACGAGCCGGCGCTTCGTCGTGAAGGGGATCTTCGATCCGCCGGCCGGCGGATCGCCGTTCGGCGAGGTGACGATGTCGGCCCAGGTCTGGGACGCCGAGAACGAGAACCCGAGGAACCTCTACTCGTTCGTGAAGATGGAGGGCGGAGCGACCGACGCGAACACGACAGCGCTCGACCAGGCGCTCGCCGACTTCCCGAATGCGAAGGCGCAGACGCGCCAGGAGTTCATCGACAACCAGATCTCCGGGCTCAGCTCAATCCTGAACATCCTCTACGTGCTGCTCGCGCTCTCCATCGTCGTCAGCCTCTTCGGGATCGTGAACACGCTCGTGCTGACCGTGTTCGAGCGGACGCGGGAGATCGGGATGCTGCGCGCGATCGGGATGACGCGCCGCCAGATCCGGCGCATGATCCGCCACGAGAGCGTGATCACGGCGCTCATCGGGGCGGCCGTGGGGATCGTGCTCGGCATCGTCCTCGCCGCGCTGCTCATCGCGCGCGTCGACTTCATCGAGTTCACCTTCCCGACCACGCAGGTCATCGTCTTCGTGATCGCCGCGATCGTCGTCGGCATCGTGGCGGCGGTCTTCCCGGCCCGGCGCGCCGCGAAGCTGAACCCGCTCGAAGCGATCTCGTACGAGTAGCCGCGCGGCCTCAGCCGCGCTCCACCCTGATGTCGCCGATCCCGGCCTCGAGGTCGAGCGTCAGCTCCTGCGTCCCTGACGTCCCGGAGATCGAGGCGAAGTCGACGTCGAAGCCGTTCTCCTCCTCGCCGAGCACGTCCGCGTTCCCGACGCCGACGTGCGCGTCGACCGTGATGTCCGTGTCCTCGGGCACGAGGACGAGGAGCTCGCCGATCCCGACACTCGCCTCGACGGTCTGTTCGTCGAGGTCGAGGTCCGGCGCGGTCAGGTCGACGGTGAGCTTGCCCGACCGCGTGACGGAAGGGCTCGAGGTCGGCCGTCGTCTCCGGCCGCTTCGTCGACTCGCCGACGCCACCCGAGAGCAGGTCGTCGTCCACGAAGAGCGCCGGGATGCCCACGAGCGCCACGAGGATGCCGACGACGACGAGAAGGCGGTGGCTGCCGCGGCTCAGCGCGATCGCGATGCCGAGCCCGATCAGGAGGATGCCGACCCAGGTCGTGAACGAGAGGTCGACGACGTCCGCCTCGGACAGGAGCCAGAGGACGCCCGCGCCGACGATCACCGCCCCGAACGCGATCCGGCCGCTCATCGCCTCCCGCGAACGAGGATCGCGACGCCGACGGCGATGAGCGCGATCGGCCACGTGTACTGCCAGGACAGGAAGTCGGGCCAGAGCTCGTCGAACAGGAAGAAGAGCCCGAGCACGACGAACACGAGCCCGAGGAGGACGGCTCCGCCCGTCCGCTCCACCTCGCCGGCCGGGCTCGGCGCGGCGCCGGGCTCCGGTTCCTCGGGAATGACGATCCACCCGATGCCGTACAGGAGGATCCCGACGCCGCCCGCGAAGACGAGGACGACGGCGGCGATCCGGATGAGCACCGGGTCGACGCCGAGGTACTTGCCGAGGCCGCCGCAGACGCCCGCGATGACCTGGTCGTCGCTCGACCGGAAGAGGCGCTTCGGCCCCGGTTCGAGAGGCGTCGGCTCGGCAGGCGGCGGCTCGGGCGGCGGCGGCGCCACCTGGGTGGTCTCCGCCTCGGGCTCGCGGCTGAGGCTCCGGCTCGGGCTGCGGCTCCGGCTCGGGCGGCTGCTCGTCCGCTCGTCGGGCTCCAGCGGCTGGTCCGTCACGCCGCCATCGTAGTAAGCGCTACGAGCCGAGCCTGACGACTCCCGCCGCGGCGAGACCTGCGATCTCCTCGTCCGAGTAGCCGACCTCGCCCAGGATCTCGGCGGTGTGCTCGCCGACGAGCGGCGGGGGCGAGCGGTAGCGCGCCCGATCCCCCGCGAACGACAGGGGGAGCGCGGCGAGCCGGAGGTCCGGGATGGCCGGGTGGGGGAGGGGCTGGAGCAGCTCGAGCGCGGCGGTTTGCTCCGAGTCGACGACGTCCGCCACGTCCGCCACGGGCGCCGCCGGAACGCCGGCGCGCCGAAGCTCGTCGTGCCAGTCGCCTGTGTCGCGCGTGCGGAGGCGCTCGGAGAGGATCGCGACCAGCTGCTCGCGGTTCCGCACGCGGTCGGGGTTCGTCCGGAAGCGCTCGTCCTCGACCAGCTCGGGCAGCCCGACGACCTCGCACACGGCCGCGAACAGCCGGTCGTTCCCGCCCGCGACCATGAGCTCGCCGTCCCGTGTGGGGAGCACCTGGTACGGCGCGACCATCGGGAAGACGGTGCCCTGTCCGGTCGGGACGGTGCCGTCGGCGAGGTAGCCGACGAGGTGGTAGCCGACGTACGCGAGCGCGGTCTCGTAGAGCGACGTGTCGACGACGGTCCCCGCGCCGGTGCGCTCGCGCTCGAGGAGCGCCGCGGCGATCCCGATCGCCGCCCACATCCCGGTTCCCATGTCGATCAGGGACGAGCCGACGCGGACACCGGGCCTGCCAGGCTCGCCGGTCATGCTGATGAGGCCGCCCGCCGCCTGCATCAGCGCGTCGTACCCGGGCTCCTCGCGCAGTGGCCCGACGCTCCCGTAGGCGCCGACGGTGCAGTAGACGAGCTTCGGGTTGCGCCCGCGCACGGCCTCCGCACCGAGCCCTAGCCGGTCGGCGAGGCCGGGCCGCAGACTCTGGACGAAGACGTCCGCCTGATCGCAGAGGCGCAGCACGGCGTCCAGCCCGCGCTCGTCGGAGAGCGAGACGGCGAGCGAGCGCTTGCCGGCGTTCACGGAGAGGAACATCGCGCTTTCCCCGTTCCAGAACGGCGGCCCCCAGGCGCGGCCGTCGTCCCCCGTGTCGGGCCGCTCGACCTTCACGACGTCGGCGCCGAGCGCGCCGAGGATCTCGGCGCAGAACGGGCCCGGCGATGGACGTCGTCACGTCCACGACCCGCATGCCGGCGAGGGGGAGGAGCGGCATCGGCGCAATCATCGCGGCTCGCGCCTGCGAGGATGCGCGCGTGCCGGACTGGCTCGACTTCGATCACATCGCGGACTGGGTCTCGGGCGAGTGGTGGGCCTACCCGGTCATCTTCCTCGTCGCGGTCGTGGACGCGTTCTTCCCCGTCGTCCCGAGCGAGACGGTCGTCATCGTCGGCGGGAACCTCGCGAGCTCGAACGACCTCAGCCTGCCGCTCGTGATCCTCGCGGGCGCGACCGGCGCCGTCGTCGGCGACAACATCTCGTTCTGGATCGGCCACTTCGTCGGCGAGCGCACGGTCAAGCGCTGGTTCCGCGGCGAGAAGGCGCAGGGGCGGCTCGAGTGGGCGGAGCGGATGCTCGACGAGCGCGGCGCGTACATCATCATCATCGCCCGCTTCATCCCCGGCGGCCGGACCGCCGTCACGTTCTCGGCCGGCTACATCCCGACGTTCCCGTGGCGGCGCTTCATCGTCTACGACATCGCAGCGGGAGTCATCTGGGCGACGTACGCGGCGCTACTCGGCTACTTCGGCGGGAAGACGTTCGAGAACCACCCGCTGTTCGCGGTCCTGATCGCCCTCGGCTTCGCGCTCGGAGTCGGTTTCGTGATCGAGATCGTCAGGCACTTCCGGGCGCGCCGGAAGCCGTCCTGAGCCCGAGATCGCGCGCCGCCTTCAGCGCGTAGGCGATCGCCGAGAGGAGGACGATCAGCGCGAGGAAGCCGTGCAGCCCGTTGATCCAGCCGCCCTGCTCCTCGGTGTCGCCGAGGAAGCCGATCTGCGCGACCGAGAGCACGAGGAAGGCGATTGCGATGCCGACGGCCTTCCAGTTCCCGAAGTACGCGACGATGGCGCCGATCACGATTGCGAGCTCGCCGAGGTGCACGATCAGCGAGCCGCCGCCGTGGGCGTCGAGTGCGCCCTCGCCCGCTCCGCGTACGTACGCGGCGATCGTGAAGGCCTGCCAGAGGACGCCCAGCGAGGCGACTACGCCGCCGACGAGCAACAGCCAGAGAAATGGTCTCTTCATGGCGGGGATCCTCACGCACCGGCCGGCTGACAGTCAACCCGAGGCCCGTACGTAGGCTCCTGGCATGAACCGCCTGGCCGAGGCGACGAGCCCGTACCTCCTCCAGCACGCCGACAACCCGGTCGAGTGGCTCGAGTGGGGCGACGAGGCGTTCGAGCGTGCGCGCGAGCAGGACCGGCCGTTGCTCGTGTCCGTCGGCTACAGCGCGTGCCACTGGTGCCACGTGATGGCGCACGAGTCCTTCGAGGACGACGAGACCGCGGCGCTCATGAACGAGCGCTTCGTGAACGTCAAGGTCGACCGCGAGGAGCGTCCGGACGTGGACGCGGTGACGATGGAGGCGACGGTCGGCATGACCGGGAGCGGGGGCTGGCCGACGACGGTGTTCATGACGCCGGAGGGCAGGCCCTTCTACGCCGGGACGTACTTCCCGCCCGAGCCGCGCCACGGCATGCCGAGCTTCAGGGACGTCCTGACCGCTGTCTCGAAGACGTGGGGCGAGCGGCGCGGCGACGTCGAGCGCCAGGCCGGACGGCTCGACGAGGCGCTGCGCTCGATCGCGAGCACGGCTCCGTCGCGCGAGCCTCTGACGTCGTCCATCCTCGGCGAGGCGGCACGGGGGATCGCCCGCACGTTCGACCGGCAGTTCGGCGGCTTCGGCCGCGCGCCGAAGTTCCCCGCCGCCTCGACGCTCGAGTTCCTGCTCCGCCGTGACGACGAGGAAGCGCTGGCGATGGTTACCGCGACGCTCGACGCGCAGGCGGCCGGCGGGATGTACGACGTCGTCGGCGGCGGGTTCCACCGGTACTCCGTGGACGACCGCTGGCTCGTGCCGCACTTCGAGAAGATGCTCTACGACAACGCGCTCCTCGCCTCGACGTACCTGCACGCCTGGGTGGTCACGGGTCGCGACCGCTACCGCGAGGTCGTCGAGGAGACCGTCGACTACATGCTCCGGGAGCTCCGGCTTCCCGGCGGCGGGCTTGCGTCCGCCCAGGACGCCGACACGGATGGGGTCGAGGGGCTCACGTACACGTGGACCGCCGAGGAAGCCGCCGCCGCGGGCATCCCGAGCGAGCTGCTCGAGCCCTTCGAGCACGGGCGTCTCATCGTCCGCGGGGAGCTCGAGCCGGATCTCCGCGCGCGAGTGCTCGCCCTTCGCGACGAGCGCGCTCAGCCGTTCCGCGACGACAAGGCGCTCGCCTCGTGGAACGGCCTCGCGCTCGCGGCGATCGCCGAGGCCGGGTACCGCCTCGAGCGGGACGACTGGCTCGAGGCCGCCCGCGACCTCGGGGAGTTCCTGCTCGGGCCGCTGTCGGATGCCGACGGCCGCCTCTTCAGGTCCGTCCGCGACGGCCGGACGAGCGGGCACGGGTTCCTCGACGACTACGCGAACGTCGCGAACGGATTGATCGAGCTGCACGTCGCGACGGGCGAGGTTCGCTGGCTGCTGGAGGCGAACCGCCTCGCCCGGCTCGCGGTCGAGCTCTTCGCCGACGACGCGCACGGCGGCTTCTACCTGGCTCCCGCGGACGGGGATCCGCGCGTCCCGCGGACGAAGGATCTCCAGGACACGCCGATCCCCTCGGGGAACTCGATGCTCGCATGGGTGCTCCTGCGGCTGTCGCGGCTCTGGGGCGACGACGAGCTCGAGCGGCTCGCGGTCGGCGTCTTTCGGCTCGTGGAGCCCGCCGTACGGCGGGCGCCGGGGTCGTTCGCGTGGGCGCTCGTCGGGCTCGACCTCTGGCTCAGCCCGCCGCGCGAGATCGCCATCGTCGGCGACGTCGCGGCTCCGGTCGCGCGCGCGGCGCTGGAGCCGTTCCAGCCCCGGAGTGTGGTCGCGGTAGGGCCGTCCGAGGACGTGCCTCTGCTCGCGGGTAAGGACCTCGTCGAGAGCCAGACCGCCGTCTACGTATGCGAGCGGTTCGCATGCCAGCGGCCGGTGACGAGGGTGGAGGAGCTATGAGGGTCTGCCTGATGATCGAGGGCCAGGAGGGGGTGACGTGGGACGACTGGGTGCGCCTCGCGACGCTCGCGGAGATGCACGGCCTCGACGGCCTGTTCCGCTCGGATCACTACACGGCGATCATCCGGCAGGACGCCGGGGCGCTCGACGCATGGGCGACGCTCGCGGGGCTCGCGGCGCTGACGAAGCGGATCCGCCTCGGCACGCTCGTCTCGCCCGCGACGTTTCGCCACCCGAGCGTGCTCGCCCGGATGGCGGTCACCGTCGACCACGTCTCGGGCGGACGGGTCGAGGTGGGGCTCGGGTCCGGGTGGTACGAGCGCGAGCACGTCGGGAACGGCTTCCCGTTTCCCGAGGGCAAGGCCCGCTTCGAGCTCTTCGCGGAGCAGGTGGAGGTCGTCGTCCGGTCGTGGACCGAGGACGCGTTCGACCACGAGGGCGCGGCGTACACCCTCCGAGGGCAGACGGCGCTGCCGAAGCCGGTCCAGCAGCCGCATCCGCCGCTCGTCCTCGGCGGCAGCGTGAAGCGCCGGTTCGCGGCGCTCGCCGCGCGCTACGCGAACGAGGTGAACACGCTCGGCGCGCCGAACGACGAGCTGCGCGCGCGGAAGGAGCGGTTGGACGAGGCGTGCTCGGAAGCCGGCCGCGATCCGGCGACGCTCGGCTTCTCGGTGATGACGTCGTGCTTCGTCGGCGCGGATCGGGGCGAGGTCGTCGAGCGCGTGCGGCGCTTCCTCGAGGTCGCCGGCGGGACGACCGATGCCGAGGCGGTCATCGAGGAGCGCCGCCACCGCTGGCTCGTGGGGACGGTGGACGAGGTCGTCGCCCGGATCGAGGAGCTGCGTGCGATCGGCGTAACGGGCGTGCATCTCCAGCACCTGAACCACACGGACGACGACATGGTCGCCCTGATCGGCGGCAGTCTCGTGCCGGCCCTCACGTAGAGTCCAGGCCATGACGACTACAGAGATCACGGGTGCGGAAGACGTCGCGTGGGACCTCTCCGACCTGTTCGAAGGCAGTGACGACCCACGCCTGGATGCGGACATCGAGGAGGCCGAGACGGCGGCGGCCGCGTTCCGCGAGCGCTACTACGGGAAGGTCGCAGGCCTGTCCGCGGCGGAGCTCGCAGAGGCGATCGCCGAGCGCGAGCGCATCGAGGAGGTGCTGACCCGGGTCGGCTACTTCGCGCATCTGCACTTCGCCACCGACATGGCCGACCCCGCGCGTGGAGCGCTCGTCTCCCGCATCACGGAGAAGGGCGCCGCCCTCGACACGCAGCTCCTCTTCTTCGGGCTCGAGATCGCGGAGATCGAGGACGACGCCGCCGAGGCACTCCTCGAGTCGTCCGAGCTCGACCACTGGCGGCACTGGGTCCGCTCGCTGCGCAAGTTCCGGCCTCACCTCCTCTCCGAGCCCGAGGAGAAGATCGTCACGGAGAAGAGCGTCTCCGGCGTCAGCGCCTGGGGCCGGCTGTACGAGGAGCTCCTCGGCGCGCTCCGGGTCGAGCTCGACGGCGCGGAGACGTCGTTCGAGGAGGCGATGTCGAAGCTCTACTCCGCCGACCGCGACGTCCGCCGGAGCGCGGCGGAGGCGGTGACCCAGGCGCTCGAGCCCGGCCTCCGCACGCGCACGTACGTCTTCAACACGATCCTGCTCGACAAGTCGATCGACGACCGCCTGCGCGGCTACCCGACGTGGATCTCGGCCCGCAACCTGCGGAACGACACGACGGACGAGGCCGTCGAGGCGCTGATCGACGCGGCCGTGTCCCGCTACGACGTCGTGCAGCGGTACTACACGCTGAAGGCGAAGCTGGTGGGCCTCGACCAGCTCACGTACTACGACCGTTTCGCGCCGATCGGGGACGACCCGAGCACGGTCTCGTGGGGCGAGGCGCGCGACATCGTCGTCGGCGCGTACGCGGACTTCGCGCAGGAGGCGGGGGACGTCGCGGAGCGCTTCTTCACCGAGAGCTGGATCGACGCCCCCGTGCGGGAGAACAAGCGCACGGGCGCGTTCTGCGCGACCTCCGTCCCGGCGTGCACCCGTACGTCCTCATGAACTACACGGGTGACCGCCGCTCGATCCTCACGCTCGCGCACGAGCTCGGCCACGGCCTGCACGGCTGGATGGCGCAACCGCTCGGGCTCTTCAATGCGGACACGCCGCTCACGACCGCCGAGACGGCGTCGGTGTTCGGCGAGGCCCTCACGTTCAAGCGCCTGCTCGCGCTCGAGGAGGACCCGACCCGCCGGCTGAACCTGCTCGCCGGGCGGATCGAGGACTCCATCGCGACCGTGTTCCGCCAGATCGCGATGAACCGGTTCGAGGACTCCGTGCACACCGAGCGCCGTTCGCAGGGCGAGCTCTCGACGGAGCGGCTCGAGGAGCTGTGGCTCGAGACGCAGTCGAAGCTCTTCGCCAGGTCGGTCGACATCGACGGCTACGGGACCTGGTGGAGCTACATCCCGCACTTCCTCTCGACGCCGGGATACGTCTACGCGTACGCGTACGGGTTCCTCTTCGCGCTCGCCATCTTCCGCAAGTACGAGCAGGAGGGCGAGTCGATGGTCGAGCCGTACTTCGACGTGCTCCGCGCCGGCGGCTCGCGCCCGCCGGAGGAGCTCGCCGCGATCGTCGGCCTCGACCTCACCGACCCGAGCATCTGGAAGAGCGGGATCGACGCGCTCTCCGACGAGCTCGACGAGGCCGAGGCGCTCGCGACGGAGATCGGTCTCGGGTAAAGGGCCGGACAGGTCCGGCCCCTACGACATTCGGATCGTCTGAGCACGTAGGGGCCGGACCGGTCCGGCCCTCTACGACAACCGAATCCCGAGCAGCGCGGCCTCCACCTCGCGCAGGCGATCGACGTCGCTGCGCACGCCCGGGCCCGTGTCGTTGTAGATGAACGCCTCGGCGAGGCGCACGATCGCGTACGCGAGCGTCGCAGGGTCGACGGGTGCCTCGAAGGCGCCGCTCGCGACCTCCTCCTCGATCCACTCCCGGATGCGGCTCACGATGTAGGGCCGCACGACCCCGGATCCCGAGGTGGTGATCCGCATCGCGGTCTCGCGCTCCTGGTCGACGAAGCTCCGGAGGGCGGGGGAGGCCGCGAAGCTGCGGTTGATGCGGTCGAACGCGTCGAGGAGGGCGTGCGCCCCCTTCCCGCGAGCCTCGGCGCGGGCCTCGTCGAGGACCGGCTCGACCGCGAGCACGATGACTTCCCCGATCAGCCGGTCCCGCGACCCGAACCAGCGGTAGATCGTCGTGCGTCCGAGCCCGAGCTCGGCCGCGAGCGACTGGACGTCGACTCGCTGTCCACGCAGGTAGCGGTAGAGGCCGGCCGCGAGGACGTCCTCGCGGCTCGCCGCGGCCGGTCGGCCGCGCTTCACAGCAGTCGGGGCCCCCTCACTCACGAGCGAGCGAGCATAGCGTGACTTCGGAACATCGGCCGCGATTTGTTTTGAAACATCTTCACCGATCTGTAATCATCGCGCTCGAGGAGGCGCAACGGTGCGAACGCGAAGTGCCCTGCACGATCGCTGGTCTCGGACGGTCACGACGTCGCGCCTCGCGGCACATCCCTTCCACGGACCATGTCTGGCGGAGCGCAGGATCCGACGGTACCCTCGCGCATGACAGGCAGGCGGGTCAGGGAGCTACGAAGGAGGAGTCGGTGCGAAAGCTCATCGTAAGTGCGGTCGTCTTGATCGCTGCGCTTGCGTTCACGGTCTCGGGCGCCATCGGTGCTGCGGAGCAGACACCCGGTGTCACCGCGAAGACCATCACCATCGGCGGGACGTTCCCGCTCACGGGGCCGGCGGCGTCCTACGCGCCGATTCCCGTCGGGATGAAGGCGTACTTCGCCTACGTCAACGCCCGCAAGGGGCCCGACGGCAAGCGCGGCGTCATGGGCCGTCGGATCATCTGGAAGTACTACGACGACGGGTACAACCCCGCGAACACTGCCCAGCTCACGCGGCGGCTCGTCGAGCAGGACAAGGTGTTCGCCACGGTCGGGCAGCTCGGCACCGAGCCGGTGCTCGGCGCGCGCGCGTACCTGAACCAGCAGAAGGTGCCGCAGGCGCTCGTTTCGACCGGCGCGTCCTACTGGGGAACGCAGTGGAGGGAGTTCCCGTGGACGACCGGCTGGCAGCCTGACTACATCGCCGAGGGTCGCCTCTACGGCCTCCACATCAAGGCGAACCACCGGAACAAGAAGATCGCGATCGTCTACCAGAACGACGACTACGGGAAGGACTACCTGTACGGCTTCCTGGCGGCTCTCGGGAAGCAGTACGCCGACCAGAACGTCGTCGCGAGGGAAGCGGTCGAGACGACGGCGACGTCGGTCGCGGCCCAGATGACCCGGGTCCGGGCGAGCGGCGCTGCGATCTTCGCCGTGTTCCAGCTTCCGACCCCGACCGTGCGCACGCTCGCGACGGGTAAGGCGCTGGGCTACAACCCCGAGCAGATCTACATGAACTCGGTGGCAGCCATCAAGCCGGCGATGGACGGGGCCGTGGCCTCGGCCGGTGCGGAGTACGTCAACGGGATCATCACGATCGGCTACGCGAAGGATCCGCAGGATCCGAAGTGGAACAACGATCCGGCCATGAAGCTCTACCGCTCGATCATCCAGAAGTACGGCGGTGGGGCGACCGTGAACGACCCGCAGGTCTACTACGGCGTCGCGAAGGGCGAGTCGTTCGTCCAGGTGCTGTACAAGGTCGGGCAAGAACCTCACGCGCGCGAGGCTCATGAACGCGCTCCTGAGCATGAACTACCCGAACAAGTACCTGCTCCCGGGCGTCGTCCAGAGGACGTCCGCGAGGGACCACTTCATCGTCAGCCAGATGCAGCTCCAGCGCTACAACTCGAGTCTCCGGCGCTGGGTGCCGTTCGGCGGGCTGATCGAAGGCCGACCGCGCTAGCGGCCGCAGATCGCTTGTGAATAGAGGCCGGGCTCGCCCGGCCTCTATTCGTTTCGGATCAGGTGGAGGTAGGGCTCGAGCTCGGCCCAGTACCCCTCCATCGTCGTCAGCCGCGTCGAGGCGTGCAGAAGGTCGAGCGGCGCGAGGTTCACCGCCCGGACGATCGCGGTCGCCGGCCAGTCGTCGCCGACGTCGACGAGGTTGACGCATCCCGGGGCCTGCTCGAAGTGGCCGAGGAAGATGCGCTCGCCGGCGAGCGCGTAGGACAGGATCGCGCGGTTGACGGCGCCGTGGAGCACGGCGAGCGCCGAGTCCCAGCTGCGGTCCGCGAAGAGCGACTCGAGCGCAGGCAGGACGCGGTCGAACAGCTCGCCGATGGTCTCCCCGCCGAGGAAGCGTTTCTCGTTCGGAACGACACCGCGGAAGGCATGGACGAACTCGTCCTCGAGCTCGTCCGTGGGGATCTCCGAGAGCCGTGCGCCCTTGAGCTCGCGCAGCGCAGGCCAGACCTCGATCTCGAGCTTGTGGCTCTGAGCCACGATCTCCGCGGTCTCCACGGCGCGCGGGAGCGGGCTCGCCAGGACACGGTCGAACGAGACGGGCTCGAGGAGCGCACGCGCGGCCTCCGCCTGTGCGCGTCCTTCGTCGGTCAGATGGACCTCGTCCTCGCGCGCCGGCCGGCCACCGCTGCCGAAGTACGAGACGGCGCCGTGACGCATGAGGTACAGGCGGCGGCGCATTCGCGTCATAGGATCGCAGAGTGCCTTCTCTTCCCGGGTCACCTCGTGCCGCGCCGTCGGGTGACGTCGTCGAGACAGCCGACGACGCAGCGGGCCTGACGAAGCCGCCGCTCCTGATCCTCGACCGCGTGCGCGCGTTCCTCGACGAGCACCGGCTCGGCAGCGGGGAGGTGCGGGCGCGCCGCATCGGGGAGGGGGGAGGCTCGAACTTCACGTTCCTGCTCGAGCGCGACGACGGCGAGTTCGTCCTCCGGCGCCCGCCTCGGCCGCCGCTGCCGCCGTCGGCGCACGACGTCGTGCGCGAGGCGAGGCTCCAGCTCGCGCTGCGCGAGGCCGGGTTCAACCGGCTCCCCACCATCGTCGCCGTGGGCGAGGACGAGAGCATCCTCGGCGTCCCCTTCTACGTCATGACCTACCTCGAGGGCCACGTCCCGACGGACGAGCTGCCGCCCGGGCTCGAGGACGAGGGATCACGGCGTAGCCTCGGAGACGATCTGGTCGACGCGCTCGTCGAGATCCATGCGGCGGACGTGACGACTCCGGCCCTCGCCGCGTTCGCACGGCCGGGGAGCTACAACGAGCGCCAGGTGCGTCGCTTCGCCCAGCTCTGGGGCATCAACAAGACGCGCGAGCTCCCGCAGGTCGATCGCGTCGGCGCCTGGCTCGCGGACAACGTGCCGGATCCGCTCGCGGAGACGGTCGTGCACGGCGACTTCCGCCTCGGCAACACGATGGTCTCGCCGGCCAAGCCGTCGCGGATCGTCGCGGTCCTCGACTGGGAGATGGGCGCGATCGGTGACCCGCGCGCGGACGTCGGGTATCTGCTCGCGACCTATAGCGAACCAGGCGGCCCGCCGAACCCACTCGGGACGTCGCCGGTCACCGCGCTCCCGGGGTTCCCGTCCAGGGCGGGCCTCGTCGAGCGGTACGTGGGGCGCAGCGGCCGCGACGTCGAGCCGCTCGCCTGGTTCGAGGCGCTGGCGCTCTGGAAGGCCGCCGTGTTCTGCGAGGCGATCTACGGCCGCTTCCTGCGCGGCGAGCTCGGCGCGGAAGACGAGCGAGCCGCCCGCTTCGAGCAGGGTGTGCCGTACCTCGCCGACGCGGCGGCAGAAGCGATCGCGCGCGCCTGATCCCCAAGTGTCAAATTGACACTTGGCTCAGAGCGCGAGCTCCGCGAGAGCGCGGATCGCCTCGGGCTGCTGGGTGGAGACGAGCAGCGAGGTCGCCCCCGACTCGCGCCACGCGTCGAGCCGCTCCGCGAGCCGCTCCTTCGGCCCGACGAGCGCCATCTCGTCCACGAACGCGTCGGGGACGAGAGCGGCCGCGTCCCGCTTCGAGCCGCCGAGGTACAGCTCCTGGATCTTCTCCGCCTCGGCCTCGTACCCGTAGCGGCGCATGAGGTCGTTGTAGAAGTTCTTTCCGCGCGAGCCCATCCCGCCGACGTAGAGCGCGTAGTACGGCTTCAGGAAGTCCCTGCCCGCCTCGACGTCGTCGATGAGGATGGTCGGCGCCGAGGGTGCGATGTCGAAGTCCGGGCCTCCGCGTGCGACAGCCTCGGGGAAGACGTCGCGCGCCTTCTCCGGCGACCAGAAGATCGGCAGCCAGCCGTCGGCGATCTCCGTAGCCTGCTGCACGGCCTTGGGCGACATGGCCGCGATGTAGATCGGGATCTCGGCGCGGAGCGGCCGGGCCATCAGCTTGAGCGGCTTGCCGAGGCCGGTCCCGTTGCGGAAGGGGATGTCGTAGTGCTCCCCGTGGTGCTCGAGCAGCTCGCGGCGGAGCGCGGCGCGCACGATCTCCACGTACTCGCGGGTCTTCGTAACGGGCTTGCCCCAGGGCTGGCCGTGCCAGCCCTCGACCACCTGCGGCCCCGACGTGCCGAGCCCGAGCAGGAAGCGGCCGTCCGAGAGCAGGTCGAGCGTCGCGGCCGTCATCGCGGTGTTCGCCGGCGTGCGCCCGGGGATCTGCATGATCGCCGAGCCGAGCTTGATCTTCGTCGTCGTCGCGCCGAGCCACGCGAGCACGCTCACGCAGTCGGTGCCCCACGCCTCCGCCGCCCAGGCGGAGTCGTAGCCGAGGCGCTCGGCTTCCTGCGCGAGCGCGATCGACTCGAGCGGGCTCGTCCCCGGCGGCGAGTAGCCCATGTAGAAGCCGAGTCGCATCGTCGCGTGCGATGCTAACGGCATGGCGATCGCGGATCTCCGCCCGACGGACGACGTGCTCGAGCTCCGCGCCCGCGTGCGCGAGTTCATGGAGGAGCACGTCTATCCGAACGAGCCGATCCTGAACCGCGAGGACGCCGAGGCGGACGCGCTCGTGGAGCGCCTGCGCGGGCTCGCGCGGGAGCAGGGCCTCTGGGCGCCGCACCTGCCGCCGGAGGCAGGCGGCTCGAGCGGGAGCTTCCTCGTGTACGCGTTCCTGAACGAGGAGATCGGCCGTTCGACGTGGGCGCAGCTCGTCTTCGGCTGCCAGGCGCCGGACGCCGGGAACGGCGAGATCCTGTGGCAGTTCGGGACGGAGGACCAGAAGGAGCGCTGGCTCCGGCCGCTCGTGGCCGGGGAGATGCGCTCGTTCTTCTCCATGACCGAGCCGGACGTGTCCGGATCGGACCCGACGGGTCTCCGGACGCGCGCCGTGCGCGACGGCGACGAGTGGGTGATCGACGGCCACAAGTGGTTCTCGTCCGGCGCCGAGGGCGCGGGGTTCGGGATCGTGATGGCCGTCACCGATCCCGACGCGGAGCCGCACCGCCGCGCGACGCAGATCATCGTTCCGGCCGACGCGCCGGGCATCGAGATCAGCCCCGTGCCCGTCATGGGCCACGCAGGGCACGGCTGGACGACGCACTGCGAGGTGACCTACTCCGGCGTGCGCGTGCCGGTCGAGAACACGCTCGGAGACGTGGGGGAGGGGTTCCGCATCGCGCAGAAGCGGCTCGGGCCCGGCCGCATCCATCACGTCATGCGCTGGCTCGGCCAGATGCAGCGCGCCTTCGAGCTCATGTGCGCCTACGCGCTCGAGCGCCAGACCTTCGGCGGTCCACTTGCCGAGAAGCAGACGGTCCAGAACTGGATTGCCGACTCCGCGGCCGAGATCCATGCGTGCCGCCTCATGACGCTCGACGCGGCGCAGAAGATCGACCAGGGCGACGAGGCGCGCGTCGAGGTCTCGGTCATCAAGTTCTATGCGGCTCGGGTGCTGAACGACGTGATCGACCGCGCGGTGCAGGTGCACGGTGCGCGCGGGCTGACGGACCGGACGCCGCTCGCGGGGATGCTCCAGCAGGCCAGAAGCGCGCGGATCTACGACGGCCCCGACGAGGTGCACCGCATGGTCGTCTCCCGGCGGATCCTGAAGTCGTTCGCCGCCGGCGACGGCTGGCGCTTCGACTAGCGCGAGGCTGCCGGACGCGCGGGTCGGTGACTCGTGGGGAACCATGAGTTCCCCCACGCCGTCTAGCGCGGCCCGGGTATGCCCTTGAACTCGTAGAGGAGGGGCTCGCGGCCGGGCTGGACGACCCACGCCTCGCCGGTGCCCTCGCTCTTGTAGGCCGCCCACACGCCCTCGGCCACTGCCGACGGCTCGAGCAGGCGATAGCCGCGCTCGCGGAGCTCGTCCCGGAAGCCGTTCGTCGTCAGCGCCGTGTCCGCCCAGCCGGGGCAGACGGCCTGGATCCGGATCCCGCGGTCCGCCAGCTGGGCCGCGACCGAGCGCACGAAGCCGACGACCGCGTGCTTCGTCAGGCCGTAGATCGGGTCGTCCGGGATCGCGGTCAGCCCGGCGAGCGACGCCGTGACGACGATCGTGCTGCCCTTCGGCATGACGCGGTCGAGCCGGCGCACGCCGAACACGACGCCGTCGACGTTGACCCCGAGCGCGCGGCGGTACTGCCCGTCCGTGAGCGCCGCGATATCGCCGTCTTCGCCGGTGACGACGCCCGCGTTCAGGCATGCGAGGTCGACGGAGCCGACGTGCTCCCAGCACTCCGGGTCGGACACGTCGAACCCGTTCACGATGTCGAGCTCCTGGACCGTGAAGCCCTCAGCTCGCAGCTTCGACACGATCGCGCTCCCGATGCCCCCGGCCGAGCCGGTCACCAGCGCCGTCACGGAATCAAGACCACCTTTCCTGTCGTTTGTCGTTCCTCGATCAACCTGTGCGCCTCGCCGGCTTCCTCGAGCGGAAGCTCGTGGCCCACGATGGGGCGCACGACGCCACCTTCCCAGAGGCGGAGGACGTCCTTCGCCGCCTGCTCGACGAGATCCGGGCGGCGTGCGGTGAGCCGGCCGAGATAGAAGCCCTGGATGCCGATGTTGCGGCCGACGAGCCAGGCGGGGCTCACGTCCTCCCACAGGCCGCCCGCGTAGCCGGCGGCAACCGCCGAGCCGAGCGGCTTCACGAGTCCGAGCGAGGCCTTGAAGACGTCTCCCCCGACGAGGTCGAAGACGACGTCCACCGGCTCGAGCTCGCCGAGGCCGTCGTACGTCACTCCTTCGTCCGCGCCGAGCGAGCGCGTGAGCTCGAGCTTCGCCTCACTGCCCACGGCCGCGATCGGGCGTCCGTTCAGCGCCTTCACGAGCTGGACGGCAGCGGTCCCGACGGCGCCGGCTGCCGCGGTCACGAGGACGCGCGAGCCGAAGCCGATCCGGACGAGCTCCGTGAGCGGGATCCAGGCCGTGAGGAAGGCGAGCGGGAATGCCGCGCCCTCCGCGTAGCTCGCGTTCTCGGGTAGCGGAAGCAGCCAGCGCCGCTCGACGAGCGCCTTGCTCGCGTATCCCCCGCCGAGCGAGCGCGTGAAGCCGAGCACGCGCCGGCCATCGAGGTCGCCGGCGACCTCCGATCCGAGGATCGTCGGGAGCTCCGGCATCTGCGGGTAGTTGGCCTTGCGTATGAGGACGTCCGCGAAGTTGATCCCGGCCGCGCGAACGTCGACGACGACCTGGCCCTCTTCCGGCACGGGGTCGGGGAGCTCGCGGAGGACGAGGTTCTCCGGCCCGCCGGTGCCTTCGAGGACCATGGCCCTCATCGCCGACACAGCTTCGTGCTCGTCGTCATCGTCGTGGGTCTGGGGCTAGCGCCCCGTGAACTGCGGCTCGCGCTTCTCGAGGAACGCGGTGACGCCCTCGAGCCCGTCCTCGCTCCCGAGACAGCGGCGGAAGCCCTCTGCCTCGCGGCGCAGTCCCTCCTCGAGCGGGAGGTCGCGCGTCGTTCGTGCGAGCTCGCGCAGGATGCCGATTGCGACCGGGGAGCGCGCCGCGATCGTCCGGGCGATCTCGAGCGCCGCCTCGTGAACCTCTTCGCGCGGCACCACCCGCTCGACGAGCCCCCACTCGTACGCCGTTCGCCCGTCGATGAAGTCGCCGGTCATGTTCAGGAGCATCGCCCGCCCGAGCCCGACGAACCGCGGGAGGCGCTGCGTGCCGCCGCCGCCCGGGATCAGCCCGAGCTTGATCTCCGGCTGGCCGAGCTGCGCGTCCTCGGCAGCGACACGGATGTCGCAGCACATCGCGACCTCGAGCCCGCCGCCCAGGCAGAACCCGTGAATGGCGGCGACGAACGGCGTCCGCGCTGCGTCCATGCGGTGCCCGAGGCGCTGGATGCCGCGGGCCGAGCCGCCGTTGTCGTCATGAGCCGCCTCGCGCAGGGTCGGGAACTCGGAGATGTCCGCGCCCGCCACGAACGCCCGCTCGCCCGCGCCCTTGAGGACGATCGCGCGGACCGCGTCGTCCGTGTCGAGCCGGGCGAGCTCTGCCTCGAGCTCCTCGAGCAGCGGAGCGGAAAGCGCGTTGACGGGTGGGTGGTCGATCGTGACGACGGCGACCGCGCCGTCGATCTCGCTCGAGATGAACTCCGCCAAGCTAGGCCGTCTCCGCCGGCTGCGCGCTCGCGAACTGCTCGCGGAGGGCCGTCTTCCGGAACTTCCCGACCGCGGTCTTCGGGATCTCGTCGACGAACTCGAACCGCTCGGGGAGCCACCACTTCGCAAAGTGCGGGGCGAGGAACTCGCGGAGCTCCTCGTCCGTCGCCTCGGCGCCCTCCCTCAGCACGACGACCGCAAGCGGGCGCTCCGACCACTTGTCGTCGGGCACGGCGATGACCGCGGCCTCGGCGACCGCCTCGTGCCCCATGAGCGCGTTCTCGAGCGCGACCGTCGAGATCCACTCGCCTCCGGACTTCACGAGGTCCTTCGAGCGATCCTGGATCTCGATGTAGCCGTGCGGCTCGATGGTCACGATGTCGCCGGTCTTGAACCAGCCGTCGTCCGTCCACCGGTCCGAGGCGTCAGGCGCATCGTGGTACGCGGACGAGATCCAGACGCCACGCACCTCGAGCTCGCCCATCGTCTCGCCGTCCCACGGCACGAAGCCCTCCGCGCCGCGCGCGCGGATCTCGACGAACGGCGCAGGGATGCCCTGCTTGGCGCGGTAGCGGTACTGCTCTTCCTCGGAGAGGGCCTTCTCGCGAGTCGTGGGCTCGGAGACGGTGCCGAGCGGGCACATCTCGGTCATGCCCCACGCGTGGATGATCTTGAGTCCGTGGCGCTTCTCGAACGCCTCGATCATCGCCTGCGGCGCGGCGGACCCTCCGACGACCATCGCCCGCACCGACGAGGTGTCGTACTTCCCTGGGTTGCCGTCGAGCTCGGCGAGGATCCCCATCCAGATCGTCGGCACGCCGGCCGTGATCGTGACCTGCTCCTGCTGGAACGCCTCGAGCAGGCTCTCGCCGTCGAGGAACGGGCCGGGGAAGACCTGCTTCGCCCCGACGAGAGTGCAGGTGAACGGGAAGCCCCACGCGTTCGCGTGGAACATCGGCACGACCGGGAGAACCGTGTCGCTCTCGGTGACGGCGAGGACGCCGGCCATCGCGGCCGCCAGCGAGTGGACCGCGATCGCCCGGTGTGAGTACACGGCGCCCTTCGGCATGCCGGTGGTCCCGCTCGTGTAGCACATGGCCGCGGCGGATCTCTCGTCGATCTCCCGGTCCGGGAGGCCGTCCGGGTCGGCGCTCGCGAGCAGGTCCTCGTAGTCGATCGCGCCGTCGGGCGTCGGGCCGTCGCCGACCGCGACGACGTGCTCGAAGCCGGCGCGCTCCCGGAAGTTCTCGACGAGCGGCCACAGCACCTTGTCGGCGATCAGCACGCGGTCGCCCGCGTGTGTCGCGATGTAGGTCAGGTCATCGGGATGGAGCCGGAGGTTCAGCGTGTGCGTGACCATGCCGCCCACCGGGACGCCGATGTAGGTCTCGAGGTGCTGGTAGTGGTTCCAGCAGAAGGTCCCGACGCGATCCCCGTCCTTCAGGCCGAGCTCCTTCCGGAGCGCCGCCGCGAGCCGCCTCGCCCGCGGCGCGAACTCGGAGTACGTGTAGCGGTGCCAGCTCTTGTCCGGCAGGCGCGTGACGATCTCGCGGTCGCCGAACAGCTGCTCGCCGCGCCGGAGGATCGCCGGCACGTTCAGCGAGTAGTCCATGATCAGGCCGTCCACCTCAGCCTCCTTGGGTTACGGACACCGGTGCTTGCTGCGGCTCTGAGACCTGCCCGTCGACGAGCGCCCCGGCGATCTCGGCCCGGAGCTGCGTCCCGGAGGCGAGGAAGCTGTCGTTCCAGAGCGCACGCTTGTAGAGCCGGTGGAGCACGTGCTCCCACGTGAAGCCGATGCCGCCGTGCACCTGGATCGAGGCCTCGCAGACCTCGACCGCCGCCTCGGCCGCATACGCCTTCGCCGCCGCTGCGGCGATCGGCGCCTGCTCGTCGTCCACGGACACGCACCACGCGGCCCAGAACGAGAGCGAGCGGGAGAGCTCGACCTTCGTGAACGCGTCCGCGAGCGGGTGCGAGATCGCCTGGTAGATGCCGATCCGCTTGCCGAACTGCTCGCGCTGGCCGGCGTACTCGATCGCGTACTCGAGCGCGCGCCGGGCGACGCCGCACGACTCGAGCGCGAGCGCGACGAGGGCGCGGCGCCTGATCTCCTCGAGCACGCCCGAGTCCGCGAGTCGCCGCCCCGGCTCGCCGCCGCGGAGGACGCCGAGCGGCCGGCTCTCGTCGGTCGTGTCGAGGATGTCGCGCTGCGCGCCTTCGAGCTCGTAGATCCCGTCGCCGCCGACGATCGCCACGCGCTCGGCGCTGTCGAGGTCGCTGACGAGCGGCCCGAGCGCGAGCGTCCAGCTGGCTTCGCCGGCGGCCACCTCCGCGCGCAGGTCGTCCGGGAGGGCGGGAAGGGTGAGTGCGATCGTCGAGAAGAACGGCCCGTGATGCACCGCCCGGCCGAGCTCCTCGAAGATCACGGCCTCCTCGATGAAGGTGAGCCCCGCGCCGCCGTGCTCCTCCGCAATCGACACGCCCGTCCAGCCGAGCTCGGCGAGGTCGCTCCAGGTCGCCTCCGGGCGGTCGGCGAGGTACGCCCTCGCCTGCTCGCGAAGCTCCTCCTGCTCTGGCGTGAAGGTGAAGTCCATCAGCGCGACTTGGGAAGGCCGAGCACGCGCTCGGCGACGATGTTCCGGAGGATCTCCGACGTGCCGGCCTCGATCGTGTTGCCCCGGCTGCGGAGCTGCTGGTACTGCCAGTAGCCGCCGTACGGCGCGTTGCCGTCGGCGAGTGGCGCGTCCGGGCCGAGGAGCTCGAGCGCGAGCTTCGTGACGCGCTGGTTCGCCTCCGACCAGACGAGCTTCGCGATCGAGCCTTCCGGGCCCGGGATACCGGTCTTCACGAGCTGCGAGAGCGAGCGCGCGTTCGTGAAGCGGAGGGCCTGCAGCTCCGACCACTCGTACGCGATCCGGTCCCGCTGGAGCGCGTCCGCGCCACGATCCTGCGCGAGCGCGACGAGCTTCCGGATCTGCACCTCGAGCGCGGCCTGCAGCGCGAAGCCGAGCGTCCCGCGCTCGTGCAGGAGCGTCGTCATCGCGACCTGCCAACCCTCGCCGACCTCGCCGAGCACGTTCTCTGCGGGCACCTCGACGCCCGTGAAGAAGATCTCGTTGAACTCGGCCTCGCCCGTGATCTGGCGCAGCGGACGGACCTCGACGCCGGGCGCGTGCATGTCCACGATGAGGTAGGTCAGCCCGGCGTGGCGCGTCGACTCGGGGTCGCTTCGCGTGACGAGGATGCACCAGTCGGCGATGTGCGCGAACGACGACCAGACCTTCTGGCCGTCGACGACGAAGCGCTCGCCGTCGAGCAATGCGGTCGTGCGCACGCCCGCGAGGTCCGAGCCGGCGCCGGGCTCGGAGAAGCCCTGGCACCAGATCTCCTCGGCGGAGAGGATCGGCGCGAGGTGGCGCTTCTTCTGCTCCTCGCTCCCGTGCGCCATGATCGTCGGCCCCGCCATGCCGAGCCCGATGACGCCGATGTGGGGAGGCGACTCGGCGCGCGCGACTTCCTCGAGGTAGATCGCCTGGTGCGTGTAGGGGGCGCCGCCGCCGCCGTACTCCTTCGGCCACGTGAGGCCCGCGTAGCCCGCGTCGTACAGCGCCCGGCTCCAGGCGCGCATCTCCGGCTCGTCGAACCGCGCCGCGCCACCGCGATGCCCGCGGAGCTTCTCGGGAAGGTTCTCCTCGAGCCAGGCCCGAAGCTCGGCCCGGAACGCCGCCTCGTCGGGCGTGTCGCGCAGGTCCACGGACGCGATGCTAAAGGTGCGCGTCACCGCGCGTCCACAGTCGGTCGCTTGCAGGCGCTGCGACCGCCGCCTTCACGTGCCTAGTTGGACGCGAGGTAGCGCGCGAGCGCGATGTCGCCGACGAGCGAGCCGGAGGTCGAGGAAGCTCCGACCGCGACGATCCGACCGTCTCGCTGGATCGTGACCGCGAACGGCGTGTCGATCCCCCCGAAGTCCGCGACCGTCGCTGCAAAGCCTCGGTCACGGCGTCCGTCGCGATGGAACCGCGCGGCGACGAAGTCCGACAGCGAGGTCGTCCTTCCCACGGTGACGATGCGGCCCTGGCGATCGAGCGCCAGTGCATGAACGCCGTATCCGACCTCGCTGACGCTGATGCCGCCGGTCCCGAACGTCCGATCGAGTGCTCCGTCCCGGCGCAGGCGCACGAGCGCGAACCCCGCACGGTCGGGCCCGGCATGGCCGTGCGTGCCGAGCACGATCCGTCCGTCCCGGCGCACGGCCACCTCGACGGCGCCGGCCCAGTGGGGACGTGCCGTCGTGACGGTCAGCCCGTCGCCGGTGAACGTGCGGTCGAGCCGGCCGTCGGAGCGGTAGCGCGCCACCGCCAGCCCCATAGCCTGGGTCGGACGTGCGACGACGCGTGCGCCCGCGACCACGATCGTCCCATCTCGTCCGAATGCTGCCGTCCGCCAGTCGAGCCCGGGCGTCGGCGTCACAACGGTGCCGCTCCGCCCGAAATCGGGGTCGAGGCGGCCGTCGCGGAGATAACGCGCCAGGACGAGCCGGTTGGCAGCCGTCCCGACAACGACGACTCTGCCGCCCGGTGCCGTCGAGGCCGCGACCGAGCGTTCCTCGAAGCCGAGATCCGTCACCACGACGCCGTCACCGTCGAGGCTCGGGTCGAGCGTTCCGTCGGACGAGTAGCGGACGAGCGCGAGATCGCCGTCCCGTTGCCCCGCGACGACGGTCTCTCCGTCGGACGCCACGACCACGGCTCCGGCGGCGTCCGCGCCGCCGACGTCGGTGACGACGATCCCGGCGCCGCCGAAGCCGGCATCGAGTCGACCTGCCGCGTCGTACCGCGCGACGGCCACGTCGTTGTCCCGCCCTCCCGCGACGACCAGCGCATTGCCCGGTGCGACCGCCACGGAGCCCGCCCAGTCCACCCCTCCGGCATCGGTGAGCACCTTTCCGTTCGCCCCGAAGGCACCGTCGAGTTGCCCCGGCACCGCGAGCGTGGTCGCCAGTGCGGCCGACAGCGTGCCCAGGCCGCCAAGTGCGCTCACGACGCATGCGATGCATGCGCGCCGATTCATCGCTGTCATTGACGCCGACCTCGGCGACCGGTTAGAGGGCTCGCGATTGCAGGTGTGCTTCCCGGCAGATTAGGGTTCTGCGCCAGATGGCTCTCCTCGCCGTCCGGGACGTCACGCTTCGCTTCGGAGGCATCGTCGCCCTCGACGGCGTCTCGTTCGACGTGCAGCAGGGCCACATCTCGGGGCTGATCGGGCCGAACGGTGCCGGCAAGACGACGGCCTTCAACGTCATCACCCGCCTCTACAAGCCCGACGCCGGGGAGGTCGAGTTCGACGGCGAGTCGCTCCTCCGTGAAGGAGCGCACCGGATCGTCGGCAAGGGCATCGCGCGGACGTTCCAGAACATCCAGCTCTTCCGGACCATGTCCGTCCTCGAGAACGTCCTCGTCGGGGCGCACTCGCGCGGCCGCTCCGTGAGCGAGGACGACGCGTACGAGGTGCTCGACGTCGTCGGCCTGCGCGACCGCGCCAACGTCCCGGCCGCGGCGCTGCCGTACGGCATCCAGAAGCGGGTCGAGCTGGCGCGAGCGCTCGTCGCCAAGCCGCGCCTTCTGCTCCTCGACGAGCCCGCGGGCGGCCTGAACCACGAGGAGGTCGGCGACCTCGGCGTCTTCATCAAGCGGATCCGCGACGACTTCGAATTGACCGTCCTCCTCGTCGAGCACCACATGAACCTCGTCATGTCCATCTCGGATCACGTGAACGTCCTCAGCTTCGGACGGAAGATCGCCGACGGCGCGCCGGCCGACGTGCGGGCGGACCCCGCGGTCATCGAGGCGTACCTGGGCGCGGACGAGGAGGACGACGCCCCGGTCCGCCCCGCTGTCTCGGACGAGGAAGAGACGGAGGGCGAGTGACCGCGCTCCTCGAGCTCCGCGGCGTCCAGGCGCGGTACGGCCCCGTGCAGGCGCTGCGCGACGTCTCGCTGACCGTCGAGGAGGGCGAGGTCGTGGCCGTGCTCGGCGCGAACGGAGCCGGAAAGACGACGACGCTCAGGGCGATCTCCGGCACGGTCCAGCGCAGCGGCTCGCTCGAGTTCGCCGGCAATGTCCTTCGCGGCGGCCCCGAGGCGGCTGCCCGGGCGGGGATCGCGCACGTACCGGAGGGCCGCGGGACGTTCGTCGAGCTCACGGTGGACGAGAACCTCCGTCTCGGCGCCTACACGCGCCGCGACCGGCAGGTGAAGGCCGACATGCAGCGGGTCGCCGAGTACTTCCCCTGGATGGCGGACCGCGGCAGCCAGCGCGCAGGGACGCTCTCGGGCGGCGAGCAGCAGATGCTCGCGCTCGCGCGCGCGCTCATGAGCCGCCCTCGCCTCCTGTTGCTCGACGAGCCGTCGCTCGGGCTCGCGCCGATGGTCGTGCGCGAGTTCTTCCGGATCGTGCGGGAGCTGAACGAGAGCGAGGGGCTCACCGTCCTCGTCGTCGAGCAGGACGCGCGCATCGCGCTCTCGATCTCGTCCCGCGCGTACGTCCTCGAGGTCGGCCGCGTCGCGCTCACGGGACCGAGCGACGCGCTGCGGGACGACGAGAACGTCAGACGGAGCTACCTCGGCTACTGATGCTTGCCTCGTCCTTCTCGGAGTTCATGCAGCACGTGGTCTCGGGCCTCGCCGCCGGCGGCGTGTTCGCCCTGCTCGCGCTGGCTCTCGTGATCATCCATCGCTCGACGGGCGTCATCAACTTCGCGCAGGGCGAGATGGCGACGCTCTCGGCGTACATCGCCTGGACGCTGATCGTGAACCACGGCTGGGGCTACTGGCCGGCCGCCGCGACGACCCTGGTCGTCTCGTTCGTCGGCGGCGTGCTCATCCACCGCGTCGTCATCAGGCCGGTGGAGCGAGGGAGCGTGCTGCGGATCGTCATCGTGACGATCGGCCTGCTCATCGCCATCAACGGCTTCATCATCTGGCAGTGGAGCGGCGTGCCGCAGCTGCTCGAGGGGCCGTTCGGGACGAGCACGTACAACATCGGCGACGTCGTGGTGTCGGCGCACGAGATCGGGACGATCTGCGTCGCGCTCGGGATCGTCGTGCTGCTGTGGGCGCTCTTCCGCTTCACGAAGCTCGGGCTCGCGCTCCGCGCCGCGGCGGTGAACCCCGAGGAGGCGCGCCTCGTCGGCGTCCGCGTGACGTGGATGCTCGCGCTCGGCTGGGGCCTCGCGGCAACGCTCGGAGCCGTCGCCGGCCTGCTCACCGCGCCGTCGAACTTCGCGCTCGACCCGAACATGATGGCGCCCGTCCTCATCTACGCCTTCGCGGCCGCGGTGCTCGGCGGGATCGACTCGCCGCTCGGTGCCGTCGTCGGGGGCCTCACGCTCGGCGTCCTCCTGAACATGCTGAGCTTCTTCAGCCGCTACAGCATGTTCGACTGGTTCAGCGAGGAGCTGCGGCTGCCGGCGGCCCTCCTGATCATCCTCGTCACGCTCCTCGTGCGGCCGCAGGGGCTGTTCGGGAAGCCGGAGGTGAAGCGCGTATGACCAACGCTCGCCTTCGGCTCGCGTTCGTGGGGGAAACCATGTTTCCCCCACGTGCCCCCTTCTTCTCGAGAGCGTGGGGAACCTCCCGGTTCCCCACACACCCCTCCACGCTCATAGGCTGGGAGCCAACCTGTGAGCCCGCGCCAGAAGCAGATCGCCGGGTTCGTCGCGTTCGCACTCTTCGTCGCGTTCGTCGCCATCCTGCCCGCGTTCGTCAGCGACTTCAAGGCGCGCGACTACTCGTACGTCGGGATCTACCTGATCGCGCTGCTCGGCCTGAACATCCTGACCGGCTACACGGGACAGATCTCGCTCGGCCATGGCGCGTTCATGGCCATCGGCGCGTACACGACGGCGATCCTCATGGTCGGCAACGAGCAGTTCGGCGGCTCGATCTCGGGTGGGATGAAGGACACCTGGACGCTCCCGATTGCGGGACTCGTCGCGGGTCTCGTGGGCCTAGCATTCGGAGTTCCGGCACTCCGGCTTTCCGGGCTCTACCTCGCGCTGGCGACCTTCGCGGTCGCTGTCGCCATGCCGTCCACGCTGAGGCGCTTCGAGCACTTCACAGGCGGCAGCACGGGCATCCAGCTCACCGGCTCGCCGGAGCTCACCGGCTCGTCCGCGAACGTCGAGATCCTCGGCAGGTCGCTGACCCCGAACGACTGGATGTACTACCTGGCGTGGTCGATCGCGCTCGTCGCGTTCGCGGTCGCGTGGCTCGTGCTCCGAGGGAGGACCGGCCGCGCCTTCCGCGCGGTTCGCGACTCGGAGACCGCGGCCGTCGCCTCGGGTGTGAGCCTCGCCCGCTACAAGACGCTCGCGTTCGGTATCAGCGCCGCGTACGCGGGCGTCGCAGGCGGGCTCTTCGCGCTCGCGACGGCGAGCGTCAACCCCGAGAACTTCCCGGTCGCGCTCTCGATCTTCCTGCTCGTCGGCATCGTCGTCGGAGGCCTCGGCGGTCTCTCCGGCCTCGTCTTCGGCGCGATCTTCGTCTACTTCATCCCGCTCTGGGCGCAGGGCCAGGACCTCGGCTCGCTACTCCCGGACCGGATCATCCAGGAGGCCCAGAAGCCAGGCGGCGCCGCGGTCGTCTTCGGCGTCGTCCTGATCCTGCTCATGTTCTTCCTGCCGAACGGCGTCGGCGGGCTCTTCCGCCGGGCCGGCGAGGTCTTCGCGCGCTGGCGCTACTCGCGGTCGATCTGACTCAGAACTCGACGCAGGAGAGGACCTCGACCGCCACGCCGGGGCTCACCGGCACGAGGCCTGCGAGCTCGAGCGCTTCCTCCCGCGTCGCGACGTCGACGAGGTAGAAGCCGCCGATCGCCTCCTTCGTCTCGGCGAACGGCCCGTCGGTGACGATCGGGTCGGGACCGGGTCGCACGACAACCGCGGTAGACGGATCCTCGAGCGCTTCACCGCCCGCGTGCGCGCCACGTTCGCGGAGCATGTCGCCGTACGCCATGTGCTGCCCGACGATGGCGCGGCGCTCGTCCGGGCTCATGGCCGCCTCCGCCTCGCTGTCGCCGCGAATCAGGAACAGGAACCGCATCGCTCCTCCTTGGTCGCTTTCGATGACACGACGAACGAGAGCGGATCTTCTCGACAGCGAGGCGAAGGCGGGGCGGCTAGCCGACGCCGGGGCTCGGCGCGTACTCGCCGAGGCGAAACAGAGGATCGAGTCGGCGACTACGGAGCAGCGATAACCCTCGACTGCGTTAGTGGTCGAGCGCGAGCCGCCACTCGCTCCGAGGCAACACGGCGAAGACTTCTTCGCTGGTAGGTTCGCGCCCGAGCGCGTCCCGCACCGCTTGGGCACGCGACTTGCGAGCCGACAGTCCTGGCTGTCGATCCACGTCTCCCAGCACCCGCCAGGCATCACCTCGCACTTGTTGAAGCACGACGTACCCGCCGCGGCTCGGACTCATCCCGCCGATTATCCCGGACACCTTCCCTGGCCGTGTCCACCGCGCCTGGGATCGGCGCCGCTACTACTGAGTAGCGGTAATACCCGACTACCGACAATTGGGGAGAGGACGCTCCCTCGGCCGAGCGCGTGTTGTTCCTAGACCGATTCGGTTGCTTCCAGGCTGGGGGTGAACAGTCTCCATCGCCCCTCGGAGACGACTTCGACGGCACCGTCGACCACCTTGATCGCGGTCTCGTCGTCGATCGCGTACGCCGGACCCGCGATGTCGGCGGCCCATCTCTCCGCCTCGGCGATGGTGTTCCCCGGCATCAGCTCGTGATCCAGGTGCGGGAAGATCGAGAAGTCGACAACCCCGAGGGTGCGGTCGTCTGGCGCGGACGGCCACTCCACGAAGTAGTCACCGATCCGTGGGGTCATCACCATGCTTCCGGCGCTCACCCCCACCCAAACCGTCTCGGGCAGCGATGCCAGGAGGTCGGCCACCCCGGACTGCCGCATCCAGTGGCACAGGTACGTCGCATCGCCGCCGTCGACCAGCAGGACGTCAGCCTCCCGAACCCAGGGGACCCAGCGCTCCTCGCCGATGGTGGGGAGCGCAGTCAGCTCGAGGACGCCCAGCGACTTCCACTCCATGGAGGTCATGTCACCCCACGGGAGCACGCCGCCGATGAAGCCCCGCACCGAAGCCGGGCCGCACATCGGGTGTCCCCATTGCGCGGTGGGGATGCAGAGGGCAGTGGAGTCGGCGATCGGCTTGCCGAGCAGGTCGACCAGTGCGTCGCGGATGCTCGCGTTCGTGACGCCCCCGGACGTAAGAAGAAGCTTCATGCCACCTCCCGAAGTCATTACTGCAGGCGAGAACGTTCCAGGCGCTTGCGGATCCGTTCGCGGTTAGAGACTGGCAGACCAGCAAGAACTGATCGGCTCCAGCCAGATCCAGCCTCACCTCTTCAGGGTCATTCCCAACCACTGGCCCAGGCGAGGGTTCCCTCTCCTACTACAGAGTTGCGACCCCGACGGCACTCGAGCTGGTGTTAGGGGTAAACAGCTTCCAGGTGGTTCCGCGGCGGGGCAAACGCGCGTGAGACGATAGGCCCGTGCACGAGCTGCTCGCCGCGCCGCTCGAGGACCTGCTCGCAGAAGCCCGCCGCCTCCGTCCGCGGCGTGTCGTCACCTACTCGCCGAAGGTCTTCGTCCCGCTCACGACGCTCTGTCGCGACGTGTGCGGCTACTGCACGTTCGCCCGCCCGCCGCGCCGAGGGGAGCGCGCGTACCTGACCGAGGAAGAGGTGCTGGACATCGCACGAGCGGGCGCTGCCGCCGGCTGCCGCGAGGCGCTCTTCACGCTCGGCGACAAGCCCGAGCTGCGGTACAAGGTCGCGCGCGAGGAGCTGCGCGCGCTCGGCTGCGAGACGACGCTCGAGTACCTCGCGCGCTGCGCGAAGCTCGTCCTCGACGAGACGGGTCTCCTGCCGCACTTGAACCCGGGCGTCATGAGCCGTGCGGAGCTCGAGGCGCTCCGGCCGGTCTCCGCGTCGATGGGGATCATGCTCGAGACGACGGCCGCGATCGGCTCGCGGAGAAGGGTGGCCCGCACTGGGCGTCCCCGGACAAGATCCCCGCGCGCCGCCTCGAGACGATCCGGCTCGCAGGCGAGCTCGCGATCCCGTTCACGAGCGGGATCCTCATCGGCATCGGGGAGACGCGGGAGGAGCGGATCGACGCGCTGCTCGCGTTGCGGGCCCTGGGCGAGGAGCACGGTCACCTGCAGGAGGTCATCGTCCAGAACTTCCGCGCAAAGCCGGGGACACGCATGGCCTCGCACCCGGAGCCGTCGCTCGACGACCACCTGTGGACGATCGCCGTCGCGCGCATCCTCCTCGGCGCCGACTGGCACGTGCAGGCGCCGCCGAACCTCGCCTACGGCGACTTCCCGCGGCTCCTCGACGCCGGCATCGACGACTGGGGCGGCGTGTCGCCCGTGACGATCGACCACGTGAACCCCGAGGCGCCGTGGCCGGAGATCGAGCGCCTCGAAGACGCGACGCGCAGCCGCGGCCTCGAGCTCGCTCCCCGGCTCGCCGTCTACCCGGAGTACGTCGCCGACCTCGCCCGCTGGTGCGACCCGCAGGTCGCGCCGTTCGTCCGCCGCGCGTCCGACGCGGTCGGGCTCGCGCGCGACGACGCGTGGGCGCCCGGAGAGCCGGTCCCGGTGCCGTACGTCGTTCGCCGCGATGCGCCGCCGCTCGGGCTCGCCGGCGACGAGCTCGGCGAGGAGGAGCTGACGCGGCTGCTCGAGGCGCGCGGGAACGAGGCGCAGCACGTCTTCGCGGCCGCCGACCGCCTGCGCCGTCAGGTCTGCGGCGACGAGGTGACGTACGTCGTCACGCGGAACATCCAGTACACGAACGTCTGCTACTTCCGCTGCGGCTTCTGCGCGTTCTCGAAGGGCAAGCTCGCGCGGAACCTCCGGGGCGCGCCATACCTCGTCCCGCTCGAGGAGATCGTGCGCCGTGTCGAGGAGGCGTGGGAGCGCGGAGCGACGGAGGTCTGCCTCCAGGGCGGCATCCACCCGGCGTTCACGGGCGAGTACTACGCGGACGTCGTCCGAGCCATCAGGGCTGCGGTGCCCGGGATCCACGTGCACGCGTTCTCGGCGCTCGAGGTCTGGCAGGGCGCGGCGACGCTCGGGCTCTCGCTCGAGGAGTACCTGCGTCTCCTGCACGAGCTCGGGCTCGGCTCGCTCCCCGGGACCGCCGCCGAGGTGCTGGACGACGAGGTGCGGCGCGTGATCTGCCCGGACAAGGTCACGACCGACCAGTGGCTCGCGGTACACGACGCGGCCCACCGGGTCGGGCTGCGCTCGAACGTGACGCTCATGTTCGGACACGCGGACACCCCGCGCAGCTGGGCTCGTCACCTGCTCCGCGCGCGAGAGCAACAGCGCGCCACGGGAGGCTTCACGGAGTTCGTCCCGCTGCCGTTCGTGCCGATGGAGGCGCCGATGTACGTGCAGGGACGCGCGCGGCGCGGGCCGACCTTCCGCGAGACGCTGCTCGTGCACGCGGTCGCGCGCCTCGCGCTGCACCCCTGGATCACGAACGTCCAGGCCTCGTGGGTGAAGCTCGGCCCCGACGGCTCACGCCAGGCGCTCGCCGCGGGCGTGAACGACCTCGGCGGGACGCTCATGAACGAGTCGATCTCGCGCTCCGCCGGCGCCGAGTTCGGGCAGGAGCTGCCGCCCGAGGCGATGGAGGCGCTCATCCGCTCCGCCGGGCGAGTTCCGCGCCAGCGCACGACGCTCTACGGCGTGCCGGCCGAGGAGCGCGTGGCCGCGTCGTTCGGCGCACCGCCGCTCGCGGAGCCGCTGAACCCGCCGGTGCAGGAAGCGGGGCTCGTGGCGCCTCCGCGGCTCGTCCGCCCTGGGCTCGTCGGCACCCGGGCGCGCTAGTCGACGGCTTCGAGGGCCTTGCGCAGCCACCACGGCAGCATGGGGCTCATCTCGTCGCCGGTGCCCGGTTCGACGCCGTCGACGATCGAGCGGTAGCTGACCGCCTGGTTCAGCGCCGCGAGCGGCTGGGCGAGGCGCCAGACGTCGAGCAGCTCGTCGGGCGATCCCGTCTCGATCCAGGCGGACAGGTAGATGTCGCGGAGCGCCTCTCGGACATCCTCGGCCTCTTCGAAGAAGACGAGGAGCAGGTCCATGAGCGGATTCCCGACGCTCGCGTCGGTCCAGTCGAAGAACAGGTAGCCGTCGCGGCTCCGCGCGACGTTTGCGAGATGGAGGTCGCCGTGGACGAGGGCGAGCGGGAGAGGTCCGGTGGCGAGGCGCTCGCAACCCTCGAGAAGCGTTGGCAGCACCGCGTCGAGCCGTTCCCGCTCGTCCGGCTCGAGGCCGAGGTCGTCGCCGTCGGCGAGCGAGGTCCCGGATCGCGCGGGCGAGCCACTCCGGGCTGCGGTCGAACACGCCGAGTCGCAGCAGGTCGTCCACCATGGGCGCCGATTCGGCCTGCAAGGCGCCGTACCGGGAGATCACGTCGACCTTGACGTCGAGATCGGCCTTCCAGCCGACGGCCGGCCCGAAGTCGTCGAGCAGCATCAGGCGCCGTGCGCCGTCGACGGCGAGCGGCTGCGGGATCCGCCCGGGAAAGCGCTCGGCGAGGCCGCGCGTGACGGCGCCCTCGTCCACGAAGAGCGGCGAGCGCGCGGTTGCCTTCAGGTAGACGTCGCCGTCCGCCGTGGGCGCGCGGAGGATCGAGGAGATGCACCAGTTCGAGACCTGGTCGACCGGCCCGCTCCGCGTCCGCCCGATCCCCTCGAGCGCACCGTCGAGCCATTCGACCGTAGTCGCATACCAGCCGCGGTGCGACCAGGGCGGGCGGAGCGGGTGACCCGTGTCTGCGAAGACACGCACGAGCAGGTTGCGGTCGCGCGAGCGACATCGCCTCCGGGACGCTGTCGTCCGGCCCGAGCCAGACGGCGCCCGGCGGCGCTGCCGCCCCGACGGGCTCCAGCTCGAGCGCGATCTCGACGAGACGGCGCTCGTCGTCGAGCGTCCGCGAGACGGGGCGGACGACGACGGTCTCGATCCCGAGAAGCCCGGCGAAGGCCTCGCGAACCTTCGGCACCTCGTCGTCCGCGTCACCGTCGATCTCAACCTCCGGGAGCGCGGCGTCGCCGGTTACGAGCACCCGCCCGTCCGCGCCTCGGACGAGGCCGAGAACGCGCGTGCTGCGCGCTTCCTCGCTCACGCCTCGAGCGCGAGCAGGTCGTCCACCGTCTCCCGCCGGCGGATCAGGCGCGCTTCGCCGTCGCGCACGAGAACGGCGGCCGGGCGCGGCACGCCGTTGTAGTTCGAGCTCATGGCGAGCGTGTACGCGCCCGTCGCGGGCACGGCGAGGAGGTCTCCCCGCCGTGGCGTCGGCAGGGAGACGTCGTCGATGAGCACGTCGCCGGACTCGCAGTGCATGCCGGCGATGCTCACCTCTTCCGTCTCCTCCGCGTCGGCGCGGGCTGCGTCGATCGCCGTGTAGCGCGCGTCGTACAGCTGCGGACGCGGGTTGTCCGACATGCCTCCGTCGACCGCGACCCAGGTTCGCTCGGGCAGCCGCTTCACCGCGCCGACGCGGTAGAGCGTGACGCCGGCCTGTCCCACGAGGCAGCGACCGGGCTCGAGCCACACCTCGGGCGTGGCGAGCTCCGCCGCCGCGAATCCCTCGCGCACGGCCGCCGCCGCCGAGCTCGCGAGCTCAGCCGCCTCGGGCACGGCCTCGTCCGGGTGGTGACGGATCCCGAAGCCGCCGCCGAGGTCGGCGACCCTCGCCTCCCAGCCGAGCGCATCGCGGCAGCGCGCCGCGAACTCGGCGAGCCGGCGGATCGTCTCGGCCTGCGCGGTGAAGTCCGGGAGCTGCGATCCGACGTGGACGTGGACCCCGAGGACGTCGATGCCGAGCCCGAGCGCTTCGGCGACCGCCTGCTGCGCCTGTGCGGGCGGAAGGCCGAACTTCGAGCCGTGGTGGCCGGTCACGATCGCCTCGTGCGTGTCCGCGTCGACGCCGAGCGTCACCCGGACGAGTCCCCGCCGGACGCCTGCTGCTGCCGCGAGCCCCGGCTCGTCCGGAGCGTCGAAGACCACCGGAGCGCCCTCCGACGCGGCAAGCCGCAGGAACTCCTCGTCCTTGTTGTTCCCGTGCACGACGAGCTCCGCGCCCGAGAGCCCCGCCGCGCGGGCGAACGCGAGCTCGCCGGCCGTCGCGACGTCGGCGCCGATGCCCTCTTCCCGGAGGAGGCGAAGCAGCGCGACATTGGGGAACGCCTTCGTCCCGAAGAACACGCGTCCGTTCTCGCCGACCGCCTCGCGGAGCGCCCGCGCCCGAGCGAGCAGCGTCTCCTCGCAGTAGACGACGAGCGGCGTCCCGAACCGCTCGGCGAGCTCGGGTGCGGCCACGCCGTCCGAGCGCGAGGACACCCGCTTCGATGCGCGCGGAATCCGGGAAAAGATCGAGCATTCGGCGATTCTGACTGTTACCCTGAGACCCTCGTGAAGCAGCTGCTTGCATAGACCAGGGAGCGATACGCGGCATCGCCGCGGCGTTCCCGCCAGGCCTCTCGTGCGAGAGGCTTTTTTGTATCCGGAACCAAACGAGGGCTGATGGAGCCGTACGACCCCAAGACAATCGAGGCGAAGTGGCAAGGCGTCTGGGAGGACGAGCACGCCTTCGAAGTGCCGAACCCGTCCTCGGACGACGAGTCCACGGAGGCAAAGAGCTACGTGCTCGAGATGCTCCCGTACCCGTCCGGGACGCTGCACGTAGGGCACATGCTCGTGTACACGATCGGGGACGTCGTCTCACGTTTCCGGTCCCGCAACGGCATGCGCGTGCTGCATCCGCAGGGCTTCGACGCGTTCGGGCTCCCGGCCGAGAACGCCGCTATCAGCGAGGGCCGCCACCCCCGCGAGACGGTGGAGCGGAACATCGCGAACATCCGCCAGTCCATGCGCCGGATCGGGTGGACGATCGACTGGGCTCGCCTGGTCTCGACGCACGAGCCCGAGTACTACCGCTGGCAGCAGTGGCAGTTCCTGAAGTTCTACGAGCGCGGGCTCGCGTACCGGAAGGCGGCGCCGGTCAAGTGGTGCCCGAACGACCAGACCGTTCTGGCCAACGAGCAGGTTCGCGACGGCCGCTGCGAACGCTGCGGCGCCGAGGTCGAGTCGCGGCTCATGGAGCAGTGGTTCTTCCGGATCACCGACTACGCGCAGGCGCTCCTGGACGATCTCGAGGCGCTCGAGTGGCCCGAGTCCATCAAGGCGCGCCAGCGGAACTGGATCGGCCGCTCGGATGGCGCGGAGATCCTCTTCCGGATCGAGGAGCTGGACGAGGACGTCCCGGTCTTCACGACCCGCCCGGACACGCTGCACGGGGCGACGTTCTTCGTCCTGGCGCCGGAGCACGAGCTCGTCGCGCGGATCGACTCCGAGGAGGTTCAGGAGTACGTGCGCCGCGCGGGTGCCAAGAAGACGGCCGACCGCGCGGCGGCGACGGAGAAGACCGGTGTCTTCACGGGGCTCTACGCCGTCAACCCGGTGAACGACGAGCGGCTGCCCGTGTACGTCGCCGACTACGTGCTGATGGACTACGGCACGGGCGCGATCATGGCCGTCCCGGCGCACGACGAGCGTGACTTCGACTTCGCGCGCGCGTTCGACCTGCCGATCCGGCACGTCGTGCGGCCGCCCGGCGTGGAGGTCGAGGAGGACACCGCCTACGTCGAGCACGCGGAGGGCGAGGTCCTCGTCAACTCGGGCGAGTTCGACGGGCTGCCGGCTCCCGAGGGCGGCCGCCGGATCGTCGAGAAGCTCGAGGTCGAGGGTCGCGGCCGCTTCGCCGTGAACTATCGGCTGCGCGACTGGGGCTTCTCGAGACAGCGGTACTGGGGCTGCCCCATCCCCGTCGTCTACTGCGACGCGTGCGGGATCGTCCCGGTCCCCGAGGAGGACCTGCCCGTCGTCCTGCCCGACATCGAGGACTACAAGCCGAAGGGCCAGCCGCCTCTGGAGCAGGCGGAGGACTGGGTCGACGTGCCGTGCCCGCGCTGCGGCGGTCCGGGACGGCGCGAGGTCGAGACGATGGACACCTTCGTCGACTCGTCCTGGTACTTCCTGCGCTACTGCGACCCGGACAACGACCGGGCGCCGTTCGACCGCGCGGCCGTCGACTACTGGAACCCGATCGACCTCTACATCGGCGGCGTCGACCACGCGACGGTTCACATGATCTACGCGCGCTTCTGGATCAAGGTGCTGAACGAGCTCGGCCTCGTCGGCTTTCGCGAGCCGTTCGCGAGCTTCTTCTCCAACGGCTGGGTGACGCTCGGGAAGACGAAGATGTCGAAGCGGGCCGGCAACGTCGTCGGGCCCGACGAGTTCGTCGAGCGCTACGGCGCGGACGCTTGCCGCCTGAACATCCTGTTCCTGGGCCCGGCGAACGAGGACATGGAGTGGACGGAGACGAGCGTCGAGGCCATGAACCGCTTTGTCCGGCGGCTGTGGAGCGTCGTCAGCGAGGTCGCCGAGACGGCTCCTGAGGGGCCGCCGACCGGTGGCCCGCTGGCGCGGAAGACGCACGCGACCATCGCGAAGGTCACGGACGACATCGGCCGCCGGTACGCGTTCAACACCGCGATCGCGGCGGTCATGGAGCTGATCAACGAGCTCTCGAAGGACCGTGCGGGCGCGGACTCGCGGTTCGCCGCCGAGACCGCGGTCTCCCTGATCCAGCCGTACGCGCCGCACGTCACCGAGGAGCTGTGGCAGCGGCTGGGACACGAGCGCCTGTGGGAGGCGCCGTGGCCCGCGGCCGACCCGGCCATGCTCGAGCGGGAGACCGTCGAGGTCGTGGTGCAGGTCGACGGCCGGATCCGCGACCGCCTGCAGGTCTCGCCGGACACGCCCGAGGACGAACTGGTCGCCCTGGCACGGGAGTCGGAGCGGGTGCGGGCGCACCTGGACGGGTCCGAGATCGCGCGGACGGTCGTCGTCCCGGGCAAGCTGGTCAACTTCGTGACGTCCTCGTAGCGGCGGCGGACGCGGCGGGTCCGCGACCGCGGCGGACGACGCCGAAAGAGACACACACTCGGCACGGAGCCGTTCTCCACCCGTGACGAGTTCGCCGGGACGATGGCCACATGCCGTCGATCTCGCTCTCGCGTTCGACTGCGCTCGTCCTCGTGAGTTGCCTGCTCGCCCTGCTCGTGCTCGTCGGCAACCGGCTCGCCGGCGCGGGGGCGGCGCGCGACGCGGAAGTCGTCGCGCCGCTCGAGCCGGTCGCCGCGGCGGCGCCGCAGCGCGTCGTCGTGCACGTCGTCGGCGCGGTGCGACAATCCCGGCCTTTACCGGCTGCGAGACGGATCGCGCGTCGCCGACGCCGTGCGGCGAGCGGGAGGCGCATCGCGGCGCGCCGATCTCGGTGGGCTCAACCTCGCGGCGCCGCTCGTGGACGGCGCGCAGATCCTCGTTCCGCGGAAAGTTCCACTGGCCGCGGGCGTCCCCGGCGCCGGCATGTCTCCGGGCTCGTCCGGCTTGCCGTCTGGGACCGGCGATTCGGCTCCGCTGCAGAAGGTGAGCCTCGCGACCGCGACGGCCGAGCAGCTCGACGAGCTCCCCGGGGTGGGGCCTGTGACCGCGCAGAAGATCCTCGACTACCGGGCCGAGCACGGCTTCATCCGCTCGGTCGACGACCTGGACGCCGTGCCCGGCATCGGTCCCGCGCGGATCGAGCAGTTGCGCGACCTCGTGACCCCGTGAGGCGAGTCGTCGAGCTGCACTGGCCGGCGCTCCTCGCCGGATCGGCGTGTGCCGGCCTCGCCGCCTCGAACTGGTTGCGCGCCGGAGTGCTCGCGCCCTCGACGCGGGAGACGGCGTCGGGAGCGGTCGTCGTCGGCGTCCTCGGCGCTTCCCTTGTCGCACTGTGCCTCTGGGACGGCGCGCGGCGAGCCGCTGCCCTCTGCGTCGTGCTCGCCCTGCTCGGGCTCTCGTGGGGCACTCTCCGGCTCGACGCACTCGAGGAGAGCCCGCTCTCCGCCGACATCGGCCGAGAGGGTCGCGCGGAGCTCGTCGTAGTCGGCGCGGCGAGGAAGACCTCGTGGGCGGTTCGCGTCCCAGCCGCGCTCGTCGCCTTCGACGACCGGAGCGTGCGCGAGCGAGTCCTGCTGGTCTTGCCGCTCGGGCGCGCGCCGCCGCGCGGCGCCATCCTGGAGGCGACGATCCGAATCGCCGAGCCTCGGACCGCGGAGGACGGTGGCTTCGACGAGCGCGCCTGGCTCGCGCGCCAGGGCATCCACGTCGTCGCGCGAGCGCGGTCGTGGGAGCAGATCGCGACGCGCGGAGGCATCGCCGGTCTCGGCGATGGGCTTCGTGACCGGATCGAAGCTGCGGTCGACCGTGGGACGACGGGGCTCCGTCGTGCGCTCGTTCTCGGTGTCGTGCTCGGCGAGGACGAGGGGCTCTCGGAGAAGGTCAGGGACGACTTCCGAGCATCCGGGCTCGCACATCTGCTCGCCGTCTCGGGACAGAACGTCGCGTTCATCGCGGGCGGGATCTACGCGCTCGCGTGGCTCGTGCGCCTGCCTCGCGTCTGGCGCGAGCTCGTCGTCCTCGCGGCGATCGGGTTCTACGTCCTTGCCGTCGGCTGGCAGCCGTCCGTCGTGCGTGCCGGCGTTGCCGGGGCGCTGGTCTCGCTCGCCTGGCTCGTCGCACGACCGAGCGACCGCTGGCACTTCCTCGCTCTGGGAGCGCTCATCCTCCTCGCGTGGACGCCCGCGACGCTGCTCGAACCGGGCTTCCAGCTCTCGTTCGCGGCCGTCGCCGGGATCTTCGTGGGGCTCCCTCGCGCGCGGCTGGTGTCGGAGGGGTATCCGATCCCGCCGCGTGTCGCGGAGGGACTCTGCATCGCGCTCGTGTGCGGGGTCGTCACTGCGCCGATCGTCCTGTTCCACTTCGGATCGGCGCCGCTGTACACGGTGCCGGCGAACGCGCTCGCGGCGCCCGCGCCGCCGCTCGTGCTCGGGCTCGGCCTGCTCGCGGCCGCAGCCGACCCGATCTCACCGGCCGCGGCGACTGCCCTTGCGTGGCTCGCGGGCTGGGCGGCTGCCTGGCTCGAACTCGTCGCCCGAGTCACGGCGAGCTTGCCGGGAGCCCAGATCGGGCCGGGGGCGGGGCTCGTGCTTCTCGGGCTCGCGATCGTGGCAGCCGTCGCGCTGCGAAACGGGCCGCGACGTCGCCTCGCCCGCGGTGGTGCCTTCCCGCTCGTCCTCGTCGCATGCCTTCTGCCGATCGGTGCGGCGGCGTGGTCCTTCCGCCCGACGCCTGCCTGGCACCCGCCGGACGGCTTCCGCGCTACCTTCCTCGACGTCGGGCAGGGTGACTCCGTCCTGCTCGAGACCGCATCGGCACGCGTTCTCGTGGACGAGGGCCCGCCCGAAGCCGACGTCGCCGGCCAGCTACGACGCCTCGGGGTGCGGTCGCTCTCGGCAGTCGTCCTGACACACCCCGAACGAGATCACGTCGGCGGTGCCGCGGGCGTCCTCCGGCAGCTCCGCGTCGGCACGGTGCTCGACCCGGAGCTCGCAGCGACGGGTCCCGAGCACGACGAGGCGGTCGCGGCCGCCCGGGAGCGGGGCGTCCCCGTTCGTGAGATCCGCGCCGGCTCGGTGCTCAAGGTCGGCGGTCTCGTGCTGCGGGTGCTCTGGCCGGACGACGGCGGGCTTCCGTCCGAGGACCCGAACCTCAATGCGTCGGTGATCGTTGCGTCCTACGGCGAGCTCGACGTGTTCCTGCCGGCGGACGCCGAGTCGGAGGTCACGGCGCGGCTGCCGCTCCGCGCGGTCGAGATCCTCAAGGTGGCGCACCACGGCTCCGCGGATCCAGGCCTCGAGGACGAGCTGCGGACACTCAGGCCGCGGATCGCCGTGATCTCCGCGGGAAGGAACAACGAGTACGGACATCCGCGGCCGGAGACCCTCGCCGCGCTTGCGATGGTTCCCGGGCTGGCCGTGTACCGGACGGACCAGGATGGACGAGTCGTCGTCGAGTCCGACGGCCGCGGGCTTCGCGTGCGGACCGGAGGCTAGAGTTGGCACGTGGCGTCGGAACGCGAGCTGAAGCCCGTCTACCTCCTCACCGGAAGCGACAGGCCGAAGATCGAGACCGCGCTCGCGCGCCTCCGCGGACGGTTCCCGGGTGAGGCCGCGGAGATCGTCAGCGCCGCCGACACGCCCGGACATGCGGCCGTCGCGCTCTGCAACTCGGGCAGCCTCTTCGGCGATGCGCGCCTCGTCGTCGTCGAGGACGTGGACGGACGCCGGGACTCCGACGGACGCCTGAAAGGCGGGTGGAAGGCCGCCGACGTGAACGCAGTCGCGGCCTACCTCGGCAGCCCAGCCCCCGGCGCGGTGCTCTGCCTCGTCGGCGAGGAGGTCAAGAAGTCCGCCCCGCTCGCGAAGGCGTGCGCCAAGACGGGGGAGATCCTCGACTACTCGGTCGCCAAGACCAAGCTCCACGGTTGGGTCGCGGAGCAGTTCCGCCAGCGGGACGTCCAGGCCGAGCCCGAGGCGATCACGATGCTCATCCAACTCGTCGGCGACGACCTCCACGCGCTCGCGCTCGAGGTGGACAAGCTCGCCGTGTGGGCCGACGGCGAGCCGGTCGGCGAGCGCGAGGTCGAGGCGCTCGCGTCACCCGCCGCCGGCGAGCCGACCTTCGCCCTGACCGATGCCTGGGGCGCGCACGACACCGGGCGTGCGCTGGCCGCAAGCGAGACGATCTTCGAGCGCAGCGCGAAGCCTCGGCGGGACACCGCGAGCCGGCTCGCGGCGACGCTCGGCAGCCACTTCGGGAAGCTCCGCTCGATCAAGCGGCTCGCCGCAGAGGGCGTTCGCCCGCGGGACGCAGCCGGGAAGCTCCGCATGCACCCCTATTACGCCGAGAAGGTCTTCGGCCAGGCCGAGGGCTTCTCGAACGACGAGCTGCGGGACGCCGTCGTCCGCCTGTCGGAGCTCGACGGCGCGCTCAAGGGTCAGAGCAAGCTCGGGCCCGATCTCGAGGTGCAGCGCGCGCTCGTCGATCTCACGCGGACCGGAAGCTCGACGCGGCAGAGCTAGGCACAAGGCCGCGGCCCGCCCTCGACAGGTGGCGGCTAAGTGACTAGGAGGCCGCTTGCCCGGCGACGATCTTCGCCGCCTGCGACTTCTTCCGCGCCGCGGTGTTCGCGTGCAGCGCGCCACGGCTCGCTGCACGGTCGATCGTGCGGACGAGCGTGCGGTGCTCCGACGCGATCAGCTCCTCGTTGCCGTCCACCACGGCCGACTCGAGTCGCTTCGTGAGCGTCTTGATCGTCGAGCGGTACCGGAGGTTCTCGCCCCGCTGGCGCTCCTGGATCAGTACGCGCTTCTTCTGCTGCTTGATGTTCGCCATATCGAGAGAACGCCCGCGTACTTGCGGGCGTGGCGATGGTAGCAACTCCCCGGCGCGGGCTCCCCAGCAGGACCCGCTGGGACAATCCGCGGCGTGACGAGCCCGTCCGAGATCCCGGACACGGTGCCCGCGGTCGAGGAGCGGGACCACCGCCACCGGCTCGCTCGGTCGACCGCGATCTTCTCGGTCGCGACCGCGATCTCGCGGGGGCTCGGCCTCGTGCGGGAGATCGTCGCCGCGTACTACTTCGGGGTCAGCGGGAAGATCAACGCCTTCACGGTCGCGATCCAGATCCCGAACCTCGTCCGTGCGCTCGTCGCGGATGCGGCGCTTTCCGGCGCGTTCGTCCCCGTCTTCAGCGAGCTGCTGGAGAAGGGCGAGAAGCAGCGCGCCTGGCGCGTCGCGTCCACGCTCTTCTGGCTGACGATGCTCGTCCTCGGCGGCGTCACGGCGCTCTTCATCCTGGCGGCGCCGCTGCTCATGCGGCCGTTCGGGGATCCGGGCGGCGACTTCGACCTCGCCGTCGGGCTGTCGCGCGTGCTCTTCCCGATCGTCGTGATCCTCGGGCTGTCGGGGATCGTGGTCGGGATCCTCAACACGTATCACCAGTTCGCGGTCCCGGCGCTCGCGCCGGTCGCGTGGAACCTCGTCATCATCCTGGGGCTCCTCATCGGCGTTCCGCGGATCGAGGACGAGAACGGCGAGCTCTACCTCTACGCGGGCGTCGTCGTCCTCGGGACGCTGGTGCAGCTGCTGCTTCCGATCCCATGGCTGCGCCGGCTCGACGGGCGGCTGACCATGGTGCTCGACTGGCGCGATCCGGCCGTGCGGCGCGTGCTGGCGCTGATGCTGCCGGTGACGCTGACCATCGGGCTGATCAACGTCAACTTCGTCGTCGACACGCTCTTCGCGTCGCGCCTGCTCGATCCGGAGCTCGCGCCGGCCGCCATCGACAAGGCGTTCCGGCTCTACATGCTTCCGCAAGGCATTTTCGCGGTGGCCGTGACCACCGTGCTCTTCCCGACGCTCGCGCGCCTCGCGGCGCGGCGGGACGACGCGGGGCTCCGGCGTGCGCTCGACGGCGGGATCCGGCAGATCGCGTTCCTCCTCGTCCCGGCGGCCCTCATCACGATCGCGCTCGCGGAGCCGATCGTTCGGCTCGTCTACCAGCGCGGCGAGTTCACCGCCGAGGACACGACGATCGTCGCGCAGTGCCTGCAGGCGTTCTCCATCGGCCTCGTCTTCAACGGCTGGATGCTGATCCTCAACCGCAGCTTCTACGCGGTACAGACGAACTGGATCCCGACCGCCGTGGCTGTGGGCGCCGTCGCGCTCAATGCCGCCCTCGACGCCGTCTTGTACCGGGTCGGCATCTGGGGCATCCCGCTCGCGACCGCGTCCGTGAACATCGTCGCGGCCTCGACGCTCTTCGTGATGATGCGCCGCCGTCTCAGGCTCGAGCACGTCGCACGGACCGGTGGGGTGGTCCTCCGCATCACGATCGCCTCGATCGCCGCCTCGCTCGCCGCGCTCGGCGTCTGGTACGGGCTCGACAAGGCGCTCGGCACGGAGCTCTTCGGGCAGCTGCTCTCGGTCTCCGGCGGCCTCGCCGCCGCAACGCTGGTCTACGTCGGCGCGTCTCGGGCGCTCGGGGTTCGCGAGCTGAACACGTTGCTACTGTTGCGTGCCCGGCGCGACGAACCCGTCGAGTAGCGCCGTCTCATCTTCATGAAGCAGGAACGGATCCGCAACTTCGCGATCATCGCGCACATCGACCATGGCAAGTCGACGCTCGCCGATCGCATCCTCGAGCTGACCGACGCCGTCCCGCAGCGCGAGATGCGCGAGCAGATCCTCGACTCGATGGAGCTCGAGCGCGAGCGCGGGATCACGATCAAGGCGCAGGCGGTGCGCGTGCTCTGGAAGGGCCACGAGCTGAACCTCATCGACACGCCCGGGCACGTCGACTTCACGTACGAGGTCTCACGCTCGCTCCAGGCGTGCGAGGGCGCGCTGCTCCTGGTCGACGCCGCACAGGGCATCGAGGCGCAGACGCTCGCGAACGCCTACCTCGCGCTCGACAACGAGCTCGAGATCGTCGCGGTCGCGAACAAGATCGACCTCCCTCAGGCCGACGCCGACGGCGCCGCGGCCGAGATCGCCGAGCTGCTCGGCGACGTCCCGGAGCACGTCCTGCGGATCTCCGCGAAGACCGGCCTCGGCGTCGGGGACGTGCTGGACGCGATCATCGAGCGGATCCCACCGCCGGCCGGCGAGCCGGGTGCGCCCGCGCGCGCGCTCATCTTCGACTCGTCGTACGACCAGTACCGCGGCGTCGTCGCATTCGTGCGCGTCGTCGACGGCAGCTTCGAGCCCGGTGAGCGGCTGCGGGCGATGGCGCAGGGGACGGAGTTCGAAGCGGAGGAGCTCGGCGTCATGTCGCCCGCGCGCGTTCCGGTGGACTCGCTCACGGCCGGCGAGGTGGGCTACGTCATCACGGGTCTGAAGGACGTCTCGCGTCTCCGCGTCGGCGACACGCTGACGTCACGCCGGCGCCCGGCCGACGAGCCGCTTCCGGGCTACCAGGACGTGAAGCCGATGGTATTCGCGGGCATCTTCCCGACCGACTCCGACGAGTATCCGGAGCTCCGCGACGCGCTCGAGCGGCTGAAGCTGAACGACGGGTCGCTCTTCTACGAGCCCGAGACCTCGCAGGCGCTCGGGTTCGGGTTCCGCTGCGGCTTCCTCGGGCTGCTGCACATGGAGATCGTCCGCGAGCGGCTCGAGCGCGAGTTCGACCTCGACCTGCTCATCACCGCGCCCACCGTCGCGTACCGCGCGACGAAGCGGACCGGTGAGGTCGTCGAGGTGCACAACCCGGCGGAGATGCCGAGCGAAGTCGAGCTCGTCGAGGAGCCGTACATCCGCGCATCGGTGATCGTGCCGAAGGACTTCGTCGGGCCGGTGATGGAGCTCGCGACCGAGCGCCGCGGCCGCTTCGACCACATGGAGTACCTCAGCGAGGATCGCGTCCTCCTCGTCGTACGAGCTGCCGCTCGGCGAGATCGTGCTCGACTTCTACGACCAGCTGAAGTCGCGCACGCGCGGATACGCGAGCTTCGACTACGACCTCGCCGGCTTCCAGCCCGGCGACCTGTCCCGCGTGGACATCCTCGTCGGCGGCGAGCAGGTCGACGCGCTCTCGCTCATCGTCCACCGCGACGAGGCATACGACCGCGGACGCCAGCTCGTCGAGCGCCTGCGCAAGGAGATCCCGCGGCAGATGTTCGACGTGCCGGTGCAGGCCGCGATCGGCTCGCGCGTGATCGCGCGCGAGACGATCAAGGCGCGGCGCAAGGACGTGCTCGCGAAGTGCTACGGCGGCGACATCACCCGCAAGCGCAAGCTCCTCGAGAAGCAGAAGAAGGGGAAGAAGCGCATGAAGCAGGTCGGGGGCGTCGAGGTCCCGCAGGAGGCCTTCCTGGCCGTGCTCAACCTCGGGGACGACAAGAAGCGCTGATGGGCGTTCGCCACCTGTACCTGCACCTGCCGTTCTGCGGCCACCGCTGCGGGTACTGCGACTTCGTCACGGTGACGGGCCGACGTGGCGAGCACGGGACCTACGTCGACGCGCTTCTCCGCGAGCTCGAGCTCCGGCGCGAGGTGCTTGCGGAGCCGCTGGAGACGATCTTCGTCGGCGGTGGGACGCCGACGTTCACCGACGCCGAGCCGCTCGCGCGACTGCTCGACGCGCTCCCCGCCGCCGACGAGGTCACGGTGGAGGCGAACCCGGAAACGGTGACGGCCGAGCTTGCCCGGGGACTGCGGGAGGGTGGAGTCACCCGTGTCTCGCTCGGCGCGCAGAGCTTCCGGCCGCACCTTCTCGACGTTCTCGAGCGCCGCGCCGGCCCCGACGACGTGCGGAGCGCGTTCGGGCTCCTTCGCGAGGCCGGATTCGACAACCTCTCGCTGGACGTCCTCTACGGCATCCCCGGTCAGAGCGAAGACGACCTCGAGCGCGATCTCGAGGAGGCGCTCGCGCTCGAGCCCGAGCATATGTCCTGGTACGAGCTCGAGGCGAAGCCGGGGACGCGGTTCACGCACGCCCACGGCGTCGAGCTCGAGCGCCAGGCGGACGCGATGGAGGACTACTACGAGCGTGTCGTCGACTCGTTGACCGCCACGGGCTATCGCTGGTACGAGACTGCGAACTTCTGCCTCGAGCCCGCGCGCGGCAGGCGGACGCGACCTCCGCGCGCGGCACAACCTCGCCTACTGGCTCGGGCGCGACTACCTCGGAATCGGGATCGGCGCCGTGTCGACGGTCGACGGGGTGCGCCGGCGGAACCGTCCCGGGCTCGCGGCGTACGTGGCGGCACTCTCGCATGGCAGGACCCCGCCGGCGGACGACGAGGCGATCGACACCGCGACGCGGACGCGTGAGCGCCTGCTGCTCGGCCTTCGGCTCGACGAGCCGCTCCCACTCGACGAGGTCGCGGACGCGTTCGACCGTGAGGCGGCCGAGCGGCTCGTCGCAGGCGGGCTGGTCGAGGTTCTCGGGAGCGGGAGCCGCGGGACGGGCGGGCTCCTGCGCCTCACGCACCGCGGGCGGTTCCTTGCGGGCGGCGTGAGCGCGGAGCTGATGACGCTCGGCGCCGACTCATCCTGACCGCGCGTAGGGGCCGGACCTGTCCGGCCCGCTGCTGCGTCTCGCGCCGCTGGAAACGGCTGGGCACCCGGGTACCATCGAACCCGAGATGCAGCTCTCGCCGAGGAAGAAGGAGATCCTCCGGCACGTCGTCGAGGAGTACGTCGCCACCGGGCAGCCGGTGGGCTCGAGGTCGCTCGTGGAGCGGTCCGGGATGCATGTGTCGTCCTCGACGGTGCGCGGCGAGCTTGCGGAGCTCGAGACGCTCGGGCTGCTCACGCACCCGCACACGTCGGCGGGACGACTGCCGACGGACAGCGGCTACCGGCTCTACGCCGAGGAGCTCGTGGGGTCGCTCGAGGGGCGCCCCGAAGCGCTCGGCGTCGACCTGGGGGCGATGCAGGACGAGCTTGAAGACGCTCTCCGGGCGACCACGGACATGCTCTCTCGCGCGACGCGCCTGCTGGCCCTCGTCTCCGCACCCTCGCTCGGGACGGCCACGATCCGCCACGTCGAGGTGCTCGCGCTGCAGCCGACGAGCGTGATGGTCGTCGCCATCACGTCCACCGGAGGCGTGACGAAGCGCGTGTTCAGGCTCGAGACCCCGGTCGATCACGGCCTCGTCTCGTGGGCCGGGGAGTACCTGAACGACCGGCTCACCGGGATCAGGATCGGCACGAGCACGGCTCGTCGGCGGCTCGAGGCGCCGGAGCTCTCGCCGCGCGAGCGCGACTTCCTCGTGCTGCTCGGCTCCGCGATCCTCGAGGCGGGCGCCGACGAGGGGCCGCAGGTCTTCATCGGCGGCGCGCCGGGGCTGCTCGAAGAGGCGCGTGCCGAGGAGCTCGAGGCGACGCTCCGCCTGCTCGAGCTGCTCGAGCGCCGGGCCGCAGTGCTGGCACTCGTCAGCGAGGCGCTCGAGCCTCGGCGCCCGGTCGTCCATGTGGGGCCGCAGCTCGACGACGGCCAGCTCCACGACCTCTCGCTCGTGGGGGCGACCTACGGGCTCCAACACCGCGCGCTCGGGGCCGTCGGTCTCATCGGGCCGATTCGCATGGACTACGAGAAGGCCATCCGCTCCGTGCGCGCTGCCGCCTTCGAGCTCTCGCGCTACGTCGAAGACGTGTACGAGGACGACTGAGCGCGATGGCCACGCGCGAGCGCGACTACTACGAGGTGCTCGGCGTCCCGCGCGACGCGGGCGACGCCGAGATCAAGAAGGCGTTCCGCAAGCTCGCGCGCGAGCTCCATCCCGACGTCTCGGACGCCCCCGAGGCCGGCAAGGACTTCCGTGAGGTCGCCGAGGCGTTCGAGGTGCTGTCCGACCCGGAGCGGCGGGCGACGTACGACCGCTACGGCCACGCGGGCCTTCGGCGCGGCGGCTTCCAGCCGACGTTCACCGACTTCGGGAACATCGCCGACATCTTCGCGGCGTTCTTCGGCGAGGACCTGTTCGGCGCCGGGACGCGCGACCGTGGCCCTACACGGGGCGGCGACATCCAGGTCGCGCTCGAGATCGATCTCGAGGACGCCTTCTCCGGCGTGGCGGTGCCCGTCTCGATAGACGTCGCCGAGGCGTGCGAGACCTGCGGCGGAGTGGGCGCGGCGCCGGGGACCGGGACTGCCTCGTGCAGCACGTGCGGAGGAAGCGGGATGCTCCGCAGGATCTCGAGGAACGTCTTCGGCGAGTTCGTCAGCCAGCGCACGTGCCCGCAGTGCGGCGGCCGGGGCCAGGTGCTGGAAGCGCCCTGCCGCACGTGCGACGGCGACGGCCGCACGGTCTCGCGGCAGCAGCTGGAGGTAGAGATCCCGCGCGGGATCCACGACGGCCAGACGATCCGTCTTCGCGGGCGCGGACATGCCGCCTTCCGGGGCGGCGAGCGGGGCGACGCGTACGCAACGGTGCGCGTCCGGTCCCACGCGAGCCTGCTCCGCGACGGAGACGACCTCCACACGGCCGCGCGCGTGACCATGACGAGCGCCGCGCTCGGGACCACGCTTCGCGTTGCGGGGGTGGAGGGGGAGCTCGAGCTGGAGGTCCCGGCCGGGACCCAGCCGGGTCAGGTGCTCGTGGCCCAGGGTGAGGGCATGCCCTCCCTGAAGGGGTCGCGGCGCGGGAACCTCTACGTCCGGCTCGACGTCGCCGTGCCCTCACGGCTGACGGACGAGCAGCGCGGGCTGCTCGAGGAGCTCGACCGCAGCACCGACGACAGCGCGTACGCGTCGGACGACGACGACGAGGGGTTCTTCCGGCGTCTGAAGAGCGCGCTCCGGTAGGCGAGCTTCTCCGCGTCCGAGTCCGGGTCGCCGCGGACCAGGCGGAGAGCGCGCGAGCCACGCTGCTCGCCCTCGCGCCGGGCGGGTTCGAGGAGATCGATGGGACGAGAGAGCTGGAGCTCGCCGTCTACACGGATGATCCCGGTGCGGTCGCGATCGCGGCCGCGTTCCCGGGGGCGGTCGCCGAGCAGGTCGAGCCGGGCTGGGAGGATCGGTGGCGCGAGTTCCATCACGCGGTGCGCGCCGGCGGCCTCTGGGTCGGGCCGCCCTGGGAAGAGCCCGCTGCAGGTGAACCCGCCGTCGTGATCGACCCGGGACGCGCCTTCGGGACCGGCGCGCATCCGACGACGCGAGCGTCGATCGAGCTCCTCGCACGCAGGCCGCCGTCGAGCCTGCTCGACGCGGGCTGCGGCTCGGGCGTCGTCGCGATCGCAGCGGCGCGACTCGGCTTCGGCCCGGTCGTCGCGGTCGACGCGGACCCGGTCGCGGTCGAGGTGACGAAGGAGAATGCGGCGAGCAACGGCGTGGTCATCGAGGCTCGGCAGCTCGACGTGCTCGAGGACGCGCTCCCGCCCGCCGACCTCGTTGTCGCGAACATCGAGCTCCAGGTAGTCGAGTCGCTGCTCGCGCGCTGCGAAGCGGCGCATGCGATCACGTCCGGCTATCTCGCCGGTGAGGCTCCGGGCACGCCCGGGTGGGCGCGGGTCGAGGCCGTCGAGGTGGAGGGCTGGGCCGCTCACCTCTTCGCGTCTGCGCGCGGGCTTTAAGCTTCTCGGCTCCGATGGCGTCCTTCTCCGTGCGCTTCCTCGGCTGCAAGGTGTCCTACGCGGATGCACAGCTTGCGCGGGAGCGACTGCTCGCCGACGGGCACGAGGAGCTGGACGGCGGCGCCGAGATCGCGGTCGTCAACACCTGCTGCGTGACACACGAGGCCGTCTCCAAGTCGAGACAGGCGGCGACGCGGGCCGCGCGCACGCACCGGCGCGTCTACGTCACCGGCTGCGCGGCGAACCTCGAGGACGCGTTCGCGGGCATGCCCGCGAACGTGCACGTCGTCGCGCGGACCGGGGAGGAAGCCGCCGCCACGGTCGCGGGCGATGTCGGCGCCGTGGCGTGCGTCCAGAGCGAGCCGCGGCTCGAGCGCACGCGGGCGTTCGTGAAGATTCAGGACGGCTGCTCGTTCTCGTGCGCGTTCTGCGTCATCCCGCTCGTCCGCGGCGGCACGCGGAGCCGACGAGCGGAGCACGTGCTCGCGGAGGTCCGCCGCCGTGCGTCGCAGGGTCACCGCGAGATCGTGCTGACGGGCGTGAACCTCGGGTGCTTCCGCGACCGGGAGGCCGGGTACACGCTCCCCCGGCTCGTGCGCGAGGCCGGCGCGATCCCGGGTGTCGACCGGCTCCGCCTGTCCTCGATCGAGGTGAACCACGTGACTCCGGATCTGGTGGACGCGCTCCAGACGACCGAGACGGTCTCGAGTCACGTCCACGTCCCGCTCCAGTCCGGGGACGACCTAATCCTCCGCGCGATGCACCGCCGTTACGACGCCGGCCAGTACCTCGCGCGGGTCGCCCCACTCGCGGGCTTCAACCTCACGACCGACGTCATCGTCGGCTTCCCCGGCGAGGACGAGGCGGCGTTCGAGCGCACGCTCGAGGTCGTTCGCGCCGCCGGAATCACGAAGGTGCACGTCTTCCCCTACTCGCCGCGGCCGGGCACCGTCACCGCGGCCGAGGACACCGTGCCGCCGGAGGTGAAGAAGGAGCGGGGGGCGAGGCTGCGCGCGCTCTCGGACGAGCTCTGCCGCCGGCGCTGGCGGTCGAAGCTCGGGACGACGGACAAGGTGCTCGTCGACCGGCCGGGCCGCGGCTACGGCGACGACTACACGCCCTGGTTGGTGGACGCACCGGTGGGCGAGCTCGTACGGGCCCGCGCCGTCGGACTGGTGGAGGAGGGGATCCTTGCCGTCGCAGCCTGAGAGCTCGTGCCTGTTCTGCCGTCTCGTGGCCGAGGGCGATCACGTCCACGCCGCCGACGGGTTCGTCGCGATCAGGGACATCAAGCCCGTCGCCGAGACCCATCTGCTCGTGCTGCCGGAACGGCACGTGGACACTTTCAAGGACATCGCCGCCTTCCCGGACGAGGAGGCGGGCCGCATGCTCCGGTTCGTCGCGGAGACGGCGAAGAAGGCCGGGCTCGAGGACTATCGCGTGCTCGTGAACGTCGGCCAAAGGGCCGGACAGACCGTCTTCCACCTCCACTGGCACGTCCTCGGCGGCCGCATGGACGCGGGTCAAATCGTGAGCGCGCTTGCGCCGCCAACCTCCACCGGCGACGATGCGGAGCCAGCATGAGCAACGCTCGCACTCAGCTCGCGTTCGTGGGGGAAACCATGTTTCCCCCACGTGCCCCCTTCTTCTCGAGAGCGTGGGGAACCTCCCGGTTCCCCACGCCCCTCCCCGCTCATGGGCCAACCGGGGTTGGCCCATGAGCCTCATCGCGCGCATCGAGTCCGATCTCAAGGCCGCCCGCCTTGCACGGGACAACGACCTGCGGGATGCGCTCAGCCTCCTGCTGAGCGCGCTCAAGGCGGCCGAGAAGGAGCTCCAGCGGCCGCTCTCCGACGAGGAAGGGCTCCAGGTCCTCCAGCGCGAGCGAAAGCGGCGGGTCGAGGCCGCCGAGGCGTTCCGTGCGGCGGACCGCGAGGAGCAGGCCGACGACGAGGAGTTCGAGCTCGAGGTGCTCGAGGACTACATGCCCGAGCAGCTGTCCGAGGAGGAGATCGTGGAGATCATCGACGACGTGATCTCGGAGGTCGGCGCGACGAGCATCCGCGATATGGGGCGCGTCATGGCGGGCGTCATGCACCAGGTCTCCGGCCGCGCCGACGGCTCGACCGTGAACCAGTTGGTCAAGGAGAAACTGGCCTAGAGCGGACGGGTCGCCGGGCCCTCGCGGAATGTCGCGGCAGCGGCCGATATCCGAGGGATGCGGCGGCGACTTCCCTTGGCGCAGGTCCTCCTGGCGACTGCCGTCCTGGCAGCCTGCGCGCTCGGCTGGACCGCGTCGGCCGACGCGAGCACCACGCAGTTCACGCACCACCGCGTCGAGAAGGCGGAAGCACTCGCGACCTCGGTCGAGCTGGACAGGCAGCGAGTCGTCTCTGTCGACGACCGGGGCGGCGAAGTGGATCGGAGCTCGATTCGCAGTCTGGACACGCCGCGTGCGAGTGAGAGCCCGCAGACCCGCCCGGCCGCGAACGGCAATGGCCGTGCGAGCGCCGCCTTCCTTGCGGCCTTCCTCCTCGCGGGAGCGGTGGTTGTGCTCATAGCGGTCGCGTCGCGGGTCCGCAGCAGCTGGCCCGCCTAGACTGATTCGAGTGCCCCAAGAGGTTCTGGACGTATCGAACGAGGTAGCTGCGGAGCTCGCCGGCGTGGAGGACGGCGTCCTCGACGCGCTTCGCGAACGGCTCAAGTGCACTATCTCGCTGCGCGGGAACCGCCTGACGCTGGCCGGCGACGGCGAGCACGTGGCTGCCGCGCGCGCGGTCGTCGACGAGCTCGTCGAGCTCGTCGAAGGCGGGCACCAGGTCGGGCCGGACACCGTCGGCGCCGTGCTTACCGCGCTCGACCAGGCGGAGGACGTCCGCGACGTCTTCGAGGACGTCGTGTGGCGGCACCGCGGGAAGAAGATCACGCCGAAGACCGTCAACCAGAAGCGCTACGTCGACGCGATCCGGCAGGGGACCGTGACCTTCTCGGTCGGGCCTGCGGGAACGGGCAAGACCTATCTCGCGATGGCGCTTGCCGTCGCCGCGCTCTCGGAAGGCGGGGTCGGGCGCATCATCCTCACGCGCCCCGCGGTGGAGGCCGGCGAGCGGCTCGGCTTCCTCCCGGGCGACATGCTTGCGAAGGTCGACCCGTACCTGCGCCCGCTGTACGACGCGCTCTACGACATGCTCGACCCCGAGCGCCTCGCCGGCTACATGGAACGCGGCACGATCGAGGTCGCGCCGCTCGCGTTCATGCGCGGGCGGACGCTGAACGACTCGTTCATCGTGCTCGACGAGGCGCAGAACACCACGCCTGAGCAGATGCAGATGTTCCTCACACGGCTCGGGTTCGGCTCGAAGATGGTCGTGACTGGCGACATCACGCAGGTCGACCTTCCGCGCGACCAGGCGTCGGGGCTCATCCAGGTGCGCGAGATCCTGGGAGACATCGAGAGCATCTCCTTCGTCGAGTTCGGGCACGAGGACGTCGTCCGGCACAAGCTCGTGCAGCGGATCGTCGAGGCGTACAAGCGCCACGCCGAGGAGACCGGCACTGCGCGCCGCCGCTGAGCCGTGATCTCGGTCGAGACGACGAATCGCAGCGGGACGGACGTCGACGAGGAGGCGGCCGCGGAGCTGGCGCGCCGGGTCCTCGAGGCGGAGGGCGTCAGCGAAGGCGAGCTCGGGATCACCTGGGTCGGCCAGGCGGAGATCCGCGAGCTGAAGAGCGAGCACCTCGGCATCGACGAGGAGACGGACGGGCTGTCGTTCCCGATGGACGGACGGGGCGAGCTGCCCGAGGGCATGCCGCGGGCACTCGGAGACGTCGTCCTCTGCCCGCAGGTGACGGGAGACGCGTGGCGGCCGCCGCTCGTCCACGGCCTGCTCCACCTCCTCGGCTACGACCACGGAGACGAGATGGAGGCGCGCGAACGGGCCCACGCCGAGGAGTCGTCGCGGTGAGCTCGCGCCAGCGCAGCCCGTCGCTCCTCGACAGCTTCAACTACGCCACCGAAGGCGTCATCCACGCGCTCCGCACGCAGCGGAACCTCTGGATCCACTTCGCGATCGCAGCCGGAGTGCTGATCGCCGCACTCGCGTTCGGGGTCGATCGTCTCGAGCTGATGGTGCTCCTGCTCGCCATCACGTTCGTCCTCGTGGCGGAGCTCGTGAACACTGCGATCGAGGCCGCGGTCGACGTCGCCTCGACGTCGTTCGACCCCATGGCGAAGCTCGCGAAGGACATCGCGGCCGGAGCGGTGCTCATCGCGGCGCTCAACGCGCTTGCGGTCGGATATCTCGTCTTCTCGGGCGCCGTCGCCGACCGCAGCTCGAGGTTCCTCGACCGGCTCGCGAACGTCGACGAGGAGCTCACGCTCGTCGCGCTCGCGGTCACGATCATCGTGGTCATCGCGATCAAGGCCGTCACGGGCCGTGGAACCCCGCTCCGCGGGGGCCTTCCGTCCGGGCACGCCGCGGTCGCGTTCGCCGGGTGGATGGCGGTTACGCTCGTGCTCGACGACTCGTCCCACCACTTCCTCGTCTCGACCCTCACCTTCATCATGGCCCTCCTCGTCGCCCAGACCCGTGTCGAGAGCGGTGTCCACTCGGCGTCCGAGGTCGCGACCGGCGGGGTGCTCGGCGCGCTCGTCACGCTCACGCTCTTCCAGGCGTTCGGATGACCGACGGAACGGTCACCGACGCCGAGCTGCTCGCCGCGGCGGACGCCGCCGCGGCGCGTGCGTACGCGCCGTACTCCTCGTTCGACGTCGGCTGCGCCGTCCTCGCGCGCGACGGCACGGTCGTCGAGGGCGTGAACGTGGAGAACGCCGCCTACCCGCTCGGCATCTGCGCGGAGCGGACGGCGCTCGGGCGCGCGATCGCGATGGGGTACCGGCCGGGCGACTTCGTCGCCGCGGCGATCACCGCCTCCCCCTGCGGCGGCTGCCGGCAGTGGCTGCTCGAGATGAAGGTCGGACGGGTCGTGTTCCGAAACGGCGACCGCGTCGTCGTGCTGACGCCCGACGAGCTCCTGCCCGAGTCGTTCGAGCTTCCGGGCTAGCGGTGAAGAGCGGCGTCGTCGCAGTCGCCGGCCGTCCGAACGTCGGCAAGTCCACGCTCGTGAACGCGCTCGCGGGCGAGAAGGTCGCGATCACGTCCAAGGTTCCGAACACCACGCGGCGCCGCCTGTTCGGGGTCGCGAACGGGCCGGACTACCAGCTCGCCCTCGTCGACATGCCGGGCTTCCAGCGCCCGCTCGACGCCCTCACCGAACGCATGCAGGCGACGGTGAACTCGTCGTTCGAGGACGTGGACGCCGTGCTCCTGGTCGTCGACGCGCGTGCGCACATCGGCTCGGGCGACCGCTTCGTTGCGGGCCGCGTCTTCGAGCTCGGGAAGCCGGTGATCATCGTCCTGAACAAGGTCGACCGTCTGAAGCTCGGGCACGTGGCGTCGCAGATGCAGGCGGCCGCGCGGCTCGGCGACTTCCACGCGCTCCACCCGGTGAGCGCAAAGACGAAGGACGGCATCGGCGAGCTCCGCGACGACCTCGTCTCGCTGCTGCCCGAAGGGCCGCTGCTCTTCCCGCTCGAGCAGCGCACGGATCTCACCGTCGAGGAGCGCGTGGCGGAGGTGATCCGCGAGAAGGCGCTCCAGCTGACGCGGGAGGAGGTGCCGCATGCGGTCTACGTCGAGGTGGACGAGATCGCGGAAAAGGTCGTGCGCGCGTTCGTCTACGTCGAGACGGAGTCGCAGAAGGGCATCCTCGTGGGGAAGAAGGGGGCGATGATCCGCGAGATCGGCACGCGCGCACGTCCGGAGGTCGAGGCGCTCGTCGGGCATCCGGTCTTCCTCGAGCTGCAGGTGAAGGTGCGGCCGAAGTGGCGGCGCGATCCGAAGCTCCTCGAGCGGCTCGGGCTCTAGCCCGTACGACGCGTCGCCGTCGAGGTTCCGGACGCGGAGAGGGTCGCAGCGGCGATCGAGGACATGCGCCTGCACTCCTGACTGTGTCCATCTGGGGAGCAGGCGTTTCGCCGCGGCCGAAGGCTGGTATGAAGCCGGCGTCCGCGAAGAGAAGGGGGAGATCATGCGACGCCTGCTCATCGCCGTGGTCGCGGCGTTCATCCTTGCCGCTGCTGCCGCGGTCTCCGCTTCGTCCAACAGCGTGTCCGACGCCCGTTTTGCCACCTTCAACGCATCGCTCAACAGGAGCGCTCAGGGCCTGCTCGTCGAGCACCTCTCGAACCCGAACGTCGACGACGTCTTCCGCCGCCAGGCGAAGAACGTCGCCGAGGTGATCCAGCGCGTCCGGCCGGACGTGCTTCTCATCAACGAGTTCGACTTCGACCCGGCCGCTGTCGCGCTCTTCCACGACAACTTCCTCCAGGTCTCGCAGAACGGCTCCGCGCCGATCAAGTACCGCTACTCCTTCATCGCGCCGTCGAACACCGGGATCCCGACCGGGAAGGACCTCGACAACAACGGGGCGATCGGCGGCGGGAACGACGCATTCGGGTTCGGCGCATTCCCGGGCCAGTTCGGGATGGTCGTCTACTCGAAGTACCCGATCGCCACCCAGGACGTTCGCACCTTCCAGCTCTTCCGCTGGAAGGACATGCCCGGCAACCTCATCCCGACGCCGTTCTACTCACCCGACGAGGTGGACATCCTCCGGCTCTCGTCGAAGAGCCACTGGGACATCCCGATCGAGATCGGCAAGAAGACGGTGCACTTCCTCGTCTCCCATCCGACGCCGCCCGTCTTCGATGGGCCCGAGGACCGGAACGGCCGGCGGAACTTCGACGAGATCCGCTTCTGGGCGGACTACATCTCGCCCGGCAAGTCCGACTACATCTACGACGACGAGGGTGTGCAGGGCGGGCTGAAGCCCGGCGAGCTCTTCGTCATCGCCGGCGATCAGAACTCCGATCCGCTCGACGGGGACAGCGTGCCGGGCGCGATCCAGCAGCTGCTCGACCATCCGCTGATCAACACGAAGTCGACGCCGCAGAGCGCCGGCGCCGTCGAGGCCACTGCGCTGCAGGGAGGCGCCAACCTGAGCCATCGCAGCGATCCGCGTTTCGACACGGCGGACTTCTCCGATGCGGCGCCCGGGAACCTCCGCGCGGACTACGTGCTCCCGCGCAAGAACCTCAAGATCGTCGACTCCGGCGTCTTCTGGCCGGTCCAGGCGAGCCCGTTCTTCCGCCTCACGGGAGTGTTCGACTCCGCGCAGTGGGGTCCCGTCGGCGGGTTCCCGACCTCCGACCACCGGTCGGTCTGGATCGACGTCAGGTAGCGCGATCTCGCCGGGGCGGCGTCGCGTGCGCCGCCCCGGCGGAGTCCGGCGGACGGGACGACAGGGCTACACTCGCACGGTGGCCAAGGCGCCTGCACTCGTAGGCGGGTTCGAGCTTCCGCTCGAGCCGCGCCTGCCGCGCATCGGGTCGATCGACGCCGTCGCGCTCGAGGAGCGCGCCGCCTCGCTCGCGAAGCGGTCGATCAAGCGGGAGTCGAAGCTCCAGGCGCTCGACCTCGCGGTGCGGATGATGGACCTGACGACGCTCGAGGGGCAGGACACGCCCGGGAAGGTCGCGGCGCTCTGCTCGAAGGCGATCCGCCCCGACCCGGTCGACCTGAGCGTTCCCTCGGTCGCCGCCGTGTGCGTCTACCCGAACCTCGTCGCGACGGCCAAGGAACGGCTGCGCGGCAGCGGCGTGAAGGTCGCCTCCGTCGCGACGGCGTTCCCCTCCGGCCAGTCCCCGACGGACGTCAAGGTCGCTGAGACTCGCGCCGTCGTCGAGCTCGGCGCCGACGAGGTCGACATGGTCATCGACCGCGGCGCCTTCCTCTCGGGACGCTACGCGAAGGTCTACGACGAGATCGTCCGCGTGAAGGAGGCGTGCGGCGACGTCCACCTCAAGGTGATCCTCGAGACGGGCGAGCTCGGGACGTACGACAACGTGCGCCGCGCGTCGCTGCTCGCGATCGCGGCGGGCGCCGACTTCGTCAAGACGTCCACGGGCAAGATCAGCCCGGCGGCCACGCTCCCGGTGACGCTGTGCATGATGGAAGCCGTCCGCGACGTGCACGCCGAGACGGGGCGCATCGTCGGCATCAAGCCGGCCGGCGGGATCAGACAGTCGAAGCAGGCCGTGCAGTACCTCGTCGTCCTCTACGAGACGCTCGGCCAACAGTGGATGACGCCCGATCTCTTCCGGTTCGGCGCGTCGACTCTCCTGAACGACGTGCTCATGCAGATCCGCAAGGAACGCACGGGCCGCTATCAGTCCGGCGACTACTTCACGATCGACTGATGGCCCAGGTCGAGAAGCGCTCCACGGCAGTGCCGGCCCCGCTCGAGTGGGAGTACGCGCCTGCCCCGGAAGCGCGCGACATCGTCGAGATCAAGCAGCGCTACGGGCTCTTCATCGGCGGCGAGGAGGTCGAGCCGAAGTCGGGCAAGACGCTCGCCTCGGTTTCGCCCTCGACGGAGGAGTCGCTGTTCGAGTTCGCGCTGGCCGGGCCGGAGGACGTCGATCTCGCGGTCTCCACGGCGCGCGGGGCGTTCGAGGACGGCTGGGCGAAGATCGCGCCGTCCGAGCGCGCGAAGTACCTCTACCGCATCGCGCGGATCCTCCAGGAGCGCTCGCGCGAGTTCGCCGTCGCCGAGTCGCTCGACGGCGGGAAGCCGATCAAGGAGTCGCGGGACGTCGACCTCCCGCTCGCGGCGGCGCACTTCTTCTACTACGCCGGCTGGGCGGACAAGCTCGAGTACGCGTTCCCGAACCGGAAGCCGAAGCCGCTCGGCGTCGCGGCGCAGATCATCCCGTGGAACTTCCCGCTGCTCATGCTCGCGTGGAAGATCGCGCCGGCGCTCGCGTGCGGGAACACGGTCGTGCTCAAGCCGGCGGAGACGACGCCGCTGACCGCGCTGCTCTTCACCGACGTCTGCCGCCAGGCGGAGCTGCCGCCGGGCGTGGTCAACATCGTCACGGGCGACGGGACGACCGGCGCGCACCTCGTCAAGCACGAGGGCATCGACAAGCTGGCGTTCACCGGGTCGACCGAGGTCGGGAAGCTGATCATGCGGGAGCTCGCGGGGCGCGAGGTGAAGCTGACGCTCGAGCTCGGCGGCAAGGCCGCGAACATCGTCTTCGACGACGCGGCTCTCGACCAGGCGGTCGAGGGCATCGTCAACGGCATCTACTTCAACCAGGGGCACGTCTGCTGCGCCGGCTCGCGGCTGCTCGTGCAGGAGTCGATCTACGAGCAGCTGATCGACAAGCTGAAGCTCCGTCTCTCGACGCTCAGGGTCGGCGACCCGCTGGACAAGAACACCGACGTGGGGGCGATCAACTCGAGGGAGCAGCTCCAGCGCATCACGGAGCTCGTTGCGAGCGGGGAAGAGGAGGGGGCGGAGATCTACCAGCCCGAGTGCCTTCTCCCGGAGCGCGGCTACTGGTTCCGGCCGACGCTCTTCACGAACGTCGCGCAGAGCTACCGAATCGCGCAGGAGGAGATCTTCGGGCCGGTGCTCTCGACGCTGACCTTCCGGACGCCCGAGGAGGCGATCGAGAAGGCGAACAACACGCCGTACGGGCTCTCGGCCGGCGTGTGGACGGAGAAAGGCTCGCGCATCCTCTGGATGGTCGAGCGGCTGCGCGCCGGCGTGGTGTGGGCGAACACGTTCAACCGCTTCGACCCCTCGTCGCCGTTCGGCGGCTACAAGGAGTCGGGCTTCGGCCGCGAGGGCGGCCGCCACGGGCTCGAGCCGTACCTGAGGTTCGAGTGACGCGGATCCCAGTCAGGAAGACGTACAAGCTCTACGTCGGCGGCGCGTTCCCGCGCTCGGAGTCCGGGCGCACGTACGAGGCGGAGGGCCAGAACGTCGCCCGTGCCTCGCGGAAGGACGTGCGCGACGCGGTCCGGGCCGCCCGCGCGGGGTTCCCCGCCTGGTCGGGCATGACCGCCTACAACCGGGGGCAGGTGCTGTACCGGCTTGCGGAGATGCTCGAGGCGCGCGCGACCGACCTCGCCGCCGTCTGCAGCGGCCGCAAGGAGGTCGAGGCCGCGATCGACCGCGTCGTCTGGTACGCGGGCTGGTCGGACAAGCTCGCCGCAGGTCCTCGGCGGCTCGAATCCCGTCGCAGGCCCCTACTTCGACTTCACCGTGCCGGAGCCCACCGGCGTCGTGGCCGTGCTCGCGCCCCTCGAGCCGCCGCTCGCCGGCATCGTCTCGCGCATCCTCCCGCCGCTCGTCGGCGGGAACGCCGTCGTCGCGGTCGCGTCCGAGGAGCACCCGCTGGCGGCGATCGAGCTCGCGGAGGCGCTTGCGACCTCCGACGTGCCGGGGGGCGCCGTCAACATCCTCACGGGCTTCCGCGAGGAGCTCGCACCCTGGCTCGCCGCGCACATGGACGTGAACGCGATCGATCTCACCGGTGCGAACGGCGACGTCGCGGAGCTCGAGCGGCTGGCAGCAGACAACGTGAAGCGGGTCGTCCGCTCCACGGCCGACGCGCAGAGCCCGTGGGAGATCGAGTCGTTCCTCGAGCTCAAGACCGTCTGGCACCCGATAGGGCTCTAGCCCGGCCCAGGCGCCCGCTAGCCGCGGGTCGCGTACACGGCCTGGCGAAAGCGCGACGCCACCGGCTCCGACGCAAGCACCCACGCCACGAGCGCCCGGTTGCCGGCGTAGTGCACGGAGATGTAGTCGGCGAGCATGCGCCCCGAGACGGTGTTCGGCAGCCACTGGGCTTGCATGCTCTGGGCGGAGAGGCGGCGCGGGGCAGCGAAGCGGTTCGTGCCTCCGGGGGACTCGACGAGCTCGGCGTCGATCCCGCCGGGACGGACGACGTAGTAGGCGACGGCGACGCGCCCGGTTCGTGGATGGATGCCGATCGCCGGGATGAACGCGTCCCTGCGGGAGGTGATCGCGACCGGAGCGCTCCACGAGGTGCCGTCCGCCGACGTCGCGACGAGCACGCTGTTGACGTCGCACCCGGGGTCGAAGCGGCAGTCGTGCCACGTCACCCACACCCGGCCGGAGGGATCGACGTCGGCGGAGGGCAGCGGGAAGAAGCGAAGGTCGCGAATCGAGCTCACCTGGATCTCCGCGACCTGCACCGCGGCCCCGAAGCTCAGGCCTCCGTCGCGCGAGACCGACGAGCCGATTCGCCTCCCGCCCCAGTTGAAGATCACGACGAGGTCGCCCGTCGGCCGGACGACCGGGAACGCGCCGACGGCATCGGTGACCGCGATGGCGACCGGAGCCGACCAGCTGACGCCGCCGTCGGTCGACGTCAGCACCGCGAGGCTCCCGTCGCGGACGGTGTCCGTGTAGACGAGGTAGCAGCGTCCGCGTCTCGGACTGGCGGCGCCGTTGTCGCAGACGGCCCAGTTCTTGTCGAAGACCACGCCGCTCGACGAGGCGCCCTCGATCGCGATCACCGGGTTGCCCCACGTGAAGCCGTCGCTCGAGCGGCTGATCGTGAGGCGCGTGATCTGGTTCTGGATCGCGAGCGTGGAGATGAGCCACGTTCGGGTCGCCGCGTCGTACGCGACGACTGGATCGCTCGCGCGCACGTGCGGGCCCGCGGGCACGCTCTGCTGCGTGAGGCCCGGAAGGAGCCCGCTCCGCCAGGTGCGTCCGTCGTCGCTCGAGACCGCGAACCCGATGTTGTCCGCGCCGCCGTCGACGCGGCGGCCGACCTGGTACGTGACCACGGTCGTCCTTCCGACGGTGAGGCTGTCCGGCTCGACCTCCGTCTCGTGCTGGCCGGTCGTCGTCGTGTACGGATCGCGGGAGAGCCGCCTCCCGACGAGCTCGCAGTCGGGCGCGACGACGTCGGGCAGGTCGGCGTTCACGACGTCGAGCCCGGCGCCGCAGCTGACGGTGTCCCGGGCGCCGTCGTACTCGGCCGAGATCCGGTCGACCCCAAGCCCGGCGACGAGGCGGTCGCGGCCGGGCCCGCCGTTCAGGAAGTCGGCGCCGGCGAGCGCGGTCAGCCGGTCAGCGCCGCCGCGGCCGAGCAGCACGTCGGCGCGCGGCGTTCCCACGAGCCGGTCGCTCCGGTTCGTTCCCTCGATCGTCCTCGCGGCCGCGGCGCCGCTCAGGATCAGGAGCAGCGCGAGCACGACGGCGGGAACACGCATTTCGCGCACCCTAGACGTCCGAGCGCGCACCTCGGCTAGCTGAGTAGCATCCGCCGGGGTGAGCAGGTTGAGTCAGGCGATAGCCGAAGGCGACGGCATCTCGGTACTCGTCGAGGTCGCGGACGGCAGCGAGGCCGCAGCCGCGGAGCTGCAGGGCGCGGACGCGCTCGCGGTCGCGCGTGGCGCGACGGATCTCCGCGGCGGGTCGCAGCTCCCCGTGCTTCTCCTCGAGAACCCGGTCGGGACTGCCGGTGCGACGGCCGACGCGGTCGTCATCCCTCCGGATGCCGAGGCGTGGGATCGCGCCCGGGGCCTGGGGTTCGACTGCGTGGTTCGCGTGGCGGCCGCGGACGACCTCGAGCGCGCCCTCGAGGAGCTCGACCCGGAGGTCTTCCTGCTCAGCACCGAGCCGGGGTCCGACGAGGACGCCCTGGAGTCGCTGCTCGCGCTGCTGCACGACGTCCCCGCCGGGAAGCTCGCGATCGCCGAGCTGCGCGACGCGTCCGCGGACGAGGTCGCGGAGCTGGAGCGAGCGGGCGTCGATGCCGTGCTCGTGACGTCGCGCGACGTCGCGGCGCTCGTCCCGGCCGAGCCTCCAGAGGTCTGAGCCGACCGCGATGAGGATCGGGATCCTCACCGGAGGTGGCGATTGCCCTGGGCTCAACGCGGTGATCCGCGCCGTCGTTCGCCGCGCGACCGATCGAGGGCACGAGTGCGTGGGCGTCCGCGACGGCTGGAGGGGTCTGACGGAGGGCGTGTTCGAACCCCTGGGACGACGTGAGGTCTCGGGGATCCTCCCCCGCGGCGGGACGATCCTGGGGACGACACGCACCAACCCGTACAAGGTCGACGACGGGGTGGAAGCGGTGCTGCGCAACTTCGCCGAGGCGCGCCTCGACGCCCTCGTGGCGATCGGCGGCGAGGACACGCTCGGAGTCGCCGCCCGGCTCTACCGCGAGCACGAGTTTCCCGTCGTGGGAGTCCCGAAGACGATCGACAACGATCTCGCCGGGACCGACTACACGTTCGGCTTCGACACGGCGGTGACGATCGCGACCGAGGCGATCGACCGCCTTCACTCGACCGCCGAGTCCCACAACCGCGTGATGGTCGTCGAGGTCATGGGCCGGCACACGGGCTGGATCGCGCTCATGAGCGGCATCGCCGGCGGTGCGGACGTCATCCTCATCCCGGAGCAGCCGATCACCGTCGAGGACGCGTGTCAGGAGCTCCTGAAGCGGCACTCGACCGGCAAGAACTTCTCGATCGTCGTGGTGAGCGAGGGCTACGAGCTGGCGTTCCAGTCGGGAGAGCGGCGCCTCGTCGCGGGCGAGGCGCGTCAGAGCGACGACTTCGGCCACGTCGTGCTCGGCGGGATCGGCGGCGCGCTCGCGCGGGAGATCGAGGAGCGCACGGGCTTCGAGACCCGGGTCACGGTTCTGGGCCACGTGCAGCGCGGCGGGACACCGACGCCCCGTGACCGCGTGCTTGCGACGCGGTTCGGCCTCGAGGCGGCGAACCTCGTGGACGCCGGGCGCTTCGGTCGCATGGCCGCGCTCCAGGGCGACGAGGTCGTGGACATCTCGCTCGAGGAGGCGACCCGTGAGCTGAAGACGGTGTCACCTGCGTGGTACGAGGTGGCGCGCACGTTCTTCGGCTAGAGCTCCCCGCCTCGTGCGGGGCTACGATCCGAACGCGCCGGAGTGGCGGAACTGGCAGACGCGCAGGACTCAAAATCCTGTGTCCCCTGGGACGTGTGGGTTCGATCCCCACCTCCGGCATGAACCGCGCCTCGGGCCGACCGCTCTCATTTGCGCCGCGCGGCGCAAGCGCGGATACTGCCGGGACGCCGGCTTCCCCCGGTGTGCATCTGCGCAATCAATAGTTAGGAGGACAGTGTTGAGTGTGAGAAAGCGAAGCGCGCTCGTCGCGTTCGCGCTGCTCATCGCAGCTCTCGCTCTCGCCGCGACCGGCTGCGGCGGTGGTGACGATGGCGGCGGGGACGTGGAGGCCCTTCCGTCGTCGTCGTGTACGGGGCTCGAGTTCGAGGGCGAAGGAGATCCGGATTACATCCTCGCCTCCGACTTCCCGCTCCAGGGCTCGTCGCGCACGCAGACCGAGCAGATCGTCGCGGCAATCCGGTACGAGCTCGACCAGCGCAGCTGGAAGGCCGGCGACTACAACATCGGGTTCCAGTCCTGTGACGACGCGACCGCGCAGGCCGCGAAGTGGGACTCGGGCAAGTGCTCGCAGAACGGCAACGCGTATGCGTCCAACGACGCGGTGATCGCGGTCATCGGGACGTTCAACTCGGGATGCGCACAGATCATCATCCCGCTGCTGAACGCCGCACCTGACGGCGGCATCGCGATGATGTCCCCCGCGAACACGTACCCGTGCCTGACGGTCAACCTGCCGGGCGGGTGCGATGCCTCCGAGCCCGACAAGTACTACCCGCAGGGAACGCGGAACTACGCCCGCGTCGCGCCTGCTGACGACTACCAGGGTGCGTTCGTGGCCGAGTTCGCCAAGAAGGAGGGCACGAAGAACATCTACATCCTGAACGACAAGGAGGCGTACGGTCTCGGCGTCGCGACGACCTTCCGCAAGGCCGCGGAGTCCGTCGGTATCGAGATCGCCGGCTTCGAGGCGTGGGATCCCAAGGCGTCGAGCTACGAGGCGCTCATGGGGAAGATCAAGAACAGCGGTGCCGACGCGGTGTTCCTCGGCGGCCTCATCGACGAGAACGGCGCACAGGTGATCAAGGACAAGGTCGCAGTGCTCGGGCCGAACGACGGCGCAGTGAAGCTCTACGCGCCCGACGGCTTTACGACCCAGGCGACGATCGACGAGTCAGGGCCTGCTTCCAGGGGCATGTTCATGTCCGTTGCAGGTGTGCCGATCGACGAGTTCGCAGGTCCCGCCAGGGAGTTCGCGGACGCGCTGCAGGCCGGGCCGCTCGCCGGCAAGGCGATCGACCCGTACGCGATCTACGGCGCTCAGTCGGCGCAGATCGTGCTCGATGCCATCGCGGACTCCGATGGCAGCCGCACCTCGGTGATCGAGAACATGTTCGGCGCCGAGGTCACGGACGGCCTCCTCGGCTCGTTCTCGTTCAACGAGAACGGCGACCCGCAGGATGCAGCGGGCGCAGTTGTCGGCTTCACGATGTACGTGGCGACCGACAAGCTCGAGACCGCCGACTCGTTCTCACCGCAGACCGAGACGGTCACGGCGGCGGGCGCAGCCTAGAACCGTAGGTGCTCAGCGAGGTGGGAGGGCATTGCCCTCCCACCTCGTCACGTTTAGAGTCGCCCTCCTATGGCCACGGCGGCAGCCGCGCTCCAGCGGGTCCGGGCTTCAAGCCTGATCGACATCATCGGACTCCTTCTCCTCGGCGGGGCCATCGTTTGGCTCCTCGTCAAGTTCTTCGAGGACCCGACGCGTTTCCTCAACGTCGCCGTGATCGGCGTGACGAACGGCGCGATCTACGGGCTCGTCGCGCTCGGGTACACGCTCGTCTACGGGATCCTCCAGCTCATCAACTTCGCCCACGGCGACGTCTTCGCCCTCTCCGGGCTCGTTGCGAGCACGATGATCGTCTCCGTGCTCGGCCTGGACGAGGGCTCGAGCGCGATCGTGATCGTCCTCGGGCTGCTCGTGACGCTCGCGGTGACGATCCCTCTGTTCGCCGTTGTCAACGCGACGATCGAGCGCGTCGCCTACAAACCGCTCCGCAACGCTCCCCGGCTCGCGCCCCTGATCACGGCCGTCGGCGTGTCGTTCATCGTGCAGAACGTCTCGCTGGCGATTTACGGCGTGGACTTCGAGTCCGTCCCGAACTTCATCCCGCGCACCGAGGCAATCTCGATCGGCGGCGTCGTCATCCAGTGGAACAAGCTCGCCGTGTTCCTGATCGTGATCCCCGTGCTCCTCGTCCTCACGTGGTTCGTGCGCTCGACACGTCAGGGCAAGGCGATGCGGGCCGTGGCCCAGGACCGGGAGGCCTCGGCGATGATGGGCATCAACGTCAACCGGACGATCTCAGTGACGTTCTTCCTCGCGGGCGCGCTCGCGGCGGTCGCCGGGCTCGTCTATCTCCTCCAATTCAACATGCGCTACGACACGGGCTTCGAGCTCGGGCTCATCGCGTTCACCGCCGCCGTGCTCGGGGGCATCGGGAATCTGACCGGCGCCGTGCTCGGAGCGATGGTGATCGGATGCGTGCAGGCGTTCAACGAGGGCCTCGACGGGACGCCGGGCGGCGACTGGACCCGGTCCATCGTCTTCGGAATCCTGATCGCGGTGCTGGTCTTCAGGCCGCAGGGCATCCTCGGGGAGCGGACCCGGAGGGGGCGTGATCTCGCCATGAGCGAGGCCGTGCAGTCGTTTGCCGCCCGCGCCCGGACGGATCGCACCTGGTGGCTCGCGGGCGGCCTGATCCTCTTCGGCTTGATCTACCCGTTCATCGTCGACATGCTCCAGGACCTGCCGCTCATCGGCGACTTCGTGCCGCGCACCGGGTCGATGGTGATCATGCTCACGTTCACGATGATGGCGCTCGGCCTGAACGTCGTCGTCGGCTACGCGGGGCTCCTCGACCTCGGTTACGTCGCGTTCTACGCCGCGGGTGCGTACGTCGCCGGGTGGTTGGCGTCGCTCCAGTTCGAGCAGATCTCGTTCCACTTCCTCTCCGGGAAGGACAGCGACCAGGTCGGCATCCACATCTCCATGTGGCTCATCCTCGCCCTCGCCGGAGCGTTCACGCTGCTCGTCGGCATCATCATCGGCCTGCCCACGCTGCGGCTGCGGGGTGACTACCTCGCGATCGTGACCCTCGGCTTCGGGGAGATCGTCCCGCAGTTCGTCCGCAACGCCGATTCGCTCGGCGGCTTCGATCTCACCAACGGAACCTTCGGGATCGCGCCGATCGACTCACTGGCATTCGGCTCGTTCGTCTTCCGGGAGCAGGACAACAAGGACGACCTCTACTACTGGACCGCCATTGCGCTCCTCCTCTTCACCGTCTTCTGCTGCATCCGGCTTCGGGACTCCCGGCTCGGCCGGGCGTGGATCGCGATTCGCGAGGACGAGACGGCTGCAGCGGCCATGGGCGTCCCGCTCATGCGGACGAAGACCTGGTCGTATGCGATCGGAGCCTTCTTCGGCGGGGTCGCGGGCGCGTTCTACGCGAGCTACAAGGCGGGTGCTTTCCCCGCGGACTTCTTCTTCAACTTCTCGATCTTCCTGCTCTGCATGGTCATCCTCGGCGGGATGGGCAGCATCTGGGGCGTCTTCGTCGGCGGCATGATCCTCGGCTACCTCAACATCGAGGGGCTGGCGACGATCGGGTCGAAGGTGCAGGACGCGGGCGTCGACTTCGATCCCACGAAGTACCAGTTCGGCATCTACGGCGCGATCATCGTCGCGATGATGCTCTTCCGCCCGACGGGCTTAATTCCCGAACGCAGGCACAAGATCGAGCTGGAAGAGGGCGTCCACGACACGCCGTTCTACGACGTCCAGACGGAGGGCACGCTCACGGATCGAGACCCGTCGGACGACTGATGGCCGCCGTTCGCGACAACCTGCTCGTCGCCGAGGCCGTTCGCAAGGAGTTCGGCGGGCTCGTCGCGACCGACGACGTCGACTTCACGATCCCGAAGGGGTCGATTGTGGCGCTGATCGGCCCGAACGGCGCAGGCAAGACGACGTTCTTCAACCAGATCACGGGCGTGTACGTCCCGACGTCGGGCTCGATCGAGTTCGACGGGGTCGAGGTGGTCGGCAAGCCTCCGCACGCGATCGTCGAGCTCGGCATCGGGCGCACGTTCCAGAACATCCGGCTGTTCGCGCAGATGACGGCCCTCGAGAACGTCCTCGTCGGGATGCACTGCCGGCTCAAGGGCGGCATCTTGGGGTCGATCCTGCGGACGCCGAGGGTCAAGCGCGAGGAGAACGAGGCACGCGAAAGGGCCCGTGAGCTGCTCAGGTACTGCGGGATCCCGCGGCGCCACGAGGAGTACGCGGGGACGCTCTCGTACGGAGACCAGCGCCGGCTCGAGGTAGCGCGCGCGCTCGCGACCGACCCGAAGCTGATCCTCCTCGACGAGCCGACCGCGGGGATGAACCCGCAGGAGACCGCGGAGTTCACCGCCTTCGTGCGCCGGCTGCGGGACGAGAAGGGTCTGACCGTGCTCCTCATCGAGCACGACATGAAGGTCGTCATGGGCGTCTCCGAGCGCATCACGGTGCTCGAGTACGGAGCGAAGATCGCCGAGGGGACGCCGGCCGAGATCCAGGCCGACGAGCGCGTGATCGAGGCGTACCTCGGCTCCGGAGCGACGGCATGAGCGAGCAGGCCACGAGCGCAAGCCCGGTCATCGAGCTCCAGGACGTGCACGTCTACTACGGCGCGATCCACGCGTTGAAGGGGGTCTCGCTCAACGTCCGGGCGGGCGAGATCGTGACCCTCATCGGCGCGAACGGTGCAGGGAAGTCCACCACGCTGCGGGCGATCAACGGCATCAACAAGCCGCGGCAGGGAGCTATCCGGTTCCAGGGGGACGACATCACGGGCGCTGCGCCGCACACGGTCGTGAAGCGCGGCATCTCACAGAGCCCGGAGGGCAGGCGGCTGTTCCCGCGCATGAGCGTCACCGAGAACCTCGAGATGGGCGCGTTCCAGCGGAGCGACAAGGAGAACTTCGCCGAGGACATGGAGCGCGTGTTCACGCTCTTCCCGCGGCTCAAGGAGCGGCGCACGCAGAAGGCGGGGACCATGTCGGGTGGCGAGCAGCAGATGTGTGCGATCGGGCGGGCGCTGATGGCGCGACCGAAGCTACTTCTACTGGACGAGCCGTCCATGGGCCTCGCGCCGATCTTCGTGGAGCGCATCTTCGAGACCGTCGTCGAGGTCAACAAGCAGGGGACGCCCGTGCTCCTCGTCGAGCAGAACGCGCTCATGGCGCTCGACGTCGCGCACCGCGGGTACGTCATGGAGACAGGGCGGATTCCTCTCGAGGGCCCGGCCGCCGACCTGCGGACGAACGAGAAGGTACGCGAGACGTACCTCGGCGTGTAGCTCAGCCGACGACGAGCGCCGGATACGGCGGCGCGAGCAGGATCCCGAGCCGGCCGCGTCCGCCCGCGACTCCGTGCGCCATCTCGAGGGCGCTGCCGATCCCGTGGCTCGGCACGAAGCCGAGCGTGCGCGCGGCCGCCGCGTCGCGGCAGCCGGCGACGATCACGCGGCCGAGCTGCGAGAGCGCCGGCTGACAGCTCGCCCAGTCCGCGAAGGGCAGCAGCGGGTGGCAGGCGGAGCCGTCGCGATACTCGTCGAGGGCGCGCTCGTCCGTTGCGGCCGCCGCCTCGGCAGCGGCGAGCCCTTCGTCGTCGTGCACGTCACGCAGCGCGCGGAACATCGTCGCGTACGGCGCCTGCGTCCCCGACGCGAAGGTGCGGCGAAGCGGATGGACGAGCACGAGCGTCCCTCCCGGCCTGATCGGGAACGCGTCGCGGCGCAGCCGGAGCGCCACCCCGAGGGCGAGGGCGGCCGCGGTAACCGGGTTCACGGGCTCCCGAGGGAACTCGAGGCCCGTCCACGGCACCCCGACGACGAGCGCGTCGAGCGGCTCCTCGACCGCCGTGTCCCTCAGCGCGACGCCGCGGAGGAGTGCCTCGGCGTGGGCGACGGACGGACCGCCGGCGTACGCCGCCGTCGCCGTCAGTCGCCTGCTCTGGCGCTCGAGCACCGCGCGCCGGAGCACGTCCGGCAGCGCAGAGTGGAGGGTCCGGAACGGAGATCGGGCGAGCCGCTCGACCACGTCGAGCGCCTCCGGGTAGCCCCGATACGTGCCGGTGAGCCGCGGCAGGTCGAGCACGAGCGAGACGCCGATCAGGGTCGTGTGCTTCGAGATCACGGACTCCACGGCGCGCGCGAGCTCCCACTCCGGCTCTCCCGCAGCCTCGAGGAGCGAGTCCACGGACGCGATGCGGCGGATCGTCCGCGCGTCGGCGGCTGCGAGCAGCGTGCCCGGCCCGCCGTGGAGGACCGTCTCCGCGGCGCCGAGGACGATCGTGACGTCGGAGTCGACGACGGCGGGGTTGACGCGAACGGGATCGGGTCCCTCGACGACGGTCACGAGGTCCGGGGACTCGGCGTCGTGGACGAGCACCGTTCCGCGGAACGAGCGGGCGAGCGTCGGCGGCAGGAGCAGGCGCGCGAGGTCGCGGACGCCGGAGCGCCGGCCAAGACCCGTCGCGACGACCATCGTCTGCCGCTCGTCCGGGATGCCGCAGGTCTCGAGCTCGCGGACGAGCGCCGCGAGCGCCGCGGCGCGCGGGTCGTTCGGCACGCTCGGAACCGGGAGTGCGGGCGGCTCGACGACGATCGTCGCACGCCCTCCCCGGCGTGCCGCCGCGGCGAGGTTCGGCCCCGAGAGCGGGAAGCGCAGCGCGTCCCGCACGGCCGCACGGACGTCGACCACCTGCTCGGGCGGCGGGGGCGGACGAAGGACGACGTCGTCGTCGGCCACCGGGACGAGAACGAGGCGAGAGCCCGAGAGCAGCGGTACGCGACGCAAGCGGTGGGGGACGATACCGTTGCAGCGTGAGCCCGAAGACCATCACGGGCGAGGAGCTGGAGCTCGACGACGCGCCCGTTCAGGACACGGAGCTCTTCCTCGTCGACGGCAACAACCTCGCGTATCGCGCGTTCTTCGCCCTGCCCGAAGAGCTGCAGACGACCGAGGGGCAGCCGACGAACGCGCTCCTCGGCTTCACGAACATGCTCTTCAAGCTCCTCTCCGACTACAAGCCGCGCGGGGTCGCGGTCGCCTGGGACACGAGGCCCGTGCACCGCACCGAGATCTCCGCGGACTACAAGTCCGAGCGGCGGCCGATGCCGGACCTGCTGCGCGAGCAGTTCCCGCACTTCCGGCCGATCGTCGAGGCCTTCGGGTACCAGAACCTCGAGTTCGAGGGCTGGGAGGCGGACGACGTGATCGCGACGATCGCGACGGCTGCGGACGAGGCGGGCGTGAAGACGTGCGTCGTCTCCACCGACCGCGACGCCTTCCAGCTCTGCTCGGAGAACATCTGCCTGATGATGACGCCGCGCGGCGTCGCCGAGGTCCACGTCTACACGCCGGAGCGCGTCGAGCTGCGCTACGGCGTGCGGCCGGACCAGGTGCCCGACTTCATCGGCCTCAAGGGCGACACGAGCGACAACATCCCGGGCGTTCCCGGCATCGGCGACAAGACCGCCGGACAGCTCGTTGCCCAGTACGGCTCGCTGGAAGAGGTCATCGAGCACGCGGACGAGCTCTCGCCCGCACGCCGGAAGAACATCCTCGAGCACGCCGACCAGGCCCGCGCCTCGAAGGTGCTCGCGACGATGCGCCGCGACCTGGAACTGGGCGTCGATCCGACCGAGCTCGTCTCCCGTCCGCCGGATCGCTCGACCCTCAAGGAGATCTTCCGCCGCTTCGAGTTCCGTGGGCTGTTGAGCCGCGTCGACACGCTCGACGAGGCGCTCCCCGCGGCGGAGCTCCCGAAGGTGGAGACGCAGTCGGTCGCGTGGCGCGAGGGAGAGCTCCCGAAGCTGGAGGGGCGGCTCGGCCTGGCCGCCGACGCCGACCGGGTTGCGGTCGCGAGCGAGGCGGGCGACGTGATCGTCGCCCCGCGCCCCAGTGGCAAATTGCCACAAGGCCCGAAGGCGAGGCTCGCCGCCCACGACGCGAAGTCGTTGCGCGTTCACGCCGCCGACGACACGATGCTCGCGGCGTACCTGATCGACCCGGGCCGCGCCGAGTACCTGCCTGAGGACCTGGCCGCGGAGCAGGGCGTCGAGCTCGAGCCCGACCCGCCCGCGGAGGAGGAGACGGCCGCACTCGTCCGACGTGCGGAAGCCTCGCGCCGCCTCGCGCCGATCCTCCGCGAGCGTGTCCGAGAGCGCGGTCTCGAGCGGCTCTACGACGAGGTCGAGCTCCCGCTCACCGAGGTGCTCGCGGCGATGGAGATGGCGGGCGTCCGCATCGACACGTACCGGATGGGCGAGATCACGGCCCGCCTCCGCGATCGGGTGGAGGAGCTGGAGGCGCGGGCGTACGACCTCGCCGGCGAGGAGTTCGTGATCGGGTCGCCGATGCAGCTCGGCCGCATCCTCTTCGAGAAGCTCGAGCTCACGCCGGGCCGCAAGGGGAAGACCGGCTACTCGACGGACGGCAAGGTGCTGCGCGCGATCCGCGGCGACCACGAGATCGTTCCGGTGATCGAGGAGTGGCGCGAGCTCTCCAAGCTCCTGAACACCTACCTCGAACCGCTACCGACGTTGATCGGCGAGGACGGGCGCCTGCACACGACCATCAACCAGGCGGTCGCGGCGACCGGCCGGCTCTCCACGTCCAACCCGAACCTGCAGTCGATCCCGATCCGCACCGACCTCGGCCGGGAGATCCGCTCGGCGTTCGTCGCGGAGCCGGGAAGCCGCCTGCTGTCGGCCGACTACTCGCAGATCGAGCTCCGCATCCTCGCGCACGTCTCGGGCGAGCCGAAGCTGCGCGAGGCCTTCCTCCGTGGGGAGGACATCCACACCGCGACGGCTGCGGAGGTGCTCGGCAAGGACCCGAGGACGCTCACGACGAACGAGCGCGCGATCGCGAAGATGATCAACTTCGGGATCGTCTACGGGATCTCGGCGTTCGGGCTCTCGGAGAACCTCGACATCCCGAAGGAGCAGGCGCAGGCCTACATCGACGCGTACCTCGCCCGCTTCCCGCGCGTGCAGGCGTTCATCGCCCGAACGATCACGCAGACCGCGGAGGACGGGTACGCGAGCAGCCTGCTCGGGCGCCGCCGCCCCGTGCCCGAGCTGCGCGCGTCCAACCGCCAGACCCGCGGCTTCGGCGAGCGGGTGGCGGTGAACTTCGTCATGCAGGGCTCGAACGCGGACATCATCAAGGTGGCGATGGTCGCGATCCACCGCCGGCTCCGGGACGAGGGGAGAGGCGCGCGGCTCGTGCTCCAGGTCCACGACGAGCTCCTGCTCGAGGTGCCGGAGACCGAGATCAGCGCCGTGAAGGAGCTCGTGCGCGAGGAGATGACGGGCGCGTACCCGCTCGACCCGCCGCTCGCCGTGGACATCGGCGTGGGCGATGACTGGGCCGAAGCGAAGGCGTGACACTTCCGGGCGTCCCAGACGGCTATCGCACGCTCAGTCCGTACCTTCTCGCCGAAGACGCCGAGGGCCTGCTTTCGTTCGTGTCGACCGTCTTCGGCACCGAGGTACGGCAGCGCATGGTCGGAGAGGCGGGCGGCTTGCACGCCGAGCTCGAGCTCGGCGACTCGGTGCTCATGGTCGGCGAGGGCGGCGGCAGCACGTTCCCGGCGATGCTCCATGTGTACGTCGAAGACGCTGACGCGATCTACGAACGGGCTCTTGCGGAGGGCGCAACAACCGCCGCGGAGCCGCACGACACGAGCTTCGGCGACCACCGCGCTGCGTTCGACGACCGCTGGGGCAACCAGTGGTGGGTCGCCACACGACGTTCCTGACGGCTGAGCAGGAGCTTTTCCACAAGCTGGCTATACTCCGCGGCTCAGAATGGCCAACGACACCGCCGAGAAGCCGACCGCCGTCGAAGAGGGAGTTTGGATTGCCGGCCCCGATGGGGAGCTGGTCCCGGATTACGACGCTGCCTTTCCCGAGATCAACGAGGGTGAGGTCGTCCACGGCACGGTCGTGCGGGTGGACAAGGACGAGGTCCTCGTCGACATCGGCTACAAGTCGGAGGGCGTCATCCCCGTCGCCGAGCTCACGATCCGCCGCGCGGTCAACCCCGCGGACGAGGTCGCGGTGGGCGAGGAGATCGACGCGCTCGTGCTCACGAAGGAGGACGCCGAGGGTCGTCTGATCCTCTCGAAGAAGCGCGCCCGCTTCGAGCTCGCCTGGAAGGCGATCGAGGCGGCCGCGGAGAGCGGCGAGCCGGTGAACGGCCGGGTCATCGAGGTCGTCAAGGGCGGCCTCATCCTCGATCTCGGCGTTCGCGGCTTCCTGCCCGCGTCGCTCGTCGACATCCGGCGCGTCCAGGACCTCGACGAGTTCCTGGGCCGCGAGTTGCGCTGCAAGGTCATCGAGCTGAACCGCTCGCGGAACAACGTCGTGCTCTCCCGTCGCGCCGTCCTCGAGGACGAGCGCAAGGAGATGCGGCAGGCCATCCTCGACCGCCTGAACCCGGGCGACGTCATCGAGGGGCAGATTTCCAACATCGTCGACTTCGGCGCGTTCGTCGACCTCGACGGCATGGACGGGCTGATCCACATCTCGGAGCTCTCCTGGAGCCACGTGAACCACCCGTCGGAGGTGCTCGACATCGGGCAGACGGTCAAGGTCAAGGTGCTCGACATCGACCGCGACCGCCAGCGGATCTCGCTCGGCCTCAAGCAGACGCAGAGCGATCCCTGGCAGCAGGTGCTCGACCACTACCACGAGGGCGACGTCGTCGAGGGCCGCGTGGCGAAGGTCGTCACGTTCGGTGCGTTCGTCGAGATCCTCCCGGGCGTCGAGGGCCTCGTGCACATCTCCGAGCTCGCGGCGCACCACGTCGAGAACCCGCGCGAGGTCGTCCAGCAGGGCCAGGCCGTGAACGTGCGCGTGCTCGAGATCGACGGGGACCGACGCCGCCTATCGCTGTCGCTGAAGCGCGTCGAGGAGGGCGAGCAGCCCGTCCCGCGCGCGGACGGCGCCGAGTCCGTGCACGAGACGCCCGACCTCAAGCTGAGCGAGGAGGCCTTCCCCTCCGGAGCCGCCGCGGTGGCCGCCGAGGAGGTCGTGGAGGAGGTCGAGGCAGGCGAGCCCGTAGAGGAGTCCGGCGACGAGTTGGTCGCCGAGACGCCCGAGGCGGGCGAGCCCGTTGAGGAGTCCGGCGACGAGTTGGTCGCCGAGGCGCCCGAGGCACCCGAGGCGGGCGAGCCCGTTGAGGAGTCCGGGGACGCGCCGGTCGTCGAAGAGGTCGAGGCGGGCGAGCCCGTGGAGGAGTCCGGCGACGCGCCGGTCGCAGAGGCGCTCGTCGAGGACTCTGCCGAGGTCGAGCAGGTCGAGGACGAGCCCGCCGAGGACGAGCCGGCCGAGGAGCCCTCCGAGCCTGAGGCCGACGACGTCTCGGTCGAGGCGGATGCCGACACGGTCGCGCACGCCGCCTCGTCGGTCGAGCCCGAAGCTGACTCGCCCCAGCAGTCCGACTCGTAAGGAGCCGGATCTGGTGGCGCCGGACCGCGAGGCGCGGCCGCTGGCGGTCGCCATCACGGGTGGCATCGGGGCCGGCAAGAGCGCGGCGCTCGACTCGTTCCGCCGCCACGGCGCCGCCACGGTGTCGAGCGACGAGATCGTCCACCACCTCCTGAACTCCGATCCGGACGTCAAGCAGGCTTTGCTCGAGCGCTTCGGCGAGGAGATCCTCGGTGAGAACGGTGCGCCCGACCGCGAGCGAATCGGCGTCCGCGTCTTCCGCGACCGCGAGGCGCTCGACTGGCTCGAGAAGCTCCTGCACCCGCTCGTCTCGCGCGAGTACCTCGAGTGGCGGGAGCAGCTCGGCAGGCTGCCGAACCCGCCGCTGGTGTGCGTGACCGAGGTGCCGCTCCTGTACGAGGTCGGCGGCGAGTCGCGCTTCGACAAGGTGGTCGTCGTCACCGCCCCGCGCCAGCTTCGCGAGGCGCGTCGTGGCGGTCGGAAGGACGATCGCGAGTCGCGCCTGCTGCCCGACCGCGAGAAGGCGAAGCGGGCCGACTTCGTGTACGCGAACACCGGGACGCCGGACGAGCTCGACGCGTGGGTCGCAGGCGTGATGGCTACCCTGACCGCGGAGGCGACGCCCGAACCAGGCGGCGAGTAGCCAAGTGTCAAATTGACACTTGGCTCGGGGACCGCCTCCAGGAGCTGATTTCGTGCGGATCCTGACCCTGGCAGCCTTCCTCGTCCTGGCCGTGGCCGCGGTTGGCGCGTGGGTGGTCCAGGCGGAGCCCGACTGGTACCTGCGGACGCGCTACCCACTCGAGTACGAGCAGATCCTCCGTACGCACGGCGGGAACCACGACCTCGACCCCGCCCTCGTCGCCGCGGTCGTCTACGTCGAGAGCCGATTCGATCCGAACGCCGAGTCCGAGGCGGGGGCGATCGGGCTCATGCAGCTCCTCCCCGACACGGCCGAGGGCATCGCGCTCCGCACGGGCGGCTCCGAGTTCGTCGTCGCCGACCTGCGCGATCCGGACATCAACGTCCGCTACGGCACCTGGTACCTCGAGCACCTGTACGAGCAGTACGGCGACATGCGCCTCGCCCTTGCCGCGTACCACGCGGGTCAGGGAAACGTGGACGAGTGGCAGCGCACCGGCGCGGGCATCGCGTTCCCGGAGACCCGCGAGTACGTGAGCCGCGTCCTGGAGCTCGCTCGGCTCTACAAGCGCGTGTACGGCGATGAGCTCCGCAGCACCTAGCGCGACCGGACCTTACTGCCGCCGACGGCGTCGTCTAGCAGCCTGACCACAAGGTCGGCGGGAGGCATCTCGTCGCCGCTTGCCCGCGCGAGCGCGAGCCCGTTGAGGACGAGGTTCACGAATCTCCCGATGTCCCGGGCCTCGATATCGTCCCTGAACTCGCCCGTTCGCTGTGCATCCTCGATCCGGGCGCGGTTGACCGGCACGACCTCTTCCTGGCGCTCGTCGATGCGCCGGTGGAACTCCGGGTCCGTGCGCACGCGCCGGACGAGCTCGAGGTAGACGCCGAGCCAGGCGGGGTCGAGCTCGAGCACCTCGCCGACGACCGCGGCGAGCCCCTGGTTCACCCACAGGTCGGAGAGGCGTCGCGAGTCCTCCACCGCCAGTTCGATGAAGAGCTCCTCCTTGGAGGGGAAGTAGTTGAAGATCGCGCCACGGGAGAGGCCGGTCGCCTCCTCGAGGCGCGAAACCGTCGCGCCTTCGTAGCCGTGCTCGGCGAAGCAGAGGCGCGCGGCGCCGAGGATCTGCTCGCGCCTTTCGGCCCTGCGTTCTTCGGAGATCTTGGGCATCGACGGATCACACTTTACAAAACCGTACGGACGTTTTATATTCTCGCACATGGTTCAGGTGAAGAAGACCGCGATCAGCGCGCTCATCAGCGCGGAGATCGTCTCCGTCCTCGGGACGCGGATGACGTACCTCGCGCTCCCGTGGTTCGTGCTCGTCACGACGGGCTCGCCCGGGAAGATGACGCTCGTCCTGGCGGCCGAGATCGCCCCCATGGCGATCCTCGGCATCCCCAGCGGCATGCTCGTGCAGCGGCTGGGGGCGCGGAACACGATGCTGCTCGCCGACTTCGCTCGCGCGCCGCTCCTCGCCTCGATCCCGATTCTCCACTCGGCCGACATGCTGAGCTTCCCGCTCCTCCTCGGCCTCGTTGCGCTGCTCGGCTGCTTCATGCCGCCGTACTTCGCATCGCAACGCGTCATCCTGCCGGAGCTCGTCGGCGAGGACGAGCGCCGGATGTCGCAGGCGAACAGCGCGATCGAGGGCGGGACGGCGTTCGCTGCGCTCATCGGGCCTGCGCTCGCCGGGCTACTGATCCCCTTCATCGGCGCGCCGAACGTCCTCTACGTCGATGCCGCGTCGTACCTCGTCGCCTTCCTCCTCGTCCTCACGTTCGTCCCCCGGCGCAAGGCCGTCGCCGGAGCGCAGGCGGGCGGCGTACTCGACGGAGTCCGCTTCCTCCTCCGAGACAGCCTCCTCGCCCCGATCGCGGTGATCGTCGTCGCGTTCGGCTTCCTCGCGTCGGGTATGTCCGCTGGCCTCCCGGTATACGCCTTCGCGGAGTTCGACGGAAGCTCGCGCATCGCCGGTCTGTTCTACGCGGCGCTCGGGGCGGGGGCGGTTGTAGGGAGCATCGTCGCGGTGATGGCCGTGCGAAAAGTCGCGCCGCTGCGGCTCGCCGGCCTCGCGATCCTCGCCTTCATCATGCCGATGTGGGTGCTTCCGTTTCTCCCGCCGTGGCCGGTGGTCGGCCTCTCGCTGTTCGTCGCGATGTTCTTCACGCCCCTCATCAACGGGCCGTTCTTCGCCGTCCTCACGTCACGGACGCCTGACGCCCTGCGCGCCAAGGTCATGACGGCCGTGATCTCGATCAACACGCTTGCCGCTCCGCTCGGGTTCCTGGCGGCCGGCCAGGTGCTCGAGCGCTGGGGCGTCGCGACCCTCTTCGCGCTCGTCGCCATCGGCATGACCCTCGCTGCGGTGTCGTTCTCCGCGATCGCGCTCCGCTTCCGCGAGCTCGAACTCGCGCCGCAGCCGGTGGCGGAACCAGCTGCTCCCTGATCCGAGTGGCCAGGCCGCCGGCGCGGACGAGGATTACGCGCCGGCGGCCGAGCCGTCTTTCGGTCAGGTCACGGTCGAAGGGTCGCCGTCCACCTGATCTCGCCGGAGGAGCAGCGGATCGGCGATCCCTGGTACTTGAACCCGTAGTTCATGACGATGGTGCCGCTGACGGTCGTCGCCGTATCGAACCGGCCGGCGACTCTGCCGTCCCAGTGGACGAACTCGATATCGCCTTCGACGATTGAGCCGTCCCAGTTCCCTTGCGCATCGAACGAGCCGTCGTCCCTGATCGAGAACCTGCTGTCGCCGAAGTCCTCGCCGCCGGGCAGGTACCCACCGGTGTCGCACTGTGCTGGTAGGTCGTTGACCCGCAGGCCGGTGAACGTCCGATCGCCGGACACCGTCAGGAACACGAAGTTCCCGTTCTGCGTCTGGCCCTGGTACGAGCCTGCCGTGACCGGAGAGGCCGGAGGAGGCGGCGGTGGAGGCGGCGGGCCAGGCGGAGGCGGTGGCGGCGGCGGCACTGGACGCGGCACGCCGCTGACCTTCTCGCAGTCCTTGCCGACCTTGTCCTGGGCGTCGCCGCGGGCCGTGTCGCGGCCCGCACCGCAGGCGAGCCTGTCCGCGCCCGGGCCGCCGACGAGCACGTCGTTCCCGGCCCCGCCGACGAGCGAGTCGTTACCAGCGAGCCCGTAGAGCTTGTCGTTGCCGCCCTTGCCCGAGAGCACGTCCCCCTTCGCGCCTCCGCGGAGCGTGTCGTTGCCAGCGGTTCCCGTGACGTTCGCAGCGCCCCCCGTCGCCGCGACGACCAGGACTCCCACCGCGACCAGGAGCGACAGGAGAACCGGGCGGCCGTTCGTGATCTTCATCGTGGAACCTCCGTTCCTCGGCGCCGGCATCGAGCTGCCGGCTCGTGTGCTGACGCAGACTGCGAGGGAGCGCTCAAGGAACGCTCAAAGCCGATCCGTTCAGTCGTGCGTGACGCGCTCAACGCAGAAGGGCCGCCCGGAGGCGGCCCTTCTCGAGTCCGCGGCCGGTGCGCTACCGCGGCTTGGGCACGCAGATCCGGTTGCGCGGGGTCTTCCCGTCCCAGGCGAACCCCGCCGCGGACGCGCGCCTGACCGTCGTGCTCAGGCAGCCTCCCAGCTTCGGCAGCGGGATCCGGTAGGTCGTGCGGCCGGCCGGCCCGGTCTCGGCACGCGTGGAGACGTACGCGCGTCCGTTGCGGCGGACGAGGCCGAGTACAGTCGCATCGGAGACAGACTTCCCTGCCGCGTCGCGAGCCCACAGGCTCACGAGCACGCCGCGCCGCTGCACCCGGTAGGTGATGGACGCGATGCGGAGGCGGCCGGGCGTCACGCGCAGGATCGCCGTGGCCGACACCGACTCGGTCCCGTTCGTCGCGCTCGCCGTCACCGTGGCCTGCCCGAGCGCGCGTCCGGCGGTGAACGTCGACTCGGTCCCCGACGGAGTCGAGAGCGTCCCGATCGTCGACGGCTCCAGCGACCAGCTCGCGCTCACGGGGAAGACGTTCCCGTAGCCGTCGGTGCCCGCAGCCGCCAGCTTCTGCGAGCCACGAGCCGGCACGTCGGCCGGCGGCGGGCGTGACCGCGAAGGTCACCATCGGCCCGGGGAGGACCGTCAGGACCTGCGTGCCGTTCGTTGCACCCTCGGCTGCCGCCGTCAGCGTGTGACTTCCTGCCTTCGTGTCCTGGTAGTAGAACGGGACGGTCGTCCGCGTGCCCGCGGCGATCGTGAGGGCGAGTGTGGGCGACCACGGGCCGGTCGGGCTCGTCGAGAAGGTGCCGGTGGACGAGCTCGAGGTGACCGTCACCGCCAGGGTGGTGGGCGTGGTCACCGCCAGCCCCGAGCTGGTGACGAGCGCCAGGTTCATCGGAGCCGGACACCGATCCGGCCGGGATCGTCTGCGGCGCCGTGGCGAAGCCGAGCACGGGCTGCGTCCACGTACGGAACGACTTCCAGGCCTCGTTCAGGCTCGCGCCCTCGACGTCGAACGCGCAGTTGAGGCTCTGCCCCGGCGGACCGCACGCCGCGCTACCGGGGTCGGCCGAATCCGTCGTCTCGGCGGAGTCGCGGATGGCCGCGGCGAGCCGGTCGAGCACGAGGCCGCTCCGCGCGGCGAACTCCCCGGCGGGCACGCCGGCGGCATTCCTCGGCGCCCACGCGAAGCCCCAATGGTCCTGCGGCTGCCCGGTGGTCGCGCTGAAGTAGCGGAGCGCATGGACCTGGGACGAGACGTACGCGCCCATCTGCTCGGCCGGCACCATCGTCCAGCCGTAGCCCGTCTCTCGCTCCCATGCCGCGTTGGCAAGAGGGCTGTAGCTCGTCTGGAGATACGAGCGGGCGGTCTCGATCGTCGCCGGCCCGACGCCGGCGAGCACGAGCGGGTGCTGGAGGTAGTCGTTCGCGTAGTCGCGGCGCGTCTCCTCGGGCGCTCCGGGAACCGCGTGGCTGCGGATGTCCCCGTACACCTCCTGTCCCCAGTCGCTGACGTACGTGCTCATGTCCGTCCAGAACGCGGCGTCCGAGTACCAGTTCTGCAGGTTCGTCTGGAGGAGAGACGTGTCGCTCGTGCGCTGCCCGACTCCGACGACGAAGACGGCACCGCGCGTGCGGATGCCCGTGCCTTCGAAGAGCCCACGGAGGAGCTCGCGGATGTTCGTGCGCGCGTTGCCCGTGTTGCGCCGGACGGCGGTGCTGAGCTCGTTGACGACCCACGTGTCTCCCTTGGCCACGTCGTACCCGGCGGCAGCCATGCGCTCGCGCGCCGTGACTCCCGCCGTGTACCAGCTCGAGCCGGTGCTCTGGACCCATCTCGACCACGTGGTGAAGTGGATCTCCGCCATCGCGTGGAAGTTGGGGCCGAGGGCGCGGACGCGCGAGGCGGCGTTCGGGCGCGGCTTCGTCTTGTCCGCGACGAGCGGCGGGATCGAGATGTAGTACTGGGCGCACGGCGACGCCGTGGCTGCGAGCTTCGTCGCGAGGCGCAGGTAGTCGGTCGCCGCGTAGAAGACGCCGCGAAGCGGACGGCAGTCGGCAGGCGCCTGTGCCCGGCGCGCACGCGACGCGACGAGCCGGCGCCAGAGCGCCTCGGTCTTCGCAGGCTCGAGGGAGGCGACCGGTGCCGGCTCGGCCGCACGACTCGGCGGCGCCGTAGCGAGCGTGCTTCCCGTGCTCGCCGGGGCGATTGCGAGCACAACGCCGAGTGCGAACAAGAGTCCGATCACGTGCTTCACGACTGACCTCCCGTCTCTCTGCGTTCGTCATCGTGCATGGCGTTCATGCGGAGGAAGTAATCGCCGGCGGCCCTCAAGAAGCGCTCAACGCTCGACGAACTCGATCGAGCGCTCGCTCGTCAGGATGAGCGAACCGGTCTCGTACCAGCGGCCCGAGAAGCGATGCCAGCCGGCCGCGAGGCCGCCGGGAAAGGCGGCCACGCTGAGCTTGCTCACCGTCCGGCCGGCTTCGATCGTCAGGTCGGTGTCGAGCGATACGCCGTGGCCGTCCACCAGGAGCTCGAACCGCGTCTTCTCCTCCCGTGCCCAGTTGCCCTCCGGGTCCGCCTCGCTCGGCTCGGGCACGAAGCCGTAGCCGATCCAGAAAGGTGCGCCGGCGGTCATGACCGCCGGCGTCGCGGAGCCGGGGAAGATGTTGAGCCGGGCTCCTGGGCGAGACGTCTCTTCTCTTGCGGGGGCGGGCAGGACGACGAAGGCAGCCATTGGGTCTCCTCTTGGACGCGGGTTCTTGCTGTCACGCCTCAACAGTCGGCCCCGCCGCTCAAGGAGCGCTCAAGCCGCCGGGAACCGGCCCTGGGGATGGACGCCGACGGCCTCGCATGCGAAGCTAGCTCGTCTCAGAAGGCACAAGTGGGGTTGGCATGACCGGATCGCTAATGGGGGGCGATCGCGCACTCGCGCTTCGGCTGCTCGGGCCGCTCGAGGCGTTGCGGGACCGCCAGGCCGTCACGCTCGGCGGCGCGAAGCCGCGCGCGCTCCTCGCGGTGCTCGCCCTCGACCTCGGCCGCGTTGTCTCCGTCGACAGGCTCGTCGAAGCCCTATGGCCCGGGGACACGCCCGATTCGGCGGGGCACGCAGTGCAGGTGTACGTCTCGCAGCTGCGGAAGGCGCTCGGCCCCGTCATCGCCACGCGCCCGCCGGGGTACGTGCTCGAGCTCGACCGGGAGTCCGTCGACGTGCACGTGTTCACTCGCCTCGCGGACGAGGCGAGGGAGGCGCTGCATGCGGGCAGCCCGGAGTCGGCGGAGGCATCACTCCGCGAGGCGCTCGCGCTCTGGCGCGGCCCCGCGCTCGCCGACTTCGCGTACGAGCCGTTCGCGCAGACCGAGATCGCCCGCCTCGAGGAGCTGCGCACCGTCGTGCTCGAGGAGCGGATCGAGGCCGACCTCGCTCTCGGCCGCCACGCGGAGCTCGTCTCCGAGCTCGAGGCGATCGTGCAGGTACACCCGCACCGCGAGCGGCCGCGCGGACAGCTGATGCTCGCCCTGTACCGATCCGGCCGCCAGGCCGACGCGCTCGCCGCGTATCGCGGCGCACGCGAGACGCTGCTCGACGAGCTGGGCCTCGACCCGGGGCCCGAGCTCAAGGAGCTCGAGGCGGCGATCCTGCGGCAGGACGCGGCCTTGCTGCTCGAGGAGATGCCGCTCGCAAGGCCGCCCATGCAGTTCCGGCGCCTCGTCACGATCCTGTTCTGCGACATCGTCGAGTCGATGGCACTCGCAGAGGCGCTCGATGCCGAGGCCCTCGGACGCGTCCTCCAGAGTTACTTCGAGACCGTGTCCGCGGCGATCACGCGGCATGGCGGAGCCGTCGAGAAGTACGCGGGCGACGCCGTCATGGCCGCCTTCGGCATCCCGGTCGCGCACGAGGACGACGCGCTCCGCGCCGCGCGTGCCGCGCTCGACGTGCGCGCAGGGCTCACCGCGCTCAACGAGCGTCTCACCTCGAACTTCGGCGTGACGCTCCAGGTGCGGATCGGCCTGGAGGCGGGGGAGGTCGTGGCGACGCCGACCGACGCGCGCCAGCGGCTCGTCACCGGCGAGGCCGTGGGGATCGCGGCAAAGCTCGAGCAGGCAGCCGCCGACGACGAGATCGTCGTCGGTGCGGTCGCCGGGCGGCTGATCGACTACGCGGCGCGGCTCGAGCCACGCGGCGCACTCGAGATCAAGGGCAAACGCGAGCCCGTGAACGCGTACCGGCTCCTCGAGCTCATTCCCGTCGGGCCGGCCTTCGAGAGCCGGCTGGACGCCTCGCTCGTCGGCCGGAAGCGGGAGCTCGCCGCGTTGCGCCGGGCGCTCAAGCGCGCGGTCGATGGCGGCTCGGCCCGTGCGAAGGTCGTCGTCGGCCCGCCCGGTGCCGGGAAGTCACGCCTCGTGGCCGAGTTCTCGCGCCGCGCGAAGGGCGTGACGACGCTCTGGGGACGCTGCCTCTCCTACGGCGAGGGCATCACGTATTGGCCGCTGCGCGAGATCCTCGCCGACGCGCCAGAGGGCGAGGAACGCGACGCGGTCCTCGCAGCGCTCGATGCCGAGCCGCCGCCGCCGGCGCCCGAGATCGCCTGGCTGTTCCGGAGCTTCTGCGAGGCGGCTGCGCGCGAGCAGCCGCTCGTCCTCGTCTTCGACGACGTGCACTGGGCGGAGCCGACGTTGCTCGAACTCGTCGAACACCTCGTCGGAAAGAGCAAGGCGCCCGTCCTCGTCGTCTGCATCGCCCGCGAGGAGCTGCTCGAGGACCGGGCGGAGTTCCTCGAGGGCGTGGCGAACGCCGACCGGATCGTCCTCGACGCGCTCACGGCGGAGGAGACGGATGCCCTCCTCGATGGCCTGGGCGGGACGGTGCTCGAGTCCGACCAGCGCGCGCGCATCGTCGCGACCGCCGAGGGCAACCCGTTTTTCCTCGAGCAGCTCCTCGCGCTCGCGCTGGAAGGCGGGCTCGGGGACCGGCAGCTGCCGGAGACGATTCAGGCGCTCCTCGCGGCGCGCCTCGACCGGCTTGGACCCGGGGAGAGGGCAGTGCTCGAGCGCGCGGCCGTCATCGGGAAGGGTTTCCGTCTCGACGACGTCGCCGCGCTGCTCGAGCCCGAGGCCGCGCCCACCGCCGAGGTGCACATCAGGACGCTGTCGGCGCGGGGCTTCGTGCGGCCCGCCGAGCCGGGGCAGTTCCGCTTCCGCCACGTCCTCGTGCAGGAGGCGGTCTACCGTGCTGCTCCGAAACGGCTGCGGGCGGAGCTGCACGAGCGCTTCATCGATCGCTTCGAAGAGCGGAGGGACAGCGGCGCCGACCTCGACGAGTTCGCCGGATACCACCTCGAACAGGCGTATCGACTACGGACGGAACTGGGCGAATCAGACCGCCGCACTCAGACGCTTGCCGAGGACGCCGGGCGTCGGCTCGGAAAAGCGGGCATCCGTGCATGGAAGCGCAGCGACGCCCCGGCAACCGTAAATCTCCTGGGACGAGCAACATCGCTACTTCCAACTGCTAGTGACCTTCGACGTGAGTTTCTCTGTGAGCTCGGAATCAGTCTCCGCGCGATGGGTGATCCAGCCGCGGGGCAGGAGACGCTGTCGATTGCAATCCAACAGTCTCACGATGCCGGGGATCGGAAGACCGAGCTGCGTGCCTCCATCGAGCATGCGTACATCAGGCTCCTCAGCGAGTCAGGCGCGACCGGGGACGCATTGCTCAGTGCGGCGATGGACGCGATTCCGACCTTCGAAACTCTCGGCGACTGGCGCGCGCTCGGTCGCGCGTGGCTACTCGTCGGCTTCGTTCAAGGCGGTATCCGGTGCCAATACCGTGTATGGAAGGAAAGTGCCGACCGCGCGCTTGCGGCGTACAAGCGTGCCGACTGGCCTGCGTCAACGTGCGTCGGGGAGATCGCGACTGCGATCTACTACGGTCCGACGCCGGTTTCGGAGGCGATCCAGCGCTGTGACGAGCTCCTGCGCGATGAGGTCGCCGACCACTTCGGTGAAGCCCTCGTGATCGGCTTCCGTGGTGGCCTAGCCGCGCAGCAGGGGCAGTTCGATCTCGCTCGTAGGTACCTGGATTCGGCACGGGAGAGCTACGACCGGCTCGGACAGGTCGCCTCAACTACGGTGCACTACGCCACGGTTGCGGCGGACGTCGAGCTTCTCGGAGCCGAGCCGGCGGCCGCGGAGCAGATCCTGCGCGACCTCTGCGACGAGCTCGAACGTATGCACGCGTACAACCACCTCTCGAGCAAGGCAAGTGATCTTGCAGAAGCGCTGTACATGCAGGGCCAGTTTGACGAAGCGGACGAATGGACACGCGTTGCCGAAGCGCACGCGGCGACTGACGACATTGGAGCGCAGTTCCAGTGGCGCGCGGTCCGCGCGAAAGTCATGGCGAATCGAGGTGCGATCGAGGACGCTGAAGGGCTGGGCCGCGAGGCCGTGCGTCTGTCCGAGACGACAGACGGTCTGAACCGGCGCGCCAAGGTTCAACGCGACCTTGGTGTGGTCCTAAAACTCGCCGACCGAGCCGATGAAGGGGCCACCGCACTCGAGCGAGCAGTTGATCTCTACGAGCAGAAGGAAAACGCGGCTGGTGCTGCGGAGGTTCGTGCTCTGCGGGACGATCACGCACTTGTCTGAAAGCGCAAGGCACAAGGCAAGCAAGAACGAGGCCCGCGTTCGCGGGCCTCGTAAGCGGGTTGTCGAACTGTCCGTCAGCTGCCCGTCGGGCCGCCGTCGCCGGCGTACGCGACGAGCGGAGCCGCGAGCGCGAGCAGACCGACTGCGAACACGACGAGCGTGCGGTGCAGTGAGGTGACCTGGCGCATCGTTCCCCTCCTTCGGGTTCGTTGGGTGCGCCGATCACGCTCGAGCCGACCGCTAACGCCGCAGTCACAGGCGACTAACGAGCGACTAATGAGAGTAAGATTACGACGCGAAATTTCATGCGCCGATGGTGAAATAGCCGAGTAAATTGACGTCGAAATAACTCACGATTTCTCGTCAGAGAAATCATGAGATTTCGGGTGACGCAGGTAAGGAGAATCCCTACGCGGCGTCAGTCAGGGCAGAGCCGGAAGGCGAAGCGCTTGCTCAGGTGGACCGAGAGCGGCAGGAGAGCGCGAGTGCCTGTGCGATCCCCGGGAGGCTCGGGCTTCTGCCTGAGCCGGGCGAGCACCGTCGCGTGCTCGCGGTACTCGCGTTTCTGCGCGCCTGACAACGGTCGTGGCGATCCGCTCTTGAGTCTGGGCCGGCGCTGGCTTATCCTGAGGCCCGATTCGTCCGTATGCGGCGCGGACCGACCGGGAGGTTCGCGTGATGACGACAGGAACGACGCTCGACGAGAGGTGTCGCTCCGCGGACCGCCGTCGAGCCCCCGGGTCCGCCCAGCACGACGACTCCGAGATCGTCACGTTCCCGGATCTCGTCCGCGCGCACCAGGCGTGGGAGCGCGAGCTGTACGGGTGTTCGCCGTGACGGGCAGAAGCCCGATCGCGCGCTCGAGTAGGAGTTCACGCGGAGGTGGCGCCAGTTCGAGCGGAGGCACGGACGGATCGAGACCGCGTACTGGTCGGTCCGCCAAGCGTCTGCGGTCGCGCTCATGATCAAGCACGTCAAGAGGCGCCGCTGCGCGTGACGAGCGGATCCCGCGGTTCCACCGCGCGACCGACTGGGCGACACGCGACGAGCCGGAGGTCGCGCGAGCCCTCGACGAGTGCGAGATTCTCGCGGCCAGGACCGAGGAGATCCTGCGCGGCCCGAGCGAGCTCATCGCCATGCGCCGGATCACCGCCGTCGCGAGCCACCTGCTCGGCTACGTCGACCGTTCGTGGGGACGGGAGTCGCCTCCTCCCACGGGCCAGCCGACGCCCGACTGGGCTCACCAGGCGGACTGCAAGAAGTTCGTGGAGACCCAGCGGCGCGAGCTCGAGCAGGTCGAGAGCTTCTACAAGCGGACCGGGAACGGGCAGGCGAAGATCTTGTTCTTCTGGGGGATGGTGCAGGGCCTGGTCGTGCTCGCACTGGTCACGGCGCGCGCCGGCGGGACATCTGGCCGATCGACGAGCTCGATGGCGGGCCGGATCACTGGGGCGAGCAGCAGCTCTTCGGCGATCTGCGTGATGGCCGGGGCGCTCGGCGCCTTTCTCAGCGTGCTGTCGCGAATGGCAGCTCGATCGACGAGACGAAGTTCACACCTCGACTTCGAAGTCGGGCGTGACGAACGTGCGCTGGCTCGGGCTGTACCGTCCGCTTCGTCGGTGGCATCTACGGCGTCGCGACGTTCCTCCTGCTCGCGAGCGGGATCCTGCAGACGAGACACGCCGGGACCGGAACGCGACTACGCCTACTACGGCATCCTCGCGTTCTTCTCCGGCTTCTTCGAGCGCTTTACGAAGCTCCCCACCGGGGACATGCCGTCCGTGGGGGAAACGGGCGCGGCAGCGAAGGCCGACAAGGCCGAGACCGCAGCCGGCGCCGGCCAGGCTAAGAGCGGGGCGTAGTAGCCGCCGGCGTGTCGCATGGGAGCCCTCTCCGCTGCGAGAGGGCTCCCGTTTCGTTGCTTCAGGGGGTCACAGGCCAGGCCAGGCGAGGCGCGGTCCAGGCGTGCTAACGGGCCGCTAATTGGCTTGAGCGGGCATTGAGGCCAGTGCGCTGAACTGCGCCTACCGCAATGCAGGAGACCCGCCGATGCCCGAACCGTCCAAGAAATCCCTGGACATCGCTCGCTTTTCGACGCTAGTGTCGCGTGTGACGTTCGACTTCCGGATCTTGGGGCCCCTCGAGGTCGAGGGCGACAGCGGGCCGCTCGCGCTCGGCGGGCAGCGGCAACGCGCATTGCTCGCAGTGCTGCTGCTCCATGCGGGCCGCGTGGTGCCAACCGACCGGCTCATCCATGAGCTATGGGGGGACCACCCGCCGGCATCGGCAGCGAACTCGCTCCAGAACGCGGTGTCCCAGCTGAGGAAGGTTCTCGGCCCCGAGACGCTGCAGACGCGAGCGCCGGGGTACGTGCTTCTCGTCGAGAACAGCAGCATCGATGTGGGGCGGTTCGAGAGCGCGCTCTCCGACGCGCGGCGCGCAGCGCCGGCCGAACGCGCTCGGCTCTTGCGCCAGGCGCTGGATACGTGGCGCGGGCCCCCGCTTGCGGAGTTCACGTTCGCGTCCTTCGCGCAGAGCGAGATCCACCGGCTGGAGGAGTTGCGCCTCGCCGCGACGGAGCAGCGCATCGAGGCGGATATCGAGAGCGGGCAGCCCGGCGACGTCGTGCCCGAGCTCCACGGGCTCGTCGCGGAGCATCCGCTGCGGGAGAGGTACTGGCGGCTATTGATGCTCGCGCTCTACCGCGCAGGGCGACAGGCCGAGGCGCTCGACGCGTATCAGTCGGCGCGCGTGCGGCTCGTGGACGAGCTCGGCATCGAGCCGAGCGAGGAGCTGCGTCGGCTGCACAGCTCGATTCTGCGTCAGGACGCCGGCCTGAGCGGACCCGGAAGCGGTGGCGAGGCCGACGTGGACGCGGAGATTCTCAGGGCCCTTCTCGCCGGGTCGGTCGTCCCGGTCATCGGGCTCGATGGAGCCGGCGAGCTGGCGGAGCACCTCGCGGCGGCCTTCGGCGTGCCGGACGACCGGCCGATCGATCTCGCGCGCGTCTCCCAGTACGTGACGATGATGCAGGGTTCCGGCCCGCTCTACGACGAGCTTCATGCTCGATTCGAGGCCGCCGTGGAGCCCGGGCCGCTCCATCGCTTCCTTGCCCGCCTCCCTGTGCTGCTGCGCGAACAAGGAGCGCCGCACCAGCTGATCGTGACGACGAACTACGACCTTGGGCTCGAGCGCGCGTTCGAGGACGCGGGAGAGGAGGTCGACATCGTCGCGTACGTGGCTTCCGGGCCGCATCGAGGGAGGTTCTGGCACCGGCCGCCGGGCGGGGCGCCGCGGCCCATCGACGTTCCGAACACGTACGCGACGGAGCTGTCGCTCGAGCGGCGAACGATCCTCCTCAAGCTCCACGGCGCCGTCGACCCGCTGCCGGAGCGCGAGTGGGAGAGCTTCGTGATCACCGAGGACGACTACATCGACTATCTCGGAAGGTCCGAGCTGACGGCCGTCGTTCCCGTGTCCCTGGCCGCGAAGCTCCGGCGAAGCCATTTCCTCTTCCTCGGGTACGAAATGGCGGACTGGAACCTCCGCCTGATCCTCAATCGGATCTGGGGCGAGCGGCCTGTCGCGTATCGCTCGTGGGCGGTGCAGAGCTCTCCGAGCCCGCTCGCGCACGCCTTCTGGAGGCGTTACGACGTCGCGACCCTCGACGTCGACCCGCAGGCGTACGTCGAGCTGCTCGAGCGGAGGCTCGAGGCGGCTTGATGTCGAAGCCCGAATCGCCCTACAAGGGACTGAACGCTTTCGACGACTCCGATCTCGACGCGCTGCTGTTCTTCGGACGGGAGCGCGAGTGCGAGATCGTGGTCGCCAATCTCATTGCGTCGCGGCTAACGGTTCTCTACGGGCCGAGCGGTGTCGGGAAGTCGTCGCTCCTACGGGCCGCGGTCGCACGCAGGCTGCGAGAGCTTCCCGAAGCGCCGCTCGTGGTCGTCTTCTCGCGGTGGAGCGAAGACCCGGCCTCCGCGCTGACCGAGGCGGTCGCAGGGGCGAATGGGAACCAAGCGACCTCGCCGCTCGCGGCGCTCGAGCATGCCCAGGCGGGGCAGGACGTCTACCTCGTCCTCGACCAGGCGGAGGAGTACTTCCTCTACCACGCCGACGACGCCGGCCCTGGCTCGTTCGCCGAGGCCTTGCCCGGAGTGCTCGCTGCCCCGCTGCGTGTGAACGTGCTCGTCTCGCTCCGCGAGGACTCGCTCGCCAAGCTCGATCGCTTCACGGGCCGCATCCCGGGGCTGTTCGCGAACACCCTCCGGCTCGACCGTCTCGACCGAGCAGCCGCACGTGCGGCCATCGTTCGGCCGCTCGATCGCTACGGCGAGCTCGCCGGCGAGACCGTGACCGCCGAGCCCGAGCTGGTCGAGCGGATTCTCGACGAGGTCGGCGCCGGACAGATCGAGCCCGCTCTCGGTGGTCTCGGGGCGGTCGAAGGGAGCTGCCGAGGGAAGCTCGGCGGGGTCGAGGCGCCCTACCTCCAACTCGTGCTGCAGCGGCTCTGGGACGAGGAGCGGGCGTCGGGCTCCGACGTCCTTCGAGTGGAGACGCTCGAGCGCCTTGGCGGCGCGCAGCACATCGTCGAGGAGCACCTCCAGGGTGCGCTCGACGACCTGTCGTCCGGAGCAGAAGGATGTCGCGGGCAGGCTCTTCAACCACCTCGTGACTCCGTCGGGCACGAAGATCGCACACGAGGTCACCGACCTTGCTGACTTCGGGCAGGTCTCGGTCTCGGAGCTGCAGCCCTGCTCTCGAAAGCTCTCCCAACGCCGCATCCTGCGGTCGGTCGAGGAGGGCGGCGACATTCGCTACGAGATCTTCCACGATGTCCTCGCGGAGCCGGTGCTTGCGTGGCGTACGGGAGTTATGAGGCTGATCGCGAGTTCGAGCGCGAGCAGGAGGCCGCCGATCGGCGACAACGGCGCTTCCTCGGCGTGTCATCGCCGTCGGCGCCGTGCTCTTCGCGATGATGGCTGCGGTGACGCTGTATGCGCTGTCGCAGAGGCGCGAGGTCCGGCAGCAGGCGTTCGGGGCCATGTCCAGCAGCTGCAGGCCAGTTCGGATGCCGAGCTCGCGCGTGATCCGGAGCTGAGCATCGTGCTGGCGCGCGAGGCGGCTCGGCTCGATCCGAGCGAGCGCACAGGAGGCGCTGCGCAACGCACTGCATTGCCTCACGCGTAGAGCGGACGGTGGTCGCTGGGCGAGCCTCTCCTGGCCGCAGGATGCGGGGGCGACGGCCTGCTCGCGGTCACGGCGGACGGTGAGTGGTCATCGCGACCGGCGGCTCTGGCGCGTGTCTGGACGCTTCCGAGCGGGTGTGCCGGCGATCGAGGCGTCGTTCGCGAACGACGGCACCGCGCTCTTCACGGGCAGGGACGGGGGCTGCGCGTCGTCGCTCGGATGGGTCGGTCTCGTCCGATCCCCGGCGTGGTCGGTGCGACGACGCGCTCGATATCTCGGCCGAGGGCGCTCTCGCCGTGGTTGCGGAGCCCGACGGAGTCCGTCTCGTCGAGATCGAGATCAGGGCGGTGCTCGAGACATATCGCCCACGCGGACGCTGTCTCCGCAGCGATCTCGCCGGCACTAGGCGCGTCCTCACGGGCGGTCGCGATGACATCGGTCAGCGTGTGGTCCGGACAGAGCGGACGGCGCGTGCACACGCTGCGAGACCAACCGGGCCGCCCGGTCGGCGCTGGCGTTCAGCCCGGACGCGGCCTTCGTCGCCGCGCGAGCGCCGACGGCTCCGGCCGGATGTGGCGCTCCGGCGACTGGGGGGTCGCGGTCGACGCTCGGTGGGCGATGCGACTGGCGCTGACCGATATCGACTTCAGCACCGACGGCGACCACGTCGTGACGTCGAGCATCGACGGCACGGCTGCGTGTGCTCACAACGCCGAGATCGGGCAGCCCGCTCGTCGATGCTGGCCGGCAACAAGGGCTGCGGTCACCTCTGCGGCCTTCGCCGGACCTGCCGGGCAGCCCGGTCGTGACGTCGAGCATGGACGGCACCGCGCGTCGTCTGGGACGCACCTTCCAGCCCGATCTCGATGAGCTCGCTGCGCTCGGGGCGCCCGTCGACTTCGTCGAGGTGGGCGAGGACGGATCCGGGCGAGGCCGCAGGCAAGACGCACGTGGTCGACGCGGATCGGGAGAGCTTGAGCGAGAGCGAACGCGGCACGCGCCCGCAAGGCCGGGTCGATGGGGCCGAACGGAGTCACGGCGTCGATTCGCGGCAACACGGTCGTTCTGCGCGGGCCGGCGGGCAGGAGGACCGTCCTCAAGGGCCACCGAGACGATCGTGAGTCCGCGTCCTTCTCTCCCGACGGCAGCCTGGTTGCGACGGCGAGCCGCGATCACGACGTGCGGATCTGGGATGTCGAGACGGGCGAGGAAATCGTCTCGCCGTTGCAGCACAACTCCGAGGTGCGCGACGTCCGCGTTCAGCCCCGACGGCAGATGGATCGTCACCTCCGCGGGGAGGGCGGCGCTCTGGGATTCGACGTGCGGGATGGCTCTCTGATCATGCGCCTGCAGGGACACGACGGGACCGCTGACCTCGGCCGCGTTCGATCCGGACGGGCGGACGATCGTCACCGCGGGCGTCGACGGAACCGTCCGGACCTACAGTGCGCCGTCTGCGGCGGGCTCGACGATCTCCTTCCACTGGCCAGGACGCGGCTGGCGCAGACCGGACGCAAGCTCACGCCGGAGGAGCGGGAGCGCTACCTCGGCTAGCGAGTTTGGAGATCCGCAAGGCTCGACGCGAGCCCAGCGACACCGTCGCCCCGACTCACCCTGACTCGTCGCAGGGCGTACGCCTCGTCGGGACGCGCGAGGCCGCTGACCGTCGTGGTCGCGCCGAGGTAGCCCGCCTGTTCGACCCGTGCTGCGACGCGGAGGTCGTATCGGCCCGACGGGTAGCAGAAGAAGTCCACGGGAACGTTGAAACGGCGCGCCAGGACACGCCGCGAGCCTGCGACCTCACGTTCGAGCTGCGAATCGCCGACGGCAGTCAGATCAGGATGCGTGAGGGTGTGTGACGCGAGCTCCCAGCCGTTCGCGAGCATGGCTCGCACGTCCCGGCTCCAGATGCCCCAACGGACATCGAGGTGGTGCAGCGCAAGGTTCAGCACGGCGGGCCATCCGTGCGCGCGCAGCGCGGGCAGCGCAACGGTCACGGTGCTGCGGAAGCCGTCGTCGAACGAAATGACTATCGGTCGTCGCGGTAGGAGCCTCCCGCCGTGCCAGTGCTCCCAGACCGCGCGGAGGGTGACGGCGTGATAGCCGCGGTGACCGAGCCATTGGAGTTGCGCGCGAAAGTCCGCCTCCCGCACATAGAGCTCCGGGTATGGGGCGTCGGCTGGAGCAGCGCCTAGCTCGTGGTACATGAGGATCGGGACCTGCGTCGACCGTCTTTGACCATCGCTCGCCCGCGCGCTCCCATCGGCCGCGAGCGCGAGTCCCGTCGCCGCGATCGCGGCAAGAGTGGCAGGGAGGCGTATCTTCGACGCTCGAGTGCGGTGCATGCACCCGAGCGTCCGTGCGACCGCTCAAGGTCGACTCAAGAAAACGACGGCTTGTGTTCCGACATCACCCTCGCTATCTGGGGCGGTACTCGTAGGCCCCGATGTCCGGCCACTCGTCGCGCAGCTGTCCGGCGATGTCACGCCGCGCGCCGAAGCGTCGGTTCGCCCGGTCGATAAGCAACGTCGACGCGGCAGTCGGACGACCTCGTGCATCGAGATGGGCTCGGCCGAGGCGGTTGTAGCCGATGCACCGGCTTCCACGCAGCACGACGTTGGAGATCGCGAGGCGCGCGACGCTGCAGACGTAGTGCGGCTCCTCGACGAGGCCGAGGACGTTGTTCACGAGCAAGGGGCGCTTGTGGCGCTGCATCCTCCAGTAGACGCCGCTCATGCGTATCGAGCCCGCGTAGCCGTCGATGCGCTTCGCCCCGGTGAGGATCGTGTTGTTCACGATCCGGACGCGCCGCGGAACGCGTTTCATCCGCTTGCTGCCGACGATGATCGCGACCCGAGCGTGGTATCCGGGCACACGGGGGTCGGTGCCCTTGAACACGTTGTTCACGATCCTCACGCGATCGACGGCACCGATGAGATAGAGCTGGGCCGCGCCGTTCCTGTAGACGCCGAATGTGTTGTCCTCGACGAGCAGCTTGCTGCCGGACCAGAGCGACACGAGGTCCTGATGGCCGCAGCGGTGCCGGTTCATCCGGCAGGGGAGCGCGCGCTCGAAGCGGTTCCCGCGCAGCGTCAGTCCGTAGCCGAACTTGCCATGGATGAAGTCGCAACCGCGGCAGTCGTGGAACCAGCTGTTCAGGACCGTGATGTGCCGCGCGCGCTGCTGGAGGTGCAGGCAGTTGGAGAAGAGCTCGGATCGGTCGCCGCAGCGGCGGAACTCGCTGTTGCGGATGAGGACGTGGCTCGAGTTCGGGATGTGGACGGTGGCGCGGAGGCGAGTGCGCGCCGCGGTGACGAGCACGTCGTTCAGCTCGATGTGCTTCGAGCGGTAGATCTTGAGCCAGCCGTCGTCGGTGACGGGCTTGATCGTCACCCGCTTCACGGTCACGTGCTGGGTGTGGTCGAGCAGCAGGCTCTCCACGATGACTCCGCGCTCCCCGACGATCCGGAGCCGCCGTGCGGAGCGGGACGGGACGACGAGCTCGCCGCGGTACACGTGCCGCCGCAGGTGGATCGTGCCGCCGCGGTAGCGAAGCGCGGCCACCGCGGCCGCGAACTCGGCGTTACTGCGGACGTGAATCGACGCCGCCTCGGGCCGGCCCTCGGCGCCGAGCGGGAGCGCAAGGAACAGCACGACGAGAACCGCAGCCAGACGGGATAGCGAAATCCTGACCCCTCCTCTCCGGGGCGGACTCTAACCCGCTCACCGAGAGCAGATGGTGGCTACCGCACTCGTGGCGCAGTGAGCACCCGGGAGCCTGCCCGCCGCACACAGCTCAGGCTCGGGGGCGCGGATCGCGAACGCGCTCCGGAGATCGCGCGTGAACCAGACGTGGAGCATCTCGCTTCGACCCTGGCGGAGCTGCGTGCCGGGTGGGCAGCGGCCGCTCGCTGGCGGCTTCAAGCCCCGATGCACGCCGTCCGAGCAGATCACATGCGAGTGCCAGCGCATGATCGGCCCGGCCGGCGTCGGGCCGCGCTCGCCGCGTCTCGTGCTCCACATCGCGCCGACGAGCACCAGCGGACGGCCAGGTGCGTTCGCGTAGATGAGCGCTTTCGGCCGGCGCGGGTTCAAGATGACGGCCCGGCGCTCCTGGTCGCGCTCGGCGTGGAAGTAGTGGATGCTCGAGTCCCCGGTCTTGCGCGGAGCCGTGCGCGTGTCGTAGCCCGCGCGTCCGACGGCGCGCAGGTCGCTCCAGTTTCCCTCGGCGGCCGCGTCGAGGAGCTGAGCGAGCACGAATTGGGCGCGCGCCCGTTCACGCGCGGTCGCGAGGCGAAGTACGGGGTACTGGCGGAGGTGCTGGACGAGCCCGTGGCGGGCGCTCGGCGGCAGCTTGCTCGAGTTCGGAGGGAGCTTGCACAGGAGCGTCGGTGGCGCGGCGGTCTGCGCCTGTCCGGCTGTGCCGAGCGTCACGATGGCGAGCGCTCCGGCGACCGCGACGTGCCTCCTCACGCGCTCGATCTTAGTGACGTGGAGCACGAAGTCAGGGCCGAGCCAGTCGCTTCCAGAGGTTCTCGAGCACGCGGGACGTCACCCGGTCCACGTGCGCGAGCCGGGTGAAGTAGAACGCGCCCGCGGCGAAGACCCGCGCGCCGCCGGCGGTCTCGTAGTACGTCATCTGCGCTGTCATGCCGCGGCCGAAGAGATCGGGAATCTCCGCGAGCACCTCGACGCCAGACGGCGAGCTCGCCGTCGTCCGGTCGATCTCCACTCCACCTCGACCGAGCGGCGATCCCTCTCGCAGGCCCGTTCCGGCAAAGACCCACCGGCCGGCTCGCGATTGCCGGACGATCCACGGACGGCGCGGCGCCCGGCCGTTGGCGAGGTACTGCACGCCGATCAGCGCGGCTTCCGGTCGCTCGAGGTCACGCCAGAGCGCAGTTCGCGTGATCGTGTCGCCGCGGCGTGCGACCTGCCAGAAGACGTTGTTGGCGGAGAGGAACATCAGGTTGCCGCCGGCGTCACGGAACTCACGGACGAGGTCGTACTCGTGCGTCGTCACGTACTCGTGGTGACCGGGAAACACGATGAGGTCGTACGTGCGCGCAAGCTGGAGCCCGCTGGCGCTTGCCTCCAGGTCGGACTGGGAGAGCACGTCGACGCGCTTTCCTGTTCGCGAGAGCCAGAGCAGGAAAGGCAGGTCGTAGCGGCGGAAGTTGTACGGGACGCCACGGCTCAGGTACGGACGCCCGAGCCGCACCGTCTTCGTCTTCCAGTCGGCGTACCAGGAGTCGCCGCGGCCGTCTCCGTCCTCGTCGCGCAGGTTGTACGCCTGCCACGTCAGCGTCGGCAGGACGACCGCGACGCGGCGCTCGCCGAGCCGCCGAGGGCGCACGACGAAGGGTGCGAAGCCGACGCGTCCGTCCTCGGCGCGGAGGCGTGCGAAGTAGAGCCCGCTGGCCCAGGCGCCGATCGCGACGCGCACTGTCCTGCTTCCGTCGCTCGAGCCGAGCGAGTACTTCGGCGTCACGGGGACGCCGTTCATCGTGAGATCGCTTCGCGTCAGGACGCGCTCGGAGCCCGACCGGTAGATCTGCATACGGATGCCCCTGGCCCGGTTCGACAGCACGAGCGCGGCCACCGAGCCGGGCGCATAGCTCTCGCGCGCGAACGCGGCCTCGACCGAGGGTGCGAGCTCCGCGCGCGTGGGCGCCCGTCCCTCGGGCTGGGCCGAAGCGGGGGTTGCGCTTTCCCGGTAGAGGGCCAGCGAGGACAGCCCAATGCTCGTCGCCGCAATGACGAGCGCGACGGAGCCGGCATGAGGGTGACGACGTGCCATGGCCTCCACGGTCGGCGCCGACGCTCAAGAACGCCTCAAGCCGGAGGCCGCTTCGGGGCGGTGGGTGCAGCGGGCTACATTTGCCTCGGATGAAGCGAGCCTTCAAGACGACCGACCAGTACGCGCCGACCGGCGACCAGCCGCGCGCGATCGAGGAGCTGACGGAGTCGATCGAGGGCGGGAACCGCTTCCAGACCCTGCTCGGCGCGACCGGCACGGGCAAGACGGCGACCATGGCCTGGACGATCGAGAAGCTTCAGCGCCCGGCGCTCGTCATCGCCCACAACAAGACGCTCGCCGCACAGCTCTGCAACGAGTTCCGGGAGTTCTTCCCGGACAACGCGGTCGAGTACTTCGTCTCGTACTACGACTACTACCAGCCCGAGGCGTATGTCCCGCAAGCGGACCTCTACATCGAGAAGGACTCGTCCCAGAACGACGACATCGCGCGGCTGCGGCTCTCGGCGACCGCCTCGCTGCTGACGCGCCGCGACGTGGTGGTGGTCGCGTCGGTCTCGTGCATCTACGGCCTCGGCTCGCCGGAGGAGTGGCGCGAGCGGCTGCTCGTGCTCGAGGTGGGACAGGAGCACGACCGGGACGCGGTGCTGCGCAGGCTCATCGACAGCCAGTACGTGCGGAACGACACCGTGCTCGGGCGCGGCCGGTTCCGGGTCAAGGGCGACGTCGTCGAGATCCAGCCCGCGAACGGGGAGACGGCGTACCGGGTCTCGTTCTTCGGCGACGAGGTCGAGCAGATCACGCACTTCGACCCGCTCACCGGTGAGGTGTACGCGCGCATGGACAACCTCGCGATCTGGCCGGCGACCGAGTACATCACCTCGCGACCGACGATCGAACGGGCAGTGGACGAGATCCGGGTCGAGCTCGAGCAGCAGGTCGCGAAGTTCGAGACCGAGGGCCGCATGCTCGAGGCGCACCGCCTCCGCCAGCGCACGGAGTACGACATGGAGATGCTGAGAGAGCTCGGGTTCACGAGCGGCATCGAGAACTACTCGCGTGTGCTCGAGGGGCGGCCGGCGGGCTCGCACCCGTTCACGCTCATCGACTACTTCCCGGACGACTTCGTCATCTTCGTCGACGAGTCGCACCAGACCGTTCCGCAGCTCGGCGGGATGTACGAGGGCGACCGCTCGCGCAAGCAGACGCTCGTGGACTACGGCTTCCGGCTCCCGTCCGCGCTCGACAACCGCCCGCTCCGCTTCGACGAGTTCCTCGGCAAGGTGCCGCAGCTCGTCTTCCTGTCGGCCACGCCCGGGGCGTTCGAGCTGTCGCGCTCGAACGTCGTCACCGAGCAGCTGATCCGGCCGACAGGAGTCGTCGACCCCGAGGTCGAGCTGCGCGCGACGCGCAACCAGATCGACGACCTGATGAACGAGATCCGCCGCCGCGAGGAGGTCGGGGAGCGTGTGCTCGTCACCACGCTGACGAAGAAGATGGCCGAGGATCTGACCGACTACCTGCTCGAGGCGGGGATCCGCGCGCGCTATCTCCACTCCGAGATCGACACGCTGGAGCGGATCCAGATCATCCGTGAGCTCCGGCTCGGCGACTACGACGTCCTCGTCGGTGTGAACCTGCTCCGCGAGGGCCTCGATCTCCCGGAGGTCTCGCTCGTCGCCGTCCTCGACGCCGACAAGGAAGGCTTCCTCCGGGGCAAGACCTCCCTCATCCAGACGATCGGACGCGCAGCCCGCAACGTCAACGGTCGCGTGCTGCTGTACGGGGACAAGGTCACCGAGGCGATTCAGGGGGCACTGGAGGAGACGAACCGCCGACGCGAGGTGCAGCTCGCATACAACGCGGAGCACGGGATCACGCCGGAGTCGATCGTCAAGGGCGTCTCCGACATCACCGAGCTCCTCTCGCTCGAGTCGCCGAATGTCCCGTCGCGACGTCGCCGCGGCAAGGTCGAGGTCGAAGGGATGACTCCGGACGAGCTCGAGAAGCTCGTCGTCACGCTCGAGGAGGAGATGTACCTCGCGGCCGAAGAGCTGCGGTTCGAGTACGCCGCCAAGCTCCGCGACGAGATCAAGGATCTCCGGCGCGAGCTCCAGGCCGTCACCGCCGTATAGCGCTCAGCCGTAGGCGAGCCGAAGGTCCACGGCCGATCCTGGAACGCTCCTCGGGTGGAGTTCCTAGCATGCGCGCGATGGAGCACCGCCGCGCCTGGATTCCGATGTCGGACGGCGTGCGGCTCGCGGTGCGGCTCTGGATTCCCGACGAGCGGCCATCTGCGGTTCTCATCGAGGCGCTGCCGTACCGGATGGACGACCTGACCGCGTCGTACTCGTCCGAGTACGAGCGGCTCTGCCTGGAAGGGCGCTTCGCGGTGGCCCGGGTCGACCTCCGCGGGACCGGCTCCTCGGAGGGGCTGGCCGAGGACGAGTACCCGCCGCAGGAGCAGGCGGACCTCCAGGAGGTCATCGGGTGGCTCGCCGCACAGGACTGGTGCACGGGGCGGGTCGGGATGTACGGGACCTCGTACTCCGGCTTCAATTCCATCCAGCTCGCGATCGAGCGGCCTCCGGCCCTCGGGGCGATCTGCGCGATCTACGCGACCGACGACCGGTACACGGACGACGTCCACTACGGGGGCGGGGCGCTGCACGGGCTCGACCTCGTCGACTACGAGCTCTACATGGCGGCGATGAACGTGCTTCCGCCGGTACCGGCCGTGTTCGGTGACGGGTGGCGGGACGAGTGGCTGCGCAGGATCGAGAGCGCCGAGCCGTGGCTCCTGCGCTGGCTCGACGAGCAGGTCGACGGCCCGTACTGGCGCCACGGGTCGCTGCGGCCCGGGTACGCGCGCATCGCCTGCCCGACCATGCTCGTCGGCGGCTGGGCGGACGGGTACCGGAACAACACGTTCCGGACGTTCGAGGCGCTTACGTGCCCGAAGCGGCTCCTCCTCGGGCCGTGGAGCCACATGTCGACGGCGACCTCGCTGCCCGGGCCGCACCTCGACCTCGTGCCCGAGCTCGTGCGGTGGTTCGGGCGCTGGCTCCGCGACGAGGACAACGGCGTCGACGCCGATCCTCCGATCCAGGTCTTCGTCCGCCGCCCGACCCGCCCGGCGCCGGACCTCGCGGAGGTGCGCGGCGAGTGGAGGTCGGAGCCCGGCTGGCCGCTCGAGCGCGCGCGAGTCGAAGTGCTACGGCCAGAGCCGGCCGAGGGCGTGGACGAGCTTCCCGTCGAGGGCGACGTCGGCGCGGCCGGCTGGATCTCGTGCGCGGGCCGGCTCCCGTGGGGCCAGCCGACCGACCAGCGCGAGGACGACGCCCGGTCGCTGACGTACGAGTGGGGGCCGTTCGACGAGGAGGTGGAGATCCTGGGGCAGCCCGTCTTGCGCGTGGTGGTGACGTCCTCCGAGCCGGTCGCATACCTCTCGGCGAAGCTCTGCGACGTGTTCCCGGACGGGGCCTCGGCGCTCGTCACGCGCGGGCTCCTCAACCTCGCGCACCGTACGTCGTCGACCGATCCCGAGCCGCTCGAGCTCGCTGCGCAGACCCCCGTCGCCGTCGAGCTCGACGCGACCTCCTGGGTCTTCGAGCCGGGACACCGCATCCGCCTCTCGCTCGCGGGCTCCGACTGGCCGAACGTGTGGCCTGCTCCGAGGCCGGCCACCCTCGCGTTCGAGCGTGCGGCGCTCGAGCTCGCCCTTCCGGTCGTCGCCGGCGACCCGTCCGTCGCCGAGCCGCCGGAGTTCAGCCCGTCACCCGGCCGCGATCCGCATGCCGCGGAGTCGACCGACGCCCAGCCGACGGTCTGGCGGATCGAACGCGACGTCCTCGGTTACGAGACGCGCGCGGTGGTCTCGCACGGGAGCGACTACGACGCCGAGGAGGGCGCCAGGGTCGAGGAGCGCTACGAGGGCACCGTGGGCGTCTCGACGAGGGACTCCGGGGCCGCGTGGGCACGGGGGGCGAGCCGCTTCGTCGTCCACTGGCCCGAGGCCGACTGCGCCGCCGAGGCGCGTCTCGACTTCCGCTCCGACGCAGACGCGTACCACGTGGTCGTCGACGTCGTCGCCGAGGAACTGGGGGAGGGCGACGGCGTCGTGGGGATCGGCCGCCGTGAGCGCCGCTTCGAGCGGACGATCCCTCGCCGCCTGCAGTAACTCTGCGCCCCGAACGGCCTAGGAGGTCTCGGCGAGGATGCACGCCGCCCGGTGACCGTGCGCGCCGCGCAGCTCCGGATCGGTCGTCTTGCAGGCGTCGATCGCGATCGGGCAGCGTGGGTGGAAGCGGCAGCCGGGCGGCACCTCGATCGGGTTCGGAGTCTCGCCGCGCAGTATCTGAGCGGTCATGCGGCTCCGCGGGTCCCTGCGCGGCACGACCGAGAGGAGCGCCTTCGTGTACGGGTGACGGGGGCGGTCGATGACCTCGCGCGCCGGGCCCTCCTCGACGATGCGGCCGAGGTACATGACGCAGATCCGGTCCGCGAAGCGCGCGGCCGTCGAGAGATCGTGGGTGATCATGAGCACCGCGAGCCCTCGCTTGCGAAGCTCGTCGAGGATGGCGAGGATGCCGGCCCGCACGGAGACGTCGAGCATCGACACCGGCTCGTCGGCCACGAGCAGATCAGGCTCGAGCACGAGGCTCGCGGCGATCGCGACCCGCTGGCGCTGCCCGCCGGAGAGCTCGTGCGGGAAGCGGTCCACGAAGAGCTCGGCAGGGGCGAGCCCGACGCGCTCGAGCGCGTCGGCGACGGCGACCTGCCGTTCGGAGCGCGAGCCGATCCCGTGGATCACGAGCGGCTCGGCGACCGTCGCGGACACCCGGAAGCGCGGATCGAGCGACTCGTACGGATCCTGGTAGATGATCTGCATCCGCCGGCGGAGCCGGCGCAGGTCGTCGTGGCCGAGCTTCGTGACATCGGTCCCGTCGAAGCGGACGCTGCCGCTCTCCGCCTGGACGAGCCGGAGGACGGCCTGCGCGGTCGACGTCTTGCCGCAGCCCGACTCGCCGACGAGCGCGACCATCTCGCCCTTCGCGACGCTGAGCGACACCCCGGACACGGCGTTCACGTGAAGCTGTGGTCGCCGCAGGACCGCGCCGGAGAGCCCACGCGGGACGCGGTAGCGGACGACGAGGTCATCGACCTGCAGTAGCGGTCCTCCGTTGGCGCTGACGTCCGTCACGACACGCCCGCCAGGGACTCGGCGTAGTGGCACGCGCTCACGTGTCCGGCCCCCATGGTGCGCAGCTCAGGGCGCTCGGCGACGCAGCGCCCCTGGGCCCGATCGCAGCGGGGTGCGAAGGGGCAGCCCTCGATGTCGTGGTCGAGACGAGGTGGAACGCCGGGGATCGACACGACGTCGTCGCGAGACTCGAGGTCGGGCGTCGCGGCCCAGAGGAGGCGCGTGTACGGATGGCGCGTCTCGTGGTAGAGCGCGTCCGTCGGGCCCTGTTCGACGATGCGGCCCGCGTACATCACGGCGGCGTGTGTACAGGTCTGGGCCACGATCGGCAGATCGTGGGTGACGAAGACGAGCGCGAGGCCCAGCTCGTCGGACAGGTGGGTGAGGAGGTCGAGGATCTGGGCTTGCACCATCACGTCGAGCGCCGTCGTCGGCTCGTCGGCCAGGAGAACCCGGGGGTTGCACGCAAGCGCCATCGCGATCGCGGCTCGCTGGCGCATCCCGCCGGAGAGCTCGTGCGGGTAGCTCCTCGCGCGGTTCGGGGCGATGCCGACCGTCTCGAGGAGCTGGCGGACCCGCGCGGATGCTTCCTTCCCGCTGGCCAGGCCGTGGAGCTCCATCGGCTCGGCGATCTGCTCGCCGACCCGCCGCACCGGGTCGAACGCGTTCATCGCGCCCTGGAAGACCATGGCGACGTCCCGCCAGCGGTGCGGCGAGATGGTCTGCTCCCCGCCGGCGAGCACGTCGGCGCCGTCGAGCAGGATCCGGCCGGAGACCGAGGCGGTGGGCGGCAGCAGCCCCATCAGCGCGAGGACGGTCGTCGTCTTGCCGCAGCCCGACTCGCCGACCATGCCGAGCCTCGTCCCCGGCTCGATCGAGAATGAGACGCCCTGCACGGCGTGCAGCGTCTTCCCGTTCGGCAGGTCGAACCAGACGTTGAGGTCCTCGACCGCGAGCAGCGCCGGCCTCATGGCTCCTCCCGCCGGGCCGAGGGGAGAACGCGGAAGCGCCGCACCGAGAGGTGCCCCGTCCGAAGACGCGGGTTGAGCGCGTCCTCCATCGCCTGCCCGAGGATCGTGCACGCGAGGACGACGAACATGACGCACAGCCCGGGCGGGATGATCGCCCACCACGCCTCGTTGATGATCGCGTCGTCGCTGAAGGCGTTCTCGATCAGGCGGCCCCACGAGATCGCGCTCGGGTCGCCGAGCCCGAGGAACGTGATGAACGTCTCCGCGAAGATCGCATAGGCGATCAGCAGCACGGTGTTCGCGATCAGGAGCGGCGTCACCTGCGGCAGGACGTGGCGGAGGACCAGGCGGGAGTTGCGCGCGCCGAGCGCACGGGCGCGCTGGACGTAGACGCGCTCACGGACGCTCTTCGTCTGCGCGCGCAGGAGTCTCGCCGTGAACGTCCAGTAGATGATCCCGATGATCAGGACGATGTTCCACGTGCTGCGCCCGAACAGCGCTGCGATCACGATCATCAGCGGGATGTCGGGAATGACGAGGAAGTAGTCCGTGGTGCGCATGAGCACGGTGTCCGTCTTCCCACCGAAGAAGCCGGCAAGGATGCCGACGGTGCCCCCGATGAGCGCCGAGATGGCGGCGGCCGCGAAGCCGATGACGAGCGAGATCCGCGCTCCGGCGATCAGCATCGAGACCATGCTCGCGCCGCCCCCGTCGGTACCGAGCGGGAACTCCCGGCTGGGCGGCTCGAAGACCTCTCCGACCTGAGCCTTCGGGTCGCCGTCGATCAGCAGCGGTCCGGCGACGGCGAGGAAGACGAAGAACGCGAGGACCGCGAGAGCGACCAGGGCCGTGCGGTTGCGGAGGATCGGCGACGCGAGGGCGCGCAGCGCGAGCGAGCGGGTTGCGGGCGCATCCTCAGCCGGCGGCGCGCCGGTCTGGACGGGACTCATGTGCCGGCCTCCGGCACATGAGTGGGGAGGGGAGTGGGGAACCGGGAGGTTCCCCGCGCTCTCCACAAGAAGGGGGCACGTGGGGGAAACATGGTTTCCCCCACGAACGCGAGCCGAAGGCGAGCGTTGCTCATTCGCTGACCCTCGGGTCCAGCTTGAAGTAGAGGAGGTCGGCGATCAGGTTGAAGAGGATCACCGACAGGGTGAGGAGAAGGAAGGCCGCCTGGAGCACGGGATAGTCACGCTGGTCGATCGCCTCGACGATGAGGAGCCCGATCCCCGGATACGAGAAGACGTACTCGACCGTGATCGCGCCGCCGATGATGAACCCGAGCGACAGGGCGACCAGCGTGATCACGGGCAGCATCGCGTTGCGGAAGCCGTGCTTCCAGACCGTCGCCCAGTTCGAGAGGCCCTTCGCGCGCGACGTGAGGATGTAGTCCTCGCCGAGCGTCTCGAGCATCGCCGAGCGGACGATGAGCGTGTACTCGCCGAAGACCACGAGACCGAGGGTGAGCGCCGGCAGGATCATGTGCTCGAGCCGATCCACGATCACCTCGATGGCAGAGGGGTCGCTGAGGATCCCGAGCGTCGGGTCCTTGACCCCCGCCGTCGGTAACCCGAGCCACCCCGCGACGAAGAAGACGATCACGAGGCCGAGCCATTGCGGCGGCATCGAGTAGAAGCTGAGGCCGCCCCACAGAACGCCCTTGTCAGCCGCAGTACCGCGCCGCCAGGCGGCGATCACCCCCGTCGCGACGCCGAACAGGATCGCGAAGAGCGTCCCGAGCGCGACCATCGGGATCGTGGTCTTGAGCGGCTCCCACAGCACCGACGTCACAGGCTCCTCGGTGCGGAGCGAGCGGCCCATGTCGCCGTGCGCCAGGTCGACGAGATAGATCTGGTACTGCTCCCACTTCGACTTGTCGAGCCCCAGCTCGCGCCGCTGGAACTCCTTGAAGTCCTGCGTGCACGTTCGGCAGCGAAGGGCGGAGACCGCGTCGCCCGAGAGCGAGCGGAAGAGGACGAAGTTGAGCGTGACGGCGACGAACACGGTGCCGATCGCGAACAGCACCCGCTTGACGACGTAGTCGGAACCGCGCATCAGGGGTGCCGTCCGCGATCGAGTCCGTCAGCCAGGCTCAGCCCACCTTCCGAGGGCTGGTGTAGTACGTCTTCGCGAAGGCGCTGAGCGGGTTCTTGAAGCCCGTCCACTTCGTCGAAGTCGCATCCAGCGCCACGTGGTTCGTGAGCTGTGTGTACACGAATGAGTCGTAGACCATCTTCTGCATCTTGTAGATGATCGCCTTCCGCTTCGCGGGGTCGACCGTGACGCCCTGCTTCTGGTAGAGCCGGTCGTAGGCGGGGTTGTCCCAGCCGGTGTCGCTCCACGAGCACCACTGGTCCTTCGTCACCACGGAGAGCTGGAAGTCCGGCTCGGGACCGGCGATCCAGTCCCACATCGCGATGTCGAACTTCGAGTAGCCGATGCTCTTCGCGGCGTCGCAGTTCTCGTCCGTCTCGAGTGCGTAGCTCGCGGTCGCATCGCCACCGACCTTCAGCCTCGCCTTGACACCCAGCCTCGCGAAGCCCTCCTTCACGATCTCGAACATCCGCGTGCCGTTGAAGTCCAACGAGGTCGGGATGATGATCTCGTAACTCATCGGGTGGGCGCCCTGCGCGTACTTGCCACTCGTCGCCGGGGCGACGCGGGTCCCATCGGCGCCGCGCCTGTAGCCGAGGCTGTCGAGCGCCTTGTTCGCGGCGCCGCAGTTGTATTTCGTGGGTCCCAGATTCGGGTTCTCGAGGGGCGAGATGTGCCCGACGAGGCTCTCGACCTTCGTCGCGTAGCCGCTGAAGACGACCTGGATCATCTTGTCGCGGTTCACGCACATGGAGAGCGCCTTCTTCACCCGTGGGTCGAGGAGCTCGCGGTTCTTGGGCTTGCGCGGGTTCGAGTTCCAGGTGATGTTCGTGATCTCACCGCCGGGCCATTGGTTCACCTTCGCGCCCTTGCTCTTCTTGACGGCGTTCACCGCGCCGAACGGCACCTGGTCGATCCAGTCGAGACTGCCCTGCCGGAGCTCGGCGATCATCGAGTCGGAGTTCGTGTAGAAGGTGAGCGCGACCGCGTCGGCGTTCGACTTCGGCCCGTAGAAGTTCGCGTCCGGGATGAAGACGGTCGTGCCCTTCTTCTCGTACTGCTTCACCGTGTAGGCGCCGCCCGTGACCATGGGCAGCTTCCCTTCCGGCCGGTACGTCTTGATCGCCTTGCCGCCCGACTGCTTCTTCTCGTACGGCTCCCAGACGTGCCTGGGCACGATCGGCATGCCCGCGAGGAGCCAGAGGGCGTTCCCCACCGGCGCCGCGTAATTGATGACGAGCGTCGTCGAGTTGGGCGCCGTCGCTCTCTTGGCGTGGTTGAGCGCCGTCGCCTGCACGGCCGTGGCGCCGGACGCGTACTTGATCGTCGTGTTGACCGTCCACGCCGCGTCGGCCGCCGTCATGGCCCGGCCGTCGGACCACTTCCCGTTCGGACGGAGCTTGAATGTCCAGGTCTTGCCGCCGTTCGAGGACTTCCAGGACCTCGCCCAGTCGCCGACGATGTAGTAGCCCTTTGCTTTCGAGTAGTCGACCTGCAGGAGAAGTGGGTAGACCATGATCATCGCGTTCAGCCCCTGGCCTTCGATGTAGTTCCAGGGGTTGAACGAGTCGACGTAGCTCGTCGTCCCGATTCGCAGGATCCCGCTTCCGCCGGCCTGCGCCTCGACAGCTGCGGCCTGGGCCGTGCTTCCGTTCGAGCCGGCCAATCCCGCAGCAGCCGCGGCGACCAGCGCGGTCGTCGCCACCAGGACGAGCATCAGGCGTTTCGCCAGGCCTTTGTTCATGTCGTCTCCGCCTTCCCGAGTCGTTGGCCCCGGTCGATTTGACGACACCGAGACCGTCGAAGTTGCGTTGCGGGGCGATTATCCATCGCGCTCACAGCAGGTACCAGTCGAGGAAGCGCTCGAGGCGCCGATAGAAGTCGATCTGCGGGCCGGCGCGCAGGAGCCCATGCGCTTCCGTCGGGTACGTCACGTACTCGTACGTCTTGCCGAGCCGCGCGAGCCCGGCGACGAGCTCCTCCGACTGCTTCGGATGGACGCGCTCGTCCTTCTCGCCGTGCGCGACGAGGATCGGGACCTCGACCTGCTCGAGGCGGTGCACGGCCGAGGCGCTTTCATAGGCCTCTCGCGACTCGGCCGGGCTGCCTGCGAGGTTCTCCTGCGCCTCGTGGACGCCGCCGCGGTCGCCCTGCGACCACGAGGTGAGGAAGTTGGAGTCGCCGTACTTGCAGACCGCGCAGCGGAAGCGGTGCTCGGGGTCGTCTGTCACCGCGAGCAGTGAGATGAACGAGCCCCAGCTCGCCCCGAAGATCGCGAGCCGGCTCCCGTCCACCCAGTCGAGCGTGCGCAGGTAGTCCGCCGCTGCCAGGCAGTCCTTCGTGTCGTCCACGCCGACCTGGCCGTGCAGCAGCCGCTCGAAGTCGCGCCCGTAGCCCGTCGAGCCGCGGTAGTTCGGCGCGAGCCAGGCGTAGCCCTTGTCCACGAAGTACTGCGCGTGCCCGTCCCACTCGTCGCCGTACGCGGAGATCGGGCCTCCGTGCGGGTACACGACAGCGGGCGCCGGCTTGTCGGCCGAGGCGCCCGGCGGCCGGAAGAGGTACGCGTGGACCTCCACGTCGTCGAACGACCGGTACGCGATCTCCTCCGGCACGACGTGCGGCGCGATCCGAACGGCGAGCGGCGCCGGCGCGTGCGCTGTCCTGGGCTGGGAACCGGGGACGACGATCCGTAGCTCCGGCGGCGTCGACTGGCTCTCGAACGTCGCGAGAATCGAGCCGTCGGCGGTCCAGTGGGGCTCCGCCCACGCGCCGCCGGGGGCGAGCTCGGTGACGTCCCCCGAGGCGGCGTCGACGAGCACGAGGTCGTACCGGCCATGGCGGCCGCGGGTGGCGACGAGCCGGTCGCCGTCGGGATGCCAGCGCTGCTCGAAGAAGTCGGCCTCGTCGTGGGTGAGCCGGCGCGCGTCCGAGCCGTCGGCTCCGACGACGTGCAGCTCGTACCAGCCGGAGCTCTCCGACGCGTACGCGAGGAGCGACCCGTCCGGAGACCAACGCGCCCCACGGTCGTGGATGCTCGCAGCGCCACTCAGTGCGCGCGTCTCGCCGCTCTCGAGCGAGACGACGCGGATGTCGCTGCGGTTGAGATCCGCGCGCGGCTGGAAGGTGTACGCGACGGAGGACCCGTCGGGCGAGACCTCGGCGCCCCACTCCTCACCCAGCGGGTCGAGGTCGCCGTGCTCCCGGACGAGCCGGCGCGGCCACGGGTCGTCGACGTCCACGATTGCGAGGCGCGAGGTGTCGTCGCGCTCCATGGAGACGACGAGCGTCTTCTCGTCCAGCCAGACCGGGCTCCCTGCCTCGAGCAGCCGCCTCGGCGGCCCGCCCTCGATCGAGACCAGCCACACGGCTCCCTGGTCCGCGTACGCGACCGTGCGCCCGTCCGGCGAGACAGCGGGCGTCGTGTCCTCCCAGTACGGCATCGGGTCACGCCCTGTGGTCAGCCGCTGCGCAACCGCGCCTTGTGTCAAATTGACACTAGGTGTCTCGTCGACCGCGAGTTCGAGCGTCCAGAGGTCGGAGGTGTCGCGGTCCTGGATGAAGGCGAGCGTCCGCCGGTCGGGCGCGAGCGCGAGGCTTCGCGGGCGCTCGGTGGCCGCGATCGCCTCGAGGCGCCAGTGCGGAGGCGGCTTCGACTCGCGCTTCGTGGGCGTGGGGACGCCGCCGTACTCCTCCTTGCCGATCCAGACGTCCAGTGGCTCGGGCACTAGTGGGCGCTCCCGTCCTCGATTCCCTCGAGCGCCGCGAGCACGAGGCCCCCGAGCGCGGCGAGATCGTATCCCCCCTCCTGCACGACCACCGTCGGCAGGGAGAGCGCTCCGAGCACCTCGCCGGCCCGCCGGAACCCCGCGGCCGTGACGTTCAGCGGCGCGGCGGGATCGTCCGCGGCGGCGTCGACGCCGAGCGCGACGACGAGCGCGTCCGCGCGCTCGGCCCACTCCGCGAGCCGCGTTACGGCTGCGGTCCACTCCTCGTCGCCCGCGCCCGGATCGAGCGGGAGGTTGAAGTTCGTGTCCGTCTCCTCCTCGAAGCCGAGGAAGTGGGGGAACCAGCCGGCGCGCGGATCGACGTGGACGGAGCACGTCAGCACGTCGCCGCGCTCCCGGAAGATCGCCTCTGCGCCGTTGCCCTGGTGCGCGTCCACGTCGACGATCGCCACCGTCGCGAACCCGCGCTCGCGCAGCCGCTCGGCCGCGATCGCCGAGTTGTTCAGGTAGCAGCTCCCGCCGAAGGCGGAACGCGTCACGTGATGGCCCGGGGGGCGCGTGCACGCGTAGGCGACGGGAGTTCCGTTCGCGACCAGGTCGGCGGCGGTCAGCGCGACGTCCACGGCGGCCCGGGCCGCGTCCCAGGTGCCCGGGCCGATCGGCGTCATCGTGTCGAACGCGTACAGCCCGGCCCGCGCGGACATCGCCGTCGGCGCAGTCGGCTCCTTGCCGGCGAGCAGGCCCGGGTGCGGGAAGAGGTACGGCACGACCCGGCCCTGTCCCGGGTCTTCCGGGTAGCCCGCCTCTTCCCAGAGCTGCCACGCGTCCCGCAGGTACGAGACGAAGCCCGCGTCGTGGACGGCGAGCAGCGTCTCGTCGTCGTGCGGCTCGGCCTCGACGACCGATGCGCCCGCGCCGACGAGCGCCTGGCGGATCGCGAGCGCGCGGTCCGGCCCCTCGTTGCCCTGGTCGGGAAGGCCGATCCACACCTCGCCGCCCGGCTCGTGGAGCAGGCAGTCGTCGCTCCAGACGACCGGAAGCGCGAGCGGCACGCGCGCGAGACTAACCCCTTATAGGCTCGGCCGGGTGACGAACTCCGCGACGATTCCGGCGCCCAGGGGACCGCGCCTGCGCGAGCTCGGGCTCCGGATCGGGAGCTACGAGGCGGGGCCGCTGAACGCGATCACCGACGTCCCGGGGGTGCTCGTGGGCCACGCGACGGTGTGGCGGGACGAGCCGGATCCGCCGGCCGGACGCGGCGTGGGGAGGAGCGGAGTCACGGCAATCGTGCCCGCGGACCCGGCGACGCTCGTCGATCGTCCGATCCCCGCGGGAACGGACGTCCTGAACGGTGCAGGCGAGCTGACGAGCTCGATCGCGATCCGCGAATGGGGCGTCGTCGAGACGCCGGTCTACCTGACCGCGACCATGTCGGTCGGCCGCGTGTACGACGGCGCCGTGCGGGCGGCCATCGCCGCGGACCCTCGCATCGGACTCGAGCACTTCGTCATCCCGGTCGTCGGCGAGTGCGACGACGGCTGGCTCTCGGAGGCGCGCGTCGTCCAGATCGAGGTCGACGACGTCGCAGCGGCGCTCGCGGCGGCCGGCGACGGGCTGCCCGCCGAGGGTGCCGTCGGAGCGGGGACCGGGATGATGACCTTCGACTACAAGGCCGGGATCGGCACGGCGAGCCGCGTGCTGCCCGAGTGCGACGCGACGCTCGGCGTTCTCGTGCTCGCGAACTTCGGCGTCCGCGAGGACTTCGTCCTCGACGGCGTTCCCGTGGGGAAGCTGCTCGGGGGCACGCGCGTCCGCGGGAGCGGCGATGGGAGCTGCATCGCCGTGGTCGTGACCGACGCGCCGCTCGGCCCACACGAGCTGACGCGCATCGCGCGCAGGTGCGGCCTCGGCCTCGCCCGGACGGGGTCGGTCGCCTACGACGGGAGCGGCGAGATCTTCCTCGCACTTTCGACCGGTGGCCGGATCGAGCGCGTCGCGGGCGGCACGCGGCCGGTCGCGTCGCCGCGGATGCTCAACGAGCTGTTCGCGGCGACGGTCGAGACGACCGAGGAGGCAGTCCTGAACGCGCTCTGGGCCGCCCCCGAGGTCGTGGGACGCGAGGGCCGCGTCGCCCCCTGCCTGCCGCACGACGAGGTGCTCGAACTTCTGCGGCGGCACCACCGCATCTAGGTACGGTGACGGCATGTGTCGAAACATCCGCACGCTTCACAACTTCGAGCCGCCTGCGACCGAGGGTGAGGTGCAGGCCGCGGCCCTCCAGTACGTCCGCAAGGTGAGCGGGTCGACGAAGCCGTCGAAGGCGAACGAGCAGGCCTTCGCCAGGGCGGTGGCAGACATCGCCGCCGTGACGCAGCGCCTCCTCGAGGAGCTCGTGACGACGGCGGCGCCGCGCGACCGCGAGCTCGAGGCCGCCAGGGCGAGGGCGCGCGCCGCCGTCCGCTTCGGTACCGCCGCGTAGTAGGGGCCGGACCTGTCCGGCCCTCGCCGGCCTAGCGCCTCGCCACGAGGTGCGCGACGACGTGCTCGGCGTCGTCGCCGACGCCGAAGAGCAGGGACGACCGGCGCGTATGAAGCCAGTGGAGGCCGAGGAAGTACAGACCGGGGACGTCCGTGACCCCGCGCCGTTGCACCGGCCACCCGTGCTCGTCGAAGAGCGGGGCGTCGATCCACGAGAACTCGGGCCGGTAGCCGTTCGACCAGAGGATCGACGACACGCCGGCCCCGCGCAGGTCCAGCTCCGTCACTGGTTCGCGCGCCGGTAGCTCGCCGAGGGGCTCTGCGTCCGGCACATCCAGGCGCTCGGCAGCGACCAGCTGCTCGATGAGCGTCGTCAGCTCCGCGAGCTTGCCCGCGCCGAACGCGAGGCTCTCGGCGAGATCGGGTGAGAAGGCGGCCGTGTGGCCGCGCACGTCCTCGAACCTTCCGACGAGGATCGCACCCCGCTCCTCGAGCCAGAGCGGATTGCAGTCGTGGCCGCCATCGTTGCCCGAGACCGGCGCGTTACACATCAGTCGCGCGGCGGGCGCAGGCAGCGTGTCGACCGTCTGGTCCACGAATCCGGTATCCACGAGCCAGTGGACGATCTCGCGGCCGCGATACAGCCTCGGAATCCAGGGGCAGCGTCCGACGGACATGGTGATCTGGCGTCCCGCCTGCATCAGCTCGTCGGCGATCTGGCAGCCCGACTGGCCGCCGCCGACGACCAGGACAGCGCCCTCGGGCACCTGCTCGGGGCGCTTGTACTGGCTCGTGTGAAGCTGGAAGACGTCCTCCGGGACCTTGCTGCCGATCCGCGTCGGCGTCGGTTCCTGGTACGCCCCGGTTGCCACGACGACGTTCGTCGCGTGCAGGAGCTCGTCGTTCGCCTCGACCTCGAGCCCGTCGGAGGCGGGGCGAATGCGCGTGACGTTCACGCCGGTGCGCACGGGGGCCGCGATCGACGCCGCGTACTCGTCGAGGTAGGAGACCGTCTCCTGCAGCGAGGCGAACGCGTCCGGCTCGGGGCCGTCGTACTCGTACCCGGGGAGCTGCTGCGTCCACTTCGGCGTATTCAGGTAGAAGCCGTCCCAGCGCTTCGTGCGCCAGGTCTCGGCGACCCGGCCGCGCTCGAGGACCACGTGCTCGCGGCCGGCCTGCGTGAGGTGGAAGCTCGCGGACAGGCCGGCCTGCCCGGCGCCGATCACCACGGTGTCGATGCGTTGCGTCATCGGCTGCCTCAGTCTGGCGCTTTCGGTGTCTCCAGCGCGGGCGTTCGTGGCGATACGCACCCAGTCGGCCGGGCTCGCCGGCGCCGTGTAGGGGCCTGACCTGTCCGGCCCGCTCGTGTCTAGGCGGCCGTCAGCGTCCCGAGCTTGTCGCGCAGGTAGCGCAGGTACGGCTGGGGGTCGATCGGGCCGCCGACGACCCGCTCGATCGTCTCCGCCGGTGTGAACCTGCTGCCGAGAACGTAGAGGTTCGTGCGCAGCCACTCGTGGAGCTGCCCGAACTCACCGCGCTCGAACTGCTCCTCGAGGTCGGGGATCGCCGCGAGCGCGTTCTCCCACATCTGGACGGAGAGAACGCTCCCGAGGAGGTACGTCGGGAAGTAGCCGAAGAGCCCGGTCGACCAGTGCGAGTCCTGCAGCACGCCGAGCCGGTCGTCCGGGACCTCGAGGCCGATCAGCTCCTCGAAGCGCGTGTTCCAGGCGTCGGGTAGGTCCTTCACGGCGAGCCGCCCCGAGAGGAGCTCCTGCTCGAGCTCGAAGCGGAGGATGACGTGCAGGCCGTAGCTCACCTCGTCCGCGTCGACGCGGATGAACCCCCGGCGGGCGCGGTTCACGGAGCGATGGAACTCGGCCAGCGAGACCTCGCCGAGGACATCCGGGAACGTGCCCTGCAGCCGCGGGTAGAACCAGCGCCAGAACGGCAGCGAGCGGCCGACGACGTTCTCCCACAGCCGGCTCTGCGACTCGTGCAGCGCCGCGGAGCAGCCGCCGGCGTTCGGCGTGCGCGCGAGGTCGGGGCTCACTCCCCATTCGTAGAGGCCGTGGCCGCACTCGTGCATCGCCGTCCAGAGTGACGTGAGGTCGTTCTCGGCGTAGCGCGTCGTGAGGCGGACGTCGCCCACGCCGAGCGTCACCTCGAACGGGTGGACGGCGAGGTCGAGGCGGAATTCGTCCCAGTCCGCCCCAAACGCCGTGATGAGCTCGCGGGAGAGCTCGTCCTGCGCCGCGATCGGGAACGGGCCCGTCATGAACTCGTCTTCCTCGTCGGTCGCGTGCTCGGCGACGAGGGCGGAGATCTCGGGCGCGAGGACGGCGAAGATCTCCCGGACGTCCGCGGTGCGCAGGCCCTGCTCGAAGTCGTCGAGGACGACGTCGTACGGGTCGTCATAGGGGGCGTAGCACTCGATCCACTGCCGGCGCAGGTCGAGCACGCGCTCGAGCCACGGCTGGAAGGCCGCGAAGTCGCTCGCCTCGCGCGCGTTCACCCAGGCCTGATGCGCTTCGGCCTGCACCTGTGCGATCTCGCCCGCGAGCTCGCCCGGGACGCGGCGAAGCTTGTCGAAGTCGTGGCGCGTAGCGCGGAGGAGGCACGCGTCGAGGGAGTCCGCGGGAAGCGACGCGCGGTACGGCTCGAGCTCGTCGAGGAGCTCCCCGATCCGACCGTCCGTCTGCCGGGCGTGGGCGATCGTCTCGAGCGTCGCGAGCTGGATCGCTCGCGACTTCTGCCCGCCGGGCGGCATCCACACCTCCATGTCCCAGCCGAGGACGTCCTGGGCCTGCTGGACGTCCGCGATCTCTGCGAGGCGCTGCTTGAGCTCGACCAGCGGCTCCATCGGGCGCGAACTGTAACGGTGGACTCGTTCGCGAAGGTGAAAGACCCGGGAAATCCGCTGGTTCCGGCCGGGCCTCTCTATACACTCAGTGCGTGGCGAACGAGTCGCCTGAGCTGTTCGATGACGTCTACCTCGGGCTTCGCGCTGGCGGCGCCGTGCGCAAGCAGCGGCGCGGCGAGTCGCTTTCGGCCGAGGAGCAGGAGGCGATCGGACGCTGGCGCCGCCTCTCGCTCTGGCGGAAGTTCATCGCGGTGGGCGCGTTCGCGCTCGGCACCTTCGGGCTCGGATTCACCGTCGGCGGCCTGATCTTCGGCCGCTGGCGCAAAGCCTGACGTCGCGCCCTTGTCACAACGCATAGCCCTCCTCTCCGCTACGGGCGGAATCCGATCGCGCGGCTGGTCCCGAATCACCGGGTGTATCCGAGCGAAGGAGGAACTGTGCGAAGACTGGTCGTCGCGGCCGGCGTCGCGCTCGTCCTGACCGGACTTGCCTCAGCGGCGCCGCAGGCCGACACGTACAACCTCAATGCCACGTTGAAGGCGCGCTTCGAGGTCCCGCGGCCCACCGGTGTCCCGGTCGGTGCGAACGGACTGTTCAAGGGCAAGGCCGTCGAGCTCGCGAACGACCGCGGCCGGCTCACGTGGCGCCTGACGTTCTCGAAGCTCAGCGGGCGCGCACTGGCTGCGCATGTCCACTCGGGCAGGGTCGGCAAGGCGGGCGGCGTCATGGTGCCGCTCTGCGGGCCGTGCCGGAGCGGTCAGCGCGGGACGGCCACGATCACGCACGCGCAGCTGCGGACGATCGAGATCGGACGCGCGTACGTGAACGTGCACACGGCCAAGAACACGGCCGGCGAGATCCGCGGCCAGGTCAAGTCGTCGGAGGTCGAGGGGTCGGGCACGAACCCGCCGCCCGCTCCGCCGCCGCCGCCTGGACCGACCCCGCCGCCGGTTCCGTATCCGTAGCTAGACGCAGGGCTCGGGCGTGAAGTTCTGGTGCCCGCGGCCGGGCTGGCAGCGCTGCGCCCAGCTCGCCTCGGCGAGCCGGTAGACGTCTCCGTCCTGCTCGAATGTCAGCGTCCAGCGCTCGGCACGCACGGAGTCGTCGAACAGCCCGTCGAGCGTCACGACGACAGTCGCAGGCCCCGTCCCTTCGGCGGGCGTCACACTCGCGATCGACGTCCGCGCGGCGTCCTGCTCGTCGAGGCGGAGAAACTCTCCGGCCGACATCGCGGGCGAGCCTTCCCAATGCTCCTCGACGCCGTCGGCGTATTCCTGGAAGCCGTCCACCGCGACTGTCCCGTCGGCGGCCGGATCGGGCGGGCCGGCCCACGCCGCACCCTGGTCGTCGTCTCCGTCGTTGGAGCAGCCGGCAAGCGCGAGCGCGGAGAGGATGACGGCCGCAGACGCGGGGACACGCACGGCGCTCTTGTACACGAAAGCGCCGACCACGTCACGCCGCGCATCGCCGAAATAAGGCGGGGCGAACGTCTGTTCGGCTGGGTAGACTTGATCGCTCATGGCAGCCGACCAGCTCACCGTCCACGGCGCCCGCGAGCACAACCTCAAGAACGTCACGGTCGCGTTGCCGCGGAACGCCCTCGTCACGATCACCGGGCTCTCCGGCTCCGGGAAGTCCTCGCTCGCCTTCGACACGATCTACGCCGAGGGGCAGCGCCGGTACGTCGAGTCGCTCTCCGCGTACGCGCGCCAGTTCCTGCAGATGATGGAGAAGCCGGACGTCGACTCCATCGACGGGCTCTCGCCGGCGATCTCGATCGACCAGAAGACCACGTCCAGGAACCCGCGCTCGACGGTCGGCACGGTCACCGAGATCTACGACTACCTCCGGCTGCTGTACGCCAGGGTCGGGCGTCCGCACTGCCCGATCTGCGGGCGGCCGATCGCCGGGCAGTCGCTCGACCAGATCGTCGAGCAGGTGCTGCGACTCCCCGAGGGCGCGAAGTTCACGGTCAACGCGCCGGTCGTCCGCGACCGGAAGGGCGAGTACAAGGACGTGCTCGAGGAGCTTCGCCGCGACGGCTTCACGCGCGTGAAGGTCGACGGCGAGCAGCGGCTGCTCGAGGAGCCGATCGAGCTCGACAAGAAGTACAAGCACACGATCGAGGTCGTCGTCGACCGGCTCGTGATGAAGGCCGATCTCCGGCAGCGGCTCGCGCAGTCGATCGAGACCGCCACCTCGCTCGCCGAGGGCCTCGTCGTCATCGACGTCCTCGAGGGAGAACCAATGACGTTCTCCGAGAACTTCGCGTGCCCCGAGCACGGCGTCTCGCTGCCCGAGCTCGAGCCACGCGTGTTCTCGTTCAACTCGCCGCACGGCGCCTGCCCGCGCTGCACGGGCCTCGGATCGCAGCTCGAGATCGACCCGGACCTGCTCGTGCCGGACACGTCGCTGACGATCAACGAGGGCGCCCTCGTGCCGTGGACGATCGGGAGCCAGAGCTTCTACGACAGCGTCATCCAGGCGATCGGGGAGCGCTACGAGATCGACCTCGACAACCCCTGGCGCGACCTGTCCCGCGAGGACCAGGACAAGTTCCTCTACGGGACGAAGGGCGACAAGATCCTCGTCACGTACCGCAACCGGATGGGGCGGCAGCGGAAGTACACGATGGCGTTCGAGGGCCTGGTGACGAACCTCCAGCGCCGCTACCGCGAGACGGACTCGCCGCAGCAGCGCGACCGCATCGAGGAGTACATGAGCTTCCGGCCGTGCCCGGAGTGCGGTGGCGCGAGGCTGAAGCCCGAGGTGCTCGCCGTCACGGTGGGCGGCAAGTCGATCCACGAGTTCGCGCAGATGTCCGTGACGCGCGCGCTCGAGTTCGTGGACGAGCTCGAGCTCACGAAGACGGAGGAGCTCATCGGGCGGAGGATCCTCAAGGAGGTGCGCGAGCGGCTCACGTTCCTCGACAACGTCGGCGTGGGGTACCTGCAGCTCGACCGCGCCGCGAAGACGCTCTCGGGCGGGGAGGCGCAGCGGCTCCGGCTCGCGACGCAGATCGGGTCGCAGCTCGTAGGCGTGCTCTACATCCTCGACGAGCCCTCGATCGGGCTGCACCAGCGCGACAACGGGAAGCTGATCGCGACCCTCGAGCGGCTGCGCGACCTCGGCAACACCGTGCTCGTCGTGGAGCACGACGAGCAGATGATGCGGCAGGCCGACTGGATCGTGGACATGGGCCCGGGAGCGGGCGAGCACGGCGGCGAGGTCGTGGCCGAAGGGCCGTTCGAATCGATCGAGCGGAACCCGGGCTCCGTGACGGGGAAGTTCCTCTCCGGCGAGCGGCGCATCGCCGTCCCGCATCGGCGCGACGACGACGGTCGCGGCTGGTTCGCCGTCCGCGGCGCGTCGATGCACAACCTCAAGAACATCGACGTCGAGTTCCCGGTCGGCCGACTGACGGCGGTGACGGGCGTCTCCGGCTCGGGGAAGTCGACGCTCGTCAACGAGATCGTCTACAAGGCGCTCGCGAACCGCCTCAACCGGATGCGTACCAAGCCGGGCGACCACGAGTCGGTCGAGGGCATCGACGTCTTCGACAAGGTCATCGAGATCGACCAGACGCCGATCGGACGCACGCCCCGGTCGAACCCCGCCACGTACACGGACCTGTTCACGCACGTGCGCGAGCTGTACTCGCTGACCCCGGAGTCGAAGGTGCGCGGGTACAAGCCGGGCCGTTTCTCCTTCAACGTGCGCGGCGGCCGCTGCGAGACGTGCAAGGGCGACGGGCAGATCAAGATCGAGATGCACTTCCTGCCCGACGTCTACGTCCCGTGCGAGACGTGCCACGGACGGCGCTACAACCGCGAGACGCTCGAGGTGCGTTTCAAGGGCAAGTCGATCGCCGACGTGCTCGAGATGTCCGTCGAGGAGGCGCTCGAGTTCTTCGCGAAGATCCCGAAGATTCGCCGGCGCCTGCAGACGCTCCACGACGTCGGGCTCGACTACATCAAGCTCGGGCAGCCGGCGACGACGCTCTCCGGCGGCGAGGCGCAGCGTGTGAAGCTCGCCGCCGAGCTCTCGAAGGTCGCGACCGGGAAGACGCTCTACATCCTCGACGAGCCGACCACCGGGCTGCACTTCGCCGACATCGAGAAGCTGCTCGAGGTCCTGCAGCGGCTCGTCGACGCGGGGAACTCGGTCATCGTCATCGAGCACAACCTCGATGTCATCAAGCAGGCCGACTGGATCGTCGACCTCGGCCCCGAAGGCGGCGAGGCGGGCGGCGAGGTGATCGCCGTCGGCACGCCGGAAGACGTCGCGGAGGCCGAGGAGTCGTACACGGGGCAGTTCCTGCGCGGCGTCCTCGCACAGCCGGCCGCCGCAGCCGCCTAGCTTTCGCTGGCCTCGCTCGCCGAGCGTCCCTCGATCGAGGGCGGTCATGCCTCGAACGGGTGATGGAGTCGGCATCCGCGGGATGCGACCGTTTGATGCAGGTCTGCGGCCCTGCAGGGAAGACGGGAGGAAGGCACACGTGGCGTCACTCAGTGGAGCGCGTACCGTGCGAATGCCCACGCCACGGGATGCCGGCGGGTGGCTCCGCGGCTTGACCCGTCCGGGCGTCGTCGCGGCCGCCGTGGGAGCCGCCGCGATCGCCGTCTATTTCTTCGGCGTGCAAGGGCTGTCGGGCCCGCTCGATCCGGCGACCGCCGAGCTCTGGGTTCTGTTCCTCGTCTTCACGGTCGCCGAGCTCTACGTCTCGGACGCGCGTGACCGCTCCGAGCTCGTCCCGCTCTCGCCGCACGAGGCAGGCCTCGTGCTCGGGTTCTTCCTCCTGGCGCCGACCGAGCTCGTCCTCGCACAGCTCGCCGGTGCGACGGTGGCGCTCGGAGGGGTCAACCTGGGACGGCTGCGCATCGACCTCCTCGCGCTCAGGATCGCCACGCTCGCGCTCGGCACGTGTCTCGGGCTCGTCGTCTTCCACGCGATTCTCGGTGACGCAGACCACACGGGCCCCGTGGGCTGGGTCGGAGCGATCGCCGGAGCATCCATCGCCGCCGGGACGAGCCTCGCGCTCGGGTTCGTGAGCCGCCCGCGGCAGCGCAACGACGAGCCCTTGTTCGTGACCGCGGCGATCACGGCGGGTGCCGGGCTCGCGAGCTCGAGCATCGCCCTCGCAGCCGTGGCGCTCGCCCGCAACTCCGACATCGCGACGATCCTTCTCATCGTGCCCTTCGCGGCGTGCGCCCTCATCCTTCGCGCGTACGCGTCCGAGCGCGTGCGGCTCAAGCACCTGCAGACGCTGTACGAGTCCATGCGCACGGCGCAGCAGACCACCGGGCTCGACGAGGGCGTCGCGGAGCTGCTCGGCACGACCAGGCGGCTCGTACGAGCCGACGTTGCGCGCCTCGTGCTCTTCCCGCGCAGCGGGTCGTCCACGCTCGTCGCCTCGATGACCCCCGCCGGGCACGAGCCGTTGCAGCCGACCAAGCTCACGGCCGTGATGCACGCGAGCATCCGGGCAGTTGCCGACTCGGGACGCACGATCCTCGTCTCGGAGGGCCGGACGCCGGAGCAGCAGTTCGAGCGCCTCCTCGACGAGCTGCATCTGCGCGAGGTCATGCTGACCCCGCTGCGCGTCGAGTCGGAGGTGCGCGGCGTGCTCCTCGTGGGCGACCGCGCGGATGCCGAGCGCTTTCGCACCGAGCACCTGCGCCTGCTCGAGACGTACGCGGGCCACGCCGGCGTGCTCATCGAGAACGACCGGCTCGAGGAGTCCGTTACCGAGCTCACGGAGCTGAAGGACCAGCTCCGCCACCAGGCCTACCACGACGCGCTCACCGGCCTTCCGAACCGGATGCTCTTCGCGGAGCGGGTCGGTCGCTCGCTCGACGACGGCGACGTCGGCGGGACCGCAGTGCTCTTCCTCGACCTCGACGACTTCAAGACGATCAACGACAGCCTCGGCCACTACGTCGGCGACCAGCTCCTGATCGCCGTCGCGCGGCGTGTCGAGTCGTGCATCCGACCCATCGACCTCCCGGCTCGCCTCGGCGGAGACGAGTTCGCGGTGCTCCTCCGCCGTACGACGACCGCGGAGGCCGAGCAGATCGCCGATCGCCTGGTGCAGGCGATCGAGCAGCCGTTCGTCATCGACAAGCGCGACATCACGATCCATGCCAGCGTCGGCATCGCGCTGAGCGGCGCGGACGTCTCCGTGGCCGAAGAGCTGCTGCGGAACGCCGACGTCGCCATGTACGACGCGAAGCGGGCCGGGAAGCGCAGCTTCGTCACCTACGAGCCCGAGATGCACACGCGGGTCCGCGAGCGGCAGGAGCTCGCCTTCGCGATCGAGCGGGCCGTCGAGCGCGGCGAGTTCGGCGTCCACTACCAGCCGATCGTCGACCTCGAGCGACGAACGCTCGTCGCCTTCGAGGCGCTGGCCCGCTGGAACCGCCCCGGCCACGGCGTCGTCGGGCCTGGAACCTTCATCCCGCTCGCGGACGAGCTCGGCTACATGATCGAGATCGGGCGTGCGGTCCTCCGCGAGGCGTGCCGGCAGGCGCGCTCATGGGAGCTCGCGTACCCGAACCACGAGCACCTGACCGTCAACGTGAACCTCGCGCCCAGCGAGCTCCAGAACCCCGAGCTCGCCCGGGAGGTGGCCGCGATCCTCGCCGAGACGGGGCTCGGCCCGGAGCGGCTCGCGTTCGAGATCACGGAGAGCGGCGTCATGCGCAACCCGGAAGTCGCGCTGCAGACCATGCGCGAGCTGCGAGAGCTGGGTGTCGCGCTCGGGCTCGACGACTTCGGCACCGGCCACTCGTCGCTCGCGTACCTCCGCGAGTTCCCACTCGACAGCCTCAAGATCGCCCGGCCGTTCGTCATGGGCCTCCCGGAGGGAGAGCTGGATGCGGTGTTCGTGGAGGCGATCGTGCGCCTCGCGACCTCGCTCGGGCTCGCCGTCGTGGCCGAGGGGATCGAGTCCGTGGCGCAGTGCCAGGCCGTCGCGGCCCTCGGCTGCACGCACGCCCAGGGCTTCTACTTCGGCGAGCCGCTCGCAGGGATCGGCATCTCCAGCTACCTCTGGGCGCCGACGCTCCCTGCCCAGACGCGGCCTGTCGCTCGTCGAGGTCGCGTAGGGCCGGACAGGTCCGGCCTTTACGGGGTCAGGACGGCCTGCGTCTGCGTGACGCGCGCGACGTGCTTGCCCGCCGCGTCGCGAAGGTCCGTCTCGACGACGATGGTCGTCCGGCCGCTGTGGAGGATGCGCGAGGTTGCCTCGACGTGCCCGTCGCGAACCGCGCGGAAGAAGTTCGTCTTCGACTCGATCGTCGCCGTCCCGGTGGCGCCGTCGGGAAGGTTGAGGAACGCGCAGTAGGCTCCTGCGGAGTCCGCGAGCGACATCAGCGCGCCGCCGTGGAGGATGCCGCCCGCGGTGCAGAGCCGCTCCTGGTGCTCGAGCCGCAGGTGCACCTCCTCCGGAGATACGGCGACGACCTCGAGGCCGAGCGTCTCGGCGAGTGGCATCGACGCCCGCGCCTGGGCGGTCAGCTCGGCGTCGACGTCGGCCATGCGGGCACTCTAGTTCGGTCTACGTCTACTCTCGGCGTGTGCTCCTCGACTCGGCAGGGAACGAGGACGGGCTTTCGCCCGAGCGCGCCTGGTGGCTGCGCGTCCCGGCCGTGCTGCTGAGCCCGCGTCCGGTCTTCTACGCGCTGCGTGAGGACGATCCCGAGGACGTCACGGCCCGCTCGGAGCCGATCCTGCTCGTCGTGCTCATGGCCGGCGCGGCGACCGTCCTCGCCACGCCGAAGGCCGGCGGCCTGCTCGACAACCCGAGCTACGACCCGCTCCTGCTCGCGGTCTGGACGTTCATCGCGGGAGGCATCTACGGCGCGGTCGGCTACTTCCTGCTCGGGTTCGCGATCTTCTTCGGCGCGCGGCTCATGGGGAGCCTCGGGAGCTTCCGCCGGGAGCGGCAGCTCGCCGGGTTCGCGCTCGTGCCCCTCGCCGCCTCGCTCCTCGTCGTCCTTCCACTCCGGCTTGCGCTCTTCGGCGGCGACACCTTCCACGACGGCGGCGCCGACGAGGGGACCGGCGAAGCCCTGCTGCTCGGGCTCCAGCTCGTCTTCGCCGCCTGGTCGCTGGGGCTCCTGCTGCTCGGAGTCCGCGTCGTGCACGGCTGGGACTGGCTGCGCTCGGCCGCGGTCGTCGTCTCTGGCGCGGCGCTCCTCGCAGCGCTGGTCGGCGTCTTCGCGCTCATTTGAGGGCCGGACAGGTCCGGCCCCTACAAGCGGGCTGAATTCGCCAAGCGTAGGGGCGGGACCTGTCCCGCCCCTACAACCAGGTCTCGGTCTCCGAGACCTGGCGGCTGCCCTGCTCGAAGACCTCGAGCTCCTCCTTCGGCATGGAGTACGAGTGCTGCTCCTCGGGGAAGCGGCGCTCACGTACGTCCTCGGCAAACGCGGCGAGCGCCGAGCGGATGACGTCCGCGACGTCGGCGTAGCGCTTGACGAACCGCGCGGTGTGCCCCTCGTAGAGGCCGAGCAGGTCGTGCCAGACGAGCACCTGGCCGTCGCAGTCGATGCCGGCGCCGATCCCGATCGTCGGGATCGAGAGCGCGCCGGTGATGCGGGCCGCGACCGGAGAGGGCACGGCTTCGAGCACGAGCGAGAAGCAGCCCGCCGCCTCGAGCGCGCGCGCATCGGCGAGCAGCGCGAGTGCCTTCTCCGCGCTTCGCCCCTGGGCCTTGAAGCCGCCGAGGATCGTCGCCGACTGCGGCGTGAGCCCGATGTGGCCCATCACAGGGATGCCCGCCCCCACGATCGCCCGGACGCGAGACAGCATCGGTCCGGCGCCCTCGAGCTTGACCGCGTCGGCGCCGGCCTCCTTCACGAAGCGAATCGCGTTTCGCACCGCATCGTCGTCGGAGACCTGGAACGACCCGAACGGCATGTCGGCGATGACGAGCGGACGCCGCGCGCCGCGGGTCGCCGCGCGCGTGAGGACGAGCATCTCCTCCATCGACGCGGGCACCGTCGAGTCGTGGCCGAGCACGGTCATCGCCGCCGAGTCGCCGACGAGCACGAGGTCGACGCCGGCCTGGTCGGCGAGCCTGCCGCCGGGCGCGTCATAGGCGGTGACCATCACGATCGGCTGCCGCCTGGCCTTCATCTCCACGAGCTCGGTCAGCGGCAGCTTTCCGGGAGCGGGAGTCGCGGGCGCGGGGTGCTGGGGGCGAATGCTCATGCTCCTTCTCCTTCGAGGACGACGTTGTCGATCAACCGGGTGGAGCCGATGCGCACGGCACCGGCGAGGACGGGCGGGTCGAAGTCGGCGAGCTCGATGTAGTCGATCTCGAGCCCGTTGGAGGCGGCAAGCAGGGCGCGTGCGGCGTCGGCATCGCGAGTGGCGAGCGCGCGGGAGAACGCGAGCGCGCTCTGGCGCTCGTCCGGCGTCAGCCGCGAGTTGCGCGAGGACAGCGCGAGACCGTCGGCGTCGCGGACGGTGGGGAGGACGCGGAGCTCGATCTCGAGCGCGAGGTCGCGGATCAGCCGCCGGATGACCTCGACCTGCTGTGCGTCCTTCTGGCCGAAGTAGGCGTGCGTCGGCCGGACGATCGTGAAGAGCTTGAGCACGACCGTCGCCACACCGCGGAAGTGCCCCGGCCGGTGAGCTCCCTCGAGGATCTCGCCCAGCTCGGTCACCTCGACCCAGGTCTGGAAGCCGGGCGGGTACATCTCGTCCGCCGAGGGCGCGAACACGACGTCGACGCCCTCCTCGCGCGCGAGGTCGAGATCGTGCTCCTCTGGATGGGGATAGCCCTCGAGGTCCGCGTTCTCGGAGAACTGCGCGGGGTTCACGAAGAGGGTCATCACGACCGTGTCGCACTCCGCTCGCGCGGCGCGCAGAAGCGAGAGATGCCCCTCGTGCAGCGCGCCCATCGTCGGCACGACCCCGATCGTCCCGCCGCGTCGCCCCGCGAGCTCTGCCCGCACGTCCGCGATGGTCCGCGTGACGTTCACCGCTCGGCCCCTTGTGTCAATTTGACACTTGGAAGCTCTCGGCCGGCCACATCGGCGGTCGCCCGGGCGAGGACGAGGTACAGCTCCTCGAGCTCGGGCGCATGCTCGCGGATCGCGTCGAGATGGCGCTCGACGGTTTCCCAGTCGCCTCGCGCGATCGGGCCGGTGAGCTCGAAGTCGTTCTCGATGACGCGGCGCATGAGCGGGTCGAGCGCCTCGGGCGGCGCGCCCGCCTCCTCGAGGAGCCGGCCGGCCGCGGCGCGGAGCGTCACGAGGTAGTTCGAGGCGACGGCGGCTCCCGCGTGGTACGTCGGGCGGGCGTCGTCGTCGAGCTCGAAGGGCCGGAGCCCGAGCGTCTCCGCGAGCCAGAAGCCGACCGCCAGCGCGCTCCCGCTCTCGGCCGTCACGGCGGCCCAGGCGCCGTCGAGCTGCTCGCCGCCGCGCGCCTTCGTGAACGTCTGCAGCGGGTGCACCGAGAACCGGCGCGTGTGCGGCTCGAGCGCGGCGAGGCCGGTGGCGCCGCTCACATGCGCCACCCAGGGCCCTGGAGCCACGGCCGCCGCCACCTCCGGAATCGCAGCGTCGGGCACGCACAAGAGGACGAGCTCGGGCTCGAGGGCGTCGAGGAGCCCGCGCTCCGCGAGGCGCTCGCTCACCGCTCCGCCGACACGTCCACGCGCGCCGATGACATCGATGCTGTCGATCATGGTCGCTCCAGTTCCGTCGCCGGATACCGGGCACCGTGGAGGATACCCCTCCCGCGGGTGGACGCGGCGCTCGGCGCGGAGTAGCCTCGCGCGCGCTCATGGATCGTCAGGAAGGCAACGCGAACCGGTCTCGCCCACTCGTTCGGAAGCTCCGCCGCTGGTGGAAGGTCGGGGGCGAGGTCCTTCGCCGGGAAGGCCCCGGGCGCCTGCTCGTCCGCTCCGGGACGGCCGTGCGCGGGCTCGTCTACCGCGACGTCATCCTCGTCGCGCTCGACGTGACGCACGAGGTGCCCGACGTCGAGACGAAGGTCACGGTCGAGATGCGTCTGCTCGGGCCGGAGGACGTCGAGGCGTATGCACGCTTCCGCGCGCTGCCCGTCGAGCACGTCACGACGCGCCGACGCCTCGAGAAGGGCGATGCCTGCATCGCCGCCTGGCTGGGCGACGAGATCGTGTCGGCCGGCTGGTACAGCTTCGGGACGGCATGGGTCGACGACATCGGCCGCGGGCTCCGGCTCGCTCCGGGCGAGGTCTTCGGCTACGACCTGTACACGGCGGAGTCGCATCGCGGGCTCGGCGTCGCCTCGCAGCGAGGCCGGTGGGCTGCGGACTACCTCCGAGCAGAGGGGTATCGAACCGTCGTCGCCGGCATTTCTCCGCAGAACCTCCCAATGCAGGGCCCAACCCGGAAGCTCGGCTACGACACGCTCGGCCGGGCCGGCTTCCTGCGGCTCGGTCCACTGCGCCGCGACTTCGTCCGGCCGGAAGGTGGCCCTCGCCGCTGGGGGCGCCGGGCCGACCCGATCGAGACCGAGCGCGACTTCGGGCGAAGCGCCGCGGCCTGAGCCTGTCGATCTTCGCCTCGACCTGGGTACCCTCAGTCAGGGGCCTCTGCTGGAGAGCTACGACACACGGGATCGTCGGTTCCGCGGAATCGGGCGAGCCGCCTCGCGCTGGCGCCGCAAGGCGGGTGAGGTGCTGCGCCGGGAAGGCCTCGGCCGTGTCGCCGCGCGCGCGAGCGTCGTCGCGCGGGGCGCCGTCTACCGCTACGTCGTCTTCGTCGTCATGGACCTGACGAGGCCCGTGCTCGAGGTGCCGCCCGGTCCGCCGGTGGAGATGCGCGTGCTGCCGCCGGACGAGGTGGAGGCGTACGCGCGCTCCCGTTCCCGGTCCGTCGAGTCGGTTCCCGCGCTTCGCCGCCTCGAGGAAGGCCACGTCTGCGTGGCCGCGTGGCTCGACGGCGAGATCGTGTCCACCGCCTGGTACGCCTTCGGCTCCGTCCGCGTCGACGAGATCGGTCGCGTGCTCAGGCTCGCTCCGGACGAGGCGTACGTCTACGACTCGTACACGACCGAGGGCCTCCGTGGTCTGGGCATCGCCTCGCTGCGCGGGCGGTGGGCGATCGCGCACTTTCGCGAGCTCGGGTTCAGGCGCACGGTCGGGTGGGTCTCGCCGGAGAACCTTCCCGCCTTCGGGCCGGCGCGCAAGCTCGGGTACGACACGCTCGGCCGGGCGGGCTACTTCCGCCTCGGGCCGTGGCGGCGCGAGTTCGTGGAGCCGGCCGGCGGCTAAGCGGCGGTGGGCGTCGCGCGGCGAGCCGATCGTCATCGCGCGGGACTTCGACCTCGGAGGCGACGCCTGATCGTCAGGCGACGCTCGCGAGCCGGCTCTCGAGCCGCCTTCGAACGTCGGGCCAGTCGTCGTCGAGGATCGCGTACCAGGCGCTGTCGCGGTTCTCACCGTCGCGCACGAGCATGTGCTTGCGGTGGATGCCCTCGAACGACGCGCCCAGCGCCTCGAGCGCGCCGCGGGAGCGTTCGTTGAGCGCGTCCGTCTTGAACTCGACCCGCCTGTAGCCGAGCACGTCGAACGCGTGCTCGAGCTGGAGGAGCTTCGCCTCGACGTTGGCGCCGGTGCCCCAGGCGGAGGGGTGCAGCCACGTCCACCCGATCTCGAGCGCGCGGTGCTCGGGCCGGAGCGCGAGGTAGCGGGTCGAGCCGACGACTCCCTGCTGGAGGCTGACCGTTGCGAACGGGACCTCGGTCCCCGCCTCGGCCGCGTCGAGAGCCTGCCCGATCCAGGCGTCCCACTCCTCTCGCGTCACGGGCTGGACGACGCTGAGCCAGCGCCACGTGCGCGGGTCGCGCGATGCCTCCCAGAGCCCGTCGGCATGCTGCTCCGCGAGCGGCTCCAGCCGGACAACTTTGCCCTCGAGGACGGGGACCTGCACGCGTGCCACCGGCGGCGACAGTACACTCGGCGCATGCCGATCTACGAGTACGCCTGCATGGAGTGCGAGTCGCACTTCGACGAGCTCGTCCGGAGCTCCGAGCAGGCGGTCACCTGCCCGGAATGCGGTGCGGCGAACGTTCTGAAGCAGCTCTCGGTGTTCGCGGTGCACGGCGGGGGCTCGCCGAAGTCGAGCGTGGCGGCGCCGGCTCCCCGGAGCGGCGGCGGCTGCTGCGGCGGCTCGTGCGGCTGCGGGCACTAGCGAAGTCGGGCTCGGGACGCATCCGAAAGGGGCCGTAGACTGACGGTCCGATGACGGACGCCGTCGAACGTGCAGCGGCACTCCGGAGCTACGCGGAGGAGACGTCGGGGTGCACGAAGTGCGCGCTCGCGAACGGCCGCACGCAGGTGGTCTTCGGCTCGGGGAACCCCGACGCCGACCTGATGTTCGTGGGCGAGGCGCCCGGCTTCCACGAGGACCAGCAGGGCGTTCCTTTCGTCGGCCAGGCGGGCAAGCTCCTCGACCGGCTGCTCGAGGGAATCGGGCTGACCCGCGCCGACGTGTTCGTCGCGAATGTCCTCAAGTGCAGGCCTCCCGGCAACCGCGACCCGATGCCGGAGGAGATCGCCGCGTGTGAGCCGCACCTGTTCCGGCAGATCGAGCTCATTCAACCGACGCTCGTGGCGACGCTCGGGAACTTCGCCACGAAGCTCCTGTCAGGCCGTCCCGCCGGGATCACGCGGGTACACGGGCACCCGCAGGAAGTCACGCTGGGCGCGCGCCGCGTGCAGCTCTACCCGATCTACCACCCGGCCGCGGCGCTCTACACGCCGTCGATGCTGAAGGTGCTCGAGGAGGACTTCTCGCGCATCCCGCAGCTGCTCGACCTCGCGTTCGTCGAGGCCGCCGCGGAGCCGGAGCCCGCCGCCGAGCCGGCCGAGGAGCCGGAGTCGGTCCAGCTCGGGCTCTTCTAGCTCGCCTGCATCGACCCGTGCCCGTCCGCTGACGTGGAGGTGACCGTGACCACGGGCTCGGCGGAGGCGACGGAGGCGGTCGCAGCGGGTCTCGCGGGACGGCTCGCGGTCGGTGACGTCGTCACCGTCTCCGGCGAGCTCGGTTCGGGAAAGACGACCTTCGTCCGCGGGGCATGCCGTGCGCTCGGCGTGACGGCGCCCGTGACGAGCCCGACGTTCACGATCGGCCACCGCTATCCGGGCGCGGTGGACGTCTCCCACCTCGATCTCTTTCGGTTCAGCGGCGTCTCGCCGGCGGAGTGGGGGGATCTCGAGCCGTACTTCGAGGACGCGATCGTCTTCGTCGAGTGGCCCGAGGCGGGAGCGGGCGTGCTTCCGCCGGCGCGCGTCGCGGCCCAGCTCCTGCATGCGGGCGGCGATCGGCGCCGTCTCGTGCTCGCGTCGGAGGACGGTGCGCTGCTAGAAGGACTCGTGTCGTGCTGATCCTCGCCTTCGATACTGCCACGGACGTCGCCACGAGCGCCCTCGTCGACGACGGCGATCTCCTCGGAGAGCGCGTCTCGCTCCCGCGAACGGTCCTCGAGGACGCGGACGAGCTGCTCCGCACGGCCGGCCGCTCGAAGGCGGAGCTCGGGGGCATCGTCGTCGGGACCGGGCCGGGCAGCTTCACGAGCACGCGCATCGGGCTCGCCGTCGCTCGTGGGCTCGCGCTCTCGCTCGACGTGCCCGTCGCGGGCGTCTCGACGCTCGATGCGCTCGCCGCGGGAACGCGCGAGGCGGGCCTGGAGGACGCGCTGCCCGTCGTCGATGCGCGTCGCCGCGAGGTGTTCGTGCTCGGACCCGACGGGGAGCCGCGTGCGGTGGCTCCGGACGCCCTCGAGCTCGAGCCGGGCACGGTGTGCGTGGGAAGCGGCGCGGTGCGCTACCGCGTCGTGTTCGAGGGGCACGGCGCCGTGGTGCCGCCGGACGAGGACGAGCTCCACCTGCCGCGCGCGCGGTTCCACGCCGCGCTCGCGGAGCGCTTCGATGCCGCCGACGAGGTCCTCCCGATCTACGTGCGACCTCCTGACGTCGAGGTGCGGGCATGAAGATCGGGCTGCGCGCGCTCGGCCCGCGCGACCTCGACGCGCTCGAGGTGATCGAGCGCGCGTCGTATCCGTCGCCGTGGTCGCGCGCGATGTTCTCGGCGGAGCTGCAGAAGCCCGGTGCACTCGCGCTCGGCGCCTACCTCGAGCCGGAGGAGCTCATCGGATTCGCGATCGCTTCGCGCTACGTCGACGCCTGGCATGTGATGAACGTCGCGGTCGCGCCGTCGTACCGCCGCCGCGGTGTCGCCCAGGCGTTGCTCGAGCGTCTCTTCGAGGTGACCGCCTCCGATCCGAGGCGCGGGTACACGCTCGAGGTTCGCGTCTCGAATGCGGACGCGATCCGGCTCTACGAACGGCTCGGGTTCGAGGCGCGCGGCATCCGGCGCGCCTACTACACCGACAACCGTGAGGACGCGTTGATCATGTGGCGCGAAGCGACGCCCAGCGAGGTCGCGTCGTGATCCTCGGGATCGAGACGTCGTGTGACGAGACCGCGGCGGCGGTGATCAGCGAGGACGGCAAGGTGCTTTCTTCGGTCGTCTCCTCGCAGGCTCGCCTGCATGCGAAGTACGGCGGCGTCGTCCCCGAGGTCGCGTCGAGGCACCATCTCGAGCTCGTCCTGCCCGTCGTCCGCGAGTCGCTCGCGGAGGCGGACGCCTCGCTCGCGGACATGGATGCCGTCGCCGTCACGCAGGGGCCGGGCCTCGTCGGGGCGCTGCTCGTCGGGCTCTCGGCCGCGAAGGCGATCGCGTGGTCGAGCGGGGTCCCGCTCGTCCCGGTCGACCATCTCGAGGGCCACATCGCGTCGCTCTACCTCGAGCCGGATCCGGTCGACCCACCGTTCCTCTGCCTGCTCGCCAGCGGCGGCCACACGCTTCTACTCGCCGTGCCCGAGCGCGGCCGGTCGGAGCGACTGGGCACGACGCTCGACGACGCGGCGGGAGAGGCGTTCGACAAGGGCGCACGGCTCCTCGGCCTCGGGTACCCGGGCGGGGCGGCGATCGACCGGCTCGCGCAGCAGGGCGACCCGCAGGCGTTCCGGTTCCCCGTCGCGCGCGTCGACGGCCTCGACTTCTCGTTCTCGGGGCTCAAGACGGCCCTCCTCTACACGCTGCGCGACCTCGGAGAGGACGAGGTGGAGCGACGCAAGGCGGATCTCGCTGCGTCGTACCAGGACGCGATCGTGAGGGCGCTCGTGGGCAGGACGCGGGAGGCCGCCGAGCAGACGGGCCTCGAGCGGATCGCCGTCGTCGGCGGTGTCGCCGCGAACTCGGGCCTCCGGGCCGCGCTCCCGGACGCGCGCTTCGCGCCGCTCGAGCTCTGCACCGACAACGCCGCGATGATCGCGTCGGCGGCGCGCTACGCCGAGCGCCTTCCGTCCCCCGACTATCTCGGGCTGGACGCCTATGCCTCGGTTGCGTAGGGCGCTCGCGGCTGCGGCCGCCGTCGCCTTGGCGGTCGGCCTGGGCGGGCTCGCGACGGGCGATGCTCCGGCGCAGATCGCGGCCATCGACGAAGCGGGATGGCAGGGAGTGCTCGGCGTGCGGGCGGACGTCTCGACGGCGCAGCGCTACATCGTCCTCCTCCGCGGGCCGTCGCTGGCCACCCGCGTGCGTGCAGAGGGCGGCGCAGCGACGGAGGCGCAGATGCGGAGGTGGACGGCCGCGGCGCGAGCGGCGCAGGAGCAGTTCCTCCGACGCGTGATCGCCAGCGGTGCTGCCATCACCGCGGAGCACCGGTACGTCCGCGTGCTCAACGCGGTGTCGGCTCGGCTCGATCCGACCTCGCTCGAGCTGCTGGAGCGCGACCGCGAGGTCGTCGCCGTCTACCCGGTGCGCGTGGCGTATCCCACGACCGACGTGACGCCGGGCGTCCCCGTCGCCGTGCCCGCCTCCGTGCCGGGCCTCGGCGTTCCCGGGCTCGAAGGGCGGGGCGTCGTCGTCGCGCTGCTCGACACCGGCGTCGACCAGTCGCATCCGTTCCTCCGCGAGAGCGTCATGTCGGGCATCGACGTGATCACGCCGGGCAGCGGGGCGATCGCCCAGCCGCATCCGACGATTCCGCGCAGGCCGGAGCGCCACGGCACGGAGCTTGCGGGCGTCGTGGCGGGCTCTGAGGGACCGGGAGGGCTCCACGGGATCGCCCCGGGCGCGTCGATCCTGCCCATTCGCGTCGCCGGCTGGCAGCCCGACGCCGAGGGCGGATACGCCGTGTACTCCCGCACCGACCAGGTGCTCGCCGGGCTCGAGGCGGCGGTGGACCCGAACGAGGACGGCGACGCGCACGACGCGGCCCGGATCGCGCTCATCGGCGTGGCCGAGCCGTACGCGTCCTTCCCGGACGGGCCGCTCGCCCGCGCCATCGACGGCGCGACGGCGCTCGACACGCTCGTCGTCGTCCCCGCGGGGAACGACGGCGAGGCCGGGCCGACGTTCGGGAGCATCGCGGGGCCGGGCGGCGCGCCGTCCGCGCTCACGGTCGGAGCCGTGGACGGCCGGCCGGCGTCGCCCACCGTGCGCGTGTACGTCCGCGCGTCCTTGCGTGTGCTCTTCGACGGAGTGCTACCGCTGGGCGGGGCACCGGCGGACACGGTGACCGCAGGTGTCGTCACCGTCCCCCGCAACGTCAGCGCGCGGGGCATCGGCGGCTTCTTCGACGCCCGGGGCGCGAGCTCGATCGCGGGCCGCGCTGCGCTGATCACGCGGGGCGGCCTCTCCGACGAGGCGGTCGACGAGGCGGCCTCCGCAGGCGCACGGGCGATCCTCGTCGACGGCCCGCTGCCCGCGGGGGCGTTCGGCCTCGCGGTGCCGACCGGCGTGCCGGTCGTCGGCCTTCCGTCCGAGCTCGCGAGCTCGATTCGTGAGCTCGAGTCCGCGGGGATCCCGGTGACGGCGTCGATCGGCGCGGTGCACGTGGCGGAGAACACGGGCGGCGGCTCCGTCGCCGCGTTCTCGTCCCGCGGGCTGGCCTTCGGCGGGGGGCCGAAGCCGGAGCTGATCGCGCCCGGTGTGGCGGTGCCGACCGCGGAGCCGGGCCGGACCGAGGAAGGCGAGGTGCGCTACGGGACCGTCAGCGGTACGAGCGTCTCGGCCGCCGTCGCGGCGGGCGCTGCCGCGGTGCTCGCCGAGGCGAGACCGCGTGCGGGCGCGGTCGATCTTCGCGGCCTGCTCGTGGGATCGTCGGGAGCCGTGAGTGACGGGGACGCTTCGGTCGCCGGGCTCCTCGACCTCCAGGGCGCCGTCCAGCAGGAGGTCGCGGTCGAGCCTTCGGTGCTCGCGCTGCCGCTGGCCGCGAACAGCCCCTCGCGGATCGACCAGGCGATCCGGGTGCGGAATCTCAGCTCCAGGCGCGTTCCCGTCCGGATCCGAAGCGCCGAGACGCCGAGCGGGGTGGAGGTGACGCCGCTCCGCGTGCAGATGCTCCTGGCGCCCGGGCAGGCGCGCGACGTCCGCGTGCGGTTCGAGCTCGAGGACTTCGAGCCCGGCCAGGTCGGCGGCGGCGAGGTCGAGATCGTCGTCCGGGGGTCACCGGTCGCGCGCGTGCCCTACGTCTTCTCGCGGCCGTCCCCGAACGTGGACTTGCTCTCGCAGGTGTCGTTGCAGACGACGGGCGAGCGCACGACCGACGTCACGCCGTCCGTCGTCAGCTTCGTCGCCGGGGCGATCGGGGACGCGGCCGATCCGGCGATCCGCCCCGTCGGCGAGCTCGAGGTGCAGCTCTGGCGCGGAGGGCGGTTCCGCGGCGTGCTCTCCGTCCGGCGGGAGCTGCTGCCGGGACGGTACGCGTTCGGCCTCACGGGACGTGGCCCGCGCGGCGAGCGCCTTCCGCGGGGCAACTACGTGGTTCGACTGGTGGCCCGCCCGGAGGACGGGACGCGCCGGCAGGTCGAGTCCGTCGACTACCCGGTGCGGTAGTCCGGGTCGCGCGCCGGGCCGGGTGTATCCTCGCGCCGTCCAGATGAGCCAGGAGGCGTTCGATGTCTGATGCGGTAGTGGCGACGCACCTGCGCGAGAACCCGTATGAGCTCGCCAAGGACCAGCTCACGCGGGTGGGCCAGATCTTCGGGATCGACCCGAACCTCGTTCGCGTGCTCTCCCAGGTCAAGAAGGCGGTCGAGGTGTCCATCCCCGTCTCGATGGACGACGGGACGATCGAGGTGTTCTCGGGCTACCGCGTGACCCACAACATCGCGCGCGGGCCGTCGAAGGGCGGCATCCGCTACCACCCGAACGTCACGCGGGACGAGATCAAGGCCCTCGCGATGTGGATGACCTGGAAGTGCGCCCTGATGGCCCTGCCCTTCGGAGGCGCGAAGGGCGGCATCGTGTGCGACCCGAAGAAGCTGTCGTCGTCGGAGCTCGAGCGCATGACGCGCCGCTACACGAGCGAGATCATCAACGACATCGGGCCGGAGCGCGACATCCCCGCGCCGGACGTCGGCACGGACGGGCGCGTGATGGCGTGGATCTTCGACACGTTCTCCATGAACAAGGGCCACTCCGTGCTCGGCGTGGTCACCGGGAAGCCGCTCTCCATCGGCGGCTCGCTGGGCCGCGACGAGGCGACGGCGCGCGGCGTCCTCTACTGCATGCAGGGGCTCTCCGTGAAGCAGGGCAAGCGCGTGACGGACCACACCGTCGCGATCCAGGGCTTCGGCAACGTCGGCGCCAACCTGGCGCGTCTCCTCCATCTCGAGGGGGTGAAGGTCATCGCTGTCTCGGACTCCCGCGGCGGCGTCTACAACCCGAACGGCATCGACGTCGTGGCCGCGGTCGCGCACAAGCAGGAGCGAGGGACGCTCGAGGGCCTCGTGAACGCGGAGCCGGTCACGAACGAGGAGCTCATCGAGCTGCCGTGCGACATCTTCGCCCCCTGCGCGCTCGAGCAGGTCGTGACGGAGGAGAACGCAGACCGCGTGAAGGCGACGATCGTCTGCGAGGGCGCGAACGGGCCGGTCACGCCTGCGGCCGACATGATCCTCGAAGACCGCGGCGTCCTCGTGCTCCCGGACGTGCTCGCCAACGCGGGAGGAGTCGTCGTCTCGTACTTCGAGTGGGTGCAGGGCCTGCAGGAGTACTTCTGGCGCGAGGACGAGGTGAACGCGAAGCTGCACGACATCGTCGCGCGCGCGTTCGAGGAGACCTGGCTGACCCGCGAGCGGATCGGGACGAGCATGCGCATGGCGGCCTACGGGCTGGCCGTGCAACGCGTCGCCGAGGCGACGACGACGAGGGGCCTCTACCCGTAGCCCGCCTCACGCTCTACCGCGCGGCGGAGTGTCATCTCTGCGAGCGCGCGCTCGAGGTGGTGCGCGAGGCGCAGTCCGAGCTCGGTTTCGAGCTCGAGCTCGTCGAGATCGACGGCGACCCGGAGCTCGAGTCGCGCTACCGGGAGCGGATCCCCGTCGTCGAGATCGACGGCGAGACCGCGTTCACGTACTTCGTCGATCCCGAGGCGCTGCGGGCCCGCGTGGCGGTTCCTTCGACGAAGGAGGAGTGACCGCTGGCAGTATCGTGACGATTAGTCACAAGCTGGTTGATGTGAGAGGGGCGTCGTGGCGGAGCGGTTGACAGTGGGGGTTGCGGCCCGCTTGAGCAGGTACCTGCAGGTGCTCACGCAGGCACGGAAGATGGGGAAGGACCGGATCTCGTCGCAGGAGATCGCGGAGTACACGAACATCAACGCGACGCAGATCCGCCGCGACCTGTCGGCATTCGGGCGGTTCGGGAAGCGCGGCGTCGGTTACCGGACCGACGCGCTGCTCGACGAGATCCGGAAGATCCTCCGCACGCAGGGCCAGCACAACGTCGCGCTGGTCGGCGCGGGACGCCTCGGGAGCGCGATCGCGAGCTCCCCGATCTTCGGCGAGCACGGGATCACGATCGCGGCGATCTTCGAGAACGACCCGGAGAAGGTGGGCCAGCGCGTGGGCGACCTGAGCGTGAGCTCCATGGAGGACCTCGCCGAGGTCTCGCGCGAGCGAAACATCATCGTCGGCGTCATCGCGGTCCCGGCGGAAAACGCGCAGGACGCAGCCGACGCGCTCATCGCCGCCGGCGTCAAGATCATCTTCAACTACTCCGAGGCGCTCCTCGACACGCCTCCGGACGTGCAGGTGCACACGTCGAATCCCGCGGTCGAGCTGCTCTACGCGATCTACTTCCACCTGACCTGATCGGGGATGCGGGCCGGACAGGTCCGGCCCCTACGACAGGATGCCGGGATGCGCATCCTCATCTGGCACGGGTACCTGCTCGGGGGAACGGGCTCGAACGTCTACACGCGGCAGCTCGCGCGCGAGTGGAGCAGGAAGGGGCACGACGTGACGGTCCTCTGCCAGGATCCGCACCCGGAGCGCGCGGACGTCGGTGGGGCGGAGGTCGTCAGGCCCGACGTGGGGCGGCTCCTGCCCGTGTTCGTCCTCGACGAGTACGAGGGCTACGACCCGAAGTTGCTGCAGGACTGCTCTCGCGACGAGCTCGAGCCCTGGGTCGAGGCGAACGCGGCGGCGGTACGGGAGCGGTTGCCGGCAGACCTCGTCTACTGCAACCACGTCCTGCTCGGTGGTGCCGTGGGTGCGGCCGTGGGGGCGCCGTACGTCCTCAAGGCGCACGGGTCGGAGCTCGAGTACTCGATGCGCGGACGGCCGGAGCTCGAGGAGTGGGGACGCGACGTGCTCTCGGGCGCGCACGCGGTCGTCGCCGGCTCGGCACACATCCAGGAGGTCCTCGAGGAGGTGTGCGGCTACGACGGGCCGGTGCACGAGATCCCGCCGGGCGTGGACGTGGAGACCTGGGTGCCGCAGCCGCGGGAGGAAGCGGTCGCCGCGCTGGTCGCCGAGGCGCGCCGTGACCGACCCAACCCCGGCAACGCGAACGAGCGGCTGCCCGGACGAGGGGAACGCCGAGCGGCTCGACGGTGTTCCTCGCGGGCGACGTGCCGACCGTCGTCTACTTCGGGAAGCTCCTCTACAACAAGGGCGTCCATCTGCTGCTCGAGGCGCTTTCCGGGCTCGACGCTCGTGCGGTCGTCGTCGGATTCGGCGACTACCGCGAGGAGCTCGAGGGCCAGGCCGATCCCGCGAAGACGCTCTTCACGGGGCCGCTCGAGCATCGGCACCTGGTCCATCTGCTCGCGCTCGCAGACGCGTGCGTCGTCCCGTCGATCTTCCCGGAGGCGTTCGGGATGGTCGCGGCGGAGGCGGCTGCGGCCGGCTGCCCGCCGCTCGTCGCACGCCACTCGGGCCTCGCGGAGATCGCGGAGGGGCTCGACGCCGAGTACCCGCCCGAGCTGCGCGGGCTCTCGTCCTTCGCGAACGGCGAGGTGGACGAGCTCCGGGCGAAGCTCGCGCGGCTGCTCGCGCTCGCGCCCGGGGAACGCGAGGCCGTTCGCGCCGCGGCGCGCCGGTCGGCGGTCGAGCGCTGGAGCTGGAGCGGCGTCGCCGAGCGGCTGCTCGCGCTCAGAAGCTGACAACGCTTCCACTAAGTTACTGCCGCCATGGGCGACGAGCAGAAGCTCACTCCGGACGAGCAGATCGCGCTCGCGCGCGAGCAGTTCGAGAACGCGACCGACTTCACGGTCGCGGTCGAGGAGGAGTTCGCGCTCGTCGACCCGGCCTCGCTCGACCTGACGAACCGATTCGAGGAGGTGCAGGCGGCCGCCCCAGGCACGCCGCTCGAGGAGCACCTCGTCGGCGAGCTCATCGCGTCCGAGGTCGAGGTCCGCACGGGCCGGCAGGAAAGCTTCGCCGACGTTCCCGGCGCGATCGCGGAGTGCCGGTCGCAGCTCCAGTCGCTGGTCGAGCCGATGGGGATCCTGCTCGGCGCGACGGGGACGCACCCGTGGGCCGACTGGAAGCAGCAGCGCATCATCGACACGCCGCACTACCGGCGGAACGACGAGCTCCTTCGCTACGTCGTCTGGCGCAACAACACCTTCGGCCTCCACGTGCACGTGGCGATCCGCGGCGCCGACCGCGCGATCGCGGTGCTCAACGCCATGCGGAACTACCTCCCGGAGATCCTGGCGCTGTCGGCCAGCTCGCCGTTCGTCGAGAGCGTCAACTCGGGCCTGCACTCGGCCCGCACGCAGATCTTCACGCGCTTCTTCCCGCGCTGCGGGGTCCCGGACGCGTTCGCCTCGTGGGCGGAGTACGAGGCCTTCGTGCGGTTCCTCTACGACACGGGCTCGATCACGGAGCACACGCAGATCTGGTGGAGCGTCCGCCCGCATCTCGCCTTCCCCACGATCGAGGTGCGAATCGCGGACGGGCAGCCGGACCTCGGCGAGGCGCAGTCGCTCGCGGCGTTCGTGGTCTCGCTCGTCGCTCGCGTCGCACGCGCCTACGACGAGGGCCGCCCGGTCGAGCCGCTTCCACACCGGCTGATCGAGGAGAACTTCTGGCGCGCGATCCGGTGGGGCCTTCCCGGCGAGCTGCTCGACTTCGACCGTGGCGAGCCCATCCCGGCGCGGCAGCGGCTCGAGGAGCTCGTCGAGTGGGTGCTGCCCGTCGCCGAGGAGATCGGCGCGGCGCCGTACCTCGCGATTCCGGAGCGGAACGCCGCAGAGCGCCAGATCGAGCGCTTCGAGGACGGAGCGACGCTCGAGCAGATCTACGCGGAGCAGGTGCAGGCGACGGAGCGGATCGGTGGCTGACGAGCAGGAGACCGAGCCCGTCGCCGGGATGCCGACCGAGGAGCAGCTGCGCGAGGCGCTCGACCGCGTCGGCGTGTCCGACGTCCTCCTGAACGCCGCTTCCGCTGCCGCATCGCTCGGCTTTCGCCGGGTGTCGCCGGAGGCTCGCGACCTGCCGCAGGCCAGGCTCGCGATCGAGGCGCTGCGCGCGCTGGAGCCCGTCCTCAAGGAAGGCGGGGTGGACGAGGCGGTCGTGCGCGACCTGGAGCAGGCGCGCCTGAATCTCCAGCTCGCCTACGCCAAGGCGATCGAGGAGGGCTCGGCTGGAAGCTGAGATCGGGGTTTTCGGGGGCTCCGGCTTCTACGAGCTCCTGGACGACGTCGAGGAGGTCGCGGTCGAGACACCGTATGGGCCGCCTTCGGCGCCGCCTGTGATCGGCGAGGTCGGCGGGAAGCGCGTCGCGTTCATGCCGCGCCACGGCCGCAAGCACGAGCTCCCGCCGGCGCAGATCAACTACCGGGCGAACGTCTGGGCGCTGAAGGAGCTCGGCGTGCGGCGGATCATCGGGCCGTGCGCGTCGGGCGCCCTGCGGGCCGACCTCGCGCTCGGCGAGTTCGTCGTCTGCGACCAGTTCGTCGACCGCACGACTGGCCGCCCGGACACGTTCTACGAAGGCCCCGACACGACGCACGTCTCGCCTGCGGATCCGTACTGCGCGGACCTCCGCAGTGTCCTCGTCGAGACCGCGCGCGAGCTCGGCGTCCCGGTGCGCGACGGAGGCACCGTGGTCGTGATCCAGGGGCCGCGGTTCTCGACCCGCGCGGAGTCCGAGTGGTTCCAGCGCATGGGCTGGGACGTCATCAACATGACCGCGTACCCGGAGGGCTATCTCGCCCGGGAGCTCGAGCTCTGCTACGCGAACATCTCGATGGTGACCGACCACGACGTCGGGGTCGGCGGCGCGGAGCCCGTGACGCACGAGACGGTCCTGCGGGTCTTCACCGAGAACAACGAGCGCCTGCGCGAGCTTCTCTTTGCGGCGATCCCGAAGATCGGCCCCCAGCCCGAGGACGCGTGCTCGACGGCGCTTCGCGGCGCGCGCGTCTCGTGAGCGCGTACGTGGAGCGAGCGCGGAGCGCGCTCGCACAGGCCTACCTTCGCACCGGCGACTACGACGCCGTCGACGCTCTCGTCGAGCAGGCGCTGGGCGCCGCCCGATCCGCCGGAGACCGGAAGTCGGAGGCCGCGGCTGTCGGCCTCCAGGGCATGACGCTCCACTTCCGCGCAATCGACGTCCCGGCGGACGAGCGGGCGAAGATCGACCCGGGGCCAGAGGAGGAGCTGTTCGAGCGGGCGTTGGCGATCAGGCAGGAGCTCGACGATGTCGAGGGCAGCGCCGAGTCGCTGTTTCAGCTCGGGCTCGTCCACCAGGTCCTGCGCGGCGACATGGAGACGGGCTCTCCGTACTTTCGCGAGGCGCTCGCGCTCGTCGAGAGCGTGCCCGACGCCGACGTCCTGCTGCGCTCGGAGATCCATCGCCACGTCGGGTTCGATCTCCTCCTGCGCGAGGAGCGCCACGACGCCGCAATCGACCACCTGCGCACGTCCCTCGAGCTCCGCAGAAAGCTCCCGGAGCGCGGCTGGACCGTCAGCGGGTTGATCGCGCTCGCACTCGCGCAACGGCTCGCGGGCAAGCCGGACGAAGCCGTCGCCTCGAGCCGGGAAGCGCTGGCTCTCGCGCGCGACGAGCGTCTCCGCGAGAGGTTCGTCGCGGGTGCCAAGGACTCGCTCCGCGAGTCCGAGCGCGCTCTCGAGGAGCGTGCCGGAGACTGACTTCCACCTTGCGAACGCGCTTCGAGGAGCACTTCTAGCGCAGGAGTCGACGAGGCTTGTGATACATAATCCGCCGCGCCGAGCACTCTCGGCGCTTCGTCTGTAGTAGGGCGGGAGACCGGAGGACCATGGACTTCTTCGTTGACCACGCCGTCGGGTTCGCGCTCGCATGCGCTGCCGTGGCGGTGTTGTACGGGCTGTACCTGACCTGGTGGCTGCTGAAGCAGCCGGCCGGAAACGAGCGAATGCAGGAGATCGCTCGCGCGATCCAGGAGGGGGCGGCCGCCTACCTCCGCAAGCAGTACACGACCATCGCCGTCGTCGCGATCGTCCCCTTCTTCCTGCTCGGGTTCTACAACGAGCTGGGTTGGGGGACGGCGTTCGGCTTCCTCGTCGGCGCGGTGTTCTCCGCAGCGGCGGGCTTCATCGGCATGAACGTCGCCGTGCGTTCGAACGTGCGCACCGCGGAGGCGGCGCGCGAGGGGCTGCAGCCGGCGTTCCGCGTGGCGTTCAGGGCAGGCTCGGTGACGGGCCTCCTCGTCGTCGGCCTCGGGTTGCTCGGCGTGGCCGGCTACTACTGGGTGCTGACCGACTGGATCGGCAACTCGCCGGAATCGGCCGTCGACGACCTCATCGGCCTCGCGTTCGGCGGCTCGCTCATCTCCGTCTTCGCCCGTCTCGGCGGCGGCATCTACACGAAGGCAGCGGACGTCGGCGCCGACCTGGTCGGGAAGATCGAGGCCGGCATCCCGGAGGACGACCCGCGGAACCCGGCCGTGATCGCGGACAACGTCGGCGACAACGTCGGGGACTGCGCGGGCATGGCCGCCGACCTGTTCGAGACCTACGCCGTCACGGCCGTGGCGGTGATGCTCCTCGGCATCGGATTCGAGGCGGAGCAGCTCTGGCTCTATCCCCTCGCGCTCGGCGGCATCTCGATCATCGCCTCGGTCATCGGCACGTTCTTCACGCGCGTCGGAAGCGGACCGAACGCGATCATCAACGCGCTCTATCGCAGCGTGCTCGTCGCGACGGTCCTCTCCGCACTCGGGTTCATCCCGGTCACGATGGTGTACGACGGCGGGGACTTCAGCTTCTGGAACCTGTACGGGTCGGCGCTCATCGGCCTCGCCGTGACGTTCCTCCTCGTGGCGATCACCGAGTTCTACACCGGCACCCGCTGGAATCCCGTGAAGCAGATCGCGAAGGCGTCGCAGACGGGGCACGCCACGAACATCATCGAGGGGCTCGCGGTCGGGATGCAGGCGACCGCCTTGCCTGTGGTCGTGATCGCGTCCAGCATCGTCGGCGCGTACTACGCCGCCGGCGAGTCGCTGTACGGGATCGGGGTCGCGGTCATGGCCCAGCTGTCGATGACCGGCCTCATCGTCGCCCTCGACGCGTACGGCCCGGTGACGGACAACGCCGGCGGCATCGCCGAGATGGCCGACCTTCCGGAGTCCGTCCGCGGGATCACCGACCCGTTGGACGCGGTGGGCAACACGACGAAGGCCGTCACGAAGGGCTACGCGATCGGCTCCGCCGGCCTCGCGGCGCTCATCCTGTTCGACGAGTACGGACGCGGCCTCGCCGAGGAGGGCCTGACGATCTCGTTCAACCTCCAGGATCCGTGGGTCATCGCCGGCCTCTTCATCGGCGGGCTGATGCCGTTCCTGTTCGCCTCGCTCGCGATGCAGGCCGTCGGGCGTGTGGGCGGTCAGGTGGTGGAGGAGGTGCGCCGTCAGTTCCGTGAGGACCCGGGGATCATGGAGGGCACGTCCCGGCCGGACTACTCGCGCTCGATCTCCATCGTCACGGGCTCGGCGATCCGGGAGATGATGCTGCCGGCGGCAATCCCCGTGGCGATCCCGATCGTCGTCGGGGTCATCAGGCCGGAGATGCTGGGCGGCCTCTTGATCGGGACGATCGTTACCGGCATCTTCCTCGCGATCGCGATGACCTCGGGCGGAGGCGCCTGGGACAACGCGAAGAAGACGATCGAGGACGGTCTCTACGGCGGCAAGGGCTCCGAGGCGCACGCCGCGGCGGTCACGGGCGACACGGTCGGCGATCCGTACAAGGACACGGCCGGGCCTGCGATCAACCCGATGATCAAGATCGCGAACATCGTCGCGATCCTCATCATCCCGGTCATCGCCTCGATCCACGGCTGAGCTTCGAAACGGGGCCGCCTCCGGGTGGCCCCGTTTTCACCCTTGTCGCATCCAGGAGTCGTGGCTAGGATGCGGCCCGTTCCTGACCCGGCTGCTCGACCTGCGGCGCGGTAGCCATGAACGAGGGGAGAGAAGGCAATGCGAAGAACGCCAGTGCCGCACAGGCGCTTGCTCGCACTGCTCGGGGCGTTTACCGCCTTGCTCGTGCCCGTAGCCATCGCCGGCGCGGACACGGGTGAGGTCGGTTCGTCGCCCGACGTCACCGCTGGCCAGATGACCCAGGACATGATCGGCGCCTGGTTCGTCCAGCTGTCCGGGAATCCGACCGCCGACGGCGGCAACGCGACTGCCCTGACAGCGAAGCGCCAGAAGTTCCACGCCGACGCGAAGAACGCGGGCATCCAGTACAAGACCCGCTTCGAGTTCCAGAAGCTCTGGAACGGCGTCTCGATGGAGATCAACGCCGGGCAGCTCGAGAGGGTGCTCGCCCTGCCGAATGTCCAGGCCATCTATCCGGTCCACACCATCTCGATCCCGGAGACGACGCCGGCGTCGATTCCGGACCTCGCAACGGCGATCAAGATGACGGGCGCCGACATCGCCCAGAACGATCTCGGCTACACCGGTCAAGGGGTGAAGGTCGCCGTGATGGACACGGGTATCGACCTCGACCACCCCGACCTCGGCGGGGACGGGACGGCCGGCGCGCCGTTCGCGAACTCGCGGGTCGTCTCCCAGTGGGACTTCGTGGGCGACGATTACAACGCCGATCCGGGCTCGACGGCCTTTAGCCCGACGCCCGTGCCGGATCCCGTCGCTGACGACTGCAACGGGCACGGCACGCACGTCTCCGGCATCGTCGGGGCGAAGGGCGAGGTCACTGGCGTCGCTCCGGGCGTCACGTTCGGCGCGTACCGCGTCTTCGGCTGTGACGGCTCCACGACCGACGAGGTGATGATCGCGGCGATGGAGCGGGCGCTCGACGACGACATGGACGTCCTGAACATGTCGATCGGCGACGCCTTCAACAACTGGCACCAGTCCCCGACCGGCCAGGCGTCGACCAACCTCGTGAAGCGGGGCATGGTCGTCGCCGCGTCGATCGGCAACAGCGGCGCCAACGGCGTCTACTCGGGCGGCGTGCCCGGGATGGGCGACAAGGTCATCGGCGTCGCGTCGTTCGACAACTCGCACATCGAGCTGAACTCCTTCACGGTGTCGCCCGACGACACGCCGATCGGTTACGGCAACGCCGCCGCGGCGCCGCCCGCGCCGACCTCGGGGACGCTCGAGCTGGCGAAGACGGGCACGCCGACGACGAACGGCGACGGCTGCATCAACCCGCCGGCACCCGGCAGCATGACCGGCAAGGCGGTGCTCATCCGCCGCGGGTCGCCGCCTGCTCCGGCTCCGGCCTGCACGTTCCACCTGAAGGCTCTGGCCGCGCAGAACGCCGGTGCCGCAGCGGTCGTCCTCTACAACAACGTCGCGGGGCGTTTCAGCCCGACCGTTGCCGGCCCGACGCCGATCACGATCCCCGTGGTCGCGATCTCCGACACGGAGGGCGTGCTCATCGACGGCCGGATCGCCGCGGGCCCGACGACGATGACGTGGACCGACGAGCTGGGCACGTTCACGAACCCGACGGGCGGCCTCATCTCGTCATTCAGCTCGTACGGGCTCGAGGCCGAGCTCGACCTCAAGCCGGACATCGGCGCACCCGGTGGCCTGATCCGCTCGACCTATCCGCTCGAGGCGGGCGGGTACGCGACGATCAGCGGCACCTCGATGGCCTCCCCGCACGTCGCGGGAGCCGCCGCGCTGCTGCTGCAGGCGAAGCCCAACACGAACCCGGGCAGCGTCCGGCACATCCTCCAGAACAGCGCCGACCCGGCGCCGTGGTTCGGGAACCCGAGCCTCGGCTTCCTCGACAACGTCCACCGGCAGGGTGCCGGCATGCTCGATGTCGACGACGCGATCCTCGCCGAGACGGAGGTCTCGCCCGGCAAGCTCGCGCTCGGAGAGAGCGAGTCCGGGCCGGCGGCGAGGCAGCTCGAGATCTGGAACCGGAGCAAGAGCGCAGTCACGTACGACCTCTCGTTCGTGAACGCACTCTCGACCGGCGGGAGCACGTTCGGACCGGGCTTCTTCACCTCGGATGCGAGCGTCGCGTTCAGCTCGCCCAGCGTGGCCGTCCCGGCGCAGTCGAAGGTCACGTTCACCGCGACGATCACGCCATCGACAGGCCCTGCGAAGGGCGTGTACGGCGGCTACATCGTCCTGACGCCCCAGGGCGGCGCGGGTCAGACGTACCGCGTCCCGTTCGCGGGCTTCATCGGCGACTATCAGTCGATCGTCGCGGCGACGCCGACGGCCAACGGGTTCCCGTGGGTCTCGCGGCTCACGTCGTGCAACCCGGTCCTCGTTCGCGGGCTCCAGTGCTTCGACCCGGCTGGCGTCTACACGAACGCACCGGGCGGCACGTTCTCGATGGCGGACGCCTTCAACGTGCCGCAGCTGCTGGTCCACCTGGACCACCAGGCACGGCGGATGAAGGTCGAGGTCCGGAACGCAACCACCGGCAGGACGTGGCATCTCGCGTTCGACCTCGAGCACCTGGCGAGGAGCTCCGGCTCGTCGAGCTTCTTCGCCTTCCCGTTCAACGGTCAGACGACCGGCGCGAACGGGACGAGGACGTTCACGGTTCCAGACGGGACCTACGTCTTCAGGATCACCATCGTCAAGGCCGGCGGGTCGAGCTCCAACCCCGCGCATACGGAAACCCTGACGACGTCGCAGTTCACGATCGACCGGCCATAGCGGCGATCGCGAGAGGCGAAACACACGAGGGGCCGGCAACCGCCGGCCCCTCGTTCGTTCGGCGCGGATCCCGGTTGCCGCGGCTCGACCGCGCGATTACGATGCCCGCGGTTCGAAGAAAGACGGCTGCGGCAGCGGCCGTCAGGGCTACGACAGGGGAGGGAAGAACGACGACTGGCAGCGAGAGTGCCCGCGGGCGGGCCCGCACCTGTGCTGGTCTCGGCCGTGACCCTCGTTCGTCCCCCTCGAGGTGGTCTGTCGTCAGAGGGCGGCGCCAACTGAGGCGTCCGCCGACCTCGGTGTAGGAGAGAGGGGAGAAGCATGTCGATACGAAACGTGCGGCTCGCCGCGGGGCTCGTTCTGCTCCCGTTGGCGTGTCTGCTCGTCGCCACCGCCGCAAGCGGAGGCGTAAGCCAGTCGGCTCCCGCAGGACAGAAGCTCGGCAAGCACGACCGCCAGCTCATCCTGGAGGCGAAGCTCGCCGGGGAGTCGACGGTCACACTGATGCTCGCGTCGAAGGAGGGACAGAACGCCGCCGCGATCTCAGCCCTCCAGGCCGCGGGTGGAAAGGTCCTGTTCCAGGACGACGAGGTGAGCTACGTCACGGCCTCGTTGCCCGTCGACAACGTCAACGCGGTCGAGTCGATCGACGCCATCCAGTCGGCGGACGTCGACGAGATCGTGCCGCTGCCGGACCCGTCCCCCGACGCGAGCCAGCCGGCGCAGCCGCAGCCCGCACCGGGCGCCGGCACGCCGAAGGACAACCCGTACATGCCGATCGGCGAGATCCAGGCGGCGGCGTTCCTCGCAGCGCACCCGACGTGGGACGGCCGCAACGTCACGATCGGGATCGTCGACACCGGCGTCGATCTCCACCACGCGAGCCTCACGAAGACGAGCACGGGCGTACGGAAGGTCGTGCAGTGGATCGCGGGCACGCATCCCGCGACCGACAACGATCCGACCTGGCTCCTGAGCACGACCGACGTCAACGCGAGGAACGGCACGTTCACGGTCGACGGCGTCACGTACACGGCGCCCGGGAGCCGCGGGCACTTCTTCTGGAGCGTCCTGAACGAGGGTGACTCCCGCTTCACGGGCAGCGAGTACGGGAACGACCTCAACCGCGACGGTAACCCCGCTGGCTCTAGTCGGCTGTTCGGGGTCATCCGCGACGGCGAGCGCATCTGGGTCGACCGGGACCAGGACAAGAGCTTCCGCGACGAGACTCCGATGCAGGAGTACGCCAAGAAGTTCGACGTCCAGTACCTGGGGACGGACAACCCCGCCACCCCGGTTCGCGAGGCTGTCCCGTTCGTCGTCCAGATCGGCAAGGCGACCGTGGGCACGACGGAGAACACCTACGTCAACATCGGCATCGTCTCCGGAGCGCACGGCTCCCACGTCGCCGGCATCGCAGCCGGCAACAGCCTGTTCGGCGGCGCGATGAGCGGTGCCGCGCCGGGCGCGAAGCTCATCTCGACCCGGGCCTGCCTGTTCAACACGGGCTGCACGAACCACGCCCTGACCGAGGGAATGATCAGGACGTGGCGGATGGGCGCGGACATCATCAACATGAGCATCGGCGGCCTGCCGGCGCTCAACGACGGGTTCAGCGCACGCTGTGACCTGTACAAGCGCCTGATCGACACGAAGAACGTCCAGCTCGTGTTCTCCCAGGGCAACAACGGCCCCGGCGTGAACACTGCCGGCGATCCGGGCGTGTGCTCGAAGGTGGTAGCGATGGGCGCGTACCTGTCGCAGGCGTCCATGCGCTCGAACTACGGCGCGGACACGCCGTTCGAGGACAACCTGAACTACTTCTCGTCGCTCGGCCCGCGCGAGGACGGCGGCTTCAAGCCGCAGGCCGTCGCTCCGGGCTCGGCGGTCTCCACTACGCCGGAGTGGCAGGCAGGCGGCCCGGTTCCGGGCACGTACGCGCTGCCGCCGGGCTACTCGATGTTCAACGGCACCTCGATGGCCTCGCCGCAGGGCGTCGGCGCGGGAGCGCTCCTGCTCTCGGCCGCGAAGGCGAGCGGCGTCGCGGTGAGGGCGGCCCAGCTCCGCAAGGCGCTGCTGTCGACCTCGCGCTACCTCGACCCGGACCGCTTCGGCGCCATGGCGCAGGGCAACGGGATCCTCGACGTCGTCAAGGCCTGGGACATCCTCAGGGTCCGGCCTGACACGGTCGAGATCTCCGCGACCGTGCCGGTGAACACCGTGCTGAGCGGGTTCCTCACGCCTCCTGGCGTGGGCACCGGGATCTACGACCGCGAGGGCGTGACCGCGGGCCAGGCCTACAGCCGCACGTACACGCTCACGCGGACGAGCGGCAACGCCAACCCGATCACCTACAACCTCAGCTGGGTCGGGAACGACGGCACGTTCAGCACGGCCGGCTCCGTCACGCTGGGGCTGAACACCGCGACGCCGCTCGAGGTCGACATCGACCCGGACGTCGGAGCGCACTCCGCGATCCTCAACTTCGACGACCCGTCGAGCCCGGGGATCGAGTTCCAGACCATGAACACCGTGCTCGCCCCGTACGAGTTCACCGCGGACAACGGCTTCTCGCAGTCGGTGAGCGCGTCGGTCGGTCGCGGCCAGCAGCTGCACTACTTCTTCCGCGTGCCGACGGGGACGCCGGCGTTCCGCGTCGATCTCGAGACCGCGGCGTCCACGACGCCGGGCACCGGCCAGATCAGGTTCCTGCGCTGGCATCCGTTCGGTCTCGCGATCGAGTCGAATGCGGTGTCGGAGTGCTACGTGCCGCCCGCGGCGGCCGGCTGCGCGGCGGGTGACCCGCTGTCGCGGACGGTCACGAACCCGCTGGCGGGTGTCTGGGAGGTCACGGTCGACGCACGGCGGACGTCCGACGCGGACTTCACGCCGTTCACGCTGACCGGGACGATCATCGGCGCGACCGTCTCGCCGAACCCGGACATCATCCCGACGGCGGCGATCGGTGTGCCGGTCGCACGCTCGTACACGCTGACGAACGCGTTCGGCCCGTTCACGGGCCGGGCGGTCGGCACCGCGCTCGGAAGCGCTCGCATCGCGACGCCGACGATCGCGCACCTCGCACAGCAGCAGTTCCAGACGGTGATCCCGGCCGGGACGACGCAGTTCCGGGCGACGATCGGCAGCCCGTCGGACACGGGAGCGGACCTCGATCTGTTCGTGTTCCGCTGCAACCCGACCTGCGTGCTCGTGGGTCAGAGCGCTGACGGCGACTCGGAAGAGTCGGTCACGTTGAACAACCCGGTCGCGGCCACGTACATCGTGCTCGTGGACGGGTTCGACGTGCCGTCGGGCTCGACGACGTACAACTACATCGACGTCTTCACGAAGACCCCGTCCTTCGGGTCGATCGCGGTCACGGACGCGAATGCGCTCCGGCCGGCCGGCTCGTCCTGGACGGTTCCGGCGACGGTCACGGCGGCCGAGGCACCCGCTGCGGGCCGCGTGCTCGCCGGGTCGGTCGAGGTTCGGACGGACACGAACCTCCTCGTCGGCACTGGGCAGGTCATCGTCCAGAGCGTCACGCCGTAGCACCGACTGAAGATCGATGGAACGAGAGGGCCCCGCTCCGGCGGGGCCCTCCGCCTCTCTGGAACAATCGTCGCGTGCGCTTCGTCCTTCTCGCGGTTGTCGCCTTGACCCTTGTGGCGTCGACGACGGCGCTCGGCGCCGCCGACGCAAGGCGTCCTGCGCTTCGGATCACGGACCTTGCCCCGCTCACGGTGCAGGGCGTGAACTTCAAGCCGGGTGAGCGCGTGAAGCTGCTCGTGAACGCCGGCGCGCCGCTGTCCCGCGCCGTACGGGCGGGCTCGCGCGGACGGTTCGTCGCCAGGCTCGGTGTCCGCCTGGACGCGAGCTCCTGTTCGGCGGTCGTGCAGGCGATCGGCGCAGCCGGCAGCCGCGCCCTGGTCGACCTGTCCCGCCCGGGCTGCGACGAGCGTCCCTAGACGGGACGACGGCGGCTGCCCCTTGAGCGAGCCGCCGGAATGACCTAGATTGCGTCCGTCGTCACAGGGCCGGAGGTGGGCCGGTCCCAAACCGAAGGGGAGGGAAAGTGAGAAAAGCCGTAGCAGCACTCGCTGCGCTCGGTCTCCTGATCGCGCTGCTCGCCGTGAGCGCGGGGGCAGGCGCGGCGCCGGCACCCAAGTCGTACCTGATCCTGGCGAAGGGCGAGAAGCTGCCCGCAAACGTCGCCGCTCAGGTGCAGGCCGCAGGGGGCACGCTCACGAGCACGATTCCGCAGGTCGGGATCGCGGTCGCGAGCACGACGAACGCGGACTTCAAGGCCAAGGCCGCGAAGATCGGCACCGTCGTGCCGAACGTGCAGATCCAGCTCGTCGATCCGCTCCGGACGATCGAGGGGCCGATCGTGGAGTTCGCGAACCCGCCGACGAGCGGTGACAACGATGCGTTCTTCGACCTCCAATACGGGCACGACACGGTCGACGCCCCCGAGGCCTGGAACGCAGGCGAGCGGGGCGACGGCGTTCGCGTCGCCGTGCTCGACACCGGGCTTCGACACGGACCATCCGGATCTCGTGCCAAACGTCGACTTCGCCGCGAGCACGGACTTCACGGGCGAGGGTCTGACGTACCACCTCGCAGATCCGTTCAGCCACGGCTCGCACACCGCCGGCACGGTGGCGGCCGCCGACAACGGGCTCGGCACCATCGGTGTCGCTCCCGAGGCGACGCTGATCCTCGTGAAGATGCTCCGTGACGAGGGAGTCGGCACCTTCGCCGACGGCGTCGCGGCCATCGTGTACGCAGCCGGTGCTGCCGACGCGGACGTCATCAGCATGAGCTGGGGCGCGCGTGTCCCGAAGGCGGGCGACCCGACCGATCCGGAGCTCGACACGCCGGAGGAGGTCGCAGAGCTGAAGCACGCCCTGAACCTCGCGACGCGGTTCGCCTTCAAGCAGGGCGCGACGCTGGTCGCGTCGGCCGGGAACGACGGCGAGAACTACGACGAGAACGTCGGGATCATGAGCCTGCCCGGCAATGGCCGACAACGTCCTCGCCATCTCGGCGACGACGCCGATCGGCTGGGCGGTCAACCCCGCCGTGAACACGTCGAACAACCTCGCGAGCTACTCGAACTACGGGACGTCGATCATCGACTTCTCGGCGCCGGGTGGCGACATCCTGTACCCGGGGAACGAGAACTGCACCGTCGGCGGTCTCACGCGGCCGTGCTGGGTCTTCGACCTCGTGTTCTCGACGGGGAGCAACCTGAACCCGGCGATCGCGAGCTACTTCTGGTCCGGCGGAACGAGCATGGCCGCTCCGCACGTCTCCGGCGTCGCGGCGATCATCATCGGCGCGAACGGCGGCGAGATGGCTCCGCGGGACGTGGAGCGCATCCTCAAGGCGTCCGCCGACGATCGCGTCGGCCGTCCCAAGTTCTTCGGGCGCGGCCAGGTGAGCGCAGGCAACGCCGTCGCTCCGTAGACGAAACGGCAGAACTCGCACGAGGGGCCGGCCAGACGCCGGCCCCTCGCAGTTGTAGGCTTGCGCGCCGTGCCAGGTCGCCGCCGGAGACGGCAGGTGGAATTGGAGCGCGTGCTCGGCACGCCGGCTCTGTTCGCGACCGCGTACGGGAACGTCGGCTCCTCGATCTACTACGCACTCGGGCTCACTGCGTTCTACGCCCTCGGGTTGACCCCGCTCGTCTTCGTCGCCGCGGGCGTCGTCTTCGCCGCTACCGCCGCGACGTACGCCGAGGGCACGGCGCGCTTCCCGGAGGCGGGCGGCTCGGCGAGCTTCGCGCGGCACGCCTTCGACGAGCTCGTGAGCTTCACGGCCGGCTGGGCGCAGATGCTCGTGTACGTCGTCACCATTGCCGTGTCGGCCTTCTTCGTCCCGCACTACCTCTCGGTCTTCTGGGAGCCGTTGCGGACCAACCCGTGGGACATCGTCGGCGGGGCGATCGTGATCGCGGTGCTCGTCGCGCTGAACGTCGTCGGCGTGAAGGAGGCGGCACGACTGAGCATCACGCTCGCAGTCCTCGACTTCGGGACGCAGATCCTCCTCGTCGCCATCGGCTTCGTGTTGGTGCTCAGTCCTGAGGTGCTCGTGGACAACGTCCACTGGGGGGTCGCGCCAACCTGGTCGAACCTCGCGATCGCGATTCCCGTCGCGATGCTCGCGTACACCGGGATCGAGACGGTCTCGAATCTCGCAGAGGAGACTCGCGATCCGGTGCGGACCGTGCCCAGGGCGATCACGCTGATCGCGGGCGCCGTCTTCGCGATCTACTTCACCCTTCCGCTCGTCGCGCTCTCGGCGCTCCCCGTGGAGGAGATCGACGGCGAGCTGACGACACGCCTCGCGCTCCCGCCGGAGGAGGGCGGCTACGCGAACGACCCGATCCTCGGCGTCGTCCAGAACCTCGGGCTGGAGGGGGTGACGCTGGACGTCGCGGAGATCTACGTCGGAATCCTCGCGGCCACGATCCTCTTCATCGCGACGAATGCGGGCGTCATCGGGGCGTCCCGCATCACGTACTCGATGGCGAGCTACCGCCAGCTGCCGGAACGCCTGCGCACGCTGCATCCGCGCTTCAAGACGCCGTGGCTGTCGCTCGTCGTGTTCGCGGGCATCGCCCCGATCCTTCTGTTGCTGCCCGGAGACGTGAACTTCATCGGCACTCTCTACTCGCTCGGAGCGACGCTCTCGTTCACCGTCGCGCATGCGGCGATCATCCGGCTCCGGATGCGCGACCGGCAGGAGTCGGAAGTCGTGTTCCGTGCTCACCCGAACGTTCGCGTGGGCGCCGTCAGCTGGCCGATATTCGCGGTGGCGGGAGGCATCGCGACCGGTGCATCGTTCCTCGTGCTCGTCGTCCAGAACCCGACGACGCGCTGGGTCGGGCTCGGCTGGATGGTCTTCGGGCTCATCGCCTACATGGTCTACCGGCGCCGCTTCGTGCACGCGCCGCTGACGGAGATCGTCAAGGCCCCGCCCGCATTCGGCCCGGAGCTGGCGCTCGAGTACCGCCGCATCCTCGTGCCGGTCGTCCCGGGGAAGCCGTCGGACGAGGCTCTCGACATCGCATGTCGGCTCGCCGCGGAGCGCGGGGCCCGCATCGTCGCCGTGTCGGTGATCGAGATGCCGCTCGACCGGCCGCTCGCGGACGTCGAGCCCGAGCTCGAGTCGCTCGCGAACCGGGAGCTCGACGAAGCTGTCGCCATCGGCGACTCGTATGGGGTTCCTGTCTTGGCGCGTCTGGAGCGCGCACGGGCGGCCGGCCCGGCCATCGTCGCGGAGGCCGAGGCGCGGCAGGCCGAGATCATCGTGCTCGGCGCGCCGCGCGGGGAGCTCACCGCCCGCCAGCGCGCGGTCTTCGGGAAGACCGTCGACTACGTCCTGAAACACGCACCATGCCGGACGCTCGTCGTCGCCTCGGGAGCGGCGGCATGACGCAGTCATGCCGCCGGGAGGGGGCGCGGGGGAACCGGAGGGTTCCCCCGACGGTGCGCGCCGATGCGCAGCATCGGCGTCAACGCGCAGGGGGCTCGTGGGGGAAACCGGGTTTCCCCCACGCGACCGAGCCGAAGGCGAGGGAGGCATGAGGTTCTATCGCGTGGCGATCGTCGTGCTCTCCATCGCGTTCGTCGCGATCGGATGCGCGTTGCTCGTCAGAACTGCGCTCGAAGGCGGCGGCGTCGTCGGGTTCGTGCTGGGCGGGCTCTTCATCGCGCTGGGCGTGGGGCGGCTCGTCGTCGAGAGCAAGAGGCCCCACTGATGGCGCGCAAGCTCCGCGGTTTCGAGCGCGTCCTCGACGTTCCCGCGCTCTTCGCGGTCGCGTACGGGGAGATCGCCTCCTCGCTGTACATCGCGCTCGGGATCGTCGCCGCGCAGGCGCTCGGGCTCACGCCGCTCGTGCTGTTGCTCACCGGCCTGCTGTTCCTCATGGTCTCGCTCTCCTACGCGGAGGGCACGGCGGCGCTCCCGGAGACGGGCGGCGCGGCGACCTTCGTGCGGAGGGCGTTCAACGACCTCGCCGGCTTCGTGACGGGCTGGGCGCTCTTCCTCGACTACCTGATCGTGATGGCGCTGTCCGCGCTCTTCCTGCCGCACTACCTCGGCGCCGCGCTCTCCTCGGAGTCGCTCCGGGAGTCGCCGTGGGACGCGCTGATCGGGTGCCTCGTCATCGCGGCGATCGCCGGCATGCGCCTCTTCCGCCACACGCGCCTGCACACGGGCGCGCTCGCAGTCGCGGTTCTCGACCTGATCGTCCAGGCGATGCTGGTGCTGCTCGGTGCCGCATTCCTCCTCTCGCCGGAGACGCTGCGCGAGGGCTTCGGCTTCGCGAGCGGCCAGGAATGGGGTGACCTCGCCTTCGCGCTCCCGCTGGCGATGCTCGCGTACACGGGCCTCGAGACGGCAGCGAACCTGGCCGAGGAGGCGCGCGAGCCGGGCCGCACGCTCCCACGCTCGCTCTTCTCCGCGATCGGGCTCGTCGTGCTCGTGACCGTGCTGATCGCCGCCATCGGCCTGTCCGCGTACCCGGTTACGGGCGGCGAGACCGCGCTCGGCGAGGAGTGGCTGGAAGCGCCGCTCGTCGGCATCGCCGCCGCGTTCGACGGCGAGCTTCCGGGCATCCTCGTGGACGCGCTGCGGATGGCGGTCGGCATCTCGGGCGCGCTCATCCTGCTTGGCGCCGCGACGACCTCGGTCTCGGGCATCACCCGCCTCACGCACTCGCTCGCCGAGCACGGCTCGCTTCCGCGCGAGTTCGCGCGCCTCGAGCGGCGCGCGCTCGTCTCGAGCGAGGCGATCCTGATCGCGGCCGCTCTCGGGATCGGCGCGATCGTCGTCACCGAGGTCGCGGCGGACGGTGATCCCGCGTTCCTCGCCAGCGCCTACTCGTTCGGCGTGCTCCTCGCCTTCACGGCAGCGCAGCTCGCCGTCATCTGGCTCAGGATCCGGGAGCCCGCGCTCCTGCGCCCGTTCAGGGCCCGGCCGGAAGTGACGATCCGCGGTCATCGGCTTCCTCTTGCCGCCGTCATCGGCGCTCCGGTGACGTTCGCGATCTGGGTGCTCGCCCTTGCGACGCATCCGGGCGCGCGCTACGCAGGCCCGCTGTGGCTCCTCGCGGGTCTCGTCGTCTTCGTGGTGGTCCGGCGGAGGACGCGGCACGGGCTCCTGGAGCACGTCGCGCCGGTCGAGGAGCTTCCGCCTGCTCCGGAGTTCGGGCGCATTCTCGTCCCGATGAAGCTCGGCGACATCGGCGAGGAGATGGTCGCGACGGCGATCGCGATCGCGAAGGAGAGCGGTGGAGAGGTCCTCGCGTTCACGGTCGTGCGCGTGCCGCGCAAGTACCCGCTGGAAGGGGAGCTTCCGCCCGATGTGGCGGAGAAAGTCGAGCGGACGCTCGAGGAGGCCCGGGCGCTGGGCACAGACCACGGCGTCGAGGTCGAGACGGCCGTCGTGCGGGCGCGCTCGATCGGACACGCGATCCTCCAGGAGGCGGAGTCCCGGAACGCGGATCTGATCGTCGTCGGGTCCGCCGCACGCTGGCGGCGCCAATCGCGCTTCTTCTCTCCGACCGTCGACTTTCTCCTGCGCCGAGCGCCGTGCGAGGTGCTCGTCGTCGCGTTCCCCGAGGGCGTGTTCGTGGAGTAACCTGACCCGCCGTGAAGGCCGTGGTCATCGGATGCGGACGGGTGGGGTCGGCGGTCGCGAAAGGGCTCGCGAGCGACGGCTGGGACGTGTCCGTCGTGGACGAGTCCGAGGACGCCCTCCAGCGCCTCGGCCCCGGCTGGCGCGGCGGCTTCGTGCTCGGCCACGGCATGGACATCACCGTGCTCGACGAGGCGGGCGTCGCGGAGGCGGACGCCGCCGTCGTCGCGACCTCCGGCGACAACACGAACGTCGTCATCGGACAGGTGCTCCAGAAGCGGTACGGGATCGGAACCGTCGTCGTGCGCGTGCTCGACCCTGCGCGCGCGCAGTTCTACGCCGAGCGCGGGCTACAGACCGTGTGCCCGACGCAGACGGCGATCTCGGTGCTGCTCGAGACGGTGCGGGCGACGCGCCCTGAACCCGTCGAGGCGAGCTGATGTACGTCATCGTCGCCGGTGGGGGAAAGGTCGGTGCGAACTCGACGCGCTCGCTGCTCGAGATGGGGCACGAGGTGACGCTGGTGGAGCAGCGATCCGACCGGTTCGCGCGGCTCGAGCAGGAGTTCGGCCCGGTCGCCCTGCGTGGCGACGCGACAGAGATCAACGTCCTCGAGCGCGCGGGCATCGCGCGGCCGCCCGAGCTCGTGCTCGCCGTGACCGGGGACGACGAGGACAACCTCGTGATCTCGCAGATCGCGAAGGAGGGCTACGGCGTCGAGAAGGCGATCGCGCGCGTCAACGACCCGCGGAACCAGCCGACGTTCAACCTGCTCGGGATCAAGCAGACGATCTGCGCGACGACGAGCATCCTCGGCCTCGTCGAGCACGAGGTGCCCGAGCACGGGCTCGTGCGGCTGCTGGCGCTGCAGGAGGAGGGCCTCGACGTCGTCGAGGTCCAGATCGAGAAGAACTCGCCGGTCGCCGGCTCGCGGGTCGGAGGCATCACGTTGCCCGAGGGATCGCGGCTCATCTCCGTCTTCCGGCACGGGCGGTCGGAGCTCGTCGAGCCGAGCACGGTCCTCCGGCCGGGCGACCAGGTGCTGGCGATCGTGGCGGAGGACACGGCGCTCGACCTGCGCCAGGCGCTCCTCGGCACGAAGCAGCGCGCGGGCTAGACCCGCCAGTAGTGCCGGGTGAGGAGCGCGACCACCGGCACGATCTCGAGTCGCCCGAGCCACATGAGGACGATCATCGTCACCTTCGAGACGTCGCCGAGCGGCGCGAACGAGCCGAAGGGGCCGGTGATGCCGAAGCCGGGGCCGCCGTTGCCGAGCGCGCTCGCCGAGACCGCGATCGTGTCCAGCGCGTTCAGCGGCACGTTGCTGATCGCCGAGTCGATCGCGATGACCGACGCCCCGACCGCCCAGATGCCGATGTAGAGGAGGAGGAACGCCCCGATCGCGCGGAGCGTGCGCTCGTCGACGGGGCTGCCGTTGAGGCGCACCGGCATGACGACCTCCGGGCTCACGGTCTGGTCGAGCTCGCGCCGGAGCACCTTGCCGACGAGCAAGTGGCGGACGATCTTGATCGAGCCGGTCGTCGAGCCCGCCGAGCCGCCCGCGAACATGAGCGCGAAGAGCGTCAGGAGGCAGAGCACCGGCCACGTCGCGAAGTCGACGGTCGCGAAGCCGGTGGTCGTGATGATGGAGACCGCCTGGAAGACGCCGGCCCGCACGGCGGCCTCGCCCTCCTCGATCCCGTAGGCCCAGAGCTGGATCGTGAGCGCGATCGCGGCACCGACGCTGATGACGACGTACAGCCGGAGCTCCTCGTCGCGCGCGAAGAGCCGAGGACGCGCCTTGACGACTCCGCGGTAGAGCAGCACGAAGTTCACCCCGGCGATGAACATGAAGAGCGCGATGATCCACTGCGTCCCGGCCGAGAACGCGGCAATCGAGTTCACCTGCGTCGAGAAGCCGCCCGTCGGCATCGTCGTGAACGCGTGCGCAAGCGCCTGGTACGGCGTCATCGCGTCGTCGATGCCGAGCCATCCGAGCGACGCCAGCAGAAGGGCGAGGAGCGCGGTGAGCCCGATGTACAGGACCCAGAGCAGCCGCGCCGTCTGGCGGATCCGGTCCGGGAGGCGCGAGACCTCGGGCCCGGGGAGCTCGGACTCCATCATCTGGCGACCGCCCACTCTCAGCCGGGGCAACACCGCGACGGCGAGGATGATGATCCCCATGCCTCCCAGCCACTGGGTGAACTGGCGCCACATCGAGAGCGACTTCGAGAGGTCGCCGTAGTCCGTCACGACGCTCGCGCCAGTGGTCGTCGCCGCCGACATTCCCTCCAGGTAGGCGTCGATCGGGTGGTCGAGCTGGTCACCGCCGACGAGGAGGTACGGAAGCGACGCGAACGCGGCGGTCAGGAGCAGCATGGCGGACACGACGAAGAACCCCTCGCGCACGCCTACCCGCTGTGCGGCTCCCGCCGTGAGGCGCTCGAGCGCGAAGCCGAGCCCGCTGGTGATCGCGCCCGTCGCGAGGAACGGCCAGACGGGCTCGCTGTACCAGAGCGCGACGGCGGCCGGGAACACGACGACGACGCCGAGGTACTTCCCCAGCATCCCGAGGAGGTTGAGCGAGGCCTTGATGTCGACGGCGAGCCGTCGCTTGCGTGGCCGGACGGCCGTGCCCGCGACCGTCACAGCGCCTTGACGACACGAGGCGCGTCCGCCGCCTCGGTGAAGACGATCACGCGGTCACCCGCCTGCAGCACGTCGTCGCGGTGCGGGAACATCGCGTCGCCATTGCGGACGACCGCGCCGATCAGCGCCCCGCGCACTGGCATCTCCTTGAACTTCTTCCCGATGTACTCGCTCGTGTCCTTGAGCGTGACGTCGAGCACCTCGTAGCGGCTTCCCTCGAGGAGCGTGACCTGCATCGTCCGCGGGTCGTGCGCGAAGCGGATGATCTCCTCGGCCGTCACGTCGCGCGGGTTCACCGAGACGTCGATCCCGCCCTGCTCGAACGCCGGGACGGAGACGGCCTCGTGCGCGATGCCGATCGTGAACTGCACGCCGTGCACCTCGGCGAGCGACGCCGCGTAGAGGTTCTTTGCGTCGTCGCGCATCGCGAAGATCGCGGCGTCCGCCTGCCCGATGCGCTCGCGCTCGATGAAGTCCGGCTCGACCCCGGTCGCGTGGTAGACGCGCACGGCGGGCAGGTGCTCGGCGACGAGACGCGCGCGCTCCGCAGACGCCTCGATCAGCCGCACGTCGATGCCCTGCTCGAGCAGCACGCGCGCGATCGCGGTGCCGACGCGGCCCGCTCCGTAGATGACGACGTCGTGCACCTTCCCCTCGCCGGGGGCGAGTAGCGCACTCCATGCCTGCGCCGCCTGCGGGGAGCCGATGACGACGATGCGGTCGCCGGGCTGGATCTCGTCGTCGCCGCCGGGCAGCAGCATCCCGTCGCCGCGGATGATCGCCGCGACCTTCGAGTCGGGCGGAGTCCGGGCGTCGCGGAGCGGCTTGCCGACGAGATCGGGAGACGCGCCCTGCTCGACGTCGAACTCGACGATCTGCACCTGGCCCTCCGCGAAGACGTCCGTCTGCCGGGCGGCGGGCACACCGATGATCCGGCTGATCGCATGTGCGGTCTCGAGCTCGGAGCAGACGACGAAATCGACGTCGAGCTGGCCGGCGCGCCACAGCTCGACGTATTCGGTGTTCGACGTCCGTATGACCGTGGTCGCCTTCTTCGCCTCCGCTCGGGCGAACATGCCGGCGACGAGGTTCACCTCGTCCCGCGAGGTGCACGCGATCACGAGGTCCGCGCTCGCGACGCCCGCGTTCACGAGATTCTGACGGCTCGTGCCGTCGCCCTCGAACGTCGCGACGTCGTAGCGCTCGACGAATGCGGCGAGGCGCGAGGGCTCTTTGTCGAGGACCGTGATCTCGTGGTCGGCGTGCAACGCATCGACGATCGCGAAGCCAACCTGGCCCGCCCCGATCACGAACACCCTCACGAGCGCGAAGCGTACTCCGGTGCATCGCAGACCTTCGCGCGACCGGTACCGTTGTGGCGTGCGCGCCCTGACGATCCTCGTGCTCGCGGGCACGCTGGCGGTCGTTGCAGGCTCCCTGGCCGGTAGTGATTCGGGACGGGCCGCGGAGAGCGCGTTCCGCAGGACGTTCGTCGCCCGCGCGTTCGAGGCGCCCGTCCTGGTGACGAACGCGCCCGGAGACCCGCGCGCGATCTACGTCCTCGAGCAGAGCGGTCGGATCATCCGCGTGGCCTCGGGCAGGCGGACGGTGTTCCTCGACGTCCGGCGCCTCGTGGACTTCGGCGGCGAGCGCGGTCTCCTCGGTCTCGCGTTCCACCCGGGCTACGCGAAGAACCGGCTCTTCTACGTCGCGTACACGACGAGCAACCAGAACATCGTCGCCCGTTACCGCTCGCGCGGCACCAGGGCGCTGCCGGGCTCGGCGAGCATCCTGCTCCAGGTCGACGACCCGTATGGGAACCACAACGGCGGCCATCTCGCGTTCGGCAAGGACGGCCTCCTGTACACGAGCATCGGCGACGGCGGCGCCGGCGGCGACCCCGAGGACCGGGCGCAGAACCCCAACTCGCAGTTCGGGAAGCTGCTGACCCTGAACGTGTCGCAGTCGAACGCGCAGTGGCAGATCGCAGCGCTCGGCCTGAGGAACCCCTGGCGGTTCACCTTCGACCGTGCGAACGGTGACCTTTACATCGGCGACGTCGGGCAGAACGCGGTCGAGGAGATCGACTACACGCCGCGGCGCAGCCCGGGACTCGAGAACTACGGCTGGGACATGTACGAGGGATCGCGCCGCTACGAGGACACGGAGCTCGCGTCCGGGAAGCTCGTCATGCCGATCTTCGAGTACGGGCGCGACGACGGCAGCTGCACCGTGATCGGCGGCTACGTCTACCGGGGCAAGGCGAGGCCGGCGGAGCGCGGCCGCTACATCCTCGGCGACTACTGCAGCGGCAACGTCTGGAGCCTCCGCGTGCGAAACGGCAAGGCGACTGGAGTGCGCCGCGAGCCGTTCCGCCTCGAGGGGCTCACGTCGTTCGGTGAGAACGCCGCGGGCGAGATCTTCGCGACCACGGAGGTCGGCGAGATCTACCGCGTGACTTAGCCGGCCCGGCGCCGGACGCGGGGCGACTGGCCGAGCGCCGCGTACGCGAGCGCGTTCAGCGACTCGTTCAGCTCGCGAAGCTCGCGCGCGACGAGCGCGAAGCCCTCCTGCTGCTCGTTCGTCCGGTTCAGCCGCTCGAGCTGGTTCGCGATCCGATCGAGGCGCTCGAGCACCGCGTCGAGCTGACGATCTCCGAGATCCTTCCGTGGCTCCACACGGTCGATTCTACGCGGAGGCTGCCTGGAGCTCCGCGGGCGAGTGGACGACGACCGTGTCCGCGCCGAGCTTGCCGAGCAGGCGCTCGAGCGCCCCGTCGCCCGTCTCGAGCGCCGAGATGCGCCGGTCGGCGCCGATGTGCGCGAGGGCGACGCGTGCGAGCGGCTCGGGCGCGTCGGTGAAGACGCCGATCTCGCGTCCGGCGGTGCCGATCGCACGCAGGGCGGCGCTCGCGCCCGGGTCGCGGCGGAGATAGACGGGCGCGCGTTCCTCACCGAAGCGCTCGAGCAGGGCGCGCCAGTTCCCCGCGCCGCGGCGGTCGAGCTCGGCCGCGGCCGCGCCCCGGTCCTCCGGCAGCCCGCCGTCCTCGATCCCGAAGAGCCCGCTCACGGACTCGAGCCACGCCTCCCAGAGCGGGCGGGTGTCCCGAGCGCACCGTCGAGGTCGACGGCGACCGGGGCGCCGCTCACGCGAGCCGCCGCCGGGAGCGCAGCACGTGCCAGATCGCGATCCCACAGACGACGCCGAGCGTGTCGATCGCGACGTCGAGCGGCTTCCCGGCTCGCCCGGGAACGAACGTCTGGTGGATCTCGTCGCTCACCGCGTACGCGATTCCCAGGGCGAGCGCGACGCCGACGCGCCCGGTCGCGCGCAGGAGCAGGCCGCCGAGGATGGCGTATTCCGCCGTATGGGCGATCTTGCGCAGGACGAGGTCCCAGCCGCCGAGTCCCGTGCCGAGGTCGGGCACGGACGAGAAGGCGAAGATGACGGCGGCCCAGACGACGACCGGCAGCCAGAGCAGGAGCCATCGGTGTCTGTCACCGACGGCCCGCAAACCCGCGCCACTCCGTCGGTCGGTGTCGGACACGGCCCGATGATAGGCTCGGCTCCGAGACAAGGGAGCACGGTGAGGGAACCCGGTGCGAGTCCGGGACGGTCCCGCCGCTGTGAGGGGAGTTGCTCTCCCGCCACGACGCCACTGGCCTTCGCTCGACGAGCGAGGCTGGGAAGGCGGCGGGGGAGGGAGCCCCGAGTCAGAAGACCTGCCGCGCCTCCGACATAGCCGAACCCCTCGCGGAAGGAGGATTCAGGTGCTTCGTTCGTCACTCGTCGCCGCCGTTTCGCTGGTGGCCGCACTCTTCATGTTCGTTGCCGGGGCCGCAGGTGTCGGCTCGGCGCAGTCGGCATACCCGGTCACGATCGCCACGCCCGACGGCAAGGTCACGATCACGAAGAAACCGCGGCGGATCGTGTCCCTCTCCCCGACCGCCACGGAGACGTTGTTCGCGATCGGCGCCGGCAAGCAGGTCATCGCCGTCGACGACCAGTCCGACTACCCGAAGAACGCCCCGAAGACGACCCTCTCGGGATTCACGCCGAACGTCGAGGCGATCGCCGGCTACCGGCCCGACCTCGTGATCGTCTCGTACGACTCGAAGGGGCTCACCAGCGCGCTCCAGAAGCTGAAGATCGCGGTCGTCCACCACGATGCCGCCAAGAGCTTCGCCGGGGCGTATCAGCAGATCCGCCAGCTCGGCATCGTCACCGACCACCTGCCCGAGGCGACGCGCCTCGTCCGCAGCATGAAGGCGAAGATCAAGCGCATCGTCGACGCGTCGAGCGCGAAGGCGAGCCGGCTCACCGTCTACCACGAGCTGACCCCGGACTTCTTCTCGGCCACGTCGAGCACGTTCGTGGGGAAGGTCTACGCGGCCCTTGGCCTGCGCAACATCGCGGACGCGGCCGACGACTCCGGCACCGGCTATCCGCAGCTCTCGGCCGAGTACATCGTCTCCTCGAGCCCGGACCTGATCGTGCTCGCCGACAGCATCTGCTGCGGCCAGAAGCCCTCGACCGTCGCCGCGCGGCCGGGCTGGGACCGCGTCAGCGCCGTGCGGACCGGGTCGATCCTCCGCGTCCACGACTCCATCGCGTCGCGCTGGGGCCCGCGGCTCGTCGACTTCTTCCGGGCGCTGTCCGCCGCGCTCGCCCGGCTCTAGCCCGTGAGCGCCACCGCCGCATACGACTCGAAGGTCCGATCGAGGGGCCTGACCCCGCTCTGGACGTCCGCGGCGGTGGCGTTCCTCGTCCTCTCCGTCGTCGTCGGCGTCCTCGCGGGCCCGATCGACCTCGGTGTCGGGGAGGTGCTCGAGTCCGTCGCCGCCCGTCTCCACCTTCCCGGCTTCACGTCGCCGCTGTCGCCGACCGAGGAGGCGATCCTCTGGGAGATCCGCGTGCCGCGGGTCGTGCTCGCGGCGCTGGTCGGCGGGATGCTCTCCCTCGCCGGTGCGACCTACCAGGGCGTCTTCCGGAACCCGCTCGCCGACCCGTACCTCCTCGGCGTGGCGGCCGGCGCCGGTCTCGGCGCGACGATCGCGATCGCGTACCTGCCGGACGGCCTCCGCGGACAGCGGGCGCTGCCGGTCGCGGCGTTCGTCGGCGGAGCGATCGCGGTGATGCTGACCTACGCCGTCGGGCGCTCGGCGCGCCGGGAACGGGACGCCGCCACCCTCATCCTCGCCGGCGTGACCGTCGCCGCGTTCTTCACGGCCTGGCAGACGTTCGTCCAGCAGCAGAACTCCGAGACGCTGCAGCAGGTGTACTCGTGGATCCTGGGGAACATCCCGAGCACCGGCTGGACGGACGTCGTGTTGATCCTCCCGTACGTCGCCGTCGCGGCCGTGGTCATCATCGCCCTCCGCCGCGTCGTCGACATCCTCAACCTCGGTGACGACGAGGCGGCGAGCCTCGGCGTGAATGTTCGGCGCGTCCGGCTCGCGCTCGTGGTCGCGGCGACGCTCGGAACGGCGGCAGCAGTGGCGGTGACCGGCCTGATCGGGTTCGTCGGGATCATCGTCCCGCATGCCATTCGCCTGCTCACCGGGGCGAGCTACCGGGCGCTCATCCCGCTCTCCGTGATCGCGGGGGCGGGGTTCCTCGTTCTCGCGGACGTGATCGCGCGGACAGCGCTCTCGCCGGCGGAGATCCCGCTCGGCGTCGTGACTGCGTTCCTCGGAGCTCCCTTCTTCGCGCTCGTGCTGCGCTCGACGAGGACGACCGCGGCATGACTGCGATCGGCCTCCGGCGGGTGACCGTGGAGCTCGGCGGGCGGGCGGTCGTGCGCGACATCGATCTCGACATTGCGAAGGGCGAGTGGGTCGCGCTCATCGGCCCGAACGGGGCGGGGAAGACGACGTTGCTGCGGGCGATCGCGCGCCTGGTGGCCTTCTCGGGCTCCATCGAGCTCGACGGCCGCGACACCGCCGAGCTCGGTAGGGCGGAGCTCGCTCGGTTGCTCGCCGTCGTCCCGCAGGAGCCCTCGACACCGCCCTGGATGACGGTGGGCGAGTACGTGCTCCTCGGCCGCACGCCGCACCTCGGCCCGCTCGCAAAGGAGGGTCTGCGGGATCGCGGGGCCGCCGCCGAGGCGCTCGCGCGGCTCGACCTGCTCGGCTACGCGGGGCGGCGTCTCGGGACGCTGTCGGGCGGTGAGAAGCAGCGCGTCGTGGTCGCACGTGCGCTCGCGCAGGAGGCGAGGATCGTCCTGCTCGACGAGCCGACTGCATCGCTCGACATCGGCCATCAGCAGCAGGCGCTCGAGCTGCTCGACGCGCTTCGGGCCGAGTCGGGGCTCACGCTGGTCGCCGCGATGCACGACCTGACGCTCGCCGCACAGTACGCCGACCGCATGGTGCTGCTCGACGACGGGCGCGTGGTCGCCGACGGCGGCCCGGGTGACGTGCTGACGGAGCACCTGATCGCACGCCACTACGAGGCCAGCATCGAGGTCGTCAGCATCGACGGCCGGATCGCGGTCGTCCCGACGCGGCCGACCGCTGGCTGAGCGATGGCTCTGACCGTCCTCCTCGGCGGCGCCCGCAGCGGGAAGTCGAGCCTCGCTCTCGAGCTCGTGGGGGCCTCGCGCGCGCCCGTCACGTTCCTCGCGACGGGGGAGGCGCGCGACGACGAGATGGCCGAGCGCATCGAGCGCCACCGTGCCGAGCGGCCCGCCGCCTGGACGACCGTGGAGGAGCCCTACGCGCTCGAAGAAGCGCTCACGCGGATCGAGCCGGAGGACACGGTCGTGCTCGACTGCCTCACGCTCTGGGCGGCGAACGCGCTCGAGCGCGACGGGGATCCGGAGCGCGTCCTCGAATCCGCTGCGAGTGCGGCTGCGGTCGCGGCGGGGCGGCCGGGTCTGACGGTGGCGATCTCGAACGAGGTCGGGCTCGGGATCGTGCCCGCGACCGAGCTCGGGCGCGTCTACCGCGATCTCCTCGGCTCCGTCAACCGAGCATGGGTGGACGCCTCGGCGGAGGCGCACTTCGTCATCGCCGGCCGCAGCCTCCCGCTCGGGCGCATCGTTCCGTGAGCGTGCCTCCCGTCGACGAAGAAGCGCGGTCTGCGGCGAGAGCCGAGCTCGATCGCAAGACGAAGCCGCGCGGGAGCCTCGGGCGCCTCGAGGATCTGGCGGTGACCCTCGCGGGGATTCGGGGGAACGTCGCCCTGGAGCCGCTACGCGCCGCGATCGTCGTCGCGGCGGCGGATCACGGCGTGGCGCGGGAGGGCGTGAGCGCGTACCCGCAGGAGGTCACGCGGCAGATGCTCGGCAACTTCGCGTCCGGCGGCGCCGCCATCTGCGTCCTTGCGCGCCGGGCTGGAGCGGAGCTCGTAGTCGTGGACGCCGGGGTGATCGAGCCGCTTGCGCATCCGGCCGTCCGCGACCTCAGGCTCGGGCCGGGTACGGACAACGCCGCCGCGGGGCCGGCCATGACGAGGGAGCAGGCGTCCGAGGCGATGAGCCGAGGGGAGGCTCTCGCGCACGAGCTCCTCGGCGCCGGCGCGAACGTCGTGGCGCTCGGAGACATGGGCATCGGGAACACGACGTCCGCGTCCGCGCTCGCGTGCGCGTTCCTCGGCTGCGATCCCGTCGCCGTCTGCGGGGCGGGCACAGGGCTCGACGCGGAGGGAGTCGCCCACAAGGTCGCGGTCGTCCAGCGCATGCTCGACCGCAACCGGCCGGATCCTTCGGACGCGGTCGGCGTTCTCGCGGCCCTCGGCGGATTCGAGATCGCGCTGCTCGCCGGGGTCGCGCTCGGGGCCGCCGAACGCCGTGCCGTCGTCGTGCTCGACGGCTTCATCACGAGCGCCGCCGCACTCGCCGCGATGCGGCTCGAGCCCGAGATCGCCGGCTACCTCGTCGCGTCGCATCGCTCGCCGGAGCCGGGTCACGCGCTCGTCCTCGCGGAGCTCGGGCTCGAGCCGCTCCTCGACCTCGGGATGCGCCTCGGTGAAGGCAGCGGCGCCGCGCTGGCGCTGCCGTTGCTCGAGGCCGCGCGGGCGATCCTCGTCGAGATGGCGACGTTCGACGACGCGGGCGTGACGGACACCGGCCGATGACCGGCGCCCTTCGCCCCGCAGTCGCGGCGGTCGCCTTTCTCACCCGGATCCCCGTCGCCCGCGCCGTCCACATCGAGGCCGACGACGTCGGTCGCGGAGCCTGGCTCTTTCCCATCGTCGGCGGCGCCGTCGGCGGCGTCTCCGGCCTGCTGGCAGACGTCGCGGCAGACCGGCTGCCCGCGCTCGCGGCCGGTGCGCTCGCGGTTGGCCTGGCGGGGCTCCTGACCGGGGCCCTGCACTTCGACGCGCTCGCCGACACGGCCGACGCGCTCGGCGCATCCGATCGGGATCGAGCGCTCGAGATCATGCGCGACCACGCGATCGGGGCGTTCGGCGCATTTGCGCTGATCGTCGTCTGCCTGCTCGACGCCGCCCTGCTCGGGTCGCTCGCCACCGCGGACGAGGCGGCGCTCGTGGGACTGGCCGCGGGCGCGTGCAGTCGCGCGGGGATGCTCGTCCCGGCGCTCGCGCTGCCGTACGCGCGGGCGGGCGAGGGGCAGGGCCGGCTCCTCGCGGGGATCGGCGTCGTGCCGGTCGTCGCAGCGGCTGCGCTCGCGTGCCTCCTGTCGCTGCCCGCGGGCTGGGCGGGGCTGGCCGGAGTGATGGGTGCGGCCGTGGCCGTGCTCGTCGCGAGCGTGGTAGCGGCGAGGAGGTTCGGCGGCGTGACCGGAGATGTCCTGGGTGCGACCGCGAAGCTCGCCGAGACGAGCGCCTTGCTCGCGGCGGTGATCGTCCTCGGCTAGAGGCTGTGCGCTTCCGGGTGTCGCGGCTCGTAGAGGAGCAGCTCGCCCGCGCCCGGGAGCTCGAGGTTCGTTCCCCGGCCGAAGCCGAGATCCTCGACCGGCCCCGAGACCACGGCGCCCTTCGCCGTCAGCTCCGCGAGCGTCGCGTCGATGTCGTCGCACATGAGGGACAGCCAGTGGTGCCGCGGGTGCGAGTACTGCTTGCCCTCGTGCGTGTAGGAGGTCGGGTGCACGCCGAGCTCGCTGGGTCCTGACTTGAAGATGAGCCACCCGGGCACGTCCGGCTCCTCGACGAACGGCCACCCGAGTACGTCACGGAAGAAGGCCCGGGTCGCCTCGGGATCGTCCGAGTAGACGAGGCTGTGAACGGCCTTGATCATGCGATGGATCGTACGCCGCGCCGGCCGTGATCTCTTGGACGTTTGTTACCGGCGCCGTAGCCGCCGGAGGTCCCGCCGCCCCCGGCGGCTAGCATCGGCGCAATGGCCGTCACGGCGCCACAGACCTACCTCGCGGACCTGAACGACGCCCAGCGCGAGGCCGTCGTCACGACCGAGGGGCCGCTCCTCGTCGTCGCCGGCGCAGGCTCGGGCAAGACGCGCGTGCTGACGTATCGGGTGGCGCATCTGATCCACGCGTGCGGCGTCAAGCCGAACGAGATCCTCGCGATCACGTTCACGAACAAGGCAGCGGGGGAGATGCGCGAGCGGCTCGCCGTGATGCTGGGCGGGACCGCGCGCGCGATCTGGATCCTCACCTTCCACGCGGCGTGCGGCCGGATCCTGCGACGCGAGGCCGAGCGCCTGGGCTACCGGTCGAGCTTCACGATCTACGACGACCAGGACCAGGTTCGCCTCGTCAAGGCCTGCCTCGAGGAGCTCGGGAAGGACCCGAAGCGGTTCTCGCCGCGCGGGATCCACCACCAGATCTCGCAGGCGAAGAACCAGCTCGTCTCGCCGGAGGAGTACACGAAGCGCGTCGCGTCCTTCTGGGATCAGACCGTGGCCGAGGTCTACGAGCTGTACCAGCGGCGCCTCCACGCGTCGAACGCCGTCGACTTCGACGACCTGATCATGCTCACCGTCGAGGTGCTCGAGCGGTTCCCGGAGGCGCTCACGCGCTGGCAGAAGGCGTTCCGCTACATCGTCGTCGACGAGTACCAGGACACGAACCACGCGCAATACCGGCTGCTGCAGCTCCTAGGCGCCGAGCACGGGAACGTCTGCGCCGTCGGCGACCCGGACCAGTCGATCTACGCGTTCCGCGGCGCCGACATCCGCAACATCATGGAGTTCGAGCGCGACTTTCCAGGCACGCAGATCATCCCGCTCGAGCAGAACTACCGCTCGACGAACCGGATCCTCCGGGCGGCCAACGCCGTCATCGAGAACAACCGCGAGCGCAAGCCCAAGCGGCTCTTCTCCGACCTCGGCGAGGGCGATCCCGTCCGCGTCATAGAGGTAGAGGACGAGCACGCCGAGGCGCGCTTCGTCGCCGCCGAGATCGCCTCGCTCATCGACGGCGGGATGTCGGCGACGGAGATCGCGGTCTTCTACAGGACGAACGCGCAGTCGCGCGTGCTGGAGGACGTGCTCGTCCGGCAGGACGTGCCGTACCAGGTCATCGGCGGGCCGCGGTTCTACGAGCGGGCGGAGATCCGGGACGCGACCGCGTATCTGAGCGTCCTCGCGAACCCGAGTGACGCCGGCTCGCTGCTTCGCATCACGAACCGGCCGAGGCGCGGGATCGGCGACACCTCGCTCCAGCGTCTCGTTGCGCACGCCGAGGCCACCGGGCGGACGCTGTTCCAGACGATGGCCGATCCGGAGGCGGCCGGGCTCGCCGCGGCCTCCGTCCGTGCCGTTCGGGCGTTCCACGCGCTGATGGAGACGCTCATGGTCGCGGCGCAGGAGCTGCCGGTGGACGAGCTCGTCGAGCGCATACTCGAGAAGTCCGGGACGATCGACGCGCTCGAGGCCGAGCGGACGATCGAGGCGCGCGGCCGGATCGAGAACCTCCAGGAGCTCGTCGGCGTCGCGCGAGAGTACCGCCAGCAGGCGGAAGACCCGACCCTCGCCGGCTTCCTCCAGGACATCTCGCTCGTATCCGACCAGGACACGATCTCCGACGACCGCGGCCTCGTGACGCTGATGACGCTCCACAACGCGAAGGGGCTCGAGTTCAAGGCCGTCTTCGCGATCGGGATGGAGGAGGGGATCTTCCCGCACGTCCGCTCGCTCGAGGAGCAGGGCGTCGAGGAGGAGCGCCGGCTCTGCTACGTCGGCCTGACGAGGGCGATGGAGCGCCTGACCTTGACGCACACGCTCGCGCGGTCGCTCTACGGGCGGCGTACGCAGAACCTCGCGTCGCGCTTCCTCGACGAGCTGCCCTCGGAGGTCGAGCGCGACCGGCTGCAGCCCGCGTCGTGGAGCGGCTACCGCCCGGCCGGCGGGATCGAGCCCCGCGTGGACGTCCCCGCGCTCTCGACCGGCGACGCCGTGCGGCACGCGTCGCTCGGCGAGGGGATCGTGACGGCGATGGAGCCCGGCGGCGTCGTCACCGTCCGGTTCGCTTCCGACGGCTCGGAGCGGCGACTCATGGTGGACTACGCACCCTTGGAGAAGATCGCATGACATTCAGAGTCAGGGAGACGCGGAACCTCGAGGAGTTCGGGCAGGCGGTCTTCGCCATCGGCCAGTACTTCGGGCTCGACCCGACCGAGGAGCGCATGGAGCGGTTCTCGAAGAACCTCCCGATCGAGCGCATGCACGCCGTCTGGGAGGACGGGAGCATCGTCGGGGGCGGCGGCGCGTTCCCCTTCGAGCTGACGGTCCCCGGGGCGATCGTGCCGACCGCGGGCGTGACGGTCGTCGGCACGTACCCGACGCACCGGCGGCGCGGCGTTCTTCGCCGCCTCATGCGGGCGCAGCTCGACGACGTCCACGAGCGCGGGGAGCCGCTCGCCCTGCTCTGGGCGTCGGAGGAGACGATCTACGGCCGCTTCGGGTACGGAATGGCGTCGCTCTGCGGCGAGATCAGCGTCCCCACCGAGTACTCGAGGTACGCGATCCCGTTCGAGCGCGAGGGCGCGCTTCGCTTCGTGGAGGCGGACGAGGCGCTCCAGCTCTTCCCCCGCGTGTGGGACAAGGTGCGTCGCACGACGCCCGGGATGCTGGGCCGGACGCGCAACTGGTGGCAGCTCCGGACCCTCTTCGAGCAGCCGGGCGGGAGCGAGGGCGGCCCGAAGCGGTACGTCGTCCTCGAGCGCGACGGGCGACCGGAGGGCTACGCGATCTACCGGCACAAGCCGAAGTGGGAGGGGGGATCGTCGAAGTCGGAGCTCGAGGTCGTCGAGGCGATCGCACTCGACGGACGCCCAACTGCCGAGATCTGGCGGTATCTCTTCGACATCGACTGGGCGTCGACCATCAACGCCCACCTCCTGCCGGTCGACCACCCGCTCTTTCAGCTGCTCGCGAACCCGCGTCGCATGCAGTTCCGTCTTGGCGACGGCCTCTGGGCGCGGCTCGTGGACGTGGGCGAGGCACTGTCGGCGCGCTCGTACGCCGTCGACGGCGCCGTCGTGTTCGAGGTCAAGGACGAGTTCTGCCCCTGGAACGAGGGGACGTGGCGCCTCGCGGACGGGAAGGCGAAGCGGACGACCGCGTCTCCCCAGCTGCGCTGCGACGTCAGCGCGCTCGGCGCGGTGTACCTCGGCGGCTTCGGCTTCACCGAGCTCGTCCGCGGCGGGCGGGTCGAGGAGGTGCGCCGCGGTGCGGCAGCGCGTGCGGACGCGATCTTCGCCTCGTCGCCGGCGCCCTGGTGTCCCGAGATCTTCTAGCCGGGCTTCTAGGCGGATGATTTGTGGCAACGCACTGCTCGCCTAGCGCAGCGCCCGCGTCAGACTGAGCCGATGGAGCAGTTCGACCCGATCCCGGAGCAGGGGAGGACGTTCTCGGCTCTGCGCCGCGTGCGCCTGTCGGACATGGACAGCCGCGGGCGGGTCCGGCTCGACACGATCGCGCGCTACCTCCAGGACGTCGCGATCGACGACGTCCAGGAGACGGGGTGGGGGATACCCGAGCACCTGTGGTTCATCCGGAGCATCCGCATCGACGTGGTCGTGCCGTTCCTCGCCGACCGGGAGGTCGAGCTCGTCACGTGGTGCAACGGCATCGCGGCGATCGCGGCCGGGCGGCGGTGGTCGGTCACCGGGGATGCGGGCGGGCGCGCCGAGGTGGACAGCGTATGGATCCACCTCACCCCGGACGAGCGGCCCGCGCGCATCAACGGCTTCGACCTCTATGCCGAGGCGGCCGGCGGCCGCAGTGTGTCGAGCAAGCTCCAGCTTCCGCACCCGCCGGACGATGCCGAGCGCGTGAGCTGGCAGGTCCGCATGACGGACATCGACCGCCACGGCCACGTGAACAACACGGCCTACTGGCAGGCGGTGGAGGAGCGGCTCGCCCGGAGCGGCGCCGACGCCGCCGCTCCGCTGCGGGTTCGCATCGAGTACCGGCAGCCGATCGATCCGGACGACGCGGTGAGCCTGCTCGAGTACCGGGCGGCCGATGCGTTCGGGCTCGCGTTCGTGACTCCGGCCGGCGTGAAGTCGGTCGCGCGGGTCGAGCCGCTCCCCGGGAGCGGCTAGACCTCCGTGTCGCGGGGCGGTTAGCTCAGTCGGGAGAGCACCAGCTGACGGGCGGGCGCGCACCCCTCTCAGCGGGGTGGTTGAGCCCGGCAGAGCCTCAGGCGGTGATCAGCTTGTGTACCGGGCGCACGTCTGGCACCACAGTCGGACCGCCCTCACCTCCGACCTCTCGGATTGCCGGGAGCAGCTTCTCCGTGCGGAACCGGTCGAACGCCTCGGACGAGTCCCACACCGTTATCACGCGCCATCCCTCATCGACGGGTCCGGCTATATGAAGCTGGCACCCCTCGGGGAGCTGGTCGCTATCCATCGCCTTCGCTGTGACCGCCTCGTACATGTCCACGGTGAGGCCGGGCGCGACGGCTGACACGACGACTGTCATGAGGATCTCCTCTCGCTTCGTGTGACGCGGGGACCATATTGAGTGACAGGACGTTGCGGCGGCCGGAAGAGTTGGGTGAGTCGGCGGGCGACGAATGAGGCTGCGCGAGAGACCCTCCCGAGTCCCTCGCGCAGTGACGGCAAGCCCGCGCAGGACCCCGCCTGCTGCCAGGGGTGCGCCTTGTACCGAGAGCGACTCGCTCCCAAGCGCCGGACTCACCGCGTGTCACGGTAGGTGCGGGCAGCCATGCCGGACACGACACAATCGGGTCAACTAGGTGGCGGCCAAAGCGATTCGGCGCGGCCCGTTCGCGGTTCCAGGCACTCGCATAAGGATGCCCCTGTCGCCGCCGAGCAGGGGCATCCTCTCCCTCTACGCCGAGGCAGCTTTCCCCACCAAAGCGCATCGGCGCTCCCGAGATATTCCCTTGCCGCGAACGCTACAAACGGCCATCAACTAGGCGGCTGACAAGCGATTCGGACTCCCTCCACGACGAAGCCCGCTGCGTCTGCGGGCCTCGTCGCGCTTTGCCGCAAGGCCCGCTGCGGCGCGGGCATCGCGGGGGAACAGAGGAAGGGGGAAGTTTCCTCTCACACTCAGGGTACGCCCATCCCGACGTGCCCAAACCGCCGACGCCATCCTTCATAGGGGCGAGGCGCAGGTCACGACGTCGTTCAGGGCACGGGAGCTGATCTCAAATCGCCGGCTTCGCCTCCTCCCAAACACGGGGGATCGAGGACTCAAACACGGGAGACCCGCCCGTTTCAGCCAGGCCGGTCGCTCCCTAGCCTCGAAGCAGGTGGTCAGGAGAGCCACCAGGAGCAGAAGAAGAGCCACCAGGAGCAGAAGAGAGGAGTAGCGATGACTCTCAAGACCTCATTCACCGTCGGCCTCGCGGTTGCCGCACTCGTCGTCGGCGTGCAGACCGCGTCCGCCGCCCCGACGTCGGACGCCTCGGAGAGAACGACCCTCGTACAGCCAGACGTCGGGCAGAACTTCGTGTATCCGGGCGGATACCCACAGTCCGGTCACGGCTATCTCGGGAACACGCCCGCATCGGCTTCGGCGGTCGGGTCGGGCAGCGAGATCGAGTATCCGGGCGGATACCCACAGTCCGGTCACGGCTATCTCGGGAACACGCCCGCATCGGCTTCGGTGGTCGGCTCGGGCAGCGAGTTCGACTGGCCGCAGCTCGGACTCGGGTTCGGCGTCGGAATGGCCGTTCTGCTCGGCCTGATCCTCACGGTTCGGATCGGCCGGAGCCACCCGGTGGCGCACTGACGACAGGGGGTCGCTGGCGAGCGGCCAGAAACGCCTCGGTGCAGGGCTTCAACAGGGAGCAGGCTGCCACGCGGCCCGATGCACACAGGCTGCCGTTCCCTCGCCTCGTCCGGTAGGACCAAATTGGGTCAATCCATCTGGGCACCGGCCCGAGAGGGCGGCCCCGCGCCCCTGCAACCGGGCGGCGGCGAACGAGCTTCGTACCTCGCGGGACTGGTAGTCCCGAAGGCTCGACTATCCCCCGATCTTGCGAATGATCGTCATCGCGTTGTCGTGAAGCGTCTTCGAGACGTTGGAGAGCATCTGCAGGGCCTGTTGCTGCTTCTGCAGCACGTTCTGCAGGTCCACGTTGGCGAGCTGCGCGTCGTCTCCAACGCTCAGAAGCTTCAGCTCTAGATGCTCGATATAGCACTCGAGTTCCTTGACCGTCGTCGCCTCCCCGGCGGCGTGCGTTTGGACTTGAACGCAACCGTGCTCGTCCTCAATGAGCGTCGATGCGAAGCGAACCTTCTGCCACGGTTCGATCTCGTCCTGGGACGAGGCTTCGCCGTAAGCGGAGAGGTGCTGCCGTGCTCGGCGTAGCTCCTCCCGGATCTGCTTCTTGACCTCGTTGAAGTAACGAACCTTCTCGGCGTAGCGGCGAAGGTCCTCGTTCGCTTGAAGGTACGACTCCCTCAGAACAGCCTGGACCAATGCCTCGACGTTGATAGCCGCTTCGAGCGCTTTGAGCTTGTCCGACCACTCGTCTGGTTCTGAATCGGGCATCGAGCAACCTCCGTCCTATAAGCGTCCCGAGTGCGGAGAGAGTACGCCTATTGCTCCCTTGTCACCCTTCGCGCCCGGAGGACCCTGCGGGCCTGGAGCACCGTCCGCACCGTTCTGACCAGGATCTCCCTTGTCGCCCTTCAGCCCCTGGGGCCCAGGCGGCCCCTGGATTCCCCGCTGGTTCCACTGGAGCGCCGTGTACTTGGGAGGGCAGGGAAGCGCCTCCACGACCTTGACGTTCCCACCGCTGTCGTAGCAGCCCTGGATCACGCCGCTCGGGCCGGGGATCGCCGCCGAGGCGATACCGCCCACCAATGCCGTTGCGAGTGCTCCAGCGGCGGCCGCGAGCAGGAGCGAAGCTCGTCGCGTCATGTTGCCCCCTTTGTTGCGATTGACTCATGCCTCATCGTCTGCCGCCGGGTTTCAGTGCTCTTGGCGTTCGCTTTTGGTCCGCGGACGACGCTGCACACCGCCTCCGACGTTCTGCGGCTCAGGACGCGGGCATCAGCGATGCCCCTGACGGAGGGGGAAGGTGTCAGGGGCATCGCTTGTCCATCACGCCGACCCGCCCCCCACGAGACGGATCGGCGTTGCGGACCCGTGCCCATTCGGTGACGGCCCAAACGGCTGGCCAACTTTGGTCCGCCTATGAGCGGAGGGGATTCACGACAGGACGGCCCCACACGGGGCCGTTCGCTCATCGCCGTCGAAGCCAACGATCCGGCAGAGCCAAAGGAGCGGTGCCCCTGAGAGAGGGAAGAATCAGGGGCACCGTCTCCCACGACGCCGCGCCGCTCTCCCACTGAGCGCAGCGGCGTCGCTATGCCCCTGGTCGCCGCATTGCCAGGGGCACCCAAATGTTCCCGAGGGGTGAGCGCACCAAACGGCCACCAACTAGGCGGCTGACAGCGATTCGCGCCCAGTCCCACGATCCGGTCGAGCAGGCGGGCGAATAGCGCCTCGTCCTCGCGCACCTTCTCACGCTCCTCGGGGGTGAGCGCGTATCGCCCCGCCTCCCTCGTCTCGTCCAGCCCGAGCGCGATCAGACGTGCGTGGCGTTCCAGCTCGTCTGCGAGGTCACAGCGAGGGCAGCACATGCCGAAGTGATGCCCTGGGGAGCGGCCAGAAACGCCGGGTGTAGCCATTTCGTAGCCACGACCCGTTTCAGAGTGGTCGGAGAGGGGCTAAGATCAAGGCCCGGGGCGGTTAGCTCAGTTGGGAGAGCACCAGCTCGACAAGCTGGGGGTCACTGGTTCGAGCCCAGTACCGCCCACCTCCGAAGCCCCTGCAAGTCAGGGGTTTCGCGTTTCCGAGGCGGCAACCAGGATCGGCTCGTGCCCGGTTCTCGGCTGGAACTAAGGAAAGGAAGTGGGCATGGCCAAGCTCGTGTTCGGAATGAACCAGTCCCTGGACGGCTACGTCGACCATACGGCGTTTGCGCCAAGCCCCACGCTCTTCCGCCACTTCATCGAGGAGGCTCAGGGGCAGGCGGGCAGTGTGTACGGTCGCCAAATGTATGAGGTCATGCGTTACTGGGACGACGATCATCCTGAATGGGATGCAGAGGAACACGCCTTCGCGGCGGCGTGGCGGAACCAGCCGAAATGGGTCGTCTCGCGCTCGTTGAAGTCGGTCGGCCCCAACGCCAGGCTTGTCGAGGATGATCTCGAGGGTGCGATCCGCGAGCTGAAGGCCGAGCGCGACGGGGAGATCGAGGTTGCTGGCCCGGACTTGGCGCAAAGCCTCACCGAACTTGGCCTGATCGATGAGTATCGAATCTACTTGCACCCCGTCGTGCTTGGTCACGGCAAGCCATATTTCGCCGGACCCCGGCCGCCGCTCCGCCTTATGGCCAATGATCGGATTGGCGAGGATGTGGTCAGGTTGACCTACGTTCCTGCCTAATCTCGCGACTCGCCGGATAGAAATCGCCGCTGAAGTCTGGTTTTTGGAACGAGTCCCGAACGGAGGATCAGACCGAATCTCGAAGTGCGATCGCCGCGGCTTGTAGACGATCACTGACGTCGGCTAGTTCTCGCGCAGCCAGGTCAATGCGCTCTTGCTGCATGTGCGCGCGCGCTTGCTGGCTGTCAACGAGGTCTTGCTGGTTGTCAGCGCGCGTTTGTTGGCGATCGGCGCGCTCGGTCATCGCCTGGAGATCTTTCGCCATCGCCTCGACCGTGCGAGTGAGTTCGGCCAACTGCTCGGCGACACTGGCAATGTCCTCTCTGGTCGTCACGCATGCCGGATTCTACGCCGAGATCTACGAGCTGAGGGATGATCTTCCCGACAGGCCGGCCGAGTTACGAAGCTCCTGATCTGTGCCCCGCCGTTCTTGCACAGCGCGCTGCGGGGTCAGCCGCATCGCTCTTCCGGCGGATGTCCGAAGAAAGTTGCGCGTTGCCTCCGTTGGCACCCGGAGGGAACATTTCTGTAGCGCCGGTTCGCTTGTGTGGGGAAGCGGTCACGGCGTAGGGGGAAGAGCGTGCCCTTGGTCAGCGGCCCGATCAGGGGTATCGCTCTGAAAGGGCGTTTCTAGGTAGAGCCGCCTTGGTCAGGTCGTTTTTGCGCCGCGCGGTGCGGGGGTCACGGAGCCGGGCTCTACCAAGAACCGAGCAGCCGGGCTACCCGCCTCCTAAGCCGCTAATCGTCGAAGGCGGGCATGCCCAGCCCTGGTGTCGAAGGCGGGCATGCCCAGCCCTGGTGGTGTCGGATCGACCTTGGGGGAAGGGGCCCGACGCCTATTTAGCGGCCCACTGTGGGAGTGCCGCATGAGGGACTGCGACGGAGGCCGTGAGGCGACCCTAGTCCGCGAGCCAACGGCAGGCAACGCGAAACTTCCTACGGCAAGCCGCGCACGAGGCGATCGTCGCCCGGACTCCCCGTCTCACGACCCGAGAAGCCGACGCCCGAGCTCGGCGACGCTTCACCCGGTTGTGTCGGGCTCCGAGAGGATCTGCACGATCTCGTCGTAGCCGCTGCGCCGCGCGTGCTCGAGCGGGGTGACGCCGTCGGAATCCGCGATCTCGACGTCCGCCCCCGCGTCGACCAGGATCCGCACGATCTCCTGGTGCGCGGCACCGCCGTCGCCCAGGATCACTGCCTCGAGGAGCGCCGTCCACCCGAGATCGTTGACGTGGTCGAGGTCGATCGCGGTCCGCACGAGCTCCCGCACGACCTCGACGTGGCCGCGGTCGGCCGCTGGAATCAGCGCCGTCCCACCGAAGCGGTTCGTGCGCCTCAGGTCGGGATCTGCACGAAGGACGGCCCGGAGGATCTCTACATTGCCGGTCTCGCCGGTCGCCAGGAACGCATTCGTGCGCATGTCGTCCTGGATGTCGACATCGGCGCCGGCTTCGATCAGCGCCTCGACCATCTCGAGATCGTCGGCGTAGACGGCCGCCGTGACCGCAGTCCGTCCCTGCGCGTCTCTCGAGTCGACGTCTGACGCCGCGGCCGAGCAGCTGCCTGACGGACTCGAGATCTCCGCGGGCCGCGGCCTCGACGAGACGCGCGTCCTCGTCCCGAGAACTCTCACCGCCACAAGCGGCCGTGAACAACAGCAGCGCGAGCACGATAGGGCGCACGCATCAGTATCGCAGTGCCCTTGGCTTGGGCCGGAGCTACCCGTCACTCAGCGCCGTAAGCCGGCGGCTCGGTCTCGAGCGACCTGAGCTTGAAGGGGAGATCGCGCGCGAGCCGATGCTCACAAAATGCTCGCAGCGCCCCCGGCTGCGTAAGCCGGGGGCGCTGCTGTGGTGCGGGGATGGATTAGGGGTGCTGCTGTGGTGCGGAGTTGGATCAGACGGCGGGGGCCACGTACGGGGTGACCGTGATGGCCTTGCCGTTGACCTTCACGTCCGAGACGCCGCTGCCAGCGACGCTGGCGGGCCAGCGCGAGGTGGCGTGGTACACATACGTGGCGCCGGCGTATCGGGGTTCGTGTAGGTCGTGTGCCGGGTGTAGTACACGTAGCCGTCAGCGGTCGGAGCCGCGCTCACCTTGTAGCCGGTGACCTTGTGCTGGGCGTTGAGGATCGGGGTGACCGTGGTGTCGATGCCGCCCTGCCCAGTAGCTCGAGACCGGGGTGCTGAACGGGCCCCAGTTCTCCGGGTTGGTGAACGAGCTGGAGAAGTACTCGTCGCTCGGGTAGTTGGCGACGATCTGCCCGTTCAGGGTGAGCCAGCCGCCCGGAACGTCGACCGGCATGTGCCGTGGCTGGTGGTGATGAGGTTGCCGACGTTGGCGATCCCGTTGGGAGCATTGATCGCGGTGTCCCATGCGGCGTTGTTCCAGCCCATGGCGGACTGGATGTCGCCCTTGGAGACGGTGACGACGCCGTTGGCGTCGGTGCTGGCGGCGTTGGCGAACGGGACGGCGATCGGCTGCGAGCGCCACGAGAGAGATAGCGAGAATGATGAGCTTGCGCATTGCTTCCCTTCGGTGTGTGTAGGCAATCGCTGTGATCGCCCGATGCACACAGGCTGCCGTTCTCTCGCCTCGCCCGGTAGGACCAAATTGGGTCAGTTCGCGTCGCAGTGGTCCGCAGATTCCGCTCGGATTTCTCGCGACCTTCGAGCGGCTATCCTCACCGAAGGTCAGGCGTCGTGTGGACTCGTTGGCGCACGGAGGTGCTCGGCGGATGGCTGAGAGGAAACCTGCAAGGAAGGACACGCGGAAGTCCGCGAGGAGCACGACCGCGGTCGACAAGAAGTCCAAGGGGTTCACCGCCGAGGAACGCGCCGCGATGAAGGAGCGCGCCCGGGAGCTGAAGGCGGAGGCACGTCGCGGCGCGGACAGGGCGGCCGGGGAGCAGGACTTGCTCGCGAAGATCGCCGAGATGCGGGGGTCTGATCGCGCCATGGCGAAGCGGCTTCACGACATCGTCAAAGCCAGCGCGCCGGCCCTCGAGCCGAAGACCTGGTACGGGATGCCCGCGTACGCCAAGGACGGCAAGGTCGTCTGTTTCTTCCAAGCTGCGGAGAAGTTCAAGGCGCGGTACGCGACGTTCGGCTTCAGCGACGAGGCGCAGCTCGACAAGGGCGCCATGTGGCCGACCTCCTTTGCGCTGAAGGAGCTGAGCGCTGCCGAAGAGGCGAAGATCGCCGCGCTCTTGAAGAAAGCGGTGAGCTGATGATCCGGAGGAGACGATGAACGACGCGTCTGAGCAGGTCGACAGGAGAATCCACGAGCTCGGGGACTGGCGCGGGGAGACCTTGAGCAGGATGCGCGAGCTCATCAAGGAGGCAGACCCGGACGTCGTGGAGGAGATCAAGTGGGTGAAGGCGACGAATCCGGGCGTTCCCACCTGGTCGCACGACGGGATCATCTGCACCGGCGAGTCGTACAAGGGGAAGGTGAAGCTGACCTTCGCCAAGGGGGCGTCGTTGGAGGACCCGGCCGGGCTCTTCAACTCGAGCCTCGACGGGAACGTCAGACGCGCGATCGACATCTCCGAGGGCGAGGAGGTCGACGCGGAGGCGTTCAAGGCGCTCATCCGCGCCGCGGTCGCCCTCAATACCTCCGGCGCCTAGAGCACAGGGCCTACGGGAGCCAGCCGTCGCGGTAGCGCGTCGGCGTGAGCATCCCAAAGCGAGCGCGGACGGCGGCGTACGCCACGTCCGACTCGTGCGTCTCCTCCTCGGAGCCGACCCCGTGGCGAAGCGCCACCTCGTCCACCGTGTAGCCGCCCCAGTCGGAGCCTTCCTGGTGCTGGCGCGCGCCCACGGCGACCACGATGCACGGGCCGTCGCCGGCGCCGACGATCGTGTGCTTCGTGTTCGGAGGACAGTGGACGAAGTCCCATGCACGAAGCGGCCGTTCCTCGCCTTCCACGATCAGCAGCGCCTCGCCCGAGACGACGAGGAAGTCCTCCTGGTCCGCCTCCCAGTGGTACATCGCCATCCCCTCGCCGGGCGCGAGGACGCGGACGTTCACGCCGACCTGGGCGAACGCCTGCTCGCCCTCGAAGTCGCAGGACGCGCCTCGTCCCTCGACGTAGATCCAGGGTGCGTCCCGTCCGTTGAGGACGTACCACCCCTCGCCCTTCGCGGCGAGACCGTGCTCGTTCTCTTCGAGCGGCGCCTCCGGGATCACGCAGCGGAGCCTGCCAGAAACCGTGCTCGGAGTAGTAGGTTGCCCACATGGACGAGGCGGGCGTCGCGCGCTGGCTCAGGCGAGTACGTCGAGGCGTGGAAGTCCTCCGACCCGGAGTCCATCGGAGACCTCTTCAGCGAGGACGCGCTGTACCGGTACCACCCGTGGGCGGAGCCGACGCCGAGCCAGGTCCAGGGGCGCGAGGCGATCGTCGCGAGCTGGATCGAGCACCAGGACCCGCCCGGATCCTGGTCGGCCGAGTACGACCCATGGCTCGTGCACGGCGACCGCGCCGTCGCCGTCGGCACGTCGCGCTACCTCGCGGCGGACGGCACCACCGTGGAGCAGGAGTTCCGGAACGTCTTCTTCCTCACGTTCGACGACGAAGGCCGGTGCAGCGAGTTCGCCGAGGTCTACATGAAGCGTCCCGGCTAGGCTCGAGCCGTGGCTGCGCCGATCCTCCTGGTTCCCGGCTTCTGGCTCGGTGCGTGGGCCTGGGACGAGGTCGCCGAAGCGCTTCGCGCCGATGGGCACGACGTCACGGCGCTCACGCTGCCCGGGCTCGAGTCCGCGGACGCCGACCGCTCCTCGATCACACTCTCCGACCACGTCGACGCCATCGTCGAGGCCGTCGAGGCGGCCGGCGCTCCCGTCGTGCTCGCCGTGCACAGCGGCACCGGTGCCTCCGGCTACGCGGCGAGCGACCGCGTTCCGGAGAAGATCGCCGCGATGGTCTATGTCGACTCCGGTCCGGCCACAGGCGCCCTCGACCCGAACTTCGAGGGTGACAACCTCCCGTTGCCTTCGCCGGAGGACCTCGAGCGAGAGGAGAACCTCGAGGGCCTGAGCGACGAGCAGCTCGCCACGTTCCGGGAGCGCGCCGTCCCGGAGCCCGGCGGCGTCCTGCGCGAGGCGCCCGTCCTGGCGAACGACGCGAGGCTGGACGTGCCGAGCGTCGCCATCTGCACCGGGTTCACCTCCGAGCAATACAAGGACGCGCTGAAGGAGGGCTACGCGTGGCTGGGGGGCTTCGGCGAGCTCCGGGACATCACCTGGATCGACCTGCCGACGAGCCACTGGCCGATGTGGTCGCGCCCGCAGGAGCTCGCGGCGATCATCGGAGACGTCGCAAGCCGCGCTTCCGCACGCTGATCACCGACCGTCGCGGCGTGGCGACTAGCCGACGCCGTCTGCGACGTCGCAGGTGTAGCAAGCGCCGCCGACGGGTAGCACCTCGCCTGGTTCCACGGAACGAGACAACGCGAGCGCTGCTCGTAAGGAGGATGAGATGGGCACGAAGGTACGCGACGTGATGACGACGCGTCCGCGAGCCGTGACCTCGGACACGTCGGTCACGCAGGTCGCGGAGCTCATGGAAGCGGAGGACGTCGGGTCGATTCCCGTCCTCGAGGGCGAGCAATTGACGGCGATCGTCACGGATCGGGACATCGTCGTCCGGGCCGTCGCCAAGGGGAAGGACCCGCGCGGGATGCCGGTCCGCGAGGTCTTCACGACGGAGATCGTGACCGTCGGCCCCGATCAGGACCTCTCCGACGCGCTCCAGATCATGGCGGCCAACCAGGTGCGCCGGCTGCCGGTGGTCGACGAGGAGAACCGGCTCGTCGGCGTCGTCTCGCAGGCCGACGTCGCCCTCGAGGCCAAGGAGAAGTCGGTCGGGGAGATGGTCGAGGAGATCTCGAAGCCGCCGGAAGGCCCGCGTGGCGTCTGATCGGGCTCGGTGGTCGAACGAGCGACACGTCTACTGGCTCGAAGGAGGAGGTGAAGCGCGATGCCGACCTGGGCTTGGGTCCTGATTATCGTCTTGCTGCTCCTGCTCGTGTTCGGAGGTTTCGGGTACAGCAGGCGCTGAGCGCTCTGGTTCCCCGGGGCTGCCGCCGGCGTTCGTCGGGGGCAGCCCCGTTTCTTTCGAAGGACGGCATCCGGTTTGGGCGTGCCGACGTAGACACTCAAGGGGCGAGTCCGGGGCCCCCTCCTGCTCGCCCCCGAACACTTGCACGGCTGCGGCAACGCGTGTCCCGCGAAGCGGCCCCGGCGGGATCGCCCAAGGGGCTGGGCCTCTCCCTGACGGCGGGGGGAAGCGCCTACCGGGGCCAGCCACGATGCTAGCCCCTCTGCGAGCGCTGCCGGCCGGTCAGGGTTCGTTGCCCTGAAGGGAGACACGGATCGGCGACGAACCTGCAGCGGGTCGGGTCGGCCTGCGGCGTCCCACCTCTCCCCCTGGGGCGCGGATGGGTGATCACCGGCCCGGCCTATTCGTCTCCCTCGCTGGCGTCGTACAGCTCGAGCTCCGAGCTGGGCGACGCCTTGACCGTCTCGAGCCCGGCGCGTTCGAGCATCGTCGGAAGCTCGGGCGGGCCTTCGGCCTCGACCACCTGCTCACCCGCGTCGAGCGGGATCCGCGACGCGGTGTCCACCGTGACTCCGTGCCCGGCGAGGGCGCGGCGGAGTTCCCCGAGGTCGATGCCCGCGGGGACGGTGAGGAGCCATTTCATCTTCGCCTGCCTATGCCGAGCCTTCCCCGAGGAGCCGTCTGAGGGCGCCGTACGCCGCGCCGGCGTTGATGATGCCCAGCCCGAAGTCGGCGCTCCAGCCGGACCCGTCGCTCGTGGCCCCCTCGACGAGCGCCGTCCGCAGCTGATCGGGCGTCACGCCTGGCCGTGCCGACACGAGCAGCGCGGCGACACCGGCGGCGACCGGCGTGGCCGCGGAGGTCCCGTTGTCGAACGCCACGGTCGCGTCTCCGCCCGGCCGTCCCGGCCCGAAGTTGCCGAACAGGTGGGAGTAGCTCGAAAGATCCGGCTTCTCGCGCTCGAACATCCCAGGCCCCTGCGACGAGTAGCCAATTCGCTCGTGGCGGCTGTTCACGGCGGCGATCGTGATGACCTCGGCGAGGCTGTTGGACGCGTGGATCGAGTGGCCCGGGCCGATGCCGGTCGGCTGGCACTTGCTACTCGGGCAGTTCTCGCCGCAGTTCCCGGCCGCGAAGAAGGTCGGTGCGCCGGAGGCGATCACCTCCCGCACCTTGCGGTGCAGCGGGTGGTTGAGGTCCCAGATCTCGTGCGTCGGGAACTGGGCCTGGGACGGGACGCCGACGAACCCGTAGCTGTTGCTCGTCACGTGCGGCGTTCCATCGCGCCGCCGCTGGTCGAGCACCGCCTGGAACATCGCGAGCGCGCCGCCGGAGTTCGGGATCCCCAGGAACGGATAGTCGTAGAGCTTCGCGTCGGGCGCCGCGACGAGCACGTCGGCAGCGCACATCGAGCCGTGGCTCGACACCTGGGCCGCCCCCGGTGCCTGCGCGCCGGGGCGCGAGAAGCCGCCGATCACTGGGTAGGTCGTCCCGTCGATGCCCTCGTCGATGATCCCGACGACGATGCCCTCGCCGCGGAAGCCGTCGTCCCAGACGGCGGCCACGTCGAGTAGCTCGCGGATCACGTCCACCTCGACGCCGGGCTTGAACGGACGGCAGTCGAGGCCGGACGGGGCGCCGGGCTCGTCGAGCACCGCGACCGCCTCCGCGGGCTCGTCCCTGATGTCACGCAACGCCGGATCCCAGTCGACGAGGAGCGTGAGCTCCGAGTTCGGCCACACGCGCATGTCGTCGCGCGCGTTCAGCTCCTGGAGCGTCGCGAGGTCGACGACGGCGGGCACGACCACTGTCGACGCGGAAAGGTCGGGATTGGTATCCGGGCCCGGGAACGCCTCGAGCTCGGGCGGGGCAGCGTCCGGCGACGCCGACGGCGGGATGAACATCGGCACCGGAACGGTGTCGCCGACGGGCTGGGTCTCGAGCCCCGCGAGCGGCCCGAGTAGCTCCTCGCGCTGACGGGCGGACTCCTCCTCCGAGGCGACCGCGGCAGCGAACGCCTCGAATGCGTCCTCCTGCGTCGCGTCGACCTCGATGAGCACGTTGATCTGGGTCATCTCCTCACCTCCCGAGGAAGCTCAACTTCGTGCCAGGTACTTCTTGATGCAGTGGACGGACCCGAGGTTCTGGGCGAAGACGTTGAAGTCCGCGAGCTGGTGGACCGTGAACCCGAGGCCCTCCCAAAGCGTGCGATTTGCCTCGTCCGTCACGGCGAGGTCCTCCCACGCACCGTGTCCGTAGGTCGGGAGCCAGACGTGGCTCCCCTCATCCTCGTCGATCTGGACGAGGCAGTTGTTCGAGGTCGCGAAGTACCAGAACCGCTCCTTCGCGTCCGGGTCGTCGACGTAGGTGAGCGGCAACGGGTTGCGCACGACCTCGAACTCCTGCGACTCCAGTTGCCGCGCGACGTCGTCGAAGACCTCGTTGAGCCCGTGCGCGACCGAGGGCCGGTCGAGCAGCCGGTCGGCGAGCGCGGGCGACCCGACGAGCAGGCGGTAGCGACCCGACTCGCCGCGACCGGTCAGGCTCAGGAACATGTCGATGTGGAAGATCGGCTGGTGGTGCCCGGTGCCCTCGTAGAGGACTTCCGTCCACTTCTCCCCGTCGATCCGCACCTCGCGCCGGTCCGTATCCGGGACTCGGTGCCGCGTCCCGGCGAAGAAGATCTTCCGATCGCGGTCGAACGTCTCGCGGAAGAGGTCGACGATGAAGTCCTGCGCCTCGCCGCGGTCCTCGGGCATGCCGATCACGGGCTGGTAGCGGAGGAACGTGTCGAGCGTCTCGTACAGGTAGTCGACCCCGATGAGCACGAAGTCGTCGCCGATGAGGACGTTCCCGCCCTGGAAGAAGAGCGGCGACTGCGTCGACTGCACGTCGCTCGCCTCGGCCACGAGGTCGGCGACGATGCTGTCCCCGGCGCGCGGGAACGTGAACGGCTCGACGAGGAAGCGCCTCGACGAGTCCGAGGCGGCGTCCTCGACGACGACGTACGGGTCTTCCGCCCAGACCGTGTAACGGAGGTAGTTCGGGGCCTCGACGATCGTCGTCTGCGACCGCGGCCGCTCGGTGTCCGCCGCTTTCTCGAGGTCCGCGACGACGGACGAGTGGGCGACGATCGTGAGCTCCACGGCCTCTGGCAGCTGCCGGAAGAGGTCGACGAAGACGTTGCGGTAGACGTCGTCCCCGCCCGCGTAGCTCGGGTAGCAGAGGAGGACGTGGCGGATGGCGCCGTGCGCGCTCGAGACGATGCGCGGCTGCTCCGGCGAGGGCCGCTTCACGGTCGCCTCGAACGCCCGCGTCGTCACCGCGGCCCGGCGGATGCTCTCCGTGTCGATCGGGGGAAGGTGGCGCCGCACGAGGCTCCGCGGCGTCCGCATGCTGTTCAGGCGGAGTCCGTCCATGTCACCTCCTGGGGTCGGTCGCGGCGAGTGAGCGGTTACGTCGGGCATGTCGTCCGTTCCGGGAGCCCGGGAGCGAGCTCCTGCCACTCGGCTTGCGAGAAGTTGCCGACGACGAGGCTGCAGACCTCGGCCTCGAGCGTCGCGAGGTCGGGCCAGAGGATCCCGTCCCAGAGGCGGACGGTGCCGTCGTCGCCGCCGGACACGAGGGCTGCATCGGGTCCGAACGCGACCCCGTAGACGGCGCCCTCGTGCCGCCGAAGCGGCTCGCCCGAGGGACCGGAGATCCGGCACGTCCCAGAGCCGGACTGCTCCATCGCCTCCTCCCGACGCGAGGAGCCGAGCCGTCCGTCGCGAAGGCGACGCTCTCGACGTTCGCCGGCGCATGGGCCTCCACGGGCTCGCCGAGCGGCGTGCGGACGTGGATATCCCAGAGCCGCACGCGCGCCGCCGACGCTCCCGGTCGCGAGGGTCTTGCCGTCTGGAGCAAGGGCGACGGCGAGCACGACTTCGCCCTCCTCGAGCGGGAGCCGGCCGATCTCGCGGCGCGTCGCCGACGTCCCAGATCCGCACCGTCCCGTCCGAGCCGGCGGAGACGAGCGTGGCCCCGTCCGCACTCAGGGCGACGCTCCAGACGGGGCCGTCGTGGCCCGTGAGCGGCTCGCCCTCCGGTTCCTGCGACGCGACGTCCCAGAGCCGGATCGAGCCGTCCGAGTCCCCGCCCGCGATCGTGTTTCCGTCGCCGGATCGAACGCGATGTCCTGCACGGATGCCTCGCCTTCCAGCCGCGTCGGCTCCCCGGACGCGTCCTCCCACACCCAGAGCCGAGCCGCCCGCGTCGGCGGCCGCGAGCCGCGACCCGTCGGGGCTGTAGGCGACGTCCTCGACCGCTCGAGCTCGTCCTCGCCGAGCGGCCGTGCCGGTTTCGACCCGCGCACGTCCCAGAGCCCGACCGTCTGGTCGTAGCTCCCCGAAGCGAGCCGTGCTCCCGTCCGGGCTGGCGGACACCGCCGTCACGCGGTCGTCGTGCGCGCCGATCGGGATCACCGAGGCGGTGGAGCGCCGAGGGATCCCAGAGCCGCACCGTCCCGTCGTAGCTCGAGGACGCAAGCGTCCCGTCCGGCGCGTAAGGCGACCGCGATCACGGCCCTTGTATGGCCCTCGAGTGGGTCGTCCTGGGCGGCGCGCCGTCCGCACGTTCCAGAGCCGGACGGTCCCGTCGAACCCCGACGACGCGAGCGTCTTCCCGTCCGGGCTGAACGAGACGCTCCAGACCTGGCCCGTCCCGCTCTGCAAGCGCGGGCCGATCGTCGTCCCGGTATCCGCGCTCCACAGCCGCACGTCGCCGTCGAGCCCGCCGGAGGCGAGCGTGCGCCCGTCCGGGCTCAAGGCGACGCTCTGCGACCGTGTCCGCGTGGCCCTCGAGGGGCCGCCGAGCGGCTTGCCCGTGCGGGCGTCCCAGCGCGGCACGGTCGTGCCGCCGCCCGCTGCGAGCATCGTCCCGTCGCGGGTTGTAAGCGAGGCTGTGCACCGATCCGGTGCTGCCTTCGAGCGTCCGCACGAGCTTCGGCGGGTCGACCTGCCAGAGCTGAACCTGTCGGCGGAGCCGCCGAGCGCGACCGTCCGTCCGTCAGGCGCGAACGCCACCGTCAGGACCGCTCCGATGCCCGGGTCGATGGGCTCTCCGACCGGGGTCTGGTCTTCGACGCGCCAGAAGCGGACGGTGTCGTCGAAGCTGGAGGAGGCGAGGGTCTTGCCGTCCGGGCTGAAGGCGAGGCCCCAGACCTCGGCCGTGTGCGCGCGAGAACGGCTCCCCGAGCGGCTTTCGTCTCGCGAAGGTCGAAGAGACGCAGCGTGCCGTCGAAGTCGGCGGCGGCGAGCGGTTCGCCCGTCGGGGCTGACCGCGATCGTCCGGACGCCGTCCTGCCCGCCGCGCAGGATCGCCGTCGCGCCGGAGAGCCGCACCGCCTCGAGCGCGTCCACGACCGCGCTCGCCGCCTCGGGAGTCGCGCTCGAGCGGTACCCCTCGAGCCCGAGCAGGAGCGCATTGTCGGGACGGGTCGCAAGCTGCGTCGTGGCGGTCGACGCGAGCGCGAGCGACGTCGCCGAGCGCGTCGCGGTCTGCGCCTCGCTCCGTTGCACGAGTGCCCAGATGCCGAGGCTGCCGACGATCGCGAGGAGGACTGCGAGACCGCCTGCGATCCGGGCCACGCGCCGGATTGCGGCCTTCCGGCGGACGTCCTGCTCGTATTCGCGCCTCCACTCGAGGATCGGGTCGGCGAGGACGTCGTGGAAGAGCTCGTAGCGCGTCTCGCCCGCTCCTGCGACGGGCGGCGGCACGCGGCGCAGGATGCGGCCGCCTTCGGGCCGGGAGAGCTTCTCCAGCACCGTCGTCGCCTCGGCCTCGGAGCGCCCGGTCCACTCGGCGAGATCGGACGCGGGATGAGCGATCTTCGTCTTGGAGCGCGTCACGAGGAAGCGGAAGAGATCGGCGGCGACGGCCTGCTCGTCCGCGGCTCAGCGTGCCGAGCGCCTCCAGCAGGTGGTTCTCGACGATGCGCTGCGGGCCGCCGAGCGCCTCGAGGCGGGCGAGCGTCAGGTCGCGCTCGCCCGCGTCCGACGTCGCGCGCCAGATCCGCTCCATCACGAGCTGGAGGAACGGGGCCTCGACGCTCCCGTTGGTGGAAGGCGCCGCGGTCGCCCGGGTCGCCGTTCCGGACGAGCGCGAGCTCGCCCGTCGGCGGCAGCGTCGATCACCGCGTCGACGAGAGCCGGGCTCGAGCGTGTACGGAGGCTCGTCGGCGTGACGGCGGTTCCACTCGTCGACGGGCCCCTCGATCGCCCGGCGCGCGGCGGCGCGGTCGAGGTGCTCCACCCGGACGTAGTTGGCGAAGAGCCGCGGGATGCTCCCCTTGAAGCGGTCGAGCTTCGCGAGGGCGTCCTCGCGGATCGAGACGAGGAAGTGGACGCGCAGGTTCTCGTCGTTGACGACCGCGGGGAACTCCTCGACGAAGGTCCCTTCGCCCTCCTCGTCCGCGTGGTAGAGGAAGTAGTCCTCGAACTGGTCGAGGATGACGAGCAGCGTGCGGACCTTGTCGGTCCAGCCGCGCAGCGTCTCCACGACGTCCTCGCCGGAAGCCCAGGGACGCAGCTCGGCGTCGCCGAGCGCGGCGGCCGCCGCTTCCCTGATCGTTTCCATCAGCCCGGGAAGGGGGTCGTCGCGCCAGCCGGAGAAGACGCAGACGGCGAACGGGACCCGTTGCGAGTCCGTCAGGGCGGCGGTCTCGCGCAGCCGCCGCAGGTCGTGGACGGCCCCCGCCCGCAGGAGCGAGGTCTTCCCGACTCCGCTCGCCCCGTATAGCAGCGTCAGCGCCGAGGCGCGCAGGTTCCCTGCGACGACGCGTTTCTCGTTGTCCCGCCCGAAGAAGAACGCGGCGTCGGCTTCGCCGTAGGGCACGAGGCCGACATAGGGCGTCGACGGCGGCTCGCGGTCCGCGTCATGCGTGCCCGTCTTCGCTCATGCGGACGCGCTCGAGTCGAAGACCTCCTGCTCGAGCCGGGGGATGTACTCCTTCAGCGGGACGTAGAGGAGGTCGACGTCGCCGCGGTCTCGCCAGAGCGCCTCCTCGACCTCGCGCACGCCCGCGTCGGTCGGCGCCCGCTGGACCGCCCACGACTTGAGGTCGAGCTGCTGGGCTCCCCAGATCCGGTTCAGGATCACGCGCAGGTTCCAGTCGTGCATCGAGTAGCCGAGGAAGAGGTAGTGGCTCTCTTCCATGCGCTCCAGGAGCTGGAAGGGGATCTGGGTGCCCACGTCGGGGCCGACCAGGTAGTCGATGTAGCTGTCCTCGGTGATGACGTAGCTGTCCTGCTTTCCGTCCAGCCTGTCGACGGCGCCGTGCAGCTTCAGGATCACGGGTCGTTCCTCGAGCGACAGCGCCGTGTACTCGTTCGGCAGCTCGATGGGGACGATGTCGCCGCTCGGCGGCCGGTGCATGAACCGCCCGTGCATCGGGCCGCGCTTCGCCTCGTACCAGACGACGTCGTACGTCTCCCCGGCGTCCGCGAGGGCGCGCTCGAGCAGGTCGTCGTAGTTCGTGGTCAGGAGGAGCAGCTGTGGATGCCCGCCCTCCCGGAGGATCGCCGGGAGGCGTGCGAAGAGCCGGTGCAGCGAGGTCGGCGGGAAGTTCGAGTCGAACACTTCGTGCAGGTACCGATAGAGCCGGCCCTCGCCGAGGATCGCGTCCACGTACTGCGAGACGCGCAGGAGATCGAGGTCCTCGTCCGGATAGCGGCTCGAGTCGGCGAGCCTCTTCGCGAGCTCCGTCCCGCTCGGCGCGAACTGGCCGGGCGCCCACGAGGCCGTCGTCGGGGCGGTCGCAGAGGTTCGCGCCCGCGCCGAGGAAGGGAACGATCTCCCCCTGGCCGAGAAGCTCGGCGACGAGGGAGTAGTGGCGTTCGCCCGGTTCCACGCGCCTCCGCTACGAGCTCACGTTCGCGCAGGTGACGAAGAGCGTCACGGCCTTGGTACCGCCCGTGTCGTTGGCGAACCGGAAGCGCCAGCTCGAGTCCCCGGCCGGGCGGCTGTCATACAGCTTCAGTGCGTTCCTGAACTGTTCGTTGAACGAGTAACCGGCGCCGAGCACGACCCTGCCGCCGGGGCAGCTCACGCCGAAAGGCTGGCCGGCGTTGTCGCCCGAGGGGACACTGATGTTCTCCGTCCTGATCTGGTAGCCGCCGGCGCCCGCGGGTCCGGCCGCGCCCTGCTCGCCCTTCGGGCCGACGGCGCCGATCGACGCGGGGAGCTTCCCATCCGCGCCGACGACCGGGATCTGGCCGCGCTTCGGATTGATCGAGGACTTGTGGCCGTTGAGCTTGCCGGCGTTCGCGGCGAAGTCGGCGCGCTTCGCGCGCGGCACCTGTTCGAGCGCGTTCTGCGCGGCGTTCCCGAGCGGCGTCGAGCCGACGAGCGCGACGACGAGAGCCGTCGCGGACAGCACGAGCGGAAGTCTCTGGTTCATGGTGGGTCCTCCAGTCCGCTTCGAGTCGGCGTGCGCCGCATTCACGCCTCCTGGATCGTCCGCTCGGCGAAGCGGTGAGCCAGAGCGGAGATCGTGTTCGATGGGTTCGGGCCGACGGGGCCCGGCATGACCGAGCCGTCGGCAATGACGAGGCCCGGGTAGCCGAAGACCCGCCCGTAGTTGTCCACGACCCCTTCTGTGATGTCATGACCCATCGGGCAGCCGCCGAGCGGGTGAACGGTCACGACACGGCCGACGTACCACGGCGGGTTGTCCCGGAACTTCCCGTCGAGCACTCGCGCGATGTCGCGACCGGTGCTGCGCACCGCCTCGAAGGTCGGGTTCGAGCGCATCTTGTTCCAGTCGAGCTCGAGGAGCTGGTCGCCGGAGAGGTGCATCTTTCCGTCCGGGATGTCCCTGCCCATCGAGAACAGGGGGAGGGAGGTGGAGGAGACCGGATCCTTCCCGATCAGGCGCGAGAGGTCGGCGCCGATGTCGCTCGAGCCTCCCTTTCGCAGCCAGAGCCGCAAGAGACGCTTGAAGAAACGGAACGCGCGGACGAGGGCGGCGGGCTGGTCGCCGATCTCCATCATCCAGTTGATCGTGTCCGGGTAGCCGCCGTCCTGGAGGTAGACCGCCCGCCCGGGGCCGCCCTCGAGCTCGTCCGGAATGCGGATCGTGCTCGTGATCACCGGCCCGTACCCGGGCTCGATCGCGCGCCCGCGGCGAACGCCGTTCACGGTCTCGTGCGTCTTCTGCGCGAACGTGAGCAGGTCGCCGTTGCCGCAGAAGCGCGTCCCGAGGCGCTCGCTCAGCCCCGGGAAGCTCGCCCGGTTCTTGAGCAGGAGGTAGGTCGAGCCGAACGTGCCCGCTGAGAGGATCAGCCGGTCTGCGGTGAGGACGTGCTCCGGAGGCGGCGCGCTCCGCGGCTCGCCTTCGACCGCGCCGGAGTGGTCGACGTAGCGGATGACGTATCCGCCCTCCGGACGAGGCGCGAACGTCTTCACCTCGGAGCGGGTGCGGATGTCGGCGCCGTGCCTGAGCTTCGCGAACGAGAGGTAGTTGAAGTCGAGCGTGTACTTCGACCCGTAGTTGCAGCCGAAGTTGCATTCCCCGCACATCCGGCAGGTCTGGCGCACGCGGCCGTGCAGGTTCGGCTCCTCGCCGCGGACCGGCTCGCCGAGCACCGGGGCGGCGCCAGCTTCGGGCGCGAACGTGATCGCGAGCTTGGGGAGGATCCACTCGAGGCCGAGGGTGCCTGCGGCCTCCTGGAGCGCGACCGTCTTCGGCGTGCGGTCGTAGGGGGCGTGCTCCATCGGGTACGGCGTGCCCTGGAGCATCTGCTCGTGCCGTTCGTAGTGCGGTTCGAGGTCGTCGTACGTGACCGGCCAGCTCTCCCAGCCGCCCGCGTCGAGATCCTCCTGGACGAACGTCGAGCGGTCCTTGCGCAGGAGGATGTTCGAGTAGAGGAGCGAGCCGCCGCCGAGCCCGCTCGCGACGATGCCGCCCAGCCCGCTGAACTCCCACACGTTGAAGATCCCGTGCAGGCCCTCGCTCGGGTCCCAGAGGCTGCGCGCTATCGCCAGCGGGCTCCGCGGGAACGACCCGGGCGGATACGCCTTCCCGCGCTCGAGGACGCACACCCGCATCCCGGCCTCGGAGAGCCGGAACGCCGTCACCGAGCCTCCGAAGCCGGAGCCGACGACCACCGCGTCGAAGTGCTCGTCGCCCACGGCCTAGCCGCCCTCGGCTGGTAGCTCCTCGGTGACCGGCCGGCTCTGGATCCCGTCGTCGCTGTACGCGACGGCGCGGACGACGTAGCGGGCGTCGTCCTCGAGGCGGAGCGGGTGCGCGAAGACCCCGGAGCGCTCGCGAACCGTGAACGCGTGGCTCGCGGGCGGCAGGTCGTCGTCGGGCCGGTCGACGGAGACCACGATCCGCTCCGGCCGTGTCGCTCCGGCCGGCAAGCGCTTCGCGTACTCGTACCGGACCACGACCTGGTCGTCGACGCGCGTGAACGTCAGCTTCGGCGCCGGCGGGATGGGCAGGTCGGGGGTCGGGCGCGCGCGCCGCTTGACCGTGCCGCGGGTGGCGCTGCCTCCGAGCTCGACGTGGAACGCCATCGGGTCCTTCCATTGGCCCTTCTGGGTCAGCCCGGTCGGGCTCGAGTCGCTGGAGCCCCACTTGCCGGGCCAGAACGCCCAGCCCGGCTCGCCGTCCGTGATCACCTCGAGCGTCGGGCGCACGAGCGGCCCCTTTCCATCCGAATAGTCCGGCGGGACGGGGAACATCGGCCAGTGCTCGCCCGCGGAGGCGAACGACGCATGCGAGCCGCGCCCGACGAAGACGACCGGCACGTGGCCGTCCTCCGACGGCTGCAGCACGAGGTCCGACCACAGGAGCGCCTCGCCGTCGCGGTGCTGCGCGAAGGTCGCCGAGCTCGGGTTCCCGTCCTTGGCGAGGCGGATCTGGATCATCTCCCAGTCGCCCTCGTGCAGGCCGATCCCCATGAAGTTCTTGTCGTTGTAGTAGTAGAAGAACCAGTACTGGAGCCACGTGAAGCCGTTCTTGTCCTTGACCGCGTGGCCGTACGTCCGGTCCGCGAAGCGAGGATCGGCGTGCATGCGGCGGGCGTCCTCGACGTAGCGCCGCCCCACGGCGTCGATGAAGTCGGTCGTCTTCACCTCGTCGCCGCTCGCGTACTTCTTCTCGCCGAGGAACTCGAGGACGAGCGTCTCCTGGTCGTCCTTCGGCCGTGCCGACGCGACGATGCTCCCGCCCTTTCGCTTGAGGACATTCGCGTAGCTCCACTTCGACCCGTCCTCGAAGAACTGCTCCGGCATCGTCGCGGCGGAGTCGGAGCGGAAGCTCTCGAGTGAGTCGTACTGGAGGTACGGGTTGTAGCGGCGGAGCAGCTCCTCGTCGGTCATGCCTCTCCTCTCAGTTGCCGTCGCCGTCGGCCTGCTCGGGGGCGAGGACGGCACTGCTCGCGGGATCGCCGTAGTGCTGGTACGCGGCCCACAGCGCGCCGTACGTCTCGCGGGCGTGCCAGAGCTCCTCGCGGCCCCGGCGCACCGACTCCCCGAAGGACTCGCCCGCCAGGAGTGAGGTGTAGAAGACACGGGCGAAGAGCTCGGCCCCGATGTCGTTGACCTCCCAGGCCGTGCCGACGTAGTTGCGCACGCCGAGCTTGAAGAACTCGTCCGCGAGGCTCGGCAGGAGGCCGGCCTCCGTCTTCGCCTCGTCCGGCCGCCGCGCTCCGTCGAGCGCGAAGGACGTCCGCGCGGAGAGGCAGGCGTTCGAGACGATGACCGCCGGCACCCGCTCGAGGCGGCCGATCTCGCCGGGTGTGAGCAGGCCGCGCGCGAACACCCAGCCGACCCGGCTCGGCTGCTCCGGATCGAAGTCGCCGTGCCCCGCGTAGTGCACGAGGTCGAAGTCCCCGCTCAGGAGGAGCGAGAGGACCTCGAGCCGGTCGGCGGGCTTCACGTCGTAGAGGGCGTCGGGCCGCGCCGCGCCGGGAGCGCCGATGCGTGCCTCGACGACGACGTCGTCGCGAGACTCGAGCAGCTCCTTCACCTTCAGCGCCTCGGTCATCGCTCCGGGCAGGTCCTGGCCCTGCTCGGGATCGCCGGGATCGCCGATCACGAGCGCGCGCAGTCCGCCGCCCGTGCGGCCCGGTCGCACCGGCGCCGGGCTGTAGGCGGTCCGCATCTGCCGCGCGAACGGCTTGCGGACGGAGAGCGGCCAGGCTTCGCCGTTCTGGCTGCCCATGAGCTCGGGCTGCATCTCCCAGTGCAGCCGCGCGAGCGCTCGGTCGACCTCGAACACGAACGAGCCCGAGCGCAGGACGTCCCCGAATTCGCTCGGCACGAGCAGGCTCTGGAGAAGGTGGCAGAGCTCGTCGACGTCGCTTGCAGGCGGGTCCGTCATCTTCACGATGAGGTCGTCGACGACGTCCCGGCCGACGCCGACGTAGCGCTCGGGCACCGTCGCGGCCTGGTGGATCGCCGCGGCCCTGATCGTCTGGCCGTCGTCCCAGAACGAGATGCGCGCCGGGGTCTCGGCGGACGGCGGCAGCGTCATCCTGCGCTCCACGCGGAAGCGCGGCCGCTTCGAGGACCTCCGCTTGCGGCCTCCCTCGTCCAGGAGGCGCTTCAGCAGGAGCTTGCGCACGGTTGCGTTCGGGCCGCAGTGCTCGAGGAGCCTTGTGTACGCGGCCTGCTCCTGGGATCCGGCCTCGGACACGGCCGCGAGCACGAGGCTCTCCGCGGCGAGGGCGACGCTCTCCTCGATCGACACCGTCCCGCCGACGCCGCGCTTCACCCGGGGAGCAAGGCGGAGCGCGACCGAGCTCGGCCGCTGTTCGGCGCCCCGGCGTGCCAGCTCGTACTCGATCGCGCCGTGGAGCTCCTCCGCCCGGCCGCGGTCGAGCTCCGCGAAGATGATCCGCTCGACGGGCGCCTCGTAGATGCCTGCGGTCGCGATCTCCTCCGCCGCGTCCGCGATCCCGTGGAGCCAGCCCGTCACCGCCTGCGGGATCCCCAGCGTCCCCTCGCCCGAGCCGATGAGAACGGCGCAAACCCGGAGCGCCGGCGGGAGCGCGGTCACTGCGACCACGAGCTCGCCGACGAGCCGCCGGAGCCCCGTCCCGTCGAACGTCCCGGGCCGGCCCATGCCGGCGACGGCGACCACGCGGTTCGCGTGCCGCGCGTCGCCCCAGGGGAAGAACGAGACGTCGCCGAGGTCGGCGTGCAGGCTTCCGCGCGCGGCGTGCTGCGTGATCACGAGCCGGCGCGCCTCGTAGTCCTTGCGTCCTCGGACGCCGGAGACGGCCTCGTCGAGCGCGAGCTCCGCGAACTGCGGCGTCACGCCCTCGTAGTGGCCGACGGCGTACACGTCGGCGTCGACCTTCGTGACGTCGCCCCAGACGACCTCGAGCTCTATCTCGATGCTCGGCGGCTCCGCGCCCTCGCCGCCACCTTCGTCTCCGACCACGAGCGCCTCCTCGACGACGCGGCCTCGCACGGCCGGGCCTGGCTCCTCGCCTGGCGCTTCGCGCGGCTCCTCGCCCGAGCCGAGATACTCGGCCAGTGTGAGGTTGCGAAGCCTCGCCTGCTCCTCCGGCGTCAGTTGCGGCTCGCCGGTCGACCGTCGCACCACCTTCGCCTTCTCGGCGAGGACCCGGGCCTCGGCCGGCAGCGGCGCCACGGCGTCGGCGGATTGCCAGCCGACCGTCCGAGCGGCTCGTGTCGACGGCGGCTTCGTCGTCGGAAGGACCGTCGTCTTCCCGGTCTGGAGGAGCTCGGTGATCGCGTCGAGCACATGTCCGTTCTTCGCGAGGTCGCCGTGCGTCTCGTTGACCCAGTACGTGGTCACCTCGTCGAGCAGGCCGAGCTCGTGCGGGACGCGGCCGTCGCCGTCGCGCGACTTGCGATACGAGAACTTGCCGGGGGACTCGATGCGGATCCCGACCGGGGTCTCGCGGTCGAAGCCGGCGACATAGAGGAGCCGGTGAGGGTCGATGACGGTGTCGAGATCGCGCTGGAACACGTCCGCCAAGGCGAGGTGCGGCGCCTGTGCGGGCAGCGCTCCCCAGCTCGCGACGTCGTACAGCTTCTTGTGGTCCTCGTCGTCGCCCAGGTCGGCAAGCGGCGAGGGGAGCATCTGGTAGAGGCCCGGGAAGGTGCCGATGATCGCGAGGAGCTGCTTCATCGAGTGGTGGATGTCGCCCACCGCCAGCGCCTTCAGGATCTTCTCCGCCCCCGAGAGCGTCAGCGGGATGGCGAACGAGCCACGGTTCGGCGTCCCGAGCATGACCAGGCGGCCGCCGCGGCCGGCCCCCGTCGCGTCGTCCATCGCCTTCCACGTCGCCGGATTGCGCTGGGCGAACCGACGCGACACGAGGCCGCCCATCGAGTGCGCGACCAGGTGCACCGGGTCGCCCGCGCCGAACGCGGTGATCTCGGCGTCGAGTCGCGCCGCGCTCTTGTCGATGTCCTCGCGCCAGTCGAACGGGAACGGGCGGACGTGCCAGCGCGTGTCCAGCTCGAGCAGGATCGGGACGTACGTCATCCGGTGGAGCCCGGCCGGCCGGATGTGGATCCCCTCCGAAGCCGGGCTGCCCTCCGGCGTCAGCTCGAGGTCGCCGATCCGCCCGGCCAGCAGGCGCACGAAGTCGATCCAGATGCGGTCGACGTCGCCCTTGCGGTCGACCGAGTCGAGCTCGGTGCCCATGATCCCCGGTAGGACGATGACCTTCCCGAGCTTCCCGCGGCGGCGGCCGCGCGCGGCGGCGCGCCGCGCACGCTCGAAGGGCTCGGCGCCCATCTCCTGCTCGAGCAGGGCGGCCTCGCGACCGTCGACCGAGAGAAGGATGCGGCGGACGCTGTCCAGGTCACCGCGGTCGAGCGCGGCCTGGAGCTCGGCGATGCGCGGCGTCTCCGGCGTGCTCATTTCCCGCCCCCGGAGCAGCGTGCGCCCACGACGCTGCGCGACCGGTGCGCCGCAGCATCGGCGTTAGGCGAGCCCCCCACGTGACTGCTCCTTTCGGCGGTCCTACTTCTCGGCATCATCCTGCACCGCATCCGGTTGTCAAGATCGGGCCACCTCGAGGATGGGCGGCGGGTCGAAGACCTCGTAGATCTCGCGGATCATCTCCTCGCGGCTCGCGTACCGGCGCTCGTCGTAGCAGCCGAGCGGGCTCTCGAGGAGGTTGTAGAGGCACTTGTTGCAGTACGAGCACGGCCTGGGCGCGCGGTCGAGGCCCTCGGCGAAGAGCTGCACGAGGTCTGGGTTCGCCACGAGCGGGCGTGCGATCGTGACCGCGTCGCAGGCGCCCTCGGCGAGCGCCTTCCGGATCACCGAGGCCGTCTGGAACCCTCCCGTGCAGAGGACCGGCACCGAAACGACCGCGCGAATCGCGGCCGCGTCCTCGAGCATCGAGCCCTCGACGGCGTCGAGCGGGCGCTCCCAGCGGCGCTGCATGATCCGGTTGATCGGCCAGAGCCGGAAGAGCAGGTAGTTCCGGAACGCGTGGACGCCGCTCGAGATCATCGAGTCGTAGTTCTTGACGACCTCCTTCAGCGGCAGCCCGCCGGCCGGGTTGTCGGGGTGCGGGAACGTGCTGCCCGCGGACACGTGGATCGCGTCGACGCCCGCCTCCTCGAGCCAGAGCGCCACCTGCACCGCGTCCTCGATCGTGTTGCCGTTCTTCAGCCACGGCAGGAACGCGTCCGCGTTCTCGGTCGTGCTGATCTTGACCTGGAGGTGGAAGTCGTCGCCGACCTCGCGCCGCACCGCCTGCACCGTCTCGAGGAGCAGCCGCGCCCGGTTCTCGAGCGGCCCGCCGTACTCGTCCTTGCGGTCGTTGATCGCCGAGGAGAGGAACTGCGTGAACAGGTACCCGTTGGCACCGTGGATCTCGACCCCGTCGAGGCCGGCCTCGCGTGCCCGCCGCGCGCCCGCCGCGAACGCATCCACGACCTCGCGCAGCTCGGACGCGGTGGCGCGCTCGGCCTCGAACCCGTGGAGGGGGTCGGACTTGCTCGTCGACGAGAGGCCCTTGCGGTCCAGGTCGAGGCCGCGGATGTCGCGCTGCCGGCCTGCGTGCGCGAGCTGGAGGATGTACTTGCAGTTCTGCTCGTGGACGCGTGCGCCGAGCTCGCGCCAGAAGGGAATCGTCCCGTCGTGGTCGATGCACGCGTACCCCGGGACGATGAAGCCGCGCGGCTCGACGCCGCACCAGGCGGAGACGATCGCGCCGACCCCGCCGCGCGCGAATCGCAGCTCCCAGTTCATGCGCGTCCGCGTGCCCGAGCCCTCGTAGTTGTCGAAGCGGCCCGAGATGCTCGAGCGGAGCACGCGGTTCTTCACCTCGAGGTTCCGGAACCTGAGCGGCTCGAAGATCGGGTCGTCGCTCATTGGAACGGTGGCGGGTCGTAGACGGTGAGGATCTCCCGCACCATCTCGTCCCGGGACGAGAAGCGCGAGAGGTCGTAGCAGCCGAGCGGGTTCTCGAGCCCGTTGATCAGGCACTGGTTCGAGTAGGTGCAGGGGTTCGGCGGCCGGTCGTGGCCCGCCTCCCAGAGCCGGACGAGATCGTGGTTCGCGATGAACGGCCGGCCGATGGTGACCCCGTCGCAGTCGCCTCGCTCGATCGCGCCTGCGATCACGGAGGCGGTCTGGAAGCCGCCGGTGACGATGACGGGAACGGAGACCGCGTCCTTCACCGCGCGCGACTGGGGAAGGTTGATGCCCTCGACGCCGTTCTTCGACCGCCGCTCCCACAGCCACTTGAAGAGGCGGTTGATCGGCCAGGTCCGGAACATGAGGTAGTTCCGGAACGTGTGCCGGCCGCTCGAGATCATCGTGTCGTAGCCGCGGACGACGTCGTCGAGCGAGAAGGTCCCGGCCGGGTTCCGGGGGTGCGGGAACGACGCGCCGGTCGAGACGTGGAAGCCGTCGACCCCGGCCTCCTCGAGCCACTTGCAGACCTGCACCGACTCCTCGAGCGTGTTGCCCTTCTTCTCCCAGAAGAAGAGCGCGTCGTTGTCGTCGATCGCGCTGATCTTGAACTGGAGGTGGTAGTCGCTCCCGACCTCGCGCCGCACGGCGCGGACGATCTCGAGCGCGAAGCGGGCCCTGTTCTCGAGCGAGCCGCCGTACTCGTCCTTGCGGTCGTTGATCGCCGAGGAGAGGAACTGCGTGATGAGGTAGCCGTTGCAGCCGTGGATCTCGACCCCGTCGGCGCCTGCCTCGCGCGCGCGGCGCGCTCCCTGCGCGAAGCACTCGACCATGAACGCGATGTCGTCGGTCGTCATGCGCTCGCACTCGAAGCCGTGGATCGGCTCCGGCTCGTCCGTCGCGCTCCAGCCCTTCTCGAACCGGATGCCGCCGACGTCGCGCTGGCGCCCGGAGAACGCGAGCTGGACGACGTACTTCGTCCCGTGCTCGTGCACGCGGCTCACGAGCTCGCGCCAGAACGGGATCGTCTCGTCGCGGTCGATGTGCGCGTAGTTCGGGACGATGTGGCCCCGCGGGTGGACTGGCGCGTTCGAGGAGATGATCGTGCCGACGCCGTTGCGGGCGGTCTTCAGGTCCCAGTTGATGTGTGTCTGGGTGCCTGCGCCGTCGTAGTTCGAGAAGCGCCCGGCGAGGCTCGATCGGAAGATCCGGTTCGGGGCCGTCAGGCTCCGGAAAGGAAGCGGCTGGAAGATGACGCCCACAGCCGAGCTATCCCCGTGGGCTTCGCCCGCGGGACTGGACGCCGCAGAGGTCTCCATGTGGCGTGGCGGCGTGCCCATGGCGAGCTCCGTTTCTCGTTGCCGGCGCGAGCCGGTGCGGCCCCTATCTAGGACCAGTCCCGTGCGCGAGTCAAGCGCGTGTTGCCGATTCGGGTGCCAGGACCCATAATCCCGTTCGCTGCGGCGCCCTCATTCGACGGGACGGGGAGGCCTGGCATGCACGATCTCGAAGCGGCGCAGAAGCAGCAGGAGGAGAAGGCGAAGAAGCGCGTTGCCGCCTCGGCGGACTCGCGTACGGACAACATCGAGAGGATCCGGCGGGGCCCGGCGCGGAAGATCATCGGAACCGAGGACTTCCTCGGCGTCAGCTACCTCGACAGCGGTGTCGCTGCCGCGCGCGCCGTCGGGCGGGTCGTCATCCGCGAGGACGGAAACATCGCGGGCTTCGGGACCGGCTCGCTCGTGTCGCCGTCGCTGCTCCTCACGAACAACCACGTCCTCGCGAGCGCCGAGGTCGCGGAGGGCAGCTCCATCGAGTTCAGCTTCCAGGACGGCGTCGACGGCAAGCCGCTCGATCCGGTCACGTTCGAGCTCGACCCGGGCAGGTTCTTCCTGACCGACGAGGACCTCGACTTCGCGCTCGTCGCGGTGAAGGCGACCCCTGACGAGCTCGGAGACTTCTCGTTCAACCGGCTCAAGGACGACGAGGGCAAGGACGACCTCGGCTCGTTCGTGACCATCGTCCAGCACCCGCGCGGGAAGAAGAAGCAGATCGCGCTGCGCGAGAACCGCGTGGTCGACGTCCTCGACGACCACCTCCACTACGCGGCCGACACGGAGCCCGGCTCGTCCGGCTCGCCGGTCTTCGACGACACGTGGCACGTCGTCTGCCTCCACCACGCGAGCGTGCAGGCGCCCGACCACAAGGAGTTCGGCGGCTTCCTGAACGAGGGCATTCGCGTGACGAGCCTCCGCGCGTTCATCACCGGCAAGACGTTCCCGGCCGAGCAGCAGGCGCTCGTCGACGAGCTCTTCGCATGAGCGGCGACGAGACGCTCGAGGCGGTCGTCCCCGATCCGGACTACGCGAACCGGACGGGCTACGACGCGGACTTCCTCGGGACCGGACCGCACAGCGTGCCGCTCCCAGTCCTCCCGGACGACCTCGTCGCGCAGGCATCCCAGAACTCGCTGCCGAGCGGAGAGTCGGACTTCGTCATCCCCTACAACCACTTCAGCGTCGTCGTGAACGGTCCACGGCGGATCGCCTTCTTCACGGCGGTGAACGTGGACGGTGCGTCCAGCATGCGCCTCAAGCGCGAGAAGGACCGCTGGTTCGTCGATCCGCGAATCCCTGCCGAGGAGCAGACGGACGAGAGCGTCTACAAGAACAACCCGCTCGACCGCGGCCACCTCGTCCGCCGGCTCGATCCCGCCTGGGGAACGTCGCGTGAGGAGGCGAAGCTCTGCAACGACGACACGTTCCACTTCACGAATTGCTCGCCGCAGCACGAGGACTTCAACCAGAACCAGACGACCTGGGCCGGGCTCGAGGACTACATCCTCGAGAACGCGGACAACCGCGACTTCCGTGTGACGGTGTTCACGGGGCCGGTCTTCGCGGCGGACGACGACCAGTTCGCCGGCATTCAGCTCCCGCGCGAGTTCTGGAAGGTCGTGGTCATGGTCAAGGAGTCCGGCGACATGTCCGCGACTGCGTACCTCCTGAGCCAGGCCGAGCTCATCGCCGGCCTCGAGGTCATGCCCGAGGAGTTCTCCTACGGCGCCTACAGGACGTTCCAGGTGCCCGTGCGGAAGGTCGAGGAGCGGACGCGCCTCGCGTTCGGGACGCTCCCCGACGTCGACCCGCTCGCCGGGCTCGAGGCAGACCGCGCGGACGAGATCAGCGACTTCGACGAGATCAGGCTCTGAGGGCTTAGGAGGTCGGCGCCGGCACGGGGGCGTTGCGGCGGTGGAGCACCGCCTGGACTCCGAGCACGACGAGGCCGCCCGCCACGGCGACGACAGCGCCTTCGCCCACGACCTGACGCAGGACGAACCAGGAGAAGCTCGCGTCGACTTCCCAAGCGCAAGGACCGGGGTTCATCGCGATCGGATCGACGCAGCCAGCGAGCGACGGGCCTACGACGATCCCTGCGGTGGCGATTACTCCGGTCGTAAACGCGGCTGCCATCCCCGCTACGACAGCGAGGTCGCGCGGATACCAGCGCACGGCCGCAACGACCGCGGCGATGCCCTGGAGGAGCAGCGCGAGGAGCAGTTGGTAATGGAGAAACGCGAGCGGGAAGATGAACTCCGCCCGCGTGTCCGGGTCGACGCTCGCCCTCAGTGCGAGTCGAAGGACGAGAAGCGCAGCAAGACATGCGACGCCCGCCACGATGCCCACGAGCCAGGGGTCGAGGGAGGCACGTGCGAGCAACGGGATTCTCAGTCGGCCGCCGGGCTCCAGGAACGCCCACGGAGCGTCGCCCACCTGCTCGCGCCTCCACCACCACGCGGCGAGTGGGTAGAGCCATAGCGCGATGAGTGCCGCGAAGACGACGGGCTTCGTGAGGACGATGAGGGTGTAGAAGTCGCGCACGAGCTGGTAGAGCCAGGTCGGTCCGACCCATGCAACCTCTGATACGTCTCCGTGCTCGAGGGCGCTCAGCTGGCGGGAGAAGTCGAGCGCTGCCCGCGTCGAGTAGAGCGCGAAGAAGGTGCCGACGAAGATCGCGAGGACGCCGCTGGCGAATATCAGCCCGAGAGCATTGACTCGCGTTGGCCGCGATGTGGCGGCGAGGGCGCGCATCCAGGCCTCACCCGAGGCCCCTACCCAGGCCAGAAGGAGTACGAGCCCGACGATCAGGGCGGCAATCCAGGGAATGCTCCCGGGAAGGCCGCCGAGGAGCGTTGCGTCGATGTCCTGCGGGACGATGCGCTCGAGCGCGAACTCAGGCCCTAGGAGGAGGCCTGCAGCGAACGCCAGGGCGAGCGGCCAGGTCGGCGGTGGCGCGTGGGCTTCGGCGAGTCTCGCCCACGAGCCCCTCCAGATGCCGATTCCGACCGCTCCCATTGCAAGTGGTGCGAACACCAGCGCGGCGAGGAAGTTGACGTCGATCGGGTCCGTGACGTAGAGCACCAACAATCTGACCATGGACTCGAAGGCGACGGTCGTCGCGATGCCTGTGCCGAAGGCGACCAGGAGCCCGAGCGGGAAGAGTCGACGCGTGTCGTTCACGATCGAGAGGCGGGTTTGCCCATCCGGGTGGACGCGCCACAGGCGGCGCCACAGCGAGGTTGACTTCTGCGGCAGCCCGCCGAGGATCCTGCGCAGCGCTCCTTCCTCGCCGTCGGGAACGGATGCACGTACGTCGGCGTACACCTCGCGAGCGCGCAGCACTGCGTTTCGGGTCAAGTAGACGAGCAAGGCGAGCGCGAGTAGGCGCCAACCCAGGGCGAAGATGTCGCCGACTGGCTCGTCGAGCACGGTGACTGCGAATGGGAGCACGCCGACGAGCAGGAACGCGTACCAGAGCGAGATCGTGGCGTATGTCAGGTCGACGTCGTGGTTGCGCAGGTGCGCGAGCTCGTGGCGAACGACGGCCCGGAAGGCCGGCGGATCGGCGAACTGCCGCGTGACGAGTCCGCCGTTCAGCGCGATCGCGTGATTGCCCGGACGTCCGAACGCAAGACCGGTCGGCGATGGATCGAGTGGGTTCCAGAGCCAGCGCGGCTCCTCGCCGAGCTCGGCTTCTCGTGCGAGCGCCGACAGCTCGTCGACGACGGCGGGCGCGTCGCTACGGGTCAACGGCTTCAGGTGGCGCCGTCGCTCGATCCAACGCGGAAGGAGAAAGAGGATCAGAGCGGCGACGGCGAGGAGCAATGCCGTGCCGCCGAGCATCCACCAGGGAAGCGCGCTGTTCGCGTCGCGGTAGCACGCGTTGAGAGCATCCGACGCCGCTACAGCGGCGTCGACATCGGAACCGGTGAAGACGCTCTCGTCCTCCACACGGCAGGCAAGGAGGGTGCGTGCGTAGTCCCCGCTGTTGACGCCAACCGCGCTGTGCAGCCAGTTCCAGATATAGAGGTTGGCGCCCAGAACCGCGACCAGCAGCAGCAGGAAGCGGAATGTCGTGTCAGACGGGAAGACGAACGGGTTGAGCCGGGGCGCGAGTGGAGGAGAGGGCTCGGTGGACTCGGTGCTCACGCCGTCGCGAGGCTGCCGACGAGCGAGTCCGCGAGGAGCTCCGCCTTGTCCTTCGGCAGCTTGAGCTGCTTCGCCTTCTCGATCGCGAGCCTGCGCACTTCCTCGAGCTGCTCGTCGGTCAGCTCGGCTGCCTGCGCGACGTCCGGCGGCGGCGGCGCGGCAGGCTCGGAGGCAGACTTGTCGTCCCCGCGTCGGAAGAGCTTCTTGACGAGCCAGTCGAAGGCCTCGTCGCCGTGCTCGTCCGCCTGCTTCTTCAGCTGCTCGCGGAGGAAGCCGAGCACGTCCTTCGCGACCGTGAGCGCGACGGGTGTGAGCAGCACGACCGCGGACTCGACGCCGAATCCCAGCATCGGATCGCCGCGTGTCCGCTTCGAAGGGTCGTCACCCTCGAGAAAAGCCTCGCTCGCAGCCGGGAAGATCACCATCTCCTCCGGCGCCGCGCGCTCGACCGCCGAGCGGGCCAGCGCGACGGCGAGCTCGTCGTCGGTGATCGTGCTCATCGCAAGGCTCCCGCCCCGGCGTGGGCGTTCGAGTGGGCCGCAGCAACGATCGAGAGCTTCCTGCCGCGCATGCGGGCACCCCCCGGTTGCTTCGGGCCACTGTACGCCGCGATTCGGACACCTGCAACCGGGCGATAATCGGCACCCGCACGCCGACCGGAAGGAGCCGCATGAAGATCCGAGCAGCCGTCCTCGAAGAGTTCGGGCAGCCGCTCGTCGTCCAGGACGTCGAGCTTGCCGAGCCGAAGGCAGGCGAGGCGCTCGTTCGGCTCGCCGCGTGCGGCGTCTGCCACACCGATCTCTACACGGCTTCCGGCGCGGATCCGACCGGATACGCGCCATGCGTGCTTGGCCACGAGGGCGCCGGTGTCGTGGAGGCCGTGGGGGACGGCGTGACCCTGGTCGCGGCGGGCGACCACGTGATCACGCTCTTCGCTCCCGAGTGCGGCAAATGCGTCCACTGCCGCGACCCGCGCACGAACCGGTGCGTCGCGATCCGCGACCAGCAGGGCCTCGGCTATCTCCCGGACGGGACGACGCGGCTCTTCCGCGAAGGCGACCCGCTGCGCCACTTCATGGGCACGTCGACGTTCGCCGAGTACGCGGTCCTGCCCGAGATCGCGCTTGCGAAGGTGTCTCCGGACGCATCGCTCGAGGGCTGTGCCCCGTTCGCGTGCGGGCTCTCCACGGGAATCGGCGCGGCGCTCTACACGGCGCGCGTGGAGCCCGGCTCGACGTGCGTCGTCTTCGGTTGCGGGCTCGTCGGGCTCGGCGCGGTCATCGGGTGCCGCCTCGCGGGGGCGGACCGCATCGTCGCCGTCGACCTCTCGGATGAGCGCCTCGCCACCGCCCGCCACCATGGCGCCACCGATACGAGGCTCGCCGGGGACGACCTCGTCGACTGGATCCGGTCCGAGACCGGCGGTTTCGGCGCCGACTACACCTTCGAGGCGACGGGGAACGTGCAGGTGATGCGCCAGGCCGTCGAGGCGGCGCGCGAGGCGTGGGGCATGGCGACGATGATCGGCGTCGCGGGCAAGGGCGAGACCCTCGACATCGTCCCGCGCTTTCTCATCACCGGCCGCCGCGTCACCGGCTCCTCGTTCGGCGGGGTCAAGGGACGCACGCAGGTTCCGGAGCTCGTGGACCGCTGGCTCGCCGGGGAGATCGACGTCGAGTCGCTCCTGAGCCACCGGCTCACGCTCGACGAGGTGAACCGCGGGTTCGGGCTCATGGAGGCCCAGGACGGGATCCGGAGCCTCGTCGTCTTCCCGTAGACGCTGATACAGCTCGGCGACCGAAGCGCGTGGCTCCGGCCGCCGAGCTGCTTACCGCTACTCGGTTCCGCGTTACTCGCCCGGCGGCGGGGGCGGAGGAGGCGGAGGAGGCGGAGGTGGTGGGGTGGCGGCGGGGGTGGGGGAGGCGGAGGCGGCGGCGGAGGAGGCGGAGGTGGCGTCGATCCGCCACACGCCTGCGCCAGCCGTGCCTCGACCCGGTTCAGCACCGCGTTCAGCACCGCAAGCTGCAGTCGCACGAGCGCGAGCTGCGCCCGTACGAGAGCCGCCTGCCGCGGGGTGAGCCCGCCTGCGTTCAGTCGCTGCTGAAGAGCCGCTGCAGTTGCAGCGGCGCTCGCGACGAGTGATTCGACCTGGGCCGCCGCAGACGCGAGTGCGTCGCACTGGGTGCCTGGCGGGCCGACCTGCGCCGGCGCGGCCGGTGCGGTGACTGCAGCCCCGCCGATGGCGAGGGCAGCCACAGCCAGTGCGACACCGATGGTCCTTCGTGCCGTTCTCAAGTGCTCTCCTCTCACGTCGTGGCGGCACGGTTCTCATCGGCAGCCCAGGCAACAGAACACAGCCCTGTGCAAGTGACGCGAGTCGGGGTACCCCTGGAGGGGCTTGCAGATTTCGTCAGGCTTCGGAAAGCACGGCGTCGAGCTCGGCCGCGAGGGCGCCGAGGTGGCGCGTGCGGAAGACGGCCGCGCTTCCGTGCGGGACGCGTCGCCAGTCGAGGCCGCCCGCGGCGACGCCGTCCCAGAACCGCCCCGGCGTCGTGTAGTCCATCCCTGCGAGCACCGTCACGCGGCCGGCGTACGGGCGAGCACGGTACGACTCGCTGGCTGCTCTCATCGCCCGCTCGAGCGCGAGCGCGGAGGGCGACACGGGTGGCGCACCCTGTGTCGCGACCCGAGCGCTGCGGCGACGGCCGAGCCAGCGGAGAAACGATCGGTTGCGCAGGTTGGCGCCGGCGGAACGGAGGGCATGCCGCACTCGGCCGGGTCGCTCGCCGATCGGATTGACCAGCACGAGCGTGACCTGCTCGCCGTCCGACTCGAGCAGGCGCGCCATCTCCAGCGAGACGCCGCCGCCGAAGCAAATGCCGCCGAGCGCGTACGGGCCATGCGGCTGTGCCGCACGCAGTTGCTGCACGAGCCGCGGCGCCAGCGCCTCGACCCCCGTGACGTCCTCGGGCGCGAGGTCGTCGTCCAGCTGGAACGTGTACAGGGCGTGGTCGCCCTCGAGCCGGCGTCCGAGTGCCGCGAGCCCGACGGTTCCCCAGTCGTGGGCGGGGACGAAGAAGAAGGGAATCCCGGTGCTCGCCGGCTCGACCGGCAACGCGCGTCCGCCCGTGCTCCAGCCGCGCTCGAGCAGCTCCGCGAATCGCTCGACGGTCGGGGCGGCGAGGATCGCCGCCGCCGGAACGTCGTCGTCGCCTCGCAGCTCCGCGACCTGTGCGAACAGCTGCGCGACCAGGAGCGAGTCTCCGCCGAGGGCGATGAAGTCGTCGTGAATCCCGATCTGCTCGACGCCGAGCAGCTCTCCCCAGAGCTCGCACAGCTGCGACTCGAGCTCGCTCCGAGGCGGAGCGTACGGCGGCCGCCCCGAGTCGCTCGCTCCGAGCGTCGGTAGCCCGAGCCGGTCCGCCAGGCCGACGCGCTGCACCTTTCCCGTCGGGCCCTTGGGAAGCTCGTCCAGGAAGACGACGGTCGCCGGCACCTTGAACGGCGCGAGTCGTGACGAGGCGAACACCTTGAGCTCCTGCGCGTCGGCGGGGTCGCTCTTGCTCGGCACCACCGCCGCGGCGACCGTCTCGCCGAGCCGGACGTGCGGCTGCGCGAAGACGACCGTGTCCGCGACGCCCGGATGGGCCCGCAGCGCCTCTTCCACCTCTCCCGGCGAGACCTTCTCGCCGCCGCGGTTGATGATCTCCTTCAGGCGTCCGCGCAGGAAGAGGTAGCCGTCCTCGTCGAGGTAGCCCTGGTCTCCGGTGCGGAACCAACCGTCGGCGAACGACTGGCGGTTCGCCTCCGGGTTGCGCTCGTAGCCGGCAAAGACGCTCGGCCCGCGTACTGCAACCTCGCCGATCTCTCCAGTCGCGAGAGGCGCGCCGGACTCGTCGAGCACCGCGATCTCCGGCCCGGCGGCGCGTCCGACGGAGCCCGGCTTGCGCTCGTCCGGGGGGAGCGGATTCGCGGCCATCTGGTGGGCGGCCTCGGTCATCCCGTAGGCCTCGAGCACCGGCGCCGCGAAGAGGTCCTCGAGCGCGTCGGCGACGACGACCGGCAGCGCGGCCGAGGACGAGCGCACGAAGCGGAGGCGGTACGGCCGCGTCCCGTTCGCGCGTGCCCGTTCGAGCACGGCCATGTGCATCGTGGGCACGGCCGTGTACCACGTCGGGCGGCACTCCTCGAGCCACGCCCCGAAGCGGAGCGGGTCGAACCCGGGGGTGCAGACGACGGTCGAGCCCGCGGCGACGGGCGCGAGCACGGACGCAACGAGACCGTGGATGTGGAAGAGCGGCATCACCGCGAGGCCGCGGTCGTCCTGCGTGAGCTCGAGAGCACCGGCAACGGCAGCCGCAGAGGCGCAGAGGTTCCGCTCCGTCAGCGGCACGAGCTTCGGCCGAGCGGTCGTCCCGGAGGTGTGCAGCAGGAGTGCCGCCTCCGTGCGGTCATCGGTCTCGGGTCGCCGCTCCGGCTCAGGGGTGCTGATCGTGCGGAGCTCGAAGCTGCCCGCGCTGTCTCGCGTCAGGAGCTCGAGGACACCGAGCCCGAGTCGTTCGGCGACCGCCTGGACGGCCGCGGACCCGCCGCCGTGCGGCACGACGACCGCCGCCGCGCCGAGATCCGAGAGCGAGAACTCGAGCTCCTGCTCGCGGTAGGACGGGTTGAGCGGAGCGCAGCCTGCCGCGGCCGCGACGCCGAGGAACGCGGATGCGAGGTGCGGGCCGTCGGCGTGGACGACGGCGACACGGTCGCCCGCCTCGATCCCTGCCGCGCGCAGCTCCCGCCGGGTTCGCTCGAGCTGGTCGCGCAGCGCCGCGTAGGTCAGCCCGTGCCCGTCGACGTCCGAGATCGCGACGGCGTCGGGCGACTGTCGCGCCCAACCGTCGACGAGCTCGGCGATCGACCCGAGCCCTCCTTCCTTCAGAACCGGCTGTCCTGAGACGACCGTCACGGCACCACCCCCGGTACCCATTCTCGGAACGCGTTTGTGGCTGTCAAATGCAGCCGTTCGGGCCGGGACGGTCGTCTCCTACGGGCGTAACGCCCGCGGACGACCGAAATCGCGCTCTTGCCTTGACGCCGAGGCGCGGGTAGCCTCCGCGCCGGTGGGTCGACTCAAGTTGTCGGGGCTGCTCGGGCTGATCGCTCTCGCGTGCGTCGTGCTTCCGGCTGCGGTCGGTGCCGCTCCGGTCGCGGCGACCGCGAACACGACGACCTACACCGATTCGACGGGAGAGAACCCGGCTGCGCCGGACATCACCACGGTCGTCGTGTCGAACAACGACGCGGGAATCATCTCGTTCAAGATCAACGTCCCGAACCGCGCGTCGCTCACGGTGGACATGCTCATCGCGCTGGAGATCGACACCGACAACAACGCCGCGACGGGTAGCCCGGAGGGCACGGACTACGCGATCGAGCTCCTGCAGGGCGAGGTCTTCCTCTACCGGTGGGACGGCGAGAACTTCACGCGGCGTGCGGGCGATCCGCCGGCGACCTCGCTGATCTTCACCTACCAGGGCGGCGCGACGCTCACGATCAGCGCCGCGGAGCTCGGAAACACGAAGGTCCTGCGCTTCAACACGATCGTCATCGCCGGGTTGGCCATCGATCCGGTCACCGGCGACCTCGACTTCACCAACGCGACTGCCGACGTCGCTCCGGCCGTCAGCGCCGGGCTCTACTCGTACGAGGTCAAGACTGCCCCGGCGCGGCTCAACGTGCGGAACTTCTCGACGATCCCGGCGAGGCCGGCGGCCGGCAAGCCGTTCGCAATGCGGCTCCAGGCCGCGCGCTCCGACACGGGCGCCGTCGTGCAGGGCGGCCGCGTGACGTGCGTCGGACGGGTCGGAGCGGCGCGGGTTGCCGGGAGCGGCCGCTTCGTCGGGCGCCAGGCCGTGTGCACGTTCCGGATCCCGGCGACTGCGAAGGGCAAGAGCTTCCGCGGGTCGATCACGATCGTCTTCGAGGGCCTTCGGGTCACGAGGAGCTACTCGAGGACCATCGGCTAGCGGTTCGTGCGCCGCTTCGCGCTCCTCTGCCTCGCCGCCGTCGTCGCAACCGCAGGCACCGCCTCCGGGGCGCTCCGTCCGGTCCCGCAGTCTCTCGCTGACGAGTCGTTCCCGCGCCTAAGGCAAGGCCCGCCGGTCTCGGCGACCTCCAAGCAGCCGGGCGCCGCCACCCGGGTGATCATGACCCTGGACGACCCGCCGCTCGCGCAGATCGCGCCGCGCGCAGCCTTCTCGACTGTCGGCTCGCGCCGCAAGCTCAACGTCGCGAGCTCCTTCGCGCGCTCGTACCTCTCTCGCCTCGATGCCGCGCAGAACGCCGCGATCGCCGAGCTGCACGATGCGCTTCCGGCCGCGCAGGTCTCGCGGCGCTACCGCGTGCTCCTGAACGGGTTCGCGGTCAGCCTCCCGTACGCCCAGCTTCCGAAGCTCCTCGACCTCGGCCTTGCGGACAAGGTCTATCCGAGCCTGACCTACACGTCGCTCCTGAACCGCGGGCCGTCCGTCATCGGCGCAGCGCAGTTCGCGGGGATCACGGGCGCGCACGGCGAGGGCATCAAGGTCGCCGTCGTCGACGACGGCATCGACCAGGAGCACCCGTTCCTCGACCCGACCGGCTTCTCGTACCCGGCGGGCTTCCCCAAGGGGAGCGCGACGACGCCAAAGGTCATCGTCTCGCGCGGCTTCGCCAGTCGCGGGACCAACTCCGCGCCGCTCGACCGCGAGAACTCGTTCCACGGGACGTTCGTCGCCGGGATCATCGCGGGACGGGCGAACACGGACGTGCCGGCCGGCGTCCGGGGCGTCTGCGGTGAGGCGCAAGGCGGCTGCCACCCGGCCGTGAAGGGCGTGAGCGGCGTCGCGCCGCGCGCGTTCGTCGGCAACTACCGCGTGTTCAACGTGCCGCTGCCGCTCGGCGGCTGCTGCTCGGGGACGACGCCTGAGATCGTCTCTGCCTTCGAGGCGGCCGTCGCTGACGGGATGGACATCATCAACTTCTCCGGCGGCGGCCCCCAGGCCGACCCACGGACGGACGCGCTGATCCCGACCGTGGCCAACGTCGTCCGGGCCGGTGTCGTGCCCATCGTCTCGGCCGGGAACGACCGCGACTCCTTCGGCCTCGGTACCGCGGGGTCGCCGGCGACGGCGCCCGACGCGATCAGCGTGGGCTCGACGACGAACGCCCACGTCTTCGGCAACTCGTTCACCGTCGTCGCGCCGTCGGTCGCGATCGGTCGGATTCCGTTCGTCGCCTCCGACAACATTCCGCCCTCCTGGATCACGGCGAACCAGCGCCTCGTGGACGTCGGTGCCATCTCCGGCAGCGGGGGCAACAGGCTGCTCTGCGAAGGGAGCCTGCCCGGCGGGTCGCTTCGGGGTGCGATCGCCCTCGTCTCACGCGGCGGCTGCCAGTACGAGGCCAAGGCCGCCAGGGCACGGGAGGCGGGAGCCGTGGGCCTGGTGATCGCGGAGAACCGCGGCGGCGACCCGTCATTCGCGCTCTTCTCCGGCCTCGACGGCGGCACGATCTCCGATCTCGACGGCGCGCGCCTCCGGCAGGCGATGGCCGGGGCGGGAGGCGCCGTCAGCGTCCGCTTCAACCGCGACGTGCTCGAGGTCGACACGACCTGGGCGGGCGTCCCGTCGAGCTTCTCGGCCGGCGGGCTGACGCCGTTCGGCCATGCGCTGAAGCCGGACATCACGGCGCCCGGATCGCAGGTCCTGTCCTCGACCCTGCCCGAGTTCGCGGGCGACCCGTTCGCCGTCCTCGACGGGACGAGCTTCTCGGCGCCGCACATCTCCGGCGCAGCTGCTCTCCTGCTCCAGCGGCATCCGACCTGGACGCCGAAGCAGATGAAGTCGGCGTTGATGTCCACCGCGGGGCCGTCGTTCTCCAACTCGGCCCTGACGGAGGAGGCATCCGTCCTCGTCCAGGGCGCGGGGCTCGCGCGAGTCGCAACGGCCGACCGGCCCCTGATCTTCACCGACCCGGCGTCGCTCTCCTTCGGATACCTCGATGTCAACGCGGGCGCAGCGAGCCGCGCGATCGCGGTGACAGTCGCGGACGCGGGTGGAGGCGCAGGCGCCTGGTCGGTGGAGATCCGGCCTCAGGTGGCGACGAGCGGCGCAACCGTCGAGGCGGCTCCGTTCACGATCGGTCCGGGCGGGACGGGTGTCGTGCAGATGGTCGCGCGCGCCAGCGGAGGCGCGCCGGGCGGCGACAACTTCGGGTTCGTCGTGCTCCGGCGCGGGTCGGACGTACGGCGCATCCCATATGCGTTCTCGGTCACGCGGCCGCAGCTCACCGGTGTGAGTACCACACCGCTCAAGCGGCTCCAGAGCGGAGACACGCGCCAGGGTGACGATCGCGCGCGCGTGTACCGCTGGCCCACGTCGCCGTTCGCGATCCTCGGGATCTTCGGCGTCGACCCGTCCGTGAACGAGGACGGGAGAGAGAAGGTCTACTCGCTCGAGATCCCGCGACAGGCGGTCAACGCCGGCGTCGTCATCGCGCGACCGGAGATCAAGATCAACGCGTCGATCCGTGCGCTCCTGAGCTCGAACGCGCCGATCCATCCCTGGTTCCTCAACTCGCTCGACGAGAACGACGTCACGGGCTACGCGGGCATACCGGTGAACTCGAACGGGTCGATGCCGGACTTCCTCTTCAACGTCGGCGCCGCCGGCGGCGTGTTCCTCCCGGCCGGGCGCTACTACGTCTCCGTCGACTCGGGCCGCGATCTCTTCACCGGCCGCTCGCTCGCGGGTCCCTACACGCTCCGCTCGTGGGTGAACGACGTTCGGCCGCCGAACGTCGCACTGCTCACGACGAAGGTCTCGGCCGGCCGTCCCACGATCGTCGCCCGCGTGCGCGACGCCGCCTCCGGCGTCGACCCGCTGTCGCTGCTCCTGCTCTACGGGACGAACCAGCTCGGCGCCATCTCGTACGACTCGCAAACCGGCATCGTGGTCTTCTCGATCCCCCGTGAGTCGAACCCGATCCGTCCCGGGACCGAGTTCATGCGGATCTTCGCGTCCGACTACCAGGAGACGAAGAACATCGGGACCGAGGGCACGAACCCGATGCCGAACTCCCGCTTCCGCGGCATCCGCATGACCGTCGTCAACGGGCCGGCGGTGACCTGGATCTCACCGCGCAAGAACGCGTGCCTCCCGGCGCGGGCCAAGCTCCAGGTGGTCGCGACCTCGCCGTCCGTGGTCTCCTCGGTCGGCTTCTTCGACGGCAACCGTCAGCTCGCGCGCGTCCGCAGGAACACGACCGGGATCTACACGTTCACGTGGCGGGCGAAGCCGAGGAAGGGCCCGCACGTCCTGCGCGCGGTTGCCTCGGACGTCGCGGGGCGCGAGGCGGAAGCCTCGCAGCCGGTCAAGGTCTGCCGCTGACGTCCCGCCGCTCGGGGCCGTCCTCGGGCTCCGGCGGGTGGACGACGAGCCCCTTGAGCGCGTCGGTGATCTGCGTGCGCAACGGTGGCCCGGGCGGCCCGGGCGGCAGCGACCAGGCGTACGCGAACTCCGCGCCGAGCAGCAGGATGAACGCGACGACGTAGACGAAGAACAGGAACGCCATCACGCTCGCGAGCGAGCCGTAGATGACGTTGTAGCGGTTGACGTCGAAGATGACTGCGAGGACCTTCGCCGCGCCCCAGATACCGAGTGCGGTGAACGTCGCCCCGGCCAGGGCGGCCCGCCGCCCGAGCTTTCCGGCCGGCACGAACCGGTAGAGCAGGAGCGTCATCACGCCGATGAGAACGATCTGCAGGACCTCGCGAACGACGGAGCCGGTCGGGCTCGTCACCAGCTCGACGTCCAGCTGCTCCGACAGCCAGTCGATCGCGCGCCCGGCCAGTGCGGCGAAGGTCGAGATCCCGATGATCACGATGACAAGGAGACCCGAGGCTCCGACGAGGATGAAGTCGACGAGCTTCGCGCGAGCGGCCGGACGCCCCTGAGGGACCTTTAGCGCAGCCTCGAGGCCGATGCGGAGCGACGCCATCATCCCCGAGGCGCCCCAGAGCAGCGCGACCAGCGAGACGAGGCCGATCGCGGAGAACGGGGAGGCGAGACTCTCGATCGACTGACGGATCTCCTCCTCGCCCTCCGCGGACACGGGCAGCACCCCGAGCAGCTCCTCGATGACGCGGTTGCGGAGGTCGTCGTCCTGGAGGACGAGCCCGAGGATGGAGACGAGCAGGATCGTCAGGGGGAAGAGCGAGAAGAGCACTCGGAACGAGATCGCGGCCGCGTACTGCGGGCAGCGGTCGCGGAACATGTCCTCCACTGCGCGGGGCAGCGCGCGGACGAACCCGTGCGCGATGTCGAGCGGCGCGCGGAGGAAGCGCGTCAGCAGCGGATCGTGCTCGGCGACCTCCGGAGCGCCCATCGAGCGGAGTCTACGGAGGGGTCAGGCGGCGCTCGCGGACGATCGAGGATCGCCGACGACGACGCCAGACTGTGCGGCCGTGGCTGACCGCAACGCGCTCGCGCGCGCCGTCGACTCGAACCCGTTCACGATCGTCGTCGTCGCGACGATCGCCGTGAATGCCGTCGTTCTCGGCCTCCAGACCTACGAGGGGCTCGAGGACCGCTGGAGCTCCTGGCTCGACCTCATCAATGCGATCTGCCTCGCGATCTTCGTCGTCGAGCTGCTCGTCCGGATCGGTTCCTACTGGCCGCGGCCGTGGGATTTCTTCAAGAACGGCTGGAACATCTTCGACTTCGTCGTGATCGGCGCGGCCTTCGTGCCCGGGATCCGCCAGAACTCGACGCTGCTCAGGCTCGTGCGGCTCCTCCGTGTCGTGCGCCTGGTGCGGGTGCTGCCGGATCTGCGCGTTCTGCTGCTCGGGATCTGGCGAAGCGTCCCCCCTCTGGCGTCGATCGGCGCGGTGACGGCGATGATCCTCTTCGTCTACGGGATGGTCGGCTGGATCCTGTTCGGAGACGAGCTGCCGGACCAGTGGGGGAACATCGGGCGGGCCATGCTCACGCTGTTCGTGATGCTGACGCTCGAGAACTTCCCCGTGTACATGGACGAGGCCATGGACGTCGAGCCATGGGCCTGGGTCTACTTCGTGAGCTTCATCCTCGTCGCGGCGTTCATCATCCTCAACGTCCTGATCGGGGTCGTCCTGAACTCGATGGAGGAGGCGCGCGAGCTGGAGCGGAGGCGCGCGCTCCGCGAGCAGTACAAGGTCGACAGGCGCTCGCCCATCGACCCCCAGGCCCACGCTCATGTGGCCGAGCGAATCGCGATCCTGCGCGCGGCGCTCGACGAGCTCGAGCTGGAGCTCGCCGTCGGGAGCGAGCGGGACGGCCCGGGGTCCATTGCCTCGTAGTGGCCGGACCTGTCCGGCCAACGGCGGGCGGGACAGGTCCCGCCCTACTCGGCGAGCGGCTTGCGCAGCGCGAGCAACACGTAGGCGGAGACGGGCAGCTCCTTGCCCTTGACCCGCTGCGGCGGCAGCGCTTCCACGACCGCGCCTCCGCCGAGGCGGCGGAACGTGGACTCGCCGATGAGGATCGAGCCGATCGGCGCCTCTGCCTGGAGGCGGGCGGCGACGTTCACGACGTCCCCGACGACGGCGTGCTTGCGGTGGCCGCTCGCTCCGCCGAGCACGCCGGCGTGGACCTCGCCGCTGTTCACGCCGACGCGGAACCGCGGCCAGTCCTCGTGGTCCTCCGCGACGCGGGTGGCTGCCCGCTGCAGAAGGAGCGCGGCCCTCGCCGCGCGCGCCGGATGGTCGGGCGTCTGCCCTTCCTTGTTGTAGATGACCATCAGCTCGTCGCCCACGATCTGATGCACCTCGCCTCCGCTCGCCTCCATGAGCGGGACGAGCCGCCCGAAGTACGCGTTCAGCATGGCCGCGACCTCGCTCGGGTCGTGGCGCTCCGAGTAGGACGTAAAGCCGCCGAGGTCGGCGAGCACGATGCTCACGTCCTGCGAGCTGGCGAGCGTCTCGTCGAGGTAGAGCGCGCTGAACCGCTCCTCGTGCCACTCGGTGCGCGCGACCTGGCCGATCACGACGAACGAGCCGAGCATGAGCACGTGCCACTCCCACCAGGAGACCTGCCAGTTGCGCGCCCATGCGATCACGACCATCGCCTCGGCGAGGAACGCGAAGGCGAGGACGAACGCGAACAGGAACCGTGACGGCCGACGCCGGTAGAGCCGGAAGTAGCCGAGAGCGGCCAGCGCGTAGAGCGCGAGACCGATCGCGGCGAGCACCAGCTGCCAGCCGTCGAGCCGCTCGGCGGCGAGTGGGCTCTTGAGCGGAGGCAGCTCGGCGAGCGACACGATCGCCCAGACGGCCATGACTCCGAAGACGAGCGCGAGCAAGAGGGGGGCGATGCGCACGACGAGCGCGGCGCGGGCCGGCCCGAGCTCGGTCGCGGATGCGGCCGCGAAGACTCCCGCGAGCAGGAGCCCGACCGGCGTCGCGAGCTCGAAGCCGGCGTTCTTCCCGAGCAGGACACCGGGAGTCGCGAGCGCGTGCAGGCCGAGGAAGCCTGCGCTCGCGATCAGCGCGAGCGAGATGAGGAAGAGGCGAGCGTCGCGGCGTCTGCGTGCCGCCACGCTGATGGCGTAGCCGAGCGCGGTCGCGATCGCGGCGGCCGCGAGCACGAGCCAGAAGTGCGCCGGCTGGTTCTCCCAGCGCTCGTCGACGACCGGCCGGGCGAGCAGGAGCCCGAAGAGCGCGAGCGGCGCGGCGATGAGCACGAGCAACGGTGCGATGCGCATCGACTTGGCTTCTACCACCCCGCGGCCGAGCGGGTAGTCTGGGCTCGTGATGTTCCGGGACACAGTTCTCCTCTAGGTCCCAGACGCGCGAGCGCGCGCATATCCTCCCGCCCGGTGATGGTCCTCTCGTGAAGGTCGTGTTGCCCGACGCGACGGAGCTCGAGCTGCCGGACGGCGCCTCGGGCCTCGACGCCGCGCGCGCGATCGGCCCGAAGCTCGCCGAGCAGGCGGTGCTCGTCCGGGCGAACGGGGAGACGCGCGATCTCCGGCTGCCGCTCGCCGACGGCGAGCAGATCCAGATCCTCACGACCAGAGACACGGACGATCCCGACGCGCTCCGCGTGCTGCGGCACTCGACGGCGCACCTGCTCGCCGAGGCAGCGATGCGGCTGCACCCCGGCGTGAAGATCGCGATCGGGCCTCCGATCGCCGACGGCTTCTACTACGACTTCGAGTTCCCGGAGCCCGTCGCGGAGACCGACCTGGCCGCGCTCGAGGACGAGATCCGGCGCGAGATCGCCGACGGCCGCGAGTGGACGCGCGAGGACGTCTCGCGGGAGGACGCGGTTCATCGCTTCGAGGAGGAGCGCCAGCCGTACAAGGTCGAGCTGGCGCAGGACGCTGACGGCCCGATCTCGCTCTACACGCAGGGCGAGTTCACCGATCTCTGCCGCGGCCCGCACCTTCAGAACGCCGCGCCGATCAAGGCGGTCAAGCTGACGTCGCTCGCGGGCGCGTACTGGCGCGGCGACGAGAAGAACCCGCAGCTGACCCGCGTCTACGGGACGGCCTTCTACCGGCAGGAGGACCTCGACGCGCACCTCGAGCGCCTCGAGGAGGCGCGCGCTCGCGACCACCGCCGCATCGGCACCCAGCTCGACCTGTTCCACCTCTCCGAGCACTCGCCGGGCTCGCCGTTCTGGCACCCGAAGGGGATGGTGGTATGGAACGCGCTCGAGGACCTCAGGCGGCGGGAGAACCGGAGGCGCGGCTACTCGGAGGTGAAGACGCCCCTGCTGTACGACCTGCAGACGTACATCACCTCGGGCCACTACGAGAACTACGAGGAGAACATGTTCTTCGTCCGGCCGCACGAGGGCGAGGAGCCGATGGCGCTCAAGCCGATGAACTGCCCGGGCCACATGCTCCTCTTCGGCTCCGAGCTCCGCTCGTACCGCGACCTGCCGATCCGCTACGCGGAGTCCTCGACGCTCCACCGCGACGAGCGCGGCGGGACGCTCCACGGGCTCCTGCGCGTCAAGCACATCACGCAGGACGACGCCCACGTCTTCGTCACGGAGGACCAGATCCAGGGCGAGATCGACCGCATGATCGACTTCGTCCGCTACCTCTACGACCGCTTCGGGGTGACGCCTCGCGCGGAGCTCTCCACACGGCCGGAGAAGCGCCTCGGCACGGACGAGCAGTGGGATCGCGCCGAGGGCGCGCTCGAGCAGGCGCTCCAGCGGCACGGCATGGAGTACGCGGTCTCTCCGGGCGAGGGCACCTTCTACGGGCCGAAGATCGACCTGCACATGACCGACGTGCTCGGCCGGAGCTGGCAGATGGGGACGATCCAGCTCGACTACCAGATGCCGATGAAGTTCGGGCTCACCTACATGGGCCCGGACAACCGCGAGCACACGCCGGTCGTCATCCACCGCGCGCTCCTGGGGTCGCTCGAGCGGTTCATCGGGATCCTCATCGAGCACTACGCAGGCGCCTTCCCGTTCTGGCTCGCGCCGGTGCAGGCGCGGGTGCTCCCCGTCGGCGAGGGTCACCGCGAGGCCGCCTCGGCTCTCCGCGAGCGGCTGTTCGGCGAGGGCTTCCGCGTCGACGTCGACGAGCGCGACGAGACGCTCGGCAAGCGGATCCGCGAGGCCGAGCTCGAGAAGGTCCCGTTCGTCGTCGTGTACGGCGATCGCGAGTCGGAGGCGGCGCTTGCGGTGCGCGAGCGCGGCGGCGGGCAGTCGACGCTCTCCCTCGACGAGCTGCTCGGGAGGTTCCGGCGAGCTCGCCGCCGAGGCGGATCCCGCCTAGGTGCTACGATCCGCGCTCTGCAAGCAGGAGCGAACAGCTTCCTCACCTCCGGGATTTGATCTCGTGGGGTTCAACCGAGCCGGTCACCACGCCGGGGTTGAACGGAAACTGGCCGCTGCTTGCAGCGGTTTTGTCGTTTCGAAGGAGGATCTGAGAACTAGGTGAAGGGCACTTGAGACCACGCCGCCGCCGGCCCTCTCTGAACGAGAGGGTCGTCCCACGAGCCCGGCCGGAACGGATCAACGAGGAGATTCGCGCCCAGCGCGTCCGCCTCGTCGACGAGGAAGGCGGGCAGGTCGGGATCCTGGCCACGGGTGAGGCGCTGGAGTTCGCCACCAAGAAAGGGCTCGACCTCGTCGAGGTCGCTGCCGGTGCGGATCCACCGGTCGCGCGGGTCATGGACTACTCGAAGTACCGCTACGAGCAGGAGCAGCGCGCAAAGCAGGCCCGAAAGCACCAGCTCCAGATTCAGATCAAGGAGATCAAGCTCAGACCGAAGATCGGGATCCACGACTACGAGACCAAGAAGGGCCATGTCGTCCGTTTCCTGAACCAGCGGGCGAAGGTCAAGGTCACGATCATGTTCCGGGGGCGGGAGACCCTCCATCCGGATCGTGGGCGTGACCTCCTCATGCGTCTCGCGGAAGACGTCAAGGAGATCGGAGCGATCGAGTCGCAGCCGCTCCTCGACGGAAGGAACATGGTCATGGTTCTCGGGCCGACGAAGAACGCAGGAGTGAAGACCGATGCCGAAGATGAAGACATCACGGGGAGCGAAGAAGCGGTTCAAGGTGAGCGGGACGGGGAAGCTCCTGCGCCGGCACAACATGAGGAGCCACAACCTCGAGAAGAAGTCGTCGAAGCGTAAGCGCGGGTTCAGGAAGACGTACGGCGTCGCCCGGAGCGACGCGAAGGGCCTCAAGAAGCTCCTCAGAGGTGGTTGAGCGATGCCTCGCGTGAAGAGAGCGGTCCACGCGCGCAAGAAGCGGGCGAAGGTCCTCGGGCAGGCGAAGGGCTACTACGGGCGCAAGAAGTCGAGCTACCGCTTCGCGAAGGAGCAGGTCGAGCACTCGCTGAAGCACGCGTACCGCGATCGCAAGGTGAAGAAGCGGACGTTCCGCTCGCTCTGGATCGTGCGCATCAACGCGGCGGCGCGCGCCCACGACCTCTCGTACAACCGCTTCATGGCCGGCGTTCGGCTGGCGGGGATCGAGCTCGACCGGAAGTCGCTCGCCGACATCGCGGTGTCCGATCCGGACGCCTTCGCGCTCGTCGCCGAGCAGGCGAAGGCCGCGCTCGAGAACGGCGCCCCGAAAGCCGCCTGACCCGGCGCCTGATCACGTCGCGCCAGAACGAGAAGCTCCGGCTCGTCCGGAAGCTCCTCGGCGCGCGCAAGCACCGTGACGAGACAGGTCTCTTCGCGGCGGAGGGAGAGGATCTCGTCGACGCGGCGCTCGCGGCCGGAGTCGAGCCGGTCGAGCTGCTCGTCGCCGGCGAGAGCGTCGCACCCAAGCTGCTCGCGGAGGTCTCGACGCTCGGGCACGCGCCACGGGTGATCGGAGTCTTCCGCCGCGACGACCTGCCGCGCGGGACGCGCGACGTGACGGTCGCGCTCTGGCACGTCGGCGACCCTGGGAACGTCGGCACGCTCGTGCGCACGGCCGACGCGTTCGGCGCCGGCATCGCTTTGTCCGATCAGTGCGCGGACCCGTTGGGACCGCGCGCACTCCGAGCCTCGGCCGGGGCGGTCTTCCGTGTGCCGCTCTGCGGGTGGGACGAGGCGCAGGGTCGCCGCATCGCGCTCGTGGCTCACGGGGGCGAGCCGCTCTCGACGGTCGCGCTCGAGCCCCCCGTCACGTTCCTTCTGGGTGCGGAGCGGGAGGGGCTGCCGGACGACCTTGTGGCTCAGAGCCACGAGGCCGCGACGATCACGCTGCCCGGCCACGCCGAGTCGCTGAACGTCGCCGCCGCCGGTGCGATCGCGCTCTACGAGCTCTCGCGGCGCACGACGGCGATCTAGCCGAAGCCGCCTCCGCCGCCTCCGCCGCCTCCGCCACCGCCGCCCGAGAAGCCGCCGCCTCCGCCGCCCGACCCGGAGTTCGGCGGGGCGAGCGCGCTGCCGAAGCCGGAGGCGAGGTCGCCGATGGCGAGCGCACTCGGTCCCGAGCCGAGATCGCCATCGGGAGAGATCCAGTAGATCGCGCTCGCGTGCGCGAGGGCTTCGGGCATGTGGATGTGGGCGCCCTGAAGCACGCGCTCGGCGATCCCGAAGGCGATCCCGTACACGAGGTACCGCTCCCAGAGCTCGAGGGTCGCCGGCGGCGCCTCCTGGAGCCGCGGGAAGTCGGTGAGGTAGTTGCGGAAGGCGTCCCAGCGCTGCGCCTCGAGCTGGGCGTCGCGGGAACGCCTGCGCCAGACGCGCCGGAACAGGATCAGCGTCATGAACGTGAGCACCGCGTTCGCGACGAGGGCGAGGCCGCCGATGATGAGCAGCACGTCGGAGTAGCGCGGATAGACGGAGCGCCAGCCGTTCGCGGCCAGGAAAAGAAGCAGGACACCCAGCCCGAGGAACAGCACGGACGCGAGCGCGAGCGGGAGGGCACCGATCGACCTGAACCAGCCGAGCGTCCGCGTCTCGTCGCCGACGTCCTCCTTGAACGACGCGAACCGGGGCGCCATGGCCGTTCGGGCGTCCTCGATGTGGTCGCGGAACCGCGTGAGGCGCTCCGGGCCGCCCGCAAGGATCGGGTCGACGACGCGTGCCACGTCGCGTTCCCAGCTCCGCAGCGACTGCTCCTCGCCGCGCGACAGCTCGAGGTCGGACACGCTGCTGGGTGCGGAGCCCGGCCCAGATCTTGCGCTCGGTCGTCACCGGCTCGGCGTGGTAGACGCCGCGGCGGATGAGATCGAAGAGCGTCGCCGTCCACTCGAACGAGCCGGGCTCGCCGCCCTGACGGAGGAGGACAGGGACGAGCGCGGGCTCGGTGTCCGTCGGCGGCTCCTGCTCGTACTCCCGGTCGTAGCCCGTCCGGAGCTCACGGCCGAAGAACCCCCAGACGGCCATGATCACCGCGAGCGCGGGCAGCGCGGCGAGAGCGAGGAAGATCAGCGCCGTACGAAGTGGGCGGTCGAGCAGGTCGTCGATCCGCTCCTGGTCGCGCTCGAACGTCTCCGCGTCGTCGAGCTCGTCCTGGACGATCTTGGCCAGCCCGTTCCCGCTCTCGACCTGCATGCCGGAGGTCGACGAGAAGGCCGCGCGGGGATACAGCGCGCGCAGCTCGACGAACTGGCCCGCCGGCACGTCGAGGGCTCGCAGGAGCGCGCTGGCACCCCGGAGCTGGACGTCTCCGCGCACCCAGACCGGGTGGCCCCAGGCCTTGAGGACCCTTCCGGGGCCGATCATCGTCGCCGTGAGGCGCGCCAGTCGCTGCTCCCACTCGTCGCCCCAGACCTTCAGGTTCACGTCCACGACGTCGTCGTACGCGACCGCGAGACCGGTCAGGCGGTAGCGGATCGTGAAGGTCCGCGACTCGTTGGACGCCCGGAAGCGCCAGACGATCCGGACGCGCCCGTCGAGCTCGCGGACGCCGAACGTTCCCTCGGGGCCACCTGGCTCGAGATCGGTCGGGGCGCCCGGGCGGAACGGCTGCCCGCGCTCGGAGACGCCGAGCACCTGCACGCGCTCGCCCGTGCGCAGCGGGATCTCCCGAAACCCGTACGTGAACCCGAAGTTCCCGAAGGCGACCGTGATGTCTTCCTCGACGGCCAGCGCGCCGTTCTCCTGGACGGTCGCGCGAACGTCCGCCGACACGAGATCGTAGGACTGCGCGAGCGCCGTCGGGGCGATCGCGAGCGCGGCGACTGCCGCGACCGCAGCGATGAGCAGCCGTCGGATCAGGTGGTGAAGTCGACGGAGGGCGGCTCGCGCTGCGCCTCGTCCTCGACGTCGAAGAACTCGCGCGACGTGAACCCGAACGGCCCGGCCAGCACCGCGCCGGGGAACGTCTGGATCGAATTGTTGTACGTCAGGACCGAGTCGTTGTAGACCTGCCTCGAGACGGCGATGCGGTTCTCCGTCTCGGAGAGCTCCGTCTGGAGCTGGCGGAAGTTCTCGTCCGCCTGGAGCTCCGGATACGCCTCGGCGACGGCGAACAGCCGGCCGAGCGCCTGGCCGAGGATGCCCTCGGCTTCCGCCGTCTCGGCGGGCGTCTGCGCCTGCTGTGCGCGCGTGCGCGCTGCGGTGACCTCCTCGAAGGTCCCGCGCTCGTGCGCCGCGTAGCCCTTGACCGTCTCGACGAGGTTCGGGATGAGATCCCACCGGCGCTTGAGCTGGACCTCGATCTGCGCCCAGGCGTTGTCGACGCGGTTCCGGTAGCGGACGAGCCGGTTGTAGAACGCGATCGCGAGGACGACCAGGAGCAGGACGACCACGATCAGGACGATCAGCCAGATCACGGGCGCGACTCTACTAAGCCCGGCAGCGACAGACGAAGATCATGTCCTCCTCGCCGTCGTAGGGACGGGCGTCGAACCAGCCGTAGAGCGCCTCGATCTCGAAGCCGGCCCGTTGGAGGACCGACGTCCATTCGGGAGCGGAGAGCCAGTGCAGGCCGAAGGTCTGTGTCACGCCGCCGGAGCGCACCGAGAGCGAGAGCGTGCGCGAGCCTTCGTCCCAGACGGCGCGCTCGAAGATCCCCGGCTCGCGCTCGAGCCAGCGGTCGTGCGTCTCCTCGATGTCCTCGCGGTTGGGGGCGAACACGTCGAACACGAAGCGGCCGCTCGGCTCGAGCAGCCTGCGCGCGGCGGTGACGGCCGCGAGCTTCTCGGCCTCGGCCTCCATGTGCAGGAGCGAGCGGAACGGGCAGATGACGAGCGGGACGCGCTCGTCCACCGGAGGCTCGCGCAGGTCGCCGACGCGGAGGTCGAGGTGCGCGCCGACGCCGCTCTCGTCCGCCGCCCGCCTCGCGACGGCGAGCATCTCGGGCGACGAGTCGACGCCGATCACCCGGACGCCCGCTTCCGCGATCGGGATCGCGATGCGGCCGGTCCCGACGGCGAGCTCGACCACCGGGCCGCCGCTCGCGCGCGCATGCTCGACGTAGAAGCCGACGTCCTCCGTGACCGAGCGGCTCCACGGGTCGTAGAACGGCGCGATGGCGTCGTAGAGGCCCACGACACGATTCAACCAGTCCGCCCGTAGTGTTCGCCCGTGGTTGCCGGGAACGATCGAGCGACGCTCGCCGCCTTCTTCGTCGGCGCGGCGCTCGCGGGCGCGAACGCGGTCGGCGTCCGCTTCTCGAACCGTGAGCTCGACCCGCTCTGGGGCGCGGCGCTCCGCTTCGCGCTCGCGGCGGTCATCTTCATCGGCCTTGCCGCCGTGCTTCGGCTCGCGCTCCCGCGCGGTCGCGCGTTCTGGGGTGCTGTCCTCTGGGGCGTCATCCAGTTCGGCGCGACGTTCGCCCTCATGTACTACGCGTTCGTCGAGCTCCAGGCGGGCTTCGGGCAGATCATCCTCGCGCTCGTGCCGCTGCTGACGGTCCTCCTCGCCGTGCTGCAGGGACAGGAGCGGCTTCATCTGGCCGCGCTCGGCGGGGCGGTGCTCGCCGTGGTCGGCGTCGCGCTCATGTCGAGCGCCTCGCTTCACGGCTCGGTGCCGCTCCTCTCCGTCCTCGCCGGGCTGGGCGGAGCCCTGTGCTTCGCGCAGGCGGCCGTGCTCGTCCGGCGCCTCCCGCCCGTGCATCCGATCACGATGAACGCCGTCGGCATGGTCGCCGGCACCGCGGTCCTGTTCCTGGGGGCGCTCGCGGCGGGGGAGACGTTCGAGCTTCCGCAAGGGGCCGCGACCTGGACGGCGCTCGTCTACCTCGTCACGCTCGGCTCGGTTGCCGTCTTCCTCCTCTACGTCTTCGTCCTCCGTCGGTGGGCCGCATCGCGCGCCGCGTACGCGTTCCTCTTCAGCCCCATCGTGAGCCTCGCACTCTCCGCCTGGCTCGACGACGAGCCCGTGACCGCCGGCCTCGTCCTCGGCGGCGTCCTGGTCCTCGGCGGCGTGTACGTGGGCGCGTTGCGGCCATCGGTCTCGATGCCGAGTCCCCCCGAAGAGGCGCCCGAAGCCCGTTCCAAGCAGCGGCCCGCAGTCGACACGTTGTCATCGGGCGACGGCTGAGCTACCCTCGGAACGTGGCGGCAATCGACCGCACCGCGCTGTTTATCCAGCCCCGGCTCGGATCCGGGGCAGCGGCGCGCGCCTAGCTTCACTCGCCGTTCCTCGACCTCCCGCGCCGGGGCACCCCCGGTCCCAGTGAGCACGCGAGAGGAGGAACGATGCAGAGCGAGGAGATCGATCGCGGTACAGTCGCCGCCGTGGATGCGCAGGAGGTGGAGTCCGAGGCGCTGAGCGCAGTTGCGGCCGCCGAGACGGTCGACGAGATCGAGCAGGCACGGGTCGAGTACCTCGGCCGAAAGAGCCCGCTCAAGCTCGCGTTGCGGGAGGTGCGGGACCGGGAGACGGGCATGACGCTGAACGCGCTCCGGGAGCGGATCGAGACGGCGATCGACGCGCGCGAGGAGGAGCTTCGCCGCGCCGAGCTCGACCGGCGCCTGACCGAGGAGCGCGTCGATGTGACGATGCCCGGGGAGGCCGCCCGGCGCGGGCACCTCCACCTCATCACGCAGATCCGGCGCGAGTTCGAGGACATCTTCCTCGGGCTCGGCTACACGGTCGTGGACGGTCGCGAGGTCGAGACGACGCGTTACAACTTCGACGCTCTCAACTTCCCGGAGGGCCATCCTTCGCGTTCCCCGCTGCAGACGCTCTTCCTCGACGAGGAGACGGTCCTGCGCACCGAGACGTCCCCGTCGCAGATCCGGACGATGGAGACGCAGGAGCCGCCCGTGTACATCGTCTCCCTTGGGCGCGTGTACCGGCGGGACACGCCCGATGCGACCCATACGCCGACGTTCCACCAGGCGGAGGGCCTCGCCGTCGACGAGGGGATCACGCTCGGCGACCTCCTGGGGACGCTCGACTATCTGTGCAAGGCGCTCTTCGGCGAGAACCGCAAGACCGATTTTCGGACCCACCACTTCCCGTTCACGGAGCCCTCCGTCGAGGCCTTCGTCTCGTGCCACGTGTGCGACGGCTCGGGCTGCCCGGTGTGCCGCCACTCGGGATGGATCGAGGTCGGCGGATCCGGGATGGTCGACCCGAACCTCTTCGAGTTCGTCGGCTACGACCCCGAGCGGTACACCGGCTTCGCCTTCGGCTGGGGCCTCGAGCGGATTGCCGTGCTTCGCCACGGGATCCCGGACCTGCGCGAGCTCTGGCGCAACGACCCGCGACTCCTCGGGCAGTTCTGATGCTCGTCCCGCTCTCCTGGCTCGCCGACTACGTCACCGTCGACGCGACACCCGAGGAGATCGCACGCAGGCTCACGATCTCGTCGCTCGAGGTCGAGCGGGTCCTCGACGTCGGCGTCCCCGACCTGGACGGAAACCTCGGCCGCTTCCTCGTCGGCCGCGTGCTCGAGGTCGAGGCGCACCCGAACGCCGACCGGCTGCGCGTGTGCCAGGTCGACGTGGGGGAGGGGAACGCCCGGCAGATCGTCTGCGGTGCATGGAACTTCGAGGCGGGGGCAACGGTGGCGGTCGCGCTTCCCGGCGCGTACCTGCCGATCCTCGACGTCCCGCTCGACGAGCGCGAGCTGCGGGGCCAACACTCGCGGGGGATGATCCTCGCCGAGGACGAGGTCGGCCTCGGCGACGACCACGCCGGGATCATGCTTCTGGAGGACGGGCTCGAGCCGGGCCGGCCGCTCGTGGACGTGCTTCCGATCCGCGACCGCGTCCTCGACACGATTCCGACCGTGAACCGTGTCGACCTGCTCTCCATGGTCGGGATCGCACGCGAGGTCGCGGCGCTGCTCGACGGCGAGCTCCACCTCCCGGAGGTCGACGATCCCGCTGTCGTCGACGAGGAGCCGGTGGACGTCCGGGTCGAGGATCTCGAGCGCTGCCCCCGGTACATCGGCCGCGTCTTCCGCGACGTGACCGTCGGCCCGTCGCCCCAGTGGCTGCGCGCCCGGCTTCACCTCGCGGACATGCGCTCGATCTCGAACGTCGTCGACGTGACGAACTACGTCATGCACGTCTGGGGCAGCCCGCTGCATGCCTTCGACCGGTCGAAGCTCGCCGAGGGACGGATCGTGGTCAGGCGCGCACGTTCCGGCGAGGAGGTGCGGACGCTCGACGGCGTGGCGCGCGAGCTCGTACCCGAAGACCTGGTGATCGCCGACGCGGAGCGTGCGGTCGCTCTCGCCGCGATCATGGGCGGCGAGGAGACCGAGGTCACGGACGAGACGACCGAGGTGCTGCTCGAGGCCGCGAACTTCGAGCCGCTCGGGATCCTCGCAAGCTCGGAGCGCCACGCGCTCCGCACCGCCGGGTCGAACCGTTGGGAGAAGGGCGTCGATCCGTATCTCGCGGATCCGGCTGCGAAGCTCGCGAGCCGGCTGATCGTCGACCTTGCGGGCGCACGCATGACGGGCTCGACGGACGTCCAGGGCACGCTCCCGGAGCGGCCGGTCGTCCATCTCCGCCCGGAGCGCGCGAGCTCTCTGATCGGCCTCGACGTCCCGCCGGACGAGCAACGGAGGACGCTCGAGGGCTTCGGCTTCGAGGTCTCCCCCGACTGGGACGTGACGGTGCCGACCTGGCGAGTGCGCGACGTCGCGCGCGAGATCGACCTCGTCGAGGAGGTCGCGCGACCGGTGCTCGACCGCGTGCCGCTTACGCTGCCGAAGCGGCGCCACGTCCGCGGACGGTTGAGCCCGAGCCAGCTGCTTCGGCGGCTCACGGAAGACGTGCTCGTCGGCGCCGGGCTCTCGGAGGCGTACACGTGGAGCCTCGCGGCGAGCGACCCGAGCCCGGACGCGATCCGGCTTCCCGATCCGATGACCTCGGATCAGGCGGTGCTCCGGACGACCCTCTTGCCGGGCCTCGTCAGCGCGGTGCGCACCGGCATCGACGTCGGGGCAGACTCGCGCGGGCTCTTCGAGATCGCCCGGATCTACCTGCCGTCGGGCGAGCAGCTGCCGGAGGAGCGGTGGCGCCTGGGCGTGATCGTGGCCGGCGGCTACGCCGCGGCCAAAGGAGTCCTCGAGACGCTCTACGACGCGCTGAAGCTCGAGCTCCGCGTCGAGCGTTCCACCCACCAGCTGCTGCACCCGGGCAAGACCGCGAAGACGGAGGCCGGCGTGCTGGGCGAGCTGCACCCGACGCTCCTCGAAGGGACGTGGGGCGCATTCGAGCTCGATCTGGACACCCTCTTCTCGCAGGTCCCGGAGCGGACCGTGTACGACGACGTGATCACGTACCCGGCCGTCAACCAGGACATCGCGGTTGCGGTGGACGAGGACGTGGAGGTGGGTGGGCTCGTCGACGCGGCTCGCGAGGCAGGCGGGCCGCTCCTTCGCGAGGCGCGCGTGTTCGACGTCTACCGCGGCGACCAGGTCGGGGAGGGCCGCAAGTCGGTGGCGATCCATCTCGCCTTCCAGTCGCCCGAGCGGACGCTCACTGATGAGGAGGCCGCCGAGCTCCGTGGGCAGATCGTCGAGGCGCTCGCGACGAGGTTCGGCGCCGAGCTTCGCGCGTAATGCAATCCGATGTCGCGGCCTTCGCGTACACACAACCGATGAGTCGCGCCCTCGTCGTCCTTGCCGCGCTCTCCGCCGCCGTGCTCCTCGGAGTCGCCGACGGAGCGGCCGCACCCGCGCAGAACCCGACGCTGACGGGCGTCGTAGGCCCCGAGTTCACGATCACGCTCACGGACGCACAGGGGAACCGCGTCACGCAGCTCAACCCGGGCACGTACACGATCAACGTCGACGACCGCTCCGATTTCCACTCGTTCCATCTCCGGGGGCCGGGAGTCGACGAGCGCACGGACGTGACGTTCACCGGAAAGGTGACGTGGACGGTCACCTTCAGGGACGGGGTCTATGTGTACGCCTGCGATCCGCATCCCGACCTGCGCGGCCAGGTCGTCGTCGGCAACCCGCAGCAGCAGCCGCCTCCGCCGTCGCCCACTCCGCCTCCGCCGCCGCCGGGCACGGTGACGGCCAAGACGAAGCTCGTCGTCACCGCGGGGCCGGCCCCGGTGATCACGCTCAAGACCGCCACCGGAAGGGCGGTCAGGACGCTCCGGAAGGGCACGTACCGCGTCACCGTCCGCGACCGCTCGCGCGCCCACAACGTCCATCTCATCGCACCGGGCTTCAACAAGAAGACCACGGTCGGCTACGTCGGCACGCAGACGTGGAGAGTGAGGCTCGCGCGAACCGGCACGCTCCGATACCTCTGCGACCCGCACGCCCGCGCAGGTATGCGCGGATCGGCGCGGATCGTCTCCTAGGGGCTGGCTCCCTCGAGCTCGCGACTCTCTGTCGCGAACCGCTTGATGAGCTCGGCACGGGAGTGGAGATCGAGCTTGCGGTAGACGTGCGTCAGGTGGTACTCGACCGTCTTCGGGCTCAGGAAGATCTGCGCGCCGATCTCGCGGTTCGTCAGCCCCTCGGCGACCAGGGTCGCGATCTGGAGCTCCTGCGGCGTCAGGCGCTCGAGGTCGATTCGGCCCGCGGCGCAAGGCGCTCGCCCGTCGCCCGGAGCTCTGCCCGAGCGCGCTCGCTCCAGGGCACCGCTGCGAGCCCGTCGAACACCTCGAGCGAGGCACGTAGAGGCGCACGCGCGTCCTTCCTTCGGTTCGCGCGCCGCAGGCGCTCGCCGTAGACCAGCTCTGTGCGTGCGCGCTCGAACGCAGACGGGACGTCGTTGTGCCGGTCGAGGGCGAGCTCGAACGCAGCGTCGATCTCGTCGGTCGGCGCGAGCAGGCCGCGGCAGCGGGCGGCGGCGGCGAGCCCAATGCGGCTCCCGGCGGCCTAGCGCTCGCTCCTCGAACCAGTCGAGGACGGTGCGGCCTCGTCGGTGCGACCGAGCCGCGCGTACGCCTCGACCAGGTTCGGCTGGTACGGATAGCGCCAGACCTCCATGAGGCCGGACGCGGAGACCCGCGCGTGGATCGGCTCGAGCGTCGCGACCGCCTCCTCGAAGCGGCCGCGCGAGGTCGCGAGCAGCCCGAGGGCGATGCGCGCGCTCAGTGCGATGTCGTGGTTCCGGTCCGGGGGCAGGAGGTCGAGGACGGCAGCGACGTTCTCGCGGCAGGCAGTCGTCGCGACCCTGCAACGCGTCGATCGTCGCGAGCGTGACGAGGTCGACGGAGATCCAGGAAGTCCACGTCGAGCGTCTGTGCGCGACCGAGCGCGTCGCTCGCGAGCGCCCGCGCGCGCCGGAGGTCGCCGAGGGCGAGCTCGAGCGATCGCGAGGACGCCCTGGCAGTGGGCGACACGCAGGACGTTCCCGTCGCTCCGGCCGAGGTCGAGCGAGGCCGCGAGGCACGGCGTGCGTCGTCGTAGCGCTCGTGCCAGATGATCGACTCGGCGAAGAAAGCCGCGACGGCGATCGAGATCCGGTTCGAGTGTCTTGTCGTAGAGCGCGTGCGCGCTTTGGCGTCGCCTGCCGCCAGGAAGTGCCGCGGCGAGGCATGCCGAGGGCCACTCGTGGACGCCACCACGGCGCCGAGGCGTCGACGAATTCGTGCTGCTCTGAGCTCGCGACCGCATGCCTGGCGGTCGTAGTCGAGACGCCCCAGCGTACGGTCCAGGAGCATGAGGAGCAACTTCGCCGCGCGATCGGCATCCAGACTCTCCACGCGCGACGCCTCCGTCGCGAAGGTCGAGCAGGATCGCCTGAGTCCTCCTGCCAGCCCGCCACCGCGGCGAGCTGGTGGACGAGGTCGGCTCGAAGGAGCGGGTCTTGCACCAGCGGCAGCGCTCGCTCGCAGACGCGATGGCGTGCCGGCTGTCGCCGGCCCAGAACGCCGCCTGGGCGGCAGCGCACATGCGTCGCGCATGCTCGGCCGGATCCGGCGAGAGCTCGGCGGCGCGCTCGAGCGCTCGGGCGCGGGCGGCATGCCCGCCGCGGCTGACCGCCCGCTCGGCCGCCTGCCTCGAGCGCGGCGGCGGTCGGCTCGTCGGGCGCCTCCAGGCTGCGGCGGCGAGCTGCCACGCGCTGCAGGTCGGGCTCGTCGGCGAGTGCTGCTGCGAGTGCCTCGTGGGCCTCGTCGGCGAAGCGACGCGATCTGCCGCGTGATAGACGGCCGAGCGGAGCAGCGGGTGGGCGAAGTGCACGCGGTCCTGCTCGACGCGGACGAGCGACTGCGGCCTCCGCGGCTCGCAAGCGAGCCGCCCCGAGGGCAGCTGCGACGCCTCGCTGGATCGTCTCCGCCAGGGACGCTCCGGCCCGGCGGCGGCGACGAGCGAGCGAGACGCGGGTCTCGGCCGGAAGGTGGTCGATCCGCCGCAGGAAGGCCTGCTCGATTCCGCGCCGCGACCGGCAGCGGATCCTGGAGTGGCGCCTGGCCCTCGAAGCTGCTCGGGTGAGAGCGCCGTCGGGAGCTCGATCAGCGCAAGCGGATTGCCGGCGCTGAGCTCAGCGAGCTTGCGCGCGGCGCCCGACTCGATCGCCGCGCCGTGCCGGAGCGTGCAGCAGCTCGAGCGACTGGTCATCGGAGAGCGGCTCGAGCGCCGCGCGTCGGCAGCTCTCCGAAGTCGAAGACGCTCCGCTCTCCGGTGCGTACGGCCGCGAGCAGCGCGAGCTCGATGCCCGCGGTCCGACGCGCGACGAACGCGATGACTTCGGCCGACTCGCGGTCGATCCAGTGCGCGTCGTCGACCAGCACGAGGAGCGGCTGCTCGCCCGCGACCTCGTCGAGCAGCGTGAGCACGCCGGCCGACGTCGCGAGCCGGTCCGGTTCGTCTGCGTCCTCCAGCGCGAGCGCCGTGCCGAGCGCGCGCCGCTGCCGCTCCGGGAGAGCCTCGATCCCGTCGAGCACGGGCCGCAGGAGCGCGTGGAGCGCGGCGTACGGAAGGTCGGACTCGGACTCGACGCCGCTTGCTTCCAGGATCCGCATGCCGGTCGCCTGCGCGCGTGCGTGCTCGAGCAGCGCGCTCTTCCCGATCCCCGCCTCGCCGGTAAGGACGAGGACGCCGCTCCGCCCACGCCGTGCCCCTTCGAGCAGCGCCTCGATCTCGGCGCGCTCCTCGTCGCGCCCGACCAACACCGGCTGAGCGTACTTCGGTCGAGGCGTCCCGACTAGGGAACTCCCCGAAGCGGTCTGCCGCCGCTGGCCCCACGATGGTCGAAGTCGGAGTCAGCGAACGACAAGGGGGAACACGATGAAGAAGTGGCTGTCGCTCGGGGTGGTCGCATTGGGCGCGATCGCCGTGAGCGGGGCGCTAGCCGCGATCCCGTCTGCGAACGGCGTGATCCATGGCTGCTACAAGCAGTTCGGCGGCACGCTGCGCGTGATCGACGCGGACGCGGCGCAGAAGTGCACGACCAAGGAGAAGACTCTCGCGTGGAACGCGCAAGGGCCGAAGGGGGACAAGGGCGATCCAGGGCCCAAGGCCCGGCTGGACCCTCAGGTACGCAGGGACCTGCGGGACCGCCGGGACCTGCGGGGCCGCCGGGAGTCTCGACGGTCACGTTCGCGATCACGCCGGCACCCGTCGACGAGCATCGGCAACAGCTTCACGCACGTCGTTACGAAGGACCTCCCGGCCGGTGACTGGGCCGTCGTCGCCACCGTCAATGCCACCGCCGACGGCGGGTTCGCGTCGAGCGACGTCATCCGCGACTTGGTCTGCGAGCTTCGAAGCGGCGCCAACGTGATCGGGTGGGCGGCCGACCGGAGGGTGATTCCCGAGGACGACCAGGTACGTAGGTCGCTCTCGATGAACGGCGGCGCGCACCTGCCGGGTGGCGGTCAGGTCAGCGTCTGGTGCAGCTCGCAGGCCTCGGACAGCGTCGACCAGGCTCAGGTGATGGTCATGAGGATCGGCGGCTTTTCCTGAACCGAAGCACCTCGATGGCGACGAGAGCGGGCCGGGTCGCATCCCGGCCCGCTCTGTGTTCGGCGCAGGCGGAGCCGGGACCAGGGAACCCCCCGAAGCGGTCGCGGCGAGTCCTGGCGCAGGATCGTCGGGTGATGACGACCTACTCGCTCGAGTTCCGAGGCCACGCGACGCCGCTCGAGCCTTCCGTGCTCCTGACCCGTGCGAGCGCACCGTGCGACGCCGTCGGGAAGGACGGCGAGGCATTGCTCGAGGCGCGTGTGACGCTTCTCGACGGGGACGCGTTCGAGCTCGCGGGCACCGTCGCGTTCGGCTCGGGCGGCGCGCTCCGCTTCCGCTCGCACGGGCGCGGCGTGATCGAGCCCTCACCCGAGCCCGGACTCCGTCTCGCGAGCGCGATCTGCGACATCGACGGCGGCTCGGGCGAGCTCGAGTCGGCCTCGGGCCGCATCACCTCGAGCTTCCTGATCAGCGACACGGGCGAGCTGACCGAGCACCAGGTCGGGCTCGTGTTCCTCTCTTCCGACGACCCGAGGAGGCAACGATGACCGCACGAGTGGTTCTCGCAGGGCTCGCGCTTCTCGTCGCAGCTGCGCTCGCGACGGGCGCAACGGCCGCACGAAGCGCGACGGACCCGAAGACTCTCGTCCTGCAGAAGTCCGACTTCCCGGCAGGGGCTCGCCAGACGATGAAGCAGGCGGACCGGAGCGCCCAGCAGTGGAGCTACTTCGTCACCTACCGCGTCAAGGGCGGCTCGCAGATGCTCGACGTCATGAGCTGGGCGATCGTGATGAGCCCCCGGCTCGCGACCGTGGCCTTCCGCCAGCAGCGCGCCGACCTGGCCGGCGAGCGAAAGGTCAGCCTGCCGAGGTACGGCGACGAGCAGGTTGCGGTCCTCGCGCGCGAGGACAACGAGGGCCAGCTCTGGGTCAGGAAGGGCGGCACGGTGTGGGGGATGTCCGTGAACACGGCGGGCGTCGGGAACTGGGGGCTGATCACGAAGGCCGAGTCGGTCGCCCAGCTGAAGCGGTACGCCCCGAAGCAGATGAAGCGCGCAGGGAGTGGTTGAGATGAGTGAGCTCGCCGGACGCGCTAGACCGCGCGTCCGGCGACGCGCCAGACCGGGCCCTGCGTCGCGACGTTCCCGACGTTGGCGAGCACGTTGAGACTGCGGATCCGGCCCGTGATGCCCTCGGCGTCCATGCGCTCGAAGCAGCGGCGCGTCATCGTCGGCGACGTTCCGTAGCCGTTCCGGCCGACGCGGAAGCGGAGCGCGAGCGCGCCCGGCACGCGGGTCGGGTTGAGCGGCGCGCCGAGCAAGGCGGCGCGGGCGAGGAAGTCGCTCGAGTCGAGCTCGAGCTCGCAGAGCAGATCGCTCCAGTCGGGAGGAAGCTTCGCCAGCTCGTCCTCCCATATCGCGACGAGCTCACGTGTCGGCGCCTGTGCCCCGGCCAGAGTCTCGTGGCTCCGAGCCGCAGGGCTCTCGCGCTCGGGCGCCTGCACGTCGACGAGGCTCAGCGCGCCCCAGATCCGCTTGGCGTCGAGGCGCGACATGAGGTTCCGGACGGACTCGACCCCCGACGGGCCTCCGGAGGGCCGCACGTGGAAGCGCAAGCTGTCGAGCCCGCGCCCCGGCCCGAGCGGTGCGAGGACGGCGGCCGCTGCCGCGAGCGATCCGGGATCCTCCGGCGCGAACGCGAGGCGAGCCTCCTCCCAGCGTTCAGGAAGGGTCTCTGCGATCCGCGCCCACTGGTCGACCGCCCGCATCGGCGGTCAGCTTAGTCGCCAGGCGGAACCGGTTACCGGCGCACGTGACGAGCCACGACTCCGGCGGCGGACGCGGCCGCGATCCGCTTCTCGGGGACGCGGAGGCGCGCGGCGGCCGAGCTCCTGGATCCCAAGCGCCGAGGCGACGGCCAGGAGCACGAGCCCGACGATGACCAGGCTCAGCCCGGCAGCCGCGATTCCGGTGCGGCCGGAAACCTGCATCGGACAAGGGGTACCGGCTCGGATCCGAAGCAAACGATGAGCCGAACCCGACCGAACCGCGATGAGCATAATGGCCGCTCGATGGCGACCGTAGAGGAGAAGGCCGGTCCCGGCGGCCGTGGCGTGTCGGAAGAGGTGCTTCGCCGCTTCTTCCGCGAGATGCTGCTGATCCGCCGCTTCGAGGAGAAGGTCGAGGAGCGGTTCCGCGCGGGCGAGCTGCCCGGGTTCCTGCACGTCGCGATCGGCGAGGAGGCGACGGCGGTCGGGGTCTGCGCCGCGCTCGAGCGCGACGACGTCATCGCGTCGACGCACCGCGCGCACGGCCATGCCATCGCCAAGGGCACGTCGATCGAGCGGGTCATGGCGGAGCTCTACGGGAAGGTCGAGGGCTGCTCGCACGGCTATGGCGGCTCGATGCACCTCTACGACGTCGAGGTCGGGAACCTCGGCGCCAACGCCGTCGTCGCGGGTGGGATCCCCGGGATCGTCGGTGCAGCGCTCGCGTTTCAGTGGCGGAACGAGCCGCGCGTCGCGGTCGCGTTCTTCGGTGACGGCGCTACGAACACGGGGACGTTCCACGAGTCGCTGAACCTCGGCCAGCTCTGGAAGGTGCCGGCGATGTTCGTGCTCGAGAACAACGGCTGGGCCGAGTCGACGCCGGCGAAGCAGCACCTGCCGCTCCCCGTGGACGAGCTCGGCAAGCGCGCCCATGCGTACGGCATGAAGCTCATCGAGGCCGACGGGCAGGACGTGGAGGCCGTGTACCTCGCCGCGCTCGCTGCGCGCGAGCACGCGGTCTCCGGCAAGGGCCCGGTGCTCCTCCACCTGCGCACGTACCGGCTCACGGGCCACTACGTCGGCGACCCGCAGATCTACCGCGACAAGGAGGAGCTGCAGGAGGCGCGGGAGACGAAGGACCCGATCGACCTCCTGCGCGCGCGCCTCGAGCTCTCCGACGACGAGTTCGCGGCGATCGACTGCGAGGTGACGGCCGAGGTCGAGGCGTCGGTCGAGTTCGCGAAGGCCGGCACGGACCCGAAGCCGGAAGACGCGCTCAAGTACGTCTATGCCTGAGATCACGTACCGGGAGGCAGTGCGCGACGCGCTTGCGCGCGCGCTGCGCGAGGACGACCGCGTCTTCATCATGGGCGAGGACATCGCCGAGATGGGCGGCTCCATGGCGGTCACCCAGGGCCTGCTCGAGGAGTTCGGGCCGAAGCGCGTCCGCAACACCCCGATCTCCGAGATGGCGATCGTCGGCAGCGGCATCGGCGCCGCGATGCAGGGCCTGCGCCCGATCGTCGAGATCATGTACGAGGACTTCCTCACGCTCTCGATGGAGCAGCTCGTCAACCAGGCGGCGAAGCACCGGACGATGTCGGGAGGCCAGCTGAAGGTGCCGCTCACGATCAGGACGCAGGGCGGCGCCGGCTGGTCGCCGGGCGCGCAGCACGCGCAGCAGGTCGAGTCCTGGTTCGTGCACGTTCCCGGCCTGAAGGTCGTCTTCGCCTCGACGCCCGAGGACGTCCGCGGCCTGCTCTGGTCGTCGATCTACGACGAGAACCCGGTCGTCTTCTTCGAGCACCGCACGCTCTACCCGATCAAGGGTGAGGTCCCCGAGGAGCTCGAGCCGATCCCGCTCGGCAAGGCGCAGGGTCCACCGCGAGGGCACGGACGTGACCGTGGTGGCGACGGGCCGGCTCGTGCACGAGTCGCTCGCGGCCGCGGAAGAGGCGGAGAAGGACGGCATCTCCGTGGAGGTCGTCGACCCGCGCACGCTCCAGCCGCTCGACGAGGAGACGATCATCTCCTCGGTCCGGAAGACGACGCGTGCCGTGACCGCCCACGAGGCGGTGACGCGCGGCGGCTTCGGCGCCGAGCTCACGGCCGTCATCCAGCACGGCGCCTTCGACTACCTCGATGCGCCGATCGAGCGCGTCGGCGCGAAGTTCACTCCACTCCCGTTCGCGCCCGTGATGGAAGAGCACGTGGTGCCGCACGCGGCCGACGTGCTCGACGCGATCCGGCGCACCGTCGCGAGGGCGTAGGGGGCGCGTGGCGGTCGAGGTCAAGCTGCCGCGGCTCGGCCAGGGGATGGAGGCCGGGACGATCGTGCGCTGGCTCAAGTCCGAAGGCGACCAGGTCGCGAAGGGCGAGCCGCTCTACGAGCTCGACACGGACAAGGTCACGCAGGAGGTCGAGGCGGAAGCCGACGGCGTGCTGCTCAAGATCGTCGTGCCCGACGGCGAGGTGGACGTCGGGACGACGGTCGGCGTCATCGGCGCCGAGGGCGAGGAGGTCGCCGTCGAGGCGCCGAGCAAGCCGTCCGATGAGGGCGAGCAGCCTGCTGCAGCGAGCGAGGGCCAAGTGACCGAGAAAGAGGCCGCGGCAGCCGAGGCGCCTAGTGTCGATGTGACACAAGGCAACGGTGGGGCGAGACGGAGCTGCGACTGCGCCCGCTTCCGCACCCGCAGAGCCGGCCCAGCGCGAGCCCGGCGAGCGCGTGAAGGCGTCGCCGCTCGCGCGTCGCATCGCGCGCGAGCGCGGCATCGACCTGGCCACGCTGAGCGGAACCGGGCCCGAGGGCCGCGTCATCGCCGAGGACGTCGAGAAGGCCGCGGCAGCGCCTGCGAAGGCGCCGCGCTGCTCCCGCCGCTGCCCCGGGAGAGGTCGAGGTCGTGCAGCTCACCTCGATCCGCAAGACGATCGCGCGCCGGCTGACCGAGGCCTGGGAGGCGCCCGTCTTCCAGCTCACCGTCGTCGCCGACGCGTCCGAGCTCGTCGCGACGCGCGAGCGGCTGGTCGAGCTCATGCGCGAGGGCGACGTGAAGCCGACCGTCAACGACGTGCTGACGCGGCTCGTCGCGGGCGCGCTCATGCGGCACCGGCCGGTCAACGCGCAGTTCGTCGAGGGCGAGATCCGCCGCTACCCGACCGCGAACGTCGGCATCGCCGTCGCGACGCCGAACGGGCTCGTCGTCCCGGTCGTCCGCGACGCGCAGGCGAGGTCCGTCCAGGACATCGCCGTCGTCCGGGCCGATCTCGTCGGCCGCGCCCGCGAGGGCAAGCTCCAGCTCCAGGACCTCGAGGACGGGACCTTCACGATCTCGAACCTCGGGATGTACGGCATCGACCAGTTCGTCGCCGTCCTCAACCCGCCGCAGGTCGCGATCCTGGCGGTCGGCTCGATCGAGGACCGGCCGATCGTCCTCGACGGCGAGCTCGTAGTGGTTCCCGCGCTGACCATGACGCTGACGTGCGACCACCGCGCGATCGACGGCTCGGAGGGCGCGGAGTTCCTGCAGACGGTCAAGGCGTACGTCGAGGCGCCTGCGCTGGCGCTGTAGCGCATGGTCATCCGCCGCGGGGGACGCCAGGACGTCCGGTTCCTCCGGGACATGCTCCACCACGCGTACTACTGGCGCGAGCGCGAGCCCGGCGAGGAGCCCGGTCCCGTCGCCCGCTACGTGAAGGGCTGGGGGAAGCCGGGTGACACGGCGCTCATCGCCGTCGAGGACGGGTTCCCGGTCGGCGCCGCCTGGTATCGCCTCTTCACACGCGAGCACCAGGGCTACGGGTTCGTGGACGAGGAGACGCCAGAGCTCGCCATCGCCGTCGTTCCCAACCGGCGCGGAAGGGGGCTCGGTGAAGCGCTCCTCGACGCGCTCCTCGAGCGGGCGCGTAGTGAGGGGTATCGCGCCCTGAGCCTCAGCGTGCCGTCCGACGACGAGGCGCTGCTCGCGTTCTACGAGAAGCACGGTTTCACGCGGGTGCACGAGGACGGCGGCGACAGCGTGACCATGCGTCGGGAGCTTTGACCCGCGTCGCTAGGATCGCCGGCAGTCGAGCGAGGGGAGTGGAGAACGATGGAATGTGACGTCGCCGTCCTCGGAGGCGGCCCTGCCGGGTACACGGCGGCGATTCGCGCGGCGCAGCTCGGCGCGCGCGTCGTCTGCGTCGAGCGCGAGCCGGCCCTCGGCGGGACCTGCGTCCGTGTCGGCTGCATTCCGACGAAGGCCTGGGTGCAGACGGCACACGCCCTCCATGCCGCTCGCGAGATCGACCCGAAGCTCGGCGTCATCACGGAGGAGCCGTCGCTCGACTTCACCCAGGCGAACGCGTGGAAGGACGGCGTCGTCAAGCAGATGACCGGCGGCGTCGCGTCGCTCTTCAAGGCGAACGGCGTCACCTGGGCGCAGGGCGACGGACGCTTCACCGACGCGAAGACGATCGCGGTCGAGGGACAGGAGGACGTCACGTTCGCGAACGCGATTGTCGCGACGGGCTCCTACCCGATGCGGCCGCCGATCCCGGGCCTCGACTCCCCCCGCTGCGTCGACTCCACCGGCCTCCTCTCCCAGACCGAGGTGCCGCGGCGCCTCGTCGTGCTCGGCGGTGGGATCATCGGCTGCGAGTTCGCGTCCATCTTCCAGCGCTTCGGGACCGAGGTGACGGTCGTCGAGATGCTCGACAGCCTGATCCCGCAGGAAGACGGCGACGCGACGAAGGAGCTCCAGAAGGCGTTCACGAAGCGCGGGATCACGCTCCACCTCGGCAAGCAGTGCAAGCAGGTGGAAGACACAGGCTCGGCCCTCGTCGTGCACTTCGGCGAGGGCGAGACCGTGGAGTGCGATCTCATGCTCGTCTCCGTCGGGCGCGCGCCGCTCGTGGACGGGATCGGGCTCGAAGAGGCCGGCGTCACGTTCGACCAGCGGGCCGGCGTGGGGACCGACGACCACCGCCGCACGTCGGTGCCGCACATCTACGCGGCCGGCGACGTCGCCGGCTACTGGCAGCTCGCACACACGGGCTTCCGCGAGGGCGAGGTCGCCGCAGAGAACGCGACCGGTCACGAGGCGGCCGTCGGCGATCCCGCGGTTCCCCGGCCGATCTACACCGACCCCGAGATCGCGGGCGTCGGGCTGACCGAGGAGCAGGCGCGCGAGCAGCACGGTGAGAACGTCGCGGTCGGCCGCTTCCCCTGGGTCGCGAACGCACGTGCGGTCATGTCCGGGGAGGCCTCGGGCTGGGTGAAGACGATCCACGAGACGACGTACGGCGAGCTTCTCGGCGTCGTGATCGTCGGGCCGCACGCCACGGACCTGATCGAGGCGGCGGTCGTCGCGCTCGACGCGGAGTCCACGATCGAGACGGTCGCCGACGGGATGGCGGCCCACCCGACGCTCGGGGAGGGCCTCAAGATCGCCGGCCAGGTCGCGCTCGACCGAGCAGTGGACCTTCCACCCCGGCGCAAGTAGGGCCCCTGCGTTACCCTCCGAGGGTGACCATCTTCAACAGGAGGAACGCGCTCCTCGGGTTCATCACCTGGAAGGCGCTCCAGCAGCGGCGGAAGCGGCAGCGGCACACGCTGAAGATCGTCGCCTTCGTCGCTCTCGGGATCGTCTCCGCAGGCGTCCTGGCCGCCGTCCTCGCGGTTGCGTTGCGCCGCAACGGCAACGCGGAGGCAGAGGAGCTGGGCCTGGAGGAGTTCGCGGACGAGCTCGAGGCGGAGCTCGGGACGACGGTGCACGAGCCCGGCTTCGCCGAGTGACGCCAGACCCGCTCGCGGCAGCCGATCCGAACCTCATCCGTCCCGCCCTCGCGGGGCTCGTCGCGTACGAGCCGGGAAAGCCCGTCGAGGAGGTCCAGCGCGAGCTGGGGCTCGAGCGGGTCGTCAAGCTCGCCTCGAACGAGGGGCCGTACGGCCCGTTCCCGGCTGCGCTCGAGGCGATCGAGCGCGCGACGCTCGAGCTGAACCGGTACCCGGACGGCGGCGCCTACCGCCTCCGGCGGGCGCTCGCCGAGCGGCACGACGTCCGCTTCGAGGAGGTCACCGTGTGCGCCGGCGCGGACGCGGTGATCGGCTACATCGCGCTCGCGACGCTCGATCCCGGAGACGACATCGTGACCGGCTGGCCCTCGTTTGCCAGCTACGTCATCGACCCGCTGAAGCTCGGCGCGAACCCGATCAGGGTCCCGCTCCGTTCGTACCGCTTCGACCTGGACGCGATCCTCGAGGCGATCACGCCCCGGACGAAGCTCGTCTTCGTGTCGGCGCCGAACAACCCAACGGGGACGACGACGACGCGCGCGGAGCTCGACGCGTACTTCGACGCCGTCCCGCCCCATGTGCTCACGGTCGTCGACCAGGCGTACTTCGAGTACATCGACGACCCGGACTACCCGGATGCGATCGAGGAGTACGCGAAGGCCGGACGGCGTGTGCTCGGCCTACGGACGTTCTCGAAGATCTACGGCCTCGCCGCGCTGCGCGTGGGGTACGGGATCGGGTCGGAGGACGTCATCACGTCGATCTCCAAGGTGCGGCGCGCGTTCGACGTCACGTCGGTCGCGCAGGAAGCAGCGCTGGCGAGCCTCGACGACACCGAAGAGATCGCGCGGAGGCGTACGGCAAACCGCGAGGCGATGGGGCTGCTCGTCGCGGCGCTTCGCGATGCGGGTCTCGACCCGGTCGAGCCTGCCGTCGCGAACTTCGTCTTCGTCGAGGTGGACGATGCGCCGTCGCTCAACGCGGCGCTTCTCAGCCGCGGCGTCATCGTGAGGCCGCTCGGCTCGTTCGGCGCGCCGAACGCGCTCCGGATCACGGCCGGCACGCCCGACGAGATCGCATTCCTCGCGGACGCGCTCCACGCCGTCGTCCCGGGGCTGCGACAGGGAGCCTGACGTGAGCGCGAGACCGTCCGGAGCCCGGGACGAACGGAGACGCGCCCGTCGCCGAGCCGTCCGCCGTCGGCAGATCGTCGCGCTCGCCGTCGCCGCGGGCGCTCTGATCGGCGCCGGCATCGCAGTGGCGCAGTCGAGGCAGGACCCGGGCCAGGCCGCGGTCGAGGAGTGCATCGCGAGCATCCAGGTCGACTCCCCGAGCTGGCTCGCGGGCCGGCGTGCGTCGCTGCTCGTCGACTCGGTGCTGCTGGGAGGCGTTCAGAGCGTCCGGGCTAACCTCCGGGGCTGGCAGGTGGACGTGCTCGGCCGGGCCGCGGTGATGGTGCCCAGGATCGAGGAGGACATCCGCGTCGGAGCGACCCGCATCGCGCCGCTTGCGATCGTCGGGGTGGGTTACAACTCGCTCTGGGAGCGGGGGCGCAAGAACTACCGGCACTGGGCGCAGGAGTTCGACCGGAGCGTGACCAAGCTCGTCCGGACGCTTCGCAAGCAAGGCGCCGAGCAGATCGTGTGGGTCACCCTTCGCACGCCGCGCCGGAGCGTCGTCCCCGTGAGCTCCCGCTGGCAGTTCGACAAGTACTCGTGGTACTTCCCCTACGTGAACGAGCGGCTACGGCTGCTCGACACGCGGACTTCGGACGTCGTCCTCGCCGACTGGGCGAAGGTCTCGAACCGGCCGGGACTGACGTACGACGCGATCCACCTCGATACCGACGGCCAGGCGCTGATGGCGCGGACGATCCGGAAGGCGATCGAGGAGGAGGGAAGCCACCAGCGCGTCGCGGCGCGGGCCGCAGCCGTGTCCGCCTGCCGGAAGCACGCGTAACCGCGAGCCAACGCCTTGAGGCGGCTGCGGGAGCATGCCCGGCCGAGACGGCAGGTATCCTCCGACGCTGGCGCCCATGGCGGGCGTCTGCCCGCTAGCAAACTTTCTGTGCGTACGACCCTGAAGAGAGGCCTCGGGCGCGCGGCGCCAAACGGCAACGGGAAGCCGGTGTTCCCGCCCGGCGCCGTCTCCCCCGTTTCCCTGTACCGGCAGGAGGCCCATACCCGGTCCCGCATGGGCCAGATCGGCCGCGTTCTCTCCTGGCTCGGCATCGCCGCGCTCGTGTTCATGGTCGGCTCGGCGGGTGGGGCGTACCTCTACTTCCACGAGTCCGTCGCCGCCGTTGCCGCGAAGACGCCGGCGGTGAAGAAGGCGGCGAAGCAGCTCGACATCCCGGCGCCCGGGCAGCCGGCCGTCGCGCTCGTCATCGGCTCCGACCACCGCGTCGCCGAGGGCAAGGGCGCGGCGTCGCGCTCGGACACGCTGATGCTCCTCCGGGCGGACCCGCAGACCGACTCGATCTCGCTGCTGTCGTTCCCGCGCGACATGCGGGTCGAGATCCGCTGCCCCGGCCGGACGCCGTACTTCGACAAGATCGCGCACGCCTACGCGACGTGCGGGCCGCGCGGCTCCCTGCAGACGGTCAAGAACCTCACGAACCTCGACATCAACTACCTGATCACGGTCGACTTCCTCGGCTTCATCGACATCGTCGACCGCCTGGGCGGAGCATGGATCGACGTCGACCGCCGCTACTTCAACGATCGCAGCGGCCCGTCCGGCTACGCCAGGATCGACCTCAGGCCCGGCTACCAGAACCTGACCGGGCGCCAGGCGCTCGCCTACGCGCGCTACCGGCATACGGACTCCGATCTCTACCGCGTGGCGCGCCAGCAGCAGTTCGTGAAGGCGATCAAGGGCCAGATCCAGGACAGCTTCGGCCCGACGGCGCTGCCGAAGATCGTTCACTCGATCACGCGGAACGTCGAGGTCGCGCAGGGCGGTGGGGAGGACGTCTCCGGGAAGACGGTCCTCTCGTACGCGTTCTTCGCCTACGGGCTTCCGCGGGGCCATGTCTTCCAGACGCGCATCGAAGGGCTCGAGGGCTTCACGGACCTGACGACCGACTCCTCGAACATCAGGAGGGCCGTCCAGACCTTCACGCACCCCGACGTCGAGTCCTCGGAGAAGGCGACCGCGGTGGCGCTGGGGCGCAAGCTGAAGCGCACCGCGCCAGCGGCACGCGACACGGCGATCACCGTCCTGAACGGGAACGGGCGCACCGGCTCCGCCTCGAGCGCAGGCGCCCAGCTGGGCGAGCGCGGCTACCAGATCCTGACCCCGCCGAACGGCCTGCCGGCGAACGCGCCCTCCTTCACGTACTTCCGCACGCAGGTCTACTTCAACCCGTCGCAGCGCGGAGCGCGCGAGGCGGCGGCGAAGGTGGGGAATCTCTTCGGCTCCGCCGAGGTGAAGCGGATCCCGGCGGACATCGCGCCGCTCGCGAACGGCGCCATGCTCACGGTCGTCGTCGGTCAGACGTACCACGAGACGCTCGCGTCCGCCCCGATCGACCAGACGCCGAAGCGCGAGAAGCCGAACGTCGTCTCGGGAGCGAGCGCCGCGCGCGACCTCCTGCGCGAGCGGCGCAACAAGGTCCGATTCCCGCTGATGGTCCCGGCCGTCATCGAGCGGAGCTCCTGGACGGACCGCGAGGACCCCGTGCGCCTCCACTGGATCGACGAGGACCGGAAGCACAAGTCGGTGCGCCTCGTCTACCGCATGGCCTCGAACGAGTACTGGGGCATCGAGATGACCGACTGGGAAGATGCCCCCGTGCTGAGCGACAAGAGCCTCACGCGCCGCATCGGCAAGCGCGTCTACGACCTCTACTACAACGGCCCGAAGCTGCACATGGTCGTGCTGAACACGCCGAAGGGCCGCTACTGGGTCATCAACACGCTGCTCGACCGCATGTCGAACGAGACGATGATCGCCATCGCGAAAGGCTTGCGGCCGCTCGGAAGGGCGCGCTAGCCGCATGCGCATCGCGGTCTTCGGCGCCGGCTACGTCGGCCTCGTGACCGGCGCCTGCTTCGCCGAACTCGGCCACGACGTCGTCGTGCGCGACATCGCCGGGGAGAAGATCGACACTCTCCGTGCGGGACGCGTCCCGATCCACGAGGAGGGGCTCGAGGAGCTCCTCGAGCGCAACCGCGAGCGCCTGACCTTCACGACGTCCGTCGACGAGGCGCTGGAAGACGTCGACGTCGTCTTCGTCGCGGTGGGCACGCCGCCGATGCCGTCCGGCGACCCCGATCTGACTGCGGTCTGGACCGTGGTCGACGAGCTGCCTCAGGTCGACCGGCGCCTCGTCCTGGCGATGAAGAGCACCGTCCCGGTCGGTACGGGGCGGACCGTTCGCCACCGCCTCGACGAGCGCGGCCTCGAGAACGTCGGGTACGTGTCGAACCCCGAGTTCACGGCCGAGGGCACGGCGGTCCGCGACTTCATGCATCCCGACCGCATCGTCATCGGCGCGTTCGAGTCCCGCGACGCCGACGTCCTCGAGCAGCTGCACGCAGGAATCGATGCGCCGGTCGTGCGCGCGGACGTCGCCTCCGCCGAGATGATCAAGCTCGCCGCCAACGCCGCGCTCGTCACGCGCATCTCCTTCATCAACGAGATCGCGAACGTGTGCGAGGCCACCGGAGCCGATGTGCTCCGGGTCGCCGAGGGCATCGGACTGGATCGCCGGATCGGCCCGTCGTTCCTCCGCGCGGGTATCGGCTACGGCGGCTCGTGCTTCCCCAAGGACTCGCTGGCGCTGAAGCAGCTCGCCGCGAACTCGGGGTACAGCTTCCAGCTGCTGAACGCGGTCATCGAGGTCAACGAGCTCCAGAAGCGGCGCGTCGTCGGGAAGCTCGAGGGGCACCTGGGCACGCTCCGCGGGAAGAAGGTCGCGATCCTGGGCCTCGCGTTCAAGCCCGGCACGGATGACATGCGCGAGGCCCCGAGCCTCGTGCTCGCGGCCCGCCTGCTCGCGGAGGGCGCGGAGGTGAGCGCCTGGGACCCGGTCGCGAACGGACACGCGCACCTGGACGGCGTCGACATCGCGGGCTCGCCGCTCGAGGCGGTCGAGGGCGCCGACGCCGCGGTCATCGTGACCGAGTGGCCGGAGCTGGCCGAGGTCGACTGGGCCGCGGCGGGTGAGCGGATGCGGAGCCGCGTGATCGTCGACGGACGCAACCTGCTCGATCCGGAGACGTTGCGCGCGCAGGGCTTCGCCTACGAGGGCATCGGGCGGGGGTCGGAGTGAGCCTGCCTGCAGTCGTCCTCGTCGGCGGCCAGGGGACGCGCCTGCGGCCGCTGACCGAGCGGATCCGCAAGGACATGCTCCCGCTCGTCGACCGGCCGCTGCTCGCGTTCACGTTCGAGCATCTCCGCAGGCACGGGGTGCGGCGAGGGATCGTCTCGTGCGGGTACCTGCCGACGCAGATCGAGGAGCACTTCGGCTCGGCCTACGGCGATCTCGACCTCGAGTACCGCGTCGAGGAGGAGCCGCTCGGGACGGCCGGGGGCATCGCGTTCGCGGCGGAGGAGGGCATCGACGAGACGTTCTTCGCGCTGAACGGCGATTCGCTGCGCGACGCTGATCTCGGGGAGATCGTCAAGCTCCATCGCGACACGGGCGCGAAGGCGACGATCCTGCTCACGCCGGTTGCGGACCCGAGCCGCTACGGCCTCGTCCGGCTCGCCTCCGACGGGCGCGTCTCGACGTTCCTCGAGAAGCCGCGGCCCGAGGAGATCGACACGAACCTCATCAACGCAGGCGTCTACGTACTCGAGCCGGAGGTGCTCTCGCTCGTACCGCGCGACCGGGCCGTGTCGATCGAGCGCGACGTGTTCCCGCGCCTCGCCGACGAGGGAAGCGTGTACGGGCTTGCGCTCGAGGGCTACTGGCTCGACGTCGGCACGCCCGAGGCGTATCTCCAGGCGCATCGAGACGTCCTCGAGCGCTCGTTCTCCACGGAGACGGGCGACGCGCTCGGGGCTGACTTCACGCTCGTGGACGAGAGCGCGAAGGTGCACCCGGGCGCGAGGCTCGTGCCGCCCGTTTATGTCGGTCCCGGAGCCGTCGTGGAGGACGGCGCGCGCGCGGGGAGCCTCGCCGTCGTCGGCGCCGGCACGCGCCTCGCACGGGGCGCTCTGGTCGAGAACGCGGTCATCGGGTCGCGCGTGGCGATCGGCGCCGCCACGGCCGTCGTCGGGTCGATCGTCGGCGACGACGCCGAGCTCGGCCCCGGATGCGAGGTCAGGAACCTCGGGGTCGTCGGCCCTGGTGCGAAGATCGGCCGCGGAAACGCGCTCGACCACGGGCTTCGCATCGGCGCCGACCAGCGAATCCCCGATCTCGCGCTCCGCTTCACGTGACGGAGCCACGCAACTCGCACAAGACGACCCCGCGGCGCGTGGACAAGCCCTGGGGCTGGGAGCTCGTGTGGGCGGAGACCGACGCCTACGTCGGCAAGCTCCTCTTCGTCCGCGCCGGAGAGTCGCTGAGCCTCCAGTACCACGAGACGAAGGACGAGTCGTGGCTCGTCCGCGAGGGACGCGCCACGCTCGAGCTGGGCGAGGTCTGGACGGCGAGCTCGAGACGACGGAGATCGCCCCGGGCGACACCTTCCGGTTCCGTCCGGGCACCGTCCACCGCCTCTCCGCGCTCGAGGACACGCTCGTCGTGGAGGTCTCGACGCCCGAGCTCGACGACGTCGTCCGCCTCGACGACGCCTACGGCCGCCAGGGAACGACCGCTCCGTAGGGGCCGGACCTGTTCGCCTGATCACGCCGCAGCGGCCTCCCGGTGCACGGCCATCGCGGCCACGACGAGCGCCACGCCTGCGATCTCCACGGCGCTCGGGATCTGCGCGAGCACGACGATGCCGACCACGGTTGCCGTCGCCGGCAGGAGCGAGACCATGAGCGCGTACGTCGCCCGGCGCAGACGCGCCATCGCGAGCTGGTCGAACACGTAGGGGATCACGGACGACGTCACGCCGACGGCGACGCCCGCCGCGATCGCAACGGGGTCGGCGAGCGCAGGCAAGGCGCTCGAGCCGGCGATCGGCGTCACGACGAGCGCGGCAACGACCATCGCCGCGGCGAGACCGTCGAGGCTGCCGATCCCGGCGCTCCGGGAAAGACGGTGGGCGAGCACGATGTAGACGGCGAAGAGAGCCGCGTTGGCGAACGCGAAAGCGACGCCTACCGGCTCGCCGTCGAGCTGCACGTCGGTCAGCAGGTAGACACCGCCGACGGCCAGCGCGAGCGCGAAGGCATTCCGTCCGGTGCGCGCGCCGGCGGCCGCGAGAAGGACGACGGGGAGGAACTCGATCGCGGCCACCGTCCCGAGGGGGAGGCGGTCGATCGCGACGTAGAAGCAGACGTTCATCCCCGCGAAGACGAACGCGAGCCCGATCACGGTTCTCCGGGTCGTCCCGTCCGCCGACGCGAGCGAACGCCACGGCCGCCGCCAGAGCGCGAAGATCGCGGCGGCGCTCGCGATGCGGAGCCAGGCCACGCCGAGCGGCTCGACGCGGGCGAAGAGGAGGACGGCGAATGCCGGGCCGAGGTAGTGGAAGACCGCGCTGCCGACGAAGTACGCGTGCGGGGGCGGCGACATGCCCGCCCGCGCGAGCAATCCGCGAGGCGGGGAGACGGTCGCGACGTCCATCTCGACATGGTCGACGCCCGCGTGCCATAGTGGAATGGCCAATCGACGGACTTGGAGCGAAATTGCCTCGCAAAGCGCGGACGAGAGATGCAAATGCCTACGAAGCGAATCTGCTGGACGATGTGAACCTACGCATCCTCGGGGAGCTCCAGGCGGACGGACGCCTCGGGCTCGCGGAGCTGGGGCGCCGGATCGGGCTGTCGGCTCCCGCAGTCGGCGAGCGGGTTCAACGCCTCGAGCGCGCCGGCGCCATCCGCGGCTACCACGCGGAGCTCGATCCGGCTGCGCTCGGCTTCCCGGTCGCCGCGGTCGTCCGCATACGGCCCTCGCCCGGCCAGCTCCAGCGCATCCCGCAGATCGCGCGCGAGACGCCGGAGGTCGCGGAGTGTCACCGGATCACGGGCGAGGACTGCTACCTGGTGCGCCTTCACCTGCGCTCGATCGACGACCTGGAGGACGTGCTCGACCGCTTCACGCCGCACGGGCTGACGACGACGTCCATCGTCCACTCCACGCCCGTGCCGCGCCGCGGACCGCCGCTCGAGAGCTGACGGTCACCTTCACACAGGTGTGGTAGGGTTGCGTGCGTGGGGGACGCGATGACGATCGGCGAGGCGAGCCGCCGCACGGGCTGGTCGCCTCGGATGCTCCGCTACCTGGAGCAGGAGGGCCTCGTCGTCCCGGGCCGGACCGAGTCCGGGTACCGGCGCTACGGCGTCCTCGAGTTGAACCAGTTGCGCACGCTCACGGACCTGCGCCAGGCGTTCGGCGTCGAGCTCGGTGAGCTCGCGTTCGCCGTTCGCCTTCGTCGCGAGCCCGAACTCCGCGCCGCCGTCGAGACGTGGCTGGCGGGGACGAGCTCCGACGGGGAGCACCACACGCCCGCCTGGGTCGAGTGGGAGCAGCGCAAGCACGAACGACTTCTCACGGCCCCTGAGGCCGCCTGAACCCGACGACGGACACCGAGAAGAGAGGATCGATGGCGACGACGAAGCGATACGACGTGAAGGACCTGGCACTCGCCCCTGAGGGCGTGCGCCGCATCGACTGGGCCGACCGGCAGATGCCGGTGCTGCAGGCCATCCGTGAGCGGTTCGAGCGCGAGCAGCCGCTTGCCAGTCACCGGGTGTCCGCATGTCTCCACGTGACGACCGAGACGGCGAACCTCGCGCGCACGCTCAAGGCGGGCGGCGCAGACGTCGTGCTCTGCGCATCGAACCCGTTGTCCACGCAGGACGACGTGGCTGCGGCGCTCGTCGAGGAATACGACATCTCGGTCTTTGCGATCAAGGGCGAGGACAACGACTCGTACTACCGTCACATCGAGGCGGCCGTCGACCATCGACCGCATCTGACGATGGACGACGGCGCCGACGTCATCGGCGTGCTCCACTCGCATCGCCGCGAGCAGCTCGGCGACGTCATCGCGGGCACCGAGGAGACGACGACCGGCGTGATCAGGCTCAAGGCGCTCGAGCGCGAGGGCAAGCTCGGCTTCCCGGTGATCGCGGTCAACGAGGCGCGCACGAAGCACCTCTTCGACAACCGCTACGGCACGGGCCAGTCGACGATCGACGGCATCATCCGCGCAACGAACGTCCTCCTCGCCGGGCGGCGGTTCGTCGTCGCCGGGTACGGCTGGGTCGGGCGGGGTGTCTCGTTGCGGGCCCGCGGAATGGGCGCGCACGTGATCGTGACCGAGGTCGACTCGACGCGGGCGCTCGAGGCGGCGATGGATGGCTATGAGGTCATGCCGATGGACCAGGCCGCCGAGATCGGCGACATCTTCTGCACGGCCACCGGCGACAAGGGCGTAATCACGCGGGCGCACATGGAGCGGATGAAGGACGGCGCGATCCTCGCGAACACCGGTCACTTCAACGTCGAGATCGAGATTCCGGCGCTCCGCGACCTCGCGGTCGAGACTCGTGCCGCGCGCGAGTTCGTCGACGAGTTCACGCTCGCCGACGGTCGGCGGATCTACCTCCTCGGGGACGGGCGGCTGATCAACCTCGCCGCGGCCGAGGGCCATCCCGCCACCGTCATGGACATGTCGTTCGCGAACCAGGCGCTCAGCGCCGAGTGGGTCGTGTCGAACGGCGCCTCGCTCGAGCGCAAGGTCTACGACGTGCCGCGCGAGATCGACGACGAGATCGCACGCCTGAAGCTCGCGACGATGGGGATCACCATCGACGAGCTGACGGAGGAGCAGGCGAAGTACCTCGCGTCGTGGGACGAGGGCACGGAGTAGGGGCGAGGCTTGCCTCGCCCTGACCTCCCGCCGGAGCGGATCATCCGCCTCGAGGAGGGCGCCGTCGTCCTGCTCGACCAGCGGCGCCTGCCCGAGGAGGAGGTCGAGCTCCGGCTCGGGAGCGCGGCGGAGGTCGCCGCGGCGATCCGCGCGCTTGCGGTGCGCGGCGCGCCGGCGATCGGCGTCGCGGCGGCGTACGGGTATGCGGTCGCCGCGGAACGTGGGGAGGACCTCGACGAGGCGTACGAGGTCCTCGCCTCGGCCCGCCCGACGGCGGTGAACCTGCGCTGGGCGCTCGACCGGATGCGCGACGAGCCGACTGCGGAGCGCGCGCGTGGGATCCACGAGGACGAGGTCGAGCGCTGTCGCCGGATGGCGGCGCACGCGGCCGGCCTCGTCGCTCCCGGCGCGCGCGTCCTCACGCACTGCAACACCGGAGGTCTCGCGACCGGGGGCTACGGGAGCGCGCTCGGAGCGATCCGGACGGCGTGGGAGAGAGGCCTGGTCGAGCATGTCTGGGTCGACGAGACCCGTCCGCTCCTTCAGGGCTCCAGGCTCACCGCCTGGGAGCTCGAGTCGCTCGGCATCCCGTTCGCCGTGATCGCCGACTCGGCCGCTGCGTCGCTGATGGCGAGCGGCGAGGTCGACTGCGTCTTCACCGGCGCCGACCGGATTGCCGCGAACGGGGACACCGCGAACAAGATCGGCACGTATCCGCTCGCGCTTGCCGCGCACCACAACGAGGTGCCGTTCCACGTCGTCGCTCCGACGACCACCGTCGATCCCGAGACGGCCGTCGGTGCAGACATCCCGATCGAGCACCGGGATCCGACGGAGGTCACCGCGCGCTTCCCGGCGCTGAACCCGGCCTTCGACGTCACGCCCGCGGCGCTCGTGTCCGCGATCGTCACGGAGGAGGGGATTCATCGCGCGCCGTACGAGGAATCCCTTCCGACGGTGGTGCACGCGTGAAAGCCCTCGTCCTCGCGGCCGGTTACGCGACCCGGCTCTACCCGCTCACGCTCGACCGGCCGAAGGCGCTGCTCGAGGTGGGCGGGCGGCCGATGCTCGACCGCATCCTCGAGCGGCTCGAGGCGATGGGGGTCGACGAGGTGATAGTCGTCACGAACGCGAAGTTCACGCCGCACTTCGAGGAGTGGGCGAAGGACAAGCCCGAGTCCCGCGTCGTGAACGACGGCACGACCTCGAACGACGACCGGCTCGGGGCGATCGGCGACATCGCGTTCGTGATCGACGAGCTCGGCGTGGACGACGACCTCGTCGTCGTTGCAGGCGACAACCTCTTCGGCGACGACATCTCGGGGTTCGGTGCCTACGGGCAGGAGGTGAACGCTCCCGTGCTCGCCATCCACGACGTCGGCGACCTCGCGCTCATGCGCGAGTACAACCAGGTCGAGACGGACGACGAGGGGCGCGTGACCTTCATGGAGGAGAAGCCGGAGAACGCGCGCACGACGCTCGCGGGGATCGCGCTCTACTACTACCCGCGCCATGCCCTCCCGCTGATCCGGCAATACCTGGACGAGGGGAACAACCCCGATCAGCCGGGGCGGCTGCCGGAATGGCTCCACTCGCGGACGCCGGTCTACACCTGGCAGCTGCCGGGCGAGTGGTACGACATCGGATCGGCCGAGACGCTGCGCGAAGCCGACGCGATCTTTTCGCAGAGCCGTAACGACTAGCCGCCGACACTCACCGGCATGCTGGGCGCGCTGTTCGCCGTGCTCTTGCCCGGGCGCTGTGCCGTCTGTGAGCGACCGGGCGATGCGCTCTGCGCGGCCTGCCGCTCCGCCTTCGTGCGGCTGCACGAGCCTCTCTGCGAGCGTTGCGGCTCACCGGGGCCGTGGCCGGTCAGGCGGTGTGCCGAGTGCGCCGGCCGGCGGATCGCGTTCGCGCGTGCCCGGGCGGCGGTCGTCTACGACGAGCGCGCGCGCCGCTTCGTCCGCGAGTGGAAGGAGCACGGCCGACGGCGGCTCGCGGAAGAGGCGGCGGCCATCGTCGCCGACGTCGTGCCGAGCCCCGGCGGGACCGTCGCCTTGACGTACGTCCCCGGCGATCCGGAACGCGCCTGGAAGCGCGGCGACGTCGGCCCGCGTGGGCTCGCACGTGCTCTCGGAGAGATCTGGGAGCTCCCGGTCCACGACGTCCTCCGGCGCACCGGCGCCCAGCCGCGCCAGCGAGGGCTCACGCTCGCGGACCGGCGGCGGAACGTGCGCGGGACGGTCGTGGCGACGGGAGCGTCGCCTCGCGCCGTCTGCCTCGTCGACGACGTGTACACGTCCGGGGCGACCGCCGACGCCTGCGCCTCCGCGCTCCGCAAGTCGGGCGCGATCCGTGTCGAGGTAGTAACGCTCGCGAGGGCGGTTCGTTAGATTGCAGTCGAGGGCATCGTCTCCCGTAGCAACCCGGAAGGAGAGGCAATGCGACTCCAGGTCAAGGTCCAGCACGGTCACCTTCCGACCTCCACGCGCGCGTACGCGGAGAAGCGACTCTCGAAGCTCGACAAGCGGCTCCACGACCTCACGCTCGTCGAGGTGACGTTCTCCCAGGCGCACAACCCGTCGATCGCCGACGACCACTCGGCCGAGGCGATCGTGTACACGAAAGGGCCGACGATCGTCGCCCACGAGGCGGCGACGTCGTTCGAGGCGGCGATCGACCAGCTCGTGGACAAGCTCGAGCGCCAGATCGAGCGCTACCGCGACAAGCGGACACACGAGCTCCGACGCCAGGCGGCGCGGCACAAGGAAGCCGAAGCCGCGCAGCCGATCACGCCCGAGGAGCCGGAGGACGAATCGCCGACCGGCGAGGACGAAGCAGCCGCCTAGTGCCGGTCGACCCGGGCCGGCACTGGCTCGAAGCGGGAATCACCGGCATCGCGCGGCAGCGCGAGTGGGACGCCGTCGTGACCGTCACGGCGCCCGGGTTGCCGGGTGACGAGGCGGAGTTCGTCGCGCTCCCGGACGGCCGGCTCGTCGTCGAGGGCGAGCACCGCCTCGATCCGGCCCCTCTCGCAGCCGCGCTCGAGGGTGCGCTCGACCCTCCGTATCGGGCCGTCGCGGTCCGGCGCGAGGAGCTCTGGGCGGTGGGCGCCGTCTCGATCGAGGTCGTCGAGCTGAGCCCGCGTCCCCGCGGCGACGACCTCGAGCTCACCTGGGACGGCTCCGCGCTCACGCTGAGCATTGACAACCTGCCCGCAGACCCCGCGCATGCGGATGCACTCGAACAAATCGCCTCGGCGCGCCGACGGGGGCCGTACGCGGCGAGGGCACACCGGCTTGCAGGAGACCTCTGGGAGATCCTCGTCCTGCCGCTCTAGAGGCCGGTACCCTACTCTCGATGTCCTCCCAGAGCATCGGCGGCCGCTTCGAGAAGGTCCTGCGCATGGGCGAGGGGCGCCGCCTCAAGCGCCTGCACGACAGCGCCGCCTACATCGGGACGCTCGAGCCCGAGTTCGAGGCGCTCTCGGACGAGGAGCTCGCCGCGAAGACCGTCGAGTTCAAGGAGCGGATCGCGAACGGCGAGACGCTCGAAGACATCCTCTTCGAGGCGTTCGCGGCGGTTCGCGAGGCGTTCAGGCGCACGATCGGGGTCCGGCTCTTCGACGTGCAGCTGATGGGCGGTATCGCCCTGCACGAGGGCGACATCGCCGAGATGAAGACCGGCGAGGGCAAGACGTTCGTCGCCGTGCAGGCGCTGTACCTCAACGGGCTCACCGAGCGTGGCGTCCATCTCGTCACGGTCAACGACTACCTCGCCAAGCGCGACGCCGAGTGGACGCGGCCGGTCTACGAGAAGCTCGGCACGACCGTCGGCTTCATCCAGGCCCTCATGCCGTTCGCCGAGCGCCGCGTCGCCTACGGCTGCGACGTGACCTACGGGACGAACTCGGAGTTCGGCTTCGACTATCTGCGCGACAACATGGCCGTCTCGCTCGAGGGCACCGTGCAGCGGAGCCACTCCTACGCCATCGTGGACGAGGTCGACTCGATCCTCGTCGACGAGGCGCGGACCCGCTCATCATCTCCGGCGAGCCGGAGACGGCGGCCTCGACCTACGTCCAGTTCGCGAAGGTCGCGCGGACGCTCGAGGGTCAGCCCGCGACACGCAAGTCGGCCAAGGGCGAGGACGAGACCGAGCTCTCGGGCGCGGACTATCTCTACGACGAGAAGTTCAAGACGGTCTCACCTGCGCAGACAACGATCGAGGCGTTCGAGCGCTCGCTCGGGATCGAGAACCTCTACGACCCGACCCACGTCCTCCTCGTCAACCACCTCACGCAGGCGCTCAAGGCCGAGTCGCTCTACAAGCGGGACGTCGACTACGTCCTCCAGGACGGTGAGGTGAAGATCGTCGACGAGTTCACCGGCCGGATCATGGAGGGGCGGCGCTGGAGCGAGGGCCTCCACCAGGCGATCGAGGCGAAGGAGGGCGTTCGCATCCGCGAGGAGAACGTCACGCTCGCGACGATCACGCTCCAGAACTATTTCCGCCTCTACGAGAAGCTCGCCGGCATGACCGGGACGGCCAAGACCGAGGAGAAGGAGTTCGTCGAGATCTACGACCTCCACGTCGTCGAGATCCCCACGAACGTGCCGGTCGCGCGCCAGGACCAGAACGACCTCATCTTCAAGACGCCCGAGGCGAAGTTCGCCGCCGCGCTCGAGGACATCGTGGAGCGCCACGAGGCCGGCCAGCCGGTGCTCGTCGGGACCATCGCCGTCGAGACGTCCGAGTACCTCTCCCAGGTTCTGGAGCGGAGGGGGATCCCGCACAACGTCCTGAACGCGAAGGAGCACGAGCGCGAGGGCGAGATCATCAAGGACGCGGGCCAGCCTGGCGCGGTCACGATCGCGACCAACATGGCGGGCCGCGGCGTCGACATCAAGCTCGGCGAGGGCGTGGTCGAGCTCGGCGGCCTCTATGTGCTCGGCACCGAGCGCCACGAGGCGCGCCGCATCGACAACCAGCTGCGCGGCCGCTCGGGCCGCCAGGGCGATCCCGGCGAGACGCGCTTCTACCTCTCCGGGCAGGACGACCTCGTGCGCCTGTTCGCCGGCGACCGGATCCACAACATCATGAACCGCTTCAAGATCCCGGACGACCAGCCGATGGAGGCGGGGATTCTCTCGAAGCAGATCGAGAACGCGCAGAAGAAGGTCGAGGAGCAGAATTTCGTCTCGCGCAAGAACGTCCTCAAGTACGACGACGTCATGAACTCGCAGCGCATGGTCATCTACGAGCAGCGGCGCCGCGTGCTCGAGGGCGACGACCTCTCGGATGAGGTCAAGGGCTGGATCGAGGAGGCCGTCGGGGCCGGCGTGCAGCAGTTCACGGACGCCGACTTCACGGAGGAGTGGAACCTCGCGGGCCTCATCGCGCACATGGAGTGGCTCTACGGCTCCGACATCACGCTCGAGGAGCTCGCCGAGGAAGGCGTCAACACGGCGGACCGGGAGGCGCTCGTCGAGGAGTTCGTGGGCGACGCGCTCGACACGTACGCCCAGCGTGAGGAGGACCTCGGCTCCGAGCTCATGCGTGAGATCGAGCGCTACGTGATCCTCCAGGTCGTCGATCAGCGCTGGCGCGAGCACCTCGAGTCGATGGACTACCTGCGCGAGGGCGTCCACCTGCGGGCGTTCGCGCAGAAGGACCCGCTGGTGGAGTACCGCGGCGAGGGTCACGTGATGTTCGAGGAGCTCAGCAGCACGATCCGGCACGACGTCGTCTTCAGCATGTTCCACGTCGCGCTTCAGGTCGAGCAGCCGGCGCTCGAGCCCGTCGAGGCGCGTGGCGGAGAGCTCCACTACGAGCACGACACCTCCGCCGGGGCCGACGCGATTGCCGCGGCGGGGACGAGCGCGGCCACTGCGGTCGCACCGCGGCCCACGACGCCGCTCGACATCCAGTCGCAGGCGGTCAACGAGCACAAGGACATCGGCCGGAACGATCCGTGCTGGTGCGGGTCGGGCAAGAAGTACAAGCGCTGCCACGGCGCCTGAGCACGCAGCCGGGCCGCGCGAACCGGTGACTTCGAGGCGCGCCCTGTGGGCGCTCTTCGGCGGGCTCGCGGGCTTCGTCCTTCTCGCGGCGGCGTACGACAACGACCCTGTGGCGGCCATCGACCGCCGGGTCGCGCAGCGCCTCGCCGACGGTCTGCCCGGCTTTGTCGAGTCGGCGGCGATGGTCGCCTCGTGGCTCGGAGGGAACACCGGGCTGATCATCCTCGGGACGCTGCTCACAGCCGTGCTCGTGCGAGAGCGCTCGTGGATCGATCTGGTGTTCCTCGTCGTCGCGTTCGTGGGGTCGCAGCTCGCCGTGGCCCAGCTCAAGGAGGTCTTCGAGCGCCCTCGACCGACCTACGGCTCCGCGGTGCCGTTGCCGGAGTCGTTCTCGTTCCCGAGCGGCCATGCAGGTGGAGGCGTCGCCGCGTTCGGCGCCGCAGCGGTTCTCGCTCACCGAGCGGCTCGCATCGTCGCGCGCGAGGACGGCGGTGTGGGTCACGGCGGGCGTTCTCGCCGCCGCCTCCGGTCTCTCCCGGATCGCGCTGAACGTGCACTACGTCTCGGACGTGCTCGCCGGCTGGTGCTTCGGGCTCGCGTGGCTCGCGGCCTGCCTCCTCGGCCGCGACCTCGTTCGCCGCAGGGCGGCTAGCCGCTCTCGGTAACGGGCCCGCGCGCGCCGAGGCGCGGCGCGAGGACCAACGCCAGGCCCGCGGCGAGGACCAGCGCCTCCGGGAACAGGTTGTGCCGGCTCAGCGGCGACGTGAAGTCGAAGGAGACGAAGCCCCAGACGACGAGGCCGTAGCCGAGCGCGATGCTCAGCGCTCCGGGCGCGGTCGCGACTGACATGCCCGTCAGGTGTCCCTCATGGACGCGACGAGCGACGTGTGCGCCGAAGACGAACGTCAGCGACCCGACGAGGCAGTCGACGAGATAGTGGTTCCCGGTTCCCACGACGACCATGAAGACGAGCGCGGGGTAGGCGAGGGTCGCCCACGCGAGGCGTGAGCGGGGGAAGAGCCAGATCAACGCGACCGCGAGGAAGAGGGCAAAGCCGAAGTGCTGGCTGGCGGCCGCCGCGGTCTCGTTGTGGAAGAGCGTCGCGGTCGACCCGGCGAGCTCGGACTCGGCGGGAGGGCGGCCGAGCCCGAACTCCGGCAGCCAGCGCGGCGGCGCCAGCGGATAGAGGCCGATCACGAGCGCGGCCGGGATGAAGGACGCGACGAACGTCGTCCGCAGGAGGGGATAGCGGTCCGGTGCGAGCAGGCGCACCGCCGCGATGAAGGCGAAGAGGACCGGCAGGTGGATGTTCGCGTACAGCCAGCGAAGAGCCGTCTCCGCGTCCGAGCCCGCGACCAGGTGGACCAGGGACGACTCGACGTCGAGCGAGAGCAGGCTCTCGAGGTGGAGGACGTCGCGGGCGTGCGCGACCGACACGCCGACGTCTCCCTCGAGCGGTATCCGGATCGCGTGCCAGGCGAGCAGCGTGACCGCGACGACGGCGAGCTCGGCCTCGAGCGAGAAGCTCCTCGTTGTCCAGGTCCGCCACGCGCGCACGAAACAGTCATATACCCAACTCGAGCGTTCTCGCACCGGGGGAACCGTCCGGCCCGGGTGGGCTCTGCACCTACGACCACGGCTCGCAGCTCGAGGAGGCGGTGACGTTCCGCGAACACGGGTGGCTACGGCGTCATGGCCGAGGCGTTCCTCGCCGAACTGGACGACTGAGGCAGCATCCGGGGTCGGGCCTCGTGGGTCCGACCCCGGCCGCCGCTACCATCGCCGCGTGGCCGAGGCCGACGGCAAGCCGCTCGACGAGCGCCTCGAGGAGATCGGGACCCAGCTCGCCTGGGTCCGTGATTACCTTTGACCCCGACGGCCTAGCCAGCCGGCGAACCGAGCTCGAGGAGGCGATGGGCGCTCCCGGGTTCTGGGACGACCAGGCCACGGCGACCCGCATCTCGACCGAGCACTCGCGCGTCACGCGCAAGCTCGAACGCTACGAACGGCTCAAGCACGAGTACGAGGACTCCAAGGAGCTGCTCGAGCTCGGCGAGGACGAGAGCGAGATCGCGCAGCTCGTCGCGCAGCTCGAGACAGGAGCTCCAGCGTCTCGAGGAGGACGCGCTCTTCACCGGCGAGTACGACGCAGGCGACGCGCTCCTCGAGATCCACGCGGGCACGGGCGGCACCGACGCGCAGGACTGGGCGGAGATGCTCCTGCGCATGTACCAGCGCTGGGCCACCGACCGCGGCTTCCAGTGGGACATGATCGAGGCGAGCCCCGGCGAGGAGGCCGGGCTCAAGTCCTCATCGATGACGGTCCGCGGCGAGAACGCGTACGGGACGCTCAAGGCCGAGCGCGGCGTGCACCGGCTCGTCCGGCTGTCGCCCTTCGACGCCGCGCACCGGCGCCACACGGCCTTCTCCCAGGTCGTCGTCGCGCCGCTGCTCCCGGACGATGCGCCGGTCGAGATCGACGACGCGGACCTCCGCATCGACACGTACCGCTCGAGCGGGGCGGGGGGCCAGCACGTGAACAAGACGGACTCGGCCGTCCGGATCACGCACCTCCCGACCGGCATCGTCGTCCAGTGCCAGAACGAGCGCTCGCAGACCTCGAACAAGCAGACCGCCATGCGGATGCTCAAGTCGCGCCTCGCCGAGCTCGAGGAGGAGAAGCGCGAGGCCGAGCTGGCGAAGGAGCGTGGGGCTGCGCAGGACATCGGATTCGGAAGTCAAATTCGCTCGTACGTGCTCCACCCGTACCAGCTCGTGAAGGACCACCGCACCGACGTCGAGGTCGGGAACACGCAGTCCGTGCTGGACGGCGGCATCGACGGCTTCATCCACGCGTACCTGCTCGCCAAGGCGGCGGGCAAGGTGCTCTGAGGTACCGCCGGAATGTCCGGTAGAATCCTGGCCCTCTACGAGCCGGAGCAGCCTGTGGCCGCAGCCTCCCCCGCCCGGTACTGGATGCCTACTTTGCGACAGACACCCCAATGACGGCGATCGCCGAGCCTGAGATCCAGCCTGCGGAAACGCCGCAGGAGACGCGGAGCGACCCCGGCGGCTCCGCGATGATCGTCTTCGAGGACGTCCGGAAGGTCTACGAGCCGGGCGTCGTCGCGCTCGAGAAGGTCTCGTTCACCATCGACAAGGGCGAGTTCGTCTTCGTCGTCGGGGCATCGGGCTCCGGGAAGTCGACGGTCGTCCGCCTCATCCTCAAGGAGCTCGACGCGACCGCCGGGCGCATCGTCGTCGGCGGCCGAGACCTCGTGCGCCTCAAGCGCTCGAAGGTGCCGCTGCTGCGCCGGAACGTCGGCTGCGTGTTCCAGGACTTCAAGCTCCTGCCGAACCGGACCGCCTCGGAGAACATCGCCTACGCCTTGCGGGTGCAGGGCGAGTCGAGCGCGCAGATCCGCAAGAAGGTTCCCGAGGTGCTGAACATGGTCGGGCTCGCGCACAAGATGGGCTCACGGCCGGAGGAGCTCTCGGGAGGCGAGCAGCAGCGCGTCTCCATCGCGCGCGCGTTCGTCAACCACCCACCCCTGCTCGTCTGCGACGAGCCGACGGGCAACCTCGATCCCGACACCTCCGTCGGGATCATGCAGCTGCTCTACCAGATCAACCGCACCGGCACGACCATCCTCATGGTCACGCACGACCGCGAGATGGTCGACAAGATGCGCAAGCGCGTGATCGCGCTGGACGACGGGAAGCTCGTCCGCGACGAGCGCCGCGGCGGGTACGGGTCGGAGTGACGCGCTTCAAGCTCCTCATGTCCGAGGCGTTCCGCTCGATCGGCGCGAACAAGTCGACGACGCTCGCCGCGGTGGTGACGGTCCTCGTCGGCATGTTCCTGCTCGGCGTCTTCATCGGGCTCGGGACGTGGCTCGTGTCCTGGTCCGACTCGAAGAAGAAGGAGCTCGCGGTCCACACGTTCGTCAAGGACACCGCGACGCCGAAGGACGTCAACCAGCTGCGGAGCTTCCTCGAGTCCGACCCGCGCGTGCAGGAGGGCGGGGTCACCTTCATCACGAAGGAGCAGGCGCTCGAGATCATGAAGAAGCGCTCGCCCGAGCTGACGGCGAACCTCGCCTCGAATCCGCTGCCCGCCTCCTTCGACATCGTCCCGAACAAGGGCGAGGACACGGAGGCGATCGCGGTCGGCATCCAGAAGGCGAAGCTCGCCGCGGTGGACGAGGTGACGTGGGGCAAAGAAGTCTCGAAACGCATCCTCGCGCTCGCGCGCGGGATCCAGATCGTCTTCCTGATCGCGATCATCGTCCTGCTCGTCGCCTCGACGATCGACATCGCGAACACGATCCGGCTCTCGATCTTCGCCCGCAGGCGCGAGGTCGAGGTGATGAAGCTCGTCGGCGCCACGAACTGGTTCGTGCGCGGGCCGTTCATGCTCGAAGGGCTCCTGACCGGCCTCGTGGGGTCGCTTGCGGCGATCTTGCTGCTCTTCCTCGGCCGCGAGCTCGCGGTCCCGTCGATCCTCCCGAACAACAGCAGCTCGAGCGCCGAGGTGCAGGCGCTGCCGTTCATGTGGACCTCGCTGATCCTGCTCGCTGTCGGGCTCGGGATCGGCGCGCTCGGCTCCGGACTGACGCTCCGCAAGTTCCTACGGGTCTGACCGGCTCCCCGGGCCTGCCCGGTCACGCCGCTACGGTTGGCCGATGAGACAGCGCCGACCACCTCGCGGACGCCAGAAGCGGCCGAGTCGCGCGGCGCGCGCGCGCAAGCCTGCGCAGGCGGTCAAGCAGGCCGAGCGCAGGATCGAGATCACGCTGCCGTCGCGCGAGGTCGAGCCGGAGCGCGTCGTCGCGCATCTCGGGCCGACGAACTCCGGCAAGACGTATGCCGCCCTGGAGGAGCTCACGGCGGCGGGACGCGGCGTCTACGCCGGCCCGCTGCGGATGCTCGCCCAGGAGGCCCATCGCCGGCTCGGCGAGCGGATGGGCGCGGAGAGCGTCGGCCTGATCACCGGTGAGGAGCGCATCAACGAGCGTGCACCGGTCATCGCCTCGACCGTCGAGATGGCGCCCCAGGCGGGCGAGCTGCTCGTGCTCGACGAGGTCCAGTGGGCGGACGACGAGGAGCGCGGGTCCGCGTGGACACGCCTGCTGCTCGGCGGCGAGTACCGGCAGATCCTGCTGCTCGGAGCGCTCGACGCGCTGCCCCTGGTGGACCGCGCGTTCCCGCAAGCCGAGCTCAAGGTCTTCGAGCGGAAGCTCCCGCTCGACTTCATCGGGGAGCGGACGCTCCAGTCGCTCACGACGGGGACGGTCATCGTCGCCTTCAGCCGGCGCGCGGTGCTCGCGCTCGCGGGTGAGGTGAACCGGCGCCATCCCGGTCGGGTCGCGGTGCTCTACGGCGCGATGCCGCTCTCGTCGCGCCGCGAGGAGATCGACCGCTTTCTCTCCGGCGCGGCGGACGTCTGTGTGGCGACCGACGTCCTCGGGCACGGCGTGAACCTGCCGTGCGAGACCTTGCTCTTCGCGGAGACGACGAAGTTCGACGGCGAGGTGCGGCGGCCGCTCTTCCCCTGGGAGCTCGCGCAGATCGCGGGTCGCGCCGGTCGCTTCGGCCTCGTCGAGCGCGGGCACGTCGGCGTGCTGGCCGGTCTCGGTTGGGGTGTGGCCGACGCCGAGCTCGTCGAGTCCGGGCTCGAGCCGCACGTGGAGCTGCCCGGCGGCTATCGAGGGTACCGGGCGGTGGACGAGGCAAGGATCCGCCCGCGGCTCTCCGATCTCGGCGTCGACGACCCGCGCTACCTCGACGCGGCCCTCGCCGCGTGGCACCGCGTCGCGCTGCGTGAGTGGGCGCACGAGAGCTGGCTCGCCGTCGAGTCGCTGCAGCCGATTCGGCTCCGGCTCGACGCCGTGCAGCGGCGCCTTTTCGAGCGCGGCCGGCGCCTGTCGCTCGAGGACATCTGGAAGCTCGTCAACGCCCCTGTGGACGAGGACGGGCTCGAGCTGCTCTCCACGATGGCCCTCGCGATCGCCGGCGACCGGGTCGCCCGCCCGCACCTGACGTTCCTGCTCGACCCGAGTCGCCTGAACGGCGCGTCGCTCGAGGACGCGGAGCAGGCGGGCCGCGAGGCGAGCATCCTCCGCTGGTTCGCGCTCCAGTACCCGGGAGTGGGGGGAGTGACGATCGAGCGCGCAGCGGCGCTCGAGGAGAAGGCCGCCGAGCGCGTGGTCGCGCGCCTGCGGCTGGAGGTCGAGTCGCCGACGATCGGCCGCTGCCGCTCGTGTGGGCGCACGTGCCCGCCATGGTTCCCGCTCTGCGACCGCTGCCAGGGTCGCGACGGGCGAGGCAGCTCGGCAGCCGGCAGGCACGGTCGTCGAGAGCGGGACGTCGGCACGAGTCGCGGCCGCGCCGGTCGCGGCCGCGCGCGGTAGGGCAGCGTGATAGGACCCGGCACATGACTCCGGACGAGCTGCGCGAGCTGCCGCTGTTCCAGGGCGTCTCCGACGCCGGCCTCCAGCGCGTCGCGGCGGTCGCGGGCGAGGTGAGCGGCGCACCGGGTCAGGTCCTTGCGCTGCCCGGCGATCCGGGTTCCGGCATGTTCGTGATCCTCGAGGGGACCGTGAACGTCGACGCCCGCGGCGGACACTTCGCGCTCGGTCCGGGCGACTTCTTCGGGGAGCTCGCGCTGCTCAACCCCCACGCCGAGCGCGTGGCGCGGGTGCGCGCGTCGAGCGAGGTCCGGTGCCTCGGCATCCCGCGGGACGACGCACTCGCGCTCGTCGAGTCCGAGCCTGCGGTCGCGCTGACGATGCTCCGTGAGCTGGCTCGTCGGCTCGCCGACGCCGTCGACGACTAGCCCGTAGGGCGGTCGGAGAACCGCCCTACACTCACGCGATGGCCGAGACCAAGCTGATCGCCGACAACCGCCGCGCGCGGTTCGACTACGAGCTCATCGAGCGCGTCGAGGCCGGCATGGTCCTGACCGGCTCCGAGGTGAAGTCCGCCCGCGAGGGACACGTCCAGCTCGGCCAGTCCTACGTCGACATCCGCGACGGCGAGGCGTGGCTCGTCGGGGCTTCGATTGCCGAGTACGCGCCCGGAGGCGGCGCGTTCGCGCACGAGCCCGGCCGCGACCGGAAGCTGCTCCTGCACCGAAACGAGATCGAGTCGCTGCACGCGAAGGTGCGCGAGCGCGGCCTGACGCTGATCCCGACGAGGATGTACTTCCGGGACGGGCGCGCGAAGCTCGAATTCGCGCTCGCACGCGGGCGCGAGCGGCAGGACAAGCGCCGCCTGATCGCCGATCGCGAGGCGAAGCGCCAGATGGAGCGCGCGCTTCGCCGGCGACGCTGAACGCCGTTTCGCCCGCTGTCAGGCCGGGAAACCCCTGGTCATGAACAGCTACACGGTCAAGAACCTCAAGGATGTCGAAGATCAGGCGCCCAAGTTCGGGCTCTCGCCCGATCTCGAGGCGCGGTTCGCCCGCGGTGAGCTCGGAGGCGAGACCACCGGGCTCAGCTATCAGCGCGTGGCGCCGAACTTCCGGATCCCCTTCGGCCACAAGCACGAGGACCAGGAAGAGGTCTACGTCGTCGTGAGCGGCGGCGGCCGCATGAAGCTCGACGACGAGATCGTCGAGCTCCGGCAGTGGGACGCGGTGCGGGTCTCGAGCGACACGATGCGCGACTTCGAGGCCGGGTCGGACGGCGCGGAGCTGCTGGCGTTCGGCGCGCCGCATGACGGCAAGCCAAACGACGCCGAGATGGCGCAGGGGTGGTGGACGGACTAACGCGGCGCCGGCGGGCTGTTTCCCTCTTGGCGACGCTCGCCCCGAACGATAGGCTCGAAGCTCCCCCCTACGAGGAGAGGAGGGCGCGTTGCGACGCGTAGCGCTGTCCGTGAACGGCGAGCGCCACGAGCTCGAGGTGGAGCCTCGCGAGCTGCTCGTCTACGTGCTCCGGGAACGCCTCGGCCTGACCGGAACGAATGTCGGCTGCGACACCTCCGCGTGCGGCACCTGCACCGTGCTCGTCGCGAAGGACGGGGCGTCCGAGTCGGTGAAGTCCTGCACGGTGCTCGGCGTCCAGGCCGACGGCTGGGAGATCACGACGATCGAAGGCCTTGCCTCGAACGGCGACCTGCACGCCGTCCAACAGGCGTTCCACGAGAACCACGCACTCCAGTGCGGCTACTGCACGCCCGGCATGGTGCTCGCGGCGGTGAGCCTCATCGAGAGCGGCGAGGCGACCGACGAGGATGCGATCCGGCTCGGGCTCGAGGGCAACCTCTGCCGCTGCACCGGATACCACAACATCGTCAAGGCGGTCGCGTCCGCAGCGGGGGTGAGCTAGATGGCAGTCGCCGAGACCGAGACGTACGTCGGCAGCCCGATCAAGCGCAGGGAGGACGACGCCCTTCTTCGCGGCAGCGGGACGTTCGTCGACAACCTGACGCTTCCCGGGACGCTCGCGATGGTCGTCGTCCGCAGCCCGTACCCGCACGCGCGCATCACGAGCGTGAACGTCGACGCGGCGCGGGCGCTCGACGGCGTCGTCGCCGTCTTCAGCGGCGCAGACCTCGCCGAGGACTGGGTGGGCGGCATGCCCTGCGCCTGGCCCGTCACCGAGGACATCAAGATGCCACCGCACTATCCGCTCGCGACGGACGAGGCCCGCTACCAGGGCGACGGAGTCGCCGTCGTCGTTGCCGAGAGCCGCGCGGTCGCGAAGGACGCCGCCGAGCTGGTCGAGGTCGACTACGAGCCACTCGACGCGGTCGCGGACGTCGAGAAAGCGCTCGCCGACGGCGCGCCGCTCGTCCACTCCGACCTCGGGACGAACGAGTGCTACGTGTGGAAGCTCGAGACGGACGACGTGCAGGCCGCGATCGATGCGGCCGACGTCGTCGTCACGCGCCGGTACTACCAGCCGCGGCTGATCCCGAACGCCATGGAGCCGCGCGGGGTGCTGGCGGACGTAGGGCCGACCGGCGAGGTCACGCTCCGGTCCGGGACCCAGGTCCCGCACATCCTCCGCTTCACGATGCAGCTCGTGCTCGGAATACCCGAGTCGAAGATGCGCGTGATTGCGCCCGACGTCGGCGGAGGCTTCGGCTCGAAGTGCGACGTGTACGCCGAGGAGTACCTGGCGGTCGCGCTCGCGAAGCGGCTCGGGCGTCCCGTGAAGTGGACGGAGGAGCGGAGCGAGAACTACGTCGCGACGATCCACGGCCGCGACGTCGTCCACGAGCTCACGTTCGCGGCGACGAAGGACGGCAAGATCACCGCAGTCAAGTCCGAGGCGCTGTGCGCGATGGGCGCGTATCTCCAGCTCGTGACTCCGGGGATCCCGCTCCTCGGCGCATGGCTCTACTCCGGGCCGTACGAGATCCCGAACTACAGCGTCACGTTCACGGGCGTCTTCACGCACACGACCCCGACGGATGCATACCGCGGAGCCGGCCGGCCCGAGGCGACCTACGTGCTCGAGCGGACCATCGACGCGCTCGCGACCGAGCTCGGCATGGACCCCGTCGAGCTCCGGCGGAAGAACTTCATCGGGGAGTTCCCGCACACGATGGCGTCCGGGCTCACGATCGACTCGGGCGACTACCAGGCGACGCTCGACCGCCTGCTCGAGGTGCTCGACCTGGACGCGATCAAGGCGGACCAGGAAAGCCGGCGCTCGAGCGGCGACTCGAAGCAGGTCGGCGTCGGCTTCTCGACGTACAACGAGATGTGCGGACTCGCTCCCTCGCGCATCCTGGGCGCGATCCGATACGCCGTCGGCGGCTGGGAAAGCGCCACGATCCGCTTCCAGCCGCTCGGCTCGGTGCAGGTCGTCACGGGCACGTCGCCGCACGGCCAGGGGCACGAGACGGCGTGGGCGCAGATCGTCGCCGACCAGCTCGGCGTCGGCGTCGACGACGTCGAGGTGCTGCACGGGGACACCGCGGTCTCCCAGCAGGGGATGGACAGCTACGGGAGCCGCTCCCTCACCGTCGGCGGCATCGCGCTCTGGCACGCAGGCGAGAAGGTGCTCGACAAGGCGCGCCGGATCGTCGCGCACCAGCTCGAGGTGGCAGAGGACGACCTCGAGTTCGCGGATGGGGCATTCAGCGTCAAGGGGTCGCCGGACCGGAACATGACCATCCAGGCGGTGGCATTCGCGGCGCACGCGGCGCACAACCTCCCCGACGGCATGGAGCCAGGGCTCGAGGAGACGGCGGTCTTCGACCCGCCCAACTTCTCGTGGCCCGCGGGCGCGCACGCTGCCGTCGTCGAGGTCGACACGGAGACCGGCGACGCGAGGCTCATCCGCTACGTCGCGGTCGACGACGTCGGCGCCCCGGTCAACCCGATGATCATCGACGGGCAGGTGCACGGCGGAATCACGCAGGGCATCGCCGCCGCCCTCTTCGAGGAGGGCACGTACGACGAGGACGCGAACCTCACGACGACGACGCTCACGACGTACCTCGTGCCGTCGGCCGCCGAGCTTCCGTCCTACGAGACCGACCGCACCGAGACACGTGCGGACAACCCGCTCGGCGTCAAGGGCGTGGGGGAGACGGGCACGATCGCGGCCGCGCCGGCGGTCATCAACGCGGTCGTCGACGCGCTCTCCCACCTCGGCGTGACGGACGTCCAGCTACCCGCGACGCCCGAGAGGGTGTGGCGGGCGATCGAGGAGGCGAGGTCGTGATTCCCGCGAAGTTCGACTACGAGGTCGCCGAGAGCACCGAGCACGCGCTCGCGCTGCTCGGCGAGCGCGAGGACGCGAAGCTGCTCGCAGGCGGCCACTCGCTCATCCCCGCGATGAAGCTCCGCATCTCCCGCCCCGCGTGCCTGATCGACATCGCGCGCGTGGACGAGCTGAGCTACGTGAAGGACGGCGGCGACCACGTCGCGATCGGCGCCGTCACGCGGCACAAGGACGTCCGCGACGCGCCGCTACTGCAGGAGCACTGCCCGATCGTGTCCCACACCGCGGGCCAGGTCGGCGATCCGCAGGTTCGGCATTGCGGGACGATCGGAGGGTCGATCTCCCACGGCGACCCGGCATCGGATCTCCCGGCCGTCCTCTTCGCGCTCGATGCGGAGATGGTCGTGCGCGGCTCCGGAGGCGAGCGCACGATCCCGGCGGTCGACTTCTGCACCGGCGTCTTCCAGACGGCGCTCGGCGAAGGCGAGATGCTCGTCGAGATCCGCGTGCCGAAGCTCGGCCCGGAGACGCGCTGGACGTACGTGAAGATGGCGCGCCGCGCGCAGGACTGGGCGACCGTCGGGGTCGCCGTCGTCGCGGAGCGCGACAACGGGTCGATCTCGAAGGCGGCGATCGCGCTCACGAACATGGGCGCGACGCCGGTGCGGGCGCGTCACGCGGAGGAGGCGATCGCGAACGGCGCGTCGATCGACGACGCCGCGAAGCTCATCTCGAAGGACCGGAACCCGCCGTCCGACCACGCGGCGACCAGCGAGTTCCGCAAGCACCTGGCCGAGGTGCTCGGCCGGCGTGCGCTGAACGAAGCGTCCGCGGGCTGAGGCCCGCGGACGCTAGAACAGGGCGAGGGTCGGCTCGCGCTCGGGCAGCGGGGCGCTCGCGAGCGCCTCGTCGAGCACGTCGTTCGGATTGACCCGCGGATCGACGATGAGGCGATGCCGGATCACGTACGGCGCGATCTCGCGCACGTCGTCCTCGGAGACGGTGTCGCGCCCGGCCAGCCGTGCGATCGCCTTCGAGGCGCTCGCGAGGTGGATCAGGGAGCGGGAGCTCGCGCCGAGCTGCACGCCCGGGACCTCACGCGTGCGCCTGCCCACGGCGACGATGTAGCGCGCGACCTCAACGGGAAGCACGGTCGCGTTGAGCTCGTAGCGCGCCTTCTCGAGCCCCACGACGCCGAGCATCGGATGGATGTCGGCGATCATGTCGGGCATCAGGCCGTCGTGCGGAAGGTCGAGCATCTCGAGCTCGGCGTTCTCGTTCGCGTACTCGAGCTCGACCTTGAACAGGAACCGGTCGAGCTGCGACTCGGGCAGCCGGTACACGCCCTCGAACTCGTTCGCGTTCTGCGTGGCGATGACGAGGAAGGGGTCCTTGAGCTTGTGGCTTCGGCCCTCGACCGTGACCTGCCGCTCCTGCATCGCCTCGAGGAGCGCGGACTGGGTGCGCGGGGGCGTGCGGTTGATCTCGTCCGCGAGGAGGACGTTCGTGTACACGACGCCAGGCTCGTAGACACGCTCCCCGAGAGACTTCTCGACGTACTCGCCGACGAGCTCCGTGGGAGTCGTGTCGGGGTTGAACTGGATCCGGTTGAAGGACGCGCCCAGCATGTGCGCGATCGCCCGTCCCATCAGCGTCTTCGCGCTCCCGGGCGGGCCCTCGAGCAGGACATGACCGCGCGCGAGTGCGGCGACGAGCAGGAGGTCGACGGCGCGATCCTGGCCGAGCACCACCTTCGAGACCTCTTCCTTCGCGCGCTCGCGAAGGTCGACGAGGTTCCTGTAGACCTCGGGCATCGCACTCTCCTAATCGGCCGTCGATGGCTTTGCCGACACGCCCGGAAGGGGCACGCGGCGGGCGCCGGAATGGCGGCCCGGGACCGCCCTCTGCGGCGAGCAGCCCCGGGTCTGTCAGCGCTTTGACTCGGGTGTCAGTCGGCGACCGGCTCGACCGGTGCGGGCACCGAGTCGAGCGCCACCTGAAGCGCCTGTTCTTGCGTCGTCCCCTCGCGCACCATCAGGCGGTGGCGGAGGACGAACGGCGCCATCTCGCGGACGTCGCCGATCGTCACGTACGAGCGGCCGTTCAGGCGGGCGGCCGCCTTCGTCGCGCTCAGGAGGTGGATGAGCGACCTCGAGCTCGCACCGAGCTCGACCTCGGGCATGTCACGCGTGCGCCGGCCGACGGCGATGATGTAGCGGCCGACCGAATCCGGGACGACGGTCGTGTCGATCTCCTCGCGCGCCCGGTCGAGGCCGACGACGCCGAGGAGCGGGCGAACCTCGCCGAGCATGTCCGGCGCGATGCCGTTGTGCGGGAGGTTGAGCATGGACAGCTCTGACTCCGCGTCGCAGTAGTCGAGGTGGAGCTTGAAGAGGAACCGGTCGAGCTGCGACTCGGGGAGGGGGAAGACTCCCTCGTGCTCGTACGGGTTCTGCGTGGCGATGACGAGGAACGGGTCGGGAAGCTTGTGGAAGCGGCCGTCGACCGTCACCTGGCGCTCCTGCATCGGCTCGAACAGGGCGGCCTGCGTACGCGGCGGCGTGCGGTTGATCTCGTCCGCGAGCATCACGTTCGTGAACACGACGCCCGGGACGAAGTGTGGCTCGCCGCCGCGGAGGATCGATTGCCCGATGAGCTCCGCCGGAGTCGTGTCGGGCGTGAACTGCATGCGCTTGAAGGATGCGCCGAGCATGTGCGCGACGGCGCGCGAGAGCAGCGTCTTCGCACTGCCGGGAGGCCCTTCGAGGAGCACGTGCCCGTGCGCGAGCGCGGCGACGAGCATGAGCTCGACGGTGCGCTCCTGACCCACGACGACCTTGGAAACCTCCGCCTGCGCGCGTTCCCTCAAGTCTGCGAGCCCCTCGAAACGCTCTTCCATGAGCAGTGCCACAGATCTCGTCCTTTCGTTCGTTTCCCCGGGTTCCGGCGCGCGTTTCGGGTCCACGGCCGGGCTCTTGGCTTATCGGCAGCTATCCTGAGCGCTTGAATCACACATACGGGGGCGACCAGGTATCGACGTGGTCGGTTCTCCGGCAGAGCAGCGAGCCGAGGTCGCCGGTTGGCCTCGTAAATCAACCGGCAAAAAACACATGCGAACAAGAACGAACTCGCATACGCTGCCTAGTCGACTCTAGGTGAGGCGTCGCCGGCCCGGGTTGGGCCCGAGACCCGGAATCCGGCGCAAACGATCGGGCTTGGCGCCTAGGGAGAGTCGATCGCCCGAAGCGCGACACCAAAGGATCGGCTGGCCCGACGGTGGTCGTCCGTGAACCGGCCGGCGGGTGAGATCAAGCGCGGACTACGCTCGTAGACGTTCTGTCGGTGCGGCTGCGGACGGGGGTTCGATTCCCCCCGCCTCCACTGAAATGCGATTAGCAGGGGTTTCCGTGTGGGCCGTGGGGAATGATTCCATTCCCCGCCCTCCAGCACGACTCGCATCGTCTCGGCGAGCTGGTCAATGTCCCAGTCGGCGTAGATGTCGCCGGTCGTCTAAATCGAGGCGTGGCCGAGCAGCTTCTGGGCCGCTTTCAGGTTGCCGGTTGCATCGAGGACGCGCTGGCCGGCGGTGTGCCTGGCCTTGTGCATCCGTTCGCCGCTGGTCGCCGCTTGCCTTACATCATTCCGCCCATGTCCGCCCATGCCGCCCATGCCGCCCATGCCGGCTCCGGCCTTTTCGGGTGGCTCGGCGACGATCGCCTCGGTCATGAGGATGTTCTTCGCGATCGACGCGGCGTTCTGCAACGCCGAGCGCGTGACCATGGTCGGGTCGATGATCCCCGCCTTCACTAGGTCTTCGATTTCGTTCGTGTCGACATTCAGGCCCTGGCCCTTGGCGGCCTTGCGGACCTTGTCGACGACGACCGAGCCTTCGAGTCCCGCGTTGTAGGCAAGCTGGCGGAGCGGCTCCTCGAGCGCGCGGATGATGATCTGCGCGCCCGTCCGCTCGTCCGGATCGCCGAAGTCGTCCAGCTTGATCGACCCAGCCGCACTAAGCAACGCGACACCCCCGCCTGGGACGATGCCCTCCTCGAGAGCCGCACGCGTGGCCTGCAACGCGTCCTCGACGCGGTGCTTCTTCTCCTTCATCTCGGTCTCGGTCGCTGCGCCCACCTTCACGACGGCCACGCCGCCGGCCAGCTTCGCGAGCCGCTCCTGGAGCTTCTCGCGGTCGAAGTCGGAGTCGGTGTCCTCGATCTCCGCCTTCAGCTGCTTGATGCGGGCCTTGATCGCCTCGGAGTCGCCGGCACCGTCGATGATCGTCGTCGAGTCCTTGTCGATCACGACCTTGCGGGCGTGGCCGAGCTGCGAGAGCTTCGTGTTCTCGAGCTTGAGGCCCAGCTCCTCGGTGATGACCTCGCCGCCCGTGAGGATGGCGATGTCCTCGAGCATCCGCTTGCGGCGGTCGCCGAAGCCCGGAGCCTTGACCGCGACGGCCGTAAAGGTGCCGCGGAGCTTGTTGACGACGATCGTGGCGAGCGACTCGCCCTCGACGTCTTCGGCCACGATCAGCAGCGGCTTGCCGGCCTGGATGACCTGCTCGAGAACGGGCAGGACGTCTTTGACCGCGCCGATCTTCTGGTTCGCGACCAGGATGTACGGATCATCGAGCACGGCCTCCATGCGCTCGGCGTCCGTGATCATGTACGGGCGACAGGTAGCCCTTGTCGAACTGCATGCCCTCGGTGAACTCGAGCTCGAGCCCGAAGGTCTGGCCCTCCTCGACGTTCACGACGCCGTCCTTGCCCACCTTCTCGATCGCGTCCGCGATCACGTCCCCGATCTCGCGCTCGCGCGCCGAGATGGTGGCAACGCGGGCGATGTCCTCTCGGCCCGAGACCTCCTTGGACTGCGTCTTGAGGTTCTCGACCACGGCGTCGACGGCCCGCTCGATCCCGCGCTTGAGCGCCATCGGGTTCGTGTCCGGCGGCCACATTCTTCAAGCCCTCGCGGACGATGGCCTGGGCGAGGACGGTCGCGGTGGTAGTGCCGTCACCGGCGACGTCGTTCGTCGACGTCGCGACCTCTCGCACAAGCTGAACGCCCTGGTTTTCGAAGACGTCCTCGACCTCGATCTCGCGGGCGATCGTGACGCCGTCGTTCGTGATCGTGGGAGCGCCGTACTTTTTGTCGAGGACGACGTAGCGCCCCTTAGGGCCAAGGGTGACCTTGACCGCGTCGGCAAGGATGTTGACGCCGCGCTCGAGCGAGCGGCGCGCATCCTCATTGAACTTGAGCTCCTTATGAGGCATGTCTTCCTCCTGATTGATACGAGCTACGCGGTGGCACCGCTGAGCTTGCGTTTGCGCTTGCCAGCTGCGTGTACGACCTTCGCGAGTACATCTGACTCGCGCAAGATCAGAACCTCGTCGGTGCCGAGCTTGATCTCGCTGCCGCCGTACTTGGAGAAGATCACCTCATCGCCCTCGGCGACCTCCATCTGGACGTACTCCCCCGTCTCCTGGTTTCGGGCGCCGGGACCGACCGCAAGGACTTTGCCCCGCTGCGGCTTTTCCTTCGCCGTGTCGGGCAGGACGATGCCGCTGACCGTCAACTCCTCCTCATCGAGGACCTCGACAATCAAGCGGTCACCAAGCGGCTTCAGATTCATGAAAGACCTCCCTGGAAGAACCTCTTTAGGTCCCTCTCTCGACTTGCCGGTTGGCGAACTCCGAGAAAGGGTCCGCGCGACGCACTTAGGCCTCTTGTGTAAGTCGTTCGCGACAGCCGCGCGAATGCGGTCGCGCAAGACGGTTTCTCTGGTGGAGAGGCGGCCTTAGGGCCGCCTCTCGACGGACGTGGCGTGAGTGGAGGCTAGACGGTGGAACCGCCCTCGACGGTCGTCGTGACCGGGAGGCGGCGGGGCTTGGACTGTTCGCGCTTCTCGACGTGGACTTCGAGCACGCCGTTGGCGTAGTGCGCCCGGGCCTCGACGTCGTCAGTCCCCTCGGGCAGAGCAACAGAGCGCGTGAACTCTCCGAAGGGACGCTCGTAGCGAAAGAAGCGCCCGTCCTCCATCTCGGTGCGTTCACGCGAGCCGCTGACCGTCAGGGTGCTGTCTTCGAGGTCGACGACGATCTTCTCCTCCGGTATGCCGGGGAGATCGAATGCGTACACGAGCTCGCCCTCGGTCTCCCAGACGTCAAGCGTAGGTGCCCACGTCTGGTTAGAGACAGCGGCGGCACGAGCTGGCGATTCGACGATGGTCCTGATCAGCCGCTCGAACTCGCCATTCATGGCGGCGTTCCGTAGTGGTTCGCGAAAGCGGACAAGAGTGGTCATAGAACTCAGCTCCTATCGGTTGAACAAGATATTATCATATTATTTTAGTCGCCAACTAGCAAATCTTGCTCTCGCCCTGGAATCTCGTAGCTCGGATCGGCCTTCCGCTGCGGCTCTCCACCCGCCGTGAGCATCAGGACGTGTCTGCTTCCGCCGGGTCGGACGCACGGCGGAACCTCAATGTCCGCAGCGTGAGCAGGATGGCCGCGAACCCCACGATGACGTTGACACAGGTGAGGGTCAGTTTCATGCCGACGCTGAAGGCCACGAGCGCCGTTCGCGATGCGCTTCCGCGGAGGGTGTAGACGAGGAGCGCCTGCTGTGTCCCGACCCCACCGGGGCTGATGGGCACGAGCGTGGCAAGGCTCTCTGCCGCCTGCACCAGCAGCACATTGCGGACCGACTGCTCGATCCGAAACGCGCCGAGCATGAACCAGACCGTCGCGAGGCGAAGCGCCCACTCGGCGAGCTGCCAGGCGACGACCGTGCGGAGCCACCGCGCAGGAGTGCGGACGACGGTGAATGCCTGGCGGACGCGCTGCCTGAACTCGGCGACGTTGGCTCGGATCCAGACGCCGAGGGCGACGACACCGAGGGCGAGGACGCCGAGCGTGACCTCGGCGACGGTCTCGTGCCGGAGAAACCACGCGAAGTCGAAGCTCGGCAGGTATGGGAGCACGTCGAGGTTGGGCAAGACGCCCTGCGTCACCGCCCAGGAAAAGACGGCGATCACGCAGAGCGCATCGACGAGCGCCAGCACGAGGCTCGAGCTGACGAGTGTCGTGTACGTCGACCCCTTGATCGCACGATGCGCCAGCGTGAGGCGAACGACGTCTCCGATGCGGGCGGGGAAGAGCGCATTGACCCCGGCGCCTGCGACGCACGCGGCGTACAGAGGAAGCCAGCCGACGCGTGTGTCGGGATAGGCAGCCACGAGGACATTGCGCCACGCACGGCTCGCGCACACGGTCTTCGCCAGGTGACAGCCGAGCGCAAGTGCGAGCGCGACGCGATGGACAGAGGCAAGGTAGTCCCAGAACGCCGAGATGGCATCCAGGACGGTTTCCACGCGCTCACGCTATCCATGCGATGCGCGAGCGCCCATAACCCCGAGCCTTCGCCCGATGCCATCAGCGAGGGAAGCCGCGAGCACGACGACGTGCACCGGGCTCGATCCTGGCTAGGCCTGTACTCGTCCTAGGCTGACCAGGCCGAGTTGACGATCGCGGAGACCGGCGGGATGATGTCCACACATGGACGACTACGAGGTCGTCGCCGAGGAGTTGAGCCAGCTCGCGGAAAAGTGGCGCGACCTCGAGGAGCGCGTGGCCGAGGTCGAGAGAGTGAACGCGCGGCTCGAGGAAGCCGCGCTGACCACCGCTCGTGCCCTAGGAGAGGTCTCACATCACTGGGACGCGGTGTACGACGCGATGCGCCGCGGCAGAATCGAGGATGAGATCTCGTACGAGCGCGACCACGATGCGGCTAGGGCGCGTCGCGGCGAGTCATCGGACTAGAGGTCATCGCGCCGGGGGCACCCGGCCGTCTGGGGCGGCGCATCGCGTTCCTCGCTGAGATTCCGCGAGTTCGATCGGGAGCGCTGGTACCCTGGATCAGAGAGAGCTCCCTCCTTCCGCCGCTGCGCTCACTCCGAGTAGCGCCAGGTCCGAGCCATATGGAGAGGAGAGCGTGATGGTGCAGTCGCTGACTGAACGGCTTCCGGAGGTCGCAGAGGCGGCCCTGAAGGCAGATCATTGGGAGCGCGATCGCGTGGCATGGAACATTCCACGAGGCCCAGTGGAGATCGTGTCCTTTGAGGAATCCCGAGACCGACTCGAGTGGGACAGCTTCCGAGACTTGTACTACCCAGACAGTCGCCGACACAATCTCGAGGCAATCGTGGCGTACGGCGCCTACAAGAGGTCGACCCACGCGGGCTCGCCAGCCAACGAAGCCACCCATTTCAACGGTGAGGCGAGCTCGACCGAAGCGCCGTCGCGCGACGGCGGCCGGTCGCCCCTAAGTCTGGCGCACAAGAACGGCAAACGAGGAATACCTTGGTGACCAACACGAGCGATGAGATCAGGATCGGCCCGTTGGCGATCCGATTCCTGCTCGAGAACGAGGTGTCGGAAAGCTCCGTCGCATCTTCGAGTTCGACGTCCGGCTTGGAACGAACCTGTCAGTCGCTTGGAGGTGACTCGCGTGGCCGTGAGTGAGACCGACGTCGTCCGCGAGATCGGCTCCGATTACAAGTACGGGTTCTCGAATCCAGACGATGCGAAGGACTACTTCTTCAAGTCGGGGAGGGGCATCTCGCACGAGGTCGTCGAGGCGATCTCGGAGCACAAGAACGAGCCCGAGTGGATGCGGCAGTTCCGCCACAAGTCGCTCGACTACTTCTTCGCTCGCCCAATGCCCAACTGGGGTGCGGATCTCTCAGGGATCGACTTCGAGAACATCTACTACTACATCAAGCCCACCGAGAAGCAGGCCGATCGGTGGGAAGACCTACCTTCCGAGATCCTCGACACGTGGGACAAGCTCGGCATCCCCGAGGCCGAGAAAAAGTACCTCGCCGGGGTCGGCGCCCAGTACGAGTCCGAGGTCGTCTACCACAAGCTCCAGGCGGACCTCGAGGCGAAAGGCGTGCTCTTCCTCGATATGGACTCGGGCCTTCGTGAGCACGAGGACATCGTGAAGCAGTACATGGGGACGATCATCCCGCAGAACGACAACAAGTTCGCCGCCCTCAACTCGGCCGTCTGGTCGGGCGGCTCGTTCATCTACGTCCCGCCCGGCGTCCGGATCGAGATGCCGCTCCAGGCCTACTTCCGCATCAACGCGGAGAACATGGGCCAGTTCGAGCGCACGCTGATCATCGTCGACGAGGGTGCCTACGTGCACTACGTCGAGGGCTGCACGGCACCGATCTACTCCTCCGACTCGCTCCATTCCGCGGTGGTCGAGATCGTCGTCAAGCGCGGTGGGCGCTGCCGGTACACGACGATCCAGAACTGGTCGAACAACGTCTATAACCTCGTCACGAAGCGGGCGGTGGCATACGAGGACGCGACCATGGAGTGGGTCGACGGGAACCTCGGCTCGAAGGTGACGATGAAGTACCCGGCGATCTGGTTGATGGGTGAGGGCGCCCATGGGGAGGTGCTCTCCATCGCCTTCGGCGGCAAGGGCCAGCACCAGGACGCGGGCGGCAAGGTCGTCCACGTCGCGCCGCGCACCTCGTCGGTGATCACCTCGAAGTCCATCTCCAAGGACGGCGGCCGCGCCGGCTACCGCGGCCTGCTCCAGGTGGCGAAGGGCGCGCACGGCTCGAAGTCCAAGGTCGTGTGCGACGCACTGATCCTCGACGACGAGTCCCGTTCGGACACGTACCCGTACATCCAGGTCGACGAGAGCGACGTCGACCTCGGACACGAGGCGACGGTCTCGAAGATCGGCGAGGAGCAGCTCTTCTACCTCATGAGCCGCGGGCTCTCGGAGGCGTCGGCGTCGGCAATGATCGTCTCCGGCTTCGTGGAGCCGATCACGAAGGAGCTCCCGCTCGAGTACGCCGTCGAGATGAACCGCCTGATCCAGCTCCAAATGGAGGGATCGGTTGGCTAAGCCCGCCGAAGGCCCTCGTGGGCAGCGATCGTCCTTGGCTACTTTGGCCCGCGGACGCCTCTCTAGGTAGCGGCCCGCCGAGATACTCACGCCACCGTTCGGGTTTTGGCCGAGCTGCTGTCGGGAAGACGCACATGCGGCCCGCGGTGGGCTGCTTGGTGGGTGAGGGCCCATCCAGGCCGCAGCAGAGTGCGGAGAGCCTGCGGCTCTGGCAGTCTCCCGCGCTTGGCGTCGGGTCTTCTCCCCTTCCCCTGATGATGCGGGCAGCGGGGCGAGAGACGGGGCGACAGGGCGAGACGGGGGCGACGGGGGCGAGCGTGAAAACGAGTACCCTCGTCTCATGGAAGATGCTGATCGTGACGTTCTCGAGTTCGTCGGCGATCAGGGGAAGACGGCCGGGCAGGTTGTCGAACGCTTTCCAGCGTTGGACTTAGAGCGCCTCGTTCGAGCCGAACTAATTCGGCCGCGTCGGACTAACCGCGCTGCACCAGCGACCGAGGCGACGTTCTACGTGCTCACGTCTCGAGGAGCCGAGGCAATCGGCCTCGCTCCGTACACGCTTCACTCGGACTGATGACCGCGCCTAGCGAACGAGCCCTGCGGACGTCGCTCTCTCGGAACGCTCACGGGGGCTAGGCGACGGCGTGCTCGTGACGCCACGCGAGGGCGAGCTTGACAAAGAGAAGGCCCGAAGGCCTCCTCGGTCGAGCGCGGTGGAGCGGCGGCATTGCTCTCGGCGTAGAGTCCGGCAAGCGTGACGACTGGAGAGGACATCGCCAGTGTCGCTAGCCAGTTGGCCGAGCTCACCCGCACCGTCGAGGTGATGGCGAACGAACTCAGGGCGATGACCGAGCGCGCTGATCGCCAACAGACGCGCGCTGACAACCAGCAAGACCTCGTTGACAGCCAGCAACAGCGCGCGCAAATTCAGCAAGAGCGCATTGACCTCGCTGCGCGAGAACTAGCCGACGTCAGTGATCGTCTACAAGCCGCGGCGACCGCACTTCGAGATTCGGTCTGAGCGTTCGTTAGGGACTCACTCCTAAGGAGGCGAACAGCGGACGTTTCGCCAATCGAGAACGGAGAGGGCCCGGCTTGCCGGGCCCTCTCGGTCGAATTGCTGCCGTCGAGCTAGGCGGCGACCATGACGCGGTCGCTGGTAGCGACGACGCGGCCGCTCGTGATCTTGGGCTCGTTGGGGATGATCGTGTCGAGCTTCTCGTCGCGGATCCAGGTTGCGACGAACTTCGACGACTCCTTGCCCTGCTCAGGTGTCTCAAAGAGACCGAGCGAGCTGAAGACGCCGTTGTCATCCTCGACGAGGAAGTAGCCCTTGAACCCGGGCATCTTCTCGAGCTTGGGGACGAGGCTCTCATTGACCTTGCGGGTCAACTCGGCCGAGCGATTCCGGTCCACACCGTCGTAACGGCGAATGGTGGCATGCATGTGATGCTCCTTCGTTCCGATCAGTGCAGGAAAGTCCAGATGAACCCCCTGCTGCGCTCAGGCCGGTGGTACTACCAAAGAGGAAAGAAAAAACCTCGGCGGCTCAAAAACAGGCCAAGCGCTAGGCCCACGATAGCTGCGATACGCCACGCGTCGTGTTGCGTCTCGCAAAGCCGCTCCCCGACTGACCTCCGCTCGTGCGTGTTCCGCTGGCCGCATGCTGACTGCGAGCTCGTCGCTCTCGCAACGAAGCATGGTCCGGTATTCAATCCCGGCCGGAGCTGGTCATATTCGAACACGGGTTACATCTTGCTCGGGCTTGTGATCGAGAAGGCGACAGCGACATCGCTTGAGCAGGAGCTTCGAGAGCGCATCTTCCAGCCGCTCGGGCTTACCCGTACAAGCTTTCCCGCCGCACCCACGCTTCCTCCGCCCTTCGCCCATGGATACCTCCCCGTTGCGAACGGCCTCGTTCCAACGCCGAACGGCAAGCCGGTCGACGTCACGGTATGGAGCCCGTCCTGGGCCTGGGCCGCTGGCGCTCTCGTCTCCACGGCCGGCGACCTCGCCCGCTTCTACGATGTGCTTATCCGAGGCGAACTGCTGCCGGCCGAGCAACTTCGCGAGATGAAGACGTCCGTGCCGACCTCGAACGGTCCGTCGCAGTACGGGTTGGGTCTCGCGTCGGACCAGTCGGAATGCGGGAGGGTGCTCGGCCACGGCGGAGGCGTTCCGGGCTATACCTCGATCGCATACAGCACCGACGACGGTGAGCGTCAAACGGTAGTGCTGATCAACACCTCGCCGGGGAGTAGCCGGCTCGCGTCTCGCTTCGGCAGCGCATTCGGCAGCGCGCTTTGCCGCTAGACCCGCCTCTACCGCTCGTTGCAACGACCCAACCCACCCCCGTAAACACGTCAGTCGGATCGGGGCCTGAGAGCCGGCCGCGCGCTCGGGCGCGAGCCCCGGATCCTCGCGCGCGCACGTATAGAACGGTGCGACGGGTACCACCCCCGCAACGTGTTCGTCGAGATGGGGCCTGGTTGCGGGAGGCGGTCGTCGGGAGCGCCCAGCACTTTCCCTCGCGCGCACGCGTAACAGAGGTGCGAGGCCACCCACCCCCCGTCAACGTGTTCGTCGGGCCGGGGCCTGGGAGCGGGCGAGGCGATCAAGGTTGCGTCGGGGCTGTAGCCCGCGCGCGGAGCGACTCGAGCGACGCTCGGACGCCATTGGTCAGGATCGTGTACATCGTCGGCTCGATGATGGTCAGTGCATCCTCGAAGGCCGTCTCCGCCTCGTTGGTTCGGCCCTGAGCCGCTCGCACGACGCCGAGTGCGTGGAGCAGCGAGGCGCGCGTCCAGGCGTCCCCGCGACCGACGCGGCGCTGCGCCTCGTTTACCAGCCGCTCGGCCTCTGCGAGCTTCCCCTGCTTGACGAGCACTTCGGCGAGCTGCCGCTCCGCTTCGGCGAGGAAGCCCTGTTCGTGTGTGACGCGCAGGCGGCGCACTGCATCGCGCAGCGTCCTCTCCGCCTGCGCGGTGTCGCCGCGGCGGGTATGCACCTGCCCGAGGTTCGCAAGCGCCCAGCCGTAGCGACCGGCGGCCCCCGTCTCGGCGAAGATCCCGAGCGCCGCGCGGAGATCTGCCTCGGCGCTGTCGAGGTCGACGTCCGTGGCCAGCCGTGCGCGAACCGCGAGGGCAAACGCGGCGGCTTCGCGACTTTCGCTCTTCTCGGCCAGCTCCGCGGCGCGATCGAGCAACTCGAGCGACTCCTCGCGATGACCCTGGACGCCTTCGACGCCCGCGAGCTGCGTCAGCGCGAGACTCTCGAGCTCCGGTCGGCCGGCCTGGTGCGCTAGGTCCAGCATCGCCTCTCCGTGACGCGTCGCCCCCGCCGCGTCGCCCAGCCACCAGAAGATCGTCGAGACCAGCGAGTGCGTGTCGTAGAGCCCGGCCAGCTCGTCGACCGGAAGAATCGCCAGCGCGGCGTCGGCGAGGTCGTGGGCGCGGGAGACGTCGCTCTCGGCGTGCAGCGCGAGCTCGGCCAAGAGGACGAGCGCCCGGCCCTCGACATCCGGCATGCCGGCCGCCCGCGCATCGGCGAGAGCTTCCTCGGCCTCCTCGCGGACCGTCGGAACGTCGGAAAGACGCCAGGCGGCGTGCGCAGCGAGATAGCGGCGCCCGGGTGTCGGCTCGAGCTCCGCCGCGCGCAGCAACGTCCGGCGGGCGACGACAAAGGAGCCGCGGCGAAGTGCCCGGCGCCCGGCTTCTTCAAGCGCCTCGGCTGCGGCGCCGGCGAGGTCGTAGGGAACGGCGCCCTCGAGCTCGGCGAGCAGCTGCGCGGCCTGGTCGAGGTGGTAGGCACGGATCTCCGCGAGCTCGTCGTATGCGCGCTCGCCGACCCACGCGGCGAAAGCCTGGTGCTCCTCAGCGCGCTGCGTCTTACTCATGCCGCCGTAGGCGACGTCGCGGATCAGGACGTGCTTGAAGCGGAAGGCGCGATCGCCGGAGATCGTCGACCGTTCCTCGGGGACAACAAAATCGCGCGCGAGCAGCGAGTCGATGACGGCAGCCACGTCGACGGCCGGCGCGAGTCGATCGAGCGCACCCCGCCAGAAGACGCGACCCACAAGCGCGGCGCTTTGTAAGACCCGCTTCTCGTCGACGGCGAGACGGTCGATGCGCGCCGCGATCACCGCCTGCACCGTGTCGGGGATGCGCTCGAGCACCGAAGCGTCGCCCAAGGCGCGGGCGATCTCCTCGAGGTACAGCGGATTGCCCCCCGCGCGCTCGAGCACGAGAGCGCGCTGCGCGGGCGGGACGTCGCGCTCGGCGAGAAGCGCCGAGGCGAGCTCCTCGCTCTCTTGCCCGTCCAGTGGTGCAAGCTCGATCGCAGTCGCGCGCTGGCTCCCACCGCCCCAGGACGGCCGAGCATCGAGCAGCTCCGGCCTGGCGACGGCGAGGATCAGAACGCGCGCGTCGCGGAGTGAGCGCGCGAGATGCTCGATCAGATCGAGCAGCGGCTCCTCCGCCCAGTGCACGTCCTCGAATACGAGCACGAGCGGCTGAGCGTCCGCGAGCTGCTCGGCCCACTGCAGCGCCGCCCACGTCAGCTGCTGCGACGAGCGCTCGCCCTCGGCGGCACCGACGACACCGAGCGCCACTGCAAGCAGGTCGGCCACCGCTTCGCTTTCGCAGCTCATGCGCAGCTTCTCGAACGCATTGTTCGCCGGGTCGTCGTCGCTGATCCCAACGCTTGTCTTCACCATCGAGGCGAGCGGCCAATACGTGACGCCTTCCCCGTACGGCAGCGTTCGGCCAGAGAGGACTGTCGCACGCTCGACGCCCGCAACGAACTCGCTGACCAGTCGGGTCTTTCCCAGGCCAGCCTCGCCGAAGACCGTGACGAGCTGTGCACGCCGGTTGCGCACGGCGCGCGCAAACGTGTTCTCGAGCAGCTCGAGCTCAGCCTCGCGGCCGACGAACGGCGCCTCGACCAGGCGACTTCGTCCTTCGAGCACACGCACCGCGCGCCATGTCCACACCGGCTCCGAACGGCCCTTGATCTCGATCGGCCCCGTGTCCTCGACCTCTACCGCGCCAGCCGCGAGCCGGCGCGCACTCGGGCCGAGACGGATCTCGCCCGGCGACGCAGCCTGCTGCAGTCTTGCCGCGACGTTGACCGCCTCTCCGGTTGCAAACGTCGAGTCGCCGTCTTCGACGACGACCTCACCCGCCTCCACGCCGATGCGCGCCTCCAGTTCGAGCTCGTGCACCGAGTCCATGACCGCGAATGCCGCGCGCAGCGCACGCTCGGCGTCGTCCTCGTGGGCCTGCGGGACCCCGAATGCGGCCATGACCGCGTCGCCGACGAACTTCTCGACGATCCCGCCGTGCTCCTCGATGCGGTGCGAGACATGTTCGAAGTAGCGGGTCACACGGCGACGCACCACCTCCGGATCGACCGCTGTTACCAGCTCAGTGGAATCGACCAGGTCGACGAAGAGAACGGCTGCGAGCTTTCGCTCCACGAGTCCAGTGTAGGGAGCGGGCTACTCCTGAGCAGCGGCGCTGTTGCGCCTCGTTGAGCCCTTGCTCGGGCGTGCGGGTACCTCCCTCCACTCCCCCGCGCGCGCGCCCGCACGAGGCTCGGGTACCCACCCTGAGCCTGTTCGTCGGGATGGGGGCCTGCCACCCCCCTCGTTGAAAGCAACGGCTCGGGGCCTGGTGCCTGCGGAGCGAGGAGGCGACGACCTTGCTGCGGCTGCTGTAGGAGCTCGGCAAGGTGCCGTCCAAGCCCCCTTGTTCAGTTCTGCACTGGGCAAAGCGTCTGCAGTCGGGGGCCTCTGCAGATGGCGGAGGCCGAGCCGGTCGACGGTCGTCACACTTCACGGCGGCTCGCCGCCGCCCTAGGAAATCGCAGCTACACTGGCCTTAGCGCGTTGGCTAGCTTTGAAGCCGCCGAGGTCGCACTTCCTCTCCGACTGTCACATCCGGCTTGAGCGCCGCAGGGGTCCGTTTCCGGATTCTCTGTCCTTGATAGACAGAAGGAGCAGCACATGCATGCGACCATTCGCCGCTATGACGGTGTGAACGAGAATCGCGTAGCCGAGTTGACCCGCAAGGTCAACGAGACCCTCGTTCCGAAGCTGAAGGAGCTCCCCGGCTTCGGTGGCTACTGGCTCATCGATGCCGGTAGCGGGATCTTCAGCTCGATGAGTCTCTTCGAGACGACCGAGCAGGGCAAGGAGTCGACGAAGCTCGTCGCCACGTGGGTTCGCGACGAGAAGCTCAACGAGATGATCCCGAACGAGCCCAAGATCACGAGCGGCGAGGTCATCGTCCGCAGTGACCGCGTCCTAGTCGCCGCGTAGTTCAACCGCTCGTACGACGGGGTGAGGGCTCGGCTTGCCGAGCCCTCACCCCGTCGGCGCAACGAAAGAGAGAGAAGTTATGCCCTCACCGTTCGTCACCGTTCGCTTCCCAGATGGGGAATGGGAGCTTGCTCTTAGCGAAAATGTCCCGAAGGTCGGCGATACCCTGCGGCGAAGCGACGGTAAATGGATCGTCGCAAAGGCGGCGGAAGATAGAGACGGGCACGTGATCGTGACTTGGCGACCCGCTTCAGGCTCCCGCTACTAGGAAGATTCGTTGGCGAACCCGAGGCTACTTAATCTCTTGTAGCAGTCCGCACGAGCTAGAGTGGCTCAACTGGCCCTGCTTTCGGGACCCGGCCCAAAGCCCGCAATACACCGACGCGCGATGCGCGCGAGGCGAGGAGCTTAGGAGAACGGACTGAGGCAGGGCCATGATCTGGTCGGCCTCGGTGGGCGCCTCGTCCGCGCGGCTCCCTGAAATCACTCATTCAGCGGTTCGAGTCCGCTCGGCGCACCTAGCTCACGCAAGAGCCCCTGCAAACAGGCGGCGGGAATGTCACGGGGGTTCGATTCCCCCCGCCTCCATGAAATGACGATTAGCAGGGGTTTCCCGCCTAAATGTGGGGAACGATTCCAATTCACTCGTCTTTATCTCCACCACGTCCGGGTAACGCTCCCGTGCTGCTGGGGCTCCACGACAGAGACCGTAGAGGGCCACCCCGGCACCGAAGGGAAAGAGCGAATCCCTGAGGCCGCACTCGCGAATGGACGCGGCGAGCTCGTCCGCCCGCTCGAGATCCTCGGCGCTCGGCTGCTTCCCATCCCACCGCGAGAACAGTTCCGCCTCGCCACCGTATTCGCGGAGGATCGCCACCACGATTTCGTGGGGCGTCGCGCCCTTTGGGCACAGCCGCGCTAAGGCAGCCGCCTGGTGCGACGTGTCGGCGAGGTTCACCGCTCTCCGGCGAGCCTCAGTCGATCAGCAAGGTCGTGGTCATCGGTAGCGGTTCACAAGGTACGCCCCCCGTCGAACGCTTCCCTAGAACGACGACGGGCGTCCATCGGACGCCCGGACGCCGGCTACTGATGTACGACCGCTAACGAGTGTACGCACCCCGGCGGTCGGCCACGAAGCGCCGCCGTTCTGGGGTGGCCACGCCACCCGAGAGCGCGTTTGTCGTTCTGCCCACGACGGTACGGCTTGCATTACCGGGCGGCCGTGAGTCGCAGAACTCAGGTGCGGTCGCCCGGTCTTTGCCCGAGGGTTAGCTAGGCAGGATCGCCGGCATGCCCGGGCTCGTCGGGCTGGGGCGCGGGCTGGTCCGGCTCGGGCTTGGGCGGGCTGGGCCAGGGCTCAGGCGGGCTGGGCGCAGGCTCGGGCGTGGGGGGTGCAGGCTCGGGCGTGGGGGTGGGGGGTGCGGGGTCGGGCTGACCGGGCACGGGCTCAGGCTTGGGAGGTTCGGGCTCGGGCGTCGTGGTCATGGGTGTCCCTTCGGATCATATGGAGGGCCGAGGATCATAAGGAGCAGAGTCATAACCCGTTTTCTTGAAACGAAAACGCGCGGAAAGCCCGCCCTTCCTAACGATTTTCCCCCCTTGTGGCCAGACAGCCGCGAGACGGGCCGAGCGACGGACGCGAGCGTCGAATCGGGGGGAGAAAAACCTAGACGGCGCGGTTATTCCGGGAACCCACTAGAAAAAACGGCGCAACGGCGTACGCTCATACCGTGCGCTGGTTGGTCCGACTACCGCTCCGGCTCTGGCGTTGGCTGATGGACGACACTCCGCCGCCGAAGCCCGACACCTATCGGGTCGGGGACGAGGAGGAGCACCCGCCCTGGAGTCCGGGCGACGACTTCCGTGTAGACGGCGGAGGCGGCATCCCTCCCTCGTAGATCGGGAGCCACGAGGCTCCTCAGTGAATGGCCGGCACTCGTCTCGAGTCCTCGCGGTCACGCGCCGCGAGTTCGGCGAGTAGGTCCTCGATCTGTTCGCGCTGCTCGGTCACGACCTGCCGCAGATGCTCGACGAGTTGATGCGCGGTGCGATTGTCGGCGGCGATCTGCGCGCCACCGCCAAAGTTGCAACGCCGGCAGGCCGCCTCCAAGTTATCGGCGGCGAAGAACAAATGCGGATGCGTCGAGCTCGGCAGGCGATGGTGGGCGGTGTCCGCGTAGCCCGTGCAACGTGGCCCGGCGATCTGGCACTGGTATCCGTCGCGGTGGAGGATGGCGCGCCGGACTCGTTGCCAGGCCGCGGTTGAGTAGCGGCGGTCGCTCACCACTCGAGTGTACGACGCGCATCGTCTAGCGGGTAGAGCAAAACCACGATGGCGCAATCGCTCGCCAGAGCAGCGGCAACAGCGACCTCTGCGCGGCGAGATGACGCGGCGGGACTACTCGGCGCGCTCGTTGGCGGTGTCGTCCCGTTCGTTCCCGCCCTCGATCTTGCCTTCCTCTCCCTGATCCTCAATCGTCCGATCGCCACGGTTGGGATCGCGAAGCTCCTCGGCGAGGTCGTCTAGCTGTTCCTCAAGCTCGTCGGGCGCGTTGTCTTCGCTATCGCTCATTGAGGGAGCCTAGCCATAGCGCCAGAGCTCCGAGCGCGGGTGAGCAAGGCTCGGGTTCCGACGATGCGACGCGGAATGGAGTCTGGCGACGGCTCGGGAGTGAGTGGGTTATCGCTGAGCTAGATTCGACGGCATGCCCGTTCGTCGAACCGTGCCATACGCTCGCCGAGCCAAGTGAAGGTCTGGGTAGCGACCTCGAGACGTGTCTCACGTCACTTGGAGTTGACGACGTCCCGTGCGGAGCGTCGTCAACTCCGTGAGCCGGCTGCTAGTTCTCGATGTCTCCGCGCCAGGCGCCGGTCTCGGTGCCTCGGGCCTCGATGAATTCCTTGAAAGACTCAAGGTCACCCTTCACGCGCCGGCTGTCGATCCCGACCATGCTCCCGACCGACTCCTTGACGCCTTCGGGCTCGTACTCCATCTGCACCATCACCTTGGTGTGCGTGTCGTCGAGCTTGTGGAAAGTGACGGCACCGTTCGGCCCGGGCTGGTCGAGCGCTTTCCAGGCGACGCGGTGGTCAGCGTGCTGCTCGGTGATCTCGGCATCCCACTCGTGCTTCTGGCCTCCGACCTCGGCAACCCAGTGCAGGCGAGTGTCGCCCTTCTGTTCAACACGCTCGATGCCGTCCATGAACTCAGGGAACGACTCGAACTGCGTCCACTGGTTGTACGCCGTGGTCACCGGGACCTTGATCTCGATCGATTCCTCGATCGTCTTCATCAGTACCTCCCTCTAGGATTCGGTTACTTCCTCGAGCTGGCGGGCTTTCTCCGAGTGGGGCGGCGCGGCTTTGACGACGATCGTCCGTTCGCGACCTCACCTGTCGGCTCCTTCGGCATTCCGGCCCTGACCCGAAGCTTCTGCGCGATCTCGGCGATTTCCTCAGGCGCAAAGTCGGGAGCGAAGACGGCCGGTTGTGAGGGCAAGTCTCGTGGGGCCACGCCTTCGGGTGCTTCGTCGACGACGACGAGATCTTCTCCCGTTTCGGGGTGTGGGCCGTTGAAGACCGCCGCCAGCTCGAGATAGTCGCTCGGGGAGAAGCGGTACAGGCGGAGATGATCGCCGCGCTCGATGTGCGGTCTGCATTCCGGAATCTTCTCGGTCGGGATCCGGGGTGCGGGGAAGAGCTTCGTGAGGTCGGCCCCGGTCAGCCGTTCGACTGCGCGTGCGTAGGCGACCTGGTGTACGCCACCGCGGACTAGGAGGTAGCCGGTGAGGGCTCTGGCCGCGGGGTGGTCGACCATCTCGTACACCTTGAGCTTGTTGTTGCGCGCCCCGGTCTCGAGGAAGAAGTTGTGCGTCAGGTCCTCGACGAGATCGCCGGAGGAGAAGACGTAGTCCCCCGTCCAGGGACGACCCTGAGAGTTCTGCGGAAGTGCGCCCTGGCCGCCCGCGAGGAAGTGGTGCGGGTTGCCGACACCCTTCAGGTGCGCGAGCGGAGCCTTCTTCTTTCCGTTGGCCTCCGGTGTCGCTCCCGTGAGCATCGTGTTGATAGCCGCCGCGACGAGCTCGATGTGGCCGAACTCCTCTGCCGCGATGTTCGCGATCAGGTCATAGAACGGACGAGCGCCCTGACGGTTGCGGAAGTTGAAGGACTGAAACGTGTAGTTCATGAACGTCGACATCTCACCGAAGCGTCCACCCATAAGCTCCTGAACGGCCGCGGCACCCGCGGGATCAGGATCAGAGGGAGGAGGCAGCTCGGTGGCGACGCGATCGATCCGACGGATCATCGATACCTACTTTCTGTGTCGAGAGGAAGGCAGTGCATGCCCTCCTGCGTTCCGCGTGAAACAGCACGAGCACGCGCATGAAGCTGTCCGGCAGAAGGAAGGTCCCGATGGCTCATGTCCACCGGGACCTTTGTCCGCCCTGAAACTGAACGCCGTGCGATCTACGAACTGACTGGCTGCGCGACCGACTCGTTGCTGATTCGGGTCGCGATCTTCTCCACTTCGCGGAGTGCTTCTTTCTCCTGCGCGAGATTCGCGTCGAGGAGCGTCACGGCTCGGTCTTCGCCGAGCGCCTTTGCCATGCGCCGAAGGCCTTCGTAGGCGGCGATCTCGTAGTTCTCGGTGCGCGCCGCGGCACCGAGGTCGATTGAGTCGACGAGCGACGAGCTTGCCTTCTCGATCAGCTCGTCGTGCTCCTTCTTCAGTCCCTCGAAGCCGACGCATTCCTCCTCGTGCGGGGTCTCGCCGAAGATCTCGAAGACCTCTTCCACGGCTCTCACGTGCTCGCGCGTCTGCTCAAGGTGGGTCTCGAGCCCCTTCTTGAACTCTTCGTCCGTCACCTCTCCGATGAGCTTCGGCAACGTCTCTTCGACGAGCTTGCGCTCGACGTAGAGGATGTCGCCGAGCTCGTGAAGGAACAGGTCTTTCGGGCTGCTGATCTCCGGCACCTCGGGTCTCCTTTTCGTTTGGCGTGGAGACCGTGCATACCCGCTACCCTCACTGGGGAAACAGACCTGTCTGTTCGATAGGGCGATATAGGGGGATCAATGGCGAAGTGTGAGCGCGTGACTGTGAGATACGCCTCGGGGGCCGTCGAGCACTGGTTCGGCGCGACGCTTCCGAAGATCGGTGCACGCATTGGGCGAAACGGTGAAGCCGGGTTCGTGACGAGGGTCGAGATGGACACTCCCGACGCCGCGACCGTCACGGTCGGGACCCCGGCGCCCGAAAGCCTCACGTGGGACGATGTCTCGGGCGCGGGAACCAGTGACGGCGAACCTGCGAGCGCTCGCGACCGTATTCTCGAAGCGGCCTACAAGCTCTTCTCGAGTCGGGGGATTCGGGCCGTTGGCACCGAAGAGGTGCTCGCGACGGCGGGCGTCTCGAAGTCGACGCTCTACAAGCACTTCCGATCAAAGGATGATCTTGTCCTGGCGTTCTTGCAGCGCCGCGAGCATCGCTGGACGCGCGAGTTCGTCGAGGCCGAGGCGAGACGCCGCGGATCAACGCCCCGCGAGCAACTGCTAGCCATTTTCGATGTCTTCGACGAGTGGTTCCATCGCGACGACTTCGAAGGCTGCTCGTTCATCAACGTCCTCCTGGAGACCCGTGATCTCGAAACCCCAGTCGGCAAGGCCAGCGCAGCACACCTCGAATACATCCGCTCGGTCGTGGCCCAGCTGGCGGAAGAGGCGGGAGTGAGAGACGCCGAGTCCTTCGCGCACTCGTGGCACATCCTGATGAAGGGCTCAATCGTCGCCGCCGGAGAAGGCGACACAAGGGCAGCGAGCCGCGCCAAGGCGATGGGCGAAAGTCTTCTCGACCGGCACCAAGGCGAGGCGCTCGAGCCGCAGCCTGTCTAGGAACTCGCCTGATGCGTCAGCGCTTGCGGCATTACCGTGCCGTCGGATCTGAAGACATCGGCTGGCGCGCTCGATTGATCGCCCAATGGCCCCCGACACCACTCGGCATTCGTCGTCGAAACGAACAGCAGCTGAACGCTCGCGGGTGCAGGATTCGAGAACGCCTGCAGGCGTCCAACCTCGACGTCAGCTTCGCTTCGGCTCAGCGGGGATCATCGTCACCTTGCCGTTCTCGTCGACCGACACCACGTATCGGGTGGCGCCGCGCGCTCGAAACCGACTCAGGACCGACTTCTTCTCGACGACGATCGCGTGGGTATCCGTATGCGTCTCGATTTCGAAGCCCTCATTGAGCTTGGACTCCAAGAACGCGTCGAGAGCGTCCTTCCTTCCACCGGTCGGATCGATCTCCCCAGCCACCACACCTTCCCTTCGACGCTAAGAACCGGCGTCGATCGTGAGCTGGCCGTTTACGCGGCGCATGACGCCGGATCGCCCTGCACAAGCGCCCAAAGAGACCTCGCGACGCTCACCAGCGGCCACGCTTTGCATGTCGGATGCGTTCATCCCATAGCCGGCGCAACTCGCGCGACTCTCTCGCGTTCAGGGAGGGCCAGCGACGAAAGAGCGTCGTGATACGACGCTCTTTCTCCGCCACAGCCCGCTCGAGACCCTCCTCGGTTCGACCCTCAGCCGGATCGGTGACCGGAAACATCTCGTGACGAGCACGCACTACCTCCGCGAGTAACCGAACCCGCCGAAGACGAGAAGAAACAGCAGAACGATGATCAGCACCCAAGCCCAGGTTGGCATGGCGTCACCTCCGGCCCCGATCATTCCCCGACGACGCACCTGTCGAAACCGATCGGCGCCATGTTTCGCAGTCGGGTCCGCGGGACACCACCGACGCGGTCGTTGCGGGTCCGCTTCTCGCTGGTGGACTCTCTCCGCTTCGCAGGACGACCTGTTACGGGATCACCGTTACGAACCGTCGGCTGCGTCCCACCTCACCGAACTCGCGCTCCCAGCACCCCGGGCAGAAGGAAGCCCCAGCTAGTAGCTCGGGTCAAGCGTGACTGAGACGTGTCCTTCGCTCTCGACGCGCTCTCGCAGAACCCAGCGGCACCCCCAGCAGAAAACGGTCTCACCGATGGGCACTCGCATAAGTTCGTTGTCCGAGTCGAGCCAGTGCATCTCACGCCGGCCCGGTGAACTCACCAAGACCTGTGACTTCCGACCTATCTCTCGAGTGGGCTCCGCGACCGCCGTCCCGATCCCTCCCATCGTTCAAGGGTGCTAGGCTAAGACGAACCAGAAAGTACGATATCTATGTCCGGTATGTCAAGTCCTGAATCCCAAAAGAGCTGGCGCTTCGTCACGAGTCACACGCAGGTGCTGCTCTGCCTTCAGCAGAACCCTGCGGCTCGTCTGCGAGACATCGCGACCACGGTCGGAATCACGGAGCGTGCGGCCCAGAGAATCGTCACCGATCTCGTTGCCGAGGGCTACGTGAACCGCGAGCGGATCGGCCGACGAAACCAGTACACGCTGAACCGCGACATCGCCATGCGCCACCCGTCGCAGTTCGACCACGACATCGGTGAGCTCCTCGACGTTCTCCGGCTCTCCGAGCCGAACGGGGACAAGCCGACCGAGACATAAGCGTCCCGACCTCGAGGCGAGCCGGTACGGAGCCGGACGTCGACGATCCCGAAGCAGACGAGCTTGCCTAACGGTGCGACCACTCCCGCGACATGCGGACCACCTCGTTCGCGCCGCAGCAGCGCGGTTGCTGTAGGCGTGTGACGGGCCGAGGTCGAACACCGGCTGTTGTGGTGGTCGAGATCCCACGGCTCGTCGGGCTCGATGATCTCGTCGCAGCGGACGCGTTTCATGGAACCGGTCGCCACCAAGGGCCGAGTGCGCGGCGCTTCGCCTGGTGGGCGGCACCGTAGGTCTTTGGCTTCATACCGCCTTCCCGCTGCGTGTCCACCTTTGGGAAGCGATCGTTTCCTGAGACCCGTGGCGCGTAAACGTTCGGGCGGAGAACGTGGGCGCCGGTTTGACCATCCTTCGCGTGGGCACTTCACCTCCATGGATGACCGAGTGCTGAGTACTTATCTGCGCGATCACCACGCTGCGGCCGCCGGGGGCGTTGCGCTCGCACGGAGAGCCCTTGGCCCGAATCATCCACTCGCCGAGCAGATCGCACGCGACCGCAAGACGCTCGAGGAACTGATGCGCGAGCTTCGTGTCCCGCCCAGCGCGATGAAGGTCGGCTTCGTCCGCACTGCGGAGTGGCTGGGTCGACTCAAGCTGAACGGCAGACTCTTCAAGCACTCGCCACTCGGCCGCATCGTCGAGTTGGAGACGCTCGTCGTCGGTATTCGGGGGAAGGAGGCCTTGTGGACGGCGCTTCGCACCGCCGGCGTCAGGCTTCAGGGCATCAACCTCGATGCACTCATCGAGTCGGCTAGGCGTCAGGCGGAAGAGGTCGATGAGCAACGGCTGATCGCCGTGGCCGACGTGTTCGGCCGAAGCCGGACGCAGCAGGCGCGGCAGGCCGCGTGACCAGCGGAGCGCGAAGCACGCCCATCCCGGGACCAGATCGCGGAGCCTATCCCCGTGCCCGAACCACCAGGCCCCGACGTCATTCCCGCGCCGGCGCCTGACCCCGAGCCACCGGATGTGCGGCCATCCCCGGATCCGCAGATTCCGCCGGACCCTAGCCCTCCGGACTCGCCGGAGTTACCCGAACGGGAATAGCTCTCTCCTCGATGCTGACCGAGGAAACAAATGGGTAGCCGCCGAGAGCCGCCTCGAAGCCAGGCGCAACATCCACCGATCCGCATGGTACGGGTGGGGCCCCTCGAGACCCTCTCTAGCGCGGGGGAGGCGGGAGGGGAGCCATGGAAAGTCGACAGTTTCCTGATCCGAGGGGGTCAAGGTTTCCGGGCATCCTGCTCGGTATCGGCTTGGGCGGCTTCGTGGACGGCATCGTGTTCCATCAGTTGCTTCAGTGGCATCACATGCTCACTAGCGAGGGCAGCTACCCGGACACGACTGTTGCGGGCCTTGAGACAAATACCCTCTGGGACGGCATCTTCCACGCCGCTACCTGGGCGGCGGTTCTTGCAGGGTTGTGGATGCTTTGGCGGCGGTCCGACAGTTGGAGCTGGGGGATCAGTGGCCGCGCATTCGCCGGGTGGATGCTTGTGGGCTGGGGTCTCTTCAACGTCGTCGAAGGCATCGTCGATCATCATCTGCTGACCATCCACCACGTTCGCGAGGGCGTGAACAACCAGTGGGCGTACGACGCCGCATTCCTTGCCTTCGGTGCGGCGCTGATCATCGGCGGCTGGCTCTTTACCCGCTCAGAAGAGCGCAGACTCCGCACTACGCCCTAGCCCGCCCAGGTCGCGCTCGGCCGCGAGAAGGTCGCCTCGAGGTGTACCTCGACCCTGGCGACGATCTCGGAGAAGCTGGACCCGGACCTCGATCGTGGGCGTCACGCCGCCGACCGTAAGGCTCGCCAGGACGTGACGACCTTCTCTTCGGTGTCGGGGAAGTGGACGAGCACGCTCCCGAGGGCGCCGCGGGCGAGGACGACGCAGTGACGGCCCTTGAGCAGCGCCCGCCGCGGATTGTTGGCCCAGGTGTAGACGAGCACGCGCGGCTCGCGAGCGGCCATCACTGACGTAGGGGTCCACGTGGCTTGAATCGCTAGCCTCGTACAGGAGCCTGGAGAACGACGTCGGCAGGCTCTCCGCGGCGCAATTCGCGACTGCGCTCCGCCTCCGCATTGAGTTCCGCGCCGAAAAGAAGGGCGAGCGCGCTTAGCCACAACCAGGTGAGCATGACGATAACTGCGGCCACGGAGCCCCAAGCCTTGTTGTAGGAGCCAAACTGGCTGACAAAGACGGCGAAGGCGCCCGATCCCAGTAGCCATACGACGACGGCCAACGAAGTGCCAAAGGTCAGAAACCGCCAGCGGGGATGGTCGACGTTCGGGCCGAGATAGAGAATCGTTGCGAAGGCGACGAGTAGACCAAGAATCAGCACTGGCCACTGTGCTGTCCACCAGAGCCAATCGATAACGGCCTCTATCCCAACGGCCTCGCCAATCCATCCGGACAGGACCGGGCCGAGCACAAGCAGACCAAACGCAAGCACAAATGCGAAAAGCATCAAGATCACCATCACCAGCGCCGTTAGCCGGCGCTTGAGGAAGCCTCGCGTCTCGTCGCGTTCGTACGCGCTGTTGAGGGCCCACATCAATGTCTGCATCGCGCCGGTCAGCGACCAGACCGCGAGGACTAGTCCAACAACGGCCATCACGATCCCGGAGCTCGCGTTGTTTTCGGTAACTCGCCTCAGGCTGTCGTCGATCAGCGTCAGCGCCTCGCGCGGCACGATGCCCGCGAGTTTCTCGGTGATTGTTCCGATCGCCTCAGGGCTGGCGAACAAGCTGAAAGCGCCGACGGCGACGAGTAGCAGGGACGGAATCGCCAGGAACGAGTAGTAGGCGATAGCGGCTGCGAGGTTCGTGATGTGATCGTCGAGGGCTTCCTTGCCAGCTCGAACGACGATCGCTCGATAGTCGCGCAGCGACAGCTCAGTGGGCGACGGGTCTTGGAGCTTCGGTTCGTCGTGCTCCGGTTGTGGCTGTGTGGCCTCCTCACCATTGCTGGACGACATCGACTGGTTATCGCTCACGCGGTGCCAGGTCCCCTGTTGCGTCCCGCGACAAACCGGGTAACGCACCGGCACCAGAGCTGGCGTGATGTCACACACGGGTCTGAAGGAAGGGCGCAATGGTGGTACCGAACATGTTCGTCCACGCTGTCGCGGTCGCCGCGCGAGCATTCGAGCAGGATCGTCGAGACGAGACGCGCGAGCTCTACCTGACTCACGCACTCGACGTTGCGCAAGCCCTTGGCCCAGACGCGACAGTGTCCGAGTTGAGCACTGCGGTGCTCCATGACGTTCTCGAAGACACAGACTGGACGTTGGATGACCTCGCAGAGTCGGGCGTAGAAGCCACGGTCCTAGACGCCGTCGAAACGCTCACTCGCGGGCCAGAGGAGCAGGATGAGGAGTTTGTTGCTCGGATCTGCGCAACCCCAGGAGACGCACTATCCACGCGGGTGAATGGTGCGATCTTCGACGAAGCAGTCGGCTAGGCCCGATGGTTGAGGCACGTTCCTCCGATGCCTATCGTGGCGGGCTCGGTGCCCCGTCGTAGCCGAGCCCGCCACAATTCGCAGTGCTGCCGTTAGCTCGCCGGGCGCTCGGAGCCAGGCGTGGCCTGCCCGCTCTCGTGCTGGGGCTCCGGGCCGGTGAGCTCACGAGCCTTGTTCTGCAGGCTTGAGGACAGTTCCTCCGTTTGCTCCTTGCCTTGCTCTTTCGCCGTGTCGAGCGCTGTCTGGCTAGCTTCCTTGACTACTTGCTTCCCGCGGTCGACTGCTTCCCGGCCGGCTTCGGCGGCAGTGCTCTTCACGTCATCCGCCATCTCCCCAAGATGCTGGTCTTCCATGCGCGTGGACGGAGCGAGCAGTCCGACCACGAAGCCGACCGCTGCGCCACCGATGGCAAGCCCGAGTGGGTTTCGCTCGGCCACGCTCTTGGTGCGGCTAATGCCCTGTTTCACCTGCCCGCCTTCCGGCGTGACGCCTTTCACTTTGGAGCTGAGAGCGTCCTTCTTGTCCCCGAGCCACTCCTTCGTGCGTGTCGGAACGTCTGCCTTATACGACAGGGCATCCACGGTCTCGCCCATGCGATCACGTGTGTCTTCGATCTCTCGTCTCAGCTCGTCGGATTTTTGAGCCATTCGATGTCCTCCTTAATCGTCTCCACCGTCTTGTCCGGAACCGGGCCGCCCAGCTCCCGTAACGCCTCACGCCCGGAATACGCGAGTCCGGCTGCGACGACAATCCACAGAAGCGCTACAAGAATCGCCGCCGCCCAGTTCGGCATCGCTCCATCCAGGGCGAGGATGAGGAACGCCGTCAGTGCCCCGAGTGCCAGCAGCGCGCCCACGGCGGCGCCCGCCAACAGTCCTATTCCGATGCCGGCCTTCTTGCTCTTCTCGACCATCTCGACCTTGGCCAGTTCGACCTCTTGACGTACGAGCGTGCGCGTGTCGCGGGTGAGGTCCTTAATCAGCTCGGCGGTCGAGCGATCGCGGAGGCCGCGTTCTTCGACGACACCCATCACACCCTCCCGGGCTGGAGCTCCCCTGCCGGAGTGCTCGCGGAGCGGCTGCTGGGGCTCGACTCGTAGCGCCGCTCACTCGATGCTTTCAGGAACCGTGACGCAACGAAGCCGGCGAGTAATCCCGCGCTGGCCGCGAGCCAAGGTCGCCGGCGCGCAAAGTTCTCGACGTCCGAGAGCATCCTGTCTGCGTTCACGGACTCGAGATAGCCGCCGAACTCCTCGGCCCGCCGTGCGACCTGGCCGAGGAGCTCGGCCGGCATGTCCTCATGCTTGGTGCGTAGCTGGTCGGAGCTCCGGTTGAGCGCCTCTCCCACCGACTGGATCTGCCTTCCCACCTCGGTCGACCGGGAGTCGATCTGCTCACGAAGGCGCGATCCAGCCTCGACGCGGAACTCGGCAGTCCTCTCCTGTACCTCCTCCTGTGCGCGCGAGACGAGCTCGCTCCCTTTCTCCTGCGCCTCGACGAGCGTGCCGCCTTGCTCCTCATTTCCCGCTGCTTGATCCGACATCCGCCTCTCCTTCCCGAATTGAGTTCCGACGAAGTGCCCAACACCACTTGGCTACAAACGTGTGGATTCAAGGCGACGCGACCGGGTAGCCTCGCCTCGTGGAGACAGCCGGCAAGGTCATGCTCGTGAGCGCGGTCGTCCTCGCGATCGTCGGACTGGGTGCGCTCGGTCTCGCGAGGCTCGGTGTCGATCGTGTCCCGGGGACGCTGTCCTGGAAGTCCGACAACGTGACGGTGTTCGTCCCGATCGGACTCATGCTCCTCGTTTCGATCGTGGGGACGATCGTCCTGAACGTCTTCCTGCGGCGATGACCTGCGAAGGGCGAGTTGCTTAGGCCCGCTGGCTGGCACGGAGCGCGCTCGACGTACCGATACCCGAGGCGGCTCGCTGCAAGCGATGGGTTCGCCGAAGGTGACCTCGGGTAGGCGACGACCATGGTCGAGTCCGCTCGTCTCGTGGCTGGCGCCCATGCCGCGTACCTCGTGGCCACGGGCGTGTGGCCGATCGTGCACCGCGGGAGCTTCGAAGCGGTTACCGGGCCCAAGTCGGATTACTGGCTGGTGCGGACGGTCGGTGGCCTGGCGACGGCGGCCGGCGTCACCCTCGGGATCGCTGCGCTTCGCGGGCGCCGCCCGCCGGAGGCCGTCGTACTTGCCCTCTCGACGGGACTCGTGTTCGGCCTTGCGGATGTCCGGGCGGCGCGAACCGAATCATGGATTTATCTCGGTGACCTCGGTGTGCAACTCGTCGTCGCTCCGGTCTGGCTTCGTCACTGGAAGGCCTAGCGTGACCCGGTCCGAGCCCGGCGCTGCACGCGTCTGAACGTAGCCGCCTCGCCTAGAACGGAGACGAGCCGTTGCGTTTGCACGGCGGGCCGCCGGGTAGGCGCTCCTTCACGAAGTCGACCGAGGGAGGGACCGATGAAGGCGGTGGCCTGGCATGGCGTCGAGGACGTGCGAGTCGACTCGGTTCCCGACCCGCGCATCGAGGAGCCCACCGACGCAATCGTGCGCATCACCTCGACGGCGATCTGCGGGTCCGACCTACACCTCTACGACGTCATGGGACCGTTCATGGAGGAGGGGGACATCCTCGGGCACGAGCCAATGGGAATCGTCGAGGAGGTCGGATCGGCGGTCGAGCACATTCGTCCAGGCGACCGTGTGGTCGTGCCGTTCAACATCTCGTGCGGACACTGCTTCATGTGCCACCTGCAGCGTTACGCGCAGTGCGAGAACACCCAGAACCGCGAGCACGGCACCGGGGCTTCGCTCTTCGGGTACACGAAGCTCTACGGCCACGTTCCCGGAGCCCAGGCCGAGTACCTGCGCGTGCCGCAAGCGCACTTCGGGCCGATCAAGGTCCCGATCGGTCCTCCCGACGAACGATTCCTCTATCTCTCGGACGTGTTACCCACCGCCTGGCAGGCCGTGGAGTACGCAGACATCCCGAGCGGCGGGAGCGTGGCCGTGTTCGGCCTCGGGCCGATCGGACAAATGAGCTCGCGGATCGCAAAGCACCGTGGAGCGCGTGTGATCGCTGTCGATCTCGTCCCCGAGCGGCTGGAGATGGCGGAGCGGCACGGCGTCGAGACGCTCGACCTTGAGGAGGTGGACGACGTCGCCGAGGCCGTACGCGAGCTGACGGATGGACGGGGGACGGACTCCGTCATCGATGCCGTCGGCATGGAGGCGCATGGCAACCGGGCCGTCGAGATGGTGCAGAAGCTCGTTAACCGACTACCGGATGCCGTGGCCACGACCGTGATGGAGCGGGCCGGCGTCGATCGACTTGCCGCACTCCGGGAAAGCGTCGAGACGGTTTGCCGCGGTGGGACGATCTCCATCATCGGGGTCTACGGCGGAACGGCTGACCCGATCAACATGCTGCAGCTCTTCGACAAGGGCGTGAAGGTCGCGATGGGTCAGGCGCACGTCCGGCGCTGGACCGACGACCTCATGCCTCTCCTGACCCGCGACGAAGACCCCCTTGGAGTCGAGGACCTTCGGACTCACCGGCTTCCGCTCGAGCGGGCGCCGCACGGCTACGAGATCTTCCAGAAGAAAGAGGACGGGGCGATCAAGATCGTTCTGGAGCCCTGACCGCTGTCCTCACGTGCAGAAAGACTGAGCGGGTTGTTCGCCGCACACGATTTGAGCGGCCCTTCGGCCCATGCCTGGCAGTCAGCGACAGCTCTTCCCCCGCCGTGACTGCCCTCGCCTGAGCCATTTCGCAAGGTCGAGCGGGAAAAGAGGGCGCGCGATGGCCCCGCACTTGGTTGTGTATTGCTTCCCGGATGGAAGGGAGTACCAGACGGGGGAAGTGTCAGAAGAAGACGACGTCGTCGTCAAGGGCGGAGAGCAGTGGGCGGTTGCCAGCGTTGGTCAGGATGAGAACGGCTGCTTCGTCGTGACGCTGACGGTCCTCGATGTCGATGCTTCAAGCCCGCCACCAGCCGAGGCAGTGGTCTTCGGCTGGTGACAAATCGCCAACGGGCAGGAGAGGTTGCCCGTCGGCCACCGAGGGTGCCCCGAGAGGGGTGATTCTCGGCTGAGCGCACCCTCGTCCCCACGTGGCCCCCACGTACTCGGCCCCTACATGGTCACGTCGAGGCGAGCCGTGAAACCGGTCAGTCGGGCGCACGCGCTCGCTGCTTGCGCTTCGCCCGTTGCATGATGTTCGCCCCAGAGTTCGCGAAGTTCGCGAACCTCGCTCTCGTCGAGACTCGGCCAGCGACGGAACAGTGATGTGATCCGCTTCTCGCTGGCGGTCTCTCTCCGCTCCGCAGGATGACCCGTTGCTGGATCGTCGTTGCGAACCGTCTCGAACATGGCTCCGAAAATTCCCCGCGATGCGAAATGTAAACGAGCCGACCTCTCGCCTCACGCCGCTCGACAGAGACGGCGGTCGAGCATGATCAAGCCGCTAAGGCCAGGAACGCTCGGAAGCGGGCGCGATGTCGGCGAACTCCCGCTCCCAGTACTCCGGGCAGAACACGTGAAGCTCACCGACGCTTGAGCGGATGTGTCCGGCGGCGGCCGCGCGCGCGTAAGACATAACGGCGTACTGACCTCCGCCCACCCAGGTGAATGTTCGTCTGGCCGGGTTGCGGCCTGATCGCGGGGTGGTCAGGGCCCTCGGAGCGTAGACCGTCGCCATCCACCTCCCGTCGTAGGCGTTTGACCTCCCCGTCCTCAGGGAACCCATCCGTCCCAATCGAGAGGAAGGGCGGCAATGGGAATCATCGCGTTCATCATCTTGGGTCTACTCGCAGGCGCGATCGCCAAAGCGATCATGCCCGGAGACGACCCGGGCGGGTGGATCATCACCGCGGTCATCGGCGTAGTGGGAGCGATCCTTGGCGGTTTCCTGGCTGGGGCGCTCTTCGGTGCGGATCCGATGGATGAATTCTTTGACATCTCGTCTTGGCTGACGGCAATCGTCGGCTCGATCATCTTGCTCGCGCTCTACCGCGTCGTTGTAAATCGCCGGGGCGGCCAAGGAGTACTCCGAACCTGAGGCGGAAGAAAACAGCGTCGATTCAGAAGCCTCGCCGACCAGCGGGGCTTCTGGTCAGAAGGGAGCCTGTAGTGACACCACCAACCGAAACGGAACGCACGATGGCCGACGAATCTGCACCGGACAACGACCAGGAGTCACGACTCAGCCGCTACGACCAACGGATCGAGGAGTGGCTCACCTCCCTGAAGGAGGGGGCAGAGCAGCGCTCACCGGAGGTACTGAGTGCCCTGGCGACGAAGGCAAAGGACGTCGGGGATTACCTGGACAAGCTGGCGGACAGGGCGCGATCACGGAGCGAGCCGTCGGCGGCCTCGGCAGAGGGAACGCAGAGCTTCGACAAAGTCCCCGCTGGCGGGCGCCAAGGTCAAGAAGGAGGCTACGGCGGGCCTGACCCGGAGAGCGATCTCAAGGGTGACAGAGAGCACGAGGATCAGGGCACGTAACCCCGTTCGGATGATGCTTGTTCGTGCGCGCTAAAGCGATTTGACGCTCATGCGGGCGCGCGAACCGCACTCTTGTGGCGACCGATGAAGCGAGTGGGGCGCCGGACTCGTGCGACGATGCATTGTCCTATGTCGCCCTGCTCACGCTTGTCGGCGGCGGCGTCGCTCTTGCGTAACCGTCGCGACGCTCGCCTTGTGGGAGGGGCGAGCGGTCGTGCTCCTCGCCTACACCTGGGAGCCGCCCTGCGACCGGGAATAGACAGCCTCGTGCGTGCGGGGATCCCGCGCGCGCTTGCGCTCGTGGCGTACTTCGCCGTGGTCTTCGGCTTGGCGCATCGTCCCTGTCCTTTTCGAGCAGGCGCAGCAAGCGTTGGCCGACGCGCCGCGACATGACGCGGCTACCGATCATGGGCTTCTGTATTGGGAAGACAAGAAGCCCAAGTGCTGCAGTTCGCCGAGATCCTGGCGGTGCCGCGACCGACCGGCCGCCAACAGCGGTGGACGAGAGGAAGCTCGACTTCAACCGCTAGCTTGCGAACGCAGCGGGTGCCGCCTCCTCGACACCAGCCAACCCCACGGACCTCGCGGCTTGTTCGTTTCCCAGGCGCGCGAAAGGGTAGGCCCGCTGTTCGCAGTGCAGCTCTCCAAGTTCCTCATCCATTTGAAGTCGAGCCTCTGGTTCGTCCCGGTGCTCTGCGTGCTGGCGGGAGTGCTGCTCTCCTTCGGGACGATCGCGGTCGATCGCTACTTCGACTACGAGGCGCTGCCAGGTGCACTCGTCGTCGGGCCGGATGCCGCGGTCGTCATCCTGGCCACGATCGCCGGCTCGATGGTCAGCCTGGCCGCGCTCGTGCTCACGATCACGATGGTCGTCGTCCAGCTGGCGATGGGTCAGTTCTCGCCGCGAATCGTGCAACGCATCCTGCGAGACAAGCCGAGCCAGCTGGCGATCGGGCTTTTCGTCGCGACGTTCGTGCATGCGATCCTTGCCGTCCGCGAGGTCGTCAACAACGGCGACGGGACGGGGCAGGTGCCCGGAATCTCGTTGCTAACCGCCTTCCTGCTCGTTCTCGTGAGCATCGCGGTGCTGGTCGTGTACGTGCACCACATCGGCCAAGCGCTACGCGTCTCCGCGTTGATCGAGCTCGTCGGGAAGGAGACGCGCAGACTCCTCGATCGCAAATACCCGGACGCAGGCCCGGCGCTCGAGACCGAGCCGGGATCACCGGCGGTGGTTGCGGCTCGCAAGTCCGGGGTCGTCACCAAGATCGGCTCGGAGGAGCTCGTCGAGGAAGCACAGCGAGTCGATTGCCTGCTTGAGCTTGTTCCCGCGCTCGGGGAGTTCGTGCCCGCGGGTGCGCCGCTTATCCTCGTCCACGGTGAGCCGACCGATCTCGACGAGGATCGACTTCACGCCGCGCTCATCCTCGCGCTGGAGCCCACCCTCGACGAAGACGTCGCTTACGGAATCCGACTTCTCGTCGACATCGCGGAGCGCTCGCTTGCAGACTCACCGTTCCAGGATCCGACCACCGCCGTTCAGGCCGTCGACCGGCTCCACGACTTGCTGAGGCAGCTGGCGCGACGGCCGATTCCCGACGGTCTCCATCGCGACGACGAGGGCGAGGTTCGGCTTGCCGTGTTCGCGATGAACTGGGACGCGTACGTCCATCTCGCGTTCGACGAGATCCGCCTCGCCGGCGCCGGGTCGCCACAGGTCACCCGCCGGCTCAAGGCCGCGCTCGTCGATCTCAAGTCGTTGTCCCTGCCGGACCGCGTCGCGGTGCTCGAGGAACAGCTCGACCTCCTCACGGCAGCGACGCAGACGGCCATGACGGACGAGCGCGACGCAGAGATGGCGCTGCGCGACGATCGCGAGGGAATCGGCGCGGCCGCGGCGCTCGAAGGACGCTAGGCGTTTCAGTCGGCAAGCTGACCCAACTCCTCGGTCTCGAGGGTTGCAAGCAAATGGGGGTCTCGTCGCCAATGAAGCCGGATTTGGGTTACGCGTGGAGGATGTTGCCGCGGCTCGCGCCGAGCTCGAGGCGAAGGGTGTCGAGTTCATCGCCGAGGCGTGGGACTCGGGGGTCTGTCACTTCGCCGCCTTCCGTGATCGCGACGGAAACACCCTGATCCACCGGCGCTACGCACCGCGAACTAAGCGAGCGCGGCGCAAGAACGACCTAAGGCAGAGCGTTTGCAGCGTCCACTCGTTGGGAACATTTCGGCACCGCCGATTCGCTTGTGGGAAGCGGTCACGGCGTGGGAGGCGCCCCTGGTCAGGCGGCGATCAGGGGCAATGCCTCTTCGCCAGGCTCATGGCCATCTCCGCGAAGTGCTCGAGCCTCGGCGAGCCCTCGGCGAGGTAGCTGCTCGAGCCAGCGCAGCGCGGCTTTCTCGTACTTCGGCCGGCGCTTGTCGTTCAAAGAGCCGCTCAGAACGTCGGAGGCGGACATGCGCAGCGTCTTCCGGCTGCCGAAAACCAGCGCTAAGACCACTGAAACCCGACGGCGGACGATGAAGGGCATGGTCAATCGCAACAAGGGGGACCGACATGACGCGACGAGCGTCACTCGTGCTCGCGGCAGCCGCCGGAGTACTGGCAACGGCATTGGTGGGCGGTATCGCCTCGGCGGCGATCCCCGGCCCGAGCGGCGTGATCCAGGGCTGCTACGACAGCGGTGGAAACGTCAAGGTCGTGGAGGCGCTTCCCTGCCCGCCGAAGTACACGCCGTTCCAGTGGAACCAGCAGGGCCTTCAGGGTGCGAAGGGAGATAAGGGCGACAGAGGTCTGAACGGTGCCGGTGCTCCGAAGAGCTGTCTCGTCGTCGGTGATTCGACGCCGAGCGTGGCCGGCTGCACGCTGCTTCAGCTCGATGGCAGCGGCATGGACCTCGAGGTCACCGATCTCGTGGACGGCGTCGACGGGCAGGTCGTAACGGTTCGTGCGTTCAGGATCCCGGCGGGCAACGGCTCAGTCCGCTTTCGAACCAACGACAACGGCGGCCTATTTCTACTCAACGGTGAGTACGCCATCGACAACACCGGGGCCTACAGCAACTTCTCGACGCTCACGCTCGTGAGGGAGGACCCATTCTGGTTCGAGGTGTCGCGAAGCGCGAACTCCTAGTACGCGAAGCTGCAAACAGTGATTGTGGGCGATCAGGACGAGGCGCTCGACTTCTACACGAATGTCATCGGCCTCGAGACGCGGGGTGACTACCCGACACCCAACGGGCCGCGATTCCTGACGGTCGGCGTCGAGGGGCAGGACTTCGACCTCGTTCTGTGGCCCGGAACACCCGCCACGGCCGAGCTGGGTTCCGCGGTCTACACCATCGAGGTGGAAGACATCCGGGAGGCGTTCGAGAGGCTGAAGTCGCGCGGAGTGACCTTCGAGCCACCCGAGATTCTCGAGTTCCCGTGGGGTTACGCCGCGAGGTTCCAGGATCCGGACGGGAATCGGCTCCAGGTGCGAGAGGGTCGCGGAGAGTTTCGACTCTGAAGGACCGCAGATCGTCCCGGCGATAGAAAGGGGGCCTCAGTCGAAAGCCCCTGTCGCCGGCACGTCCGCTCCCGTACCCCGCCACCGGGCCCAAGCCCTCTGAGCCTGTTTGCGGAGGTGGGGGCGCCTCGCACCTTTCCATTACGCGTGCGCGCGACGGGGGTGAGTGGGGTGTTGCGCCTTCTATTGCGCGTGCGCGCGCGAGGATCAGCTCGGAGTCTCGCGGGCCCGGCGAACATAGCCTCCGCTCCCGATTCCACTGCTAGCGCCTTCACGGGCGGTAGCCCCTAACGCCTCTCTATTACGCGTGCGGGCGTGCGCGGGAGGGAGGAGCTCGGAGTTGCGCGGGGCGGGCAGTTGCACCGTGACGCGGAGCCCGCCAGCAGCCCGGGGCGTAAGCGTGAGAGTTCCGTCGTGTGCTTGGGTGATGCTATTGACGATTGCGAGCCCGAGGCCGACACCTGGGTAGTCGGTGCGTATGCGTTTGGTGCCGCGCTGAAACGGCTCGGCAAGCGTCGCAACTAGCTGTGGGGCGAGCTTGTCACCGGTGTTCTCGACGGTAAGTACCGCACTCTCGGGGTGAGCGCTGGTGGTGACCCACACGGTTCCGTGTTCGGGCAGGTTGTGGACGATCGCGTTGTGTACGAGGTTCGTGCTCAGCTGCAGCAGGAGCGCGTGTGAGCCGGTGGTGGGGGTCGTGTCGCCGGAGGTCTCGATGGTGAGGCCGCGTTCTTCTGCGAGGGGGAGAAGCGTCTCGGCGGCTTCTTCCGCTATGAGGGACAGGTCGACATGTTCTCGGGTGAAGGAGCGTTGGTCGGCGCGGCTGAGGAGGAGCAGTGCTTCGGTGAGGTCGATCGCTCGGGTATTGACGGCGTGGAGGCGTTCGACGAGCTCGCCGGTGTCACGGTTCGGATCATTGCCGGCGACGTCGAGCAGAGTCTGAGTGATCGCCAGTGGGGTGCGTAGTTCGTGCGAAGCGTTGGCTGCGAATCTCTGCTGTTCGGCGATGTGTGCTTCGAGCCGCGCGAGCATGGCATCGAAGCTGTCGGCGAGTTCGCGGAACTCGTCCTGGCGGCCTTCCAACTCGATCCGGTGGGAGAGCGATCCGGTCGCTGCCATGCGTGTTGCATTTGTGATGCGGGTCAGGGGGGCGAGCATCCGGCCGGCAAGAAGCCATCCTCCCAGGAGACCGAATACCAGCAGAAACGCCAGCACGATGGCCGCGGCCGGAGCGAAAGCGCGCAGGAGGAAGGAGTTATTCCCGGGCACCAAGTGACCGATGGTGCTGACCACACCGTCGGGTACGTATCGCTCAAACGATTGCCCGGGCTGGCCGGCGAGCCACGCGGCGGCGAGCATCAAGGCACCTGCGAGCATGAGGAAGCCGGCGTAGCTGAGGGTGAGTTTGAGGCGAACGCTCATACCAGGGGCCCTATCCACGGCCTTCTCCCTCACGCCCGGTGCCGGGTGCTGTGTCGATGCGGTAGCCGACGCCGGGCACGGTGGCGACAATCCAGGGTTCGCCGAGGCGTTTGCGCAGTCCCGAGACCGTGATGCGCACGGCGTTGGTGAACGGGTCTGCGTTCTCATCCCATGCTCGCGCTAGGAGTTCTTCGGCGCTGACGACACCGCCTTCGGCAGCGACGAGGACTTCGAGCACCGCGAACTGCTTCCGGGTCAGCGCGACGTAGCGGCCGTCGCGGTAGACCTCTCGGCGGAACGGATCCAGCCGCAGACCTGCGATCTCTCGCACGGGCGGCCTGTTGTGGGCGCGCCTGCGGTCGAGCGCTCTGAGACGGAGCACGAGTTCTCGGAGTTCGAACGGCTTCGTGAGGTAGTCGTCGGCGCCGAGCTCGAACCCGGTGGCCTTGTCGTCGAGACGGTCGGCAGCGGTGAGCATGAGGATCGGCATGCCGCTGCCGGAGGCGACGATGCGTTTGGCGATCTCGTCGCCGGTAGGTCCGGGAATGTCTCGGTCGAGGACGGCGAGGTCGTAGGCGTTGACGCTGAGCAGCTCCAGAGCGGTGTCGCCGTCACCTGCGATGTCGGCCGCGATCGCTTCCAGGCGGAGGCCATCGCGGATGGCTTCCGCCATATAGGGCTCGTCCTCAACGAGCAACACACGCATGTCCCGATGCTACGAGTTGGCGCATGTCGTCGGCATATCGATAACCAGATACGTGCTGGCAACACGGCGCTGCCTTGACTGGAGGCATGACCTACGGCAGACGAGCAGGAACAGCGACCCGTCGGATTCGGATTCGCAGGATCCGTGCCGCCGGCCTGCTGGTCGTTGTCGCGGCGATCGCCGCATCGGCCTCGGCTCCCAGTTGCTGGCGTCCTCGTCCTCGACGGCCGCATCACCCACCGACGTCCTTCGCCGGGAGCACCGTGGTCTTAGCGATGAGCACCGCGGTGCGCTTGGCGAGGCTGACGGTGCCGTCCCCGACGGCGCGACGGTCTTCGATGACGCGATTCCGGCTGTAGCCAACCTCGACCCCGATCTGCTCGGTGTCCTGCGCCAAGCTGCAACTGATGCCGCGGACGACGGGGTCGAGTTCTTCGTCGATAGTGGCTGGCGTTCCCCGGAGTACCAGGAACAACTACTCGATGAGGCGGTCGCGAAGTACGGCTCAGAAACGGAAGCCGCCCGATGGGTGGCCGCCCCCAACATGTCTGCTCACGTGTCGGGGGACGCAGTCGACATTGGGCGCTCCGATGCCACGGCGTGGCTGTCCGAGCACGGCGCCTCGTATGCGCTGTGCCAGATCTACAGCAACGAACCCTGGCACTACGAACTGCGCCCCGAAGCCATCCATCACGGTTGCCCTCCCATGTACGCCGACCCTACGCACGATCCAAGGATGCAACAGTGACCAGCACGCTCGGCATAGAAGGCCTGCCCAGGCCCCGACCCGACGAACACGTCGCGGGGTGGGGGGCGTTCGACACTTATCGAGACGCGTGCGCGCGCGAGAAAGCGGTGGCGCTCGCGGCCCGCCGTCCGGACAGCTCTGCTAGTCAGCCCACCAGTCGCGCTGGCCATCGACGTCTTCGCGCTGAGCCTCGCCGAGATTGGGCGCGCCGATGACGAGGATCTCGAGGCCCTCCGGCCCGGCCTCGTAGCCTCGCCACGTACCGGGCGGGACGCGCACGGCGTCCCATTCCTTGAGCTCGACGATCTCGTCGTCGACCTTCATCCGCCCGCTCCCGCGCATGACCACGTACACCTCCTCCTGCGTCTTGTGCGTGTGGCCGTACGGAAAGCGGTAGCCAGGCGGGACGCGCTGGTAGGCCAGGCCGGATTGCTCGAGCTCGAGCGCCTTGGTCGCCGCGCGGAACTCGAGGTCCGGCGCGCCGTCGAACCTAGAGCCGATGTCCTCAAGATCCTCCTTGATGTTCCTAAGCGTGAACGGCACGGCGCAATCGTATGGCACCGCGCAGGACGTCCATCGCGCTACACGCTCGCCTGATGCGAACCGCTCCCAGCGCGGCTCGGCTAGTCGGGCACGACAGCGAGTTTGATCACCTGGAACGGCGTTCCCAGCGGGTCGAGGAGCCATGCTGTCCGGCCGACGGTGACGTCGAACGGCTCGGCGACGACCGTGCCTCCGAGCTCCTGCGCCTTTGCTGTCGAGGCGTCGGCGTCCTCCACCGAGAAGTAGACGCCCCAGCCGGTCGGCATGTTGCCCATCTCCGGCGAGATCGGGAGGATCCCGGCCACACGATGGCCGTCGATCGTCTGCACGTGGTAGCCGCCGGGCACGTCCGTGAGCTCCTCGGACGCCCAGCCGAAGACCGCCGAGTAGAAGGCGCGCGCCGTCGCGACGTCGCGCGTCGCGAGCTCGCTCCAGTTCCACGTCCCCGGCTCGTTGACGAGCTGCGCGCCTTTGTGCACGCCGGCCTGCCACACGCCGAACACGCCGCCGGTCGGGTCGCCGGCGAAGGCCATGCGGCCCACGTCCAGGACGTCGAACGGCTCGGCCAGCACCGAGCCGCCGGCCTCCGTGATCTTCGCGACGGTCGCGTCGACGAGGTCCGACGAGATGTAGGTGTTCCACCCCGTCCGCGCGTCGGGTTGCGGCGACGGTGACGCCGCCGCGACGTCCTTGCCGCGGAGACGGAACGTGGTGTATCCGCCCGCTTCGGGACTCGGATCGGTGGAGGCCTCCCAGCCGAACAGCGTCGCGTAGAAGGTCTTGGTGCCCTCCAGGTCCGTCGTCGTCACGTCGACCCAACACGGAGTGCCGGCCGGAAATCCGTTTCTCTCGCCCACGAGCGGGTCTCCCTTCTTCCGTCTGCGCTGCAGCGGACGCTACCGAAGCGCCCTGGTGCCGGGCCGTCCGCCGCGAGTCTCGGAGCGTCCGCTCGCTATCGGATCCCGAGCTGACCCATTCGCGAGAGATCGTCCTCGACGCCGATGGCGCTCGCGAGCCTCCCGTCTCTCACCTGGAACATGTAAATCTCATCGACGCCCTCGAAGCGACGGCCGGTGGGAGGGATGCCAAGCCACTCCCCACGATGGGTGCCCGAGCACTTGAAGTGACCGACAACGGTGTCGTTCTCTGCGACGGGTTCGACTATTTCCATCGTGAAGTCCGGAAACGCGCTCCGGAAGGGATTGATCCAGCGGCGAGCGAGCTCAGCAAAGTCACCCTGCGCAAGCTCATCCAGCGGGTCCGCGTTCCGCTGATTTACGACCTCGGTGACGAGGCGGCGAACCAGCTCCTTGTTCGCTTCCGTTCCATTGCCTCCGATGATCACTGAGGTGCGGAGCCGCGCGCGTCAGTTCCGAGACGCCTGCTCCCATGCCGGCTTTGCAGCTTCAGGGTCGCTGACGTGGGGCTGCTCTCGAGCCGCCCTTGGGTGCTCGGCCTGATGTCGAGTCCGGGGGTCGGGTCGCTACGTGCGCGTTCCCGGCCAGCCGTTTCGCCTGTCGTCCAGGCGCGAGTCCGCTCCGTACCGGACCGCGAGTGGGCCGATCAGGACGATCAACGCAATCGCCACGAGAGCAGTCACTATGGCGCACCTCCTTGTAACGCCTCGTACCTGCAAACGGCCGGCAACCGTGTTGGATTCCGCTCCGGCCTGAACTCCGTGACAGAAAGATTGCCGCCGAGCAGCGCCGAACGTGTCGATGCTCGAGTGGATCGTCGAGACGCAGGGCTACACCGTCACCGAGCTCGACACGGTGGGCGCGTACGACGCGGAGATCGAGGAGCGCGTCGCGGCGTTCCTCAATCTCGGCACGTCGCACGCTGGCTGCAATCGCCGCGCGCCGAATGAGCTCCGAACGTCGCGGGACTGGTAGCCAGGCTCGGACGAGGTTTGGCGCGCACTGCGAGGCTGGGAGAGGTCTGGTCACAGCAAAGTCGCCGCAAATGGCGTTCGTCGCCCCGCCGGCTCACGTCGTCAGCGCAGCGCCCGATCGCCGATCCAGTAACGCGGGCCGGACCCGAAGCGGGCGGCACGGTCGCCGGGGTTGGCGAGCTGACAGCGGTCGAGCGAGAGGCAGCCGCAGCCGATGCACTCCGTGAGCCCGATCTTCAGGCGCTCCAGTTCGGCGATGCGCTCGTCGATTCGCGAGCTCCAGGTGGCCGAGAGACGAGACCAATCCTTACGGGTGGGAGCATGATGGGGAGGGAGCTTCGCAAGCTCGGCTCCGATCTCCTCGAGCGTCAACCCGATGCGCTGGGCGAAGACGATGAAGGCGATACGGCGGAGAACGGCGCGCGGATAACGCCGGTGGCCCGAACCGGCGCGCTCGGAGGTGATCAGGCCTCGCTGCTCGTAGAAGCGCAGCGCAGATGAGGCGACGCCGCTTCGGCGAGCGATCTCACCGATGGTTAGAACGCCGGACTCGGACATGGCCAAAAGCTACTGTGTCTTGGGCTTGACTTCAAGTTAACTTTAACTTGTATCTTGGATTCTCGAGTGCCAGACGGTCGAGAGGAGACAGTCATGTCGACACGACAGCGAGCGAGCGAGCAGATCACCGAACGGGTCACCTCGTGGCCGGGGGTCACGGCGGGTCCGGGAAGGCGGGGGGAGTTCGCGTTCAAGGTAGGCGGGCGGGAGATCGGCCACCTGCACGGGGACCACGCCGCCCACTTCGGCTTTCCCAAGGAGGTCTGGGGGTCCCTCTTCGAGCAGGGACGAATCGACTACCACCCCGTCTTTCCGGGCAGGCCGGGCTTCGGCGCCCGCAGGATCGAGGCCGAAACCGACGTCGAGGACGTGATCGCCCTGCTGCGCCTCAACTACGAGCGCGTGGTCGCACGCCACGGCCTCCCGACCCAGGAAGCCGCGTAGCGGCATGTCCGTCGGCATCGTCACCGGCGCATCGCGCGGGCTCGGGCTCGCACTCGTCCGCGCACTCGTGGAGCGCGAGTGGCGGCTCGTCGTCGACGCCCGAGGAGCGGCTGCGCTCGAGCGAGCGGTCGCCGACCTCGAGGGCGTCGTCGCGATCGCGGGCGACGTGGCCGACCCGGAGCATCGTCGCGCGCTCGTCGAGGCCGCGGGCGACCGCATCGACTTGCTCGTCAACAACGCGGGCGTGCTCGGCCCGAGTCCGCAGCCCCTCCTCGCCGTGTACCCGCTCGCAGACCTCGCGCGCGTCTACGAGGTCAACGTCTTCGCTCCGCTCGCTCTCGTCCAAGAGGCTCTTCCTCGGCTCACCCCTGGGGCGGCGATCCTCGACATCACGTCGGATGCGGGCGTCGAGCCGTACGAGGGATGGGGCGGGTACGGCTCCTCGAAGGCCGCCCTCGAGCAGCTGACTGCGATCCTCGCGGCCGAGCAGCCGCAGCTGCGCGTGTACAGCGTCGACCCGGGCGATATGGGCACCCAGACGTACCAGGAGGCGTTCCCTGGTGAGGACATCTCCGACCTGCCCTTGCCAGAGGCGAGCGTGCCCGGGCTGCTGGCGCTGATCGAGGGCTCTCTTCCGAGCGGCCGCTACCGGGCGCGCGAGCTCGTGCGCGTAGAAGCGTGAGCGCGCTCGAACGCCACCTGCGGCTGGAGGCGCACGAGCCACCGGAGGTACACGGGGAAGGCCGCGACGACGTGGCGCTGCTCGTCGCGACACGTCACGACTCCGAGCTCGTCCACGCTCGCTTCCGCGACTTTCCGCGGTTCCTGGACGCGGGCGACCTGCTCGTCGTCAACGCCTCGGCGACGCTGGCAGCCGCGCTCGAGACCCGACTCGGCGACCAACCATTGCAGCTCTGGCTCTCGACGCCGGCCCCCGACGGCACCTGGCTCGTCGAGCTGCGGACCGGTGACCGGCGCCCCTACCTGCAACCGCCTCTGGGCGTCCGCCTCGAGCTGCCGGGCGGCGCCCACGCCGAGCTCATCGCGCGTTTCGCCGGCAGCGATCGACTCGCCGTTGCGGGTTTCGAGCTCCCCGAGCCGCTGGAGGACTACCTCCGCCGGCACGGGCAACCAATCAGGTACGGGTACGTCCCCGAGCCGTGGCCGCTCGAGGCTTACCAGACCGTCTTCGCCCGCGAGCACGGGAGCGCCGAGATGCCGAGTGCCGGTCGGCCGTTCACGGCGGAGCTCGTAACGGACCTCGTCGTGCGCGGAGTGCTTGTGGCACCGGTGATCCTGCACACGGGCGTCGCCTCGCTCGAGCACGGCGAGCCACCCTTCCCCGAGCGCTACCGCGTCCCGCCCGCGACGGCCAGGCTCGTCAACGCCGTCCACGGGTGGAACGGGCGCGTCATCGCGGTCGGCACGACCGTGGTGCGCGCCCTCGAGACGGTGACCGCAGCGGACGGCACCGCGTCGGAGGGACAGGGATGGACGAGCCTCGTCGTCACGCCGGAGCGCAGGTTGCGCGCGATCGACGGCCTCCTCAGCGGATTCCACCAGCGCGAGTCCTCGCACCTCGAGCTGCTCGAGGCCGCGGCCGGTGCCGAGCTCCTTGAGCGCTCCTATGCGGCCGCGCTCGCGCACGGCTATCTGTGGCACGAGTTCGGCGACCTCCACCTCATCCTGCCGTGACGCGCCTGGTCGGGATCAACCACGTGGCACTCGAGGTCGGCGACGTCGAGGAGGCGCTCGCGTTCTACCGACGGTTCTTCGAGTTCACGCTGCGCGGTCGCTCGGACGGCGCTGCCTTCATCGACATCGGCGACCAGTTCCTCGCGCTCATGGAGGGCCACTCGGGCGGTCCGGACAGCGCCCGCCATTTTGGCCTCGTGGTTGACGACAAGGAGGCGACGAGGCGCGCTCTCGAATCCGCCGGCGTAGAGATCCGCCCTGGCCGCGGGCTCGACTTCCTCGACCCCTGGAGCAACTTCGTCCAGGTCGTCCAGTACGACCAGGTCCAGTTCACGAAGGCCGAGCGGGTCCTGCGGGGGATGGGGCTCGAGCTCGGCAAGACGAAGGCGGCCCTCGCCGAACTTCGAGCCAAGGACCTCGCGTAGCTGTGCACGCGATCACTCCGCACATCGTCGTCCGCGGAGCGTCGGAGGCCGCGGGGTGGTACGCGCGCGCGCTCGGGGCGGAGGAGCGAAGCCGGGTACCGCTTCCGGACGGCAGGCTCCTGAGCGTCGAGCTGCAATTCGGCGACTCGACTGTGATCCTCGCGGACGAGTTTCCGGAGCTGGACGTGCTCTCGCCGGAGACGATCGGCGGGACGGCTGTCGTCCTCCACCTCATGAGCGACGACGTCGACGCCCTCTGGCAGCGCGCGCTCGACGCCGGGGCCGAGGCGCTGCACCCGCTCGCGGACCAGTTCTGGGGCAACCGGCAGGGACAGATCGCCGATCCGTTCGGCCACCGCTGGAATCTCGCCCAGCCGCTGCGCGAGGTCTCCGCCGAGGAGCTTGCCCGCGCCGCTGCAGCCGCGTTCGGTTGACGGACGGAACTGTGGCTCGCCGTCCCACGATGTCGAGTCTCCGAGGCTTGAGCGCGCGTTGCATTTGCCGGGATCCAGCGGCATCAGATCGTGTGCGTGCGCTTCCGCACGGAGAGTGCCGTGGGAAAAACGGGCGGACACCCGTGGGAAAAGCATGGGTCGTCGGCAGGAGCCCAGCTCCCATGCGGGCTCGCGACTTTTTGGAACTACCCCATCATCATCGGCTCAACCAAGCGGTTTGCAGAGCCGGTCGATTGAAACCTTTCAGTCGGCCGGCTCTTCTCGTTCGCGGCGAGCGAGAACGATGCGACCGCGCAGAGGGATCACGGCGCTCGGGAATCGCAGCTAGACTGGCCGAAGCGCGTTGGCTAGCTTTGAAGCCGCCGAGGTCGCACTTCCTCTCCGACTGTCACACCCGGCCCGAGCGCCCGCAGGGAGTTCGTTTGGATTCTCTGTCCCTGTTTAGACAGAAGGAGCAGCACATGCATGCGACCATCCGCCGGTACGAGGGCGTGGACCAGAGCCGCACGGTCGAGTTGACGACCAAGGTCAATGAGACACTCCTGCCGAAGTTGAAGGAGCTTCCTGGCTTCGGTGGCTACTACCTGATCGAAGCTGGGGACGGCGTCTTCAGCTCGCTCGGTCTCTTCCAGACGCCTGAAGAAGGCAAGGCGTCCTCGGAGCTCGTCGCCACGTGGATCCGCGACGAGGACCTCAGCGCGGCACTCCCCAACCCAGCCAAGATCACGAGCGGCAAGGTCGTCGCCAGCAGCGACCGCGTCGTAGTCGGCGCGTAGTCAACCGCTTCGCCCTCGCACTCGATGGTGGGGGCTCGGCTTGCCTTCCCCCACCATCAAACGCAGTAGACCAGGACAGTTGACGAAGGTTGTCGAGTAAGAAGGTCGTGATGAGATGAATGGATCCAGTCTGGAATCAACCACCGGCACCGGGCAGACGTATGCAGATGAACGCATCGCTCGCCGCCGTCGAAATCACGTCGTGGGATACGTTGTGTGCATCGCACTCTGGTTGCTCAGCGCCATACCGCTCGTGCGCCTATCGAGCGAAGACGGCGGAGGCACCGGTGTTGCCGCCGTGTATCTGGCCGCCGGGTTTGGGATCGCGGTACTCATTCGCGCGATCTACGTGCTGCTGACGAGGCGTGCGGTCTTGTCACCGTGGCTGTTCGCGACAGCGGCCCTCCTCGCGATCACGAGCTACGGAGTCCTGAGCGCAGGGGAGAGAACAGCAATCCCAGGATCTCAGGATGCTGCCGCAACTCAGATGCAATTCGAGCTGTAACCGTTCAATCCAACTCCCGAACTCCCGCTGCACGTCGTGCGCGGCACGGCTGCGGCGAGGGCGGGCGAAAGAGAGGTGCTGATGCAGGTCACGCGCAGCTTGTCCGCGAGGATCCGGAAGTGGTTGGGGCTACTCGGCAAGAGGCCGGCCAAAGTGCCATTTGGCGCCGGCGCACGGAGCCGCTGACAGCTGTGATCCAGGCGATCGAGAGCCTTCCGAGGAACCTTTCAGTGCTCGACGACACCGAGCTTCGCGATGCGAGGCAGGATCGCGACGAGCGTATGTCTGCTCTTTTCCACAGTTGGCCGTCGTTGACCAAGCTCGAGATGCGGGAACTCAGGAGGCTGAGCGACGAGCGTCAGCGGCTTGCGAGGCATGTCGGCATCCGTCGGCGTCTCCACGCACTCCGAGCCTCATGACGGCTCTTGCACCGCACGAGCGAGGGTCAAGGCAGACGAGCTTCGGAGGCTCTATGTGTCTGCCGGGAGTAGGGCGACGCTCGAGCCGAACTTCTTGGCCGCGCGCTTCTCGCTGCGGCGCTCCTTCAGCGTCTTCTGCGGCTTCTGCTTCTGCTGCTTCTTCGGCTTATCGGAACTCTTGCTCATAGGACCTCCGAGCCGTCCGCTCCACCAATGCTTGTTGAAACAGAGAAAGCTGGCCCTACAAGTCGAATCCTGTTCGCCTGGGCTCCTACGTCTCGCGCGCCATAGCGCGTCGGGAGATTGCGGGCTTTCGGCCGGGGTTCTGGCAGCAGGGCCAGTACAGACCATCCTACTCCTCTGAGCCGCCACCCTGATACGAGCGAGTTCCGCGCGACGTAGAAAGCCGATGGGCGGCGAAGCTCCTCAAGAGACACTCCTGAACACTCGCCCAGGCGGGCGTACTCTCACATCGTTCGGACGCGCCGCCGATTGAAATCTTGCGGGGGTTCGATTCCCCCCGCCTCCACTCGGGAGGACAGGCGCGAGGGGTGGGAAGAGCGCCTCTTCGCAGCGCCTTCATCAGACGGACGTGCCGAACCAGCCGGAGAGCGCTTCTCGCAGCGCGACCGCGGCGGTGTCGGTGGGCTCGTCGGCGGTTGCGGCCCAGGCGATGTGGGCGTCCGGCCGGATCAGGAGGGCGTCAGCCGGCCGATCATCGGTCGTGGCGGTCTGCACGTCGACGCGATGGCGCCAGCCGTGGGCGACCTCGCGCAGCTCTGGACGGTCGGCGAGGTCGAGGAGGACGGGCCGGGCCGTGTGCATGAGCTCCGCCACGCTGGTCGTGCCCTGGTCGGTGCGCAGGGTGAGGTCGGGTGCGAAAGTGCCGACCAGCAGGTGTCTCTCGTGGCCGGGCAGCGGGTAGCGCACGTCGGAGCCTGCGATGAGGGCCGCGAGGCGGCGCGCCGGCTGCTCGTCGACGAGCAGTTCCTGGAAGAGCTCCCGGAGTGCGTCGGCTGCTGGATCGTGTGCGCGCCTCAGTGCCACCTGGGCTCGGGTGTGGAGCAGCGTCCGGTCGGCGGCGAGGCGCCGCTCCTCGTCGTATGTGTCCAGCAGGCCGGTCGGCGCCCAGCCGTGGATGGCGGCGGCCAGCTTCCAGGCGAGGTTGACGCTGTCGAGCAGACCGGCGTTGAGGGCCACGCCGGGGGCGGGGAACAGGTGGGCGGCATCGCCGGCCAGCAGAATCCGCCCGTCGCGGTAGCACTCGACCTGTCGAGCGTGAAACGTGAAGCGCGTCAGCCGGGTCGGTTCTCCCAAGGGCAGATCCACGCCGAGCACGCGGCGGATGCTGTCCCGGAGCTCGGTCAAGGTCATCGGCTCGTCGTCGTCGTAGTCGGCGGACTCCTCCTCGCTGGTGAAGAGCCCCATGAGCTGAGGGTCGGTGGACCCCTGGGCGAACTCACCGCGTTCGGTCCGTGTGAAGCCGAAGGCGATCCTGCCCACCCCCGCGACGTCGAGGTCGCCGCTGTCGTGCACCGTCACCGACTCGGGCACGGTGACCTGGGCGAGCCGCTGGACCTCTGGATACGTGATGCCAGGGAACGGGATGCCGGCCAGGTCGCGCACACGGCTACTCGCGCCGTCGCAGCCGACGAGGAAGCGGGCGGTCACCCGATGCTGCCCGTCCGACCCGCGCACGTCCGCGGTCACCCTGGCGTCGTCCTGGCTCAGCCCGACGACGTTCTGTCCGCGGCGGACCTCGGCGCCGAGCTCGCGGGCGCGTTCGTCGAGGACGCGCTCGAGCAGCGGTTGTGGGAGCGGCATCGCCTGCATGGGGGGATCGGCCAGCTGTGTGAAGTCCACATGCATGCCGCCGAACGGGAACCGGGGAGCCGGACGGGGGCCGGTGCTGGCTGCTTCGAATCGCTCGAGCTCGCCTCGGTAGCGCAACAGCTCCAGGATCTGCCCGCTGAGACCGCCGGCCTTCGGGGTCTCGCTGGGCTGCGGCAGCCGCTCCAGTACCAGCGGCCGCACGCCGGCCAGGCCCAGCTCACCGGCCAGCATCAGGCCGGTCGGGCCGGCGCCCACGATGATCACGTCGGCGTCCATCACTGGTGACTCCGCTCGCAGTCTTTCGTCGCGTCCCCGCGCGACCCATACGTCGTCGACACACGCATTTCGCGACTCCCATTTCCGTTGTTTCTGGCTTCGGCCGGCGATTATGCGGGACGACCGGGGGCTTGCCGCAAGCCCCCCTGTGCGGTGTACATTGAAAGTGGAGAGAGGAGGTAGCCCCTTTTCTCATCGTCCGCTGTGGACGGACGACCTCCTCGCGAAGCGGCAGCACGCTGCGTACCGCGGTACCGACAAACGGCCTTGCCGGGAATCGCCGCCAGCAGCAGGCGCCGGTCGGTTCAGGAAGAACCGGCGCCTGCTACGGCTCAGCGCGTGCGGCCGCGCGCGGCTCGCTCAGGGAGTGAGCGTGAGCGGGAGCGCTGGCACCTGCCCGCGGATCTCGCCCGCCGTGTTCCTCCGCGTGTGGACGTTCACGTACGCACGACCCGTCTCGAGCGCAGCAAGGGCGGCCGCGTTCACGGTGGCGGTTCCGCCTGCGCCGCTCCGGCACGGCCCGCAGAGCGGGACGGCCACCGGGCCTGCCTTCCCTCTTGCGCCGATGTGGATGTGTGCTGCGATGGCGCGCCCGGTGAGGCGTGAGAACGTCAGTCGCCAGGCCATGGCGCCGGTCGTGCCGGACCTCGTCACGGTGCCCGTGAACCGACCGACCGCCCGCCGGACGTTGCCCTTCGGCCTGGGTCGCTCCTGCCGCGCCGAGAGGCTCGTCGCGATCGCCGCCGAGACGCCGATCTGGCCCCGGATCTCGCCTGCCCTGTTCGTCGGCGTGTGCACGTTCGTGTACGCCCCGCCGCTCTCGAGCGCCGCGAGCACGGTGTTCGAGATGTCCGCGGTTCCGCTCGCAGGGCTCTGACACGGCCCGCAGAGCGGCACGACGACGGGCCCAGCCTGCCCGACCACGCCCGTATGGATGTGCGCGGCGATCGCGTCGCCGGTGAGGCCGCTGAACGTCATCTGCCACGTCAGGACGGCACCGGTGCCCGATCGCGTAATACTCGCGGTGAACGCGCCTCGCGCGGCGCTGACGTCACCGGTCGGCGCCGGAACCTCCGGGCCCGAGCCCATCACCGACCGGACCTGGATCGTCGACGCCTCAGGCCGTGCTCCCGCCCCCACCGTGAACACGAGCGCGGTGCCGAGCGCGACGACGACGGCGCCGGTGACGACTGCTGATGTTCTCACGAGATTCCTCCCTCCTGGAATCGCGAATGCGACAACTCTCTCCTCGTCGGCTCCTACGCGGACGGAACGGCGACGGTTTTGCGCGAGGCAGCAGGCGCTGCACAACGATCTCCACGACACGCGCGCCGAGGAGCGACACATTCGCCCCAGAGCGGTCGCTAATTCGGCGGAGATAGCCCTACAAACAGGGCTTTCCGTGACACGGCGTAGCGGATGCGTCGCTCGAAGCTTGCACGTGGCGAAGGGGGCCGACCCGCCGCAACAGGCCCGGCCCCTTCCCGGTCCATACCGCACGCGTTCGGCGCCCCGTGTCGGCAAACGGGGGAACCTTCGGCAGATTCCCCCGTTTGCGCACCCGCTCGTCGAGGCTCGTGTGTCAGTTTCGGTGTTCGGAGTGCCGGAGCTCGCCCCACGCGGCTCCGGCGACCGGTTGCCGTGTCCGCCTCCAATCATCTGACGGCAGGGGGCGGACAGGCGGCCGCTCGCTCACTCAAACAGCGCCACCCAATCGCTCAAGTGCGGCGCCGCGTCAGAGCCGCTTGCGATACCGCAGCTCGGTGACCGTGGCCCCCTGGAAGACGTCCTCCTTCTCGCCGTCGTGCTCCCAGCCGGCCGCCCGATAGAACCGCTCCGCACGCTCGTTTCCCCGGAGCACCCAGAGCAGCGCGTCCGGGAATCCCGACTCGCGCAGGGACGCCTCGGCGCGCTGGATCAGTGCGCGCCCAGCACCGTGGCCCCAGCGCGCTGGGTCGACGTAGATCGCATAGACCTCACCAGTGCCATCCTCGGAGTGCGAGGCGCCGATGGTCGCGAAGCCGACCACCTCGTCCTCGACCAGTGCGACGAACGTCGCGCTTCCGGGCCGCGGGGCTCGACCGAGGCCCTCGCGCCACATCGCCTGCCTCGCGCCCACATCGAATGCGTCGATCGTCTCCTGCGGGAGCAGTCCGGCGTATGCGGTCCTCCAGGCCTCGACCTGGACACGGCCGATCGCGTCCGCATCCGTGCTCGTGGCCTGACGCACCGTCGTCACCGCTCGGACGTTAGTCAGGGCGGGATGCGCGCGGGTTAGCGGAAGCGCGCCAGGAGTCTGACCCGGAAATTGCGTCGCGCTGCGCTGCATCCCGCTCTCACGATTCCGGGTGACGGATCGATGTCTCAGATGGACCCCCAGATGGATCCGATGGGTCCCTGACGCGCCGGCACCGCGCCCCGTTGTCGCTAGCGGTCTCTCGGGCCGCGTGAGAGGCGAGCGTTGATGCGCCGCTGCTCCCGCCCGTCCTCGCGCGCTCCCCACACGAACATCGCGGCCACGATCGCGAGCGTGACTGCGCTGACAGCGATGAGCACGATGCCGAGGACGGTGGATCCGGACATGAGGGTTCAAGAGTCTGCCCCACCGATCGATCGCGGAAACGCGGGTGCAGCGCCGGCTGACGGTCGCCGTCTAGCATCGGCGCCATGGTCCCCGAGGCGAACCTGAAGCGAACGGAGCACGGTCTCGTCCCGGAGGGAGGAGGCTGGTACGTCCTCAACATGCGCGACGCCGAGTGGCGTCATGCCGAGGGCCGCGGCGCGGTCTGCGTCGTCGGCGACGACTTCGAGGGCTGGCGGCGCGATGCCGACCAGCTCGGCGTCAACCCGTTCGTGCTGAAGCCTGGCGAGCCGATGGCGATGTACCACTGGGAGGCCGACCAGGAGGCGTTTCTCGTCGTCTCGGGCGATGCCGTCCTGATCGTCGAGGGCGAGGAGCGGCCGCTCCGGGCATGGGACTTCGTGCACGTCCCGCCGGGCACGAAGCACGTGATCGTCGGAGCTGGAAGCGGCCCGTGCCTCGTGGTCGCCGTCGGCGCCCGCGCGCACGACGGACAGCCCGACTCGATCGGATTCCCCGCGGACGCGGTCGCGAAGCGCCACGGCGCGAGCGTCGAGGAGGACACGGCGGACGGTGGGGCCGCCTACTCGAGCGTGCCGGGACGCGAGCCGACCGCGTATCGCGACGGCTGGCTTCCCGAGCGTCGGTCCTAGCCGGCTACTGCGCCTTGCCGATCAGGTGGTGCCAGGGGCGCCACCAGCCGGTGAGTCCGGCATGGTCGCTGCCTCCCTCGCGCGCGATGATCAGGATGTCGCGGTGCGTCGGCTGCCCGAGGCGCTCGTGCGACCACACCGCGACGGCATCGTTCCCGTCGAAGTAGCAGAAGACCCGTCCGCCTGGCTTCCCCGGCCCGTGGAGCCACTCACGCTCGCCGCCCCAGGAGAAGGCGTTGCACTTCCCGCTGTTCGGCTCGAGCTCGGGCTGCCCGCGAAAGGCGCTGTCGTAGGCGGTCTTGAGCGAGGCGCCATTCGGATACGACGAGATCTCCCAGCGGTCGGGCACGCCGTCCGCAGGCAGGCACACGGCGGACTGCGACGCCGTTGCCTCGGCCACCGTCTGCAGCTGGCAGTCCTTCCAGATCGCCGCGGGCACGATCGCGTCGAGACCGGCATTCGCGGCCAGCACCTCGGGCTCGATCGGCGTCGTCGGAGAGCCGGGAGGCGGAGAGGAAGCCGTCACGGGCTCCGCGCCGTCGCCTGCGGTCAGGTAGACGACGCCCGCCGCGGTCAGCGCCGCGAGGATGACGACGGCGAGCCCGAGCTTCCAGCCGAAGGTGCGTCCCCCGGGCTTGCCGAAGAACAGCAGCACCCAGCGACTCTGCGGACGGGCGTCGAGCTCGGAGTGCACCTGGTAGATGTGCACCGGGTCCGGGATGTTCTTCAGGTGCACGCGGCCCCGGTCCGTGTACTGGAGGCCGCCGAGCCGGCCGGCGAGCCGCACGGTCGGCTCGCTCACGATCACGTCACCGCCGTGCGCACGCCCACACAGGCGCGCGGCGATGTTCAGCGACCCTCCGCGGAAGCTCCCGTCCTCGAGCTCGACCGCCTCCCCCGAGTCGATACCGATCCCGACCTTGAGCGGAGGGTCGGCCGAGTTCAGCGCCGCTTCGTCGCCGACCCTGCCCTGCAGGTCGACGGCGGAGCGGATCGCCTGGCGTGCCGAGGTGAAGACCGCCAGCGCCTCGTCGCCACGCAGCTCGACGAGCCTCCCGCCGTGCGCCTCGACTCCCTCGCCCACGAGCTCGGCGAACTCGGCGGCAAGCTTCGCCGCCGCTTCGTCGCCGTACTCCTCCGTGTAACGGGAGTACCCGCGGATGTCCGCGATCAGAAACGTCCGGAGAGCGCTGTTGCCGGTGCTCGCCATCGCGCCAGTATGCGCCAACAGGCCTTGTCAGTGTCGTTGCGGCTTGACGAAGGCCCACCCGAATCCGCACCCTTGACCCACACTCGTGTTAAGGCTTCTTGCACTGCCGCTCGCGGTCGCCGCGCTCCAGCCGTTTGGCTCGTCGATCCAGCCCCTCCCGGCGCCGCTGCTCTCGAACTTCGAGAACCGCTACGGCGACCTCGGATGCCCGGTCGCCTTCTCGGAGCTCCGGCTCGTCACCGTGACCCACTGGGGATTCGACGGACGTCCGCACACGGGCCAGCTCGTCGTGAACCGGGACGTCGCGAAGCCCGTCACGACGGTCTTCCGGAAGCTCTACCGGTTGAAGTTCCCGATACGGCACATGAGGCTCGGCGACCTGTACGGGCCGCGGCGCGCGAGGCCCGCGGACGGGGACGTCAGCGGGTCGTTCGAGTGCAGGCGGGCCGTCCCGTCACCGTGCGGCAGCGGCAGCGGCAACTGGTCGAACCACGCCTACGGCCACGCGATCGACCTCAATCCGATGGAGAACCCGTACGTCGGCTGCGGCGCCGTCTACGACCCCACGAGCCGGCCGTATGTCGACCGCTCACGGCGCCGCAAGGGGATGGTGACCCCTGCCGTCGTGCGCGCGTTCAAGTCGATCGGGTGGGGCTGGGGCGGCGACTGGTCGGGCGACACGAAGGACTACATGCACTTCTCGACGACCGGGCACTAGCCCGCGGTCGCCCTCAGGGCCAGGCCGGCGCCCGCGGCTCGAGTCGCTCGAGCTCGTTCCAGTCGGCCCGCACGGGCGCGAAGACGTCGACGACGACCGCGCCCTCTGGGCCCGTGTGCACCTCGTGGGGCGTGTTGGACGGGATCCGCCATGTGCCACCCGGCCCGAGCTCGCGTGTCTCGGTGCCGACCCGGAAGCTGACGGTGCCGCTGAGTACGAGGCCGAGCTGCTCGTTCTCGTGGCTGTGCTCCGGCACGACCGCGTTCGGCTCGAGCTCGACGACGGCGAGGCTCAGCCGCTCGCCGTGCACGGTCCGCGCCACGACGCCGTTCCAGACCTGCATGACCTGCATGCGGGCGATGTCGTCGAGCGGTGCGGTTCCCATCGAGGGCAAACCTACGTCATCCGGATCGAGCGTGCGCCTGTGTGACGACGTCGCGCAAATGTCGCGTTGACATGTGACTGTTTGGTCACGTATCATGGAGTCGTGACCGACGACGATCGTGTGTTCAAGGCGCTCGCCGACCCGACGCGTCGCTTCCTGCTCGACCGGCTCTTCCAGCGTGACGGCCGCACGCTGACGGACCTCGAGTCGGAGCTGGAGATGACGCGCTTCGGCGTCATGAAGCACCTGCGGGTCCTCGAAGACGCAGGGCTCGTCGTCACGCAGCGGTCGGGGCGGGAGAAGCTTCACTACCTGAATCCCGTGCCGATCCGGCTGATCCACGACCGGTGGATCGACAAGTACCGGGAGCGCCAGGTGTCGGCGCTCGTGAACCTCAAGACGCAACTGGAGGAGACGGCATGAGCACGCAGGCCGAGACGGCGGTGGCCACCCAGGTCTACCGCGTCTACATCAAGGCGTCCCCGCAGGCGATCTGGGACGCGATCACGAAGCCGGAGTGGACGGAGCGCTTCGGGTACCGCGGGAGCGTCGAGTTCGACGGCTTCGAGCCGGGCGACGGCTACCGCTACATCACGCCCGCGGAGATGCAGGCCGCCGGTATGCCCGAGGTGAACGTCGACGGGGAGGTCGTCGAGGCAGACCCGCCCCGAAGGCTCGTCCAGACCTGGCATCCGCGCTGGTCCGAGGACATCGCGGCCGAGACGAGCCGCGTGACGTACGACATCGAGGAGGACGACGGCGGCGTCACGAGACTGACAGTGACGCACGAGGTCGAGGGCACGCCGATCACGGCGGCCGCGATCGGCCTGACCGATGCCCGCCTGTACGAGGGCGGCGGCGGCTGGCCGATGATCCTCAGCAGCCTGAAGACGCTGCTCGAGACCGGCGAGTCCTTCTGAGCGAGGCTGCATGGGGGCTCTGCAGGCCGCGGGGCCTCCATGCGCGCCAAACTTCGCGTACCCACTGACGTCTAGGAGTCTCGGCCCGTGAAGGCGATCGGCATCATCGTTCTCCTGCTCGTGATCGGTCTCGGCGTCGTGACCTTCATGGTCACGAAGGAGCCCGATCGGACGCTCGACGCCCAGGGTCAGACCTGGGTCGACGCGTACCAGTCGTGGCGCGGCAGCGTGGCACGGCAGGTGAACACGGCCGAGCGCGACATGGCGTTCGAGACGCCGGCGAAGAACGCGCGTCTGCTGGCGCCGCTCCGAAGTTGCGCACGCAGGCTTGCCCGGATCGGCGAGCCGCCTGAGCTGCTGAAGGACGTGAAGGAGGCGGCTTTGCTCGCGTGTGGCGAGGCCGAGGTCGCCCTCGCGAAGAACGAGGAGTTCGGCAGGGCCGCGTACGCGACGATGCGGCTCCACCTGGCGGAGGTCTCGGACCAGCTCCGCGGCGCTCAGCGCAACCTCGAGCTGGCGCTCGACGGCCCCGTCTAGCGCGCACACGCCCACCTGTTGCGACAATGCGCCGATGGCGACGCTGCCTTCCGGCACGGTCACGTTCGTCTTCACCGACATCGAGGGCTCGACCGCTCTCCTGAAGCGGCTCGGGGAGCGCTACCCGGAGCTGCTCGCCGCGCATCGCCAGATCGTGCGCGACGTCTTCGAGCTGCACGGCGGCGTCGAGATCGACACCCAGGGTGATGCGTTCTTCTTCGCCTTCGCCCGCGCCCGCGATGCGGTCGCCGCGGCGGCCGAGGTGCAGAAGGAGCACGCGAAGCACCCGTGGCCCGGCGGGGAGGCCGTGCGCGTCCGGATGGGGCTCCACACGGGCGAGCCCGCGGTCGGGGAGGAGGGGTACCACGGCGTCGACGTGGTCCGCGCCGCCCGGCTGAGCGCCACCGGCAAGGGCGGGCAGGTGCTGCTCTCCGAGACGACGCGGGCGCTCCTCGGCTCGGCGCTCCCCGACGGGGTATCCGTGCACGCGGTCGGCGAGCGCCACCTCAAGGACATGGACGAGCCCGAGCGCGTCTACCAGCTCGCGATCGACGGGGTCGAGGCGCCCGAGGAGGACGCGCCCGCGCCTGGCGCACCCGAGCCGCCTGGCGCGCCCGAGCCGCCCGGCGAGCAGCTTCGCGTCGACGAGCTGACGAAGCGCATGACAGAGAAGATCAACGCCCGCGTGTACGAGGCGCTCGAGCGATCGCTCGGGAAGCTCGGCGACAAGAACTAGCCGTCGAAGTCTCTCAGCGTCCTCGCCGCGGTCCTTCCCCTGGGGCGGAAAACGTCGTACCATCCCCGCGCGCGATCGTTCACCTTGGGAGGGGGAACCGTGTCCAAGCTATCCGTTGCATCAGCCTTCGGGCTGCTGCTCGCCTTCGTGCTCTTCGCGTCCACCGCAGGGGGCGCCGACTCGCCGGTGACGCCGCCGCCGGCAGGACCGGCGAAGGGCGACATCGACGGCGACAAGCTCTTCGACGACCTCGAGCTGAAGCTCGCCGCGCTCGACGACACGGACTCGCTCCGCGTCATCGTCGTACTCAACCGAGCAGTGACGCTGAGCACCATCGGCACGCTGCAGGCAGCGGTCGGCAGATTCGACGTCGGGCACCGCTACACGATCATCCCGGGCTTCGCCGCGACCGTCACGAAGGCGCAGGCGCAGGCGCTCGCCGGGCAGCCGACGGTCGTCCAGGTCGAGGAGGACTCGATCGTCACGGCGACCAACGCGACCGCGCAGGCGTCCTTCGGCGTGGTCAAGGCCCGGACCGACGCGGGCGTCACCGGCGACGGCGACGGGAACCCGAACGTCTACTCGAAGGACGACTTCGTCGCCGCCGTCATCGACACGGGGATCGACGCGTCGCACCAGGACCTGGACGGCGGCAAGGTCATCGGCTGGAACGACTTCGTCAACGGCCTGCCCAACGCGTACGACGACAACGACCACGGGAGCCATGTCGCCGCGACGATCGCCGGCTCCGGCGACGCGCGGGCGGACCGGCTGTACCGCGGCGCGGCGTACGACGGCGCGCTCGTCGGCCTGAAGGTGCTCGACGCGACCGGCAACGGGCTCATGTCGAACGTCACGGCCGCGATCAACTGGGCCGTGACCAACAAGGCCACGTACGGCATCGAGGTGATCAACCTCTCGCTCGGCGTGGCGGGCTGCTCGAACGGCAGCGACGCGACGTCGCTCGCCGTGAACAGCCGCGCATAACGCCGGGATCGTCGTCGCGGTTGCGGCCGGGAACGAGGGGCCGGGCACGTGCACCATTCGCTCCCCGGGCTCCGCCGCCAACGCGCTGACGGTCGGCGCGATGGCCGACACGGGCACGGGCGCCGCGCCCGACACGGGGCCGAACGGCTTCTACCAGGCGTCGTTCTCGAGCCGCGGCAAGACGCTCGACGGCCGGATCAAGCCTGACGTCTCCGGGCCGGGGGTCGGCATCACCTCGGCCAACGCGGGGACCGGGAACGGTTACGTCGCGTTCAACGGCACGAGCATGGCGACGCCGTTCGTCGCGGGAGTCGCGCTGCTGATGCTCGACGCCAATCCGTCCCTCACGCCTGCACAGGTGAAGAGCATCGTCACCGGCACGGCGATCGACTGGGCCCGCGGCGGGGACAACAAGACCGCCGGCACGACCGGCCAGGACATCGACTACGGATACGGGCGCCTCGACGGTTACGCGGCGATCGAGGCCGCCAAGGGCTCCGACATCGGCACGGCGCCCGACGCGCCCGCGCACGAGTTCCGCGAGGGCTCGCTCGGCGGGACGGGCCAGTTCATCGACTACACGTTCCAGGTCACGTCGACCCAGTTCCCGATCGCGGCGACGCTCATCCTGCCGTCGATCAACGGGGGCTCGGCAGCGAGCCCCGACTTCGACCTCAGGTTGTTCAACCCGAGCAACGTGCAGGTCGCGACGGCGCTGACGTCGCTTCGCCAGGACCAGCTCGGCTTCCGGCCGACGGTGACGGGGACGTACCGGCTGCGCGTCGAGTCGTTCGCGGGCAGCGCGGGGTTCTTCGTGGACGTGTCCGGCCCGTTCGGCGGATCGCCTCCGCCGCCACCTCCGCCTCCGCCTCCGCCACCGCCGCCGCCACCGCCACCTCCGCCTCCGCCTCCGCCACCTCCGCCTCCGCCTCCGCCTCCGCCACCTCCACCGCCTCCACCGCCTCCGCCACCCTCGGGGACGGACTTCGTCGACGCGGTGATCGTGGACAAGGGCACCCCGCTCGGCGGGATCGGCGACCTGCAGCTGAACGACAATCTCTTCTACTTGCTGAAGGGAACGACGACCGTGCCGCGCGAGACGCAGTGGCGGGCGCAGTTCGTGAACGTTCCGGCGACGCTCACGAATCTCCGGTTCTCGCTCCGGGACAAGGTGGCACCCGCGTGCACGCGCACGGTGGAGATCTTCAACGTCTCCAACGGGACGTGGGTCGTGCTCGACCAGCGCTCCCTCGGGACCGCGGAGACGAACCTCACGTTGATCCCGCCGGGCCCGGCGTCGCAGTACGTCGATGCAAGCGGGGTCATGTCCGTTCGGCTCAGAACCGTGACGAGCGGCGCGCAGCAGCGTCACCGGACGGACGTGCTGCTGGCCCAGTACGACTCGTAGGGCTCAACCGGATCGCTCCCCGGCCGGTACTGCGGTGCTCCGGTCGGGGAGCGATGTTCCGGCGACCGCTCGCGGGCGACCTGGCCTGTGACCGGCCCGCAACCAGGTCTTCATCCAAAACTCAGGTTGGCATGCTTACGTATAGCCCTTCAAAGCGACCAAGGAGCCCGACGTGACCGAGGAAACGCAGGACGTCGCAGTGCCGTCGCCGCAGGATGCCAAGGAGCAGCTCGAGCAGGCACTGTTCGAGATCCGGCGGGTCATCGCGGGGCAGGACGAGATGCTGGAGCGAGTGCTCGTCTGCCTGCTCGCGCACGGGCATCTGCTCATCGAGGGCGTGCCGGGTCTCGCGAAGACCCTCACCATCAAGACGACGGCCGGCGTTCTCGGCGGGACGTTCTCGCGCATCCAGTTCACGCCCGACCTCGTGCCGTCCGACCTCGTCGGGACGCGGGTCTACCGGGCGGGGGAGGGGACGTTCGAGACCGAGCTCGGTCCCGTGTTCTGCAACTTCCTCCTCGCCGACGAGATCAACCGCGCGCCGGCGAAGGTGCAGTCGGCGCTGCTCGAGGTCATGCAGGAGCACCAGGTCACGATCGGCCACGAGACGTTCCCCGTCCCGGACCCGTTCCTCGTGATGGCGACGCAGAACCCGATCGAGTCCGAGGGGACGTACCCGCTGCCGGAGGCCCAGATCGACCGCTTCATGCTCAAGGTGGTCATCGGCTACCCGCAGCACGACGAGGAGTTGACGGTCGTGCACCGGCAGCTCGTGGCGGCCCCGGAGCTGCGGCAGGCTCTGTCTCTCGAGGACCTCAAGGCGCTGCAGCGGGCCGTGCTCGAGACCTACGTCGACCCGGCGCTCGTGAGCTACGCCGTCGCGCTCGCAACCGCAACGCGCGAGCCGGCGGCACACGGCCTCGCCGAGATCGCGCCGTACATCGCGTACGGGGCGAGCCCGCGCGGTCCCATCAGCGTCGTGCAGGCGGCACGCGCGCTGGCGTTGCTCCGCGGGCGTGACTACACCCTCGCGGAAGACATCCAGGCTCTCGCGCGAGACGCCCTGCGGCATCGTCTCGTGCTGACGTACCAGGCGCTCGCCGAGGAGGTGAGCCCGGACACGATCCTCGATCAGGTACTCGCGGCGGTGCCCGTTCCGCAGATCGACCTGGCGAGGTCGAGCGCCGCTTGAGGCTTCAGGGCTCAGCCGTCGCCAGCCCAGCTCGCCCCGGCCCCGGGCCGATGCCCGAGGCGCTCCTGCGCGCCCTCGACATCAGCATCGGGCGGCGCGTCGAAGGACTGCTCGCCGGCGACTACCGCTCGTCGCTCCACGGGGAAGGCACCGAGCTCGCGCTCGTCCGCCCGTACGTGCCGGGCGACGACGTGCGCCGCATCGACTGGAACGTCACCGCGCGGACGATGGAGACGCACGTGCGCGTCACGCTCGCGGAGCGGGTCCTCGTCAGCTGGCTCGTGATCGACACATCGGTCTCGATGCAGTTCGGGACCGCCGACCGCCGCAAGGCGGACGTCGCGGAAGGCGTCGCCCTCGCGGTCGGCCACCTGGCGACCCGGCGCGGAAACAGGCTCGGCGTCGTGACCTTCGGAGACTCGAACCCGCGCATGCTGCCGCCGCGGCAGGGCCGGGTCGGGCTCGTCGGGCTTCTGACTGCGCTTCGCGACGAGCCGGACGAGGAGCAGCTCGGGCCGACGTCCCTCGGAGAGGCCGTCGCGCGGACGAACGCGCTCGCCCGCCAGCGCTCGCTCGTCGTCGTCGTGTCGGACTTCCGCGGCCGCCGGGACTGGCGCAGGAAGCTGCTCGAGCTTGCGAGCAGGCACGACGTCATCGCGGTCGAGATCCGCGACCCGCGGGAGCAGGAGCTGACCGACGTCGGCGTCCTCTGGCTCGTCGACCCCGAAACGGGGAAACAGCTACGCGTGGACACGCGCAGCCGGCGTCTCCGCGAACGCTTCGCGACCGCTGCCGCCGAGGAGCGGAGCGCCGTCTCGCGCGCGCTCGCGTCGGTCGGCGTGCGCCACGTCGTCCTGTCGACCGAGGGGACTGGCTCCGTGACCTCGCGGTCTTCCTCCGCCGGAGACGGCGATGACGTTCGGCTGGCCACTCGCACTCGTGGGGCTCCTCCTCGTGCCCGCGCTCGCCGCCCTCTATGTCTGGCGCGACCGCCGCCGGGATCGCGTCGCGGCGCGCTTCGGGAACCCCGCGCTCATGCCCAACGTCGTGGATCGCGAGCCGGGGAAGCTCCGCTACGTCCCGCTGATCATCCTCCTCGTCGCGCTCGCGGCCATGGTCGTGGGCGTGGCGCGCCCGCACGCGACCCTCGACGTCGCGCGCGAGGAGGCGACGGTCGTGCTCGCACTCGACGTCTCCCGCTCGATGAAGTCGGAGGACGTCGAGCCGACGAGGCTCGACGCCGCCCGCAACGCGGCCAAGCAGTTCATGGCCGACGTGCCCGAGAAGTTCAGGATCGGCATCGTGTCCTTCGCCACCCGTGCCGTGGTCGCGCTGCCGCCGACCGCGGATCGTGAGCTCGCCGGCCGCGCGCTCGACACGCTCAAGAGCGGGGAGGGGACGGCGATCGGCGATGCGGTCGCCCTTGCGCTGCAGATCGGCCGCCGCCAGCGTGAGGACGACGGCTCCATTCCGCCGACCTCGGTTCTCGTCATCTCCGACGGCGCGCGGGACGGCGGCATCCTGGATCCCGACGAGGCCGCGGACCGCGCGCGGAAGCTCGGCGTCCCGATCTACACCGTGCTCGTGGGAACTCCCGACGGCGTCGTGGAGGAGACGCTGCCAGGCGGCTTCCGGCGGATCATCCAGGTGCCGACGAACCCCGAGACTCTCGAGCGCGTCGCAGAGGGGTCGGGCGGCAAGTTCTTCACTGCGATCGACGAGGAGGGCTTGAAAGAGGTGTACGAGGACCTCGGCTCGCGGCTCGGGAAGAAGCGCGAGGAGCGCGAGATCACCGACTTCTTCGCGGCCGGCTCGGCGATGCTGCTGCTGACGGGCGGGGCACTCTCGGTGATCTTCTTCCGGAGGGTTCCGTGAAGGTGCTCGCAGGCGCGCTGGTGACGGCCGCAGCCGTGCTCGCGCTCGGCGTCGGCTCCGCTGGCGCGGCCACGCACGAGTGCGACGGCTTGCAGGTGTGCGTCCCGGTCGCCGGGCCCTGGGTCGTCGTGCCCACGAGCAGCGGCGTGCCCAGGCGCGAGGTGCAGTTCCACCTCTCATGTCCGCGGAACTACGTCGTCGGCGGCACCGACGCCGAGCTCAGCCAGCGCGGGATCGACGTCGGTTTCCTGGCGCGGCTCGGCAGCCCGGTCAACCCGGGGATCACGACGACCCGAGCGGCCGTCTTCACCGGGTCGTGGACTGGCGCAAGCCCGCGCGGCCCGACGTTCCGGCCGCATATCGGCTGCCTGCCGGCGAGCGGCGGAGGAGGCAGGGTCCCGACCTCTGTCGGCGTTGTCCGTCCGGCCGAGCCGGCGGCGCGGCGCGTCCGCACGGTGCGCGTGCGCCCGGGTACGGCGACGGTGAGCGCGTCCTGCCGGGCAGGTGAGCGGCTCGTCGGCGCGCAGCACGCATTCGGTTTCCACACGCGCCGCCCGCCGAGCGCGAGCCTCGTCTCCAGCGTGTCCGGGAGCATGTCCGTGAGCGGCTCGCGCGTCGTCGTGCGGGTCAGCGGCGACGCCGAGCTCGAGGGCGTTCGCGCCGTCGTCCAGGTGCAGGCAGTCTGTGCGGGAGCGCGATGAGCTTCGAACGGCCTCTCCTGCTGCTGTCCCTGCTCGTCGTCGGGCTGGCCGTCCTCGCCTGGTTCCTCGCCGAGCGGCGGCGTGCCCGCTACGCGGTTCGCTACACGAACATCGACGTGCTGGCCGCGGTCGTCGAGCGACGCGAATGGCGCCGGTACGTGCCTCCCGTGCTCTTCGCGCTCGCGCTGGCGGCGCTGCTCCTGAGCCTTGGCCGGCCGCACGTCAACCGCATGGTCGCGAGCGAGAAGGCCACGGTGATCCTCGTCCTCGACACCTCGAGGTCCATGCAGGCCACGGACGTGAAGCCGACGCGCCTCGGTGCGGCCCAGGAGGCGATGAAGAAGTTCCTCGACCAGGTGCCGGATCGGCTCCGCGTGGGGCTCGTCGTCTTCGCCGGCGAGGCGCAGGTCGCGACGCCGCCGACCTCCGATCACGACCTCGTCGAGCAGTCCGTCGACTCGGTCGGCGAGTTCCTCATCTTCGGCGGGACGGCGATCGGGGACGCACTGCAGGCTGCAACCGAGCTCGGCAAGCAGTCCGTCGACCAGCCTCCGAAGTCGGAGGGGCAAACCGCCGCGCCGGCCGTGGGCACGAGATCGCTCGCCTCGTGGTCGCTCGCACAGGCCGACGACGAGCAGTCGCAGGTTCCGGGCTGCGGCGAGAAGAGCCTCGTCTCGATCCTCTTCCTCTCGGACGGCGCCCAGACGCGTGGCCTCCTCGAGCCGCTTCAGGGCGCCGAGCTCGCGCGGGACGCCTGCTTCCCTGTGTACACCGTCGCCCTCGGAACGCCGGAGGGGACAATCAGGCGCGGGTTCGGCGGGTTCGGCCAGGGCGGCCCGAACGAGCTCATCCCCGTGCCGCCCGACCCCGACACCCTCAGGGCGATCGCGGAGATGACCGGCGGCGCCTTCACCGAGGCCCGGGACGCCGAGTCGCTCGAGTCCGCGTACTCGAAGCTCGGCTCCAGCCTCGGCCGCGAGCCGGGCGAGGAGGAGGTCACGTTCCTGTTCGTCGCGCTCGCCGCCTTGCTCCTGATCGTCGCAGGCGTGCTCTCGGCGGCCTGGTCGCCGCGCATCCCGTAGGGGGCGCACCTCCGGCATCCCGCTCTCCGTAGCCCTGTAGGTTCCTGCCGGATGCAGGAAGATCGGCCCGAGACGCCGCGCGCAGGGTGGAGGAGCAAGAGAGGCCTGCTCGGCGGGACGGCAGCTCTCGTCGTCGTCGGCCTCGTCTTCGCGTTCGTCCTCCCGCAGATCGCCGATTACCGCGACGTCTGGGACGTCCTCAAGACGCTGAGCTGGACGGACGCGCTCATTCTCGCCGTCGCGACCGTGCTCAACCTCGTGACGTTCGCGCCGCCGTGGATGGCAGCCCTGCCGGGGCTCCGCTTCCGCCAGGCGTTCGTGATGAGCCAGGCGTCCACGGCGCTCTCGATGGTCGCGCCGGCGGGGGCGGCGGTCGGGATGGCGGGCTCGTTCACGATGCTCCGTTCATGGGGCTTCGCCGCCGCGCCGGTGGGGCTCGCGGTGGCCGTCACCGGCATCTGGAACCAGCTGTCGACGCTCGCCTTCCCGATCGTCGGCCTTGCGCTGCTGACGAGAGAGGACGAGAGTCATGCCCTGCTCCGGACGACCGCCCTGATCGGCGTCGTAGTCCTCATCGTCGTGATCGTGGGCTTCGCGTTCGCCCTCTCGAGCAGGGATCGGGCGGTTCGGATCGGCGAGCTGGCGGCGCGGCTCCTGAACCGCGTGTACCGGCTTCTTCGGCTCAAGCGCAGGGCGACCTGGGGCGGCGAGAACCTCGCTCGCTTCCGCGCGCAGGCACTCGAGCTGCTTCGCCGTCGCTGGCACGTGCTCACGCTCGCGACGCTCGCCGGCCATCTCACGGTCTTCCTCGTGCTCGTCGCCTGCATCGAGACCGTCGGCAACACCTCGGCTCAGGTGACATTGATCGAGGCGTTCGCCGCCTGGTCGCTCGTGCGCGTCCTGGGTGCGATCCCGTTCACGCCCGGCGGGCTCGGGCTCGTCGAGCTCGGGCTCAGCGGCGCGCTCGTCGCCTTCGGCGCGGCGAACGCCGATGCCGTCGCGGTCACGCTGCTCTACCGCGTGCTCACGATGCTGCCGACCCTCGGCCTGGGTATGCTCGGGGCTGCAACCTGGCGGACGCACCACCCCGGTCACAAGCTGGAGAGGGGAGCAGACGATCGCTGAGCGACCGTCCCTCGGCTCAGGGAGCGAGGGGTCACGCATAAGGGGTAAGGACGTAGCGATGCGTCTTTCGTACGGTTCGAACGTGGATCTGCCTGCGGCACGATCGACGCCTGGCTTCGCGGCGCGCGCCGTCATCGGCGTGTCGGCCGTCGTTGCGCTGCTCGCCCTGCTCGTGGGCGTTCGCCCGGCTCCGGCGGCACCGTCCTTGCTCGCCGGCGCAGCGGCTGCATGTCCCGGCGCCGACGAAATGACCGCCCCGGCGGCGGTCCAGCGCGAGTCGGTCGTCTGCCTCGTGAACCTCGCACGGAGCCGTGCCGACCGGGCGCGCCTCGCCACGCCGCGGAAGCTCCGCAAGGCGGCCGCGCTCAAGGGCAGGGTCGTCGTGTCGTGCGGGCAGCTCAGCCACACGCCGTGCGGGGCCGAGCCGACGGAGGCGTTGCGGCGCGCCGGCTACCGGTACGCCTGGTTCGGCGAGAACCTCTGGCTCGGGACCTGGGGCCAGTTCAGCCCGCGGCAGGTCGTCGAGAGCTGGCTTGCCTCCACGCCGCACCGGGCGAACATCCTCCGCACCGGGTTCACGGACTTCGGCGTCGCCCGCGTACGGGCGAACGGAGTCTTCGGCGAGCCCAGCACGGCGATCTGGGTCGCGACGTTCGCGAGCCCGCTCGGCCGGTAGCGGCCTCTCGGAAGGACTCCTCGCGCAGGTCGTGAAGTGACCCGAACGTGAGGGAGGAGAGCCACCTCAAGGACATGAGGGACGCGATTCGCGGCGACTTCGAGCGCCTCGCGAAACGCCGCGGGAGCCAGGAGCTCATGCGCTCGTCCGAGAACGTCGCCGAGCACGAACCGGACGTCCCCGTGCCTCCCCGGGAGCCCGAGCCGATTCCGGAGCCGGAGCCGAGCCCGGTGCCCGAGCCCACGCGGGAGCCGGAACCGATTCCGGAGCCCGAGCCAGAGCCGACTCCCATGCCGCCGCCCGAGCCCGAGCCGGTGCCCGACCCCGTGCCGGAGCCAGAGCCAGACCCCGTGCCCGACCCTCTGCCTGACGATCCTGGGCCGGACGACGAGGTCGTGTCGTCGGAAGAGCCGCGGCGAAGCTTCCTGGACCGCCTGCTCGGCCGCTAGCGCGTCAGGTCTAATGGGGGTGTGGAGAGGGCCGAGCGCGATCGGATCATGCGGCAGCAAGTCGTGCTCCCCGAGACGCCGAGGCAGAAGCGCGAGCTCGCGGCGCTCGAGGATGACCTCCGGTCGATGGACATCACCGGGAAGCCACTGGCGCTCCGCCTTCGGAACTTCCGCCCGAGCGCCGACGCCTACCTGGCGAGTGCCGGTGGGCCGCTCGCGTACATGCGCCGCCTGCGCGAGATCGAGCTGCACGTCGCGGCCCACGAGGTCGATCTCGCGGAGTCGTGGCACGCGCTCGCGAGCGAGCATCCGCGTGACGCGACAGCGTTCGCCCAAGCCTGGCGCGCGCAGGCGGAGCGGCTCAGCTTCGACGAGGTGAACGACCTCATCGAACGGCACAACCGCTGGTACCCGGTCGAGTCGCGTCTTCCGATGGATCCGCAGACCGGCGACCACGCGCGCGTCAACGGCCGCGACTACCGGCTGCACCCGCTCGACGCCGAGTGGGTGCTCGAGCGGTTTCCGCCCGAGCTCGACACCGCGCGCGCTCTCTAAGCGCGGCCATCCCGCCTCGCCAGGAAGAATGGCGCCATGACGCTGAGCGAGCTCGCCGTCACGGTCGGGCTCCTGTGCGTTCTCGGGCTCGCCGCCCGTCGTTTCGGGATCTCCGCGATCCCCGCATACCTCCTCGCCGGCCTGCTGCTCGGCCCGAACGAGCCGAAGGTGCTCACCCTGATCCAGCCGTCCGAGGTGACCGACTTCCTCGCGGAGCTCGGCATCGTCTTCCTGCTCTTCTTCCTCGGCCTCGAGTTCAGCCTGTCGCGCATCAGCCGAACCGGCCGCCACGTGGGTCTCGGAGGCCTCGTCGACCTCGCCTTCAACTTCGGCCTCGGCCTCCTCGTCGGGGTCGCCGCGTTCGGGTTCACGTATGCGGCGCTCGTGCTCGCCGCCTGTGTGTACGTCTCCTCGAGCGCGATCGCGGTGAAAGGGCTGATCGACTTCAGGCGCCTCGGCGACGACGAGACCGATCTCGTGCTCGCGATCCTCGTCTTCGAGGACCTCGTCGTCGCGTTCATGCTCGGTTTCGCGGCCGCGGGCGGAGGTGGGCCGTCGGACACGCTCATTCTCGTCGCGAAGGCGCTTGCGTTCATCACCGCGGGCCTCGCCGCGTCGCGGTGGCTGTCGAAGCCGATCGACCGGCTGCTCGACCGGCTGCCACTCGAGTTCTTCCTGCTCGCGGTCTTCGGCTTCCTCATCGGGCTCGCCGCGATCGCGGACGAGCTCGGGCTCTCGGAGGCGATCGGGGCGCTCATGGCGGGGATCGTCCTCTCGGAGACGACGGTCCGCGACCAGATCGAGGAGCGCTTCTTCAGCTTCCGCGACATCTTCGCGGCCCTCTTCTTCTTCACCTTCGGGCTGTCGGTCGACCTCGGCGCGCTCCCCGACGTCGGGTGGCTCGTCGCGCATCGCCGTCGTCCTGACGCTGGTCGGGAAGCTCGGCGCCGGGCTCATCGCGGGCGCGGTCGGCGGGTTCACGCGCCGGCAGAGCTTCAACGCCGGCGTGGCTCTCGTGGCCCACGGCGAGTTCACGATCATCCTCGCGCAGCTCGCCTCCGACAACCCGCTCGTGAGTACGTCGGACAAGGAGGACCTCGTCGCCTTCGCGGGCCTCTACGTCCTCGTGACCGCGACGATCGGGATCATCCTCATGAAGGAGTCGAAGCGTCTCAGCCGCAAGTTGTTCTCTCCCCCTAGACTGACCGAGGAGTACTGATGCCAGTAGACCTACGAGAGACCCGGCTGCCGGGAGTCGGCGTCAAGTACACGTTCCGGACGGGGAACGGCGGACGCCTCGCCGTCATCCTCCACATCGACGGGCAGCGGGAGATCTACTACTACCGCCGCGCCGACGACGACGAGCCGAGCGCCGTGATCGAGCTCCACGACGACGAGGCGCGCCAGCTCGGCGCGATCATCGGCGGCGCCTACGAGCGCCCGAAGATCGTCGAGGACCTCGAGATGGCCCTCGGCGAGTTGCACATCGAGTGGATCCCGGTGCCCGACACGAGCCCCGCGATCGGCATGTCGCTCGCGGATGCGCGCCTGCGCGCGCGCACCGGCATCACCGTGATCGCGATCCTGCGCGAGCCCGAGCCCGTGAGCGGCGCCCAGCCGGAGGACGTCATCGCAAGCGGCGACACGCTCGTCGGCGTCGGCAAGGGCGGGCAGTTCATCGAGTTCCGGCGCCTGCTCGCGGAGGGGCCGTTCGACGAGAAGGCCGCCTAGGCCGCCTCGGGACGTCGCGCTCTGACGAGCGCGTCGATCGCATCGCGCTCCTCGCCGTCGACGTCACGCAGCACGCGCTCGGCCTTCTCGATCTCGAGGCCCGGCAGCTCGGCGGTGAGCTCGTCCGGCGTCACGAGGATCGAGGGATCGCTCGGGCCGCCGACGCCCTCGGTGAGGTTCTTCAGGTCGTGGCCGAGGAACACGAACGTGCCACCGGATGCAACCGCACGTGCCGCTCGTTCGAGCACGAGCCGCCGGTCGTCCGCTCCGATGTGCAGATAGAGGACGACGACGAGGTCGAACGCCTCCGCGGCCGGTTCGTAGGCCACGAGGTCCTCGCAGAGGAACTCCACGGCCTGCTCCTCCCGCGCCGCGCGCTCGCGGGCCTTGCGGATCGCGACCTCGGAGTAGTCGACGCCGAGCATCCGCCAACCGAGCGACGCGAGCCAGATCGAGTTCTGGCCCTCCCCGCACGCGAGGTCGAGCCCGCGGCCCGGCGGCAGGTCGGAAACCTCTGCGACGAGGAAGCGGTTCGGCCTCGCGCTCCAGAGGAGCCCTTCCTGGGAGTAGCGCGTGTCCCAGTCCTCACGCTTCACGCGGTCTCATTCCCCCGGCGGCGACCCGCCATGTCGCCGCGAGCGTTCCGAAGCAGAGAACGGCGCCCAGGAGGTAGGGCACGGAGTCGCCGAGTGTCTCCGCGAGCCCCCCGCCCAGTGCGGGGCCGATCAGTGCGCCGACTGCCCACGCGCTGTTCATGATCCCGAACGCGAGACCCTGCGGCAAACCCGCGGAGTCCGCGCGGTGCGATGTGAGAGCCATCCCAGGGGTGTACATGGAGCCGAAGGCGATGGCGGCCGCGCCGACGAGGACGGCGATCACCAGTGGCTCCGTCGCCAGGGCCAGGAGGCACGCGACGGCGAGCGAGCCCGTCAGCGCGAAGCGAATGGGAAGCAGGCGCCCGCGGCGGTCGGTGACGCGCCCGAGGAGCGGGTTGATGACGACCTCGAGAAGGCCTGCCGCGAAGAACACGGTTGCGATCTGAAGCGGCGACCAGCCCGCATCGTCGAGCGCCAGCGGCGTCAGGACGACGAGCATCCCGAAGAGGAGGGCGGGCAGCGTGTTCAGCCACAGGCCGCCCACGAACCGGCGATCGCGGAACGCTCGCGCGAGCCCGTCCGACGTGAGCGGCTCGCCGGCGGCCGAGCGTGCAAGCAGCGCGAGGACTCCGAGCACCACTGCAACGCCGCCGAGCGCCGCGAACGAGGTCCTGATCCCGATCGCGTCGGCGGCGCCGCCGAACATCGGCCCGAGGATCGCGCCCGCGACCGCGACGCCGAAAGCGAACCCGAGCGCCTCGCCGCGACGCTCCTTCGGCGTCGTGGTCGAGACCCACGAGAGCGCACCCGCCCACGTGACGGTGCTCGAGAGCCCCTGCACGAACCGCGCGAGACCGAGCGTCACCGCGCCGCCCGCGAGTGCAAAGGCGAAGCTCGCCATCGCAAGAAGCACGAGCCCGCCGACGACGGCGTACTTGGGGCCGAAGCGGGCGGCGACGATCCCGCCGGGGATCCCGCCGAGGAGCGCGCCTGCTCCGAACGCCGCGACGAGGAGGCCGGCGCCGACCTTCGAGAGATCGAACTCGTCCGCGTAGCCCGGGACGAGCGGCGTCAGCGCCGTGAAGAGCAGCGCGTCGACGAAGATGATCGTGCAGACGAGGAGGAGCAGACGGCGCACGTGTCGAGGATACGCACGCGCCCTCGAGTCCCCCAAGGCAAAGAAAATGCACCGAGCCGGTGACGTCTTCGTCCGGCTCTTCGACTGACCGCTGGCTTGCGCCGGCTGCCTTTCGGAGAGCCATCAACCTCGGACGCTCCGTACTCGGTGCAGTCGCGACTCTACGAGGTGGTCAGGGAGGCGTCAAGCGTTGCCCGAACCGAATCGTCGCAAATTCCGACAACTCTCCGTTCACCGTTCAGGCATCGCGCAGACACGCTCGAGAGCCCGTTCGCGGAACCGGTCCACAAAGAAATGCACCGAGCCGGTGACGCCTTCGTCCGGCCTCCCGACTGACCGCCGCCGAAGCGACTGCCGATCGGAGGGCCATCAACCTCGGACGCTCCGTACTCGGTGCATCGGGGACTCTAGGGGCGCTCCATGTGTCCGTCAAGGCAACCAGATCGGAACTTTCCGCACTTTGCGAGCTTTTCTTTTCGCACAGCATCAAATTGCGATCCGACGCATGTGCTCTAGCTTCTCGAGGAGACACAAAACGGCCGAGCCGGGTTCTTGCCCTGGGCTCGGCCGCAAAATTCGCCGAGCCGGGAACGCTTTCGTCCACCTTCCCGACCGGCTTTCCGCTTCCGCGTACAGCTGCTCGGGGGGCTTCGTCCTACCGGCGCCCCGTGCTCGGCGCAGTGACGAATTTACGTAAGGGGACCTGTCCGATCAAGGGGTCGCAAAGCGGAACTTCGCGGAATTTGCGGACGTCCCGATCGCGGCCCTCCCGCGGCGATGCTCGGACCGCGCCGACGGCGGGCCGGGATTAGGGTCGCCCCATGCGAGATCGTGCGCGGGCTGTCGTCATCGGCGGCGGGGTGGGCGGCTGCTCGATCCTCTACTGGCTCGCTCGGCTCGGCTGGGACGACGTCGTCCTCGTCGAGCGGGCGGAGCTGACGAGCGGCTCGACGTTCCATTCCGCCGGCCTCGTCGGACAGCTCCGGAGCTCGCTCTCGCTCACGAAGATGATGATGAGCTCGGTCGATCTCTATCGCTCGCTCGAGGACGAGGTCGGGCTGGAGACGGGCTGGAAGGAGGTCGGCTCCCTGCGCCTTGCGTCGTCGCAGGAGCGCATGGAGGAGATCGCGCGCCAGGCCGGCTGGGCGAAGACGTTCGGGCTGCCCCTCGAGCTCGTCTCGGCCGAGGAGGCGCGGGAGCTCTTCCCGCCGATGACGACGGAAGGCGTCCTGGGCGCCGCCTACCTGCCGACGGACGGCTACGTCGACCCGAGCCAGCTCACGCTCGCGCTCGCGGAGGGCGCCCGGCGCCGCGGCGCCGAGGTGAACACGGGCGCCCGCGTGACGGGCATGCGCCTCGAGCGGGGCCGGGTGTGCGGCGTCGAGACGGACCGCGGCGACATCGAGACCGAGATCGTCGTGAACGCAGGCGGGATGTACGCACACGAGCTCGGCGCACTCGCGGGCGTCAACGTGCCGATCGTCCCGATGGCGCACGAGTACCTCGTCACGAAGCCTTCCGGCCTACCGACCGACATGCCGACGATGCGCGACCCGTCGCTGCTCGTCTACTTCCGTCCGGAGTCGGGCGGGCTCGTCATGGGCGGCTACGAGCGCCACAGCGCGCCGTGGGGTCTCGAAGGGATCCCGGCCGACTTCAACTCGCGCCTGCTCGACGAGGACTGGCCGCGCTTCGAGGAGCTCCTCGAGAACGCCGTCGTCCGCGTGCCCACGCTTGCCGAGATGGAGGTGATCCGGCTCATCAACGGCCCGGAGGCCTTCACGCCGGACGGCGAGTTCATCCTCGGGCCGTCGGACGTGCGCGGGTTCTGGGTCGCGGCCGGCTTCTGCGCGCACGGGCTGGCGGGCGCAGGCGGGATGGGAAAGCTCGTGGCCGAGTGGATCGTCGAGGGTACGCCCTCGCTCGACGTCTGGCACATGGACTCGCGGCGGTTCGGCGCCGCGTACCGGAGCCGCGAGTACGCGCTCTCCCGGACGCGGGAGATCTACGAGACGTACTACGACGTCAAGTTCCCGGGCCACGAGCGGAGCGCGGGGCGGCCGCTGCGGCTCTCGCCCGCGTATGCGCGCCTGCAGGAGCTCGGTGCCGTGTTCGGGGAGAAGTCCGGCTGGGAGCGCGCGAACTGGTTCGAGCCGAACGCGCAGCGCGGCGACGAGTCGCTTCGTCCGCGCGGCTGGGCTGGGAAGCTCTGGTCGCCCGCGATCGGCGTGGAGCACCTGGCATGCCGCGAGGCAGTCGCCATCTTCGACGAGACCTCCTTCGCGAAGATCGACGTGTCGGGCGAGGGCTCGGCGGACTTCCTCGAGCGAGCTCTGCGCGAACCGGGTCGCGCGAGACATCGGCGCCGTCACCTACACGCAGCTGCTGAACCCGCGTGGCGGCATCGAATGCGACTTCACGGTCGCCCGCCTCGGCGAGGACCACTTCCGCATCGTCACCGGCACTGCCTTCGGCCAGCACGACCTCGCCTGGATCCGCCAGCACGCCCCGGACGACGGGTCCGTCCACGTCGCCGACCGCACGTCCTCGCTCGCGTGCCTCGGCGTCTGGGGGCCGAGTGCACGCGACCTGCTTCAGCCGCTCACGACGACGGACCTCGCGAACGAGTCGTTCCCGTACATGACTGCGCAGGAGGCAGCGGTCGGGCCGGTTCCGTGTCTCGCCGTGCGCGTCACCTACGTCGGCGAGCTCGGCTGGGAGCTCTACTGTCCCACGGAGTACGGCGCGCGGCTCTGGGACGTGCTCTGGGAGGCGGGGCGCGAGCACGGGCTCGTCGCCGGCGGCTACAAGGCGATCGACTCGCTCCGGCTCGAGAAGGGCTACCGCGTGTGGGGAGCGGACATCACTCCCGAGGACACGCCCTTCGAGGCGGGACTCGGGTTCGCGGTGAAGCTCGAGAAGGGCGACTTCGTCGGCCGGGACGCGCTCGCGGCCGCACCGCCGCCCGAGCGCCTGCTGCGCTGTCTCGTGCTCGACGACGCGCGCGCGGTCGCGCTCGGCTCGGAGCCCGTGCGTGTCGCGGACGCGCTCGTCGGCCGCGTGACGAGCGGCGGGTACGGCTACACGGTGGAACGCTCGATCGCGTACGCGTACCTGCCTGCCGAGCACGACCTGGGCACGGTCGTCGAGGTCGAGATCTTCGGCGAATGGGTCTCCGCGACGGTGGCGGCGGAGCCGCTCTACGACGCCTCCGGGGAGAGGATTCGCGCGTGACAGACCTCGCAGCCGCGGTCGAGCGCGTGTGGCCGGGGCGGGGCGCCCGCTTCGAGGCGCTCGGCGGCGGGATCACGAATCACAACGTCAAGGTCGAGCTCGACGGCGAGACCTACGTGCTTCGTGTGGCGGGAAAGGACACGAACCTGCTCGGCATCGACCGCTCCGTCGAGCTCGAGGCGACGCGGGCGGCAGCGGCGCTCGGGATCGGTCCGGAGGTCGTCGACTTCGTCGAGCCGGAAGGCTGGCTCGTCACCCGCTTCATCGAGGGCGAGATCCCGACGCTGGAACGAATGCGCGAGCCGGAGGCCCTTGAGCGGGTCGGCCGTGCGCTGCGCGCGTTGCACGACAGCCCGCCGATCCCGGGGAGCTTCGACTCCTTCCGTGTCGTGGAGGCCTACAGGGAGACCGCGCTCTCGCGCGGCGGCGAGAGCCCCGCCGCATACGAGTGGGCGCAGGGCATCGCGCGGGAGATCGAGGCACGCAGGGCGGGCGCGGCTCCCGTCCCGTGCCACAACGACCTCCTGAACGCGAACTTCCTCGACGACGGCGCCGGCATCCGCATCGTGGACTGGGAGTACGCCGGAATGGGCGACCGCTTCTTCGACCTCGCGAACTTCTCGATCAACCACGAGCTCGGCGACGACGAGCGCCGCGCGCTCCTTTTCGCCTACAGGGGCGACATTCGAGGCGACGACATGGCGGCGCTCGAGCTCATGCGCTTCATGTCCGACTTCCGCGAGGCGATGTGGGGGGTCGTCCAGCGCGCGGTCTCGACGCTCGACTTCGACTTCGACGCGTACGCCAGCGAGCACTTCGAGCGGCTCGAGCGGACGGCGGCGGAGCCGGCGTTCCGCGCAGCGCTCGCCGCATGACGCGCGAAGGGCGCCTTGCGGCGCCCCTCGCAGCAGCGTCGATCCAGCCGAGCTAGCGCGATTCGGTCGGCAGCTCGTACCTGCCGAGCTGCTCCTCCTCCAACCGCTCGAGCTCTTCCTCCGTGCCCATGCGGACGGGCCCCGTGAACCACTTCCTGGCGGACAGGAACCACCAGCCGCCGAAGATGAGGCCGATGCCCGCAAACCACAGGACCGTGTAGTTCGTCAGCTCCCAGCTGAAGTCGGCCTCCCAGGGGAGTCCGGCCTTGTACAGCGGGAAGATGAACAGGATCGTGATCAGCGCGACCCAGGCGATGCTGATCGGATTCAGCCACTTGTAGTGCTTCCCGAGCGTCCACGCGCGCGGCTCGTCCCAGCTGTCTCCCTTCCTCCAGCGGAGCCACACGGGGAGGATGAACGCGATGTAGAGGCCGATGACCGCGATCGCCGTTCCGACGCCGTAGCCGACGAGGTAGTTCCAGATCGCGGGGATCATCAGGACAGCCGCGAAGACGCCGATGCCGAAGACCGACCACACGGGCACGCGGTTCTTCGCCACGCGCCGCCAGATCGGGTGTCCGGGCACCGCGCGGTCGCGCGAGAACGCGAACATCATCCGGGACGCCGAGGTCACCGACGCCGTCACGCAGAAGAACTGCGCGACCACGCAGATGAACAGGAGCGCCTCGGCCCAGTTCTGGCTCATCGACTCGGTCCAGATCCAGGGGACGACGATGCCGATGTTCTCGAGAGCTCCCTCGGTGCTCGGGATCGAGAACGTGACCGCGAGCAGCAGGATCCAGCCGAAGATGACCGAGACGACCACGGAGGTCCACATGCCGACCGCGGCACCGCGCGACGCGTTGTGCGTCTCCTCCGCCGTGTGCGCGGAGGCGTCGAAGCCGGTGATCGTGTACTGGGACAGCAGCAGCCCGAGCCCGAACACGAACCAGAAGGTCGGGTGCGTGAACCCGACCACGCCGTTTCCATACCCGGACACGTTGACGGTCTCTGTGAAGACATAGCTGAGCGACTGGTGCTGATCCGGGACGATGATCAGGACGCCCACGATGATGGCGACCCCGATCATGTGCCACCACGCGGAGATCATGTTTAGCCCCGACGTGATCCTGATGTTCAGGACGTTGATCAGGCACGCCGCCAGCAGGAACGCGGCGTACAGGATGTAGATGGACATGTTCGCCGACGCCCCGAACCAGTCGTCCATGCGGGTCGTGTAGCTGAACCAGTAGTCGAAGAGGACCGTCGCGAACGTCGCGAGGCCGTACCCGATGGCCGCGGTGACCGCGACCTGGCCGATGAGGTTGAACCAGCCTGTCGCCCACCCCCAGCCTGGGCCACCGAGCTTCGAGGCCCAGTAGTAGAGGCCGCCGGCGGTCGGATAGGCGGACGCGATCTCGGCCATCGAGAGCGCGATCAGCGTGCTCATGAGCCCGACGAGCAGCCAGCCCCACGTAACGGCGACCGGGCCGCCGCGCTCGAACGCGACGAAGTAGGACGTCAGGCACCCCGCGAGGATCGAGATGATGGTGAACGAGATCGCGAAGTTCCGAAATCCGCCCATTGCGCGGAAGAGCTCCTGCGCGTAGCCCAGCTTGTGGAGGATCTTCTCGTCCTCCGACGTGCGGTAGCTCGGCGTCCCTGGACCACTGCTCATAGGCACCCCCTCGGGCTTCGACGTCGTTTCGTCGGCGCTATTACCTCCACCTGATCGATGGCATGTCAATCACATGCGCCCGACGCACTAGGATCGCCGCCATGCTGAGCCTGGACGAGCTTGCCGGCGAGGTCGAGACGGGCGCGATCGACACGGTCATCGTCGCCTTCACCGACATGCAGGGTCGCCTGCTGGGAAAACGGCTGCACGGCGAGTACTTCGTCGAGGAAGTCGGCGCCGGGCACGAGGTCGAGGGCTGCGACTACCTGCTCGCGCTCGACATGGAGATGGAGCCGATCCCGGGCTACGAGATCGCGAGCTGGGAGCAGGGCTACGGCGACTTCGAGCTCAAGCCGGACCTCGGCACGCTTCGCCGTATCCCGTGGCTCGAGGCGACGGCGCTCGTCCTCTGCGACGTGCAGTGGCACGACGGCTCGCCCGTGCAGCCGTCGCCGCGGCAGGTCCTCCGGGCCCAGGTCGAGCGCGCCGCCGCACTCGGCCTCGAGCCGATGCTCGGCTCGGAGCTCGAGTTCTATCTTCTCCGCCAGACTTTTCAGGAGGCCTGGGAGCAGCGCTACGAGAACCTCACCCCATCGGTCCCCTACATCCTCGACTACCACATCCTCGCCGCGACCTACGACGAGGGCCTCATTCGCCAGATCCGGAACGGGATGCACGGCGCCGGCATCAGGGTCGAGACGTCGAAGGGCGAGGCGTGGCCGGGGCAGCACGAGATCAACTTCCGCTTCGCGGATGCGCTCCGCATGGCCGACAACCACGTGATCTACAAGAACGGCGCGAAGGAGATCGCGTTCGCGAACGGGTGCTCGCTCACGTTCATGGCGAAGCCGTTCGAGTCCTGGATCGGGAACTCGTGTCACGTGCACGCCTCGCTCTTCCGGGACGGCGAGCCGGCGTTCGCGACCGACGACGCGCTCTTCGACCGCTTCCTCGCCGGCCAGATCGCCGCCTTCGAGGAGCTCGCCGTCTTCCTCGCGCCGACGATCAACTCGTACAAGCGCTACGCGGCCGGGAGCTGGGCGCCGACGACGCTGGCGTGGGGGAGGGACAACCGCACGTGCGGCTTCCGCGTCGTCGGCCACGGCCCGTCGAAGCGCGTGGAGACGAGGATCCCGGGCGGCGACGTGAACCCGTACCTCGCCTTCGCGGCGATCATCGGCGCCGGGCTGCACGGGATCGAGTCGGAGCTCGAGCCGCCGCCGGGGCTCGAAGGGAACGCGTACGAGTCCGACGCGAAGCGGTTCCCGTCGACGCTCCGAGACGCGATCAGCGCGCTCGAGGCGGGGACGGTCGCGCGGAAGGCGTTCGGCGACCAGGTCGTCGACCACTACCTGAACTACGCGCGCACCGAGCAGGCGCTCTTCGACAAGCACGTGACGGACTGGGAGCGCATGCGGTACTTCGAGCGCGGCTGAGCCCGTCGTGCGCGTCGTGCTCATCTCGCAGGTCCTGCCGGCGGTCCTCGGCTACAGCTCGTTCCTGCACGGGCTCGGGCACGAGCCCGTGGCGCTTCTCTGCACGCGCGAGGGCTCGGAGCGCTACTGGGAGCTCGATCAGCTCCTCGCGGAGGCGCCCCCGGAGCTCGACGTCGTCATGCCCGCGACGCGTGCCCAGATCGCGCCGCTGCTCCGCGTGTACGAGCCGGACCTCGCGCTCTGCGCGGGCTTTCCGTGGAAGATTCCCGCCGCTGCCTTGGCCGTGCCGCGGCACGGGATCGTGAACGGGCACCCGTCGCTCCTTCCTCGCTATCGCGGCCCGAGCCCGGTCTCGTGGGCGATCCGGAACGGCGAGACCGAGCTCGGCTTCACGTTCCACTACATGGACGCCGAGCTCGATACGGGCGGGATCCTCGCCCAGACGACGATCCCGCTCGGCGACGAGCACTCCTGGGACGAGCTGGAGCCCACGATGGTCGAAGCGATCACCGAGATGTTCCCGCGCGTGCTCGAGCGCGTCGAGCAGGGCGACCCGGGCGATCCACAGCCCGAGGACGGTGCGACGTACTACTCGTTCTTCGAGCCGGAGTACGCGTGGATCGACACGTCCCGCTCTCGTGAGGACGTCGCCCGGCAGGTGCAGGCATGGCGCTTCCACTCGCCTGGCCATGGACCGCGTGGCGCCCTGCTCGAGCGCGACGGCGCGACGGTTCGCGTGCTGCGGGTCAGCCGCGAGCCGGCCGACGGTCCGACGCTCGAGTGCGCGGACGGCACACTGTGGATCGTGGACGAGGAGGCTGCATGAGGCCGGTCATCGGAATCACGACATATGCGCAGGACGCGCACTGGGGCGTCTGGCACCTGCCGGCCGCGCTCATCCCGCTCGACTACGTGGACGCGGTCGAGCGCGCGGGCGGCAGGCCCGTGCTCATCCCGCCGAGCGAGGCCGGGGTCGAGGAGACGCTCGAGATGCTCGACGGGATCGTCTTCTCCGGCGGTGCCGATGTCGATCCCGCGCTCTACGGCGCCGAGGCACATCCGGAGACGGACGAGCCGCAGGCGCGTCGCGACCGGGGCGAGCTCGCGCTGCTCCAGGCCGCGCTCGAGCACGACGTGCCCATGCTTGCCGTGTGCCGGGGGGTCCAGCTCCTGAACGTCGCCCGGGGCGGCGATCTCGTCCAGCACCTGCCCGAGACCGTCGGGAACGACGTCCACAAGCAGGCTCCCGGCACCTTCGTCGAGCACCCGGTCGAGGTGAAGGAAGGATCGCGCCTGGCGAACATGGTCGGCACGCGTCCCGACGTCACGTCGCATCATCACCAGGCACTCGCGAGGCTCGGAGACGGCCTCGTGGAGACCGCCTGGGCCGCGGACGGCACGCTCGAGGGCGTCGAGGACCCCTCGAAGCGGTTCACGGTCGGCGTCCAGTGGCATCCGGAGACGGGCGAGGACGACGCGCTCTTCGAGAACCTCGTCGCGGAGGCGAAGGCCTACCGTGCCGAGCGCAACGGGCGTTAGGCTCGCGTCACCGTCGACGAAGGGGGTCTGGGTGTACTGGGGTGGCCTTGCGATCTACGTCGTGCTGTCTGCGCTCTTCATCGTCGACGTTCTCCGGCAGCCGGAAAGCGCGCTCTCGGGCCTCGGCAAGACGCTCTGGGTCCTGGCGCTCATCTTCGTGCCGGTCCTCGCCTGGATCGTCTACGGCTTCTGGCGGATTCAGCGCAGCCGCCTCTGATCGATGACGCTGACCGTCCTCAACCCCGCGACCGAGGAGCCGATCGCCGAGCTCGAGCAGGCGGGCGTCGAGGAGGCTGATGCCGCGGTCGCCCGCGCGAAGGCGTCGTTCCCGGCCTGGCGCGCGGTCGCTCCCGCGGATCGCGCGCGACTCCTGCGCCGGCTCGCGGCGCTCGTCGAGGAGCACGCGGAGGAGCTCGCTCGGATCGAGTCGCGGAACGTCGGCAAGCCGATCGCGGGCGCGCGCGGCGAGATCGGGATGGTGGCGCAGGTGTTCCACTTCTACGCGGGCGCGGTGGACAAGCACCGAGGCGACACGATCCCCGTCACCGGCGGTGTGGCGGCGACGTTCCACGAGGCGCTCGGCGTCGTGGGGCTCATCGTCCCCTGGAACTTCCCGCTCAACATCGCGAGCTGGAAGCTCGGGCCGGCGCTCGCGTGCGGGAACACCGTCGTGCTCAAGCCCGCAGAGCTGACGCCGCTCTCCGCGCTGCGGCTGTCCGAGCTCTGCCTCGAGGCCGGGATCCCGGAGGGCGTCGTGAACGTCCTGGCCGGGAAGGGCTCCGTCGTCGGTCAGCGACTCGTCGAGCATCCCGACGTCGCGAAGATCGGCTTCACCGGCTCGACGGAGGTCGGGCGATCCGTCATGGAGGGCGCCGCGGGAACGATCAAGCGCGTGACGCTCGAGCTCGGCGGCAAGTCGGCCAACGTCGTGTTCGCGGACGCGGATCTCGACAGGGCCGCCGCGTCCGCCCCGTACGCGGTGTTCGACAACGCCGGCCAGGACTGCTGCGCTCGCTCGCGCGTCCTCGTCGAGAAGTCCGCGTATGACAGCTTCCTCGAGCGGTTCGTCGCTGCCAGCGCGAACGTGAAGGTCGGAGACCCGGCGGACGAGTCGACGGAGATGGGGCCGCTGATCTCGGCCGACCACCGGGAGAAGGTCGCGTCCTTCGTCGACGGCGAGACCGCCTTCCGCGGCGACGTCCCCGACGAGCCGGGGTTCTGGTACCCGTGCACGATCGTCGAGGCCTCGAACGAGGAACGGGTCGCGCGCGAGGAGGTCTTCGGTCCCGTCGCGGCGGTCATCCCGTTCGAGGACGAGGCGGACGCGATCCGGATCGCGAACGACACGCCTTTCGGTCTCTCCGGCTCGATCTGGACGCGCGACGCCGCCAGGGCACTCCGGGTGACGCGTGCGATCGACGCCGGCGTGCTGTCCGTCAACGCGAACACATCCGTGAGAGTCCAGACGCCTTTCGGAGGGTTCAAGCAGAGCGGCTTCGGGCGCGAGCTCGGCCTCGAGGCGCTCGACGGCTACTCGGAGCTCAAGAGCGTCTTCATCTCGACGGAGGAGTGAGCATGGGTCGACTCGACGGCAAGGTCTGCGTGATCACGGGAGCCGGCGGCGGCATGGGCCGCGAGGCGGCCATCGTCTTCACGGCCGAGGGCGCGAAGGTCTGCGTCGCCGACGTCGACCTGGCGGCCGCGGAGGAGACGGTCACGCTCTGCTCCGGAGATGCTTTCGCCCTGCGCGTGAACGTCGCCGACGAGGACGAGGTGCGCGACATGTACGAGGTGACGGCCGACCGGTTCGGCGGGGTCGACGTCCTCTACAACAACGCCGGGATCTCGCCTGGAGACGACGCATCTGTCCTGGACACGACCCTGGCGGCGTGGGAGCGGGTCCAGGACGTCAACACGAAGGGCGTCTTCCTCTGCTGCAAGCACGGGATTCCGCGGCTCCTCGAGCGGGGCGGAGGGTCCGTGATCAACGTTGCGTCGTTCGTCGCGCTCCTCGGCGCCGCGACCTCGCAGATCTCCTACACCGCCTCGAAGGGCGCCGTGCTCTCGATGAGCCGGGAGCTCGCCGTGCAGTTCGCGCGGCAGGGCGTGCGCGTGAACGCGCTCTGCCCGGGGCCCGTCGAGACGCCGCTGCTGCTTGCGATCTACGGCGGCGACCAGGCGGCGTTCGAGCGGCGGCAGATCCACTGGCCGACGGGGCGCCTCGGCAAGCCGCGCGAGATCGTCAACGCCGCACTCTTCCTCGCGAGCGACGAGTCGTCGTTCGTGAACGGGTCGACGTTCGTCGTGGACGGCGGCCTAACGGCCGCGTACGTCACGCCCGACTAGGCCGGCGTCAGACGCCGACGACCTGCACGGTCCAGCGGCGGTCCCGTTCCCGGTCGAGCTCGAGGAAGAGGACGCGCTGCCACTGGCCGAGCTGGAGCTCGCCGCCACGCACGGGGATCGCCTCGCCCGCGGGCCCGAGCAGCATCGACATGCAGTGCGCGTGGCCGTTCGACGCCTCCATGTCCTCCGGGCACACGTTCTCGGTTCGGCGGTCCCAGTCGTCGTGCGCGTAGTAGTGCTCGCTCGGCACGAGGCGCCTGAGCAGCACCGCGAAGTCCTCGAGGAATCCACGCTCCCACTCGTTCACGCGGACCGAGCAGGTCGTGTGCGGCGAGTAGACGCAACAGATGCCGTCGCTGATCCCGCTCTGCGTGACGGCCTCCTGCACCTCGTCCGTGATGTCGGTGACTGTGAGCCCGCCGGCGGTGCGCAGGTGTGCCTCGTACTGGAAGGTCTCCACGGCCGGGGCACATTCTGACAAGAGCGGCATGACCCCCGCCGGAGAGCCGTCCGTCGAGGCGCGCGATACCCTCCGTCGGCGCGGGCCCGTAGCTCAGCTGGTCAGAGCAGCCGACTCATAATCGGTTGGTCCCTGGTTCGAGTCCAGGCGGGCCCATGGCGGTCGATCCGGCGCGAGCGGCGGTGTAACGTGACCCGGAAGCGTGTCCGGGTCGCACGACACCGCATCTGAGAGCGAGCTGACCCAGCTCGTCGAGCGAACGGCCGAAGCCGCCTCCGCCTTCATCCGAGGCGACATGGGCACCTACCTCCGGCTCATTCGCCATGCGGACGACTACACGCTGATGTCGCCGTTCGGCGGCGAGCCGACGAGGGGATTCGACGACTCGGAGGAGGCCGTGGATGCGATCGCACGCTTCTTCCGGAACGGAGAAGCACGTATCGAGGTCGTGGAGACGTACGCATCCGGAGACCTCGCGGTGCTCGTGGTGATCGAGCGCCAGCACGGCGAGGTCGGTGGCCTGCCGGATCAGGACCTATCGCTCCGCGTGACCCTGGTCTTCCGCCGTACGTCCGAAGCGGAGTGGGAGCTCGTCCACCGTCACGCGGACGCGCTCGTACACGGCATCGACCTCGAGCGCGTGACCGCGCTGGCTCGCGGCGACTGAGATCGGCGCCCATCGCGCTCGCCGGGCGCTGGGTGCCTGGGTCCCGGCCGCGTAACGCGAAGAAGGCTTCGTCTTGCACGGGCCGAGGCGAGCGGGGCAGCATGGAGGCGGCCCTCCAAGACACCATGACTGCGGGCACGGGCAGGCTCTTGCCTTCCCCACGGTCCGTTGCCCGCAGTCATCTCTGGGCCTTCCCTGCCCACACGACGGCTACCGCCGTCGTGTGAGGCAGCGGGTGGATAGATCCGGCAACGTTCGCGCGTAGTAGGGATACACGCGTGCGACGTCGTCCGGACACGGAGCTGATCGTCCTTGCCCGCAAGGGCTCGGACGAGGCCGTCGAGGTTCTCTTCGACCCGTGTGGTTCGAGCGCAGGAGGCGGCGGGCCTCCGAGGCCGCACCTGCGCGGCCGTCGACGAGGACGGTGGCTGCCCCGTTCCCGCGGAGCGATCGGCCTAGAGCACGACAGGGGGCCCGGGTGGGCGGGCCCCCTGCGTTTTATCTGGCGCAACTTCGGGGCCAGGCGTATCCGCCTGCGGGGAGAGGAGTCGCGCCGTAGGTCCCGATCTTTGACACATCGCGCGCGCGATTGCAGCGGGTGCGGGAACTTTCCACAGCCAAATTGCCGCAAAATCGACAAACTCCGTCGCCTCCTTCCACAGAACGTGTGCAAGGTGTGGGCGAACCCGCCCAAGTGGGGCGTGGCTAGACTCCTCCCATGGCCGAGTACGGCACGCTGCGCGTCAAGACGGGCCTTGCCGAGATGCTGAAGGGCGGCGTCATCATGGACGTCGTCGACGCCGAGCAGGCTCGCATCGCAGAGGAGGCGGGCGCCTGCGCCGTCATGGCGCTCGAACGCGTGCCGGCGGACATCAGGCGCGACGGGGGCGTCGCGCGCATGGCAGATCCGCAGAGGATCCGCGAGATCCAGGACACGGTGACGATCCCGGTGATGGCCAAGTGCCGCATCGGGCACTTCGCGGAGGCCCAGATCCTCGAGGCGCTCGAGGTCGACTACATCGACGAGTCCGAGGTGCTGACGCCTGCCAGCCTGTCGCACCACGTGGACAAGTGGCGGTTCACCGTGCCCTTCGTGTGCGGCGCGACGAACCTCGGCGAGGCGCTGCGCAGGATCTCGGAGGGCGCCGCGATGATCCGCACGAAGGGCGAGGCCGGCACGGGCGACATCGTGAACGCGGAGACGCACATGCGGGCCGTGTTCGGCGCGATCCGCGAGCTCCAGGCGGCGCGGGACGACGAGCTCTTCGCAGCCGCGAAGGAGCACCGCGCGCCATACGAGCTCGTGCGCTGGGTCGCCGAGAACGGGCGCCTTCCGGTGGTCACGTTCACCGCCGGCGGCATCGCGACTCCTGCCGACGCGTCGCTCTGCATGCAGCTGGGCGCGGACGGCGTCTTCGTCGGCTCCGGCATCTTCAAGTCCGGCCGCGACCCGCTCATCGAGCACGAGGGCTGGGTCGAGGACGTCACGCGCCGCGCCCGGGCGGTCGTCGAGGCGACGACGCACTTCGAGGATGCAAAGGTGCTCGCCGAGGTCTCGGCGGGGCTCGGCCAGCCGATGGTGGGGATCTCCGCGAGCTCGCTGCCCGAGGAGGAGCGGCTCGAGGTGCGGGGCTGGTAGCGCTTCACCGCCGAAGTGCCTGAACCCAGTCCGGATCTAGACTTCGCGCCGGTGGAGGCGCCGCTCAGGATCGGCGTGCTCGCGCTGCAGGGGGCGTTCCGTGAGCACGTGCGTGCGCTCGAGCGCCTTGGCGCGGCGGTCGTCGAAGTCCGGAAGCCCGAGGACCTCGAACGGCTCGACGGTCTCGTCATCCCGGGCGGCGAGTCGACGACGATCGTCCAGCTCGCCGAGCTCTACGGCCTCGACGAGGCCATCCGGAGTTTCAGCGCTCCCATCTTCGGGACGTGCGCCGGGATGATCGTGCTCGACCGCGCGCATCTCGGGCTCGCCGACCTCGAGGTCGACAGGAACGCGTACGGTCGCCAGGTCTGGAGCTTCGAGGCGGACGTCGAGCTCGCGGGCGACGAGATCCCGCTGCACGGCGTCTTCATCCGCGCGCCTCGCATTCGCGAGCTCGGGCCGAACGTGGAGGTCGTAGGCGAGGTCGGGGAGGAGCCCGTCCTCGTCCGCGACGGCCGCCTCCTGCTCGCGACCTTTCATCCGGAGCTCACCGACGACCTGCGCGTGCACGCCCGCTTCCTCGACCTCGTGCGCGCCGAACGAGGCGAGGAGCGCCTCGCCGCTTCCGCGAACGGAGGCGTCGATGGCCGGCCATAGCAAGTGGTCGTCGATCAAGCACAAGAAGGGCGCGGCCGACGCGAAGCGGGGCAAGCTCTTCTCGAAGCTCTCGCGCGCGATCATCGTCGCCGCGCGAGAGGGCGGTCCAGACCCCTCCGCCAATCTCGCGCTCCAGAACGCCATCGAGAAGGCTCGCTCGTACTCGATGCCGAAGGACAACATCGAGCGGGCGATCGCGAAGGGCTCCGGCGCGGACGCCGAGAGCTCGGTGTTCGAGTCGGTCGTGTACGAGGGCTACGGCCCCGAGGGGGTCGCGGTGCTCGTCGAGGCGCTCACGGACAACCGCAACCGCACCGCCTCCGAGGTGCGCCATGCCTTCGCGAAGCACGGCGGGAATCTCGGCACCACGGGCGGTGTCGCGTGGCAGTTCGAGCGGCGAGGCGTTCTGCTCGTCCCCGCCGGCGGAGTGGACGAGGACGAGCTCGTCCTGACGGCCGCGGACGCGGGCGCCGACGACGTGCGCCTGGACGGCTCGACGTACGAGGTCACGACCGCGCCCGAGGAGCTCCGCGACGTGCGCGAGGCGATCGAGGCGTCCGGCTTCTACGTGGAGACCGCCGAGCTGTCGATGGTCCCGAAGACGACGGTGCCGATCGCGGACGAGGCGACGGCCAAGCGCGTCGTGCATCTCGTGGAAGGGCTCGAGGACGTCGAGGACGTGCAGGACGTCTATGCGAACTTCGACATCTCCGAGAGCCTGCTCGAAGCGGTAGCGTCCTGACATGAGCGTGATCACCGAAAGCCAGACGCAGGCGCGCAGAGAGGACCGCATCGAGTCGCTCCTCTCCGCCCGGCTCTTCCTCGAGCCCCAGCTCGCCGGCGACAGGCTCGTCTTCGTCTCGAGCCTCGCCGGCCATCTCAGCCTCTTCTCCATGGACGTGGACGGCGCGGTGCCGGAGCCGCTGCTGCCTCCGCAGACCGCTCTCCAGAACCCGGAGCTCGTGGGCGGCTACGCCTTCCACGTCGACCCGCGCGGCGAACAGGTCGTCGTGATGATCGACCGCGACGGCGACGAGAACTACGAGCCGTACCTCGTTCCTCTCACGGGCGGCTTCCCGCGGCCGCTCGCGCCGGACGCGTTCGCAGGCCGCCGTTCGCACCTGCTCGACTTCGATCCCAAGGCGAGCATCGCGTACTTCGCGTCGGAGTCGCGCGAGGAGTCGCTGAACAAGGCGTACAGGGTCAATCTCGAAAGCGGCGAGGTCGAGACGCTCGGCGAGAGCGCCTACGGCGCGTTCGTCGCGGCCTGGAGCCCCGACCACACCCGCGCGATCCTCGCGGACGGCTACACCGTCGGCGACATCATCCTGTACGAGCCCGATGGCAACGGCGGGCGCCGCGTCCTCTACGGAACGCCGCTCGAGGAGCGCGAGGAGGAGGGCGAATACCCGGCCCACGGCGTGCTCTCTCCGCACTTCGTCGAGAGCGGGAACGGCCTCGTGCTCGTCTCGAGCATCTCCGACGACACCGGCAGCCTCGGCTTCCTGCACTTCGACCGCCCGGGCGAGATCGAGCCCGTTGCAGTCGAGGGCATCCGGCACGAAGGCGTCGGCGAGCTCGAGGGCCTCACTCATCTGGAGGGCGATCGCTACACGCTCCGCTACAACATCGACGGCTGCTCCTGGGCGTACGAAGCGCGCTTCGACGAGCCGGGCCGCACGGCCACGGTCGAGCGTGTGCTCGTCGGCGAGGACGAGCTCGCGGGAGGCGTCCTCCACGGCCTCCACTACGACGAGGACACCGGTCGGTTCGCGCTCACGTTCTGCACGGCCACGCTGCCCACGCAGCTCTACGTGCTGGAGGCGCAGGACGCGCCGCCTGCCCGGAAGACGAGCGAGCGCCCGCTCGGCATCTCGCCGGAGACGCTCTCGTCAGGCGAGGACGCGTCCTTCGAGTCGCACGACGGGCTCCGCGTCTCCGCGCGTCTCTACCTCCCGGCGGAGGAGCTCGGCTACGAGGGGCCGAGGCCTCTCGTGTACTACGTCCACGGCGGGCCGCAGAGCCAGGAGCGGCCGAACTTCGCCTGGTTCTCCATGCCGCTCATCCAGATCCTGACGCTCGAGGGCTTCGCGGTCTTCGTCCCCAACGCGCGCGGGTCGAGCGGCTACGGGCTCAGCTACACGAAGCACGTCGACCGCGACTGGGGCGGACAGGACATGCTCGACCACGTCCACGCGATGACCGAGGTCCTCCCGAAGGACGAGCGCGTCGACGTCGAGCGCGCCGGAGTCGTCGGGCGCTCCTACGGCGGCTACATGACGCTGATGCTCGCCGGCCGGTATCCGGAGCTCTGGAAGGGCGCCGTGGACATGTTCGGCCCCTACGACCTGCTGACGTTCTCCGAGCGGATTCCCGAGACGTGGAAGCCGTACTTCGCGCTGGCGCTCGGCGACCCCGAGAAGGACAGGGACTTTCTCGTCGAGCGCTCTCCGAAGACCACGATCGGAGGCATCGGGTCGCCGCTGCTCGTCATCCAGGGGCAGAACGACCCGCGCGTGGTCGAGCGAGAGTCGCACGACCTCGTCGAGCAGCTCCGCGGCGAGGGGAAGGACGTCGACTATCTCGTCTTCTCGGACGAGGGTCACGACGTCCTGAAGCTCCCGAACCGCGTCCGCTGTTACGACGCGATCGTCGGGTTCTTCACGCAGCATCTCGCCTGAACCGCTGTTAGGCTCGCGCGCGGTCGTCCGTCTGCGGTCCGAGAAAAGGAGAGCTTCATGCGTTGGATCCTGATCGTCTTCGCCGTCCTCGCCCTTGCCTTCGCGGGCGCCGGTTGCGGTGGAGGAGACGACGACGAGTCCGCAGGCGACACGACCACGATCACCGATTCCATCGGGACGGACGAGACGACCGACGAGACGACGACCGAGGACGAGACGACCACCGACGACGGGACGGACACGGATCTCGGCGACTTCGCGTCCGAAGACTGCGAGGAGCTCGTCGCCGCGTCGTCCGCGATCGGCGAGGCGCTGAGTGGTGCGAACACTCCGGACGAGGTGGAAGCGGCGTCGGAGCGCTTCCAGCAGTTCGCGGACGAGGTGCCCGAGGAGATCCAGGACGACGTCCAGGTTCTCGCGGACGTGTACGAGGAGTACATCGCCGTCATCGCGGACATCGATCTCGAGGGCGGGGAGACTCCCACGGTGGAGCAGATCCAGGAGCTGACGGCGGCTCTCGCGACGATCGACCAGCAGGCCGTCACCGAGGCGTCCACGAACCTCTCCACCTGGGCACAGGAGAACTGCTGATCCGGCGAAGCTGACCGCTCGTCCGCGGCGCGACCCGCGAGGGAGGCCGTCCGAGGGCCCGAATACCTTCTGTCCGTGAAGGTACTCGGCATCGACCCAGGGACGGCTGCGTGCGGCTACGGGATCGTCCACGAAAGCGACGGGCGCCACGGGGCAAAGGCCCTCCGGGCGATCGTTCACGGGCAATGGCGGACCTCCGCGCGGGAGCGGCCGCAAGACCGGCTGCTGACGATCTTCGAGGGAGTACAGGCGCTCATTGCGGAGCACGCGCCGGACGCCGTCGCGCTCGAGGAGTCCTTCGTGGGTGCAGACGCCCGCATCGCGCTCTTCGTCGGGCAGGCTCGCGGCGCCGTGCTCGTCGCGGCCGCGTCCGCAGGCGTCGACTGCACTGAATATGCGCCCGCGCGCGTCAAGCAGGCCGTCTGCGGCTACGGCCGTGCCGAGAAGGGCCAGATGCAGCGGATGGTGCGGATGATCCTCGGGCTCGACGCGACGCCGAGCTCGTCCCACGCCGCCGACGCGCTCGCGGTCGCCATCTGCCACGCCCTCGCGCCGCCGCTCCTCGAGGCGGCCCAGTCGCAGAGGTTTTCCGAGTGATCTCGCGGCTCCGCGGGACGCCGGCCGGGAGGACTCCCGACGGGCTCGTGATCGACGTCGGTGGGGTCGGCTACGTCTTGGCCGCGACACCGTCTGCGCTCCGCATCGCGGACGGTGCGCGAGAGGTCGTCGTGGAGACGTACCTCCACGTGCGCGAGGACGCGCTGCAGCTCTACGGCTTCGCGGACGCGGCCGAGCGCGAGCTCTTCGTCCATCTCATCGGGGTCAGCGGGATCGGCCCGAAGGTCGCGCTCGCGATCGTGTCGAGCGGGCCGCCCTCGGAGCTCCGGCGGTCGATCGTGCTCGAGGATTCCGCCCGTTTCCAGGCGATTCCGGGCATCGGGAAGAAGACCGCGGAGCGCATCGTCCTCGAGCTGAAGGAGAAGGTCGGCGGGGACGACGTGGTCGCGCTGCCCGTGCCCGCCGGCTCCGGAAACGCCCATGTCACCGCGCGGGATGCGCTCGTCGAGCTCGGGTTCTCCCTCGCCGAGGCGGAGCAGGCGCTCGCCGGCATCGATCCGGATCTTCCGGCCGAGGAGCGCGTCCGGCTCGCTCTCCGGAGCGCCGCATGACCAGCCAGTTCCTCGCCCCCGTGCTGCGGGAGGGCGACGAGGAGGTCGAGCAATCGCTCCGCCCGCGCAAGCTCGACGAGTTCGTCGGCCAGGACCGCACGAAGGAGCAGCTCGAGATCGCGCTCGAGGCCGCCCGCGGCCGCGGCGAGGCGCTCGACCACGTCCTGCTCGTAGGCCCGCCCGGCCTCGGCAAGACGACCCTCGCGACGATCATTCGCGAGGAGCTCGGCGTCGGCCTGCGCAGCGTCGCGGGGCCGGCCCTCGAGCGGAAGGGCGACATGGCCGCGATCCTCACAGGGCTCGAGTCGCGCGACGTCCTCTTCATCGACGAGATCCACCGCGTGAACCACGCGATCGAGGAGATCCTGTACCCGGCGCTCGAGGACTTCCGGCTCGACATCGTCGTCGGCCAGGGCGCGGCCGCGCGCACGCTGACGCTCGACCTCCCGCCGTTCACGCTCGTCGGGGCGACGACGCGCACGGGTCTCCTGACGACGCCGCTCCGCGACCGCTTCGGCATGACCTTCCGCCTCGGGTATTACGAGCCGGAGGAGCTCGCCACCATCGTCCGCCGCTCGGCGCGGATCCTCGACGTCACGATGGAGGACGGCGCGGCCGAGGAGATCGCCCGGCGGGCGCGCGGGACGCCGCGCGTCGCGAATCGCATCCTCCGCCGCGTCCGCGACGTCGCGGAGGTGCGGCACGCCGGCGAGATCACGCTTCCCGTGGCGCGCGAGGCGCTCGACCTCCTCGAGGTGGACGAGCTCGGCCTCGAGCGCACGGACCGGGAGCTCCTCGAGGCCGTTCTCCGGAAGTTCGGCGGCGGCCCGGTCGGGCTCTCCACGCTCGCGGTCACGCTCGGCGAGGAGCAGGACACGATCGAGGACGTCTACGAGCCGTTCCTGCTCCAGCTCGGCTTCCTCCAACGCACCCCGCGCGGCCGGGTCATCACCGAGCTCGGGCGGGAGCACATCGGCGGTCGAGCCGAGGCACCACCCGCGGCCGATGGCCTCTTCTAGCGCGTGTCGACGCAGATCTGGACGCCGGGCGCCGCAGGTCCGCTCGACGACCTCGTCACCCGCATGCGGCGGATGGTCGAGGAATTCGCGAAGGAGCACGAGCTCGAGCAGGTCGAGGTGCGCGTCGAGCTCGCCGACGGCTCGCGGCACGTGCTCGAGAGCGTCGAGCCCGAGCCGGGATTCGGGTTCCTGTCCTTCGTGCCGCACAGCGACGCGGGCGACGAGCCCCGCCGTCTCATCGTCCCGATCGGCACGGTGAGGCTGATCGAGATCTCCGCGCCCGACGCGGAGCGAGCCTTCGGGTTCAACGTAGCCCCGTAGGGGAACGGTCCCTGCACGTGCGCAGGGTGATCGTGCAGGAGTTTGTGACCCGGAACGGCGTCCTCTCGCTCGACTTTCGGCCCGTCTAGAGCGCGTCTCGAGCGGGCTCGTCGCCGGACGGCGTGGGAAAAAGCACGTCCAGGTTGGTCCGGTACTTCGCGATCGCGCGCTGAGCCCAGATCGCGAACCCCCCGAGTGACGCGACGAAGAAGACGCTGCCGAGCACGAGCGCGGCAGCGGTACCGAGGTCGAGCCCTATGGCGGCGATGCCCGCCGCGGCTCCTGCGACGACCGAGCTGATGACGGAGACGACTCCCGGTGCCGCGACGAACGCCTGCGTCGGAGGCGGCCACTCGCTCATCGCCGCGGAGGACTGGAGGATGCCGAGGTCGTCGTCGTACTTGCTCGTGACGAAGTAGGGCTCCAGCTCCGGTGAGAGCTCGAGATAGGCGTTCCGAATGCGGTTTATCCCCTGCGTCCAGCGCGCGTCCTCCCAGTTGACCTGAGAGAGGCGCACGACCGTCACGATCCCGAGGAAGTACACGACCGGGAGCAGAACGAGCGCAAATGCGACGAATGCATCGCCGAAGTCGGTCGCCTGCGAGACCAGTGCGAGTGCTACCACCGAACCTCCGAGCGACGCGACGAAAATCGAGGTCCGGCTCATCGCCTCGGTGTAGACCAGGCTTCGCGCCGCGAGCAGGCTCCAGTGCTCGGTCGTGAGGATCTGCAGCGCGTTCGGGCCGAAGGCGTTCGACGGAGGCGCGCCATGCGCCGGCGGAACGCGAGACGAGGAGTCGGGCTCGAGCACGGCTGGCGGTCGAGTCTATGGCGCCCGTCGGCGAGCGTTACGCGATGTCAGCCGCGGTACTGGAGCTCGCGCCACGACGGCACGGGCGCGAGCTCGAGCAGTGCGCGGCCGCCTTCCGGGTCCGCGTACCCGAACTCGCCCGTGTCCTCGAGCCAGTTCACGTCGAGCAGGCCCTCCTTCACGCGATGGTCGAGCCACGCGCCGCGGAAGACGAGCTTGCGGAGCCAGTAGACGAGGGACTCCCCGTCCACGAGCGAGATCTGCTCCCAGTGCCGGACCAGGTAGAGGCCCAGGCCGCTCTGCGGATCGACGATGCGGCCGTCAGCGACGAGCTCGACGAGGTCGCCTGCTTCGTCGTCGTCGAGGTCGTTCGACTCGACGAGCGCGAGGCGGACGGCAGCCGCCGTCACGCGCTCCTCGAAGTCGTCCGCGTTGAACTCGAAACGATGGCCCAGGAACTCGACGACGAAGTCGTCTCCGGAGCGGTAGTTGGCCATGAGCACCGATCTCAGCGTATCTAGGCTTCCAGGCGTGAGCAGCGGTCGCGTCTGGGTCGTCATGGGCGTCGTCGTCGTCGCCATCTGGCTCGTCGGCGCGGCGGTGACGAAGTACTCGCTCGAGAAGATGGCGTACTACACGCCCATCGCGGTCGTCGTCCTGGGAGCCACCGTCGGCATCGTCCTGCTCTGGGTGAAGGTCGTCGTGGACTCGCTCCGCCGCCGCCGCGAAGAGCGCTGAGCACCGCTCCGCAGGCCCTGTCCACGCGATAGAGGCCGTCCGACCTCGTCCGTACCGTCACCTGCGTGACGGGGACCTGGACTCTCGACCCGCTCGACGCTTCGACGGCCGACGATCTCGCCCAGGAGCTCTCGCTGCATGACGTGACCGCCGCCGTCCTGGTTCGCCGCGGGTACGCCGATCCGGAGGCGGCAGGCAGGTTCCTCGCCGCGGAGATGCCGGGCCACGACCCGAACCTCCTCGGGGACATGGAGGTCGCCGTCCAGCGCATTCGCGCGGCCGTCGCCGAGGGCAAGCGGATCTGCGTCCACGGCGACTACGACGTCGACGGCATCTGCGCGACGGCGCTCGCCGTGCTCTTCCTCCGCGAGCTCGGCGCGGACGTCGTCTGGCATCTCCCGAGCCGCTTCGAAGAGGGCTACGGGGTCTCGAGCGGCACGCTCGGCCGGCTCGTCGAAGAGGGGGTCGGCCTCGTCCTGACCGTCGACTGCGGAATCACCGCCGTCGAGGAGATCGCGGAGGCGAAGGCGCTCGGGCTCGAGGTCGTCGTCACCGACCATCACCGGCCGGGCCCGGCGCTGCCCGACTGCCCGATCGTCGCCACCAGGCCTTCCGACTACCCGTTCCCGGAGCTCTGCGGGACCGGAGTCGTGTTCAAGCTCGGCGAGGCGCTGCTCGGCGCGGACAGCCCGGCGGTTCGACGCCAGCTCGACCTCGTCGCCCTCGCGACCGTCGCGGACGTCGTCCCGCTGCTCGACGAGAACCGCGCACTTGCGACGGCGGGGCTCCGAGCCCTCTCGTCCACACGGCGGCCCGGCCTGCAGGCGCTCATGCAGAGCGCCCATGTCGACCCGGCGACGGTCGACGCCTCCGCGATCGGCTTCCGGCTCGCGCCGCGCATCAACGCCGCGGGCCGGCTGTGCCGCCCCGACACCGCCCTCGAGCTCATCCTCACCGAGGACAAGGCACGGGCGAAGGAGCTCGCTGCCGAGCTCGAGGAGCTCAACCGGGAGCGCCAGGCGGTGGAGGATCGCATCGTCCGGGAGGCGGTCGCGCTCGTCGAGGCGCTGCCGCCGAAGGAGAGCCGACGGCGGGGCTACGTCCTCTGGAGCGAGGACTGGCACGAGGGCGTCATCGGCATCGTCGCTTCACGGCTCGTCGAGCGGTTCAACCGCCCCGTCGTCCTCATCACGGGCTCCGGCGAGGGCTGGAAAGGCTCGGGGAGGTCGATCGGAAGCTTCGACCTGCACGGCGCCCTCGCCGCCTGCGCCGTGCACCTAGAACGCTTCGGCGGCCACCGCGCAGCGGCCGGCCTGTCGATCCTCCCCGAGAACCTCGAGGCATTCGCCGAGGCGTTCGCCGCGCACGCTGACGCCGTGCTCGACGAGCAGGATCTCGTGCCCGTGACATCGGTGGATGCGGTCGTCTCCGGCCGCGATCTCACGCTCGGCCTTGCCCAGGAGCTCGAGCGGCTGGCGCCGTTCGGCCTCGGCAACCCCGACGTGACGCTTCTCGTTCCCGCCTGTCAGCCGGTCTCGCCCGCGACGGTCGGCGAGGGGAAGCACCTGCGGTTCCGCGTCCACCAGCACGGCCAGGACGCGGGCAGCGCGATCGCGTTCGGCCAGGGGTCGCAACTCGACCGTCTCCGGGCGGAGGGCCGCTTCGACGTTGCCTGCCGGCTGAAGGAGAACCACTGGAACGGGACGGTCGCGCCGCAGCTCGTCGTGCGGCGGCTGTTCGACACGCCGGAGGCGTACGAGAGCGTTCGCGCGTGGCTCGCCGGGCTCTGGCAGCAGGGCGAGGACGCCTGGACGGCCGACGCACGCCGCGTGTTCGAGGAGCTCGGGCTCGACCCGGCGCAGCCCTCACGCCGCAGGCAGCTGCTCGAGTCCGACACCTTTCGCGTTCTCCTCGAGGCCCCGCTGCTCGAGCCTGAGGCGCTTCCGCGCGCGGCGTGATCTCGCGCCGGCCCGAACCGGGCGGATCAGCCGAGGCCGGGCCGAGCGGGTACGAGCGCATCGCGCATGACGACTGCAAGTCGCTTCGCGCGTCGTTGCCTGAGCCACCGTCTGAAAGTCCGCATTGCCTCGCTGAGTTCGGCGCTCCCGTAAGCCCTCCTGCGCGGCAAAGTGCCTCCGAAACGGGCTGAGTACACTGACCACATGAGCGTTCTCGACGCAAAGAGACGGCACGAAGACCTCATCGAGGAGCTCATCGCCGAGGTCGAGACGTACAACTCGGACGTCGACAAGGATCTCCTGCGGCGCGCATTCGAGACCGCCGAGCGCGCACACGCGGGCCAGACGCGCCGCTCCGGGGAGGAGTTCATCCATCACCCGCTCGGAGTCGCGCGCATCTGCGCCGAGCTCCATCTCGACGAGCAGACGATTGCGGCCGCCCTCATGCACGACGTCGTCGAGGACAGCGGCGCCGAGGTGGAGGAGATCCGAGCGGAGTTCGGCCCGGAGATCGCCCAGCTCGTCGAGGGCGTCACCAAGCTGACCCGGATCACGTTCCAGAGCCGTGAGCAGGCGGAGGCGGAGAACTACCGGAAGATGATCGTCGCGATGGCGCAGGACGTTCGCGTCATCCTCATCAAGCTCGCCGACCGCCTCCACAACATGCGGACGATCGAGTACCTCGGGAAGCAGAAGCAGGCGCAGAAGGCCCGCGAGACGCTCGAGGTATACGCGCCGCTCGCGCACCGGCTCGGCATCCACGCGCTCAAGTGGGAGCTCGAGGACCTCTCGTTCCAGACGCTCCACCCGCGGAAGTACGCGGAGATCAAGGCGATGGTCGCCGACCAGCGCGCTGACCGCGAGGCGCAGGCCGAGAAGGCCGCGGGGATCCTCGGGGACGAGCTGCGCAAGGCGGACGTCCCGGCGGAGCTCATAGGCCGCGCGAAGCACCTCTACTCGATCTACGACAAGATGGCCAAGCGCGGGCGGGAGTTCAACGAGATCCACGACCTCACCGCGATGCGCGTCATCTGCGAGCGCACGGGCGACGAGGGGACGCGCGACTGCTACGCGGCGCTCGGCCTCGTCCACTCGCTCTGGAAGCCGATGCCCGGCCGGTTCAAGGACTTCATCGCGATGCCCAAGCTGAACCGCTATCGCTCGCTGCACACGACGGTGATCGGGCCTGAGGGAAGACCCCTCGAGATCCAGGTCCGGACGCGCGACATGCACGAGGAGGCGGAGTACGGCGTCGCCGCGCACTGGCTGTACAAGCGCGGCCGTGGCGCGAAGACCGACGACGAGTGGCTGATCTGGGTCAAGTCGCTCATGGACTCGCAGGAGGAGGACCAGGATCCCGGCGAGTACATGCGCACCCTCCGCACGGACCTCTTCGCGGACGAGGTCTACGTCTTTACGCCGAAGGGCGAGGTGAAGGTGCTGCCGTCGGGTGCGACGCCGATCGACTTCGCGTACGCGGTGCACACCGACGTAGGCCACCGCACGGTCGGAGCGAAGGTGAACGGGCGCATCGTCCCGCTTCACTACCGCCTCCGGAACGGCGACTTCGTCGAGATCCTCACGTCGAAGTCGGGCCGTGGCCCGTCGCGCGACTGGCTCTCGCTCGCGACCTCCTCCCGCGCGCGCAACAAGATCCGCCAGTGGTACCAGCGCGAGACGCGCGGCGAGACCGAGGCGAAGGGTCGCGATCTCCTCGACCAGGCCCTGAAGGCGCAGAACCTCCCCTACCGCAAGCTCCAGGGCTCGAGCGTCCTCGCACAGGTGATCCGCGAGACCGGCTTCAAGAAGGCCGAGGACTTCTACGTCGCGCTCGGGGCCGGGAAGCTCCAGTCCGGGCAGATCGTGAACAAGGTGCTCCAGCGGCTGAAGACGGACGAGGTCGCCGCGGAGCCCGCGATCACGGCGAAGCCGGCCCGGGCCAAGAGCGCCGTCGCGAGCGGAAAGCTCGGGATCAACGTGATCGGCGTCGAGGACGTCCTCGTGCGGCTCGCGAAGTGCTGCACGCCCGTGCCGGGCGATCCGATCGTCGGTTACATCTCACTCGGCCGCGGAATCACCGTCCATCGCGACGACTGTCCGAACGTGCGCGCGCTCATGCGGAACCCTGAGCGCTTTACCGAGGTGGAGTGGGAGGGAGGCGCCTCCGCCGGGTTCCTCGTGCAGATCTCGGTCGACGCGTGGGACCGCGCGCGGCTCCTCGAGGACGTCGCTCGGACGTTCGCCGAGCACGGCGCGAACATCGTCTCGTACGGGGGTCAGGTGCAGGACGGGATGGCCCGGAACTGGTACACGGCCGAGGTCGGCGAGGTGAAGGACCTGCGCTCGCTCCTCGGCGCGCTGCGGAACCTCGACGCCGTCTTCGACGCCTACCGCGTCACGCCGTCCTAGGACCGCTCAGGCGAGCGGCCAGTCCGGGCGCTCGCGAAGGCCGGCGAAGACGTCGTCGTCGCGGGCGATGTCAGCAAGCTCCGGCCTCAGCTCGAGCGCGCGGCTGAGATGTGCGACGGCATCGTCCGCACGGTCAGCGAGCGCCTCGGCGCACGCGAGGTTGTACAGCGTCGCGGGATGGTCGGGCCTGCGCCTCGCGGCATCCTGGAGCTCCGCGAGATACGTCTCGTAATCGCCGGCGGTCCGATACGGCACGGCGGCGAAGTAGTCCTCCCACGGGGACGGCTCGTACGCCGCCTCGCGCGGGCCGCCGACCGCGAGCACGGCCGTCTCCGGTTCCTCGGCGCGCGCGTGGCGCTTCACGGCGGGATCGCGCACGAAGACGAACGTCCCGGCAGGCGCGTCGAGCGTCTCGTCGTCGAGTGTGAAGGTTGCCCGTCCCGCGAGCACGAAGTAGACCTCCTCGTGGCCGAGCGACTGCTCGGTGTGCTCCTCGACGACGTCGTCGCCCGCGTTGTGCGCGACGTAGGCGTTCATCCCGAAAGCGCCGATGTCGAGTGTGCGGCGCACGGGGCGCCAGAGCAAGGTCCCGTTCACGACCGGGATCGGGTCGATGTCGTCGAGGCGGATGCTCTGCCAACCCTGCGCCACGCAGCGACTCTAGACGAGCGGTGCGGGCCTGCCGAAGCGCCGCGAAGCCCTACGAGGGCCGCGCCGCGAGCGTGACCTCGACCGTGCGCCGCTTGCCGTCGCGCACGACCGTGAGCGTCATCGTGTCCCCGGGCTGCTTCGCGTCGACGGCGCTCTGGAGCTCCGCCGAGGTGGTGACGGGGTCCCCGTCCACCGCGACGACGACGTCGCCACCGGTCGGGACCTCGGCGCCGTCGACCGTCTTCGTGCCCGTCGACGCGCGGAGTCCTGCGTCCTCTGCCGGCGTTCCGCTCCGCACCTCGGTCACCGCGACGCCGTTCTCCACGGCGGTGATCTGGACGCCGAGGTACGCGTGCTCCACGTCGCCGTCTTCCACGAGCTGGTCGACGATCGAGCGAACCGTGTTCGAAGGGATCGCGAACCCGATCCCGTCGTTTCCGCCGGAGTCGCTCTCGATCTGAGCGTTGACGCCGACGACGCGGCCACGCGTATCGAGCAGGGGGCCGCCCGAGTTCCCGTGGTTGATGGCGGCGTCGGTCTGGATCGAGTCGGTGATCGTGAAATCGTTCGGCGCGGTCATCTGCCGGTGGAGCGCGCTCACGACGCCGGTGGTCAACGTGCCCTCGAGGCCGAACGGGCTGCCGATCGCCGCCACCTCGTCCCCGACCTCGAGGCTGCTCGAGTTGCCGAGCGCCAGGGGGACGAGGAGGGACTCCGGCGCGTCGACCCTGAGGACTGCGAGGTCCGTCGACGGATCGGTGCCGAGGAGCTGCGCCCGACGGGTCGTGCCGTCCCAGAAGCGCACCGAAAACGACGACGAGCCGTCGACGACGTGCTGGTTCGTGACCACGATGCCGTCGCTCGAGTACACGAAGCCGGAGCCCTGAGCCTGCTGCTGCCCCTGCTGTCCGCCGAACTGGTTGGTCTCGGAGCCGGACGCAGTGATCTCGACGACGCTCTTGTACGCCTCTGCGTACACGTCGGCGAAGGTTGCAGCGCCTGCAGCGACCGGCTCCGAGCTCGAGACGGTGACCTCCCGAACCTGCGGCGTGTCGTCGGAGAGCACCGCGAACGTTCCCGCGCCGACCGCGGCGCCGAGCACCGTCGCAGCCGCGAGCGCCGCGAGCATCGAAACGGTTCGAGTCGTGCCACCAGACATGGCTCTATGTCAGCGGTAGCAGATGAAGAGGTTCTGAGGGAGGGCTAAGAACTCGCTAAGACCCCGCATCAAGGCGGTGTACGTCGCGCACAATGCCGCTCATGCGGAGTGCTGAGCCATGAGCATCCTCGTCGTCGACGACGAGCCGGCCGTCCGCGAGTCGCTCCGCCGGGCGCTCGAGCTCGAGGGCTATCGGGTGGAGCTGGCCACGGACGGAGACGAGGCGATCGCCCGCCTCGGGCAGGCCCAGCAGCCGGACGCGGTGATCCTCGACATCCTCATGCCGCGGCTCGACGGCCTCGAGGTCTGCCGGCGCCTTCGCTCGTCCGGGAACGCGGTTCCGGTGCTCATGCTCACGGCGCAGGCCGAGATCGACAGCCGCGTCGCCGGGCTCGACGCGGGCGCGGACGACTACCTGCCCAAGCCGTTCGCCCTCGCCGAGCTATTCGCACGGCTTCGCGCGTTGCTCCGGCGAACGGGCGGCGAGTCGACCGACACGTTGCGGTTCGCGGATCTCGAGCTTGATCCGGGAACCCGTGAAGTGCGTCGGGCAGGCGACCTCATCGAGCTGACGCGCACGGAGTTCTCGCTGCTCGAGCTCTTCCTGCGGAACCCGAGGCAGGTCCTGACCCGGTCCATCATCTTCGAGCGCGTGTGGGGCTTCGACTTCGGCCCGACCTCGAACTCCCTCGACGTCTACATCGGCTATCTGCGGCGCAAGACGGAGGCGGGCGGGAAGCCACGCCTTATCCACACCGTGCGCGGTGTGGGGTACGCCCTGCGCGAGGCCTGAGATGACGTTCCGCGCACGCATCGCGATCGCCGCGGCCGCGGCCGTCGCGCTTGCGGTCGTGCTCATCTCGGTCGTTGTGTTCTTCGTCGTCCGCGATCAGCTCCGCTCGCAGGTCGACGAAGCGCTGAACGACCGGGCCGACCAGATCGCGCACATCCCGCTCCCGCTCGAGTCGGAGGACGGAGACTACTCGCGCCTCATTCCAGGGTTTGGCCAGCCGTCCAGCGTGGTGCAGATCGTGAGAGGCGACGGGAAGGTCCTGAACCCACTCGGCGACGTCGCGCTTCCGGTTCCGGACGCAGTCATCGCGGTCGCCAACGGAAGGGCGGGGGGCTTCTACTCTGACGCCGACATTTCCGGGACGCACGCGCGCATGCTCACGTTCCAGTACAGCCCCGGATACGCGGTTCAGGTCGCCCGGCCGCTGGCCGAGGTGGACGAGTCGCTCTCCCGGCTCCGGACGTTTCTCATCTTCATCGCCCTCGTGGGAGTCGGCGGAGCGGCGGCCCTCGGGCTCGTCGTGTCGGGCGCCGCGCTCGCGCCGGTGCGCCGCCTCACGGACACGGCCGAGCGCGTCTCGAAGACCGGTGACCTGTCGGAGCGGATCGAGGTAACCGGTAAGGACGAGCTCAGCAGCCTCGCCGAGAGCTTCAACAGCATGCTCGCGGCCCTCGAGGACTCGACGCGCGCCCAGCGGCAGCTCGTCGCCGACGCGTCGCACGAGCTCCGCACGCCGCTGACGAGCCTACGGACGAACATCGAGGTGCTCGCGAGCGATCGCGTGCTCCCGCCCGAGGAACGCACGCGGCTGCTCTCGGACGTGGTCGACCAGCTGGGGGAGATGACCTCGCTCATCGCCGAGCTGATCGAGCTCGCCCGCGCAGAGCAGCAGATTGCCGAGCCCGAGGACGTGCGGCTCGACGTTGCAGCCGCGGAGGCGCTCGAGCGTGCCCGGCGCAACCACCCGGCGATCCAGTTCGCGTCGACGCTCGACGAGTCCACGGTGCACGGCGTCCCGTCCACGATCGAGCGCGCGATCGGCAACCTCCTCGACAATGCGGCGAAGTGGACGCCGATAGGCGGTCAGGTCGAGCTCGCGGTCGCCGACGGCGTGGTCACGGTGCGCGACTACGGGCCGGGGATCGCAGAGGATGACCTTCCCTACGTGTTCGACCGCTTCTACCGCGCCCGCACTGCCCGCGGGATGCCCGGATCGGGGCTCGGGCTCGCGATCGTGCGCCAGGTCGCGGAAGCCCACGGCGGCGACGTCGTCGCCGAGCAGGCCGCGGGCGGCGGGACTCGCATGGTGCTCCGTCTGAACGGCAGCGCCAACGGCTCGGGCGCGAACGTGTCTTAGCGACTTCTTACGCCGCTCTAACGCGTCTCTCAGCGCACGCCGCTTTCCTCGCCTCCATGTTCTACGTGACGTATCTCGTCGCGGCCTGACACGAACCGAAGGAGGAAATCATGAGGAAGCGGGACAAGACGATCATCGCCGGAGCTGCGGCGGCGCTCGCGGTGGCAGGTGCCGGGGGCGCAATCGCGGGGACTGACGCGCTCTCGCCGGAAGACCGGAGCAAAGCCGTCATCGACGACGCGGCGAAGGAGCTCGGTGTCGAGCCGAGCGCGCTGAGCGACGCGCTCGAGCATGCGCTCGAGAACCGGATCGACGAGGCGGTCGAGGCGGGGCGCCTCACCGAAGAGCAGGGCAACGCGCTGAAGGAGCGCATCGACGCCGCGGACGTGCCGCTCGTCTTCGGCGGACTCGGGCTCGGTGGTCCGGACGGCCCCGGACTCCACCATGTCGGCCCATTCGGCCTCGTCGGTCACCTCGACACCGCCGCGTCGTACCTCGGTCTCGACGAGGACGAGCTCCGTGCGGCGCTCGCGGACGGCAAGAGCCTCGCCGAGGTCGCGAAGGACGAGGGCAAGTCGGTCGACGGGCTTGTGAACGCCCTGGTGGCCGATGCCGTGAAGCGAATCGACGCCGCCCTCGACGACGGCCGGCTGACGCAGGAGCAGGCGAACCAGATCGAGCAGGACTTGAGAGAGCACGTGACGGACTTCGTCAACCGCGAGCCGGGCGAGCTGCGCTTTGGCGAGCGCCGGTTCGGCCCGGGCACCGGCGGGTTCGAGCGGCACGCCTGGCCGTTCCCCGGCGAGAGCGAGGAGCTCCACGGCCCGAACGCCTAGGCACGCGCGCGGCCGCTTCGACTCCTCCGAACGGGGGACTATCCCTCGAATGAGATGGGGTACCTCGTTTCAGGGATTGCATCCCCCGAAGGCGCGATTACAAGGAGAGAAGGGGAGAGGGGAAGGGGCCGCGCGCCCGCTCCGGGCGGGCGCGCGGACAACTCGATCCCCACCGGTCGAGGCTCGACCCTCTCCCCTATCGAAAACGCCGCGTCAGGGGTCCCAGCGCTCTCCCTGCGTGTCCCAGCCGATCAGGACATGCTGCGAGATGAGCAGTGCGAAACGGTCGAGGAAGGCGGCATCCGCCTCGCCGTCGACCCAGAGCTCGCCGACCTTCGAGTCCCTGTAGACGACGGGCGCCCGGATCCGGCGGGTCTCGTCCGGCTCGCCGGCCTGAGGGCCGACCGTGAGGATGCCCTCGTCCTGGAAAGCGACGCCGGCCCAAGTGATCCCTGGCTCGTCCACGAGCACACCGACGGCGGAGCGCAGGAGGTCGTCGGCGTCGCCGCCGCGATTGAGGATCCGGTCGAGTGCCTCGAGAGCCCGTGTGCTCAAACGCTCACTCCTCGAGCGCCTCACCCTCGAAGGCACGGATCGTCTCCCTGAACGAGCCGGGGACGGGCGTCGGGCGCCGTTCGACTGGATCCACGAGAACGAGGGTCTGCGTCGCCTCGACGAGGTGCAGCTCGTCCGGGAGCCGCCAGGCGGCGAGCTCGTAGGTGATGCTCGTGCGGCCGATCCTCGATACGCGCACGAACGACTCGATCAGGTCGTCGAAGCGCGCGGGCGCGAGGTAGTCCACGTGCGACGCCCGCATGACGAACTCGGCGTCGTCCAGGCCCACGAGCCCGCCGAGGTGGCGGTGGTACTCGGTGCGCGCGTGATCGAAGTAGGGGAGGTAGCGGCCGTAGTAGACGACCCCTTGGGCGTCGGTGTCCGAGAACCAGACGCGCGCATACGCGGCGTACTTGAACGGCGGCCGCCGGTCGGTGACGTGCCCGAGCTCGAGCGGGTCGTCCACGCGGCGATCCTACGCAGCTAGGAGCGGATCAGCGCGAGCACTTCGTCGCGCTTCGCTTCCATGACCTCGGGCGAGAGAGCTTCGAGGTTGAGCCGCAAGAGCGGCTCGGTGTTCGACGGCCGGACGTTGAAATGCCAGTCGTCGAAGTCCACGGACAGCCCGTCGAGGTGCGAGATCCGGCCGCCCTCACCCGCATAGCGCTCCTTCAGCTCCTGCAGCTTGAGCGGCACGTCGGAGACGGGCGTGTTGATCTCGCCGGTGAGGAAGTAGTGCTCGCGGTAGGGCGCGAGCGTCTCCGACAGCTTCGTACCGGTGCGCGAGAGCAGCTCGAGCATCAGCAGGAACGGAACGACGCCGGAGTCGGCGCTCGTGAAGTCGCGGAAGTAGTAGTGCGCCGAGACCTCGCCGCCGAAGGCCGCGTCTTCCTTCCGCATGCGGTGCTTGATGAACGCGTGGCCGACGCGGTTCACGAGCGGCTCCCCGCCTGCCTCCGAGATCGTCTTCGGGACGGCCCAGCTCGCGCGGACGTCGTAGATCACCTTCGAGCCAGGCTGCTTCTCGAGGATCGAGCGCGCGAGGAGCGCGGTGACGAAGTCGCCCGGGACGAAGTCCCCGGTGTCGTCGACGAAGAAGCAGCGGTCGGCGTCGCCGTCGTACGCGACCCCGAGATCTGCGTCCTCCTCCCGGGTCTTCCGCACGATGAACTCGCGATTCTCGGGGAGCAGCGGGTTCGGCTCGTGGTTCGGGAAGGTCCCGTCAGGCTCGAAGTTGCACCTGACGACGTCGAGCTGCGGAAGCCGCTCGAGGACGGGCGGGAGCATCACGCCCGCCATCCCGTTGGCGGCGTCCACGACCACGCGAAGTGGCCGGATGGAATCCGGATCGATGAACGAAAGCACCTTGTCGACGAACGCGTCCCAGACGTCGAGCTGCCGAACCTCGCCGCGCCGTGTGGCGTCTCCGAAGCCGGCGAGCGCGCGTTCGCGGATCTCCGCGAGGCCCGAGTCGCCGCCGACGGGCAGCGCTCCCCGCCGCACGATCTTCATGCCCGTGTAGTCCTTCGGGTTGTGCGAGGCGGTGACGCAGATGCCGCCGTCGAGCCCCTGATCCGCGACCGCGAAGTAGACCATCTCGGTGCCGACGAGCCCGATGTCGACCACGTCTGCGCCACCGTCCGCGGCACCCTCGATCACCGCGGTGGACATCGTGGCCGAGGAGAGCCGCACGTCGCGCCCCACGGCGATCGAGCGAGGCTCGAAATGCTCCACGTACGCACGGCCCACCCGGTACGCGCCGTCCTCGTCGAGCTCCGTGGAGTAGAGGCCACGAACGTCGTAGGCCTTGAACACCTTGGGATCGAGCACGGCTTGACTCTAGAGGGATGAACGCGCCCTCGTCCCGCGTTTCTACACTTCAGGTATGGAGCGAAAGCTCGCGACGGTCCTTTTCGTGGACCTGGTCAACTCGACCGGCATCGTCACCGGCTCCGATCCGGAAGTCGTACGGCGGCGCGTGAGCGAGTTCTTCGAGCGGGTCTCACACTGCGTCACGCTGCACGGCGGCATCGTGGAGAAGTTCGCCGGCGACGCCGTTCTCGCGGCCTTCGGCATTCCGCAGGCGCACGAGGACGACGCCGAGCGCGCGGCCCGTGCCGCGCTGGCGATGCGGACCGCCGTGGACGAGCTGGGCCTGGTGGCGCGCATCGGCATCGAGGCCGGCGAGCTCGTGGTCGACCAGTCGCGCGACTCGTCGTTCGTGACCGGTGAGGCGGTGAACATGGCCGCACGGCTGCAGCAGGCGGCCGCGCCGGGAGAGATCCTGCTCGGCCCGACGGCGTATCGCCTCGCGGGGAGCAGCCTCGTGCTCGAGGACGCAGGCCCGCTCGAGCTCAGGGGGCTCGGGGCCTCGCACCGCGCCTGGCGCGTCCTGGATGCGCTCGACGGCGGTGCACGGCCGGTCGGCCCGCGCGCCCCGCTCGTCGGCCGCGACACGGAGCTCGACCTCCTCCACAACACGTACTCGCGGACGGTCCGGGACGGCCGTGCGCACCTGTTCACGATCTACGGCGAGCCAGGCGTGGGAAAGAGCCGCCTCGCACGCGAGTTCGCGGACGGCGTGGAGCGCGCCAGCGTCCTCTCCGGACGTTGCCTCCCGTACGGCGAGGGCGTCACCTACTGGCCGCTCGCGGAGATGATCAAGGCGGCCGCCGGCATCTCCGACGACGACCCGCTGGAGGAGGCCTTCGAGAAGCTCCGCGCGTGCTGCGAGGAGGAGGCGGTCGCCGACGTCCTCGGTCTCGCCGCCGGGATGCTCGAGGCGCTCGAGGGCGAGCGCAGCCCGCAGGAGATCGCGTGGGCGGCGCGCGAGGTCATGGAGAGGCTCGCGGACGTTCAGCCGCTCGTCCTCATGTTCGAGGACATCCACTGGGCGGAGGAGCCGATGCTCGACCTGATCGAGCACCTCGCCGACTGGGTCCGCGCGCCGCTGCTCATCGTGTGTCTCGCGCGGCCCGAGCTCCTGGACAACCGGCCCGGGTGGGGCGGCGGGCGCGTCCGCTCGACGGCCATCGAGCTCGAGCCGCTCTCCGAGGACGAGAGCAAGCTCCTCGTCCAGAAGCTGCTCGGCCAGCTCGCGGGGACGACCGGAGAGGCGCTTCCCGAGCTGCCGAGCGAAGTGCTCGAGCGCGCCGAGGGGAACCCGCTCTTCGTCGAGGAGACGATCCGGATGCTCGTCGAGAGCGGCAGCGACGGACAGCCGGGCAGGATCCCGGACACCCTGCAGGCGCTCATCGCCGCGCGCATCGACCACCTCTCGCCCGAGGCGAAGACGGTGCTCCAGCGCGCATCGGTCATCGGCCGCGTGTTCTGGGCCAGCGCGATCGAGCATCTGTCGCCCGACCTCGACGAGGTCGACCGGCTGCTCGACGACCTCCTCCTGCGGGAGTTCCTGCTTCGTGAGCCGCGGTCCTCGATCTCGGGCGAGTCGGCGTACCGCTTCAAGCACTTCCTCATTCGCGAGGTCGCGTACGGCGGGCTGGCGAAGCTTGCCCGCGCCCAGCACCACGCGCGCTTCGCCGAGTGGCTCGGCGAGCGGGCCGGAGACGAGCTCCTCGAGATCAGGGCGCACCACCTCGACCGTGCGGTCGAGTTCATGACGGAGCTCGACGGCGCACCGCCGGAGGAGCTCGCGGAACAGACTGCGGGCGCCCTCGTGAAAGCCGCGAAGCGCGCGATCGCCCGCGAGGCATACGTCACGGCGCGCAAGCTCGGCCTGCGAGCACTCGAGCTGCGGCCAACGCTCGGAGCGAGGTACGTGGCCGCGCGCGCAGCCTGGCGGCTAGGGGACTGGGCCGCGGTCGAGGTCGAGATGCCGAAGGTTCGCGACCAGGCCCGCGAGCACGACGACCGGGTCCTGGAGGCGCTCGCACTGACCGGCCTCGCCGAGGCAACCGTACGCCATGGCGGCGACGTCGAGCAGGCGAGAGAGCTGGCGGACGAGGCGCTCGCGATCTTCGCCGAGGAGGAAGACCCGGTCGCCCACTTCGACGGGCTCACGGTGCGCGCGATCGTCGCGTCCTGGCAGGGGTCGGAGGACGAGTTTCTCCGCTTCATGGAACGCGCGTACGTCATCGCGCTGGACGCGAAGCGCAAGGACCTGCAGACGCTGGCCGCGCAGTCGCTCGCTCAGCTCCACATCATCAGGCTCGAGCTCGACGAGGCAGATCTTCTGCTGACGCGGGCGCTCGAGCTCGCGGGAGAGAGCGGCAGCGTGCGGGCGCGGGTGCATACCACCCTGTCGTACGGCTGGTTCCTGACGATGAAGGGCGAGCTGGACGCGGCCGAGACGGTGCTCGAGGAGGTGCGCACGACCGCGGCAGAGCTCGGGATCGAGCCGTCCGTCGCCGCAGCGCTCATGAAGCTCGGCTGCATCGCGCGCCTGCGGGGCGACCACAAGCTCGCAGAGAAGCGGCTCCGCGAGGCGATGCGGATGATCTCGGCGCGCGGAGACCGCGGGATGCTGCCCGACTACCAGGCGGTGCTCGCGGCCACGCTCGCGGATCTCGGCAAGATCGAAGAGGCCGAGCGGCTGGCGCTCGAGTCACTGAACAACGCCAGCCCGGACGACACGGCGTGCCGGGTCGCGGCGACCACCGCGCTCGCGGCAGTCCGCGCGGCCCAGAGCCGTGACGAGGAGGCCGAGGAGCTCTTCGAGGAGGCGCTCGCGCTCACCGCTGGTGGCGGCCTTGCGGCCTGGGAGATCGAGCCGCTCGAGCGGCTGACGAGCTTCCTCCGCGACCGCGGACGCGAGGACGAGGCGGCGCCCTACGAGGAGCGGCTCGCGGCACTCGCTCCGCCGCCGTCCACGAGCACGGCGCGGATCGCCTGACTCGACGCCTCGTCGGGAGACTCGGAGATCACCGTCGCCGGCCGCTCGATACGGTCGAGCGCCTCTCGCAGCGGATCCACCCGTAGCGTCCCCTCGCCGTAGGCGAGGTGCTTCGTCTCGTTGCGGTTCGCGAAGGCGATGTCGGAGAAGTGGATGTGGAACGGAGATCCGGGCTCAAGGACGTCGTCTGCAGCCTCGAGCGCCGTCGCGAACGGCGCCACCTCGAGGTAGGCGCCGTCGCTCGTCGCGTGCATGTGCGCGAAGTCGAGGACGGGTCGAACCCAACCGGTGCGGCGCGAGATCTCGAGCACGTCGTCGAGGGAGCCGAGGTCGCGGACGCGTCCCATCACCTCGACTCCGAAGGGCACGGCGCGGTCCTTGCCCTCCAGCCGCTCGCGGAGCGTCCCGAGCTGCTCGACGACCGCGTCGATCGCGGCTTCCCGTGGCCGCTCGAGGAGAAAGCCGGGGTGGAAGACCACGACCTCGGCGCCGCTCGCCGCGGCGATGCCGGCGCTCCGGTCGAGCGCGCCGACCGCCGAGGTGAACTTGCGGCCGCTCGGCTCGACATGGCCCATGAAGCCGAAGAGCGGCGCGTGCACGGAGAGCGCGATGTCGTTCTCGCGGGCGAGCTCCCCGAGCCGTTCCGCGAACGGGTAGTCCATCCAGAAGCCGCTCTCGAAGTCGATCTCGCAGGCGGTGTAGCCCCGCTCCATGAGGATCTCGATCGCCGCCTCCGGCGCCTCGCGAGACGGCATCCGGGCAGGCCCGACGCGAATTCGCTCGGCCACGGCGCCATGCTAGTGCCCATGATGTGATTGGCTCTCGGCGTGAAGGCGACCATGCTCCTCGCCGACTACGCGGTCGTCTCGGATGGGAAGCTCACGATCGTCGGCGGAGGCTGGTCGCAGACCGGGCCGGAGCCGGCGTCGTTCGGCATCGCCCTGCTCATCCAGGTGCCGTGGGACCAGGCGAACACGATGCACACATTCAACGTGGAGCTACTAGATGCGGACGGTGCCCACGTGGTGCTCGAGACGCCCGACGAGGACGAGCAGCCGGTCGCATTCGGCGGCGAGTTCGAGGTCGGGCGGCCGCCGGGCTTGAAGCCGGGAACGCCGCTCGACTTCCCGGTCGCCATGAACTCGACGCCGTTGCCCCTCGAGCCCGGCCGGTACGAGTGGCGCCTCACGATCGACGACCAGGCCAGGCAGGACTGGAGCGTGCCGTTCACCGTCCGCGGCGACGACGTGGCCTGACCGGGAGTCCGTCCGGTCCGGTCCGTACGCTCGATGCATGTCCAGAACGCCCACACGTATCGATCTGCTCGAGCTCGACATCGACGTCCGCCTCACCGACCTGTGGCGTGAGGCGATCGACGTGGACGACTGGAATCTCGAGGTGGTCGCGGCCTTCATCCGCGCTGCGTACGGCAAGGGCTACTGCGACGCGCTCACGGAGGAGTCTCCGGGCTCGCTCTGCGTCGAGCACGGCTACCGCATGCCCGAGCGGCCGGTGCCCGTGACGGGACCGGATTCGGCGTAGCTCCGGGCGTCGCGGCGCCCTGAATCAGGCCCGTGCCGCCGCCTGGCGGATACACGCGCGGAGGCCGGGGGTACACTTGGCACGTGGCACGGAAGGCGAGCCCGGCGCGTCTCGTACTCGCGCTCTCGGTCGCGGCGGTGCTCGCGATCTTCCTCCTCTACACCTCGATCGCCGGTGGCGGCAATCCCTCGGTTGCTCCGAGCGAGCTGAAGGGGCGGACCGCGAAGACGCAGCTCGTCGGCGTCGTCGTCGGCCCCGCCCGTGGGGACTCGCACGCAGGGCGGGCTCCGGTTCCTTCTGCGGGACCGGGACGGCACGCGGGAAACGGCAGTTCGCGTGCTGTATACGGGCTCCAAGCCGGATCTGTTCAAGGTGGGCCGCGAGATCGTCGTGACGGGGCACCTCCGGAACGGGACCTTCGTCGCCGAGCCCGGCTCGATGATCACGAAGTGCCCGTCGAAGTACGCGCCGCAGAAGGCGGACGACCCGGCTTGACGGGTCCCGCCTGAGGGATCCCGTGCTCGAACGCGGCGGCCGACCGAAGGGCGGAGCGCGCCGTGCCTGAGCTCGGTCGCGCGGCCCTGCTCGTCACGCTCGGCCTCGCGACGTACGCGCTCGTCGCCGGCGCGGCGGGGGCGTATCTCGGACGCCGCCGGCTCGCGGTCTCCGCGCAGAACGCCCTCGTGGCGGCGTTCTTCTCGACGCTCGTCGCGTCGGGAGTGCTGCTCGCGGCGCTTCTCCGGAACGACTTCTCGTTCGAGTACGTCGCGCGCACGACGAGCGAGGCGCTCCCGACCGCGTACACGATCTCGGCATTCTGGGGCGGCCAGGAGGGCTCGCTCCTTCTCTGGCTGCTCTTCCTCACGGGCTTCGGAGCCGCTGCGGTTCGGCTCAACCGCGGCTGGGCGAAGGACCTCGTCGTCTGGGTCGTCCCCGTCTTCGCCGGCGTTGCCGTGTTCTTCTCGTTCCTCGTCGTCGCCGTCGCGAGCCCGTTCGCGACGCAGGCCGCGCCCGCGGACGGGGCGGGCATGACGCCGAGCCTCCAGAACCCGTACATGCTCGCGCACCCGCCGCTTCTCTACCTCGGCTACGTCGGCCTCACCGTGCCCTTCGCGTTCTGCCTCGGCGCTCTGCTCGCAGGCCGCCCCGACGAACGCTGGCTGATCGCGACGAGGCGCTGGACGCTCTTCGCATGGGCCGCGCTCGGCGTCGGTCAGCTGCTCGGTGCGCACTGGGCGTACGTCGAGGTGGGATGGGGCGGCTACTACGCGTGGGACCCGGTCGAGAACGCTGCCCTGATGCCGTGGCTCGCCGCGACGGCATTCCTCCACTCGGTGATGATCCAGGAGAAGCGCGGGATGCTCCGGATCTGGAACGTCCTGCTCGTCCTGCTCGCGTTCTCGCTCTCGCTCTTCGGCACGTTCCTCACACGGTCGGGCGTCGTGAACTCGATCCACTCGTTCACGCAGAGCTCGATCGGGCCGTGGTTCCTCGCCTTCATCGTGCTGGTAGTGGGCATCTCGCTCGCGGCCGTCTTCTGGCGGCGTCCGCAGCTCCGCTCGCCGACGAAGCTCGAGTCGCCGATCTCGCGCGAGGCCGCGTTCCTCTACAACAACCTTCTTCTGCTCGCGCTCTGCCTGACGATCCTCTGGGGCGTGGTCTACCCGCTGATCTCGGAGGCGTTGCGAGGTGAGGCGGTCGTGCTCGGCCGCTCGTACTACGACTTCTTCCTCCGCATCTTCGGGCTGCCGCTTCTCCTGCTCATGGGGATCGGCCCGCTCATCGCCTGGCGTCGCGCCTCGCTGGCGAGCCTTGCCACGACTTTTCGCTGGCCCACGCTCTTCGCGCTCGCCACGGGCGTCGTGCTCCTCGTCCTGGGCGCCGGAAGCTCCATCCCGGGCCTCATCGCGTACACGTTCTCGGCCTTCGTCGCGGCGACCATCGCCATGGAGTTCGCGCGCGGGACGCGCGCACGGAAGGCCCTCGGCGCGACGAGCTGGTTCAACGCGTTCTCGTCCCTCATCGCCCGCAACCGGAGGCGCTACGGCGGGTACGTCGTGCATGCGTCGATCGTGCTGCTTGCGATCGGCATCGCCGGCTCGAGCGCCTTCGACAGCGTCGCCGAGGCGCGACTGACCAAGGGCGACTCGATGCAGGTTGGGGACTACACCCTCGTGTACCGCTCACTCGACGAGCGCCAGACCGCGAACGCGACCGAGATCCGGGCCGAGCTCGGCGTCACGCGAGGGGATCGCGACCTCGGCACGCTCGAGGCGGGCAAGAACGCGTACACGGTCGAGCAGCAGGTGTCGAACGAGGTCGGCATCCGGAGCGACAAGCTCACGGGTGAGGACCTGTTCGTGATCGCGGAGCAGATCGACCCTGACGGCACGGTGTACTTCCGCGTGTTCGTGAAGCCGCTCGTGAACCTGATCTGGGTCGCAGGCCTCGTCTTCCTGCTCGGCTCGGCGATCACGCTCTGGCCGGACGCACGCGAGCAGCGACGGCTCGTCGAGCGCATGCGGGAGATCGGCGTTCCCGCCACCCGTTGAACTTGGCTCTCGTGCTCGCTGCCGTCCTCGCGATTGCGTGCGTCCTCGTTGTTGCCCTCCCGTTCATCAAGGAGCCCGAGCCCGAGTCCGACCGCCTCGACGAGCCTGACGAGGACGAGCGCCGCCGCCTCGAGCTCCTCGAGGCGCGCGACCGGTCGCTCGCAGCCCTCAAGGAGCTCGAGTTCGAGCACCGGACGGGCACGATCTCGGACGAGGACTACCGGGCGCTCCTGGGGCCGCTGCGGCGCGAGGCTGCAGAGGCGCTGCGCGCGCTGGACGGGGAGGGTCGTCCGCCCGGGTCGCGAACCTAGACGCATGGGACGGCGGTCGCTGCTCGTCTCCGTGCTGATCGTGCTGCTCGCGCTGGCAGCGCTCGCTCTGATCGCGCCGGCCGCCGGCCAGGACATCGAGTCCGAGAAGCAGCGCATCGACGCCCGGATTGCGTCGCTGCGCGCCGAGATCGAGGCGGCGAAGCAGCAGGAGGGCGTGTTGACCTCACAGCTGTCGGCCGTCGTAGACGAGCTACGCGCCGCCGAGGAGGCGGTCGACGCGGCGCAGTCCAGCCTGGAGCATCTGGAGTCGGAGCTCGCGCATCAGCGCGAACGGCTCGCGCAGCTGACGGCGCTGCTGAAGCAGCAGACTCGCCGCCTCGTCCGGCTCCAGCGCCAGTACGCGCGAGCCGTCGCGGTTCTCGAGCAGCGTGTGCGGGACGCGTACATCAGCGAGACCCCGGACGCGCTTGCGTTCATCGTCTCCGCCTCGAGCTTCTCGGAGATCATCGACAACTACGAGTTCGTGCAGCGGATCGGCGCCCAGGACCGCCGAATCGCGCACGAGGTGCAGGACGGCGAAGGAGGACGCCGCCGCGGAGCGCCAGGCGACCGTGCGGACGAAAGCCCTGACCACCGCGACGGTCTCGGTCATCTCCGCCCATACCGAGGAGGCACGGCAGGTCCGCGACCGGCTCGCCGCACGGCGCAACGACGTCGTGGCCGCCAAGTCGCTCAAGCAGTCCGCGCTCGCCGATCTCGGCGCATCACGCATGCACGACGTGGCGGAGGTGGAGTCCCTGGCGGCCGAGAGCGCCAGCCTCGCCGCCGCGATCCAGAGCGCGCAGGCGAGCGCCGGGTCTTCGGGCACGGGCGCGCCGTCAGCGGCGGGGTTCATCTGGCCGGTCAACGGCCCTGTCGTGAGCGGGTTCGGGATGCGCTGGGGCCGCATGCACGAGGGCATCGACATCGCCGCGTCCTCGGGAACGCCGATCTACGCCGCCGCCGCCGGGACCGTGATCCATGCCGGCTGGCTCGGCGGTTACGGGAATCTCGTCGTCGTCGATCACGGTAACGGCCTCTCCACGGCGTACGCCCACGCGTCCGCGATCCTCGTCGGCCTCGGGCAGCAGGTGTCGCAGGGAGAGACGCTCTCGCTCGTCGGGTCGACCGGCAACTCCAGCGGGCCGCACCTGCACTTCGAGGTGCGCGTGAACGGGTCGGCGGTCGACCCGCTGTTCTATCTGTAGAGCTCCATCTCTAGAGTCCTACGTGTAGCGCTCTGTCTGTGGCGGAGGCCCTACGCCGCGCCGTTCGCCGCCGCCGGCAGCTCGGTCGGCGTGACGAGGTGGAGGTCGGGCAACGCGCGCCAGCGCTCGTCGAGCCCAAGCCCGTAGCCGGCGAACAACTCGTCCGGCACCGTGAACCCGACGTAGCGCAGCGGCAGCTCGCGAACCAGTCGCCGGTAGGGCCGGTCGAGCAGCGTCACGGCCGAGAGGCTCGCCGGATCGCGCAAGCCCAGTGTCCTGCAGAGAAAGTGGAGCGTCAGGCCGGTGTCGACGACGTCCTCGACGAGCAGGACATGCCTGCCCTCGAGCGGCACGTCGACGTCCTTCAGCAGGCGCACGCCGGCGCTCTCGGACGTCCCGCCCGTGTATGGAGCGAGCTCCACGACGTCGAGCGTGTGCGGGATCGGCAGGGCGCGGGTGAGATCGGCGAGGAAGACGACGCTCGACTTCAGCGGAGCCACGAGCAGCGGGTCGAGGCCGTCGAAGTCGGCGGCAATCTCCGTCCCGAGCTCGGCAACACGGGCGGCGATCTCCTCGCGACTCAAGAAGACGTCACCGACATCGCCGTGCTCGGACGCCGGTGCGGGGACTTTGGTGTCTCGCGGCACGGGCGTTACGACGCCCAGCGCAGTCGGTAGCGCTGTGCGAGGCGCTCGATGTCGCGACGGTAGAACAGCTTCACGTTGATGTCCGGGTACAGCCTCCGGATCTCGCGGAGCTTCCGGTTCTTCCGGGTGACGAGCGACTGCTTCATCACCGTCACCTCGATGAAGAGGTCCTGCTCGGGGAGGTAGAAGTCGGGCGTGAACGCGCTGACGATGCGGCCCTCGTCATCCGTGTCGAGGACGAACGTCCGGGGCTCGTAGTCCCAGCGGATGCCGTAGTAGTCGAGGATCTTCGCGCACTCCAACTCGGTGCGATTCGCGAACCGAGGTGGGTCCATGCCACAATATGCCTGGAAAACGGTGCTTTCCGCCCGCACCTTCGTCAGGGTACCAATCGTCCCGGACGGTGCTTCCCGCCGAGCTTTCCGCTGCTTCGCTCGCATTGACGCACAGCCGTAGACTCTGAACATGGCGACGGACGGCAGTGTGTTCCGGATCGCGCACATCTCGGACCTCCACTGCGGCGGGCCGTACTTCGAGTCCAGTCTGCTCGAGCGGGCGATCAGCGAGGTAAACGAGCTCGAGCCTGACGTGGTCGTCTGCAGCGGCGACCTGACGACGTTCGGCTTCCGCCACGAGTACCTCACCGCGCGCGAATACCTCGACCGGATCAAGTGCGAGTCGATGGTCGTGGTGCCGGGCAACCACGACTCGCGGAACGTCGGGTACGTCCACTTCGAGGAGATGTTCGGCCAGCGCAACTCCGTGCTGACGAAGGGCGGGATCGCCATCGTCGCCATCGACTCGAGCGAGCCCGACCTCGATCACGGCCAGATCGGGCGCGGTCGCTACCGCTGGGTCGAGGAGCAGTTCGCCCAGGAGCCCGCCGAGCTCAAGATCTTCGTGCTCCACCATCACCTCCTGCCCGTCCCCGGCACGGGACGCGAACGGAACGTCGTCTACGACGCCGGCGACGCGATCGAGTGCCTGCAGCGGGCGGGAGTCCGCCTGGTTCTCTCGGGTCACAAGCACGTGCCGTACGTCTGGCGGCTCGAGGACCTGTTCGTCGTCAATGCGGGCACGGTCTCGTCACTGCGGCTGCGCGGGAAGACGAGGCCCTGTTACAACGTGATCGAGGTTTCGGACCGCCACGTGGACATCTGGCGGCGGCACCCGTTCCACGGTCAGGTGAAGCTCGTCACCTTCTCGCTGGACACGCTCGAGTACGCGAAGTTCACCGGCGCCATCGAGGACGAGGTCACAGCGCGCACGTGAGAGCGCTCGCACTCGTCGACGGCGAGCACTACCCGCCTGTCGTCCGTGACGCGATCGCAGAGCTTCCGTACGAGGTCGTCGGCGCGGTGCTCGTCGGCGGCACGGAGAAGCTCCGCGGGGACGCGGAGTACGGCGTGCCTCTCTACCGCGGGCGTCGCTGAGGCGATCGAACGACTCCGTCCGGAGCTCGTCGTCGATCTCTCCGACGAGCCGGTCCTCGGGCCCGTGGAGCGCTTTCGGCTCGCGAGCGAGGTGCTGACCGCCGGCATCCCGTACGCGGGCGCCGACTTTCGGCTCGACCCGCCGTCGTTTCAGCCGTTCCCCGGCCGCTCGCTCGCGGTCATCGGCACAGGCAAGCGGGTCGGCAAGACCGCCGTGACGGGGTACGTCGCGCGACTCGCGGCGGCGCACGCGAGCGTGGTCGTCGTCGCGATGGGCCGCGGAGGCCCTGCAGAGCCGGAGACGATCACGGTTCCGCCGACCGTGGATGCTCTCGTCGAGCTCTCGCGAGGCGGGCGCCATGCGGCATCGGACCACCTCGAGACGGCAGCCCTGGTCGGCGTCGAGACGATTGGATGCCGCCGGTGTGGGGGAGGGCTGGCCGGAGCGGTGTACACCTCGAACGTGGAGGAGGGAGCGCGGATCGCCGCTGGGCTCGATCGCGAGCTCGCCATCTTCGACGGCAGTGGGGCGGCCTTGCCTCCGATCGCGACAGACAGGCGGATCGCCGTCGTCGGAGGCCACCAGGACCCCCGTGTCGTAAGCGGGTATCTCAACGCATACCGACTCCAGCTGGCCGACCTCGTGCTCGTGACGATGGCAGAGGCCGGGTCCGGCTGGGAAGCGGTGCAGGACGCTGTTCTCGAGGTAACCCGGCCTGCGGTACGCGCCGTCCCCACGGTGCTCCGCCCGCGGCCGCAACGGGACATCAGCGGTCGTTCGATCGCCTACTTCTCGACCGCTCCGGGGCAAGCGCACCCGATCCTCGCCCGCCACCTCGCCGAGGAGCACGGCGCGAATGTCGTCCACGTCTCGGGGAATCTCGCAGACAGATCCGCGCTCCGGGCCGAGCTTCCGGGCGTGGAGGCGGACGTCTACCTCGTCGAGCTGAAGGCCGCAGCAATCGATGTCGTGGCCGAGCACGCCCTGGCGGTCGGGGGAGAAGTCGTGCTCGCGGCGAACGACGTGGTTGAGGTCTCCACCGAACGGGTACTTGACGAGACCCTGCTGGACATGGCAGGAATCACATTGTGAGCGATCGCCGCCAGGTCATACCGCTCGCGCTCGGCGACGACGTGCCCTTCTCCAAGGGCCTTCTCGCCCGCGCGCTGATCGTCACGGGCCTCGATCCCGAGCGTGCGCACACGATCGCGCGATGTGCGGACAAGGATCTCGCGGACAGGAACGCGACGTCGTTGGACCTCGACCGGCTGGGCGAGATCACGGCGGACGTGATCGGCGACGACGAGGCGTACCGGACCATCCGCCGGCTCCGGCGCCTCGACGCCTTGCAGCGGCTCGACGAGCCGCTGCTGCTTCTCGTCGGCGGCACGACCGGGACGGGCAAGTCGACGATCGCCACCGAGGCTGCGCACAGGCTCGGCATCACGCGGGTCACGTCGACCGACTTCATCCGGCAGACCATGCGCGCGTTCTTCTCGGAGGAGTTCATGCCCTCCGTCCACTACTCGAGCTTCGAGGCGCGACTCGCGCTGACCAGGGCCGAGGAGGAGGAGTCGGGTGACGCCGCGATCCTGGGGTTCCTCGACCAGACGCGGAACGTCATCGTCGGCGTTCAGGCAGCTCTCGAACGGGCGGCCACGGAACGGTGGTCGATGGTGCTCGAAGGCGTCCACCTCGTCCCGGGCATGGTCGTGACCGAGGTCCCGCACGCGTTCGTCGTGCAGTGCGTGATCGCGATCGAGGACGAAAACCTCCACCGCAGCCACTTCTGGGTGCGCGACCACGCGACCGAAGGGCTCCGGCCGCTCGAGAAGTACCTCGATTCGCTTCCGCAGATCCGCGAGATCCAGGACTACCTCGTCGAACGTGCCCGGCGCCACGACGTTCCGGTGATCGTGAACGACTCGTTCGACCGCGCCATCGCGGACGTCATGGACCTCGTGCTGCGCCGTGCCGACCAGCTGGTCGGCGCCCCGGTCACCTGAGTCGACCGGGCTAGACTGGCCAGGTGGTCGTTCGCGAAGACGTCGTCGAGGCGCTGCACGGGGTCGAGGATCCCGAGCTGGGCATGGACATCGTCGAGCTCGGCCTCATGTACGACGTCGAGGTAGACGGCCCGAAGGTGAAGATCCTCTACAGCCTCACGTCGATGGGATGTCCGGCGGGGGCGATGATCGCCGACGGCATCGTCGACGCGGCGCGCGGCGTGCCCGGCGTGGAGGAGGTCGAGGCGGAGCTGACGTTCGACCCTCCGTGGACGCCGGACCGCATGTCCGACGACGCGAAGTTCATCCTCGGCTTCGGATAGCGCCGAGCCGGCCCTAGCCCGGCCCGCGTCAGCCGGGAATGCTCAGCACGACCTTGCCGAACTGCGCGCCGGACTCGAGGCGCTCGTGCGCGCGGGCCGCCTCTGACAGCGGGAAGACGCTGTCCACATGCACGCGTGCCTTGCCGTCGCGGATGAGCTCGTACGCGCCCGTGAAGTCGGCCTCGGTGCCCATCGTCGATCCGTAGACGACGAGCTGCTTCCACCACAGCCGGTACAGCCGGGCCGGGGGGCTGTGCCCGCTCGTCGCCCCGCACACGACCACACGCCCGTCGTACGCAGCCGCGCCGAGCGATCGCTCCCAGGTCGCCTCGCCCACGGTCTCGACAACGACGTCGGCTCCGCCGCCCCCTGTCGCCTCCTTCACGGCGGCGACCACGTCTTCCCGCTCGTGATCCACGGCGACGTCGGCCCCGAGCTCCCTCGCACGCTCGAGCTTCTCGGCGCTCGACGAGGTCACGATGGTGCGCGCTCCGAGCGCGCGGGCGATCTCGAACGCCGCCAGCGCGACCCCGCCGCCGATGCCCCAGACGAGCACCCATTCGCCCTCGCGCAGCGACGCCTTCGTCACGAGCATTCGGTAGGCGGTCTCGAAGACGAGCGGGAACGCGGCGCCTTGCTCGAACGAAATGCCCTCGTCGAGCTGGTGGAGCTGCGCGGTCGGGATCGACTTGAGCTCGCAGTACGTCCCGTCGGTGTGCTCGCCGATCACGCTCACGCGACCGTTGTGGACGATCCCAGGGTTGATCACGACGCGGTCGCCCTCGCGGAATCCCGTCACGCCCTCACCGACCGCCGCGACGATGCCCGACCCGTCCGCGCCCAGGATCCGCGGCTTCGGGACGGAGGGCAGTCCGCGCCGCACCCAGATGTCCAGGTGGTTCAGGCCTGCGGCTCGCAGCGACACGAGCACCTCGCCGGGCGCCGGCTCGGGGTCCGCGACGTCCTCGTAGGCGAGAACCTCGGGTCCACCGTCCTCGTGAATCCGAACTGCCTTCACGAGGCAGAATCCTCGCATGACCGCGGCCGAGCTGAGTCGGCTGGCGTCCGAGCTCGGACTCGACGCCGTCGGCGCCGCGCCCGCCGAGCCCTACGAGACGACGGAAGAGCACATCCGCGATCGTCGAGCGCGCGGGCTCTTCGCCGACATGCGCTTCACGATGGCGAGGCCGGAGGTCTCCTGTCATCCCGAGCACCTGCTCGAGGGTGCGCGGACCGTGGTCTCCGCGGCGCTCTGCTACTACGAGCCGGGTCCGGAACCGGGCCCGGACGAAGGACGCCTGCCGCGGTACACATGGCGTGACGGCTACGCGGACTTGCGCTCACGCCTCGAGGAGCTCGGGGTGCGCCTCGGCGGGCGGTACCGCGTCCTCGTGGACGCCAACGACCACGTCGACCGGGAAGGCGCGGTGCGGTCCGGTGTGGGGTTCTACGGCAAGAACACGATGGTCATCACACCGTCGCACGGCTCCTGGGTGGTGCTCGGGACGCTCGTCACGGACGTCGAGATCGAGCCGACTCCGCGGGTCGAGCTCGACTGCGGCTCCTGCCGTCTCTGCATCGACGCGTGCCCGACCGGCGCGCTCGACGAGCCGGGCGAGCTCGACGCAACTCGCTGTCTCTCGTACTGGACGCAGGCGCCGGCGCCGATCCCCGAGGGCTACCGCGAAGAGCTCGGGTCGATGGTCTACGGATGCGACGTGTGCCAGGACGTGTGCCCGTGGAACCGTGCGGTCGAGCGGCGCCGTGGCGTCGGAGCGCCGAACGCCGACTCGACGCCGACCGTCTCGCTTCGGGAATGGCTCGAGCGGGACGGCGCAGAGCTCGTGGCGGATCTCGACCGCCTCTACGTGCCGCGCAACGACCCCAAGTGGCTGCGCCGCAACGCGCTCGTCGCGGCGGGGAACGTCGGCACCGACGAGATCGTCCCGCTCGTCGAGCCCTACGCGGCCGACGACGACCCGGTGCTGCGCGAGACTGCCGCGTGGGCACTCAGCCGCATCGCCGAACGCACAGGATGACCGCCTCAATGGACCGCGAGCAACTCGCCCTCGTCGTGCACGAGGTGCGAAGTCCCACCGCCGCGCTCGCTGCGATCGTCGGCGCAGCCCGAGCACGCCCGATCGACGACCCCGCGCTCCGGAGGCTCGTCGACCTCTCGCTCGCTGCCTGCCGCAGCATCGAGCGGATCCTCGGGGACGCGGCGCCCGGCTCGTTGCAGCTCGAGGAGATCGACGTCGTCGAAGTCGTCCGAGATGCGGTCGCGAGCGCCCGCCTCGGCGGGGCGCGGCTCCGAACCGAGCTCGATTCCGACGTCCCGCACGTGGCCGCCGACCGCATTCGGCTGCGCCAGGCCTTCGACAATCTCGTCGACAACGCCGTTTCAGCCGCAGGTGCGGAGGGGGTGATCGTCGTCGGCGTCCGCGCGACCGGGCAGGCGGTGATCGTCACGGTGGCCGACGACGGCTCGGGCATTCCTGTCGAGGACCACGCGCGGATCTTCGAGCCGGGAGTGCGCCTCGACTCAACCTCGGAGGGCTCGGGGCTCGGGCTTGCGATCGTGCGGGCCGTCGCGGAGGCCCATGGAGGGACGGCGAGCGTGGAGTCGGCTCCCGGAGAAGGCGCAGCGTTCTCGGTCGCCCTGCCCATCGGCGGCGATCAGCCTGCGGGCACCGCGTCGAGCTCGTAACGGCGCAACAGACGCCCACGAGCGTCGTGCTCCGAGATCCGGAAGATGGCTCGTGATCCGTCGACTTCGACGTCGGTCGTGGTCGCGATCCGTATCGGCACGCCGCCTGCGGGCTCGTACACCTCCGCGTAGCCCTCCTGTACGACGGCGACATAGCGCGTTTGCGGGCCGGCGTAGACCCACACGAACCCCAAGGGTGCGCCCGAGGCGGTACGGCAGCCCGTGACATCGAGCCGTGGGTCGTCGAGACGCCCGCGCATCAAGACGCCGAAAGCGATGCCGCACCACTCGCGGCCCGCTTCCCGCGGTCCCTCGCCACTGTCGCAACCATGAAGGCCTGATGTCGAGTCGAACGTGACGGACGAGCTTTCGACTCCGACTCGCTCGACGATCACTCCGTGGCGTCCGTCACGTGCGGCCGAGTCGTGCACACGCACGCAGGAGGCGGCTCGGGGGTCTGCCGCCAGTGTCTCCGCGCGCCTCACTCTGACCTTCGTCGCGACCGGCGGCTCGGACACGCCCTCGAGCTCGGCCCGTGGCGAGGTCGCGGGCGATCCGTCCACGAGCGCGCTCGGCCGGTCTGCGCGTTCGTCGCAACCCGCGACGAACGCCACGGCGACGGCGCATACGGTCGCAGCCACACAGCGCCGTCGCCGGAGCCTGTTAGCTGCTCCAGCCGATGCGCCGCACACCCGTGTAGCTCGAGTCCCCGCGGTAGGTCCGCGTCCAGATGCCGGTGCCGTACGCCTCGCCCTTTGCCTCGATGATCTGGTCGGTGCCGTCGGCGTTCTTCGCGTACACCAGCCCGATGTGGCTCTGGCTCGCGAAGGCGTCCATCTTGATCGCGGCCGACTTGGCGACGGTGGAGTTCGGTGCGCCGATGCCGCTCTTGAAGCTCGCCGCGGTGTACGGGCCGTGCACGTCACGGAACATGCCCCACTGGTAGAAGCCGCCATTTGAGGTGCTCTCCGACTCACGCCAGACCTTGAACGTGAAGCCCGAGCAGTCGGGGCCCTCGCCTCCGGTGGAGGGGTCCTCGGTCGGGTCGCCGGGCGAGTTGTCCCGGTCGTCGTCGTTCCAACATCCGCCCGCCCACTGGTAGCCCTCGAAGCGCGCACGCAGTGCGACTGCAGCCGAGCCCTCTCGCGTAATGAAGGACGAGGGTGTCGGCGCGGCGTAGTTGCAGTTGTTGGCCACGAATCGCGTGTGGTACGCCTCGGCCGCACCGACGGAGCCGACGAAGGCAAGCACGAGGGCGCCGACGAAGATCGCGGCGGGAACACGCATCACTTCACCTCCAGGTCGAAGCGGTCGACGAAGAGCCCTTCCTGCGTGGAGCCGAGCTGGTAGAGCGAGGAGCCGAGGAGCCTGAAACGACTGAGCGGGGCGGACTCGGCCCAGTCCGCCGAGTCGAGCGACATGCTCCGCACGAGACCGCCTGGTCCTAGGACGAGCGCCACGAACTCGTCCTCGGCGTCGGTGTAGACGCGGACGACGACGAGGAGGCCCTGTCCCAGCGGCTCGGCCAATTGAACCTCCGCAAGCGGGGTCGCGCTCGTCACTCGCCACGCGCGTCGCACGACGTCGCCGTTGACCAGAGCGAGGCGGACTTCGTCGCCGGTCCGCAGGACGATCACTTCCGACCCACCGGGGAACGGCCGGCCTGGAGCGCCCACCACCTGCGACGACGCGGACGTCGAACTATTGCCGTGGGCTACAGGCAGCCACTGACCGGACGGCTGTTGGAGGACGACCGGGCCCGACGGGCCAACTCGAACCTGCGTAGCCGTGCGCTCAGGGAGCTCATCGACCCCGAGCGCGATGCCGGACCGATCGAACGCTCGTACGACCGGTCCCTGCCCGGCGCGAGCGCTTTCGAGCACGTACATCGTCCCATCCGCCCCGACAGAGAGGTCGGCGATCGTGCCGTCGACCGCCATGGGGACGGAAGCCGGGACGGAGGCGCCCGGCGCCCAGCGCAGGACGCGGCGATTCACCTGGTCGAGCACGAACACGGCGCCGTCCGCGCTAACGTCGAAGGAGGACGCCACCGGTCGGAGCGACGTTCGTCCCGCCTTCCAGGCCGATCTCGCCGGCGCCGCGGCCCCATCTGCCCTGCGCGACGCGCTGGTCGGCTCCACGCACGCGCCCGAACTCGTGTCGGCCGAGTGAGACCTGAACAGCGCGTCCCAGGGGCAGGCTTCGGTGCGGGGAGGATGCGCCGCCGGAAGGCAAGGTCGTCGTGACGTCGCCGGAGCCTGCTCGGAGCACGGCGTAGTACGAGAATCCGCGACGCGAGCCGGCGATCGCGGCCGGGACGCGAGCAAGCCACCGTCCCTCAGCCGCGGTCGTCTGGATCTCGAGAGCAATTGGCTGGAACGGCCCCGACATGCCGGCGCGTACGAACACCGTGCCGCCTGGACTGCAGCCGCCGGTTTCCGGCGCCGCGTCCTCGGCTCCCTCGAACGCCGACGCGCAGTGCACGTCGTAGCGGAGAACGACCTCTTCGCCGGGAGCCGTCAGGAGCGGAGGAAGGTGCGTCGCGTCGAGAAGCGGCTCGGTCGCGACTCCCACGTCTCGCTCCGCCAGCGCTCGACCCGAGCCAACGACGAACGCTGAGCCGAGGAGCGCTCCGAGCGCGAGACCGGCAACCGCGATGCGTGGGAGAAGCGCGTGCCGGCGAACGAATGCTGTCGTCCATGCTGACCTCCGTATGCAGTGAGGACAACAGCCACCGTAGCGGCCACGCCGCGACGTGTCATGACCGCGCGCGGCCTTCGGCACGGTCTCGTCAGGATCTTGTGATGCTCAGGAGCGCGCGGAGGGAACGCGCAGCAGCTCGCGCTGCAGGCGCCGTGCGCGCCGGGCGACGACGTCCCGAAGCCGTTGGGGCTCGAGCACGACAGTCTCGCCCCTGTCCGCCAGGACCTCGGAGAGGAGCCAGTCCTCCGTCTTGTACGGAACGTGCGCGATTGCGGACCCGTCCGTCAGGAGCTGAGCGCCGCGCTCGAGCTTCCAGCGAGCCACGGCCGGAGAATGGAGCAGGACGGCGACGCGCGGGTTCTGGAGGTACGACGGATCGAATCCCTCACGACGCTCGAAGCGCTCGTCCGTGAGCCGCGCCGAGCGCATTCGGTCGAGGCGGAACGTACGTGCTCCGTCGACGGTCCGATCCCACGTGTGCACGCGCCAGACGGGAAGCTCGCGCTCGAAGGTGTACGGCTCCACGCGCCGGAGCGTCGGCTTGTCCTCGCCCTCCTTCAGGTACTCGAGCTCGACGACACGACCCTTCTCGGCACCGTCGCTCAGCACCTTCACGAGCGTCTCCTCGTCGGAGGCGACGCGCGGTTCGGGCGTCGCGTTCAAATCGAAGCGTCCGAACGTCTCCTCGAGCTTCTTGCGCACCCGAACGAGCTTCGTGTGCGCGTCCGCGGCGATCGTCGGCCCGACGTACTCGATCGCGAGGCGGATCGCACGCGCTTCGAGCGGCGTGAGCTTCGGTGGCCGCCGGAACACGTCCCCGTACAGCTCCTTGTCCACGCGGACGACGTCTCCGTCGTGTTCGGAGTACACGGCGTAGCAGCCGCCGCCGAAGTTGACGAGGTTGAGCAACGAGAGGTTGTCCTGGAGCTCCTCGATGGGAATCGAGAAGCGCTCGGCGAGCTCCGCCGCGTCGAGGACGGCGCTCTTCTCCTCGCCACAGGCGGCGAGCAGGTGGGCGAGGAGCGCCTGGAGGAGGCCGAACCGCTCGGGCGCGACGGGGCCGCTCGGCCGCTCGACCGCGGGCTGGCGCGAGTCCGCGCGCTTCGGCCCGGCCGGCGCCGGAGCGTCTCCCTGATGTGCCTCGAGCAGTCGCGAGAGCCCGTCCGCCACTGCGTCGCGCAGCTCGTCGGGCTCGAGCGGCGCTGCTCGCCCGTTCTGGCGGAGTACCCAGCTCGCGAGCAGGTCGACCTGCGCGTAGTCCGTCTCGAAGACCTCGTCCTCGACGCTCCCCGCGTCCGCCAGCGTGCGTGCGACCCACCAGGCGGTGTCGCCGGTGACGGCGATCCGGGCAGTGCCCGCGGTCTCGCCGATCTGCCAGGGGCGCGGGATCCGGTGCTGCTCGACGTCGAAGTCGGGCGGAACCCGGAAGTCGCGCTCGCGTCTCGTCGCAAAGCGGATGTCGCCGCGGATCCGGGAGACCTTGAACGTGCGGACGGTGTCTCGCCCGAGGTCGTGCCCGATCACGTACCAGTTGCCGTCGTCGAGCCGGAGGGCGTACGGATTGACGACGCGCTCGGCCGACCGCGGCCGCTTCGGGCTCCAGTAGCCGAAACGGACCGTGCGCTGCTTCGAGATCGCCGCCTCGAGCTTCGAGAGCCTGCTGGCGAGCTCGGGCGAGTAGTCGGGGGCACTGACGCGAACCCGCTCTGCGGTCTCGGTGGGCGGCCCGGCGAAGCCCGAGCGCCCGAGCGCGAGGTTCTGGAGCGCGAGCCGGAGCGGCTCGGCGTACGCGAACTTGCCCTCCAGGTAATAGAGCGCCGTCTGAAGCGCCGCCAGCTCGTCGTCGTCCAGCTCGAGCCGATCGAGGAAGTAGTTCTCCGAGCGGAGCGTGTACAGCTCCTCACCCGTGAACTCGTCGCGCTGCGACTGGAGCGGGACACCGAGCGCGGTCAGCTCGGCGCGATCCGAGTAGAAGCGTCGAGCGAAGGCCTCGTCGGACATCTCGCTGTAGCCCTCGACGTTCGACTTCACGTCCCGCGCGGTCAGGAGTCGGCGCTCCGCCATGAGGAACGCGACCAGCGAGAGCTGCCGGATCAGCTTGTCGGCGTCGTGCGACATGTGGTGTCCGAGCTTACCGCTCCGCACCTACCCGGGCCGAAAGCCCGGGAGACGACGCGTGGATCTGTCTAAACGGCCTACGCGGCGACCGTGACGGTCTGCTCGAGATGCTGGTGCGACGGGCAGTAGTCGCGACTGGGAAGCGGCGTGCGCTGACACGCCTTCCCCTTCCGCGTCGTCGCATGGCACCGTGCGACGCCTCCGTCGAGCAGTCCGGCCTCGACCTGCTGCTCGATGAACGTCGTCGCGGCGCTGACGCCCTCGCGCACCGACCAGGCGACTCGCGCCTGTGCGGTGATCGGGAAGTACCGCCGGATGTCGGCGAAGAGCGCGCGATCCGGACGTGCGAAGTAGGTCGGGTCGTCGGCGAGGCGCTCCATCGTCTCCTGGCACTGACCGAGCACCGCACGCCTTGACTCGATGCGCGTCTCCACGTCGGCGTACGGATCGATGAGGTCCTTGATGGAACGATAAATCGCTCGCGAGTATTGATACATACAGGAGCGAAGCTGTGCGGCGCGGTCGTCCATCGGGGGTCGAGCTCTCCTGGAAATCCGTTTCCCTGGCTCGTAAATCGCGGAGCGGCGGCTCCGCGGTCAACAGTGTAGCGAGTTTTTGGTCGTGTTACAAAGTATGCGCAGACGTCGCCACGGAAGACAACGAAGTCACGGAACGATATGGCGCACCACCGCGGTGCGCGCGAACTTCCGCGCGGGCTCGAGCGAGCTTGTCGCCTCCGCCTCGGAGCTGTAGACGCCCGAGAACACGAGCCAGTACCCGGGGTGGAGGCTCGCGAAGAGCGACGTGTCGAGTAGGCCCACGGTCTCGAGGCCGCTCCCGCGTGCCTCACGCGCGCGTGCCGTCGCGGCCTTCTTGCCGCCGGACTGGGGGAGGGTCGCGACGGCGATCGTCCAGCCCTCCTGCGTTGCGGGCCACTCGACGATCCCGGCCGGAGCGCCGCCGTCATCCAAGCCCGTGTCGGAGGGCGCGCTGGCGAAGCCGCCCGTCGCCGTCAGGAGCTCGGGCGCGCCTCCCGACTCGGTGGTGGCAGCGACCGCGAGGGCGGCGCCGGCGACCGCGACGACGAGCCCGAGGAGCGCGCGGCGTGCCCAGCCGCGCCCTGGATCACGACCGAAGTCGTGAGGGTGCGGCCCCGGGATCCGTGCGCCGCACTCGAGGCAGTACTCCTGTCCGAGCCCGATGTCCTGTCCGCACCGCGGGCAGGCGTTCATTCCTCGGTCGCCTCGTCGTCCTCCCGCTCCGGCACCGCGACGCCGACCGGACGGCCGCAGGTCGCGCAGAAGCGAGCACCGAGGAGCAGCGGGGCGCCGCACCGACAGACCGCACCCCCACCGGAGTGGAGGCTGACCGTCCCGTCGAGCAGCGAGTCGATCTCCTGCACGCGCGCCTCGATCGCGACGAGCTCGGCGCAGCGCTCCACGACGAGGCCGGCGTTGAACCGGTCGCGTTTGTACATCTCGAGCGTCAGCCCCCCGAGGTCGCGAAGCCGCTCCTCGCGGATGAGCAGGAGCGTCTTGCGCTCGCGCTTGAGCTCCCGGATCGGCGGCAGGACGTACGTCGCGCGCTGCGCGTCGACGTCGCCGTTCTTCGCGCGCCGGGGGGCCATCAGCCGGCTTCCTTCGTGCGTTGGAGGTGTCGTGTCGGGTTCGCGGTCAAAGCTGGACGACGACGAGCCGCTCCTCCGTCATCTCGCGAATCGCGTATGCCGGGCCCTCGCGGGTGTTCCCGGAGTCCTTCACGCCGCCGTACGGCATCTGGTCGGCGCGGAACGTCGGCGCCTCGTTCACCGTCACGCCGCCGAACTCGAGCGAGCGCGCGGCGTGCAGGGCGCTCTTGATATCCCGCGTGAAGACGCCGGCCTGGAGTCCGTACCGCGTGCCGTTGGCGCGCGCGACCGCCTCGTCCAGCGTCTCGTACGGCCAGACCGCGCAGACCGGGCCGAACGCCTCCTCGGTCGAGACCTTCGCGTCCGGCGGGGCGTTCCCGATCACCGTCGGCGCGAGAAGATCGCCGTCGAGAGAGCCTCCCGTCAGGATCTCGGCGCCACTCTCCCGCGCCTCCTCGATCCACTCCAGCACCCGATCGCGCTCGGAGGGCGAGATCAGCGGCCCGACGTCGGTGTCCTCGTCGGCGGGGTCGCCGACCTTGAGCGCCTCCACGCGCGGGACGAATGCCTCGAGGAACGGCTCGTACGCGGTCCGCTCGACGTAGATGCGCTGAACCGAGATGCAGCTCTGGCCGGCGAACGAGAACGCGTTCGCCGCGAGGCGGGTAGCCGCGTCCTCGAGGTCGGCGTCGGCGGCGACGATGACCGGCGTCGCGTTCCCGAGCTCGAGATTGACGCGCTTGCGCGGCGCTCGCTCGCGCAGCTTCCAGCCGACGGACGAGGAGCCCGTGAACGTGATCAGCTTCACCCGTTCGTCGCCGACGAGCACGTCGCCGATGTCGCTCGCGGGACCGGAGACGACGTTGAGCCATCCCTCGGGGAGACCGGCTTCGAGCTCGAGCTCGGCGAGAAGTAGCGCTGAGAACGGTGTCTGGCCGGCCGGCTTCAGCACCACTGCGCAACCGGCCGCGAGCGCGGGCGCGATCTTGTGCGCGACGAGGTTCAGCGGGAAGTTGAACGGCGAGATGGCGCCGACCACGCCGATCGGCTCGCGCATCGTGAAGGCCAGCTTGCCCGCGCCGGCGGGAGACGCGTCCATCGGGACGACGTCGCCGGCGAGCTTGCGGGCCTCGACGGCCGCCATCGTGTAGGTCGAACTCGCCCTGGAGACCTCGACTCGAGCGGCCTTCATCGGCTTGCCCGCCTCGCTCGAGATCGTTCGCGCTGCCTCGTCCGCTCGCTCTGCGAGCAGATGCGCGACGCGGTCGAGGATGGACGCGCGCTCGTGCGCGGGCAACGGCGTCTGCATCGCGCGCTCGGCGGCGTCCACCGCACGGCGCGTCTCGGCGGCGCCACCCTTCGCCACTCGGCCGACGAGAGAGCCGTCGTACGGCGACTGAACGTCGATCCACTCGCCTGTCTCCACCCACTCCCCGTCGATCAGGAGCCGCCGCTCGACCGCGGTCGTCGCCATGCGGTGAGTGTACGGACGTCTCCGGTCACGCGCTTGTACGCTTACCGCGTGGCCGAAGCGTTCATCGTCGAGGCGGTCCGCTCGCCGATCGGCAAGCGCGGGGGTTCGCTTGCGGAGCTCCGCGCGGACGAGCTCGCGGCCCAGGTCCTGAACGGCCTGATCGGCCGTGTGGAGCTCGATCCAGGAGAGGTCGAGGACGTCCAGATGGGCTGCGTGACGCAGGTCGGCGAACAGGCTTTGAACGTCGGCCGCGGCGCCGTCCTGGTCGCCGGCTGGCCTGAGACCGTTCCGGCCACGACCGTCGACCGTCAGTGCGGGTCGTCGCTGCAGACGGCATTCAACGCGGCGTCGACAGTTCAGGCGGGGCACCTCGACGTCGTGGTCGCCGCGGGCATCGAGCACATGACCCGCGTGCCGATGGGGTCGAACCTCGGCGACGTGGGATGGGGCGCAGTGAACCCGAAGATCGGCGAGCGCTGGCCGATCGTCCCGCAGGGGATCTCGGCAGAGGTGCTCGCGGAGGAGTGGAACCTGAGCCGCGAGCGGCTCGACGAGTACTCGCTCGAGTCGCACCGGCGCGCAGTCGCAGCGATCGACGACGGCAAGTTCGAGCATGAGATCATCCCGGTCGAGGTCGGCGCGGGCGGTGCGCTGGTGCTCTTCGCCGTCGACGAGACGCCCCGGCGCGACACGTCGCTCGAGAAGCTTGCGTCCCTCCAGCCAGCCTTCAAGCCGGACGGCGTCGTGACCGCCGGAAACTCGAGCTCCATCGTCGACGGATCCGCGGCGATGCTGCTGGCGAGCGCGGATGCGGTGGAGCGGCTGGGCCTCGAGCCGCGGGCGCGCTTCGTCTCGTTCGGCCTCTCCGGCGTCGACCCGTACCGCATGCTGCACGGGAACCCAGAGGCATGCGCCCGCGCGCTCTCGAAGGCGGGTCTCACGTGGGACGACATCTCGGTGATCGAGGTGAACGAGGCGTTTGCGTCCGTCGTCCTCCAGTTCCTTGCGGACGCGGGACTGGACGAGCGCTGGGAGGCAGGCGACGTGAACCCGAACGGCGGCGGCATCTCGCTGGGCCACCCACTCGGGGCGACGGGCGCCCGGATCACGGCCACGCTCCTGGGCGAGCTCGAACGGCGTGAAGCCCGGTACGGGATCGCGACGATGTGCATCGGCCAGGGCCAGGCGATCGCGGGCGTCGTCGAGCGTCTCTGATGCGTCGCAGGACGATCAGCTCTGCTGATCGATAGCGAAGATATCCCGACTGGCGCTGATCGTGTCCGGCACGCGACAATTGGTGCATGTTCGGATTCGTGTTGCTCACATTTCTGATCGTGGTCGGACCGCTCGCCTACTTCGCGGGCGTCGACTCGCGCGTAGACGACGTCGATCGTCGGCGTAACTACTCGGACTGAGCGCCACGCGGCCGTCGCCGGCTCGACGCTAGGATCGCGCGTCGTGACCGCACGCGAGGTTCGCAAGATCGGCGTCGTCGGCCTCGGCGCCATGGGCGCAGGGATCGCGCAACTCGCCGTCGAGGGTGGGTACGAGACCGTCGGCAGAGAGGTGACGGCCGAACTGGGCGAGTCTGCTGCCGGACGCATCACGCACTTCCTCGGGCGCAAGGTCGAGAAGGGCCAGTTGAGCGGCGAGGACAGGGATGCAGCGCTGGCGCGTCTCGCGCTCACGACCGAACTGGATGCGTTCGCCGACTGCGACGTCGTGATCGAGGCCATCGTCGAAGACCTGCCGGCGAAGAGGTCGCTGTTCGAAGAGCTCGAGCGAATCGTGCAGCCAGACTGCATCCTCGCCACGAACACCTCCGCGCTCTCGGTGACGGAGATCGCCGCCGCGACGTCGTCCCCCGAGCGGGTCGTCGGCATGCACTTCTTCAACCCGGCGCCGCTGATGCCGCTCGTCGAGATCGTGCGCGCTGAGCTGTCGTCGGAGGATGCGGTCGAGACGGCGTTCGTGGTGGGCGGGCGGATGGGGAAGAAGCCGATCCGCTGCCACGACACGCCCGGCTTCGTCGTGAACCGCGTCCTCATCCCGCTGCTGAACGACTGCGTCCGGACGCTCGACGAGGCCCGGATCACTCCCGAGGACCTGGACACCGCGATGACCGCGGGCGCGGGCTGGCCGATGGGCCCCTGCACGCTGCTCGACCTCGTGGGGATCGACGTCCACGTCCACGCGTCCGAGGCGCTCTACGAAAAGCTCCGCGAGCCGCGGATGGCGCCCCCGCCCCGGATCGTGGCGATGCGGAACGCCGGTCTCTACGGGCGAAAGAGCGGTCGCGGCTTCTACTCCTACGCGGAGTAGCGTCGCCCCACTCACAGTCTCTTTACACGCTTCTCACCGCTGTCACACGCGCGGTGCCGATACTGGGCGAGGAGCGATGCGGAAGCTCATCCTTCTTGTGTGCCTAAGTGCCCTTGCGGCCACCCCGGCGTGGGCGGCCCGCGGCGCCGACCCGGAGGCCGGGAGCCTCACGATCGAGCGCGGCAAGGGGACGGTCACGCTCGACGTGCGCGGCAATGTGCTCGGTCGGCTCACGAACGGAACCATCACGGTCACCGACAAAACGCCGAACGACGCGTACGTCGCGACCGTCACGGGCAGGAAGGTGCTGGTGCAGCGCCGCATGTCACCGACGAAGGTGTTCGTGCGCGGCCTGGGGCTCCGCTTTCGGATGCTCGGCGGCAGCTACCGGATCGTCATCCGCGGGCAGGGCATCTCGCTCTCCGCAGTCGGTCGCGGAGCGGTCTCGATCGACGGCGAGCCGAGGTTCATCGGCGACGACCTCGGCCTGTACTCGGTCGAGAACGACGTCGACTGCAGCCTGGAGCCGCAGAACTGCGTCGCCATCCCGGACGAGCCGGTTCGGTTGAAGCTGGAGGCGCCCGCGCCCGAGACGCCGTCCGGGCAGAAGGCGACGAATAGCGGATGACCCAGCACAACATCCTCGTCGTCGAGGACGAGACCTCGATCGCGTCCTTCGTCGCGGCGTACCTCAAGAACGCGGGGTACGCGGTCCGCACTGCCGCGACGTCGCAGACCGCGCTGACCGAGATCGCCTCCGAGATGCCGGCCCTGATCGTCCTCGACCTCAACCTCCCGGACGGTGACGGCGTCGAGCTCTGCCGACGCATCCGCAAGAGCTCCGACGTGCCGATCCTCATGCTTACGGCACGGGACGAGGACGTGGACAAGATCATCGGCCTCGAGGTCGGCGCGGACGACTACATGACGAAGCCGTTCAACCCCCGCGAGCTCGTCGCGCGGGTGAAGAGCGTGCTCCGGCGGGCGGCGCCCGAGCGGCGCCGGTCGGAGACGGCCGAGCTCAGCCACGGCGACCTCGTGATCAACTCGGGCAAGCGGGAGGTCCACGTCGGCGACGAGGAGGTGCGGCTCGCCCCGAAGGAGTTCGACCTTCTCTGGGAGCTCCTCGATCACCGCGGGATCGTGCTCACCCGCGATCAGCTCCTCGAGCGCGTCTGGGGCTATACGTTCGCCGGTGACACGCGCACCGTCGACGTGCACGTGCGTCAGATCCGCCGCAAGCTGGGCGATGCCTCGCCGATCGTGACCGTGTGGGGCGTGGGCTACAAGGTCGCGTCGGAGCGCTCGCCGGCGGCAACCGGCTGACGTTCGCTCCGCGGGAAGACGTACCCTGAGCAGGATGCTCGGGTCGCTTCGGTTCAGGTTGACGGCCCTCTTCCTGATGGCCGTCCTCGTGTTCGGGCTCGTCTCGATCGCGCTGGCCGTGCGGCTCTTCCAGGACGTCACGCGCTCGCAGTCCACGCGCGAGCTCGAACGCGAGGCCGAAGGCCTGGCCGCGCTGTACGCCGAGTCGGCGATCAGATCGAGCGACGAGGGAACGAAGGCGCCGGAGTTCGCGGCGAAGACGCTGGAGCTCGCGACCGGCGACCAGCTCTACTACATCGGGCAGTCGGTCTTCCCGGGCCAGCGCTTCGGCCTGGAGCGGCTGCGCCGGAGCTCGCTCGGAGACGTCGGGCTCCAGCGCGACCGGCTCGTGACGTTCGAGTTCACGCCTCCCGGTGACGACCGGGAGCTGCTCGCGGCTGCGCAGCCGGTCCGCCTCGCGACCGGGACGGAGCCGTTCGGGTGGCTCGTCGTCGCAAAGCCCGTGGCCGAGGTCAGGGAGCAATGGCTCGTCCTCCTCGGTCGGCTGGCGCTCGCGCTTGCCGCAGGCATCGCGCTCGCCGCCGTGCTCTTCTGGTGGCTGTCGCGCAGGCTGACAGAACCGGTGCTCGGCCTGACGCGCGCCACGGAGCACGTCGCTGCCGGCCGGTACGACGTCGACATCCCGGAGGCGCACGGGAGCGACGAGATCTCGCTGCTGACGGAGCGGTTCCGGGGGATGGTGGCCAAGCTCTCCGAGGCGGAGCGGCTAAAGCGCTCGTTCCTCATGTCCGTGTCGCACGAGCTACGGACGCCGCTCACCGCGATTCGCGGCCACGTCGAGGCGCTGCGCGAAGGCATCGTCACAGATCCGGAACACGTGACGGCCTCGCTGGAGATCATCGCGGCCGAGACCGACCGCCTCGAACGGCTCGTGGGAGACGTGCTCGACCTCGCGAAGCTCCAGGCGCACCGGTTCACCGTCCGACACGAAGAGGTCGACATGGGTCGCGTCGTCGACCAGGCGTTCGGCGCGTTCGCGGAGGAGGCGCGGAGGCGGGAGATCGACTACCGGGTCGCCGCCGAAGAGGAGGCGCCGGTCATCGTCTCGGACGGCGACCGCGTGCTACAGGTCATCTCGAACCTGCTCTCGAACGCCTTTCGCTGGACGCCCGACGGCGGCCGCATCGACCTCGAGCTGCGGCCAGAGAACGGGGCGGTGAAGGTGGACGTCGTCGACTCAGGCCCCGGGATCCCGCCCGAGCACAAGGAGCGGATCTTCCAGGCGTTCATCTCGCACGACGTCGACGGCACGGGCCTCGGCCTTCCCATCGCGCGCGAGCTCGCCTTCGCGCTCGGGGGGCACATCGAGCTCGAGTCCGAGCCTGGAAGCGGAAGCCGGTTCCGCCTCGTCCTGCCGGTCTCGGTGAACTCGGCTACGGGCAGTCGAGCCGGGTCGCCGCGCGCGAAGGAATCCGCGACGCGCGGCTAGGCCGCGGCCGCGCGCTCAACCGGCTCGTCCTGCTCGGCGCGAGCCGGAGGCGCGGGCTTCTCGGTCGGGAGCTTCTCGACGTGCCCGTTCGTGTCCGCCTCCTGCGGCGTCGCCGCTTCGAGGCGGGCGAGGCGCGCGTCGATGCCGCGCCAGCCGGAGCTGACGAGCTCGACGAGGAGCGCGAGGTCGTCGATACGCGCCTTCCGCTCGGCGAGAAGCTCCGCCTCGATCCGCTCGAGGCGCCGGTTCGCCTGGTTGAACAGGCCCCGAAGCTCGGCGATGTGGCGCGCGACGGGAAGCACCTCGGTGCGCAGGCCGTCGCGGACTGCCTCGCCGACCCGGCGCGGCAGCGCCGCTTCGAGCTCGGCCGTCGACGCGGCCAGCCCCTCGAGCTGCTCCCGGGAGCGCTCGAGCGCTTCGTCGAGGCTCGTGGGGCCGCCCGGTGCAGTCTTCGACAGGCGCTGCTGCACGCGATTCAGGGCGGCGTCGTCCATCGGCGGCGAGGCTACTCTCAGCGTCGGATGGACACTGCGCTCCTCGACTACGACCTTCCGCAGGGGCTCATCGCGCAGCATCCGCTCGAGCCGCGCGACGCGTCCCGGCTCCTCGTGTACCGCCGCAAGAGCGGTGCGATCGAGCATCGGACGTTTCGCGACCTGCCGGACGTGCTTGCAGGCGAGCTGGCGGTGGTCAACGACTCGCGGGTCGTTCCCGCGCGGCTTCGCCTGCGCCGGGCGACCGGCGGCGCCGTCGAGGTGCTGCTCGTCGAGCGGCTGGGTGTGAACGGCGTCTGGGAGGGACTCGTCCGCCCGGCCCGCCGACTCCGACAGGGCGAGCAGCTCGGCCCCGTGCGGCTCATCGAGCCGCTGGCCGACGGTCGCTGGCTGCTCGAGGTCGAGGGCGAGCCGGCGGGAGAGGCCCCGTTGCCGCCCTACATCCACGAGAGGCTCGACGATCCGGAGCGCTACCAGACGGTGTACGCCCGCGACCCCGGGTCGGCCGCGGCGCCGACCGCCGGGCTGCACTTCACTCCCGAGCTCCTCGACCGGCTCGAGCACGTGGCGGTGACGCTGCACGTCGGCCTGGACACGTTTCGGCCGGTGACGGAGGAACGGCTCGAGGAGCACGCGCTGCACGGCGAGCGGTACGAGGTCGATCCCGACGCGTGGGGGCGGATTGCAGCGGCAGAGCGCGTTCTCGCGGTTGGAACGACATCGGTGCGAGTCGTGGAGACAGTCGCCCGCACCGGCGAGCTGGAGGGGAGGACCACGCTGTTCATCAGCCCCGGCTTCCAGTTCCGCCGGGTCGACGCGCTTGCTCACGAACTTCCACTTGCCGCGCTCGACGCTGCTTGCGCTGGTGATGGCTTTCGTCGGCGTCGAGCGGACGCTCGAGCTCTACCGCGCCGCGATCGAGGAGGAGTACCGGTTCTACTCGTTCGGCGACGCGATGCTGGTCCTCTGAGCCGCTCGTGAGCGCGTTCACCGTCACCGCCCGGGACGGCGCTGCCAGAACCGGCGTCCTGAAGACCGCGCACGGAGACATCCCGACGCCCGCCTTCATGCCCGTCGGGACGAAGGCGACGGTGAAGACGCTCCATCCCGACGAGGTGCGCGCGCTCGGCGCATCTGTCGTGCTCGCGAACACGTACCACCTGCACTTCCGGCCCGGCGCGGACGTCGTCGAGCAGCTCGGCGGCCTGCACGCCTTCTCGGGCTGGGACGGGCCGATCCTCACGGATTCCGGCGGTTTCCAGGTCTTTTCGCTCCGCGACACGATCCTCGCGCTCGACGACGACGGCGTGACCTTCCGCTCGGTCTACGACGGCGCCGAGGAGCGGTTCACGCCGGAAGGCGTCGTCGAGATCCAGCGCAAGCTCGGCTCGGACATCGCGATGTGCCTGGACGTCTGCCCGCCGGCCGACGCCCCGAGGCGGGAGCTCGAGCGCGCGGTGGAGCTGACGACGCGCTGGGCCGAGCTCCAGGCGGACGGCGCGCGCGCGGACGGGCAGCTCCGCTTCGGCATCGCGCAGGGCAGCACGGACGAAGAGCTCCGCAGGCGGAGCATCGCCGAGGTGTGCGCGTTGCCGTTCGACGGCTATGCGCTCGGCGGACTCGCCGTCGGGGAGTCGAAGGAGGAGATGCTCGACTGCCTGTCCTGGGCGGCCCTGCTGCTGCCCGAGGATGCGCCGCGCTACTTCATGGGCATCGGCGACCCGGCCGGCATCCTCGAGGTCGTCGCGCGCGGGATCGACATGTTCGACTGCGTTCTTCCGACGCGGACGGCCCGAACCGGCTCCGCGCTCGTCTGGGAAGGCCGGTTGAACCTGCGGAATGCCCGGTATGCGACGGACCCGCGTCCGCTCGACGAGGAGTGCGGCTGCCCTGCCTGCAGCCGCTTCTCGCGGGCCTACATTCGGCACCTCGTCACACAGAGCGAGATCCTCGGACTGCGGCTCTTGAGCCTGCATAATCTGTGGTTCGTACTCGACCTGACCGCACGCGCGCGGGCGGCGATCGATCGCGGGACGTTCTCGTCGTTCCGGAACGAGACGCTGTCGCGGCTCGCCCGCGGGCCCGAGGAGGAATAAGTGGAGTTCTTGATCGTGATGGTGCTTCTGCTCGGCGTCATGTACGTGCTCATGATCCGGCCGCAGCGAAAGCGCCAGCAGGACCACCAGACGATGATCGACAGCTGCGGCGTCGGCGAGGACGTGCTGACGACGGGTGGGATCTACGGCACCGTCACCCGTGCGGAGGGCGACGACCTCGTCGTCGAGATCGCGGACGGCGTCACGGTGCACATGACGCGGCGCGGCATCGCGGCGGTGCTTCCGCCGGAGGACGACGACGAAGAGGACGTCGAGGGCGACGAATTCGAGGATTCGGCCGCGGAGGCCGATGAAGGCTCCATTACGGCGGACGAAGAACCGGTTACGGCCGAGGTCGACGCGGACGCGGCGACAGCTGACCGGCGCTAACCTCCTGAACCGACCGTGAATCGACGTTCATCCCTCCTCGTCGTCGGGTTTCTGGTCGCTGCGCTCATCGGCGTGGCGCTGCTCGCCGTTCCCGGATCGCCCCTCAAACAGGATCCGACGCTCGGGCTCGATCTCCAGGGAGGGCTCGAGGTCACGCTGCAGGCGGTTCCGCCACCGGATCGGGAACTGACAGACGAGGACCTCGACCGCTCCGTCGAGATCATGCGGAGCCGCGTCGACCGCCTCGGCGTCACCGAGCCCGAGATCCGGACGCAGGGCGACGACCAGATCGTCATCCAGCTGCCCGGGGTGAGCGACCCGGAGGCCGCCGCCGACATCATCGGGAAGACGGCGCAGCTCGAGCTCTACGACCTCGAGACGTCGCTCACGGGCCCGTCGGTCTCCATCAGAGGAGAGCCGGTCGAGTTCGCTTCACTCTACGGCCTGCTCGCGCGTGTCCAGGCGCAGGCCGCGCAAGGAACGCCGAGCGCCTACTACGTCTTCAACAAGAACACGAAGCGCCTCGTCGACGGGCCGTTCGACACGAAGGCGGAGGCCGACAACTTCGTGGCAAAGCGCCCCGAGCTGCGCGAAGTGCTCGCTGTTCCGGACGCGATGGTCGTCATAACGTGCGGCGAGAACGCCGTCGTCTGTCCTGGCGGGCCGCAGGGATCCGGCGTCGCCCCCGACCGCACGTACTACTACCTCTTCAAGTACGAGCCGCCCGAGATCCCGCAGATGACCGGCGAGGACCTCAAGCTCGACGGCACGCGCGCAGACTTCGACACGAGTCCGACCGGCGGCGGCCTGCCGATCGTGACGATGGAGTTCACGGGTCGCGGCGCGGACAAGTTCGAGGAGATCACCCGCGATGAATGGACACGGGGCCGCATCCGCCAGCAGCCGCAGCACTTCGCGATCGTCCTCGACCGCGAGATCCGCACCTTCCCGCAGATCGACTACACCGACAGCTCGCTCGCGGGCGGCATCGGCGGCGGCCGGGCGCAGATCCAGGGTCTCGAGTCGTTCGACGAGGCGCGCGACATCGCGATCGTCCTCCAGACCGGTGCGCTCCCCGTCAACTTCGAGACGCTCACCCGTACGGACATCTCCGCGACCCTCGGGCAGGACTCGCTCGACGAGGCGAAGAAGGCCGCGATCGGCGGCCTCCTGCTCGTCGCGATCTTCCTGCTGCTCTTCTACCGCTTCCTCGGCGTCGTGGCCGTCATCGGGCTCGGAATCTATGCGGCCTTCCTCTACGCCACGATCCTCCTCTTCGATGTCACGCTGACGCTCCCGGGCTTCGCCGGCCTCGTGCTGACGTTCGGCGTCGCAGCGGACGCGAACATCGTCATCTTCGAACGCATCAAGGAAGAGGTGCGCGCCGGGCGCTCGGTGCGGGCCGCCATCTCGCAGGGCTACAGGAAGGGCTTCGCGACCATCGTCGACGCGAACGTCGTCACGGCCATCACCGCGCTGGTGCTGTTCGCGGTGGCGACCGCCAGCGTGCGCGGCTTCGCGCTCATGCTCCTCATCGGAACTGCGCTCTCGATGCTCACCGCGGTGCTCGCGACGCGCGCGATCCTCGCGCTGCTCGGGGGCTTTGGCTGGATCGACAACCCGCGCTTGATGGGCGCCACGGGTCAGGGCATCCCGCGCTGGCTCAAGTACGACTACATCGGCAGGCGGAACATCTGGTTCGCGTTCTCCGGCGTCGTCGTCGCGATCTCCATCGGGGCGATCCTCTTCAAGGGCCTCAATCTCGGCATCGACTTCGAGGGCGGGACGCAGATCAACTTCCGGACGCCGCAGCCGACCTCGCTCGAGACCGTTCGCGAGCAGGCAGCGGCAATCGGCCAAGCCGACGCCGTCATCCAGGGCCGAGGCTCGGCGGTGGGCGACCAGTACCAGAACTTCCAGATCCGGACGGACTCGCTCACGATCGAGGAGCAGAACGCGCTTCAGGAGGACCTCGCGCAGTCAGTGGGTGCGACTGCGTTTGGCGCGACGAACGTCTCCGAGAGCTTCGGAAGGCAGATCGCAAACTCGGCGATCCTCGCGATCATCGTCAGCCTCCTCCTGATCGGCGTCTACGTGACGGCGCGCTTCCAGTGGAAGTACTCGGTCGGCGTGCTCGTCGCACTGGCGCACGATGTCCTCATCACCGTTGGCGTATACGCGCTCACCGGGAGGGAGGTGTCGACGGCGACGGTGGCGGCGATCCTGACCGTGCTCGGGTACTCGATCTACGACACGATCATCATCTTCGACCGCATCCGCGAGAACGTGCCGCTGATGCGCCGCGCGTCGTTCCGGGTGATCGGGAACGTCTCGCTCTGGGAGGTGCTCCCGCGCTCCCTCGCGACGACGTTCATTACGCTCCTCCCGATCGCCTCGCTCTACGTGTTCGGCGGCGACACGCTCAAGGACTTCGCGTTCGCCCTTCTCGTGGGTATCGGGTTCGGCGCGTACTCTTCGATCTTCCTCGCAGCCCCGCTCGTCGCGGTACTCAAGGAGCGCGAGCCCGAGTTCGCGAATCGGCGCGACGATCTCGGCGCGCTCGAGGGCGTCACGACAGTCAGCGGAATGCTCGCAACCGAGGAGTTCGGCGACGGCGGCGACGGCGCGGACGAGGACGGCGGCGTGCCAGAGCCGGAGACCGCTCCGGAGACCGGGCCCGCGCAGCAGGTCCCCACAGGAGCTGCGCCCTCGACGGGCGCGACGTCGCAGCGCGAGCGCCGTCGGCAGCGACGCGCCTCGAGGCCGCATGGCCGAACACGCTGACGAGCGCGGCGTCTTCGAGAAGCTGACCCTCGCAGGGATCGGCGCGCTGGCGCTGGCCGCCGGACGAGCCGACGACGTCGCGGACGACATGGCACGCCGCCTCGGCGTCGAGCGCGAGGAGGTGCGTGCGGCGCTCGCCGATGCGCTCTCGACGTGGCGCCGGGAGACGAAGCGCGTAGGTGAGCAGACGGGCGAGGCGGCCGGGCGGATCGCAGAGGAGCTCGGCGTGGCGACAAGGGACGTCGTCGACGATCTCGAGCTCCGGGTAGCGCAGCTCGAGCACCGTCTGAAGCTGCTCGAGCGCTCGTACTAGCGAGGGCGGCAGGGGGCCGCCGTACAATCGGCGCATGGCCGCCCCCGAGGTGAAGCCGCAGCGGAGCCTCGGCCGTCTCTCGGAGATCGCGCAGGTGGCGGCCCGGCACGGTTTCGGCTACGCGCTCCGGAAGTACCGGATCGGCGATCTCCTCCCGCGCGGGCAGCGTGGGCAGTTCGAGGAGAGCGAGTCGGAGCGTGGGCGGCGCCTGCGCGAGATGCTCGACGAGCTCGGGCCGACGTTCGTGAAGTTCGGGCAGCTGCTCTCGACCCGCCCGGACGTCGTGCCGCCAGACATCGTCGCCGAGCTGCGCGGCCTTCAGGACTCGGCGCGCCCGGTTGGCTTCAACGAGATTCGCGACGTCCTCGAGGCCGACCTGGACCTCACCGTGGAGCGGGCATTCCTCGAGTTCGACGTTGTACCGATCGCGTCGGCGTCGATCGGGCAGGTGCACCGGGCCGTGCTGCCCGACGGACGGGAGGTCGCTGTGAAGGTCCAGCGCCCCGCCGCTCCGGCGCAGATCGAGGCGGACCTCGCGCTGCTCTATCAGGCCGCCAAGCTTCTGCACGAGCGCGTGCGCGCGCTCGACTTCGTCGATCCCCGCGAGCTCGTCGACGAGTTCGCGCGCTCGATCCGGCTCGAGCTCGACTACAGCCACGAGGCCCGGAATGCCGAGATGTTCTACGCGAACTTCGCGCGCGATCCGCGGGTTGTGGTCCCGCGTGTGATCGCCCGGTACTCCTCGTCGAGGGTGCTCACACTCGACTACCTGCACGGGCGCAAGATCGCCGACCTCGAGCTCGCGGGGATGGGCGCCGACGAGCGCCGCGACGTCGTCACGCACATGGCGGACACCTGGATGACCATGGTCTTCCGCCACGGGTTCTTCCACGCCGACCCGCACCCCGCGAACATCTTCGTCCTCGACACCGGCGAGCTCGGGCTCGTGGACTTCGGGCAGGCCGGGAAGCTGACCGACGAGGACATGACGCGCCTCATTCGTCTCTTCGTCGACGCGGCGACGGAGAACGTCGACGCCATCCCGCGCCGGCTCCGCGAGCTCGGCGTCCAGTACGCGCCCGAGCGGGAGGAGGAGTTCCGGCGGGAGCTGCAGGTGCTCTTCGACCGCTACTACGGCACGCGGCTCTCGGACATCGACCCGATCCAGATCATCCGCGAGGCGTTCCAGCTCATCTACTCGCTCAACCTCAAGCTCCCCTCGCGGTTCGTGATGCTCGACAAGGCGATAGCGACGCTCGCGTCCGTGGGGCAGGAGGTGTACCCCGACTTCAACGTCTTCGAGGTCGCGAAGCCGTACGCGCGCGGGCTCCTCGCCGAGCGGTTCCACCCGCGCTTCGTCGCGAAGCAAGCGCGGAACGAGGCCTTCGCGCTCGCCTCGATTGCGCGGGACGTCCCGTACCAGCTGCACGACATCCTCGAGCGACTCCGCGACGGGACGTTCCAGGTCAAGATCGAGAACCCTGGCATCGACGAGATCGACGACCACATCGACAAGGCGTCGAACCGGCTCTCTGTGGCGCTCGTCGTCGTAGGCGGGTTGCTCGGCTCCGCGATTCTCGGCGTGTTCGCCGACGAAGGGCCGCACGTCCTCGGGATCCACCTGCTCTCGGTGGTCGGGTTCGTCATCTCCGGCGCGTTCGGCGTCTGGCTCATCTGGGGCATCTACAGGCATGGGAGGCTCTGAGGGCCTCGTACACGACGGCCGGTCCGCGCGAGACGGTTGAGGAACGCTTGTCACGGTCTTGCCGCAAAGGACATCTGGCGGGCACACCGGCGCGGGGCTAGCGTCGAGCCATGCCGAGCGCAGTCCTCGTTGCCGACCCGGAGACGACGACGCGCGAGTACATCGGCCGCCAGCTCCGCGACGACGGCTTCGACGTGCTCGGCGCCTCGCGGCGGAGCGAGGCGCTCGACATCGCCGAGCAGGCACGGCCCGATCTCGTGCTCCTCGCAGAGCTCGATCTCTGTCTTCGCCTGCGCAGCGGAGAGCCGGGACGGACCTGGGACCGGAACGTTCCCGTCATCCTGCTCGCGCCCTCGTCGGATCCCGTCGAGCGCGTTCGCGCGCTCGACCGAGGCGCCGACGACGTCATCGCGCGGCCGTTCGCGTACGAGGAGCTGCTCGCGCGGATCCGCGCGGTCCTGCGTCGGACGACGACGAGCATCGGCGAAGTGCTCGTAGCCGGGGACGTCTCGGTCGACCGCCGAACCCGGCGGGTCGCGGTGCGCGAGCACCGCATCACGTTGTCCGCGAAGGAGTTCGACCTGCTCGCGCGGATCGCGGCCGAGCCGCATCGCGTCTTCACGAAGGAAGAGCTGCTGCGCGAGGTGTGGGGCTTCCGCGCTCTCGGACGAACGAGAACGCTCGAGTCGCACGCCTCGCGCCTGCGCCGGAAGCTCTGCGTCGCCGAGAGCGACCGCTTCGTCGTAAATGTGTGGGGCGTCGGGTACCGGCTGCTCGAGTGAGCCTCCGCTACGGGAGCGCGCCCTCGAGCTCGAGCAGTGCGACCTTCTTGTCGAGGCCGCCGCCGTACCCTACGAGGTCGCCGGTCGAGCCCACGACACGGTGGCACGGAAGGACGATCGGGATGCGGTTGCGGTTCATGACGGTGCCCACTGCCCGGGCGGCCCTCGGGTGACCCACACGCTCGGCGAGCGTCTTGTAGGTCGTCGTCTCGCCGAAGGGGACCTGCGACAACGCTCCGAGCACTGACACGGTGAACGGAGGCAGGCCACGGAGATCGAGAGTGAGATCGAACACGCGCCTCCGCTGCTCGAAGTACTCGTCGAGCTCGCGGCGAACGCGGTCGACGCTCTGCGAGGAGCGGAGAACGCGCGGTCCTGCGAATGCGGCGAGCCGGTCGAGATCACGTTCCTGCGGCTGGAACGACAGCTGGGCGAGGCCCTCCGTCGAGACCGCGACGAAGAGCGGCCCGATTGGCGACTCGACGACGTCGTACCCGACGTCGATGAGGCCGAGGTCCGCCGCCGCCTCTCTGAACCGCCGGTCGACGTCCTGCGAGATGGTCATCGAAGCGTCCTCCTCTTTCGTATGCGGCGCACACCCGTCGACGTCGCCTGACGTGCGGCGTCGGCGCTCGATCCGAGTGCGCTCGCGATCTGGTCGTAGGAGAGGTCGTAGCCGTACCGGAGCACCACGGCGGCTCGCTCTTTCGGAGGAAGTCCGTCCGTCAACGGCGCGAGCTCCTCGTACGCCGCCAGCCCGTCCTCGTCGCCGGCCTCGACCAGCTCCTCCGTCGGCTTCGTGCGGCGCGCCGTGTCGATCGCGACGTTCCGGGCGATCGTCAAGACCCATGCCCTGAGGTGCTCACCGTGATCGAGGCGGCCGTACGCCTGGAGCGCCCGCAAGAACGTCTCCTGGAACGCGTCGTCTGCCCGCTCGCGTCCGAGGTTGCGCCGCAGCAGACGCATCACCTCGGTGCGATGCTCCTCGTAGAAGCGCTCGAACGGAGGTATCGACACCGCGTGCATCATTCCCTGTCAACGTCGAGCCGCGCGGATTTGTGAGCATGGCGCGATGAGAGCCGCCGTCGTCGGTCACGTCGAGTGGATGGAGTTCGTGCCGGTCGAGCACGTACCGGCAGCGGGCGAGATCGTCCATGCGACCGAGACGTGGGAGGAGGTTGCCGGGGGAGGATCGGTCGCGGCGGTGCAGCTGCGGAAGCTCGCCGACGAAGTCGTGTTCTTCACCGCGCTCGGCGACGACGAGATCGGGAGAGGCGCGAAGAAGGCGCTCGAGGAGCGCGAGATCGTCGTCCACGCCTCGTACGTCGACGCCCCCCAGCGACGCGGCTTCACCTACGTCGACGAGGGGGGCGAGCGGACGATTACCACCATCGGCCCGAGGCTCGAGCCCGGCGGGAACGACGCCGCGCTGCCGTGGCACGAGCTCGCGCGGTGCGACGCGGTCTACTTTTGCGCCGGGGACGCGGATGCGTTGCGCCGTGCTCGCCGCGCGAAGGCGCTGGTTGCTACCGCTCGCGTGCTCGGCACCCTCGCCCGCGGCGCCGTCGAGCTCGACGCGCTCGTCGGGAGCGGAAAGGACGAGGCGGAGCGATATCGCGCCGGCGACCTCGACCCCGCGCCGCGTCTCGTGGTCACGACATCGGGTGCGCTCGGCGGCTGGGCTCAGCCCGGAGGGCCGTTCGCGGGCGGCCAGACGCCGAACCCCGTGGTCGACGCGTACGGCGCAGGCGACTGCTTCGCGGCAGGCCTCGCGTTTGCGCTCGGCGCCGGCCTCGAGACGTCCGATGCGCTCGCATTCGCCGCCCGCTGCGGTGCTGGGGCGCTTGCGGGACGGGGCGTGCACGCCGAGGCGGTGCCGCTGCCCTCTTGACAATTATCTCAATTGCGCTATATAGCGTGATTGAGATATGTCGACGACCGAGCCGACACCGCCCAGACGCCGCGCTTCCGTCTCCCTCGAGCGTGTCCGCGAGCGCCTCGCCGGCGCCGAGGACGGCTGGTTCTTCGCGCAGATCGCCGAGCAGGTCGCGGCACAGAGGCAGGCGCGCGGGCTCTCGCAGGCCGAGCTCGCCGCGCTTTGCGGCACGACGCAGTCGGCGATCGCACGGCTCGAGAGCGGGGGGCGGCCGCCGCGGATCGACACACTGCTGCGCGTCTCGAACGCGCTCGACTGCAACCTCGTCGTCGAGCTCAGGCCACGGACCGTTCCGAAGGGGGAAGAGTCGTGAGCACCTACGCGAGTCGACTCGATCTCGAGGAAATCGAGATCACGAAGACCGAGAAGCTCCTCGCGCTCGTCCTGACCGTGTTCTTCCTGATCGGCGGGTCATGGGCCTACGCGAAGGTGGACAACGTCGTTCGGTCCGAGCTCGTGTCCGTCGACGCATACTTCACGGCGGAAGAGCGCGCAGCAGTCGGCCGCGCGAGTGAAGCCCAGCAGCGGCTGGACGGGGCCGAGCGGGCCCTCGCCCAGTCTCGGGTCGATCTCGAGCTCGCGCGCGAGCGATACCGCACTGCCCTCGACGCCGACCAGCCCTCCGGCGAGCTCGCGGCCGCGTACCGCGCCGCCGAGTCGACCTACTCGTCCGCGCAGGCGGAGGTCGATCGAGCGCGCGCGGAGGTCGTAGCCACCCGGCCGGCTGCGGACGCCGCCTATGCACGGGCGGCCGACGAGGCGAACGACGCCTCGCTCCGCGGCGAGCTGATCACGTTCCTGGTCCGCCTGGCGCTCCTCCTCACGACCATGGGCTTTGCGTACTGGCTGCTGATCCGTCTGCGGCGTTCGGGCTCGCGCTATCTGCCGGTCGCGTTCGCCCTCGTCGGGTTCTCGGCCCTCCTCGCCCTCGTGATGGCCGGGGACTACGTCGGCCACCACATCGACGTCGAGCAGCTCGGCCCCCTCGTCCTCTCGATCGCGGGCATCGCGCTGACGCTCGGCGCCTTCTGGTGGCTACAGCGCTACCTGGCCCGGCGAGTCCCGCAGCGCCGCGTCCGCAAGGGTGAGTGCCCGTTCTGCGGCTACCCGGCGCGCGGCGGCGAGCACTGCGAGGGCTGCGGGCGCTCCGTGATCGGCGAGTGCACGACGTGTCACGAGCCGCGCCGCGTGGGAGCGTTCCACTGCGGCGCCTGCGGAGCGGCCTGACGACCCGCAGCCCGGCGTTCGGATATCCGCACCACGCAACGGGTGCGCTCCGTCTTCGCGTGAGAACCCGTGGCGACGAAGCTCTGGCCACGAACTTCGAAGCGCGAAAGGAGACCAGCGCCATGACCACCGTTGCCGAAGCACCGAGCACGACGCACGCGCGAGTGCTGCACCGTCCCGTCGACACCGGCCCGGCGTACTGGGGGCCAGGGGATCACTACACGTTTCTCGTCACAGGGGAGGAGACGGGCGGCGCGTACTTCGTGATGGAGGCGCTCGTACCACCAGGCGGAGGCCCGCCGCCACACATCCATCGTCGCGAGGACGAGACGTTCTATCTCGTCGAGGGAGAGATCGAGTTCAAGCTCGGCGACGAGGTGATCGCGGCCGGGCCTGGCGACTTCGTCAACGTGCCGAAAGGGACAGTGCACAACTTCCACAACGCCGGCACCGAGACGGCCAGGCTGGTGCTCACGTTTACGCCCGCAGGGATCGAGCGCTTCTTCGAGGAGACGCTCGAGCGCGCTCCGAACGGCGCGCAGGATCCACCCGACAACATCGAGGAAGTCGCGGCGCGGTACGTCGCCGCTGCACCTCGGCACGGCCTCGAGTTCGTCTGATGCGGGCAGGGGAGAGGCGCTCGTCGCCTCTCCCCTGAGGGCAAGGAGAAGGCCCCCGCTCGGGCCTTCTCCTGTTCATGGGCGCACGTAGCTACCGGCGCGACACGTTCGTGCGGTTCTCCGTACCACGGTTGGCTGGATCGCCGCACGGCGCGCCGGCCCGGTCGACGCGAGGCTTGGGTCAACACAGAGCACTTCCACCGACGACCCAAAGGAGCCAACGATGATCCGCAGCGGAGACACCCTTCAGAACCCGGTCACCGGCGAGACGGTCCACGTCGTCCGCTCTGCGAGCGAGACCGAGGGCGAGTACGTCCTCGTCGAGGTTCGCGTCGAGCCCGACGGCTTCGTCGCCGCGGCCCACATCCACCCGTACCAGACCGAGGTCTTCGAGATCCTCGAGGGCGAGGTCGGGTTCAAGGCGGGCGGCAAGACGATCATCGCGGGCCCAGGGGAGAAGGTCGTCGTCGAGCCCGGAACGGCCCACCGCTTCTGGAACAACGGGGAGAGCGCCGCTCGCTTCCGCTGCGAGGTGCGTCCCGCGCTCCAGTTCGAACAGCTGCTCGCGACGATGTACGCGCTCGCCGGCGACGGCAGGACGAACCGCAAGGGCATGCCGAACCCGCTCCGCCTCGCGGTGATCGCGAAGCACCACTTCGACGACGTGCGGCTGCCGATGATCCCCGTCTGGATGCAGCGTGCGGGACTTGCCCTCGGCGCCCCGGTCGGGCGGATGCTCGGGTATCGCCCGGAGTACGAGAGCGCTCCGCCGCGCGAAGCCGCAGTGGCGATCTGAGCCGGCACTCGAACGAGCACGTCGAGAGGGCCCGGAGACGGGCCCTCTCGCACATCTGCGGCCGATACGCGTTGTAACCCCCGATGGGTGAATCGGGTTGCAGGGTGGAGGAAAGTGGAGTACTGTGGGGCATCGTGGGGGACACAGATCCCACCGAAAGCGGCCCTTCATGTTCTACGGCGAGTACGAGCACACCCTCGACGAGAAGCACCGGCTCACGTTGCCGGCGCGCTTTCGGCATTCGCTGGCGAGCGGCGTCGTCCTTGCCCGCGGGATCGAGCGGAACGTCGACGTCTACCCCAGCGATACGTGGCACGAGAACATGGCGCGGATCGCCGAGTTGGACTCCCTCAGCCGGGAGGCGCGGGAGATGAAGCGGTACGTCTTCGCCGGCGCTGCCGTGGCCGAGCTCGACCGCCAGGGTCGCGTGCTGCTTCCGCAGCACCTCGCGGAGCACGCCGGGATCGGGAAAGACGTCGTCGTGGCAGGCGTCCACGACCACGTCGAGATCTGGGACCGGGCCGCCTGGACGGCCCATCTGAATGCGATCGAAGGGAGCGCGGGCGATGTTGCCGAACGTCTTGCGGACAAACGCGGCTGATCACGTCCCGGTCCTCACGGATGAGGTGCGCGAGCTCCTCTCCGTGCAGCCGGGCGAGACCGTGGTGGACGGCACCTTCGGGGCGGGAGGCCACTCACGCCTGCTCGTCGAGGACCTGCGGGGGGAAGGCAAGCTCGTCGCGGTAGACCGCGACCCGACCGTGCGGCCGTACTTCGACCGGCTGAAGGCGTCGTCGCGCGGCGTTCAGCTCCGGTTCCTGCGCGGCGACTACGCCGTCGTCCTCGGCCAGCTCGGGGGGAACGGTGTGCGAGCCGATGCCGTGCTCCTCGATCTCGGCCTGTCGTCGATGCAGGTCGACCGGCCGGAGCGCGGCTTCTCCTATGCGACTGACGCGCCGCTCGACATGCGCATGGATCCATCGGACGAGTTCAGTGCGGCCGACGTGCTCGCGACCTGGGACGAGCGTGAGCTGGAGACGATCTTCCGGAAGTACGGAGAGGAGCGGTACGCGAGGCAGATCGCCCGCGGGATCGTGCGGCGCCGGGAGGAGGCCCCGATCGAGCGCACGGGCGAGCTCGTCGACGTGGTCCGCGCGTCGATCCCGGCTCCGGCACGCTTCGGCGAAGGGCATCCGGCCAAGCGCGTGTTCCAGGCCCTTCGGATCGAGGTCAACCACGAGCTCGAGTCGCTCGAGGCCGGGCTTCCCGCCGCCTTCGAGATGCTCCGCCCCGGAGGTCGGCTGGCGGTCATCAGCTTCCACTCGCTCGAGGACCGGATCGTGAAGCGCTTCCTGCGCGATCGCGCCCGCGGGTGCACGTGCCCGCCTGAGCTTCCGATCTGCGTCTGCGGGCGCGAGCCGGAGGCGCGCCTCCTGACGACGAAGCCCGTGCGCCCCTCCGCGCACGAGGTCGAGCACAACCCGAGGGCTGCCTCAGCGCGCCTTCGCGCCGCCGTGAAGGTCGGGGACTCATAGATGTCGACGGTCGCGCAGCGAGAGGCGATCGGCGCCGCGCGCCGCAAGCGAGCGACTCGTTCGCAGAGCCGCTCGGAGCGGAAGCAGGCGCGGCCGCGGCTCTTCGCCGGTGGCGTCTTCTGGATCGTGCTCTTCGGTGCGCTTCTCGCCGGCGTCGTCGCGGTGAACGTGGCCGTGCTTCGGCTGAACCTCGAGCTCGACGGCGTCTCCCGCGAGCGGACGCAGCTCAAGGCCGACCTGGCGAACGTCCGGGCCGGGATCTCGAGTGCCGCTGCGACGGCCCGCATCGAGAAGGCCGCCCGTGACGATCTCGGCCTCGTCCAGGCCGAGCCCGACGAGATGATCTACGTCACGTTGGGGCCGAAGTGAAGCTCGCGGCCGCGAATCGACGAATCGTCTTCCTCGCGGCCGTCTTCGCGATCCTGCTCGTCGCGACGCTCGCGCGCGCGTTCTGGCTCCAGGCAGTCATGGGCGCCGAGTACGCGGCGCTCGCGGTACGCCAGCATCGTGAGACCGTCGTCGTCCCCGCGGCGCGCGGGACGATCTCGGACCGGAACGGCGATCCGCTCGCCATCGGCGAGCAGGCGGTCACGGTCTACGCGAACCCGCGCCAGATCACGAAGCCGAACGAGTTGACGCTCGCCGTCTCGCGCGCTCTGCGGATCGACCCGGAGACGATCTATCCGCTTGTCACCGACAAGTCCAGGGGCTTCGTGTATCTGGCGCGCAAGGCCAACCCGCTGGCCGCCGCGAAGCTCGAGCGGCAGAAGCTGCCCGGGCTCGGCTTCTTCCGTGAGGAGCTGCGGACGTACCCGCAGAAGCGGGTCGCGTCAGTGGTGCTCGGCTATGCGGGCATGGACAACAAGGGGCTCGAGGGCCTCGAGCGGTCTCTCGACAAGGTGCTCTCCGGACGACCGGGGAGCCAGACCGTCGTGAAGGACTCACAGGGCCGCGCGCTCGACGTCGTCAGCATGCGTCCGGAGACGCCGGGAAAGAGCGTCCGGCTGACGATCGACCACCAGGTCCAGGCGAACGCCGAGGACGTCCTCGCAGACACGGTGAGCCGCTACGGGGCGAAGGCCGCCTCCGCGATCGTGATGGACCCGCAGACCGGCGCGATCCTCGCGATGGCCGTTGCACCGGGCTACAACGCGAACCGCTTCCCCACGACGCGCGCCGACCGGCGGCGCAACCGGGCCGTCACGGACACCTACGAGCCGGGATCCACGTTCAAGCTCGTCACGGTCGCGGCAGCACTCGAGGAGCGCTCGGTGACGCCGCAGACGACCTTCCGCCTGCCCCCGCAGGTGCGAGTTGCCGATCGGGTGATCCGGGAGGCTCACACGCGCGGGACCGTGAATTACAACGTCCGCCAGATCGTCGAGTACTCGTCGAACATCGGCACCATCGCCGTCGCGCAGAGGCTCGGAGAGGGGCGGCTCTCGTCCTGGGTCGACCGGTTCGGCTTCGGGAAGCCGACCGGCATCGACTTCCCGGGCGAGTCGCCGGGCTTCGCGTTGCCGCTCGAACAGTGGTCGGGCTCGACGATCGGCACCGTCCCGATCGGCCACGGCATCGCGGTCACACCGATCCAGATGGCACGCGCGTACGCGGCCGTCGCGAACGGTGGACGGCTCGTCGAGCCGCACCTGATCGAGCGGGTCGGCGGCGTGACCGTCGCGCACCCTCGCGGCAGGCGCATCCTCTCGACCGGGGTCTCGGCGCAGATGCTCTCGCTGCTCCGCGGCGTCGTGCTCGAGGGAACGGGAACCGAGGCTGCGGTGCCCGGGTACACGATCGCCGGGAAGACCGGTACCGCGGCGAAGATCGATCCCGACGGGACGTACTCCACCTCCCGCTACGTCGCCTCGTTCGTCGGGCTCGTGCCGGCAACGAAGCCGCGGCTCGTGGTCATGGTCATGGTGGACGAGCCACGTGGCGCGTTCTACGGCGGCGAGGTCGCGGCACCGGCGTTCAAGGAGATCGCCCGCTTCAACCTCCAGCACCTCGAAGTGCCGCCGGACGCGCCCGAGACCGCGACTCGCTGAGCCGACCGAGGCCCAGGGGCGACCGCGGGCTCGTGGGCTAGCCTTCCGGGGCGGTGGAGCTCGAGGCGCTGATCCGCGCTCTCGCCCCGACGGAGGTGAGGACGGGCGAGGTGACCGGAGCCCACCCGGTCGAGATCGGCGACCTCGCCTACGACACGCGGAGCGTCATGCCGGGTGCCCTGTTCTTCTGCGTTCCCGGCGCCAGGGCGGACGGCCACGATCTCGCACGGGAAGCGCTCGAGCGGGGCGCGGCGGCGCTGGTCGTCGAGCGGGAGCTCGACGTGGGTAGCCCGCAGCTCGTCGTGCCCGACAGCCGCGCTGCGATGGCGGTCGCCGCCGACACGTTCTTCGGGGAGCCGACGAAGGAGCTCGAGGTGGTCGGCGTGACCGGGACGAACGGGAAGACGACGACGGCGTTCCTGCTGCAGGCGATTCTCGAGGCCGCGGGGCGCCGCGCGGGACTCGTCGGGACGGTCGAGTGGAGGATCGGAGGCGAGAAGCGCCCTGCGCCGTTCACGACGCCCGAGTCGATCGACCTCCAGCGGCTCTTCCGCGAGATGCTCGACGTGGGCGACCGCAGCGTCGCGCTCGAGGCCTCGTCGCACGGCGCGGCGCTCCGGCGGCTCGATCGCGTGCGGTTCGACGCGCTCGTGTTCACGAACCTCTCGCAGGACCACCTCGATCTGCACGGGACGATGGAGGAGTACTTCCTCGCGAAGAAGGCACTCTTCACGGGCGTGCAGCCGCCGCCGGCGGCCGTGAACGTCGACGGCGAGTGGGGCCGGCGGCTGGCGGAGTCGCTCGCGGGCGTGCACCGGGCGCCGCTCGTCACGTTCGGGCTCGGCGACGGTGCGGAGATCCGCGCGGAGGACGTCGAGCTGACACCGGGCGGGAGCACGTTCCGTGCGGCGGGGATGGAGATCGAGACGTCGCTTCCGGGGATCTTCAACGTCGCAAATGCGCTCGGCGCCGTCGCGGCCGGGCTCCTCCTCGACATCGACGAGGACGCGATCGTGGAAGGCATCGCGCGGGTCGAAGCCGTGCCAGGCCGCTTCGAGCGGGTCGACGAGGGCCAGCCCTTCACCGTCCTCGTCGACTACGCCCACACGCCGGACTCGCTCGAGACCGCTCTCGGCGCCGCGCGTGATCTCACGGAAGGCAGGGTTCTCGTCGTCTTCGGGGCAGGCGGCGACCGGGATCGGGGCAAGCGCCCGCTCATGGGGCGCGTGGCCGTCGACCTCGCGGACGTCGCGATCGTCACCTCCGACAATCCCCGCTCCGAGAGCCCGCTCGCGATCATCCAGGACGTGCTCCAGGGCTCCGGCACCGGCGTCGAGATCGATCCCGACCGGCGTTCTGCGATCGAGCGCGCCATCGGCCTCGCCGAGCCGGGAGACGTCGTTCTGATCGCGGGCAAGGGTCACGAGCAGGGTCAGGATGTCGGCGGTGTCGTGCACCCGTTCGACGACCGGACCGTCGCCCGGGAAGCACTGAGCCGCCTGCGATCGTGATCCCCATCCAACTCGAAGAGATCGCCGCCCTCGAGCTGGGCCGGCTCGAGGGCGATGCGCCGGCTTCGGTCGTGACCGCCGTGAAGGCCGACTCCAGGGAGGTCGGCCCGGGCGAGCTCTTCGTGGCGCTCAACACCGGCGTCCGTTACGTGGACGAGGCTCGGGCGCGTGGCGCGATCACGCTCGTCCCCGACGACCAGGACGCTGCGCTGGCCGCGCTCGCCGGCCTCGTCCGCTCGCGGAGCAGCGCGCAGGTGGTCGCGGTGGTCGGGTCCACGGGCAAGACGTCGACGAAGGACATCCTGCGCGCGCTCGTGGCCGCGCACGTGCCGACGATCGCCTCCGAGCGGAGCCTGAACAACGAGATCGGGCTGCCACTCACAATGCTCCGGCTCGAGCCGGACACAGAGGTCGTCGTCGCCGAGATGGGGATGCGCGGCGTCGGTCAGATCGCCGACCTGTGCGCGATCGCGCGGCCGACGATCGCGCTCGTCACGAGCATCGGCCCGGAGCACCTCGAGCTGCTCGGCTCCGTCGAGCAGGTCGCCGCGGCGAACGCCGAAGCGATCGCGGCGCTTCCTCCGGGAGGGACTGCGGTCGTTCCGGAAAGTGCGCGGGAGCTCGATCCGCATCTGAAGCGCGGGGACATCGAGGTTCGCCGCTTCAGTCCGAACGACTTCGAGCTCGAGAACGGCCACGGCAGGTTCCGTCTCGACGGCCAGGTCGTCGAGCTCGAGCTCCCGTTCACCCAGCGCCACCAGGCGCTCAACACGCTCGCGGCGCTCCACGCCTACGCGGCGCTCGGCCTTCCGCTCGAGCGGGCGGGCGACGGTGTCCCCGACATCGCGTTCTCCCCGTGGCGCGGTGAGGAGCTTCCGCTCGCGGGGGGCGGCTTCGTGATCAACGACGCCTACAACGCGAACCCGGACTCGATGCGCGCTGCTCTCGAGCATCTGGCCGAGCGCGCGGGCGAGCGCCGGAAGGTGGCGATCCTCGGCGAGATGGCAGAGCTGGGCGAGGGGTCGAGCGCGTTCCACGCCGAGATCGGCCTGTTCGCGAAGGATCTCGGCGTCGACGTCGTCGGTGTGGGGGAGAGCGCTCGCGCATACGACCCCGTCGCCTGGGTGCCCGACGCGGAGCACGCGGCCGGAGCCGCCAGTGCCGTGATCGAGCCGGGAGACGCCGTCCTCGTCAAGGCGTCGCGCGCCGTCGGGCTCGAAGGCATCGCAGGCGAGATAGCGAACTTCGCCGAGGCATGGTCCCCGTCCTGATAGCGGGCCTGCTCGCGATGGTCGCCGCCGTCGTGATCGGGCCCAAGTTCATCGAGAGGCTACGGGCGCGGAACCTGGGACAGCAGATCCGCGCGGAGGGACCGGCGACGCACGCCGTGAAGCAGGGAACGCCGACGATGGGCGGCGTCCTCATCGTGGGCTCGGCGCTAATCCCGTTCCTCGTGCTCTCCCAGTACACGACCGAGGCGCTCACCGTCCTCTTCATCACGCTCGGCTGCGCCGCGATCGGGTTCGCCGACGACTACCTGAAGCTCCGCCGGAAGCACTCGCTCGGGCTGCGCGGTCGCTGGAAGATGGTCTTCATCGCCATGCTCACGGTCGTGGCGGCGCTGCTGCTGCGCGAGACGGCCGGCTTCGACACCTCGCTCTACATCCCGGTCGCGGGATGGACCGTCGATCTCGGCGTCTTCTACTACCCGTTCCTCTTCCTCGTCATCGCCGGCACGGTGAACGGCGCGAACCTCACCGACGGGATCGACGGGCTGCTCGCCGGGCGTGGCCACCATCGCGCTGCTGACCTTCCTCGCGATCGCCGGGATCTCCTGGCTGCGCTCGGGCGACCCCGGCGACGCGAAGCGACGTCGCTCCTCGACCTCGCGACGCTCGCCGCCGCCCTGATCGGCGGGACGATCGGATTCCTCTGGTACAACGCCTTTCCGGCCGAGGTGTTCATGGGCGACACCGGCTCGCACGCCCTCGGCGGCGCGATCGCGGGGTTCGCGATCGTGACGGACACCGAGATCCTCCTGCTGCTCATCGGCGGCATCTTCGTGATCGAGGTGCTCTCGCTGATCATCCAGGTCGTCAGCTTCAAGCGCACCGGGAGACGCGTGTTCCTGATCGCGCCGATCCACCACCACTTCGAGATGAAGGCCTGGTCCGAGACGAAGGTGATGGTGCGGTTCTGGATCGTCTGCGCGATCCTCTGCGCCTCCGGCTTCGCGCTCTTCTACCGCGACTTCCTCCAGTTCTTCCAGCAATGAGCGCCGATCCCGGGCTCCGCGGCAGGCGCGTCCTCGTCGTCGGCCTCGCCCGCTCGGGGAAAGCGGCCGCCGAGGCGTTGCTCGGCCAGGGGGCGACCGTCGTCGCGTACGACCGCGACGCGGGTCTCGAAGGCGACGCGGAGCTCGGAAGGCTCGCGGACCTCGGTGTCGAACTTCACCTTGGAGACGAGGAGGACACGTTGCTGCAGGGGACCGATCTGCTCGTGAAGAGCCCGGGCGTCCCGGGGGAGACGCGGCTCGTCGCCGGTGCGCGCACGCGTGCGATTCCGGTGTGGAGCGAGATCGAGCTCGGCGCGCGGCTGCTCCCGAACCCCGTGCTCGGCGTCACCGGGACGAACGGGAAGACGACGACATCGGAGCTCCTCGGGGCGATGTTTCGGGCCGCCGGCACGCCCGTCGAGGTCGCGGGCAACATCGGCCGCCCTCTGACCTCGCTCGTCGGCTCGGTTCCCGCGGACAGCTGGATCGTGTGCGAGCTGTCGTCCTTTCAGCTCGAGGACGTCGAGCTCCTCCGTCCGCGCATCGGCGTGCTCCTCAATCTCGAGCCCGACCACCTCGACCGTCACGGCACGTTCGAGTGGTACATGGACGCAAAGCTCCGCATGTTCGAGCAGCAGACGGAGGACGACACCGCGATCCTGCCGCGCGGGTTCGGGGAGGTGCCGGGCGGCGCCGTGCGGGTCGAGTTCCAGTGGGACGACCCGCTTCCCGCCGAGCCGCGGATCCCCGGCCCGCACAACCGCGAGAACGCCGCGGCGGCCACGGCCGCTGCGCGCGTCGCGGGGATCCCGGACGACGCCATCGCGGAAGCGCTTCGCACGTTCCCGGGCGTGCCGCACCGCATCGAGCTCGTGCGAGAGGTCGGCGGCGTCCGCTACGTGAACGACTCGAAGGCGACGAACGCGGCCGCCGCCCGTCGCGCCCTCGCGTCGTTCCCCGACTCGACGGTGCACGTGATCCTGGGCGGGCGCGGGAAGGCGGAGCCGTACGACGAGCTGGCAGCGGCCTTCAAGCCGGGCGACCGCGCGTATCTCATCGGCGAGGCGGCACCCGAGCTCGGCGCGGCCCTGTCGGACGCGGGTGTGTCACATCTGGAGGCGGGAGACCTGCCCGCGGCGCTCGCCGCCGCGTCGAGGACCGCGGCGCCGGGCGACGTCGTCCTGCTCTCGCCGGCATGCGCGAGCTTCGACCAGTTCGAGAACTTCGAGGCGCGCGGCGACGCGTTCCGGCGGCTCGTGGAGGGGCTCGGGTGACGCGTTCCGCCTCCGCCGAGGGACGGTTCGACCAGCGCCTGCTGACCCTCGTCACGCTCGGCCTCGTCGCGTTCGGTCTCGTCATGGTCTATAGCGCCACCTCGGCCGCGGCGGCGCTCGGGAACGGCGACTCCATGGCCTACATCGAGCGGCAGGCCGTGTACGCGATCCTCGGCATCGTCCTCATGAGCCTTGCCGCGCGGTTCGACTATCACCGGCTGCGCTATCTCGCGCCGGGGCTGCTCCTCGCGGCGCTCGCGCTCTGTGCCGCAGTGCTCGTTGCGTCGCCGGCCGTGAACGGGGCGCACCGCTGGTTCATCCTCGGCCCGGCAAGCTTCCAGCCCTCCGAGCTCGCGAAGCTTGCGCTCTGCCTCTTCACGGCCTTTCACCTCTCGCGGCGACCGCCGCCGCGGACGTTCGGCGAGCTGCTGCGGCCGCTCGGGATCCTCACCGGGATCTTCTGCGCCCTGATCGTCCTCGAGCCCGACCTCGGGACGACGATCTCGCTCTGCGTGATGATGCTGGCGCTGCTCCTCGTCGCCGGGGTGCCGATGCGGCTCCTCGTGGGCGCGACGTTCCTGGCAGCAGCCGTCGGGCTGCTCGCGATCTGGGCGGAGCCCTACCGGCGTGCCCGCGTCTTCAGCTTCCTCGATCCGTGGAGCGACGCGCAGAACTCGGGCTTCCAGATCATCCAGGCGATGATCGGGATCGGGTCGGGAGGCTGGACGGGAGTCGGCCTGGGCGAAGGTCCGCAGAAGGCGCTCTACCTCCCGGAGGCCCACACGGACATGATCTTCGCCGTCGTCGGCGAGGAGCTCGGGCTCCTCGGTTCGGTGTTCGTCGTCGGCTGCTTCGCGGCGTTCGGGTACGCGGGCTTTCGGATCGCGCTCCGCTGCCGCGATCCGTTCGGGAAGCTCCTCGCCGCCGGGCTGACGGCGCTCGTGATCGGGCAGGCGGGCATCAACCTCGCGGCCGTGCTCGGCATTGCACCGCTCACGGGCATTCCGCTCCCGTTCGTCTCCTACGGCGGGTCGAGCCTCGTCGTGCTGCTCGTGTCCGTGGGCGTTCTCCTTAACATCGCCGTGAATGAGCGAGTCGTCCAAGCTCGTGTGCCTGATCGCGGCCGGCGGGACCGCAGGCCACGTTCGGCCGGCTCTCGCCGTCGCGGAAGCGCTCCGCGAACGCGGAGTAACAGTGACGTTCGCCGGGTCGCCAGACCGCGTCGAGTCGCGTCTGGTTCCTGAGGCCGGCTTCGAGCTCGACACGTTCTCCGTCTCGGGCTTCCCCCGCAAGCTCGGGCTCGACCTCGTGCGCGCGATCTGGCGTGCACTGCGCGCTCCCTTCGCCTGCCTGCGCATCCTCAGCCGCCGCTCGCCCGACGTGGTCCTCGGCGGTGGCGGCTATGTAGCCGGCCCCATGGTCGTGGCGGCTCGCATCAAAGGCGTCCCCGCGGCCTTGACGGAGGCGGACGCGCACCTCGGTCTCGCGAACCGGCTCGCGGCGCCACTCGCGCGCCGCGTGTTCCTCGCATACGAAATGCCCGGCCGGGACGCGGGGAAGTACCGCGTCGTCGGTCGTCCCATACCCCGTGACCACCTCGGCGCCGACCGCGAAGCGAGCCGCGCCGCCTTCGGGCTCCCGCAGGACAAGCCCGTCCTCGCGGTGTTCGGCGGGCTGGCCGGCGCCCAGGCGCTGAACGAGTTCGTCGTCGAGACGTACGGCGAGTCAGGCCCGGCCGTCCTGCACATCGCCGGCGACCGCGACTTTCCGGACCTGCGGCCCAAGGTGACGCGGAGCGACTACGTGCTGCTTCCGAGCGTGCAGCGGTTTGGCGAGGCGCTCGCGGCGCCTGATCTCGCGATCTCGCGAGCCGGTGGAACGGTCTGGGAGCTGGCCGCTGCCGGGACGCCGACGATCCTCGTCCCGTACCCGCATGCGACGGCCGACCACCAGTTCCTCAACGCCGTCCACTTCGAGCAGGGCGGCGGGGCAGTCGTCGTGCGCCAGGAAGAGCTGCACCGCGTCCCGGCCCTTGTCGACGAGCTGCTCGACGATCCCGAACGTCTCCGGAGGATGAGCGAGGCGATGCGCGCGCTGGCCCGGCCGGATGCTGCGGAGCAGATCGCCGACGAGCTCGTGCGGCTCGCCTCGCCGCCGAGCGTGGAGGTCGTCGTGAGCGACCGGCCGCTGGAGGGCCGGCGGATCTACTTCGTCGGCATCGGAGGCGCAGGGCTCTCGGCGTACGCGAACATCGCGCGCGCGTGGGGGGCGGAGGTGCGCGGCTGGGACCTCCGCGAGACGATCTTCATGGAGACGCTCGACGGGGTTGCCGTCGACGTCGGCGGCGAGCCGGCGCCGCCGTCCGGATTCGAGGTCGTCGTCTCGACCGCGCATCGGGGGCGCGTCGAGGGCCGGCCGCGGGCCGAGCTCCTCGCCGAGCTCGTGTCGCTTCGGCGGGCGATCGTCGTCGGGGGCGCCCACGGCAAGACGACGACCGCGTCGATGATCGCCTTCGTGCTCCGCGAGCTCGGCGCCGACCCTTCCTGGATCGTCGGGGGCGTCGTGCCCCAGCTCGGCGGGAACGCCGGGACGGGCTCGGGCTGGCTCGTGGTCGAGGGCGACGAGTCGGACCGCTCGATCGAGCTCCTCCGCCCCGAGATCGCGGTCCTGACGAACGTCGAGCTCGACCACCACGCCACGTTCGCCTCCGAGGCGGAGCTCGACAGCTTCTTCGACGACTGGCTGGCGCAGGTGCCGTCGGTCGTACGCGGCCCCGAGCTGGAGCCGTTCGACGGCGCGCTTGCGGTGCCGGGCGAGCACAACCGCCGGAATGCCGCCGCCGCGCTCGCGGCGCTCGAGCCTCGCCGGAGTCGACCGGGGCGAGGCGGAAGGTGCTCTCTCCCGGTTCGCCGGCGTCGACCGGCGCTTCGAGCTGGTGGGCGAGGGGGGTGGTATCCGGGTGTTCGACGACTACGGGCACAACCCGACGGAGATCGCCGCCACGCTGGAGACGGCCCGCACGATCACGAAGGGGCGCGTCGTCGCCGTCTACCAGCCGCACGTCTACGAGCGCACCCGACACCTCGCGCAGGAGCTCGGCGACGCGCTCGGGATCGCGGACGCGGCCGTCGTGACGGACGTCATCGGCGGCCGGGACGCGCCTCGGCCGGGCGTGACCGGGAAGCTGGTGCTCGACCACGTGCCGGATGGCGTGCGTCGCGGTTGGGCGCCCGGGCTCGAGGACGCGTCGAAGGTGGCGTTGTCGTGGGCGCGCCCCGGCGACGTCGTCGTGACCCTCGGCGTCGGTGAGCCGTGGCGCATCGCGCGGGCGATCGTCGAGGGGCTCGGGAGCCGGTGAACCTCGAACGCGGCGCGCCTCTCGCGCGCCTGACGACGATCGGCACGGGCGGGCCGGCGAAGGCGCTGGCACGTCCCCGCTCGCTCGCCGAGCTCGAGGCCGTCCTCGCCTACGCCGATGGGGAGGGGCTGCCGGTCGCCGTCGTGGGCCTCGGGTCGAACCTACTCGCCGCGGACGAGGGCGTGGAGGCGGTCGTGATCCGGCTCGAGGGTGAGCTCGCGTCCGCGGAGGCGCGCGGCGACCTGCTCGTTGCAGGCGGCGGCGCGACGAACGCTGTCTGCCTCCATCGCGCGCGCGCGGCCGAGCTCGGCGGGTTCGAGTTCGCGTGCGCGATCCCGGGGACGGCAGGCGGCGGCGTGCGCATGAACGCGGGCGCCTACGAGCGCGACTGGTCGCAGATCCTCGAGCGCGCGCTCGTCTCCCGAGCCGCCGGCTCCGACTGGCTCTCGCCCGAGGAGCTCGGTCTCTCCTACCGGCACTCCGAGCTGGCGGACGGCGACGTCGTCGCGTTCGTCGAGTACCGGCTCGAGCATCGCGCCGAGGCCGAGATCAGGAGCACGGTCGCCGACCTGATCGCGCGACGGAAGGCCACGCAGCCGACGAACAAGCGCACGTTCGGAAGCGTCTTCAAGAATCCCGAGGGGTCGATCGGCGCGGGCCGGATGCTCGAGGAGTGCGGCCTCAAGGGCCACCGGCTCGGAGGGGCGATGATCTCGCCGATGCATGCGAACTTCATCGAGAACGCGGACGGCGCGACCACTGCAGACTGTCTCGCGCTCATGGCCGAGGCACGTCGGCGCGCGCTCGAGCAGTTCGGTGTCGAGCTCGAGCGGGAGGTCGTCTTCCTCGGCGCGTTCGAGCTTCCGGCACTGACGTAGGAGGGCCGCCGCGCGCGGCGAATCGTCTCCCATGGCCGGTGGGGGACGAACCGAGCCGGGATCGCGCCGGCGTGCACGCGCGGAAAGCGCCGTCGTCCCGCTGCCGCGGTCGGCCGTCGGCGATCGCCTCGACCTGGTTCGGCTCGTTCCCTCCGGCCGCTCTCTCCTCGCGGCCTTCGCGATCCTGGTCGTCGCGCTCGGCGGCTACTGGGTCGCTCGCGAGACCTCGGTCTTCGCCGTACAGGAGATCGAGGTGCGTGGAGCGCCGCCCCAGGTCACGCGCGAGGTACAGCGGGTCGCACGGACTGCCGTGGGGACAAGCCTCCTGGACGTCGACGCGGCCGCGATCGAGGGCTCCGTGCGAGCCCTCCCGTCCGTGGCCGCGGCCTCGGTCGACCGCGCATTCCCGCACACGCTCGTGATCCGTGTCGCGCCGGTCTGGCCCGTGGGCGTGGCCCGACGGGGCGACGACGCCTGGCTCGTGAGCGGATCGAGCCGCGTGATACGGAGGATCGACCTCCGCGCCGAGCCGGGGCTGCCGAGGCTCTGGCTTCCGCGCAAGGTCCCCGTCGAGCTCGGACGGTCGCTACCCACCTCCTACGAGCCGGTCACGCGTGTCTTCGCCGGGCTCAGGGAGGTGCGGATCCCGGGGAGGGTGAAGGCCGTGCGCACGACGCCCTCCGGGCTCGTCGTCGTGCTCCACTCGGGCGTCGAGATAACGCTCGGCGCGCCGACGGACCTTCTCGTGAAGCTCGCCGTCGCGGCCAAGGTCGCTCCACTCCTCGACGACGGGATGCTTTACCTGGACGTGAGCGTGCCCGAGCGTCCGGTGGCCAGCCAATACCTCAACTCTCAGGTTGAGAGTGAGAGTTCGTCGACGGTCGAGCCCTGATGGTTCCATTGACAGCGCCGGGAAGGAGGCCTACCCTCGAAGGCGAAGGGTGCGCCGAAACCGCACGTTCAATACGAGCTTCAGCTTCAGACAGGTTGAGACATGAGCAATCAATCCGGTAGCTATCTCGCGGTCATCAAGGTCGTCGGCGTCGGCGGCGGCGGCTCGAACGCCGTGAGCCGCATGGTCGAGGCAGGGATGTCCGGCGTCGAGTTCGTCGCGGTGAACACCGATGCGCAGGCGCTCCTGATGGTCGACGCGGACGTGAAGATCCACGTCGGCTCGAAGGCAACGCGCGGCCTCGGCGCCGGTGCGGACCCGCGGGTCGGGCTCGCCGCAGCGCAGGAGAGCCGGGACGAGCTGAAGGAGGCACTGAAGGGCGCCGACATGGTGTTCGTCACTGCAGGGGAGGGCGGTGGCACTGGCACCGGTGGTGCGCCGGTCGTCGCCGAGATCGGTCGCGAGCTGGACGCGCTCACCGTCGGAGTCGTCACGCGGCCGTTCGCGTTCGAGGGCCGCCTTCGCGCGGAGCAGGCCGAGGTAGGCATCCAGAACCTGCGCGACAACGTCGACACGCTCATCGTCATCGAGAACGACCGGCTGCTGCAGGTGGTCGAGCGGACGACGCCCGTCACGGACGCGTTCCGCATGGTCGACGACATCCTCCGCCAGGGCGTTCAGGGCATCACCGACCTGATCACGGTCCCGGGGCTCGTGAACCTCGACTTCGCCGACGTGCGGACGATCATGCGCGACGCAGGCTCGGCGCTCATGGGCATCGGTGTCGCGCGCGGTGAGAACCGCGCGGTCGAGGCGGCACGCGCGGCGATTTCCTCGCCACTGCTCGAGACGTCGCTCGACGGCGCGACCGGGATCCTGCTCAACATCACGGGCGGCTCCGATCTCGGCCTGTTCGAGGTGAACGAGGCGGCCGAGGTGGTTACGAGCGCCGCGGACTCGAACGCGAATGTGATCTTCGGGGCGGTTATCGACGATGCAATGGGCGACGACGTCCGCGTCACCGCGATTGCGACGGGCTTCGGAGGACGGCCGAGGCGCAGGCGCCGCGAGCCGGGCACCGAGGCGTCGGACCGCGAGCGGCGACCGGCGATGACCGGCCCGAGCGTGACCGACGTCGAGATCGACATTCCCTCCTTCCTCAAGGAGGACTAGCCCGGGTCACACGGCGGCCTCGAGTCGCTAGAGTCGTCGCCGTCGTGGAGGCCACGCTGAAGCGCACGCCTCTGTACGCGCGCCACCAGAAAGCGGGCGCGCGAATGGTTCCCTTCGCCGGGTGGGAGATGCCCGTTCAGTACGAGGGAGTCATCGAGGAGCACCGGGCAGTGCGGACGGACGCGGGCGCCTTCGACGTCTCCCACATGGGCGAGATCCACGTCGACGGCCCGACGGCGCTCGACTTCCTCCAGGGCGTGCTCTCGAACGACGCCGCGCGGCTAGAGGACGGAGGTGCGCAGTACACGCTCCTGACGAACGAAGCCGGCGGCATCGTCGATGACCTCATCGTCTACCGGCTCGGGCACGGCCAGTACCTGCTCGTCGTGAACGCGTCGAACCGCGGGATCGTCTACGAGTGGCTCAAGGACCGCGAGCCGCGTGGGACGGAAGTGCGCGACGCGTCGGAGGAGTACGGCCTGGTCGCCGTGCAGGGCCCGCGCTCCCTCGAGCGTCTGGGCCTCCCTGAGGCGCCGGCCTTCACGCACGCCATGGGCGAGATCGACGGCATCGAGGCCATGGTCAGCCGCACGGGCTACACGGGAGAGCCCGGCGTCGAGCTGTGCTGTGCCGAGGACGACGCGGCGGCGCTCTGGGACGCCGTTCTCGGGCGCGGCGCCGTTCCGTGCGGGCTCGGCGCGCGCGACACGCTCCGGCTCGAGGTCTGCTACCCGCTGCACGGCAACGACATCACGCAGGAGACCGACGCCATCTCCGCCGGGCTCGCCTGGGCGTGCAGCCTGGACAAGGACTTCACCGGAGTCGAGGAGCTTCGGCGGATCAAGGAACAGGGTCCCGAGCAGCGCCTCGTGCCGTTCGTCATGGAGGAGAAGGCGATCCCCCGCCAGGGCATGCCCGTCGAGGGCGGGGGCGAGGTCACGTCGGGTACGCACTCCCCGATGCTCGACCGCGGCATCGGCATGGCGTACGTTCCCGTGGAGGGCGCCGCAGCCCGACTCGGAGATCGTGATCGACGTGAGGGGAAAGCCGCGGCGCGCCCGGGTCGTCAAGAAGCCGATCTACCGGAAGGAGCCCTAGTCAGGTGGCAGCCGCCGAGAGCTATCCGGAGGACCTGAAGTACCACTCCGAGCACGACTGGGCGCGGATCGAGGGGGACGTGGCCGTGCTCGGCATCACGTGGTTCGCACAGGACGCGCTCGGCGAGCTCGTGCACTTCGAGGCGCCGGAAGCCGGACTGACCGTGTCGAAGGACGCGCCGTACGGCGAGGTCGAATCCGTCAAAGCCGTCTCGGACGTCGTTTCGCCGCTCTCCGGCGAGGTGCTCGAGGTGAACCAGAAGGCGGTCGACGAGCCCGAGATCGTCAACGAGGATCCGTACGGCGACGGTTGGCTCATCCGCATCCGGATGTCCGACGCGGCCGAGGTGGACCAGCTGCTGGACGTGGACGCCTACAAGGCGCACGTCGCCGAGCAGTGAGCTAGCAGTGGGCTACCTCTCTCTGACCGACGCCGACCGCGACGAGATGCTCGCCGCGATCGGCGTCTCCTCCGTGGACGAGCTCTTCGAGCAGATTCCGGAGGGCGTACGGCTCGGCCGCGAGCTCGACCTGCCTCCCGCGCTCGGCGAGCCGGAGCTCGTGCGGCATATCGAGGAGCTCGCGGGGCGCAACGTCTCGACCGCGGAGGAGCTCTCGTTCCTCGGCGCGGGGATCTACGACCACTACGTGCCGGCGGTCGCCGACGTCGTCCTGTCCCGTGGCGAGTTCCTGACGGCGTACACGCCGTACCAGCCCGAGATGAGCCAGGGCGTGCTGCAGGCGATCTTCGAGTACCAGACCGTGGTCTGCGAGCTCACGGGAATGGACGTGTCCAACGCGTCCGGGTACGACGGCGCGACGGTCGCGGCCGATGCGTGCTTCGTCGCGCGGCACGTGACCGATCGCCGGAAGGTCGTGCTCGCGGAGGCGCTGAATCCGCAGGTGCGCCAGGTCGTGAAGACGTACGCGCCGGGCTTCGGGCTCGACGTGGTCGAGGTGCCCCACCGGGGCGGTGTCACGGACCCCGACGATCTCGGAGAGGCAGCGAAAGACGCAGCCGCCGTGATCTTCCAGCAGCCGAACTTCCTCGGCTGCCTCGAACCGGCGCCGGACCTCGCCGAGGCTGCCGCCGACGCGGGCGCGCTCGCGATCGCACACGTCGATCCCATGTCGCTCGGAGTCCTCGAGGCGCCAGGAGCCTACGGCTGCGCGATGGCCATCGGCGAAGGCCAGGCGGCGGGCAACTGGCAGTCGTACGGCGGCCCCCATTACGGCTTCCTCGCGGCGCGCAACGACCTCATACGGCGGATGCCGGGCCGCATCGTCGGCGAGACGGTCGATCTCGACGGACGCCGCGCGTTCGTCCTCACGCTGCAGACGCGCGAGCAGCACATCCGCCGCGAGAAGGCGACGTCGAACATCACGACGAATCAGACGCTGCTCGCGTTCGCGGGTCTCGCGACGCTCTCGTGGCTCGGACCGGAGGGGCTCCGCGAGGTGGGGGAGACCTGCCTCGCGCTCTCCCAGTACGCCCGCGAGCGGATCCCGCTCGAGCCGGCATTCGACGCACAGGTCTTCAAGGAGATCGCCTTCCGGACTCCGATCCCGGCCCGCGAGGTGGTGCAGCGTGCCCGCGAGCACGGCGTGCACCCCGGATACGCGCTGGGGCGGGACTACGAGCGCATGGACGACGTTCTGCTCGTCGCCGTGACGGAGAAGAAGACGGTCGAGGACGTCGACCGGCTCGCGACCGTGCTCGAGGAGGTGTGCGGATGAGCGCCCAGGAGCCGGGTCGCGAGTGGCCCGATACGCCGCTCATCTTCGAGCGCTCGCGGCCGGGTCGGCGTGCGGGACGACCGCCGAGGCCGGACCTGCCTGTCCCAGACGTCCCCGACGCGCTCCGCCGGTCGCATCCGCCGCGGCTGCCCGAGGTGTCCGAGCCGGAGCTCGTCCGCCACTTCACGACGCTGGCCGACCGCACATTCGGCGTGGACACGGGCTTCTACCCGCTCGGCTCCTGCACGATGAAGCACAACCCCCGCGTGCACGAGCGGCTGGCCGCGCTCCCGGGGTTCCGCGACCTCCACCCGTATCAGGAGGACGAGGCCGCACAGGGCGCGCTCGAGCTCATGTGGCGGCTGCAGGAGATCCTCGGCGAGATCGCGGGGCTCCCCGCGGTGACGCTCCAGCCCGCCGCCGGATCGCAGGGCGAGCTGACCGGGCTCATGCTCATGCGCGCGTACTTCGCGGACCGTGGCGAGGAGCGGGACACGATCATCACCGCCGACACGGCGCACGGGACGAACCCCGCCAGCGTGACGATGGCCGGGTACAAGCTCGAGAAGGTCGAGACCGACGCGCGCGGCAACCTCGACCTCGAAGACCTGCGGGCGAAGGTCAACGAGCGCACGGCCGGCCTCATGCTCACGAACCCCTCGACGCTCGGGCTCTTCGACGAGAACATCGAGGAAGTCGCGCGGATCTTCCACGATGCGGGCGCGCTCCTCTATTACGACGGCGCGAACCTGAACGCGGTCGTCGGCATCTCGCGACCCGGCGACATGGGCTTCGACATCGTCCACTACAACCTCCACAAGACGTTCTCGCAGCCCCACGGAGGCGGCGGGCCGGGTGGCGGCCCGGTGGCCGTTCGGGACTCGATCGAGCCCTACCTCCCGGTGCCTCGGGTCGTGCGCGAGGGCGAGGAGTACCGCCTGGACTCCGGCAAGCCGAAGTCGATCGGGCGCGTGCGCGGGTTCGCCGGCCCGTTCGGGGTCTTCGTCCGCTCATACGCGTTCATCCGTGCGTACGGGCCGGAGCTGCGGGAGATGTCCGAGGTCGCCGTGCTGAACGCGAACTACCTCCTGGCGCAGCTTCGCGACGCGTACGACCTGCCGTACGACCGCCACTGCATGCACGAGTTCGTCCTCTCCGCGCGCACGCTGAAGCGGGAGCACGGGATCACGGCGCTCGACGTCGCGAAGCGGCTCATGGACTACGGCATCCATCCGCCGACCGTCTACTTCCCGCTCGTCGTGCCCGAGGCGCTCATGATCGAGCCGACCGAAACGGAGCCGAAGGAGCGTCTCGACGGGTTCGTCGACGCGATGCGGCGGATCGCGGAGGAGGCGGCGACGGAGCCCGACCTCCTGCACGAGGCGCCACACGGGCGGCCGGTGCGCCGGCTCGACGAGGTTCGCGCGGTGAAGCAGCCGATCGTTCGCTACCGCTTCGACGAGGCGGCAGCGCGCGTGGAGCCGGGGCTGGTGGAGGCGGAGTGACGGCCGCGTCGGTCGCCGTCGCCGAAGAGCTCGTCGGGCTCTCGCACGACCTCGTCCGCGCCGTGCAGGAGCACGACACGGCACGCCTGGATTCGCTGCTCGCCGAGGAGTTCAGTCTCGACGGCGCCGCCGGCACGCTGGCGCGCGACGAGTTGCTCGAGGCTGCGGCGGGCGCGTACGCGATCGACGAGTTCTCGTACCTCGAGATCGACCCGGAGCTCTACGGGAACACGGCCGTTGTCGTCTCCCGCTACCGGCAGACGGCGAAGCTCGGCGATCGCGATGCCAGTGGCGAGCTCCGCGTCACGGACGTCTGGGTGCGCCGGGACGGTCGTTGGCAGATCGTGCGCCGGCACGCGACGACGGAACGCTAAGGCTCGCGCGGCTCCCAGAGCTCGAAGCGGTTGCCCTCCGGGTCCGTCGCCCAGCCGAAGCGGCCGAACTCGAGCTCCTCGACCTTCTCGTCGACCGGAACGCCCGCGGCGTGGAGCTGGGCGAGCATCGCGTCGAGGTCGCGCACGGTGAAGTTCACCATTCCCTGCTTCGGGGACGGCCAGTAGTCCGTGTCCTCGGCGAACGGCGCCCAGACCGTGTTTCGGCTCTCGGGGAAGATCACGTAGCCGTCGCCCGCCACCGGGACACCGAGGTGCTCCGCGTACCACTCGACGAGGGCCTCGGGGTCGCGCGCGCGGAAGAAGACTCCGCCGACGCCGGTCACCCGCTGCCGCGAGTCTCCGTCCACGGCCCGAGCATAGAGCTTGCGAAGATGGCGATCGTGGCGCTCGAGCCGACCGCGACCCGCCCGCGCTTCGCGCCGGGCTACGGGGTCCCGGACTCACCCGAGGGCATGCTCCCGTGGACCTGGGCCGAGGAGCGGCTCGAGGCGGCACGCAACTACTGGATCGGTACTGCGCGGAGCGACGGCAGCCCGCACGCAGCGCCTGTCTGGGGGCTCTGGATCGACGACGCGGTCCTCTTCAGCACCTCTCCCCGTTCGCGCAAGGGCCGCAACCTCGCGCGTGACCCGCGGGTCGTCGTCCATCTCGAGAGCGGAGACGAGGTCGTGATCGTCGAGGGCCAGGTGGAGCGCGTTCGCCTGGAGGCGGCAGCGGCGGACGCGTACGAGGCGAAGTACGCGTTCCGGCCGGACCCGGACTGGCCCGAGGGTCTCTGGTACGCGGTCCGCCCGCGTCTCGCGTATGCGTGGCTCGAGACCGACTACCCGCGGACCGCGACCCGCTTCGCCTTCGACTGACGCGGCGCGCGTCGCGAGCTGCCCGCACGCCGCCTCGATGTCGCGGCCGCGCGTCAGCCGGACCGTGGCTGGGATGCGCGCGCGGTCGAGCACCGACTTGAACGCCTCGATCGCCGGTCGTGACGAGCCGTCGAAGCTCCCGGTCGGGTTGTACGGGATGAGGTTCACCTTGAACGCCTTCGGCTCGAGGAGAGCGGCGAGCTCGCGCGCGTGCGCCTGTGTGTCGTTGACTCCCGCGAGCATCACGTACTCGACGAAGACCTTTCGCCTGCGAAGCTCGAAATACCGGAGGCACTCCGCGAGAACCTCGCCGAGGGGATAGCGGTCGTTCACCGGCATCAGCTCGGACCGGATCGACGGATCCGCTGCATGCAAGGAGAGTGCGAGGCGGATCGGCTGCTCGACCTCGTCGACGAACCGCCGGAGCCCGGGCAGCCAGCCGACCGTCGAGATCGTCGTGCGCCTGGTGGGTGATCCCGACGTCGGGCAGGCGCGACGCGGAGGCAAGGACGGCGTCCGGGTTCAGGAACGGCTCGCCCATGCCCATGTACACGGCGTGGTTCACGGCCTCGGCGCGCCGGAAGTGGAGTGCCTGGTCGAGGATCTCGGAGGCGGTGAGGTTCCGGCCGAACTGCATCGCGCCGGTCGCGCAGAACGTGCACGTGAGCGGACAGCCCGACTGCGACGAGAGGCACAGCGAGCGGCGGCCGTCCCGGTAGCGCATCAGAACGGTCTCGACCGGATGCCCGTCGTGCGTCCGAAAGAGCGTCTTCTGCGTGCCGTCGCGCGACACGCGCTCCGTGACGACCTCGAGCGTCGAGAACGGCACGTCCGCGGCGAGCGCCGAGCGCACGGCCTTGGGCAGCGTCGTCATCTCGTCGTACGAGGACGCGCCGCGCGCGGTCCACTCCCACACCTGGCGCGCGCGGTACGCGGGCTCACCGAGATCGGCGAGCTTGCGGTCGAGAAGCGCGAGATCCATGGTCTGACGGTAGCGTCTGGCCCGCGATGGACTTCGTCGATCTTCGCTCGGACACGGTCACCCAGCCGACGGACGGGATGCGCGCGGCGATCGCGGCGGCCGTCGTCGGCGACGAGCAGAAGCGCGAGGACCCGACCGTCACAGAGCTCCAGGACCGCGTCGCGGCGCTGCTCGGCCAGGAGGCGGCCCTGTTCGTCCCGACCGCGACGATGGCCAACCAGATCGCGCTCAAGCTCCACGGACGGCCGGGCGACGTCCTGCTCGCCGAGGAGACGTCGCACGTCATCGTCTACGAGTACGGCGGCGCGGCCGCGCACGCTGGGCTCGTGACGCGCGGGCTGCCGGGCGTCGCCGGGCGGATCACGCCCGAGCAGGTCCGGGCCGCTGCCACTCCGAGCACGAAGGTCGCGGACCAGCGGGCGACGGTCCTCTCGCTCGAGGACACGCACAACAACGCGGGAGGCCGCGTCTGGCCGCTCGACGAGCTCGTCGCGGTGCTCGCGGAAGCCCGTGAGCACGGCCTGGCCCTTCACCTCGACGGCGCCCGCCTGCTCAATGCGGCCGCGGCGCAGGAGGTCGCGCCCGGCGAGATCGCCTCGCGCTTCGACACGGTCACGCTCTGCCTCTCGAAGGGGCTCGGCTGCCCGCTGGGCGCGCTCATCGCGGGCTCACGGGAGCTCATGGAGCGTGCCTGGCGCGAGAAGCACCTCTTCGGCGGCGCGATGCGCCAGGCGGGGATCGTGGCGGCGGCGGGCGTGTACGCCCTCGACCACCACGTCGAGCGGCTCGCGGACGATCACGCTCGCGCGAGGACGTTCGCCGAGGGGCTCGTCACGGCCGGGATCCCGGTCGATCTCGAACGGGTCGAGACGAACTTCGTCCAGATCGACGTCGGAGCGCTCGGCCTGAGTGCCGCGGACGCACTCGACCGTCTCAGGGCGAACGGCGTCGGGCTCTCGGCGACGATCCACCCGAACCTCGTTCGTGCCGTCACGCACCTGCACATCCGCGACGAGGACGTGGAGCGCGCGGTCGAGGGAGCGGCGGCCGCCCTCGTCGGAGCGACGGCGGGCGCGCGCAGCGCCTAGCGGACGACGAGCGTCGCGCTCGCGAGCCGGCGGGCCGGGTACCAGATACGGACCTGGGACCCCTTCGGCGCGTCGATGACCCGCCTGAGGTAGCCCCGCGTCGTGGTCCTCTGCGTCCCGCCGACCGCGGTCCAGGCGCCTCCGACGCGAAGCTGGAGGACGTACGCCTGCGGGCCGCTACCCGGCCGCACCTGGCCCCAGACGGTCGTGCGCCGCCCCTTGCGCGTCACCTGGGTCAGCGGGAGCATCGTCGCGTTCAGCGCCGGCTTCGCGTCGCCGTCCACGGTCTCGAGACCGCTCTGCCAACGCGCGAGATCCGGCTCGTCCCGGTAGAGGTAGTGGATCAGCATCTCGACGCGCGGCGCCGCGAACACCCTGCGCGCTGCGTCCGAGACGAATCGCGCCTGCGTCTGCGGGCTGACGCCGAAGGGGTCCGGAGTCGACTGGTACGCGTATTCGGTGAGCCAGATCGACGCACGCGGGAACGCCTTGCCGACCTCGCGCAGGAGGCGTTCGAGAGTGGACATCGAGATCGTCTTGCAGTGCCCGCAGCCGCCCGCGAACGGCGTGTCGCCCGGGTAGTCCGGATACGGGTGATGCGCGTAGGCGTCGAGGCGCGCTCCGGCGCGGTCCATCGCGCGGATGAAGTCCACGGGCGGGACTCCGCCCTTGCCGCCGCGCGGGGCGGTCACGCCGCCGGCCACCCTCGCCCGCGGGTTCGCGGCCTTGATGCCCGCGTAGCCCGGGTTGAGGATCCGCGAGACGTAGACGCGCGCCGACACGGGCTTGAGCCAGATCGCCTTGTTCGGCTCGTTCCACATCGTCCAGTGGCGCACGAACGGGTATCGCGTCGCGGCCGCGCTCGCGAAGCTCTCGAAGTCGGAGCCGAGGCGTGGAGGTGCGTTGGGTGGGCCGTCGTTCGCCCACTCGGGCGTGCCCCAGAGCGTCACGACGGGGTCGAGCCGGGCAGCACGGAGCGCGCGCAGGAGACGATCCGAGCGGCGCCAGTCGTAGCGTCCGGGCGAGAGCTCGATGCGGTGCCAGTTGAGCGTCACGCGCACGACGTCGAGCCCGAGGCGGTCGATCTCGGCGACGCGCTCACGCAGGGTGCCTGGCCCGAACTCGAGCCAGGCGTCGTCCTGGATACCGAACTGGACGCCCGGCGCCGCGGCTGCCCTCTCCGACGGAAGGGCCGCGGCGACTGCGAGCGCGCACACGGCGGCAATCGCTACTCGAAGCGCCATTGACCACCAATACCCGACCGCCGCACGGGCGAAAACGGGGCTTCAGACGATCTTTACAGGAGCTTCTCGCGAGCTTCAGCGATCGCCCGCGGCGTAGAACGCGACGACGACGACGGCGTAGCCGCCGAGCAGCAAGAAGCCGCGCAGGCGGCTCGACTGACCGCTCCAGAGGAGCGCCGCCGCGTACACGGTCGCAGCAGCGAGCGCCGCGATCTCGACCGGGCGGAACGACAGCGCGAGCGGATCGATCAGCCACGACAGGAGGGCGACGGCCGGGATGAGGAAGACGGCCACCTGCGCCGCCGACGCGAGCGCGATCTCCGCAGCGAGGGCGATCTTGCCGCGATAGGCCACGACGACGGCGCCACCGTGCTCGGCTGCGTTCCCGACGATGGCGATGATCACGGCCGCGACGAAGAACTCGCTGAGCCCGACCTGATCCGCGAAGACCTCGACCGAGCCGACGAGGATCTCGGCAACGAGCGCCGTTGTCACCGTCGCCAGCGCGAGAGCGACGAGCGACATGGGCAGCGACCAGCCGGTTATCTCCTCCGAGCTCGCGACGTGGATCCGCGAGTGCCGGCGCAGCGAATACCAGGTCACGCCGACGTAGATCACAAGCAGAGCGATCGAGACCGGGACCGAGACGATGGCCAGGCTGTCGCGATCGGGATCGCCGCTCCAGCCGGGGATCGCGGGGACGAGGAACAGCAGCGTCGCGACGGCCAGCAGCCCGAACGAGAGGAAGCTCGAAAGGCGGTCGAGCGTTCCCCGGCCGCCGGCGATGAGGGCCGCGCCCAAGACGAGCAGGAGGTTCGAGACGACGCTGCCGGTCAGCGAGCCGCGCACGACCTCGTTCAGTCCCTCGTGCACGGCGATGAGCGCGATGATGAGCTCGGGCGCGTTGCCGAAGGTCGCGTTGAGGAAGCCTCCGATACCCGGGCCGGTGTGCTCCGCGGCGTGCTCCGTCGCCTCGCCGATGATCCAGGCGAGCGGGATGAGCGCGGCGGCGGCGAGCACGAACTCCGTCGTCTCGGAGAGGTCCGCGAGGTAGTGCAGCGCGATGACGAGCGGCGCGAGCGCAAGGGTTCCGAAGAGGATGCGCCTCACCACCGTGCGCGGAAACCTATCGAGGCGGGCGCTGTCGTCCGCGAGAGTTCGGACGGGGTGCGCGTCGCCATTGCCTGAAAACTCTCGACTTGTCAAGTCTTGCGGCGCGCGGGTCAACGGGAACACAATCGGCTCATGAGCGAGGCTGCGGCGACGATCGGGCTCCCCCTCCGAGCGCAGGACGAGGTCGAGTGCCGCCGCTGCGAGGTCCACTGCGAGAAGGTCGTGCACCCCGGCGCTTGCCTCTCGCGCGGCTGCCCGTTCGTCTACGCGTACGAGGCCTGGGGCCGCACCTACATGGGCTGCCTGCAGAAGGTCTTCGACGTCGAGATCGACCTCGAGCTGCTCGAGGCCGCCGAGTCCGAGCGCGCGGGATTCGGCGCCGTGCGCGCCCGCCGCGCGCCGCTGCCGATGTGCGAGGTCGAGGTGATCTCGTGCTACGGGAGCCGCGAGGACGAGCTCGGCTGCCGGAACCCGGAGTTCCACGAGCTCCCGCGCGAGCGCGCCAGCTTCCGCGTCTTCGCCCGCGTCAGCGACGCGAGCTAGCGCTCTCGGCCCGGCGCCTGCGGTCCCTCAGCCGGCGCTTGCCGAGCCGGTGCAGCCTGCGTAGCTCGTCGATGTCGCCGGTGGAGAGCCCGCCTTTCGGCCACGTCTCGAGAACCGCGGGGAGACCGTCGAACGCGGGGTGCCCGAGGAAGGTTGCAAGCCCGCTTCCGATCAGCCCTTCGGCGACGACCTCGTGCCGGTCGCGGTTGGCGCCGAGCGGCACGGCGGCGTCGTTCACGTGCAGGCAGCGGATCCGCTCGATGCCGACGCGGCGGTCGAGCTCCTCGAGCGCCTCGTCGAGCGCGTCGGCGGACGACACGTCCACGCCGGACGCCCACCAGTGGCACGAGTCGATGCACATGCCCAGTCGGCGGTGCCCATCGAGGGCGTCATAGAGCGCGGCGAGCTCGTCGATCGACCTGCCGATCGTGCCGCCCGCGCCCGCGGTGTTCTCGACGCAGAGCCAGAGATCGTCGGTCGTCAGCTCGAGGAGATCGCGAAGCGCGGGCGTCAGAACGCGCAGCGCGTCGTCGAGCCCGTACCCGAGGTGCGAGCCGGGGTGGAACACGACCGAGTCGGCGCCGATCGCGCGCGCGGTCTCCATCGTCGAGCACATCGCCGTGAACGACTTCGACCGCACCGCCTTGTCACGGCTCGCGAGGTTCACGAGGTAGAGGGCATGGCACGCCACCGCCTTGACCCGCGCCTGCTTGCGCCGTGCGCGGAAGCGCTCCACCTCCTCGGCGGTGTGCTCGGTCGCCTTCCACATCCGGGGGCTCTGCGTGAAGACCTGCACCGCGTTGCCGCCGATCTCCTCGATCCGGTCGATGGCGTTCGAGATGCCGCCTGCGGAGGAGACGTGGGCGCCGAACAGCACGCGACTACGCTACTCGGGTCGTGTCCGTCCGCGTTCGCATGGCGCCGTCGCCAACGGGCCTCCTGCACATCGGGGGAGTCCGCACGTTCCTCTTCAACTGGCTGTTCGCGCGCGGGCGCGGGGGAGAGTGCCTGCTCCGCATCGAGAACACGGACACGTCGCGCGAGGTCGAGGAGTCCGTCGCCCAGATCGAGCGCTCGCTCCACTGGCTCGGGATCGACTGGGACGGCGAGACGACGTTCCAGCTCGACCGCATGGAACGGGCCGCGGACGAGGCGCGCCGCCTGGTCGCCGAAGGGAAGGCGTACGAGGACGAGGGCGCCATCCGGATCCGCATGCCGGACGAGGGCGTCACGGGCTGGGACGACGCCATCAAGGGGCGCATCGAGTTCCCGAACGCCGAGCTCGAGGACCTCGTGCTCGTCCGCTCGGACGGCCGGCCGACCTACAACTTCGCCTCTCCGCTCGAGGACTGGCTGGACGGGATCACGCACGTCATCCGTGGCGACGACCACGTCTCGAACACGCCGAAGCAGATCCAGGTGCTCTCGGCGCTCGGCGCCGAGCTCCCGGTGTACGCGCACGTGCCGAGCGTCTTCGGCGAGGACGGCAAGAAGCTCTCGAAGCGGCACGGCGCCGTGTCGGTCGACGAGTTCCGCGACGCCGGCTACGTGCCCGAGGCGCTGATGAACTTCCTCGCCCTGCTCGGCTGGGCGCCTGACGGCGAGACGACCATCATGTCCCGGGACGAGCTCGTGGAGCGGTTCTCGCTCGAGCGCGTCGGCTCGAGCCCGGCGACATTCGACTACGCGAAGCTCGACTGGATGAACGGCGTCTACCTGCGCGCGCTGGAGCAGGACGCGTACGCCGACCGCCTTCTGGAATGGCTCGGCGAGCACGGGTACGACTGGCCCGAGGAGACGGTGCGCGCGGCGGCTCCACTGGTGCAGGAGAAGATCGCGCGGCTCGCGGAATTTCCCGGGTTCGCCGGCTTCCTCTTCCACGACGTCGAGCCGGATCCGTCGCTGCTCGACGGGAGCGATCCTCGACGCAGCTCAGACGAAGCTCGCTGCTACGGATCCGTGGACCGCCGAGGCGATCGAGCGCGCGCTCAAGGAGCTCTGCGAGGAACTCGGCGAGAAGCCGCGAACCGTCTACCTCCCGATCCGCGTGGCGGTCACCGGCTCGCGCGTGTCGCCCGGCCTCTACGAGAGCCTCGAGCTTCTCGGCAAGGACCGGTCGCTGGAACGCATCGCGTCCGCTCGCGAACGGTTACGGTCCACATCGACGGCATGACGGCGTTGAAATCCCTTATCGGCGAGGAGCTCGGGCCATCGCGCTGGATCGACGTGTCCCAGGAGCGGATCAACTCGTTCGCGGACGCGACGGACGACCACCAGTGGATCCACGTCGACCGCGAGCGCGCGGCGTCCGGGCCGTTCGGGACGACCATCGCGCACGGGTACCTCACGCTCTCGCTCGTCGTGCCCATGCTCGGAGAGGTGCTGCCGCGTGAGGCGGAGGGCGGGAAGATGACCGTGAACTACGGCGTGAACCGCGTCCGGTTCCCGGCGCCCGTCCCGTCGGGCAGCAAGATCCGGGGGCGGTTCCGGGTCGCGTCCTACGAGGAGTCGCCGGCAGGGGGCCGCGCGACGATCGAGGCGACGATGGAGTGCGACGCGACGGAGAAGCCCGTCTGCGTGGCCGAAGTGATCGTCCTGACAGTGCCCTAACAAGCACTTGCGCTCTCGCGGAGGGTCTGGTACCCTGGCGCGCCGGTGGGTGGGCTACTGACAGATCGGCGTGTGCGCTTTGTCATCGTGCTCGCGGTCGCGGCGCTCGCTGCGGGAGTCGTCGTCTCCGTGGCAGCGGCCGCTCAGGTTCTCCGACGCAGCCGTGCATCGGTCCGGCGGCGGAGGTGCTGCCGCGTGTGCCCAGGCGGCACCGTGGGCGGGCCGTACAGCGTGCAGCTACGGGTCGAAGGCGGCTGCGGACCGGCGCTGCCGTACCAGTACAAGATCCTGAACGGTGGGCTCCCCGCAGGGCTCTCGCTCTCGTCGAGCGGCTTGATCAGCGGCACGCCGCAGGGCGCGGGCACGGCGAACTTCTGGGTCGAGCTGAGCGACGAGAATCCTCCGTCGCAGTCGTGGTGCAATCCGCCAACGACGGCAGAGCGCGAGTTCACCATCACGATCAACCCGGGCTTCCGGATCGACAACGCGGTCACCTCGAAGTACTGGACGCCTGAGCCAGTCGAAGTCCGAGCAGCTCACGGCGACCGTCCTCACGAATCTCTCGGCCGGCCAGCCCGCTTCCAACGCGACGTGGTCGGTCAGCTCGGGAGCGCTTCCGGCCGGCGTGACGCTCTCGACGAGCGGCCTGCTCTCGGGGACCCCGACGGCGGAGGGGCTCTTCACGTTCAAGGTGCTCGCCGTCAACGGCGGCGTCTCCGACGACGAGACCTTCACGATCGACGTCAAGCGGGCGGTCACGGTTGCCGGGCCGCAGACGTCGCCTCCGTCCGAGGTCGGCGTCGCGTACGAGCTGAAGCTGACGGCCTCGGGAGGCGACGGCGGAGCGTACACGTGGGCCGTCGACGGAACCCTCCCGACCGGAGTCACCTTCGACACGGGCGACAGCACGATCAGCGGCACGCCGAGCGCCGCGGGGACCTTCACCTTCACCGCGACCGCCACGGACGCGCGCGGCCGGGTCGGCACGTACAAGGGACGCATCGACGTCGCTGCGAAGCTCACGTCGCACGACGCCGCTGCGAAGCCGGCGCGCGTCGGGAAGCTCTATCGCCTGAGGCTCCGGACGACCGGTGGGGTCGCTCCGCTCAAGTGGAAGGTGGCGAAGGGCCCGCTTCCGAAGGGTGTCAAGCTCGACAAGGCGACCGGCGTCCTCAGCGGGAAGCCGACGAAGGCCGGCCGCTATCGCATCACGGTCGAGGCCACGGACGGGCTCAAGGTGAAGGCGACGAAGTCCTTCACCATCGTGGTGCAGCAGGCGCCAGCCCGCTAGAGCTAGTCCCTCGAGCTCAGATCAGGCCGCGGCGGATCGCGGTCGCGACGGCCTCGGTCGTCGAGTGCGCCCCGAGGGCGATGCGCGCCCCGGCTCGCTCCGACTTGATCGTGTGCACCGAGAGCCCGAGCTCGGTCGCGGCTTCCTTGGCCGAGAGCCCGCGTGCGGCCTGCTCGAGCGATCGGAGCTGTGCAGGAGTCGGCTCGAGCCTTGGCTCGTCCCGATGGACGTACCGGTAGCTCCGCTCGACGTCGTAGCTCTCCACGAGCGGCAGGTGAGCCATGTCGGCGAGAAGCCTGTCGAACGCCTCCCAACCTCGACCGGTCTTGTCGGTCCGCCACAGCTCGAGCCCTCGCTCGGCGCGTGCTGCGATCTCGTTCTCGGAGAACGGCCTCGGTGCGACGTCGCTCGAGGCCGATTCGGGCGAGGACGCGCGTCCTCGCGGGGGGGCGGGTGTGCGTGTACCCACCCACCGGGCAGGCGGTAGCTGCGATCGCCCCTGCGGCATGGGCGCTCTCCCTCGTTGACGGCTCCACACGGACGTGTGGGTTTTGCAGCGATTTCACACTAGCGCGCTCGCGCTCTCTTGACTAGTCCAACATTGCGCGAGCAACGACACTGGCGGTTACGCCGGCGCTTGCGAGGCGCCGTCGTTCTGCTCGTCGAGGCGAAGCAGGTCGAGCAGCTCACCGATCTCGTGTTCGAACTGCGAGGGATGGCGCATGGCGCGATTTCGGTTGAGCGTGTAGTGGTTGCGCCTCCCGATGCGCTCCCGTGTGACGTACCCGGCGTCGACGAGGTCGGTCACTATGCGCTGCGCCGCCCGCTCGGTGATGCCGACGGTCTCCGCCACGTCGCGCAGGCGCACGTTGGGGTTCTGCTGGAGGCAGAGCAGGACCTGCGTGTGGCTCGTGACGAAGTGCCAGACTCGATTCGATTCAGGACTTGACATACCGGATATACATGTCGTATTTTTTGTGTCCTGCGTCGAGGATACCAGGCGAGACTTGTTTGGAGGTAACCCATGCCATCAGACACGGTCGCATTTCGCTTTCCCCACGGCACCGAGTTCCGGATGACCGCGAACCGCCCGCGCATCGGCGACGTCGTGACGAACAACGGGCGCGAGTTCGTCGTGGTGGACGTCTCAGAGGACGTGCAAGGCAGCGTGGTCGCCACGCTCGGCGTGTCGAACGACGGGCTCGCCGGCGACGGACAGGACGAGCTCGCGTAGAGCCGGCCAGGAACCAGCGCCGTCCGAAAAACGAGGGAGGCCTCCGCTGGGGGGAAAATGCGGAAGCCTCCGTCATCGACGATACGGCGCGAGTGGCATGCCCCGGTTAGCCCAAATTGGTCAATTGTCGAGCGAGTTGCGAGAGGCGCGACCGCCCGCCCGGGGTAACGGCGTATCAGTGGCGCTGCCGGCGAGTTCGTCGAGACGTTCGATTCGGAGATGGCGGCGTCCCGCGCCGCCCCCGCGATTGAGCCTGCCGGGGAGCGGGTAGGCCGTCGGTCGACGGCGAACGAGAAAGGGAGGCACCCGTGGACGACCTCACGCCTTGCTTGTGGTTCGACACTGAGGGCGAGGAAGCGGCGAAGTTCTACACGTCCGTCTTTCCCAACTCGAAGATCGGCGCGATCACGCACTATGGCTCCGCAGGGCCCCGGGCCGACGGAACCGTCATGACGGTCGAGTTCGAGCTCGACGGCCAGCCGTTCGTCGCACTGAACGGTGGTCCTGACTTCACGTTCAGCGAGGCCATCTCGTTCCAGGTGAGCTGCAAGAACCAGGAGGAGGTCGACTCGTACTGGGACCAGCTCGCCGAGGGCGGCGAGGAGGGGCCGTGCGGCTGGCTCAAGGACAAGTTCGGCGTGTCGTGGCAGATCATCCCGACGGCGCTGCCGAGGCTCCTCAGCGATCCCGACACCGAAAAGGCGCAACGTGTCATGGCCGCGATGCTCGAGATGAAGAAGATCGAAATCGACGAGCTCGAGCGGGCAGCGGAGAAGGTTGCCGCGTGAGGGTCGCTGATCCGTAGAGCGCGCGCGCCGCGTCGTGTGTCACACCGGTGTCACACGGGACGCACGCGAACGGCTTCTCCGATACGAACGACCCGCATGGTCGGGGCCAAAGCTGCCCGCGCACTCGGCGCCGGTCGCAGAAGTCGGGCGACGCGGTGGGCTACGGATCCGGGAACGCCAAGGCAACGATGCGTTGCCAGGCAGGCACGATGACGTAGCCGTCGCCGCGGCGCTCGACAACACCGGCCCGCGCCCAGAAGGCGAGAGCCAGAGCTCGCTCGTTCTCCGTCAGCGTCACCTGCACCCTGCGGCCGACAGGAGCCCCCCTTGGGCGCGGCGTCGTCGCTGCGACGCTCGCAGGAGGCACCGGCCTCAGCATCGAACGGTCGAGGCCGCCGCGCTGCGAGTCAGCCGCACGTGGGTGCCGCAGTACCCGTGCGCCTTGCGCCCGCATCCGTTGACGCTGCACACCCTCATGGCGCGAGCTCGCCTACTTACGGTCGGCGCACGCGACACAGAGAGGCTCGTCGTCGTCAAGGTCGTGCCACGGCGGCGGCTCAAAGGTGATGCCGCATCGGCAGACGAGCTCCCGAACGGGTCGCACCGCAGTACGACGCTTCGGCAGTTCCTCGACGATGACGTTCATGGAGTCCACGGTAGGCCCGTAAGCCCGGCCCGCCTAGGACACGAATGGGTCAGTTGGTTGGCGCCGGACGTGCAGGTACGCAGGCAGGCTCCCCGCGACTCGTCCAGTCGTCGCTAATCGATCACCAGCTTTACGAGCTTCATCCCATCGTCGTCCTCGGTCTCGACCTTGACCCCAAAGATGAAGACACCGGCGTCCCACGTATTCGACCCACTTGGAACGATGTCGAGCGTGTAGAACCCGATCCGCGCCTGGTTGACCACCTTGTCGATGACGGAGAGTGACCCTCCGAAGGCGCCGAGCAGCTGCTCCAGCCTGAAGTTGGTCTCCGTGAGATCCAAGACCCCCTTTCCATCGCGATCTGTGATCGCCAGGCAGATGCAGCTTCGCTCGCTGTTCCCTGGGCTCGCCCCGGCGATTTCGGTGATGGCTGAGATGCTCAGTTTGGCCATTTCATCTACCTCCTCGCGTAGAACCGGATCACAGTGCGGGCGCTACGCCGCGTGCCCCCCTCGCGCCCCGATTTCCAGGGGGACACGCAGGAGGCACCGTTCGTACTTCGGCGTCATACCTGACCGGCTGACTCGCATCGTTGAGCCAATTCCGCTCAACGAGAAGCCCGGAAAGGCCCATACGGGATTCGAACCCGTGCCGCCGCCGTGAGAGGGCGGTGTCCTAGGCCACTAGACGAATGGGCCCTGCGAGGGGGGAAGAATAGCCGATCGGCCGCCGGCTCAGACGGCCGTTTCTGGCTCTCTCGTGTCCAGCCGCTCTTCGAAGTCCTTGCGGATCGCCTCGCCGCTCGAGAGCACCTGCTCGTAGCGGAGCCGGCGTGGGGGAAGGCTCACGATGCGGACGTTGTCGTCGCGATCGCCGTGACAGCGCGCATAGGCAGCGGCCTCGTCGAGGGGCCGCAAGCGGTCACGGTTCCGCCGTCCCCACACTCTGCCGGACACCTACCAGAAGGACACGTGAAAGGGAACCCGTGCCCGACTACCGGCCCCGCACTTTGCGACGAAAATCGCGTCCGTCAGGACGCGGCCCAACGACAGCTCCACGGGCTCCAGTCGCGGCCCGACACGACGAAGAACCTGTAGGCGGCACGAGCCTGCTCGTACGCCGAGTCTCCGTGGCCGGAGGTCTGGCGCGCGTACGTGCCCATCTGGAACAGGCCGAGGTACTGCCCGTTCCGGGCCGTCGTCTGGTGACCCGACTCGCACCACGCGACTGCGAGCGCCTGATGGCAGTACCGGCCGAACACCTCGCAGATCGCGACCTTGGGCGCTGCGTGCGCGAAGCGACGAGCCTGGTGTAGCTCGGCGCGAGCACGGATGAGCCGTCGGTAGTAGCGGATCTCCTTCTCGGCCTTTGCGAGACGGTGCTTCGCCCGTGCGAGGGCGTGCGCACGCTTGCCTGAGGAGAGGGCGAGCGAGCGACGAGTCTCGAAGAAGCGGATCGCGCTGCGGTACTTGCGCGCCGCCTTCATCTTCAGAGCGAGCTTCTGCGCGAGCGTGAGCGAGGTCGCCTTCGCTGACTTCGACGTTCCTGTGTTGGGGCGGGCGCTGGTCTGCTGCCCGTTCGCTGCCGCAGCGGCCTGTGTCATGACGAGAAGCACGCACAGGCCAACGATAAGGGCTTTCAGAGCCGTACCTCCTGATCGGGGACAGGGACGCGACTCATTCACAAGAGCCGCTCGTGTCGGTCGCCGCGAAGGACCGTATCCGAATCGACACGAGCTAAACCCGTGTCCCTTACAGAATGCTCAGAAAGGCTGTTACAAGCGTAAACGGCGATGACAACAGCCGAGAGGCTGCGGGGCAGGGATTCGAACCCCAACTTCCCGGTCCAGAGCCGGGCGTCCTACCGTTAGACGACCCCGCAACGAGCGACGGTGAGTCTAGCCGCTGTGCGATCCGCCTCGCGGGCCGCCGTCGCCACCGATCTCGAGCCGGTAGACGGGCACGAGCCGCTTCTCGGCATCCGTGTCGATCCGTGCGACGACCTCGATGTACGGCTCGAGCCCGGATCCCCGCAGCTTCGCCTTCAGGAGCCCGTCGACCTGGTAGATGCCGGACGAGTTGTTCATGAGGATCTCGACCATCACGGGCCGTGCCTGGCCGTCGGCGATGCGCACCTCGTCGATCGCGGCCGCGGACAGCGAGTGGATCGAGACCGAGCCGCGCTCGAATGGGATACGAGAGCGTCCCTTGGCGACGTCGAGCGCGTCGGCGACGCGCAGCACGCCGGCCTCGAGCGCGAGCGGCTCGCCGTCGGCCCGGTGGCTGATGATCGCCTGCAGGGCTTCCGAGACCATCACCGTCCGTTCCGGCTCGTCGTAGATGTCCTGCAGGAGCTCGCGGGCCTTGGGCTCCGCGAGGAAGAGGCTGAAGTCCTCGTGGTCGCGCCGGTGCACCGACATGCCGACGTCGTGCATCAGCGCCGCGAGGACGACCACGACCTCGGAGTCGTCGGTCGTCATCCGGTAGTCGCTCACGAGCGAGGGCGTGACGCCGTGCTTCACGAGCTGCCGGAGGAGCTTGACGGCGATGTTGGTGACGATCTGGACGTGGACCCACGAGTGGTCGTTGATCTCGAGCCGCACGACCGCGTTGACGTTCGCGACGTGCCACCAGGCCTTGAGCTGCTTGTCGGCCTCGACCTTCTCGAGGAGCTGCCGGAGCTTGCGGTTTCCGCGCACGGGCACGCGGATATGCATGCCCGCGACGGCCTCCGCGGGCGTCAGTCGCGTGTCGCGGAGCGCCTCGTCCGAGAGCGGGCCCGACGCGTTCTCGACGACTTCGGGAAGCGCCTCGTCCTGGTGCTCGGCCGGCTCGCCCTCGGTCGCCATGGCTCAAGCCTACGCCTGTGCCGGGTCGCGGCGACTCCCGCGTCAGGCGACCTGCGCCGCCCAGTCGCCGTAGAGGCTCGTGTACAGGCCATCCGCCGCGATCAGCTCGGCGTGCGTCCCCTGTTCGACGATGCGGCCGTGGTCGAGCACGACGATGAGGTCGGCGCCCTGAATCGTGGAGAGCCGGTGGGCGATCACGAACGCCGTCCGGCCGGAGAGAAGTCGCCGAAGGCCGCGCTCGATGCGCCGCTCGGTCCCTATGTCGACCGACGACGTCGCCTCGTCGAGGATGAGGATGCGCGGGTCGGCGAGCAGGGCACGAGCGAACGCGACGAGCTGCCGCTGGCCGAGCGAGAGCCGGAAGCCGCGCTCGCCGAGCTGCGTCTCATAGGCGTTCGGCAGCTCCGCAATGAAGGAGTCGGCCCCCACTGACGCCGCTGCCGCCTCGATCTGCTCGCGGGTCGCATTCGACCGGCCGAAGGCGATGTTCTCGGCGACGGTGCCGGCGAAGAGGAACCCCTCCTGCGGGACGATGCCGAGCTGGCAGCGGAGCGAGGCCTGGCCTACGTCACGGATGTCGTGCCCGTCGATCGTGATGCGGCCCGAGCGGGGGTCGTAGAAGCGCGCGAGGAGCTTCGCGATCGTCGACTTCCCGGCACCGGTATGCCCGACGAGCGCGACCGTCGTCCCGGGAGCGACCTCGAGGTCGAAGTCGTGCAGGACCTCGGGCAGGTTCCCGTATCCGAAGTGGACGTGCTCGAAGGAGACTCGTCCGTCGATCGGCGGCAGCTCGAACGCGTCCGCGTTGTCGACCACCTCCGGATCCTCGTCCAGTACGGCGAGGATCCGGTCGAGCGCGGCGGTGGCAGAGAGGAACGTGTTGTAGAGCTGGGAGAGCTGCTGGACCGGGTCGAAGAAGTTCGAGAGGTAGAGCGTGAAGGCGAAGAGCGTGCCGAAGGTCATGTTCCCGTCGATCACGAGCCAGCCGCCGAAGCCGAGCACGATGGCCGTGGCGAGCGACGAGAGCACGTCGACCGCGGGGAAGTAGACCCCGCTCAGGACGACTGTCTCGTGGTTCGCGGACCGGTACCGCTCGTTGACACCGCGGAAGGTCGTCTGGCTCGCGGGCTCCCGCGTGAACGACTGCACGACCCGCATCCCCGAGATGTCCTCGGCGAGCGTCGCGGTGACGACGCCGAGCCGCTCGCGGACCCGTCGGTAGGCGCGGTTGGAGCGGATCCGGAACCAGGCCGTGGCCACGCCCATGAGCGGTAGCACGACAATGGTGACGAGGGCGAGGCGCCAGTCGAGCAGGAAGAGCACAACCGCCGTCCCGAGCAGAACGAGCGTGTTTTGCACCAGGCTCGAGACGCCGTCGGTGACGAGCTGGTCGAGCGCCTCGACGTCGTTCGTGATCCGGCTGACCGTCGCGCCCGTGCGGTTGCGCTCGTAGTAGCCGAGGGAAAGCCGCTGGAGGTGGTCGAAGAGCCGGATCCGGAGGTCGGCGAGCCCGCGCTCACCGACCCAGCCGGTGAAGTACGTCTGCAGGCCCGAGAGGACGAATGCGGCGACACCGGCGAGGAGGAAGGCGACGACGATGACGGTCAGCGTCTCGAGGTCGCCCTCGGCGATACCGCGGTCGATCGCCTGTCCGGCGAGGTACGGCGGCAAGAGCGCGACTGCCGTGTACGCCACCAGCGTCGCGATGGCGAGCGCCGTCCGGCCGCGATAGGGGCGGGCAAGCTCCCAGAGCGCCGCGAGCCGGCGTCGGGTCTGGGCCCACGTCCAGTCGTCGACGCGCGCGCCTCGGTGCTCCGAGAGGTGGGTGCCCGCCTGCCAGACCTTCACGGTCGGCGTCCGTTCGCGAGGGCGCCTTGCTTTCGGGGCACCCCATCCCACCACCCGCCGCCAGCGTAACCCTGGCAACGGCACGGATGGGACACGGCTTCGTGCCGAATGCGCGCCGATGTGCGCCTCATCCGGCGATCACCTGCTGGAGCAGGCCGTGCTCGTGGATCTCCCGGAAGAGCGGGCTTTCGTCGAGCAACTCGGCCTGGGTGCCGCGAGCCACGATCCTGCCGTGGTCGAGCACGACGATCTCGTCGGCGAGGGCGATGGTGGACAGGCGGTGGGCGATGATGATCGTCGTCCGTCCTCGCATCGCCTCGCTGAGGCCGGCTCGGATCTTCGACTCGGTCGTCGCGTCCACTGACGCGGTCGCGTCGTCGAGGATCAGTATCCGGGGGTCGATGAGGAGCGCGCGGGCGATCGCGAGGCGCTGGCGCTGACCGCCCGAGAGCGTGAGCCCGCGCTCGCCCACGACCGTCTCGTAGCCGTCGGGCAGCTCCGCGATGAACTCGTGCGCCTGCGCCGCGTGCGCGGCTGCCTCGACGGCCTCGTGCGGAGCGTCCGGCACGCCGAACGCGATGTTGTCGCGCACGCTCGCCGAGAAGAGAAACGGATCCTGGGCGATGACGCCGATCTCGCGCCGCAGCGAGCGCCGCTCGAGATCGCGCACGTCCATGCCGTCGACGAGGACACGTCCGGCGGTGGCGTCGTAGAACCTCGGGACGAGGGACGCGAGCGTCGTCTTCCCGGAGCCGGTGCGGCCGATGAGCGCCACGGTACGGCCCGGCTCGACCGCGAGATCGATTCCTTCGAGGATGGGCCTCCCCGGCTCGTAGGCGAAGTCGACCTGCTCGAGGTGGAGGGCACCTGGCCCGGCGGGCAGCGGTTCCGCGTCAGGCCGGTCAGCGACTTCCTCCGGCTCGTCGAGCACCTCGAAGATGCGCTCCCCGGAGGCGACCGCGCGCACGGCCTGGCCGATCCACATCCCGAGCATCCGCAGCGGCATCACGAGCATCGCGAGGAGGAAGTTGAACGCGAAGAAGCTCCCGAGCGAGAGCGAGCCCGAGACGACCATGCGGCCGGCGACGAGGAGCACCGCGCCCTGGGCGACAACCGGCAGGAAGGTCAGCAGCGGGACGTACAAGGCCCGCTGCCGGTTCGCCGCGAGCGTCTGCACGAAGACCGAGTCGGCGGCGCGCGAGAAGGTCTCCAGGCGGTGCCCCTCCTGGGCGAACGACTTCACGACGTGAACGCCGACGATGCTCTCCTCCGCGACCGTCGAGACGTCCGCGAGCTTCTGCTGTACGTCGCGGAGGACGGGCTGGGAGACCTTGCTGTAGCGATACGCGACGAGCACGACGACGGGTGTGATCGCGAGGGCGACGAGCGCGAGCTGCCAGCTGTAGACGAAGAGGACGACCGTGACGACGGCGATCGTCACGACGTGCTGGGCGAAGAAGATCAGCCCGTACCCGAGGAAGAACCGCACCGACTGCAGATCAATGGTCGCCCGCGACATGAGCTGCCCCGTCTGGTTCCGGTCGTAGAAGCCGAACGAGAGCCGCAGGAAGTGCCCGTAGAGCTCGTCCCGGAGGTCGTACTCGACCCCGAGCGCCTGCCGGCCCGAGATCAGCCGCCGTCCGACCATGAGCACGGCGCGGAGGACGCCGAGGCCGATGATCAGGAGGATCCAGAGCGCGAGGGCGCGCCGCTCGGGATCGCTCGTCTCGAGCTCGTTGATCGCGAAGCCCGTGACGACGAAGACGAGGATCGCACTCACCTGGGAGCCGATCGCCAGGATCGTCGAGACGACGAGCGAGGCGCGGTACGGACGAAGGAAGCCGAGCAGGCGCACGAACGTGCGCCACCCCGACCGTCGGGGCTGCGTCGGAACCTCCTCGCCAGTCACCTCGCCGTAGGGTACGGATCGTGCTCGCGGCGGTGCCGAACGTGTCCGAGGGGCGCGACGCCTCGGCCATTGCCGAGATCGGCAAGGCGTTCGGGTCGACCGCGCGTCTTTTGGCCGTCCACTCGGACGAGGACCACCACCGTTCGGTCTACGTGCTCGTGGCGGAGCCTGCGAGCCTCGTCGACGCCGTCGTCGCCGGTATCGCAGCAGCCCGGGACCTCATCGATCTGCGCCGCCACCAGGGCGTGCACCCGCGGGTCGGCGCGGCCGACGTCGTCCCGCTCGTCCCGCTCGCGAGCGAGCACCTCCCGCAGGCATGTGCTGCCGCGCTCGACGTCGCCGGGCGGACCGGAGACGAGCTCGGCATCCCCGTCCTGCTCTACGGCGAGGTCGGAAATGGGGCGAGGCCGGTCGCATTTCGCCGCGGCGGCCTCGACGAGCTCGTGCGACGGATCGCCGCGGGCGAGGTGACGCCGGACTTCGGCCCCCACGAGGTCGATCCGCGCACCGGAGTCGTCCTCGTCGGCGCCCGTCGGCCGCTCGTCGCCTACAACGTCGAGCTCGAGACGGACGACATCGCGGTTGCGCAGGCCGTCGCCGCCGCGGTACGCGAGTCGAGCGGGGGGCTTCCCGGCGTCCAGGCGATCGGGCTCGAGCTCCCGCGCTCCGGGCGGATCCAGGTGAGCATGAACATCGTCGACATCGAGCGAACGCCGTTGCACGAGGCGGTCGCCGCGGTTGCGCGCGAGGCTCGTGCACGCGGTGTCGAGCCGGGCGCGGGAGAGCTCGTCGGGCTCGTCCCCGCCGCCGTGCTACGCGCGGCGGAGAAGGCCGGCGTCCAGGTGGACGGCGTCGACGAGACGCGCGTCCTCGAGCGGCTGGCCGGGCTCTAGACTCGGGTCGGCTTGTCCCGGACGATCCAGCTCACCGGCGACGACCTGGCGCTCGAGGACGTCTGGGACGCGGCGCTCCACGGGGCCGAGGCGCGGCTCGCCGAGTCGGCGCGGGAGCGGATGCGCGCTGCGCGCGAGCTCGTCGAGTCGATCCGAGGCGAGCACACGTACGGCGTCAACACCGGCTTCGGCCGCTTCGTCTCCGCGCACATCCCGGAAGAGCTCGCCGACGAGCTCCAACTGCGGCTGTTGCGCAGCCACGCGTGCGGCGTCGGCGAGCCGTATCCCGACGAGGTCGTACGGGCGGCGATGCTGCTGCGCGCGAACGCGCTCGCGAAGGGGTTTTCCGGGGCGCGCGTCGAGCTCGCCGAGTTGCTCGTCGAGTGCCTGAACCGCGGCGTCCTGCCCGTCGTGCCGTCGCGCGGCTCCGTCGGGGCGAGCGGCGACCTCGCACCGCTCGCGCACCTTGCGCTTCCGCTCGTGGGGGAGGGGCAGGCGATCGTCGAGGGTGAGCGGCTCGACGGCGCCGAGGCGCTCCGCCGTGTCGGCCTCGAGCCGATCGAGCTCGTCAGCAAGGAAGGGCTCTCGCTGGTCAACGGGACGCAGTTCATGTGCGCGATGGCAGCGCTCGGCGTGGTGCGCGCGCGCCGGCTCGCGGGGACGGCGGATCTCGCGTGCGCCCAGTCGCTCGAGGCGCTCCAGGGATCGCGGACGAGCTTCCGGCCGGAGGTGCACCGCGCGCGTCCGCTCAAGGGCCAGCAGGAGGCGGCCGCGAACATCTGGAGGCTCCTGGACGGCTCGGCGATCATCGAGTCCCACCGCTGGTGCGACAAGGTGCAGGACGCCTACTCGATCCGCTGCGCACCGCAGGTGCACGGAGCATCGCGGGACCTCATCGACTACGTCGCCGCGACGGTCGAGGTCGAGCTCAACGCGGCGACGGACAACCCGCTCGTGCTCGTCGATGCGGGCGACATCGTCTCCGCGGGAAACTTCCACGGGCAGCCGCTCGCCTTCGCGCTCGACACGCTGGCGATGGCGGTCGCCGAGCTCGCGAGCATCTCCGAGCGGCGGGTCGAGCGCCTCGTGAACCCGAGCCTGTCCGAGGGCCTGCCTCCGTTCCTCGTCGCGGAGGGCGGCCTCAACTCCGGCTTCATGATCCCGCAGTACGTCGCCGCCGCGCTCGTCTCCGAGAACAAGGTGCTCGCGCACCCCGCGAGCGTCGACTCCATCCCCACGAGCGCCGGCCAGGAGGACCACGTCTCCATGGGGAACGCCGCCGGTCTGAAGGCGCTGCAGGTCCTCGACAACGCCGAGCGCGCGCTTGCGATCGAGCTCATGGCGGGCGCCCAGGCCGTCGAGTTCCTCGCGCCCCTTGCGCCCGGCGAGGGCGTCCGGCTCACACACGATGCGGTGCGCGTGCGCTCCGAGCGGCTCGACGAGGACCGGTCGCTGAGTGCAGAGATCGAGCTCGTCGCGTCCGCGATCCGGTCCGGCGAGCTGCTCGCCGCGGTCGAGGCCGAGCTGGGGGTGCTCGCGTGAGCGGCGTGGCAGTGGCGGACGACTCCGTCGAGGCCCTCTGCGGCGACCTCACGCGAGTGCGGGCGCCTCGCGGGACGGCGCTGAACGCACGCTCGTGGCAGACCGAGGCGCCCCTGCGGATGCTCCTCAACAACCTCGATCCGGAGGTCGCGGAGCATCCCGAGCGCCTTGTCGTGTACGGCGGCTCGGGGAAGGCGGCGCGAAGCCACGATGCCTTGAAGGCGATCGTCGGCACGCTGCTCCGGCTCGGAGACGACGAGACCCTGCTCGTCCAGAGCGGAAAGCCGGTCGGTGTCTTCCGCACGACGGAGTGGGCGCCGCGCGTGCTACTCGCCAACTCGCTGCTCGTGCCGCGCTGGGCGAGCTGGGACGAGTTCAGGCGGCTCGAGGCGGAGGGCCTGACGATGTTCGGGCAGATGACCGCGGGAAGCTGGATCTACATCGGCACCCAGGGCATCCTCCAGGGCACCTACCAGACGTTCGCGGCCGCAGGCGAGAAGCACTTCGGGAGCGCGGACCTGTCGGGCCGGACGATCCTCACCGCGGGCCTCGGCGGCATGGGCGGCGCCCAGCCGCTGGCGGCGACGATGGCGGGGGCTGCCGTGCTCTGTGTCGAGGTCGACCCGACCCGGATCGAACGGCGCCTCGAGACGCGGTATCTCGACGAGGTGGCGACCTCGCTCGACGACGCCCTTTCTCGCGTCCGGTCCGCCGCCGCGGAGCGCCGAGCGCTCTCGGTCGGACTCCTCGGGAACGCCGCATCCGTCTTTCCCGAGCTCGCCGCGCGGGGCGAGCACTTCGACCTCGTGACCGACCAGACCGCCGCGCACGACCCGCTCGTGGGCTACATACCGGCCGAGGTGCCGATCGAGGAGGCGGACGGCCTGCGCGCCCGGGACCCGGACGCCTACCTCCGGCTCGCGCGCGAGTCGATCGTCGCCCACGTGCGCGCGATGACGGAGCTCGCGCGCGCCGGCTGCCACGTGTTCGACTACGGCAACAACCTGCGCGGCGAGGCGCGCGATGCCGGCTTCGAGGACGCGTTCTCGTATCCCGGCTTCGTCCCGGCCTACATCCGGCCGCTCTTCTGCCGCGGGATCGGGCCGTTTCGCTGGGCGGCGCTCTCCGGCGACCCTGCAGACATCGACCGCATCGACACGGCGCTCGCGGAGCTGTTCCCGGACGACGAGCTGCTCCGCCGCTGGCTCGAGCTCGCTCCCGGACGCGTCGCCTTCCAGGGGCTTCCCGCGCGGATCTGCTGGCTCGGCTACGGCGACCGGGCACGCGCCGGGCTTGCGATCAACGAGCTCGTTCGCTCGGGCGAGGTGTCCGCCCCGGTGGTCATCGGGCGCGATCACCTCGACTCTGGCTCCGTCGCCTCGCCGTACCGCGAGACGGAGGCGATGCGGGACGGATCCGACGCGATCGCCGACTGGCCGATCCTCAACGCGCTCCTGAACGTCGCCGCAGGCGCGACGTGGGTCAGCGTCCACCACGGCGGCGGGGTCGGGATCGGGAACTCGATCCACGCCGGCATGGTCGTGGTCGCGGACGGGACCGACCTCGCGGCGGAACGGCTCGAGCGCGTGCTGACGACGGACCCGGGGACGGGCGTCATGCGCCACGCCGACGCGGGCTACGAGGAGGCGCTCGAGACCGCGCGCGGGCACGGGATCGACCTGCCGTCGGTCCCGGACGGCGGCGCGTGACGGCAAGCTCGCGGCTCCTCGTCCGCGACCTCGCCCAGCTCGCGACCCCTGCAGGCGGCCCGGGCCCTGCGCGCGGGAGCGCACTCGGCGAGGTCAGCGTCATCGAGAACGCGTTCATCCTCAGCGAGGACGGGCGGATCGCCGCTGTCGGGCCGATGCGCGACCTGCCCCGGATCGAGGGCGACGTCGAGGAGGTCGACGGACGCGGGCTGTCCGCGATCCCGGGTCTCGTCGACTGCCACACGCACGCCTGCTTCGCCGGGGATCGCGTCGAGGAGTTCGCACTCCGCGCCGGCGGAGCGAGCTACGAGGAGCTCCACGCCGCGGGCGGCGGCATCCTCTCGACCGTCCGCGCGACGCGAGACGCGGGCGAGGAGGGGCTACGCGCCGCGCTCGGCCGCCATCGGGAGTGGATGCTCCGCGCGGGGACGACGACGTTCGAGGCGAAGTCGGGCTACGGGCTCGACCGGGAGACGGAGCTCGCCCAGCTCAGGGTCGTCCGCGAGGCGGGCGGGATCCCGACCTGGCTCGGCGCGCACGCGGTCCCGCCCGAGTTTTCGGACGGGGGCGCCGACGCGTACGTCGACTTCCTGCTCGCGGAGGTGCTCCCGGAGGCGGCGACGATCGCGGAGGCCGCCGACGTCTTCCTCGAGCGCGGCGCCTTCGACGCGGAGCAGGCGCGGCGGTACCTCGAAGCGTGTCGCGGCGCCGGCCTCGAGCTGCGGCTGCACGGCGACCAGTTCACGGAGTCGGGAGCGATCCCGCTCGCGATCGAGCTCGGCGCGCGCTCCGTCGACCATCTCGAGAGCACGGGCCCGGCCGGCATCGCCGCGCTCGGCGCGAGCGACGTCGCCGCCGTGCTGCTGCCCGCGAGCGCGCTCTTCCTCGACCGCCCGATGCCGCCAGGTCGCGCGTTGGCCGACGCCGGGGCAATCGTCGTCCTCGCGACCGACTTCAACCCGGGCAGCGCCTTCTGCGAGTCGCTGCCGCTCGTCTGCGGGCTCGCCTGCACGCAGCTCGGGCTTTCGCCCGCGGAGGCGCTCGTCGCGTGCACGGTGAACGCGGCCCACGTCCTCGGGCGCGGAGAGCGGAAAGGGCGGCTTGCGCGGGGCCTCGACGCCGATGTCGTGCTGCTCGACGCCGACGACTGGCGCTATCTGGCGTACCACCTCGGCGGTCCCGTCGTGCACGCGGTTGTGCAAGGCGGCGAGATCGCCTGGAGCAGCCGGGCATAATCGCCCCATGCCATCGCGCAAGCAGAGACGTCGTCGGGCGAAGGAGCAGCGGCACGAGTACGTCTGGGAGGACGCCGAGGGCAACGAGCTCGAGCCTGACGAGGTCCCGACGCGCAAGGCGTCGTCCGGGCCGGCTCCGGCCTCCCGCGGAGGCCGCACGGTGCAGCCGCCGTCGTGGAGCCGGACGCTCAAGCGCGGCGCGATCTTCGCGCCGATCATGCTCGGGGTCGTGATGCTCCTCTCGAGCGACCTCTCGTTGGCGAGCCAGGTCGTCCAGGCGGCGGTCATCGTTGCCGTCTTCATTCCGTTCAGCTACTTCCTGGACACGATCTTCTGGCGCCAGTACCAGAAGCGCCAGGACCGCCAGGGGGCGCCCGGGCAACGCGGGGACTGACGGGCCGGCGCGTGGCGCTCCTCGTCGAACAGCTGTCGCTGGGCCCTCTCGGGACGAACTGCTACGTCGTGCGCACCGGCTCGGACGCGGCGGAGGCCGTCGTCGTCGACCCGAGCGGGGACGCGACGGAACTGCGTCTGCTCCTCGCGCGGATGGGAGCGAGCTGTGGCGCGATCCTCGTGACGCACGGGCACTGGGACCACCTGCTCGGTGTCGCCGACCTCGCTGAGGGCACGGGCGCCCCGGTGTACATGGCGGAGGGCGAGCGCGAGCTGCTCGAGCGCGCCGCATTCGCGCCCCCGGAGTTGGCGATGAGGCCGTACACGCCCGACGTCCTGCTGGAGGGAGGCGAGTCGATCGAGGTGGGCGGGATCGCGTTCGACGTGCTGTCGGTGCCTGGTCACTCGCCCGCGCACCTGGCGTACCTCGCCGACGGGCGCCTCTTCTCCGGAGACGTCCTCTTCGCGGGCTCCGTCGGACGCACGGATCTTCCCGGCGCCGACTGGGAGACGCTCATCGGCTCGATCCGGTCGCTCGTCGAGGCCTATCCGCCGGAGACGGTCGTCTACCCAGGTCACGGGCCCGCGACGACGCTCGGCGCAGAGCTGGAACGCAACCCGTTCCTCGCGGAGCTGCGCGCGGAGCGCCAGAGGTGACGCGCGCGCCGAAGGTCGAGCGCCCGCGCGGTACCCACGACGTCCTGCCGGCCGAGCAGCCGCTCTGGCGCCGCGTCGTCACGAGGCGGAGGCGCTCTGCGACCTCTACGGATACCGGCCGATCGTCACGCCCGTGTTCGAGGACACGGCGCTCTTCGAGCGCACCTCGGGCGCCGGCTCGGACGTCGTCCAGAAGGAGATGTACACGTTCGAGGACCGGAGCGGCCGCTCGCTGACACTACGTCCCGAGGCGACCGCGCCGATCTGCCGCGCGTACGTCGAGCACGGGCTCCACCGTGAGCCGCAGCCCGTCAAGCTCTACACGATCGCGCCGATGTACCGGTACTCGGCGCCGCAGCGGGGGCGGTACCGCGAGCACTGGCAACTCTCCGTCGAGGCGATCGGGACCGACGATCCGGCGATCGACGCCGAGGTGATCCAGCTCTACCACGCGCTGCTCGGGAGGCTCGGGATCACGGACTTCCGGCTCGCGCTCAACTCCATCGGCTGCCGTGAGTGCCGGCCCGCGTACGTCGCCCGCCTTCGGGAGTGGCTGGACGAGAACCTGGGCCGCCTCGACGAGGCGACGCGCGAGAAGGCCGCCACGAGCCCGCTGCGCGTCTTCGACAACATCGAGGCGAAGCCGGCTCCCGTCCGCGAGGCCCTCGGCGAAGCGCCCACGATCGGGGACTCGCTCTGCGAGGCGTGCCGCGAGCACTTCGCCGCCGCCCGAGCGCATCTCGACGCGTACGGCGTCGCGTACGAGCTCGTGCCGACCCTCGTCCGCGGGCTCGACTACTACACGCGGACGACCTGGGAGTTCGTCGGCCCCGACGAGGGCGCGCAGAGCACGCTCTCGGGCGGCGGTCGCTACGACGGGCTCGTCGAGGAGATCGGAGGGCCGCCGACGCCGGGCGTCGGCTTCGGCGCCGGCATCGAGCGGCTCCTGCTCGCGCTCGAGGACGCCGGCGTCACCGCGGAGCCGCCCACCGCCGACGTGTTCTTCGTGCTGGACGAGGGGGCGCCGCGGCTCGAGGTGGCGCGGTGGCTGTCCGAGCTCCGCCGGCAGGGAGTTTCCGCGGACACGGACTACGCAGGCCGCTCCCTAAAAGGGCAGCTGACCCAGGCGGGTCGGTCAGGCGCGCAAACGACGGTGATCGTCGGGGCGGATACGGCAGTGCTGCGCCGAGCCGACGCGGCGGACGAGACGATCCCGCACGCCGAGATCGTCGGCAGACTTCTGCGATGAGCGAGTGGCGCGACCTCATGTGCGGCGAGCCGCGCGCGGCGGACGTCGGCAAGACGTTGACGCTCTCCGGCTGGGCCGCCCGGCGCCGCGATCACGGTGGGCTTGTCTTCGTCGACCTCCGCGACCGGTCGGGTGTGATGCAGCTCGTGGTGAACCCCGAGCGCTCGCCCGTCGCGGCCGAGCTGGCGAAGGAGATCCGCAACGAGTTCGTCCTCCGGGCGCGGGGCGAGGTCGTCGCGCGCTCGCCCGAGACGGTGAACCCGAAGATGGACACGGGCGAGGTCGAGCTCCAGGTCGACGAGCTCGAGATCGTCTCGCGCTCGACGCCGCTCCCGTTCCAGCTCGACGACGAGGGCGTGGACGAGACGCTGCGCCTGCGCTACCGCTGGCTCGACCTCCGCACCGAGCGCATGCAGCGAAACCTCGAGCTCTCGGCGAAGGCAGTCGCCGGTATCAGGATTCGCATGGAGGAGCTCGGGTTTCATGGACATGTGGACGCCGAGCCTGACGAGGGCAACGCCCGAGGGCGCTCGCGATTTCCTCGTTCCGGCGCGCCTTCAGCCTGGGACGTTCTTCGCGCTGCCGCAGTCGCCGCAGTTGTTCAAGCAGCTGTTCATGATCTCGGGCTTCGAGCGCTACTACCAGATCGCGACGTGCTTCCGGGACGAGGATCTGCGCGCTGATCGGCAGTTCGAGTTCCGTCAGCTCGACGTCGAGCTCGCGTACGCAGAGCGGGATCAGGTGTTCAACGTGCTCGAGGAGGCCGTGCGCGCGGCGTTCGAAGCGCTGGGTCGCGAGCCGCCCGAGGCGCCGTTCCCGCGCATGACGTGGAGCGAGGCGATGAGTCGCTTTGGCTCGGACAAGCCCGACCTGCGCTTCGGGCTCGAGATTCACGATGCGACCGAGCTGACCCGTGGCTCGGAATTTGGCGTCTTCGCGAAGGCCGCGTCGGTTCGCTACCTCGTCGCTCCGCGCGCGTTCTCGCGAGCCGAGCTCTCACGGCTCGAGGACGTCGTCAAGGAGTGGGGTGCGAAGGGACTGGCGTATGTCGTCCACGGCGAAGACGGAGAGGTCCGGTCGCCGATCACGAAGTTCCTCTCCGACGAAGAGCTCGCTGCGGTTCGCGGCGAGCGTGGCTCGACAACCCTCTTCATCGCGGACGAGCCGCGGGCGGCCGCTCGAATCCTCGGCCTCCTGCGCCTGCACCTCGGGCGGGAGCTCGACCTCGTGGACGAGACGCGCGACGAGTTTCTCTGGGTGATCGACTTCCCGCTGTTCGAGCCCGACGAGGACACGGGAGGCTGGACATTCAGCCACCACCCCTTCACCGGGATCGCACCCGGCCACGAGGAGCTCATCGAGAAGGACCCCGGGACGGCGCTGAGCCAGGCCTACGACCTCGTCTGGAACGGCTGGGAGCTCGGTTCCGGCTCGATCCGGATTCACCGGCAGGACGTTCAGCAACGCGTGTTCCGCGCGCTCGGTCTGAGCGAGGGCGAGGCCAAGGAGAAGTTCGGTTTCCTGCTCGATGCCCTGCAGATGGGCGCGCCTCCACACGGAGGCTTCGCGCTTGGTCTCGACCGCTTCATCGCGCTCCTCGCGGGCGAGCCGAACATTCGCGAGGTCATTGCCTTCCCGAAGGTCTCGAGTGGCGCCGACCTGTTGACCGGCGCTCCGTCCGTCGTTCCGAGTGAGCAGCTCGACGAGCTCGGCATCGGCGTCGTCGAGACGCAGCCGGCGGAGCAGGCGTGATGCAGGGCTCGCTCGGAGAGCACCTCGTGCTGCTCGCCGCGGTCGCGCTGCTCTGTGGCGTCGTCGCGCTCGCGGTCGGCGAGCAGCGCGGCACGGACACGACGTCGGCGGCACTCACGAGCGCCGTCGCGCCCGGCGGCTGGAACCACGCGTTCGCCGGGTCCCGCGGCCCGGTCGGGGACGCGCAGCGCACGACCTGCGGTCAGATCCTCACGGGGCGGTCGCTCGGCGTCACGCATCCCGTGCTTCCGTGCGGGGCGAAGCTCGTGCTCCGGCGAAACGGGACGCAGGTGCTGACGGAGGTGATCGACAACACGCTCGTCGAGCCGGGCCGTCAGCTCGAGCTCACGGTGGGCCTCGCGCGGATGCTCGGGCTCGGGCGCGACGAGACGGAGGAGATCGACTGGCGCTTCGCCGTCGAGGCGAGCGGGTAGGATGGGCCGCGCTCGACCCTGTGCGTGGCTTCGGCTCATAACGTGAACCAACACTCACGAAAAGGGAGCCGGCGTCGGGGATAGGTGTTGCCCTCGGGCGGCTCCGACGCCTCGCACGGCACCCACCTGGCAGAGCCAGGTTCGCAAGAGCCGTTGCTTCATCGGCAGGGTGGAGCACGTCCCCAGGGAGCAGGTGCCCAGGGAGCAGATGGAGAGCGCGCTAGCCTGAGCGCGTGCCGCGGGAGGTCTTCGGAGATGCGACGCAGAACGGCGACTGGGCCGGGGTCCGGCTTGCCGTCGAGGGCGACCGGATCGTCGAGAGCGACGCCCGGGGCCTCGAGCGGTCGCTCGCGGGGCTGACGCTCCTCGAGGCGGCCGGCGTGCCGGGCGAGCCGCTCGCGGTCGAGGCGCTCGCTGCCGCGCTCGGCCAGGTCTTCACCGCCAAGCAGGTCCCCGGACGGATCGCGGTCGCGATGAGCGGCGGCGTCGATAGCGCCGTCGCGCTGCACCGTGCCGGGCATGAGGCGATCGGCGTGACGCTGCGGCTCTGGCAGGACCCGGCCGGCCCGAGCGCTGAGCGGGCGTGCTGCTCGCCGGCCGCCGTGGCCGCTGCTCGCGCAACGTGCCACGCGCTCGGCCTGCCGCACGTGACGCTCGACCTGCGCGAGGAGTTCCGGGCCGAGGTGGTGGCGCCGTTCGTCGACTCGTACCGGGACGGTGAGACGCCGAACCCGTGCACGCGCTGCAACGGCGCCTTTCGCTTCGACGCGTTACTCGAGTTCGCCGAGCGTGCCGGCGCCGCGAAGCTCTGGACGGGCCACTACGCCCGCATCGTCGAGCGCGACGGAAGCCGCCTGCTCGCGCGCGGCCTCGATCCCGAGAAGGACCAGTCGTACATGCTCGCGACCGTCCGGCCCGAGCTCCTCGAGCGAGTCGAGTTCCCGCTCGGCTGGCAGACGAAGGACGAGACGCGTGCCGAGGCGCGGACAGCAGGACTGGCCGCGGCAGGGCGGCCCGAGAGCCAGGAGGCATGCTTCCTCGCGGGCGACGATTACCGCAGTTTCCTCGAGCGTCAGGGCCTCGCATCGGCGCCGGGGGACGTCGTCGACGAGCACGGCGCAAGGCTCGGCGGCCACGACGGCTACTGGCGCTTCACGCCCGGTCAGCGGCGCGGGGTAGGGGTCGCGGCCGCGCGTCCCCTCTACGTCATCCGTACCGACCGCGCCGCAAACGCGGTCGTCGTCGGCCCTCGCGAGTCACTCGCGGTCTCACAGGTCGAGGCGCAGGGGGCGCTGTACGCGCCCGTCTCGAAGGCGGATGTGAAGCTTCGCTACCGGTCCGCGCCCGTGGCCACGGACGTTCGGGAGGCGAACGGCGGCTTCGCCCTCCGCCTCCAGCAGGCGGCGTACGGCGTCGCGCCCGGGCAGGTCGCGGCGCTCTACGACGGCGACGTCGTTGTCGGCGCGGGCGTCGTCACTGACGTTTCATGACGAGGCTGAGCGTCTAGGATCCCGGTCGATGACCGTCGTCGCGTCTACCGCCGGAGACGTTCTCGACTACGCGCTCGCGTTCTTCTTCGTCCTGAGCGGGATCGGGCTCGCGTACATGCTGTTCCGGCTGGGCGGCACGTTCCAGCGTCTGTCCTCGTTCATCCGGGGAACGGAGCGCGAGCTGCTGCCGGTCATCGAGAAGTCGGGTGGGACGGTCGACCGCGTGAACCGCGAGCTGGACAAGCTGGACACGGTCACCGACAGCGCGGTGTCGATGGCCGAGAGCGCCGACACCGCCGTGCGCGCGGTCTCGACGGCGATCACGACGCCGGTCAAGAAGGTGACCGGTCTCTCGGCCGCGATCTCGCACGGGCTCTCCGCGTTCCGCTCCCGGCGCAGCCCGGGCGAAGCGATGAACGTCGCGAAGGAGGCCGCCCGCCGCCGGGAGGCCGAGCTCGAGGAGGAGCTGCGGCGCGCCGGCACGGCCGCCGATCCGGCTCCCGCGCCATGGCCGAGCTCGGACGCGACGACGGCCGACCCGGACCTGCCGCCCGCCGCGTAGCGCGCGGCCGGACGGCGAACAGGCGCTCGTAGAATCCCTGCATGCGCACGACCGACGAGCTCCGCGAGGGCTTCCTCTCCTTCTTCGAGGAGAAGGGCCATCTCCGCTGCCCGTCGGCGTCGCTCGTCCCTCGGGCGGACGACGACACGACGCTCCTGACCACCGCCGGGATGCAGCCGCAGATGCCGTTCTTCCTCGGGCTCGAGACGCCGCCGGCACCGCTCACGACGATCTCGCAGAAGTGCTTCCGCACCTCCGACATCGACGAGGTCGGGCTCGACGGCCACCACCTGACGTTCTTCGAGATGCTCGGCAACTTCTCGTTCGGCCAGTACTTCAAGGAGGGCGCGGTCGCGTACGCGACGGAGTTCGTGCTCGAGCGCATGAAGCTCGACTGGGATCGGGTGTGGGTCAGCGTCCACGCGGGCGATCCGCAGCTCGGGCTCGGCCCGGACGAGGTCACGATCGACCTGTGGAAGTCCGCGGGGATGCCACCCGAGCGGATCGTGCCGCTGCCGACAATCGAGAACTTCTGGTCGGTCGGCGGACCCGGCCCCTGCGGGCCGGACTCGGAGCTCTACTGGGACTGGGGCGAGGAGCACGGGTGCGGCGAGTCCGACTGCGCGCCGGCGTGCCCGCGCTGCGACCGGTTCCTCGAGTTCTGGAACCTCGTCTTCATGGAGTACGAGCAGCATCCCGACGGGACGTTGACCCCGCTCCCTGCGCAGAACATCGACACCGGGCTGGGACTCGAGCGGGGCGCCGCGATCCTCCAGGACGTCCGCTCCGTGTACGAGACGGACGGCTACCAGCGGATCATGGCGTGGATCGAGGCCGAGTCGGGCGTGGCCTACGGCGACTCTCCGATCTCCACGAAGGCGCACCGGATCCTCGCCGACCACGGTCGCGGGACGACGTTCCTCGTCGCGGACGGCGTGACCCCGTCGAACGAGAGCCGCGGCTACGTCCTCCGTCGGATCATCCGGCGCGCGGTGATCCAGGCGCAGCGCATCGGCCTCGAGTCGCTCTACCCGCTCACCGGCGTCGTCGTGGAGCGGATGGAGCACGCCTACCCCGAGCTGCGGGAGCGCGCGGACGAGATCGCGCAGGTCGTCAGGACCGAGGAGGAGCGCTTCCAGGAGACGCTCGACCGCGGCATGAAGCTCTTCGAGGAGCTCGCGGCGAAGGGGCCGATCTCCGGCGAGGACGCCTTCACGCTCGCGGCGACCTACGGCTTCCCGCTCGAGCTCACGGTGGAGCTCGCCGAGGAGCGGGGCCGCGCGGTGGACGTCGATGGCTACCACGCGGAGATGGAGCGGCACCGCGACGTGTCGCGGGCCGGGGTCGAGGGCGACGTCCAGCGCGCCGCGGAGTTCACCCGCGGAGCCGGCTTCGAGACGGAGTTCGTGGGCTACGCGAAGACGGACGTGCTGACGCAGATCGGCGCGCTCGAGCGGCTCGACGACGGGCACTTCCTGGCGAAGCTCCGCGAGTCGCCCTTCTACGCGGCGGGCGGCGGCCAGGTGAGCGATCACGGGTGGATCGAGCGCGACGACGAGTCGGGGACGCGCGCCGAGCTCGTGGAGGCGTACCGGTTCGGGGACGATCAAGCTCTGCTCTTCCGGGGCGATGGGTTCTCCGAGGGGGACCGCGTCCGCGCGGTGGTGCCGTGGGGCGTGCGCTTCCCGACGATGGCGAACCACACGGCCACGCACCTCCTCCACCAGGCGCTGCGGGAGACGCTCGGCGAGCACGTCCGCCAGGCCGGCTCGGCCGTGCGCCCGGACAAGCTCCGCTTCGACTTCACCCACGAGCACGCACTCGAGGCCGGGGAGCGCGAGCGAGTCGAGCAGATCGTCAACGAGAAGGTCTTCCAGAACCTCCCGGTGCACGTCTTCGAGACGCCGATCGACGAGGCGCGGCGGCTCGGCGCGATGATGCTGTTCGGCGAGAAGTACGGCGACATCGTGCGCGTCGTCGAGATTCCCGGCTTCTCCACCGAGCTCTGCGGCGGCACGCACGTGCGGTCGACGGCGGAAGTCGGCCCGTTCGTCCTCCTCTCCGAGGGCTCGGTCGGCTCGGGCGTTCGACGGATCGAGGCGGTCACCTCCGGCGAGGCGTGGGCGCTGCTCGACGCGCGCTCCCGCGAAGCTGTCGAGCTTCGGTCCGAGATCGAGAGCCTCCGCAAGGAAGCGAAGAAGCGGCCCGCCGCTGCCGCCGCGGTCGAGACGCCGGACGCGGACGTGCGCGTCGAGAACGGCGTCAACGTGATCGTCCAGTCGGTCGAGGGCTTCGGCGCGGACGCCTTGCTCGACCTCTCCGACACGTTCAAGCAGCGGCACGCGCCCGCCGCGGTCGTCCTCGGGTCTCGCGAGGACGGATCCGTCCATCTCGTTGCGAACTTCGACGACGGCGTCGCGGAACGCGTGAGCGCGTCCGATGTCGTGAAGCAGGCCGCCGCGATCGTCGGCGGGGGAGGCGGCGGCAGGCCGACGATGGCGCGGGCGGGCGGCAAGGATCCGGAGAAGCTGCCGGACGCCCTCGCCGAGGCCGAGCGCCTCATCGTCGGCGCTCTCCAGTGAGGATCGTCGCACTGGACTACGGCGCCGCCCGAACCGGCGTCGCCGTCTCCGACCCGACCGGAACGATCGCGACGCCCCTCGGCGTCGTCCGGCGCGCGGCAACGCCGACCGGTGTCTCCGAGATCCGCGCGATCGTCGCGGACCAGGGCGCCGAGCTCGTGGTCGTAGGTCTCCCGCTCACGCCGCGCGGTGAGCACGGCAGCCAGGCGGAGGAGACGGCCGCGTTCGTGCGCGTGCTCGAGGACGCGCTGGACGTCCCGATCGAAACGTACGATGAGCGCTTCACGACGGCCCTCGCGGCGCGGGTGCCGGGAGACCTCCCCGAGGACGCACGCGCCGCGGCACACTTGCTCGACAGCTACCTCGCATGGAAGAGCACACCGGAGAGCTGACACCGCCTCGGCGTCACCGGCCGAGCCGGGCTCGCGTTTGGGCTCGTCGCGCGATCTTCGCCGTGATCGTCGTCGCGGCGCTCGTCGCGGCGGCCTGGGCGGGCGCCGCGCTCGTCCGCGACGAAGAGGATCCGCCGCCGGCGCCGATGGTCGCCCCGCTCCAGGTCCTCCGGATCATCTTCCCGGAGGGCTTCACGCAAAAGGAGATGGCGTTTCGCGTCGACGCGGTTCGCGACATCGCGATCTCCAAGCGGCACGTGACGCCGCGCCTGACCCGCGCCGGCTACCTCGCAGCGACGTCCGCGGCGCGACCGCCCGCGGAGTTCCGGAAGGACTGGCCGGGCGACCGGATCGAGGGCTTCCTGTTCCCCGCCACGTACGAGTTCACCAAGCTCACGACCGCGAAGAGGCTCGTGTCCGACCAGCTCGTGCACTTTCGCGGGGAGTGGCGGAAGGTGAACCTGCGGTATGCCAAGTCGAAGAACCTGACGCCGTACGACGTCCTGATCATCGCCTCGATGATCGAGAAGGAGACCGTGGCGCCGGAGGAGCGCAAGCTCGTGGCCGCCGTGATCTACAACCGGCTCCGCAACCGCATGCCGCTCGGGATCGACGCGACGATTCGATACGGCCTCGACGTGCCGGGCACGGAGCCGCTCAAGAAGTCGGACATCGAGAGCAACAACCCCTACAACACGCGGAGGCGCCTCGGCCTCCCACCGACGCCGATCTCCAATCCCGGGCTCGCGTCCATGCGCGCCGCGGCGCGGCCGGCGAACGTCGACTATCTGTACTTCGTACGCAAGCCGGACGGGGTGCACCACTTCTTCACCGCGAGCGAGTCCGAGTTCTGCGCAAAGTCCCTCGAGTACGGGTACGGCGGCTGCTGAGCCCGTCGGGCCAACTGGCAAGATGAACGAGGAATCGAGGGGGAAGGGGCTTCGACCATGCGCGTAGGACTTGCACTGCTCGTTGCGGTAGGCGTGCTCGCCGGCGTGAGCGCCGCCTCGACGGCCGCGCCCACCGCGTCGACGGTCTGCTACCAGCTCAAAGGGCCGTATGCGAAGTGGCTGCTGCCGGCGTCCGTCGCACGGGCGGCCGGGGTCCCGCGAACGGTGGCGGGGACGACATGGACGGCGTTCGCGAGCGGTACGGCCTGTCGGCCGAAGGCGTCGGCGCGGTACCTCCTCGCGAAGTACCCGGCCGCACGGCGGACGCCTGCGGGGGTCATCAGGCCGCCGCTCAGGGGCTTCAACGCCTGCTCGACGTCGAGCGTCGGCGAGGCCGGCTGCGTCGGCAGCAACGTGAAGACGTTCACGCTCCTCGAGACGGGGCCGTACTCGCTCACCCAGATCAAGCAGCTCGCCGCGTCGGGCCGGCTCCCGATCAGGTAGCACAGCGGCCGGCGCGATACTCCCGCCGTGACGCCGATCACGGGAACCACGCGGCTCGTCGGCATCCTCGGCTGGCCGGTGGAGCACTCGCTCTCGCCGCGCATGCACAACGCTGCCTTCGCCGAGCTCGGTCTCGACTGGGCGTACGTCCCGCTGCCGACCCCTCCTGAGCGCCTCGCACAGGCAGTCGAGGGCCTGGCCGCGCTGGGGTTCGTCGGCGCGAACGTGACGGCGCCGCACAAGCTCGCGGCCGCTAGGATCTGCGGCGCCGAGGAGCCGTCCGTGAACACGCTGCTCGTGCGGGACGGCCGTCGTGGAGGCGAGCAGCACGGACGCCGCGATCCTCGAAGGGCTCCCGACCGAGCACCCGGTCGTGCTCGGAGACGGAGGGGCGGCGACCGCCTTCCTCGAGGCGCTCCCGCACGCCCGCCGGTACTCGCGGCGGGGTGAGTGGCCGCCGGTCGCCGACGACGCCGACCTCGTGGTGAACGCGACCGCCGCCCGCGACGAGGTGCTTCTCGAGCTCCGCGCGGGCCAGACGCTCGTCGACCTGCCATATCCGGAGACGGCGACGGCAGCCGCGGCGAGGGCCGCGGGCGCGCGCGTCGTGACGGGCCTCGACGTCCTCGTCGCCCAGGGAGCCGCCTCGTTCGAGCTCTGGACCGGCGTCCCCGCGCCGGTCGAGGTGATGCGGGCCGCGATCGGCGCCAAGTAACAGATTGATACTTGGGCCTCTAGGCTTGACCCGTGGCACTCGAGCTCGTCACCGCCGGGGAGTCGCACGGGCCGGCGCTCGTCGCGATCCTCACCGGCCTTCCCGCGGGGCTGACCCTCGACCGTGAGGCGATCGACGCCGATCTCGCACGGCGCCGCGAGGGGTACGGGCGCAGCCCGAGGCAGAAGCTCGAGGCGGACGAGGTCGAGGTCCTCGCGGGGCTACGGCACGGAGCCACGCTCGGGACGCCGCTCGCGCTCCTGATCCGGAACCGCGACCACAAGAACTGGACGTGGGGGATGAGCCCGTGGCCGCCCGAGGGCGAGCCGTCCGGGAAGGGGACGCAGGCGGTGACGCTGCCGCGCCCCGGGCATGCAGACCTCGCGGGCGTCCTGAAGTACGGCCATACCGACGTGCGAAACGCGCTCGAGCGGGCGAGCGCGCGCCACACGGCGAGTCACGTCGCCGCGGGCACGGTCGCGAAGGCGCTGCTCGCGACGATCGGCGTCTCGGTCGCGGGACGCGTGCTCGAGATCGGCGGCGCGACGGGCGACGAGGCGATGCGCGAGGCCACGGACGCGGCGCGGGCAGATCGCGACACGCTCGGCGGCGTCGTCGAGGTCGTCGCGACCGGCGTCCCACCGGGCCTGGGCTCGTACGCGGAGAAGCGCACGCGGCTGGATGCGCGGCTGGCGGCGGCGCTCATGGGGATCCAGGCCGTCAAGGGCGTCGAGATCGGGGACGGATTCGAGCTCGCCCGGCGCCGCGGGTCGGAGGCGCACGACGAGATCGAGCCCGCCCGCCGGCGCACGACGAACCGCGCGGGTGGGATCGAGGCCGGTGTCTCCAACGGAGAGCCGATCGTCGTCCGGGCGGGCATGAAGCCGTTGCCCACGCTGATGCGGCCGCTCGGCTCGGTCGACCTCGCAACCGGGGAGCCGGCACAGGCCCTGGTCGAGCGGAGCGACGTCCAGGCGGTCGAGGCGCTCTCCGTCGTCGCGGAGGCCGCGGTCGCGTGGGAGCTCGCGCGCGCGGCCCGGGAGAAGTTCGGCGGCGACGCGCTCGAGGACTTCGTCGCGGCGCATCGGGCCTATCTCGCGCGCATCGAGCCCGAGACGACGCCTTGACCGCGCTCCACCGGCACGTCGCGCTCGTCGGCTTCATGGGCGCGGGCAAGACCACACTTGGCCCGCAGCTCGCCGAGCGGCTCGGACGCCCGTTCGTTGGCGTCGACGACGTCGTCGAGGACAGGTGCAGGCGCACGATCGCGCAGATCTTCGAGGAGGACGGCGAGGCGGCCTTTCGGGCGCTCGAGGAGCAGGCGGCCGACGACGTGCTCGGACGCCGCGAGCTCGCGGTAATCGAGCTCGGCGGCGGCGCGCTCGGCTCCGCGCGGACGCGGGAGGCGCTTCGTGCGGCCGCGTTCACGCTGCTCCTCGACACCCCGGTCGACGTTGGCTGGGAGCGCGTCGCGGGGAGCGACCGGCCGCTCGCGCGCGACGAGACGCGGTTTCGGGCTCTGTACGAGGAGCGGAGGCCGGTGTACGAGGAGGTCGCGGACGGCCGCGCCGACCGACCTCGACGGCGCCGTGCTCGCGGCCGCGGGCGTCGAGGTGGGGGAGGGAGCGCTCGACCGGCTCGGGACGGCAGTGCCCGGCGACGGGCCGGTGGCGCTCGTCGCCGACCGCACCGTCGCGGAGCTCCACGGCGCGCGCGCCCGGGCTGCTCTCGGCGACCGCCTCGCGTCAGCGCACGAGCTCCCGCCGGGCGAGCACGCGAAGTCGCTCGCGGAGGCGGAGAGGCTGTGGTCGTCGCTTCGGCTCGACCGCAGGGGGATTCTGGTCGCGCTCGGAGGCGGCTCGACGATCGACCTGACGGGCTTCGTCGCGGCGACCTACATGCGGGGCATCGCGTGGGCGCCGGTACCCACGACGCTCGTCGCACAGGTCGACGCAGCCCTGGGAGGGAAGACCGGGATCGACATCCCGGAGGGGAAGAACCTCGTCGGAGCGTTCCACTGGCCCGCGCGGGTCGTGGCGGACCCCGAGGTGCTCGAGACGCTGCCGGAAGCCGAGATCACGAACGGGCTTGCCGAGGTCGTGAAGACGGGGCTGCTCGCTGGCGAGCCCGTCTGGGAGCTCGACCGGCCCGCCCAGGTGCGGAGGTGCGCAGCGTTCAAGGCCGCCGTCTGTCTGCGTGATCCTCGCGAGCAGGGAGAGCGGGCGCAGCTCAACCTCGGTCACACGTTCGCGCACGCGCTCGAGGCCGCCTCCGGGTACGAGCTCCCGCACGGACGCGCGGTCGCGCTCGGCCTCGCTCGCCGCGCTCCGCCTCTCCGGCCTCGAGGACGAGCTCGCGGTCGTAACCGACGTGCTTCAACCCGAAAGGGTCGCGGTCGACCGCGAGGCAGCGTGGGCCGCGCTCGCGCGCGACAAGAAGAACGTCGGAGGCTCTCCGCGGCTCGTCCTGCTCGATGCGCCGGGAAAGCCGCGCTGGGGCGTCGAGCTGCCCGCGGCGGACGTCCGTGCGGCCCTCGACGAGCTGATCGCGTAGGGTCGCGCGATGCGGGTCGTCGTCCTGAACGGCGTCAACCTCGACGCGCTCGATCGGCGCGATCCGGAGCTCTACGGCGGGCTCACCTTGTCCGAGCTCGAGACCCGGATCTACCAGTGGGCGAACGAGATCGGCTGCACCGTGCGCTGCCGGCAGACGAACCACGAAGGCGAGTTCGTCGACTGGTGTCACGACGCGCTCGACTGGGCGGACGGCGTCGTCGTCAACCCCGGGGCGTGGTCGCACTACTCCTGGGCGATCCACGACGCGGCGGAGCTGTTCACCGTCCCCGTCGTCGAGGTGCATCTCTCCAACATCGAGGAGCGGGAGGAGTGGCGGCGCTTCTCGGTCCTCGAGGGGCTGGTGGCAAAGCGAATCATCGGCAAGGGGCCCGAGGGATACCGGGAGGCGCTCGAGTTCCTCGTGCAGGCGAGGCGAGTGACGCGGATCGAGCGGCTCGCCGCGCTCCTCGAGCAGCCGCTGCTCGTCGCCGGCCCGCCGTACGTGCAGGCCGGGCAGGCGAACGTGCGCTACCTGACGGGGCTCGACAGCTCGAACGCGGCCCTGCTCGTCGAGCCGGATGCAAGCGCGACCCTGTTCGCGGACTTCCGCTACGCGGCGCGCGCGAGGGCCGTGCCGGGCGTCGACTTCGTCGAGACCCAGCGCAACCTGCTGGTGGGCGTCGCCGAGCACGTCGCGGGACGGCGCATCGCGTTCGAGGAGACGAACCTGCCCTACGTCGGCTATCGCCTGCTGCAGGAGGCCGAGGTGGAGGCTATTCCCACCGCCGGCCTCGTCGAGTCGATCCGCGCGGTGAAGGACGAGGACGAGCTCGAGAGCATGCGCCGCGCCGGGGCGCTCTCGGACGAGGTCTTCGAAGCGCTCTCCGAGGAGCGCTTCTCCGGGCGAACCGAGCGCGAGCTCGCGTGGTGGGTCGAACGCGCCTTCCGGGATGCCGGCGCGGGCGGCCTCTCGTTCCCCGTGGTTGTCGCCGCGGGTGAGACCGGGACGTCACCGCATGCAGTGCCCGGCATCGAACCGATCGCCGCGGGCGTTCTCGTCATCGTCGACGCCGGCTGCACGGTCGACGGTTACTGCTCCGACTGCACGCGAACGTTCGCGGTCGGCGAGATCTCCGAGAGGCTGCAGGAGCTCTATGCCCTGTGCCTGGAGGCTCAGCTCGCCGGGCTCGCCGCGGTCGGCCCCGGGGTCTCCGGGCGCGACGCAGACGCGGCCTCCCGGGTCGCGATCGCGGAGGCGGGCCTCGGCGATGCGTTCGGTCACGGCCTCGGCCACGGCGTCGGGATCCAGATCCACGAGGCGCCGGTCCTGCGCCCGGAGTCCACGGACGTGCTCGAGCCGGGGAACGTCGTCTCGGTCGAGCCGGGCATCTATCTCCCGGGCGTGGGTGGCGTCCGAATCGAGGACCTCGTCACGGTCACGGAGGACGGCGCCGAGCGGCTCACGCAGTTCACGAAGGAGCTGATCACGGTCGACTGAGGTCCGTATGGCCCGCTGCTGCGCGCCGCTACCCTTCATCCGCGCATGGCCGAGACGGTCAACACGAACCAGTTCCGCAACGGGATGCACATCCAGGTCGACGGCGACGTCTGGCGCATCGTCGAGTTCCAGCACGTGAAGCCGGGGAAGGGCGGGGCATTCGTGCGCACGAAGCTCAAGGGCCTCGACACGGGTGCGGTCGTCGACAAGACGTTCAGGGCAGGGGAGCGCTTCGCCCGGGTTCACACGGAGGTCAAGACGGTCCAGTACCTCTACGACGACGGGTCCGAGGCGCACTTCATGGACCAGGAGACGTACGACCAGTTCGGCCTTCCGCACGCCCAGGTCGCGGACGCGCTTCCCTTCCTCGCGCCCTCGAGCTCGGTGCAGATGCTCGCCGTGGACGGCAAGCCGGCCGGCCTGCAGATGCCCGCCTCGGTCGAGCTGAAGGTTGCCGAGACGGAGCCTGCGGTGCGCGGTGACACGGTCTCGAACGTGTCGAAGCCGGCGAAGCTCGAGACCGGCGCGGTCGTTCAGGTGCCGCTCTTCGTGGACACCGGCGAGCGGATCAAAGTCGACCCGCGCGACGGCCGTTACATCTCCCGCGCCTGACCGCGCCCAGGACAAATCCGCTGTACTCGCCCGCTCCAGCAGGTCGCTAAGGTCCCTGGTCGTGCCGAAGCTCGTCGACACGACCGTCCGACTCCTTTCCCAGGAGCCGCTCGCGGGCGCGCTGCCGACGGCGGAGATCCTGCGCGTCGCCGAGATCCTCGACCAGGCAGGGTTCGCGTGCCTCGAGATCTCGGGCGGCGGCGTCTTCGACGCAACCGTCCGCCGCCGGGCGGAGACCCCATGGGAGCGGATCCGCGCGATCAAGGCACGCGTCTCGACGCCGCTCGGCATCGCGCTCCGCGGACGCTTCCTCGTCGGCTCGCAGCCGGTCGGGGGCGACATCGTCTCCCGCTTCGTCGCCTGCGCGGCCGAGAACGGCATCGAGGTCTTCCGGCTCCACGACCCGCTGAACGACGTCTCGAACCTCCGCGAGGCGGGTCACGCGATCACGAACGCGGGCGGAGCCTTCCACGCCGGGCTCGTGTACAGCCCGGGACGAACGGGCGAGACCGACACGCTCGTCGAGCAGGCGAGGAAGCTGCCCGAGCTCGGGGCGACGCGCGTGATCGTGAACGATCCGACGGGCGCGCTCTTCCCGCACCGCGCGCAGGAGCTCGTGGCGCGGATCAAGGAGGCGAGTGGGCTTCCGGTCGGCTTCTACGTTCAGGGCGCCGCCGGGACGGGGCTCGCGGGCGCGCTCGCGGCGGTCGAGGCAGGCGCAGACCTCGTCTCGACGGCCGTGTACCCGCTCGCGCTCACGCTCCACCGCGTCTCCGGCGAGTCGCTCGCCGAGGCGCTCGAAGGGCTCGGTCACGCGACCGGCCTCGAGACCGCCCGCCTGTGGGAGGCCTCCGACGTGATCGACGAGTACATCGGGGACGAGCCGGTCTCGCCGGTCGCGCCGCGCATCGCCGTGCGCGCGGCCGAGTACGACCTCCCGCCGGGCCTCGTCGCAGCGCTCGACGTCCACCTTCGCGCTCACAGCGCAGAGGATCGCCTGGAGGAGGTGCTCGAGGAGGTCGGCCGCGTCCGCGCCGAGGCGGGGTGGCCGCCGCTTGCCGCGCCCATCGGCCAGATCCTCGCGAGCCAGGCGCTCCTGCACGTGCTCGAGGCGCGCCGCTACGGCAGCGTCATCGACGAGTTCCGGGCGCTCGTTCAGGGCGGGTACGGCGAGACGCCCGAGCCGGTCGACGCGACGGTCGAGCGCGCGGTCGCGCTGCTCGCGCCGGCGGCGCCTGTCGAGGACGAGCCGCTGACCGCCGAGGACGTCCGCGAGCAGGCCGAGGGCCTGGCCGCAAGCGAGGAGGAGCTCGTCCTCATCGCGATGTTCGGCACCGACGCCGAGGAGCTGCTGCGCAAGATCCGCGCGCGCCACTCGCGGGAGACCGCCCTCATCGCCGAGGACGCGGACGCCGAGCGCGCGGGGCGGATCCGCGATCTCGTGAAGATCGTGCAGGAGAGCGGCGTCGGCGAGATCGAGATCGAGGACGAGGGCATGCGTGTCTCCGTGCGGCGCGCGGACGAGCCCGCGCCGCCGGGTGGCCCTCTCGCGGCGGTTGCGACCGCTGAAGGCGTCGAGACCGCGGCGGAGGAGGCTCCCGTTCTGGACGGCGTCATCCGTATCGAGTCGCCCATGGTCGGCGTCTTCTATCGCGCGTCGAGCCCGGGGGGACCCGTATTCGTGAACGTCGGCGACACCGTCCTCCCGGACCAGACGCTGTGCCTCATCGAGGCCATGAAGCTCTTCAACGAGCTCAAGTCCGAGGTGGCGGGCACGGTGCGTGCGATCCACATCGAGAACGGGCACCCGGTCGAGTTCGGGCAGCTGCTGTTCGAGATCGATCCCGTGCTCACGCCTCCAGCGGTCTAGGCAGGGCCGTGCCGATGTTCACCCGCGTGCTCGTCGCGAACCGTGGCGAGATCGCCGTGCGCGTGATCCGGGCGCTGCACGAGCTCGGCATCGAGGCCGTCGCCGTCTACTCGACCGCGGACGCGGACGCGCTGCACGTCTCGCTCGCCGACCGGGCGGTGTGCATCGGGCCGCCCGCGGCCGGCGATAGCTACCTGCGCATCCCGAGCGTCGTCGCGGCCGCGGAGACCACGGGCTGCGACGCGGTGCACCCCGGCTACGGGTTTCTCGCGGAGAACCCCGCGTTCGTCACGGCCTGCGAGGAGAACGACATCGTCTTCATCGGGCCGACCGCCGACGTCATGGAGCGGATGGGCGACAAGGTGCGCGCGAAGGAGGAGATGCGCGCAGCCGGCGTGCCGCTCGTCCCCGGGACCGACGGCGCCGCTGGGCTCGACGGGGTGCGTCGTGCTGCGATCGAGGCGGGCTTTCCCGTGCTCCTGAAGGCATCCGCGGGCGGCGGCGGAAAGGGCATGCGCCTCGTCGCCGGCGAGGACGAGCTCGAGAGCGCGTACGGCGCCGCGGCCGCGGAGGCGCAGGCGGCGTTCGGCGACGGCACGCTCTACCTGGAGAAGGCGATCTCGCCCGCGCGCCATGTCGAGATCCAGGTGCTGTGCGACGCGGCCGGGAACGTCCTCACCCTCGGGGAACGGGAGTGCTCCATCCAGCGCCGTCACCAGAAGCTCGTCGAGGAGTCCCCGTCGGCCGCGCTCGATCCGGGAACACGCGAGGAGATGGAGGCCGCCGTCGAGCGCGCGTGCCGGACGATCGGATACCGGAATGCAGGCACGTTCGAGTTTCTTCTCGGCCCGGAAGGTGGCTTCTACTTCATCGAGGTGAACTGCCGTCTCCAGGTCGAGCACCCGGTGAGCGAGCTCGTCACCGGCATCGACATCGTGCGCGAGCAGGTGCGCATCGCGGCCGGCGAGGAGCTCGAGGTCGTGGGGCGTGCGCCGCGGCGCGGCCACGCGATCGAGATCCGGATCAACGCCGAGGACCCGTCACGTGGCTTCGCGCCCGCCCCGGGCATCGTGCATCGCTTCCGGGCGCCGCTCGGCCCGGGCATCCGCGTGGACACCGCGACGAGCGACGGAAGCGAGATCCCGCCCTACTACGACTCGATGATCGCGAAGGTGATCGTGTGGGATGAGACGCGCCCAGCCGCGATCGCGCGGGCGCAGCGTGCACTGCGCGAGCTCGAGATCGACGGCATCCCGACCACGCGTGACGTGGCGCTCGACGTGCTCGGCTCCGCGCCTTTCCGCACCGGTTCCTACTCGACGTCCACACTCGGCGAGCTCGAGGGCAGCGTGCCCTCGCTCCAGCCCGCATGAACGGCACCGGCCGGCGCGCGAGCCGCCGCACCGCCCTCTTCCTGCTCTACCAGTGGGATCTCACCGGGCAGCCGCTCGCATCCCTCTACGAGGGCACGCCGGACGACTTCGCTGCCTCGCTCGCGGAGGCTGTGTCGGAGCGCGCGGAGGCGCTCGACCGCCGCATCACGGAGACGTCCGACGAGTGGCCCGCCGACCGGCTGGGTACGCTCGAGCGGAACGTCCTGCGGATCGGCGTCTACGAGCTCGAGGAGGGGACGGTGCCGCCCGAAGTCGCGATCAACGAGGCCGTCGTCCTCGCGAAGCGCTACGCGTCCGAGGACGCCGGAAAGCTCGTCAACGGGATTCTCGCGCGCGTGGCGCGAGAGGTGGAAGCGGCATGACGCAGTCGTGCCGCCAGGAGGGGGCGCGGGGGAACCGGAGGGTTCCCCCGAAGGCGCGCGCCGATGCGCGGCATCGGCGTCAACGCGCAGGGGGCTCGTGGGGGAAACCGGGTTTCCCCCACGCGACCGAGCCGAAGGCGAGGGAGGCGGCATGAGCTCGGCCGACGAGGCGATCGCACGCGCGGAGGAGCTGCTGGGCCAGCTGAATGCACGTCGGGACGAGCTCGAGCGGCTTGCCGGTGCAGAGGACCTCGACGCGGAGGCAGCCGTCGAGACCATCGCCGAGCTCGCGGAGCTCGCGAAGCAGATCGAGGCGGAGCTGACGCGCGCACGCGGACTGGCCGACGCGGGGGCGACCGGCGCGGATGCCGGTTCGTAGCGCGGACGAGCTCCGCGACGCGATCGAGGACTACCTCGGCGCGCTCCCGCTGACGAAGGAGCTCGGCGATCTCCAGACCGCGCTCCGCTACGCCGTCGAGTCGGGCGGCAAGCGGATCAGGCCGATCCTCTGTCTCGCCGTGGCCGACGCGGCCGGCGGCTCGGTCGAGGACGCGCTCCCCGGCGCGGCCTCTGTCGAGCTCGTGCACACCTTCTCGCTCGTCCACGACGACCTGCCCGCTCTGGACGACGACGACGAGAGGCGCGGTCGTCCGAGCGCGCACGTCGCATTCGGCGAGGGGGTCGCGCTCCTCGCGGGCGACGCGCTGCTCGCGGAGGCGTTCCGGCTCGTGCTCGCGTACGAGCGTCCGGAGCCCGCGCGGGAGCTCGTCGAGGCGACGCTCGGGATGATCGGCGGCCAGTACCGCGACATCACCGGCGACGACGCCGACTTCACGGATCTCCACCGGTTGAAGACCGGGCGCCTCTTCTCCGCGTCCGTCGGGCTAGGGCTGTGGGCGGCAGACGTGCCCGAGCCCGCTCAGGGGCCGTGGCGAGCGTTCGGCGAGGAGCTGGGCCTGCTCTTCCAGGCGGTGGACGACCTCCTCGACGGCGACGGCCTGGCCGCTCGACTCGGTGCCGACGGCGCGCGCGCCGTCGCGGACGGTGCGGCGGAGCGCGCACACGCGTGTTTGGCGGAAATTAACGCTGAGACCATGGTTCTTTCAGATCTCGTAGCCGGATTGTTGACTCGCACCGGTTGAGGGTCGACAGGCGCGGGTTCGTGACTACCATCTGACCCCTCACGAAACGGCCAGGGCCGCGCGTCCCCAACCTCTTTTGCGTGCGCGCCCGTCTGTCTCCTCCTCATGCTCAGCCGCCTCCGCCCACTCATTCCTGCGTTCGTGCTCGCGCTCGTGGTCGTCGCCGTCGCGGTGGCGATCCCGGTCGGGGTGCTCGCGGCCACCGCCTCGGCGGACGTTCCGGTGGCAATGGTGAAGAAGCGCGCGAAGCCGAAGCACAAGCGTCACCTGAAGCACGCGAGGCACACGCTCCCGAGCCTCGGCGAACGGGCCTCGAAGTACGCGCTCGGCGCTGTGGGCGTGCCGTATCGCTGGGGAGGCACGTCGATGTCGGGGTTCGACTGCTCGGGGCTCGTCTACTGGGCGTACCGGCGGCTCGGCGTAGCCGTTCCGCATAACTCGTACGCGCTGTGGTCGGGAGGACGGCGCGTATCACGCGGCCATGCGAAGCCCGGGGACGTGCTCGTCTTCAGCGGCCTCGGCCACGTCGGCCTGTACATCGGCCACGGCAAGATGGTGCACGCGCCGCAGTCGGGCAGGAACGTCGAGATCGTGGCGCTCGCACGCTCGAACTACGGCAGCCGAGTCGTCGGCGTCCGCCGCTTCGCGCGTCAGTAGCGCCCGCTTCAGTAGCCTCGCAGCCGTGAAGAAGCGGCTCGACACGCTCCTCGTCGAGCGTGGGCTCGCGGAGTCCCGGAGCCAGGCGCAGGCGCTCGTGCTCGCCGGTCGCGTCCCTGGCTACGAGAAGCCGGGGCAGCAGGTCGACGAGCGCGCGGACCTCTCGGTCGACATGCCGCCGCCGTACGTCTCGCGCGGGGGAGAGAAACTCAGGAACGCGCTCGTGGCGCTCGAGGTCGACGTCCGGGGCAAGGACGCGGTGGACGTCGGCGCCTCCACGGGCGGGTTCACCGACTGCCTGCTCCAGGCGGGCGCAGCGCGAGTCGCGGCGATCGACGTCGGGTACGGTCAACTCCATCCCCGGCTTCGGGCGGACCCGCGCGTGACGGTCCTCGAACGGACGAATGCGAGGCTGATGCGAGAGCTTCCGTTCCCGCCGGGGCTCGTCGTCTGCGATGTCTCCTTCATCAGCGCGACGAAGGTGTTGCCGCCGATCCTCGAGCTGGCGGCGCCGGGCTGGGAGGCGCTCGTGCTGGTGAAGCCGCAGTTCGAGGCGGAGCGCTCGGAGGTCGGGAAGGGCGTCGTGCGCGACCCGGAAGTGTGGAGGAAGGCGCTCCGAAAGGTCATCGAAGCCGCGCGGGGCTGGGGTGGCGCTACGGTGGGCGTCGTAGACTCCGGACTGCCCGGGCCCAAGGGGAACCGGGAGTTCTTCGTTCACCTTGTCGACAGCGACAACGCGTCCGACTCCGATGACATCGACCGCTGGATCGCCGAAGCCACCCGCGCGGAGTAAGTCCGTGACGCGCGCGGCCGTCGTGACGCACGGCAAGACCGGCCAGATCGGCGCGGGGCTCGCTCGGCTCCAGGCCGTGGCGGCGGAGCACGGCGTCGAGCTCGTTTTCCAGAGCGACGAGGCGGAGAAGCACGGCGTCCAGGGCGTCGAGGACGCGTCGGAAGCGGACCTCGCGGTCGTGCTCGGCGGCGACGGGACGGTCCTGCGGGCGCTCACGCGCTTCCTCGGGACCGGCGTCCCCGTGATCGGCGTGAACTTCGGCCGCGTCGGCTTCCTGAGCTCGATGGGCCGGCGGGAGCTCGAGGCGGGGATGGCGCGCGTGTTCGCCGGCGAGTACGACGTCGTCGAGTTGCCGACGCTGGAAGTCGAGCATCCGGACGGCTCCTCGCGCGCGGTCAACGACGTCGTCGTCGCAAGCGCCTCGCTCGGCCGGATGGTCGAGCTCGAGCTCGCCGTCGGTGGCGAGGAGCTCGGACGGCAGCCGTGCGACGGGCTCATCTGCTCGACGCCGTCCGGCTCGACGGCGTACAACCTCTCGAACGGCGGGCCTGTCCTCATGTGGGGGCTGGAGGCGATCGCGCTGACGTGGGTCGCCGCGCACTCGCTGCACGCGCGTCCGCTCGTCGTCCCGCCGGGCGACGACGTGATCGTCTGGAACCGGACTCCCGACCTCGACGTCGCCGTGCTGGTCGACGGGCATCGTGTGTCGTCGCTCGGGCCGGCCGGGCGCGCGGTCGTCCGCATCGGCGCGGAGCGGTCGCTCCTCGCGACCCTGCCCGAGGCCACCTTCGTCAGGCGCTACCGGCAGAGCTTTGCTTCGTAGGCTGCGGATCGAGAACCTCGTCCTCATCCGCGAGGCCGACCTCGAGCTCGCGCCCGGCCTGAACGCGGTCACCGGCGAGACCGGTGCCGGGAAGACGATCTTCGCCCAGGCGGTCGGGCTCGTTCTCGGCGCCCGCGCGGACGCTTCTGCGGTCGGAGCAGACGCGCCGGAGGCCTACGTCGAGGCGGAGCTCGACGTCCCGGACGGCTTCTTCGACGACGACGAGGTTGCGGGCCTCGCCGAGCTCAGGCCAGAAGGGGAGGCCGGGCTCGTGCTCGCGCGCCGCGTGTTCGGGGACGGACGGACACGCGCGTACGCCTGGGGCCGTTCCGTCGCGCGCGAGGATCTCGCCGCCGCCGCCGAGCGGCTGATCGCGATGTCGGGGCAGTTCGAGCAGCGGCGGCTCGCCCGCCCTGCGTTCCAGCTCGACGTCCTCGACGCGTTCTGCGGCACCGAGCAGCTCGAACGCCGCCGCGAGACGCGCGATGCGTGGCGGGAGCTCGGGGCCGCGCGACGCCGTCACGAGGAGCTGGCCCGCGACGCCGACGGCGTGGCCGCGCGGATCGCCGAGCTGGAGCAGCTCGTGGAGGCGACGGAGGGTCTCGAGGCAGGCGACGAGGACGACCTGCGCGCGCAGCGCGAGCGTCTGCTCCACGTATCGGAGCTCGGGTCCGGCGTCGCCGAGGCCGTCGCGGCGCTTGCGCCCGAGGACGGTGACGGAGCGGTGTCGCTCGCGGCACGTGCCGAGCGGGCGCTCGCGCCCATCGAGCGGCTCGCGCCGGAGCTCGGCGCGGCGGCCGGCGAGCTCCGCGACGTCGCCCTTCGGCTCCGCGAGGTCGGCAGCGATCTCCATGGCTTCCTCGCCTCGCTCGATGCCGACCCGGCGCTCGTCGAGGACGTCGAGGGCAGGCTCGAGCGGATCTCGGATCTCAAGCGGCGGTTCGGCAGCGGCTCGTACGACGAGCTGCTCGAGCGCGCCGCGAAGGCCCGCTCGGAGCTCGACGCCGCTGCCGGCGGGCGCGACCCGCTCGAGGCGGCGGCGCTGGAGGTGGCAGCCGCCGAGGCGCGCATGGACGCCCTGGCCGAAGCCCTCCGCGACGAGCGCCGCGCGCAGGCGGAGGCGTTCGCGCAGGCCGTCGCGGCGGAGCTGCAGGGGCTCGGCATGGGGGAGGGCGAGTTCCTCGTCGAGCTGCGCGAGCGCGATCCGGGCCCGACGGGCGTCGACGAGGCCGTGTTCCTCGTACGCCCGAACGCGGGCCTCCCGTTCGGTCCCGTGGCGGAGACGGCGTCAGGCGGCGAGCTGTCGCGCATCGCACTCGCCCTCGCGGCGGTCGCGGGCGGGGAGACACTCGTCTTCGACGAGATCGATGCCGGCATCGGCGGCGTCACGGCGCACGCCGTCGCCTCGACGCTGCAGCGCCTCGCCGAGCGCGCGCAGGTGCTGACGATCACGCATCTCCCGCAGATCGCGAGCGTCGCCGACCGGCACTTCCGCGTCGAGAAGCTGCCCGGTGACCCGACGCACACGCGCATCGAGGAGCTCGACGACCTCCTCCGCCGCGAGGAGCTCGAGCGCATGCTCGGCGGCGAGGAGTTCATCGCCGCGCTGAAAGACAGCTGACATGCCGACGGTGCGCGCGTCGCGCGAGCTCCTCGCGTCGCCGGAGGACGTCTGGAGCTACCTCTCCGAGCCGTACCACCTGAGCGACTGGTGGCCGCGCATCGCAACCGTCGAGCCGGATAGGCGCGGCTTCGCCGCCGGCGCCCGCTGGCGCGTCAGCTCGAGCGAGCCGACGTACTTCCGTCGTGCCGCCTCCGAGGACACCTTGCTCGTGCACGAGGCGAGGCCGATGTCGATCTTCGCGTTCGAGCTCGTCAAGGCGAAGCTGAAGGCGGAGCTCCTCCTGGAGCAGACCGGCCCCGCCGTCACGACCGCCGAGCTGAGCGTCTCGGGACCGCTGCTCTTCGGGTTCTCGAGGAGCCTCCCGAAGGACGCGCTCGACCGGCTGCACGATCTCTGCCAGACCGGCGTCGAGATCTGAGCCGGGTCCGACACCGGACCCTGGTACGGTTGGATCCCGTGGCCAAGTTCGTATTCGTCACGGGCGGCGTCGTCTCGGCACTCGGGAAGGGAATCGTCGCCGCATCTCTCGGACGACTGCTGAAGGCACGCGGGCTGTCGGTCAGCGCGCAGAAGTTCGATCCGTACCTGAACGTCGACCCGGGCACGATGAGCCCGTTCCAGCACGGCGAGGTCTTCGTGACCGAGGACGGGGCCGAGACGGACCTCGACATCGGCCACTACGAGCGCTTCATCGACGAGAACCTCTCGCGGAACGCGAGCCACACGGCGGGCGCAATCTGGGACACGGTGCTCCGGAAGGAGCGCAAGGGCGAGTTCCTCGGGGCGACCGTCCAGGTCATCCCGCACATCACGAACGAGATCAAGGCCCGCATTCGGCGTGCGGAGAAGGTCGTGCCCGCGGACGTCGTCATCTCCGAGATCGGCGGGACCGTCGGCGACATCGAGTCGCTCCCGTTCCTCGAGGCGATCCGCCAGTTCCGGCGCGAGGTGGGAAACGAGAACGTCCTCTACCTGCACGTCACGCTCGTCCCGTTCATCGCGGCGGCCGGCGAGCTGAAGACGAAGCCGACCCAGCACTCGGTCAACGAGCTCCGCCGCATCGGTATCCACCCGGACATCGTGGTGTGCCGCTCGACCGAGCCGCTGTCCGCGGACCTCCGCGACAAGATCGCGCTCTTCGCCGACGTCGACACACGCGCGGTGGTGGGCGCGCCGGACGTGCCGGACGTGTACCTCGTGCCCGAGTATCTCCAGACCGAAGGGCTCGACGCCCTCGTCTGCGAGAAGCTCGACCTCGAAGGTGGAGCGGCGGATCTCGGCGAGTGGCGCGAGCTGACCGAGCGGAGCCGCGAGCTCGAGGGCGAGGTCGAGATCGCGCTCGTCGGCAAGTACGTGAAGCTCCACGACGCGTACCTCTCCGTACACGAGGCGTTGAAGCACGCGGGCGTCCACCACGGCTCGCGCGTGCGCGTCCGCTGGGTGGACGCGGAGAACATGTCGTACGAGGAAGCGGTCAGCGAGCTCGAGCAGGTCGACGGCGTGCTCGTCCCCGGAGGCTTCGGCTCGCGCGGATGGGAGGGAAAGATCCTCGCCTGCCGCGTCGCCCGCGAGCGGGAGATCCCGTATCTCGGCATCTGCCTCGGCATGCACGTGGCCGTGTCCGAGTTCGCCCGTCACGTCGCCGGGATGGAGGGCGCGAACTCGACCGAGATGGACCCGGAGACGCCGTACCCCGTCATCGACCTGCTCCCGGAGCAGAAGGAGATCGAGGACCTCGGCGGCACGATGCGCCTCGGCGCGCAGGCGGTCGAGCTCCAGGAAGGCACCCGCGCGCGCGACGCCTATGCCGAGCCCGTCATCCACGAGCGGCACCGCCACCGCTACGAGGTCAACAACGAGTTGCGGCCGACGCTCGTCGACGCCGGCCTCGTGATCTCCGGGACCTTCCAGGACGGGCGCCTCGTGGAGATCGTCGAGCTCCCCGATCACCCGTGGTTCGTCGCGAGCCAGTTCCACCCGGAGTTCAAGTCGCGCCCGACGCGACCCGCGCCGCTCTTCCGCGACTTCGTGGGCGCGGCGCTCGAGCGCGCCCGCTCTCGCTCCGGCGCCGCGGTCCAGACCGCCTGAGACACCGCGACGAGCGGGGGAGGGGCACAGACGCGCCCCTCCCGGAGGGGTGATCGCTCGTCCGTCAGCGCGCGGCGCGGAAGCTGCCGTGCATGTCGTCCGAATGGGGCGCGCAGTAGAAGCTGTACGCACCCGGCTTGAGCTTGAGAACGACGGACTTCTGACCGACGAAGCCGACGCCGGTGATCACCTTGTTCACACCCGGGCCGGCGATCCGGAAGTCGTGCTCGTCCGAGCGGTCGGACACGACGAAGCGATACGCGACGCCTGCCTTCAGCTTCGTCACCTTCTTGCCGCCGAGGCGAAGGCTGATCGTCTCGCCGGGGCCGACCGCGCCCACGACCTTCGCCGGCGCTGCCGATACCACGCCGGCGGTCGCGATCGCGAGGGTGGCAAGCGCGATTGCAAGCAGGCTAAGACGCAGTTTCCGTGACATCCAGTGCTCCTTTCGTGTTGGTGGGTTCGGTGCGCTAGTGCGTCACGCGAATGTCGCGCGGGCGGTGCAGACGCCGCCCGACGGGCTCGTCGCGCGTGCGCGGAACGCGTCCGCTCCGGCTCGGTCGGGCGCCACAATCCGCGCCTCGAACGATCCGCTCGGAGGCCTCGTCACCCGCGCGAGGCGGGCGATCGCCCTGCCGTTCTGGAAGAGCCTGACGTTCCAGCGAACTCCGTTCCGGTTCTGATCGACCTCGAACTCGACCTCGATGCGGCCGTTCTCGGGGCTCAGCTTGATCTTCGACGTCGTCGACCCGGTGCACGTGCCGGCCACGAGGATGTCGCCGTCCTTCGCGAGTCCCGGCAGGCACCAGCGCCAGTGCCGCCACGGTGATCGCAAGCAGCGCTGCGCCCGTCCATGCGCTCCATCTCTTCACGGTGTTCTCCTTCCGTTCTTGCTCGTGCATGACCGTTCGAGGATGGCCGCGCGCTGGTCCCGGCCACAATTGGACCTTGGTCGTACGCCATGCCCGACGCTGACAACCGATACGACGGGTCCTCGGTGCTCGGGGACGTCACCAAGTTCGCCCTGGCGGGAGCGGTCGTGCTCGCGCTGTTCCTCGCAGGGTCGCTTCTCGTGCTCCGCGATCTCGGACGGAACGAGGCGGTCCGCGATGCCCGGCAGTTCGCCGTGCTCTCGGGGCAGGGCATCGTCGAGCCGGAGCTCCGGGACGAGATCGTCGAGGGCGACCAGGAGGCGATCGACGCGGTGGACGTCGCCGTCCAGGAGCGGGTGCTCGGTGACCGCATCGCCCGCGTGAAGATCTGGACGCGCGACGGCCGCATCGTCTACTCCGACGAGCCGCGGCTCATCGGCTCGACTGAGCCGCTCGACGCCTCCAAGCTCCGCGTGCTCGAGACGGGCGCAGCCCGCGCGGAGCTCAGCGACCTGGCGGGGCCGGAGAACCGGTTCGAGCAGGGGCTTGGCGAGCTCTACGAGGTGTATCTCCCGGTCCGCACTCCTGACGGGACGCCGCTCCTCTTCGAGACGTACCAGCGCGCGAGCGAGGTGGCGTCGACCGGCCGCCGGATCTGGCTCCCGTTCGCCGCGCTTCTCCTCGCGAGCCTCGTGCTCCTCTGGCTCGTGCAGGTTCCGCTCGCCTGGCGGCTCGCCGGGCGCCTGCGGCGCAGCCAGCGCGACCGCGAGGCGCTCCTCGTGCGGGCGGTCGACGCGTCGAACGACGAGCGCCGGCGCATCGCCGGAGACCTCCACGACGGGGTCGTACAGGGCCTCGCGGGCATCTCGTACTCCCTGAGCGCCGCAGCGGACAAGGCCGACGAGCGGACGCCGCCCGAGATCCGGGACACGCTCGACGAGGCCGCGGTCGGCACGCGTGACAGCATGCGCCGTATCCGCTCCATGCTCGTCGAGATCCACCCACCGAACCTGCGCGCCGCAGGGCTCGAGGCGGCGCTCACCGACCTCGTCGCGCCGCTCCCCGCACGCGGGATCGATGTCGAGATGGACGTGGACGGCGACCTCGACCTTCCCGCGGAGACCGAGCAGCTCGTCTACCGGGCGGCGCACGAGGCGCTCCGGAACGTGGAGAAGCACGCAGACGCGTCCTCTGTACGGGTCCGCCTGGCCCGAACGGACGGCGTGGTACGGCTCGAGATAACCGACGACGGCTCCGGGTTCACGCGCGAGGAGCGCGAGAGCCGCCGAGCGGAAGGGCACGTCGGCCTCTCGCTGATCGAGGATCTCGCCGAGCGCATGGACGGCCGCCTCGACGTCGAAGGCACACCGGGGAGCGGAACCCGGTTCCTGCTCGAGGTGCCCGCGTGATCCGCGTGGTGATCGCGGACGACCACGCCGTCGTGCGGACTGGGCTCGCGCAGCTCGTCGGGACGTTCGACGAGGTGGAGCTCGTCGGCGCCGCCGCGAACGGGGAGGAGGCGGTCGCGCTCAGCGGCGAGCGCGCGCCGAACGTCGTGCTCATGGATCTCGAGATGCCTGTCCTCGACGGCATCGAGGCGACGAGGCGCATTCGCGCCGCGCATCCGGACGTCGCCGTCGTCGTCCTCACGTCGTTCTCGGATCGGGACCGCATCCTCGCGGCTCTCGACGCAGGCGCAGCCGGATACCTGCTGAAGGACGCGGAGCCCGCGGAGCTCGCGAAGGCCATCGAGGCCGCGGCCCGCGGCGACGCGCCGCTCGACCCCAAGGCCGCCCGCGCGCTCCTCAGCGCCCGGCGTGCCCCGTCCGAGGCGGAGGCGCTCTCCGAGCGCGAGCGGGAGGTGCTGGAGATGGTCGCCGAGGGCCTGCCGAACAAGCTCATCGCCGCGCGCCTCGCGATAAGCGAGAAGACCGTGAAGGCTCATCTGACGAACGTCTTCCGCACGATCGGCGTCACGGACCGGACACAGGCCGCCCTCTGGGCGGAGCGCAACGGGCTCACGCGCGGCAGGTCCTAGGACCGATGTCCGATTGCCCCGGAGACCAGCTCGCGGGCACGATCGGAGGGTGATCCTGCGCAGGACACGCATGACGCTCGCGGTCGCCGCCGCGGCCCTTGTTGCCACGCTCGCACTCCCCTTCGGCGCGGCAGCCGACGACGGCGGCGACCGCGAGGTGCGAGCGGCCCGCTCGTGCTCGCGCGGGAGCGACACGTTGCTTCGCGCGAGGACCGACGACGGGTCGATCCGCGTCGAGCTCAGGATCGACCCGGCTCGCCCCGGCCCCTGGCGCGTGATCTTCCTCCACGAGCGCCGCATCGCGTACCGCGGCACTCTCCGCCCGTCGAGCAGCAGCGGCAACGTCCGGCTTCGCCGCACGGTGCGCGACCTCTACGGCCCGGACAGCCTCGTGATCCGCTCGAGCGGACCGCGCGGCGAGAGCTGCCGCATCGCGGCCGAGCTGTGATCACGCCCGCGTCGGTCTAGGAGCGGACGACGACGCCCTCGGCCGGGTCGAGGACGAGCGATCCGGCAACGGCCTCTCCGTCGCGCGCGCGCCGGGTGGCGATCGCGACCACTCCGTCCACCCCGGCGATCTCCACGCGGTCTCGGCCGAGGTTGACGGCGACCACGACGCCGTCGCCGCGCCGCCACGCCCAGGCGCCGGACGGCGCTTCCAGCTCGGCGTAGCGGCCCGCGCTGAGGTCGGGCAGCGATCGTCGTACGGCGATCAGGTCTCTGGCGAAGTTCAGCGTCGACTCCGGGTCGGCCCGCTGGTCCGCGGCGTTGCGGCTCGTGTCCTCGAGCGGCAGCCACGGATCGTCCCAGCCGCCCGACCGGGTCCACGGGAACGGCGTGCGGCAGGGATCGCGAGGCGGGGTAGCGACGTCGCGTATGCGGTCCTCCGGGACGTGGCCGTTCGGGAGCGCGAGCTCGTCCCCCTGGTAGAGGCACGGTGTCCCACGCAGGCCGAGTAGGACGAGGAGCGCACAGCGGGCGAGCGCCTCGTCGCCGCCGCACCAGCGCGTCGTGAGCCGGCCGACGTCGTGGTTCGAGCCGATCCAGCAAGGCTGCGCGTCGTTCGGGAGCGCGGCCTCCGTTTCCGCGACGACGCTCCGCATCGCATCGGCCTCGAGCCCGGAGTGGACGAGCGCGAAGTTGAAGGCGAGATCGAGCTCGTCCGATCCGGAGCCGTAGTACCAGGCCCACCGCGGCACGTCGAGCACGTACACCTCGCCGAGCAGGACGCGCGCGGGATCGAACGAGTGGCCGAGTCGCCGCCAGTCGCGGAGGACGCCGTGCGTCTCCGGGCGGTTCATGGAGAAGACCGGCCGGAGCTCGCCGGGACGTTCGCCGGCCGGCTCGTCACGGAGGTACCGGTCCTTGTAGAGCGCGTGGCAGACGTCGATCCGGAACCCCGCGATCCCGCGCTCGAACCAGAAGCGCAGGATGCCTTCGAACTCCGCGTGCACGTCCGGGCTCCACCAGTCGAGGTCGGGCTGCGCGACGGCGAAGTTGTGCAGGTAGTGGCGCCCGCGCTCCTCGTCGAGCGTCCATGCAGATCCGCCGAAGATGGAGCGCCAGTTGTTCGGTACCCCGTCCGACCAGACGTAGAGCTCGGGCCGCTCTCGGAACCATGGATGCTGGTCCGAGGTGTGGTTCGGGACGAGGTCGAGCAGCACGCGGATCCCACGCCGCCCGGCCTCCTCGACGAGCCGGTCGACGTCCGCGAGCGTTCCGAAGTCGGGATGGACGCCCGTGTAGTCGGCCACGTCGTAGCCCCAGTCGACGTTCGGCGACGGAAAGATCGGGCTCAGCCAGATGCCGTCGACGCCGAGCCACTCGAGGTACTCGAGCCGCTCGACGATCCCCGGCAGGTCGCCGATGCCGTCGCCGTTCGAGTCCGCGAACGACCGCGGATAGATCTGGTACAGCACCGCCTCGCGCCACCAGGCGTCGCCTCGTCGCGTTTGAACACCCATGTCCGCGTGTAACCATTACCGACGTGGCCGAGATCGTCTTCGACGAGGTGTCGAAGATCTACGACGATGGCACGCTCGCGGTCGACGGGCTCGAGCTCGAGATCGTGGACGGCGAGCTCATGGTGTTCGTGGGGCCGTCAGGCTGCGGCAAGACGACCGCGCTCCGCATGCTCGCGGGCCTCGAGGAGATCAGCGAGGGGACGATCTCGATCGGTGAGCAGGTCGTCAACGACCTGACGCCGAAGGAGCGCGACATCGCGATGGTTTTCCAGAACTACGCGCTCTACCCCCACATGACCGTCGCGGAGAACCTCGCCTTCGGCCTCAAGTACCGGAAGCTGCCGAAAGACGAGATCAGGAAGAAGGTGGAGGAGGCGGCGTCGATCCTCCAGATCGACGAGTTCCTGGACAAGAAGCCCAAGTCGCTCTCAGGCGGCCAGCGCCAGCGCGTCGCGATGGGCCGCGCGATCGTCCGCAACCCACAGGCCTTCCTCATGGACGAGCCGCTCTCGAACCTCGACGCGAAGCTGCGGGTGCAGATGCGCGGCGAGATCCACGACCTGCAGCGCCGGCTCGGCGTCACGACCGTCTACGTCACGCACGACCAGACGGAGGCGATGACGCTCGGCGACCGTGTCGCCGTCATGCAGAGCGGGAGGCTCCAGCAGGTCGCGACGCCACAGGGCCTCTACGAGCGCCCCGTGAACGAGTTCGTCGCGGGCTTCATCGGATCGCCGTCGATCAACATGATCGAGGCCGAGCTCGCGGCGTCGAACGGTGGGCTTTCCGTGACCTTCGGCGAGCACGCGCTGAACGTCGACGAGTCGGTCGCGCGGAGCCATCCGGACCTCGGAAAGCACGTCGGGGGCAACATCCTGCTCGGGATCCGGCCCGAGGACATCGAGGACACGGAGGTGGACCCGGACGCCGGCCAGCTCATCGAGACGACCTGCGACTACACGGAGCTGCTCGGCGCCGAGGTGCTCGTCTACTTCACGGTCTCGGCGGTCGGCGTGGTCGCCGGCGTGGCGGAGGGAAGCGACCCCGCACTGAGCGCGGCGGGCGCCGCGACCGCGATAAACGGAACACGTCTCGTCGCACGCGTCGACCCGAAGACGAAGATCACGGAGGGCTCGAAGGCCAGGCTTGCGGTCGATACCGGGCGGCTCTACTTCTTCGACCCGGAGACGCGGCTCGCGATCTGATCAGCCCTTGACGGCGCCTGCCGTCAGCCCGGTGAGGATCCTCCGCTGCAGCACGAGGGTCATGACGATCAGAGGCAGCGTGACGATGACCGTCGCGGCCATGATCTGGCCCCAGGGCGTCTGGAAGGCGCTCCCCGACTCGCCGGTCACGTTCACGATCGCGACGGGAACGGTGCGCTTGTCGGGCGTCGCCGTGAAGGAAAGCGCGAACAGGAACTCGTTCCAGGCGGCGATGAACGCGAGCAGCCCGGTCGTGACGAGAGCGGGAGCGAGGAGCGGGAGCATGACGCGGTAGAAGACCTGCAGGGGGGTGGCTCCGTCGATGTACGCCGCTTCCTCGAGGTCCTTCGGGAGCGCGCGTATGAAGCTCGTCAGCACCCAGATCGTGAACGGCAGGGTGAAGATCATGTAGCTGAAGATCAGCGACCCGAGCGTGTTGTAGAGCCCGAGCTTGTTGATGGACGTATAGAGCGCGCCGAGGATCGCGATCTGCGGGAAGATCGTCATCGACAGCATGAGATAGAGCGTGGCCGTGCGGCCGCGGAAGTTGAACCGTCCGAGCGCGTAGGCGGCGAGGGAGCCGATCGCGAGCGCGAGGAGCGTCACCGAGGCGGCGACGATCGTCGAGTTCACGAGCGCGTCCTGGAAGTTGCTGTTGCTCAGCACGTCGCGGAAGTGGTCGAGCGTCGGGTCGGTCGGGATGTACTTGACCGGGGTCAGGAAGAGCTGGGCGTCCGGCATGAAGGCGGATCGCAGCGCCCAGTAGAAGGGAAAGAGCGCGAACACGAAGATCACGCCGATCAGCAGGTAGAACGGGATTCGCTTCGCGAGGTACTTGAACGAGCGTCGCTCGGCTCGCCGGCGAGCCGCGAGCGCCTTCGCGCGTTCCGCGCGCTCGGCCTCGGCCGCGACGGTCATGAGCCGGTCTCCGGCTCATGACGGTGGAGGGTGTGGGGAACCGGGAGGTTCCCCACGCATTCGAGAAGAAGGGGGCACATGGGGGAAACATGGTTTCCCCCATGAACGCGAGACGTAGGCGAGCGTTGGTCACCGTTCCTCCACCCGGAGCACGGTCGTGTAGATCACGACGAACAACGAGATGATGAGGAAGATCGCGACGCTGATCGCAGCGCCGTAGCCGACGTCCCCGATGGTGACGATGGTGTTCTGGTCGAAGATCGCCATCGTCTGCGTGTCGGGGCGACTGCCGAAGAACACGTAGAAGACGTCGAAGACGCGGAGCGCGTCGAGCGTCCGGAAGATGACGGTCACGAGGATTGCGGGGAGGAGGAGCGGGAAGGTGATGCGCCAGTACTGGTGCCACTTGCTCACTCCATCGACGTCCGCCGCCTCGTAGAGCTCGGTCGGGATCACCTGCAGACCCGCGAGGAGGAGCAGGGCGACGAAGGGGGTCGTCTTCCAGATGTCGACGACGCAGACCGAGGCGAGCGCCGTGCTCGGCTCCGCGATCCACGCGACTCCCTTGTCGATCACGTGGATCCGGATGAGGAAGTCGTTGATGACCCCGAAGATGTCGTTGTACATCCAGCGCCACATCTGCGCCGCCACGACGGTGGGGATCGCCCACGGCACGAGCATGACCGCCCGCATGACGCCCCGGCCCTTGAAGCCGGAGTTCACGACGAGGGCGATGATCATCCCGAGCACGAGCTCGAACGAGACGGTGATGACCGTGAACTTCAGGGTCAGCCAGACGGAGTCCCACCAGAACGGGTCGTTGATCAGGTTCCGGTAGTTGTCGAGACCGACGAACTCGACCGGCTGGAGGCCCGCGAGGAACTGCTCGTTCGTGAAGCTCTGCCAGATGGTGAGGCCGAGCGGGTAGATCGCGACGAGCGCGACCACCGCCAGGGCGGGGATCAGCATCGCCCACGCGAGCCGCGCCTGCTTGCGGCGCAGCCGGCTCGAGCGGCGCCGCTTTGCGCGTCGCATCGGCGCCGCCTGCGGGGTGGAGCTCACGATCGGTCCACCCGTCGGGGAGGACAGGAGCGCGCGCTCCTGTCCTCCGTCCCGTCCTGCAACGTCCTGGGCCGCCTACCTGCCAAGCAAGCGGTTGAGCTGCTGTTCGATCCTCGGAAGGATGCTCTTCGCGTCCTGCCCGTTGAGGATCTGGTTGATGCCCTGGTAGATCGCCTGCGAGCCCTGCTGGTACTTCGCGCCGAGCTGCGTCGGGCGGGTCACCCGGGCCACGTTCGCGATGCTCGGCTTCAGCCAGGGGTTGGCCTTGACGACGGCCGGGTCCTTGGCAACCGCCGGGATCGTGGGCGGGTTCGTGCTGTAGATAGCCATGAACTTCTGCGCTCCGGGGCTCGTCATGTAGCGGACGAACTCCGTCGCGACCGGCACGTTCTTCGAGTACCTCGAGATGCCGAGCAACCAGCCGCCGGCGGTTCCGACGGACGGGTTCCGCCCGGTGTGCGGAAGAACCGCAACGTCGAACTTGCCCTTCACGGCGCCTGCCTGGCTCACGGAGTACGCATACGGCCAGTTGCGCATGAACGCGGCGTTGCCCGCTGCGAAGGCCTCGTGCGCCTCGGTCTCCTGGTACGACGTGACGCCGCGGGGGGCGATGTTGCCGACCCAGCTCCGCTGGAGGTTCAGGGCGGCGGCTGCCCTCGCATTGTTGATCGAGGCCTTGCCGCCGTCGATGAAGTGGCCACCGCCGCTCGAGGCGATCCACTCGAGCGCGTCGCACGTCAGGCCTTCGTACGAGTTGCCCTGGTACACGAATCCGGCGAAGTCCGCGTTCGATCCGCTCTCACCGTCCTGGATCTTCTTCGCCATCGCCCCGAGCTGCGCCCAGGTCGTCGGCGGCGAGTTGTAGCCGTACTTCCTGAGCAGGTCGGTGCGGTAGTAGAGGATCCCGTAGTCGCCGAAGTACGGCATCGCCACGAGCTTCCCGCTGAACGTCGCGCCCTTGATGATCCCCTGGGAGTGCAGCTTCGCCTCCTTGGAGAGCGTGGGCTTGAGATTCACGAGGAAGGGCGCGAACGCGCCCGGCCAGACGACGTCGAGCATCATCACGTCGACCGACGACGACTTCGACGAGAAGAGCCGCGCGAGCTGCGCGTACGAGTCGGTCGACGCTGCGGGATGCGGGATCACCTTGACCTTGATCCCCGTGTCCGCCGTGAACCGCTTCGCGAGCGCGAGGTCGCGCTTGTGCGTCAGCCCGATGTTGTCCCCGATGAACGTGATCGTCTTTCCGCCGTACTTGGCCTTGATCGCCTTGGCGTTCGCGACCTTCGGTGGCTTGACGTTCGCCTGCGACAGCGCGTCGGGTCCCGCGCTTCCGGTCCCCGCGATCGTCATTGCCACGAGTAGAGCAAGAGCGCTCGTCAGCCCTCCTGCGACAAGCACTGCTCGTTTTCTCACTTTGTCCGTCCTTTCTGCAGACACGACGGCGCGGTCTGCGCTTGGATGGTGTGAGGCTGTTCGTTCACGTCTCCGTCGTCCCAGATACCCGTTCGAAACCAATCTGAGACAAGAAGCACACCCGTCATCGCAGCAAGCGATGGAACGAACATGAGCTAGCGGCGATTATGGCAATCCCGAGCTACCGCGTGGCGCTCGTAGGATTCCTCGCGTGGAGCAACCCGAGCTGACCTCGCCCATGCTCGACCTGTTTCTCGAGCTCTGCGCGGTGCCGAGCCCGTCCGGGCAAGAGCGGGCGGTGACGGACCGCGTCGGCGAGTACCTGACCGATCTCGGCCTCGAGTGGGACGAGGACGACACCGCAGCCGTGCTCGAGGGCACGGCGGGGAGCATCTACTGCCGCATCCCGGGCGAGAACGGGCACGGCGACCCGATCTTCCTCTGCGCGCACACCGACACGGTCCCGCTCGACGGACGCCTCGAGCCGGTCGTCGAGGACGGCATCGTCCGGAACGCGGGCGGGACGATCCTCGGCTCCGACAACAAGGCCGCGGTCGTCGTGATGCTCGAGGCGGTGCGCCGGATTCTCCGGGAGGGAACGCCGCACGCCGGCATCGAGCTCGTGTTCACGCCGAAGGAGGAGGTCGGCCTCCAGGGTGCGTCCGTCTTCGACCACACGCGCCTGGTTGCCAAGACCGGCTTCGTCTACGACCAGGGCGCGCCGATCGGCGAGGTCGTGCTCGGATCCCCGCACGCGTACACGATGGACCTGCGCTTCCACGGCCGGGCCGCGCATGCCGGGATGGTCCCGGAGGAGGGGCGCTCGGCCATCGCGGCCGCAGCGCGCGCGATCGCCGACTTCCGGCTGGGCCGTCTCGACGACGAGACGAGCGCGAACGTCGGCGTCATCACGGGCGGAACGGGGCGGAACGTCGTGCCCGAGTGGTGCGCGTTCCAGGCGGAGCTGCGCTCGCAGGACGAGCAGAAGGCGGCCGACCTCCTGCGCGAGATGCTCGAGACGGCGGCCTTCGCCGCAAGCCTCGGCGAGTGCGAGCTCGAGTCCGAGGTGCGACCGAGCTTCCCCGGCTACCGCTTCCGCGAGAGCGACCGCGTGGTGCGCCTCGCGGCGACCGCGCTCACCGCGTGCGGCTTCGAGCCGACCTACGCGCTCTCCGGCGGCGGCGCGGACGCGAACGTCTTCAACGCGCGCGGGCTCGAGTGCGTGAACCTCGCGAACGGGATGATGGAGATCCACACGCCCGACGAGCACATCGCCGTCGCCGACCTCGAGGCGATGGTGGACGTCACGCTCGCACTCGTCGATGCCGCCCGCGTGGCTAGCTGATCTCCACGACCAGGTCGAGCACCAAGCCGTCACCCGATTCGAGGAGACGCCAGATCGAGGCAATCGAGTCCTGGAACTCCGGGGACTCTCGAACGGCCGCGATGTGCTCGGCGTTTCGCCAGCCCTCGTCGAGGCTGACGAACCGCTCCGGGTGCTCGCGCGCGCGAAACAGCTTGAAGGTGACATCCGGGTGCCGCAGGGACGCGCCGTCCGCGCTCTCCTGCCAGCGCCGCATGAACTCGTCCTCGCGCCCCTTCTTCACGGTCCAGGTTCCCATGGTGTACACGCGTCCTCCTTTCCGCAGCGCCAGTGTCCCCGATCGCGGGCGGTAGCGTGCACGCGATGGAGGAGCGTCGCCTCGGCCCCGTCGTCGGGCTCGGGACGTGGTCGACCTTCCGCGAGGACGAGGCGCTCGCGCGGCGTCTCGTCGAGTCCGGCCTCGCCGTGGGGACGACCGTGTTCGACTCGTCGCCGATGTACGACTCCGAGGAAGCGCTGGGTGCGGCCGTCGAGGACGTCCGCGACGGGCTGAGCATCGCGACGAAGATCTGGGCGCGCTCCCTCGAGGAAGGGCGCAGCCAGTACGAGGCGCAACGTCGCTGGTTCGGACGCGTGGAGATCGAGCAGGTGCACAACCTTGTCGCCTGGCGCGAGCACCTCGACTGGATCGAGCAGGAGCGCGACGCGGGCCTGGTCGACCGGATCGGCGTCACGCACTGGAGCCCGGGCTCGTTCGGGGAGCTCGAGGAGGCGCTGCGCACGGGCCGGTTCGACACGGTGCAGATCCCGCTGAACCCGCTCGAGCGCGAGGCCGAGCGCCGGATCTTGCCGCTCGCCGAGGAGCAAGGCATCGCCGTGATCGTCATGCGGCCGCTCGGCGGCAGCGACGGCCTGCGCCTGCGCCGCGAGCCGGCCGCCCGCGAGTTGGAGCCGCTGCACGCTTTCGGCATCGAGACGTGGGCGCAGGCGCTTCTCAAGTGGGCGCTCTCGGACCCGCGCGTCGACCTCGTGATCCCCGCGACTACCCGCCCCGAGCGCGTCGCCGAGAACGCGGCAGCCGGGTCGCCGCCGTGGCTCCCGCCGGAGGAGCGGGAGCGGGTGGAGCGTCTCGCGCTCGCCTAGGCAGGAGCAGGCAAGAACAGCCGCGAAATGGTGCGGTGGCCGGTGCAGTTGGACGGACGCACCGGTCGCCGTAGGCTTGTCCCGTGCCAGACGTCTTCGACACGTCGAGCGTCCCGGTCGAGGACCGTGACGTGCGGAACGCAGACGCGATCGTCGTCGGCTCGGGCTCGGCCGGTGCGGTCGTCGCACGGCGGCTCGTCGACGGCGGGGCGCGTGTGCTGCTGCTCGAGGCGGGCGGTCGCGACGACAGCCCCGCAATCCACGACCCAGGCCGTGTGCACGAGCTCTGGCGCTCTCCGACGTCGACTGGGCGTACGAGACCGTTCCGCAGGCGCACGCCAACGGACGGCGGCTCGCATGGCCGCGCGGCAAGGTGCTCGGCGGATCGAGCTGTCTCAACGCGATGATCTGGGTGCGCGGCGCGCCCGAGGACTTCGATACCTGGGCGTATCTCGGCGCGGACGGCTGGTCGTGGGACGACGTCCGTCCGGTGTACGAGCGCCTCGAAGCGGAGCTAGACGCTGCTTACGGCGTTCGAGCCGGACGCGATTCACGTCGCGCTCGCCGCGGCCGCGCAGGAATGCGGCATCCCGCTGAACGGGAACTACAACGGCCCTTCGCAGGACGGCGTCTCGTTCATGCAGTACACGATCCAGAACGGCGTCCGTCACAGCACCGCGGCGGCGTATCATCCGTCCCGTCGAGACCAACGAGCGTCTCGAGATCGTGACCGGCGCGTCCGCACAGCGTCTGCTCTTCGACGGCACGCGCTGCGTCGGCGTCGAATGGGTCGACCGGCAGCGCGCACGCCGATCAGATCATCGTCTGCGGCGGCACGATCGGCTCCGCGCAACTGCTCCTGCTCTCCGGGATCGGGCCTGCCGAGCATCTGCGCTCGATCGGGATCGATGTCGTCGCCGACCTGCCCGGGGTAGGGGAGAATCTGCATGACCATCTCCTCTCGCCTGTGATCTTCAGCGCGGAACGCGAGATCGGCCCGCCCGCGCCGGGTCTGCCCGCGTGCCAAACGCATCTCTTCTGGCGCTCGCGGCCGGGACTGAGTCGTGCCCGATATCCAGCCGATCCACTTCATGGTCCCGATGTACGAGGAGTGGATGTCCGGGCCGGAGAACGGCTTCACGCTGCTCGGCGGGATCGTTCGCCCGCTGAGCCGCGGGACGCTGCGGCTGACTGGGCCGAACGCGAGCGACCCGGTCGCGCTCGACCCGAACATCCTCGCGTGCGAGACCGACGTCGAGAGCCTCATCGCGGCGGTCGAGCTGTGCCGGCGCATCGGCGCCGCTGATGCGCTCCGTGACTGGGGGGTCACCGAGCAGTACCCGGCGTCGCGCGAGGTGGACGAATACGTCCGGCAGACGGCGATCACGTACCACCACCAGGTCGGCACGTGCAAGCTGGGCGCCGATCCGCTTGCGGTCGTCGATCCGCGGATGCGCGTGCACGGTATCGAGGGCCTGCGGGTCGCGGACGCATCGGTGATGCCGATGGTCACAACCGGCAACACGAATGCGCCTTCGATCATGATCGGGGAGCGTGCCGCCGACTTCATCCTCGCCGATGCTTGAGCTAACGGGCTCGATCGAGAGCCGACAGCTCTGCGCTCAGCGCGTACATCGCGCGCGGCGAAGGGGATCCGAACTCCGCGCGCACCGACTTCCTGCGTGCGCACGCGGAGACGGTCTACTACGTGCTGACAGACGAGCTGCGCCGCGCGGTGCGGGATGAGGACCTCGTGTACGCGGCCGCCGAGCGCTTCCCCGGCCTCGTGCCGACGCGGGCGGAGGTCGAGGTCGAGCGCGAGCGCAAGCTGCCCGACAAGCAGGGCATCGAGATCGCGCAGGGCCTCTTCCTCTCGTTCGTGCTCGCGTCGCCGCGCTGCGGCGCGCACCTCGTGTGGTCGATGCTGCGCCCGACGCAGGAGGCGCTCGCGCGTCTCGACGACTTCCGCGCGACCGGCGTCGCGGACCTCGGCGGCACGTATCTCGAGCGACGCGGGAAGGCTGCGTACATCGAGATCCGCAACGACCGTCACCTGAACGCGGAGGACTGCGTCACGCTGCCGACGACGGAGGTTGCGGTCGACCTCGCGCTGCTCGATCCCGAGATCGAGGTCGGCGTCATCCGCGGCGCGGTCGTGAGCCACCCGCGCTATGCGGGCCAGCGTGTCTTCGGCGCGGGCCTGAACCTGACGCACCTCTACCACGGACGGCTCGACTTCATGTTTTTCGTCACGCGTGACCTGGGCTACGTGAACAAACTCTTCCGCGGCCTCAGCTCCGAAGAGTTCCGCCCGGACGAGCCCGAGCAAACGACGGAGAAGCTGTGGGTCGCCGCCGTCGAGACGTTCGCGATTGGCGGCGCGTGCCAGATCCTGCACACGGTTGACCACGTGATCGCGACCCGCGGCACCCGGCTGTTTCTCCCGGCGCGCAAGGAGGGCATCCTGCCGGGAGCCTCCAACCTTCGCCTCACGCGCTCCGTCGGTGATCGTCTCGCGCGGCAGGCAATTCTCTCCGGTCTCGAGTTCGAAGCGGGGACGCCGCACGGCGACCTGCTCTGCGACGAGACGGTCGACTCGTCGGACGCGATGGACGAGGCAATCGCCCGGCGTGTCGAGGGCCTGACGAACTCGGGCCTGGTAAACGCCGCAGGCAATCGCCGAGCGTTGCGTGTCGGCTGGGAACCGCTCGACGTCTTCCGGCAGTACATGGCGATGTTCTGCCGGGAGCAGGCGTACTGCCACTTCAGCGAAGCGCTCGTCCGCAACCTGGAGCAGCACTGGAACGCGCATGAGCGCAGTTCTCTGAGCAGCTGCCGCGGGACGACCTTCGCGCGTTACAGCTGGAACGACTGCGCGCAACGTTCGACCTGCAGATCGACTCGCTCGACGACATCGTAGAGCTGCCGTTCACGGACAAGTCGCAGCTGCGCGAGGCGTATCCGTTCGGTCTGCTGCGCGTTCCGGTCTCGGCACTCGCACGGGTGCACGCATCGAGCGGGACGCACGGCAAGCCGACCGTCATCGGGTACACCGCCGCCGATCTCGACGCGTGGACGGAGTTGATGGCGCGCTCCATGACGATGGCCGGCGTCCGGCCCGGGAATGCTGATTCACAACGCGAACACCTACGGCCTGTTCACAGGAGGGCACGGCTTTCACCAGGGCGCCGAGCGCATCGGCGCGGCTGTCCTACCCGTCTCCGGAGGCTTCAGCGCGCGGCAGGCGCTGCTGCTCAACGACCTCGGCGCACAGGTGCTCGTCGCGACACCGTCGTACGCGCTCGTGATTGCACAGGCGGTACGTGACGCCGGCATCGATCCCGCGACGCTGAAGCTCGAGCTCGGCCTCTTCGGCGGGGAGCCGTGGACGGAAGGCCTGCGCGGAGAAATCGAGCGCGCGCTGCCGGGCCTGCGCGCGGTCAACTTCTACGGCCTGTCCGAGATGTGCGGGCCTGGTGTCGCAACCGAATGCCTGGAGGCGCGCGACGGGCTGCACGTCCACGAGGACCACTTCCTCGTCGAGATCGTCGACCCGGAGCTCGGGACACCGCTGACGGAAGGTGCCGAGGGCGAGCTCGTCTTCACGACGCTGCAGAAGGAAGCGATGCCGTTCCTCCGCTACCGCACGGGCGATATCGCGTCGGTGACCTATGAGCCTTGCGTGTGTGGACGGACGACGGCGCGCATCCACGGCCTGCGCGGACGGCGCGACGACATGATCATCATCCGCGGCGTCAACGTCTATCCATCGAATGTCGAGCACGCTCTGCTCTCCGTGCCCGAAGCGGCGCCGCACTATCAGCTCGTCGTCGAACGGACGGGTGTCATGGACGAGCTGACCGTGCAGTGCGAACCCGCCGACACGATGGTCGATGCCGCAACGCTGCACACCGCCGTCGAGCATGTGCTGCACGAGCAGCTTGGCATCCGCGTGCGCGCCGAGGTCCTCGCATGCGGTGATGTGCCACGTAGCGAGGGCAAGGCCGTGCGCGTCGTCGACAAGCGCTAGGGCGCATCGGCTTCGAGAGCAGCGTTTCGGCGGTGCCTTGTAGCGCGCGCGGGTATCGTCCTGCCGCCATGCGTATCGGGGTCGCGAAGGAGATCAAGCCGCAGGAGTACCGCGTGGCGCTCACGCCGGCCGGCGCGCGAGAGCTCGTCCAGGGCGGGCACGACGTCGTCGTCGAGGAGGGCGCGGGCGTCGGGAGCGCGTTCCCGGACGAGGTATACGTGCGGGCCGGCGCCTCGATCGCGTCCGTCGACGACGTGTGGGATCGCTCCGACGTGCTCCTCAAGGTCAAGGAGCCGATCGCGCCCGAGTATCCCCGGCTGCGCGCAGGGCTGACGCTCTTCACGTACCTCCACATCGCGGCGGACGAGCCCCTCACCCGGGCGCTCGTCGACTCCGGCATCACTGCGATCGCGTACGAGACGGTGGAGACGGACCGGGGAGCACTGCCCCTGCTCGCGCCGATGAGCGAGATCGCCGGCCGGCTCGCGCCGCAGGCGGGCGCCTACCATCTCGAGAAGCCGAAGGGCGGACGCGGACTGCTCCTCGGCGGCGTGGCGGGAGTCGCACCGGGGCGCGTGCTCGTCATCGGCGGCGGGATCGTCGGCTACAACGCCGCGGTCATCGCCCTCGGATTCGGCGCGCAGGTCACGATCCTCGAGCGCTCGGTCGACCGCATGCGGCATCTGGAGGAGATCCTGAGCGGCCGCGTCACCCTGCTGATGTCCTCGTCGCTCCAGGTGGAGGAGTCGCTGAAGGAGGCCGATCTCGTGATCGGCGCGGTGCTCATCCCCGGCGCGCTCGCGCCGAAGCTCGTGACGCGCGAGATGCTCGGCGCGATGAAGCAGGACTCGGTGCTCGTGGACGTCGCGATCGACCAGGGAGGCTGTGCGGAGACCTCACGGCCGACGACGCACGACGACCCGACGTACACGGTCGACGGCGTCATCCACTACTGCGTCGCAAACATGCCGGGCGCCGTGCCGATCACCTCCACGCGCGCGCTCACGAACGTGACGCTGCCGTACGTCGAGGCGATCGCGGACCACGGCGTCGCAGGCGCCATCCGCCGCGACCCGGCGCTCGCGCGAGGCGTCAACGTCGTGGGCGGGCACGTGACCTACGAGGCGGTCGCCGAGGCACACGGCCTCGAGTACACCCCGCTCGACGAAGCGCTCGCCGCGTCGGTCGCCTAGCCGGTCGCTTCGCGCTTCGACCGGCGGAAGAGGCGGCCGGCGCCCGCGCCGTCGTCCGACGGCGGCGGGGAGTCGTCTTCCTTCTTCTTGCTCGGTCGGTCCTTCGTCGGGAAGAGCCTGATCGCCGCCCAGGTGATCAGGGCCGCCAGGGAGACGATGGCGACGATGTACAGCGCGAGCAGGAAGACTCCGAGGACGGCATCCAAAGCCGTCGTAGAATAGCGCCGTGCCTCGACCCGGTCTCACGCACGCGCATTTGCTTGGCCTGGTGGCGGCGCCGTAGTGCCTCGTGCGTGCGTGATCGTCCTCGACGCAGTCGGGGCCGGAGAGTTGCCCGACGCCGCGGAGTACGGGGACGAGGGCTCGAACACGCTCGGAAACCTCGCCAAGGCGCTCGGCGGCCTGGACCTCCCGAACATGGAAGCCCTCGGGCTCGGGAACGTCCTTCCGCTCGAGGGCTGCCCGCCGCAGCCCGGGGCTCCGGCGGTGGCGGGGCGCCTGCTCGAGCGCTCCAAGGGCAAGGACACGACCACGGGGCACTGGGAGATGATGGGCATCGTCACGCCGACGGCCTTCCCGACGTACCCGCACGGGTTCCCGGACGAGGTCATCGACCCGTTCATGAACCGCACGGGCCGCGGAGTCCTCGGAAACAAGCCGGCCTCGGGCACGGAGATCATCCAGGAGCTCGGCGAGGAGCATCAGCGCACGGGGAAGTGGATCGTCTACACGTCGGCCGACTCCGTCTTCCAGATCGCAGCGCACGAGGACACGATCCCGCTGGAGGAGCTGTACGAGGGATGCCGGGCGGCGCGCGAGATCCTCACCGGCCGGCACGCCGTCGGACGGGTGATCGCGCGGCCGTTCACCGGTGAGCCGGAGCACTACGAACGCACGCCGAACCGGCACGACTTCTCGCTCGAGCCGCCGCGGCCGAACTATCTGACGACGATCGGCGAGGCGGGAAACACCGTCTACGGCGTCGGGAAGATCCCGGACATATTCGCGCATCAGGAGATCGACGAGGAGCTCCCGACGAAGTCGAACGTCGAGGGCATCTCACGGACGGTCGAGCTGCTGCAAGAGATCGAGAGTGGCTTCGTCTTCGTGAACCTCGTGGAGACCGACATGCTCTGGGGGCACCGGAACGACCCCGAGAACTTCCACCGGTGCCTGCAGGACTTCGACCGGCGGCTGCCGGACATCCTCGAAGCGCTCGAGACGGGAGACCTCCTGATCATCACGTCCGACCACGGCTGCGATCCGACCACGCCGTCCACGGACCACTCGCGCGAGCACGCGCTGCTCCTCGCCTACGCGGCCGGCCGCAACGCCGCGGGTCGCGTGCACGAGGAAGGCGAGCTCGGCGACATCGGGTTCACCGTGAACTCCTGGCTCGGCGGCAAGGCGCCGGGGAGAAAGCTCCCGGGCCGCCTGATCGAGCTGTGAGGCTCGACGACCCGGCATTCGTCGAGCGTCAGTACGAGACCGAGGAAGGGCTCCGCGGGCGGAAGGCGATCTACGACGAGTCCGCGGGCGTTGACGCTCGCGACGTTGCCTTCGCTGCAGTGTCGGAGGCGGCCCCGCGAGCGGTGCTCGAGGTCGGCTGCGGTGAAGGTGAGCTCGCGGCGCGAATACAGACGGAGCTCGGTGTCGAGGTCGTCGCGCTCGACCAGTCGGCGCGAATGGTCGAGCTGAGCCGAAAACGTGGAGTCGACGCGCGCGTCGGCGACGTCCAGGCGCTCCCGTTCGAGGACGGCTCGTTCGACGTCGCGGTCGCCGCCTGGATGCTCTTCCATGTCGCCGATCTCGACCGTGGGCTAGGGGAGCTCGCACGGGTGCTCAGACCCGGCGGCCGTCTCGTCGCGGTCACGAACTACGCGGATCACCTCATCGAGCTGTTCGACCACGTCGGGGCGGAGCGTTTCGAGCTGACCTTCGGAGGCGAGAACGGCGCTGTGTGGCTCGAACCACACTTCGACCGCGTGGAGCGCCGCGATGCCGAGGGGACCGTCACGCTGCGGGGTGCCGAGCTCGTCCGCTCGTATCTCCGCTCATCGGAGCGCCTCGCGCCGTACGCCGAGTGCGTCCCCGAGTTGGTCGAACCGCTGGTGGCTCGTCGCCGACAGGCAGTCTTCGTCGCGGAGAAGACCCCGTGATCCGTGCCGCAGACCTCATCGAGAAGAAGCGCGACGGCGAGGAGCACTCGGCGGACGAGATCTCCGCGCTCATCGACGGCTACAACACCGGCTCGGTGCCGGACTACCAGATGGCGGCCTGGTGCATGGCCGTCTTCTTCCGCGGGCTCAGCGGACGCGAGACGTATGCGCTCACCGATGCGTTCATCCGCTCCGGGGACACGCTCGACCTCGGCTCGGTGCTCGGCCGGCGCGTCGTCGACAAGCACTCGACCGGCGGCGTGGGGGACAAGACCTCGATCGCCGTCGGCCCGATCGTCGCGGCCTGCGGCGTCCCCTTCGGGAAGATGAGCGGCCGCGGCCTCGGGCACACGGGCGGCACGCTGGACAAGCTCGAGTCGATCCCGGGCTTCCGCGTCGAGCTGACCACGGACGAGTTCGTCTCGCAGGTGCGCGACGTCGGCCTGGCGATCGTGGGCACGACGGCGAACCTCGTCCCCGCGGACAAGAACCTCTACGGGCTGCGCGACGTCACGGCGACCGTGGACATCGTCCCGCTCATCGCCTCCTCGATCATGTCGAAGAAGATCGCCGCAGGTGCCGACGCGATCGTCCTCGACGTGAAGGTCGGGGACGGGGCGTTCATGAAGACGCTCGACGACGCGAGGATCCTCGCCGACCAGATGGTCGACCTCGGCAGCCGTGCCGGACGTGAGGTCGTCTGCCTGCTGACGGACATGGAGCAGCCCCTCGGCTACGCGGTCGGGAACGCGCTCGAGATCCGCGAGGCGGTCGCGACGATCACCGGCGACGGCCCGCCCGACTTCACGGAGCTCGTCCTCGACGCGTGCGCGCACCTCCTCTCGCTGTCCGACCTCGAGCTCGACGTGGACGAAGGCAGGCGTCGCGCGCAGGAGGCGACGAAGAACGGGTCGGCACTCGAGGCGTACGAGCGGTGGATCAGCGCGCAGGGCGGCGATCCCGATCTCTCACGCCTGGACACCGCCCCCGTCGTCAAGGAGGTAACCGCTCTGCGCGGTGGCGTCGTCACCGGCCTCGGCGCGCTCGCGGTCGGGATCGCGGCGCTCGAGCTCGGCGCCGGCCGGCGCACGAAGGAGGACGCGATCGACCATGCGGTCGGCGTCCTGCTGCGGGCGAAGCGCGACGACGAGGTCGAGGCGGGAGACGTGCTCGCGGAGATCCACGCCCGGGACGACGCGAGCGCCGACAGGGCGGTCGACGCCGTCCTCAACGCGTACGAGATCGGCGACCCCGGCGCGACGCGCCCACGCGGCATCCTCCTCGACGTCGTCGAGTAGTCCCCGTGCCGGAGCTGCCCGAGGTCGAGACGATTCGCGCGCAGCTTGCCCCGCGGCTCGAAGGGCGCACGCTCGCGAGCGTCGAGATCCTCGATCCGCGGCTCACGCGCCCGCACGACCTGTTCGAGGTCGTCGAGGAGCTCGAGGGCGACCGCGTGGTCGCGGTCGAGCGCCGCGGGAAGTACCTGCTGCTGCGGCTCGCGAGCGGGCTCGGGCTGCTCGTCCACCTCCGGATGACCGGCGGCTTCCACTGGCACCCGACGACGCACGAGCGCGCGGTGCTCGAGCTCGACGACGGAACGCGGCTCGCGTACCGAGACGTCCGCCGCTTCGGGACCTGGCTCGTGCTCGAGGACGCCGAGCTCGAGCCCTATCTGGCGACGAAGAACGGGCCGGAGCCCCTCGGCCGCCGCTTCACGTCGCGCTGGCTCGAGTCACAGCTCGCGCGGCGGCGGGCGCCGCTCAAGGCAGTCCTCCTCGACCAGCGCGTGGTGGCCGGTCTCGGGAACATCTACGCCGACGAGGCACTCTGGCGTGCCCGGCTGAGCCCGCTCCTGCCGGCAAACGAGGTGGAGCCGGACGAGGTGCGCCGCCTCGTCCGCGCGATCCGGGCGGCGCTCCTCGCGGGCATCGAGCGCCAGGGCTCGACGCTGAGCGACTACCGCACGCCCGACGGCGAGCCCGGCGCGATGCAGGACGAGTTCCGCGTCTACGGCCGAGAGGGCGAGCCGTGCCCGCGCTGCCGCACGCCGATCGCGAAGACACGCGTCGGCGGCCGTGGCACCTGGTACTGCCCGCACTGCCAGCCCGAGCGCTAGCGGGCCGGCATGTGCGCGAAGACCGCCGCCGGGGCCCTCGTAGGCCCATCGGCGGCGGTCATCGCTGGGCGGATCAGGCGAGGCGCGCCTTGTTCCGCTGACTCGCGAGCAGGAGGAAGCACCCGGTGAGGAGGAGTGCCATTCCCACGCCGCCGAGTCCCCCGATCATCGCGTCGCCCCAGTCGAACCCGGTCGACGCCGACACGACGGTGACGGTTTCGACCGATCCCGGCCCGCGAGTCCCGGCCCGGTTGTCCGGGTGCGACGTGGCCGATGGTGCCGAGGGCCCGTAAGCGCCCGGCCCGCGAACGCCCGCTCGGTCGTCCGGCCGCATCGCGATCTGCACGTCTGCCGCCGAGACGGCGCCCGGGCCGTGAACGGCGCGATTGTCAGGGTGGTTCGACGTCGCGGCGTTCTGTAGCGCCTCGATGCCGCCAGGGCCACGGAGGCCGGCGCGGTCGTCGGGCGACTCGGCCTGCGCGACGGGAACGAGCAGCGCTGCGCCGAGCGCGATGGTGCCGATGAGCTTGGTCCGAGTGTTCATGTCTCTCCCTTTCGTCTCGATCGCCCGCTGCGATCTCACGGTGCGGAGGATCCGCGGCGTCGGCTAGGACGGACCTAAGAGCGGGTAAAGGCCAATGCGCGCAGTAGCGTGTGCCCGTGCAATTCAGGGTCCTGGGCCCACTCGAAGTGCTGGACGACGGGCGCGTGATCGACCTCGGCGCTCCCCGGCAACGCGCGCTGTTCGCCGTTCTGCTGCTCCACGCGAACGAGGTCGTATCGACCGACCGTGTCGCAGAAGCTCTCTGGCCCGATGGGAGCCCAAAAACTGCCGCGAAGGTGATCCAGGTCTATGTATCGGCGCTGAGAAAAGCGCTCGGGAGCTCACGCGACGCGCTCGAGACGCGCGGGCCTGGCTACATGCTGCACGTCGGGTCAGGTGAGCTCGACCTGCATGAGTTCGAGCGGCTACTTGCGAGTGCGCGGGCCGAGGAGCCCGCGGCGCGTGCCGCGACCCTCCGCGAGGCACTGTCGCTCTGGCGCGGCGAGCCGCTCGCAGATTTCGAGTACGACTCCTTCGTCGAGCAGGAGGCCGCGCGGCTCGGTGAGCTTCGCCGATTGGCGCTCGAGAGCCGGATCGAAGCGGAGCTCGAGCTCGGCAGCGGTCCCGAGCTGATCGCAGAGCTCCACACTCTCGTCGCCGGACAGCCGCTGCAGGAACGTCCGCGCGCGTTGCTCATGCGCGCGCTCTACCGCGCGGGCCGTCAGTCCGAGGCGCTCGAGGTGTATCGCGAGGGCAAGCGGCTGCTCGACGAAGAGCTCGGGCTGGAACCCGGGCCTGAGCTGCGCGAGCTCGAGCGCGCGATCCTACGTCAGGATCCGAAACTGTCGGAGCAGACCGTGGTCGAGGAGGTGCTTCGCTCGATCGTTGCCGCGCCCGAGGGTGCCACCGGCCTCGACGTGCTGCTCCCGCTCGCCGCGGCGCTCGCGGCCGGCCCCATTCAGAGGGAGCTCGTACTCGCGCGGATCGTGCCCGCGGCCGAGGTGGCCGCGGCGACCGCAGAGCTCGACGACGCGCGCCGCGATCTCATCGCGAGGGGTGTGAGGGTGCGCGTCGCTGCCTTCGCGTCGTCGTCCCCGGCCGAGGACGTCGTGCGTCTCGCTGCGAAGCAGGATGCCGACGTGCTCCTGCTGTCCTCCGGTGGCGATCCCCTCGAAGGCCCTTTGGCACGGGTGTTCGAGCAGGCGACGTCAGATCTCGCGGTGCTCGTCGAGGCGGGAGGCCCGCTCGGGACGGGGCCGATCGTCGTTCCCTTCGGCGCGTTCGAGCACGACTGGGCCGCACTCGAGCTTGGCGCGTGGGCGGCCACGGCGCTCGCGCGCCCCCTGCGCTTGATCGGGGCCGCGGATGACGTGACGGGCAGCCGCGACGCGAGCCGCTTGCTCGCCGACGCATCTCTGATCGTGCAGCACACGGCCGGCGTCGTCGCCGAGCCGGTGCTCGGTCGACCCGGTCATGAAGGCGTTGCGGCGCTCGCCGAGGGAGCGGGGCTCCTGGTGCTCGGGCTCTCCGAGCGATGGCGGACGGAGGGCCTGGGAGAGACGCGTCGGGCGCTAGTCGAGTCGCCTCCGGCACCGACCGTCCTCGTGCGGCGCGGGCTGCGTCCGGGAGGCATCGCACCCCAGGCGACGCTGACCCGCTTCACTTGGTCGATCGCACAGTCGAGAATCTGATCTCGAGGTGCCAGAGGTCGGAACTCAGTTCGCCGGCTACCGGATCGAAGGCGTCGTTGCTCGGGGTGGAATGGGAGTCGTGTACCGAGCGACCGAGCTGGCGCTCGACCGGCCGGTCGCGCTGAAGCTCATCGCTCCCGAGCTCGCCGGGGACGACTCGTTCCGGGAGCGGTTCCTCCGCGAGTCGCGGCTCGCGGCCTCCATCGACCACGCGGGCATCCTCCCCGTGTACGCCGCGGGCGAGGCCGAGGGCGAGCTGTACCTGGCCAGCCGCTTCGTCGACGGCACGGACCTGCGCGCGCTGCTCGAGGACGGCCCGCTCCCACCGGAGCGCGCGGTCGTTCTCGTCGGCCAGGTCGCGGACGCCCTCGACGCCGCGCACGGCCGTGGGCTCGTGCATCGCGACGTGAAGCCGGGGAACGTCCTCGTCGACACCGCCGACCACTGCTACCTGTCCGACTTCGGCCTGACCACGCAGCTCGCCGAGGGTGGTGGCACGACCATTCCGGGCCGGCTGGCGGGCTCGCTCGACTATCTCGCGCCGGAGCAGATTCGCCACGAGGACGTGGATGGGCGGGCCGACCAGTACGCACTCGCGTGCGTTCTGTGCGAGCTGCTCTCGGGGACTCCGCCGTTCCGCCGTGAGACCGAGGCGCAAACGCTCTGGGCACACATGCAGGAGGAGCCCACGACGCTACTCGCGTACCAAGAGCTCGAGCCGGTTCTCTCGCGTGCACTCGCAAAGGAGCCCGAAGACCGCTACGAGAACTGCAACGAGTTCGTCGACGCGGCGCGCGCCACGCTTGGGCTCGGGCCGTCGCCGATCGCCATCAGACGCCGCCAACGACGGATCGGGGGCCGTCTGCTGGGGGTCGGCGCGGGACTTCTCGCAGTTGCGATCGTCGCCGTCGTCCTCGCCCTGACGCTTCGCCCGGACGCCGCGCTGGAGGCGGCTCCGAATTCCGTCGGCGCCATCGATCCCTTGTCGCTCGAGCTCACGTCGGTCACCTCCGTCGGCAACACGCCGACCGAAGTGGCCGCCTCCGACGATTGGGTCTGGGTGATCAACTCGAACGACGGTACGGGGACGATCTCGCGGATCGACGCGCGGACGCGCAGGCTGGCATCGACGTTCTCTGTCGGCGGGACGCCCCGGAACATCGTCGCCGCCTTCGACTCGCTCTGGGTCGGCACCACCGAGGGCCAGGTCTTCCGTGTCGAGCCGAGCACGGATCTCGTCGAGACGAGCTGGACGCTCCCGAACGCGGGCGAGGAGACGGCGTTCGAGTTCGACCAGGGCGCCGGCTGGCTCACCGCGGGACCGAACGTCGTCTGGGCGGGCAGCTCCCGGGCGATCTCGCGCATCGATCCGATCGACCTCGCAGCTGCGACCGCACGAGAGCACGGCCTGGGGGCCGATGGACTACGGGTTCGGGTCGCTCTGGGTGCTCGGCCGCGAGCTCGAGCGGCTGTCGGCCGCAACACTGCGCCCGATCGCAACGATCGGCCTCGGCGGCGGATACGTGGCCATCGCCACCGGCTTCGGCTCGCTCTGGGTAGCGGACGACGAAGGAGGAGCGGTGTTGCGCATGGACCCACGGCACGGGGCGATCGTCGACACGTACGGCCTCGGCGGGAGCCCGCTCGGCGTCGCCGTGGGTGCCGACGCCGTCTGGGCGGCGAGCGACGACGGGACCGTCGCCCGGATCGATCCCGAGACCGGCGAGGTCGGAGCGCGCCCGCGTCGGTGGAGCACCTCGCGTCGTCGACGTCGGAGCGGACGACGTCTGGGTCTCGGTCGACTGAGTTGACCTGGGCTCTTCGGGAGACAGATCATGCGCGCCGTGAAGGGGGCGGCTGCGGCGCTCGTCGTTCTTCTGGCAGGGCTCGCCGCGGCGTGCGCGGAGGTGACGACGGCATCGAGCCAGTGGCGACGAGCTCGTGCAGCTCGCTCTTGTACGAGGGCGAGGGCGAGCCCGACGTCATAGTCGTCTCCGACCTGCCACGCCGCGGGATCGGCGCGGAGACGACGAAGGTCATGGTGGACGCGATCGAGTTGGTCCTCAGGAAGCGCGACTTCCGCGCAGGCGAGCTCCGGGTCGGCTACCAGTCGTGCAACGACACGGTCGGCGACGAGCCGTACGACGCATCGCTCTGCCGGCGAAACGCGAGGACGTACGTGGCCACCGAGGATGTCGTCGGCGTCATCGGACCATGGAACTCGGGATGCGCCAGTCGAGCAGATCCCGATCGTCAGCCGCCGGGAGGCAGGCCCGCTCGCGATGATCAGCCCCGCGAACACCTACCACGCGCTCACGCGTACGGCCTCGTCCCGGTCGCTGTACCCGGACGGCGTACGCAGCTACGCACGCGTCGTCACGCACGATCTCGCGCAGGGAGCTGGCTGCCGCGCACCTGGCGAAGCGCCTGGGTGCGCGCCGCGTAGCCGTCCTCTATCAGGACCAGCGCGACCTGTACATCAGAGCTCTCACCACGTCGTTCCTCGCCGCAGCCCGAGGTACTGGCGCTCGACCCGGTCGCGTTCGAGTGGCCTTGCGGAAGCGCTACACCGAGCTCGCGGAGTCCGTCGCCGCGACGCGGCCGGATGCCGTCTACCTCGCCGGACTGACCCACGTCAACGCCAAGACACTCGTCGAGGATCTGCGGGCGGCGCTACCTCGAGGCGTCGAGCTCATCGCACCCGACTCCTTCGCAGCCGACGCCATCGCGACGAGGGCTCGGAGCAGGCCGGCGAGGGGATGCTCGTGACGGCGCCGGGCATTCCGGAGGCCGTGCTGCCGCCCGCGGCAGAGCGCTTCCTGCGCGAGCTCGGCAGCGCTGCGTCCGTCCACCCGGGCCAGCTCGGAGCGCCTGAGGCGGCCCAGGCGGCAGAGGTCATGCTCGATGCGATCGCGCGCTCGGACGGGACGCGTGCGTCGGTCGTCGAGGAGCTGTTCGCGACGAAGGTCGAGAATGGCATCCTCGGCTCGTTCATCGTTCGACCGCTTCGGCGACATGGTCCCGGCTCCGATCGGCGTGTACCGCTTCGAGGACGGCGAGATCGTCGCCCACGATGTCGTCCGCACGCCGGGCGGTACCGGCGGCGTGACCGGTGATCGCGAGCCGCATGGCCGCGATCGGGCTGTGGCAGCGGTCGCGCTGCTCGCGGGCGCGTGTCGGGCGGCGAGGACGGTGCCGAGCCCGTCGCGATCAGCTCGTGTGGCCAGCTCCTGTACGAGGGAGAAGGGGATCCGGACGTGATCGTCGTAGCCGACAACCCACGCCGTGGGGAACACGCGGCGGCGACCGAGGAGATCGTCGACGCGATCGAGTTCGTCCTTCGGCAGCGCGACTTCCGAGCCGGCGACGTTCGAGTCGGCTTCCAGTCGTGCGACGACACGGTCGGCGGGGAACTCGACGCCGGACAGTGCAAGCGCAATGCACGGGCGTACGTCGAGACGAGCGACGTCATCGGTGTCATCGGGCCGTACAACTCGGGCTGCGCCGAGCTACAGATCCCGATCGTGAGTCGCACTGCGGCTGGGCCGCTGGCGATGGTCAGCCCGGCGAACACCTTCTCGGGGCTCACCCGTGGCCCGTACGCTCTGTCCCTCTATCCCGATGGCGTCCGCGAGCTACGCGCGGGTCGTCACCCACGACCAGGCGCAAGCGGTCGCGGCCGCACATCTCGCGAGACGCTCAGGGGCGCGGAGAGCGGCTGTCGTCGCCCAGAGGGGCGTCGACGACCCGTACGTCGAGGCGCTCACCGTGCCGTTCGGAGCGACCGCTCGAGCGCTGGGGATCGAGTCGAAGGAGTACGACTGGCGGTTCAGGAGAGCTATGCCGATCTCGCGGCAGTCGATCGCCGCTGCGCGTCCGGACGTCGTCTATCTCGTCGGGCTACCCGAGGGGAACGCGAAGACGCTCATCGAGGATCTGAGGGCCGAGCTCGGGCAGGTCCCGATCATCACTCCCGACTCGTTCGCCTCGGACGACATCGCGGAGGAGCTTGGTCCGATCGGAGACGGGATGCTCACGACCGTGCCCGGCATCCCGCACTCTGCGCTGCCGCCCGCGGGGAAGAAGTTCCTCCGTGAGTTCGGAGATACGGACGCTATACCAGGGGCGCAGGGAGCACCCGAAGCGGCCCAGGCGACTGAGGTGCTCCTCGATGCGATCGCGCGGTCCGACGGGACGCGTGCGTCGGTCGTCGAGGAGCTCTTCGCGACGAAGGTCGAGAACGGCATCCTCGGCTCGTTCGCCTTCGATCGGCTCGGCGACATCGATCCCGCTCCCGTCGGCGTGTACCGCTACGAGAACGGGAAGATCGTCGTCGACGGCGTCGTTCGGGCGCCACTCGGCGCCGACCGAGGCTAGACGGCCGGCCGCTGGACTCGGTCCCGCGGGGCGTACGCTACGAGCATGGTCATGACGAGCGTCGTCTGCTCGCAGTGTGGCCGCGAGGCGCCGGCCGATCCGGACGAGCTTGCTGCGTGGCGCCACGGCCAACTGGCCCTCGAAGGGGAGGTCGAAGAGGGGCTCCTGCTGTGCCCGGACTGTGATGCCGAGGACCGCGAGCAGGCGTTCGAGGAAGGCGAGAGCGGCTAGACAGCACTTGTGGCTCTAAGCCACGAGGATGAGCTTACGCGATCGAGGCGGCCTCGGTGCGGTCTTCCCGCTCCGAGACGCTCTTGGCAGCTGCCTGGCTCAGAAGTCCCGCGTCGAGATGCCCGGCCGGCGCGACCGCAGGTAGCACGAGCTTTGCCCGCTTTCGCTTCCGCATGCCCTCGGCGGCGACGTAGCTCCCCACCACGAACGCGATGGCTGCCGCCTGCGCGATGAGGCCCTGCCAGGTCGGGAAGAGGCCGAGCCAGAGGCCGGCCCAGTACGGCAGCTCCAGGCCCTCGATCGGCGTCACGCCGATCCAGCCGACCTTCTGCATCGTCTGCACGGTGGTTCCGACCATGACGACGAGCACGCCCGTGATGAGGACGCCCGTGGCGATCAGGAGCTTCTTGTGCGGCAGCTTCCGCTCGAGCTTGATCACGAGGAAGAAGACGCCGAGGACTCCCGCGAGCCCCAGCGCCACGCCCTGGAGCACGGTGAGCGCACCCGCTTCGAGCGTCATCGCCTGCAGGAAGAGCACGGTCTCGAAGCCTTCCCGGTACACGCTCGTGAACCCGAGCAGCACGAGCCCGAGCACCTGGGCCGCGGCGAGTGACAGGCCCGCGCCCGCGAGGACGCGCCGCTTCCGCTGGTGGAGGTTCTGGAGGTTCTCCTGCCAGTACACCTTGTGGAAGAACCAGTTGAGGATCAGGAGCAGGACGCCGATCGCGAAGAGCGAGACCACCGCCTCGAGCTTCTCGCCGTAGCGGGCGAGCGACGTCAGCAGCGTCTGCGCGATGACCCAGGTCACGACGCTTGCGATGAACGCGACACCGACGCCGAGCATCATCGGGCGGCGGAAGCGCCGCTTGTCGCCGACGAGGCTCGCCATGAGCGCCGCCAGGATCAGCACCGCCTCGAGCCCCTCACGGAAGACGATCAGCGCGGAGTTCGTGATCACCGAGACGTTCGAGCCCGGGCCGTTCCCGACGCGCTCCTCCGCCCGCATGAGCGCGTCGTCGAGCGCCGCGCGGGTCGTCGCGAGCTCCCCGGCCGGGCTCCGGCGCTTGATCAGCTGGACGAGGCCGTCGTAGCCCTCGGCGCCGTACCAGAAGTAGCCCTCGACCTCCTGGAAGAGAGATGGTGCGAGCCCCCGCAGCCGCTGCTCGGGCCCGAGCTCGAAGACGCCGTACGCCTCGAGCCGCGCCTGCTCCGCCCGCTTCCAGTCACCGGCTGCCGCCGCCGCCTGGAGCCGGTCGAGCGTCGCCGAGATGACGTCGAAGTCGGCCGTCTCCGTCGCTTCCTTCCACTCCGACGGGTAGAGGTCGGCGATGAGTGCGAGCGCATTCTCGGTCGTCCCCTTGACGGTTGCCGGGTCGGCGACCGCATCCCCGCGGGCTGCATCGGCGAGCGCAGCGCCGAGCTCGTCGAGCGCCAGGCCAAGTCGCCTGGTGGAAGCAGCGTTGCGAGCCGCGAGGCTCGGCTCGAGATCGTGGAACGCTGCCGCCGCGCCGTCCCGGAACGTCACCGCCTCCTGGATCTCGAACTCCAGTGTCACGCGGCCGTCCTGCACGCCGCGGCCGTATTCGATCGGCACGAGCCGAAGGAACCGGTCGAGCTGGCCGGCCCGGCGCACGATCTCCTCCTGCGTGAGCGGCGCGGCGCGGAACGCCTCGAGCGCGTGCTCGACGTCGGAGAGCGGCGCTGCGATCTTCCCGCCGCTCTGCGAAGCCGCCGCAAGCCGCTCGAAGGACGCGGTCACCCGGCGCTCCGCGCGGCCCCCGCTTGCCGCCCTGTAGGCGGGCGCGACGATCTGCCAGTAGCCAAGCGCGAGCGCGCCCATCTCGGCGCGCGTCGCGGTGAACCCCTGCTCGTCCGCATCCTGTAGCGCTGCCAGTGCCGTGCGCAGTCTCGAGTCGTACGTGTCGAGCAGGTCGCGGCGCACGGTCGCGGCCGCCTTCGCCGGCCGGACCGTGCCCGCCGAGAGCTCGTCCAGCGCGACGGTCGCGTCCGCTGCGGCGCGCGAGAAGCGCGTCGGCGGCCTGAACTCCCGTACGAGGAGCCAGCTGCGTGCCCGTGCGACGTCGCCCTGCGCAGCGGCGCTCGTCGCCTCGAGGAGGGACGCGCGGAGAATCGTCGTCCAGACGGCGGCCCGCGCGGCGGAGAGCGCGGGCTCGTCGCCCCGCTGGACGGCTCTCTCGGCGTCGGTCAGGGCGAGCTGGGCGCTACGGAGCGCCTCCGGACGACCAGCCAGGACCCCCCGGACGGCCTCCTCGGCGGATGCAAGTCGCGCCTCGGCCTCCGCCCGGTCGCCGAGGATCAGCGCCGAGCCCGTGTCGGAGAGCGCGAGCTCGGCATCCCCCGCGAGCTTCCAGGGCGGTGAGGCGGCCGCGGTTGCCGAAGCGGCGACCCAGAGGGCCAGCGCTGCGACTACCGCGACCGCCCGCATCACGTCTACTGCGCGATCTTGACCTTGAGTCGCGCCGCGGCCTGCGTGACCTGCCCCGCGATCGCCGTCGCGCGCCCCTGCGCGGTCCGGCCGAGCGAGTCGGCCTGCTCGGGCGTGAAGCGCCGTCCGGCCGCCTCCTGCTTGCGCAGCTTGCTGACGAACGACCACAGGCTGTCGAGCTCCCGCTTCGTCTGGGCGGCCTGCTGCTGGTCGACCTTCGCGATCGCGGGTTGGATCCCGGCATAGATGACGCGGAGGCCGCCGAGGATGTCGCCGATGTCGGAGAGCCGCGAGACGACGTTGAACGCGTCGCCCTGTGCACGGCTCCCGAGCACGAACCGGGAGACCTTCCACTGCCCGAAGTACTCGCTCATCGTCGGCACCATCACGACGACGGCGGTGAAGGCATCGGACGCGGTGGGCTTCCACGCGCGGCTCGAGCGGTCGAGCTTCCCGCCGTAGAGGACGAACGCGTCTGCCGCAGCCTTGAAGACCGCCGCATCAGGAAGCGCCTCGCCGAACTCGCTCTTGCCGTCGCCGTCGAGATCGGCCTTGACGCCCTTGGCCGTGTACTGGGGCAGCGTGCCCCAGAGCATGCCCTCCGTGAGGTTGTAGAGATTGCCGGGCTTCTGGAGCACGCGCCCGTCGGCGAGCTTGAGGTCGAACGGGACCGCGCTCGCCGGATCCTCCTTCGCGCTCGAGCCGGCGTCGAGGATGACGTCGTACACGGAGAGCGACGGCGTGCCGGCGACGACGCCCTCGACGCGCTCGTAGTACGGGTTCCCCTCTATCCAGAGGGCCTTGGCGCGGGTGAGGACCGGCCGGACCGACGCCTTCTTCGTGGCCCACAGGGCCGCGTAGTCGAAGTCGGACGCCTTCGCGAGCGCGTAGTAGCGGTTGGCCTCGCGCTGGAAGCGGGTCGTGAACCCGCGGAGCTGGGAGGTGTGCTTCAGGAGGAACGTCTTCGTGGGGGCGAGATTGGCGCCCGGGGGCGCGGCGGAGGGGCTCGCAGCGCTCGTGCCGGCTGCCACGGCAACCGCTGCTCCGAGCACGAGCACGACCCCTGCGGCGCGCCGAACGAATGCTGGGTAGGTGTTCATGGCAAGCGATGCTAGCCAACCCGGCGAACCGATGTAAGGGGAACCTTACAACGGCTCCAGAGAGCTCCTGAAAGATGCTCTGCGGCACCGAGCCAGTAGGGCCGACAGCGAGCCTAGACTCTGCCGCGTGGCCCGCAGCTACAAGACCGAGGCGGTCGTGCTGCGCTCGTTCCGGTTCGGCGAGGCGGATCGCGTCCTCCACCTGTACACGGCAGACCGCGGACGCGTCGGCGCAGTCGCAAAGGGCGTCCGCAAGACGAAGTCGCGCTTCGGGGCGCGGCTCGAGCCGCTCTCGCGTGTCGAGCTCATGCTCCATCAGGGCTCAGGGGAGCTGCACACGGTCACCGGCGCGTCGCTCGTCGACCCGCACCGGCCCTCGCGCGAGGATCCGTACCGGCTCTCCGTCGGGCTCGTCGGGGCGGAGGCGATGCTTCGCCTCTTCGTCGAGCAGGAGCGGAACGAGCGGGCGTTCGAGGCGGTGACGCGCTTCCTGTCCGTGCTCGACACGCTGCCGGCCGGCCTGCGCGGGCGAGCCGCGCTCGATCCGCTGGCACTTGCGTTCCAGCTCAAGCTCCTGTGGCTCTCGGGGTACTTCCCGCACCTGGAGACGTGTGTCGAGTGCGGCGAGTCCGCGAACCTCACCGGCTACCTGCCCCGTGCCGGGGGCGCCGTCTGCGCAGGCTGCTCGCCGCACGAGACCGTCGAGCTCACCCCCGAAGGGACGCGCGGCATGCTCGGCCTCGTCTCGAGCCCGCTCGCAGAGGCGCACGCGCTCCCGCTCGGCGAGCGCGCCGCCCGCGACGCGCTGGCCGTCATCGTGAGCTCGTACGAGTTCCACGGCGGCTTCAGGCTCAAGACGCTCTCGGCGTGAGGCGCGACCTCGGCGACGGCTACGAGCTCGACGACGATCCGGGTCGCATCGACCGCGGGGCCGTCCACCGCTACCTCAGCGACGAGTCGTACTGGGCGCGCGGCCGGCCGCGCGAGGTGCAGGACGAGCTGATCGACTCCGCCGCGCGGGTCGTCGGCCTCTATCACGAGGATCGGCTCATCGGCTTCACGCGCACGCTGTCCGACGGGCACACGCAGTCCTACCTCGCCGACGTCTACGTGCTCGACGAGCACCGCGGGCGCGGGCTCGGGGTCGAGCTCGTGCGCTTCACCGTCGACGAGGGGCCGCTCGTGGACACGAAGTGGTTCCTGCACACGCGCGACGCGCACGCGCTCTACGAGCGGTTCGGCTTCGGCGCACCGAACGAGCGCGCCATGGAGCGCCGACCGACCTAGGCGGCCTTCGGCGGCTTCCACTCCTGCTCGAGACGGTCGAGCACGACCTCGCGTGCCCCTGCGATCGGGATGCGGTCCTGCTCGAGCGAGTCGCGGTCGCGGATCGTGACCGTGTCGTCCTCGAGCGTCTGCTCGTCGATCGTGAGCGCGAACGGCGTCCCGATCTCGTCCTGGCGGCGGTAGCGCCGGCCAATCTGGCCCGAGTCGTCGTACTCCGCGACGACCGACCGGCGGAGCTCCTCGTAGAGGCGCTGCGAGCGGCCCGCGATGTCCTCGTTGCGTGGGATGAGCGGGAGCACGGCGACCTTCACGGGCGCGATCTCCGGATGGAGGCGGAGCACCGTCCGCGGGCGGTCGGCGACGACCTCCTCCGCGTATGAGTCGGCGAGGAACGCGAGCATCGTCCTGTTCACGCCCGCCGCGGGCTCGACCACGTGCGGGACGAAGCGCTCGCCGGTCCCCGAGTCGACCCACTCGAGCCGTGTGCCGGAGGCGTCCGTGTGCGCGCTCAGGTCGAAGTCGCCGCGGTTCGCGATCCCCTCGAGCTCCGACCAGCCGATGGGGAAGAGGTACTCGATGTCGCTCGTGCCGCTCGAGTAGTGCGAGAGCTCGTCGGCCTCGTGTGGCCGGACCCGGAGGTTCTCCTCCCGGATCCCGAAGCGGACGTACCAGCGCATGCGCTCGTCGATCCAGTAGCGGTACCACTGCTCCGCCTCCGCGGGCGGGACGAAGAACTCCATCTCCATCTGCTCGAACTCGAGCGTGCGGAAGATGAAGTTCCCCGGCGTGATCTCGTTCCGGAAGGCCTTCCCGATCTGTGCGATCCCGAACGGCGGCTTGCGCCGGGCGATCTGCGCGACGTTCTTGAAGTTGACGAAGATGCCCTGCGCTGTCTCGGGGCGCAGGTACGCGTCGAGCCCCGTCTCCTCGACGGCGCCGATGCGCGTCTTGAACATGAGGTTGAACTGGCGCGCCTCGGTGAGGTCGCAGTCCGGTGTCTCGCCCGGCTTCTTGCTCGGCTTCCGGCCGCAGGCGATCTCCTCGTGCTCCGGATCTGCGAGGTGATCCGCCCGGAAGCGGAGCTTGCACGTCCGGCAGTCGACGAGCGGGTCGGTGAAGCCGCCGACGTGGCCCGACGCCTCCCAGACGCGCGGGTGCAGGATCACGGACGAGTCGAGCGCAACGATGTCGTCGCGCTCGCGGACCATCGCCTCGAGCCAGCGCGCCTTGACGTTCTCCTTCATCAGCACGCCGTAGTGCCCGTAGTCATAGGCCGAGCCGAGCCCGCCGTAGATCTCGGACGAGGGGAACACGAACCCGCGCCTGCGTGCGAGCGAGACGATCTTCTCCATCGTTACCGCGTCGGACATTCGTCCGGACGTTACTGGTACACGCGGGCGCGGTATAGCCTCAGCCCGTGCCCGAGCAGCCCGACCGCGCGGCCGTCGAGCTCCACATCGTCTCCGACTCGACGGGGGAGACCGCGGCCCGGCTCGTCCTCGCGCTCGAGGCGCAGTTCCCGGATCAGCCTTTCGTCGAGATCCGGCATCCGCGCGTCGAGAACGTCGAGGACCTCCACATCGCCGTCCAGCAGGCGCGAGGCCGTCCGGCGGTGATGGTCTACACGCTCGTCGAGCCCGGGCTGCGCGACGCGATGCGGCAGCTGTGCCGTCGCGCCCGCGTCCACTACTGCGATCTCCTCGGGCACCCGATCGACTCGATCTCCCGCGTCGCCGGCGTCGCCGCGCAGATGCAGCCGGGTGCCAGGGCGCCGCTCGACGCGCAGTACTTCAAGCGGATCGAGGCGATCGAGTTCGCCGTGAAGTACGACGACGGCGTCGGCCGCGGGCTCGACGAGGCGGACATCGTCCTCGTCGGCGTCTCCCGCACGTCCAAGACGCCGCTCTCGATCTACCTCGGCTACCTCGGCCAGAAGGCGGCGAACGTCCCGGTCGTCGGCGGCATCGAGCCGCCCGGGGAGCTCTTCGAGATCGATCCCGCGAAGATCGTCGGGCTCACCATCGCGGCCGAGCGCCTTGCCGACATCCGCACGGCGCGCGTGCGGACCATGGGCGGGCCGCGCCGGAAGTACGCCGCGCTCGAGCAGATCTACTCCGAGCTCGAGGAGGCTGCGGCGATCCACCGGCGCCTCGGCTGCCCGGTCATCGACGTCACGGAGCTCTCCGTCGAGGAGACCGCGGCGCGGAGCATCCGCCTCGTCGAACGGCGCCGCCGGAAGGCAACCGTCTCGTGAGCAACCCGTACGGCTCGCCCGGGGAGCCGCCTCTGCGGAATCCGTGGCGGCCTCCGCCCGGCGGCCGCGGCGACCTGCGCGAGAAGGGCTGGGCGCCTCCGCTGCGGTTCGCGGCCTGGTGGGCGCTGCTCTTCACGAGCATGCTCGTCTTCTACGTGCTCCTCACGCCGATCTGGCTCGGTCTGCGCGCCGCCGCCTGGATCGCGGAGCTCAGGTCGCGCGCGAGCCGGTGCTGATCAGCTCGGGTCGAGGCGGTAGACGCCGCCCTGGGCCGACATCACGTAGACGCGACCCGCACCGTCGACGCCGAAGCTCGAGAGCAGCGGCACCTTCACCTCGAGGACGTCCGAGCGCGTGGCGCGGGAGCCGTCGAGCCCCACGGCGGTGATCGTCCCCGCGCACAGGTCGCCGTAGAGGTAGCGGCCCGAGAGGGCGCGGATGCGCGAGTCGCGAGCCACGACGCCGCCGATGACGACGCAGACGCCGTTGTCGCGCGGGAAGTCGAACAGCGGACCGACGGGGTCCTGACACGAGGCCGCCGTGTCGAAGACGAGCGTGCCCTCGAAGCACGGCCATCCGAAGTTCACTCCCGACCGGTCGAGGGGAACGAGATCGACCTCCTCGCGCGCTGTGGCGCCCGCGTCGCCGATCAGCATCGTCCTCGTCGGATGGTCGATCCAGAACCGCCACGGGTTGCGCAGGCCGTAGGCCCAGATCTCGGGGCGGATGCCGCCGTCGCGGCCGACGAACGGGTTGTCCGCGGGTACGGCGTATGGGTCGCCTCCGCGCGGATCGATGCGCAGGATGTTCCCGAGCAGGTCGTCCAGCGTCTGTGCGAAGTGCCCTGCGCGGTTGACCGCGCCGGGGTCTCCGTCCCCGACCGAGGCGTACAAGTAGCCGTCGGGCCCGAACTGGAGCATGCCGCCGTTGTGGTTCTCGTACGGCTTCGGGATCGTGAGGAGCACTCGCTCGGTCGCCGGGTCGAGGATGTCGGGGTTCGTCGCATCGCGCCGGAGCTCGGAGATGCGGATGTCCCCGTACGGCCCGGAGCGCGAGTTGTAGAAGACGTAGACGAGCCCGCTCTGGGCGTAGTCAGGCGCGAACGCGACCGAGAGGAGCCCCGACTCGCCGAGCGCCGTGACGTGGTCGCGGAAGTCGAGGAACGGCCGCTCGAGGACCTGTCCGTCACGGACGATCCGGACCGCGCCGGTCTGCTCCACGACGAAGACGCGGTCGTCTCCGGCGGGCGCCGTCACGAGGACGGGCCGCTCGAACGTGCCTACCTGCGTCAGGACCGCGGCGGTCGAGACCTCGGTCGGGGACGGCTCCGGAGGCGGCGGCGCCGGCACCGCCGGCACCACGGTGAAAGTTCCCCTGAGCCCCTTCGGGACACGGTTCCCGACGGTGAAGCGGAACGGGTACGTCCCGCGCCTCGGGAAGCGAACGGCGAGCGTCTGAGCCTTCCCCCGCGCCAGCACGCGCGTGCGGCGACCGTTGATCGAGAACCGCTTCGACGTTCGGCCCTGGTTGCGCACGACGAACCTGACCGTCGAGCCGACCGGCGCCGAGCGACGGCTGATCGTGAACGACGCGTCCCGTGCGACGACGCGCACGGTGAGCGCCGCCTGGCCGCGGGAAACTGCGGAGCCCGCGAGAACGGCGGCGACGCATCCACCCACGAGGGCAAGCGCAAGCCAGCGACCGGGTCGGCTACGCGCCACGCCGAAAGGCTAGTTCCGGCACCGGCCGGTTCCGGAAAGGCTTACAGAGCCTTTAGACGTCAATGACTACAACAGACGCGCGTCGATCGGCGTCTCGGAACCAGATTCGACACGGTATGCGTGCGCATCCGACCGCGACGCGACGACCTCGCGCAGCTCGGTACCGACGAAGTGGAGCGCGGCGCCGTCGTCTGCCGCGTACCCGGGCGTGAAGCCCTCGTCGACGAGCTTTCGGTAGACGGGGCGCCGGAGCTCCTCGCCGTCGTAGTGCGGGCAAAAGCTTCCGGGCAGGAACGCGAGGCCGTCGTCGAGCGGCGCGAGGTCCAGTCCGAACGAGTCCGTGACGCACGCCTCGAACCAGCAGTTCGCGCCGGCGCTGACGCCGCCGAGCACGGCGCCGCGGTCCCAGGCGTCGCGCAGCGCGCGGTCGATCCCGTGCAGCCGCCAGAGAGCAAGCGCGTTCGCCGTGTTCCCGCCAGAGACGTAGACGACGTCCTGCTCGGCCAGCTGCTCGGCGGGCCGCTCCGGTGCGCCGAAGAGCCGGAGGCAGCTTGGCTCGCAGTCCCGGCGGGAGAACGCCTCGAAGAAGGCCGCAATCACGCGGTCCGAGTCGCCCGAGGGCGTCGGCACGAAGCAGATCCGCGGACGGCGCGCCGGAGAGAGCGAGAGAAGCAGCTCGTCGAGCGGCGACTCCGGCTCGGCCATGAATCCGCCGCCGCCCATGGCCAGGATCTGCGGGACGGGGCCGGGCACCGGGCGAGTGTAGATTCACCCCGCAACATGGTCATACTCGCGCCATGAGCGAAGGGCGCTTGACGCTCCGAGACGGGCGCACGCTCGCATGGCATGAGTACGGCCCGGCCGACGGTCGTCCCCACCTCAGGTTTCAAGGCACTCCCGGCTCGCGCTACTCGCGCCACCCTGACGAGGACTCCTACGACCGGCACCACGTGCGCGTGATCCTGTTCGACCGACCTGGTTACGGCGCATCGAGTCGGTTGCCTGGGCGCGGCATCTCGGCGGTCGCCGATGACGCAGCGGAGCTTCTCGATCATCTGGGCCTCGATGACGTCCATGTCGGCGGTGGAAGCGGAGGAGGCCCACATGTGCTCGCGTTCGCCGCGCGTCACCCCGAGCGCGTGCGAGCCGCGACGGTCGTGGTTGGCGGTGCGCCGATCGAAGAAGCAGACCTGAGCGAGATGATCGAGCTCAACCGGCAGGCGTGGTACGCGGCGCACGAGAGTTGGGATGCGCTACACGCACTGATCGCCCCGATACGCGACCAGATGCTGGTCGATCCGCTAGCCGGAACACGAGCGGTGATGGAGGCTGCGCCCGAGAGCGACAAGGCAGTGATGAACGACCCCGAGTGGCAGCGCGTGCTGATCGAGTCCGTGAGGGAGGCCCTTCGCCCGGGCGCCGAAGGGTGGGCGGACGAAGGCATGGCGCTGGTCTTGCCATGGGACTTCGACCCCTCCGGCGTGAAGTGCAGCGTGACCTGGTGGCACGGCGAGCATGACGCCAACGCACCGATCGGATCCGTTCGACGCCTACTCGAACACATGCCTGGCGTGGACTTGCGCTTATGGTCGGACGCCGGCCATCTCGAGTCGTACCACCGGCATGACGAGATTCTGGCCGAGCTGATGGCCCGCTGAGGCAATCGAGGTCTTCATCGTCAAGCGGAGGACACCGGGACGCGAACGGACGCGATGACCCACACTGATCGCGGCTGTATCGGCGCGGGGCTGTTTGCCTAGACGCTCAGATGGGCACGTCTGGAGCGAGGGAGGCCGGCCTTATCCCCCCGCTTGTCGACCGGCCTCACTCGGAGTTCGAAGTACCCACTTCGACGGTCCGCGAAGCAGCAAGTGGAGGCCCACTTGCATCGGCGACGGGCTTCGTGTCCACAAGGTTGTCACACGAGCACACGATTCCGCGCCGTATACGACTCAGGCAAGCGCGTAACCATGCGGGTTATCCGCATACAGCCTGACGCGGGTAGATTCCCCCCGCAAATGCGCTACGTGTTCGACTTCGACGAGGACTTGGGAGGCGGGCGGGAGCTCCTCGGCGGGAAGGGAGTCGGGCTCGCCGAGATGACGCAGCTCGGCATCCCCGTCCCGGCGGGCTTCACGATCACGACGGATGCGTGCCGCGCGTACATGGCGGCCGGCGGCGACGTCCCCGACGGGCTCGACGACGAGGTCACACGCCACATCGCAGCGTTGGAGGAACGCACCGGTAAGCGCTTCGGCGATTCGCACGACCCGCTGCTCGTCTCGGTGCGAAGCGGCGCGGCGATCTCGATGCCGGGGATGATGGACACGGTCCTGAACCTCGGGCTCTCCGACGTCGCGGTCGAGGGGCTCGCCGAGTCCACCGGCAACGCGCGCTTCGCCTTCGACTCGTACCGGCGCCTCATCCAGATGTACGGCGAGGTGGTCGAAGGCGTCGACGGACACCGCTTCGAGCAGGCGCTCACCGATCTCAAGGGCGCGCGGGGCGTCACGCAGGATGTCGACCTGACCGCAGACGACCTGCGCGGGCTCGTCGAGACGTTCAAGGAGATCTACGAGGAGGCGACCGGCCACGGCTTCGCGCAGGACGCGGGCGAGCAGCTCCGGCGCGCGTACCGCGCAGTGTTCGACTCCTGGGACGCGCCTCGCGCGCGCGTCTATCGGCGGACGTACGAGATCCCGGACGACCTCGGGACCGCGGTCAACGTCGTGCAGATGGTCTTCGGGAACCGCGGCGAGAGCTCCGGCACGGGAGTCTGCTTCACGCGCGATCCGGCGACGGGAGAGAAGCGGCTCTTCGGCGAGTTCCTCGCGAACGCCCAGGGCGAGGACGTCGTCGCGGGCATCCGGACGCCGGAGCCGATCGAGCAGATGCGCGAGCGGATGCCGGACGCCTTCGAGCAGCTCGTCCAGACCCTCGAGCGCCTCGAGACGCACTACCGCGACCTCCAGGACGTCGAGTTCACGGTCGAGGAGGGGACCCTGTACCTGCTCCAGACGCGCACCGGCAAGCGGACGGCTGCGGCTGCGCTTCGCGCGGCGGTGGAGATGGTCGACGAGGGGCTCATCTCGAAAGAGGAAGCCGTCGCGCGGATCGACCCGGGCCAGCTAGACCAGCTCCTCCATCCACGGATCGACCGCACCGCCGACTTCGAGGTCGCGGCGAAGGGCCTCAACGCGTCACCCGGCGCGGCCGTGGGCGCCATCGTCCTCGACGCGCGATTCCGCCGAGGAGCGCGGGAGGGCGGGCGAGGACGTCATCCTCGTCCGCTGGGAGACGACCCCGGACGACTACGGAGGCATGCACGTCTCCCAGGGGATCCTGACCGCCCACGGCGGGATGACGTCGCACGCCGCGGTCGTTGCGCGAGGCGAGGGAAAGCCGTGCGTCACAGGCTGCGAGGGGCTCTCCATCGACGTGAAGAACGGCACCGTCACGCTGGGCGAGCACGAGCTCGCGGCCGGCGATGTCATCACGATCGACGGTGGAACGGGTGAGGTGATCATCGGCTCGGTCCCGCTCGTCCCGCCCGCGATCGACGAGAACTTCGGCAACGGTCCTGGGTTGGGCCGACGACCTCCGGCGCCTGAGGGTCCGGGCGAACGCCGACACGCCGGCCGATGCCGCGAAAGCCCGCGAGTTCGGCGCCCAGGGCATCGGGCTCTGCCGGACCGAGCACATGTTCATGGCCGAGGACCGCCTTCCGATCGTCCGCGACATGATCCTCGCCCGCGACGAGGAGGAGCGGCGGACGACGCTCGACCGGCTGCTTCCGATGCAGCAGGGCGACTTCGAGGGGATCTTCGAGGCGATGGCGGGCCTCCCGGTGACGATCCGGCTCCTGGACCCGCCGCTCCACGAGTTCCTGCCGCCGCTCGAGGAGGCGACCTCGGACGCGATGCGCGACCGCATCCGCCAGCTCCACGAGGCGAACCCGATGCTCGGCACGCGCGGCTGCCGCCTGGGGCTCCAGTTCCCCGAGATCTACGAGATGCAGGTGCGGGCGATCGTGCGCGCCGCGACGGGCGGTCGAGGAGCGGACGGGCGACGCGCCGCTGGTCGAGATCATGCACCCGCTCGTCGGCTTCCGGGAGGAGCTCGCCCGGCTGCGCGAGCTGACCGAGCGCGTTGCCGCGGAGGAGCCGTCCGTCGAGTACCTCTGCGGGACGATGATCGAGCTCCCGCGCGCAGCGCTCCGCGCCGACGAGATCGCGGAGGAAGCCGACTTCTTCTCCTTCGGCACGAACGACCTGACGCAGACGGCGCTCGGGTTCTCGCGCGACGACGCGGAGGGCAAGTTCCTGACGTACTACCTCGAGCACGGGATCCTCGAGCGCAACCCGTTCGAGGTCATCGACGAGGACGGCGTCGGAGACCTCATGCGAATCGCCGTGGAGCGGGGGAGAGGCGCGAAGGCCGACATCAAGCTCGGGATCTGCGGCGAGCACGGCGGCGAGCCGCGCTCCGTGGCGTTCTGCCACCGGATCGGGCTCGACTACGTCTCCTGCTCGCCGTACCGCGTGCCGGTCGCGCGCCTCGCGGCGGCACAGGCCGCGCTCGCCGAGGCAGGCGTCACTGCGGTCGCGATCGGCGGCTGAGCCCGTCGGTCAGCGGCGGCCACCGCGACGGCGATGCTCAGCGCGCCGATTCCGACGACCGCAAGCGTGGCGAGCGCAGGCGTCCGGCGGAGCGCAAGGAAGACCAGGATCGCGCCGGCACCGCCGACGAGGCCGCCGATGTGCCCGCCGATCGAGATCCCCGGGATGACGAACGTGAGGGCGAGGTTCAGCACGACGAGCCCGAGCGCCTGTCCCCCGAACACGTAGATCCGGCGCCACTCGAGGATCAGAGCCGCGCCCATGAGGCCCCAGATCGCGCCCGACGCGCCCACCGTGAGCGCGTTCGGCGACCAGATCAGCGCGCCGGCCGAGCCGGCGAGCCCCGATACGACGTAGAGCAGCAGGTACCGCCAGTGCCCGAGGTAGTTCTCGAGCGCCGGGCCGATGAACCAGAGGACGAGCATGTTCATGCCGAGGTGCAGCGGCCCGTAGTGGAGGAACGGCGCCGTGGCGAGGCGCCACCACTCGCCGTCCGCGACGATCGGGCCGAAGAGCACCCCGTTCTCGTAGATCCAGTTGTCGGTGCCGTTGAGCTGGCCGCCGAGCAGGAGCTCGAGCAAGAACACGCCGACGTTCATGCCGATGAGGGTGAAGGTGACGAACGGGCCGTACCGCTCGAGGGACCGCGTGGCGCTCCGGGCGGCCCGTGTCGGGGCCGGCGCGCGCCCGGCGACGCCCGCGTGATCCGGGCACCGGATGCCGACCGGGCCGAACGTCATGCAGTCCGGGCAGATCCCGCGACCGCAGTCCGAGCACGAGACGTACGTCTCCCGGTCGGGATGGCGGTAGCAGCGAAGGGCCTCGGCCACGGCGGGTTAGCGTACCCCTGTGCGTGTTCACGTCGCGCTGACACCGGACGAGGCCGGCCGTGCCCCGACCGGAGTCGTCATCGACGTCATCCGTGCGACCTCGACGATCTGCCAGGCCCTTGCGGCGGGCTACGAGCGGGTGCTGTGCGCATCCGAGGTCGATGAGGCGTTCGCGCTGCGCGACGAGCTCGGCGGCGTGCTCGGCGGCGAACGCGGGAACGTCCTCGTCCCGGGGTTCGACCTCGGAAACTCGCCCCGTGAGTACGTCGAGCCGCGGGATGGCGGGCTGATCCTCACGACGACGAACGGCACGCGCGCGATCGTCTCCGCCGCGGGCCGCTGCGAGCGGGTGCTCGTTGCCTCCCTCCTGAACCTGGCCGCGGTGGTGGAGACCGCCCGCGAGCACGGAGACGACGTGCTCGTCGTGTGCGCCGGCGTGCAGGGCGCGCTCGCGCTCGACGACGCATTCGTCGCCGGGCGCATCGTCGAGGAGCTCGGCTTCGAGCGCACGGACGCGGCGGAGGCAGCCGCCCGCCTCGCGTCGACGTGGGGCGGGGCCGACGAGGCATTCCGGGCGTCTCGGAGCGGGCGCAACCTGCTCGAGAACGCACCCGAGCTCGAGGATGATCTCGCGTTCTGCGCCCGCGAGAGCGTGCTGGACGTGGTGCCGCGCCTCAACGGCATGCACGGCGCGGCGGCGGAGATCGTCGCCTAGCGGACGATCCGCGCGACGATCTGGCGGTCGTACGTGCGCACGAGCAGCCGGTCGCCACGGAGCCGGATGACCTCGGGCGCGCTCGGCACCTCGAGCCGGTCGAGGACACGTCCGGTGCGCCGGTCGAGCAGATAGAGGAAGTCGGGCTCCGCCGTGAACCCGTAGCCGGCGACGATCAGGTCGCCGGTGACGACGAACGTCCGGGCGTTCGCGACGAGCGCCGGGCTGCGCCAGACCGCCTTCCCTTCCTCCGGGTCGATCGCCGTGATGTAGGCGTTCCGTCCGCTCGTCGCCCGTGCGTACGTGAGGTGCGAGTTGGACACGTAGACGAGCCCGCCACCCTCGCGGGCGAACGTGACGTCCTCGAACCAGCTGCCGCCGGCGGGCGCGCGACCGAGCTTCACGAGGTCGAACGCGAAGGGCACGTCCTTCTCGCGCATGTTTCCCGCGAGGAGGTAGCGACCGCCGTAGACGGCGAAGACCTTCAGCCCCTGCCGGATCGTGCGGTCGAGCGCGGCGCCGCGGTAGGTCTTCGGCACGAAGGACGGGCGAGCCGGCGGCGGCTGGGTCGGCGCGATCGGCGAGTGCGGCCTCGCCGAGACGACCTCTAGCCGCGGCCCGGTCGGGGTCACGTCGCGCGCAGGTGCGGGAAAGCCCGGGCTCGCGACGACCACGAGGGGGCGCGGAGCGGCCGATGCCACGGCGACGAGGCAAAGTCCGAGCACTGCGATCGCGGCGGCTCGCATCTCGAAGACGATACGGAACCGACGTCTAGACTCGTCACGCGTGATCGTGAACCGCGATGAACAGAGTCGCGGGCCGGCGTCGTCCTTCGCGCAGGTCGCCGACTCGTACGATCGCGGCCGGCCCAGCTACCCGGATGAAGCCGTCCGCTGGCTCGTCGGTGACGAGCCGCTCGACGTCGTCGACCTCGGAGCGGGGACGGGAAAGCTGACAAGCGTCCTCGTTGCGCTCGGACATCGCGTGACCGCGATCGAGCCGCTCCCGGAGATGCTCGAGCTCCTTCCGGCTGCAGCTCCAGGGGCAAAGGCCATCCTGGGGAACGCAGAGGTGATCCCGCTCCCGGACGCGTACGCGGACGTCGTCACGGCCGCGCAGGCGTTCCACTGGTTCGATCTCGACATCGCGCTCCCCGAGATCGCACGTGTGCTGCGACCGGACGGGCAGCTCGCGCTGGTCTGGAACGTGCGGGACGACTCGGAGGCGTGGGTCGCGCAGCTGAGCGAGCTGATCGGGAGCGAGTCCGTGATGCAGCCCGACGTGAGCGAGCCGCTCGCGAAGAGCGATCTCTTCGAGCCCGTGGAGCAGCAGAACTTCCGCTTCATGCAGGTCCTCGACCGCGCGACGCTGCTCGACCTCGTCGTCTCGCGGAGCTACTGCGCGAAGCTGCCGCCGGCCGAGCGGAAGCCGATCCTGGACGGCGTCGAGCGCCTCTTCGACGAGCACGCGGTGAACGGCTCCATCGAGCTGCCCTACGCCACCGAGTGCTACCGCGCGGAGCGTCGCAGGACGTAAACAACGCTTGACAGGAGAACGTGTGTTCGTATAGAACATACGTTCCCATGATCGCATGCGTCCTCATCCCGGGGTTCGAGCTGAGAGCGGCGCTGCGTGCTCAGCCACGGCTTGCGATGTCCCCCGCGGCGCTCGCGCCGGAGGCGGGAGAGGAGCAGCTGCTCGGGCCCGTGACGGCTGCCGGGGAGGCCGCAGGGGTGAAGCCGGGGATGCGCCTGGGAGAGGCGCTCGCGACGTGCCCGCAGCTCGTCCTCGTCGACCGCGACCCGGCAGCGGTCGAGCGGGAGTGGGAGGGGGTCCTGCGCCGTCTCGAGGATGCGGGCTTCGCCGTCGACCCGGCCGAGCAGGGCGTCGTCTACTTCGAGACGAAAGGCGTCGAGCGGCTGTACGGGGGGGTGCAGCCGGCACTCGACCGGGCGCTCGCAGCGGTCGGGTCCGGCTGGGATCCACGAGTCGGCGCGGCGACGCGCCGGTTCACGGCCCTGGCCGCCGCAAGCGTCGCCCGACCCGGCCAGATCGTGCTCGTGCAGGAGCAGGAAGAGCAGGAGTTCCTCGAGCCGCTGCCGCTCTCGCTGCTCCCGCTGCCGGCCGACCGGTACGCGGAGCTCGAGGGGCTCGGTCTTCGCCGCCTCGGAGAGCTCGCCCGGTTGCCGGGCACGGCGGTCGCCGACCGGCTCGGGGTGGACGGCCGGAAGGCATGGCGGCTCGCCCAGGGCGGGAGAAAGGCGCGGGTGCGCGGCCGCAAGCCCGCATTCGAGCTGGCAGAGGCGATGACGTTCCCCGACGCGATCGGGAACGAGCTCACCCTGCGCAGAGCCCTCACCTCGCTCCTCGAGCGGCTGCTCGCCCGGCCGGAGCGAGCGGGGAGGCCGTACCGGAAGCTCGCGCTCTCCGCGCGACTCGTCGGCGGAGGCTCGTGGCGACGCGCGGTGACGCTGCGGGATGCGACGACGGAGGCGGCCCGCTTGCGTGCAGCCCTCGGGCCGAAGCTCCAGGAGCTTCCCGCGCCCGTGCTCGAGCTCCGCCTCGAGGCGGTCGAGCTCGCGGACTCGACCGGCCAGCAGCTCACGCTCGTCGAGCCGGCGGGCACGGAAGCGGGCACGCGCCTCCGCGAGGGCCTGCGCCAGGTGCGCGCGAGCACGGGAACGGGGTCGGTCTGCGCCGTGGTGGAGGTGGCGCCGTGGTCACGAATTCCGGAAGCGCGAGCGCTCGTCGTACCGCGGGACGACTGAACGCGCCGCGGGCGGCGCTCGTCGAGCCGAGGTTCGACGGGACGCCGAGGCTCGTGAACCGGCAGCTCGTCGCGGTCGTGCGGGAGGAGTGGCGCGTCGTCGACCGCTGGTGGACGGACGAGCCGGTCGACCGCCGGTACTTCGACGTCGTCCTCGAGAGCGGCCAGAACGTCTGTGTCTACCGCGACCAGGAGGCGAGCGCGTGGTTCACCCAGAACGCCTAGACGTCGAAGACGTCGTGGCGCTCGAAGAAGGCGCGGTCCGGCTCGATGCCCTGGGCCCGGAGCTCGCGGAGCTCGTTGCGGTACTGGACGAAGCCGCCGGGCGTGTGGAGGTTGAGCAGCCTCACCGGCCTGTCGCTCACGTTCCTGAAGTAGTGGACGACGTTCGGCGGGGCGAGGACGTACGAGCCCGGAGTCGCCGTGAACACCTCGTCGCCCACGTGGAACTCGAGCTCCCCCTCGAGGATGTAGAACGAGTCGCTGTGCCCCTTGTGGAAGTGGGGGTCGACGCCGCTTCCGGGGTCGAACGTGATCTCGAGCAGCGCGAGCTCCGCGCGGTCGGCCTTGACGGCGCCGCTTTCCTCCGGGGCCAATGTGATCGGCTCGTCCACTCAGATCGCCTGCTCGACGAGGCGCTTCCACTCGCCGCTCTGGGCGGCGGGGACGAGCACCCACTCCTTCATCGGCCGGCCCATCCCGGGGTCGAAGGGCTCCGCGCCCGGGAGCGCGAGCGCGGCCTCGCGCTGCGCCTCGTCGGTGAGCTTCACGTTGAGCCCGCCGTCCTTCCACAGGCCGGCAACGACCTTTCCGCTCTCGCGCTTGAGACACGGCATCCCGAACATCTTCGACTCCCGGAGCGGGTGCCGCGCCGTCACCTCCTCCACGAGCTCCTCCCAGGTCATGCGCGCAACCTACCCCGAGAGCCGCACCGCGATCGCGGATCGGGGCTCGGCACCGTCCTCGGGCGGGTCGAACTGGTCGAAGCCGGGGTTCCGGCCGCGCAGGTAGTCCCCGAAGCCGGATGCCGGCACATGGAAGTTGAAGGCCCGTGCGTCCGAGGAGCTGGCGTTGTCGAACCCGTGGACGACGTCCGGAGGCATCAAGAGGAGCGTCCCGGCGGGAAGGGCGCGCGATCCGTCGCGGAAGTGGAACGTGAACTCCCCGTCGACGACGAGGAAGCCGTCGGCGTGCTCGTGGTGGACGTGCGGCTCCGCTCCGCGCTCGCCGGCGCCGTAGTCGAACTCCGAGACGATGATCTCGTCGGTGTCGAGGAGAATGGTGGCTCGCCGCCCGGGCCGCGCGGTGATGGTCTCGCCTTCCTCGCCCCCGGCACGGCGGATGACGACGAGGCCAGGGTCACCCGTCGCGTACTCCGGCGGAGGCTGCTGGTCGAACGCAGCGGCCGGGCCTCGAACGTAGTCGCCGTAGCCAGAGCCAGGGGCGTGGAGGACGAGGAACCGTGCCGGTTCGTCGCCCGTCACCTCAAAAGCGTGCACGACCTCGGGCGGGACGAACGCCCAGGTCTCGCTGCCGATCCGATGCACGCGATCCTCGAGCTTGAGCTCGAGCTCTCCCTCGAAGACGAAGAGCGCCTCGGCGTGTCGTGCATGCACGTGGAGCGGCGATCTCCCCCAGCCAGGAGCGGCGCGTGCTTCGACCGCAGCGAGCTGCTCGACGTCCACGAGGAGTGTGACGCTGAGCTCTTCGCGGCGAAAGATGACCTCGCCTTCGACGATCTCGACCACGAGCCCGCAGCCTAGACCGTGGGCTACGTCGAGCTCCACTGTCACAGCGCGTTCTCGTTCCTCGACGGAGCCTCGCAGCCCGAGGAGCTCGCGGTCAGGGCAGCGGAGCTCGGGTACGAGGCGCTCGCGCTCACCGATCACGACGGCCTGTACGGCTCGCTCGAGTTCGCGCATGCGGCGAAGTTCTTCGGCGTGCGGCCGATCACCGGCGCGGAGGTGACGGTCGACACCGGCGTAGGCTCGACGGAGCCGGCAAAGAGCGGAGGCGCCGGCTTTGCCGGCGCCAAAGCGGGAGGCACGCACATCACGCTGCTCGTCGAGTCGAGGCAGGGATACGGGAACCTCTGCCGGCTGCTGACGGAGGCACATGCGGGCACGCGGGTCTTCGCTGACTGGAGCCCGCCTCGCGCCGCCGTCACAGCCCTCGGTGTCGCTCGAGCGCGTCGCGGAGCTGTCTGCCGGCCTCGTCTGCCTCTCCGGCTGCGCCCGCCAGGGGCTCGGCGTCGTCGACCCGAACGGGGCGGCACGCCTCGCGTCCGCCTTCGGAGACCGCTTCTTCGTCGAGCTCCAGCGACCGTACGAGCGGGGCGACGCGCGCCGCAATCTCCTTCTGCGGGACCTCGCGGAGCACCTGGGCGTGGAAACGGTCGCGACCGGCGACGTCCACGCGCACCATCCGCGGAGGACGCTCCTCCAGGACGCCCTCGTCGCGATCCGCTGCAACACGTCGCTCGAGGGCTGCGAACCGGAGCGGCGCGGCAACCGCGAGAGCGTGCTGCGCGCTCCCGCCGAGATGCTCGAGCGCTTCTCCTTCGACCGGGTGGCGGCCGAACGCACCGTCGACCTCGCCTCACGGCTCGAGTTCGACCTGACGGAGGAGCTCGGCTACCGCTATCCCGACTTCTCCGACGGGAGCGAGCCGGCCATCAGCCAGCTCGCGGCGATCTGCCGGCACGCGCTCGAGGAGCGCTACGACCCAAGTGTCAAATTGGCACAAGGCGGCAGGGCTCTCCACCGCGAGGCGCAGCAGCGGCTCGAGGACGAGCTCCGGCTCATCGACGAGCTCGGTCTCGCGGGCTTCTTCCTCCTGCACCGCGAGGTGCTCGAGCTTGCCCGCGAGATCGCGCTCGAGGTGCGTGGGCCGGATTCGCCGCGCCGGTTCCTCCCGCCGGGGCGGGGGCGGGGGAGCTCGGTCGGCTCGATCGTCTGCTACCTGACCGGGCTCTCGCACGTCGACCCGGTCGAGAGCGGTCTTTCGATCGGGCGCTTTCTGAACCGCGAGCTCGCCTCGGTCCCGGACATCGACCTCGATTTCCCGCGGGACATCCGGGAGAAGCTCATCGTCGCGGTCACCGAGCGCTATGGACGAGAGCACGCGGCACTCGTCGCGAGCTTCGCCACCTACCGCTCGCGCGGCGCGATCCGCGACGTGGGCAAGGCGCTCGGCCTTCCGTATGCGGAGCTCGAGCGGCTCGCACGCCTGACCGACGGCTGGAACGCAAAGCGCGTGCGCGAGGAGCTCGAGCGTCTCCCGGACGGGGAGCGGAAGCTCGAGTCCCGCCGCTGGCAGGCGTTCGCCTGGCTTGCCGGCGAGATCGCGGGCCTCCCTCGCCACGTCTCGCAGCACCCGGGCGGGATGATCGTCTCCACGCGGCCGCTCGTCGAGCTCGTCCCGGTGCAGCCGGCGGCGATGGCAGGACGGCAGCTCTGCCAGTGGGACAAGGACTCGTGCTCCGACGCCGGCTTCCTCAAGATCGACCTTCTCGGCCTCGGGATGCTCTCGGCGGTCGAGGACTGCGTCGAGCAGGTCGCGCGCACGCGAGGCGAGGTGATCGACCTCTCGCGCATCCCTCTCGACGATCCGGATGTCTTCACGGAGATCCAGCGCGCCGACACCGTCGGCACGTTCCAGATCGAGAGCCGCGCGCAGATGCAGAGCCTCCTGCGGACGAAGCCCGCGAACCTCGACGACCTCACGGTCCAGGTCGCGCTCGTGCGGCCGGGGCCGATCCAGGGCAAGGCGGTGCATCCGTACATCGACGCGCGGGAGCGCCTCCGCGACGACCCGTCCTACGTCTGGCCGGTCGACCACGAGCTCCTGCGGGAGCCGCTGCGCGGCACCTTCGGCGTCGTCGTCTTCCAGGACCAGGTGCTCGAGGTCGCGATGACGCTCGCGGGCTTCACCGTGGGCGAGGCGGAGGGGTTGCGACGGGCGATGAGCCGCAAGCGCAGCCACGACGCGCTCGAGGCGTATCGAGGGCGCTTCGTCGAAGGTGCGGCGGGAAACGACGTCGATGCGGAGACCGCGAACCTCGTCTTCGACAAGCTCGTCGGCTTCTCCGGCTTCGGCTTCCCGAAGTCGCACGCCGCCGCGTTCGGCCTGCTCGCGTACCAGTCGCAGTGGCTCCGTCGGAACCATCCCGCGGAGTTCCTCTGCGCGCTCCTGAACGAGCAGCCGATGGGCTTCTACCCGCCGGCGACGCTGGTGCGGGACGCGCAACGGCGTGAGGTATTAGTGCTTCCTCCGGACGTCAACCTGAGTCGGGCGACGTGCAGGCTGGAAGGCGAGAGCGTCCGCATCGGTCTCAGCTACATCGCCTCGGTGGGAAAGGACGATGCCGAGGCGCTCGTCGCGGAGCGCGACGCGAACGGGCCGTTTCGCGACGTCGCGGACCTCGCCCGCCGCAGCGGGCTCTCACGGGAAGAGCTCGAGGCGCTCGTCAAGGGCGGCGCCTGCGACGCCTTCGGCAAGCGACGCGACCTGCTGTGGGAGCTCGGGCTCGCGTACCGGCCGCAGTCGGTGCCCGGGACGAGCGGTGAGGCGAAGCAGCTCCCGCTGACGCTCGACCCGACGACGGCCACGCCGGACCTCCGCGACCTGACGCGCTGGGAGCGGATGCTCGCCGACTACCGCCACACCGGGCTCTCGGTCGGGACGCATCCGCTCGCGCTCCTCCGCGCACACCTGCCCGAAGGGACGCTCTCGAGCGCCGAACTCGTCGACCATCCGCACGGGCGACAGGTCTCCGTGGCGGGCATGACCGTCGCCCGCCAGCGCCCGTCGACCGCGAAGGGCATCGTCTTCATGCTTCTCGAGGACGAGCACGGCCAGATAAACCTCATCGTCCCGTCGCAGGTCTACGAGCGGCACCGCGCGACGGTGCGCGCCGAGCCGCTCGTCGTCGCACGCGGCCGCTTCGAGCGGATCGGGGAGAACCGCAACGTCCTCGTCTCCGAGCTCGAGTCGCTCGGCCCGCTCGCCCGCCGGGTCGCCGAGAGCGACAGCGTGTGGTCGTCGCTCCCGCGGCCGCACTCCTTCGGCCGCCGGTGAAGGAGTGTGCCGGCAGCCGGAAAGCTAGGCGGAAGCAGGCGCCGCGGCTTCCTCCACCTGTCGGAGCTTCCGCGAGAGCGTGAACGCCGTCTCGACGAGCGTCAGGTGGGTGAACGCCTGCGGGAAGTTGCCGACGAGCCGCCCGCGCTCCGGGTCGTATTCCTCGGCGAGCAGGCCCACGTCGTTCCGGAGCGAGAGCAGGCGCTCGTAGAGCTCGACCGCCTCGTCGAGGCGGCCCTGCTGGGCTCGCACCGCGGCGAGCCAGAACGAGCACGGCAGGAACACGCCCTCGCCCGGCGGGAGGCCGTCGACCTCCACGTTCTCCACGTCCGCGCGATACCGCTCCACGAGACCGTCACGCATCAGATCGCGCTCGATGGCCGTGACCGTGCCGACGACACGTGGGTCGTCCGCCGGAAGGAATCCGACGAGCGGGATGAGGAGCAGGCTCGCGTCGAGCCGGTCCGAGCCGAAGTACTGGACGAAGGAGCCGAGCTCCGGGTTGAAGCCGGACTCGAGGATCTCCTTCCGAATCGTCCGCCGGCAGGCGCGCCAGCGGTCGATCGGTCCCTCGTGATCGAGGCGCTGCACGGTCTTCACGGCACGGTCGAACGCGACCCACGCCATGATCTTCGAGTGCGTGAAGTGCCGCCGCGGGCCGCGCACCTCCCAGATCCCCTCGTCCGGCTCCTGCCACTTGGACTCGAGCCAGTCGAGAGTCTTGCGCGCGAGCGCCCACGCGTCCTCGGACGGCCCGAGGCCCTGCCTCCGAGCGTGGTAGAGGGCGTCGATGACCTCGCCGTAGACGTCGAGCTGGAGCTGACCAGACGCGCCGTTCCCGATCCGCACCGGACGCGAGGACTCGTACCCCTCGAGCCAGGGCAGCTCGAGCTCGACGAGCCGGCGCTCGCCGGCGACGCCGTACATGACCTGGACATCCTCGGGGGATCCGGCGATCGCACGCAGGAGCCAGTCACGCCATGCGCCGGCCTCCTCCGTGTACCCGGCGCGGATGAACGCGAGCAGGGTCAGCGTGGCGTCGCGGAGCCAGCAGAAGCGGTAGTCCCAGTTCCGGACGCCTCCGAGCGCCTCGGGGAGAGACGTCGTTGGCGCGGCCACGATCCCGCCCGTCGGCGCGAACGTGAGCGCCTTGAGGGTGATGAGAGACCGCCGAACTGCCTCGTCCCACGGGTGCACCTCCGCGCAGCGCTTCGACCACTCCTCCCAGAACGAGACGGTGTCGTCGAGCGATGCCTCGGCCTCCACGGGCTCCGGCGGGCGCTCGTGTGAAGGCGACCACGTCAGAACGAACGGCACTCGGTCACCCTCGCCCACGGTGAACGAGGCGTGCGTGTGGAGGTTGCGCCCCACGAGCTCGACCGGAGTCCGGAGAGTGACGAGGTCGGGCCCTGCCACCGCCATGAGGATCCCGTCGACGTTCCTGACCCACGGGACGATCGACCCGTAGTCGAACCGGAGGACGAGCTCCATGCGCATCTCGACCCGCCCGCTGACGCCCTCGACGATCCGAATGACGTCGGGCTTCGTCTCCCTCGGCGGCATGAAGTCGATGAGCCGCACGGTGCCCTCGTTCGTCTCGAGCATCGTCTCGAGGACGAGCGTGTCGCCGCGATAGCACCGACCTGCGCAGCGGAAATCGCCGTCAGGCTGAAGCGTCCAGTGGCCGTTCTCCTCCGTGCCGACGAGCGCTGCGAAGCACGCGCCCGAGTCGAAGCGGGGAAGGCAGAGCCACTCGATGCGGCCGTCGCGGTTGACGAGTGCGGCGCTCTGCAGGTCGCCGAGGAGCGCATAGTCCTCGATCCGCGCCATCAGTCGTCCTCGAGGAAGCTCGCATAGCGGCGGGTACCGCTTCGCCGCGCCGCGGTTGAACGCGTTCCGGTAGTCGTCGGCCGCGGGACCGTCGAGCGTCGATGCGTACGCCTCCCGAAGCTCGTAGAGGTGGTCGGCGATCGTGTCCACCACGAGCTGATAGTCGCCGTAGAGCTCCTCGGATTGGTCGGCATCCGCGTTCGTCCAGGCCGCGTCTGCCTCGGACGCCTCCTCGAGCAGCGACTCCTCGTCGCTCGCGAAGAGGTCGAGCTGCGTTCGCACGAGGTCTCCGAACCGGCCGCGACCGAGCATCGGCGGAAGACTAGGCGCGGGCAGAATGCCGCGATGCCCAAGGAGCCGACGTTCGAGGAGGCGCGCGCGCAGTACCCGGTCCTCGAGCGTGTCGCGTACCTGAACGCCGGGCAGCTCAGGCCCGCTCGCGACCGCGACGGTCGAGGCCATGAAGGCGGAGGAGGACCGGAACCTCGTAGAGGGACGAATGGGCCGTCCGTACATCGAGCGCTACCTCGCGCTGCGAGCAGAGCTGCGCGAGATCCTCGGCGGGCTCGTGGGCGCTGCGCCCGAGCTGGTCGCGCTGACCGCGTCGACGACGGACAGCTGCAACGTGGTCCTCGCAGGGCTCGACATCGGCCCGTCGGACGAGATCGTCACGACGACGGACGAGCACTTCGGGCTGATCGGACCGATCCACACGTCCGGCGCCCGCGTCGTCGTCGTTCCGCCCGATCCGGACGAGATCGCCGCCGCCGTCGGCCCGAGGACACGGCTGATCGCGATCTCACAGGTGCTCTGGACGACCGGCGCCGTGCTGCCCGTACGCGAGCTCCGAGAGCGCACCGGCGTTCCGATCCTGGTGGACGGGGCGCAGTCCGTGGGAGCGATCCCGGTCAGCGCCGACGGGCTCGACTTCCTGACGATCTCGGGTCAAAAGTGGCTGTGTGGGCCGGAGGCGACGGGCGCGCTCGTCGTCGGAGACCCGGAGCGGCTCCGCGTCGCCCGTCCGAGCTACTTCTCGCAGGAGTCCTACGACCCCGACGGCGCGTTCGTGCCCCAGCCCGGCGCGAGGCGATTCGACCCGAACTGGGTGCCGACGTCGTCGCTCGCGGGGCTACGTGCCGCGATCGCCGCGCATCCGGACTGGCGCTTCGAGCGCGCCGCGGCGATGGCCGAGCACTGCCGCGAGCTGCTCGAGGCCGCGGGCCAGGACGTCGTCACGCCGAGTGAGCGGGCGACGCTCGTGTCCTGGCGGCCGCAGGACGAGGAGACGGCAGACGTCGTCTCGCGCCTCGCCGACGAGAACGTCACCGTGCGCGACCTGCCCGGCACCGGCCTCGTCCGCGCCTCGGTCGGCTGGTGGACGAGCGAGAACGACCTTGCGCGCCTCGTCGCGTCGCTCTGACACCTTGTAACTTGGCGACGCCGTGTGCTTCGACCTCGACTCCGCGCCGCCGATCCCGCCGCTCACGGGTGCGGCGGTCTCGCACGAGGACCTCGTGCTCGAGGCCGCCGGCGGCAACCGCTTCGCCGCATTCGCCGCGACGCCGGAGGAGCCGTCCCGCATCGGCGTCGTGATCCTTCCCGACGTCCGCGGGCTCTACCGCTTCTACGAGGAGCTGGCGCTCAGGTTCGCCGAGCGCGGCTACCGCGCGGTCGCGATCGACTACTTCGGCCGGACGGCGGGCGTCGAGAAGCGCGGCGACGACTTCGAGTACATGCCGCATGTCGAGCAGACCACGCCGGGCGGCGTGCAGGCGGACACGGCGACAGCGGTCGCGCACCTACGCGAGGCGGGCGCCGAGAGTGTCTTCACCGTCGGCTTCTGCTTCGGCGGCCGCAACTCGTGGCTCGCCGCCGCGAGCGGCCACGGGCTCGCGGGTGCTGTCGGCTTCTACGGCCGGCCCGGCCCGGGACGCGACGGGTCGCCCGGCCCGATCCAGCGCGCGGGGGAGGTCGCCGCTCCGATCCTCGGGCTCATGGGCGGCGACGATCCAGGCATCCCGCAGGAGGACGTCGACGCCTGGGACGCTGCGCTCGACGAGACCGGCGTGGAGCACGAGATCGTGGTCTACCCCGGTGCGCCGCACAGCTTCTTCGACCGGAAGTACGAAGAGTTCGCCGAGGCGTCCGAGGACGCCTGGAACCGCACGCTCGCGTTTCTCGAGCGCTACTCGTAGGTCGGCGCCGCGGCTGATGCTGATCCAGCCACCTCTCCGCCAGCGCCTCATCCGGTTGAGCTGCCAGCCGCGGCCATCGAGATAGATGTGGGCAAGCTTCGCGTTCCGCTCGAGCGTCGCCCAGTCCTTGACGCCGACCGATTCGAGGATCTCGCGCTCCCATGCATCGCGCTCGTCGTCGGTCGGTGGCGGTGCTGACAGGCTGACCGACTGTATGGCCTGTACGACCGCGGCTCCGAGCTCTTCGTCGGCGGCTACATCCGGAACGACGTAGCAGGGAGGCGTCGTGAACCACAGTTCAGCCTGTGCCGAGGAGAGCACGACGATGGTGCGTCCACGGCGGTAGACGCTGATGTGCCGTGCCTCCACCGGCGACGGCACCGGCAGCTAGGCGGCGTCAGCCGCGAGTCCGCAGACCGAGCTCCTTCGCGATCGGCTGCATCGCGGCCACGACGTTCGCGATGTGCTCGTCGAGCGTGAGCTCGAGCAGTTCCGCGCCCTCGTAGACCTCGTCGCGATGCACGCCGGCCGCGAACGACGGCTGCTTGAGCTTCTTCTTCACCGACTTCGGCTCGAGCCCGTCGAGGCCGGTCGGCCGCACCAGGCCGCACGCATGCACGAAGCCCGAGAGCTCGTCACAGGCGAAGAGCACCTTCTTCAGCTGGGTGTCGCGCGGCATCTCGAGGTGCTCGGCGTGGGAGAGCACGGACTCGATCAGATCCTCGGGATAGCCCTGCTCGCGAAGGATCGGCGCCCCGTCCTGCGGATGCTTGTCGAGCGTCGGGTGGATCTCGTAGTCGAAGTCGTGCAGGAGCGCGACGCAGCTCCAGAACTCCTCGTCCTCGCCGTACAGGCGCGCATACGAGCGCACCGAGGCCTCGACCGCCAGCGCGTGCCGAAGGAGCGCCTCGCTCTTCGTGTACTCCGTGAGCGTGGCCCAGGCTTGTTCGCGGGTCGGCTGCACGGCGAAGTACCATAGCCGCCGTCGTTGGAACCCCAGTCGAGCGGGCGCACCGTAGCGCCGTATGGAGCCTGGTCGTCGCCGCTGAGCGCGGATCTCGTCGCGCGGGCGGGCGTTCGCCTCACCATGCCGTGGCTCGAGAACGGCGTCGTGTACTGGCTCGAAGGGCGACCTGACGACGGCGGTCGCGTAGCGCTGGTGCGCGCGGCACCGGGCGAGGCGCCGCCGGGAGACGTGACGCCGCCCGCATTCAACGTGCGCACGATGGTCCACGAGTACGGCGGCGGTGCGTACTGCGTCCACGACGGGGTCGTCTTCTGCTCCCACTTCGACGACCAGCGCCTCTATCGCATCGATCCACGGACGGAGCCGCTGGCGATCACTCCGGTGGTCGAGGACCGGCGCCACCGCTACGCCGACGGCCGCGTGACTTCCGCCGGAGACACGTGGATCGGCGTGCGCGAACGTCATTCCGAGAGCGGGCATCCGGCCGAGGTCGTGAACGAGCTCGTCGCGCTCCCGACGGACGGCACGGGCGAGCCGCGGGTGGTCGCCGAGGGACGCGACTTCTACTCGAGCCCGCGCATCTCGCCCGACGGCAAGCGCATCGCCTTCCTCGCCTGGGACCTGCCCTGGATGCCCTGGGACGGGTGCGAGCTCTTCGTCGCGGAGCTCGCCGAGGACGGCACGTTCGGGACGCCGGCGCTCGTGGCCGGCCGCGACGGGGAGGAGTCGATCTGGCAGCCCGAGTGGAGCCCGGGCGGCGACCTCGTGTTCGCGAGCGACCGGAGCGGCTGGTGGAACCTCGAGCGCGTCCAAGACGGCGAACGCACCGCGCTGCATCCGGCCGAGGCCGAGTTCGGGTATCCGGCGTGGGTCTTCGGCGGAAGCTCGTACGCCTTCCTCGACGACGGATCCGTCGTCTGCTCCTACGAGCACGACGGACGCACGTGGTTCGGCGTTCTCGACCCTGACGCGGGCGCGCTCGAGCCGCTCGACCTGCCGTACGACTCGTGGTGGAGCACGCCCTATCTCGTGGCCGACGGCTCTACTGCTGTCTTCGTCGCGGGCTCCGCGACCGTCCCGTCACAGCTCGTCGCCCTCGACGTCCCGCGTCGGGAGACGACGGTGCTCCGCACGAGCCTCGAGGTGCCCGTGGACGCCTCTTATTTCTCAGTACCGCGCGCGATCGAGTTCCCGACAGAAGGCGGTCTGACGGCGCACGCGCTCTTCTACCCCCCGACGAGCCCCGACTTCGCGGCACCGGAGGACGAGCGCCCGCCGCTCATCGTCCTGAGTCACGGTGGCCCGACGGGCGCGGCGACGCAGGCCTTCGACCTGCAGACGCAGTTCTGGACGACGAGGGGATTCGCGGTCGTCGACGTCAACTACGGTGGATCGACGGGCTACGGCCGTGCGTATCGCGAGCGGCTCAACGGCCAGTGGGGGGTCGTCGACCTCGCGGACTGCGTCAACGCGGCCCGGTACCTCGCCGAGCTCGGCGAGGCCGACCCGAGCAGGTTCCTCATCGCGGGCGGAAGTGCCGGCGGCTACACGACGATCTGTGCGCTCACGTTCACCGACGTGTTCGCGGCCGGCGCGTCGTACTTCGGCATCGCCGACCTCGAGCCAACGCCCGACGGGCACACGCACAAGTTCGAGCTCCGCTACGAGCACACGCTGCTCGGGCCGTACCCCGAGGCGGCGGAGATCTTCCGCGCTCGGAGCCCGATCAACTTCGTCGATCGCCTGTCCACCCCGATGCTCGTGCTCCAGGGCACCGACGACGAGATCGTCCCGCAGGAGCAGGCCGAGCTCATCGTGGGTGCGCTGCGCGAGCGGGGAGTTCCGCACGCCTACCTCCTGTTCGAAGGCGAAGGGCACGGATTCCGCAAGGCGGAGAACATCGCCGCCTCGCTCGAGGCCGAGCTGTCGTTCTACGCTCAGATCCTCGGGCTCGAACTTGGAGATACAGTGCCGACCCTCCCCGTCGAGTACCTCTCCGCTGCGCCGACCGCCGACTGAATCTCGAAACTGTCGATCCGATGGCCCTCAGTACCATTGCCCGCGCCATGCAGTCCTTCGTGATCGAAGGCGGGCGCCCGCTGTCCGGCACCGTCACGGCGTCGGGGAACAAGAACGGCGCGCTTCCGATCCTGGCCGCGTGCGTGCTCGCGTCGGACGAAGTCCGGTTGTCGAACGTGCCGCGCATCCAGGACGTCGAGACGATGGTCGCGCTGCTCGCGGACGTCGGTGCCGACGTCGAGTGGACGGGACCGAACGATGTGCGCGTCGACTCCAGCAGCGTCGACAAGACCGACCTCGACCCCGACCTCGCTCGAGAGATCAGGGCTTCCTTCCTGCTCGCCGGCCCGCTCCTTTCACGTTTCGGACGCGTGACGGTTCCGCCGCCGGGAGGCGATGTCATAGGACGTAGGCGTCTCGACACCCACGTCCATGCGTTCACGGCGCTCGGCGCCGAGTTTGCGTTGAACGGCGCCTACGAGCTCTCGGCGGACAAGCTGCGCGGCACGCGCCTCTACCTCGACGAAGCCTCCGTCATGGCCACCGAGAACGCGATCATGGCAGCCGTCTGCGCCGACGGCGAAACGATCCTCGGCAACGCGGCCTGCGAGCCACACATCCAGGACCTGTGCCGCTTCCTCGTTTCCCTCGGCGCCAAGATCCAGGGCATCGGCTCGAACGTGCTCCACATCGAAGGCGTCGACGAGCTGTCCGGCGGCGAGCACCGGCTCGGCCCGGACCACATCGAGGTCGCGAGCTTCGTCGCACTCGGAGCGGTCACGGGCGGCGAGGTCGCAGTCGAGAACGTGCAGCCCGACGACCTCATTTCGATCGTTCCCGCGTTCCGGAAGCTCGGCATCGAGATGGAGATCACCGACTCGTCCGTGCGGGTTCCCGCAGGGCAGGACCTGCACGTCGAAGACGATCTCGGCGGACAGATACCCAAGATCGACAGCGGCATCTGGCCGGCGTTCCCCGCCGACCTCACGTCCATCGCGGTGACGGTCGCGACACAGGCGCGGGGAACGATCCTGATCTTCGAGAAGATGTTCGAGAGCCGCCTCTTCTTCGTGGACAAGCTGGTCTCGATGGGCGCCCGGATCATCCTCTGCGACCCGCATCGTGTCGTGGTCACGGGCCCGGCGCAGCTTCTCGGCCAACGCCTCGAGAGCCCGGACATCCGGGCCGGAATGGCGATGGTCATTGCGGCTCTCACGGCAGAAGGGACGTCGACCATCGGGAACATCGGCCAGATCGACAGGGGCTACGAGCGGATCGACGAACGCCTTCGCGCACTCGGCGCGAGCATCGAGCGGGCCGACTTTTGAATCGAGAGGCCGTGGCGCGCATCTCGCTCGGCGGCGGGCGGACGAGCGTCGCCACGGGAGTAGCGGTCCTCGACCATCTCCTCGCGGAGCTCGCGGACACCGGAGGCTTCGCGTTGAACCTCGAGATCGCCCCTGACGAGCCGGAGGCCGAGGTCGGGTCGGCGGGCACAGCGCTCGGGGAAGCGCTCACGCCGCTGCTCGAGGCGGCGCAGGCGTCGGGGCGGGGGGTCGGCATCGTCCCGTCCGACGAGGCGCTCGCAATGGTCGTCATCGAAGCGTCGGGCAAGCCGCTGGTCGCGTCGAACGCCGATCTGACGTCCACGAGAGCGGGCGGCCTCCAGACCGACCTGGCCGCGGCGTTCCTCGGGAGCCTGGCGGAAGCCGCCGGCCTGACAATCCACGTCCGGCTCATGGAGGGCGACGACTCGCAGCACGTCCTCTCGTCGATCTTCAAAGCTCTCGGTGCCGCGCTCGCCGAGGCCTGCTCGCCGGCGCGCACGACCCGCTAAGCGAAAGGACGCATATGCCCGAGAAGGACGTCATCCGCACGGACCGGGCGCCCGGCCCGTTCCAGGGCGCGCCGTACAACCAGGCGATCCGGGTCGGCGATTTCGTCTTCGTCGCCGGACAGCTCGGCATCAGCCTCGAGACCGGCGAGCTCACCGGTCCTGCTGTGGGGGAGCAGACCGAGCAGATCATGCGCAACCTCGCCGCGATCCTCGAGGCCGCCGGCTCGAGCCTCGACAAGCTCGTGAAGACGACCGTGTTCCTCGTCGACCTCGGCGACTTTGCCGGCATGAACGAGGTCTACGCACGGCACGTCGGCGATCGTCCGCCTGCGCGTTCCACGGTCGGCATCTCGCAGCTTCCGAGCGGCGCACGCGTCGAGATCGAAGCCGTCGCGCACATGTAGGGGCGAGGCTTGCCTCGCCCTCGGTCTGGGCAGGCGAGGGGCACAATGCGCCCATGCGGGCCGAAGAAGTCATCGCGACCCATGGGAACACCGATTTCGACGCGTTCGCGGCGATGCTCGCGGCGCGCCGCCTCTACCCGGCCGCGGTCGTCGCCGTCGGCCCGCTGAACCGCAACGTCCGCGACTTCTACCGCCTGCACGCGGACGAGCTCGACGGCGTCGTCGAGGCGAGTCGCCTCGAGCTCGACGCGATCCGGAGACTCGTCGTCGTCGAGGCGGCTCAGGCCTCGAGGCTCGGGGAGCTGGAGCAGGTCGCGCTCGATCCCGCGGTCGAGAAGGTGCTGTTCGACCACCACGGCGGCGAGCTGCCCGACTGGGTCGCGCCCGAGGCTGCCGTGGTCTCGTCGGACGGGGCGCTCACGACGACGCTCGTCGGCATCCTCGCGGAGCGCGAGCTCGACCCGACACCCCTCGAGGCGACGGTGTTCGCGCTCGGCATCCACGAGGACACGGGGTCGCTCACCTACCCGACGACGACCCAGCGCGACGTCGACGCGCTGGCCTGGTGCCTGCGCCACGGTGCGCGCCAGGACCTCGTCTCCCAGTACCTGCACCTCCCGCTCGCCGAAGAGGAGCGGAAGCTTCTGAACGCGCTGATGGAGGCGCTCGAGCCGGTCGACGCGGGCGGGGAGGAGCTCCTGATCGCCGCGCTGCGCTGGCCGGAGTACGTCGACGGCGTCTCGAACCTCGCCCACAAGATCGTCGACCTCACGGATGCCCGCGCGCTGGTCGTCCTCGTCGAGATGGATGGTCGCGTGTTCGCCGTCGTGCGCAGCCGGAGCGAGCAGCTCGACGCCTCCGTGCTGGCCGCAACCCTCGGCGGCGGCGGTCACGAGGGTGCCGCATCGGCGATCACGCGGCTCGGGCTCGAGGAGGCGAAGACCAAGATCCTTGGAGATCTCGCCGGCGCGGAGCTCGAGCCGCGCCGTGCCCGTGACGTGATGTCGACGCCTGCACGCGCCGTCGGCCCGGACGACACCGTCCGCGACGCAATGGTCCTCTGCCAGCGTCACGGGCAGAGCGGCGTCTTCGTGACGGACGGCGCCCGCGTCGTCGGCGCCGTCAGCCGGGAGGACCTCGACAAGGCCATCGGCCACGACCTCGCCCACGCACCGGTGCGCGGGATCATGAGCGGGCGCGTGCAGTCGGCTTCCGAGGACACGACTCTCGCCGAGCTCCAGACCCGGGTGGCCGCGGCGGAGGACGGCCGCGTGGCGGTGCTTCGAGACGACGTCCTCGTGGGCGTGGTCACGCGCAGCGATCTCCTGCGTGCGCTCGAGGGAGGCGAGCCGGACACCGAGGAGCCGTCGGAGAGCCTCGCGACGGCGCTCGTCGAGCTCACTCCGCTGCGGCCCGGTGTTCGATGCCGTCGCCGCTCTCGGGGAGCGGGCCGAGGGGATCTACCTCGTGGGCGGCACCGTTCGCGACATCCTCCTCGGCGAGGAGAGCTTCGACGTGGACATCGCGGTCGAGGGCGACGCGATCGCGCTCGCGCGGGATCTCGCCGCCGCGCTCGGCGGACGCATGACACCGCATGCGAAGTTCGGCACGGCGGTCGTGCAGTACGGCGACGGCGAGCGGATCGACGTCGTCACCACCCGGACGGAGTTCTACGACTCCCCGGGCGCGCTGCCCACGGTCGAGCGAGCCGGGCTGCGCGAAGACCTCTTCCGTCGCGATTTCACTCTGAACGCGATGGCCGTCTCACTGAAGCCTGCGGACTTCGGCCGCCTCGTCGACCCGTTCGGCGGCCGGGAGGACCTCGAGGCGCGGGTGCTGCGTGTACTTCACAACCTCTCGTTCATCGACGACCCGACGCGCATCTTCCGCGCGATCCGCTACGAGGCGCGGTACGGGCTCCGCCTGGAGGAGCACTCGGCGCGCCTCGCGCGCGGCACCATCGACATGGGCCTCGTCGGCGACCTGTCGTCCGCGCGACTGCGCGACGAGCTCGTCGCCCTCCTCGAGGACCCGGGTGCGACGGGAGGAATCCTCCGCCTCGGAAAGCTCGGCGTCGACCGCGCGATCCACCCGCACCTGCGCGCGAACACCGAGGGCGCCGAGCTCTTCGAGCGCGCGCGGACGCTGCGCGACGAGCTCGGCGTCGACGTTCCCGCGTGGCGCGTCGGCATCGCCTCGATCGCGCGAGAGCTGAGCTCCGACGAGGCATACGACTGGTTGCTCCGCCTGAAGCTGCGCCGCCGCGACGTCGACCGCATCGCGGGCGCCATCCGGATCGCGCCGCTGATCGTCGAGCGCATCGAGACCGAGGACCTGGACGCCTCGCAGGTCGTCGCGCTGGCGGACGCGTACGCGCCCGACGCGCCGCTCCTCGCGCTCGCTCGGGAGGACCGGCCGGAGCTCCGCGACTACTTCACTCGCCTGCGGGACGTGCGCCTCGAGATCGGCGGCGGCGACCTCGCCGAGCTCGGCCTCTCGGAGTCCCCGCGGGTGGGGGAGGTGCTGGGCGAGCTCCGCCGCAAGAAGTTGAACGGCGAGCTCGACGGCCGGGAGTCGGAGCTCGACGCCGCCCGCGCGCTGATCGCCGCGAACGCCGCGTCCGACGACTCGTGACCGTCGCGTCGTCCTCCGAGATCGCCGAGCGCTACCAGCGGATCCGCGAGGAGGTCGGAGCCGGGGTCACGGTCGTCGCGGCCACGAAGTACGTGTCGCTCGAGGACATGGGAGCGCTCGCCGAGGCCGGCATCGAGGTGGTCGGCGAGAACCGAGCGCAGGATCTGCTCGCGAAGCACGAGGAGTACGGAGACGCGTTTCGCTGGCACTTCATCGGTCATCTCCAGTCGAACAAGGTGAAGGTCCTGAACCCGATCTGCGAGCTCGTCCACTCGCTGGCGTCGGACTCGGCCGCGCGGCGCCTCGACGTCCCGGCCCTCGTGGAGGTGAACCTCACGGGAGAGGAGTCGAAGTCGGGCGTCGCTCCCGAGGAGGCGGCGGATCTCGTGGAGCGCTACTCCAACCTGCGCGGCCTCATGACCATGCCCCCGCTCGCGGGCGATCCCGAGGAGTCGCGGCCGCATTTCCGCCGGCTCCGCGCGCTCGCGACCGAGCTCGGGCTGTCCGAGCTCAGCATGGGCACCTCCCAGGACTACCGTGTCGCCGCGGAGGAGGGGGCGACGCTCGTTCGGATCGGCGAGGTCCTGTTCCGTCCGGCGGGCAGCGACGGCCGTCGGCACTAGAATCGGCGCCGGAATGGGTTTCTCGGATCTCTGGAACCGGACGCTCGTCTACTTCGGCATCGCCGAGGACGAGGAGTGGGACGAGGACGGCTACACGACGAACGAGCAGCTCGAGGAGAGCTACCGCCGCCGCGATCGCCAGAACGTCCGGCGCCTGCCGGCCACGTCCGAGGACGAGTGGACGGCCGACGAGACACCTTCCGAGCGCCAGCCGACGCGGCTCCGGCGCGTGGATCCGGGCCCGCCGGCGAAGGTGCACCTGGTCGTGCCCAGGAGCTTCAACGACGCGCAGCAGATCGCCGATCGCTTCAAGTCGCAGATCCCGGTGATCCTCAACCTCCAGAACGCGGACAACGACCTTTCGAAGCGGCTCATCGACTTCGCGAGCGGGCTCACGTACGCGCTCGACGGGAGCATGCAGCGGGTCGCCGACAAGGTCTTCCTGCTCACGCCGCGGAACGTGGAGCTGTCCGCCGAGGAGCGCGCCCGCGCGCTCGAGCGCGGCGGCTTCTACAACCAGGCCTGAGGGCGACGTAGGAACGACCCTGGACGCGGCGAACACGCGTCCGATGGGCGCATCCGCCTCGTTCGCCGTGCTTCTCGACACCGCTTCGTCGCTGGAGCAGTTCGTGCGCGTCTTCGTGGGGATCTACATCCTCCTGATCCTGATCTGGGTTCTGCTGTCCTGGGTGCGGGTGCCGTACTCCCGGACGTTCGCGACCGTCGAGCGGTTCCTGGACGAGGTGGTGTCGCCGTACCTGAGGATCTTCCGCGGACGCCTTCCGACGCTCGGCCCGATCGACATCACGCCGATCGTGGCCGTCGTCGTCCTGCTGATCGCTCAAGAGCTCGTGATCTACGTGATCGGGGCGGTTCTCTAGAGGAGGTCGTATGGCGCTTACACCGGTAGAGATCAGACATGTCGAGCTCCGGCGCACGTGGTTCCGCGGCTATCGCCGCGGCATCGTCGAACGCCTGCTGAGCGACATCGCGGACAGCTTCGAGGACGTGTGGCGCGAGCGCGCCGACCTCGCCGACCGGCTCGAGGAGCTCGAGACCGAGGCGTCGAAGCACCGCGAGCTCGAGTCGCTCCTCCGCGCGACGCTCGTCTCAGCCGAGCGCGCCGCGCAGGACGTCCGTGAGCAGGCGAGGCGTGAGTCCGACCTCATCGTCCAGGAGGCACGCGCGGAGGGCAGGCGCGTCACCCGGGCGGCGTCGGCGGAAAAGGACCGCCTCGAGGAGGAGATCCGCCGAGTCCGTGGTCTCCTGCGCAGTGCGCTCGAGGCGATCGAGGCACCGAACGCGGAGCCAAAGCAGGAAACGGCGGCGCCGCAGAGGGTCGAGGGCGTCGCGGACAGCGGATTCCGGAAGCTCGCGGGCTAGCGTCGCGCTCCAACGAGGGCGGCCGAACCCGGCGGATATCCTTCCGCCGTGGACGGCCCGACCACTCGCGTGCACCTTCGCGTCAGCCCGCGCTCCGCTCGCGCCGGCATCGTCGGCCGCCACGCCGACGGCTGGAAGGTCCGCGTTTCGCCGGCGCCCGAGAACGGACGGGCGAACGACGCCGTCATCGCGCTCCTCGCCGAGGCGCTCTCCCTTCCGGCGCGCAAGCTCGAGCTCGTTGGCGGCAAGAGCTCGCGTGACAAGGTCGTCGCCGTCGTCGGCCTGTCCGAGAAGACCGTCGATCGACGTCTCGCCGCGGCGGTCCGCTGACATGGCACTCGACCTCGACCGCATTCGCACCCGGCTCGAGTCGGAGCGTGCGCGCCTGCAGGCGGCGATCAACGGAGTCAACCACCAGGGCTCGCTCGAGGAGGAGACCGGCGACCTGTCGATCGGAACCGACGACCACATCGCCGACAGCGCCACGGACACGTTCATGCGCGAGCTCGACGACGGGCTGGAGGAGAACGCCGAGCATCTGCTCGCCGACGTGAACGCCGCGCTGGCCCGGCTCGACGACGGCACGTACGGCACCTGCACGGCCTGCGGCCGGAGGATCCCCGACGAGCGCCTGGAGGCGATCCCGTGGGCATCGCTCTGCCTCGACGACAAGCGGAAGCAGGAAGGCGGATGAGCGAGCCGCTCCCGAAGGACCCGCAGCCCGTGGACGTCCGCATCGGCTCGGCGACGAACGCCGTGCGGCCGATCCTCGCGGCCGAGAGGTCGCTGGGAGCGGGGCGCGCGCAGTGGATCGCGCTTCTCGCCGTCGCCGGTGCTGCGTTCGTCGCCGATCAGGTGACGAAGCAGGTCGTCGCCCGGGCGCTCGCGGTGGGGGAGACGGCGGACCTCGTCGGCCCGTTCTCGCTCCACCACGTGCAGAACTCCGGAATCGCGTTCGGCCTCTTCGCCAGCCGCACGACGATCGTCATCGCGGTCACGGCGGTCGCGGTCGGCTGGATGCTCTGGTTCTTCGCGCGGACCGGACGGCGCCATCCGGTGCTGCCGGTCGCGCTCGGCCTCGTGCTCGGGGGGAGCCTCGCCAACCTCATCGACCGCGTCCGGCTGGGGCACGTCACCGACTTCCTCGACCTCGACGCGTGGCCCGCCTTCAACCTCGCCGACACGTTCATCGTCGTCGGAGTCGCGATCCTGTTCGGCGCGCTCGTGCTTGCCGATAGACCCCGCCGGATGCATGGTCCGCGGCGTGGCGACTCTCCGCTTCACGGTCGCTGAGGACGAGGCCGGCTCGCGCCTCGACCGGGCGCTCGCCGCACGCTCCGAGATCGGAACGCGGTCGCTCTCCGAGCGGCTGCTCCGAGAGGGCGCTGTCCGCGTGGACGGAGCGGAGCGGGCGAAGAGCCATCGGCTCGAGCCGGGCGCGGTCGTCGAGGTCGTCCTGCCGGGGCCGGCCGCGAAGGTCGAGCCTGCTCCCGTCACCGTCCGCATCGCGTACGAGGACGAGCACCTGGTCGTGCTGGACAAGCCGGCGGGGCTCACGGTGCATCCGGCCCCGGGCGTCAGGGGCGCGACGCTCGTTCCGCAGCTGCTGACCCTGGGCGCTGTCGGCGGCCCGGATCCCGAGCGCCCTGGCATCGTGCACCGGCTCGACCGGGACACCTCAGGCCTGCTCGTCGTGGCGCGCACCGAGGACGCCTACGCGGCGCTCCAGGACGCCGTACGGCGGCGTGAGGTCGAGCGCCGTTACCTCGCGCTGGTCCGCGGCCGGCCCCAGTCGCGCACGGGACGGATCGATGCGCCCGTCGGGCGAGACCGCCGAGACCGGACCCTGCGCTCGCTCGACACGGACGAGCCACGGGAAGCGGTCACGCACTTCGAGCTCGTCGAGCTGCTTCCGGAGCATGCGCTCCTCGAAGTCGCGCTCGAGACGGGGAGGACGCACCAGATCCGCGTGCACCTCGCCGCGATCGACCTCCCGGTCTCGGGCGACCCGCGCTACGGCGTCCGGCGCGATCTCGGCCTCGAGCGCCAGTTCCTCCACGCGCACCGTCTGCGCTTCGAGCACCCGCTGACGGACGAGGAGGTCGACGTGCGCTCCGAGCCTCCATCCGATCTCGCGTCCGCGCTCGAACGGGCGCGCACGCCATAGGCGGGCGCCCGGGCGGCTACAATCCCCGCGGTCTCGTCCCACGACCCGGCGACTCGTCGGAGCGGGGGTGCCGTGCTCTGAGCGCGGTTCCGCCCGGCCCGCCGGCGAACGACATTCAACCACGAAGGAAAGGGGCTGATCACGTGTCAGTCGTATCGATGCGGGAGCTGCTGGAGGCCGGCGTGCACTTCGGCCACCAGACGCGCCGCTGGAACCCCAAGATGCGCCGCTACATCTTCGCCGAGCGCGGCGGCATCTACATCATCGATTTGCAGAAGACGCAGGAGCTTCTCGAGGAGGCGTACGACTTCGGCCGGAACCTCGCGGAGCGCGGCGGGACGATGCTCTTCGTCGGCACGAAGAAGCAGTCGCAGGACGCGGTCGCGGAGCACGCAGGGCGGGTCGGCATGCCGTACGTGAACAATCGCTGGCTCGGCGGGCTGCTCACGAACTGGCGGACGATCTCCGACCGGATCGCGTACCTGCACGACCTGCGCCGCCTCAAGACCGAGGGCCAGCTCGACCTGCTCCCGTCGAAGGAGCGCATCGCGATGACCGCGGAGCTCGAGAAGCTCGAGGCGAACCTCGGCGGCGTCGCCGACATGAAGCGCCAGCCGGACGCCGTGTTCGTCATCGACCTGAAGAAAGAGCAGCTCGCCGTGCGCGAGGCGCGGCGGCTGGTTGTGCCTGTCGTTGGGCTGGTGGACACGAACGCGGATCCCGACGAGGCCGACTTCGTGATCCCGGGCAACGACGACGCGATCCGGTCGTGCAACCTCGTCACGCGCGTCGTGGCGGACGGCATCGAGGCAGGCAGGTCAAAGGTGACGCAGGCCGAGCTCGAGCGCCGGCCCGAGGAGCCCGTAGAGTCGGAGCAGACGGAGGCGACCGAGGAGGTCGCGGCCGAGGAAGCACCGGCCGAGGCCGAGCAGGCCGCCGCGGTCGGCGCAGAGAGTGGTGAGAAGGAATGAGCACGACGATCAGCGCATCGCTCGTCAAGGAGCTCCGCGATCTCACGGGCGCCGGGATGATGGACTGCAAGCGGGCCCTCGAGGAGACGGACGGCGACATTCAGGCCGCCCGCACGCTGCTTCGCGAGCGGGGCATGGCCTCCGCGGGCAAGCGCGCGGGCCGCGAGACGACGGAGGGGCTCGTCGGCTACATCGTCGACGAGAGCGCCGGCAGCATGCTCGGCATCGGCTGCGAGACGGAGCCCGTCTCGAAGAACGAGGAGTTCCAGTCGTTCGGCGAGACCGTGCTGCGCGCGGTCCACGCCGAGGGCGACGGTGTCGTCGAGCGCTTCGACGAGGAGCGTCTCGAGCTCGCCGGCAAGCTCGGCGAGAACATCGTCATCGCGGACGCCGTGCGGTTCGAGATCGCGGACGACCATGTCGTCGGCGCGTATACGCACCCGCCCGCGAACAAGATCGGCGTCCTCGTCGACCTCGAGGGAGGCACGCCGGAGCTCGCGCGCCAGCTGGCGATGCACATCTCTTTCGCCGCGCCCGAGTGGGCGACGCGTGACCAGGTGCCGGCCGATGTCATCGACGCCGAACGGCAGATCTACATGAACACGGACGAGGTGCAGTCGAAGCCCGAAGCCGCGCGTGAGAAGATCGTGGACGGCATGCTCGGCAAGCGCTTCTTCGCAGCGACCCCCGGCGGCGTCCTCACAGACCAGGCCTGGATCCACGAGCCGTCGAAGACGGTGGGCCAGGCGCTCGAGGAAGCCGGCGCTTCGGTCTCGCGGTTCGCGAGGATCTCGGTCGCCGGATGACGGTTCGCTCCGAGGAGGCCGCCGAGCAGGCCTCTTCGGAGGCGCCAGCGCCGTTCGACCGGGTCTTGCTCAAGCTCTCAGGCGAGTCGCTCCTCGGCAACCGCACGTACGGGATCGATCCCGGCACGGTCGCGGCGATCGCCGAGGAAGTGCGGGCGGTCCACGAATCCGGCACGGAGCTCGCGATCGTCGTCGGCGCGGGGAACATCTACCGCGGCGTCGCGGCCGCAGCCGATGGGATGGACCGGGCGACCGCGGACTACGCGGGCATGCTCGCCACGCTCCTGAACGCGCTCACGCTGCAGGACGCGCTCGAGCGGGTGGAGGTGCAGACCCGCGTCCTCTCGGCGATAACCGTCTCCGAGGTCGCCGAGCCGTACATCCGGCGGCGCGCGATGCGACACCTCGAGAAGGGTCGCGTGGTGATCTTCGCCGCCGGCACCGGCAACCCGTTCTTCACGACGGACACCGCCGCAGCGCTGCGCGCGCTCGAGATCGGCGCGGGCGCGATCCTCATGGCGAAGAACGCCGTCCAGGGCGTGTACGACGGCGACCCGCACGAGAACCCTGACGCGCAGTTCATCCCCGAGCTCAGGCACATCGAGGCGATCGAGCGCGGGCTGAAGGTCATGGACACGACCGCGCTCTCGCTCTGCATGGACAACCGCCTGCCGATCTACGTCTTCGAGCTGGCGGAGGGGAACATCCGCCGGGTGGCGGCGGGCGAGCGCGTCGGCACGATCATCTCGACCCCGGAATAGGGAGAAGGAGGAGCGGAATGGCCGCGATCGAGGAGTTCCTCGCGGACGCCAAGCGGCGGATGGACAGGTCGATCGAGGCGACCCACAACGAGTTCAACAGCATCCGCACCGGGCGGGCGTCTCCCGCGCTCCTCGACCGGATCATGATCGACTACTACGGCACGCCGACGCCGCTCAAGAGCCTCGCGTCGATCGGCTCGCAGGAGGCGCGCCTCCTCACCGTGCAGCCGTTCGACCCGGGCGCGATGAAGTCGATCGAGCGCGCGATCCAGGAGTCCGATCTCGGGCTCACGCCCTCGAACGACGGCAAGCTGATCCGCCTGCCGATCCCCGCCCTGACGGAGGAGCGCCGCAAGGAGCTCGTCAAGGTCGTGCGCCGCGTGGCCGAGGACGGGAAGGTCGCGATCCGCAACGTGCGCCGCGACTGCCTCCAGCATCTGCGTGAGCTCGTCACGAACGGCGATGTAGGGGATGACGAGGAGCGCCGCGCCGAGCAGCAGGTGCAGAAGGTCACGGACGACCACACGAAGGCCATCGACGACCTCCTGAAGGTCAAAGAGGCCGAGATCATGGAGGTCTGAGTCGCCCGTGGCGAACCAGGCCACCTGATGACGAACGACCGTTCCAACTCCGTCGCGCCGCCAGACGAGGAAGACGCGCCCAGCGCCATCAGACGAGGCGTCCGGCAGGGCCGGAGTCTCCTCCGTCGCCATCATCATGGACGGCAGCGGCCGCTGGGCCGCCGCACGTGGGGTCTCCGTTGCCGACGGGCACCGCGAAGGCGCCAGGGCGCTCCGGAGGACGGTCGAGGCGGCGATCGACCTCGGGATCGAGTCGCTCGCGGTGTACGCATTCTCGACCGAGAACTGGACGCGGCCGCCCGACGAGGTGGAGTCACTCCTCGAGCTCCTGGACGAGACGATCGACCGCGAGCTCCCGGACCTCGCGCGCCAGGGCGTCCGTACGCGCTTCGTCGGGCGCCGCGATCGGATCCCCGAGCACCTGCAGCGCAAGATGGCGACGCTCGAGGACGAGACAGCGGAAAACGACACGCTCTTCCTCTGGATCGCGTTCGACTACGGGAGCCGCGCGGAGCTCGTGTACGCGGTGCAGCAGCTGATGCGGGAGGGCGTCGACCCGGAGGACGTCTCCGAGCAGACGCTCGCGCAGCGCCTGTACGCGCCGGAGCTCCCGGATCCGGACCTCGTCATCCGCACGTCGGGCGAGCAACGCATCTCGAACTTCCTTCTCTGGCAGTCCGCCTACTCGGAGTTCATCTTCATGGACACGCTCTGGCCGGACTTCGACGCGGGGCAGCTCCGGGCCGCGGTCGACGAGTTCGCGCGCAGACAGCGGCGCTTCGGCGGACGCTGAGCCGCACACCGGATATGAGAGGGTCCGCAGCGGTATGAGCCCGTTCTGGTCGCGGATCGCGGTCGTCGTGATCCTGCTCCCGCTCGTCATCGGCATCGTCTACTTGGGGGGTTGGTGGCTCTTCGGGCTCGCGCTTCTCGGCGGCCTCATCGCGCTCCACGAGCTCTACCGCATCGCGCGCCAGGCCCGCCCGCTCCTGCTCGCCGGCTATCTCGGTTTCGTGCTCGCGCTGCTCGGAGAGGAGCTCGGCGGCGTTCCCTGGCTCCTCGGCGGGATCCTCAGCACGCTCCTCCTCTCGTTCCTCTTCTTCGGGCTCTCGCACGAGCGCCCGTCGGCGACCGCCGCGTTCGGCGTGACGAGCCTCGGCGTGCTCTGGGTCGGAGGCGGCCTCGGGTCGCTGCTGCTCGTCCGCCACATCCCCGACTTCGGCTTCTGGGCGGTCATGGCCGTGCTCTTCAGCGTGTTCGCGGCGGATACCGCGGCGTACTTCGTCGGCCGCGCCGTGGGACGGCGGAAGCTGGCGCCGTCGATCTCCCCCGGAAAGACCTGGGAGGGCTTCATCGCGGGCGTCGTGGCCGGCACGCTCGTCGCCTTCCTCATCCTCTACCGCGATCACGAGGACTTCCTCTCGATCCCCCAGTCGCTCACGCTGGGCGCGGTCGTGGCGCTCGCCTCGGTCGCAGGCGACCTCTTCGAGTCCGCGGTGAAGCGCGATCTCCAGGTCAAGGACTCGGGAAGCCTGCTGGGCGGGCACGGCGGCATGCTCGACCGTCTCGACGCCCTGCTCTTCGCCGGACCGGCCGCGTCTGTACGTGATTCTCGCGTTCGGCGCGGGTTAAGTCATCGAGCTACAGGCCTGGCACCGATCCTCATGTTGATTACCTTTCGACCGTGAGCGGGGAGAGGGAGACGACGCGCGTCGCGCTGCTCGGCGCGACCGGGTCGATCGGACGCCAGGCGCTCGACGTGATCGCGGACGACCCCACGCTCGAGGTCTGCGCGCTCGCGTCCGGCTCACAGGAGCTCGAGACGCTCGCATCGTCGCTCGGCGTGGAACACGTTCAGGTCGGCGGGGATCTGACACAGCTTCTCGACGCCTCGGAGCCCGAGGTCGTGTTGAACGCCGTCGTCGGCTTCGCCGGAGTAGGCGCGACCCTGTGGGCGCTCGAGCGCGGCATCACGCTCGCGCTCGCGAACAAGGAGAGCCTCGTGGCGGCCGGAGACCTTGCGGTCGAAGCGTGGGAGCGGGGCGGAGGGCTCTTGCTCCCGGTGGACAGCGAGCACTCGGCGCTCTTCCAGTGCCTCGAGGGACGCGCGCGCGACACTCTCGACTCACTCGTGCTGACCGCATCCGGCGGGGCTCACCGCGACCGTCCGCTCGACGAGCTTCCGCACGTGACGGTCGAGGAGACGCTCGCCCATCCGACCTGGTCGATGGGGCCGAAGATCACGGTCGACTCCGCGACGCTCGCGAACAAGGGCCTCGAGCTCATCGAGGCGCACTTCCTCTTCGCGATCCCGTACGACCGGATCGAGGTCGTCATCCACCCGACGTCGGTCGTGCACGCGCTCGCGCGCTTCCGCGACGGCGCCGCGCTCGCGCATCTGGGGTATCCGGACATGCGCGTGCCGATCTCGTTCGCGTTGACGTATCCGGAGCGGCGGGCCGTGCCCGTACCGCAGCTCGATCTCGCCTCGGGCCTCACCCTCGAGTTCTCCGCGCCGGATCTCGAGCGCTACCCGCTCCTGCGGCTCGCCCGCGAGGCGGGAGAGCGCGGCGGCACCTATCCCTGCGCGTTCAACGCCGCGAACGAGGTCGCGGTGGGCGCGTTCCTGGACGGCCGCGCCGGGTTCGCGGACATCGCGCCGATCGTCGAGGGTGCCCTCGACGGCGTGGACGGCGCTCCGGCTCGCGACGTCACGGAGCTCGTCGTCGCCGACGGGGAGGCACGGCGGCTCGCGTCGAGAAAGCTGGTGCGCACGTGAGCATCTTCATCGCCATCCTCGGGCTCGGGTTCCTGATCCTCATCCACGAGTCCGGTCACTTCTTCGCGTCGCTCGCGGTCGGTCTGCGGCCGCGCCGCTTCTACGTCGGCTTTCCGCCGGCGATCGTGAAGCGGAAGCGGAACAACATCGAGTACGGGGTCGGAGCGATCCCGGTGGGCGGCTTCGTGACCATCCCCGGCATGCACCGCCCGATCCCGCACGACGCTGAGCGGCGCCTGTCACGGGCGGTCTCCGAGGCCCCGTCGCTCGCCGGCCCGTTCGACCGCATCCGGCGCGGGCTCGGCGCGACCGACCCGCACGAGGCGCTTCCCGCGATCGAGGAGTTCGAGGAGGCGCTCAGCGGGCAGAAGATCTCGCCCGACGCGCTCGGGTCTGCTGAGAAGGGCCTGACCGAGCTGAAGGACGCGCTCGGTCCGGACGCGTACTGGAAGGCCGCGACGTGGAGGCGCCTCGTCGCGATCTTCGCCGGGCCCGGCGCGAACATCGTCCTGGCGATCGTCCTCATGTCGATCCTGTTCATGACGAGCGCCGGCAAGGCGACGTCGGAGGTGTCGGCGGTGCAGAACGATTCGCCCGCCGCGAAGATGGGCCTCCAGCAGGGCGACCGCTTCGTCACGATCGGCGGTCGTCCGGTGACGAGCCCGTCCGACATCCCGGACCTCATCGCGAGCTCCGAGGGCAAGCCCATCGCGGTCACGGTCGTCCGGGACGGCAAGGTGGTCCGGCTCGGGCCGGTGGCGCCGGAGCGCATCGACAACGCTTACCGGCTCGGGATCATCCTCGGAGCGGAGCCGCTGGGGCCGATCGAGGCGGTCGGGCACTCCTTCGACGTGACCTGGCTCGTGACTGTCGAGATCGGGAAGTCTCTGGCGCGGCTTGCCGTGGGGGAGGGGAGAGAGGACATCTCGAGCCCGATCGGCATCACGCAGGTGTCGTCCGACGCTGTCGAGCGCGGGACGGACAACTACTTGTGGGTCCTGAGCCTGGTCTCGCTCTCGCTCGCGCTCCTCAACCTGCTGCCGCTCCTCCCGCTCGACGGCGGGCACATCCTCTTCGCCCTGCTCGAGGGCGCGCGTGGCCGGATCGTGCGGCGCGAGGTCTACGAGCGGGTGTCCGTGGTCGGTCTCGCCGTCGTCCTGCTCCTCTTCTTCATCGGCATCACGAACGACATCGGCCGCCTGTCCTAGGGCACCGGGCTACCCTCTAGCCGTGGCAAGCGAGCGGCAGATCCACGTCGGCAACGTCGCGATCGGCGGTGGCGCGCCCGTCGTCGTGCAGTCGATGACGTTGACGAAGACGCACGACGTCGAGGCCACGACCGGTCAGATCGCGGCACTCGCGTCGGCGGGCTGCGAGATCGTGCGGGTCGCGGTGCCGAAGAACGAGGACGCAGCGGCACTGCCGCTGATCGTCCGGCTGTCGCCGATCCCGGTCATCGCCGACATCCACTTCAATGCCTCGCTCGCGCTGAAGGCGATCGACGCCGGCGTCGCCGCCGTGCGGATCAACCCCGGCAACATCGGCGGCCCGGACAAGGTCGAGCAGGTGGTACATGCCGCCAAGCGCGCCGGGATTGCAATGCGCATCGGCGCGAACTCCGGCTCGCTCCCGAAGCACCTCGAGGACGTCGCCCAGCGCGACCAGGCCGAGGCCCTCGTCGCCGCGGCGCTCGAGGAGGTCGAGCTCCTGGAGCGGCTCGACTACCGCGACTTCAAGATCTCGGTCAAGGCGACGCACGTCCCGACGATGATCCGCGCGTACCGGATGCTCTCCGCGAAGGTGCCGTACCCGCTCCACCTCGGCGTGACGGAGGCGGGGACGGAGTTCGCCGGCGCGATCAAGAGCGCCGTCGGCATCGGCTCGCTGCTCGCGGACGGCATCGGGGACACGCTGCGCGTCTCGCTTACCGCCGACCCCGTGAAGGAGGTCGAGGTCGCGTGGGAGATCCTCAAGGCGCTGGGGCTCCGCGAGCGAGGGCCCGTCATGATCGCGTGCCCGTCCTGCGGACGCGACAACGTCGGCGTCGAGAACCTGGCCCGGGTCGTCGAGGACCGTCTGAAGGCATATCCGGACGCGTTCGAGGTGGCGGTCATGGGCTGTGCCGTGAACGGGCCGGGCGAGGCGGGCGACGCGGACTTCGGCATCGCCGGCGGACGAGACGTCGGCTTCATCTACGCGCACGGCCGCGTGCTGCGCAAGGTTTCGTCCGACGTCCTCGTCGACGAGCTGTTCAACGAGATCGATCGCTGGCTCGCCGACGGCATGCAGCGCCCGAAGCGCCTCAAGATGGCCAAGCCCGCAGCCCTGGCCATGGCGGAAGCCTCGCTTATCCCGCTCGACTAGTCTGGCTGGACAACGATGGTCGCCCGGCAGTCCCAGCTGTTCATACCAACGTTGCGCGACGACCCGGCCGACGCGGAGGCGGTCTCGCACAAGCTGCTCGTCCGCGGCGGCTACATCCGGCAGGTGACCAGCCGGAGTGTGGAGCTTCCTTCCCCTTGGCTGGCGGGTCCATCAGAAGGTCGTCCAGATCATTCGCGAGGAGATGGACGCGATCGGGGGCCAGGAGATGTTGATGCCCGTGCTGACCCCGTTCGAGCTTTGGCAGCAGTCGGGCCGCGACTACATCGCCGAGATCTTCAGGCTCCAGGACCGGAACGGGCGCCAGTACGTGCTGCCGATGACACACGAGGAGACCGTGACTTTTCACGCCAAGGAGATCGCGAGCTACCGGCAGCTGCCGCAGATCCTCTACCACTTCTCGATCAAGGAGCGGGACGAACTGCGCTCTCGCGGCGGCCTGCTGCGGCTCCGCGAGTTCATCATGAAGGACGCGTACTCGTTCGACCGCGACGACGCCGGCCTGGACGAGAGCTTCCGCAAGCACGAACGCGCCTACCACAACATGCTCGAGCGCCTGGACATCGAGTTCTACTACGTCGACGCGGAGTCGGGAATGATGGGAGGCAAGGAGTCGAAGGACTTCCTTGCCCCCGCGGGATCAGGCGAGAACACGCTCGTGACGTGCGAGCAGTGCGACTACGCCGCGGATCTCGAGATCGCGCAGGGCGTTCCGCGCTCGCCCACGTTCCCAGCCTCGCTCGACGGTCCTGAAGAGGTCGAGACGCCAGGAGTCAAGACCATCGAGGCGCTCGCGGACTTCCTCGGCATCGACGCGGCCGCGACCTCGAAGGCCATGCCGGTCGTGAAGACCGACGGAACGCTCGTTCTCGGCCTCGTGCGTGGAGACGACCGGCTCGAGGAGGCGAAGATGGCCAGCGCGCTGGGCTCCGACTTCCGGGCGGCGACGGACGACGAGATCCGGGAGGCGTTCGGAGCCGACGGTGGCTCGCTCGGTCCCGTCGGGTTCGGCGGCGAAATCGTCGCCGACGAGGCGCTGCGCGATGGTCAGTTCGTAGCGGGGGCGAATCGCACGGGTTGGCATCTGAGGGGCGTGCAGGCGGGTCGAGACTTCGAGCCTCGCTTCGCCGATCTCCGCCAGCCTCGTGAGGGGGACCGCTGCCCGAAGTGTGGCGGAGCGCTCCGCTTCCAGACGGCGATCGAGCTCGGCCACATCTTCAAGTTCGGAGCGCGGTATTCCGAGCCCCTCGGCGCGACGTTCCTCGATGAGGACGGGAGGGAGAAGCCGCTCGTCGGCGGGAGCTACGGCATTGGCCCCGCGCGCGTGATGGCAGCCGTGGTGGAGCAACACCATGACGAACGCGGGATCGTCTGGCCGAGCTCGATCGCGCCTTACGACGCACACGTGCTCGCTTTGCACGGCGGATCTGCAGACGTGCTGGCGAAGGCCGAGGCGGTGGCGGAAGCACTCGGCGAGGCAGGTTACGACGTCCTCATCGACGACCGCGACGAGCGGCCGGGAGAGAAGTTCGCCGACGCAGACCTGCTCGGAGCGCCGATCCGCGTGATCGTAGGCCGCAAGACGCTCGACGACAGCGCAGTCGACGTCCGCACGCGCGATGCCGGGCAGGACAACCGGGTCGATGTGAAAGACCTGGTGAAATGGGTACAGGAACGCTGATGGCAAAGAGACGGCGCTACAGCGACGACCAGTTCGGACCGACGATCGAGCGACTGATGGCGGACACGGGGACGACGTACCGGGGCCTCGCCGACAAGGCGGACCTCTCGGCCGGGTACCTCAACCACATCGTCCACGGGAACCGCCCGGTGCCCTCGAATGACGTGATCGAGCGCGTCGCGCAGGCACTCGACGTCGAGCCCGAGCACTTCCGGGAGTACCGGATCAGGGTCATCACGGACAAGCTCGAGGCGATGCCCGAGCTCATCGACAGGCTCTACAAGCGGCTCGCCTGACTCCGGCCGCGCGTACGACGACCCGCTAAGGTGTTCGAGCCGCGGGGCGTGGCGCAGCCTGGTTAGCGCGCTAGTCTGGGGGACGAGAGGTCCCGAGTTCAAATCTCGGCGCCCCGACTCAAAGCCGCATGTTGAGCGGAGTCACCGGACAGGTGTCTCCGCGGAGTTCACAGAAAGTCCACAAGCGAACGAGTCGAGCGCGTCCGGAAGCGTCGTCGCCCAGGACAGGATCGCGGACGAACAGAAGCTGGCGAAGGTTCTCCTCGAGGCCGAGGTAGCGCCACCCGACTCGCACGGCCACGTGCTGCGAGAGAGCGCGGACGGCCACCGGCGCGATCGTCGCAGCGACCTGCCGCTCGTCGTGCGCGGTGTCGGCGGTACGTCACGGGCACGGATCCGCTGGCCGCGCTGCCCACAAGGAGGCGCTAGACAGACGGTCTCGATCTGCACGGTGTCACGTGCGCCGCAGCTCGAAACAGGATTCGGATCGAGGGCCGCGCTCTGAGGCCGCAGACCCAGATTCGCAAACCCTCGATCCACCCCTCCCCCGCAAGGATGATCGCGCTTCGCATCCGCTTCCGCTTCTCCCAAAGGAGTGGCGACGGCTACCCGAACGGGCGGACTGAGGGGCGCTCGGCGGAGTCACTGGCGACGCTGATTAGCTCAATCAGGTCAAGCGCCGGCGAGCCGGGCGAGGCTACGTTGTCATGGAGCCGGCTGCTGCGCGATGCGCTCCCTTCCCCCGAGCGCATCGCGGAGCGGCGAGCCACCACGCCGCAGCAAAGCGGCCGGGTAGGAACTACTCAGGCGGCGCGGCAGCGCACCGACTTTTGCGCCAGGTTCATTGCCATCTCTGCGAAGTGCTCGAGCCTCGGCGAGCCCTCGACGACATCGCGCTCGAGCCAACGCAGCGCCGTCCGCTCGAGGCTCGGGAGCTCGCGAGCCGCGTCATCGGCCATCCGTAGTGCTCGGCGCTCGATCGCCCGGCGGAAGCGTATGCGGGCGTTCGGCTGCGCGGTCAAGAACGTATGTTCCCATGCTGGCAAGGACACGTCCCGCACCACCGCCGCCGCGCGAAACCGGTTAGTCGGCCGCTACGATCGCCCGGTGGTCCCGAGGCGCCGCTCGAGCAGCACTGAGTACGGGCTCGCGCCCACCCGGGAGGGCTGGTTCGTCCTGAATGCTCGCGCGGCTCGATGGGTCCGCGACGAGCGGTCTGCGTGCTCCGAGTTCGAGGGTGAGACGGAGTTCGAGCAGATCGGCATCTTCCTTCGCGTGCTCTCGCCGGGTGGGACGACGGGGATGTACCACCGGGAGGCCGACCAGGAGGATTTTGTGGTGCTGTCCGGCGAGGCGCTTCTCATCGTCGAAGGTGAGGAGCGGCCGTTGCGCCGGTGGGACTTATTCACTGCCCACCCGGCACGGAGCACATCATCGTCGGCGCTGGAGCCGAACCCTGCGTCGTGCTTGCAGTCGGCTCGCGCGAGCACCAGCGGGGCGACAACTGGGGCGCTTACACAGTCCACGAAACGGCTCTCCGGCACGGTGCCGGCGTCGAAGATGAGACGACCGATCGAGCGGAGGCATACGCGCGGGCTCCGAAGGCCGAATGGAGCTCGTATCAGGAGGGGTGGCTTCCCGGCTAGCCGCCTACACGTCGATCGTCTGCACGTCCATCTTCGGAAGCCCTGCAAATGCGGGGCTTCTGACAGCGAAGTCACGAGCCGGGGTGAGCCGGGCGGCGAACCGGCCCTGGACGTTCGTGGTCGCGCCCAACCCGCCCGCCGGGTCGTCCTGAGGCGAGCAGTCGACGAGGCCGTCGCCCCGCGCGGTGGGGCGACGTCCCGGCCGTAGAGCAGCACGTTTCCCGTACACGTCGCTCGCATCGTCATTGAGTACCGCGGCGATCCGGCGCGCCAGACGCGTCGTCTTGATCCCCGGCGATGCTCTTGCGCGATTCCGGCCGAGACCACGACCTCCTGACACTCGGTGGGTGGCGCGTCGTCACGAAGCCGTGCGCTGATAGACCCTGGCGGCCGCCGGCAAGGAGAGCGTGCATGAGGGGCATCCCGAGCCGCCCAACTGATACGCCTCGAGGGCATCGTTCCGCCGATCCGCTGAGGGCAACGACTGCGGTTGCCCCGCGGTCGGTGCCGGCAACGAACAGGTACTTCGCCCCGGCTCGCTCGAACGTCGTCACTGCCATGCTGTGCGTTCGGCGGTCCCCTCCGACCGCGTTGCACCGCGCGGTCGATCTGCATGGATGCGGAGCCTCGACCGCCAGCACCGGGATCCGCGTCCTTGTGGCGATCACGTACAGCCCCCAGGCATGCCGGTAGCGCTCGACGCCGTCCCGGCTCCTCGACTTCCGCTCCTCGAGCAGGACGAACCGCTTCCCCGCAGGGGTGTTCGCATCGCCAAGCTGCTTCACGTCGTACCGGAGCGGCTGCAGGAGGCGCGCGGCGTTGGCAAGCTGACGAGCCGCGGCGTACTGGAAGCCACACTGGAATCGCGCGCGCTCGTCCGCATTCGGAAAGACGTAGCGCTGACCGCTCGGCGCCGACTCGACAAAGTCGCTGACCTCGCCGATCAGTCGCGTCTGAGCCGGCAGTTGCACGGGTCGCGCCGCTCGCGCCGGCGAGCGGGCCAGCAGTCTCTGGCAGTCGACGGCCGTCGGGACCCTGGCTCCATGGAGCGATGCCGCCGGACCCACGGCCGAGGCGGCGCCTGCGACGACCACGAGCACCACCAACGCCGAGCCCGCCCGCGAGACTCGCCGGCGAGGCGCCCAGCTCTTGGTCGCACCAGTGGGCCACTGCTCGAAAGTGGGCCGACGCCCATCAGGCCTACTCAGCCGGCTCTCTTCACTCGGTCGGCAGCGAAACCAACCCCATAAGTGCGGCGCACATCGCGCTCCGGCCGACCGCCTTCTCCGTGGCCCGAGCTCTCGGGATCACTCATCCTTCTCCCTCGACGATGTTCGCCCCGGAGTCAACCATGCGTCTCCGCGACTCAGCCGTCAGTGCGCTCGTCCAGGACCTCCGCGAGGTTGCCGGCCTTGCCGACCTTCTCGACGACCCAGTAGTTCTCGTGGCGCGCGACGACACGCTCCACACCGGGAACGATGTGCCCGGCGCTCGGCGCGATCAAGAAGTGCGTGGGCTCGGCTCGAACGGCTTCGTAGTCGGCCACGGTCAACGTCACGGCCTGCGTGCAATCCTCGCTGGCGCACTCGCACACCCAGTCGGGCATCGAAGGCTCGAACCACGCATGCGCAGCGTTCGTCGGCTCGATGTCTTCGTTGAGCTGGCGGAACCGATCCTGGTTTCGTGCCGCTCGCTCAGAGGGGTCAGAAGGCCTCGTTGCCACCGCTCTCTCCCTTCGCGCCACCTGGCGCAATGGCCGGGTGGAAGCGTCAGAGCGGAAGGTGAGCCTTTTGCTGTTACCCAGACTACTCCCCTTCGAGATCACCGACTCAGGGGCAGTGGCCCGCTTCGGCGGCGGCATGAGCGGGCACGAGTCTGAGCGCGCTAAGTCCGGACGCGCTTCACGGCGACTGCCTTGCCGCTGATGAGCCAGGTGAAGGTGGTCAGCCGCGGAAGTCGGCGCGTGGTGAGCGACAGGGTGTCTGACGCACCCGCGTTCCAGTCGAAGCCCTCTACGGCACCCGCGAGGCAGCGGCGCTGGTTGGGGGTCAGCTGGTAACAGACGCGGTAGGGGAGCCTGTCCCCGAGGGATGTGACCCTGAAGCGAAGCTCGACGCGCTGCAGGGACCGCATGACCCATGCCGACGCCGCGTAGCGCGCAGGCGGTCGTGGGACGGTGAGCGGCACGACTGCGGAGTACCCGTCGGCGCACGACGGATCGTAGTCCCCCTCGTCCGATATCAAGCAGGCGTCGTAGTCGGGCAGCGCAAGGAGCAGGACGTAGTACGTGCCGGGGGCAATTTGCGACTCGTACGCCCATCTGCCCGCCTGAATCTCCGAGGCCGTGAGGATGTCGGACACCTCGACGTTCTCGTTGAGGAAGCTACCGTCGGTCGCACGGTCGGGTCGAGTTGCGACGTAGAACGCCGCGAAGTCCGACTTCGGTGCCGAGAACGTGGCGAGAGGATGTCGGTCCTGCACGCCAACGGAGATGAGCGTTGGCGGAACACTGAGTGCGGCCGCAACGAGAACCAGTGCCGCGACAAACCCACCTGCGAGAGCAACCGCGGCTCTCATGGGTCGGAGTACGACGGTGAGGGCGGCTAGCGAGGTGGTGCGCATGTTGACCTCCTTCTGACCGACAGGTCGAGCGTGCGCCTGGCCCTCAAGGAACGCTCAACGACGTACGCACGCTGAGCGATGCCGGACACGTCCGCCCGAGCCTCGACTCGCCTCTCATCGGTAGACGCCCGCAGCAAGTTGGCGACGAACTGCTGATCCGCCCAGGGCCCGGCGGGCGGATCCTGAAATCGATGGCAGTCTCGACTCCGACGCGTCGATCAACCCTTCGAGCACGGCCGACCGCCGTACGCGCCCGGCCGCCCGTAGTGGAGCGCTCGGCGAGTCGTCGACCTCGAAGCGCTCAGCGCAGCCTGGCAGCGGGCATTCGACGCCGCGGGCCGGGCGCTCGGAGCCGCGACAGGCTCACTGGCCGACGTGGAGCTGCGCGAGCGGGAGACCCGCCTTCGCCTCGAGCGCGAACGCGTTGCGCAGCTCCTCGCCGACGTCGCGGGGATGACGAGAGCCGCGCCCGCGCCGTGGTTGTCACGGTTCCGGTCACGAACGCCATGCTCGGCCTGCCCGCAACCGTTCGCGCCTGCCTCTTCGACGTGGAAAGCGTGCTCACGGACAGCGGCCGCGTACACGCGCTGGCGTGGGGCGACGTGTTCGACGAGTTTCTTCTGCACGTCGGGGAGAGAACGGACTGGGCCTTCATCCCGTTCGATCGACGCTCGGACTACGTCGCGTACCTCGACGGTCGGCCGAGGCTCGAAGGGATCCATCTATTTCTCGCAAGCCGGGGGATCCAGATTCCCGAAGGGCGTCGCGGCGACCCAGCCGAAGCCGACACGGCATACGGTCTGGCGAGGCGAAAGGGACAGGTGCTGGAGCGTCGGCTGAACGAGCGTGGCGTCGATGCGCTGCCCGGGGCGCGGCGATATCTCGAGGCAGCACGACGCGCAGGGCTTGGGCGAGCCGTGGTCTCGGCGAGCACGAACACGTTGCCGATCCTGGAGCTCGCCGGGCTTGCACCGTTGATCGACGAACGAATCGACGCCGCCGCGATCCGTGACGAGGGACTCCGCTCGCGACCGGCTCCGGACCTGTTGCTCGCGGGATGCCGGCGACTCGGCGTGCTTCCGGCCGAGGCTGTCACGCTCACGCACACTCCCGCCGGCGTCGCCGCGGGCCAGACGGCAGGGCTGACCGTGATCGGAGTCGGGGAGGGAGCCGAGGCAGACGCGCTGGAGGGCTTCGGCGCAGACCGCATCGCTGCCCGCCTCCAGGATCTCCTGGATCCGCGACTGCTGCCTGACGGCAGGCGGCCCTAGCCGTTGACTCAGTCCCGGCAGAGGAGGTCGTCGGTGTACGCGTCCATCGCATGAATCGCCTCCGGGCCGACACCGTTCCAGGCGAACACGAACATGCGGCTCCCGTCGCGGAGGCCCGCCGCGAACGTGATGTAGCCGGGCGTGCCGCCCGTGTGCCCGTAGAACCAGCGGCCGCAGGGGGATGCGGAGGCGGTAGAGGCCCAGCCCCTCGCCATGCGAGCGGGGAACGATCTTCTCCATCTCGGCCACGAGCCTGGGAGGAACGAGCTCGCCACGCAGGAGCGCTCGGAAGAACACGGCGAGATCGGCTGCGTTCGAGACGATGGCGCCGTCCGCCCAGGGACCGCCGAAGCCATGCAGGGAGACGTCTGTCGGCGGCAACAGCGAGACGTCGTAGCCGTGCACCTGGTCGTCCTCGAGCGCCCGGCGCGCGGGGCGGTAGATCGTCGCGTCGAGCTCGAGCGGCACGAAGATCCGGTCCCGCATGAGTCGCGCGAGCGGTTGCCGGGTGACGCGGCGCAGGATCTCCGCGAGCACGAGGTAGTTCGTGTTCGAGTAGGAGGCACGGCCGCCGGGCTTGAACTGGAGCGGCAGCCTCGCGGCCGACGAGACGAGGCGGCCCGGCGAGATCACGACACGTGGATTGCGGAGGACCATGCTCCGCCAGGGCTCCAGGGACATGTAGTCCGCGAGGCCGCTCGTGTGGTTCAAGAGGTTGCGGAGGCGGATTCGCCGACCTTGTCGCAGGCGACCGGGGAGGAGCTCGCTGACCCTCGCTTCGAGGCGGAGCTTCCCCTCCGCGACCAGCTGCATCACGACCGTGGCGACGAAGCTCTTGGTCACGCTGCCGACCCAGAACCGGTCGTCCGGGCGAGCGGTCCGGCCTCCGAGCTCGGCGACGCCGGACGCGACCACCGTCCGCTTACCGTCCCGTTCAACCAGCGTGATCACGGCAGGGATCTCGCTCGACTCGATCAGCATGTCGGCGGCCTGCTGGAGCTCGCTCCGACGCGATGCCGCCGCCGCGAGGACGACGGCGGCGAGCGCAAGAGCTGCGACGAGCCCGCATGTGGCAAGTACGCGGCGAGCACGCGCGCGCGTTACAGCGTTACGTTCACCGTGCTCGGCGTGTATGAAGGGGCGATGGCGTCGGACGTCTCCTTCGGCCTGCCGCTGCCCTTGGCGCGAGGTGGAAGCGACGCCGAGCTCCTCGCGCGGGCTATCCGCGGCGATCACGACGCGTACGCCGACCTCGTTCGGCCGCACGAGCGCGTCGCATACCGCGTGGCCGCGGCCATCACGGGAGGAAGCGCGGACGCCGAGGAGGCGATGCAGAACGCCTTCGTGAAGGCGTACCGCTCGCTGCACCGCTTTCGCTCGGGTGCGCCGTTCAGGCCCTGGCTGCTGAAGATCGTCGTCCGTGAGGCACACAACGTGCTGCGGGCCGAACGACGGCACACGAGGCTCGGCGCGCGCGCCGCCGAGCAGCATCGGCCGGAAGCGGCCGGACCGGACGAAGCGCTCATCGCGCGAGAGGAGGTCGAGACGGTTCTCGGGGCGCTCGCCCGGCTTCCCCGCTCGGACCGGGTCGCGCTCGCCTTGCGCTACTTCGCCGAGCTCCCCGACAAGGACGCCGCGGCGCTGCTCGGCACGACGGCGCAGGCCTACCGCGTCCGCCTCGTCCGCGCACGCCGCCGGCTCCAGGATCTGCTCGAGGAGCGGAGACACGATGACTGACCACGAACTCGAGCTGCGACTGCTCGGGGTCGCGCGCGAGCTCGACGCGGCGTGCACCGTCTTTCGACGCGACCCGCCTGCGCGGCGCGCCTCGTGGACGTCGCAGCAGACTCGTCGCCGCTCGTCTGCTGCCGTCGCGCTGCGCGGCGGTGGCGGCCGCGCCGAGCTGCGGTCTCGTCGTTCCAACGCCTGTTCGACGTCGACGAGGTGCCCGAGCTCGGACCGCTCGCAGCCCGGCGTGACGCCTCCGTATGCAGGACGTGCCGTGCCGGTGGAGACGATCCAGGGCGCTGCGCCGTTCCACGTCCTGACGATCTCCTCGCTCGGCACTCCCGATGCGGCACGCGTACGAGACGACGTCGCGGCGGGATGGTCACCCTCGTCTACGGGCGGATGCTCCTCACGCAATGGCGCACGACGGATGTGGACGCGCGCATTGCCCTCGTTCCCGCCGAGGGCACGGCGGACGACGTGGCTATCGGCGACGTGCCTGCGCTCTGGATCGAGGGGTCGGCGCGCGGAACGTTCACGCTCACCGGTGCAGACGGGACGACCCATCGCGAGGCGTTCGAGGTAAGCCCCGGCGTTCTGCTCTGGCGCTACGGGGGACGGGAGTTCCTGCTGCAGGGCGCATCCTCGAGGGAGGAAGCGCTTCGACTAGCCGCAGAGCTCCGTGGATAGAGACCCCTAGTCGTCGTCGGTAGTGCTCGCGAGCGGGTCGGGAGCCGCGACGAGGATATGCGCCTCGAGCGGTTCGAGCTCGAGCCGGAGGACCCCGTCCTCGGGTGCGACCTCGAGGGGCTCGTCGATCGAGACCAGCCTTTGGTCGCCCGTGACGCCTTCGAGCCGCAGCTCGACCGCTGCGCTCTGGGTCGTGCTGGCGTTCACGACGACGAGGGTCGTCCCGCCGGCGTTCGTGCGTGCGCTCGCGCGGACGAGCGGCGCGCCCTCGCCCCCGATCTCGACCGGGATCCGAGGCGTCAGGAGCATCGGCCACGCCTCCTCGATCAGGTCGAGCGTGGACCTCACGGCAGACGCTGCGGACGTGTCGAGCCGAGCGGGGAAGATGCCGAGCCCGTTGGCGCCGCCCGCGACCGCAAGCAGCATCTCCGCGCGCAGCGTCTCGGGCGTGATGGCGGCATCGGGCCGTCCGGGGCACTTCATCTCGGCCGCCTCGATCCACTGCAGCGTCGGCTTGCCGTCAGCGAGATCGACGAGCGCGGTCTGCACGTCGTGGTTCAGCGCGAGCTTCTCCGGGCTGCAGAGACTCTGCAGGGGATAGAAGTCGACGCCGAGGACGTCTGCCTTCTCCGCGAAGGCCTCGTAATAGCCGGGGTGCTGCCACGGGAACTCGCCCGTCCCCGGCGCGAAGTGCTGCGTGAGCGTGAGGAACGAGATCCGCCCGGGCGCGTCGATGTCCGGCAGCGACGACGGGCTCAGTCCGAGGCCGTCCGGCTCGTCCGGCTGCGTGTACCCGATGAGCCCGTCCGAGGCGAGCTTGCGCTCGGACCAGGGAACGGTCCAGTACGCCCTCTCCTCGAGCGAGCCGATGCTCGCGAGCAGGTCGCTCTCCGCGGAGCCGCAGCTGTGCTCCCACTGGAACACGTTGACCCCGGCTTCGAGCAGGTTCTCGAGCGTCGAGGGACACGCGCCGTACGCCGTGACCGGAAAGAACGGCCGGCCGTCGAGCTCGACCCTGCCGTCCGCGATGCTCGCCTCCGGGGCGAACGGACGCGACTCCGTCGTGAACGAGAGCTCCGGATTGTCGTCTCCCGTGTGCGAGAGGACCCCGACGACGTACTCCGTGTCCGGAAGGAGCCCCAGGAGCTCGATCCGGTGCTCCCGCCCGGTGGCGTCGGAGGCGAAGTTGACCGGCTCTTCGGAGCCGAACCCAACGACCCCGGGCACGTCCTGGTCGGTCGTGAAGCGCACGACGGCGGAGTACGGGCCGACCTCGTCGACCGCGAGCTGGTCGGCGACGATCGGGGGTGGGGGAGGGTCGACCATGGACCCCGGGGGATCCGTGACCTCGGTGGGCAGCGTCTGCACCACGGTCGAGGTCCCGCCGACGAGGAGCGCGTCCTCGCGGAAGTCGTAGAAGCCCGGATACGCAGTCGCGAGGTGTCCTCGAGGATCGGAGGCGCGACCCAGCTCGGGGTCACCGGCGCGGGCGTCTCCTGGCCGGGTGAGGACTCGGGACTCTGCGGCGACCCCACGGGGCCGCGCGGCGTCGGTGCCGCGGGTTGGGCACCCGGCGCCGGCCCGTGCTCGGCAGGGCTCGGTTGAGCGGGAACAGGCGCGGAGGGACGGGCGACATTCGGCCGCACGCCCTCGACCTCGGCGTCCGACACGCGCGAAAAGGCGACGACGAGTGCGACCACGACGAGCAACACAGGCGCCGTCGCCGCGCCCAGGCGCCCGAGCACCGGCCTTCCGAGCATGTTCGCTCCCCTGATGTACCCCCTTGCTGCCGGGCATGCCCCGCAGCTCTCTCCCTGGCCTGAAGGTACTCCTCGAGGAGAGCGCCTACAACGGTTCGGGCGAAGTCGTTACAGAGCTGACATCAAACGGCGACGACTCGACAGCACGCAGCGGCGAACGAGCTCAGTACCAGCGGCCGCGCGCGAAGCCGCCGAATGCCAGCAGCCCGACGAGCGCAATGATGATTCCGATCCACAGGCTCCAGAAGATCGCGATCAGGATCCCGAGGATCACGATGAGCCCTCCGAGGCTGATGCCTGCCATCAATCCGCCCTCCGCGTTCGACGCCGTCCGTTCGATTGGTTCCGGCCGCATACCCCGCGGGAGCGGAGGTCCAAACGCAGCCGAACCGAACAACACGGGCCGGCGAATGTGCGCCGATGCGCGCCGCCCTCGTCACGCTCGCCGTCGCGGTGCCGTACACGACAGCGGGTCTCTGGGTCGACCGGGGCGTCGGCCACGGCGGCCAGCTCCTGCTCGGGCTCCTGACTGCGGTCGTCCTCGCGGGCCTACTCCTGCTCCATCCGCGCTCAATCCGCCTCCAGACACTGGGAGTGGTCGGCATCGCCACGCTGGGCGAGGTCGTCGGCTCCCTCGTCTGGGGCCTCTACTCGTACCGCCTCGACAACCTCCCGGCGTTCGTCCCGCCGGGGCACGGGCTCGTGTTCCTCTGCGGAGTCTCGCTCGCGACTCTCGCGTCCGGGCGCGCGACGCTTCTCGGGCTTGCCGTCCTCGGAGCGGCGGGGTGGGGCGTTGCCGGCGTCACCGTCCTCCCGAGCCCCGACGTCGCCGGCTTGATCGGGTGCGCGTTCCTCGTCGTCGTCGTCCTCCGCACGAGGCGACAGGTCTACGCCGGCGTCTTCCTCGTCGTTGCCGCGCTCGAGCTCTACGGGACCGCGATCGGCACGTGGACGTGGGAGGGCGCCGTCCCAGGGCTCGGGCTCTCGCAGGGGAACCCGCCGAGCGGCGTCGCGAGCGGATACGTCGTCTTCGACATCCTCGCGCTCGCTCTCGCGACGCGTGTTAGCCGGGTCCGGCTTCGGGGCATACGAGAGGCGGCTCGCGCAACCGCGTTGCGCTTCTAGCAAACTCCCGTCGTCCCGTCGACCAAAGGAGAACGGAGATGCCGATCGCACGAGTGACCGAGATCAGCGCGACGTCCTCGCAGAGCTTCGAGGATGCGATCAAGCAAGGCCTGGATCGCGCGAACGCGACGCTGCGCAACGTGAAGGCTGCGTGGATCAAGGAGCAGCAGGTGCGGCTCGAAGGCGGCGCCGTCACCGAGTACCAGGTGAACATGCTCGTCACGTTCATCCTCGACGAGTAGCCTCGCCGAGGCCGAGAGCTAGTCCGCGAGCAGCGCCCGGAGCGACTCGGGCGTGACGTCGTCGCCCGCCGCGATGAGCTCGCGGGCTGCGTCGACCTTGTCCCACACGTCCCAGAGGAGGAAGCCGCGCGGCTTCCCGTCCTCGACGTAGCAGACGACTCCCTTGCGGTTCGGCTCGGCCCACTCCTCGACCGTGTCGAGCCGTGAGTCGACGTCTCCGACCGCCTCGTACCCGAGCTCGAAGAGGTCGGAGTAGAAGAAGGGGAGGTGGTCGTAGGGCGCGTCCGCTCCGGCCATGTTGGCGCCGACGTGGCGGCCGTGCGTGTTCGCGTGATCCTCGTGCTCGACCCGTCGGGCGCCTCCGAGCGCGGCGACCGGGAAGCGGGCGACGTCGCCTGCAGCGAACACATCCTCACGGCCACCGGCACGGCCGCGGTCGTCCACGATGATCCCGTCGTCGACCTCGAGGCCCAAGGACTCAGCGAGCTCCGTGTTGGGCACGATCCCGAGGCCGGCGACGACCTCGTCCGCGTCTATCGTCTTGCCGGATTCGGTCTCGACGCGGTAGCCATCACCGTCGCGGGCGACCTTCGCGACCATCTCACCGTCGAGCACCTCGACGCCCTTCGAGCGGTAGTAGTCGTTCACGTACTTCGAAAGCTCCGCGGGGAAGAGGCGCGCGCCGATCCCGGGTTCGGGGAACGCGATCGACACGGTGCAGCCGTTCATCGACAGTGCGGCCGCGATCTCCGAGCCGATGAATCCGCCACCGATGACCGCGACGCGCAGGCCGTCCCGCGCGCGTTCTCTGAGCCGCTTGTAGTGGTCGAAAGTCCGGTAGTAGATGACGCCCTCCGGCGCCGAAGGAAGCTTCCGGGGGATGCCGCCGGTCGCCAGCAGGAGCCGCTCGTACGAGTACGCCTCGCCGGCGTCGTCGGTCGCCTTGTGGCCGTCCAGGTCGACCGAGACGATGCGCCGGCCGACATGGACGTCGACGCCGACCTCGTCGGTCTTCCGCCAGATGGAGCTCTCCTCCTTGCCGGTCCAGAGGGCCTTCGTGAGCGGAGGACGCACGTACGGGGGATGTGGCTCGCTTCCGACGAGCCCGATCGTGCCCTCGTCGTCGTGATCGCGGATACCGCGGCACGCCGCGTCTCCGGTCATGCCGCCGCCGATTACGAGATACCGGTACTCGGGCACCGTCGGGATCGTAGTAGAGCGACGCTGGTCTGAGTCCGATTCACGCGCTAGAGTCCGGCGCTGAATGACGCGAGGGCGGCGCTTGGGGACGGTTCTTGGAGGCGCGCTCGCCATCGGCGTCGCACTGCTCGGGTCGCCCATCGCCGGCGGCAGCCCCGGCCCGGCGTACGTCCGTGCGGACGCCGCCGAGTCGGCGATCTTCTACTACCCCTGGTACTCGACGCCGGCGCGGGACGGCCGCTGGGCGCACTGGTACGTCGCCGACGACGACGGAGAGCACGTCCTCTCGACGCCGTACTACCCGGCGCGAGGTCTCTACTCGTCGTCGAGTGCGAAGATCGTCACGGCGCAGATGCGCGAGATCGCCTCGGCGGGGATTCGTACGGTGATCGTTTCCTGGTGGGGGTGGGAGTCACCGGAAGACCTGCGTCTCCCGCTCGTGACCGAAACCGCGGAGGCGGAGGGGCTTGGCGTCGCGATTCACCTCGAGCCGTACCGCGGCCGGACGCCGGCGTCGACGGCCGAGGACATCGAGGCGCTGCACGAGAAGGGGTTCACGGACTTCTACGTCTACGACGCCGACCGCGACTCGGCAGCTGACTGGGCAGAGGCGCTGGAGCCGCTCGAGGGCGTTCGCGTGTTCGCGCACACGCATCTCGTTGGGCGTGCCAAGGCCGCCGGCTTCGACGGCCTCTACACGTACGACGTCGCGACGTGGAACGGCAACACGTTCGCCCGCACCTGCACCCAGGCGCATCGCGCGGGACTGCTCTGCGCTCCCTCGGTCGGCCCTGGCTACGACGCGCGCCTGGCCACGACCGACGAGATGGTGCGCCCGCGGTTGTTCGGAGCGACCTATGACCGGATGTGGCGGGCTGCGGTGCGCGCGGAAGCGGATGTCGTGACGATCACGAGCTACAACGAGTGGCAGGAGGGAACGCAGATCGAACCGGCGCGGAGCCAGGTCCAGCGCCAGGGCTACGACGGGGCGTGGGGCAAGCGCGGGCGACCCGCGCAGCGCGCGTACCTCGACGCGACAGCGCGCTGGATGGCGCGCTTCCGCGCCTCCCTCGCTCAGTAGAGCGTGCTCGCGAGGCGGCGGCGGTACGCGACGCTCACGGGATCGTCCTGCCCGAGCCGGTCGAAGACCGCCACGGCGAGCTCGCGAAGTCGTTCGCGCTCGACCGGTGCGGCGTCCGGGATTGCATCGAGGATCAGCTCGAGCGCATGCTCGTAGTCGCCGACCTCGAGCGCCGCGCGCACGTCCGGTAGCTCGCCACTCTCGGCGAGCTCCGCGAGCAGCGAGTCGATCACGGGAGGCGCGAGGAGCGCGTCGACGAACGTCGACACGGCAGCCGGCCCGACCGCGCCGACGAACTCCGCCACGACCCGGCCGTCGCGGAAGGCCTTGACCGCCGGGATGCCCTGGACGCCGTAGGTCGCTGCGAGGCCCTGCTGCGCGTCCACGTCGATCTTCGCCAGCTCGACCGCGCCGGCCCGGGCCTCGACTTCCTTCTCGAGCACCGGCGCGAGCGCATGGCAGGGGCCGCACCACTCGGCCCAGAAGTCCGCGATGACCGGTACCTCGCGCGAGCGCTCGATGACGTCCTGCTCGAAGTTGGCCTCGGTGACGTCGACCGCCATGCAACGACTGTAGCGCTACGCGTCGGCGACGACGGCCTCGCCGCTGCAGCTGGAGACGAGCGCTGCGGTGAGGTCGTCTGCCGCGACACCCACGAGCGAAGGGCGCGTCGTGTCGACGACGATGCCGGGCCAGTCGTCGAGCCCGAGCGAGGACCCGCCGCGCTCCGTCCCGAACCCGATCAGCTCCTCGGTCGAGAAGATGCCGCGGCGGCCGGTCTGACGGCGGGCGATGCCCTCGAGCTCGCGCAGCTCCTCGAGCGGGTCGATGCGGACGTTCGAGTCGGACCCGATGCAGAGCGGGATCGACCGGTGCCGGATGCGCTCGGCGGGGAGGAACCCGTCGCCGAGGTCTGCCTCGGTCGTCGGGCACGCGCAGATCGTCGCGCTGGACGAGGCAAGGAGGTCGAGCTCGGCGCCGTCCGCGTGCGTCGCGTGGACCACGGTCGTGCGCTCGCCGAGGCAGCCGGCGCGCGCCAGCAGCTCGATGGGGCGGCATCCATGCTCGGCGAGGCACTCCTCGATCTCGCGCGGCTGCTCGTCCGCGTGCACGTGCAGTGGAAGCCCGTGCTCGTCGCCGTAGCGGCCGATCTCCTCGAGCCAGTCGTGTGGGCACGCGCGCACGGAGTGGGGGGCGAGCCCGACCCTGATTCCTCGATCGCGAAGCTCCTCGACCTGGCGCAGGTACGCCGTGACCGACTCCTGGCGAAAGCGCGCGAGGCCGCCGCGTGCGTACGCGACGTGCAGCAGGACGATGGCGATGCCCGCGGCCTCGGCCGCCTCGGCGGCGGCGAATGCCTCCGCGAGCCCGAGGTAGTGGAACTCGCCGACTGCCGTGTAGCCGGCAGAGCGCATTTCGCGGTACGTCCGCTCGTAGGACGAACGGACGAGACTCGGGCGTCTGGCGCTCCGCCTCGGCGAGCATCGAGTCGCGCCAGGCCCAGAAATCGCCACCCGCCGCCCGGCCCCGGAGAGCACGCTGGAACGTGTGACTGTGAGCGTTCACGAACCCGGGTAGGGCACGGGTCTCCGGCACGAGCGGCGACGCTACCACCATCTAGGGTTCGGCCATGGGCTGGATCGAGGTGCGTCGCCACATCCCGAACGCACTGACGATCCTCCGCTTCGCAGCGATCCCGGTCTTCGTCTGGCTCTTCCTCGACGCCGGGGACGACGCGGCCTGGGGGGCAGGGCTCTTCTTCGCCGCGGCCGCGCTGACCGACCAGCTCGACGGCTACCTCGCGCGCCGGTGGCACGTCGAGTCGGCGTTCGGGAAGGTCGCGGACCCGCTGGCCGACCGGCTCATGATCGTGGTCGCGGTCGTGCTGCTCTGGCTCGAGGGCCGGCTGCCGTTCGCGGGCATGCTCGTCGTGCTCGCGCGGGACCTCGTGCTCGTGCTCGGGTACAAGCTCGTCGTCCCGCGCGGTTACGACTTCGAGGTCAGCTTCCTCGGAAAGCTCGCCACCTGGGTCCTGTACGCGTCGCTCTGCTTCGTCATCGTGACGCCGAAGGGGACGGACTGGCCGCTCGTGCTCTTCTGGATCGGAGTAGCGCTCGCGGTTGGCGCGGCGGCGGAGTACGTCCTGCGCGCGCGCCGCACGCTCGCCGAGCCGCACTAACCCTCACGGCGGCAGGGAGAGCCGCTGCTGCGGCGAACTAGGTCCGGCGGCCGAAAAGTCTCAACCTGAGGTTGACCCCTCGGAACCGCGGCTGCTTTACTCAGGTGACCAGCGAGGAAAGGCGCGACGTGGAACCACTCCCCGATCTCCCGACGCTCTCAGACGACGAGCTCCGCAACATGATCCGCCAGCTCGAGAAGGAAGAGGACGAGATCTCGTTTCGGCGGCGCGTGCTGCACGGCCGCATCGACATCCTGCGCGCCGAGCTCGTGGCGCGGCTCCGCGAGCAGGTGAGCGCGGGCGAGGCGAAGCTCGCGGACGTCGAGCGCCTCAGCGAGATCCTCGCCACGAAGGCCGTGTCATCCGGCGGCGGGGGCGAGTGAATCACATCTACTGCCCGGAGTGCGGCTTTCAGAGCCCTGCGAGCGCGAACTACTGCCCTCGCTGCGGCGCGCTACTGCAGACGGACACCGGTGCCGAGACGACGATGAGCTTCGACCTCGAATCCGGCGCCGACGAGCCCGACGCGGCCCTGGCCGCGACGCTGGGCGGCCCGGCGTTCGTCGTCCGTTCCGGTGGGGGGATGGCCGGCCAGACGTTCCAGCCCGAGGCGGGGCGGACCTTGATCGGGCGCTCGCCCGAGTGCGAGATCTTCCTCGACGACGTGACGGTTTCGCGCCGCCACGCCGAGCTCGAGCGCGTCGGTGACGTCTTCACGATCCGCGACCTGGGAAGCCTGAACGGGACCTACGTCAACCGCAGGCGCATCGAGTCGGCCGTGCTGGAGAACGACGACGAGGTCCAGATCGGCAAGTACCGGCTGACCTTCCTGCGCCGATGAGCACGGTGGCAGCGAGAAGACGCGGGACGTCCGTGGCAGAGCCGAAGCTCCGCACGATCGGCGCGATCTGCGACGAGCTGCGCGAGGAGTTCCCCGACATCTCCGTCTCCAAGATCCGCTACCTCGAGGACCAGGGCCTCATCGCACCGCGTCGTACGCGCGGCGGCTACCGGCTCTTCTCACCCGAGGACGTCGAGCGCCTCGTCACGATCCTGCGCCTGCAGCGCGACGAGTTCCTTCCGCTGCGCGTCATCCGCCAGGAGCTCGACGGCCCTGGCGCCGGCTCGGATCGCGCGCGCCGCCGCAGCGCCGGCCTCACGGGGCACGAGGACGAGATCGACGCCTCAGAGCTCTGCGAGCGCGCTTCCGTGTCGCCCGAGTTCCTGCGCCAGCTCGAGGAGTACGGCGTAGTCGTCTCGCGGGTCGAGGGTGGCGACCACCTCTATCGCGAGAGCGAGGCGGACATCGCCGCGGCGTCCGCACGACTGGCGCGCTTCGGCATCGACGCGCGCCACCTGCGGACGATCCTGACGGCCGCGGGGCGTCAGGCAGCGCTCGTCGAGCAGCTCGTCGCGCCCGGGATGCGGTCCCGGAACCCCGAGCGCCGAAAGGCGGCGTTCGAGGACCTGGAAGCGCTCTCCGGCGTGGCGCAAGAGCTCTCGCACCTGCTCTTCCTTCGCGACCTGCGGGGAACGGCCGAGCGGGCGGGCGCATGACGCTCGATCTCGCCTCCAAGATCCGCGACGTCCCCGACTTCCCGAAGGAGGGAATCCTCTTCAAGGACGTCATGCCGCTGATCGCGGACGCGGAGTACTTCGCAGAGTCGATCCGGCAGCTGGCGGAGTGGTCGCGTCCCCGCAAGCCCGATCTCGTCCTCGGCGCCGAGGCGCGCGGATTCATCTTCGGCGGCGCGCTCGCCTACGAGCTCGGCGCGGGCTTCGTTCCCGCACGCAAGCCCGGCAAGCTGCCGTGGGAGACGATCGAGGCGACGTACGCGCTCGAGTACGGCACCGACAGCCTCCAGATCCATCGCGACGCGATCGGGGAGGGCGCCCGCGTGATCGTCCTCGACGACGTCCTCGCGACCGGCGGCACCGCGAAGGCGAAGTGCGAGCTCGTCGAGCAGCTGGGCGGCAATGTCGTCGGCGTCGTGTTCCTGATCGAGCTGACGTTCCTGAACGGCCGCGAGCGGCTCGCCGGCTACGACGTGCACTCGCTGATCCAGTACTCGTAGGGGCGAGGCTTGCCTCGCCCGCGGCGTGGACCAGAGCGTGGGCCGGACAGGTCCGGCCCCTACGGCGTCCTCGGCCACGTGCGGGGGATGCGGCATCCGGCCGCCCGGTTACAAGACGAACTGTGTACGACCCGTTAACGGGCTACTACTCGCTCTCGTGCCCGCATCAGGGCGAGGCGCGCCTGCGACTCTCGTCGTTCCGCGCGCTCGACCGCCTGCCGGGGCCGTCGACGCCGGCCGTCTTCAGCGTGCTCTTCGCCTGCCCGTGCGGGGAGGAGCATCCCGGCCTCGTCGCGCACCACGACCTCGACGTCGCCCCGCTCGGCCTCGGCAGCGACCTCACGTTCAGGAACGTGCTGACGGATCACGACGACCCGGTCGGCGCCGAGCTCGCGGATCTGGCGGCGATGCGCATCGGAGCGGGGGAGTGGCCCTGGAGCTTCTTCTGCTGCCTCGAGGCCCGTCCGCGGCCGATCACGCCCTCCGCGATCGCCCGGATCGACGCCGAGCGCGCCCGCGAGGAGGGTCGGCTCGCAGTCGCGGTGCGCTGTCCGGCCTGCTCGACGACCTCGGTGAACGTCGTCACGCACCACCACGTCGACGTGCCGTTCTGGAACGACGAGAGCGTCGCGGTCGCGGATCACGTGTTCGCGGACGACGCCGTCAGGGGAGCGGACGGCTTCCGCGAGGAGCTCGCGTCGACGAGCTTCGACGAGCGCCGGCTCGTCCTCTGACCCGCCCGGGCGGGTCAGACCCCTCCCGCCAGGGATCGCGGAGCGGCCCGGACTCCCCGATAGGGACCGCATGAGCGCCGCCGCCAGCACGAAGGCCGCAGCGGCAGGCTCGCCCCGGCTTCATGCCGACGTCAGGGACTTTGACGGCCGGGATGAGAAGCGGGAGCCTGCACTGAGCCGGCTGGAAGATGCTCTAGGTCGTGACTTCGCAGATCGCCTGGTCTCGGCCCTGAGCGCGCAGTCCAAGAAATAGCCTTCGGGCGAACGAGGGGAACCGCAGGAACAGCGTCGGGGGGCGTGAGCAGGGAGAGGTGCGCCCGTCTCAGGCGCTGTCGCCGCTGCCGCGCGTGCGGATGAGCAGGAAGATCGCCGCCGCCGCGACGAGCGAGATGATGAACGACGTGCCGCCGGGAAGCTTGATCGCGAGCGCGCCGAGCCACATGAAGAGGAAGAAGACGAGGGCCCAGAGGAACGCCTGGGTGCCCTTGTCGCTGCTCGGCATGCGCAGGTGCATCGGAAGCGGATCCTAGCCTCGGGCGGGAACGCGACGATGCCGGACCCGCGCAGGATGTCGAAACGGGACCAAAAAATTCACCGAGCCGGTGGCGCTTTCGTCCACTCAACCCGCTGACCTTCCGCTTCCGCGTAGAGCCCTCAAGCTGAGCTTCGGCCTAGTCGCGCTCCGTGCTCGGTGCAAGCAGGAACCTATGGGACAGGCCCGGGGAGGTCAAGGCCGCCGTTCACCGGATTGCTGCATTTTGCGACGTTTTTCTCCGAGCCCCCGTCCGCGGGCTCTGCGTAGGATCTCCGCGTGCGCCGCACGGTCGTCTATGGCGCCGCGGCGGCGGCGCTCGGGCTTGCCCTCGTCCTCACGCTCGCGGGCGTGGGCGAGGATCCCGATACCGTCACGAACGGCCAGGCGTTCGTCCTCGGCGTCGTCCAGGGACTCACGGAGCTCCTGCCGATCTCCTCGTCCGGGCACCTCATCCTCGTGCCCTGGCTCGGCGACTGGACGTACCTCGAGGAGAACGATCGCTTCAACCAGACGTTCGACGTCGCGCTCCATCTGGGGACGCTCGTCGCCGTGGGCGCGTACTTCTGGGGTGACATCCTGCGGCTTCTAGGTGCGCTCGGCGGCTCGATCGGGCGCCGCCGCATCCAGACGGCGGACGAACGGATCGCCTGGTTCGTGATCGTCGCCACGATTCCGGCCGGCATCGCCGGCATCGTCGGCGAGGACTGGATCGCCGACAACCTCGGAGAGCCGTGGCAGATCTTGATTCTGCTCACACTGGGCGCGCTGCTCCTCTGGTGGGCAGACCGCTCGCCCCAGGAGCGCGCCATGGGCGATGTCGGATTCCGCGGCGCGCTCGCGCTCGGGTTCGCGCAGGCGCTCGCGCTCGCGCCCGGCGTCTCGCGCTCGGGGATCACCATCACGGCCGGGCGGTTCCTCAAGCTCGACCGCGACAGCGCGGCACGGTTCTCGTTCTTCCTGCTGCTGCCGACGACGCTCGGTGCCGTCGTGCTCAAGGGAGTGGGGGACGTACTGCTCGGCGACCTGCCCTCCGGCTGGCAGGGACCGTTCCTCGTCGGCACGCTCGCCTCGCTCGGCGCCGGCTTGCTCGCGATCGACTGGCTCCTCGGCTACGTGCGCCGCCACACGTACGACGTCTTCGTCGCTTACCGCCTGATCGCCGCCGCGATCGTCGCGCTCCTCATCCTGAGTGGGGTGCGGGAAGCGACCTTCTAGAGCATCTATCGCTACTTGACATAACGCACGTTATCGTGCGTTCGAAGCAGGCGCTTGCCTAAGCCAGTCCCGCTTCCTCGGAACGCACTACTTGCAATTGGGCGTTGTCGCGACCGAGGAGTGGCGGAGGAGTTGCTGCGCGAGCATGAGGTTGCCCGTCTCGCGCCAGAGGCTGTCTGCCGCTGAGTGCCGTAGCTCGTGGGTCTTGATCGTGTCAGGCAGCCCAGCCCGCTCGAGCGCTTTCTTGAGCCACCTGTGGACGCTCGCGGGGTCCATCGGCCGCAGCGGGTCCTTCTTCGGGTACAGGCTCAAGGTCTTTCTTCAGGTATTCGCACTACTCCGTAGTGACAGACTGTGCTCATGCGTGAGCTGCGTCCGGGTGTCTGGCATTGGCAATCGTCGCATCCCGGCTGGAACAAAGAGGAGGAGTGGCCCGAGATCGTTTCGTCCTACGGGATCGAGCTCGGCGACGACTTCGTGTTGTTCGACCCGCTCTCAGTTCCCGACGAGCTACGTGAGCGCGCGACCGCCGTCGTCCTGACGGCGCCCTACCACGAGCGCGATGCACGTCGGCTTGGCCTCCCGGTGCATACACCGCCCGCGGACACCTGGCAGGACTGGGTCGAGAAGTTCGGCATCGAACCCGATCGTGTGCGCGGCATGGGAGCGAGGACCTTGCCTGGTTGCGCGCCGGCGAAGGCGAAGGACACTTCCACGGTCCCGGAGCGTGGCCGTTCGGCATCAACGCGTACGCGGGCCGCGAGGACAACGACCTCATCCTTTGGCTCCCGTCGATCGGCGCGATCGTCACCGGCGACTCGCTCTCCGACCTCGGCGACGGACTGGACATCTGGATCGCCGATCGCAAGCACGTGACGCGCGACGATGTCGTCCAACGCCTCCGTCCGCTGCTCGACCTGCCGGTCGAGCTCATACTGCCCGCGCACGGCGAGCCGACGGATCGCGCAGCGCTTGAGCGCGTTCTCTCCTGAGCGGCGAGCAAGAGGGACGTTCGCCGCCCTGAAACGCACTAGTCCGCACATCGTGCGTTCGAGTCGACAAGCCCTTTGCCTCGATCAGTCACACTTCCGTGATGGACTCTGGCCTGGCACTCGGCGGCGACGTCGAGCAGGCTCTCGAAAGCGTCGCCGTCCCGAGCTACGTCCTGGACAAGACGGGCGTCGTTCGGTGGATCAATGCGGCGGCCGAGCGGCTGGTCGGCGACGTCCGCGGTCGCCACTTCACCTCCGTCGTGGCGCCCGAGGACAGCCGGCGCGCACGCGAGCTGTTCTCGCAGAAAGTGCTCGGCACCTCTCCGGCCACCGAGGCGACCGGCGTCTTGGTTGGCAGGACCGGGACACGGGTGGCCGTAGAGATCAGCGCGGCACCGCTCATGAACGGCGAACGGGTGGTTGGCGTCTTCGGGCTGTTGGAGGAACGCCCCGACGACACGCCCTTGCCCCCGCCGCATCTCACCCCCCGCCAGGTCGAGGTGCTTCGACTTCTGGAGCAGGGCCGCTCGACGAAGCAGATCGCCGCCGAGCTCCACCTGAGCAACGACACGGTCAGGAACCACATCCGCGCTCTCCTTCGGGCTCTCGGCGTCCACTCTCGACTGGAAGCCGTCGCCGCCGCCAGGGCCGCATCAACCTCCTGATCGGAGCACAGCCCGTCTTGGGCGGCTCGCGGCGGAGCGCGCTGAACAAACAGCTGGAGCGTTATCGCGCGTTCAGGGCGTGGCTGACCTCGAACGCCGCAGCGCGCTTCGCGCCGGCGAGACGCTGGGGGCGTCCAAGGAGCGCATATGCACCCGCGAACAACGCGGCGACGGTGAGCGAGCCGCCGAGCAGCACGAGGGCGAACGGCGAGCCCAGCAGGGCCGAGGCAGTGAACGAGGCTGCCCCCAGCCACAACAGCGCTGCCGTCAGGCACCAGGCGCCGACACGCGTGCTTGTCAGCGCCGTCCAGACGGCGGTCGCGAGCATCGCTGCCGCGAGCGCAACCGGCAGGACGTTGACGAGATATTCCATGACTCGACGGTAGTGCGAGCCGCCCGCGCGCGGTATGACGCATTTGAGTCGATTCAGACGCGGCGCCCCAGGCCTGGGTCCCCTCATTGGGGGCATTTCGCTCCGCCCCCTAGACAGGGGCGGGCAGACGCGAGAGAGTAGAGGCTCACCTCGTTCCGTTCGAACCGCGTAACCGCCGGCGCGTGACACAAGTCGACATCGACCAGATCCTCATCGTCGAGGACATCAGGCTATTGCTCGAGCAGTCCGAGCAAGTCGGGACGATCCGGGCATCCGACCTCGCCGAGGTCGCCGATACGTTCGAGCTCACGGAGCTCGAGCAGGACGCGTTACTGCGTGAGCTCGACCAACGCGGCATCGAGATCGTCGAGCTCCCGGCGCCCCAGTCCGAGGTCGTCGCCGCGATCACGGCTCCCGTCGAGACGACGACCGACGCGCTGCAGCTCTTCCTCCGCGAGGCCGGACGCCATCAGCTGCTGACCGCCGCACAGGAGGTCGAGCTCGCGAAGCGGATCGAGCGCGGCGACACGGAGGCGAAGGAGCGGATGATCCAGTCCAACCTCCGCCTCGTGGTCTCGATCGCGAAGAACTACCGCAACCAGGGTCTCCCCTTCCTCGATCTCATCCAGGAAGGAACGCTGGGCCTCATCCGGGCCGTCGAGAAGTTCGACTGGCGACGTGGTTTCAAGTTCTCCACATACGCGACCTGGTGGATCCGCCAGGCGGTCGCCCGCGCGCTTGCCGACAAGGCGCGGACGATCCGCATGCCGGTGCACATCGTCGAACGCCTGCAGAAGATCAACCGTGCCGACCGCCTGCTCTGGACGCAACTCGGACGCGAGCCGTCGCTCGACGAGATCGCGGACGAGGCATCCCTCACGGTCCAGCAGGTCCTCGAGGTGCGAGCGGCAGCGCGGGCGTCGACGAGCCTTGACGCCCCGGTCGGCGAGGGCGACGACGCCGTGTTCGGGGACTTCGTCGCCGGCGACGAGCCGCTGCCCGAAGATGCCGTCGAGCTGAACCTCCGCAGCGAGGCGCTGCGGAAGGCGCTCGCGGCTCTTCCCCAGCGCGAGCGCGAAGTCGTCGTGATGCGCTATGGGCTCACCGGTGCCGAGCCGCAGACGCTGGAAGAGATCGGGCGCCGCCTGGGATTGACGCGCGAACGCGTCAGACAGATCGAGCTCGAGTCGCTCCGCCGTCTCGCGGGCCTCCGCGAGATGGAGTCCGTGGACGCGACGTAGGGGCCGGACCAGTCCGGCCCACGCAGGCGTGGCTCGCGCCTACGACCGCAAGTAGAGCTCGAGCCCGGGTGCGAACCCCCGGAGCTCCCGCAACGCGCGTGCCTCGAGTTGGCGGACGCGCTCGCGCGTGATGCCGAGGTTCGTGCCCACCTCCTCGAGCGTCCGAGGACGCACGCCGTCGAGGCCGAAGCGCTCGACGACAACCCGCCGCTGGCGCGGCTGCAGCTTGCCGAGCGCGACCATCAGCTCGGAGGCGCGAGCGCGATCGGCGGTCAGGGTTTCCGGCTGGTCGGCGCTCTGATCCGGGATCAGGTCGTAGACCATGCTGTCCCCGTCCCCGATCGGCGTCTCGAGGCTGACGGGATCCTGCACGAGGTCGAGCAGCTCCTGGACGCGCTCGGGCGTGATCTCGATCTCGAGCGCGATCTCGTCGAGCGACGGATCGCGGTTCAGCCTCTGCCCGAGGAGCCGGCGGGTCTTCGTCACCTTCCGGACCTGGTCGGCGACGTGCACGGGGAGCCGGATCGTGCGGCCCTGCTCGGCAAGCGCGCGTGAGATCGCCTGCTTGATCCACCAGGTCGCGTACGTCGAGAGCTTGAAGCCGAGCTTGTAGTCGAACTTCTCCACCGCGCGGATGAGCCCGAGATTGCCCTCCTGGATCAGATCGAGGAGCGGCACGTCGGCGCGCGTGTAGTTGCGCGTGATCGACATCACGAGGCGCAGGTTGCACTCGATGAGCTTGCGCTTCGCGGCCTCGTCGCCCTCGTCCTTGCGGCGTGCGAGCTCCCGCTCCTCGGCCGGAGTCAGGAGGCGGCCGTCGCCGATCTGGCGGACGTAGAGCTTCAGCGGATCGTCGGCGCTCGGCCCGGAGAGGTCCAGCCGCTCGCGCGACGGGGTGTCGTCGGCTGCTGCAGACGATTCCTCGTCTGCGGGGTCGAAGAGATGCTCGGCCGCATTGCCTTCCACGGCTGCTGTATCGGCGCGCGATTCCGCCCGCTTGAGGGACGAACCGCCGGGACGAGGGATCCGACGAAAGAGACAGAAGGCAATCGCAACGTCCCACAAACAGTGTCCTCATGTCCGTCGTCTACTGTGAGTGGGTCGTTTGAACGGAGGGTTGCGGCAGTTTCATGTGCGGCATTGCGGGTTACAGCCTGAGTCCTGAGTCCACGGTCGAGCGCACGCTCGCGGCGCAGGCCCTGCTCGCGGGGATCTCGGAGCGTGGCGCGGACGCCGTCGGCTGCGCGCATCGCATGACGGACGGCTCGGTGGCCGTGACGAAGCTCAAGGGCGGCGCGAGCGCTCTGCTGGACGAGATCTCGGTTCCGCGCGACACGACCCAGGCGCTCCTCCATACCCGCGACTACACAAAAGGTGCGCCGGAGATCGAGGTCAACAACCATCCGATCCGGCACGGCGCGGTCGTGGGCGTGCACAACGGCGTCATCGCGAACGACGACGCACTGCTTGCCCGGTACGGGATCGAGCGCGAGACCCCGGAGATGACGGTTGACTCCGAGGCGATCTTTGCGCTCATGGAGCGCCGCCAGAGCGACGGCCGTGCCCTCGGCGAGCTCAAGGGGACGTTGGCGACGGCTTGGCTCGACGAGCGGCGGCCAGAGAGCGTATTCCTTGCGCGGGGGATCTCCCGCCCACTCTGGCTCGGCCGCACGAGCACCGACCTCTTCTTCGCGTCCACGCGCCGCGCGCTCGCCATCGTCGAGGCGGCGCTGAAGATCCGGCTCGACACCCGCGAGATGAAGGAAGGACGTCAGCTCGAGGTCGCCGGCGGCCAGGTCGTTCGCACGCGCCGCTTCCGTCCGGACAAGAGTTATCGGGAGGAGATCGTCTCCCCGGTGCACTCCCCGCACGAGGCCGTTTCGTGCCTCGCGCACTTCGCGAAGATCGCGGCCGCGGCCGTCTAGCTCCTCTCTCCTAGTACGGGTTGACGCAGCCGAGCGGCTCGAGCAGCTCGTTGGCACGTGCCCGCGCCTCCTCCGCGGGCGACTCCTGACCCGCGAGAGCGAGCGACTCGGCGACTTCGAGCGCCATGCACGCGGCGTCGTATTGGCGCCCGAGGCCGCGAAGCTCCGCCTCCACCGAGGTCAGCGCGTCGACCGACGTGTCGAGGTCGCCTTCGAGCCGCGCGAGAAGACCTCCCGTGGTGGTCTCGACGATCTCGGCCGCACCGACGGCGCCCGCCGGCGCGAAGCTCCCTGAGACCGCGCTCAGACCCTCGCTTTCGCCGAGCGCCGCGAGCGCGCGCACTATTGGAAGCGCGCCGCCGGCGAAGGAGAAGTTCGGGTTGAGCCCCGCGACGATCTCCGCCAGGCGCCGCGCCTCGTCCAGATCCCCCGCAAGGAAGGCCCGCGGCATCGCGACCGTGACCATCGGAAGGATCCGCTGCGGCTCGTCCGTTGCAAGCACGTCCTCGCGGAACCCGGCGAGATGCTTGTCGACCAGCTCGAGGTTCCCACGGCGGAGCGCCTGCCCGGTCAGGAGCCAGAGCCAGACAAGACGGTTCGTGGCGACCGCGGGTTCACCTTGCTCGAGCGCGGCGTCGGCCTCCCCCCAACTCCCTGCCGGTACGTACACGAGCGCCGCGAGCGAGAGATGGAGATAGTTGCGATACCCCTCGGACGTCAGGCCGCGCTCGATCTCCGGCGCATGGCGGTTGACGACCTCCTCGGCCGGTCCGATCGGACCGGCGAGGGCGGCCGACCACAGGTAGTTGACCACCGCACGCACCGCCTCGTCGAGCGCGCCGGCCCGGACCGCCAGATCGATTATCTCGGCGATCTCCTTGGAGGACGGCACGCCGGACCACGCGGTGGTCGTGAAGAGGTTGATCCGGGCGTTCGCCTCGGCTGCAGGCTCGTGCGTGCGCTGCGCAACCTCGATCGCGCGGACCGAGGTTCCCCCTGCACTCGGCAACCCGCGCAGCATCTGGATTTGCGACAGCCGCGCGAGCGCCCGCGCCAGCTCCGGAGACTCCCCGACTCCTTCGAGTGCAGCGACGGCGGCCTCGGCTGCCTCGAGCGCCTCCGCCCAGTAGCCGCGAAGCCACGAGGCGCGGGCGCGGAGGCCAAGCGCATCGGCGCGAAGCTTTGTATCTCCGAGCCCGTCGGCGATCACCGTCACCTCGGCGAGGCGCGCGAGCGCGCGCTCGTACTCCGATCCATGGATGTCGACGTGCGCGGCGTCCACGAGCGCGCGAGATCGCTCCTCCGGGTCGGTTGCGAGCTCGAGCGCCCGCCCGAGCAGACGCTCTGCGGACGTGTACGCGCCACGTCTCGCAGCCGCGTCTCCGGCTGTGAGAGCAGCCTGGAAAGCCGACCGTCTGAGGCCCTCGTCGTCCTCTCCCCAGTGAAGTGCCTGGTCGAAGTGGAATGCGATGAGCTCAGTCGTCTCCGCATGGCGCTCCGGAACGGCGCCGGCGAGCCACTGCGCGACTCGCCGGTGCAGTGACCCGCGCTCGTAGCGCGGAAGCGTCGTGTACGCAACCTCGTGCGTGAGCGCGTGCTTGAACATGAACTCCCTGCGGCCCGAGAAGGCGGACTCGAGCTGCTCGGAGACAATCGCACGGCGTCCGAGCGAGGCGACGAGGTCGTCGTCGACTTCGACCGCCGACGGCCAGAACACGCGCCCCATGACCGAGCAGCGGCGGAGTGCGTCGCGCTCGCGGGACTCGAGCAGGTCAAGACGGGCCGCGATCACGCCGTGAATCGAGTCGGGCACGCTCGTGATCGCGAGCCGATCGGCCTCGACCCAGCGGCCGTACCGCTCCTCGATCGCTCCCTGCTCCACGAGCATCGCGAGCATCTCCTCGAGGAAGAACGGGTTGCCCTCCGCCGGGGCGAGAATCCGGCTCGCGACCTCGTCGGGAATCGCGTCCGAGCCGAGGAGCGCGCGGAGCAGGCTCTCGGCATCCGTCGCGCTGAGCGGCGCCAGGGTGAGCGACGACGTGTCGAGCCTCCCCGTCCCCCAGGACGGCCTCGCGTCCAGAAGCTCCGGGCGCGACGGGCAGACGATGAGTACGGCGGTGTCCTCCAGGCCGGCAAGGACGTCGTCAAGGAGGTCGAGTAGCGGCTCGGATGCCCAATGGATGTCCTCGATCAAGAGGACGACGAGCTCGTGGCGCCCGAGCGCGGCCAGGTACTTCGTCCAGGCGTCCTGCAGCGCCTGCCGCACCTCTCCGCCGCCGCCGATGCCGGCCGAGTGCTCCGGAAGCGACAGCCCCATCGTCAGCCCGACCGCGTGGACGATAGCCGCCCGTTGGTCCTCCGACACCGCCCGCGCGACGGACTCCTCGAGCTTCGCGAGCGCAGTATCCGTCGGCTCGTCCTCGCGGATGCCGGCGAGCGCGCCCGCGATCTCCGCGAGCGGCAGGTACGTGATCCCGTCGCCGTACGGGACGCAGCGCCCGACCAGAACGCGCGCGTCCAGCCCGGCCACGAACTCGGAGACGAGGCGGCTCTTCCCCACCCCGGCCTGGCCGAAGACGTTGACGAGCTGCGGGCTTCGCTCCCGCGCCACGCGGTTCGCCGCCAGGCGAAGGAGCGCGATCTCGTCCTCGCGGCCGACGAAAGGTGCATTCGCGTCGCGCACACTCGCGAGCGGCCCGACGACGTCGAGGGCACTCCATGCCTGCACGGGCGCAGCCTTTCCCTTCGCGTCGAGAGCCCCCCGATCGCGGTATGAGATCGCGCGCTGCGTCGTCTGCCGCGTCCTCTCACCGACGAGCACCTCGCCCGGCTCCGCGAGCTGCTGCAGCCTCGCCGCGACGTTCACCGCGTCCCCTGTGACCATGAGCTCGCCGCGCGCCGCGGCCTCTCGTCCGGCGATGACCTCGCCCGTGTTCACGCCGATGCGGAGGCCGACCTCTCCCCCATGCTCCGCGCCGACCCGCGCCGCGAATCCGCCGAAGCTGTCGCGGATCGCGATCGCGGCCCGCACCGCCCGCTCGGCATCGTCCTCGTGCGCCTGCGGGATCCCGAAGACGGCGAGGATCGCATCGCCGACGAACTTTTCCGTAACGCCGCCGTAGCGCTCGACCTCGGCGTTCACGAGCTCGAAGAGATCGCCCTGGAGCGTCCGCACGTCCTCGGGGTCGAGCCGCTCCCCGAGCGCGGTCGAGCCGGCGAGGTCGGCGAAGAGAATCGAGACGACGCGCCGCTCCTCTTGATCCGGCACGACCGACGCGCGCCGTGCACCGGCCTGGAGCGCGGTCCCGCACGAGGAACAGAACGCGGCGGAGGCCGACTGATCGGAGCCGCAGGCGGGGCACTCCGTCCGCAGCGAGGCTCCGCACGTCGGGCAGAAGCGCCCGTCGACCGGGACCTCCGAGCCGCACGAGACGCACGTTGCTGCCACGGGCCGAGTCTACGGTCCGTTAGCCGGAGCCCAGGGTGCCGTCAGGCCGCACGTCGACGCCGTCCTCGCGCAGCTGCTCGCGCACGAGGAACTGGAAGGCCGTCCAGGCGCCGCGCGGAACGTCGATCAGCCGGTACACCTGCCACTCGGACAGGAGCTCGGGATCCGCGCGCCGCGCTTCGGCCCAGTCGGTCATCTTCGGGAGGCGACCGAGCTGACGCGCGAGCACAGACCCCTGCTCGACCGCACGGTCGAGGCGCTCCTCGCCCACGGGCACGTCGAAGCCCGCCTCGCGCAGCGCGTTCGCGAGCGATCCGAAGGTATGGGTGTACGTCGATGCCGACGGCAGGGACCGCCTGCGGGCGGTGAGGTCGGCGGTGCGCGGAGTCCTGCCGAGATCGTCGCCGAGCGCGCGGAGTTGCTCGAGGAGGTCGTTGCGCGTGAGGAACCGTCGCGGATACAGGCCGGCGGCGCGCTTCGCTGCGTTCCACGTGCCGAAGTGCTCGATGACCGTCTGCGGGTGGATGCGCGCGCCGGAATCGTCGGCGAATTCGCGCATCGTCGGAGAGCGTCCGAGCCGCTCGGCCGACGCGCGGAGCTCCTCCAGGATCTCCTCGTTCGAGTATCGGCGCCGCAGTCCGGCGCGAAACGCAGCGAGCTCCGCCTCGTCGATCCGCACGCGGGCGCGCTTGCGCGACCGTGGTCGAGCCATATGCGCAGTCAGCTTAGAGCGTTTTGAGAAATCTGCAAGTAGTTCAGAGCACTCCGCCCCTCCCCACGCGCTACCCTCGCCCGGGTGCGGGATCTCCGTTGAACGCTCGGATTCGCCTCGAGACGCTCGCCGCCCGCGCCGTCGGGAGCCTCTCGCGCGCGGCCGGTCGCGGCGGTGGTACGACGATCCCGGGCAAGCTCCTCTGGAAGCTCGACCCTTCCGCGGTCGATGCGCTGGCCGCACGCCTCCCGCACGGCTCCGCGCTCGTCTCGGCGACCAACGGAAAGACGACGACGACGGCCATGGCCGCGCGGATCCTCGGCGCGGACCGGTCGCTCGCGTGGAACCGCGCGGGAGCGAATCTCCTCTCGGGGATCGCATCGGCGCTCGTGAGCGCGGACGGCGCCGAGCTCGGGCTCTTCGAGGTCGACGAGGCTGCGCTCCCGGAGGCGGTGGAGCGCACGCGCCCGCGCGCGATTGCGCTCGGGAACCTCTTCCGCGACCAGCTCGACCGCTACGGCGAGCTCGAGATCGTCGCCGAGCGGTGGCGCGACGCCGTCGGACGTCTCTCGGACGACACGACGCTCGTCGTCAACGCGGACGACCCCGTCGTCGCCGACCTCGCGGACGGCCGGCGCAACGTCCTCCGCTACGGCCTCGACGATCCGCGGCACGCGCGTCCCGCGCTCCAGCACGCGGCCGACTCGAAGTACTGCATCCGCTGCGGGACGCCGTACGAGTACGAGGCTGCGTACGTCGGCCACCTCGGCGCCTACCGCTGCCCCGCGTGCGGGCATGCCCGACCCGAGCTCGACGTCGTCGCGAGGAACATCGAGCTGACCGGCCTCCGCTCGTCCCGGTTCACGCTCGTCGCCCCGGGCGGCGAGATCGAGGTCGAGCTCGCGCTCCCGGGCCTCTACAACGTCTACAACGCGACCGCGGCGACGAGCCTCTGCCTCGCGCTCGGGACGCCGCTCGAGTCGATTCGCGCCGGCCTCGAGGGATTCAGCGCGGCATTCGGGCGCTTCGAGCGCATCACACAGGGGCAGAAGACGATCGTCATCCTCCTGATCAAGAATCCCGCCGGGGCGAACGAGGCGCTGCGGACGCTCGAGACGGGCGTGCCGCCGATACTCGTGATCGCGCTGAACGACGCCATCGCGGACGGGCAGGACGTGTCCTGGATCTGGGACGTCGACTTCGAGCCCCTCCTCCCCCACACCCAGCGCGTCATCGCGACCGGCGAGCGGGCCGCGGAGCTCGGGCTACGCCTCCTCTACGGCGGCCTCACGAACGACCGTCTCGAGGTCCGCCCGGCGCTCGCGGAGGCGCTCGACCGCGGACTCGAGCTCACCGACGCGGGCGGCGAGCTCGTGGTTCTCCCCACCTACACGGCGATGCTCGCGCTGCGCTCGATTCTCACCGAGCGCGGTCTCGTACCCGCGTACTGGGACGAGCCGCGATGAGGCTGCGCGTCGGGCACCTCTACCCCGAGTACCTGAACATCTACGCGGACCGCGGGAACATCGCCGTTCTCACCCGCCGCGCGGAGCTCCGCGGGCACACACTCGAGATCGAGGCGCTCGGAGTCGGGGACGAAGTCACCCGGGGGGCAATCGACCTCTTCTACGTCGGCGGCGGCCAGGACCGCGAGCAGGCGGCGATCGCTCCCGATCTCGCCGCAAAGGGCCCCGCGATCAGCGAGGCGGTCTCCCACGGCGCCGCGCTGCTTGCCGTGTGCGGCGGATACCAGCTGCTCGGGCGGGGGTACGTCGGGCGCGACGGGTCGTTCATGCCCGGCGTCGGCCTCTTCCCCCACGAGACCGTGGCGGGCACGACGCGGATGATCGGCGACGTCCTGCTCGAGTGCGAGCTCGTCCCCGGCCGGCGCCGGACCGTCGCCGGCTTCGAGAATCACGCCGGACGGACGGTTCTCGACGAAGGCGCGGAGCCACTGGGCCGTGTGCTCCACGGGTTCGGGAACGACGGCGAGTCCGGCCTCGAGGGCTGCCGCGTCGAGCGCGCGATCGGGACGTATCTGCACGGCCCGCTGCTTCCCCGGAATCCCTGGCTCGCAGACTGGCTGCTCGCCCAGGCGGTTGCACACGCCACCAAAGGAGATCCTCCGGATTTCGACGATCAGCCCGACGAGCTCGCGGCCGAGGCGCATCGAGTGGCGGCACAGCGGGCGCGAGCACGCGGCGGCAGGCGCTAGGCGCCGACTCAGGGGACGCTCAGACACGAAGGGACTTTCGCCTTGCGTTCGGGAATCCGCGGGGCGAACTTGTACGTGTATTTCACGCCGCAGCACGAGGCATCGGGGGCCGACGTGATCAACGAACAAGAAGAGAGGCGAGCCGGCCCGGTCTCGCCATGCGAGTGCGTCGAGCGACTGCGCGCCGCCGTCGACGACCGCGACTGGGAAGGTCTACGCGCCTGTGCCACCCGGAGGCGCGAGTCGTGTTGCCGATCTCCGATGGCATGGCGCTTTCACCGGGAGAGCTGATTCCTGCGCTCCGCTCGGTCACCGAGGAGAGCAAGTACGCCGCCTACCTCTACTACACGGAGGAGATCGACGAGAACGCAGCCTGTGCGGTCGGCTCGTTCCACCGCTTCTCGGGAGCTACCACCGAGGCTACGCCGGCCTGCTGGCTCGTGACATTCGTCGACGGCCTGCTGTACCGCGAGGCGCTCTTCGACTCGATCGCAGACGCGCGTCGGGCATACGGCAACCTCGGAATCGAGCTCGGCATACCGGCCGCGGAACCGGTATTGCCGGAGGCCGTCTAGCGGAGACGGCCTCGAGCGCAGCGGACACGGCCCCCACCGTGCTCTGCTGATCGCACGCCAGCCGCGGAACACGAGCCTCGCCGTCAGTCCCCGGGCCCGTGTTCCGTAGCTGGACTTGTGCCAAGTGTCGCAGACTGGGAGAGCGCAGAGTTGACGAGAGGTTGCGCGATGCCACCGCAAGCCGAACGAGAGACGAAACGGGGCTTCGTCTAAGGTGAGAGGCGTGGACAAGCGGGACCGCGTGGACGTTGGCAGGCGCATCGCCCAGGCCAGGCGCGAAAGCGGGATGACGCAGGCAGATCTCGCGGCCGCGCTCCAGGTCACGGTTCGCTCGATCCAGAACTACGAGTCCGGCGTGTCCGTGCCGTACAGGCATCTACGCACGATCGAGTCCTTGACACACAAGCGGCCTGGATGGACTCTCGACGGGGACGGCGACGGCGCGTTGGACGCCAAGATCGCAGCGCTACAACAGACCATCGAGGCGCACCAGGCCGCGATGGAGCTGCACCTCAGGCTCATGCGTGAGCACACCGAGCGCCTTCGGGAACAGCGACGTGCGAGCGAGTCTCGTCGCTCTGACGGCGCGCGACGCTAAGGGCGCTCACGCCGGAGAAGAGCGACCGCCCAGGCCGCAGCGCGAAGATCATTCGAACTGTGGTGCCGGCGTCACGTGCCGAGGAGACGACATACCGGCTCGTCAAGCGCTCGATGAGCCTGAGCCCGAAGCCTCTCGCCTCCATCGCGCGGGCGTCGGCGAAGCCGGATCCGAAGTCCGTGACGATAACGACCAGCTCGTCGCCGCGACGCTCGACGACGACGTCGACGACGTCGTCAGGCCCGTGGGAGGAGTACGCGCTGACCGCCGCGTTCGACGACCGCCAGCAATACGTACGCGTCGAAGCGGTTATCGCTACCAAAGGACTCCCTTATGAATATCTTTGTCAGCAATCTCCCCTATACCGCCACCGAAGACGAAGAGAGCCAGTTGTTCGAGGGGGTATGGCAGCGTGGACACTGTCCGCCTGATGACTGACCGCGACACCGGCCGCCCGCGTGGCTTTGGCTTTGTTGAGATGTCCTGACGGGCTTGAAGCGCGGGCCGCGATTGCTGGCGCTCAATGGGACCTGGACGTCAGGAGGACGATCGTTAACGATCAACGAGGCACGCCCACGGGAAGAGCGAGGTGGGCCGCGTCGTGGTCCTCGGTGGTAAGCGCTATGCGTGCACCTCAGCATCTCCTTGGCGGGCCCGCCCAGCCTCCGCGCACACCCCATGCCCCGCTGCCTGGCTACCTCTGCGAGCAATGCCATGATGCGCCAGCGGTCCAGTGGGAGCCGACCCCAGAGGGTGAGGAGCGAGGAGTCTGTGGGAAGTGCGCCGCAGGGGGACACGGCGAAGAGCCCCGGGAGTCTGTCCCCTGGCCAAGCTGAGCACAGTGACACCAGAGGCGCGGCCTTGCGGGCTGCTGGGCACGTTATGTCCGCTGCCTTGGTGTGTGCACGGGGACTGTCCTCGTGTCGATCGTGAATTCTGCTGGACTGAGGCCGATATAATCCCCTGTACGAAAGGCGTCCCTGGAGGCGAGGAGTTCCACCCATACTCAAACTTGCCTATACGCACAAGGCGTGCTGGCATGCCGTCCAGTGCACCATTCAAGACGCCGTGATCGTTCCAACGATGGATTGGTGTTGCATAAGGTCACTCCGCTCGCTCGGAAGTTCGTATCGCGCTCGCCACTCTCCTGGCTTATCGGCAGGGCACTCCACTCTCTTTACGGGAGCGTCCCCAACTGCCCTGACGAACTTGGCCGATTCCTGTCAATTGTTGCATTCTCGATGATAACTGGATGCCCACACGTCTTTGTACCACATTTCACCACGACATTGTGCATGCAGCCCTGGGCAACACTCCACCGAGGTACGAGCCCACGCCGCCCGTCTGTCCTGCCTCCGGCACGCCAACCCCGAGACGGGTCCTGTCTGCTTCCGCACGCGCGTCCGGGGTAAAACGGCGAAAATACTTGACAGCTATGCGTGGGGTTGCTACAACATGGGCAGGACACTCGGAGACGCGTCGCGCTGCCACCGGCCGGTGATGCCAGAGGGGCGCGCGATCGTCGCTCATCCAGAGACGTGCCCCAGGCAGGCGCGGACGGGGCCAGGGAGGGGAACGCACATACGTGCGTTCCCCTTCCAGAGAGGAGCATCGCCCATGCATCCCTCGCCTTCCCTGCACTATGTCAGGCCCCTCTTAGAGCAACGGCGCAGACGGCATCGCCGTACTCGGCGTCTCTGGGGCACTGGCCTCCTCCTCGGACTCGGGCTGCTCCTCGGCGGTGGGTGGGTGCTTCTCCGCCTCGTCCCCAGGTCCGCGCCCCAGGCCGCAGTGGTCGCCGCACCAGTGGTCCCCGCGCCGCCCGCCGGGGCGACCGAGCCACGCGCGATCCCTGGGGAGCCACGCTGGGAGCGGCCTGTCTTCCTCGCCCCGGACGTCTGGCAGCCGCAGGGCTGCCAGACGCTGCCGCCCTGGCGGGTGGCGTGCGCGCCCGACGATGGCTTCGATGCCGGGCAACCCCTGCGGCCCTGGCACGCGACGGCATCCTCACGGAGACCGGGGGCGCTCGCCCTGTCCACGCAGGGGCCGGTGGCCATGCCGATGCCGGGGGCGCTTGCTGGCACCACGCCCCCAGGGCTGCCAGCACGGGCAACCCCTCCTCCTCCGCGCCTGTCCGTACCCGCCTGTAAGGGCACGCCCTGTCCAGCGGCACCTGCCGTGCGCCGTCCGCCGCCCGTGCCGGCCCGACTCACCGCGGGACAGAAGCCACAGGCCATGCAGCTGGCCAGCCCCCGGACACCGGTAAGGCCCGTCACACCTCAGCGGCACGTGTCTGCCTATGGACCGACCGTCCTTAGGGAGCCCGAGCGACTCCTGGTCAGTCCTGCAGAACCCGAGGGACTCCTGCTCAGTCCGTAAGGATGCATAAAAGTGAGTTTATCTCGATTTGTGGCAGGATCTCACCCTGGAGCAGCACGTGGCGAACCAGGAGTGACCCCAGCGTCGGCTGCGGACCGACCCTATCACTCTAGCAGTGTCAAGCGCTGTCGCATCGTCAAAGACCGAGGCCGCCTCTGAAAGGGGGGCGTCCGCGATCTGGTGAGGGAACTGTGCTGTGCCCTGCACAACTTCCGGGTACGTCTCATCCCTTGGCAGCCGATGGTTTAATCAGGATAAACTCAAGTAGCCAAAATGTGAGGCACATCCGGCAATGAGGGAGGGCGTAGCAGCCCGCCCTCGGTGCCTACAACGCGGCCTCAAAAGATGGAACGCGGGGGCCAACTCGTCCACAGTCACACGGGTGAGCGCCTAAAACGCGGGGGCCTCCTTGCCTCGGAGACATCGTGGACCATACATCGGGATACACTTCATTGATCGCCTTGCGCCCCCGTCTTCCCTCTCACCCCCCAGCGCGCGTGAGGTCGCCGCCGCCGGTGCACGCGCCTGCGAGCCGTGTGCCCCTGTGCCACACAGCACGGTTCGGAGCCACGTGAGACTGCGCTTGGCCTCCTGTACGACGCAGACGAGCCACAAGAGCCATCGCACGACCTGGACCAGGACACAGCGGTCCTCTGCACGCAAGGTGTGGCGTGCAAGCCGCTCAATCAGGGCGGCACCCTCGTCAGGGCTCAGGGGCAATGCGTCGCGTGGGCGTTGCATCAGAGACGACTCCTCGGCCCGCCCCCCCCACGCCATCACGTGACCACGGCCAGCGTCCAAGGCGGACATCTCTACCCTTATGATAGATCACAAGGGTGTTGCACGGCCCTCGACGCGCGGCACGGCGGAGACGTCGACCCGCGCCAGGGTATCCACGAGGGTGCTCCGTTTCACGCCAAAGGTCCGGCAGATCGCGGCTTTACTGGCGCCAGCCCGGAGGGCGGCGAGGATGGCCTCGAGTTGCTCGGCGCTGATGGCCCGCGGCCGGCCCCCCTGTTTCCCCCGCCGCTTGGCCGCCGCCAACCCGGCCATGATCCGTTCCTGGGTCAAGGCCCGTTCATACTGCGCCAGCGCGCCGAAGAGACTGAACAGGAAGGCCCCGTGCGGCGTGGTCGTATCCATCTGTTCGGTCAGGGAACGAAACGCCACGCCCTGGGTCTGGAGGGTCAGGACAATCTGCAAGAGATGCGGGAGCGAACGGCCCAGGCGGTCCAGTTTCCAGACGATCAGGCAATCGCCGGGGTGCACATAGGCGAGGGCCTGCTGGAGCCCCGGGCGATCGTCCCGCACGCCACTGGCCTGGTCGGTAAACAGCTGCCGGGGATCCACGCCGGCCGCGAGCAAGGCATCGCGTTGCAGGTCGGTTGTTTGACGATCGGTCTCACTCGAGACCCGCATATAGCCGACGAGCATCGCCGGAAAACCCCTCGCTGTATGTTTTCGTATACTCCTGCAATCCGATGGTGTTTTTCGCACAGACTATGACGGGTTTTCGCGTGGTCGTCAAGGGTCGCTGGCATAGTGTCGGAAAACAGGTGTTTTCCGTATAGAATTTCGAGGTCTAGACGTAAAGATCATAGAAGTCGTTAGGATATGGATGGACACGACCTCTCGGCCGCTCCTCGCCGCGGGACGCGCTCACGACTGCGGACCAATGTCAAGCAGGCTGATCGGAAGGACACGGGCATGCCCGCAGCGGCCCGCGGTGGCGCTGGGGGGCGTGGGCTGGAAGCCCGCTCCCCGGTATGGAAGGGCGCGCGTGTCCCGTGCTATGCTTCTACAGAGACACGGCCGTGCGCGGCACAGCGGAACCGCGTGCCGGATGCGCCATCGGCCGATGGCACAGGATGCCTTACGCACATACGCCTGGAGGGATGATGCACGGCACACACTTCGCCCAGTTCTCCACGGAGGTCCTCCACCAGGGCGCCGCCGCCGTCTTACCCCAGCACCTGCCGGATCGCTGGCTCGATGCCCTGCTGGAGGAAGCCGACCTGTTGGCGCCCGGGGAGGAGGACGCGGAGGAAGGCGACCGCGTCGCAGACTGCTGTGCCGGCCTCCTGGGTGCCGTGCTTGTGGTCCTCATGGAACACGGGGGCCATGCAGACACGCTGGAAGTGGCCGCAAGCACCCTCATGCGCCACATGCACTGCTATATCCTGGCCCTCGCCGCCGAACGTGTCAGTCGTGACACGGAGATTCGGGTCGAACCACCGACGCTCGCGAACCTGTTTGACGCGGAGCGGGCGGTGCGGACGCAGCGGTGCCCACCACGCCCGTCCCCAGAGGGCCAGGGCGGGCGGTAGCCGCGTGTGAGGTGCACCCTGGTGACGCCTGCACCGCGCCGTGCCACGGCGCCTCGCCTATGGCCCCTGCATGCAGCAGAGGGAGAGTCTTCCCCTCTGCACCATCAACACCTCGACAGGTCACGCACAGGTGTGCGCAGATTCCGGACCGCACGGGGTTCCATATGTGGCCTGTCCCGCTGTCGTGACGCATCCCACTGACCACACATCGTCCTAGGTGTTGTCAGAGGGACGGTTAACTGCCATGCTGTGCCAGATGCTGTCCAACAGATGCAGTAAGCGGTGTGGTGTCGTGGCGCTCGTTTTCCCTTCGCTCTCACCTCACCGCCGCACGTGGCATAGCGCCAGCTGTGCATCGCGACATCATGGTGATGCCACTGGCACGCGTTTTGCTCTCTACATTGGAAGAGTGACGACGCGGAGCAGTGCGCGGCCTTGATGTCCTCCATCCGCGCTCTGCCATATCCGGAGACGCAGGTCAGGGGCATGGTTTGTGTGTCCCCAGATGCGAAGGTATGCAAAGGAGATGCTATGCGGTACCAAGTCACGACACCGCTGACACCACGCGAAGCGCTGGAGCAAGCGATCGCCGATTTTGGCCCCGGTGGGTTAGGATTGCAACTCACGTCTCAGACCAATCTCTCCCTTGGCTTTCAGGGTGGGGGCGGGCACATCACCATGACCGCGGAGCCTGGGGCACCGACCACGTTAGACCTAGAGACGCGTGAGTGGGATTATGGCGTCCAGCAGTTCATGGCGCGGGTCCAGCGGCGGCGCCCCTGGTGGCAGCGCTGGTGGCGTCGCAAGCCACCCAGGCACCGCGCGACCGGCGTCGTTCACCGTCCTCGATCACTCGTAGGCCCTCACGCTTTCAGCGCACATGTGAGGTCACCGTGCAACGCAAGATCATCGGTTTTCATCAGGATGCAGCTCAAGATTGGGTGGCGGACCTGGAATGTGGACACCAACAGCATGTCCGCCACGCGCCACCCTGGCTGCATCGCCTATGGGTCGTGTCTCCTGAAGGACGCCGCAGCCGTCTCGGGTATGTCTTGGACTGTAAGCACTGTGATCAAGTGAGTTTATCCCGATTAAATTATCGGGTGCCAGAGTGTGAGGTGCGCCCGGAAACCATGGAGGGCGAGCAGCGTCCCATATGCACGTGCAAAGCGGCCTCAAAGGACGGCAGGAGGCGATGCAACGTGTCCACGGTCCGCTGGGGATATCCAGGAACGCAGGCGGGCGGGACTGGCAGGCCCGTGCACGGTCCCCCAGCCCTCGTGGGGGCCTCCTTACCTCGGAGGTAGTGATTTACGAGTCGCTCAATTTATAGCAATTTGTAGCTCGCAAATACTGGCTGTGATGCTCTACCACGCTGCACTCAGAACCTGGGAGTCCAATCGACGTGAGACCTTTGGAACTCGTTTGTGGAGCAGCGCACTATCGCAGAGCGACAGGACCTGCTACCATGCGACTTGGCTCTGATCGCGCCCTCTCCTCGTAGACACGATGATGGCGAGTCGCACGCGCGCAGTGCCCCCCTCACCGCGTGGATGCTCTCCAACCAGGAGGCTAGGCACATGGGGCAGGACAGGGAGGAGGACCATCGATGACGATCATGATTACCGGCGGCACAGGATTTCTCGGGGCGCATCTGGCCCGCCGTCTGCTCGCAGCGGGGGAGACAGTGGTCCTGTTTGACGCCCAGCCCGACCGGCAGGCCATCCAGGACATCGCCGCACGCGTCTCTGTTGTCCGCGGGGACGTCACCCTGTTACCGGATCTCCTCCATGCCCTCGCAGCGCATCGGGTGGAGCGCGTCGTGCATCTCGCCTACATCGTCGGTCCAGAGAACGAACAGTCGCCGTCCCGGGCCCTGCACATTAACTGCGTCGGGACCACCAACGTGTTTGAGGCGGCACGCCTGACAGGGCTGCAGCGGGTCGTGTGGGCCAGCTCCGTGGCCGTCTACGGTCCCCGGTCCGCCTATGGGAAAGTGGACCTCGACGAGGATGACACGCCCCAGCCCACGCGTGTATACGGGGCCTGTAAGCTGTTGAACGAGCACCTGGCCGAGCACTATTTTCACGCCTTCCAGGTCGAGCACCTGGCACTGCGTCCCTCGGTCGTCTATGGCCCAGGGCGTCTCCGCGGTTCGGCGCAATTTATGCAGGAGTGGATCGAGCAGGCTGCTGTTGGAGGTCATGTTACGATCCCTGCCGGCGACGAACAGGATACGTGGTCCTATGTGGAAGATGTAGCCGAGGCGTTCAGCCTCGCGGTCCGCGCAACCAACTTACCGGAGCGGCACATTTTCAACATCGGAGGGGATTTCCAGGCGCGTCGGACCCTCGGGACGTACCTCAAGACCCTGCTGCCCGACGCCCAGATCACCATCACCACCGAGGTCGCCGAGAGCAACTATCGCTCTGCGCGTCACCGCAATAGCCGCATTGCGGAGGCCCTGGAATTTCAGCCGCAATGGTCCCTGGAACGCGGGGTACGCGCCACGGTCAATTGGGCCAGACAGCAGGCAGGGCTCGCCCCAGTGACCTGAGGTGTCGCTCCATGGTCGTGTCTCAGATGTGGAGAGGACGACGTGGCGACCTGTGATCTGCCAAACACTCTTTGCCTGCATCTCCATCTTGGAAACACGACCTGATGCCAGGACACGCCTCTGAGGGAGCGTACCGCAGAGCATTCCCTGTATGCGTGTACGGTGCGTACGACGCAGTGGGCTCTGAAACCCTCTTGTGCAGGGCCATGTCGGGCTTCGCTCACCGCATCGGCCACTTTCGGCCACTCGACATGGTGCACAGGATCCCCAAGCCCCATGTTCTTCACGGGCAGAGGTGCTGCGACCTGGGACGTCGTCTGCGGAGGTGGCCGACGCCATGATCGAGGCCGGCTACGCCGGCCACCTGCCCGCCACCCTGTGGGAGCCGGCGAGGCATGGCACGCACCGTCGGCGTGCCATCCAGCGTGGGCGTGACACCAGCGCGAGGGGGCGTACCTCCGGTCTGTACGCCACCGCTGTCCCGGGTGTGGACCTCACACGCTGCTCCCCGCCACGGCGCCGCTGGCATGCACCCGCTCCTGAAACGCTTTCCCCGCCGTAAAGGTGGGGACGGCTTTCGCCGGAATCGCGATCGCAACCCCCGTACGGGGGTTGCGTCCGGCTCGCGGCGAGCGGTGGCGGAGCTGGAAGCGGCCAAAGCCCCGCAAGTCGACGGACTCCCCGGCCTGGAGGGCCTCCATAATCGTCTGCAAGCACTGCGTGAGCACCGCGTCCGTCTGCGTCTTCGGGAGGTGCACGGTCGCGGCCACGTGATCGATGAGCTCTGCCTTGGTCATAGACATCTCCTCTGTGGGCGGAGGGGTCCTCGTCGCAAGGGGGGCCCGCGACGAGTCATCGCATGCGGACAGCGTACACGGATCGCTGTGTGATGTCAAGTCTTTTGCTCGATTGTGGGCGGTATGAGGCCGCCATCCTTCGCGGTTCGCGGTGGTGCCCCGTCGAGGCGGGGCGGTGCCACGGCGGCGGTGGACGGCTGAGGGCGGCCTGGGCGCGGAAGCGCAAAGGCGGGCGTCATGGCGCTGGCCTGGCTGCTGACGGGTGCTTTGGTGCGACGGGCGTCACTGTGCCGATCTCGGTGCGCCTCTCCCTTATCGTGTGTGCGTGTAACAGACTCATGCCAGCCGAACGTCTCATCAATAGGCGCGGATGTTTGGTTCGCTGTCGAATTTGCGAACCTCCGAGGGCACTTCGTCCAATCGCCTAATGATTGCCCGGTAGCGGATTGTGCCCGGCGTCGATTTCGAGGGAACCACCTCGATGAGTTCGTGCGCCCTCGTCTTGAGCAGAACGAAGTCCCCAACCCTTGGCAGGTCGTTTTGGTCCAGGCCCCAGTATTCGTTGACTCGGACTTCATCACCGAAGTCTTTGCGGCGTCCTTTGGCGTAATTGCGAGAATCCATGGCCCCTCTCCCTAGATGTCCATTTTATAAGTTCGCTACCAGTAATCCTGTGGAGCGCTTGTAAGGCCTGGGTGGATAAAGAGTCCGTGCAAATCGTTGCGGCCGAGGACTAAACCACGCCCGTCCCTGACGGCGCTGGCGGCGCGTTTGGCTAAAAGGGGTAGCCCGCACTAAACCTACTGTATCTCTCGAGTGCGCCGTGAAAGCGGCATGTGAGAATGCTGAAAACAGCCTCGGATATACAAGGTATCCGATGAGCCCTTGGAGCTCAGCTGTGCAGACCACTCTGCATGGTGAGCAGCATGCTCCTGAAAGGTGCGGTGCGGAGGAAGCAAGCCTCCAAGAGGCCTTGCTTGGCTAAGAGATGACATGGTGAGTCCAACCGAAGTGCGAAGTCCTACGGGGAATACAGACCCTCACATACCTTGCTTGATATGTGAGCCAGCAAGTCGAACGCAACAGCGCCTCCGTTGAGCCTAGAGTTAGAACATTAAACGTCGAGAGTAATGTCTCTAACGGTACAGGTAAACCTTGATCTACCCTGTGCACACGCTGGGAAGCCACAAAGCGTGGCCATGGGATAGATAGAAAACGCACCACCTAAATCATCTCGCTCTGAGTCTCATATGCTGAACACGGGAGAGTCTGAAAGGGATGTCAAGGGGAGTGGAGAGTAGGGAGGCGAGAGCCATAACGAAAAACCCCAAGGCCCTACAGACAGTCAGATGGGTCATAGTAGTCGGAGCGTAGGAAAGCTACGTACATGGCGAAGGACCCAAGGGAGGAGGTTGTGCACGAAGTACAAAGGTAACCAGGAAGCTCAGCTTGACATTGTAAACACGTCTCCAATGGAGCTGGTGAAATGGAAAAGTGCACGTAAAGGTGCCCTTCTCTCGCGAGCCGTATGCGGTGCAAAGCCGCACGTACGGTTCCAACGGGGGGGATAGGGAAACATGCCGTAAGGCAATGCGCCCCGTCCCTACCCACTCGTAATTTCTTTGGTGGCAAGCAGTTGCGGGTATTATAAGGGTCAAATTGAGCGCCGCGTTGCGCATTAATGCGTGGGGCACGTGACGACCCAGAGAGGGCTCGCGGAACGTCCACCACACCGCCATCCGCCACGCGCTCAGCCCGTTGCGCCCATGCGGGAGTATCACTGCAAGCGTCCATGGCTAGCAGCTCCCACTAAGTTCGAGGCGGAATCTGCTACCAGTGAAACTCATAAATCGGACGCTCTTGATGGGCCATGAGTACTTGGCGTGTGCGCTGGTAAAGCTGATGCAGATCGGCAAAACACCGTCCCGCTCCAATGCGGTCCTTCATCACGCGCCAGAAGCCTTCGATGGGATTGAGATGGTGCCCACAGTGGGCCGGTAAGAAATGGAAGCGAAACCTGTCGTGGTAGTGGTCAAGTGTTGTGTCGAGCTTGTGCGCCCGGTGGATCCCACTCCGGTCGACGACCATCACGACTTCTTTGCCAGTTTTCCGGAAGGGTGCCATCACTTGATGGATATACTGTCGCAACTCCTGCGCATCAAAATGCGGCACAATCTTATAGAAGACTTTGGAGGTCCCATACTGGACGGCGCCAAGCACGCTGAGCAACACGCCGCTGGTGATGCGGCTCCAGGAGCGATACTGCACCCACGCCTGGCGTTTGAGGGACTCCTCACGTTTGATCTGGCTCTGGCTCAATGGCCGCGTCGGGAGACGTGCGCGTTGGGCCTTGCGCCACCAGCCAGCACGGGGCAGGGCAAAGCGCCACAGGATCGTTTCATCTTCATAGAGCAAAATGATCTCGCCCCGGCGAGCGCGGTACTCCAGGGCGGCGAGTTCGAGAGAAGCCCACGCCAGCTCAGCGGGGACAGGAGCGAGCCGCCCCGTGGGACGGCTATAGCTGACGTCCTTTTTTTTAACACGTCGCGGACGCTCTCACGGCTCACCTGGACGCCGGTCTGGCGGGCCAAGACGGTGGCGAGTTCCTGACAACTCCACTGCGAGTGGAGCGAGCCATGTTGGAGAGGGTCTTGGTCGACAAGACGATCGAGGTGCTGCGCCAGCGCACAGGTCACTTTGGGCGGGCGACCAGGTCGGGGGCGATCGGCGAGCCCTTGGACCCCTTGATGGGCAAAGCGATGGACCCATTTACGCAGCGCCGAATAGGTAAAGTGCAGCGTGTTCGAGACCGTTTGGAGGCGTTGCCCTTTCACGACGTCGCGCACAGCTTGGGCACGCCGGAACACGCGGGCCTCCTTGGTCCGCTTCAAGAAGGTATCTAAGGTGGGCAGGGCCTCGTCGGGAAAGTGGAGTTTGAGGGTCCGCATAGAGGGGTCTCCAGGAAAAAACTACTACAAAAATTCATTGCGGCAGATAGGTTCTCTTATCGGAACAAAGCCTTTTCGACTCAAATTTCCCTGGAGCTGCTGGCTGACCCCGAGGAGTTGTACCGATCAGGCGCCACATCGCGATCAGGGATAACGCAGTGGTCGCACACATAATGAGAAACGCCCCAAGCGCTTCACAGTTCCTCGTGATGCGATGCCCGCCCGCCTATCCTCTTTTCGCCTCCTGGCAATGGCCTCTCAACACTGGACGATCCATGTAAGCTATTGATATAAAATATACTAGAGAATTTTTAGCAGGAGATACAGTAGGTTTAATTCGACTTTATATTCCCTAAATAATGTGGCGCTAGGATCATTGCCTACGCTGTGGACACTCCCGTGCGCTCGTTCGCTGCACGGGTCACAACGCGCACGGGGCGCGCCGGGTACCTGGAAGACAGAGGGGAACGCCCAGAGGAAGAGGCGTCCATGTCTGCGCACGCCGCTGCACATCCTCTGCTGTCTGCCGTGCACCCCGCGCCTGCTGCCCGTCAGCACCACGGGGCGGCGGCACGATGGGCATGCTGGGGGCATGCGGCGCGCGGTGCCACAGTCGTGGCGCTCTGGCCTGCACCATCCGCGCGCGAGGAGCTACGAGCTATGGGACGCGGTCTCTGCACACCCGGCGCTGGCGCGGAGAGCATGGCGCTCCGCGCCAGCACGCGCAGCGCATTCCAGCCTGCGCACACGGACTGACCCCGACCTACCCACGCCCCCGTTGGTGGGTGACCATGACGTCTCCAGGGTCGTGCCGCGCGACGAGGCCCCTGGCGCGCAGCCCAATACCGCCCACACCCCTGAGATGGCGGAGCCGCCGAGGGAGCGCCCCCGCCACGCGCATGGTCCTGCACCAGACCCGCGGATCGCCCACTATCTGCGTGAGGTCCAGCAGTGTGCCCGGCTCAGCATTGCGGAGGAGAGACGCGCTGGCGCGGCGGATCACCCGCGGGCAGCGGCGCGTCCGGGGGCCCCTCCTATACCGCGCCGACGGCGCTGCCAACGCTGCGCCGGTTCTGGCAGCAGGTGGCGCAGCAGGGCCTTGCCGTGCACGAGGTCGTGCAGGCCCATGCAGCCCGCCGCCGGACCCGGCCGCATCCAAGAGGCGCACTTCCAGCAGGCACTCTTGCTTTCGCTCCACGCGCTCGCCGCGCCTCTCCGTCGTCGCGAGGCCCCTGGCTGGCGGTCCCATGGGGCACCCCCTCAGGCCCAGCGGGGACACGGCCCCACCTCTTGTCGTCTGTGGCAGGTGGCTGACGGCGTGCGAAGCCCTGCGGTTGCATCCCCGCGTCCATGCAGCGATGGGGGAGGCATTAGCGGCCGCCTGGCAGGCCGACCCCGAGGCCCCCGCCCTGCACGCGGCCTACCATGCCTGGACGCAGGCCAAGGGGACCTCGACGCGGCGAAAGGCCAGATGGTGCAGGCGAATCTCCGGCTGGTCATCCATATCGCAAGGCGCTATGGCCACCACGGGGTGCCGGTGCTCGACCTGATCCAGGAAGGGAATCTGGGGCTGATGCGGGCCGTGGAGACGTTTGAGCCGCGGCGCGGGTACAAATTTGCCACCTATGCGCCCTGGTGGATTCGCAAAGCCATCAGCCGCGCCCTGGGCGAGCAACAGCGAACGATACAGCTGCCAGGTCACCTGCTCGCACGTCAGCACCAACTCCATGCTGCAGAGGCCTGGTGGTGGCAGCGCCATGGCCAGGCGCCGCGGGCCCAGGACCTCAGTGCCGCCCTCGGCTGGACGCCGCACGCCGTCGAAGCACTCCTGCGCACGCTCCAACCGATCGTCCCGTTGCACCAGCCCAGCACGGAGGACGGCACGGCCCTCCAGGATCGCTTGGCGGATACCCGGATCCCGCCGCCCGAGGTGCTAGTGGCCGCAGCGCACGTGCACCGTAGCGTGCGTGCCGGCCTCGACCACCTCCCCGCCCGCGAGGCCGTGATTGTACGCTTGCGCTACGGGCTCGATGCCTACAGCCGCACAGTCTGCAAGCCATCAGTGCCGTCCTCGGGATCAGTCGTGAGCGTGTACGGCAGCTTGCGACACAGGCCGTGACGAAGCTCCGTCAGGGCCCCCAGGGTGCGGGACTCGCGGCTCGCCCGGGGGTAGTGATATCCATGTAATGCTCAGACTATACCTTATCTTCCAACAGGTTGTAACGTAAATAGGTGGTGTTTCAAACGTGGATATAGATGGAAAGAACACCTTGCAGATCAAAGGCAGAGGAGTCGTCATCTCCACTTTTGAAACACGACCCAGGCTTCGCCCTCTCTCGAGCAGCAATGTTGTCTTTTTGCTTGACTTTGCGCACAGCGTCGTCTATCTTAGGGCCATAGTACAGGAGGTAATGACTGTTGCTGTGGTTAGTACCTTATTGTAAGCGGCTATGCACATGTAGCACCTTATGGTCATGGCTTTACACGAGGCTTCGACACTGCTCTCTGCACGGCAGACCGCGACACATGGGGAGGTGCGTGCCTCTGGCGCCACGCTCGGCAGCCAGGGAGGGAGGAAGCTAGGCAGAGAGGGCTCCCTCGTTGCGTGCCGTCCCTCACTGGCTCTGTGCGCATCGTCAGTCTGGTCTTCGGCTGCCCGGGCGTGTCCAGGGCTCCGGCCGGGTCTGGAGCAGCTGGGGCACCGCGGCGCACCGTCGGGCCCTGCCTCCCTCCCGGGTGCCCATGGGTCTGGCCTCGTGGTATGGCAGACGCTGGCAGGGGCGGCTGACGGCCAGCGGGGCGCGCGACGATCGGTCGCCACGCACGGCGGCGCCTCGGACGGCGCCTCTCGGCACGCACGCGGTCGTGACCACCCTGGCCCATGGGGACATCGTGCGGATCTGGAGCACCGATCGGGGACGCACACGCGCCATCGGATCCGCGATCGCTCCTCCGAGGCAGCGCGGCGGCTCGCGCTGGTCCGCACGGGGGCCACGCGGGTGAAGAGCGCGTGGCTGAGCGCCTCCTCGCCCCTCGCCTCGCTCCCGGGCCTCCCAGCGCCGCAGACCTCCTGTGACGTCCGCTGCCCGGGTGTGGTCCATCCACGCCACCGCGTCCATAGCGTGTGTGGCTGCGCCCCACGGTCGCCCATGGGGGAGGCCGGAGCGCGGGAGCAACGGTCAGGGGGGCATCCTGGCCGCAGGCGTGTTCAAGACGGAGGACGCGCCCGAGGACGAGCGGTGGCCCATGGGAGATCACCGTCGCCTCACGGTCTCTCCTCCGGTGCCTCTGGCCGCAGGGACGGCACGGGAGTCCGCCGCGGTGGGCGAGGTCTTGTTAGAGGTGGGCAGGCCGCGTGAGCCTGGCCCAACGACGGCGCCCCGGCGCGGTGATACCCTGCGCAGGACCGCGCGCACGCCAGCCTGCTCGTGGCGTGCCGTGGTCTGCGCCCGGCGTGCAGCCCCATGCTGGGCCCGCACGGTCCTGACGACCGCACCACGGGGATGCTGACGCGCATGCCCCGTGGGGTGCGCGAGGAGCACGACACTGCGTCACACGACGCTATGGGGTGGAGATGTATCTCGATTTTTACCAGCTCAAAAGCGCCCCGTTCCAGAACATCCCTGATCCGACCGTGCGCTTTGTGAGTGCGAGTCAGCAAGCGGCGTTGGACACCCTGGCGGCCGGGATCACCACCCGCCAGGGCGTCGTGGTCATCACGGGGGCCCCGGGGGTCGGCAAAACGACGCTGGTGCACACGTATCTGGCGCGTGTCGCGCCGTCGCGGCGCACGACGGTGGTGCTCTGGCAGGCGTGTCTCTCCTTCCAGGAGCTCGTCGTCCTGCTGGCCCGCCGTTTCGCTGTCCCGGTGCAGATGGACGCTCTTGGCGCCATGCTGACCCAGCTGCAGCAGCGTTTCAGGGAGGAGGCCCAGCAGGGGGGCTCGGTGGTCCTCCTCATCGATGAGGCGCACCATCTGCCCCTGGAGACCCTCGAGCAGTTGCCGTTGCTGGTCCCCCTGAGCGCTGCCCAGGAGCCCCTCCTCCAACTGGTGCTGGTCGGTCGACCCGCCCTGCTGCAGCACCTGCGGCGTCGCAGATGCCGCCGCGTGGCGCGGCGCCGGGTCATCCGTGCGACGATCAGGCCCTTGACGCAGGCCGAAAGCCTGGCGTATATCCGGCAGCGCGTGGCTAGGGTGGCCTTGCCGGGAGGACCGATCTTCACCCCGGGGGCCCTCCAGGCCATTGGGCGCTCCGCACGCGGGGTCCCGCACGACGTGAACTGCCTCTGCACCGATGTCCTGCAGGCGGGGTCCTGGGAGCGCCAACAGCCGATTACGGCTGCGCTCGTCCGGCACGTCCTCGCCATGGCGCGGGGCGCAACACCTGTCCCGCTGGGGTGGCTGGGCCGTGCCACCGCCCTCGGGCTCGTGCTCGTGGCGGGTCTCCTGGGGGGCACGCTCTTCCGTGCCGGGCCACAGGCCCTCCGCCACAGCCCGCCGTCGCGTGCTCATGCGCCGATCGAGACGCCGCAGCCCACGAGCGCACGCTTGCAGGAGGCGCCGCATTCAAAGCGCCGGCGCCACCGGTGCCGGCCGTGTCCACCCCTGGGCATGCGGTCGGACACGACCCAGGTGAGGACCACGTCCGCCTCGGGCCGCTGGCGTCGCCGGAACGCCAGCGCCTGGCAACGCCGTCCGCCACCCGCACCTCGCCTGCGCCCGCCGTCGCACCTCCTGCTGCTACCCTGCCTCCACGCGCCACCCCATCACCGCCCGCCTCCCCGAGAGGAACGACGCTCAAATCGTGCGACGCACTGCAGGCGGAGATTCAGGCCAAACTCGACGCGAAAAGAGTGACGGGCTCTGTCGTGACCATCATGACGCATGGAGACGCCCAAGGACACCCCATCATTGGGAGCTGCGAGGGCAACACCAAAAAGATTGTCCTGCATCGCTCACGGCAGGCGCCGTAAAAATAATCGGTCGTGTACCTACCCAATGCGGATAAATATCGCGGGCTCACCCATCGACCGTTACAAGAGCAAAAAGGCCTAGACGAGAGGGCGCTCATGGCCTCCCAGCGGCCCTGCTGGGAAGCCGTGAGCCAAACCCAACACTTAAACCATCAGCCGCAAACTGCCTGGAACACTCTGCCAATCAATGAGTTGTGATGTGGTGATTTCGTCGGGCATCGTGAACGTCTTTTTGGTGTCAGATAGGCTTTAGCCTTTTTGACACGATGTAGTGGATTTGCCGTGTATTGATTTTATGGCACTTACGGCTGCATGAAATTGGTGACCCTATTTGGCACTGATGCTGGTCACAGCCAAAGAAGATGAGTTGGCGGCTGGTGACACGAGTGTTGGTTTAGGGCCAAAAATGTTCTTCGAGACATGCGAAGAAAGGGGGGTGTCCCTCTGG
>CAWBYI010000008.1:0-419238 GCA_963793035.1 uncultured Actinomycetes bacterium
CCCGAGTCGACGTACATCGTCGTCGCCGTGACATTGCGCCCCTCGTCCGAGAGGAGGTAGGCGGCCGCGGCGCCGACGTCGTCCGCGTCGATGTGGCGATGGAGCGGGGCGCGCTCCTCGACGAGCGCCTCCATCGTCGTGAACCCCGCGATCGAGCGTGCTGCGAGCGTGCGCACGGGCCCGGCGGAGATCGCGTTCACGCGGATGTTCTTCTGCCCGAGGTCCCAGGCGAGGTAGCGGACGGACGCGTCCAGTGCCGACTTCGCGACGCCCATGACGTTGTAGTGCGGCACCGCGCGCTCCCCGCCGAGGTAGGTCATGGTGAGGATCGACCCACCGCCGCGCGACTCCATGAGCGGCTCCGCGGCGCGCGCGCAGGCGACGAGCGAGTACGCGCTCACGTCGAGCGCGAGCCAGAAGCGGTCGCGTGGCGTGTCCGTGAACCGCCCTTCGAGGTCCTCGGCCGCCGCGAAGGCGACGGAGTGCACGAGGACGTCGAGACCGCCGCCGAACGCGTCGCCGACCTCGGAGAAGACGCGGGCGACGTCCTCGTCGGAGCGCACGTCGCACTCGGTGACGAGCGGGCTCGAGACGCTCTCCGCGAGCTCCTTCACGTTCTTCTCGATGCGCTCGCCCTGGTACGTGAACGCGAGCTGCGCGCCCTCGTCGGCGAGCCGCTTCGCGATCGCCCACGCGATCGAGCGCTTGTTGGCCACGCCCAGGACGAGCGCCTGTTTCCCCTCGAATCTGCCGGCCATCCCGGAGCAGCCTAAACGGATAGGGTCACGCGTCGATGAGCAGCGGGCGGGTAGCGGTCGTGACCGGCGCGTCAGCGGGGATCGGAGAGGCGACCGCTGCGTGCGCTCCATCGCCGCGGCTGGCACTGCGTCCTCCTGGCACGCAGGCAGGAGCTGCTCGAGGCGCTCGCCGGGGAGATCGGCGGCGAATGGGAGATCTGCGACGTGGCCGACCGGGAGCAGGTCGACGCGGTCGCCGCGAGGATCCTCGAGCGTCACCCGGCGATCCACCTGCTCGTGAACAACGCCGGCGTCCCGGCCCGCGGCAGCTTCCTCGACATCGACCCGGAGCGCGTCGAGCGGGCGATGGACGTGAACTACCTCGGGGGGCTGTGGTGCCTGCGCGCGTTCCTGCCCGGCCTCCGCGCCGCCGCCGCCGAGGGCGGAGCGCACGTCGTCAACATGGTCTCGGTCGCGGGCACGGTCGCCTTCGCCCCTGCCGGGGCGTACGCCGCCTCGAAGCACGCGCAGCTCGCGTTCTCGCGTTCGACCACGGCGCTCCTCCGGGGAACCGGGATCCGCGTGCACACGGTCATGCCGGGATTCGTGGAGACGGAGGGCTTCCCGCAGCGGACCAAGCTCCGCAGCCCGCTCCTCCGCCGATTCGTGATCGAGCCGGAGGACGTCGCGAAGGCGGTCGTGTCCGCCGTGGAGAAGAACAAGCGCGAGGTGACCGTGCCGTGGTTCCCGTACCGGCTCGTGTCGATCGCCGGGGCGCTCTTCCCGGGCCTAGTCTCGAGCTCGGCCGCCAGCTCGACCGCGCACCGCGACGGGTCCTAGCCCGTCGCGGGCTTCCGCGAGACGTACCAGCCGACCTCGATGTCGTACTGGGTGTCCGGCGCGAGACCGCGGATGCGCTGGCGCTCCTCTTCCGGGACCTGCGCCAGCTCGAGCCGCTGCTCGAGGTCGACGCGCTCTCGGACGACCTCCGACGAGATCAGCACGAGGTCGTTGGCGTCGAGGAAGCCGCGGATGTCGGCATCCGGGAGGAGCCGCGTGTGCGTCGGATCGCGGAGGCGCTCGAAGCGGTCCTGCTCCAGGCTGCGCAGGGGATCGACGGACCCGAGCTGGTCGGCGACAAGGAGCCGCCCGCCCGGACGCGTGACCCGGGCGAGCTCGGAGACCGCGAGCTCGGGGCGGCGGACGTGATGGAGAGCTCGTATGGAGGCGGCGATGTCGAACATGCCGTACTCGAACGGCAGCGCCATCGCGTCGCCCTCGACGAAGCGGACGTTCTCGGGTGCGCGCTCGGCGGCCGCCTCGAGGTAGTCGGCGCGCACGTCCACGCCGACGACCTCGCCCACGTGCGGCGCGAGCGCGAACGCGAGCCCACCTGTCCCGCAGCCCGAGTCCAGCGCGACCTCGGAGCCCGAGAACGGCCCGAGCAGACGCCGCACGCGATCCGACAGGTCTGACTGGCGCTCGTCCTGGAGCGCGAGCCTGAGCTCGAGGCTCACGACGATCCCTCCGCAGCGAGGCGGCGTGCCAGAGCGAGCGCCTCCTCGCGCGTCGAGATCGTCCCCGCTGCCCGCTCCTCGTCGATGGCAGCGAGGATACGCCCGATCTCGGGGCCGGGAGGGAGCTCCAGCTCGTCTCCGCGCACGAGCGGCTCGGCGGGCTCTTCCCGGCGCGCGACCTCGACCGGCCCTACGAGCTCAGGCGCGCCGACGAACGCCAGTGCATGCAGCGCCCACGGCTCGGTGGCTCGCCGGAAGCGGTGGATCCCGCGCGGCGACGGGTCCGGCCGGCTTGCCCGGAGCAGCGTCCGCGCGTAGCGCCGAAGCTCCCGCGACACGGGCAGCGCGGTCAGCCGCTTCCCGAAGACGGCGACGAGACGGAAGTCGGGGTCGTCGACGGCCTCGAGCGGCCCCTCGAGCGACCCGCCCAGCGGCTCGAGCAGTCCGAGCTCGTCGAGACGCCGGAAGCCGGCCGGCGACAGCCGGCGGAGCTCGCCGAGGATCCGCTCTCCTGCGGGCCGATCGACGAGCGCCGCGGAAACCCGCACGAGCGCCTCGGTCCGCTCGTCCATCCGGAACCCGAGCTCGTCCTCGAGCCGGACGGCGCGAAGGAGGCGCAGCGGGTCGGCGACGAAGACGTCGTCCGAGACCGCCCGCACGACGCCCGCGTCGAGGTCCTCCAGGCCGCCGAACGGATCGCGCGGCTCGCCTCCCGCGACAGGCACGGCGACCGCGTTGAACGTGAAGTCCCGCGTCGCGAGATCGGCGTCGATGCCGTCCGTGAGCGGCGTGAAGTCGATCGTCTCCTCCGAGCCGTCCGCGACGACACGCCAGGCGCCGTGGCGCTCGGACAGGGGGAACGGCGCGCCGCCGAACCGGTCGGCGAACCGCCGCGCCGCCTGCCGTGGATCGCGGCAGGCGACGTCGAGGTCGAGGACCGGCTTCTCGAGCAAGGCGTCGCGCACCGCGCCCCCCACGATCCACGCCTCCTCCCCCGCGAGCAGCTCGTGGACGCGCTCGTCGTGGACGGTCATCCGACGACCATCCGCTCGGCGCGCACCGCGCTCGTGTCGAGCCCGGTCGCGATCTCGTAGCCGATCGTGCCCGCGATGCGAGCATGGTCCTCGACGAGCACGCCGTCGCCGATCAGCGTGACCGGAGTGCCCACGGGCCGCTCGCCGTCTAGCTGGACTGCGAGCGCGTCCATGGAGATCGTTCCGACGACGTTCCGCCGCTCGCCGTCCACGAGGATCTCCGTCCCGGTGAGGTCGCGCCGGAACCCGTCCGCGTAGCCGACCGGGACGATCCCGATCCACGTCGGGCGGTCGGCGACGAACCGCCGCCCGTAGCCCGTGCTCTCGCCCGGCTCGAGGCGCTTGACGTGCGCGAGGTGCGACTCCCAGCGAAGCGCCGGCGCGAGTCCGTCGTCCGCAGGGTTCGTGCCGAACGGCGAGATGCCGTAGAGCGCGATCCCGCAGCGGACGGCGTCGAACGCCGCCTCCGGGTAGCGGAGCGTCCCCGCGCTGTTCGCGAGGTGCCGGGCGACGCCGTCGAGGCCCTGCGTCGCCTCGCGGAAGCGCTCGATCTGGAGCTCCGTGAACGCAGGGTCGTTCTCGGACGAGGCGAGGTGGCTCATGACGCCGACGACGTCCCGGGTCGGCGACGGCAGTTCCGAGACCCCCCAGCGGCCCATGCCCGTGTCGAGCTTCAGGTGGACGGGAACTCCCTCGGGCACTTCGCCGCCGCCTGCGACGAGCTCGAGCCGCGCGTCGCGCGCGGTCGCGATCTCGTCCGACGAGACCGGCCCCATCACGATGACCCGCGCGTCCGGGAAAGGCGACCGCAGCTCGAGCGCCTCGGCCGGAGTCGCCACGCAGAGCGCCGTCGCGCCACCCTCGAGCGCGGCGCGCGCGACGTCGACGGCTCCGTGGCCGTAGCCGTCCGCCTTCACCACGGCCCAGAGCTCTGCGCCGCCCGCGGCGCGGCGAAGCGCCTCCGCGTTCCTGCGGACCGCACTCAGGTCGAGCGTGAAGCGGGAGCGAACCACGCCGCCATTCTCCACGCCGCGAGGCGGTGTCTACTGGATCTGGGTCTCGCAGCTCTGGTGGAACGTGTCGTTCCCCGCGCCGCCGATGCAGACGTCGGTGCCGCTGTTCCCGTTCAGCCGGTCGTTGCCCGCCCCGCCGACGATGCAGTCGTCCCCGGAGGCGCCGACCAGGTTGTCGTTGCCGGGCGTCCCGAGGATGAGCGTGCTCAGACCGCCGCCACCGCCCCCTCCCGTCGAGACGGCGTTCAGGTCGAGCGCGGCACAGGCGGGCGGCTTGAGCTGGTTCGCAGTGGGTCGGGTCGACAAGAGCGAGTCCACGGAGCTCGACGGCACGACGTTCGTCGCGGTCGTCGCTAGCCCGAGGAACAGCGCGAGGCCCACGAGGACGAGCGCGAGCCGTGCTGGGAGCCGCAGGGACATCGCCGTCATCCAGGAAGGACGAGCGTGTCCTCGAGCTCGGCTGTGACGGCCGCTGACGCAATCGGGCTCGTGCTGTAGCGGTAGACGGTCGACCCGTCGTCGACGAGATACACATGACCGTCGCCACGGCGCCAGTGGATGACGATGCGGTCGTGCAGCTCCGCCACACGAGCGAGGCTGTCGAAGTCAGAGACGTCCGTCACCCGAGCCGAGTCGACCGCGGGCGGCCGGGCGATCGAGATCAACCGGTCGCCGTAGTGCGACGCGATTCGGCTGTGCTCACCCTCCGAGCGCCGGGTCGTGTGAGCGACGCCGGCGAAGACGAGCAGGAGGAGCGAGATCGCGAGTCCCAGCAGAGCGAGCCGCCGCGCCTGATCGACGCCGAGGCCGAGGCTCCCCAGGGCGAGACGCGCGGGAACCTGGATCGTGCCGGGCTCGGCCTGCTCCGCAGAGAGCGCCGGCGAGCCGTCCTCGGGCGCGTCCACGCGGAGGGAGACGTCGTCCATGAGGAAGGGCATCTGCGGCGCGAAGGTCTCGTCGAGGACCTCGGAGTCCACGATGCCGGAGACCGCGACTGTCGGCTCGACCCGCACGGAGAAGGCCGTCGTGAGCGATCCCGTCAGGCTCTTCATCTCGTGGACGATCTTGGCCAGCTCCTCGATGTCGAGCGTGCCGTTCACGATCACGTTCGGCCCGGTGAACTCCTCGGGGGGAGCGACCTCGATCCGACGGAGCCAGCCGGCGCCATCGGAGACGACCGCCGTGATGGCCGCTTCGCCGTGGATGTCGGACGGGTCGTCGGCCGAGAACCGGTACGCGAAGGCGAGGTCGAGCGCCGGAACGAGCTGGATGAAGGCAGCTTCGCCCGTCTTGACGGTCCCTTCGGGGTAGACGTCGCTCGGCTCGACCTCTGCGCCGTACGTGAGCGTGCCCTGATGGACGCGCGCCTCCTCGATCGGCTGGGCGCGCGTCGACGACCGCGAGAACGCCGCGAATGCGAGGACGGCGAAGAGCAGCACGGCCACGAAAGCGGCCGTGAGCAGGCCACGCACCGCGCCGTCGAACTGGGTGCCGGGCGGGACGATCCCGACCGCCTGGCGGGTTCTCGCGCGACGCCGGGTCGCCGCGCTCCCTCCGCCGGCGAAGGCAAGCGCGAAGAAGACGAAGACCGCGATCGCCGCGTGCAGCGGCTGTCGCAGCCACTCGATTCCTGACCCGAGATACGGAACCGAGAACCAGAGCGTCCCGCCGAGCTCGGCCGCGGTCGGCCGGGCGTCGTCCAGATAGTCGTTGTTGTCGCCCTTCATCACGTACCGATCGTCGGTCTTGCGGACGATCCGGTGCAGGACGTCGACGCCGAGCCTAGGGTCGTGGTAGAGGGCGATCTCGCCCTTGTCGAGCTCCCCGGCGACGCGGACGATCGCGAGGTCGCCGTCGCTGAGCGTCGGCACCATGCTCGAGCCGTCGATGATCGCGTAGCGCGCGGGGCCTCCGAGCTGCGCGGGCCCCAGCAGGACGAACCCGATCGCCGCTACTGCGGCGACGAGCACGAAAACCACGACGCGTTTGACGGAGAGGTGGCCCATCCCTGACCCCCGGCTGCGAGCAGGGCGGGGAGACGAGCTCCCGCCCTGCCCGGCAACAGGGTTACGAGGTCGCGATCACCCGCAGCTCGTCCGCCGAGAGCACGGTCGGATCGGGCTCGATGTCGCAGGACCAGTTGTTGCCACCCGTGTTCGCACAGGTGGTGTACGTCGTGCTTGCAGCGATGAGCTTCGCCCTGACGCTGGTGGCAACGGCGTCGAGCGTGAAGGACACGCTCTCGATGTTCGCCGGGTTGGTCGTGTCGAGCTGGTACTGGACGTTCGACACCGTGTAACCGGTGATCGCGCCTGCGCCGTCGCCGGCCTTCGTGCCGGGGACGACGTTCGCAGCTGTGAATGCAAACGTGAAGAGCGAGAGCGCCGCAGCGGCGAGGAGCAGCAGGATCGTGCGCCGTCGGCGACGACGGCGGTCGTTCGGACCAGACATTGCCGCATCTCCTTTTCTGGAGGGAAGGGGTCAATCTCAGGTCGGAGAACTGCACGGCCGCGACCACCCCCCGACCGGGGTAAATCGATCGGGTGACTCAGCGCTCGAGCGCGGCGGGCAGCAACCCGAGGAGGTCGCTCGCGACGAGCCCGGCCCGGTGCGGGGCGAGCTGCGCCGCTCGGCCGTGCGCGACAGCAGCCGCGGCGGCCGCGAGCTGGGGCTCGACTCCCTTTGCGAGGAACGCGGCGACGACGCCTGTGAGGACGTCGCCGGTACCGGCCGTCGCAAGCGCCGGCGGGCCGAAATCGGACACGATCGCGCCGGTACCGGGCGACGCGACGATCGTGTCCGTCCCCTTCAGGAGGACGACCGCCTGAAAGCGCTCCGCGGCGGCGCGCGCGGCCTCGAGGCGATGTGCGTCGACCCAGCCCGAGTCCGTGTCGAGCAGGCGCGCGAGCTCACCCGCGTGCGGGGTGAGGACGAGCGGAGCCGAGCGCTCCACGGGCTCGAGCTCGAAGAGCCCGTCCGCGTCGACTACGACCGGCACGTCGAGGCGCTGCAGGAGCTCGCGGACCAGAGCGCGGCGAGCGTCGCCGCGGCCGAGCCCGGGGCCGATCGCGACCGCGCGAGCACGCTCCGCCGCGCGGAGCACCACCTCGACGGCGTCGTCCTCGCTCCAGCCGACCTTCACCGGCTCGAGCGCGAGGCCCTCGATCACGGGCAGCGTCTCCTCCGGCACCGCCAGCGTGACGTAGCCGGCGTCGGCCCGAAGCGCCGCGAGACCGCTGAGGCACACGGCGCCGGTCATCCCCGGGTGGCCGCCGACGACCACGACGGAGCCTGCGGTGTACTTCGTCGCCCCGGGCGCCCGGATCGGGACGACGTCGAGCAGCGCGGCGGTCGCTCGCCGGTGCTCCGTGCCGACGTCCTCGAGCCCGATGTCGGAGACGACCACGCGGCCCGCGTGAAACCTGCCCGGCGCCACGACGAGGCCGACCTTGAGCGCATGGAACGTGACCGTGAGGTCTGCATCCACCGCGGCCCCGGCGATCTCGCCGGTGGAGGCGTCGACTCCCGAGGGGAGATCCACGGACACCACCGGCGCCTCGGCCACGTTCATCCGCTCGATCAGCTCTGCCGCATCCGGCCGCGGCTCGCCGTGGAAGCCCGTGCCGAAGAGCGCATCGACGACGACGTCGTATCCCGCGAGGTCGCTCGTCTCGTCGGCGACCAGGCCCGCCTCGCGCAGCACCCGCGCAGCCACACGTCCGTCGCCGCCGTTCGAGCCGCCGCCACAGACGCAGGCGAATCGGCGTGCGTCCGGGAACGCGCGCATGGCCTCCTGCGCCACGGCGGTGCCGGCGCGCTCCATCAGCTCCGGGATCGAGTCCGGGTAGCTCGGATAGCGCTCCTCCGCGGCGCGCATCTCGGCAGCGGTATAGAGCGGCTCGAACACGGTCGCGGCTACTCGCGCGGCGCCACGACCGCGATCGCCGCGGCGATCTCGCGGGAGTGCGTCATCGAGAGGTCGATCGCGCCGGCCTCGACCCGCTCGGCGAACGCCGCGGTCCGACCCGAGAGGTGCACGCCCGGCTTGGGGCGTCCCACGATCTCCACTTCTTTCCAGGTGAAGTTGATTCCGCAGCCGAGCGCCTTGCCCACCGCCTCCTTGCCCGCGAACCGGGCGGCGTAGCTCTGCGCCGGATCGGCGCGCGAGTCGCAGTAGGCGCGCTCCGCCTCGGTAAAGCAGCGCTCGCGGAAGCCCGCCCGCTCGAGCGCCTTACGGATGCGCTCGATCTCGATGATGTCGACGCCGACCTTCACGCCCCCAAGCCGCCGCCGCTGAGCTCCTCCTCGAGCAGGGTCGGGAACTGGGCGAGCGACGAGACGACCATGTCCGGAGGCACGCTCGCGAACTCGAGTGACTCGGGCCGGAACTTCCCCGTGCGGACGAGCGCGGTGCGCATGCCGAAGACCCTCGCGCCGGGGATGTCCACCTCCGCGTCGTCGGTGACGAGCCAGGTGAGCTCGGGCTCGGCGTCGAGCGCGTCGAGCGCCGCCGCGAAGTAGGAGGGGCTCGGCTTCCCGAGGACGGTCGCCTCGACCCCGGTCGCGTATTCGAGGCCCGCGACGAACGCGCCCGCGTCGAGCAGCGGCCCGCGCGTCGTCTGCCACCAGCGGTTCTTGTGCAGGCAGTAGAACGCGGCGCCGGCCTGGATCTCGGAGAACGCGCGCGCGAGGTTCATGTAGCTGAAGACCTGATTCGGCTCGAGCGTCTCGTCGCAGCCGCCGACGAGCACGGCCTCGGCGTCGTAGCCGACGAGCTCCATGCCGTCGAAGTCCGGGACGACCGCAGCCATGGTGAGCGCGAGCACGCGCTTCCCGGCGAGCTCGCGCGCCGCAGCTGCCGGAGTCGTCTGCAGGTCGGCGTCGTCGATCTCGAAGCCCATCCCGCGCAGCTCCTCGGCGAGGCCCGCACGCGGTCGCGTCGAGTTGTTGGAGACGTACCGGAGCGAGTGGCCCGCACGGCGGAGCGTCTCGATTGCCTCGGGAGCACCCGGGATCGCCTGCCCCGAGACGTGGAGCACGCCGTCGATGTCGAGCAGAATGCACGCCATGGAGCGTGAGTCTATGAGCCGTAGGCTCGACGGAGGCGGCGCAAGAGCGCAGGCGCCGGCCTAGTAGGTGCCCGACCAGGAAATCCGGGTCACGCGCTCCGTGTCCCTGCCGCTGTCAGAGATCGAGCTGCGCGTCTCGCGCTCGAGCGGACCCGGCGGCCAGCACGCGCAGAAGTCCTCGACGCGGGTGGAGGCGATCTTCGACGTCGACGCGTCGTCCGCGCTCACGGAGATCCAGAAACGGCGCGTGGTCGAGCGCGCGGGGCCTGTTCTCCGCGCGGTCGCGCAGGACGAGCGAAGCCAGCTGCGAAACCGCGAGCTGGCGATCGAGCGGCTCGTCGACAAGCTGCGCGCGGCGCTCGCGGTTCCGCGGACCCGGGTGCCGACGGCCCCGACGAGGTCCTCGAGCGAGCGCCGGCTCGAAGGAAAGCGTCGCCGCTCGCGCGCGAAGCAGCTCCGCAGGCCACCCACCGAGGACTGACGACCGAAGTACGATCGCGCCGTGGACGTCCTCGCCGCGACGAGCCTCATCTCGACGCTGCCTACGGCTCGCACGAGCCTCCTCGACAACCTCGGCCGCGTCCGCCGCGAGATCGGCCCCATCACGCCCGACCTCTCGGATGCGCTCGCCGACCACATGAACATCCGCCGCGGCGAGGTGCACGAGTTCGTCTCGTTCTACTCGTTCCTGCAGGTGCCCGTGGACGCGGTGCGCGTGTGCACCGGGCCCGTCTGCGACTGCTACGGCGGCCGCGACGTCCTCGCGCAGCACCCGGAGGCGATCGAGGTCGCCTGCCTCGGGCACTGCGACCTCGCTCCGGTGTACACGCGCGGCGACGAGATCGTCCCGGCCGTCACGCACTCGACGAACGACGGTCCGGCGATCGGGCTCGGCCGGCGGGACGAGACGCTCGACGACTACGCCTCGCGAGGCGGCCTCGAGCTGCTCCGCCAGCTTCCCGAGCCGGACGCGATCGTCGAGGCGCTCAAGGCCTCCGGGATCACGGGGTTCGGCGGCGCCGGCTTCCCGGCGGGGATCAAGTGGGAGGCGGTGCGCCGGGAGCCCGGGCCGCGCTACGTCGTCGTGAACGCCGACGAGGGCGAGCCGGGGACGATCAAGGACCGCTACGTCATGGAGCTCCGCCCGCACCTCTTCCTCGAGGGCGTGCTGATCGCGATGCGGTTCGCGGAGGCGGAGCACGGCTGGATCTACCTGCGCGAGGAGTACGCCACGGCGCGGGAGCGGCTCACGCGCGCGCTCGAGGAGCTGCGCTCCGCGGGGCTGCTCGAGGGCCGCACCCTCGAGCTCGTCGTCGGCGCGGGCGCGTACATCGCCGGCGAGGAGACCGCGATGCTCGAGTCGATGGAAGGCCGCCGGGCAATGCCGAGGCTTCGTCCCCCGTTCCCGGCCCAGTTCGGATACCTCGGGCGGCCGACGCTGATCAACAACGTCGAGACGCTCGCCCACATCCCCGCGATCCTCCGCAACGGCGGCTCCTGGTGGGCGGGGCTCGGCCGCCGCGAGGCACAGGGCTCGCGGCTCTGGTCCGTGTCCGGCGCCGTCGGGACCCCCGGCTGCTACGAGGCGCCGAGCGGGATCACGACCCGCGAGCTCGTCGACGAGTTCGCCGGCGGGTTCGTCGGCGAGGTCGGCGCGGTCGTGCCCGGAGGGGCCGCGAGCGGGATCCTGCCGCCCGCCGCGTTCGACACGCCGCTGACGCGCGACGCGCTGCGCGAGTGGGCCGCGGGCGTCGGCTCCGCGGCGGTCCAGGTCTTTCCGACCTCGTACTCCCCACTCCGCCTCCTCGCCGAGACGATGCGGTTCTTCGCCGAGGAGTCGTGCCAGAAGTGCACGCCGTGCCGGATCGGCAACCGTGCGCTCCACCATCTCTGCGAGGAGCTCGAGCACGGCCGGGCGGCGATGACGCGGGAGAAGCTCGACGAGTGGCTCCTCGCAATGGAGAAGACGTCGATCTGTGGCCTCGGCCAGGCCTCGCCCATCCCCGTGCGGAACGCGATGCGCCACTGGCCGGAGCTGTTCGAGCCACTCGGGCAAGAGGCGGCTGTACAGTGACCGCGGTGGTCGAGTTCACCCTCGACGGACGCACGGTGAGCGCGCCGGAGGGCGAGCTCCTCGTCCACGCAGCCGCCCGGCACGGGACGTTCATCCCCACGCTCTGCCACGACTCGAAGCTCGACCCGTACGGCGGCTGCCGGATGTGCGTGGTCGACGTCGAGGGCGCGCCGCGGCCGCTGCCGGCGTGCGCGACCCGCGTGGCCGAGGGAATTGTCGTCTCCACGAACGGGCAGATCACCGACTTCCAGCGGACGCTCACCGAGATGCTTCTCTCGGAGCACCTGAACCCGTCGCCGGGCGGGCGGCCGAACGAGCTCCGCGACCTCGCGGACGAGCTCGGCGCCGAGGCGCCACTCGTCCTGCCGGACGCGAAGCGCGAGGAGTACGACGATCGCAACCGCCTCATGGGCTACGACCCGGACGCGTGCATCCTCTGCAACCGCTGCGTCCGTTACACGCAGGAGGTCATGCAGTGCTCCGCGCTCTCGCTCGAAGGGCGTGGCGGCCACTCGCGGATCGTCCCGACATGGGGCCTCTCGTGGCTCGACACCGAGTGCGAGCTCTGCGGCGGCTGCCTCTCCGTCTGCCCGACCGGCGCGATCTACGAGAAGTTCGAGGAGGGAACGACGACGCCCGAGCGGCAGCTCGAGCAGGTGCGGACGACGTGCACGTTCTGCGGCGTCGGCTGCCAGGTCGACCTCAATCTCGATCCCGAGACGAAGCACATCGTCAAGGTGACGTCGAAGGACGAGTATCTGCCGAACGAGGGAAACCTCTGCGTCAAGGGCCGTTTCGCGTTCAACTTCGTCCACCACCCGGACCGGCTGACCCAGCCGCTCGTCCGCGGTGAGGACGGCGAGCTCCATCCGACGACGTGGGAGCACGCGCTCCAGACGGCAGCGGCAGGGCTACGCAGCGTGATCGACCGCCACGGCCCGCAGTCCGTCGGCTTCCTCGCGTCAGCACGGCTGACGAACGAGGAGAACTACCTCATCCAGAAGCTCGCGCGCACGGTGGTCGGGACGAACTCGGTCCACTCGTGCGAATCGACCTGACACGCTCCGACCCTCTACGGCCTGGTCAGGTCGTTCGGCAGAGGAGCCAGCACCAACTCGATCCCCGAGATCGAGAACGACCGCTTCCTCCTCGTCATCGGCTCGAACACGACCGAGGCGCACCCGGTACTGGCCCTGCGGATCAAGAAGGCGGTGCGGAAGGGCGCGACGCTCGTCGTCGCCGACCCGCGCCAGATCTGGCTGACGAAGCTCGCCAAGCGACATCTGCAGCTCCGGCCCGGGACGGACGTGTGGCTGATCAACGCGATGATGCACACGATCCTCTCCGAAGGGCTCCAGGACGAGGAGTACATCCGCGAGTTCACGGACGCCTTCGACGCGGTGCGCGAGGTCGTCATGCGCTACCCGCCCGAGGAGGCCGAGAAGGTCACGGGCGTCCCGGCCGAGGCCATCCGCGCCACCGCGCGCGAGTACGCGTCGGAGCGGCACGCGGCGATCTTCTACACCCTCGGCATCACGGAGCACGCCTGCGGCGTCGACAACATCTGGTCGCTCTCGAACCTCGTCCTCATGACCGGCCACCTCGGCTACGAGTCGACGGGGCTCAACGCGCTTCGCGGCCAGAACAACGTCCAGGGCCTCAACGACTCGGGGGCGAACCCGTCCTACCTGCCGGGCTACCAGTCCGTCGACGACCCGGAGATCCGGCGCAAGTTCGCCGACGCGTGGGGCGTGGAGGTGCCGGAGCGGCCCGGCTACCGGCTCGACCAGATCGTCTCGGGCCTGCACGACGGCCGGATCAAGGCGCTCTACCTCATCGGCGAGAACCCGGCGCAGACCGAGCCGAACGCGCGCCACGTCGAGGAAGGGCTGGAGGGCCTCGAGTTCCTGATGTCGCAGGACATCTTCCTGAACGACTCGAGCCGGAAGTACGCGCACGTCGTGCTTCCCGCGTCGAGCTTCGCGGAGAAGGACGGGACGTTCACGAACACCGAGCGGCGGATCAGCCGCGTGCGGACGGCGGCGCCGCTCCCGGGCGAGGCGAAGGTCGACCGCGAGATCGTCATCCTCATGGCGAAGGCACTCGGCGGGGAGTGGCCGGAGTACGCGGACGCCGAGGCCGTCTGGAACGAGCTCGCCGACCTCTCGCCCAACTGGTACGGCATCCGCTACGACCGCCTCGAGGAGAACGGGATGCAGTGGCCGTGCACCGAACTCGACCATCCGGGAACGCCGTACCTGCACGCGCCCCGGCCCGCGCTGCCGACAGGACGCGGACGCTTCTTCCCGGTCGAGTTCCAGCCGCCGATCGAGGAGCCCGATTCCGAGTACCCGTTCGTGCTCACGACCGGGCGCACGCTCTACCACTACAACTCGGCGAACATGACGATGCGCGAGCCGGGCGTCACGGACAAGCAGCAGCGCCCGTTCTTCGAGATCCACGCCGAGGACGCCGGCGCGCTCGGGATCGGCGACCGCGAGGTCGCGCGCCTCGTCTCGCGGCGCGGCGAGGTGGAGGCCGAGGCGCACTACTCGGAGCGCGTCTACCCAGGCCTCGTCTGGATGTCGCTCCACTTCGCCGAGCAGAAGGTGAACTGGCTGACGCACGACGTCGGCGATCCGCTCATCGGCACGCCCGAGTACAAGGTGAGCGCGGTGCGCGTCGAGCCGATCGCGAATGGCGCCTGAGCGGCTCGGCCGGCCTCGGCTCGACGTCGAGGCGTGCGAGTCGACCCAGGAGCTGGTCGACACGTCCCTGCCGGAAGGCGCGATCGTCGTCGCCGGTCACCAGACTGCCGGGCGCGGGCGCCTCGGCCGCCGCTGGGAGGCTCCGCCGGGAACGGCGATCCTCTGCTCGGTCCTCCTGAAGCCGCCCGCATCGCGCAACGCACCGGAGCTTGCGCTCGTCGCAGGTGTCGCCGTCGCGGACACGATCGAGCGCTCGACCGGCCTCGCCGTCCAGCTCAAGTGGCCGAACGACGTCATGCTCCGCCGGACGAAGGTGGCCGGGATCCTCGCGGAGATGCGCGACGGCGCGGTGATCCTCGGAATCGGCCTGAACGTGAACCAGACACGCGAAGAGGTACCCGAGCGGGCCGGCTCGCTGCGGTCGCTCACCGGGCGCGCGTGGGACCGCGAGGCGCTGCTCGAGTCGCTCCTCGAGGATCTCGGGGCGCGCTACGAAGAATGGCTCGACGGCGGGCTCGACGCGGTGTACGACGGTCTGGCCCCGCGCGACTTCCTGCGCGGCCGCCGCGTCAGCGTGAACGGCACGAGCGGCACGGCGGTGAAGGTCGACCGCAGCGGGCGCCTGGAGGTCGACGTCGGCGGACACGAGATCGTCACGGTCGAGAGCGGCGAGGTGACCTATGAGCGCTGATCGCGAGCGTCCGGACCCGGACCTGCCGCAGGATCCGGGCATCCCCGGCCCGAAGGCGCCCGAGGAGCTGCCGCCGGACGACGACGAGCCTGACGTAGAGGCCGTGCCGGAGTCGGGAGACCCGGAGGTCGACCGCGAGGGGCACATGGCGCCGCCGCGGGACGAAGACGCCGACGGTTAGCGGTCGCCGAACGTGTTGGCGATGAACCAGACGATGATCCCGATGACCCAGATCGCGCTGATCGCCCAGCGGCGCAGACGGCTGCGGCGGTCCGCCTCCTCGTCTTCCTCCTCCTCCGGCTCGAACGCCTCGGGTTGCTGCGGAACGCCGGTCTCGTACGGCTGCGGCTCGAAGGTGTCGGTCTCGAACGTCTCGGGATCGAAGGTCTCGGGATCGAAAGTCTCGGGATCGAACAGCTCGGGCTCGAGCGCCTGAGCATCCTCCGGCGCGACCGGCGCGTCGTCCACGGTGTTCTGGAGGTCGAAGAGGCTCGGCCACTTCCCGCACCCGCTGCACGTTCGAGCCCCGGGCTCGTTGATCGTCCCGCACTGGGAGCACTGCCACGCCGTCTGCGCCTTGGCCACGGCTAGCCCTGCAACGGGCGACGGATCACGGCGACACCGTACTGCTGCGCCCGGAGGCGAGCTGGTAGATACCCCACGCGGAGACGAGCGTCCACACGGACTCGAGCAGGAGGAAGCCCCACTGCTCCTCCTCGTACGCCACGACGGTCAGCACGAGCGCGCCGACCGCGTTGAGCACGAGGTACGCCCACGAACGCTGCTCGAGCCAGCCGAACTGGGCCGCCGCGAAGGCGGCGAGGATCGCGAGGGCGCCGACGATCTGGACGAGCTGCATCAAGCCTCCTTCAACGCGGGTCTGGCACGACCTGGGCGAGTCGCCGCCTGAGGTCGGGATGGTCGAGCTCCAGCTCGAGGCCGAGGCGGCGGGCCGTCTCCTCCTCCAGGCCCTGCCACAGGTCGACGCTCGACCAGAGGCCGTGCGCGGCGTCGCGAACGCTGTAGCGGCCGTACGCGAACTCGAGGGCGACGAGAGCGCCCGGATCGGCCCAGCGCTCGAGGAAGCGGCCTTCGTGCCAGGTGTCCACGGACGGGTCGACCGCCTTCGCATGCCAGCCGAGCAGCGTGACGAGCCGCGACTTGAGGTAGCCGTCGAGGCAGCCCACGGCGGTGTACACCTCGCCGCGCCTGAGCTTCCTCGCGATCCAGAGGGCGTGGTACCAGAAGTCGTGCGCGAGCTCGGTGAACGCCGCCTGGGTCGGGGCCTGGGACGCGGCCGACGCCGCCGCGACGAGCTTCGCGATCTGGCTCTCGAGCCCGATCCGGTCGATGAGCACGCGGTAACCGCGCGCGAGGAGCTCGGCCGCGCCCGGTGTCGTCGGCAGCCGCTCGACCGCCGACGGCGGCAGGACGACGAAGTCGACGTCCTCCCCGGTCTCGTAGAGGACACGCCGCTCGCGGCTTCCCTCGAACGTCGGCTCGAGAAACGTCAGGATCGGTGTGCCGAACTCCTCGAGCCAGCCCGCGTCCTCGAGATATCGCGCGGGGTCCTCGACGATGAGCACGAGGTCGAGATCCGACCAGCGGTCGGCTGGTGCGTCTGCACGGGCCTGCGAGCCGACGACGAGGACGGCCAGCACGTCCTCCCGCTCCTCGGCCCAGTCCGCGACGGCCGCCTCGAGCAGCTCCATGGGCGTGTTCGCGTTCGCCAGGAGCCGTGCGTCGAGCTCGACCATGTGCTCGTTCACGCCGCGGAGCGCGAGCTCCCCGTACGCGATGCGCTCGTCCAGCTCCCCGAGCATCGACCTCGTGTAGACGCCGGGCAGCGGACCGGTCTGCGGCACGGCCTCGGCCTCTACGAGGCTACGAAGCAGGGCCGGGGTCACGCGCGGCGCGTCGACGGGCAGGACGATGCAGGTGTCATGGGCTGCCGCCCGCACGCCCGCGGCGACGCCGTACGCGGCCGCCCGCTCCTCGACGCCGTCGTCGAGCACCGGGAACGGGAGATCGAGCGCGTCCGCCTCCTTCCCGACGACGATCACCTCCTCGCAGACCTCCGAGAGCAGGCGGTGCGCTCGCTCGGCGAGCGTCTCGCCGCGGAACCGGGCGAGCGCCTTGGGTGACCCGAAGCGCGACGACGCGCCTCCGAGCAGGAGGACGCCCGTGACCGTTAGTCGATCCGCCACGACTGCGAGTACACGGTGACTCGACCCTCGCGCACGAAGCCGCAGAGCGTCATGCGCCTGTCCTCGGCGAGCTCGACGGCGAGCGACGACGGAGCTCCGACGGCGACGAGGATCGGGCAGCCGGCGACGGACGCCTTCTGCACGAGCTCGAAAGACAGCCGCCCGCTGACGCAGAGCAGCCGGCTCTCGAGCGGCAGCAGCCCCTCGCGGAACGCCCAGCCCACCACCTTGTCCATCGCGTTGTGGCGGCCGACGTCCTCGCGCACGCACTCGAGCTCGCCGTCCGCGGTGAAGAGCCCGGTCGCGTGGAGGCCGCCGGTGGCGGCGAACGCGCGCTGCGCTTCGCGCAAGCGGTCGGGAAGCGCGGACACGAGCTCGCGGCCGACGCGCAGGTCACTCGTGACGGGCGACGCGTGGACCGCGATCGCCTCGATCGCGCCCTTCCCGCAGACTCCGCAGGAAGACGAGGTGTAGAAGCTCCGCTGCAGGCGCTCCGGGTCGAAGCCCGGTGCGTCCACGTCCACCGTGTTGGCAGCAAGATCGTCCGGAAGCGCGCGCCGCAACCGGCACGAGGCCCTCTGTGAGGCAGAACCCGAGCGCGAGCTCCTCGTCGTGGCCGGGGGTCCGCATCGTCACGGCCACGGGCCGGCCTCCGATCCTGATCTCGAGCGGCTCCTCGACCGCGACGACCTCGCTTCCGTCCACGCCGTCCGGAAGCCGCCGCGCCGCGACCGATGCCGTGCTGTACGGCGGTGCCTGTACTTCTCGCTCGGCGCTCACGCGAGGCAGCGTAGACGCAGTAGGGGGCGAGAGAGCCTCGCCCCCTACGCGTGCATGCTCAGCTTGCGGTGGCGCAGACCGCGAACGCGGTCAGCGACCAGCTCCCCGCATTCGTCGCGACCTCGGCCGCCCGCGCGACATACGTGTTGTCGTCGCCCGGGTACGACAGCTGGATCGCGACGTTGTCGAGAATCGACCCGTTGAGGCGCGCCCCTCCGCCGATCAGCCGCTTCCCGGCCGGGCACGGCATGGACGCGGTTCGCGTCACCGACGAGTTCGTGGGACTGGTCACCTCGACTCGCTCGAGGCCGCTCAGCCCAGGCGGCCCGGCAGGCCCTGCCGGTCCGGCGGGCCCGGTCGCCCCTGCAGGCAGCTGCCCCGGCGCGAAGTCGGCGCGCAGCAACGAGCGGTTCGCGACCTTCGCCGAGGTGACGGCGGCGTTCTTGATCTTCGGGTTCGTCACGGCACCCGTCTTCAGCTGCGCGGTGCCGACGGTGTTCCTTCCGAGCTGGCTGACCGCAGCGACGCTCGTCCCGCCCAGCGCGATTCCGAGCGCGAGGCACGCAATGACAAGCGCCGGCGAAGGCCGCCGTAGCGAGAGCATTCGCATTCTCTGACCTCCGATGGCTCGTTGGCTTCGTCGGCGCACGACGCTACCAACCGGGTTTGACGATCCCGTGAAGAGGCCGTGAGGTCTTGTGGTGCTGGCTAGGCGGGAACGGCCGCGCGGTCGAGGGACTCGAGGAAGGCCCGCGACCAGTCGGCGAGGTCGCCCCAGCCCCGGCACGAGACCATGTTCCCGTCGACCACGGCGGCGCCATCGACGTACTCGCCGCCCGCCTGCTGGATGTCCGGAGCGAGCGGCGGGAAGCCCGACGAGCGCCTGCCGCGGAGCAGACCGAGCGCAGCGGGTACCTGCGGCCCGTGGCAGAGCGTCCCCACGGGCTTCTCCTCGGCGAAGAAGTGCTCGACGATCCGCCTGACGTCCGGATCGATGCGGATGAACTCCGGCGCCCTCCCGCCCGGGATCACGATCGCCGCGTACTCGGAAGGCTCGACGTCGGCGAAGGCGACGTCGACCGGGCAGCTACGGCCGGGCCTCTCGACGTACGTGTCGAAGTCCGCCTCGAAATCGTGGACGACGAGCTTGATCGGCCTCGTCGTCGGCGCCGAGACGTACGGCTCGTGGCCGGCCTCGGAGAGCCGATACTTGACGTACATCGTCTCCAGGTCCTCGGCGGCGTCCCCTGCGAGGATCAGCACCTTCGCCATCGCCAGCTCCCTTCGGTCGCTGGCCCGATCCTACGCCGTCCGCGCGCTACTCGACGGTGACGGTCTTCGCCAGATTCCGCGGCTGGTCCACGTTCAGCCCGCGGAGCCGGGCGATGCGGTACGCGAGCAGCTGGAGCGGCAGGATCGCGAGCACGACCTGGAGGAACGCGGGCGTCTTCGGCACGTAGATCACGTCGTCGGCGTGGTGCTGGATGTCCTCGTTGCCGTCCGTCGCGATGGCGATGACGTGCGCGCCGCGTGCGCGGACCTCCTGGATGTTCGAGACGATCTTGTCGTAGACGTGGATGTTCGTCGCCACGACGACGACCGGCGTCTGCTCGTCGAGCAGCGCGATCGGGCCGTGCTTCATCTCGCCGGCCGAGTACGCCTCGGTCGGGATGTACGAGATCTCCTTGAGCTTGAGCGCGCCCTCGAGCGCGACGGGCAGCCCGATGTGGCGCCCGAGGTACAGGAAGAAGTGCGCGTCGTGGTAGCGCTGCGCGATCTCCTCGATCGGGTGATCGCCGTCCAGGAAGGCCTGGATCTTGCGCGGCAGCTTGTAGACGTAGTCGAGGATGAACTCGATCTCGCCCGGCGCCAGCGTCTCGCGCACCTGGGCCAGCTTCATGGCGACGAGGTAGAGGAGCGCGACCTGCGCCGTGAACGTCTTCGACGCCGCGACGCCCATCTCGATGCCGGCCCGCGTGTAGAGGACCGAGTCGGCCTCGCGCGTGACCTGCGAGCCCATCATGTTCGTGATCGCCACGGTCCGGGCACCGAGGTCGCGGGCGAGTTTCACGGCGGCGACCGTGTCGCGCGTCTCACCGGACTGCGAGATGCCGATGACGAGCGTGTGCTCGTCGACGACGGGGTTCCGGTAGATCCACTCGCTCGCAATGTCGAACTCGACCGGGATCCGCGCCCACTCCTCGATGATGTAGCGCCCGACGACGCAGGCGTGGTATGCGGTGCCGCAGGCGACGAGCACGATCCGCTTCAGCTGCTTGAGCTCCTCGTCCGACATACCGAGCCCTTCGAGCACGAGGCGGCCGTGACGCACGCGGTCGCCGATCGTCTCGGCGACGGCTTCGGGCTGCTCGTGGATCTCCTTCAGCATGAACGTCTCGTAGCCGCCCTTCTCGGCGCTCTCGTCGTCCCAGTCGAGCTCGACGGTCTCGTGGTGGACGACCTCGCCGTCAGCGGTCGAGAACGCCGCCCCCTCGGTGGTGATCGCGACGATTTCGCCGTCGCCCGGGAACTGCACGAGACGCGTCTCGCGCAGGAAGGCGGCCGCGTTGGACGCCAGGAAGTTCTCACCCTCGCCGAGCCCGACGACGAGCGGCACCTGGTGCCGCGCGCCGACGAGCAGGCCGGGGTGGTCGCGGTGGATGACGACGAAGGAGAAGTGCCCCTCGAGCTCGCGGAACGCGCTGCGGACCGCCTCGACGAGGTCGCCCTCGTAGTGGCGCTCGACGAGATGGACGACGGTCTCGGCGTCGGTCTCGGACGAGAACGTGTGCCCGTCCGCGACGAGGCTCTCCTTGAGCTCGCGGTAGTTCTCGACGATGCCGTTCAGGACGATCGACAGCCGATCGGGATCGCATCCGGCCAGCGGGTGCGCGTTCTCCTCGGTGACGCCGCCGTGGGTCGCCCAGCGCGTATGACCGAGGCCCGTGGTCGCGCTCGAATGGTTCGTGCCGGCGCGGTTCCTCAGGTTCCCGAGGTTCCCGACCGCGCGTACGTAGTCGAGCCCGTCCTCCTCGAGGAAGGCGAGCCCGGCGGAGTCGTACCCCCTGTACTCCAGGCGCTCGAGGCCCTGGAGAAGGATCGCTTTGCACTTTCGAGAGCCGACGTATCCGATGATCCCGCACACGTTCTGAGTCTCCTCTCCAAACCTCGCCCCGACAAGACCCGAATCTGCCCTCGGAAACGCGTAAGAGCCCGGCCGGCGCCCTTCATCGGGCTCAGCCGAGCTCCCTGCCTACGAGCGCGGCGATGGTAGCAGAGATGCGCGCAGCCTCCTCCTCCGTCGCGGCTTCGGCGAGCACCCTGACGACGGGCTCCGTGCCGGAGGGCCGCACGAGCACGCGGCCGCTGTCGCCGAGCTCCGCGTTCAGGCGCTCCGCTTCCTCGACGATCGCCTGCGGCATGTCGCCGTCGGAGGGCCGGCGCGCAACGCGCACGTTGTCCTTCGCCTGCGGATAGCGCGTCATCGCCGCGGCGGCCTCGCTCAGCGTCCGGCCGCCGAGCGCGCTGCAGAGGAGCAGCGCCGCCGCGAGGCCGTCTCCCGTCACGTGGTCGCGCAGCCAGAGGATGTGACCCGACTGCTCTCCGCCGAGGATGCCGCCCTCGGCGCGCAGCGCCTCGAGCACGTAGCGGTCGCCGACCGCGGTGGTCACGACCCGGATGCCGTGCTCGTCCATGAGCCGGTGGAAGCCGAGGTTCGTCATGACCGTCACCGCGACGAGGTCGATGTCGAGCGCCGGCGCGAGGATCGCGAGGATCTGGTCGCCGTCGAGCGTCTCGCCCCGTTCGTCGACCGCGAGCATGCGGTCTCCGTCGCCGTCGAACGCGACCCCGAGGTCGGCGCCGACCTCGACGACCTTGCGGCTCAGAGCCGCGAGGTCCATCGCGCCGCAGCCGTCGTTGATGTTCGTCCCGTCGGGCTCGACGCCGATCGTCGTCACCTGCGCGCCGAGCGCGTCGAAGGCAGCGGGCGCGAGCTCGAAGAACGCGCCGTTCGCGCAGTCCACGACAACGTGGAAGCCGGCGAGGTCGGAGCCGAAGCGCTCGACCACGTGGTTCAGGTAGCTCTCCCCCGCGCCGTCGAGCTGCTCGACGGAGCCGTCACCGCGCGCCGGCGCGTCGAAGAGCGCCTCGATCTCCTCCTCCTCGGCGTCGGTGAGCTTGCGGCCCTCGCGGTCGAAGATCTTCACGCCGTTGTACTCCGGCGGGTTGTGCGAGGCGGAGACGACGGCGCCGAGGTCCTGCGCGAGGAGGGCCACGGCCGGCGTCGGCAGAACTCCCGCCAGGACGGCGGTGCCGCCGGCGGAGACGATGCCCCGCGCGAGTGCGTCCTCGAGCTCCGGCCCCGACCCGCGTGTGTCGCGTCCGACGAGCACGCGGGCACGTCCGGACCACAGCGTCATCGCCCGTCCGAGCCGCTCGACGAGCTCGGGAGTCAGCGTCTCGCCCACGACGCCACGCACTCCGTCCGTCCCGAAATGCCGCCGCACGGACACATCTTGGGCTGTCTGAGGAGAAGGAGCGATCATGCGGCGTTGGGATCTCGCTTCTTGTGACGCCCCGTCACAAGCGGGGTGTACCCCGGATCAGCGCTTGCTGAACTGCGGAGCCTTGCGGGCCTTGTGCAGGCCCGCCTTCTTGCGCTCGACGATTCGCGCGTCGCGCGTGAGGAATCCCTGGCGCTTCAGCGGCACGCGGAGCTCCGGATCTGCCTCCACGAGCGCGCGGGCGACGCCGTGCCGGACCGCACCGGCCTGGCCCGAGATCCCGCCGCCGTGGACGCGGATCCGCAGGTCGTACGTGCCCGAGGCGCCGGCCACCTCGAGGGGCGCGAGCACCATGCTGCGGTGCGCGGCGCGCGGGAAGTACTCCTCGATCGAGCGGCCGTTGATCCAGCTCTTGCCGTCGCCGGGACGGAGGATCACGCGGGCGATCGAGGTCTTCCGCTTGCCGGTGCCGCGGTACTGCGCCAGCTCGCTCATCGGAGCTCCAGCTCCTTCGGCGCCTGCGCGGCGTGCGGATGCTCCGGGCCGGCGTAGATCTTCAGCTTCCGCAGCTGCGCCGCGGCGAGGCGATTCTTGGGGAGCATCCCCTTCACGGCCTTGCGAAGGACCTCCGTCGGGCGCCGCTCGAGCTGCTCGCGCAGCGTGCGCACCCGAAGGCCGCCCGGATAGCCGGAGTGGCGGTAGTAGAGCTTCGAGTCGAGCTTCGAGCCCGTCACCGCGATCTTCTCCGCGTTCACGACGACGACGAAGTCGCCCGTGTCCACGTGCGGCGTGTACTGCGGCTTGCCCTTGCCGCGGAGCGTGTCTGCGATGCGGGTCGCGAGACGGCCGAGCGTCTGCCCCTCGGCGTCGACGAGGAACCACTCGCGCTCGATCTCACCCGGCTTGGCGGTATACGTCTTCATCTGAAGAGAAAGGCGAACCGGCGGTTCGCCGGCGGCCGATTGTAGCGAAAACGCTCATCAGACAGGCTCGAGCACCTCGGCCGGCGGTCGCCGGTGCGCGAGCCCGATCCAGAACACCGGCGCGAGGGCGAGTGCGGTCGCCCCGAGGGCGAGCGTCGCCTTGCCGTAGTGCGTGTACACGACCCCGCCGGTGAGGGCGAGCGACGCGCCGAGCAGGCCCGAGGCGAGGTCCGAGAAACCCAGCAGCCGCCCGCGCTCGTGTGGGGCGGTCTGGTCGGCGAGCTCGCTCGCGGCCGCCACGTACGAGAAGTTCCATCCGAGGCCGAGCAGGAAGAGGGAGAGCGAGAACCCGAGCATGCTCTCCGCCCAGACGAGGATGAGCGTCGAGAGCGCCATCACGGCGAGCCCGCCGACCTCGCACTGCCTGCGGCCGATCCGGTCGACGAGCGGGCCGACCACGAGCACGAAGGCGTACATGCCGACGATGTGCACGGAGATGACCGTGAAGACGTCCGTCTGGTGGTGGCCGTTGTCGAGCATGAGGTAGCCCGTCAGGTTCATCACCGAGACCATCACGCCGAAGCTCACGAACGCGGCGAGCAGTGCCGGTGGCACCCCCTCGCGGCGGACGAGCTCGGAGAGGGGCGCCGCGCGAGCGCCGGTCGTCGGCTGGTGCCCGCCGAGCGCATACGCGATCTTCTGCGGGTCCGGGCGGACGAACAACACGATCGCGACGCCGATGAGCATGATCGCGCCGCCAACGAGCCAGGGGACGACCAGGGCGTCCGCGTCGAGGTCCTTCCCGGCGAAGAGCGGGCGGAAGACGAGCGGGCCGAGCGCCGCGCCGAAGAGCGACCCCGAGAGCACGTAGGAGATCCCGCGTGCCCTGCGCTCGGGCGGGTACATGTCCGCCCCGGCCGCTCGGGCGAGGAGGATCGTGCCCGAGGCGATGCCGACGAGCGCGAACCCGATTCCCACCGGCACGCCCGACTCCACAGCGCAGCCGAACGCGGTCACGCCGCAGCCCAATGCGCCCACCACGAACCCGCCTGCGATGACCGGGACGCGCCCGAGCCGGTCCATCAGCCGCCCGGCGGGAAGGGAGGCGAGGGCTGCCGAGGTCAGGAAGATCGCCGGGCCGAGCCCGAGGATGCCCTCGACCCCGGTGACGAGGACGAGCGTCACGGTCGAGACCGCGACGACGAGCTGCACGGTTCCCGACAGCGTGACGAGGCACGCCGCGAGCAGAATCGTGTTCTTCCGGATGGCGCCCGTCACGGGGCGAGCGTAGCCTGTCGCCCGCCGCGGGACGATGCGAGCGGCTCGGCTCAGAACCGGGATGCTGCAGGCGCGCTGAAGGCCGTGGCAGTCATGGTGTTGCCGGCCAGGTCCCTGAGCGCAGTGCTGGGCGTGTAGACCGGGATCGAGGCGGCTACGCCCGTCTGCGACCCGTTCCCCGCCGCCAGCCTGATCCTGAGCGTCCTCGCAGTGGGGTTCCAGAGGAGATTCCCCTGGTTGCCGCCTGCGAACAGCGTGTTCGCGTTCACGTAGTCCGCGCCGAGGTTGACCGAGCCGAACTGGAAGTTCGTCGCGCCACCGCAGTTGGCGCCGACGTCGGCGACGGTGAGCACGTCGCTCGTGCCGCCGTTCGTGATGAGCGTGTCGACGACGCCGTTGCCGTTGATCGTCTGGTTGCCCCCGTTCGCCCACGTCGAGCAGAAGCTCGTCGCGTCGAGCACCTCCGAGTACGTGACGGTGAGCGTGTCCGACTGCCGTGCCCGGCCGACGGTCGAGGCGTTCGCCATGACGACGTTCGTGGGAACCGGCGCGGCCCTGTCCGACCACGGCCGTTGCCGCGAAGGAGGACTGGTTGCCCGCGAGATCGCGGATGCCGTTCGCGTTGGCCGCGAGCGCCACGGTGAACGTCCCGCTGGCGGTGTTCACGTTGCCCTCGTTCAAGCGTGAGCGTCGCGACCGGGCTGGCCACGGCCACGCTCGCGAGCGTGTTCCCCGCGCCGCCGGGCGCGTTCGCGAGCGTCCAGACCGTCGCCGGGGCGGAGTAGGCCGTCAGCGTCTCGTTGAAGGTCGCCTGGACGCGGTCGACCCGGCCGTCGGCGTCGACGTCGAACATCTGGAGCGTCGAGAGCGCCGGCGCCGTGTTGTCGATCGTCACGCTGCCGCTCTGGCTGGTGCTCGTCCCGAGGTTGTCGGCGGCCCGACCGTGAAGGCCTTGGCTGCCCGCGGAGAGCGGGTTGCTCGAGGTGAGCGCCGCGCTCTGATACGCGTAACTCGTGCCGCCGATCGTGCACGGGCAGCCGCTCGTCGTCAGCGGGACAGCCGTCTGGCCGGTCGTGACGTTCGAGACGTTGGCCGTGATCGACGATGCGTTGAGGCCGCTCGAGGCACCGGGGCCGGCGGGAAGCTCGGTGACGTTCGCGTAGACGCGGTAGCCGCTGCCCTGCCTGAGCCACCCGGGCTGGTTCGTCGTCGTGTTGGCGATGACGGTGGAGACGGACGGCGCAGTGTTGTCCACCTGCACGTTCGCGCCCGAGGAGCTCGCGCTCGTGCCCAGGTTGTCGGCGGCGGAGACCGAGTACAGCTTGTTCCCTTCTGCGAGCACCGCGTCGGCCGTCAGCTGTGCCGTCTGGAAGGCGTAGCCCGAGCCCGGGCCGCAGCCGCCACAGGGCGTGAGCAGCGACCGCGCTCGGGCCCGCGCTCACGGTGGAGACGTTGGCCGCAAGCGTCGCCGCGTCGAGACCCGAGAAGGTGCCCGGAGCCGCGGGCAGATCGCTCGCGTTCGCATACACGCGATAGGTCCCGCCCTGCTTCACGAAGCCCTGCGGACTCGTCCCGGTAGTCGCCGCGATCACCGTCGTAACCGACGGGCCCGTGTTGTCCACCTGCACGTTCGCGCCCGAGGAGCTCGCGCTCGTGCCCAGGTTGTCGGCGGCGGAGACCGAGTACAGCTTGTTCCCTTCTGCGAGCACCGCGTCGGCCGTCAGCTGTGCCGTCTGGAAGGCGTACCCCGAGCCCGGGCCGCAGCCGCCACAGGGCGTGAGCAGCGACCGCGCTCTGGCCCGTGCTCACGGTGGAGACGTTGGCCGCGAGCGTCGCCGCGTCGAGACCCGAGAAGGTGCCCGGAGCCGCGGGCAGATCGCTCGCGTTCGCATACACGCGATAGGTCCCGCCCTGCTTCACGAAGCCCTGCGGACTCGTCCCGGTAGTCGCCGCGATCACCGTCGTGACCGACGGACCCGTGTTGTCCACCTGCACGTTCGCGCCCGAGGAGCTCGCGCTCGTGCCGAGGTTGTCGGCGGCCGTGACCGAGTACAGCTTGTTCCCTTCTGCGAGCACCGCGTCGGCCGTCAGCTGTGCCGTCTGGAAGGCGTAGCCCGAGCCCGGGCCGCAGCCGCCACAGGGCGTGAGCGCGACCGCGCTCAGGCCCGCGCTCACGGTGGAGACGTTGGCCGCGAGCGTCGCGGCGTCGAGGCCCGAGAAGGTGCCCGGAGCCGCGGGCAGATCGCTCGCGTTCGCATACACGCGATAGGTCCCGCCCTGCTTCACGAAGCCCTGCGGACTCGTCCCGGTAGTCGCCGCGATCACCGTCGTGACCGAAGGACCCGTGTTGTCCACCTGCACCGCGAAGCTCGACGGAGAGCTCGTATTGCCGACGACGTCCACCGCGCCGACCGTGTAGCTCCTGCTCCCCTGCGCGAGCGGCGCGGAGGCGGTGAGCAGCGCGCTCCTGAACCCGTACGTGTGACCGCCGACCGTGCAGCCCGCGACGCAGGCCGGAAGCGGGACCGCGGTCTGCCCCGTCGTGACATTCGAGAGGTCGGCGCTCACCGAGCCGACGGCGCTCACGTCGCTGGCGTCGGCGTACACGCGATACGTCCCGCCCTGCCTCACGAAGCCCACCGGGCTCGTGCCCGTCGCGGCCGCGATGACGGACTGGCCGATCGTCGGAGGCGTCGTGTCGAAGGTGAAGGTCCGGCTCGCGACGGGCGTCTGGACGTTCAGCGCGTTGTCGGTCGCGCGAGACTCGACGGTGTACGTCCCGTCGGCCGGGAAGCTCGCCGCCGGGAAGGCGTACGGACCAGCTGGTCGTCCCGCTCGCCAGGTTCCAGACGGGGGTCGCGGAGGAAAACGCGCTCACGCCGTCCCAGTAGTTGCCCGAGCCGCGCTGGATGCTCACTCGTACCTGTCTGCAGACCGCTGCCGCCGGTATCGGAGGCCGTGCCGCAGATCGCGCTCGAGCATCCTGCGTTCCAACCGACCACCGAATATGGGCCGGTTCCGGGGAACGCGATCGCCGAGGTCGGCTCGACGTTGTCGACGAGCGCGTGGACGGATGCAGTTGCCGAGGACGTCCACGAACGGAAGTGGGCGACGACGCGGTAGTCGTAGTCGTCGGTGCGGGAGGCGAGTCGTCGCAGGAGAGCACGTTGTACGGCTTCGGCGTCGTTCCGGTCCCGCACACGAACGTCCAGCCCGGGCCGCTCGAAGGCTTCCGCTCGACGGTGAAGGTGACTTCGGAGTCGACCGCCGGAACGGAGGGGGTCGAGCGTGACCGCCGACCAGGAGACATGGACCGTGCCCCAGAACGGATTCGCCGCAGACGGCGAGGGCGAGTGAGCCCGGAGACGCTCCCGCTGACGCTGCCGAGCCCGGTCGCAGTCCAGTAGCCGTAGGCACCGATCGCGATGCCATGCACGGCGACGGGAGAAGAACGACGACGAAGCGCCCTGACCTGAGGAGCAGCCTCACGAGTGGGCGCTCCCGGTGTACGTGAGCCGGAACGACTTGCCCCGGCAGGCGTCCTGGTTCGTCCGGAGGTCGCGGAAGCCGATCCTCGGCGCGCGCGGGAAGGTGTTCAGGGTGACGCTGCTGCGGGCCGGGATCGTGACCGGCGAGCCGGGGCTGATCCCGGACGCCTGCTGCAGGACGAGGTTCGTCGCGCTCGAGCATCCGGACGGCGTGCTGTCAGCGGACACCACGACGGTCACGCGCGTCACGCGGATGCGAACGGAGTTCGGGTTCCTGAGGGTCAGCGCGATCACCGTCGACGCGCCCGGTGCGAGGCCGCTCACGTCCCCGGAGACCTGGAACGGCAGGTTGGCCGGCTTGCTCGCAGGAGGAGGCGAGGGTGGCGAGTGTGGGGCAGGCGCAGAAGGCGGGGTCGGCCGCCCCGTCCCGCCGGGGGAAGGGGCCGCGCCGCCCTGCGAGCCGCCCGATGGCGTTCCGTGTGGGTTGCCGGCGCTCGGCGTCACGGGATCGGACGACGTGCCGCCTCGGCTGCCGTTCGAAGACGTTCCCGGCCCGGGCGACCCCGAAGGGCCGGCCGACGAAGGAGAGGGCGGCTGAGGTCCCGGGACGACCTCCGGGGCGACCGGGCTTCCGGCCCCCCGTCCGTGCAGCAGGCCGACGCCGAGCAGTCCGGCGAGCAGGAGCAGGACCAAGACGGCGACCGCAAGCCGCTCCCTGCTGATCAGCTCTCCGGGGTTCATGAGGCTCCCTCGTCTCCTCTCTGCTCGTCCGGCGATGTGCCGGAGGGGCGAGCCGCTTCGCCCCTCCAGCGCTCGAGTCCGCCTAGAGGCCCGAGTTGTCCGTCTTCAGATGGAGGACCGGGCTCGCGTTCTTGCACGCGTCCTGGTTCGCGCCCGTGTTCGCCATCGAGAGCGTGCCGGTGTGGTTCGCGCCGTTCCCGGAGGCCGCCACGGACTCGTTCAGCGTGACGTCCGCGAACGAGAAGTCCGCCGCCGCACAGCCGACGGGAAGCCCGGTAACCGGACCGTCCTGCACGACCTTGCCGACCATGACCGAGGACGAGCCCGAGTCGTTGTGGACGTGGAAGGTGACCGTCGCCGACCCACCCGGATACAGAGCTGCACCCGTGTCGGTGACGACGATCGTCACGCCGCTGTCGGTTCCGACGGTCGCCGTGCCCGCGCCCGTGCCGGACGCCGTCCAGTAGGCGTACGCGCCGAACGCCGCCATCCCGGCGACAACGGTCACGACGCCGAGGAGAAGCCACCGCCGCTTCGCAAAGCGCTTCATCTCACGCGTTTCCTTTCGTTCGTGGTTCGTACGTACGCAACGCCTTCGAGCCGGCCGGCCGAGGTGCCGCAGAACCTGGCCGACTCTCAGGTCGCATTACGGGTGAGGTGCCTACCCCACGCATCCCCCACCGGGGGTAGGTACGGGTCCCGGCGCTCACCACCGGTGGGTGAGCGCGTGGTTGTCCGATCGGCACAGGATCTGGCGGCGTGCGCGCAGGACAGGCGCTACGATCCGTGCAGCGTTTGGGGAGCTCGGGGCAACCGGGCTGAGAGGGCGGACGAAGGCGCCGCCGACCCGCGAACCTGATCTGGGTAATACCAGCGGAGGCAGCGCATGGCGGAAGAGGCGGTGGTCGTGGTGGCGGGAGGAGCCCCTCCCCCGCGGGAGGCCGCGCTCGGGGTGCCGCCCGGCACGACCGTGATCGCCGCGGACGGCGGTCTCGAGAACGCGCGTGTGCTCGGGCTCACGGCGACGACGGCGATCGGGGACTTCGACTCCGTGTCGCCGGTCGCGCTCGAAGCCGCTGCGGCGGCGGGTGTCGAGCTCGTACGCCATCCGGAGGCGAAGGACGCGACCGACCTCGAGCTCGCGCTCGACGCGGCGCTCGAGCTGGACCCGGCGCGGATCCACGTCCTCGCCGGCGACGGCGGTCGCCTCGACCATCTCCTCGCCGCCCTTCTCCTTCTCGCCTCCCCCCGCTACGGCTCGGTGCCGATCGACGCCTCGTTCGGGCCTGCACACGTCCACGTCGTCCGTGGCGAGCGGACGCTCGCGGGCGAGCCCGGCGAGCTGCTCTCGCTCGTCGCGCTCAACGGCCCTGCGGAGGGCGTGACGACAGAGGGCCTCGCGTACCCGCTCGTGGGCGAGACGCTCGAGCCCGGCTCGAGCCGGGGCGTGTCGAACGTCTTCACGGCGGACACGGCGACCGTGCGGGTCGACCGCGGCGTGCTGCTCGCGATCCGCCCCGGCCCGGACGAGGACGCCTAGTGTCAATTTGGCACAAGGCGTCGATCAGCGCGGTCGGGGCCGCTCTCCTGCTCGCGGTCGGCGCCTGCGGGGGCGGCGAGTCGCCGACGGAGGTCGTGCTCGTCACGCATGACTCGTTCGTCATGTCCGACGAGCTCAAGCAGGAGTTCGAGCAGGAGAGCGGCCTCACGCTCAAGGTCCTCCAGGCCGGCGACGCGGGCGAGGTCGTCGCGAAGGCGCTCCTCACGGCCGGGAACCCGCAGGGCGACGTCCTCTTCGGAGTCGACAACAACCTGCTCTCGCGCGCGCTCGACGGCGACCTCTTCGAGAGCTACGAGTCGCCTGCTCTCGAGACCGTGGACGAGCAGTACGTCCTCGACCCCGAGCACCGGGTCACCCCCATCGACCACGGCGAGGTCTGCCTGAACTACGACAAGGCCTGGTTCGCCGAGCACGATGTCGCACCGCCGAAGACGCTCGACGACCTCGTGAAGCCCGCCTACGAGGACCTCCTCGTCGTCGAGAACCCGGCGACGTCGACGCCCGGGCTCGCGTTCATGCTCGCGACGATCGCGCAGTACGGCGACGGCAGCGCCTGGGAGAGCTACTGGCGCGCGCTTCGTGCGAACGGCGTTCAGGTGGTGGACGGCTGGGAGGAGGCGTACAACGTGCGCTTCTCGGGCTCCGCCGGAAAGGGCGACCGGCCGATCGTCGTCTCGTACGCGTCGAGCCCGCCGGCCGAGGTCATCTTCGCGGAGCCCCGCCCGAAGGAGGCGCCGACCGCCGTCGTCGAGGCCACGTGCTTCCGACAGGTCGAGCTCGCCGGCGTGCTGCGCGGCGCACCGAACGAGGCGGCGCGAGGAAGCTCGTGGACTTCATGCTCTCGGAACGCTTCCAGGAGGCCATTCCGCTCTCGATGTTCGTGTTTCCCGTGAACCGGGACGCCGCGCTGCCGCCGGAGTTCGACCGCTACGCCGCGGTGCCGCCGAACCCGCTCGATCTGCCTCCGGCGGAGATCGGCACAAATCGGGAGCAGTGGGTGGACACATGGACTCGCGTCGTGCTCCGCTGAGCCAGCGCGGCTTCCCGCTCCTCGCGTACGGACTCCCGCTCGCGTTCCTCGCGCTGTTCTTCCTCTTCCCGCTCGCAACGATCGTGGAGCGCGGCCTTGGCTCGACGGACGGCCAGTCGGCGCTCGACGTGCTCACCGATCCCATCACGCGCGACGTCTTTTGGTTCACGGTCTGGCAGGCGGCTGCCTCAACGGTCCTGACCGTGGCGGCCGCTCTTCCCGCCTCGTACGTCCTCGGGCGCTACGACTTCCGCGGCCGGAGCCTCGTCCGCGCACTCGTCGTGGTCCCCTTCGTGCTGCCGACCGTCGTCGTCGCGCTCGCGCTCCTCGCCGTCCTCCCCGGGCCGCTCGAGCACGGCTCTGCGGCGATCCTCGTCGCGCACGTGTTCTTCAACGTCGCGGTCGTCGTCCGCGTCGTGGGCACGTTCTGGGCCGGGCTGGACCCGCGGGTCTCCGAGGCCGCCGCGACGCTCGGCGCCGGCCCATGGCGCCGCCTGCGGGAGGTGACCCTGCCGCTGCTCGCGCCGTCGCTCGCAGCCGCAGCTGCGATCGTCTTCCTCTTCTCCTTCACGTCCTTCGGCGTCGTGCTCATCCTCGGCGGCCCCAGCTACTCGACGCTCGAGGCCGAGATCTACTCGCAGGCCGTGCGGGCCTTCGACCTCCATGCGGCCGCCGTGCTCTCGCTCGTCCAGCTCCTCTGCGTCTGCCTCACCGTCGCGGTGGCGCTGCGGCTCGAGCGGCGACTCGCCGTCGGGCGCGGCGTGCGGCGCGAGCAGGACGTTCTGCGACGTCCGCGCACCGTCCGTGAGTGGGCGATCGTCGGCGTGAGCCTCGGCTCGCTTGCGCTCTTTCTCGGTCTCCCCCTGGCCGCGCTCGTGGAGCGCTCGCTCGCGGTCGGCGACGGGCACAGCCTCGACGCCTATCGCAGCCTCACGCACTCGACGAGCTCGCTCCTCGTGGAGCCCTGGGAGGCGATCGCGAACTCGCTCGTCTACGCGGCCGGAGCGACCGTGATCGCCGTGGCCGTCGGAGGTCTCGCGGCGTTCGCCGTCGCCGGCCGTGGCGGCGGGAAGCTCCTGGACGGGCTGCTCATGCTCCCACTCGGCGCCTCGGCCGTGATGCTCGGGTTCGGGTTCGTGATCGCCTTCGACGAAGGCGTCCTCGACTTCCGCTCCGCGCCGTGGATCGTGCCGGTGGTACAGGCGCTCGTCGCGATCCCGTTCGTCGTTCGCATCGTCGTCCCGACGCTGCGCGCGATCGACGTGCGCCAGCGCGAGGCAGCCGCTCTGCTCGGAGCGTCGCCGGCCCGTGTGCGCAGGGAGATCGACCTCCGCGTCGCGGGACGCGCGCTCGCGGTCGCAGCCGGCTTCGCCTTCGCAATCTCGCTCGGGGAGTTCGGAGCGACCGTCTTCCTCGCGCGTCCCGACGCTCCCACCTTGCCGGTCGCGATCTTCCGCTTCCTCGGCCGGCCCGGCGAGCTGAACGTCGCGCAGGCGTACGCGCTTGCCGTAATCCTCATGGTCGTCGCGGCGATCTCGGTCCTCGCGGTCGAGCGGCTCGGCAGACGGCGACTCGGTTGGTTCTGATGCTCGCGGTCGAAAACGTCACCGTCGACTTCGGGGAGCGGCTCGCGCTCGACGGCGTGTCGCTCGACGTGGCCGAGGGCGAGGTCGTCGGAGTGCTCGGGCCGAGCGGGTCGGGCAAGAGCACGCTCCTGCGCGTCGTCGCCGGGCTGCAGCAACCGGATCGCGGCCGCGTGCTCCTCGACGGACACGACCTCGCGTCCGTTCCTCCGCACCGGCGCGGGATCGGGATGGTCTTCCAGGACCACGCCCTGTTCGACCACCTCGACGTGCGTGGCAACGTCGCTTTCGGCCTGCGCATGCGCGGCGACACGCCGGAGGAGATCGCGGCACGCGTCGGGCAGGCGCTGGACCTCGTCGGGCTCTCCGGGTTCGAGCACCGCTCCGTGATGACGCTCTCGGGAGGCGAACAGCAGCGCGTCGCCCTCGCCCGCGCGCTCGCCCCCGAGCCGCGCGTCCTCCTGCTCGACGAGCCGCTCGGATCGCTCGACCGCCGACTCCGCGACCGACTTCTCGCGGATCTCGAGTCCCTCTTCGGCGGGCTCGGCGTGACCGCGCTCTACGTCACGCACGACCAGGCCGAAGCGTTCGCGCTCGGTGACCGCGTGGCGGTCCTCCGCGACGGCCGGATCGTGCAGATCGGCACGCCGGACGACGTCTGGGCGCGCCCGGCGGACGCGGACGTCGCCCGCTTCCTCGGGCAGTCGGTCCGCGACGGAGCGGCGATCAGGCCGGAGTCGGTCGTCGTGCGCCCGATCGACGACGGCTCGATGGGAGACGGCGTCGTCGAGTCCGTCGCCCGCGCCGGGCCCACCGTCCGGCTCGTGCTCCGGCTCGACGACGGGAGTACGCTCGAGTCTGCGATGACCGCACTCGAGCACCCGGGTCCCGGCGACCGCGTCACGGTGGAGATCGACCCGGACGGCATCGTCGAGCTCCCGGAGCAGGCCCCGCAGTGAGCGTCGTCGAGCCCCGGGACGGTTGGGCCGAGCTCGCGGCGGGGAGGTGGGAGGACGCGCGAGCGTCGTTCGCGGCCGCGCTCGACGATGTCGAGACGGCGGAGAGCTGGGAAGGACTGAGCTGGGCGGCGTGGTGGCTCGACGACGAGACGAAGGTCTTCGAGGCCCGCGAGTGCGCGTACCGGCTCTACCGCGGGCGCGGCGACGGAGCGAATGCGGCGCGCATGGCCATCTGGCTGGCGGCCGACGAGCTCGACTTTCGCGGCGCCGCGGCGGTCGCAAGCGGTTGGCTCCGGCGCGCACATCGCCACCTCGACCCGCTCGAGCCGGGCCCGGCGCACGGGTGGCTCGCGTTTCAGGAGGGATTCATCGCGCACACATCGGGAGCCACCGAGCGCGCAATTGAGCTCGCGGCATCGGCGGCCGAGCTCGGACGGCGACACGACGTCCCCGACCTCGAGATGCTCGGCCTCGCGCTGGAGGGCGCGGCGCTCGTCGCCTGCGCCGAGGTCGTGCCGGGGATGGAGCGCCTCGACGAGGCGACGACCATCGCGCTCGCAGGCGACGCGACGGTGCCGATCTCGAGCGCCTGGACCTGCTGCTTCCTCGTGACCGCGTGCATGTCTGTCCTCGACCTCGAACGCGCCGTCTCGTGGTGCGACCGGATCGCGGAGTTCGCCGAGCGCTACGGCAGCCGCTACATGCTCGCGTTCTGTCGCGCGGACTATGGCGCGGTCGACATGAGACGAGGCCGCTGGGACGACGCAGAGGCGATGCTCGAGGCGGCTGTCCAGGACTACTCCCGGTCGCGCCCGGCATGGGTCGGCGGGCCGCTCGTCGCGCTCGCCGAGCTCCGCCGGCGGCAGGGAAGGCTGGAGGACGCTGCGGACCTCCTCGACGAGGCGGGCCCGTCACGCGAATCGGAGCTCTGCCGGGCACGGATCGCGCTCGGCGAGGGCGATGCCTCCCTCGCGATCGAGATCCTGGAGCGACTGCTCCGCCGCATCGACGCGCGGCGCAGGCTCGACCGCGCCCCGGCGCTCGAGCTCCTCGTCCACGCACAGGCCGCGCGCGGTGGGCTCGAGGAGGCGGCCGCGGCGCTCGTGGATCTCCGCGAAGTCGAACGGGGGACAGGGACGCCGCTGCTGCGCGCGGCGGTGGACCTGGCGGCTGGCGTGCTCGCCGCGAGCGCCGACGAGCACGAGCGTGCACGGCACCTGCTCGAAGACGCACGCGACCGGTTCGAGGAGTGCGGCGAGCCGTTCGAGACGGCGCAAGCACGCCTCGCGCTCGCGACGAGTCTCGCCGCGGCGGGCAACCCGGAGGCCGCAAGACGAGAGGCGACCGCGGCCCGCACCGGTTTCCTCGAGCTCGGCGCGGCTGTCGACGCCGATCGCGCGCGGCGCGTCCTCGAAGGGGCCGAAGGAGCCGGCACGCAGCTCGCAGAGCTCACGAGCCGCGAGCGAGAGATCCTCGGCCTGCTTGCAGAGGGCATCACGAACCGGCAGATCGCGGAACGACTCGTCATCAGCGAGCACACCGTGCACCGGCACGTGACGAACATCCTCCGCAAGCTCGACGTACCGTCACGGTCCGCTGCCGCCGCCATCGCCGGCCGCGAGAGCGTGGCCGACCGCGGCTAGTCGGACCGGGCCATGCCGACACGGCCGCCGAATGGCCGTTCTTGGCGACGACACGCGGCTTCGAGCCACCTACCGTCGGGCGATGCAGCGATCGTCCGCGGACACTCGGTATCTCGCCGAGGCGGCCGCACTGGCACGAATCGACGAGTTGGGAGGACGCATGGCGACCCGCGAATCAGCAGAAACCGACGACCAGAAGGCGACTGCCCGTGCGATGTGGGCGCTCGGCGACTACCACCGCTTTGCGAAGCAGACCGTCTGGGACGTCGGCCCCGTGCTGGTCGCGGCCTGCGGGATCGCGGCGGGTCAGCGCGTGCTCGACGTCGCGGCCGGGAGCGGGAACGTCGCGCTCCGCGCGGCCGAGACGGGCGCCGATGTCGTCGCCTCCGACCTCACGCCGGAGAACCTCGACGCCGGTCGCCGCGAGGCACGCGTCCTCGGCCTCGAGCTCGACTGGGTGGAAGCCGATGCGGAGGCCCTTCCCTTCGAGGACGGGAGCTTCGACGTCGTCACGTCGTCCTTCGGGGCGATGTTCGCTCCGGATCACCAACAGGTAGCCGACGAACTGCTCCGCGTCTGCCGGCCGGGCGGCACCATCGGGATGGCGAACTTCGTGCCCGACGGCGTCGCGGGAGAGTTCTTCGAGATCTTCGGCAGACACGCGCCTCCGCCGCCGCCCGGCGCGCTCCCTCCCGTGCTCTGGGGGAGCGAGGAGCACGTGCGCGAGCTCTTCGGCGACCGAGTCGGCTCGCTCGAGCTGACGAGGACGCGCTACGTGGAGCGGAGCCCCGGCGACGCGCGCGACTACGTCGCGTTCTTCGAGGAGACGTTCGGCCCACTCGTCGCGCTCCGTGGGCTTCTCGGCGCCGATCCGGAGCGGCTCGCGGCGCTCGACCGGGACTTCCGCGAGTTCGCCGAGCGCGCGAACTCGGCTGCGGAGGGTGAGCCCGCTGAATACGAGTACGAGTACCTGCTCGTGGTCGCCCGGACCTAGTGGAGACCGAGCAGCTCCGACTCGAGCAGCTCGGTCAGCCATGCCCTGTGCTGTTCGGCCGACCAGCCGAGCTCGACAGTGAGCAGGTAGTACAGCTCGGGGCTCGTGAGCGCGCAGTAGCGCTCACCCGCCTCTACGACCGACAGCCCCTCCCTCAGGTCGTCGGCAAGGAAGCGGCGTACTCGCTCCGTCTGGTTCGTCACCCGCTCGTGCAGCAGTCGGCTGCCGAGCTCGGCGGCGAAGGCCTCCTTGTCCGCCGCGCCTCGGATGATCCGGTGGATCGGCCCGGTACGAGCGAGGACCCTGCAGCTGAACTCGGTCATCTTCTCGAGCCGTTCGCGGGCGGCCGGGAGCCGCGCGACCTCGCTCCACCACACGTTCTCCTCTGTCGGCGGGTCGCCTTCGCCGACGATGGCGAGCTCGATGACGCCTTCGAGCAGGCCGCGCTTGCCCCCGAACGCGAGGTAGATCGTCTCCGAAGAGACCCGCGCCTCGGCGGCGACCTGAGCAATCGTGGTGCCCGCGTACCCGCGTTCGACGAAGAGGCGATACGCCGCCTCGAGGACTCGGCGCCGGGTTTGCTCGGCTTGCCCGGCGCGCAGCGGCGAGTTGTAGCGCCGGCGCGAGGGCTTGATCTCGCGGGCCATATCCACTACAGTACCGATCAATTGACTACAGTTTCTGTTTAGTCTATTTTCATCGACAGCCGAGGGGGTCGTGACGATGGAACGGGCAGCAGTCGACGGCGTCGAACTGGAGTACGAGGTACGAGGATCGGGTGATCCGGTCGTCCTCGTTCACTGGGGCGTGAGTGCGACGTGGGCCGAGCCGCTCCTGGAGCAGCGCGCCCTGGGGGATCACTACCGCTTACTGAACTACCACCGCGCCGGATTCGGAGGCAGCAGCCCGATCGACGGGCCGCTCACGATGGCCGACCATGCCGAGCATTGCCGGCTCCTCATGCGCGAGCTCGGTGTCGAGCGCGCGCATGTCGTCGGCCACTCCTCGAGCGCCTTGATCGCAGTCCAGCTCGCTCTCGACTTCCCGGACGCCGTGCAGACCCTCGTCCTCATGGACGCGGCGCGGCCGGCTCCTCCTACCGAGTCGCAGGCGTCCTTCATTCGCGAGTTCGTGCAGCCCGCTGTCCAGCGATATCGCGCCGGCGACAAGACCGGCGCCGTCGACACGTTCTTCACGGGAGTGTTCGGATCCGATTACCAGGGCGCGCTCGAGCAGGGGCTCCCGGGGGCCTTCGAGGAGGGCGTCGCTCATGCGGACGCGTTCTTCACCCAGGAGCTGCCCGCCGTTCAGCAGTGGTCGTTCACACAAGAGGAGGCGCGTCGCATCGTGCAGCCCGTGCTCGCCGTCTGCGGCGAGCACAGTGCGTCGACCTTCCCCGAGCGGCGCGACCTGCTGCTCGCGTGGCTTCCGAACGTCGAGCCCTTCGAGCTCGACGGCGCAACGCACCTCCTGCACGTGCAGAACCCGAAGGGGATGGCCGAAGCGCTCGCGTCGTTCTTCTCTCGCCACGCGCTCGGATCGAGCGAGTAGCGCCCAGAGCGGCCACCATGGCGGCGTGATCCGCGCGCGCATCGTCGTCCACGGGCACGTTCAGGGCGTCTTCTTCCGCGACTCGGTGCGCCGCCGCGCGCTCACCGAGGACGTGTCCGGGTGGGTGCGCAACAACCGGGATGGCACTGTGGAGGCGGTCTTCGAAGGCGAGCCGGACGCGGTCGAGCGTCTCGTCGCGTTCACTCGCGAAGGGCCGCGAGGCGCGCGCGTCGACCACGTCGAGACATTCGCCGAGGAGCCGGAGGGACTGGCCGGCTTCGCGGTCGCCTAGGGCTGCCCTACCAGCGCTCCCAGCGAACGACCTGAGCCGGTTCGCGGCGGGCCTGCGTCCGGCGGCTCGTCACCGCGCTCCAGGCGGGGTCGGGCGCAGGTGCGCCGATCGTGACGAGGGCGACGACCGTCACGTCTTCCGGGATCCCGAAGCGCTTGCGGAGCGCGGACGCCGCCTCACGCGGGACGCCCGAGAGCCCGGCCGCGAGCCCCTCGTCGATTGCGGCGAGCAAGACGAGCATCAGCGCCGCTCCCGCGTCGACGAACCAGAACGGAACAGGCCAGTCGATCTCCTCCCCGTCGGCGAGCTTGTCCGGCATGCGGTAGCGGTCGTGGTAGTCGTCCTCGCGCGTGCACACGAGGACGTGCACCGGCGCGCTCTCGAGCCACGGCTCGAACTCGTCGGACGCCCAGCCGGCGTCGCCCATGACCCGCGCGATCTCCGCGCGGCCCTGGTCCTCCGTAACCACCAGAAGTCGCTGGCCCTGGCTGTACCCGGCGCTGGGCGCCCTACGAACGGTCTCGGCGATCCGCTGGACCGTCGCCGCCGGAACCGGCTCGGGCCGGTAGTGCCGCACCATGCGGCGGCGCGGCAGCAGCTCGCGGAACTCCACCGTGCCTACCGGCGGTTGCTACTGCTCGTCGTCCGCGTCGTCCGAGCTGTCCGAGCTGTCGTCCGACGAGTCGGAGGAATCCGACGAGTCGGACGTGTCGTCGCCGCCGTCCTTCGCATCGGGCTCTGGCTCCTCGCCGAGCCTGTTCGCCGGGTCGTCGCTGAGGCGATTTTCAGGATCGTCGCCAAGTCGGTTCATAGGCGTATCGCTCACGTCGTTACCCCCACTCGTCGGAATGACTGAGTGCCGGAGCTTATCGCTCGGCGCCCGGCCCTACTCCCACTCGATCGTCGCCGGAGGCTTCGACGAGACGTCGTACACGACGCGGTTCACGCCGGGGATCTCGTTGATGATCCGGCTCGAGACGACCTCGAGCAGCTCGTACGGGAGCCGCGCCCAGTCGGCGGTCATCGCGTCCTCCGACGTCACCGCACGGATGACGACCGGGTACGCATACGTGCGCTCGTCGCCCTGGACTCCGACCGACCGGATCGCCGGGAGCACGGCGAAGCTCTGCCAGAGGTCGCGGTAGAGGTCCGCCCTGCGGATCTCCTCGAGCAGGACGGCGTCCGCGCGCCGCAGGATCGCGAGGCGCTCCTCCGTGACGTCGCCGATGATGCGGATCGCGAGCCCGGGGCCGGGGAACGGCTGGCGCCACACCATGCGCTCGGGGAGCCCGAGCTCCTCGCCCACGCGCCGCACCTCGTCCTTGAAGAGCAGCCGCAGCGGCTCGACGAGCTCCATCTCCATGTCCTCGGGAAGGCCGCCGACGTTGTGGTGCGACTTGATCTTCGCCGCCACGCCGTCGTCCGCTCCGCCGGACTCGATCACGTCCGAGTAGAGGGTCCCCTGGACGAGGAAGCGGACGTCCCCGAGCTTGGCGGCCTCCTCCTCGAAGACGCGGATGAACTCCTCGCCGACGATCTTCCGCTTCTCCTCCGGATCCGAGACCCCGGCCAGCCGGTCGAGGAAGCGCCGCTGCGCCTGCACGTGGACGAGCGGCACGCGGAAGTGGCCGGAGAACGTCTCGACGACCTGCTCCGCCTCGTTCTCTCGCAGCAGGCCGTGGTCGACGAAGACGCACGTCAGCTGGTCGCCGACGGCCTTGTGCACGAGGAGCGCCGCGACCGCCGAGTCCACGCCGCCCGAGAGCGCGCACAGGACGCGCTCGGAGCCGATCGCCGCGCGGATCCGCTCGACTTGCTCCTCGATGACGGCCGCGGGCGTCCACGTCGGCGGGACGCCGGCGATCTCGTACAGGAAGTTCTTGAGGATCTCCTGGCCGTGCGGCGTGTGCACGACCTCCGGGTGGAACTGCACGCCGTACAGCTTCTGGTCGCGCTGCTCGAAGGCTGCGATCGGCGTCGTCGGCGAGGACGCCGTGACCTCGGCGCCCGCAGGCGGCTTCGTGACCGAGTCGCGATGGCTCATCCACACGGTCTGCTCCGGGGGCAGGTGGTGGAAGAGCGCCGATTCGGTGGCCTCGAGCTCCGTCTTCCCGAACTCCGAGACGCCGGTGCGGTCGACCGCGCCTCCGAGGTCGCGCGCCATGAGCTGCATGCCGTAGCAGATGCCGAGCGTGGGGACGCCGAGCGTGAAGATCTCCGGGTCGACAACCGGCGCGCCCTCCGCGTACACGGACGCCGGGCCCCCGGAGAGGACGAGCGCCGCCGGGTTCCGCGCCGCGATCTCCCGGGCCGAAAGGCGATGGCTGACGAGCTCCGAGTAGACGCGCGCCTCGCGCACGCGGCGGGCGATCAGCTGGCTGTACTGGCCGCCGAGGTCGACGACGAGGACCGGGCGCTCCTCTGGCGTCGCTTCCGGCCTCGGCATCGGGACGACTTCGGCCATCAGCTCCTGCGGTAGTTCGGCGCGTCCTTCGTGATCGTCACGCCGTGCGGATGGCTCTCCTGGAGGCCGGCAGGCGTGATGCGCGTGAAGCGCGTCCGCTCCTTCATGTCCGCGATCGTCGCGGCGCCGACATAGCCCATCGACTGCCGGAGCCCACCGACCACCTGATGGACGATCGGCCCGAGCGGGCCCTTGTACGGCACGCGGCCCTCGATGCCCTCGGGCACGAGCTTGTCCACGTCCTCGACGTCTCCCTGGAAGTAGCGGTCCTTCGAGAACGAGCGCGCCTTCATGGCGCCGAGCGAGCCCATGCCGCGGTACTCCTTGAAGCGCTCGCCCTGCGCGACCATGACCTCGCCGGGCGCCTCGTCGGTGCCCGCGAGCATCGAGCCGAGCATCACGGCGTCCGCGCCCGCGGCGATCGCCTTCGCGATGTCGCCGGAGTTCCGGACCCCACCGTCGGCGATCACCGGGACGTCCTGGCCGGCGAGCGCCTGGGCCGCGTCGTAGACGGCCGTCACCTGCGGGACGCCCACGCCCGCGACGACCCGGGTCGTGCAGATCGACCCCGGCCCCACGCCGAGCTTCACGGCGTCCGCGCCGGCGTCGACGAGGGCGAGCGCGCCGTCGCCCGTCGCCACGTTCCCGGCGACGATCTCGATGTCGTGCTCCGACTTGATGCGCCTCACGATGTCGAGCACGCCGTGCGAGTGGCCGTGCGCCGTGTCCACCACGAGGACGTCCACCTCTGCCTCGACGAGCGCCGCCGTCCGTTCGAGCGCGTCGTTCCCGACCCCCACCGCGGCACCGACCCGCAGCCGGCCCTGGTCGTCCTTCGTCGCGTCCGGGTACTTGATCCGCTTCGAGATGTCCTTGACGGTGATGAGCCCCTTCAGGCGCCCGTCCGCGTCCACGACCGGGAGCTTCTCGACCTTGTTGCGGTGGAGGATCGCCTCGGCTTCCTCGAGTGTCGTACCGACCGGAGCGGTGACGAGGTTCCGGTTCGTCATGAGGGCGGAGACCGGCTGCGAGGTGTCCGTCTCGAACCGGAGGTCGCGGTTCGTCAGGATGCCGACGAGCACTCCGGCCTCGTCGGTGATCGGCACACCCGAGATCCGGTAGCGCTCCATGAGCTCGAGCGCCGTCGCGACGGTCGCGTCGGGCGGAAGCGTCACGGGCTCGACGATCATCCCCGACTCCGAGCGCTTCACCTTGTCCACCTCGGCGACCTGGTGCGCGATCGAGAGGTTCCGGTGCACGATCCCGATGCCGCCCGCCCGGGCGAGCGCGATCGCGAGGCGCGCCTCGGTCACGGTGTCCATCGCCGCGGAGACGATCGGGATCTGCAGCGTGATCGAAGGCGTGAAGCGCGTGACCGTCGAGACGTCGTTCGGGAGCACCTCCGACTCCGCGGGGAGCAGGAGCACGTCGTCGAACGTGAGGCCTTCCTTCCCGAACTTCCGCTCGAACGCGACGAGCCGCTCGAGATCCTGCGGGTGAAGCTCGGTGCTCACCTCACCCCCCGAAAGCACGAAGCCCAGGCGCGTACCGGCCTGGGCTTGGGACGTCCTGTCGCTCGGCGAACCAACTGGAGACCGATCGTACCAGTGGGTCGCGACGACTCCTAAGAGCGCGCCGGCTGGAGCTCCGCGAGCTCGACGTCGGCCGCGTACGCGGCGGCGAGCTGGGAGTCGAAACGGCCCGCGCCGAGCTCGAGTACCGACGCCGCCCCGGCCGCAACCGCGAGGCGGAGAGCATCCTCGGGGGCCTTTTCGTCCACGAGCGCCGCGAGGAACTGCGCCACGAGCACGTCTCCGGAGCCGACCTTCGAGACGGGCTCCACGTGCGGCGCGAACGCGCGGATGCGCCTCGTCTTGCGCCCGAACCGGAGCAGCGCGAAGCAGCCGTTCTCGAGCGTGATGACGACGCTGCGCGGCCCCATCTCGGAGATCGCCTCGAGCGCCATGAGGAAGTCGTCGTCGTCCTCGAGCTCCTGCCCGACGAGCTGCTCGGCCTCGGTCTGGTTCGGCGAGACGAGGAACGGGGCGGCCTCGACGCCATACCGCAGCGGATCGCCCTCGCTGTCGAGGACGACGCGGACGTCGCGCCGTGCGAGGTCGCGGATCGCGTCGCCGTAGAACGAGGTCGACACCTTCCGGGGCAGCGAGCCCGCCAGGACGACGAAGTCCGCGCCTCGGGAGAGGTAATGCACCTTTTCCACCAGCGTCTCGAGCTCAGCCTCCGTCACCTCGGGGCCCCACTCGTTGATCTCGGTGTACGTCCCGGAGGTGGGGTCGGCGACTGCGGTCGAGGTGCGCGACTCGCCCGCGATCCGGACGAAGTCGTTGAGGATCGCCTCCGAGGTCAGCTCCTCGACGAGCCGCGTGCCGGTCCGCCCTCCGGCGAGCCCGGTCGCGACGACCGGTACATCGAGGCCCTTGAGGGCGCGCGCGACGTTGATCCCCTTTCCGCCGGCGAGCGTCATGACCTCGCTCGAGCGGTGGCGGAAGCCGATCTGGAAGACAGGTACGGTCAGCGTACGGTCGAGGGCCGCGTTGACGGTGACGGTCACGATCACGAGAAGATCCCCCACAGGTTGGCAGCGGTTTGTTGGGCATACCAGGACGCCTTGCCGAGCCAACCGGGCTCGGACATGCTCTCGGCGGCCACGAGCTTCGACGACGCGACGAGCCGGCTCCCGTCGTATACCTCGACCTTCCCGAGGCGCTGGCCCTTCCGCACGGGCAGCTCGACAACGCCCGGGGCGACGATGCGCTCGACGAGGGGCTTGCCCTCGCGCACCGTGACGCCCACCGTCCGCGGAGCGACGAGCCGGACGACCGGCTGGTCATAGCCCGTCTCCGCCTCCGCGTACGTCCGCGTCGCGTCGATCGCGGCGACGCGGTGGTACTGGCCGAGCCCGTACGAGAGGAGATCCTGGAGCGCCTCGTTTCGCCCAGTACGGCTCGCGCCGCCGAGCACGGTGCCGTACACGGTCACGCCGCGGGCCCGTGCCGCTGCGGTCTCGGACCAGCCGGCGTCCGCCGTGTGACCCGTCTTCCCCCCGAGGAGCGGGGGCCAGCTGTCGAGCAGATCGTCCGTGGTCGGAAACTCGCGCCCACCGGGCAGCTCGACCGAGCTCCGGTCGACCGCGTCGCGGATGAACGGGATGCCGAGCGCGAAGCGCAGGAGCTTCGTCGCGTCCTCGGCGCTCGAGAGGTGCCCCGTTTCGTCCAGCCCGTGCGGGTTCACGAAGTGCGTCTCCTCCATCCCGAGGGCGCTCGCTTTCGCGTTCATCAGCTCGACGAAGCGCGCCGTGGAGCCTTCGCCGACGTGCGTCGCGAGCGCGTCGGCCGCGTCGTTCGCGCTCGCGACGAGCAGCGCCCGCAGGAGCGTCGAGACGGGCAACTGCTCGCCCGTGCGGAGGTTCGCGGTCGACTCGCCGATGCGAGCCGCGCGGGGCGCCACCGTGACCTCTTCCGAGAGAGAGGCGTGCTCGAGGGTGACGACCGCGGTCATGAGCTTCGTGATGCTGGCGATCGCGCGCCGCTCGTCGGCTCGCCGCTCGGCCAGCACGTCGCCATCCTGGCCCACGAGATACCAGGCTGCCGCCTGGAGCTCCGGCGGGGTGTCCGCGGCTTGCGCCGGCGCCACCGAGCCTGCCGTCCAGGAGAGGACGGCGACGAGGAAGGCGGCAGCTGAAGTCAGGCCTCGGCGCACCCCCGGACGCGACAAAGGCGTCATCACCGGCGGCACACTCTACCGACGCCTCTCGTCGGCTCTACGGAGGCGCTACTTCCAGCCCGCTGCAGCCCACACCTGTGTCGAGAGGCGCTCCGCCGCCGAGCCTGCGGCAGTCCGCCAGTCCTCCTCGGAGTTCTTGAATGCATAGATGACGGACCGCGACGCGGTGACGAGCGCGCTCGCCGGGCCGCTGGTGAACGCCCGCGCGACGTCGGCCGGAGTCGCGCCCTGCGCCCCCACGCCGGGAAGCAGCATCGGAGTCTGCGGCATGAGCTTCCGCGCCTGCGACACCGCTCGCGGATGGGTCGCGCCGACGACCGCGCCGACGCTCGAGAGGCCACGCTCGCCGACGAGGCCCTGCCCCCACTCGTGCACGAGCTCCGCGAGGTACTGCCAGAGCATGCGCCCGTCCGAGAGCGTGGCATCCTGCACCTCGGTCGCGCCCGCGTTCGACGTACGGACGAGGAAGAACACCCCGGCCCCGTGCCGTCGGCAGGCAGCGATGAACGGCTCGCTCGCGTCGTGGCCGAGGTACGGGCTCGCCGTGACCGCATCGGCCAGCGGCGCGCCGCCCTCGCGCGGCTCCAGGAACGCGGCTGCGTACGCGCGGGCCGTCGAGGCGATGTCGCCCCGTTTCGCGTCCACGAGCACGAGGATGCCGATCGAGCGCGCGTAGTCGCAGACCTCCTCGAGCGCGCGCACGCCGTCCGAGCCGAGCTCCTCGAAGAACGCGCACTGCGGCTTGACGGCGACGACGTACGGGCCGACCGCGTCGATGATTCCCTTGCAGAACCGCGCGACCGCCGACGCCGCGGCGGCACGGCCCAGGACCGCCTCGCCGCGCAACTCGACAGGCAGGAGGTCGAGGCGCGGGTCGAGACCGACGACGAGCTGGGTTCGCTTGTGCTCGACGGCCTCGCCGAGCCGGTCGGCGAAGTTGGCGTCCGCCATGTCGCCATCGTAAGGACGGCGTCAGAGGCGCCCGCACACAAGCGGCTCGGCGCCTTACGCGGCAAGGATCCTCGCGACCTCGTGCTTCTGAGCCATCAGGTCGTCGTCCGCCGCGCTCGAGCGGGACGATCCGGAGCTCGGGCCCAGGACGCCGGACGAAGCCGGAGACGACGAGCAGGTCGTCGGCGTCGCTCGGGGCGTAGGACGGCGCGGTGGCTCCCGCGGCCGCCAGCGCGGTCTCGGCAAGGGCGGCGCGGAGCTCGAGCGCGCCCGCCTCGCCGTCGGGGACGGTGCGCACGCTCGCGACCCGCCCACCGGCGACGAGGAACGCGCGCCGGAAGCCGGGCTCCCGCGCCGGCGCGAGGATGCAGAGGCGCGCCCTGCGCAGGCGTTCGAGCTCCGTGACGTGCGCGACGAGCTCCTCGAGCGCGCCGAGCCGGTCGCGCATCCGCGCCGCGTCCTCGAAGCGGAGGTCTCGGGAAAGGCGGGCGAGCTTCTCCCGGGCCAGCGGCACCGCGTCCACGGGGTCGTCCAGCTCGAACCCGTCGAGCGCGCGCGCCGCGAGCTGCGCGCGCCGCTTGCTGCGGAGCGGCCCGAACGGACCCGGCTCCGACACGACCTTCCAGCCCTTTTCGCGGCGCTCGAGGTAGACGTAGCGCTCGGGCCGCGCGGAACGCGCGTTGGCCGGCGGGCGCAGCTCGCGGAGGAGGCGGAGCTCCTCGAGCGCGGCCTCGAGCTCCGACCCGAGCACGCGCCACTCCACGCGGTCGAGCGCCCCGAGGGCCGCCTCGACCGAGGGGCGCTGTCGTCCACCCGAGAAGTACGAGCGCAAGCGCGCGCGCAGGTCGCGCGCCTTGCCGACGTAGAGCACCGTGCCGTGGCGGTCGTGGAAGAGGTAGACGCCGGGCAGGGTCGGAGCGCCCGCGACGAGGGAGCGCTTCGCGCCGAGCTGCCGCGCGCGCGGCGCCGCCAGCGAGACGAGATCGCCGACGGTGCGGGCGCCGCGCTCCTGCGCGAGGCCCATGAGCCCGATGAGGATCTCCGCGGTGGCGATCGCATCCGGAAGCGCGCGGTGGCATGGCTCGACCGACACGCCGAAGAAATGCGAGAGCTGCCGCAGCGAGACGCGCTCGCTCCGGCCGGCGAGCAGGCGGCGCGCGAGCCAGACGGTGTCGAGGACGGGCGCGGCGCAGCGGCGGCCCGTCAGACCCTCGACCGCGCGGTCGAGGAACGACACGTCGAAGCGAGCGTTGTGCGCGACGAGCGGGGCGTCGCCCGCGAACTCGAGGAAACGCCTGAGCGCGAGCTCGACGCGCGGCGCCTTCCGGAGGTCCTCCTGCCGGATTCCGGTCAGCGCCGCGACGAGGCCCGGCAGCGCGGTGCCCGGATCGACGAGCGTCTCGAACGTGTCGACGATCTCGAGCGCGCGCACGCGCACGGCCCCGATCTCGCAGATGCGGCAGGTCTTCGCGGAGAGCCCGGTCGTCTCGAGGTCGAAGACGACGAGCTCGGCCTCCTCGAGCGGCACGTCCGCGTGCGGATCGTCCGCGAGGCCGATGCGCGTCCCGATGAAGGAAAGCCGCGCGTCGCCGTCGACGACGTCGCCGAGGAGCGAGCGGGCGAGCGCGGCCGGGGCCCGCTCGAGCGCGAACAGCACCCGCGCCGCCTCGTCCGCGCCGACCGGACCGTGCCTCGCCTGCACGAGCTCGACGAGCCGGTCGGCGGCATCGAACGAGAGCTGCATCGTTCGAGCCTAGACGAACATACGTTCGCATACAAGACCGGGCAGAAACGCTCCCAGAAACGGCGAAAGGGCCGGCTCCTCCTCGAGGAACCGGCCCTGGTCGGAATCTCGTGCGGCGCCTAGCCGCCCTTGACCGAGCTCTTCAGGCTGCTGCCGGCCGAGAACTTCGGCACGGTCGTCGCCGCGATCTGGACCTTCTCTCCCGTGCGCGGATTGACGCCCATCCTGGCCGCGCGTGCCGAGGTCGAGAACTTGCCGAAGCCCGTAAAGGTGACGGAGTCGCGCCTCCTGAGCGTCTCGGTGATCGTGTCGAGCACTGCGTCGACCGCTTTCGCGGCCTCGCCCTTGCCGATCCCGGCCCTGTCGGCGACCGCGTCGACGAACTCCTGCTTAGTCACTGTCCCTCCTCCTACGTCGGGTTCGGTGTCACGGGAACTGCGAGGACCCTAACAGTCTCCCGGATTTGGCTCAACCATGCTGTTTTCCGGCGGTTTTTCGCAGTTCCAGGAGCTCCTCCGCGTGGAAAAGCGTCCGGAGCCGCACGCCGATGCGCGCGAGAGCGTCCGAGCCGCCCTCTCCACGATCGACGACGCAGACGGCATTTCGTACGACGAGGCCCTCGGCCCGGAGGGCCGACACCGCCTCGGCGAGCGCGCCGCCGGACGTGACCACGTCCTCGAGCAGGCAGACGAGCTCGCCCGGCTCGAAGGGGCCCTCGATCCTGTTCGCCGTGCCGTATTCCTTGGTTTCACCGCGCACGATGATGAACGGGAGTCCGGACGCCATTGCCGCCGAAGCTGCCAACGCGACCGCTCCGAGAGCCGGGCCGGCGAGCCGTACCGCGTCGGGCTCGCACGCGAACGCGACCCGCGCGAGACGCTCGCCGAGCGCGCGCAGGAGCTCCGGCTCGGTCTCGAAGCGGTACTTGTCGAGGTACCAGGTCGAGCGCTTGCCCGAGCGCAGGACGAAGTCGCCCTCGAGCAGCGCGCGCTCCACGACGAGACGCCCGAGCTCGACGTCGTCCTCGTGGACGCTCACGCGCGAAGCGCCGGCCGAGCCGCCTCGGCCAGACGATCGAACCCTGGAGTGCCTGGCTCCAGCACGAGCGACGACCCGTCCGCGTAGGAGACGCCGGCGCGCTCGTGCGGCCCGCGGCGCGCGACGAGCAGCCGCCATGCCCAGACCGTCAGGGCGACGACGACCGCGATGCGGATGAGCCGCCTCATGCGCTCTCCTCCGCGCCCTCTTCCTTCGGCTTCCGCCGCTTCGGCTTCGCGTCCTCGATGTGGTGGAGGCAGGTGCGGAGGTCGTAGACGACAAGGCCGGGCGTCGCGCCTGGCGCCGTCCGCGCGGCGATGGTGCGACCGCCGTCGCGAAGGACGAACACGCCGCCCTCCTGGAGCTCGACCTCGACCCGGGTCACCTCCTGGCCCGAGCGCAGCTCGAACGCCGCCGCGACGAGGTCGAGCGCGCTGCGTGCGAGCGACTCCGTGGCCGCGGAGTCCTCGCTCGAGGATGCGAGCACCGAGCCGTCGCCACGAAGGACGAGGGCGGCCTCGACCTGGGACGAGAGGTCCATGAGCTCGGCAAGCGCTTGCTCCGCGTTCACGGGCGCCGACGCTAGCACTCCTTCGGCGCTAGCGAAGTGTCGGTGCGTAGGGCTCGAGCGCCTCGGCGAGCGCGGCCGCGGCCTTCGCACGGTGTGAGTTCGCCGCCTTCCACCCGTTGCCGAGCTCGGCCACCGTCTCGGTCTCCCCGAGCGGAACGAAGATCGGGTCGTAGCCGAAGCCCTCGTCGCCGCGGGGATCGTCAGCCACGATTCCCTCGAGCGTTCCGGTCGCGAGGACCTCCGACCCGTCGGGCGCCAGCGCGACGAGCTCGCAGACGTAGCGCGCCCGGCGGTCCACGATTCCCTGCAGCTCGGCGAGCAGACGCTCCACCGGGTCGTCGGCCCAGCGCGCGGAGTGGATTCCCGGCTTCCCTCCGAGCGCCGCGACCTCGATGCCGCTGTCCTCGCCGGCGACCCAGTCCTCCATCCGCGCGTGCGCCCTTCCATGCCGTGCCTTGATGCGCGCGTTGTCGAGGAAGGTGCGACCGTCCTCCACCGGCTCGTCGTCGGCGTCGAGCAGCGCGATCTCCCATGCCGGAAGCGCATGTCGAAGCTCGCGAAGCTTGTTCTCGTTCCGCGAGGCGAGGACGAGCTTCAAGCGGCGGGCGCGGCCGCGGCCTCGCGCTGCGCAGCGGTGAGCTGCTCGATGCCGCCGCCCGCGAGATCGAGGAGGTCGTCGAGCAGGTCACGCGAGAACGGCTCCCGCTCTGCGGTCGCCTGCACCTCGACGAGCTCTCCCTCGCCGGTCATGACGACGTTCATGTCCGTCTCGGCGGAGGAGTCCTCCTTGTAGTCGAGGTCGAGCAGCGCCTCGCCCTTGCGGATCCCGACGGAGACCGCGGCGACCGAGCCGCGGAGCGCCTTCGAGAGGCCGAAGCGATCGAGCGCACGCGCGGCCGCGATCCAGGCGCCGGTGATCGACGCGCAGCGCGTCCCGCCGTCCGCCTGGAGCACGTCGCAGTCCAGCCAGAGCGTGCGCTCACCGAGCGCCTCGAAGTCGCACACCGAGCGGAGCGCGCGGCCGATGAGCCGCTGGATCTCGACCGTCCGGCCGTCCGGCCGTCCGCGCGAGACCGCGCGCTGCGTGCGCTCGCCGGTGGAGGCGGGAAGCATCGAGTACTCCGCCGTCATCCAGCCCTGTCCCTTGCCGTAGAGCCACCGGGGGACGCTCTCCTCGATCGTCGCCGTGCAGAGGACGAGCGTCTTGCCCTGCCCGTAGAGGACGGAGCCGTGCGGCTGCTCGAGGAAGTCGGTCGTGATCGAGAGCTCGCGGAGCTGGTCGCTCCGCCGTCCGTCGGCTCGCTCGGTCATGCCGCCGACCTCGCCTTCGGCTCGGTCGCGTGGGGGAAACCCGGTTTCCCCCACGAGCCCCCTCCGCGCTGACGCCGACGCTTCGCGTCGGCGCGTCCTCTCGGGGGAACCCTGCGGTTCCCCCGCTCCCCCTCCCGGCAGCACGACTGCGTCATGCGGCCGCCGCCTGGAGCTTCGCGACATCGACGTGCTCGGCCTCGGCGATCGGCAGCTGGAGGAAGCGGCGGCCCATCTCGCGGAAGTGGCCCGGATCCCCGGTTGTCAGGAAGCGGTACGTGCCTTCGCGCCCGTCGGCGTTCTCGACACCCTTCCGCGCGAGCGTCTCGGCGACCTCCCGCGCGGTCTCCTCCGCGGAGAAGACGAGCGTGACGCCGCGCCCGAAGACGCGCTGGAAGATCGGCCGGATGAGCGGGTAGTGCGTGCAGCCCAGGATCACGGTGTCGACCTCTGCGTCCTTGAGCGGGGCGGCGTACTCGCGGACCGCGTCGGCAGTGGCCTCACCGAACGGGTCGTCGCCCTCGATTAGCGGCACGAGGCGCGGACACGCGAGCGACACGACCTCCGCGCCGGCGTCCAGCGAGTGCACGAGCTCGGGGTAGCGGCCGCTCGCGACCGTGGCCTCGGTCGCGAGGAGCCCGATCCGGCGGTTCCGGGTCGCGAGCACGGCGGCGTGCGCCTCGGGGGCGAGCACACCGACGATGGGAACCTCGAGACGCCGCTGGAGATCCGGGAGCGCGGCCGCCGTGGCGGAGTTGCACGCCGCGACGATGAGCTTCACCCCGAGCGCCTCCAGGTAGGCGCCGATCTCGGCAGCGAAGCGGCGGAGCTCGACGAGGGGCCGCGGGCCGTAGGGAAGCCGCGCGCCGTCTCCGAGGTAGACGAAGTCCTCGTGCGGGAGGGTTACGAGACACTCGTGGAGGACGGTCAGTCCGCCCATCCCCGAGTCGAAGACGCCGATCGGGCGTGGATCCATGCGCGGGATTCTAGGAGCGGCGCCGGTGGCGACCCGTAGGCTTGCGCGCGTGGCAGCGACGGTGCGGATCGGCGTCTGCAGCTTCGCGGACGAGGGGCTCGTGAAAACGTGGTACCCGCGCGGCGTCTCCACGGGTGCGGCACGGCTCCGCTACTACGGCGAGCGCTTCGACACGGTCGAGGTCGACTCGCCCTACTACCACCTTCCGGACCCCGCGGTCACCGGACGCTGGGCACAGCGCACCCCGCCTGAGTTCGTCTTCCACGTGAAGGCGCACAAGACAATGACGTTCCACGAAGGCGAGCCGAGCGACGAGGAGTTCGCGAGGTTCCGGGAGTCCATCGAGCCTCTCGAGCTCTCGGGCAAGCTGCGCGGGATCCTGCTCCAGTACCACCCGCGGTTCACGAAGTCGGACGCGGCGAAGGCAGAGCTCACGCGCGCGCCGGCACGGCTCGCGCCGCTGGTGCCGCTCGTCGAGTTCCGACATCGGTCGTGGATGGAGCCGGGCGAACGCGCCGACACGATCGACTTCCTGCGCGAGACCGGCCTCGCCTACGTCTCCCTGGACACGCCGATGACCCGTGCCTCGAACGTCGTCGCACGGCACGCGGTCGCGACGCACGGCCTCGTCTACGTCCGCTTCCACGGGCGGAACGAGAAGACGTGGAACATCAAGGCCGAGAAGTCGTCCGAGCGGTTCGACTGGATGTACTCGGAGGAGGAGCTGGGCGAGTGGGTCGACAAGCTCTCCGGGCTCGCCGACGAGGCGGACGAGGTCTACGCGATGTTCAACAACAACCGGGACGACTTCGCGCCGCGAAGCGCCGCAATCCTTCGCGGACTGCTGGACGAGGCGGGGATCCCGGCTAGCGGAGGACTCGAGCCGCCTCCCGTTGCGCCCACCCTCTTCTAGAGTTGAGCATCATCGGGGAGAACGTCAGCGTCGACTGGATCGACTGCGACGCGGCGGCGGGAGACCACGGCCGACCGCGGACGAAGACCCTCGTGACCCGCGCTTCGTGATCGACGCAGAACAGGCCCATCGTGAGCGTCTTGCATCCAGGCGCCGTGCATTGAGTGACGATCGGCATCAGGTCCCCCCTCTACCCACCTTTACAAGGTTCTAACCGTGCGGCAACCACAAGTTTAATGCAAAGGAGCAAATGCGCGTCCTGTCAGTCACCCACGGCCCCACCGTCCATGGCGGCGTCTTCGACGACGAGGCGGTTCGAGCGGGGCACACGCTCGAGCGCTGGTCGGTACCGCTCGGCAGCGCCCCGCACGGGCCGGAGTCGTACGACGCGGTCATGGTCTTCGGAGGCTCGATGCACCCGGACCAGGACGAGCACTTCCCGTGGCTCCGGCGCGAGGCGGAGTTCCTGCGCGGCGTGCTGGACGCAGGCGTTCCTGCGCTCGGCGTCTGCCTGGGCGCGCAACTGCTCGCCCGCGCCGCCGGGAGCTGGGTGGGGCCGGCAGAGGTCGCGGAGATCGGCTGGTACGACGTCGCGCTGACGGAGGCGGGAGGCGCGGACCCGGTCGTCGGCACGCTGCCGGCGCAGACGCACGCGTTCCAGTGGCACCACTACACGTACGAGGTGCCCGACGGGGCGACCGAACTCGCGGCGAGCGAGGCATGCACGCAGGCGTTCCGCCTCGGCAGAGCCTGGGGGATCCAGTTCCACGCGGAGGTAACGCACGCGATGATCGACGCCTGGGTCTCCGAAGACGGCCACGAGCTCCCGATGACTCCCGACGAGCTCCTCGCCGAGACGAGCACGCGCATCGCCGAGTGGAACGAGCAGGGGAGGCGCCTCGCGAGCGCCTTTCTCGAGCTCGCCGAGGCGGGATGAGGCTCGTTCTCGCCGCCGTCGCGACGGCTCTCGTCGCGGCCGGCGGCGCCGGCGGAGCGCCCGCCGCGCACACATTCCCGAAGCTACCGGCTCGACGGAGGCTCCGCCCGCGGGCTCCACGCGTCTGCCTCGGCCACCGGTCGAGCCGTGACGGCGCAGCTTCGGATCCGGCAAACGCACGTGAGGCAGGTGCTCGACCTGTGGCTACGCGGCGCGGTCGAGACGCTCGGGCTCGGCCCCGCGTTCTGCCGCCCGACCTTCCGCGCGGACGGCGTGCCGTGTGTCTACGCGACCCGCATGGGGACGGTGATCAGGAGCTCGATCCGGCGCGTCGTGATCCCGCCGGCCTAGCTGAGCTCTGCGGGGAGGCTGTCGTCCCGCGACCACTCGTGCCAGCTGCCGACGTAGTTCCGCGCCTCGTACCCGGCACCCCGGAGAACCTGGGCTGCGAACGCGGAGCGGCTCCCGCTGTGGCAGTACGCGACGACCTCCGTGCCCTTGGGAAGCCCGACGAGAGTCAGGACCTGCTCCGCGGACGTGCACTCGAGGATCACCTCCAGCGGGATGTTGAGCGCGCCTCGAATGTGCCCGTGGCGCGGGTCACAGGCGGCCTGCGCGACCCCGTCGAACTCGAGCCGGGAGCGCACATCGACGAGGGCGAGCCCCTCCTCGCCGAGGCGCCTCCGAAGCTCGTCGAGCGTCATGTCCATTGCGACAGAAACTCGTCCAAGACGTCATTGAAGCGCTCGGGCTGGTCGACGCTCAAGAGGTGGCCGGCGCCGGGGAAGAGCTCGAACGAGCCGCGCAGCGCGTCGTCCGCGATGGCACGTGCTTCCTCGACCGGGACGACCTCGTCGCGGTCGCCTACGCAGACGAGCAGCGGGCCGCCGAAAGACGCCACGACCCCGGACGCGTCCGACCGATCGCGCATTGCCTCCTGTGCGACCGCCAGGTCCTCCGGGTCGACGTCGGTTGCGAGCTCCGGCCACGTGCCTTCGGAGCGAAGGCGATCGATCGTCTCGCCACGCGCGGCGCTGCGCTCGGGGCTGTCGGCCGCGGCACGCGAGCCGGCGAGGACGATCCCGACCACGCGCTCCGGCGAGCGCCGGGCGAGCGCGAGCGCCGTGTAGCCGCCCATCGACGCTCCGACCGCGACGAACGAGCCCTGCTCCTCGCCGAGGAGCTCCGCCGCCCAGCCGTCGATCGACGCACCGCGGCCGTAGAGCCGCGGTGTCCGCACGGCGTGCCCCGCCTCCCGCAGACCGGCGACCTGCGGCTCCCACATGCGCTCGTCCACGGGCCAGGCGTGGAGGAGCAGGACGTTCACGAGCGCTCGATGCGGACGGCGCCGGGCAGGTCGGGTGCGTCCGCCCAGCCGTGCTCCACGCCCTGGATCCCCATTGCGCCGGCGAGCGCCGTGAGCAGCTCGGCGGCGGGCGGAAGGTCGGCCGGCGCAGGAGCCGTCCTCGCGATGCGGCGGACCTCGGCAGGTTCGGCGCCGGTGAGCCGGGCTACGACCGTTGGATTGGCCGCGAGACCCACCACGTCGCCTGGAGGCAGCGGCCCGTAGAACTCGGGCACGGACAGGTACTCGTCCACGATGCTCCCGCGCTCGAAGAGGATCATCCGCACGAGCTCCTGGCGCTCGAGGCCGAGAAGGCACACGACCGCGTCCGTCCGGTTCGAAAGCTCGCGCGCCAGCTGCCGCAGCAGGTCCGGATTGCGGTCGCACGCCTCGTCGTAGACGCCGATCCAGCCGTTTCGGGGAGGCGCGACGAGCGAGCCACGCGAGCCACCGGGAATCCGCGGTAGGAATTGGCGGACCGCCTGCTCCGCAAGCGTGAGATCGTCCGACTGGAGGTGGATCGAGCCGAACGAGGACGACTCCTGCGCCCCGAGCTTCGCTTCGAGGTCGGGGATCGCGCCGGTCATGACGATGACCTCGTCCCGAAGCCCCCAACGCGCATATAGCGAGCGCGCGACGGCGTTCGACGCGAGCACTTCCAGGTCGAGCTGCGTCACGCCCTGGGAGCGAAACTCCGAGAGGACCTCCCGCATGAGCTCCGTCCCGATGCCGCTCCGCCGCGCGTCGCGCGACACGTAGATGTCCGTGAGCGTCCCGTAGCCGGAGCCGCGGTTCCGCGCGAGCGCGAACCCGACCGGCCGCCCCTCGTCCTCGGCGACGAGAGCGATCTCGGACTCGATGATCTCGGCGATCTCGCGCAGCTCCTTGTCGATGTCCGCGGGCCCCTCGTGCGTCGGCGGAGGGACCTCGTGGTCGAACTCGCGCCAGAGCTCGGCGACCGCCTCATAGTCCTCGGCGACGGCGCGCCGGACGTTCATCCGACCATCCTCGCTCCCACGAGCAGGAACTGCGCGGACAGGTTCTCGAACGGCGCGAAGCGCTCGCCCATGACGCGGACCTCCTCGATCGACAACGAGCGGCCGTCAGCGTAGAAGGTCGAGACGGCCTTGCGCAGGCCGAGGTCGCCCGCGGGCCAGGCCCGCGGGCGTGCCAGGTGGCGCGCGAGGTACCAGTCGGCGGTCCAGCGACCGAGACCGGGCAGCGCGGTCAACGCGGCGATGACCTCTTCGTCCGAAAGCGCAGGGAGGGCGTCGAAGTCGAGATCCGAGCGGGCGAGCGCGACGACGTACTCCGCCTTGCGCGTCGAGAACCCGATCGCAGTGATCTCCTCCGGTCTCGTCCGCGCGATGCGCTCCCGGGCCGGGAACTCCCAGGCGACGTCCTGCTGCACCCCGAAGCGCTGGACGAAGCGCGCCCTGATCGCCGCCGCGGCGCGAAGCGAGATCTGCTGGGTCGTGATCGCCACTACCAGCGCCTCGAACGGCTGCGGATTCAGGGTCGGCCGGAAGCCGTCGAGGGCAGAGACGATCGGCCCGAGGATCGGATCCGTGGCCGCCCACGCATGGAACGGCGCGAGGTCGAACGGGAGGCCCAGGAGCCCCGCGACCTCGGCCGCCGCGACGCGCCCGCCGGGGTCGAGCCGGACGCCCCCGGGCGCGGCCGTGACGCGGATCTCACGGCCTGCGACCACGCGGTGCAGGCCGCCCTCGTGCCATACGGTCGCGCGGTCGTTCCCGAACGTCCGGTAGCGAGTCGTCGAGAGGTCGAAATCGTACGGCTGGGGAATCCGCAGCAGCACTCGCGGCGACGAGCCTCAGACGGCCTTCCAGAAGACCGTCGTCGCGCAGGGCCGGCCGTCCGGGTAGAGGGCGTAGTTCGGAATGACGCCGACCCTCGTCCAGCCGAGCCGCTCGTAGAGACGCTCCGCGTCGTCGCCGGTGACGGTGTCCAGCACCAGCAGCGTCTTTCCCTCCGCTTGCGCCTCCTGCTCCGCTCGCTCCATGAGCTGCTGAGCGATGCCGCGCCTCCTCGCCGAGCGGTGGACGAGCATCCGCGCGATGTCGGCCCGGTGCGGCTGGTTCGGATGCGGCGCGAACACGACCTGCACGGTTCCCACGACCTCGCCGTCCAGGAACGCTGCCAGGAGCAGCCGGCGGCCCAGCTCCACCTCCGCCGCATACGTCTCGTACACGCGACGGGCGTCCTCCCGGGAGAACGGGCTCAGGTACCCGACGGACGCGCCTCCCTCGACGCAGTCGGCGAGCACGGCGGCAAGTCCGTCGAGATGCACCCGAGCCTCGCCGGCGTCGAGGCGGCGGATCTCGATCCCGTTCGCGTCCCGCGTCGGATCGGCTACGGGAGCCACCCTTCGCGATAGCGAGTGAGCTCGGGATCGGGCCAGTCCGCGTACGCGACGTCCCCGTCGGCCGTCTCCTCCGAGACGCCCGCGCCGTGCCGTTGCGCGGCCGGGTCGACGGTGTACGCGCCCCAGTCGTCCCGTTCCTCGAGCGTCCCGTCCGGCTTCCGATACGTGTGGTTCCAGCGGGCGCCGACGGCAAAGACGACGCACAGCGTCTCACCGGCCCCGACGATGACGTGGTTCGTCCCCGCCGGGCAGTGCAGGAAGTCCCACTGCCGCAGGGGACGCTCCTCGCCCTCGACGACCGCGAGCGCCTCGCCGGAGAGGACGAGGAAGCCCTCCTGGTCCGCCTCCCAGTGGTACACCGACATCGGCTGACCCGGCGCGAGCACGGCGAGCCCGACGCCGAGCTGCGAGAAGTCGGCCTTTCCCTGCTTGACCATCCCGAACAGGCGTCCACCGCTGTCGAGCCACGGAGCGTCCCGCGCATTCAGGACGAACCAGCCGTCCGCGCTCGGCAGGAGGCCGTGCTCGGTCTGCTCGAGCGGCGCCTCGGGGCTCATGGCGCCAAGTTACAAGTTGCAACTTGGGCCCGAGCGCCCGGCTGCGTCACATCGTGATGACGATCTTCCCCTGCGGGTGCCCCTCGCCCATGTAGCGAAGCGCGTCGCCGATCTCGCCCAGTTCGAACTGCCTGTCGATCACCGGCGTCAGCTTCCCGGCCGCGAGCAACTCGCGCAGGTACTCCATGTCCGGCTTGTTGAACTTCGCGATGAAGAACGCGACCTTGTGGCTGCTGAACACACCCCCGAGCATCTTCCCGACCACGCCGCCGAGCGGCCCGAGCAGACGGCCTTTCCTCGGGCCGCCGACGATGACGAGCGTCCCGTTCGGCTCGAGCGCCCGCTTGCAGGCCGACCACGACCTCGTTCCGGCCACGTCGATCATGAGGTCGTAGCGCCGCCCGTCGCGGGAGAAGTCGTCCTTCGTGTAGTCGACGACGTGATCCGCTCCGAGTGTCCGCGCCTGCTCCACGCTTCGCGTGCTGCAGACGGCGGTCACCTCTGCCCCGAGCGCCTTGGCGACGAGCACGGCGAACGTGCCGACGCCTCCGGAGGCACCGTGCACCAGGACCTTCTGACCCGGCTGGAGCTTCCCCTTGTCACGAAGAGCCTGGAGCGCGGTGAGCGCGGCCACCGGTACGGCGGCTGCCTCCTGGAACGAGGCGGTGGGCGGCTTCGGGACGATCGCCCGCTCGGCCTTCGCGACGACGTACTCGGCGAGCGCGCCGCTCCTGCCGCCGAACACCTCGTCGCCGGGCTGGAAGTCCTTCACGTCCTTGCCAACGGCCTCGACGACGCCCGCGTAGTCGGTTCCGAGTCGCTCTTCCTTCGGCTTGCGCAGTCCCATCGCCGTGCGCCCGACGTACGGCCTTCCCAGGACGGCGTACCAGTCGCCGAGGTTGAGCGACGACGCGCGGATCCGGACCAGCACCTCGTCGTCCGCGGGCACGGGCTTGTCGAGGTCCCGGATCTCGACGACGTCGGGCGACCCGAATCGCTCGCGCACCGCGGCCCTCATCTCCTCGGCCCTCCGTTCACGGTGAGGACGACGTTGCCGGCCTTCTGCCAGCTGTCGACGTACGTCGCCGCCTCGCCGGCTTGCTCGAGGGGGTACGTGCGGTCGACCACGGCCCGGTAGCGGCCATCCTCGATCAGCTCCTTGACCAGCAGGAGACTCTCGCGCGGGATGCGCCTCTCGATCGCAAACACGACCTTTCTCTTGCTCCACCGCGTCAGGAGTGCGAGCGGGAGGTTGTACAGCCGGTCCGTCGCGACGTACATGCCACGGTCGGCCAGTGCCCGCCGAGAGCGCACGAACGAGTGCTTGCCGACCGCATCGAGGACGACGTCGTAGCGCTCGCCGCGCCGTGTGAAGTCCTCCTGCTCGTAGTCCACGACCTCGTCGGCTCCGAGCGAGCGCACGAGCTCGACGTTCCTTCCGTTGCACACGGCGGTCACGTGCGCCCCGAAGTAGCGCTTGCCGAGCTGGACCGCTGCCGTCCCGCACGACCCCGAGGCTCCGTAGACCAGCAGCCGTGTCCCTGGGCGGACGTTCGCGCGCTTCAGGTGCAGGAACCCTTGATACGCGCCGTCGGGGACAGCGGCGGCCTCCTCGAACGTCGTGCCCTCCGGAATCTGCGCGATCAGGCGGCTCTCGCGGACGCAGACGTACTCCGCGTGCGCCCCGGGAGCCATCCCGAACACGCGCTCACCGGGAGCGAAGCTTCTGACCGCCGCCCCTACGGCCGCGACCTCGCCTGCGAACTCGGACCCGAGGATCCTCCGCTTCGGCCTGCGGAGCCCCAGCATGAGGCGCCAGAAGTACGGCCTCGCACGACGCATGTGGCAGTCGGTCTGCGTGACGGTGGTCGCGTGAACCCTCACGAGGACCTCGTCGTCCTTCGGCACCGGCCGTTCGACTTCATCGATGCGGAGCACGTTTGGAGGCCCGTACCGGTCGTAGACGACAGCCTTCATGGCTGCCCGCCGTTCACGGTGAGCACGACGTTCCCGGTCTTCTGCCCGGCCTCGACGTACTTCGTCGCCTCGACCACCTGCTCGAGCGGATACGTCCGGTCGATGACCGCGCGATAGCGGCCGGCCTCGACGAGCTCCTTCACGAAGGTGACGTCCTCTTTCGTATATGCGGGGATCGGGAGCGTGACGCGCTTGCTGCCGATCCACCTCGTGAACAGTGCTAGCGGCGGGACGTGCCACATGAAGCCGAGGTCGGTCTCGATGTAGACACCGCCTGTGCTCAGCGAGTTGCGGCAGCGCCTGAACGACTGCTTCCCGACCGCGTCGAGGACGACGTCGTAGGTCTTGCCGTTGCGCGTGAAGTCCTCGCGGGTGTAATCCACGACCTCGTCCGCCCCGAGCGAGCGCACGAGCTCGACCCGCTTCGTGTCGCACACGGCCGTGACATGGGCGCCCGATGCCTTTGCAATCTGCACGGCCGCGGTCCCGATTGCGCCGGAGGCGCCGTAGATCAGGATGGTTCGCCCCTCGCGCAGGTCGGCCTTCCGGAGGCAGGCCTGGGCGATGCTCGGACCGTCGGACAGGGGGGCAGCCTCCTCGAAGCTCGTCCCGTCCGGGATGTGCGCGAGGGCGCCCTGCTCGCGGACGCAGACGAGCTCGGCGTTCGCGCCTCCGCGAAGCCCGAAGACGCGGTCGCCGACGGCGAACTCGGTGACCTCGTTGCCGACCGCCTCGACGACGCCGGCGAGCTCCGTCCCGACGATCTTCCGCTTCGGAGCCCGGAGGCCGGTGAAGACGCGGGAGAAGAACGGGTCCGCCGCGCGGAAACCGCAGTCGGAGCGCGTCACGGTCGAGGCGTGCACCCGGACGAGCACCTCGTGCGGCTGCGGGACCGGGTCCTCGACGTCGCGGATGCCGAGGACCTCGGGTGGCCCGTACCGGTCATGGACAACGGCTTTCATCAGCTTCCGCGCTTCTCGGGGAGGTGCGGGTTGCGGATCGGCCCACCGTGCTGCCACAGCTGTCCGGCTCGGAAGAGCTCCGCCGGCTTGCCACCGCTTGTACCGGGGCGGGCCCGGCGCCCGGTCGGGATCACCCAGCCGCCTTCCGAGAGGAGGCTGCGCCTGAAGTTCGCGCCGTCGAGCTGCACGCCCCAGACTGCCTCGTAGACGGTGCGCAGCTCGCCCAGCGTGAACGTGGGCCCGACGAAAGCTGTTGCGATGCCCCTGAGCTCGAGATCGACGCGGACCCGTTCGACCGCGTCGCGCAGGATCCGGCCGTGGTCGAACGCCAGCTCGAGCTTCTCGGCGAGCACGTCGGAGACGGCGACGAGGGCGGCGTGGGACGCGTCCGTGCCCGCGACGATTCCGGTCACCTCGGGAAGCACGGCGAGGTAGGCGACGGTCACGACATTCATGCGGGGATCGCGGTCCGGGTCGCCGTAGGCGCCGAACTGGGTCAGCAGCGTCGCGCCGTCGATGCTCGTCTCCTCGCGGAGCTCCCGGGTCGCCGCCTCGTCGAGGGTCTCGTTCGGACGCTTGAAGCCGCCCGGGATGGCCCAACTCCCCTGGAACGGCTCGACGCCGCGCCGCACGAGCAAGACGTGCAGCCTGCCCTCGGACATCGTGAGGATGACGATGTCCACGGTGACGGCGAAGGCCGGGAACTGCGAGGGGTCGTAGCCGTCGGGCGGCTGTGCGTCACGTCATCGTCATGCGGCCTCGATCTCGAACGCCGGCATCGACGGCTAGTCGGCCGTCGGACGTGGGATTCCGCGGCGCACGCGGCTGCCGCTCGGCCGACTGCGCGACCGGCGGGTGCGGTCGCCGCAGTCGAGATGTTGGACGTACTCGTATGGAAGCCCAGCGAGCATATGGAGTCTCCTTTCAGCTCTGGGGCGGAAGGCTTTTCGTCGATAGTTTTGGTCGGCACGACTGTTACCGTAGCACCCGGTTATGGTCGTGTCAACCAAAACCTCGATCCGCCTTGCGGCCGGAGGGAGGCGTCAGCCCTTTGCGTCTTGGACGACCGCGAGCTCGGGCCGTGCTGCGAGGACGAGCATCGCGTGGCTCCAGCCCAGCGGGACGACCCACGCCGGGTCGCCGGACTCGCTGACCTGCTCGGGGAGCAGGCCAAGCGGGGTCTGGCGTGCGAGCGCGTACTCGAGCGCGCGCTTCCACCCCGCGCCGTCGCCGGCCTGCCGCTGCGCGAGCCCGAGCCAGAGCGTCGAGATGAGCCAGGCGTTGCCGCCGGCGTAGTCGTCGCCCTCGTGCCTGAGCACGCCTCCATCGGCGAGCTGGAGCTCCCGCTCGACCGCGGCGACGGTCGCGCGCATGCGCGGCGAGCCGGGATCGACCGCGCGGAACGGCCAGCTGAGGCCGAGGAGCGAGCTGTCGACGCGAACGTCTTCGCGGTCGACGCTGCGGACGGCGCGCGTCGGGTAGCGAAGCCGGCGCTCGAAGATCGCCGGCGTGTCGTCGCCGAGCTCGTCCGAGCGCCCGACCCAGCGCGAGCGGAGATAGCGGCCGTGCTCCTCGCTCCAGAGGTGCGCGTCGATCGCTGCGCGCACGCGCGCGGCCGCCTCCCGGTAGCGCGCCTCGAGCACGGGCTCGTGCCGCGCGGCCATCGCCGCGCACGCGGCGAGGCCGCCGTAGGTCGCCGCGGCGCTGTACGAGTGCTGGCCGTCGGTCTGCTCCCAGAGGTCGACGCTCGGCAGCGGGAGCCCGGACTCGGGGTCGAGGAAGTCGCACAGGAAGTCGCCTGCTGCGCGCGCGGAAGGCCAGAGCTCGCGGTCGAGAGCCGCGTCCCCGAGCGCGCGCCATGCGGCCTCGTACGCGAAGACGACGACCCCGGTCTCGTCGAGCTGGTGGAGCCCCCAGCTCGGCGCCAGCGAGCCGTCCGTCCAGTAGCGCTGGAGCCAGAGACCCTCGGGTGCCTGCTCTCGGGCGAGCCAGCGGAGTGCGGGCCGGGCGAGGTCGCCTCGGCCCGCGGCGAGCAGGCTGAGGACGTTGTACGCGAGGTCGCGCGGCCAGACGAAGCCATAGCCGCCCGAGTGCGCGAAGTCGGGATCGAACTCGGGCGCCGCGATCGTTGCTCCGGTCTGGCGGTCGGTGAGCTGCTCGAGCACGAGCAGCGACCGGCCGTAGAGCGCTTCCACGCGTCCGGCGGCCTCGATCGGAGCCTCCGCGAGCGCGACCGCCTCCCGGTCGTACGCGATCCGCTCCGCCGCGAGGACGTCGAAGCCGACGGTCGCCGGCCGCGTCAGGCGCGCGATCGCCTCGGCAGGCGTCGCCCCGAACGCCGCGAGGACGAGTGCGGCTTCCCCCTCCGCGATCTCGGCCGACAGCGAGCCCTCGACCGGCGCGCGGTGCACGACGACGTCGTCCGTCTCCTCGCCGCCGTTCCCCTCCCGGAGCGTCGCGACCGAGCACGGCGCCACGAGCTGGACCGCGAGCGCAACCCGTCGCTCGTAGAAGACGAGCGCTCCGCTCGCCGGGTCGAGGTAGCCGGCGACATTGCGCGCGTCTCCGTCCAGGCTCGGGACGCTGCGCACGACGAGCCGGGCCGCTCGCGAGCACGTGACACCGCGGGCGAGCACCGGTTCGCCCGGTGTCGACGAGGTCCGTCACCTCGACGGTTGCGCCGTCGAGCCGCGCGGAGGTCACGAGCACCGACGCGGAGTCCACGTAGGACTGCTCCCACGCGGCCGGCTCCTCGTCGAGCCAGATCACCGTCTCCCCTTGCTCGAGACCGAGGCGCAGCTCGCCGAGGTGCTGACCGTGGTCGACGTTCGGCCAGAAGAGCCGCTCCAGCTCGCCTCGCCCGCTGACCGTCGCAAGAAGCGATCCGTTGCCGAGGATCGCGGCCGGGCGGTACGCGAAGCGCCGGCCCGTCGCGTCGCGAAGCTCGGCGAGGCTCTGGACGACGGCCATCAGCCCCGCACATGGACGGAGATGACAGGTGACGTCGAGACCGTTCCGTCGCTCGCGCGCACGACAGCGACGAGCCGCGACCTTCTCGCCGCGCTTGAACCGCCGCGGGTCGAGGAACGCGCGGTACGGCGCGCCGTCGTCGACTGCGACCCGCGTCCAGGCCTTCGCGCCGGGCCGCCTGACCGCGAACGCAACGCTCACGCGGGTCGGGGCCCGCCGACGGCGGCGGTCAGGACCATGAGGTTCGTGAAGCGGTCGGCTCCGAAGCGAAGCGTGGCGCTGGCCGCGCCACGGCGCGGAAGCTGGCCATCAGCCCGGGCGACGACCGCGCCGAGAGCGGGCACGCCGATGCGAGATCCGTCCGGCCGCATCGTCTCGGTCGACCTCCACGTCTGACCCGAAGCAGCTGCGCCCAGCGGGTCGACGGCGTCGCCGTCGTCACGGTCACGCTCGCGTCGTCCTCGCCCGCGTTGAACGCGACGAGGTACTCCCGCCGGTCCTCGCGGTCGAAGCGGCTCACGGACGAGCACGCCCTCCTGCGCGTAGCGCGTGACGATCGACCCGCCCGTCGCGAGCGCGGGTGAAGCGCTCCCGGAGCCCCGCGAGACCGCGAAGTGCTCGCCGCGACGTCGATGTGGACCGTGACGACGTCGAACGAGGAACCGGTCCCGATCGGCAGGCCGCCGACCCGCTCCTCGGTCTGCCACTCCGCGACCTTCGTCGGGAACAGGTCCTGGCGCGCCGCCTTGTCGCCGCCGCGGCCGATCATCCCCACCTCGTCGCCGTAGTAGACGACCGGCGCGCCGCGCAGGAGGTAGAGGAGGCTGTGCCCGAGGAGGACCCGGCGCGTGAGCTCGCTCGCCCTCGGCCGCCCGTCTGCTGCTTGATGAGCAGCGCGGCGCGGCCGATGTCGTGGTTCCCGAGGAACGTCGCGGGCGTCGGCGCGACGCCGTCGGCGCCGCGGAAGTAGTCGTCGTCGGCGAGGCGCGTCGCGATCCCACGCGAGCCCGAGGAGCCTCCCGCGTAGCGCACGAGCGAGTCCTGGAGCGGGAAGTCGATGACGTTCGGCACGTCCGCGATCGCGGACGAACGTCGCGAGCTCGGCGGTGTCGGTCGTGAACACCTCGCCGAAGATCTCGAAGTCGGAGACGCCGGCCGCCCGCGCCGCCGCCCGGACCTCGGCGCCCAGGAGCGGAAGAACGCGTGGTCGACGTGCTTCGCCGTGTCGACCCGGAAGCCGTCGAGCTGGTAGCGGCGGAGCCCAGTCGCCGTAGACGCGGCGAGCCCGGACGACGACGAACGGCTGCTCCGTGAAGAGGTCGTCGAGCCCGAAGAAGTCACCCTGCTCGAGGCACGCCGGCGAGCAGCTCGAGAAGTCGATGTTGCCGCGGTTGTGGTACCGCGTCACCTGGTTGAGCCACGCGGGGCGCTTCAGCCGCCCGGTTCTGCGGAAGGACGAGCGGCTGCCGCGGCTGGAAGCGCGCTGAGAGGCACGGGAAGCGCTTCCCCGCGAGCCGCTGCGCCGAGTACGGCTTGCCCCTGCAGTCGCGGTAGGGCACCTCGTCGGCGCCCCGGTACGTCGATCCTCCTGCGGGCAGGATCACGTCCCCCGTGTGGTTCACGACGACGTCGAGGTAGACCTTGAGCCCGAGCCGGTGCGCGCAGTCGACGAAGGCGGCGAAGTCCTCGTTCGAGCCGAGGTGCGGGTCGACCCGCGTGAAGTCGAGGCCCCAGTAGCCGTGGTACGCGGCGCTGTCGGCCTGCACCGTCTGCTGCGCGACGACCGGCGCGATCCAGATGCGCGGTGAAGCCCAGATCGACGAGCCTCGCAAGGCCGTGCTTCGTATCCGTGCAGCCTCCCGTGAGCCCCGCGAGATCGCCTCCGTGGAACCAGCCGGGATCGACCGGGTCGTAGCCCGTGACCGAGCGCCCGCCGGTCTTGCCGCCCTGGTCGTTCGACGGGTCGCCGTTCGCGTAGCGGTCCGGCAACACGAAGTAGATGCGCTGGGACGCGAACGGTGAGTACGTCGCCGGCTGCGCGAGCCGCTCCAGCTCTGCGCCGGTGGGAGGCCTGGCTTGGTCGGCCACCGCCCCTGCTCCGCTCGCGCCGAGTGCGATCGCGATCGACGGCAGCGATCGCGCAGCTAGCGAAGCGCCGCACCCGTCTCCTCGTCGAAGAAGTGGAGGCTGCCCGGGTCCACCGCGACGGGGACGTCGCGAGCCGAGGCGCAGCTCGACGCGCGGCGGGAAGTGGGCGATGAGGTTCGGCGCGTCGGGCGATCCCCTCGTCGCCGTCGTCCTCCGGCGCCGGCGCCCGTGCGTCCCCGGCGGGCGCACGGGATCCGCGTCGATGTGGAAGTACACCATGCTGGCCGGAGCCGAGCGCCTCGACGAGCTCGACCGTCGCGTCGAGCGTCGGCAGGTCGGGCCGCGACAGCGGCCGGGTGGAGGTCCTCGGCGCGCAACGCCGACGACGACGCCCTTCGCCCGCCATCGCCTTGATCGCGCCGATAGCGGCGCAGGCAGGCGGCACCAACGGAGAGCGATGCCGGGCCGATCTCGGCGAAGATCTCCTCGCCCTCGACCCGGACCCTCCCGGAGAAGAGGTTCATCGGCGGCGTCCCGATGAAGCTCGCGACGAAGAGGTTCGACGGCTCGTCGTACAGGCGCCTGGGGACGGTCGACCTGCTGGAGCACGCCCATGCTCATGACGGCGACGCGGTCGCCCATCGTCATCGCCTCGACCTGGTCGTGCGTGACGTAGATCGTCGTCGTGCCGAGCTCGCGCTGGAGCTTCGCGATCTCGGCGCGCATCTGGACGCGGAGCTTCGCGTCGAGGTTCGAGAGCGGCTCGTCCATGAGGAAGACCTGCGGCTTGCGGACGATCGCGCGGCCCATCGCGACCCGCTGGCGCTGGCCGCCGGAGAGCTCGCGCGGCTTGCGCGCGAGGTACGGCGTCAGGTCGAGCAGCTTCGCGGCCCAGATGATCCGCTCCTCCGACCTCGCGCTTCGGCTTCTTCCGGAGCCGCAGCCCGAAGGCGATGTTGTCGGCGACGGAGAGGTGCGGGTAGAGCGCGTAGTTCTGGAACACCATCGCGATGTCGCGGTCCTTCGGCGTCAGGTGGTTCACGACCCGGCCCCCGATCGAGATCGTCCCGTCCGTGATCGTCTCGAGGCCCGCGACCATGCGGAGCGCCGTCGTCTTCCCGCATCCGGACGGGCCCGACGAGCACGAGGAACTCGCCGTCCGTTGATCTCGAGCGAGAGGTCCTGGACCGCGTGGACACCGCCCTCGTAGACCTTGTCGACCGCCTCGATCTGCACGTCAGCCACTCGCGTCCTCCCTCGTCGGTCACGCGACCCGCCAGGCGTGGAACGCCGGGCCGTCGCCGGGTAGAAGCGCTTCGCCGTTCGACGACGCTCGCGTCGCCTCCGTGGAGCGGCTCGAGCTCGCTGCCGCCGAGGGCGGCGAGCGGGACGCGGAGCGCGTCGTGCGGCGGCCCGCGCGGCGAGGCAGAGCACGGTTTCCCCCTTCGCCTCGCGCACGTAGGCGACCGCGTCGTCCGCCACGTGGAGCGTAGCGGATGCCGCCGCGCGCGAGCGCCCCGCTGCTCCGGCGGAGGGCGACGAGCTCCCGATACCGATCGACGCAGCTCGCGTGTCCCAGCTCTCGGGCCGCGCCCACGGCATCGTCCTTCGCGCGTCCTCGCCCCAGTCGCCCTCGAGCCCGATCTCGTCGCCCGCGAACACCATCGGCACGCCGGGGCGTCGTCATCTGCAGTCCGACGCCGACGAGCTGGCGCTCGCGCGATCCGGCGACGGTGCGGAACCGCGCGGTGTCGTGGCTGTCGAGGATCGCCCACGAGTGGAGCACGCCGGACCAGGGGACGCCGGCGCGGAAGCGGCGCATCGTCTCGACGACGAGCCGTTCCCGGCAAGCGCGGCATCGGCGACCGGGAGGCCCAGGAACTCCGTCGCGAGCTCGCCCGGAAGGTCGTCGCCGCGAAGCCAGGTCCAGACCGGGCGCGTGAAACCCGGCGTACGCCATCGTCCCGTGCCACGCGGCCGCCCGAAGGTCGGCGCGGGCGTCGTGCGCGTGCTCGGCGACGACGACTGCATCCGGCCGAGCGGCGACGCGCGGTCGCGACGACGCCTTCCGCGACCTCGGCGTTCAGGTCGAGGTCGTGCAGGCGGCCGGTCATGTTCGCGACGTCGATCCGCCAGCCGTCGAGCGCGAACGGCGGCTCGAGCCAGCGTGCGACGACGGACGACCCGTTCCCGTAGATCCGCTGCCGGAGCTCCTCCGAGCGGTAGTCGAGCTTCGGGCAGCGACGGCACGCCGTACCAGCTCTCGTAGCCGTGCTCGAGCCGGTCGTCGAACGTAGAAGAACTCGCGCTCGGGCGCGACCGATCCGTCCGCGCCGCGGCGAACCAGTCGTGCTCGGTCGCCGACGTGGTTCGTCGTCAGGTCGCCGAGCGACCCGGATGCCGCGCTCGTGCGCGGCGCGGACGAGCGCGACGAGCGCCTCGTCGCCGCCGAGCAGCGGGTCGACCTCGGTCGAAGCGTCGAGGCGTCGTAGCGGTGTGTGCTGCCGCGCCGGGAAGATCGGCGTGAGGTAGAGCGACGTTCGCGCCGAGCGCCGCGATGTGGTCGAGCCGCTCCTCGAGGCCGGCGAGATCGCCGCCGAACCACTCGTACGCCGTCGTCGGCCCGCGGCCCGTCGGCGAGCTCGTCCCAGTCGCGCGCGGACCGCCCACTCGGGCGCGTCGACCCGAGCCCTGCCGAGGCGAAGCGGTCGGGGAAGACCTCGTAGACGACCGACTCGAGGTGCCACGCCGGGCCGCCGGGGCCGGGCGCGGCGACGAAGTCGTCGGCGTCGGGCACGTCGAAGCGGCTGGAGCCCGACGCCGTTCAGCCAGGCGTAGCCGACGTCGCCGCCGGCGAGCAGCCAGCGGTACGGCGTCGCCGGGTTCCAGACCGGGAAGCGTCGCGCGCCACCAGACGTCGGTCTCGGTCTCGTCGGTCGACCTCGGCCCGCGCCGACGTTCGGCTCGCCGTCCCGGACGTAGCGGACGGCCGACCGCGTCGACCGCGGTCGCGCGCGGCACGCGCAGGAGCACCGTCACCTCGTCGCCGAGCTCGCGCGGCCGGCTCGGGCGACGTAGAGCTCCGAGCCGTCGTGGTGCGGCGCAGCGGGAGCGCCGACACCGCTCACCCCTTGACCGCGCCCGCGCGTGAGGCCCGTGGACGATGAAGCGCTGGAGGAAGAAGAAGAGGATGACGACGGGAATCGCAGCGAGCACGACGCCCGCGCAGAACGGCCCCCACTGCTGCGCGTACTTGTCGCTGGATGAAGCCGAAGAGACCGACCGGGAGCGTGAACTTGTCGGTCGACTGCAGGAGGCGTGCTCGCGATGATGAACTCGTTGATCGAGGCGATGTACGAGAGCAGCCCGACGACGGCGAGCACCGGCGCGGCGAGCGGGAGGATGATCGCCCCAGAACACCTGGCCGGCGTCGCGCCGTCCACGCGCGCCGACTCGTCGAGCGAGTCCGGGATCGAGTCGAGGAAGCCCTTCATGAGCCACGTGTTCACCCCGAGCGCGCCGCCGAGGTAGACGAGGATCACGCCCGTGCGCGTGTCGAGCCCGATCGCGGGGAACACGTCGCCGACGCGCAGGACGATGAGGTAGATCGCGACGACCGCGAGGAACGTGCGGGAACATCTGGATGAGGAGGAGCGCCGAGCATCCCCATCCGCCGGCCTCGGAAGCGGAAGCGGGCAAAGGCGTACGCCGCGAGCGCCGCGAAGAACACGGACAAGATCGCGGACGCGCCCGAGATGACGAGCATGTTCGCGTACCAGTTCACGTACGGGACGTCGAGCGCGGCATCGGTCGACCCCGTCCTCGCCCGGCGACCCGCTGAGGATCTGGCGGAAGTTGTCGAGCGTGACTCCGTCCGGGATGAGCGACGCGCCGCTGAGCGAGTCGACCGGCGTTGAACGCCGCCGAGACGACGTAGAGGAGCGGGAAGAGCGCGAACGCGATCGCGACGAGCCCGACGAGGTAGCGCCACCAGTTGCCCGCGAAGCCCGAGGCGGCCGGCCGGCGTTCAGCCTCGCGCAACGCCGTGGGCCGCGCGTCGCGCCTCTGCCTGCTCGAGCGGTCGTCATCGAACTTTCTCCAGGGCCTTCGTTCGCCAGAACGAGATCGCGGAGATCCCCGCGACGATGAAGAAGATGAAGATCGAGACCGCCGCGGCGAGCGCCGTACTGGGCGCCGCCGCCCGCCGGAAGGCGAGCTTGTACGTGTAGCAGATGAGGATGTCGGTCGAGCCCGGCGACCGTCTGGTCGACCTCGTACGGCCCGCCGCCCGTGAGGAAGTAGATGTTGTTGAAGAGGTTGAAGTTGAACGCGAAGGACGCGATCAGGAGCGGCGCGGTCGCGACGAGGAGCAGCGGGAGCGTCACGCTGGCGGAAGACCTGGAGCGCCCCGCGCCGTCGACGCGCGCAGCCTCGGTGAGCTCCTCCGGGACCGCCTGCAGCGCCCCGGTGCAGACGAGGAACCAGTACGGGAAGCCGATCCAGATGTTCACGAGGAGGCACGAGACCTTCGCCCACGTCGGGTCGAAGAGCCACGGGATGCTCGTGCCGAGGGCCTGGTTGATGACGCCGAACTCGTCGTTCAAGAGGCCGCGCCAGACGAGCACTGCGAGGAACGCGGGAATCGGCGAACGGGAGGACGAGCAGCGCCCGCTGGAGCCGGATGAGCTTGAGGCCCGGCTTGTTCAGCGTGATCGCGAGGAAGAGCCCGATCGCGAACTGGATGAGCACGGAGAGGAACGCGTATACGAACGTCCAGGCGAAGACCCGCAGGAACGGGCTCGCGGACGAGCGGGTCGGTGAGGATCGTCTTGAAGTTCTCGAAGCCGACGTACGTCTTCCAGCCGGGCTCGAGCGCCTCGCCGGCAGGCGACACGTACGAGCCCTCGCCGTTGTCGCTGAGACACGGCGCCCGTCTCGATGCTCGTGAACGTGTCGGTCTGCGGGTCGTAGACGAGGGTCGGCTGCAGCTCGACCGCAAGGCTCAGCCCCTCGGCGCGGACGAACGAGTCCTCCTCGGTCGGGATCGACGAGCGCCGCGAGCTGCCGCGTCGATGCCGGCGAGGTCACCGCCCTGGACGAGCTCGTAGCCCTCCGCGGCGCGTGATCGTCCCGGCTCTCGACGGTGACTGTCCGCCGGATCGAGCTGGCTCGAGCCCTTCCTCGCGTGCCGACGTACGCCGTGCCCGAGACGTCGTCCACGAGCAGGAGCACGAGCTCGCCGTCCTTCGTGCGCCGGCGCCGCCGTGTAGGTCTGCGCGTCCGCGGGCGCGACGAGGGAGGTCTCCTGGATGGCCACGATCGCCTCGTCCTGCGTCAGGTTGTGGCCCGTCGACCAGTTCGTGAAGGCGATGTTGACGTTCGAGACGATCGGGATGACGACGAACGCGACGAGGAAGATCGTCCCGGGGACGAGGAACTTGAGCGGAACGAGCCGCTTGCTCGGGACAGAGGTAGACGACGTCGATCGAGGAGCAGTCGCGGCCGCGATGGCGAGCGCCGCGATCCACTTGCTCGTCGGCGAGCAGGACGCCGATCGCCCAGACGCCGAGGGCGTTGACGCGCGCCCGAGGAGGACGAGCTTGATGACGAGGCCGACGGTGCCCGAGAAGAAGCCGACCGCGCGCGGCGAGGAGCGACCGGCTGGACGGCAGGCTCGACCGGCTCGGCTGCGATGGGGGCGCTGGTCACCGTGATCGGGTGGTCGGGCCGCGGGAGGAGGGTGCGGCGGGCCTCAGCGGCCTGCCGCGCCCTCCCTCCCTACCTGTTCGCTCAGCCGATCTTCTGGGCGATGCTTCTCGAGCGCGCCGAGGAAGGACCGCCGCGCGGGGATCGCGCCCGAGCCCTTCGTCGAGCGGACCCACGCAGCGCCGAGGTCCTGCCAGACGCTCGCCATCTGCGGGATGTTCGGCATCGGGACGCCGCCGACCGACGCCTTGCCGAACGACCTTCAGGTCCTTGTCCTTGACCTGCGCTGCCGGCGACCAGGTTCGCCGGGAAGCGGCTGGTTCGCGAGCAGCAAGCGTCGAGCTGCGAGGCCGGCCGCATCATGTAGTTCGCGACGAGGTCCTTCGCGAGGCTCTCGACGCCGTGCACGGACGAGAACTTCGTGACCATGAAGCCCTGCACGCCGAGGAACGGCGCCGCCTTGAGCCCGGGCACGATCTCCGGGAACGCCGAGATCGCGTACTTGAGGCCGGACTTCTGGATGTCGCCGAGGAACCACGGGCCGGTGACGTAGTACGCGACCTTGCCCTTCAGTGAAGAGGTCCGCGCGATGTCGCCGCTCGACCTGCGAGCGGATGAGGCCCGTCCTTGTTCCAGCGGTCGATCAGAGCCGCGTTCTTCAGGAACTTCGCGTTCGCGACGCCGATGTCCGACGGGTCGAGGTTGCCGGCGCGGTTCGTCACCGAAGATGTAGCCACCGAGGCCGGAGAAGAACGGGTACATGTGGTACGCGTCGCCGGTCGCGCCCTGCTGGACGGCGAGGCCGACCTGCGCCTTCGTCTTCTTCTTCGCCGCGAGCGCCTGCGCTCGAGGTCGGCGAACGACTTCGGCACCTTCGCGAGCTTCGTGTTCGTGAAGAGCGCGATGTTCTCGAGCGCGACGGGCGCGCCGTAGAGCTTCTTGATCGCCGTGCCGTACGAGAACGCGTTGAGCGCGTACGCCGGGAACTGCTTCTTCGTCGCCGCGGACGGCGAGAGCGGGCAGGACCGAGCCGTTCGCGGACAGCTCGCCGGTCCAGTCGTGCGCGCCGACGATGACGTCCGGCGCCGTGTCGTCTGGCGACCGTCGTCAGCTGGGAGCGGATCTGGCCGAAGTCCTTCTGGACGACCTGGACGTTCACGTTCTTGCCCTGCGCCCACGCGTTCGCGACCTGGGTGACGGCCGGCGTCCGGTCGGCGTCGGCCCAGATCCGGATGGTCGTGGACTGGTCTGTGGCCGACGTGCCTGCCGACACGGCCACGACGGCGACGAGCGAAGCCATGAGAAGCCCGGCTACGACCCGCAGCCTGCGAGTGCTCAACATCGAGATGCCCTCCTTGGGGAGTGAGACCCTGTTCCGTATGAAAAGTGTTTCAGAATCACGAAACGGCGTACGGCAAGATAGCCCCGAACGGGCACGCGGTCAAGCGGGAGTTGACTGCTTATCCGGCTAAGATCGAAGGCGACGATGACGAGTCGTTTCTACTTTCTGAAAACACCACGACGCGTGCCCGCCGTCGGCCACCCCGTTTCCCCCGATGGCCAGCCTTAGAGACGTCGCCGAGCGCGCCGGAGTTAGCGTCGCCACCGCCTCCCGGGTCGCGACCGGCTCGGCCACGGTGCGCCCGGCCACGAAGGAGCGCGTCGAGCGCGCGATGCGGGACCTGCTCTACGTGCCCCCCGGACGCATGGAGACGGCGGACGCCGTCGGGCTCTTCGTGCCCGAGTTCGGCAACCCGGTCTTCGCGGCGCTCGCGGCGGCGATGGAGACGCAGGCCTCGAACGCGGGCCTCGCGACCGATCCTCTGCAACACGCACGGCTCGGCCGAGCGCGAAGCCGAGTACATGCGGATGCTGCTCGAGCGACGGGTCGAGGGCATGGTGTTCATCTCCGCGGAGATCACCGACGTCCGCGGCGAGCACTCGCACTACGCACAACTCGTCGAGCGCGGCGCGCGGCTCGTGTTCGTCAACGGCGGCTCGGAGGAGCTCGAGGTCACGTCGGTCGGCGTGGACGAGCGGGCGGCCGGTCGCATGGCGACCGAGCACCTCGTCGGCCTCGGGCACCGGCGCGTCGGCTTCGTGGCGGGCGACGAGTTCGCGATGCCGACCCGCGAGAAGAGCCGGGGGCGCCTGGATGCGCTCGCCGCGGCCGGGCTCGACGACGGCGCGCTGGTCGCACACACCGACTTCACGGTCGCAGGCGGTCGGCGAGCGCTCCGGCAGCTGATGGACCGGCCGGCCGGCGAGCGCCCCACCGGGGTCATCTGCTCGAACGACCTCATGGCCATCGGGGCGGTGCAGGAGGCGGCCGCGCTGGGCCTCGACGTCCCCGGCGACCTGTCCGTGGTCGGGTTCGACGGCATCGCTGCCCGCTGGTCCGAGCCGCCGCTGACGACGGTCGAGCAGCCGATCGAGGAGATCGCACGCACCGCCATCGGCGCCCTTCGGGGCCAGATCGACCGTCCCGACCAGACGCAGCCGAGCTACGTGTTCCGGCCGCGCCTTCAGGCCGGCCGCACGACCGCGCCGCCCGCCTCGAGCGACTCCGCCAGCGCGTAGAAGTCCGTGAAGGGCTCGAACGCGACTCCTTGCCGCGCGAGGTAGTCGGCGAGGCCGTCTCTCGCGAACACGCGGCGGGCGGCGAGGGAAACGCACCGGTCCGAGTAGCCGTCGCCCACGAAGACGAAGTCGTCGAGGTCGGCCACGTCCACCCGCTTGCAGGGCTCGCCGCAGACGGCGCACGGCTGGTCGTTGCGGAAGAGCACGCGCCAGCCGTCCGGCCGGGCATCGAGCCGGTTCGCGATCACGTCGAGCTCGAGCCCCTCGCGCGCGAGCATCGGCTCGATGAGCTCGTGGAAGCCGCTCGAGACGATCCGGGGCCGATATGCCCGGGCGAACTCCGCGAACCCCGCCCGGAGCTCCGCGTTCTCGCAGAGCCACTCGGCGACCTCGTCGACGGGCGTCTGCACGCTGCGGAACTCGCCGGCGATGACCTCGTGCAGCGTGAGCTCGCGCCCGAGCCGCGCCTCGTGCGCCTCGTACGTCTCCTGGTCTCCGAACTCCTCGAGCACGACGTGGAGCGCGTCGATCGCAGTGACCGTCCCATCCCAGTCGAGAGCGACGTTCACGGGGTTCATACAGCCACCGAGCCGGCGAGCGTCCCGATGTCGGCGACCTCCAGCTCGACGCGGGAGCCGGCGGGAACCTCGACCGGCTCGAGCGCCGGGCCGGCGAGGAGATCGCCCGGCAGGAGCGTCGTGCCGTCCGCAGCGAGGCGGCGAGCGGCCTCCCAGTCGAAGGGCGCAAACGCCGCCTGCAGCTTCTCCGCCCCGTTCAGGCGGACGACGGCCTTCGGGCTCGCCCGGGCCGAAGCTCTCCGGCGTGAGCACGACCGGGCCCAGCCCGAGCGCGAAGTCCCGGTCCTTCGGCGGCTTGCGCTCGGGATCGCGCCACTCGGCGAAGACGCTGTAGCCGCCGATCACCTCGTCGGCCCCGAGGACGGCCGTGATGCGCGCGTGTAGGACGAGCCCCGCGGCCCCGCCCGGCGAAGCCACCTCCGCTTCGGGCGCCACGATGGCAGCTGGGTTCGCGAACGCGAACGACCGCGCGTCGTCGAAGACGCGCACCGACGGCGGATGGAGCACCGGCGCGAGCAGGCGCACGCCCTCGCGCGGGTAGACGGCGTGCTCGCGCGCCGTGCCTCCGCCGGTGAAGAACGCCTGCAACGTCTGCGCGGCGAGGTGCACGACGTGGTCGTCCTCGATTCGGCCGACCCACCCGCGCTCCATCGGGTGCTCCAGGGGATGGAACATGCAGAGCCTCATCGGCCTGGTCTCACGGCTCCGTGTGGACGACGACGTCGGCGATCTCGGGGACGGCGCTCCGCACTCGCTCCTCGACCGCGCTCGCCCGGCCGTGCGCCTCGGCGAGCGAGCCAGCGCCGCCAAGGCCGAGCGTCAGGAACGCGACGATGCCGTCGTCGGTGCGGACGAAGCGGAGCTCGCGCGGCGGGGAGCCGGTCTCGGCCTCGACCGCCTCGGCCACCGCCGTCTCGTCGATCACGACCTCCTCTCCCGAGGCGACCTCGGCGAGCGGCTCGAGGTGCGTCTGCACCTTGCGGGCCTCGGGGACGGCGGCGCGAATCTCCTGCTCGACCGACTCGGCGATGTCGTGCGCCTCCTCGAGCGGCAGGTCTCCCGGGAGCTTCAGGTGGAGCGAGATCTCGAGCGCGTTCGCCGACCTCGAGGACGGTCAGGTTGTGGATCTCCCGCACACGCGGCACGCCGAGCGCAGCAGCGAGCGCGCGCTCGCGGATCTCGCTGTCGTCGGAGCGTGGCTCGACGTGAACCACGACGTCGGCGTCCGGCAGTCGAGCCCGGAGGGCGTCCTCGACTCGGTCAGCAGCGGCATGCCCTTGCCCGACAGCCGCACCGGGAGCGATGCCGATGACGACGTCCGCGAAGTGTGCGCCTCCCGCCTCGCGTACGCGGAGCCGCCTGAGCTCGACGGGCGGGTCGAGCTCGGCGATTGCCAGCCGGGCGGCCCGCTCCGCGTCCTGCGGCGTCTGGTCCATGAGGACACTGACGTTCCGCTGAACGAGGCGCGTGGCCGCGACGACGACGAGCACGGCGACGAAGAGCGCCGCGATGGCATCGCCCTCGGGGAATCCGAGCGCCGCGGCCGAGAGCCCCGCGAGGACCGCGAGCGTGCCCGCGAGGTCGCTGCCGAAGTGGAACGCGTTCGCGAGCAGCGCATCGCTGCGATAGCGCCGGGCGGCCCGGGCCGAGATCGTCGTCCGCGAGGCGTCGATCACGATGACGAGTGCGATCGCGGCGAACGTCCACCAGGTCGCGTCCACCTCGAACTCGACGGCGCCCGTGAGCCGCGCGATCGCCAAGCCGGCGATGACGAGGCTGACCACGATCAGGAAGCCCGCCTCGGCGAGAGCCGCGAGGTTCTGCGCCTTCCCGTGACCGAAAGGGTGCCCCCGATCGGCCGGCCGCACGGCGACGGAGAGGGCGAAGAACGTCAGGAGCGCGGCGGCGAGGTCGGTCCCGGAGTGCGCAGCCTCGGCGAGCAAGCCCAGGCTCGAGCTCGCGATTCCGGCGACGAGCTTGATGACGATGAGGAGGCACGCGGCCCCGACCGAGACGAGCGCGGTACGCCGCTGAGGCGACATGCGCGGAAGGCTACGGCGTCAGCCTGCCGTGGCGCGAGCGGCCTATCCTCCGCTCGTGAAGGCCTGCCCGAGCTGCGGACGCAAGGACGTCGAGGACGCGCGCTTCTGCTCGGGCTGCGGGACTCGCGGTAGCCGGTCTAGAGATTCCCGCGTAGCGCCTGCTCGCGCTCGATCGCCTCGAAGAGCGACTTGAAGTTGCCGATCCCGAAACCCCGGGAGCCGTGACGCTCGATGACCTCGAAGAAGAGCGTCGGGCGGTCCTGGACGATCTTCGTGAAGAGCTGGAGCAGGTAGCCCTCCTCGTCCCGGTCGACGAGGATGCCCATCGAGCGCAGGTCGTCCCAGTTCTCCTCGATCTCCCCGACGCGCTCCTGGACGATGTCGTAGTAGGTGTCCGGCGTCGCGATGAAAAGCACGCCGTGCTCTCGCAGCGCCGCCACCGTCCGGACGATGTCCTCCGACTGCATCGCGATGTGCTGGACGCCGGGGCCGCCGTGGAAGTCGAGGTACTCCTCGATCTGGCTCTTGCGCTTCCCCTCGGCCGGCTCGTTGATCGGGAACTTGATCTTTCCCTCGCCGTCCGTCATGACCTTCGACATGAGCGCCGAGTACTCGGTCGAGATGTCCTCGTCCGAGAAGTGCGTGAGCTGCGTGAAGCCGAGGACGCGCGCGTAGAAGTCGACCCACTCGTCCATGCGGCCGAGCTCGACGTTGCCGACGACGTGGTCGACGGCAATGAGGCCGACCCCGCTACCCGGCGGTCCGTTCGGCGACACCGCCTCGTACCCGGGCAGGTACGTCCCGCCGTACTCGGAGCGGTTCACGAAGGTATGCACGTTGTCGCCGTAGGTGCCGATCGTCGCGAGCTCGACGCGGCCGTCGTCGTCCTCGACCCAGTGCGGCTCCATGACCCCGCGCGCGCCGCGCTGCACCGCCTGGCGGTAGGCGTGCGTCGCGTCCGGGACCGTGAGCGCGACGTCCTTGACGCTGTCGCCGCGGACCGCCGCCCAGCGGCAGATCTCGCTGTCGCCGCGCAGCCCGCTCGTCAGCACGAGCCGGATGTCGCCCTGCTCGAGGACGTAGGACGCGCGGTCCCGTACGCCCGTCTCGGGGCCTGCGTACGCGGTGCGCGTGAACCCGTACGCGTTCTCGTAGAAGTACGCGGACTGCTTCGCGTTCCCCACCCAGATCTCGAGGTGGTCCCAGCCGTCGATCGGCATGAAGTCCTGTTCGCTCATGCCACCGATTCTAGGTTGCGAGTGGGCGCGGGTGCCCGCCGCCGCACGACGAGGATGCCGGCGGCGATGAGCACGCCCCCGAGCACCTGGAGGAGGCCGAGCGGCTCGCTGAGCAGGATCACGGCGAGCACGGCGGCGACGAACGGCTGGAGGTTCGCGGCGAGGGTCGCCCGGTTCGCGCCGATGCGATGGACCGAGCGGAACCAGAGGACGTTCGTGACGACGAGCGGGCCGAGGGTCGCGAACAGCAGAAGCCCCCAGATCTTCGAGCCGAGGTCCCACTCCTGGTCGGCCGTCTCCGGGAGCCCCACGAGCAGGAGCCCGACCCACGCGAGCGGGAGCACGATCGCGCTCGTCCGCGACGGCGAGTACCAGTGCATGAGCGGTCCGACGGTCACCGAGTAGGCCGCCCACGTCGCGGCTGTCGACAGGCCGAGCAGGATCCCCCAGACGTCGTTGCCGATGTCCCCGCCAGCGCCGGCCGCGACGAGCGCCACGCCGAGCGCGGACATCGCGGCGGCGATCCAGAAGCGCGAGGTCGGACGCTCGGTGCCGAGCGCGAGGCCGAAGAGCGCGGCGAAGATCGGGATGGCGCCGAGGACGAGCCCGATCGTCGAGGCCGTCGTGAGGTCGAGCGCGAACACGAACGAGAGCTGGTTGAGGAAGAGCAGCGCCGGCCGCGAGGCACGAGGATCGCCCCGTGGCGGCGCGAGACGCGGAGCGACCGCTCGACGTAGAGCGTGAGCGCGACGAAGATCGCTCCTGCGAGGCCGTACCGGATCGTCGCGTACGGAAGCGGGTGCAGCCCGTGCGTGAGGATGTACTTCGTCACGCTCAGGTTCAGCGCCCACAGGAGGACGACGACGAGCAGCATGAGCTCGACGGTCGACGGGCGGCGCATGGCGCGACGCTACCGAGGCGGTGCGAAGCCGAGCTCTTCGAGCTGAGCGTCGACGAGCCCGGCCCAGTCCCGGTTCGCGGCCGGGCTCGCCGGGCTCGGGTGGAGGATGCACCCGATCTCCACCGTCGTTTCGAGCGCAGCGCGCGCACGCTTCTCGGCGAAGCCGCCGACGCCGACCACGAGCGATGGACGAAGCGTCTCGGCGATCCGCGCGAGCGCGTCGTCGCACGCGCGGAAGAGCGGAGCGCGCTCCTCGGCAGGGAGCCGGTCCGGCGTCCGGTTCCTGCCCGACTCGTCCATGAAGACGAGCGGGCACCAGTTCGCGACGAACACCCGGTCGAAGAAGCGCTCGGGGGTCCCGAAGCGGTCGCGCGCCCAGCCCCAGAAGCGGGTCCCGCTCACCTCCGAGCGGTGGCACGCGAACCCCGCGATCGGCCGCGCGGGGTTCTCGCGCGGCGGCTTGCCGACCTCGCCGGTGATCCCGAGGAAGTCACGCACCATCGCGACGTCCCCGAACGGCACGCCGGTCTGCGCCATGCCGAACGGCCCCGGGTTCATCCCGACCATGAGGACGTCTCGTGGGCTCTTCGAGCCCCAGCGCTCGAGGTACGCCTCGTGCGGCTCGCGCGCGTAGACGAGCGGGTTGTAGACGTACGGCACGGACGGGAAGGCCATCTGCTCGACCTGCTCGCAGAGGTCGCGGCTGATCGTGACGAGCGGCGTCATCGCCCGGGACTCCTACCGGATCCGGCCCGGCGGCATGCGGCTCACGTGATGTGACATATCGCTAGCGCGCGCGCTCGTAGGCGAGCTCCCAGAGCCGCTCCCACGTCGCTCCGTCGTCCTTCGACGACTCCCAGCGCCAAGTGAAACGGTCGTCCTCGATGTCCGAGAAGCGCATCCGCAGGCTCACGCGGCCGCGTGGGCCGGACAGCTCGCCGAGGAGGACCATCTCGCCGTCCTCCATCCCTCCCTGGAGCGCGAAGTAGTTGCCCGAGTCGTCCACCCAGGTCTGGAACCAGCGGTCGACGGCCTCGCGGTACACGGAGACGCTCATCCCCACGAGGTCGATTCCGGGACGGCCGTCGAAGCGCTCGTAGACCACGTTGCCGCCGTACTCCCTGGCGATGGAGTTCCGGCCCTGCGCGCGGCCCTCGTTCCAGGTGACCTGCCACTCGCCGAGCCAGAAGTCGAAGTCGCTCGAGGAGCCCATCGACGAGGTCGGACGCTCGGTGCTCGCCAAGGTTAGGCGGTCACACGAGGTGACGTGCGAGCCCAATCACGGCGGTAGGGTTCGAGCGATGGCCGAGCCGACGCGCGACGACATCGACGCCCTCGTCGGGCCTGCGACGCCGCACTTCGCGTACCAGCTGCGAGCGCGCATCGGGGAGCTGATCCGAGATCTCGCCCCGGACAGCCCCGTCCGGCGCTACGGCGAGGAGAAGATGGAGCTGCTCGACCGGCTCGGGCACGCGTCCTCGAAGGCCGAGGATGGGCCGCTCGAGCCCCGCTCGCGGATCGGCTGGGAGACGGTGCCGTCGTCGGCTCCCGCGTCGAAGCCGCTGCCTCCGCGCTCGGGATGAGCTTCGAGGGCGCCTCGGTCCTCGTGACCGGAGGATCGAGGGGCATCGGCAAGGCGATCGCCCTCCGCTTCGCGTCGCTCGGCGCGAGGCGCGTTGCAATCGGCTACATGCGAGGAGACCGGGCGGCGGAGGAGACGGCGTCGGAGCTCGGGGCCGCGGGCGCCGAGCCCGTGCTCGTGCGCGGCAACGTCGCCTCGCAGCGGATCGCCGACGAGGTCGCAGCGCTCGGCGCGCTCGACGTGCTCGTGCACGCCGCAGCGACCGGCGTCATCAGGCCGGCGCTCGAGACCGAGGACAAGCACTGGGACTGGACGCTCTCGGCGAATGCACGCGCGCTGCTCTCGCTCACGCGCGCGGCGGCGCCGTCGATGCCGCCTGGCTCGTCCGTGGTCGGCATCTCCAGCCTCGGCTCGGTGCGCGTCCTCGACGACTACACGCTCGTCGGCGTCTCGAAGGCGGCGCTCGAGGCGCTGGTCCGCTACCTCGCCGTCGAGCTGGCTCCGCGCGGGATCCGCGTGAACGCGGTCTCCGCCGGCGTCGTCGAGACCGGCGCGCTCGAGCACTTCCCGAACAAGGAGGCGATGCTCGAGATGGGGGCACGCAACCCCGTGGGGCGGCTCGTCTCACCCGAGGACGTGGCCGCAGCGGTCACCTTCCTCTGCTCGCCGGAAGCGGACATGATCCGCGGCCACACGCTCGTCGTGGACGGCGGCTGGTCCTTGCTCGCGTCGCTCTAGTCGCGGCCGGGCATCGCGCGCAGCACGGTCTCGCGGGCCATCATCCCGGCGAGCGCGGGGTTCTCCTGGAGCCGCCGGAGCGAGTACTCGTACCACTTCTGCCCGTAGGGCACGTAGATCCGGACACGGTGCCCGTCGGCGACGAGGCTCGACGCGCGCTCCTCGCGCACGCCCAGGAGCATCTGTAGCTCGTATCCCTTTCGCCCGAGCCCGGCGACGCGCGGCAGCGACCGCTCGATGAGCCACTCGTCGTGGGTCGCGATGCCGACGTAGCTCCCGCCCTCGAGCAGCGCGTCGAGGACCTGGAGATAGCTCTCGCGCACGTGTTCGCGGGTCTGGTACGCGATCGCGGGCGGCTCGACGTAGATCCCCTTGCAGAGCCGCACGTTCGGACGCAGATCGGCGACCGCGTCCATGTCCGCGAGGCTGCGCTTCAGGCGCGACTGCAACACGATCCCGACGTTGTCCCGGCCGGTCTCGCGGAGGTCCCGGTAGAGCGCGATCGTGTCGTCGGTGCAGCTCGAGTCCTCCATGTCGATCCGCACGAAGGTGTCCCGCGAGGCCGCGTCCTCGACGACCTCGCGGAGCAGGGCGCGGCACAGGTCGAGGTCGATCTTGAGCCCGAGTGCCGTCAGCTTCACGGAGACGTTCGACTCGAGCTGATCGCCGGTGATCGCCTCCAGCGCCTGGTGGTACGCGTTCGCGATCGACTCGGCCTCCGCGGCTTCGGTCACCTCCTCGCCGAGCACGTCAACCGTGGCGTATTTCCCCTCGGCGTTCAGGCTCGCGACGGTGTGGCGCGCGTCCTCGAGCGTCGGGCCGGCGATGTAGCGGTTGGAGAGGCGCTGGACGACCCGCCGGGGGACCGCGGGTAGGAGAGTGACGACCGCCCGGTCGAGGACGTTCAACGCGCGCGGATCATACGGCTACCGCGGGCGAGGCATGCCCCGCGCCTACGAGCGCATGAAGCCCTGGCGGGCGGCGGAGACGAGCGCGACGGCCTCGGGGAAGAGGATGCGCATCGCGTCGCGGAGGGCGATCGCCTGCGCGTCCGACGTGCCGTCGACCTGGATACGGCCCAGGGCCGCTGCGGTCAGCTCGACCGCGGTGTTCAGCGTCAGCGTCGCGTACTGCTCGCGCTGGGCATCCTGCACCGACTCGGCCTGCTTCTCGGCGAACTCGCGCAGAGCCCCGAGGAGCTCCTCGGGGTCACCGCCGCCGAACGGGAAGAAGCCGCCGCCTCCGCTTTCCATGCCCCGATTGTACGGAGGCGCGCCCGGCCGCCGGGCGGGCTAGTCCAACGGCACGCGGTAGCCCGCCTCGATCTCGCGCTGGAGCTCGGCCACCGCCCCCTCCGCCGCGCGCATGGCGGACGCGAACGGCGAGGCGGACATCGGGTCGAGCTCCTGCTCGAGGCGCCGCGTCGCCGCGCCGATCTGGTCGAGCCTCGCCGGCGTCGCGAGCTGGGGCGGCACTCCGAGCACGTCGCGGAGCGCGCGGGCCGCCGTCTCGGCGTCCTCGATGCCCTCGGGCGCCTCCGTCAGTCGCAGCTCCTCGAGCCGGGCGATGAGGCCGTCGACGTCCCCGCCGCCGGCCGAGTCGGACGCGACCTCGCAGAGCACCGCGACGGCGATCGCCTCGCGCAGGTCCCGCGTCGCGGTCACGGCTGCGCCCTCGTCGTCCAGCGCGACCCAGCTTCGATACCCGTCCGCGTCGTCGAACGCGACCAGGTACACCCGCTTTCCGGCGGACGACTCGGTGGGGAGCACCGCCGAGATGCGGTCGCCCGGACGTGCGTACGCCGTTGCTGCGCGCTCGGCGACGGCTTCGAGGTCCGCAGCGAGCGTCGACACGCGGCCAGAATAGAAGGCGTGTCCGAGCGGACCCGCCATGCCCGCACGCTGTTCGCTCCGCTCGGGCCGTCCTACGACCGGGTCGGCGCCGCGCTCTCGTTCGGGCAGGACCCGCTCTGGCGGCGCTTCCTCGTCTCGCGGCTTCCGCCCGGCGGGCACGTTCTCGACGTGGCGACAGGGACGGGCCTCGTCGCGGCCGAGCTCCTCCGCCGCGGCTTTCGGGTGACGGGCCTCGACCAGAGCCCCGACATGCTCGGGGTCGCGCGAGAGCGCTTCGGCGATCAAGTCGAGCTCGTCGAGGCGTCCGCGGAGGAGATGCCCTTCGAGGACGACGCGTTCGACCACCTCACGGTCACGTACCTCCTCCGCTACGTGGACGACCCCGCCGCGACCATGCAGGAGCTCGCCCGGGTCGTCCGCCCCGGAGGCGTCGTCGCCTCGCTCGAGTTCGGCGTTCCTGCAGGGCCGTTGCAGCCGCTCTGGCAGCTGTACGTCGGGCTCGGGCTGCCGCTCGCGAGCATCGCCCTGCCGAAGGGCTGGCGCGAGGTCGGGGACTTCCTCGGCCGGTCGATCAGGGACTTCTGGGCGCGGAACCCGCTCGAGCGCCAGCTCGAGTGGTGGCGGGCGGCGGGGATCCGCGGCGTTGAGGTCCGTCGGCTGAGCCTCGGCAGCGGAGTCGTCATGTGGGGGACCAAGACCTGAGCACGCAGACGCGTCCCGCCTTCTACGCCCTTGCCGCAGGGGGTTGGCGCGACTACGTCACCCTGCTTCACCCGCCGTACACGGCCTGGCACCTGTCGTACGTCGTCATCGGCGGCTGCCTCGCGCCGGTCACCGCCTGGGGAAGACTGGGAGCCGCTGTCGTCGCCTTCGGGCTCGCGGTCGGGATCGGCGCCCATGCGCTCGACGAGCTGAGCGGGCGACCTCTCCACACGCGGATTCCCGATGCGGTGCTGGTTGCCCTCGCCGCGGTGTCGATCACCGGGGCGTGTGCGATCGGCGTAGCCGGCGCAATGGCCTACGAGCCATGGCTCGCGCTGCTCGTGCCGGTGGGTCTCTTCCTCGTGCTCGCGTACAACCTCGAGCTCGCAGGTGGCCGCTTCCACTCGGACCTCTGGTTCGGGCTCGCCTGGGGCGGCTTCCCGGTGATCTGCGGGTATGCGGCGGTCGCGGGCGAGATCGGCCTCGCGGCGCTGCTGGGGGCGCTCTTCGCCGTGCTCCTCTCGCTCGCGCAACGCGCCCTTTCGAGCCATGTTCGCTTCATCCGGCGGCGGGCGATCGCCGTGCGCGGCGAGATCGAGCTACGAGACGGGAGCGTCGAGCCGCTCGACACACAGCGCCTGACCATGCCGGCGGAGACGGCGCTTCGCCTGCTCTCGGCCGCTTCGATCGTCCTCGCGGCCGCCCTCGTTGCTCTCCGGCTCTAGCATGACCGCGTGTCCGGGGTGGTCTGGATCCTCGTCGGCGCGCTCGTGGCCGTCCTCGTCGTCGCCGTCGCCATGTACCTGGCGCTGCGCCGCGCGAACGCACGCACCACCCGCACCGAGGATCTCGTCCTCGCCGCCCGACGCTCGGTCCGCGCGGCCGCCGAGGAGGAGGCGACGGCACAGTCGGAGCAGCTCCGGGTCGCGGTCACCCGCGCGCATGCCGACGCGCTGTCGGCATACGCGAACGAGGAACGGCGCTTGTCGGACGACCGCCGGGGGGAGCTGGCAGTCCGCGAGCGCGAGCTCTCCGAGCGCCTCGCGGAGACGCTGGCGGAGGTCGAACGGCGCGTCGAGGAGCGGCTCCGCGCCTGGGAAGCCGATCTGGAACGGGCACAGCGCGCGCTCGACGGCCAGGTGTCGGCGCTCGAGCAGCACCAGGAGCAGCGCATCGCCCAGGTTCAGGCCCGGCTCGACGCGGAGGCGGCAGAGCTCGGAACGACGGCCGACCATCAGCGCGCGGCAGCCATCCGGCTGCGCGAGGAGCTCGAGCACTCGGCCAAGGATGCGCTTGCCGAGGCGCTGGACGAGCTCCAGTCGCAGGCGTCGGACCAGCGCCGCGCCATGGAGGACATCTCCGATCGCCTGCGTCAGCGCGAGCAGGCGCTGAACGAGCAGATCGACCGCGCCGAGAGCGAGGCGCGCGGGCGCCTCGAGGTCGCGTTCGCGGAGCTCGAGCGGCGCCAGGTCGAGCATCTCGACCGCGCCGTGGCACGCGAGGTCGACCGCCTGAGCGAGGCGGGCGCACTCGAGTTCGAGGCGCGCATGCGCGCGATCCGCGAGGAGGCGGCGAGCCGCCTGCAGCAGGAGCTCGACCGCACCTCCGAGACGCTCTTCCGCCGCTCGAGCATGCTCATCTCCGACCAGTTCCAGCGGGTCGTCGACGAGGCGACCCAGAAGCTCCAGGATCGCATCGACGAAGCGACCCGGCGCTACGAAGCGATGCGCGCGCTCGGCGGCGGCGAATAGGGCGCGAAGGCGTCCGGAATACGGCAGGGAACGCGGTCGCCGCCGCGAAAGACGGAGCCGTCATGGCCGAGACGACCGAAGCACCGCCCTGGCGAGAGAACGAGCCTGGAAGGGTCGAGAGCTGGCGCCTGCACATCCTGCTCGAGGCCGGCTATCCCGTGCACCTCGCGGAACGCCTCGCGGCGAGCGAGGTCGACCTGCACGAGGCCGCCGCGCTCCTCACCCAGGGCTGTGACCCTGTAACGGCGACCGAGATCCTGCTCTAGGACGAGGGCGAGGCAAGCCTCGCCCCTACGATGAGCGCGATGAAGATCGCGCCCCTCGTCTACGGCGACCGCAAGGTCTACACCGTCTCGTCGTTCAACCGCGGCGTCGCGCGCTGGCTCGGAAGGCTGCCGGAGATCTGGGTCGAGGGCGAGGTGACGGAGCTCCGCCGGAACGAGGCCTGGGCGAACGTCTTCCTGACGCTGAAGGACCCGCGGACGGGCGCGACCCTGAAGGTCACGATCGCGCGCACCGTGTACGACAGGCTCGAGCTCGCGCTCGACGAGGGCGAGACGGTGCACGTGCAGGGGCGTGCCGACCTGTACGAGGCACGAGGGGAGCTCGGCCTCCGGGCGACGGCGATCGAGCGACTCGGTCTCGGCGCGCACCTGGTCGCCCTCGAGCAGCTGAAGCGCAAGCTCGCCGGCGAGGGGCTCTTCGCAGCGGAGCGCAAGCGCCGCCTGCCGCGGCTCCCGCGCGCCGTCGGGATTCTCACGGGCGCCGACGCCGCCGCGCGCGGCGACCTCGTCTCCACGATCGGGTCACGGTTCCCGGCGGCGCGCATCGTCGTCTGCGAGACGCGCGTGCAGGGCAGGGGCGCGCCCGCGGCGATCATCTCGGCGCTCCGGGGACTGGCTGCCCACGCCGAGGTCGACGTCGTCGTCCTCGCGCGCGGGGGTGGGAGCTTCGAGGACCTGCTTCCCTTCTCGAACGAGGCGGTCGTCCGCGCGGTGGCGGCCTGCCCGGTGCCCGTCGTCTCAGCGGTCGGTCACGAGCAGGACTCGCCGCTCTGCGACCTCGCGGCCGACGTGCGCGCTGCGACCCCGACCGCCGCCGCGTCGCTCGTCGTCCCGGACGCCCGCGAGCTGCGCGGCAGCCTGGACGCGTCGCGCGGACGGCTCGAGACGGCGCTCCGGAACCACGTCGAGCGGCGGGAGCAGCAGCTCACGACCCTCGGCGAGCGGCTGCGCGCATCGCCGCCGCTCCTGCTCGAGCGCCGCCGCAATGCGCTCGACCATCTCGGGGCGCGTCTCCAGGGCCTGTCGCCGCTCGCGACGCTCGCCCGCGGCTACGCGATCGTCCGCTCTGACGGCGAGGCTCTGCGCGACGCGGCCGGGGTCTCGCCCGGCGACCATCTGGACGTCGAGCTCGCGTCGGGATCGCTCGGCGCGACGGTCGAGGACGTCCGTCCGTGAGCGAGGACCGCTCGTTCGAGGAGCTGCAGCGCGACCTCGAGGACGTCGTCGCCCGGCTCGAGCGCGGCGACGTGCCGGTGGACGACGCGATCGCGCTCTTCCGCCGCGGCGAGGAGCTCTACCGGGCGTGCGTGGCGCGGCTCGAGTCCGCCGAGCTCCAGATCGAGCAACTCACGAAGCAGGAGGGAAACGCGGGAAGCGGCACCACGTAGCCGCTCGCTTGGCCCGGAGCGCCCGCATCGTGTATGAATCGCGCCATGGCCAAGCCAAGCACTGACCTCCTCCGGAACGTGCGGTTGTTCGAGAGCCTCGAGGACCGGGACCTCGAGAGCCTCGCGGAGGAGTTCAACGAGCGTCGTTTCCCGGCCGGCCACGCCGTCGCCCTCGAGGGCGAAGGCGGGCTCGTCTTCTTCGTCGTCGAGAGCGGCGAGGCGTCGGTCGAGGTGCACGGCGAGCAGGTCGGCACGCTCGGGCCCGGCGACGCGTTCGGCGAGATCGCGCTCATCGACCGCAGGCCGCGCACCGCGACCGTTACGGCAACGTCGGACATCACGGCGTACAGCCTGCCGGTGTTCGTCTTCCGGCCGTTCGTCGAGTCGAGGCCGCAGGTCGCCTGGACGCTGCTCGAGGCGATGGCCGACCGGCTCGTCGCGGCCGAGTCGCGCTAGACGCCCGTTTCGGCCAGGCGCCGGCCCAGGCCGAGGAGGTCGTCCTCCGCGCGGGCGGGATTGCCCGACAGCGCGATCGTCTCCGCGCCGGGAACCTCGGCGCGCACGCGACCGCCGAAGACGACACAGCGAACGCCGGCAGCGTGCGCCCGGCGGGCTACCTCTCCCGGCGCCTTCCCGTCCGTGGTGGTCGCGTCGACCACACCCTCTCCCGTGACGACGACGTCGGACCGCGCCGCGTGGCCGTCGAAGTCGATGAGCTCGAGCACGGTCGGCGCGCCGGGCACGAGCTCTGCGCCGAGCGCCGCGAGGGCGGCTCCGAGCCCGCCTGCCGCGCCGGATCCGGGAAGCGCCGCGAACGGCCGTAGCTCCTCGAGGTCGGAAAGCCGTTCTTCGAGGACGGCGACGTCGGCCGGCGATGCACCCTTCTGCGGCCCGAACACCCGCGCGGCGTCGGGGAGCGTCGTCCGCACGTCCGCCAACGCGACGCAGGGGATCGGAAGCTCCGAGACGACCTCCCGCAGGCCCGCCCCGCCGTCCACGGTTGCAGTGCCGCCGAGGGCGACCACGAGCTCGGACGGCACGTCCGCGAGGGCCGCCAGGAGCAGCTCGCCGAGCCCGCGGCTCGACGCGCGCAGCGGATCGCGCTCGGCCTTCGCGAGCAGGGGAAGACCGAGAGCCGCGGCCGCTTCCACGACCGCCCGCCCGTCCGGGAGCACGAGCCACCGCGCCTCGACCGGCCGCCCGAGCGGGTCCTGCACATCGGCCGTACGCCACTCTCCACCGAGCGCGCGCTGGAAGACCTCGGCGGTGCCTTCTCCCCCGTCGGCAACCGGGAGCTCCTCGGCCTCGATGCCGGCCTCACGGGCACCGCGGGCAAGCGCGGCAGCCGCGCTCGTCGCCGAGAGAACGCCCTTGAGGCTAGCGGGGGAGAGAAGCGCCCTCACGGGACGCGGGGTGCTCCGCCGACTCGTCGATGTCGCGCTCGAGCTCGTGCACCTTCTCGACCGCGTTCTCCGACGACTCGTCCTCGTCGTCCTGCATCCGCCGCAGCACCGCCAGCGAGATGCCCTCGCGCGCGAGCGCGAGGAGGCCGAGCCCGACACCGCACGCCATCTCGAGCGCCTGCAGCGCGAGCCCGTAGGCGAACCCCGTTGCGTAGGCGATGCCGTAGCCGTTCCGGAGCGGGATCGCGACGGCCGCCTGTACGAGGCCGACGTTGCCGGGCCAGAGCGGAACGATCGTCGCGATGTTCATGAGCACGAGCACGAGCCCAGCCGCGGGCAGCGGAGCGTCGATGTCGAAGGCCTTCATCGCGACCCACACCGCGAGCAACTGCATGAGCCAGCCGAGACACTGCAGGAGGATCGCGCCGGCGAGAGGAAGGGGGGCCTTGAGCACGGAGAGACCGCCGCGCGCCATGACGAGCAGCCGCCGCACGCTGCCCATGCCCTCGCCGACCATCGGGCGCTGGTGGCGTCGCGCTCCCATCCACGCGAGGGTGAAGAGCGCGAACCCGACACCCGCCGCGATGAGGATCGCGACGACCGCCCAGTGCGGGACCTCGGCGGTCGCGAGCACCCAGATGACGAGGATCGTCGCCGGAACGATGTCGAAGAGGCGGTGTGCGATCACCGTCCCCACGAGGGTGGCCGAGGTCCCCGGCGGCGCATCTGGCAGGTGGCGGCGGAGCGTCGCGACCCGGGCGAGCTCGCCGATCCTGCCGGGCAGTGCCGCGTTCGCGAAGAGCCCGACGCCGAACGCCGACAGGACGTGGATCAGCTTCGGCTGGTGCCGCTCCGGCAGCGCCTGCCCGATCGTGAGCCGCCATGAGAGCGCACGGAAGATCGTCGAGACGATGTTCAGCAGGAACGCGAGCACGATCCAGCTCCAGACGACCAGGCGGAACGCGTCGAGCACGCTTCCCCAGTCGGGCCCGCGCCACCAGATGAGAACGAGCCCGAGCGCGAAGAACAGCACGGCAAGCACCGCCTGTCCCCAGCCGCTGCGGACCGCACGGACGAAGATCATGCGGCCCGGGCTTCTCCGCGCTCGAGCCCCGTGACCTGCTGGTACACGCCCTCGAGCCTACGCGCGATGCCCGGCCAGGAGTAACGCTCGACGGCGATCTCTCGGGCTGCGACCCCGAGCTGCTCCCGCCGGCCCTCGTCGGAGACGAGCCCGCAGATCGCGTCGACGAGCGCGGGCTCGTCACCAGGCGGCACGCTCACCGACGCGGCCGGGTCGAGCACCTCGCGGTACCCGGGAATGTCCGACGCGACGACCGGCAGCGCACACGCGAAGGCGCGCGTCAGCACCATCCCGAAGCTCTCCTGCCCGAGCGACGGCGCGACCAGCGCCTTCGCGCGGAGCAGCGTGTCCGTGAGGTCCTCCTGGCTCAGGAAGCCGACGACGTCGATGCCGGTGTCCGGCACGCGATGCCTGGCGAGGAGCAGGCGGACCGCGAGCGGATCCGCGCCCGCGACGGTGAGCCGCAAGCCCGAGCGCCGGTGGATCTCCGGCCAGGCCGCGAGCAGGACGTGCAGTCCCTTGCGCGGCTCCTGCCGCCCGGCGAAGACGATCCGGTGCTCGCGATCGCCGACCGGCGCCTCGTCCGGAACGAGGACGCCGTTCGGGATGACGTCGTAGTCGCCCGGGAGCCAGCGCTGCTGCGAAGCCCGCGCGCGCTCCGAGACCGCGATCCGGTAGTCGACGCGGTCGACGAGGAAGCCCCAGAGCGGCGTGCCGAAGCGCATCCATCCGAGGTCTCCCGAGGCATGGAACGTCGCCACCAGCGGCGCGCGGGCGAGCATGAGCATCGCCGTGCAGATGACGGGGGTCATCGGCTCGTGGAGATGGAGCACGTCGAAGCGCTCGCGCTCGAGGACGCGCCGGATGCGCCCGAAGGCCCGCGGCGAGAGGACGATGTTCGGCAGCGAGCCGTTCGCGGGGACGATCACCGAGCGGCCGACCGGGACGACGTTCGCCGGAGGCTCGTCGTGGCGGCCGACGCGCGGGTGCAGCACGCGCGTGAACTGCCCGGGAGGATCGTTGCCCATGATGAGCCGCACGTCGTGGCCGAGCGCCTCGAGCGCAGCCGCCTGCAGCTCGGCGTGCTCGACGACCGCCCCCCAAAACGACCACGAGAACGGGACGACGATCCCGATCTTCACGTGGGGAGCCTATCGGGCGGTACGCTCAGGGCAATGAGGCTCGACGGCATCCACCACGTCACCTGCATCACCGGCGACGCGCCGCGGAACGTCGATTTCTACACGCGCGTCCTTGGGCTCCGGATGGTGAAAAAGACCGTGAACCAGGACGACCCGACGGTCTACCACCTGTTCTACGCAGACGAGAAAGGGAGCCCAGGGAGCGACATCACGTTCTTCGAGTACCCCGGCGTCCGCCGCGGGAGCGCGGGTGCCGGGATGATCCACACGATTCGCTGGCGCGTCGGCTCAGAGGACGCGCTCGGGTTCTGGGAGCAGCGGCTCGCCCCGGAGACGGCCGTCCTCGTGCGCGATGACGGCACGCTGACGTTCGAGGACCCCGAGGGCCTCCGTCACCAGCTCGCGGTCGTCGAGACCACGGACGAGCCCCTTGTCGCGGAGCACCCGGAGATCGCGGCCGAGCACGCGCTGCAGGGCTTCGACGGGGTGCGCGCGTACGCGCTGCGCCCGGATGCGAGCCGGAGCGTCCTCGAGGAGGTGCTCGGATTCGAGCCGAGCGGCGACGGCTGGGAGGCTCGGGGAGCGAGCCGCGGCGGCCTGTACGCCTACGACGAGTCTCCGCCGGAGCGCGGCGTCGGCGGTGCGGGCACCGTCCACCACATTGCGTGGTCGTCGACGATGGACGAGCACGAGCGCTGGCACGAGCAGGTCACGGAGGCCGGGCTGTTCCCCTCGCCGATCATCGACCGCTTCTGGTTTCGCTCGATCTACTTCCGCGAGCCGAGCGGCGTCCTCTTCGAGATCGCCACGCTCGGCCCCGGCTTCGCGGTCGACGAGGATCCCGAGCATCTCGGCGAGTCGCTCGTCCTCCCGCCCGCCTTCGAGCATCTGCGCGCGCGGATCGAGCCGATCCTGACGCCGCTCGAAGCGCCGGCGAGCGCTTCCCGCCCGTAGGGGCCGGACCTGTCCGGCCCGGCGCGCAGGGCTAACCAGGTCACGTCGAGGTTGCTCTGGGCGCTCGCCGGAGAACCTTCCCTGGCAGGAGGTGATCGTTCGTGGAGACCTGGGAATGGATCGCGATCGCCGCTGCAATCGTCGTGGCCGTGCTCGTTCTGGTCGCGGTCGGAATGGCACTCGTGCGTCGACGCCGCCGGTCGCATCTCAAGGAGCGGTTTGGTCCGGAGTACCACCGCGCCGTCTCGACAACGAGCAAGCGTGATGCCGAGAAGCGCCTGATCGAGGTCGAACAGCAGCACGACGACCTCGAGATCCGTGCGCTTCCCTCGACGACTCGCGAGCGTTATCTCGACGAGTGGCGCCAGGCCGAGTCCCGCTTCGTGAGCGACCCGAATGACGCCGTCCGCGCGGCAGATCGGATCGTGCTGCGCGTGCTCGAGGAACGCGGCTATCCGACGGACGGCGATCTCGACAACCGAACCGCGCACGTCGCCGCGGACTACCCGGAGGCCGTTTCCCGCTACCGCCACGCGCACGAGATGGTGAGCGACGCGGATCAGAGCACGGAGAGCCTGCGGAAGGCGATGGTCGACCTGCGGGTCGTGTTCGAAGAGCTGCTCGAGCGAGAGCGCGCGGCCGTCTAGCGGCTACGCCGCCTCGCGAAGCTCCTGGAGCTCTCTCGTCCGCGAGAGGTGCTCCAGCGCGGCGTGCTCGAGCCGGCGCAGCCTGTCGCGCGAGATCCCGAGCTCCTTGCGGGCGGCGTCGAGCGAGAGCGGCTCGCGGCCCCCGAGCCCGAACCGCAGCTCGACGACACGGCGCTCGAGCTCGGGCAGCGTCTCGAGCGCACGGGCAAGCACGGCGTCCTCGAGGCCGACCGCCAGCTCGACGACGGGATCGCCGCCCTCCGCCGGGACGAGGTCGCCGAACGCCGAGTCGCCGTCCTCGCCGATGGGCCGGTCGAGGCTCGCGATGGTGCGGAGCGCCTGGTGCGCCTCGAGAAGCCGCTCGAGCGGGATCTTCGCCGCCGCGGCGATCTCCTCGTCCGTGGGCTGGCGCTCGAGCTTCGCAGTGAGGTCGCGCTCGGCTCGCGCCGCCTTCCGCTCGAGGTCGGCGACGTGCACCGGGACCCGGATCGTGCGCGCGCGGTTCTGCACGCCGCGCTGCACCGCCTGCCGGATCCACCAGGTGGCATACGTCGAGAACTTGAAGCCACGCCGCCAGTCGAACTTCTCCACGGCGCGGATGAGCCCGATCACGCCTTCCTGGATGAGGTCGAGAAGCGACAGGCCGTGCCCCTGGTACCTCTTGGCGATCGACACGACGAGCCGGAGGTTCGAGTTGATCATGCGCTCCTTCGCCTCGAGGTCTCCGCGCTCGATCCGCTTCGCAAGCTCGACCTCCTCCTCGGCGGTCAGGAGCGGGTAGCGACCGATCTCGTTGAGGAAGAGCTGGAGGCTGTCGGAGGTCGCGGTGGCGAGCGAGTCGTTCGTATAGTCGGCCTCACGCGAGCCCTGGCGCTCGCAGTCGTCCGTGACCTCGATGTCGCGCCGGTCGAGCTCCTCGTACAGCTGCCCGACCGTCTCGTCCTCGAGCTCCAGCCGCTCGATCGTCGACTCGAGCTCGGAGAGGTTGAGACAGCCTTCGCGCTCGCCCTGGTCGACGAGCGCTACGACGTCGGCGGGCAGCTCCAGCCCGGCGAGATCGCCCTCCATGCCTTCCACCATAACCAGCGCGGCGCCCGCGAAACAGCGCCCGTTTGCCGCGCAGGGCGCCCGGGTACACAACCGGCCCGAATCGAACTGCGGAGGCACGTGCGTGGAAATCGGCTATGCCATCTCGAGCGAGGAGCACCGACCGCTCGACCTCGTCGAGAACGCGCGGCGCGCCGAGCAGGCCGGCTTCACGTTCGCGCTCGCCTCAGACCACTTCCACCCGTGGACCGACAAGCAGGGGCAGAGCCCATTCGTGTGGAGCGTCCTCGGCGGCGTCGCCATGGCGACCGAGACGCTTCGCGTCGGCACGGGAGTCACGTGCCCGCTGATCCGGACACACCCGGCGATCATCGCCCAGGCGGCCGCGACCGCCGCCTCGATGCTCCCCGGCCGCTTCTTCCTCGGCGTGGGGACCGGCGAGGCGCTGAACGAGCACGTCCACGGCGACCGTTGGCCGCCTGCATTCGTTCGGCGAGAGATGCTCGAGGAAGCCGTGCATGTACTGCGCGAGCTGTGGACGGGTGAGCTCACGAGCCACGAGGGCAAGCACTACCGGGTCGAGAACGCGCGGATCTACACGCTTCCGCAGGAGCCGATCGAGATCTACGTCGCGGCGGGCGGCCCGAAGGCAGCCGAGCTCGCGGGGCGGATCGGCGACGGGCTCATCTCGACGTCGCCGGACGCAGAGCTCGTGCAGACGTACGAATCGTCCGGCGGGCACGGCCCGAAGATCGGGATGCTCACTGTGTGCTGGGCCGAGTCCGAGGAGGAAGCGCGCCGGACCGCGCACGAGTGGTGGCCGAACGCTGCGCTGAAAGGACCACTCGGCCAGGAGCTGCCGCTCCCGAGCCACTTCGAGGCCGCGGCGGCGATGGTCACCGAGGACGACGTCGCGGAACGAGTGGTCTGCGGGCCCGACCCACAGCGCCATCTCGACGGCATCCGGAAGTTCGCCGACGCGGGCTTCGACTCCGTGTACGTCCATCAGGTGGGGCCGGACCAGGACGGGTTCATCGACTTCTACTCGCGCGAGGTCATCCCGGCCGCGTCTGACACGGCCGCCGGAAAGCGGCGGAGAGCCGCATGAGTGGCCAGCTCCCGGGGTGGCTCGTGACTCTCGGCGTCGCCGTGTCGATGGTCGCGCTCGGAATGCAGCTCGGACTGCTCGCCAAGCCCACGCTGACGACCCGCTGCGCCGCATGCCGACGCCTGTTGCGGCGGGGTCGCGAGTGCCCCTGCACGCGCCCGCACGACCCGTAACCGCACCGTGAAAACGATGTTCGTCCTCTACGCGAGCATCATCGTCGCCGGGCTGGTCGCGGCCTTGCTCGTTGGACTGACGCAGCCGTGAGGGCGTTCCTCCGCGAGAACAGCCTCTCTCTCTTCTTCGCCACCCTCTTCGCGGTGACGCTCGTCGCCCAGTCCTTCGCGGGCCAACACCAGTACAACGCCGAGCAGATCGCCCACGAGGCGGCCACGACATCGTGGTGGGCCTACGTGCGCTCGTCGCACTTCTGGGGCTCCGTCATGGAGAACTGGCAGTCCGAGTTCCTCCAGTTCACGCTCTTCATCGCCGCGACGATCTGGCTCGTCCAGAAAGGCTCGAACGAGTCGAAGAAGATCGACGAGACGGGCCTCGAGTCGGACGAGCGGCAGCGGGTAGGACGGCATGCCGGGCCGGACAGCCCGTGGCCCGCGCGCGTTGGCGGACTCTGGACCAGGTTGTACGAGAACTCGCTCTTGCTCGTGATGGGCGCGGTCTTCCTCGCCAGCTGGGCCATGCAGTCGGTCAACAACTGGCGCGCGTTCAACGAGGAGCAGGTCGCGCACGACGAGGCGGTGGTGTCCTGGGGCTCGTATCTCGTCCGGGCCGACTTCTGGGAGCGCACGCTCGAGAACTGGCAATCCGAGTTCCTCGCGGTGGGAGCGCTCGCGGTCTTCTCGATCTATCTGCGCCAGCGCGGGTCGCCCGAGTCGAAGCCTGTCGGGGCGCCGCACGACGAGACCGCCTCGTCCGGCTGACGCCGGGACGAGGCTTCTATGGCAAGGGGAAGCGGGCGCCGGGGGAGGGCGCCCGCTTCGGTCAGCGATCTACTCCGTGGGGTTGGCGTCAGGCAGTAGAGCGACCGCTGAAGGCGCCGAGGAGCGCCACAACGAGAGCGACGATCAACAGGGCGAAGAGGAGCTTTGAGATCGCAATCCCACCCGCCACTGCGAGGAGGACCAAGAGCAGTACGAGAAGCCAGATCATGCGATGTCACCTCCCTTCGCGTCGTCGGTGCGTTGCTTACCCCGAAATCATTCGCGCCGAAACATGCATCGAAGTTTCAGCGTTCCGCCTTCCGGATGGCCGAGACGAGCTCGCGCTTCGTCATCGACGAACGGCCTCCGATGTCGAGCTTGCGGGCACGTTCGTTGAGCTCCTTCACGCTCAGCTCGCCGAGATCGTCGCCGCGGCCCGACCCGTTTCCGCCACTGGAGCCGTTTCCTCGCTGGGCTCCTCCCTGGGCGCGCTCGACGCTCTCGCGCAGGGCGGCGAGAAGATCGGGCGGCTCGGCGCGCTTCTCGGCTGCCGGCGCCTCGATCGTCTTGCCCTTGCGCTTCTGTCGAATGACCCCGAGTAGGCGCTTGCGGTAGCGGTCCTCGTACTGGCTCGGCTCGAAGTCGCTCGTGATCCGCCCGATCAGCGCCAACGCCAGCTCGAGCTCCTGGTCGTCCACCTTCCGCCTGCGCTTCGGGCGGATCTCGTCGTGCGGGCGGATCTCGTCGGCGAAGTACATGCGCTCGATGAGGAGCACGCCGTCGCGCACCCGCAGGCACCCGAGGCGCTCGCGATCGTGGAAGACGTAGCGCACGAGGCCCGCGAGCTCGCTCTGCTCCATCGCCGCGACGAGGAGGGCGTAGACCTTCTCCGCCCCCTGCTCGGGCCCGAGGTAGTAGGTGCGCTCGAAGTAGATCGGGTCGATCTGCTCGTACGGGACGAAGTCGAGGATCTCGATCGTCTTGTACGTCTCTCCCTGGGCGGCGGCGAAGTCCTCGTCCTCGAGCAACACGAGCTTGCCGTTCGCCTTATAGGCCTTCGCGATCTCCTTGTCGGGAACCGCCTTGTCTTCCTTCTTGCAGTACTTCCGGTAGCCGATCGGCGAGCCGTCCTTGACGTGCACGAGATGGAGCTCGAGGTCGTGCTCGTGCACCGCCGGATACATGCGGACCGGTGCGTTGACGAGCCCGAACGAGATGCTGCCGCTCCAGATCGCACGTGCCATGGACGGGGAGTTCCCGGCTCCCGCTCGTGTGAAACGGTTGCCGGTTTCGAGGCCACAGCGCCGGGTACGCGGTCCGTATTCAGCGAAGAAGGGAGACGCATGACCCAGATGACGACACCCAAGGAGCTCTTCGAGCACGAGCTCAAGGACATCTATTACGCGGAGCGCGTGATCTCGCAGATGCTTCCGACTCTCGCGCGTGAGGCGTCGAGCAGCCAGCTGACCAGGGCGTTCGAGCACCACCTGAAGGAGACGAGGAGCCACATCGAGAACCTCGAGCAGGTGTTCTCGGAAATCGGCAAGCGCGCGCACGGCGAGCAGTGCCCGGGCATCGAGGGCATCAAGCGCGAGCACGACGTGTTCATGAAGGAGGAGTCGCCCGCGGGCAAGATCCGCGACATGTTCCTGACGGGCGCCGCGGCGCGGACCGAGCACTACGAGATCGCGGCGTACACGGGGCTCGTCGCGAAGGCTCGGGCACTCGGCGAGACAGAGGCCGCGAAGCTCCTGAACGAGAACCTGAAGCAGGAGAAGGACGCGCTGAAGAAGGTCGAGACGATCGGAAAGGACCTCCTGAAGAGCGCCAAGCCGAACGGCCGCAGCCGTTCCTCGTCGACGCGCTCGCGGAGCTCTTCGACGCGGCGCGCAACGAGCACGACCCGGCGCGGTTCGAGCTCGACCCCGACCCGCAAGACCACGGCCTCGAGCCGGCGAACGTCGCGATAGCGCCCGAGCCGTATCCACTCGAGAGGCCCCGCGAGGGGCCTCTCGCCGAGGTCCGGCCGCGCTGAGTGCACGAGGTGGCGCGGCGAGGAGGCTGGCGGCGGCTCGGCCGGAAGCGGTTCCGGTACGAGGACGCACGTGGGAACCCGATCGAGGATGAGGCCGCGCTCGAGCGGATTCGCTCCCTCGTGATCCCGCCGGCATGGACGGACGTGTGGATCTCGCCGAACCAGCGGGCGAAGCTCCAGGCGACCGGGATCGACGCCGCCGGTCGGCGACAGTACCTCTACCACCCGGAGTTCCGGGCGGCGCAGGACCGGCAGAAGTTCGACCGGCTCGTGCGGTTCGGCGAGCTGCTCCCCGGGCTGCGCAGGCAAGTGGCCCGCGATCTGGGGCTCGGCGCCTACGAGCCCGAGTGGGCCGCAGCGGTCGCGCTCTCGTTCGTCAACCGCGCGTGGTTCCGCGTCGGATCGGAGCGCTACGCCAAGCAGACGCGCACGTACGGCGTGACCACGCTCCGGAAGCGCCATGCGAGCGTCCGTGGTGACCGCGTCACCTTCCGCTTTCGCGCCAAGCACAAGGTGCTCGTCCGCACGTCCATCGTCGACCCCGTGCTGGCGGACTCCATCGACGCCCTGCTCGAGTACCCCGGCGGGTCGCGGCTCTTCCGCTTCGAGCGCGACGGCGAGCCGGGGCTGCTCACGGGCGCGATGCTCAACGAGTACGTGGGCGAGCACCTCGGCGACGACTTCACGACGAAGGACTTTCGGACCTGGGGCGGCACGCTCACGGCCGCGATCGCCTTCGCCGAGCACGGCCCTCCCGCTTCGGCGGGTGAGGAGCGGCGCGTGCTCGCCGCCGTCATGCGCCGCGTCGGCGAGGAGCTCGGGAACACGGCGAGCGTCGCGCGGTCCGCGTACGTGAGCCCCGCGGTCGTCGAGCAGTGGCGCTCGGGCCGCACGCTCGAGGGCGTGGCCGCCGGTCGCCGGCGGCCCGTGCTCGTGGGCACGGCCAAAGGGCTCCTGCCCGAGGAGAAGGCACTGCTTACGCTCCTCCGCTCCTGGCGCATCCGCCGCGCCCGCGCGGCTTGACGAAGTGTCGAGACGCCGCGCCAGGGGTAACGGTGACCCGTGGCGACGACGATCGAGGAGCTTCGCGAGGAGGCCGAGGGCTGCCGGCGCTGCGACCTCTGGAAGCTCGGCACCCAGGTCGTCTTCGGCGAGGGCGCGAAGCGCTCACTGATGCTCGTCGGCGAGCAGCCGGGAGACGTGGAGGACGTCGCGGGCCGACCGTTCGTCGGTCCCGCCGGGAAGCTTCTTCGCGCGGTGCTCGAAGAGGTGGGGATCGCCCCGGAGGACACCTACCTCACGAACGCGGTGAAGCACTTCAAGTGGCGTCCGGGTGGGGCGGGCGGAAAGCGGCGCATCCACGACAAGCCGAGCTGGACGGAGGTCAAGGCCTGCGGCCACTGGCTCGGGCTCGAGCTCGCAACCGTGCGACCCGAGCTGGTGGTCTGCCTCGGCGCGACCGCCGCGCAGGCGCTGCTCGGCCGGAATGCGCGCGTCGGCGCGCTTCGCGGCCAGGTGCTGACGCTCGAGACCGGGACTCCGGTCATGGTGACCATCCACCCCTCCGCCGTGCTGCGAGCGGGCGACGACCGCGAGACGCGCCGGGACGAGCTGAGAACCGACCTGGAGGTCGCCGGCAAGACGGTCCAGGCGCTGCTCGCCGCCACGCGCTGACGCTCACAGCTCCAGCAGCAGGAAGTCCTGGCCCGTCACGTGTACGGCGACGTTGCGAACCGGTACCTCCCCGATCGACCCGAGCGGCGCGCCGTGGTGCGCGTGCCCGTGGACGACGAGGTCCGGGCGGTGCATGCCGATCGGGGCTGCGAGCCGCCCTGACCCGAGGAACGCCCAGATCTGCTCCGGCTCACCGACGAGCGTCTCCGTGATCGGCGCGTAGTGCATGAGCACGACGCTCCGGTGGCAGCCCGAGATTGCCTCCAGCCCGCTTTGCAGCGCCTCCACCTCGAGGGAGGTCTCGTGGTAGATGTCGCGGAGCAGACGCTCGCCGAAGTCGGGGATCTCCGCTCCGGGAAAGCCGCCCACGAACCCCTTGACCCCGACGATCCCCACCTCGACGTCGCCGAGGTCGAGGACGACGTGCTCGCGGTCGAGCATGCGGATCCCCGTCTGCTCGAGCACCCGGACGATCTCGTCCGCGCGACCCGAGTGGTGGTCGTGGTTCCCGAGGACGGCGACGATCGGGACCGAGAGCGGGGAGCAGGCGTCCGCGAGCACGGCCGCCTGCTCCGGCAGCCCATGCGTCGTCAGGTCGCCCGCGAGCAGAACGAGGTCGACCGCTCCGTCGAGCGCGGCGAAGCTCCGTTCGATGTGCTCCCGCAGCGGCTCGGCCGAGTGGATGTCTCCTGCCGCCGCGACGCGAATCGGCGTTGTCACGTCGGCAGCGATACCCGCCACGGAGGGCGCCTGAACTCCGGTTCTACGCGCCGCGCGGCGGGTATACCCCGGGTCGTGCCCTCGGGTCAGGCCCCAAAGGAGATCGCCGAGCTCGTCGAGACGATGAAGCGCGCATCAGCGGCCCTCCGCGACGCGGGCGTTCCGTTCATGCTCGGCGGCGGGCTCGCCGCGTGGGCGCGGGGCGGCCCGCCGACGGACCACGACGTCGACTTCTTCGTTCGAGAGGAAGACGCGGAGCACGCCCTCGACGCCCTTGCGGATGCAGGGTTCACGCCCGAGCGCCCGCCGGAGGAGTGGCTGCTCAAGGCTCACGACGAGGACGTGCTCGTCGACCTCATCTTCCGCCCGGCCGGAGGCGCGATCGAGCCCGCGCATTTCGACCGGGCGACGGAGATGGAGGTACTCGGCCATCTCGTGCCGGTCGCGTCGGTGGACGACGTCCTAACGACCAAGCTGCTCGCGCTCACCGAGCAGGAGCCGGACTTCCAGGCCGTGCTCGCTCTCGCCAGGGCGCTTCGTGAACAGATCGACTGGGATTACGTGCGGGACACGTCCTCGAGCTCCCCCTTCGCGCGCGCGTTCTTCACGCTGATCGAGGGGCTCGGGATCGTCGACGCTCCGGACGGCCGCGCAGCGGCCTGACGAGGCATCGTCGGCCCCCGTGGAGGATCTCCACGGAGGCCGACGAGTCTTCCTGCCCTAGAGCGTGTCGTCCCAGTCGCGATACGCCGGGCCGCCCTGCCCGTAGTACGAGCTGAGCTGGCCGCGATAGCCCTCGTCGTCGATCATCGAGTCGTCGAACTCGGGCGCGTTCTTGATCTGGTCCTTCGTCCGGTTGACGAAGGCCTTCTCTTCCGCGTCATCGACGTCGCGGATGACGCCTGCCGGAAGCAGGACCTTCTTGCCGAAGATCCACGGGCCGGTGTCGACGACGATGTACCCCATGCCCGCCGAGTCGCGGGTCGCCTTGTCGACCTTGCCGATCGAGCCGTCGAGCGCTTCGACCTCGTAGCCGACCGCACCCGAGACGTCGGTCAACGTCCCGAGGCGCCCGGACTGGCGGTATGTCCAGATGTCAACCTGCATCGCTTCGTCCTCCCTTTCGTAGACGGATTCCAGCCCCCGGGTACCCGGCCCATCCGTACGAGAAACTCCTTCGGCCGACCGACGCGTCCGTCCGCACGGAACCCCGATACTCAGGTCGTGCAGTGGGACGACTTCGACGAGACGTCGCTCTACGAGTTCATCCGCGATCGAGGCCCCGAGGAGGACGCCGAGCGGACGATTCGCGCGTTCAGGTACGTGCTCGACGCGGCCAGAACGGATCCCGCGCTGCTCGAGCACATGCTCGTCGCGGCCGTGTCCCTCGCCGCTCTTGACGAGGACGAGACGCCTCGGACCATCCTCGATCGCGTCTTCCGGCGCTCGGTGTCGGACGAGCAATGGCGCCGCGAGTACGCCCCGCTCTTCGGCTGACGGGCACTGCCCAAGGTTTCGCGGGCAAGGCGTGCCGGGAATCCCTCTGCCATGCGGAGCCACGAGTCGCTCATGGGGATGCGCCGCCCGGGACCGCGTGAGCCGGCTGGGATCGAGATGCGCCGGTCGGGCAGCCCGGGCTCCCTCGCCGAGTGGACGGCGAGGCCGCTCGGGAGGCTGGGGCGCCCGCTCGTGGCCGAGATCGAGTCGTATCTGACGTTCTTCAGCATCGCCCGCACCGAGGCGGGCCACGATTCGTGACCGGTTCCACACCGGGCGCCTCGTCTAGACCATCATGTAACGCGTGACGCCGGACCGTCGGGGCTCTGCCCGCTACGGACTGACCGCCCGCACCGCCACCGCACGGTACGGCGTGGCTGCGGTTCTGGCCGTCGTCGCGGTGACGGTTGGCCGCGTGTTCCTGTCCCAGGCCGACGGCCCGCAGTACGCGCTCTACGTCGGCGCGGTCGCCGTCGCGGTCTGGTACGGGGGATTCGGCCCGGGTCTCCTGACGGTCGTGCTCAGCTGGTCGCTGAGCCCGCTCGTGATGTCGGAGGGGCGGTTCGTGGTCGAGGACTCGGATGCGGTCCGCTGGGTCACGTCGCTCGTCGTCGCGCTCATTGTCGTGTGGGTCAGCCTCGTGATGCGGCGAGGGCGCCTGCGGGCGGAGACGGCCGCGGTCGAGGCCGAGGAGTCGACGCGACAGGCGGCGTCCATCCAGACGCTAACGTCTGCGCTGTCCTCCGCGGTGACGCCGTCGGACGTGGCCAACGAGCTCGTCCAGCGCACCCCGCCGCTCATCGGCGCACGCGGGGGCGCGCTCGCGCTGATCGAGGGCGACGAGATCGTGATTATCGGCCCCTCGGGCCTCGCACGTCAGACGCACCGGCCCGGCCTTCGGTTGCCGCTGTCCGCGAGGGCGCCGATCGCGAGAGCGGCCGCGGAGGGGGAGGTCAAGCGCGCGAACGACCGCGCGTCGTTCGAGCGCGACTTCCCGGACGGGGCAATGCTGTCTCCCTTCGCGCAGGCGGCACTCGCCGTGCCGCTCAAGACCGAGGGCGCCGTCGTCGGCGCGCTCAGCTTCCTGTACGACGACCCGAAGGCGGTCCACGAGGAGGCCGGCGCCATCGCCGCCATCGCAGCCGACCTCGGCGGGCAGGCGCTCGAGCGCGCCCGCCTGTACGCGCGCGAGCGGCAGTGGCGGCAGGCACTCGACCGGATCCTGCGAGCAGCGCCGCGCCTGTACTCGGGCACGACGGACGAGGTCAGCCTGGAGATCTGCCGCGAGGCCCGGCGTGCGCTCGGAGCGGACATCACCGAGATCTGGCGCGTCGACGCGGACTGGGTGTGGCTCGAGCTCGTGTGCCGGGTACCGGAGGAGGAGTCCCTCTCGCCTGACGAGCGGCTCTCGATCGCCGACCTTCCGGGACTGCGCGAGGCGGTGGAACGGACGCAGGTGACCTTCGTATCCGACGCCGAGTCGGTGTTGAGCGGCGAGCTGCTCGAGTACGTGCGCAGTGTGGGAATCCGCTCATGGGTGTGGGCGCCCATCGCTGCGGGGGGCCGCACGGAGCGGGTTCTCTTCTTTTCCTGGGAGACCGTGCTTCCCGAGCCCGAGCCCTCCCTCATGCTCCTCGCGAGGCGGTTCTCGGACCACGCCGGCCTCGCGCTCGAGCAGCTCGAGCGCCGGGAAGCGGAGGACGAGGCCTCGCGGCGCGCGCTCGAGACACGCCGCCTGCTCGACACGACGGCCGCGCTGGCAGCAGCCGCGACGCCCGCGGAAGTGACGAATGCGATTCTGGCCGAAGGGCTCCGCAGCCTCGGAGCCGTTAGCGGTGTCGTCGTCACGGTGACCGAGGACGGCGACGCGCTCGAGCTCGTGGACAGCCACGGGTACCGGCCGGAGACGATCGCGCCCTGGACGAGCTTTCCGCTGGGCTCCGACGTACCGCTCGCCAAGGCCGCGCGCGACAACGTCGTGGTGGCGATCGAGAGCCCCGAGGAGCTCGATGTCCGCTACCCGGCGCTCGCGAGCGGTCGGACCGAGACGACCGGGTCGTGGCTCTCGCTGCCCCTCAGCGCCGGCGGATCGGTTCTCGGAGCGGTCGGCTTCTCGTTCTCGCTCCCGCGCGCGTTCCCGGACGAAGAGCTCGAGTTCGCCGTCTCACTCGCCCGGCAGTCGAGTCAGGCGCTCGAGCGGGCGAGGCTCTTCGCCGCGGAGTACGCGGCCAGGACGCGGGCCGAGGAGCTCGTCGTCCTGACGAGCGCGCTGAGCGAGGCAGTCAGCCCGTCCGACGTCGTCCACGCGGTGCGCGAGCAGCTCCTCGGTCATTCGACGGTGGACGCAGTCGGCATGTACGTCCTCGGGAACGGCGCCGGCCTCGAGCTCCTCGAGCCGGAGGAGAGCGAGCTCGGCTCGGGCGCCGGCCTGAGCCGTCTGGCGTTGGACGCGAGCTCGCCTCCGGCGGAGAGCGCCCGCGAGCGACGGCCCATCTGGATCGACCGCGACGAGGACTGGGCTGCGTTCGAGGACAGCGAGTCGTGGCGGGCGGCGGGCATCGCCGGCCTCGGCGCGGCGCCGCTTATCGCGGATCGCCGGCTCGTCGGCGTTCTGGTCGTCGGCTTCGGGTCACAGGGCAGGTTCGGGGACGACGTGCGCGAGGCTGTCGAGACGGTCGCTGGCCGCGCCGCGCAGACACTGGAGCGCGCATGGCTCATGGAGCGAGAGCAAGCCGCCCGCGTCTCGGCGGAGACGGCGTCGCGGAGGACCCGACGGCTCCAGTCGATCACCCAGGCGCTCGCGGCTGCAGTGACGCGCCGCGAAGTGGCCGAGATCGTTGCGCGGGAGACCATCGGGGCCGTCTCCGGCGACGTCGCCGTCGTCTTCGCGTTCGATGAAACGCGAGAGGCGCCCGAGGTCCTCGCATCGGTCGGCGCCGACGAAGACGACGCGTTCGAGCTGACGCCGCCCGTGACGGATGCGGCGCTGCGCGGCTCGCTCGTCGTGACCACCGACTCGGAGCCGTCCGCGGATCTCTCCGCGAATGCGATTCGCGAGGCGGCCGAGCGAATCGGTCTCGAGGGGGCGCTCTGCGTTCCGCTCGGCGTCGGCTCGCGTGTGCTCGGCGCCGTCTTCGTCGGCTTCCGAGGGCGTGCGAACGTGGGCATCGAGGACACGGCGCTGCTCCAGACGCTCGCGCGCATCGGCGCGCAGGCGTTCGAGCGCAGCCGGCTGTTCGACGACGAGCAGCGACTCCGCAGACGGACGGACCGGGTGCAGCTGACGACAGCGGCTCTGTCCGGTGCGCTCACGCAGCGGGACGTGGCCGAGGTCGTCGTGGATGCCCTGGTCCAGGGCACGGGCGCCGACGGTGCGGCGTTCTCGGTCGTCATGGAGGACCGGAACGTCCAGAAGAAGCTCGCCTGGCGCGGGTACGAGTCCGAGGCGCAGGAGAACTGGCTCGAGATCCCGCTCGACGCGGCCACACCCGGCAACCGCGCCCTCGCGACAAGAAGCCTCGTGTTCTACGCGAGGCTCGAGGACCTGGCGGCCGACTACCCGCAGGCAGCTCACCGCATGGTCGTCACGGGGCACGAGTCGTTCTTGTTCCTCCCGCTCGTGTCGGGCGGTCGCACCAACGGACTCGTGGTCACCTCCTTCGCCGATCCGGTCGCGCTCGACGACGAGGACCTGGCGTTCATGGAGACGCTCGCGAGCCAGGCTGCGCAGGCACTCGACCGCGCGCGCAGCTTCGAGTCGGAGCGGACGATCGCGGAGACGCTTCAGCGGAGCGTCCTGCCCGTCTCACTACCGCGGATCCCCAGCGTCCAGCTCGCCGCCCGCTACCTGCCGGGCACCGAAGAGGTGGACGTCGGCGGAGACTGGTTCGACGCGATCCTCCTGCCCACGGGCCGGCTCGGGCTCGCGGTCGGTGACGTCGTCGGCAAGGGCGTCCAGGCCGCGGCCACGATGGCCCAGCTCCGCAACGCATTGCGCGCGTTCGCGCTCGACCAGATGAAGCCGTCGTCGACGCTCTCCCGCCTCAACCGCCTCACCGAGGAGCTCTCGGAGTCCGCGTTCGCGACCGTCCTCTATGCCGTCCTCGATCCCGAGACGGGCGTCTGCCGGTTCACGTCGGCAGGGCATCCCCCGCCGCTGGTCGTGCTGCCCGACGGGCGGGCGTCGTACGTCGAGGGCGGACGCGGCCTCCCGCTCGGGACGGGCACCAACGTGCGCTACCGCCAGGAGACGCTCACGCTCCCGGTCGGCTCGACCCTCGTCTTCTACACCGACGGTCTCGTCGAGCGGAGGACCGAGCCGATCGACGCGGGCCTCGAGCGCCTGCGCCGCGCCGTCGAGGAAGCGCCGGGCGACCCGGAGCGGTTCGTCGAGCACGTCCTCGAGACCGTGGTCGGCAGTGGCGGCCGCCGCGACGACATCGCCGTGCTCGCGGTCCGGCTCCTGGCTGTCGCGCCGAAGCCGCTCGAGCTCGACCTACCGAGCGACGCGCGCTCGCTCGACCTCGTCCGGGACGCGCTCCGGGTCTGGCTGGAGCAGGCACCGGTGACGGAGACCGAGTCCCACGAGATCGTGCTCGCTACCTGGGAAGCCTGCGCGAATGCCGTCGAGCACCCGCAGGGCGCGACCGGCCCGGAGTCGTTCGCGATCCGCGCCGAGCTCGAGGACTCGACGGTGCTCGTGACGGTCTCCGATCCGGGGAGCTGGCTGGCAGAGGCGGAGCGCCCGGACCGCGGCCTCGGGCTCCACCTCATCCGCTCGGTCATGTCCTCCGTCGAGATCGATTCGGGAGAGGGCGGGACGCGCGTTCGCCTGGAGAAGCTCCTCACGGGTCAGCGCGTCCCGGCGGGATAGCGAGCGTTCAGAGGAGCCAGATCAGCAGGATGATGATGATGATGAGTGCGAGCAAACCGCCACCGATGTACATCTCCGACCTCCTTTCGCTCGCTCGACGGAGCGAGTGATTCCCCGGCGGCGGGTCGCCTCAAACTCAGGCCCTCCGTTTCGCCCTCCCCGAGCCGGGTACTCCCGGCCGAGTGAAGCGAAAGGAGGTGGCCTAATGCCACCACGCGGTGTGAAGAAGGGCACGAAGCGTGCTCGGCAGTACGAGCACATCAAGGAGTCGGTGCGCGAGGGCGGCGCTTCCGAGGGCCGCGCCGAAGAGATAGCCGCACGGACCGTCAACAAGGAGCGGGCGCGGCAGGGCGAGGCCCGCAGCTCGTCGCGGCTCTCCCGCGAGGACATGTCGTCCGGGCGTCGCGGCGGGATTCGCAGCCACCGCCGGAGCCCGCGCGGGCCGACCCGCGACCAGCTCTACGAGGAAGCGAAGCGGCGCAACGTCAAGGGCCGCTCGAAGATGACGAAGGCGCAGCTGCAGCGCGCGCTGTCGCGCTGACGCCAGTTCTCGGCGGCCGCTCCGGAGCGCCGGGCGGCGTTTCGGCGGCGGCCGCCACGGGTATCCGTCCGCGGTGACCGCGGTCCATCATCGAGCTCGAAGCCTCGCCGGCGACACGATCGTCATCGCCTGCCCCGGTGACGACGACCTCGCAGATCGCGTGCGCATGAGCCTCGAGCTGGGAGCGCGTCACGTCGTCGTCGACCTCGGCGACGGCGGACGGGTCGACGCCACGACGCTCTCGGCCCTCAAGCGTCTCGCCGGCCGACTCCGGTCGAGAGGTGGCCGTCTCTCGGTGGTCTGCTCGCAGCCAAGCCTGAGGACCATCCTCGACGTGACGCTGCTCAGTCGATCCTTCGCGGTCTTCGGCTCGCTCGATGCGGCGCTGCGGCACGCTGGTCCGTGACGGAGCCCGGCTGCGAGCACGGAACAGCGCTAGGGTGGCCGTGAGCTCGATCGCTCGGGACCCGCTCCGGGCACGCGGATGACCACGCTCATGGACCGAAACGTCGACGCTCTCCTCATCGAGTACCACCGCACCGGCGACGAGCGCGCGCGGGAGGCCGCTCTCATCGAGCTGATGCCCCTCGTGCGGGCCCTCGCGGCCCGCTATTCAGGCCGCGGCGAGCCGCTCGAGGACCTCGTGCAAGTCGGCTCCGTCGGGCTCATCAAGGCGGTGGACCGCTTCGACGTCGACCGCGGGGTGGAGTTCTCGAGCTACGCCGTTCCGACGATCGTCGGCGAGATCCGGCGGCACTTCCGCGACAAGGCCTGGGCGATGCACGTCCCGCGGCGCCTGAAGGAGTTGAGCGTCCGGCTCTCTCGCGTCCTCGACGACCTGACGACGCAGCTCGGGCGCTCGCCAACGGTCGCCGAGCTCGCCGAGGCCGTCGGCGTCGACGAGGAAGAAGTCATCGACGCGCTCGACTCCTCGCACGCCTACTCGACGCGCTCGCTGCACGCCCCCTTCGACGACGATGGCGACGAGAGCCTGTCCGACCGCCTCGGGATCGAGGAGCGCGGCTACGGCGACGTCGAGGACAGCGCGCTCGTCGACGCCGGCCTGGAGGGGCTGGACGAGCGCGAGCGGCGGATCGTGGAGCTCCGCTTCTTCCACGAGATGACGCAGTCGCAGATCGCGGCCGAGCTGGGGATCTCGCAGATGCACGTCTCCCGTTTGCTCCGTCGCGCCCTCGCGGGGATGCGAGGGAGAATCGAGGAGCTGATGGAGGAGCCGACATGAGCGCTGCAGTCGTCACCCTTACCTTCCCGGCGAAGCCGGACTATCTCGTCCTCTCCCGTCTTGCCCTCTCCGGGCTCGCGCGCGCCTACCCCTTCGATCCCGACGTCCTCGCGGACCTGAAGCTCGCGATCACCGAGGCGTGCGGGAACGCGGTGCGCCACGCCTATGAGGACGAGGCCGAGGACGGACCGGTCACCGTCTCGTTCCGGGTCGACGGCGACACCCTCGAGGTCCTGGTCGAAGACCGCGGCTCCGGGATCGTGAGCCCCGACCGCGAGTGGACGATGCCCGAGGAGCCGGAGAGCGGGATGGGCCTCGCGATCATCCGTACGGTCGTCGACGAGCTCGAGGTGCGCCGCGGCGGCGACGGCCGGGGAACCGTCGTGCGCATGACGAAGAGCCTCGGGGAAGCGGCCGCGAGCTAGCCGGGCTCGCCGGCCCCGTCGCCCGGTTCGCCGCGCAGCTCGCGCAGCGCGGCCGACGAGGAGTCCGCGACCGGGAGGACACGGTCGAGCGTCGTGATCTCGAAGATCCTGCGCGCAGCGCTCCGGGGGAGCACCACGCGGGCAGCGACGCCTCGTCCGGTTGCGTCCTTGAACGCACGCACGAGCACGCCCAGTGCGGTCGAGTCCATGAAGGACACCTTGCTCAGATCGGCGACGAACGGCCCCGGGCTCGCAGCCTCGTCGAGGCCGGTGCTGAGATCCGGAGCCGCATACGCGTCGAGCTCCCCCTGGGCCGTGAGGACGGCTGCGTCCTGCTCGTGGTCGATGCGAATGCGATGCACGGATGGAGTTGCGGTGTAGGGGCGCCGCACCTGGCGGCGTCGCCCTACACGTCTACACGCGCCTGCCGCTCACCGCTCGCCAGACGGCGAGGATCACGACAGCGCCGATGATCGCAGCCACCCACGTGCTGAAATCGAAGAACTCGTCGATCGGGTCACCGAGCCCGAGAATCGACGCGAGAAACCCTCCGAGCAACGCTCCCCCGATTCCGAGGAGCGTCGTGAGGATGCATCCTCCTCGCTCGTCGCCGGGCAGAAGCGCCCTCGCGATCACCCCGGCGAGAAAGCCGAGGAGGATCCATCCGATGATTCCCACTCAGACCCGGTCGTCCTTGACGATCGTCGTGTTCTGACCGCCCTGTGCGGCTGTGTCGCGCCCGCCGAAGCCGCCCCAGCTCGACCAGAAGACGAACGAGAGAACGAGCCCGACGATCCCGACGATCAGCAGGATCACTCCGACCACCTGGATATCGACCCCTGAAGCTTCAGCGCTGACGGCCCACGTGAGTATCGCGCCGGCAGCGATGAGCAAGAGGCTGAGACTGATTCCCATCTCGTTCCTTTCGTAATGAAGCGAGTGCCGAACTGCCGGCACGGAGTACCCACCCGGGCCGCCGGCGAAACGCGGCTCCGCTGCAGCTCGACTACGGGATCGGCTCGCCGACGAGCTCGTCGACGCTCTGTCCCACGGTCGTGACCGCGTTCAGGCCGACGATCTCGAGCGTGCGGGCGACGAGCGCCGTCGGCTCCAGCACGATGCCGAACCGCCGGGCGTCGCCGATACCGCGGGCGACCCGGAAGAGCATGTGCAGGGCGGCGCTGTCGATGAACGTCACGCCGTTCAGGTCGAGCACGATCCCGCCGTCGTCTCCGGCGGCCCGCACGAGCTCGCGCTCGACGTCCTCGGCGTTCGTGAGGTCGAGCTCGCCCACGAGCCCGACGACCGTGAAACCGTGCTCCTGCCCGCGGACCTCCAGCTCGTACGGCGTCACGGCGGCAGCATATGCGCGAGCGGGAGGCGGTTTCACCCTCCCGGGCATTCCCCCGAATGGCACGTTTGAGACGCCCGGTGGGCGGGCACTCTGGCTGTGAATGCATGCCTTGCAAACGTCTGCCTCCCCGGGAGCCCTCCGTGTCTGACTTCCCGGTCGCCACCTCGGGCGGCGTGCAGCAGCCCGAGGCGTTCCGCATCGACCAGGAGCGGCCGTCCGGCAGCGACATCGTGGTCTTCGCTCTGCACGGCGAGGTCGACCTCCATGTGTCGCCCGAGCTCCGTGCGCGCCTCACGGCCGCGATCGAGTCCGGAGCGTCCAACGTGGTCGTCGACCTCTCGCACGTCACGTTCCTCGACTCGATGGCGCTGGGCGTGCTGCTCGGGGCGTTGAAGCTGCTCCGCGCGCAGGGCGGCGAGCTCCGCCTGGTCGTGCCGACCCCGGAGCTGCGCAGGATCTTCGAGCTCACGCTCCTCGACGAGGTCTTCGAGCTCGCGCGAACGCGTCAAGAGGCGTTCGCCACGGTCAACGGCTCGTCGGGGACCTGAGCGCGGCTGCTCAGCCCGCGGTTCCGGCAGTCGCCGCGTCGACGCTCGGATGGATCGGGACTCGCGCCTCGACGTTCGCGATCTCGAGCGCCCGCAGAACTCCGGCGGCGGGGACGACGAGCGACATCGCTCCTCCGCTCGACTCCACGTGCTGCGCGCCCGAGAGCACGACCCGGATCGCAGACGAGTCGATGAACGAGCAGTCCGTCAGGTCGAGGACGACGTTGTCGCCGGGCGGCGCCTGCGTGAGCGCCTCCTCGAGCGCTGGGCTCGTCGCCTGGTCGAGCTCACCGCGGACGCGCACGAGGCTGACGCCGGTATCGGGCGTGACGGCGCTGATGTCGAAGGGCTCGACTTCGGTCACGAACGCGAGTGTAGGCAAACGTGCAATCCTCTCCCCTCCCAAGTCGGGCAGCGAGGGGACGTGAGCACGAACACGATGGACGCGCAGAGCACCCAGGAGGCGACCACCGCCGACCGCGTCGTGCTCACGCTTCCGGGCAACCCGAGCCTGCGCGGGGTTGCTTCGCTCGTGCTCGGCGGCATCGGAAGCCGGATCGATCTGCCGTACGAGAAGGTCGACGAGCTCCAGCTCGCGGTGTTGAGCGTGCTCGGCGCGTGCGACCCGGCGATCGTCACGATCGAGATCGAGATCGAGCAGGAGGCGGTGCTCGTCGCGCTCGGCCCGCTCCCCGACGACACCGTCGCGGCCCCCGGGGTGCGCGTGGTGCTCGACCGGCTCGTCGACGGCGTAGAGCCGTCCCGGCGAGAGACCGACGCAGGGTCCGCCGAGTGGGTCACCCTCCGTCTCGCCCGGCCGCGCGCGGCCTAGCGGCTGTTTTGCATACGGATGGACGGGGCACCCGTGAAGGGTGGTCATGCGTGCCGAGATGAGGAGGAAGCCGTCGCTGATCTTCGTCGGCCAGGCTCGGTCCGGGCCGTCGCGCCGGATGGAGAGCCTCGTCGCGTGGGTGAAGGTCACGCAGAAGAAGCGCCTCAAGGTCGTCGACGTCGACGCGGACGCAAACCCGCGGCTCGTGCAGGAGCTGGGCGTGTCCAAGGTCCCCGCTCTCGTGCTCGTGAAGGACCGGCGCGTGCTCGGCCGGCTCGAGGGACGTGTGACCGGACGCGAGATCGAGGACCTGATCCGGCCGCACATCTGAGGAGCGGTCAGTGGCCGTGCGCACCGTGCGCGTGGGCGTGCGCGTGCCCCTTGCCGCGTGCGATGAGCGCGCGGTTGACGAGGAACGTCGGGCCCCAGGCGACCGCGAGCGCGATAGCGAGCGAGATCCAGAACAGCGCGTCGCCGAGACCCGCCTCCATGGCGCCGGGCCAGAGCAGGAGCACGGCGTTGTCGACGATCTCCATCGTCGTGATCGAGAGCGTGTCGGCGACGAGCGCGATGCCGAGCGCCGCGCCGAGCGCCGTCCCGGCCCGTACGAGTGGGAAGAGCGTCAGCAGGTAGCCGAAGAAGAACGCGAGAGCAACGGCCAGCGCGATCGACGCGGCGTTGCCCCAGCCCCACCAGGTCGCGAGCACCATCCCGAGCACCTCGCCGATGCCGCAGCCGGTGAGGCAGTGGTTCGTCGCGCGGGCCGCGAGCGCGTTCACGCCCATGGGTCGAGAGTAGACTCCCGCGCCATGGTCGAGGGTGGCCTCGCGGAGCTCCATACGCACCTCGGCGGATCCGTGGCCTCCGACATCCTCTGGAGCCTCGCGCACGAGCAGGGCATCGCCTTGCCGGTGAAGGACTTCTGGGAGTTCGACGCCCTGGTCACGGTCTCCGACCCGCGCGGCGTGAAAGGGCTCGACGAGCTCGACCAGCTCTACCACTGGACGGAGCTCATCCAGTCCTCGCCCATCGCCGTCGAGCGCTCCGTGCACGCGGCGATCGGCGGCGCGTACCGCTCGCAGGGCATCACGACGCTCGAGCTCCGCTTCAACCCGATGAAGCGAAACCGCGGCGGCGAGCGCGACCTCGACCACATCATCCTCGCGGCGGTTCGCGGCCTCGACCGCGCGAGCCTGGAGTACCCGCAGGTTCGCGCCGGTCTCATCCTGATGATGGACCGGACCTTCGACCGGCGCCTCAACGAGATCATCGTCGAGAAGGCCGTGCGCTGGTCGGCGCGCGGGATCGTCGGCGTCGACATCGCCGGCCCTCGGCCCGGCGGAGCCCGCTACGACTACACGCAGCTCGTCCCGATGGTCGAGACCGCGCGCGAGGCGGGCCTCGGCGTGACGATCCACGTGGGAGAAGAGGGGGGCGACCTCGGACGCGAGGAGCTCGGGGAAGTCCTCGAGTCGCTGCGCCCGGAGCGCATCGGGCACGGGATCCTCGCTGCCGGCGACCCCGAGCTCGAGCGAATGCTCAGGGAGCGCGGCACCGTGCTCGAGATCTGCCCCACGTCGAACCTCCTGACGCGCGCGCTCGCCGACGAGGAGGCAGTTCGCGCGACGTTCAGGCGCTTCGTCGAGGCCGGCGTCGCCTTCACGATCGCGACGGACGGCCCCGAGATGATGCGGACGCACCTCCGCGACGAGTTCGAGCTGCTGATCCGGCTCGGCGCGCTCGACGACGACGAGCTGCGTGAGGCGAACGAGCGAGGACACGCCGCAGCCTTCAGCCGCTCGACTGCCGTCCTCGCCTCGTAGGCTGCGCCTCCGCGACCGCGATGCTCGCCGCGAGCGTGCGCAGGAAGGCGCGCACCGCGCCGGGCGACTCGATGCGGATGTGCTCCCGCGGCCGGCCGTCCGAGGACGAGGCCGGGAGTAGGCCGCCGACATGTCCGGCCACGGAGCCGGACGGGAGCGCCTCGAGCAGGTCGTGGTCGGTCCGGTCGTCGCCGAGGCCCATGACGAAGGTGCGGGGCGGCCGTTTCCCGTCCGGGAAGACGCTTCTGACGTAGACGCCCTTGTCCACCCCGCGCGCCCGCACCTCGACGACCCGATGGCCGAGTAGCACCTCCGCCGGGAGGCCGGCGAGCTGCTGCGAGAGGTCGTTCAGGAGCTCGTGCGCGCGCCACGCCCCGTACTCGGGCTCGGCCTCACGATAGTGCCAGGCGATGGCCGCGGACTTGCGCTCGACGAACGCGCCGGGGACGTCGGATGCGACCCGCCGCAGCAGGCGCTCGATCTGCGGCATCCACGAGAGGTCGAGGTCGACCAGGGTGCGCCACGACTCGCCGGGTGCCTTCGCGAGGTATCCGTGCTCCGCACAGAGGTAGATCGGAAGCTGGCCGAACCACTGCTCGAGATTCCGTCGACGGCGTCCGCTGACGATGTGGACCTCGGTCGAAGGCAGCGCTGCCAGAGTGCGAAGGACCGAGCGGATCTCCGGGGTCGGCAGCGCGAGGTCGGGATGCGGCTCCAGCTCCCGGAGAGTGCCGTCGTAGTCGAGAAGGATCGTCCGCGCGCGTGCCCGGGAGAAGCGCCCCGCGAGCTTCTCGTCGAGCTCCTCGTCCAGGAACGGCGGCGGCTTCCGGCGCCGGTCGCGTCTCGAGTTGCGAGCGAGCCGCGTGAGGAAGCCGTCGGCCCAGCGGCGGCAGTCGAGCGCCTCGACGCGCTTCGACATCGTCTCCAGGCGCCGCCGCCGCTCGCGTGGGCCGAGCTCGAGCGCCGTGCCGAGCTGGTCGACGACGCTGTTCACGTCCCACGGGTTCACGAGCAGCGCTCCCGGGAGCACCTGTGCCGAGCCGGCGAACTCGGAGAGGAGCAGCGCGCCGCGCCAGCGGCCGGGGGGGCCGGGCTCGGTCTGGCAGAGGACGTACTCGTGCGCGACGAGGTTCATCCCGTCGCGCAGCGGCGTCACCATCATGACGTCCGCCCGCCGGTAGAGCGCGACGAGCCCCGGCTTCGAGATGTCGCGGTGCAGGTATTCGACGGGCGTGTTGCCCGGCTGCCCGAAGTGGCCGTTGATGCGCGCGATCAGGAGCTCGATCTCGTCCCGCTGCGCCCGGTACTCGGGGCTCTCGAGGCGGGACGGGACGAGCACCTGCAGCATCGTGGTCGTGCGGGCGAGCGTGGGATCGCGCTCGAGGAAGCGCTCGTACGCGAGCAGCTTCTGCGGGATGCCCTTCGTGTAGTCGAGCCGCTCGACTCCGAGGACCAGCCGGCGGCCCTCGTACTGCTGCTCGAGCTGAGCGTAGAGCCGCGCCGTCTCGGAGTCCGCGAGCGTCGAGCGGAACCCCTGGACGTCGATGCCGATGGGATCGACGCCGAGCCCCACACGGCGCGAGGCGACCTCGAGCGAATCGGGACGCGAATCGAGCCCGAGCACGCGGAGGCACGACGACCGGAAGTGCCGCGCGTAGTCCCCGATCTGGAAGCTCACGTAGTCCGAGCCGAGGACGCCGCGCAGCAGGCTCTCGCGCTCCGGGAGGAGCCGGTACACCTCCGACGACGGGAACGGCGTGTGCAGGAAGAACCCGACCGACAGGTCGGGCGACCGCCGCCGCAGCATCGCCGGGACGAGCATGAGGTGGAAGTCGTGGACCCAGACACGCGTGTCCGGCCCGCAGCGCTCGAGGATGGCGTTCGCGAACCGCTCGTTGACCTCGACGTAGTGCTGCCAGGCCTCAGGCGTGATCCGGAGCCGGTCGGCGAAGTAGTGGAACAGCGGCCAGAGCGTGTCGTTGCAGACCCGGCCGTAGAAGTCCTCTTCCTCCTCGGCCGTGAGGTAGACGGGGACGAGGTTGTCGCGTTGCAGGCGCTTCGTCACCGCAGGCTCGAGCGACTCCGGCACGACCGTACCCGGCCAGCCGATCCATACGGACTCGCCGCTCACCGCGCGCAGCGCGGCGGCCAGGCCGCCGACCGACTGCGAGACCTCGAAGTCGTCGTCCCGGACCGCCACGCGGACGGGCAGGCGGTTGCTTGCGATGATCAGATCCGGGTGTCGCTTGCCTCTGGCCAGTGCGCCTCCCTCGTGAGCGCGGTCCAGCTGCGCAGGTACAACCTACGTTCTCCGGCAACGACTCGACCATGACCAACGGCCTCGGCATCATCGGCAACTGCTCCTACAACGCCCTCATCCGCGAGGGCTCCGTGGAGTGGCTGTGCTGGCCGCGGCCCGACTCGAGCTTCGTCGTCGGCCCTCTTCTCGACCCGGAGCGCGGCGGAGCGTTCACCGTCGAGGGTGTCGGCGCCGAGGAGGTCCGGCAGGAGTACGTCGAGAACACGAACGTCCTCCTGACGGTGTTCAGCGGACCGGAGGGCAGCTTCGAGCTGATCGACTTCGCGCCGCGCTTCGCGCAGTTCGACCGCTTCTTCAAGCCGTCGATGCTCGTCCGCATCCTGCGTCCGCTCTCGGGCGAGCCGAAGGCCCTCGTGCGCTGTCGCCCGGTTCGCGAGTACGGGCTCGCCGAGTCCGCCTCCTGGCGCGGCTCGAACCACATCGAGTACACGGACTTCTCGACGCCGGTCCGTATCACGACGAACGTGCCGCTCACGTACATCGAGGACGAGCGCCCCTTCCTGCTCGAGCGCGACAGGCACATCTTCCTCACCTGGGGGCAGCCGCTCGAGGCCGGCATCGAGGAGACGGCCGAGCGCTTTCTCGAGCGCACCGTCGACTACTGGCGCCGCTGGGTGAAGGCAACCCGCGTTCCGCGCGACTACCAGGCCGAGGTGATCCGCTCGGCGCTCGTCCTGAAGCTGCACCAGTACGAGGACACGGGCGCGCTCCTCGCCGCGACGACGACGAGCCTTCCGGAGCATCCGGGGTCGCAGCGGACGTGGGACTACCGCTACTGCTGGCTCCGCGACGCGTACTTCACGCTGAACGCGCTCGAGCGGCTCGGCCACTCGGAGGAGATGCTCCTCTTCCTCGAGTTCCTCCGGAATCGCGCCGGCGAGCGGGGCGGCTCGCTCCAGCCCGCGTACCGGATCGACGGAGGGCACGAGGCGCCGGAGCGGATCATCGAGCACCTCTCCGGCTACGACGGCGACGGCCCCGTGCGCGTCGGGAACCAGGCGTTCGAGCACCTCCAGAACGACGTCTACGGAGAGATGGTGCTCGCCGTCAGCCGGCTGTTCCTCGACACGCGCTTCGTCGGCGAGGTCCCGCCCCACACCGCCGTCGAGATCGTCCAGAGCCTGCTCGACCAGATCGAGGCGCGGCTCGAGGAGCCGGACGCCGGGCTCTGGGAGTTCCGCGGCCGCTGGCGCCTGCACTCGTTCACCGTGCTCATGCACTGGGCGGGCGCGCGCCGCGCGGTCGAGATCGCGGAGACGCTCGGCGCCGAGGAGCTCGCCGACCGCGCGCTCGAGCTCGAGGCACGCGCCGCGGACCTTCTCGAGACGCGCTGCTGGAACGACGAGGTCGGAGCGCTGACGCAGGTCGCGGGCGAGCCGCAGCTGGATGCCGCGCTTCTGCTCGCCATCCACCTCGGCTTCTTCGCGCCCGACGATCCACGGGCGGCGACGCACGTCGACGCGATCCGCGATCAGCTCTCGCTCGACGGCGGGCTGCTCCGGCGGTACTCGGTGCAGGACGACTTCGGCGTCATGGAGGCGGCATTCACCGTCTGCACCTTCTGGCTCGTCGAGGCGCTCACGATCATCGGCCGGGCAGAGGAGGCGCGCGAGATCTTCGAGCGGCTCATCGGGTTCCACAACGGGCTCAACCTCTTCAGCGAGGACCTGCTTCCCGGGACGCACGAGCAGACCGGCAACTTCCCGCAGACATACACGCACGTCGGTCTCATCAACGCGGCGTTCAGGCTGTCGCGCGGCTGGGACTGAGGTCGAGCGGTCCGTAAGCGCGGCCGCTCGAAACGATCAGCAACTCGCATCCTCTCTTCGGAGTGGACGCGCGTCGCGCGTCGTTCTCACACACGTGGCCCCGCGAACGTTTCCCCTGCCGTGACGGCCCCTGCCAGGCACATCTGGGCGGCGCTCCTCGTCGTCTACTTCGTCTGGGGCTCGACGTATCTCGGCATCAAGGTCGCCGTCGAGACGCTGCCGCCGCTCTTCGCGGGCGGGAGCCGCTTCCTCGTCGCGTCCACGCTGCTCGCAGCCGTCCTCGCGCTTCGCGGGACGAACCTGCGCGTCACGCGCCGTGAGCTCATCTCCACGGGGATCGCGGGCACCCTCCTCCTCACGCTCGGCGTCGGGCTCGTCCACGTCGCCGAGACGCGGATCGACTCGAGCGTCGCGGCGATGATCGCGGGCACCGTCCCGCTGCAGATCATCGTCATGCGAACGCTCACGCGCGAGCACCCGGCGCGCGCGACACAGCTGAGCGCGCTAACGGGGCTCATCGGGCTCGGCCTCGTCGTCGCGCCGGGGCTCGGCACCGGCTCCACCGCACTCGGGCTCGCGATCATGATCACAGCCTCGGTCTCGTGGTCGACCGGCTCGTTCCTCTCGAAGCAGCTCTCGTTCCCGAGCGACCCGTTCGTGACCGCGGTCTACGAGATGGCGATCGGCGGCGGGATGCTGCTGCTCGGGGCGATCGCGTTCGGCGAGCTCGGCGACCTCGACAGCAGGGCGTTCGCAGCGGACTCGATCCTCGCGTGGGCGTACCTCGTCGTCATGGGCTCGCTCGTCGGGTTCACGGCCTACGCCTGGCTCCTCAAGGTGGCGCCGATCTCGCTCGTCGTGACGCACCAGTACGTCAACCCGCTCGTCGCGATCGCGCTCGGCATGCTCTTCCTCGGCGAGCGCCCGAGCCCGTTTGCTCTCATCGGCGCACTCGTCGTCATCGCGGCGGTCTACGTGGCGATCCGGGCGGAGTTCCCCCGAGGTGCTCGCCGGACGGCCGTCGCGCCGCGCGGAGCTCCTGCCGACCAGGGCGCCTGACGACACCTAGGCTCTACTCCGTTCACGACGGCGGAGGTGCCACGTTGCCCCGAACCGGCTTCATCGACCACATCGGAATCGGCGTTCCGGACCTCGTCGCGGCCAAGGAGTACTACGACGACCTCATGTCCGTCCTCGGGCTTCGAGAGTGGTTCGCGACCGGCCCCGGAGGCCCGCTCAACTACGGGCCCGACGGCGACCGCGGCTCCCAGCTGTTCCTCTACCAAGCCGACGAGCCCGGAAGCTACTCACGGAGCGGAACGGGCCTTCATCACCTCGCGTTCCTCGTCGAGAGCCGAGCGGTCGTCCGGGAGGCGCACCAGTGGGCGCGCACACGCGAGGCCACGATCCTGGACGAGCCACAGGAGTTCCCCCAGTACGGGGAGCACTGCTTCGCGACCTACTGGCTCGATCCGCATGGGTTCAAGCTGGAGGCGGTCTGCCACGCTCCCGAAGAGAGCTAGTCGGGAGGCAGTCGCTGTTGCGCGGCGTTACCGGGACTCGACCTGGGACCGGCTCGCCGCGAGGAACTCGAGGAGGTCGGAGCGGGTGAGGATCCCCGTCGGCTTGCCGGCGCTCGCGACGACGACGGCGCCGTTCGTGCCAGACAGGCCCTCGTAGACCTCCTCCACGGACGCCTCCGCATCGACCGCCGGAAGCGGCGGCTGCATCGCGACGGCAACGTCCTCGTTCAGCGCGTCAGGGTTGCGGAAGACGCGATCGAGGAGCGCCCGCTCGTGCAGTGAGCCGACGACGTCCGCGAGCGAGTCCATGAGCTCGCCACGGATGACCGGAAGCTGCGAGATGCCGTAGCGCTGCATCGTGTCGATCGCCGCGCCGACCTTCTCGTGGGAGCTCACGGTGACGAAGTCCGGCACGTCGTGCCCGACGCGACGGAACCGAAGCACCTCCTCCACGGCCGGCGGCGGCGTCGCCCGCACGAGGAGCCCGTACTGGATCATCCAGTTGTCGTCGTAGAACTTCGACAGGTACGAGCGCCCGCTGTCAGGGAAGAACATGAGGACGCGCGCGTCCGGCCCGAGCCTCTTCGCGACCTGCATTCCGGCGTGCGCGGTCGAGCCCGCGGAGCCGCCGACCAGCAGCCCCTCCTCGCGCGCCAGCCGGCGCGCGACGTTGAACGAGTCGCGGTCGGAGACCCGCACCCACTCGTCGACGACCTCCGGGTCGAGCGTGTCCGGCCAGCACTCCTTTCCGATGCCCTCGACGAGGTACGGCCCCATCGGGTGCTGGTCGTCCGCCGTGAAAACCGAGCCTTCCGGGTCGACGCCGACGATCAGCACCTCTGACTTCCGCTCCTTGAAGTAGCGCCCCACGCCGGTGATCGTGCCGCCCGTGCCGACGGAGATGACGATCGCGTCCACCTCGCCGCCGGTCTGCTCCCAGAGCTCGGGCCCCGTCGTCTCGTAGTGCGCCTGGGGGTTCGCGGGGTTCGAATACTGGTCCGGCTTGTAACCGCCCGGGATCTCCTCCGCGAGCCTGTCGGAGACGGAGTAGTAGCTCTCGGGCGAGTGCGGGTCGACGGCGGTGGGAGTGATCACGACCTCCGCGCCGTACGCACGGAGCATCGAGATCTTCTCCTGGCTCATCTTGTCCGGCATCACGAAGATGCAGCGATAGCCGCGGCGCGCGGCCGCCATGGCGAGCCCGGCGCCGGTGTTGCCGGAGGTCGGCTCCACGATCGTGCCGCCCGGCCGGAGCTTTCCCTCCTGCTCGGCGGCCTCGATCATCGCGAGGCCGATGCGGTCCTTCACGGAGCCGCCCGGATTCAGGTACTCGAGCTTCGCGAGCAGCTCACCCGGAACCTCGCGTCCGAGCCCGTCGAGGCGGACGATCGGCGTGCGGCCGACGAGATCGAGGACGGTTGGGAACTCGGGGCGGGCCACGGTCCGCGGAAGCGTACTCGTGGGGAGGCTTCGCTAAGGTCTGGCACGTGACCGTCTACGTCGCCGCCGAGGAGCTCGAGGCCGGGCTCGCCCACATACGGAGCTCTCCCGCGACGGAGGGGACGGTCGAGCTCGTCGTGCGCCGGCCGGCCGAGGGCGAGCGCGAGGTGCTCGAGGAGGCCTCGCTCGACGTCGACTTCGGCCTCGTCGGGGACGACTGGCACGCGCGCAGCATCCGCCGCGGCGGCGACCCCGATCCACGGACGCAGCTGACGCTGATGAACGCCAGAACCGTCGCGCTAGTCGCGGGCGACCGGGAGCGATGGCCGCTCGCGGGCGACCAGCTCTACGTGGACCTCGACCTGAGTACCGAGAACCTTCCGCCGGGAGCGAGGCTCGAGGTGGGAACCGCCGTCGTCGAGATCTCCGACGTACCGCACACCGGGTGCGCGAAGTTCACGGAGCGCTTCGGGTCGGATGCGATTCGCTTCGTGAACGGCAGGTCGGGGCGTCCGCATCGCCTCCGCGGCGTGAACGCCCGGGTGGTGCAGAACGGAGTCGTGCGGCCCGGCGACCCGATCCGCAAGCTGTAGGCGTGGTGGACGAGGCTCGCCTCGAGCGCTCCGAGTCCGGAGGGCTCGTCCCGAAGACGCAGGGCTGGTTCGTCCTCAACGTCCGGGACACGCTCTTCCTCACGTCCGAGCACATGGGCTCGGTCGGCGAGTTCGAGACGGGCGCAGCCGAGTTCGAGGAGCTCGGGGTCCGGATCGCGACGCTCCTGCCCGGGCAGTCGCACGGCCTCTACCACCGGGAGAACACGCAGGAGGACTTCCTCGTCCTCGCCGGCGAGTGCCTCCTCCTCGTCGACGGCGAGGAACGGCACCTGAAGACCTGGGACTTCTTCCACAGCCCGCCGGGCACCGAGCACGTCCTCGTGGGCGCGGGCGACGGCCCGTGCGCGATCTTCATGGTCGGCGCGCGCCGTCCCGACTTCGAGGTCGTGTATCCGGTCTCGGAGCTTGCGCTCCGCCACGACGCAGGCGTCGAGGTCGAGGCGACGAGCCCCCGCGAGGCATACGCCGGAGCCCCGGAAGAGCGCGTCGAGCGGCCGACCTACTGGGACGAGCTTCCCTGGGCGTAGGGGCCGGACCTGTCCGGCCCTAGTGCCTGAAGTGCCGGCGGTGCGTGAACACGAGCGCGCCGCGGCCTGACTCGACCGCCTGGATCACCTCGTCGTCCCGCTTGGAGCCGCCCGGCTCCATGATCGCCTTGATACCCGCGTCGAGCGCGAGCTGCGGCCCGTCCGCGAACGGGAAGAAGCCGTCGGACGCGAGCACGGCGTCGCTCACGTCGTGCCCGAGCTCCGCGGCCTTCGTGAGCGCGATTCGCACCGCGTCGACGCGGCTCATCTGCCCGGCGCCGATCCCGACCGTCTGCAGGCCGTTCGCGAGCACGATCGCGTTCGAGTCCACGTGCTTCGCGACCCGCCACGCGAAGAGCAGGTCGCCCCACTGCTGCTCGGTCAGCTCGCCGCACACGAGCTCCATGCCGTCGCGCTCGGCGACGTCCCAGTCGCGGTCCTGTACGAGCATGCCGCCGAGCACGCGGCGGTAGTCGCGATCGGTATCCGCCGTCGCGCGCCGCTCGGTGTCGTTCAGGATCCGGAGCGCCGGCTTGCGGACGAGCACCTCGGTCGCCTGCTCGTCGAACCCCGGCGCGAAGAGCACCTCGACGAACTGCCCCGCGATCGAGATCCCGAGCGCGGCCGATACCGGGCGATTGAGCACCACGACGCCGCCGAACGCCGACACCGGATCGGCCGCCAGCGCCTTGGCATACGCCTCCTCGATCGTCGCCGCGACGGCGACACCGCACGGGTTCGCGTGCTTGACGATCGCGCAGGCGGGAAGCTGGAACTCGCGGAGCAGGAGCCGCGCGGCGGACAGGTCGTTCAGGTTGTTGAACGTGAGCGGCTTCCCGTGCAGCTGCTCGACCCGCGAGAGGAGCTGCGAGCGCGCTCCCCGCTCCCCGTAGTACGCCGCCCGCTGATGCGGGTTCTCGCCGTACTCGAGGTCGAGGACCTTGTCGAACGCGATGGTCAGCGTGTCCGGGAAGGTCTCGCGCTCCGCGAACCAGCGCGCGATCGCCGCCTCGTACGCCGCGGTCGCAGCGAACGCCCGCATGGCGAGCGTGCGCCGCGTCTCGAGCGAGATCTCGCCGGCATCGCGGATCTCCTCGAGCACGAGGTCGTAGTCCTCGGGCCGGCAGACGGGCGCGCAGTGGGCAAAGTTCTTCGCCGCTCCGCGCAGCAGCGCCGGGCCGCCGATGTCGATGAGCTCGACGGCCTGCTCCTCGGCGACGCCGTGACCCGCCACCGCGGCCTCGAACGGGTAGAGGTTCACGCACACGAGGTCGAACGGCTCGATGGACTGCTCCTCGAGCGCGCGTACGTCCTCCTCGACGTCCAGCCGGGCCAGGATGCCCGCGTGCACCCGCGGGTGGAGCGTCTTCACGCGGCCGCCGAGCATCTCCGGGAACGACGTGAGGCTCTCGACGCGGATCACCTCCAGGCCGACGTCCTCGAGCAGGCCGGCGGTGCCGCCGCTCGCCACGATCTCGACGTCGAGCGCGGCCAGCCCGCGTGCGAATGCCGCGAGCCCGGTCTTGTCGTAGGTCGAGATCAGCGCTCTCACGGCCACACCTTGCCTTCCAGGTAGAGCGAGACGCAGCGCGGCAGGAGCCAGTGCTCGACGGACTGGATCCGCTGCCGCACCGTGTCGATCGTGTCGCTCTCGAAGATGGCCACGCGAACCTGGCCGATGATCGGACCGGAGTCGATCCCCTCGTCGACGAAGTGGACGGTGGCGCCCGTCGAGGTCTCGCCGGCGGCCAGCGCCTCCTCGATCGCGTGCATGCCGGGGTACTTCGGCAAGAGCGACGGGTGGACGTTCACGATCCGGTCCGGGAAGAGCTCGAGGAACGGCGCCGTGAGCAGGTGCATGTAGCCGGCGAGCACGGCGACCTCCGCTCCCTGCTCGCTCAGCCAGAGCCCAAGGGCGCCGTCCCGCTCCTCGCGGCTTCCGTACTCCTCGAGCGGGAACACCCCCGTCGCCACCCCGGCCGCCTCGGCCCGCTCGAGCGCCCTCACCCCTGGCTTGTTCGAGGCGACAGCGACCACCGGCAGCCGGGCGTCGAGAAGTGACTGGAGGTTCGTCCCCTCGCCCGACGCGAGCACTCCGATCATCGCGGCCTCGACTCTCCCGATCACGAGGTCGTCGCCCGGGTCGTCGACGATCGCGCAGTAGCCGATCCCGAGGTTGAAGACCCGCCGCAGCTCCTGCTCGTCGACGTGGCGGGCGAGCCAGTGGAAGACAGGCGGCCGCTCCCAGGCGTCCCAGTCGATTCGCACGGAGAGCCCCTCGGGAACGACGCGCGTGAGGTTGCCTTCGATGCCCCCGCCCGTGACGTGCGCGAAGGCGTGCGCGACCGGTCGGAGCCGCCGCACGTCCTCCAGGTAACAGCGCGTCGGGGCGAGCAGGTCCTCGCCGTCGTAGTCCTCGCCCTCGAGGACGCTCCGCACGAGCGTGAACCCGTTCGCGTGCACGCCCGCGGACGCCAGGCCGACGACGACGTCTCCCTCCCGCACCTGCGAGCCGTCGAGCAGGCGGTCGCGCTCGACGATGCCGACGCACGTGCCGGCGAAGTCGAGCTCCTCGTCGCGGTAGATCCCGGGCAGCTCCGCGGTCTCGCCGCCGACGAACGCGACGCCTGCCTCCCGGCACACCTCGGCCGCGCCCTCCACCAGCTCGGCGACCTGCTCGAGCTCGATGCGGTTCGCAGCGATGTAGTCGAGGAAGATCAGCGGGTCGGCGCCGGTCGTGATGACGTCGTTGATGCAGTGCGCCGCCAGGTCGGCGCCGCAAGCTCGGAGCGCTCCCCGCTGGCGGGCGAGCACGAGCTTCGTGCCGACCGAGTCCGTGGACGCCGCGAGCAGCCGCCGCTCGTCCAGCGGATGCAGTCCCGCGAAGGCGCCGAATCCCGTCGCTCCGGTCGACTCGACGGCCGCACGAAGGCGCTCGACCACCGCCTCGCCGGTGGCGAGGGAGACGCCCGCCTCCGCGTACGTCTGCCGTCTGCCCGCCACGGGCCGAGTGTATGCGCGCGGCCGCACGGAGAACGGACGAGCGGCGAGCGGGCGGCTCTACAGTGACGCCGTGATCGCGGTGTCGCTCTGGACGAGCTGGACGGTCGACCCGCTCCAGCTGGTGCCCATCGCGGCGATCGCGATCGCCTACGCCGTCCGCGCGAGGACGCTCTCGAGGCGTGGTCAGCCCGTGCCCGGCTGGCGCATCGCGCTGTTCTCGCTCGGGATCGCCCTGCTCGTGGTCGCCGTCACCTCCCCGATCGCGGCGATCGGCGAGGAGGAGCTCTTCTCGTTCCACATGGTCCAGCACCTGCTCCTCGGCGACCTCGCGCCGCTCTGCCTGCTCGCGGGCCTCACCGGGCCGCTCATCCGGCCCGTGCTGGCGCTCCCGGGCGTCTACCGCCTGCGCGTCCTCGCGAACCCGCTCGTCGCGCTCCCGATCTGGGCCGGGAACCTCGCGCTCTGGCATACGCCGACGATGTACGAGGCCGCGGTGAACAACGGCGCCGTGCACGCGCTCGAGCACGTCTGCTTCTTCGGGGCGGGGATCGTCCTCTGGCTGCCGGTGCTCGAGACGCTGCCCGCGCCCGAGTGGTTCGGGACGGGCGCGAAGCTCGCGTACATCGTCGGCGTCCGCCTCGTCGGCACGGTCATCGGCAACGTCTTCATCTGGGGCGGCGGCGCCTTCTACGACGTGTACGCGGACGGGGACGACTTCCTCGGCCTCTCTCCCTCTGCCGACCAGAGCCTCGCCGGCTCGCTGATGATGCTCGAGGGCTCGCTGGTCACGATCGTCGCCATCGCCTGGCTCTTCCTGCGCATGGCGCAGGAGGGAGAGGTGCGCCAACGCCTGCTCGAGAGCGGAATCGACGAGCGGACCGCGCGGCGCGCCGTCCGCTACCGGCGCTGGGAGGAGCTCGAGGGCGGCGCGCGCTGACCGCTCAGGCGTTCGCGGTCTCGAACCTGAGCTTCGCGACCTGCTCCGGCACGCGGGTTGGATAGTTCCGCGTGAAGCAGGCCCGGCATACGGTGTCCTCCGGCAGCGTCGTCGCCTCCTGCATTCCTTCGACCGAGAGGTAGTGGAGCGAGGTTGCGCCGATGAGCTCTCGCATCTCCTCCACCGTGCGGTGCGCCGCAGCGAGCTCGGCAACGTCCGCGGTGTCGATGCCGTAGTAGCAGGGAGACACGATCGGAGGCGACGAGATGCGGACGTGCACCTCGGAGGCGCCGCCGTCGAAGAGCATCGTCACGAGCTGCCGCGTCGTGGACCCGCGCACGATCGAGTCGTCGACCACGACGATGCGCCGCCCCTCGATCGTGTCGAGCGAGTTGAACTTCATGCGGATCCCCTGGTCGCGCATGCCCTGGTCGGGCTGGATGAACGTCCGCGCCACGTAGCGGTTCTTGATGAGCCCCTCGTCGAAGGGGATCCCGGTGGCCTTCGAGAAGCCGATCGCGGCAGGCGTGCCCGAGTCCGGGATCGCGATCACGATGTCCGCGTCGACGGGCGCCTCCCGCGCGAGCTGCTCTCCCATGCGGAGCCGCGCTGCGTGCACCTCGACGCCGCCGAGCCGCGAGTCGGGCCGCGCGAAGTACACGAGCTCGAAGATGCAGAGCGCGGACGAGCCGGCGGGAAGGGCCTGAGCCGCGTAGAGGCCGTCGTCGTCCACGAAGATCATCTCGCCGGGTGCGACGTCGCGGACGTACTCGGCGGCGATCAGGTCGAGCGCACAGGTCTCCGAGGCGAGGACCCAGTCGTCGCCGATCCTCCCGAGCTCGAGCGGTCTGAAGCCGAGCGGATCGCGGAACGCGACGAGCGTGTCGTCGACCAGGGCGGTGACGGAGTACGCGCCCTCGAGCCGCGCCATCGTGTTCGCGACCGCCTCACGCAGCGGCGCGGGATCATGCGCGATCAGCGCCGCGATGACCTCGCTGTCCGACCCGGAGCTGAGGCGCACGCCGTCATCCGTCAGCTCGGCGCGCAGGTCCTCGACGTTCACGAGGTTGCCGTTGTGCCCGAGGGCGACGGTCCGCGCACGTCCGTGGTGGATCAGCGGCTGCGCGTTCGCCCATCGGTTCGCCCCCGTCGTCGAGTAGCGCGTGTGGCCAATCGCGAGCTCGCCGGGCAGCGCCTGCAGCTGCTGCTCGTTGAAGACCTGGGCGACGAGGCCCATGTCGCGCACCACTGTCAGGCGCCCGCCGTCCGAGACCGCGATCCCTGCCGACTCCTGCCCGCGGTGCTGGAGCGCGAAGACGCCGAAGTACGCGAGACGGGAGACCTCGCGGTCTCGAGAGCGGATTCCGAAGACACCACACACGGCTAGCTCGATCCGTCCCAGGCCTCGCGGAGCTCGTCGAGCCCCGCTCCGAGCAGGGTAGCCCCTCCGGCCGAGCCGATGGGGCGCAGCGGGACGTCGAGCTCGGCCGCGAGATCGCGAAGGTCGTCGTCGTTCTTCGGCGCGCAGGCCAGCACCGCGCGCCCGCCGACCTCGCCGAAGAGCTCGGCCAGGTCGTCGCCCAACTCGATCTGCGCGCCGCGGCCCGAGTGGAGCGCAGCTTCGGCGAGGCACACGGCGAGCCCACCCTCGGCCGCGTCGTGCGTCAGCGTGCAGTAGGGCGCCGCCCGCCAGAGGAACGTGACGAGCCTCGCCTCGGCCTCGAGGTCGAGCTGAGCCGGGGAGCCCCCCACCTGGCCGAAGAGCGCCTGCAGCTCGGAGCCTGCGAGCGAGAGCGGAGACGCACCCGCGACGAACAGGGCGTCGCCCTCCCGCCACGCCTTCGGGACGCGGCGCACGTCCGGCACGAGGCCCACCGCGCCGACGACGGGCGTCGGGTGGATCGCGCGCCCATTTGTCTCGTTGTAGAGCGACACGTTGCCGGAGACGATCGGCACGCCGAGCGCGCGGCACGCGGCGGACATGCCCTCGATCGCCTCCGAGAGCTCCCAGGCGATCTCGGGCTTCTCTGGATTGCCGAAGTTGAGGCAGTTCGTGAGGCCGATCGGCTCGCCGCCCGCGCACGCGACGTTGCGCGCGGCCTCGAGGACGGCGAGCGCGCCGCCCAGCCTCGGGTCGAGGCGGGCAATCCGGCCCTGGCCGTCGAGGCTGACCGCGAGCCCTCGCATGGACGGCCGGAGCCGAAGGACAGCCGCGTCCAATCCGGGGCGGCGAACGGTCCGCGAGCCGACGAGCTGGTCGTAGCGGCGATAGACGAATGCGCGGCTCCGGATGTTCGGGGAGCCGAGCAGCGCGCAGAGGGCGTCCGCGACGGCCGGCGCATCTGCAATCTCCGACGGAGGCGACGCGGGACGCGGCTCGAGCAGGAGGTCGTAGCGCGGGCACTCCTCGGTGAGGAAGCGCGCCGGGATCTCGCCGACCGGATCGTCGTCCCAGAACGCGCGCAGCTCGCCGGTGTCCGTCACCTCGCCGATGACCGAGTGATGGAGCTCCCAGCGGTCGAGCACCGCCTCCACCGCCTCGAGCATCGGCTCACGGACGATCGCGATCATCCGCTCCTGGCTCTCGGAGATCATGATCTCCCACGGCTCCATGCCCTCCTCGCGGAGCGGCACGCGGTCGAGGTGGACGTCGATCCCGTAGTCCGCGGCCATCTCGGAGAGCGCCGACGCGATCCCCGCGGCGCCGCAGTCCTGGAGCGACTCGACGAGGCCCGCGCCGACGAGCGCGATGGACGCCTCGATCAGCTTCTTGCCCGTGAACGGGTCGCCGATCTGGACCGAGGGCCGCTTCTCGGCCGACTCGTCGCCCAGCTCCTGGCTCGCGAGCACCGACGCGCCGCCGATCCCGTCGCGGCCGGTCGTCGCGCCGTAGAGGACGACGGCGTGCCCCGCGGCCGTCGCCTTCGCGCGCAGCAGCCGGTCGACCGGAAGCAGGCCGACGCACATGGCGTTGACGAGGCAGTTGTCGCGATAGGCCTCGTCGAACGCCGTCTCGCCGCCGACGGTCGGCACGCCCACGCAGTTTCCGTAGTGCCCGATTCCCCCAACCGCTCGCGAGAAGTGCCAGTCCGGCTCGCCGAAGCGGAGGCCGTCGAGGAGCGCCACCGGCCGGGCGCCCATCGCGACGATGTCGCGCAGGATGCCGCCGACCCCGGTCGCTGCCCCCTGGAACGGCTCCACGGCGGAGGGGTGATTGTGGCTCTCGACCTTGAACGCGACCGCGAGCCCCTCGCCGAGGTCGAGGACGCCTGCGTTCTCCCCGGGCCCCTGGAGCACGCGGTCGCCGTCGGTCGGGAGCCGCTTCAGCAGCAGCGCGGAGTGCTTGTAGCCGCAGTGCTCCGACCAGAGCAGCGAGAAGACCGCGAGCTCGAAGTCGTTCGGCTCGCGATCGAGCAGCGAGCAGATGCGCTCGTGCTCCCCGTCCGTGAGGCCGAGTGCACGATGGAGCGGCTGGTTGAGGACGCTGCCCAGAGGAGAGGCCAGTCTAACGCCGGTGCGCGACGGTTCCCCGGAAGGTCGGCCGGGGCCTCCTCGTTAGCCTGGGACGGTGACGCGGTACTGGCCGATGCTCTTCCTCCTGGCGGCGATCTGGGGCGCCTCGTACCTCTTCATCAAGGTCGCGGTCGAGGACATCGAGCCTGGGCCGATGATGTCGATCCGTGCTCTCGGCGCCGCGGTGATGCTCGCCGCGTACCTCGCCTTCACCATGGGAGGGCGCCGCGCGGTCGCCGAGGTCGCGCACAGCTGGCGGCCGGCGCTCGTCCTCGGCGCACTGAACGCAGCGATCCCGTTCTGGCTCGTCGCCTGGGGCGAGAAGCACATCGACTCGAGCGTTGCGGGCATCGCGCAGTCGACGGTCCCGATCTTCACCTTCCTGCTCGCGACCCGCTTCCTCCCGCACGAGCACGTCGGCGCCGTACGGGTCGCCGGCGTCGGGCTCGGCTTCCTCGGCGTTGCGGTCCTCGCAGGATTCCATCCGAGCGGCGGCTGGTGGGGCGTCGCCGGGACGCTCGCCGTCGTGCTCTCCTCGCTCTCGTACTCGTCTGCGGGGATCTACGGCCAGCTGCGCGTGCAGTCGGTCGCGGGCCCGGTGCTCGCCACGGGCTCGATGCTCGCCGGGGGGCTGATCCTGCTTCCGCTCGCGATCGCACAGTTCCCCGACCACTGGCCCGACATCGAGGCGATCGCCTCACTGCTCGCGCTGACCGTCCTCGGGACTGCCCTCGGGCAGCTGATCCTCTTCCGCATGCTGCGCCTCTACGGCTCGCGCAAGCTCTCGCTCGTGACCTACCTGATGCCGGGCTTCGCGGTGGTGTACGGGGCCGCCTTCCTCGACGAGGCGATCAGCGGTGCAGCCCTCGCCGGGCTCGCGCTGATCCTCGGGGCGTGGCCCTCGCGTCCGGCGCCGTCTCCTCCGCCCGCGTGCGCAGGAGGAGCCGGCATGACAACGCTCGCCTCCGGCTCGCGTTCGTGGGGGAAACCATGTTCCCCCGCGTGCCCCTTCTGAAACGTGGGGAACCTCCCGGTCCCCACGCCCTCCCCGCTCATCGGCCGGAAGCAGCCGATGAGCGTCTCCATCCGCCGTGCCCGCGAGGACGACGTCGAATTCCTCGTGACGCTCTTCACGCACGAGGACGTCGAGCCGTTCCTTGCGGCCGTTCGGGCGAAGGACGACGAGGGCGTGCGGGCCGAGGTCGCGCGCTCGGAGGCGGAGCCCGACGCGTTCGGTGTCTTCGTCGTCGAGGTCGACGGCGCGCGCGCCGGCACGATGCACTTCGAACGCGTGAACCAGCGGAGCCGGATCGCGAACCTCGGGGGCCTCGCGATCCATCCGGACTTCCGCGGGAACCGGCTCTCCGATGTCGCCGCGCGCCTCTTCCAGCGCCACCTGATCGAGGACCTCGGCTTCCACCGGCTTCAGATGGAGGTCTACGGCTTCAACGAGCGGGCGATGCGCCACGCGGAGCGCTCGGGCTTCACGCGCGAGGGCGTCCGCCGGAAGGCCTACTGGCGCGACGGCGGCTGGGTCGACGGCGTGCTCTTCGGCGTCGTGGCGGAGGATCTCGCCGATCCGCCCGCCTCGTCCATGAACTGAGAAGCGATCTTGCGTCGCCCGCGGCGCTGGGCGGTGTCGAGCACGATCGTCGCGAGGTGCCGGAAGTTGCCGAGCCGGAGGTTCGTGATGCTCGGCTGCCGTGGGTCGACGAGGCTCCACGCACGGGCGAGGATCGCTCGCGGCGTCCGCGGCTTCCGGAGGCATTGCTTGAGCGTGCCGGGCGTGACCCACTTCGACGCGAGCCCCACGCGGTAGCCGTCCCGGGGCTCGAGCCGACGCCCGAGCACCATGACGTCGACGGCCTGCTGGCAGACGTTCACCCCTGCCGCCACCGCAAGCTCGGTGCTGCCCCACACGCGAGGGTTGCAGTCCGCAAGCAGGTACCGGCCGTCGGCGTCGAGGAAGAAGTTGAAGTGCAGCGGCCCGTTCCAGTCGAACCTCGCGGCGAGCAGCCGGGCACTCTCCATGATCTCGGGCACCTCCGTGGTCACGTGCACGATCCCCGGCCCTCCGTGCTCGAACCGCTCGAAGAGGTGCTTGTTGGTCAGCAGCGAGACGTAGGCGCCGTCCTGCACGCAGCCGCCGACGTTGTGCACCTCCCCGTCGACGTACTCCTGGAGCACGAACGTCGGTCCGTCGAGGTCGGCTCCGACCCGGGACTGCTCGGAGTGCACGAAACGCTCCACCTCCGGCCGCGTCGCGAGGAAGCGGATGCCCTGAGCCGCCTCGGCGAGACGCGGCTTCGCCACGAGCGGAAGTCCGAGCGCGTGGGCGTCGTCGAGCCGATCCGGCTCGGCGAGGACGGTTCTCGGGGTGGGCAGGCCGAGCTCCAGCGCGACCTCGTAGAGGCCCCACTTGTCCGAGAGTCGTGCGACCTTCTCCCAGCGCTCGCAGACGAAGATCGCGGGCGCGTCGCCCCCGAGCTCGCTGCGGATGCGGGAGAGCGCCAGCACGGTCGCCGAGCTCGTCGGGAACACGGCGTCCGCCTCGTAGCGGCGGCAGGCATCGAGGATCGCCTCGCGGAACGCCTCCGGCCGACGCCCGACGGGTGGGTAGCGGAAGACGTCGCGCAGCCGGGGAGAACGGAGGAAGCGGTCGCGCCGGGGCTGCACGCCGGACGGCAGCTCCGCGTCGGCGCCGACGAGCTCGTACGAGCGGTCGAGCGCGTTGACGACCGCGAGGCCCATGCGCGTGAAGCAGTCGAGAACGATGATGCGCAAGAGCGTCCCCCGGGAGTCGTCGACACGTCGGCGTTCCTCGACGGAGTTCGACGCCGGAGGCCGTACGCCTCGCGGCTCGGAGCAACGAGCGAGATTGCGCTGGCGCTCGGCCAGCAGCGTTCGGTAAATTACGAACGATGAGTTCGTCCACAAGCGAACCACGCGCGAAAGGACTGACCGCGCCCTCCCCTGCGGCCGAGACCGTGGTCGACTGGGGCACGGCCTACGAGCTCGTGCTCGGGCTGCGGATGTTCGTCGACCGCGACGAGGACCCCGCGAGCTACGCCGTCGGCGCTGCCTGGTTCGACCGGACGCCGGAGCTCCTCGGCACAGACGTCCTGGACGCGATCGAGCGCTACTCCGGCGGCCACGAGATCCTCTTCGGGTACCTGCTCGCGCTTGCCGCCGAGGCGCCTGCGCCGCGCAACGCGTCCGCCTTCCTCTCGGCGCTCGCCGCGACGCCTGCGCTCGAGCTCCGCCGGATTCTGCTCGGCCATCGTCTCGCGACGTACCGCGGCGACGTCTCCACGGAGGTCGTGGCCGCCGCTGCGGAGGGTCGACGGGAAGCCGAGCGCGCGCTCCTCGACGGCTGCGCCGACTGGCAGCGTCCCGCGTACGAGCACGCGCTCTCGCTCGACGCCGACGAGGCCAAGAGCCTCCTCCAGACCGCCTGCGAAGGCTGGAACGCGTCCGTCCTCCATCCGGACGAACGCACGACCGCCCGGGTGCTACGCCGGAGCGCCCGGGCGATCGGCGCCCTCGCGGAGCGGCTCCCGCTCGAGGAGCTTCTCGACACGGCGACGCGCGGCATCCGCTACACGCCGGAGCCGGGGATCGAGCGGATCCTGCTCGTGCCCAACCTCGTCAGCCGCCCGTGGTCGATCTTCACCGAGTCCGGCGCCACGAAGATCGTCTGCTACGGCGTCCCCGACGCGCACGTCACGGGCGACGCGCCGCCCGACCCGCTGGTCGCCGCCTACAAGGCCCTCGGCGACGAGACGCGCCTCCGCATCCTGCGCAGGCTGGCGTCGGGGCCGGCCACGCTCCACGAGCTCACCGGGCTCCTGGGGCTGGCGAAGTCGACGGTGCACGGCCACCTGCTCGTGCTACGGACGGGTGGGCTCGTCGAGACCGACATCTCGAAGAAGACCGGATACGCGCTGCGCCGCCAGACCCTCGCGGAGAGCGCGGCGCTGCTCGAGACGTACCTCGAAGGAACGGAGGAGTGATGCGCTACAAGCTGCTCGGACGGAGCGGGCTCCGCGTCTCGGAGCTCGCGCTCGGCACGATGACCTTCGGCGAGACCTGGGGCTGGGGAGCGTCGAAGGAGGAGAGCCGGGCGATCTTCGACGCCTTCGTCGAGGAGGGCGGCAACTTCGTGGACACCGCCTGCAACTACACGGACGGCGAGAGCGAGCGTTTCGTGGGCGAGCTCATCCGCGACGACCGAGAGCACTTCGTCGTCGCGACGAAGTACACGCTGACGCAGCGCCGCGACGACCCGAACGCCGGCGGCAACCAGCGCAAGAACATGGTGCAGACGCTCGAGTCGAGCCTGCGCCGGCTGGGCACCGACTACGTCGACCTGCTCTGGCTCCACATGTGGGACGGCATGACGCCGGTCGAGGAGGTGCTGCGCGGGTTCGACGACCTCGTCTCCTCGGGCAAGGTGCTGTACGTCGCGCTCTCCGACACGCCGGCTTGGGTCGTCTCCCAGGCCGTGACGATGGCTGACCTGCGTGGCTGGGCACGTCCCGTCGCGGTGCAGTTCTGCTACTCGCTCGCGGATCGCGCCGCCGAGCGCGAGCTGCTCCCGATGGCCGCGGGCCTCGACCTCGCGGCGACGCCGTGGGGGATCCTCGAAGGTGGTGCGCTGACGGGCAAGTACCTAGTCGACACCGACGAGCCGCGCCGCTACGACGGCGCCGGCGAGCGGGTCAACGCGATCGCCCGCGAGGTGATCGCCGTCGCCGACGAGCTCGGCGCGACCCCGTCGCAGGTCGCGACCGCGTGGGTGCGGGCGCAGCCGTGGCCGCTCGTGCCGATCGTCGGGGCACGGTCGGAGGCGCAGATGCGCGAGAACCTGGGAGCCCTCGAGCTCGAGCTCGCGGACGAGCAGGTCGAGCGCCTGGAGGCCGCGAGCGGATTCAAGGTCGGCTTCGCGCGCGACTTCCTCGAGTCGGATCACGTCCGAGGGCTCATCTTCGGCGACACGTTCGACCTCATCGACGACCATCGGCGTCCGCTCGACCGCACGGCGCGAGGTGCCCGTGGGCTAGGCGTCAGGGCGACCCGCGGCAGATGCTGCTCCTGCGTCGGGGCTACTGGCGCACCGTCGCGGCCGGATCGCGGACGAACGCGAGGAGGAGCTTCCGCACGGCCGCCGAGCCGTCGACGAGGAACGTCCCGTGAAGCGTCCCCGGCAGGATCTCCAGCCGCTTCTCGTCCGTCGCGGTCTCGTCGTAGAGCCGTTGCGCGTCCGCCGCGAAGTCATACGGCGGGTTCTGGTCGCCCTCCGAGACGACGTAGAGCGTCGGCACGTCGAGCTTCTTCACCGCGGGCATTGCGTTCAGCGTGCCGGGGATCGCGGCCGGCCCCGACACGGAGACCACGCCCTCGACCGCCGGCTTCAGGTTTGGCGTGGCAACGAGGGCTGCGATGCCGCCGAGCGAGGCGCCCATGACGACGACCTTCGTCGCGCCGAGTGCGCGGACCGCCCGCACGGCCGCTGCGATGTCGGCCGCGGACCGCCGGTGGTTCTGGCGACCTTCGGAGAAGCCGTGGCCGCGAAGGTCGAAGGGGAAGGCGAACGCCCGCTGGCGCGCGAGCCTGCGCGCGAATGGAACCCACTGGCACAGGTCTCCCACGGACATATGCGCCATGACGACGGCCGTCCGCGCTCCCGGCTTGGCTCCGCCGAAGCGATGGCCGACGAGCCTCGTCCCGTCTGCGGCTCGGAACCAGATCTCGTTCGCGTTGACGCAGGCATGCGCAGTTCCCGTGCCGCCCGCGGGAGCGAGCACCAGGCAGACGGCCGCAAAGGCGCCCGCCAACGTGAGGACTATCCGGTTCATGCTCCTCCCTCCCATCACGTGACCCGCACGCGCGCGGACGCCGCGCGCCCACGGTTGCCGGCTCGATCGGTGGCGTAGACGACGATTCGGTGCCGGCCGGGGGCGAGCGCGAGCGTCGTCCTCCAGCCCGAGAACGGAAATCGCTGCCTCAGCGTTCGCAGCCTCTGGCCGTCGACGAGCACCGAGAACGTGTCGACGCCGCTCCCGCGCTCGACCGCCGAATCCCACGTCAGGCGGACACGCCCCCGACCGGCCCGTGCAGTCAGGCGAGGCCTCGTCGGGGCGACGCGATCGAGCCACTCGAGCCGGAGCGCGGCCGACTCGGTCCCGTGCCGATCGACGACCACCCTGAAGACTCCCGGCTGGAGGAACGACTCCCCGGCCGCGTATGCAGTGCGGCCGCCGCCGCTCGGGTGCGCAAGCAGGAGGTTCGGGCGCGGATACGGAGACGGCTCTCCTTCCGGGCGCAGGCCCGGCCACGACGGCGACACCGGCAGGCTGGTCGGGGCCTCCGACGTACGAGGATGTCGAGCGGCTGCGCGACTCGAACCAGAACTCGCTCGCGGCCGTCGTGACGACGAGCGCCTGCGGCAGCGTCGTCGGCGCGTCGACCGGGCCGATCTCGTAGGTCGCGCGCCCGTCGGGGCGCAGGGCCCCGGTGAGCCATTCGAGTGTGGATTTCTCGTACGCGTTCAGATCGCCATTCCCGCTCCCCATGATGCTGAACGCGTTCCCGTACTCGTCGACCTGGCAGCTTCGGCCGACGCAGTCCCATCGGCTCGCGTGGCCGAGCCCGAGCGTGTGCCCGAGCTCGTGCGCCGCGAGGGCCATGAAGAGCCGCCCGTTCAGGAGCACCTCGGTGGGGTTCGCCTCGCCCGCGAAGCCGCAGGTCGCGACGGGCGGTGTGAGGAACGCGATCCGGTCGAAGCCTGCGAACGTCGACGGCGGCGCCGCGTTCCGGAGCACCGTGGCGTCGCACGAGTCGAACACCGTGCGCGGCAGCCGAAGCGGGGCGGCGATGCCGCTCTCCACAGAGAGCCGCCCGCCGGATGCAGCCTGGAAGAACGCCTCCGTCTCAGCGGCTACGTGCTCGACCTCGTCGTGCGCGAACGGCGTCGGCCCCCACGTCGCGATCACGTAGAGCACGCGCAGCTCGCCCGGGACCGCGGACGCCGATGGGACGAGCAGCCCGGTCGCGACGAGCGCGAGGAGAGCCACGACCGGCCTCACAGCCCGCACGGCTCAGAGCCCTTTCAGCGCGGCCGCGAGCACGGGGTCGCGACCGGTGAAGAAATCCTCGGAGCGGATGTCGACGCGGCGCGATGGTGCCACGGCAAGCCGGCGGTCGTTCAACGGTCCGCGCACGACATACGACGTCGCGACGTGGACCGTCCATCCGGTCGCGGGCAGCGCGATCGTCGTCGCGTCGCCGTACTGGTTCACGCCCCCGCCGGTCGGCTCGCCGAGCAGCACCGCCCGCGTGTAGCGATCGATCTCGGCCGCGAAGTTCCCGGCCGCCGAGAAGGTCGCGCGCCCGACGAGGAGGAACAGGCGCCCCGGCCGGTTGATCAGCGGCGACGCGAGCACGCCGTAGAGCGGGCGGTACGACTGGTTGTTTCCGCCGCCGTTCAGGCGCACGTCCACGATGACGCGTCGGACCCTCGGCGACTTCGCCATCCGCTCGAGCTTTGGCGCGAACTCGTACGTAAGTGCAAGCGCGCTGTTGTAGCCGACGTACAGCACGCGCCCCTGCGCGAGCTTCCGCACGTAGAGCTCGCGGCCGGCCCGCGCCAGGTAGAGCGGGCGGGGACGCGATGGAAGTACCGACGGGTTGTGCCCGTGCAGCGGATCCGAGAACTCGGCCGCGTACTCGGCCCCGGCGATCGGCGCCAGGACCTGTTCGACGCGCTCGCCGCCCAGGCGCTCGAAGGTGAACGCGACGGGCCCGACCTCTCGGTGACGCCGAGCCCTGCGAGCACCTCCGCGACGAGCGCGTAGTGCGGCGCGAGCGCCCGCATGCTCGACTCGTTGTCGTGCGGGACGAGTGGCCGGACGCGCGCGAGCAGCTGCTCGATCGGAACCCCGGCGACCGCCACGAGCCGCAGTCCCGTCAGGCTCGGCCCGCCCACCTCGTCCACGACGTGGACGCCGTCGACGAAGTCGTAGAGGCGCAGCGGATAGAGGTGGAGCTCGCGCTTGTGCTCGTGGAGGGGGAAGAGCCCCGTGTGCCCGTTCCGGTCTCCCGGCAGGGCAGCGATCCGCATCAGCCCGACCAGCAGCTGGTTCGCGTCGAGGCTCGGGGCACGCCGCGCGAGCGCCGCGACCTCGGAGCGGAAGCGATTCCGGGAGACGTTCCGGAACAGGTTCGGATGGAGGCTCTCGAGGCCGGCCCCGAGCTCGCGGACGTCCTTCGCCGCTCCCGGGATCGCGGATGAGCTCCCCTGGGCCGAGCCCGTGAGCGCCAGGACACCGAGCGCGAGTACCGCGACCGTCCGCATCGTGCAGCATGATTTATCGTGAATGGATTGACATGTCAAGACTGACATATAGCTGATGTCTCTTCGCTACGCCCTTCTCGGAGCACTCGCCGACTGCCCACGGACCGGCTACGCGCTGCTCAAGCACTTCGAGCAGTCGCTCGCCCACGCCTGGCCGGCGAGCCACAGCCAGATCTACCCCGAGCTCGCTCGTCTCCTCCAGGCCGGGCTCATCGAGCAGGCGGGGACCGGGGCTCGCGGGTCCAAGACCTACGCGATCACCGAGCGCCGGGCTCGCGGACGTGCGCCGCTGGCTCCGCGAGACCGAACCGGACCGCCGGGTACGGAGCGAGGCGGCGCTCCGGACGTTCTTCCTCTGGCTGCTCGAGCCCGAGGAGGCGGCGGCTCAGCTCGAGCGCGAGCGCGGGTACTGGAGCGGCGTCCTCGACGAGTTCCGGCGGATCGAGACGGAGCCGACCGGTGAGGACAAGAAGTCACGCGCGTTTCGGATCGCGCTCGAAGGTGGCGTCGAGACCGTCGAGGCGCGGCTGGCGTGGCTGGACGACGCGATCGCGGAGGTTCGGTCGCCGGAATGGGCCGCCCGCGATGGGTGACGGACGCCCCGGCCGCCGCGTACCTCGGCGACCTAGGATGGCGGCATGGCCAACTTCTTGCACACCATGGTTCGGATCACGGATCCGGAAAAGAGCCGCGGGTTCTACGAGGCGCTCGGCTTTCGCTTCAGCCGCGACATGGACATCGTCCGCAACGGCGAGCTCGAGGCGACGAACTACTTCTTCTCGCTCGGTGACGACGAGAACGTCCTCGAGCTGACCTACAACCACGACGGCCGCACGTACGACGTCGGCACCGGTTACGGGCACATCGCGATCGGCGTGGACGACCTCGACGGCACGCTCGAGCTGCTCAAGAGCGGCCACGCGATCGAGCCCGAGCGGCCGCCGTACCAGGTGAGCGAGGGCGGCTCCCGCATCTGCTTCGTGCGCGACCCGGACGAGTACCGGATCGAGCTCATCGAGCGTCGCTAGCCCGGGATCGAGGCCGACGGTCGAGGCGAGCCGCCGCGCGGGCGGCCGGCTCGGCCCGGTCGGCACGGTTTCGGCACGAAGTCGTGTCCCATGCGTGCGCGCGCCGCTCGTACGCTCGCAGCATGGCGACGACGGCGAAGAAGGAGCCGGTAGCCGCGACCCCATGGGGATCGGCGACGGTCCTCGAGGAGGTCTCGGTTCCGCAGCGGGCCGGCGACAAGCGGTTCACCGTCGTCGTCCAGCTGCTCGAGGCCCCGGGCGGCGAGCGTCTCATCCGCTTCGCGTACACCACTACGGGCTCGGCGCAGCTCGCGCGGGCACGGCGCGGGCCCGTGACGATGCGGGCGCGCGACATCGAGCGGCTGCGGGCGGCGCTCGAGCGCGCGCCCGTTCTCAAGGAGACGCTCCGGCTTTGAGCCGCCGGCCGACGCTCGCGTCTCGGAGCGGCCGACTCGGTCGGTGGCTGCCCGCCTACGCGGCCGCGAGCACGTGCTCCGCGGCGGCATCGACCAGCGCCGCGAGCAGGAGCCCGCCGTCGGCCGAGCCGAGCAGCGGATCGACGGCGTGCTCCGGGTGTGGCATGAGGCCCATGACGTTGCCGGCCTCGTTCACGACTCCCGCGATGGCGCCGACGGCGCCGTTCACGTCGTCGCGGTAGCGCAGCGCGATCCCTCCGCGCTCCTCGAGCGCCGCGACCGTGGCGTCGTCCGCGTACCACGCACCGTCGCCGTGCTTGACCGGGATCACGAGCTCCTGCCCGCTGGTGCAGCGCCGGAGGAACAGCGAATCCGCGTTGTCGACGATGAGCACCTCGTCGCTGCACACGAACTGCAGGTGGTGGTTCTGCTGGAGCACGCCCGGCAGCAGCCGCGACTCGCAGAGAATCTGGAAGCCGTTGCAGATCCCGAGCACCGGCCCACCCGCGTCGGCAAAACGACGCACGGCGCCCATCGCCGGCGCCATGCTTGCGATGGCCCCGCAGCGGAGGTAGTCGCCGTAGGAGAAGCCGCCGGGAAGGACGACCGCGCCGGTCTCGCCGGGGAGCTCGGGCTCGTCGTGCCACACGAGCACGGGGTCTCCGCCCACAGCGGCGAGCGCCCAGGCCGCATCGTGGTCGTCGTTCGACCCGGGAAACTGGACGATTGCAACGACCGGGCCGGGCATCAGTCGTCTCCGAGGGTCACGTCGACGCTCTCGATGAGCGGGTTCGCCAGGAGGTCGCTGCACATGCGCTCGAGCTGTGCCCGGGCGTCGTCCGGCCCGTCGGCGGCGAACTCCACGTCGATGACGCGACCGACGCGCACCTGGCTCACGTCGAACCCGAGCTTGCGCAGGGAGCCACCGACGGCCTCGCCCTGCGGGTCGAGGATCCCGTCCTTCGGGCGTACGAGGACCGTCGCCCTCACAGGACCACGTCCGGGTCGGCGGCGTAGCTCTCGAACGGGATCGAGGTCAGCCGCTCGAACGCCTCGACGTAGCGCGCCCGCGTGCCGGCCACGACGTCGTCCGGGAGCTCAGGTCCCGGCGGCGTCTTGTCCCAGCCCGTCGTCTCGCACCAGTCGCGCACGAACTGCTTGTCGAACGACGGCTGCGGACGGCCTGGCTCGTACTCGTCGGCGGGCCAGAAGCGGGAAGAGTCGGGCGTGAGCGCCTCGTCGCCGAGCACCAGTGTCCCGTCGGGCGCGAGGCCGAGCTCGAACTTCGTGTCGGCCAGGATGATCCCCCGCGCCTCCGCGTGCTTCGCCGCGAAGCGATAGAGCTCGAGCGATACGCGCTTTGCCTCCGCGTACAGCTCCTCGCCGCAGAGCGCGGCCGCCCGCTCCTCGTCGATGTTCTCGTCGTGGCCCTCGACTGCCTTCGTCGCCGGCGTGAAGATCGGCTCGGGGAACCGGTCCGACTCCTGCATCCCCTCGGGGAGCTCGTGCCCGCACACCTCGCCGGTCGCCTTGTAGTCCTTCCACCCGGAGCCCGCGAGGTAGCCGCGGACGACGCATTCGATCGGGAGCATGTCGAGCTTCCGGCAGACCGTGGTCCGCCCGTCGTCTCGGAGCTCGAGGAGATGGTTCGGGACGATGTCCTCCGTCCGCCGGAACCAGAACGCCGACAGGCCCGTGAGGACGCGCCCCTTGTCGGGGATCGGCGTCCCGAGGACGACGTCGAAGGTCGAGATCCTGTCGCTGGCGACGAGGAGCAGCCGCTCGTCGTCGACCGCGTAGATCTCGCGGACCTTGCCGCTGGCCACGTGAACCGCTTCAGGCATCCACTGTCTCCTTTTCGGTCGTGAGCGCCCGCAGCCGGCCGAAGACGACATCGGTGTGCTGCGTGAACGCCGAGGGGTCGAACACGTCGTCGAGGGCCACGCGGCCTGCGATCTCGGCGTCGCCGCGGACGAGCTCTCTGAAGTCGAGACCTTCGTCCCATGCCCGCATCGCGTGCCGCTGGACGAGGCGATAGGCGTCGTCCCGGGCGAGGCCGGAGTCGACGAGCGCGAGCAGGAGCCGCTGGCTGAAGAACAGGCCGCCGGTCGCCTCGAGGTTCTCTCGCATCCGCTCGCTGCGGACCACCAGGCCCCGCAGGAGCCACGCGAAGCGCTCGAGCATGTAGTCGACGGCGAGGAACGCATCCGGGAGCACCACGCGCTCGGCCGACGAGTGCGAGATGTCGCGCTCGTGCCAGAGGGCGACGTTCTCGAGCCCGACGGTCGCGTAGCCGCGAACGACCCGGGCGAGCCCGCAGATCCTCTCCGCGACGATCGGGTTCCGCTTGTGCGGCATCGCGGACGAGCCCTTCTGCCCGGCGCCGAACGGCTCTTCGACCTCCCGCACCTCCGTGCGCGCCAGGTTCCGGACCTCCAGTGCGAAGCGCTCGAGCGAGGAGGCGAGCAATGCCAGTGCCGAGAGAAGCTCCGCGTGCCGATCGCGCTGCAGGATCTGCGTCGAGCTCGGCGCGGGCTCGAGCCCGAGAGCTTCGCACGCGATCCGCTCCACCTCGGGGGGCGCCGATGCGTACGTGCCGACCGCCCCCGAGAGCTTGCCCACTCGCATGCCCTCGAGCGCCTGGACGATCCGCGCGCGGTCACGGTCGAGCTGAAAGGCCCATCCCGCGAGCTTGAGCCCGAACGTGGTCGGCTCGGCGTGCACCCCGTGCGTCCGCCCGATCGTCGGCGTGTCGCGATGCTCCTCGGCGCGCGCGACGACGGCGGCGAACGCCTCCTCGAGCCCGGCCAGCACGAGCCGGCCCGCGTCCTGCACGGCCAGAGCGAGCGCGGTGTCGAGCACGTCGGACGAGGTGAGCCCGAAGTGGAACCAGCGTCCCTCCTCGCCGAGCTGCTCTGCGACCGCGTCGACGAACGCGGCGACGTCGTGATGCGTCGTGCGTTCGAGCTCGGCGACCCGCTCCGGTGCTGGAACCCGGGCAGTGGCGCGTATCCCCTCGGCCGCCGCCCGCGGAACACCGCCCACCTCGCTCCACGCGTCGAGCGCCGCCAGCTCCACGGCGAGCCACCGCTCGAGCTTCGCCTCCTCCGACCACACGTGCGACATCGCCGGTCGGGAGTAGCGAGGGATCACTACCTCGATTCTAGAGGCCGGGCCCGGCGGGACAGATGTTCACGTTCTGACGCGATTCGTGTCCCATCCGTGCGGGTTCCAGCGATACGCTCGAAGCGGGAGGAGGCGCGGGGTGGCCCCTCAGGCCGGAGCCGAATTCGTGCTCACCCGTTCAGCGTGAGCACGCGCCCCTCCGCCGCGGCGAGGGCGATGTCGGCCCGCGACCAGGCGCCGTCGAAGGCGATCTCGCCGACACCGGCGTAGGCCGCCTCCCTCGCAGCGCCGAGCGACTCGCCGACGCCCGTCACGTTGAGAACGCGCCCGCCGTTCGTCACGACGCGGTCGCCCTGCACCGCCGTGCCGGCGTGGAACACGAGCGCGTGCCGCTCGGCCTCGGCAAGGCCCGTGATCTCCGAGCCGCGGTCGCCGCGTGCCGGGTACTCCGCCGCCGCGACGACGACCGTCACCGCCGCGGCCTCCTTCCATTCGATCGATACACCGGACAGCTCCCCGAGCGATGCCGCCGCGAGCACCTGCGCAAGATCGCCGTCGAGCAGCGGCAGCACCGCCTGCGTCTCCGGGTCACCGAACCGGCAGTTGAACTCGAGCACGCGCAACCCGTCCTCCGTGAGCATCAGCCCCGCGTACAGAAGGCCGATGAAGGGAGCGCCTCGGCGGCCCAGCTCCTCGAGCACCGGTCGATGCACCGTCTCGAGAACCTGCTCCACCTCGGCCGGACCAAGCCCGGGGACCGGCGCGTAGGAGCCCATTCCACCGGTGTTCGGGCCCTCGTCGCCGTCGTATGCACGCTTGAAGTCCTGGGCCGGCGCGAGGGCCAGGGCATCCACACCGTCGCAGACCGCGAAGAGCGACACCTCCGGCCCGTCGAGCAGCTCCTCGACCACGAACGGCCCGCCGAGCGAGCCGACGACGCCGAGCGCGACGTCCAGCTCCTCGGGTGACCGGCAGACGAAGACACCCTTTCCCGCCGCGAGGCCGTCCGCCTTCACGACGCACGGGACGCGCGCCACCGGCATGGCAGCGGCCGTCGGCACTCCGGCCGCCGTCATGACCTCCTTCGCGAACGCCTTCGAGCCCTCGATGCGCGCGGCCGCCGCGCTCGGGCCGAACACCGGGACGCCCGCATGCCGGAGGACGTCGGCGACGCCGTGGACGAGCGGCGCCTCCGGCCCCACGACCACGAGCTCGATGTCGAGCGAGCGGGCGAGCGCCAGCAGGTCCTCGGCATTCTCGGCCCGAATCGGGTGGCACTCGCCGAGTCGCGCGATTCCCGGGCTCCCGGGCGCCGCATGCAGAGCCGTGACGGACGGGCAACCGGCGAGCTTCCACGCAAGCGCGTGCTCACGGCCACCGGAGCCCACGACGAGCACTCGCACCGCCCGAGTCTAAAGCCGCACGCGGACCAGGGCCTTTAGGCTGGGGGGCGATGGACGAGGCGGGCTTCCAGCGGTGGCTCGACGCTTACGTCTCCGCGTGGCAGACGTACGACAAGGAGGCGATCGGCAACCTCTTCACGGACGACGCCGAGTACCGGTACCACCCCTGGGACCAGCCGATCTCCGGCCGCGACGCGATCGTCGCGAGCTGGCTCGAGACGCCCGACGCGGCGGGCTCGTGGTCGGCCGAGTACCGGCCCTGGGCGATCGACGAGGACAGAGCGGTCGCCGTCGGCGTCTCGCGCTACCACGGCGACGACGAGCGCGAGTACCACAACGTGTTCCTGTGCAGATTCGACGAGGACGGCCGGTGCCGCGCGTTCACCGAGCTGTACCTGCAGCGGTCGGACTGAGGGTTTAGCCGAGCGCGAGCACGTGCTCGCGCGCAGCGCCGGTCCCGACGAGCGTCACCGGGACGCCGAGGGCGCGCTCGACGAACGACACGTAGCCGCGAGCAGCCTCCGGGAGCTCGTGCGAATCGAGCTCGACCCCCCACCCCGGCAGCCTCTCGAACACCGGCCGGCAGTGGTGGAAGTCGCTCTGGTGCGCTGGGAAGTCCTCCGTCTCGGTGCCGTCCGAAAGCCGATAGCGCACGCAGACGGGCAGCTCGCCGAACTCCGAGAGGACGTCGAGCTTCGTCAGCGCGAGCGAGGTGATCCCGTTGACGCGGACGGCAAAACGGAGCGCGACGAGGTCGAGCCAGCCGCACCGCCGCTCGCGCCCTGTGACCGTGCCGAACTCCTGGCCGAGCGCGCGGACGCGGTCGTGGTCCTCGCCCTCGATCTCGCTCGGGAACGGGCCCTCGCCGACGCGCGTGACGTATGCCTTCGCGACGCCCACGATCTCGTCGATCCGGTTAGGCCCGACGCCGAAGCTCACGGCGGCACCTGCGGCGATCGGGCTCGACGAGGTGACGAACGGGTAGGTGCCGTGGTCGAGATCGAGAAGCGTTCCCTGCGCACCCTCGAAGAGGACCCGCTCCCCGGCCGTCAGCGCCCGATCGACGAGCAGCGACGTGTCCGCAACGTAGGGGCCGAGCCGCTCCGCGAACGCGAGGTGGGCGCCGAGGATCTCGTCGAGTTCGAGCGGCGGAAGCTCGTACACGCGGGTGAGCCAGACGTTCTTCTCGGCGACGGCGAGCTCGACCTTCTGCCGGAAGATCTTCGGGTCGAGGAGGTCCTGCACGCGGATGCCGATGCGCGTGGCCTTGTCCGCATAGGCCGGGCCGATGCCGCGCCGGGTCGTCCCGATCTGGAGGCGCCCGAGCCGCCGCTCGCGTGCGCCGTCGAGCGCGACGTGCCAGGGCATGACGAGGTGTGCGTTCCCCGACACGAAGAGGCGGTCGGAGGTGGCGTGGCCGCGCGACTCAAGGTCGTCGAGTTCCGCGACGAGGACGCCCGGGTCGACGACACAGCCGGCCCCGATGGCGCAGCGCTTGCCGCCGACGATGCCGCTCGGGATCTGGCGGATCTTGTACGTCTCGTCGCCGACGACAATGGTGTGCCCCGCGTTGGGGCCGCCCTGATAGCGGCACACGAGGTCCGCGTCCTGCGCGAGCAGGTCGACGATCTTCCCCTTCCCCTCGTCGCCCCATTGGGCGCCGACAATGACCATGGCGGGCACGAAGCTGAGTGTTGCACGCCGTCGGACGGCGCTCGCCGATCCGCCTAGGCGGCCGCGAGGTACGCGAACACATCTGGCTGCGAGCTCGCGCGGCTCGTTCGAGCCGCCTTACGCCGCAGCCAGATCAGCAAATTTCGCGTAGCGCCGCAGGAAGGAGAGCTTCACCGTCCCGGTCGGGCCGTTGCGGTGCTTCGCGAGGATGACCTCCGCGACGCCCTGCTGATCGGACTCCTCCCCGAGGTAGTACTCGTCGCGATAGATGAAGAACACGAGGTCCGCGTCCTGTTCGAGGCTGCCGGACTCGCGGAGGTCGGAGAGGATCGGCCGCTTGTCGTGCCGCTGCTCGACCGCGCGCGAGAGCTGCGAGAGCGCGAGGATCGGGACCTCGAGATCGCGCGCGAGCACCTTGAGCGCACGCGAGATCTGCGAGACCTCCTGCACGCGGTTCTCGGCGCTCGATCCGGAGGTCATGAGCTGGAGGTAGTCGACGATGATGAGCCCGAGCGACGGCTCCCGCGACTTCAGTCGGCGTGCCTTCGAGCGCACCTCCATGATCGTGGTCGAGCCGGTGTCGTCGACGTAGATCGGCGCCTTCATCAACCGGTCGCACGCGGCTGTCAGGCGCGGCCAGTCGTCGGGAGCGAGACGGCCGCTGCGCAGGCGCTGCGACTCGACCTTCGCCTCGCTGCACATCATGTGCTGCGTCACCTCGGCCTTCGACATCTCGAGCGTGAAGAGGGCGACGGGCGTCTCGTTCCGCACGGCGAGGTTCGTCGCCGCGCCGAGCGCGAGTGACGACTTCCCCATGGACGGGCGCGCGGCGAGGATGACGAGGTTCCCGGGCTGGAAGCCGGCGGTCAGGGAGTCGAGCTCCTTGAAGCCGCTCGGGACACCAGTGACGTCCACGCCGGCCTCGTACAGCTGCGTGATCCGCTCGAAGCTCTCCTTCAGCAGCACCTCGATGTGCGAGAAGTCGCTCGTGACGCGCTGCTGACCGAGCTCGAAGACGATCTGCTCGGCGCGGTCGACGAGGTCGACGACCTCGCCCGGGCGGTCCTGGCCGAGGCGCGTGATCTCCAGCCCCGCGCGGACGAGCCCGCGCAGGGTCGCCATCTCCTTGACGATCCTTGCGTAGTGCTCGACGTTCGAGGTGCTCGGGACGAGCGCCGCGAGCTCGGCGATGCGCGACTGCCCTCCGACGTCCTCGAGCTGGCTGCGCTCGTCGAGCTCGTTCGCGATCGTGATCGCGTCCACCGGCTCGCCCTTGGCCCACAGCCCGAGCGCTGCGAGGAAGATCTTGCCGTGGCTCTCCCGGTAGAAGTCGGACGCGTCGAGGATCTCGCTGACGTTCCCGACGGCGGTCGGGGAGAGCAGCATCGCGCCGAGGACCGACTCCTCGGCCTCGAGGTTCTGCGGCGGGACGATGGGCCCATTGCCCATAGGCCCTGGGCTCGGGGGACGCTCGACGACGGCCATGGGAGCGGGAGTCAACCCGTCCGTGGCCGACACGTCCATCCGCAGGGTGGCTGGGCTCCGATGCAGGGACAACGGAACATATGTTCGCAGGTTATCCCCGGCGCCGGACGGCCTGCGAACACGAGCGGCGAAGTTTTCCAGCAGGAAACACGCGCTTCGTGCGGGAAGTTCCCGCTTCTCTCAACAGGGCTGTGGGAAGCGCTGTGGAAAGCGCGAGACCGATCAGGTCTCGTCGGACGGCGGCCTGTCGGCCGCCTCGGCGTCGGCGTCCGGCTCGGACGTCTCGCCCTCGGGCTGCGGCTCGGACGTCTCGCCTTCGGGCTGCGGCTCGGACGCCTCGCCCTCGATCTGCGGCTCAGACGCCTCGCCCTCGGGCTGCGGCTCGGACGTCTCGCCTTCGTCCTCTTCGGCCTCGGGCTCCTCCTCGGCGATGGCCTCCGCGATCGCGGTCTCGGCCTCGGCGTGCACGGTCTCGACCTCCGCGACGTGCTCGGCCTCGGCTGCCGCCTCCGCGGCCTCGAGCGCTGCAAGCTCCTCCTCGGGCGGCAGCTCGCCGCCCTCGGGCACGACGAGCGTCTTCACCTCGACGCTCACGTCCTGGAACACCTCGATCGGGATCGCGTAGCGGCCGATGCGCTTGATGGGGTCGATAGCGATCTTGCGCCGGTCGATGCGGATCTTGCGCGTGCGCCAGATCTCGTCGGTGATGTCCGTCGGGGTGACGGAGCCGAAGAGCGCGCCCGTCGGGCCGGCCTTGACCTCGAAGGTCAGCACCGTCTTGCCGAGCACGCCCGCGATCTCCTGCGCCTGATCCGCGCTCCGCGCCTCGTGTCGCGCGCGGTTCGCCTCGACGCGCTGCAGCTCCGCGAGCTTCGCCTTCGTCGCGACCTCGGCCAGCTGCCGGGGCAGGAGGTAGTTCCGCGCATAGCCGCGGGCGACGTCCACCACGTCTCCGCGCAGACCGAGGTTGTCGACGTCCTTGAGGAGGATGACCTGCATCGGTTACTGGGAGACGTAGGGCAGGAGCGCCACCTCGCGCGCCCTCTTCACCGCCGTCGCGACCTGGAGCTGGTGGCGCCGGCAGGCGCCCGTGATCCGCCGGGAGCGGATCTTCCCCTTCTCCGAGATGTAGCGCCGCAGCTGCGCGATGTTCTTGTAGTCGATCTCGTCCACCTTGTCCCGGCAGAAGTGGCAGCTCTTGCGCTTGCCGGGAGCGCTCGCAGGGCCGGTGCGCCTGCGGGACGGGGTCGCTGTCTTCTTGCTCGCCATATCTCTCCTAGAACGGAATGTCGTCGTCGGTCGGGGACGTCGGGAAGTCGTCGCCGCTGGACGCGGCGCCTGTCTGGACGTACGCGGGCGCCTCGCCGCCTTCCATGCGGCTGTCGAGGAACTGGACGCTCTGCGCGACGACGTCCACCTTCGAGCGCTTGCTGCCGTCCTGGGCCTCCCACGAACGCCAGTCCAGGCGACCGTCGATGCCGATCCGCCGACCCTTGGTCAGGTGCTGGCTCAGCATCTCGGCCTGATTGCCGTAGACCTTGACGTCGAAGAAGTTCGGCTTGTCGACCCAGTTGCCGCCATCGTCCTGCTGCCTGCCGTTGACGGCGACGCCCATCTCGAGGACGGGCGTGCCGGAAGGCAGGTGGCGCAGCTCGGGGTCGCGCGTCAAACGTCCGACGAGGATGACTCGGTTGATGTCGCCCGCCATGCTCTACTCCTCCTCCTGGTCGGCCTCGGGTGCACTCTCCGGCTCGGCGCCGGTCGTCTCGGCATCATCGCGCGCAGGCGCGGCGACCGCTACCGGCCGGGCTGGACTGCCCTCGATCCGGCGTGTCGCCATGTGGCGCATGACGTCGTCCTCGATGCGGAGGACGCGCGAGATCTCGTCGAGGGTCGCAGCCTCGGAGGTGAAGTGGAGCAGGTGGTACGAGCCCTCGGCCTTGTGGTCGATCTCGTACGCGAGCCGGCGACGCCCCCACGCGTCGTGCAGGTCCCACGTGCCGTCACCCTTCTCGACCAGCTCGCGGACACGCCCGACGATCTCGCCCTGACGGTCCTCGTCGAGGCCGGGGTCGAGCAGCAGCAGAATCTCGTACTTCGTCACGGGTTCCCTCTGTCTCCTTCCTTCGGTCTAGTCGGCCTCGCCGGCCAGCGGGTGCTGCGGGCGCCACCGGGAACGGGCGACGCCTGTGCGAGGCAGGAAGCCGCGGGAGTGTAGCAGCGAGCTTTCGACCGTCCGTCCCGCGACCGCCGCCAGCCCGGAAGCCCCTACCCGGCGGGCGCGATACCATCGGCCCGATGCGGAAGCTCATCACCTGGATCGTCGTGACGGTCGGGATCGCCGCCCTCGTCCGCAAGCTTCGGAGCCGGGGCAAGCCGGACGAAGCGGCGCCGCCGCCGCCTCCCGCCGCGGATCCCGCGGACGAGTTGCGCCAGAAGCTCGCATCGAGCCGAGACCCGGAGCCGGCCGCTGACACCGCTGCGGCACCTGCCGAGCCCGCGGCCGTCGAGACCGCCGCCGAGGAGTTCACCGTGGTCGAGCCTCCGACGCCCGAGCCGGCGTCCGAGACGGCCGTCGACGAGCGCAGGGCCGAGGTGCACGAGGAGGGTCGCGCGGCGATCGACGAGATGCGGAAGGCGACCGAGGACTAGAGCCCTCGAGCGTGGCGGATCCGTCCGAGACGACGCAGATCAGCGGGCCCGGACTGGAGGACGACCGAGCAGCTGACGAGTCGAGCGAGGTCCTCGGCGCGATTCGCGACCTCTCCGACCGCGTCGGAGACCTGCAGGCCGAGGTGCAGTCGCTCCGTGCGCAGACACGCGCCCTGCCCCCGGGGAACAGCGACGCCGCAGGGTGGGACGACTCCCGCGCGCCCGGCCCGGACATGCTGACGTGGGTCCGCGCCGTGGACGCTCCTGGGGCGCGCGTGCCCGCGGTGCCGCGGCTGCTGCTCGAGATCGTGTTCCTGGTCGCCGTCGCGGTCGCGGCGGCGATCGCCGAGCTCGAGGCGATCGAGATCGTCGGCGTGATGGCAGCCGCGTGGCTTCTCGTGGCGCTCGCGGAGCTCGTCGCAGCTCGCGCCGCCCGCCGGCGCGCCGAGATGGTCTACGCGCCCTTGCCCGGGCTGACCCGCGGCTATCCGACCGACCCGTCCTGGTTCGCGCCGTCGGTCGAGCGCCCGGTCCTCGGCCTCACGGAGGTCGGAGAAGACACGCAGCCGAGGCTGCCGCCGCCGAGCGAAGACTGACCGACCGGCCCGCCGGTGCTCTTCCCGACCGCAACCTTCGCGATCTTCTTCCTGATCGTGCTCCCGCTCTCGTGGGTGCTCATGCCACGGGGAGAGCGCTGGCGCCCGTTCATCGTCGCCGCGAGCTTCGTCTTCTACAGCGCCTGGGACTGGCGCTTCGTCTTCCTGCTCGCAGTCTCGATCGTCTGGAACCAGCTCTTCGCGCTCGCGATCCACCACCGGAGGGACGCGCAGGCGCGGAAAGCGCTCCTCACGGTCGCGGTCGCCGGCAACGTGGCGCTGCTCGGCTACTTCAAGTACTACGACTTCTTCGCGACCTCGACGAACAACCTGTTCGCGTTCGTCGGCATCGACGTCCCGTTGGAAGCGCGCTCGATCGTGCTTCCGGTCGGCATCTCCTTCTTCACGTTCATGGGGATCAGCTACGTCGTCGACGTCTACCGCCGGGACTTCGAGCCGACCTCCCTTTCGAAGTTCGCCGCCTACCTCTCGTTCTTTCCGCATCTCGTCGCCGGGCCGATCGTGCGCCCGGGCGAGCTCATCCCGCAGCTCGAGACGCCGCGCGACCCGCGCTACGTGGACACGGCCCGCGCGTTCTTCCTCATCGGCACGGGCCTCTTCATGAAGGTCGTCATCGCGAACCACCTGGCCTCGAACATCGTCGACCAGGTCTTCGGCGCGCCCGACCAGCACTCGTCGCTCGAGGTGCTGGTCGGCGTCTACGCCTACGCGGTACAGATCTACGCCGACTTCTTCGGCTACACGAACATCGCGATCGGGATCGCGCTCCTGCTCGGCTTCCGGTTCCCGCAGAACTTCGACTCGCCGTACGCGGCCGTCTCGATCCAGGACTTCTGGCGCCGCTGGCACATGACGCTCAGCCGCTGGCTGCGCGACTACCTGTACATCCCACTCGGGGGCAACCGCGGCGGGCGGCTCGCGACCTACCGGAACCTGATGCTGACGATGCTCATCGGCGGCCTCTGGCACGGCGCCGGCTGGACGTTCGTCGCCTGGGGCGCGATCCACGGGTCGGCGCTCGTCGCGGAGCGCTGGTGGCACGAGCGGCCGGGCTTCGTCGAGCGACCCTCGACGCCGCTGCGACGCGCCTGGCACCGGATCGTCACGTTCAACGTCGTGTGCTTCGCGTGGATCTTCTTCCGCTCGAGCTCCTTCGACGACGCGTGGAGCGTGATCACGCGGCTCTTCACCGCCTGGGGCGAGCCCTCGCCGCTCGTCACCGTCGGCGTGATCGCGGCGATCGTCGTGGGCATCGGCTCCCAGTACCTCCCGTCGCGGATCCCACTCGGGATCATGGCGTGGTTCTCCCGGCTCCCGATCCCGGCCCAGGCGGCCGTGCTCTCGATCGCGCTGCTCGTCACCAACGCGATGGGCCCCGAGGGCGTCGCCCCCTTCATCTACTTCCAGTTCTGAGCCGGCCTAGGGCCGCGTGAGGCGCCGCGCACCGGCGCCGAGGGCTGCTCCCGCGACGGCGTCGAGCACGAAGTGGTTGCCGGTCGCCGTGATGACGAGGGACACGAGCGGCGGGTATGAGGCCGCGGCGAGCTTGCCGGTCGAGGACGTCGCCCGTTCGGCGAGCGCCGAGGCGGTCACCACGGCGAAGGCGACGTGCAGGCTCGGCATCGCCGCCACGGGGTTGTAGAGCCTGACGAGCCACCGGTGCTCGAGGTCGAAGCCGCTGATCTCCGCCATCGTGTCGACGAAGCCCTCGCTCACGCGCGGCGGGGCGGTCGGGAAGAGCAGGAAGACGGGCTGGGCGCCGAGATGCGTGAGGAGGCAGGCGTTCCGGAGCCGCTCGTAGCCCCGATCTCGCCGCCGCAGGAGCAGCAGCGCCCATCCGACCGTCAGCGTGACATTGAAGACCGCGTAGCCGGCGTTGAGCCCGTGCAGGAGGCGCGGGTAGCGGAGAACGGCGCGCTGCACCGCGGGCTCGACGTGGATGCCGAGCCTCTCCTCGAGCGCGACGATGCGCGCCGCGTTGCGTTCCGCCCGGACGCGTCCACCGCGGTCGAGCACGAGCTTGCGCACGAGCAGGTAGACGCCGTACGTCAGGAGGACCAGTGCGATCTCCCGCCGGGCCGAGAGCCGTGCCGCCACGAAGCGAGCCTACGGCGTCTCGCACGAGCGCCGCTGGTCTAGCCTGAGCACTGGAGCGGCATGGGCCCGGTGGCCCAGCTGGTCTTCAAAACCAGTGCGGTCGTGTAGCCCACGGCTCGGTCGGTTCGACTCCGGCGCCGCTCCGCCAAGACCGCCGCGTGCGGTTAGGCGTACGCGACCCACTCGAACCGGGTCGTCAGCGCGAGGCAGTCCGGCTTGCCGATGCGGTACGTCGGCGGCGCATAGACGCGCGTGAACGTGAATGCGAGGTTGCGGGCGCGGAGCGCCTTCTGCTCCGTTCCGTCGTACCAGAGCGTCCCCCAACGCACCCCTTCGTTCGCGAAGCACGTCGTGAGCCGCTCGTTTCGCAATCCCTGCCGGTGGAGCGACTCGTGGAGGAGGATCGCGTAGGCGCCCGCCGTCTTCACGGTGTTCAGCCCGGAGAAGAAGAGGTGCACGTTCGCGCAGGTCGAGCCGCGCAGGTGGACGTCGCGCCCTCCCGCGTAGTACGCGATGACCTGTCTCGCCGAGGCGCCGAACGTCCGCTGGAAGACGTCCTCGAACGTCTTCTTGTCCCGGTAGCAGCGCACACCCACGCTCAGGACCTTCCCGCGCCTGATCCGCATGCCCCCGTCCGCCGCCTGCCAGAGCGTCTCGCGGGCGATCTTGCTCAGACTCTCGTCGTAGTCGTAGAGCGGGCTCGCAGAGTGTCCCGACCCAACGACGATGAGCGCAGGCACGAGAACGAGTGCGGCGGCGAGCAACTTCATTCGGAGCCTGCACCGAGGCTACCCCCTCCGGCAAGCGATTACGCTCCTGCCTCGTGCTGACGACGATCGCAATCACCCCCGACGAGCACCGCGCTCGGTGCGCTGCGCTCCTGGAGGCGCTCGCGACGACGACGTGAGCGGCGTCGTGCTCTTCGACCCCTACTACGTCCTGTACTACGCCGGCTTCGCGTTCGTCCCCACCGAGCGGCCCATCGCGTTCGTGCTCGGCGCCGACGGGCAACGCGCGCTCGTCGTGCCGCGGCTCGAGGTCGAGCACGCCGAATCGAAGGCGATCTTCGATCGCGTCGAGCACTACCTCGAGTATCCGGGCGATCCCCGTTCCGAGGAGGCGATCTCGGCGACCGTGCAGGCGCTCGGGCTGCGCAACCGGATCGGCGCGGATCAGGACGGGTACCCGTGGATCCTCGGCTACCGCGGCCCGACGCTCGGCGAGCTGACGGGAGCCACCGTGGTCAGGATCGCCGACCGGATCGAGGAGCAGATGGCGCTCAAGTCGGAGACGGAGATCGCGCTCATCCGCGAGAGCGTGCGTTGGGGGAACCTCGCGCACACGCTCCTCCAGCGCTACACGCGACCGGGCATCACCGAGACCGAGGTGTCCGCCCGCGCAAGCGACGAGGCGACGTTCGCGATGCTCGACGCGATCGGGCCGATCTACCGTGGGCAGAGCTTCCTCGACCGCGGCGCGTCGGCCGGCTACCGCGGGCAGATCGGCCGCAACTCCGCCATCCCGCACGCGCTCGCCGGCAACATCGTGTTTCAGCCCGGCGACGTCCTCGTCACCGGAGCGAGCGCGCCCGTGTGGGGCTACCTCTCGGAGCTCGAGCGGACGATGGTGATCGGCGACCCGTCACCGGACCAGGTGCGCATGTTCGGGCACATGAAGGCGCTCCAGGAGGTCGCGTTCGACGCGATCCGCCCCGGCGCGCCCTGCTCGGACGTCGACCGGGCGGTGCGCTCGTACTTCGCACACCACGACCTCTTCGCACACTGGCGCCACCACACCGGCCACGCGATCGGCCTCCGCTACCACGAGGGCCCGTTCCTCGATTCGGGCGATGCGACGGAGATCCGCCCCGGGATGGTCTTCACCGTCGAGCCGGGCCTGTATTCGCCCGACCTCGGCGGCTTCCGACATTCGGACACGGTCCTCGTGACGGACGACGGCATCGAGATCCTCACGTACTACCCGCGCGATCTCGCCAGCCTCGTGATCCCGGTCTAACGCTCAGTCGTCCGAGCGGCTGAGCTTCGCCTCCGCGGCTTCGATCCGCTCGTGCAGCTCGCGGCGCTCGTCGGAGAGCTCGCGCTCCTGGCGCTCGAGGTCGGCGAGCTGCTCGGCTGCCTCCGCCGAGTCGCCCCCACCTCCTGAACGAAGGAAGTCGATCCGGTTGTGCAGCCGCGTCCTGCGCGCCGAGAGCGAGCGCTCCGCCTTGCGCAGCTGCGCGAGCCGCGGCTCGGAGCCTGCGCTGTGCTCGACGTCCACGACCCGAGTATCGGACGGCGCGGAGCCTCCCCTTAGACAGCGCGGTACGCTTGCCCGAAAGGACGAGAGGCCACGGGAGGTGCGCGCAGATGAACGCAGCGGTGACGACTGAGCGGAAGACGATCGGACACTGGATCGGCGGCGAGGCGGTGCGCGGGACCTCCGGACGGTCGGGCCCGGTCTACAACCCGGCGACCGGGGAGCAGACGGGCGAGGTCGACTTCGCGACCGTCGAGGAGATCGATCGCGCGGTCGCGACCGCGAAGGCAGCTGCCGCCGAGTGGCGCACGTGGTCGCTCTCGAAGCGGGCCGATCTCTTCTTCCGCATCTACCAGCTCGTGGACGAGCGCCGCGAGGACTTCGCGCGGGCGCTCACCGCAGAGCACGGCAAGGTGCTCTCCGACGCGCACGGCGAGGTGCAGCGCGGGATCGAGGTCATCGAGTACGTCTGCGGGCTCCCGACGCTCCTCAAGGGCGGCTTCTCCGAGCAGGCGGCGACGGGGATCGACGTCTACTCGATCCGGCAGCCGCTCGGCGTGGTCGCAGGCATCACGCCCTTCAACTTTCCGGTGATGGTTCCCATGTGGATGTGGGCGCCTGCGATCGCGTGCGGCAACGCGTTCCTGCTCAAGCCGTCCGAGAAGGACCCGTCCGCCTCGATCCTGACGGCGGAGATCCTGAAGGAAGCCGGCCTCCCTGACGGCGTCTTCAACGTCATCCAGGGAGACAAGGTCGCCGTCGACCGGCTGCTCGAGCACCCGGACATCGCGGCGGTCAGCTTCGTCGGCTCGACGCCGATCGCGCGCTACGTCTACGAGAGCGGGACGAAGAACGGCAAGCGCGTGCAGGCGCTCGGCGGGGCGAAGAACCACATGGTCGTGCTCCCTGACGCCGACATCGACATGGCGGCGGACGCCGCCGTCAGCGCCGGCTACGGCTCCGCCGGAGAGCGGTGCATGGCGATCTCCGTGCTCGTCGCGGTCGGCGACGCCGGCGACGCGCTCGTGGACGCGATCAAGCAGCGGATCCCGAACGTCAAGGTCGGGGACGGCATGGACCCGAGCTCGGAGATGGGCCCGCTCGTCACCCGCGAGCACCGCGACAGGGTCGCGTCGTACCTCGACTCCGGGCCCGACCAGGGCGCGACGCTCATCGCCGACGGGCGCGAGACCTCGCCGGACGGCGACGGCTTCTTCCTCGGCGCCTCGCTCCTCGACAACGTCACGCCGGAGATGGACGCGTACCGCGACGAGATCTTCGGCCCCGTGCTCTCGGTCGTCCGCGTCGACTCGTACGACGAGGCGCTCCGCCTCGTCAACGACAACCCGTACGGGAACGGTGTCGCGATCTTCACGCGCGACGGCGGCGTCGCCCGCCGGTTCCAGTTCGAGGTCAACGTCGGGATGGTCGGCGTCAACGTCCCGATCCCGGTGCCGGTTGCCTACTACTCGTTCGGCGGCTGGAAGAACTCCCTCTTCGGCGACCGCCACATCTACGGCCCGGAGGGGATCGACTTCTATACGCGGACGAAGGCGGTCACGAGCCGGTGGCCGGACCCGAAGACGAGCAAGGTCGACCTCGGCTTCCCACAGACGCGATAGGCGCGTGCCACACATCCGGCTGATCGACGAGGGCGAGGCCGAGGGCCCGCTCAAGGAGGAGTACGACGCCGCCGTCGAGCGGGCGGGCAAGGTCTTCAACATCCTGAAGGCGATGAGCCTGCGGCCGGGCGTGCTCCGGGCGTCGATGGCGCTCTACCGCGAGATCATGTTCGGGGAGTCGGGTCTCTCGCGCAAGGAGCGGGAGCTGCTGGCGACGGTCGCGTCGGCCGCGCAGAACTGCGACTACTGAACGCGCGCACATGCAGACGACCTCCGTGCCGAGGGCGCAGACGACGAGACCGCGAGACACGCGCAGCACGACTACCGACAGGCCGACCTCTCGTCGCGCGAGCGCGCGCTCTGCGACTTCGCGGTCAAGCTGACGCACCTCGCCGCCGAGGTGGACCAGGCCGATATCGATCGCCTGCGCGCGGAGGGCCTCGACGACGCCACGATCTCGGACGCGATCCAGGTCGTCGGCTACTTCAACTACGTGACGCGCGTGGCCGACGGCGTCGGGATCGAGAACGAGCCCGACTGGACGCGCTGATCGGCCCGCAGGGGAAAAACTCACCCAAAATGGGGTAGCTCCTCACCCACGGTCACCCACAGTGCGACCATGCGGCAGGAAGAAGGCTTCACGCTGGTCGAGCTCATCGTCGTGATGGTGATCATCGCGGTCATGCTCTCGATTGCATTCGTGTTCCACTACGGCGCGAAGGAGCGCTCGTCCGACGCAACGGCCCGCGCGAACATCCGCTCCGCGGTGCCGGCGATCGAGGCCTACCGCTCGGAGACGGGCGGGTACGCGGGCATGACGGTCGCCGGGCTCAAGAGCACGTATAGCCCCGGCATCGGAAACATCGTCGTCGAGTGGACGACGGACGACGACTACTGCGTCTCGAGCACGCTGAACGACCGCGCGTGGTGGAAGCAGGGGCCGGCCGGCACGATTACGCAGACGGCGTGTTGAGCGCCTGATCCGCGGCGCGCCGGAGGACGCGGGCGTCCCCGACTCGTCGTGTCAGCCCGTCGCGGTCGAACCGCTCGAGCAGGAGCTGGGCATCGCGCCTGCCCGTGCCGACGAGGTCGCGGAAGCGCGCGAGGGTGATCTCGCCGCTCGCGCGGCACTCCGCCAGAGCCACGTCCCTCGCGACCTCGTACGCCGCGGCGCCGATCGCGTAGCCGTCGCCGAGCGTGACGAGCGTCCCCTTCGTTGCGAGGAAGCGCACGAGCTCGGCGTCCTCGACCTTCGTCGCGCGCACGCCGGCGTCGGCGAGCTCCTGCTCGAGCGCCTTCGCTGCCTCCTCGCGCCGGCCGAGCGAGGGCGCGGCGCCCGGGAGGTAGAGCTTCGCGCCGCGGCGCTCGAGCCCGAGCAGCGGGACGATGTCGGCGGCCCAACGCCTCGGACGGTGGAGAAATGCCTGGATCGATCGGGTCCGCCGCCGAGATGCGTTCGCGGAGGTCGCTTTCCAGCTCGGCGAGCCACTCGGCCGAGAACACCCACGGGCCGGCCTGCTCGAGGCCGGGCAGCTCGCCGTCGGTGACGTGGCGGAGCGTCGACACGAGAACCGGCGCGTGAACGGTCGCCGCGATCTCCCCGCGTTCGACGAGCGCCAGGCGCTCCTCGTCGCGATGCCGGGGTGGCGCCGGGTCGAGGACGGTCCCGCCGCCGACTGTCGTCTCGCCGCGCAGGACGATGCGGTCGCCCCGGGCCGCGACGACCGGCGACGAAAGGCGAAGCTGAGCCCAGCGCTCCCCGACGCGCACGACTCTCGCCTGCACGCTCGCTGTCCCTATGTGGACGTGGAGACGCGCGCCGTCGGCGATCGGCTCGAGCTCGTCGAGCGCGACGTCGAGCCGGAACGAGACCGGGTACGCGTCGTCGGCGACGAGCGCCTCGCCGCGCGTGATCTCCCGGCGCTCGATGCCCGGCAGGCTGACGGCGACGCGCTGCCCGGCTTCCGCCCGTGGGACGTCGCGGTCGTGTACCTGGACGCTGCGAACGCGCACGGGCACGCCCGACGGCTCGATCCGCAGCTCGTCTCCCGCGCCGATCGAGCCCGACCAGAGCGTTCCCGTGACGACGGTGCCGACGCCGCGCAGCGAGAACGACCGGTCCACCCAGAGACGCGTCGGGCGATCGCCGCGCGCATCCTCGACGCCGTCCGCGGCGCGACTGATCGCCACGCGCAGCTCGTCGATCCCCAGGCCGGTCTTCGCGCTGACGGCGACGATCTCCGCGCCGGGTACCAGCTCCCGGGCCTCCTCCACCGCGAGGTCGAGAACGTCCGCGTCCACCGCGTCGGCCTTCGTCACCGCGACGACGCCTCGCTCGATGCCGAGCAGACGCAGGATCGCGAGGTGCTCGTGCGTCTGCGGCCGCGCGCCCTCGCCGGCATCGACGACGAGCAGGAAGAGGTCGATGCCGGTCGCCCCGGCGACCATCGCGCGGACGAAGCGCTCGTGCCCGGGCACGTCGACGACCGAGGCGCGCCGGCCGTCCGGAAGCTCGAGCGCCGCATAGCCGAGGTCGATCGAGATGCCGCGACGCTGCTCCTCCGGGAGGCGGTCCGTGTCCTTGCCGGTCAGTGCCCGGACGAGCCAGGTCTTGCCGTGGTCGATGTGACCCGCAGTGCCGATCGTCAGCGGCATGTCAGAGGCGCTTGACGAGGAGCAGGCAGGGGTTCTGCTCCCACAGGTCGTGGAGCTCCTCGAGGGGCACGAAGCCGCGCGCCACGTAGAAGCTCCTCGTCCTCGCGTAGCCCTCGTCCGGGTGCGAAGGCCCGAGCGTCTTCACCTGGAGGTACTCGACGCCGCGTGCTCTCAGGTACTCCTCGGCGGCGGCGAGCAGCGCGGTACCGAGACCCTGTCCGTGCCGCGCCCGCCGCACGCCCATGACGTAGACCTCGGCCGCCTGAGGCGTATGGACCTTGAGGCTGAGGAAGGCGTCGTCGCCGACCCGAAAGGTCGGCAGCTCGGCGACGTCGCGAATGTACGCCGAGGTCGCCTCCTCGATGCCGAACCAGTCGGGCAGGTCACGCAGCACCGACTCGCAGAGGCGCGAGCGCTCCTGCGGATCGTCCACCTCCACCACGTCCGCCATGCCGGCGTCCGTCGAGAGCGGTCGGACGTCGAACGTCGGGCAGCCGCCGTGCGGCACGACGTAGCCGGTCGGCGATCCGCTACGCGTCATCGGCCTGCCGGGCGGCAAGCACCGCCGTCGCGACCTCGTCCAGCTCGGCGTCGGTGAGCGTGCGGCAGTCGAGCAGCAGCCTGCCGTCGCGCACGATCCCGACTACCGGAGGCTCGCCGACCCGGAGCGGGAGCGCGAGCTCCTCCTCGATCGCGCACGCGGCGCTCGCGACTTCGGCGAGCGGCAGCGCGCCGCCGCCGACGCGCGCGACCGTCTCCTCGACCTCGCCCCCGACGGCCCCGGCCAGGCGCTCCGCGCGCTCGCGGACCCGCTCGACCGGCTCGTGGAGCATCCGCAGCACGGGAATCTCCCCGAGGCCCGGATCGAGCACCGCAGCGAGCGTGCCCTCGAGCGCGGCGAGCGTCAGCTTGTCCGCCCGGAGCGCGCGCTGGAGGGGATGACGCCGGAGGCGCTCGACGAGCTCGCGACGTCCTACGACGATCCCGGCCTGCGGGCCTCCGAGCAGCTTGTCGCCGGAGAACGTGACGAGGTCGGCGCCCGCCCGCAGGCTCTCGGCGGGCGTCGGCTCGTCGCCGACCGGCGCGAGCGCTCCAGACCCGAGATCGTCGACGAGCGGAAGCTCGTGGCGCCCGGCGATCTCGGCGAGCTCCACGAGCCGAGGCAGCTCCGAGAACCCGACGACGCGGAAGTTCGACTGGTGGACACGCAGGATCAGCGCAGTGTCCGGTCCGATCGCGCGCTCGTAGTCCGCGGCGCGGGTCCGGTTCGTCGTCCCCACCTCGACGAGCTTCGCGCCGGAGCGCGCAAGGACGTCCGGTATCCGAAAGCCGTCCCCGATCTCGATGAGCTCGCCGCGCGAGACGACGACCTCGCGCCCCTCGGCGAGCGCCGCGAGCGCGAGCAGCACCGCAGCCGCGTTGTTGTTCACGACGAGCGCGGCCTCGGCGCCGGTCAGCCGGGAGAGGAGCGGCGCGAGATGGTCCTGCCGCGATCCCGCGCTCGCCCTCCGCGAGGTCGTACTCCAGGTTCGAGTAGCCGGCGCCGACCTCGGCGACGCGCTCGAGCGCCGGAGCAGAGAGCGGCGCACGGCCGAGGTTCGTGTGCACGAGCACCCCCGTCGCGTTGAGGACCCGCCTCAGCGCCGGCAGCCGGGCGCGCTCGATCTCCTCCAGCACGGCGTCGACGAGCGGGCCTGCGTCACGACCGGCCTTGATCTCGGCACGCGCGTGCTCGAGCGCGGACCGGGCGGCCGCAACCGCAAGCGCGCGAGGCTCGGACGCGACTCGCTCGTCGCGCAGCAGCTCGTCGACCGACGGCAGGTCGCGAAGGGCACGGGTCCCGTCCACGCTCGGCAAGTGTAGGCGCGTCGGTCAGCGCGTCGAGTCTGCGGCGCCGCCTGCGCCCGCCGCGGACGCGAGGAGCTCGCAGAACTCGCGCGTGCGCACGACGAACGCGTCGCCGATGAACTCGATGCCGGCGAGCGAACGCCGGGCCGCCTCCTCGTCGCCGGCACCGCAGGCATCCACGACGACGATCGGGATGAGCCCGAGGTCTGACCCGTGGCGCACGGTCGGCTCGATGCCGATCTCGGTCGCGACACCGACGATCGCGAACGCGGTGATGCCGCAGTCCCGGAGCACGATCTCGAGCGGCGTCCCCTCGAACGCCGACATCGTGATCTTGTCGAACACCGCCTCGCTGGGACGCGGCGAGAGCTCGGGCGTCAGCTGGAAGCTGGGCGAGTCGGGCAGGAACCATGGCCGCACGTCGCTCGTGCTTGCGACCCGCTGCCACGCCTTCGCCATGCGCAGCTGAAACACTCCGGCGAGCTCGTTCGGAAGCGACATGTGGCGCATGAACACGATCCGGACGCCCGCCGCCCGCGCCGCCTCGACGACCTGGACCACGTTCGCCGTGACGTCCGCGGCTCGCTCGATCTGCCGCAGGACCCCGACCTGCATGTCGTAGACGACCAACGCAAGCCGCCGCGGGTCGACCGCGTCCTCGAGGCTTTCGGGGATCTCCAACCCGTACGCTCGCTCCACGGGTATCTGAGACTAGTTGCGACGTGCGTCGCTACGCGGAGCCTTCGGCGACGCGCTCGTCGTAGTGGGACACGACCAGCGCGACCGCCTCGTCCGGGTCGTCCGTAACCGTCACGAGGTCGAGGTCATGCGCCGAGACGAGCCCATCATCGAGCATCTCGTCGCGCACAAAGTCGAGCAGCTCGTCCCAGTAGTCGGAGTCGAAGAGCACGACCGGGAAGTGGCCGATCTTGCCCGTCTGGATCAGCGTCAACGCCTCCCAGAGCTCGTCCTGTGTCCCGAACCCGCCGGGGAAGATCACGAAGCCCTCGGCCGCCTTCACGAACATCACCTTGCGCGCGTAGAAGTGGTCGAACGTGAGCCCGATGTCGCAGTACGGGTTCAGCCCCTGCTCGTGCGGGAGCACGATGTTGAAGCCGACGGAGAGCCCGCCCGCCTCCTTGCAGCCACGGTTCGCCGCCTCCATGACGCCCGGCCCACCGCCGGTCACCACCGCGAAGCCGTGCGCGGCGAACGCGGCGCCGGTCGCGCGGGCCGCCTCGTAGGTGGGCGTCTCTGCGAGGACCCGCGCCGAGCCGAAGATCGACACGGCCGGCCGGTCGATCTTCGTGATCGCCTGGAAGCCCGCGAGGAACTCGGACGCGATGAGCGCGACGTCGCTCGCAAGACCCTCCTCGGTCCGCCGCAGCACGCGGCGGTCGAGCTCGCGCCTGTCCCTCATCAGAAGGTGCGCTCGACGTGCGTCGCCGAAACGGCGACGGCGAGCACCGCGATCAGGCCGAGGTAGACCACGGCGACAGAGACCCGCTGCCAGGTCTCGAGCCGGTAGTACTCCGCGTTCTCGCCCCGCTCGCGCCAGCGCCGCCAGAGCTCGAGCGCGCCGAGGAGCACGATGATGATGAGGATCGGGTTGGGGCTCACGACCGCGAGCCCGACCATCATCAGGAGCCCGAGCAGCCAGATCGCCGGGTGGAGCGCACCGACGGCGCGCCCGCCGTCGAGCGGGACGATCGGGATGAGGTTGAAGAGGTTCAGGAAGAACCCGACGAACGCGAGCGCCATCAGCAGCTCGGAGCCGTTCGCCTCTGCGGCCACCCAGAAGACCGCGGCACCGACCGAGCCCAGGATCGGGCCGGCGAGGGCGACCTTCGCTTCCTTCCACGCGTCGTCGGGCAGCTGCTTCATCCCGATGACCGCGCCGAGGAAGGGGATGAAGAGCGGTGCGCTTGCCGGAACTCCCTGGCGGCGCAGCTCGATCACGTGGCCCGAGCTCGTGGACGAAGATGAGGACCACGAAGCCGATCGCGAACGGCAGTCCCCAGATCCACGCGTAGGCGCCGATCGAGACGAGCATCGAGGCCGCTGTCGTGAAGACCTTCAGCTTGAAGAGGATCGCGCCGTACTTGACGACGAGGAACCCGATCGCAAGGACGGGGGCGAAGAGCTTCCGAACGAGATCCTTGAGGCCCGATCCCGGATGGACGGGCTCATAGCCACGGTCGCCTTCCGTCGAGCTTGCCGGATCCGGGAGCGTCCTGGGCGCAGGGGCGTCGACCGGCTCGTAGCGCCGATCGGACTCGTCGTGCACGACCGGCGACCGATCCATCACTCCGATCGTAGCCTCGTGCGGTCTCCTGACTACCCCGCGCGGCCTCCTAGGACCCGCGGCCGATCCACTCCTCCCCGCCTTCGTAGACCTCTTTCTTCCAGAGCGGAACGGACACCTTGAGCTCGTCGATCGCCTCGCGACAGGCGGCGAGCGCGTCAGCGCGATGCGGGGCCGAGGCGGCGATGACCACGCTCGTCTCGCCGATGTCCACACGTCCGACGCGATGGTGGATCGCGACCTCGCACAGGTCGTGGCGGCGCTTGAGCTCCTCGGCCAGCTGCTCCATCACCTGCTCGGCCATGCCCTCGTACGCCTCGTACTCGAGGTAGAGCACGTCACGGCCGCGGGAGCGCTTCCGCGTCGTCCCCACGAAGGTCGCGATCGCGCCCGCGTTCTCGGTCCGCACCTCGTCCACGGCGGCATCCAGCGAGAGCGGGGTCTCGAAGAGTCTGTAGCTGCCGCCCGACACGGGCGGGATCAGCGCGACCTCGTCACCGTCCGTCAGCTGCTGGGCGGGATCGGCATATGTCCGGTTGACCGCGAACATGATCCCCGCGGGCTGGTCTCCGAGCGGGACGAGCTGCGCGGCGGCGAGCCACACGTCCGCGACCGTGGCGACCTCGGGAAGCTCGACCTCGACGGTCCCGGTGCCCGAGCGCTCGCGAAGGCCCGCGAAGAGCCTGACCCGAACCTTCACCGCTAGAGCGTATCCCGCGGTTGCCTCGACGGCCCTGACATGTTAGGTCCCGCGCATGGTCGCGACGATTCCCGGCGCCCACCTGAACGAGCAGGTGTACGACGAGCTCCGGCTCCGCGTCCTGACGCGCCGCCACGCCCCGGGCGAGAAGCTGAGCCTCCACGTGCTTGCGGACGAGCTCGGCGTCTCACGCAGCCCGGTGCACCACGCGCTGACCAGGCTCGTGGCGGAGGGGCTCCTCACCGTCAAGGCGCGGCGCGGCTACTACGTCACGCCCGTCACGCCCGTCGCGCTCGCCGAGGGCTACGACGTCCGGCTCGCGCTCGAGCTCCACGCGGCCGAGCGCACCGTAGGCCGCCTCGGGGATGCCGAGCTCCGTTCCTTCCGCGAGCTCCTGGACGCGACCGGGGAGGCGATCTCGCACGGCGAGTGGGACGCCGCCAACGCCGCCTTCCACGAGCACCAGATCGACATCGCGGGCAACGCCCTGCTCTCGGGCTTCTACCGCGAGCTCTCCGTGAACCTGATGATGCAGGTGCTCCGCGGGGGTCGGGTCGAGGGGCACGGCCAGCTCGTGACGGAGCACCGCGCGATCGTCGAGGCGTTCGAGGCCGGCGACCTCGAGGCGGCGCGGCGCGCCGTCCGCGAGCACATCGAGACGGGAAGACGCATCGCGATCGAGGCGCTCGAGCGCGCCGGCGGCGTGCTCTAGTGACCGTCTCGAGCGTCTAGCCTTCGCGCGATGGCGACCGCCGAGGATCGCCGGCTGAACGACTCCGGAATCGAGATCAAGCCCGTCTACACGGCTGACGACGCGCCGTCGGGCGCGCTCGAGCCCCCGGGCGAGTTCCCGTTCACGCGCGGCCCGTATCCCACGATGTACCGCGGCCGCCCGTGGACGATTCGCCAGTACGCGGGCTACGGCTCCGCGGAGGAGACGAACGCGCGCTTCCGCTACCTGCTCGAGCGCGGGCAGGCCGGTCTGTCGGTCGCGTTCGACCTGCCCACGCAGCTCGGCTACGACTCCGACGACCCGCTCGCCGAGGGCGAGGTCGGAAGGACCGGGGTCGCGATCGACTCGATCGCGGACATGGAGGTGCTCCTCGACGGCATCCCGCTCTCCGAGGTCTCGACGTCGATGACGATCAACGCCCCCGCGGCGCTCCTCCTGCTCCTCTACGAGCTCGTCGCCGAAGGGCAGGGCGTCTCCGGCGAGAAGCTGCGCGGCACGGTCCAGAACGACGTGCTCAAGGAGTACGTCGCGCGCGGCAACTACATCTTCCCCCCGCGGCCGTCGATGCGGCTCGCCACCGATCTCTTCGCGTACTGCGAGGAGCGCTTGCCGAGCTGGAACACGATCTCGATCTCCGGCTACCACATCCGCGAGGCGGGCTCGAGCGCGGCCCAGGAGCTCGCGTTCACGCTCGCGAACGGCATCGCCTACTGCGAGGCGGCGATCGCGGCCGGTCTCTCGCCGGACCAGTTCGGCGAGCGGCTCTCGTTCTTCTTCAACGCGCACAACGACTTCTTCCAGGAGGTCGCGAAGTTCCGGGCGGCTCGCCGGCTCTGGGCGCGCGTCATGCGCGACCGCTTCGGCGCGACGAACCCGCGGGCGATCGCGCTCCGCTTCCACGCACAGACGGGCGGCTCGACGCTGACGGCCCAGCAGCCCGAGTCGAACGTCGTGCGCGTCGCGATCCAGGCGCTCTCAGCGGCCTGCGGGGGAGCGCAGTCGATCCACACGAACTCGTTCGACGAGGCGCTCGCGCTCCCGTCGGAGCACGCCGCGCGCATCGCGCTGCGAACGCAGCAGATCCTCGCGCACGAGGCGGGGACGACGGACACGGCCGATCCGCTCGGCGGCTCGTACTACATCGAGACGCTGACCGCGGAGCTCGAGGCGCACGCGCAGGAGCTCATGGATCGCGTGGACGGTCTCGGAGGTGCGGTCGCGGCGATCGAGCAGGGCTTCGTCCAGGCCGAGATCGAGTCGTCCGCATTCCGCTACCAGACCGAGGTCGAGGCGGGCGAACGGGTCGTCGTCGGCGTCAACCGCTTCGCGGAGGACGAGGCCGAGCGCGTGGAAATCCTCCAGGTCGACCCGGAAGGCGAGCGCCGCCAGCGCGAGCGGACTGCATCCATTCGCGCGGAGCGCGACTCGGATGCCGTGGCCGCACGACTCGCCGAGATGCGAGAGGTCGCGGAGAGCGACGCGAACCTCCTTCCCCCGATGCGGGAGGCGCTGCGCGCACGCGCCACCATCGGCGAGATTTGCGGACTGCTGCGGGAGCTTTGGGGTACATATGACGCCCAGCATGCGTAGGCCCGGGACCAGAGCGGCGCGCACGGGGCTCGCGGCCGCGATTGCCCTGGCGCTCGCGGTGCCGCTCGTGGCCGTCGCCTGCACGGGCGACTCCGGCGGAGGCTCCTCGCCAACGGCGGCAGGGTCGCCGCAGACCGTCGCCGGCACGCCGAGCTTCACGCGCGACGTCGCTCCGATCGTCCAGCAGAAGTGCTCGGGCTGCCATCAGATCGGCGGAGTCGCGCCCTTCGCGTTCGACTCCGCGCGGGCGATCTCGTCTCGCGCGAGCCTGATCTCGGCCGTCGTCCAGGCCGACCTCATGCCGCCCTGGCCTCCGGGACAGCGCTCGCCCGCGTACGTGGGCGAGGGCAAGCGGACGCTCTCGGCGAAAGAGCGGGCGACGCTCGTCGCGTGGGCCAACGCAGGCGGGAAGACCGACGGTCCGGCACGGAAGCCGCGTGCGCCGAAGCCGACGCCGGTTCACGACGGGGAGCGTGTCGTCGACGTCGCGATGCCCACTGCGTACATGCCGTCCGCGGAGCCCGGCACCACCGACGACTACCGCTGCTTCGTCCTCGACCCGAAGCTCGCAGACGACGTGTCGGTGACCTCGGCGCGCATCGAGCCCGGGGCCTCGAAGATCGTCCACCACGTGATCCTCTACCGGATCTCGCCGGGCAGCCGCGCCGAGGCGGCGCAGCTCGACGCAGCCGATCGCGGGCCAGGCTGGACGTGCTTCGGCGGGACCGGGCTCACCGGCGCGTCCGAGTCGCTGAACGACGCCGACTGGATCGCGGCGTGGGCGCCCGGCGGCGAGGGCGGGCGGCTCCCGGACGGAACCGGGATCCCGCTCGAGGCCGGCGGCGCGATCGTGATGCAGGTCCACTACAACCTGCTGAACGGGAAGTCGTCGGACCGCTCGCGCGCCGTGCTGACCGTGGCACCGGCGAGCGCCGGGCTCGACGAGGTCCACACGATGCTCCTTCCTGCGCCGGTCGAGCTCGCCTGCGCCGAAGGCGAGAGCGGACGGCTGTGCAACCGGAACGCCGCGCTCGCGGAGCTCGCTCGCAAGTACGGCGTGGACGCGGCGTTCATGCCGCCCGGTCTCCTGTTCCTCTGCGGCAGGGACGCCACGAACGTGAGCGCGAGCCCCGTCAGCACATGCGACCGGCGCATCCGCGAGCCGACGACGATCCTCATCGCAGCGGGCCACATGCATCTCCTCGGCTCCTCGATCCGGCTCGAGCTCAATCCCGGCACCTCGCGCTCGCGTGTGCTGCTCGACATCCCGCGCTGGGACTTCCACTGGCAGGGCGCGTACACGCTCGCCGAGCCGGTGCACGCAGAGCCCGGCGACGTCCTCCGGGTCACGTGCCGTCACGACGTGCAGCGCCGCCACCACGGCACGCACGGAGTGCCGAAGACGCCCCGCTACATCCTCTGGGGCGAGGGGACGACGGACGAGATGTGCCTCGGGCTGCTCCAGGTCATCCGCGGCTGAGAGCGCCCCGCTGCGGATCCTCCTCGTCTCGCAGATGTACCCGGGGCCGGCCGACCCCGACCTCGGCGTCTTCGTGGCGACACTCGAGAAGGAGCTGGCCGCGCGCGGCCACGAGATCGAGCGCGCCGTCGTCGACCGTCGACGTGGCGGCCTGCTCCGCCATCCCGCGCTCCTCGGGAAGGCGCTGAGTGCGGCACGACGATCGCGGCCGGACGTCGTCTACGCGCACTTCCTCGTGCCCGCCGGCCTCGTCGGCGCGCTCGCCTCGCGTGCGCCGCTCGTCGTCACCGCGCACGGCCAGGACGTGCGGAACGTCGGCTCGATCGTGGGCGTCGAACGCGCGACGAAGTACGTGGTCGGTCGCGCGGCACGGGTGATCGCAGTGTCGGAATGGCTCCGCTCGCAGCTCGAGGAGGCGATCCCCGAGGCCCGTGGGAAGACCGACGTCGTGAGCGCGGGCGTCGACCTCGAGCGGTTCGCGCCGCGCAACGCCGACGGTGCGCGGGCCGAGGTCGGCTGGGACGGGGACGGCACAGGCTTCCTCTGCCTCGGCTCGCTCTCGGAGCGGAAGAACGTCCTGCGGCTGGCGCGCGCGTTCGAGCGGCGCGGCGAGGGAACCCTCACGTTCGTCGGCGACGGACCGCTGAGGTCGGCGCTCGAGGGCAGGCCGTCGATCAGGCTCGCCGGCCGCGTCACCCACGAGGAGGTGCCGCGCTGGCTCGCGGCGGCGGACGTCGTCTGTCAGCCGAGCATCATCGAGCCGTTCGGGCTCGCGACGCTCGAGGCCATGGCGGCCGCACGATCGGTCGTCGCGACGCGCGTGGGCGGCCCGCCGGAGTTCGTGCCGCCGGGAGCAGGCGTGCTCGTCGATCCCGAGGACGACGACGGGCTCGTCGCGGCGCTCGACGAGGCGGCCTCACTGCCGCGACCGAACGAGGCCGCGCGCGCGGCGGCGGCGGCGCACGACGTCAGGCGGCAGGCGGAACGGGTGGAGGAGATCCTCCTGCGCGCTGCTCGAGATCCGCGAGCCTGACCTCGACGAGCGGCCGCACGCTCTCCTCGAGGCCGGCTTCGCGCGCGACCGCGAGCGCGTCCTCGTAGCTCTCGCGCACCTTCTCGAGGGCGACGCCCTGCTTCAGGCGGTTGTCCCCGGTCACGAGCAGCTTCTGGATCCGCGCGCGGGCGTCGTCGGCACCGGCCACGACCCGGAGGCTACCGCTATCCTGGCGCGGCAATGTTCGGCGTTGTCGCAGTCGCGGTCCAGATGTCAGCGGTCCTCCAGGTACTCCTGGCGGCGTTCCTCGTGACGCTCGTGCTCATGCACTCGGGCCGCGAAGCCGGGATGGGCGGCCTCGGCTTCACGCCGCACTCGCAGGGCGGGACGCACGTCGTGGAGCGGAACCTCACGCGGCTGACCGTGGCCGTCGCCGTCGTGTTCACGCTGAACACACTCGTGCTCTTCCGCCTCCTCTAGCCCGCCCGGTCGGGCCGGCCGCGGCTAGAATTCCGCGACCACGCGCTGGTGGCGGAATTGGTAGACGCGCTAGGTTGAGGGCCTAGTGGCCATTGCGGCCGTGGAGGTTCAAGTCCTCTCCAGCGCATTCGTGAAGGCGGCCCGCGAGGCCGCCTTCGAATCTCGGAAGCGGCAGAGGTGAGACCGATGCACATGTACTCCGACCTCGCGCCGTGGTTCCACCTCCTGACGCACCCGTCGGACTACTGGGACGAGGCGGCGTTCGTCACGCGGGTCGTGGACGAGGTCGTCGAGGGGCCAAAGCGGACCCTGCTCGAGCTCGGCTCGGGCGGAGGCAACAACGCCTCGCACCTCAAGCAGCGGTTCGAGTGCACGCTCACCGACCTCTCTCCGGAAATGCTCGCGCTCAGCCGCACGCTGAACCCGGAGTGCGAGCACGTCGAGGGCGACATGCGCACGCTCCGACTCGGTCGCACCTTCGACGTCGTCTTCATCCACGACGCCGTGTCGTACCTGACCACCGAGGCCGACCTGCGCGCGGCGATCGAGACCGCAGCCGTGCACGTGCGGCCCGGCGGCGTCGTGATCCTCACGCCGGACGCGACGCGCGAGATCTTCTCGCCGCGCACCGACAAGGGAGGCCACGATGGCGAGGACGGGCGGAGCCTCCGCTATCTCGAATGGATCCACGGGCCCGACCCTCCCAACGGGACGACGTACGTCGTCGACTACGCCATCGTCCTGCGCGAGCCCGGCGAGCCCGTCCGGGTCGTCCATGACCGCCACACGCTCGGGGTCTTCCCTGAGGCAACGTGGCACCGCCTGATCGAGGAAGCCGGGCTCGAGCTCGTAGACACGACCGTCGAGAACCCGTACGAGCTCGAGCAGGCCGCTTTCGTCGCCCGCCGCCCGGCGAGTACACTCGCGCCGTGACGACGATGGTGGTCTTCCGTGGCCGTTCGGCAGCGACCCAGTCGGGGAGCGCCGGGCCAGCACTTCCTTCGCAGTAGCCGACTCGCAGCGGAGCTCGTGCGGGAGGCCGGGATCGCTCCCGGCGACCACGTCCTGGACATCGGCGCCGGGACCGGCGTCATCACGGCTGCGCTCGCCGACGCCGGCGCGACGGTCACGGCGCTCGAGGCAGATCCGGCGCTCGCGTCGGTCCTCGAGCGCAGGTTCGACGGACGGGCCGTCACGGTCGTGCGGGCCGACGCCGGTCGCTGGGCATGGCCGGCGGAGACGTTCTCGGTGGTGTCCAACCTGCCCTTCGCCGGCTCGGGCGCGATCCTTCGCCGACTGCTTCGCGATCCGCGGTGCGGGCTCGAGCACGCGCACGTGATCGTCCAGTGGGAGTTCGCCGAGAAGCACGCCGCCGTGTGGCCGACGACGCTGCGCAGCGCGTACTGGCGCGCGTGGTTCGACGTCGGCATCGCGGCCAGACTCGCCCGGACCGTGTTCTCGCCCGCGCCACGCGTCGACGCCGCGGTTCTCCGGATCGTGAGACGCGACCGGCCGCTCGTCGCACTCGACGCCCACGATGCGTACTGGCGCTTCCTCGCGCGCGCGTTCGAGGCACGCGCCCCGCTCACGCGGGCGCTGCGCGGCCGTGTGACACCGCGCGAGCTTCGCCGCCTCGGCCCGGTACTCGGGTTCGACGCGTCCGCCTTCCCGCGGGACCTCGATGCCCGCCAGTGGGCGCTCCTCTTCGGGTTCGCCGCGAGGAGGCCTTGACGCCATCCGGAAGGACCTCTAACCTCCATGGCGAACATACGTTCGTCACCGACTCAGGAGAAGAACCGATGTCCATGACCGGATCGACCGGGAATCCAATGCTCACCGAGCGTCAGCAGGAGATCTGGCAGTTCCTCGTCGAGTACGTGGACGGGCACGGCTACCCACCGACGGTGCGGGAGATCGGCGACGCCGTCGGCCTCGCCTCGCCGTCCACCGTCCACGCGCATCTCGCGAACCTGGAACGGGCTGGGCTCCTGCGTCGCGACCCGACGAAGCCTCGTGCCCTCGAGCTCGTGGGCCGGCGCGTGGCCACCACCCCGCCTCCGGTCGAGCTGCGGCCGCGAGCGGCCGACACGCCCGTGCTCCCGCTCGTCGGACGCATTGCCGCAGGCGGACCGCTCCTCGCAGAGGAGGCGGTGGAGGAAGAGATCGCCGTCCCCGAGCCGCTCGGCCGCGACGCGGACTTCCTGCTGCGCGTCAAGGGCGAGTCGATGATCGAGGCCGGCATCCTCGACGGCGACGTCGTCGTCGTCCGCCGGCAGGACGACGCGCGCACCGGCGAGATCGTCGTCGCGCTCGTCGGCGACGACGAGAGCGCCGACGAGGCGACCGTCAAGACGTTCTATCGCGAGTCGGACGGCCGCATCCGCCTCCAGCCGGAGAACAGCGCGCTCGAGCCCCTCTACCCGGAGCACGTCGAGATCCTCGGGAGGGTGACCGGCGTCTTCCGAACCCTGCAATGACCGCCGTACGCCCCAACCTCGCGGCGCTGAACCGCACCCTCGACCAGGAGCTCTGTGCGCTCGTACGCGGGGCGAGCCTCGAGTGCCTCGTGTGCGGAGAGTTCGTCCTCCACATCCGGTCCACGCTCGCATGCCCGGAGTGCAAGTCGATCCTCGCGGAGGGGGCTGAAATCCCGGAAGTAGAGCTACCATCCGCCGTGCAGGCCGGGTGACCGCGGGCCGACCTTCGGGTCGGCTCGAGGAAAGTCCGGACACCGAAGGGCAGGACGCTGGCACGGTTCTCTCGGGAATTGGGCCAGGCGGCGAAAGCCGACGGAAAGTGGAACAGAAAGGAGACCGCCGACTGATTGGTGCACGATCCAGTCGGTAAGGGTGAAACGGTGGGGTAAGAGCCCACCAGCGGTCGTGGCGACACGACCGGCTAGCCAAACCCCGTCCGGTGCAAGGCGAAGCAGGTCCCGATGACGCGGCCCGCCGAGGGACCGGGTACGCCGCACAGAGAGATGGTCATCCTCGACAGAATCCGGCTTACAGGCCTGCTAAGGAAAAGCCCTGCAAATGCAGGGCTTTTCTATTCTGTGGGCGTTGGAGCAGGCTCGGGAGACGGCCACTAGGCGGGCAGGCCGGCCGCGAGTGCCTTGACATCGTCGGTGCTCACCGGCTTGCCGCCCATGCCCCAGTCGCCGCTTGCGACCTCCTCGACGACGACCCAGGTCAGTGAGCGCATGTTCTCGCCTTCGATCGAGACCATCGCGTCGGTGAGGCGCTCGACGATCTCGCGCTTCTGGTCGGACGTGAAGACGTCCTCGATGAGCTTGACGTTGATGAGTGGCATTGTTCCTCCTGGTAGTTGGATTGACTCGCCGCGGGCTCAGGCTCGCGGGGCGATGAGTCGTTGTGCCGGGTCGTCGAGCTGGAGTCGTCGGCCGTCGTCGCCGGCCATCGGGTTTCGCGTCACGAACTCCGCCATCGCCTGAGCGACCGGCTCGGGACGCTGGATCTGCAGGAGATGGCCAACCCCGGCGATCGTGCGTTCCTCGACGTGCGGGAGCGAGGAGCGCAGGAACTCGGCGATCTCGCCCCATAGAGGCTGGGTCTCGGCACCCAGCAAGGACAGGACTGGTCGGTGGATAGCGGCCGCTTGCTCGGCGCCGAAAGTCCATTCGGTCATGGCGGGCAGTTCGATGCCGAAGAAGGTGTCCGCGTCCTTGATCGACTGCGCAACCACGCCAGGGATCCGTTCCTCGAGCAGCGCTCGACACTCTTCCCATTCGAGCCCGCTGGCGGCAGCAACGAACATGGCGAACGCGCCCGAGTGGTCGCCGCTTCCGTACGCCTCGAACACCGGGGTGGCCGATTTCAGGAACGCCTGGCCGAGAGGCAGCGACACCAGCGTCGGCTCCAGCAGGGTGAGCGTGTGCACCTTCTCGGGGTGGTCGAGGGCCAGTTGGGCTGCGATCGACGCGCCGGTGGAGTGCCCGGCGATGTGAGCGCGCAGTACACCTAGATGGTCGAGCAAGGCGGCAGCATCGGCGGCGTGGTCCCCCATGCTCACCGGTGGTGGGGTGTGCGTGCTGCCGACCCAGCCTCGCTTGTGGTAGCGGATCAGCTGGTGACGGCCGGCCAGTGACGGTTCTGTGAGGAGCGGCACGAAGCAATCGGCAATGAGCATGTCGATCAGAAGCACGGGCTCACCCGATCCGCGCACCTCGAATTCCAGTTCTACGCCGTTGACCTTTACGCTGTCCATGCGTCCTCCTCTGCTGGCCGGGATCGGGGTCCTCAAACCAGATGCGTGAGCAACACCGTTACGGCGGTAACACTCCTGGTTACGGGTTGTGGTGGATCAGCGCCGCGACGGATCGGTGACCGTCGGCCTGGGATGAGCGACGGCGTGCACGAGGTCGTTGTCCAGCGCGGGCGCGAGGCAGCATCGCGCGGCGATTGGCAGGAGGCGTTCGACCTTCTCATGCGGGTAGACGCGGACGGTCTCATGAGTGCCGCCGAGCTACCGGTGCTCGCCGAGGTCGCATACGCCGCGGGCCACCTCGACGTGACCATCGACGCGTGGGAACGTGCTCATGCAGAGTGCCTGCAGGCCGGCGACCAGGTCGGAGCAGGGGGCGCTGCAGTTCGCGTCGCGATGCATCTGCTTCTCGATACCGCACTGATGGCACCGGTGCGCGGCTGGTTGGGCAGAGCCGAGCGACTCCTGGAGGGTCAGGGTGAGACGTCGGCGCACGCGTGGTTTGCGGCAGTCCGGACGTACGAGCGAATGCTGACGGGCGATTTGCCTAGCGCGCGAGAGTGGGCCGGGCGCGCGATCGAGGTCGGTTCGAGATGCGACCCGGCGGCATGCGCGCTCGGACGGGTCGCAGCGGCCCGGCTCTTGATTCTGGGCGGCGACGTGCGGGAAGGGCTCGCGCTGCTCGACGAGGTGGGGGTGGCGATGGTCTCGGATGAGCTTGACCCGCTCTCGACGGGCCTCGTCTACTGCGAGCTCGTGTGTGCCCTGCAGGGACTCGCGCAGTACGACGCGGCCGAGGAATGGACAGAGACGATGGAGCGGTGGTGCAAGACAAATGCCATCGGGAGCCTCCACGGACGGTGCAGGGTCCATCGCGCAGAGATCCTCAGACTGCGCGGGTCGTGCGACGAGGCAGAGCGAGAAGCGCTCGAAGCGTGTGAGGAACTACGCCCGTACTTGCGACGCGAGCTGGGATGGCCCCTCACCGAGCTCGGACGGATCCGGCTTCAGAAGGGAGACATCGAAGGCGCCGAGCAAGCATTGCTGGCCGCTCACCAAGTTGGGTGGGACCCACAACCCGGTCTCGCGCTGGTCCAACTGGCCCAAGGAGACATCGGGACGGCGGTGGCCTCGATACGAAACGCTCTCGAGCGCCCTCTCCGGGTGCCTTCGAAGGAGCTGCCACCGGACACCGAGTTGCAGCGGGCGCCGCTGCTCGAGGCGCAGGTCGAGATCGAGATCGCAGCCGGCAACTTCGATCGGGCCCGCTCAGCCGCCGCGGAGCTGCAGCTCGTCGCCGCCCGATTCCACAGCAAGGCGCTGGTCGCCGGCGCCACCCTTGCTCAGGGACGGGTGCGACTCGCGGAGGGCGACGCGGTGGACGGGGAACGGTTCTTCTCCGAGGCAGCGCGACTCTGGAACGAAGTCGGGGCGCCCTATGAAGCCGCGCTCGCACGTATGGGCCTCGCCGAGGCCCTCCGGGCCGGCGGCAACGAGCGGCAGGCCGACATCGAGCGACAAGCGGCGCGCACGGTCCTCGACGGAATCGAAGCCGCACCGCCGACGGAGACAGCGGCGCACGTCGCCGGACGGGACGGAACCGACGAGCCCTATGCCCCAGGCCTCAGGGTCTTTTGTCGCGAGGGCGACTACTGGTTGCTGGAGTTCGAGGGGCGCACGGTGAGAGTGCGAGACCTCAAAGGTATGCATTACCTCGCTCGGCTCCTCGCCCACCCCGGCCGAGAGTTCCATGCCCTCGACCTCGTCGCCGCCGAGAGCCTCGGCGTAGCGCGGTCGGAGAGCAGCGTTACCTCCGAACTGCCCCGCACAGCACTCGGCGACGCCGGCGAGATGCTCGACGCACGCGCCAAGAATGCGTACCGCCGACGCGTCGCCGAAATCGAAGACGACATCGCGCAGGCGCGCGCGCTCGGAGATACCGAGCGGGAGTCGCAGGCGGACGCCGAACGCGACTTCCTCGTTCGAGAGCTGTCGCGCGCTGTCGGCTTGGGCGGTCGCGATCGACGAGCCGCGTCCGCGTCCGAGCGTGCCCGAGTCGGCGTTACCCGCGCGATCCGCTACGCGATCGCCCGGATCGACGAGCACCATCCCCTGCTCGGCGAGCATCTCAACCTTGCTATCCGCACCGGCACGTATTGCGGCTACCTGCCCGATCCTCGCGCCGTAGCCGCGTGGAAGGTCTGACGCCGGTAGCCGCGATCAGGGTGGCTGACGTTGATCGCATGTGGACTGCTAACGCCTGTCCCTCGCTCCGATAGACGAGGAACTTTGGCGACTACCTGGTCGGCGTTGCTCGAAGACGGCAACAGCGGCTGTGCATCACCGGTGCATCACGAGGGCAGCCTTTGGACGCTGTTCCGTGGCACGACGGATCGACTTGCAACCACATGGTTGAGCCGAGTCACGCGGTTCAGAAGGGGCGTGTGGTGAAGAATCGGGCTTATAGGCCTGCTACGGAAAAAGCCCCGGTAACAGGGCTTTTTCTATTGGGTGGAGGACCGCTGGGCGAGCGTCCTGCACCGTGCACCAAGCGATGTGCTTGACACCGGCCCGGCTATTTGGTCAAATGCCTAAGTCGAATGGCTAAGACCACGGCCGTACGCCCAGGGCACGAGACGGAGCAGGCGCTGCTCGACGCGGCCGAGCGGTCTGCTCGTCGAGGTGGGCGCCGCAGGGATCACGACACGACGCGTGGCCGAGGAGGCCGGGGCGAACCACGGCCTGGTCCACTACTACTTCGGTTCCGTCGAGCAATTGCTGGTTCGCGTGCTCGAGCGCTTTACCGAGCGGCTGGTGGCCCGGCAGCGCGAGCTCTACGCCTCGGACGAGCCGTTCGTGGAGAAGTGGCGGACGGCGATGCGCTACCTCGTGAGCGAGGACGCCACCTACGAGAAGATCTGGCTCGAGCTCCAGGCGCTCGCCTGGAACCGCCCTGAGTTGCGCGAACGGCTCGCGCACGTGAACGCCGAGTGGCGCGACTGTGCTCACCGAGGCATTCGACGAGCCCCGACGGGAGCTGGGCATCGACATGCCGCTCGACGCGCTCGTCGCGCTCGTGCTGACGTTCAACATCGGAGATCATCGTCGAGCGCCTCGGTGGCATCGAGACCGGCCACCAAGAGCTCCTCGACTGGATCGACGGATGGCTCTCGAGCTGACCGCCGCGCCGGCGCGCGAGCAGACACGGGCGCGCTATCCGGATCGGGACGGCTACGTCGAGCGCGACGGCGTGCGCACGTTCTACGAGGTCTACGGAGAAGGCGAGCCGACGGTCTTGCTCATGCCGACGTGGTCGATCGTCCACTCGCGCCACTGGAAGATGCAGATCCCCTACCTGGCGAGGCATTGCCGCGTGGTCACCTTCGACGGGCGTGGCAACGGCCGCTCCGACCGGCCGTCCGAGCCCGACGCCTATCGCGAGGAGAAGTACGCCGCCGACGCGCTCGCCGTGCTGGACGCAACGGCGACCGAACGAGCCGTCGTCGTGTCCTTGTCACGAGGGGCGGAACGGTCGCTGCACCTCGCGGCGAGCCATCCCGAGCGGGTCGACAAGCTGGTCTTCATCGCGCCGGCGCTGCCGCTGCCGCCGGCGACCCCGCGCCTCCGTGCGATACAGGACTTCGGCGAGCAGCGTGACGCGTACACCGGGTGGGGCACGTGGAACCGCCACTACTGGCTCGAGCACTACGAGGAGTTCCTCGAGTTCTTCTTCTCGCAGTGCTTCACCGAGCCGCACTCGACGAAGCAGCGCGAGGACTGCGTCGGCTGGGGGCTCGACACGGATGCGGAGACGCTGGTCGCGTCGCAGCTCGCGCCGCGGCTCCTGGACGAGGACGGCGTTGGCGACCTTGTTTCTTCCATCCACTGCCCCGTTCACGTGATCCACGGACGCGAGGACGCCGTTCGCCCGTGGGAATCGGCCGCACGGCTCGCGGAGCTGGCGGGCGCCACGCTCACGATCCTCGAGGGGTCGGGCCATTTCCCGCACGCCCGCGACCCGGTCAAGGTCAACCTGCTCCTACGCGACTTCGTGAAGCCGCCGGCGCCGCCGCGGAGCTGGGTCCGCGGCAAGTCGCGCCGCAAGCGCGCGCTCTACATCTCGTCCCCGATCGGGCTCGGCCACGCGCAGCGGGACGCGGCGATCGCGGACGAGCTACGCAAGCTCCATCCCGACCTCGAGATCGACTGGCTGGCGCAGCACCCGGTCACGGCGGTGCTCGAGGCGCGAGGAGAGCGGATCCATCCAGCCAGCGCGTTCCTCGCCAACGAGTCGCACCACGTCGAGAGCGAGTCGGCAGAGCACGACCTGCACTGCTTCCAGGCGATCCGGCGGATGGACGAGATCCTGCTCTCCAACTTCATGGTCTTCCACGACCTCGTCCGCGAGGAGCACTACGACCTCTGGATCGGGGACGAGGCCTGGGAGCTCGACTACTACCTGCACGAGAACCCCGAGCAGAAGCGGACGCCCTACGTGTGGCTGACCGACTTCGTCGGCTGGCTGCCGATGGCCGACGGCGGTGACCACGAGGCGTTCCTGACCGGCGACTACAACGAGGAGATGATCGAGCACATCGCGCGCTTCCCGCGCGTGCGCGATCAGGCCGTCTTCGTCGGCAGCCCCGAAGACATCGTCCCGGAGCGGTTCGCGTCGCACCTGCCGGGGATACGCGAGTGGACCGAGGAGCACTTCTCGTTCGCGGGCTACGTCACGGGCTTCGATCCCGCTGAGTTCGCCGACCGCGAAGCGCTCAAGGCCGAGCTCGGCTACCGCGAGGACGAGCTGGTGTGCATCGTCACCGTCGGCGGCTCGGGTGTCGGCGGCGATCTCTTGCGCAAGGTGATCGCGGCGTTCCCGGAAGCGAAAGAGCGCGTGCCCGCACTCCGGATGGTCGTCGTCGCGGGGCCGCGGATCGACCCCGAGACGCTGCCCGTGCACGACGCGCTCGAAGTGCGCCCCTACGTGCACGAGCTCTATAGGCACCTCGCGGCCAGCGACCTCGCCGTCGTCCAGGGCGGCCTGACGACGTCGATGGAACTGACCGCGAACCGGCGCCCGTTCCTCTACTTCCCGCTCCGCCACCACTTCGAGCAGAACTTCCACGTCCGCCATCGGCTCGACCGCTACGGCGCCGGCCGGCACATGGACTTCGAGCGCGAGACGCCGGAGACCATCGCCGCCGCGATCGCCGAGACGATCGGCCAGCCCGTCGACTACCGCCCCGTCGAAGCGGACGGGGCCGCTCGGGCCGCGGCGCTCATCGCGCCGCTGCTCGGCTGAGAGGAGCACCGATGCACGAGCACCACGACAAACCCGCCTCGTTCCACAGCTCGCCGCAGGAGGCGATGCAGGCGCCACCGGAGGAGTTCCTCTACCTCGCCTGCCTACGCACCGGCACCGGCGTCGAGGCGCCCGACTTCATTGCCGTCGTCGACGCCGAGAAGGGAGAGGTCGTCCACGAGGTGCCGATGCCCAACGCCGGCGACGAGTTGCACCACTTCGGCTGGAACCGCTGCTCGTCGGCCTGCCACGGGCCCGACCGGTCGCACCTGATCGTGCCCGGCTTCCGTTCCTCGCGAATCCACGTCCTCGACGTGGCGACCGACCCACGCCGCCCGCGCATCGAGAAGGTGATCGAGCCGGAGGAGGTGGTCGCGAAGACCGGCTACACGCGGCCGCACACCGTGCACTGCATGCCCGGCGACAACATCGTCATCTCGATGCTCGGCGACGCCGACGGAAACGGCGCCGGTGGCTTCGCCGTGCTCGACGCGAAGACGTTCGAGGTCAAGGGCCGCTGGGAGAACGGTGGCGACACGCCGCGCTTCAACTACGACTTCTGGTACCAGCCGCGCAAGAACGTCCTCGTCTCGTCCGAGTTCGGCGAGCCGAACGCCTACGAGAAGGGCTTCGACCTCGAGGACGTCACCGCCGGCCGGTACGGGAGCCGGCTCCACTTCTGGAACCTGGCCGAGCGGCGCGTCGAGCAGACGCTGGACCTGGGAGAGACCGGGCTAATCCCGCTCGAAGTCCGCTGGCTCCACGACCCCGACTCCGACCAGGGCTTCGCCGGCGCGGCCCTCTCGAGCACGATGTGGAACTTCGGCCGCGACAACGGCGGCTGGAAGGCGGACCAGGTGATCGCGGTCGAGGGCGTCGAGCTCGAGGGCTGGCCGTTCCCGGTGCCGGGCCTGATCACGGATCTCGTGCTCTCGATGGACGACCGCTGGCTCTACTTCGCCAACTGGCTGCACGGCGACGTGCGCCAGTACGACGTCTCCGACCCGGCCAACCCGAAGCTGACCGGCCAGCTGTGGCTTGGCGGCGTGCTCGGAAAGCCGGACGACGCGGGCCGCGGCCTCAACGGCGGCCCGAACATGCTCCAGCTCTCCTACGACGGTCGCCGCCTCTACGTCTCCAACTCGCTCTACTCGACGTGGGACAACCAGTTCTACCCGGACATGCGCTCCTGGCTCCTCCGGATCGACTGTGATCCGAACGGCGGCATGGAGATCGACCCGGACTTCTTCGTCGACTTCAACGACCGCCCCGACGGCCCCGCGCGCGCCCACGAAGTGCGGCTGCAGAACGGCGACTGCACGACGGAGATCTTCCAGTGATCGTCGCGCACGTCATGGGGCTCCCGATCGAGGAGAGCCTTGTCCAGCTCGGTTCGGCCGGTGCGGCAGTGATAACGACGGTCGCGCTCGCCGGCCGGACGAGCCTCGGCATGCTGCGACGCCGCCTTCGTCACCGATCACGCACGGCAGATCAGTAGCTGAGGATCAGAGCCGACGATCTGAATGGAAAGCCCCGCACGGCGGGGCTTTTCATTGCCGTTCAGGACGGAACTAGCCTGCCGGCGCGGACTCGTCGCTCTGGTACAGCGAGAACGAGTTGCCCTCGGTGTCCGAGCAGCGCGCGAACCAGCCGACGTGCGGGATCGGCATCTTCTCGTCCGCCTGGCCGCCGTGCTCGCGCACCTTCGCCATCGACGCGTCGATGTCGTCCGTGTCGAAGTAGACGATCGGCCCCTTCTCGCCCGCCTGCGCCGGATAGACGGCACCGCCCTGCTCGGGCGCGGTCTGCACCATGTAGTACTCGAAGTCCGGCATCGCAGAGTCGCCGAAGCTCCACCCGAAGACGCCGCTCCAGAAGCTCTTCGCGCGCGAAGCGTCCTCCGCCGGCAACTCGAAGTGGACCAGCTTTCCAGCCACGTCGCTCTCCTTTCGTCGACGCCTCCGACGCTACACGAGCCACTCCGGGCGCGGTCGCAGCGTCAGGCGACGACGTCGGAGAGCCAGCGTCGTACCGCCGCGGCCACCGCGTCGAGATCGGTCCGCAGGCTGTGGTCCCCCGGCACCTGCACGACCGTCCGGTTCGGGCCTTCGGGCGGCATCCCGAACGGGTCCCGCTCGCCCTGAACGACGAGCACCGGGACCAGGCACCTCCTCCAATTCAGGAAGCCGGCTCACCGGCGGCTTGCCGGACGCGCGTCGTGGCGGCACGAGCGGGAAGGCGAGGCACAACACCGCGACGGCACCCGTCGCGGGTGCCGTCCGACACGCGACCCGGGCGCCGAGCGACCGGCCTCCCACGATGAGTGGCAGCCCATGCAACTCCTCGGCGGTCACGTGCTCGACCACGGCCAGCCAGGCAGCTTCGAGCTGCCGCGCGGGCGCCGGGGATCGGCGCCCGGCCACGCGGTAGGGCTGCTCGACGAGCGCGACGACGATGCCGTCGGACATGGCGACCTCCGTCACCGCGACGAGGTCTCGCGACTCGACACCGCCGCCTGCGCCGTGCCCGAGGACGAGCGCTGCCCTGGGACTCTCGACCGGATGGACGTGCGCCCTCGCCGGACCATGCGGGGTCTCGAGCTCGAGGACGGTCACGCCGTGCTACCTCTCCTCGGGAGCGCGGCGGGCGAGCGTGACTCGACCGAGCGGTGGGAACTCGATGCCCAGACGCCGGCCGACCTCGTCCAGCGGGATCGCCTCGGCCTCCCAGCCGTGCTCGCCCAGGAGCCCGACGGGATCGTCCGTCGTGAACACGAACGGCGCATTCAGGCTCGCGAACAGCTCCTTGAACGCCTCGGGCGGCCCGGCAGACGCTCCCATCGTGTCGGTCGCCAGATGCGATCCCGGAGCAGACAGCCCACGCATGTCCTCCAGGAGTCGGTGCACGGCGTCCTCGGGTAAGTAGAAGAGCAGCCCTTCCGCGACCCACGCGGTCGGGAGGTCGGGCTCGAATCCCGCATCCAGAAGAGGACGCGTCCAGTCCTCACGCAGATCCGCCGGCACGACGACCCGCTCGCCGAGCGGACGCGCCCCTTGCGCGTCGAGGACGGCGTTCTTGTACGCGAACACCTCCGGCTGATCGATCTCGAACACTCGTGTCCCGGCGGGCCAGTCGAGGCGGAAGGCACGCGTGTCGAGACCGGCGGCGACGAGCACGACCTGGCGGATTCCCTCGCGCGCGGCGAGCTCGAGCAGGAAGTCGTCGAAGAACCGGTGCCGCACGACGTACAGCGACGAGTCGCCGGGAGACGTCGGGCCGAGGGCGCCGCGATCGAGGATCTCGAATCCTTCCGAGCCGGCCAGCGATCGAGCCCACGGGTCCGACAGCAGCCCATCGCCCCTGTCCGTCTCGAGCGCTCTGGCCGCGGCGGTCATGAGCGCAGTCGCCCCGACGCCTGCGGGCGTCTCCATCGCGAAAGTATTCCAGCAGCCCGTCGCGTACCATCGCCGCATGGGGGCGGTGCACGACCGCGGGGGCCGGCCAACGGACGCGCCGATCGACCGCAGCGAGCACGAGCTCGCCGACTGGGAGGTGCTGATGGACGCGGTCGTGGGCGCCCTCGGCGAGGCAGGAGTCGTGAACGTCGACGAGCTCCGACGCGGGATCGAGAGCATGCCGCCGGACGAGTACGAGCGCGCGTCCTACTACGAGCGCTGGCTCTACTCGGTCGAGACGATCCTCGCCGAGAAGGGCGTGCTCGCCGCCGGCGAGCTCGACGCGAGGATCAGGGCATGACGTACGAAGCGGGCCAGCCGGTTCGCGTCGCGACCCGCGAGCACCGAGGCCATCACCGCGCGCCCGGCTACCTGAAGGGGAAGCCCGGCCGGGTCGAGCGGCTGCACGGCACGTTCACCAACCCGGAGACGCGCGCCTATGGTGCGGACGGGCTTCCGCTCGAGCCGCTCTATCTCGTGAGCTTCGCGCAGCGAGATCTCTGGCCCGGGTACCGGAGCAACGAGAACGACCGCGTCTACGTCGACGTGTACGAGCATTGGCTGGAGGCCGAGTGAGCGATCACCATCACGACCACGACCACCCGCACGACCACGAGCCGATCACGAACGGAGACGAGCCGGCCGCGGCGACCCGCGTCCGTGCGCTCGAGGAGCTGCTCGTCGAGAAGGGCGTGATCCGCCGCGAGGACGTCCGTGAGGGAGTCGACTGGCTCGTCTCGCGGTCACCGGCCGACGGCGCTCGGCTCGTCGCTCGAGCCTGGGTCGACCCGGAGTTCAAGCAGCTACTGCTCGCGGATGCCCGCGCCGCGGCGCTCGAGCTCGGGCTCGGTACCGGGCCGGCGCCGGTCCTGGTCGCGCTCGAGAACACCGACGAGGTGCACCACCTGGTCGTGTGCACGCTCTGCTCGTGCTACCCGAGGGGGCTGCTCGGCCCGCCGCCCGACTGGTACAAGAGCCTCCCGTATCGCTCGCGGGCGGTCTCCGACCCACGCGGCGTGCTGCGGGAATTCGGCCTCGACCTCGGCGACGACGTCGAGCTTCGCGTCGTCGACTCCACGGCGGATATCCGCTATCTCGTCGTCCCGGCCCGCCCGCAGGGCACGGAAGGCATGTCCGAGGACGAGCTGGCGGCGCTCGTGACCCGCGACTCGATGATCGGCGTCGCGCAGCCACAGGCGCCGAGCGCCGCTCGCGCCTAGACCGGCCGCAGCACGACCTCGATCGCGGTCCCGCGGCCGGGCGCCGACCGCAGGCTCATCTCGCCGTCGATCGCCTCGGCCCGGAGCTTCATGTTCTCGAGCCCCTGCCCGCCCTCGGAGCCCTCCGCGTCGAAGCCGACCCCGTCGTCGTGAACCGCGACCACTCTGCGGCCGTTCCGCTGGGCGATGGTCACCTCGACCCTGTGCGCGCCGGCGTGCCGCCGCGCATTTCCGAGTCCCTCCTGGACGATCCGGAAGACCTCGATCTGCTCGTCCGGCGCAAGCCGCACCTGCGGGTCGACGTCGAGCTCGACGTCGAGCGCCCCGTCGGACGTGAGCACGTCGACGTAGCGACGCAGGGCCGAGTCGAACGGCGCCGTTCCGCCCGCCGACGACAGCGCGAGGACGGCGAACCGCGCCTCCTGCTGTGCCGCGATCGACGCGCGCTTGAGACGTGGGAGCACCTGGTCGAGCGGCGCTCCCGACTCGAGCATGCTCACCTGGGTCGTGATCGCGAAGAGGTACTGCGCGAGACCGTCGTGGATCTCCCGCGCGACCCGGGCGCGCTCGTCCGCGACCGCACGGCCGAACTCCGCGTTGGCGATCGCGCGCCAGACCCCGACGAGCAGGATCCCGTACGCGACGAAGCGGAGGAAGTCGCCCTGGTGGACGACCTCGCTCGAGATGACCGGGTTCAGGATCAGGTGGCCGTCGCCGAACAGCGCGAGCGTCGCGGCGAGGCACATCCAGCTGTCGAGGTCGCGCCCGTAGTTGCGGTAGCGCCGCGCGAATCCCACGAGCGCGACGAGCCAGAGAGCGGCGAGAAGACCGCCCGCGACGACCACCGATGAGCCGTCGACCGCGCGGATGCTTCCGGTCTCGCCCGCGGACCAGGGCGGCGGGCCGAGCGCGACGGCGACGGAGGCGAGCACCACGGCGACGCCGACGCCGGCGAAGAGGAGCGCACGCCGGCGATCGCCGAGCTTGCGGTGCGTGAACGGCGCGACCGCGATGAGCGCGGCGCCGAGAATCCTCGATCCGATGAGCGACCATGCGGCTTCCGCATCGAGCGTGCCTCCGCCGAGCAGCGGAACGAGCCCGAAGGCGGCGGTTCCGAGAGCGATGCTCCAGAATCCCGCCGCGAGCAGGAGATCGAGCAGGCGCCCCTCGACGACGAAGCGGATGCTCGCGAGAACGGCGACGATCGTCGCCACCACCGCCACGGCCGTGTCGAACGCGAGACGGGCCTCGGGCAGCGCGTACGAGGACGTGAAGGTGTCCCGGACGGCGAAGAGCGCGGTCGCCGACGCAAGCAGCGCGACGAGCAGCAACTCCCCGAAAAGCCAGGACCGATAGGTCTGGTGAGTGTTTTCCACCTCCCCTCTTGTCGGCAGCGCGCCTTCTGCCGATAAGGGGGGTATGTCAGAGCGAATCCTGATCGTCGACGACCACCCGCTGACCCGCGACGCTCTCGCGGCGCTGCTCACACAGCAGGGCTTCGACGTCGTGGGCGAGGCAGAGGACGGCAAGGAGGCGCTGGCCGTCACGCGCACGCTCCAGCCCGACCTCGTCTTGCTCGATCTCACCATGCCCGGGATGGACGGCCTCACCGCCCTTCCGAAGATCCGCGAGCAGGCGCCCGACTGCGAGGTCGTGGTGCTGACCGCGTCCGACACCGAGGAGAACCTGCTCGGCGCGATCCGCGCCGGCGCGGCCGGCTATCTCCTGAAGACCGAGCCCCCCGAGCAGATCGCGTCGTTCCTGCGCGGAGTCGCGCGTGGCGACGCAGCCCTCTCGGGCGGCGTGGCGCGCAGGCTCCTCGACCGCGTCCGCGAGGGCGGCCGCTTCGACGGCATCCCGGACTCGATCACCAAGGCGCTCTCGGCCCGCGAGGTCGAGGTGCTGCTGCTTCTCGACGAGCACCTCGCGACGGACGAGATCGCACAGCGGCTGTTCATCTCCGAGCACACCGTGCGGTCGCACGTGAAGAGCCTGCTGAAGAAGCTCGGCGTCTCGTCACGTCGCGAAGCGCTCGAGCGGCTCGAGACGGCGCGCGCCGCCTAGCGCCTCCTACGCGGCGTCGAATCCTTCGAGCGCAGCCTCGACGAGCGACGGCAGCGTCGCGAGGTTGTAGCCGCCTTCGAGCGTGACGGCGATGCGCGGCGCGAGCGAGGCCGCGCGCCGCGAGAGCTCGCGGAAACCGTCTGCCGTGACGAGCATGCTGGCGAGCGGGTCGTCGACGTGCGCGTCGAAGCCCGCGGACACCAGCAGGAGATCCGGCTCGAAGCGCTCCACCGCCGGCTCGACGATCTCGTCGAACGCGGCGACGTACTCGGCGTCGCCCGAGCCCGCGGAGAGCGGGACGTTCACCGTGTGCTCGTCACTCGTCCCGGGCCCGCCGGTCCCCGGATAGAAGGGCCACTGGTGCAGCGAGACGAAGAGCACCGAGGGGTCGCCCCGGAAGATCGCCTCCGTGCCGTTCCCGTGGTGGACGTCGTAGTCGACGATCGCGACGCGCGCGAGGCCGAGCTCCGCCTGGGCGTAGCGAGCCGCGACGGCGACGTTGCAGAAGATGCAGAACCCCATCGCGGCCCCCGCGAGCGCGTGGTGGCCCGGCGGTCGAACGAGCGCGAAGCCGCTGTCGAGAACCGCCTGGATGGTGCATCCGGCCGCCAGCAGCGAGGCCTCGTAGGTGGTGGAGTCGGCGTAGGTGTCCGGGTCCAGCCAGCCAGGGCTCTCGAGCGACGCGATGCGGTCGACGTACTCCGGGGCATGGGTGCGCTCGACGTCCTCGCGGGACGCCGCCCGGCCGGTGGCGAAGCCCGGGAAGCGCTCGTGGAGCACCTGCAAGCGCTCCGGCCGCTCGTCGCAGATCGGGTCGAGCACGGGATGCAGGCGGGCGAAGTCGCGGTGGCTGATCAGGTCCACGTCGTCGCCTCGTCGAGGTTCCGGGCGAGCCCGTCGAGGCCTAGCTCGCGCGCGCGGGCGGCGGCGCCTGCCCAGTCCGGCACCTTGTCGGGCAGCGACGGCAGCGGCGCCGCGGTGTCGAGCGTGGCGAGCCGCCGGAAGAGGCGGAGCGCGTCGGCCTCTGCGGCGAAGCGGCCCTCCGCGAGCATCGCGTCGAGCGTTCCGTAGGTGGCGAGCAGGTCCGCCGCGCGCTTCGCGCCGATGCCGCGCGCGCCCGGGATCTTGTCCGACGGGTCGCCGCGCAGCGCGATGAAGTCCACGACCTGCTGCGGGTCGACCCCGTAGCGCTCGCGCACCTCGGCGGGGCCGATGCGAGCGTGCGGCTGTCCGCGTGGCGCGGGCTGCAGGATCGTCGTGTTCGCGCTCGCGAGCTGGAACGCATCGCGATCGGAGGTGGCCACGAGCGTCTCGCCTCCAGCGGCCTCCTCGGCCGCGACCGCTGCCGCGAGGAAGTCGTCCGCCTCGTACCCCGCGCCCTTCCCGTACGCCACGCCCCACGAGTCGAGGAACCCGGGCATGAGGTCGAGCTGCTGCGAGGAGCTCGGCGTCGAACTCGCGACCGGACTGGTACCCGTCGAACTCGACGTGCCGGTAGGTCGGGACCGAGAGCGTGTCCCAGGCGACGAAGAGCGCCCGCGGGCGCTCGGCGTTCCACAGCCGCAAGACCATGTTGGAGAAGCCGACGAGGATGTTTGCGGGGCCGCCGTCAGCGCGCCGGAACGACTTCGAGGGCAGCGCGTGGTACGCCCGATGGGCGAATGAGTCGCCGTCCACCGCCAGGAGGGGAGCGCTCACGCGAGCGACCGCTCCAGCTCGAGCACGGCGTCTCGCAGCCGCTCGGTCGCGACGGCCGCGGCCTCATCCGCAGGAAGCGCCAGGAGATCGTCGAGCTCGATCGGTACACCGTATGCCACGCGCAGCGGGCCGAGCCGTGCCAGACGGTCGGTGCCGGCGATCCCGGCAGGGACGAGCGGGACGCCTGCCTCGAGCGCGATCCGCGCTGCACCGCTGCGCCAGCGCGCCTCGTGCTTCTTCCGCAAGCCCTTCTGTCGGCGGGTTCCTTCCGGGAACATCACGACGATGTTCCCCTCGCGGCAGAGCTCGACGGCCGTCTCGACCGCGACCTCGTCGCCCTCGCCGCGCCGGACAGGGAACGCGCCGCCGGATCGCGCGATCCAGCCGAGCGGGAACCAGAAGAGCTCCGACTTCGCCATGAAGCGCAGGAAGCGGCGCGGGAAGAGGGGAATCCCGAGCGGCCAGGGATCGAAGTTCGACCAGTGGTTCGCGGCGAGGACGAACCCGCCCTCGCTCGGCAGGTTCACCACGCCCGACGCGCGGAGCCGGAAAAGCGCCCTCACGAAGGGCCAGCTGAGCACCGCGATCAGCGAGTAGAGCCAACTAGGACGCGGAGGCCGGCCGGAGGGCGACTGCACGGGCGCCAGTATCGCGGGCGGAGGCAGAAGCCAGCCGCGACACGAGCGGCGACGAGCGGGCGAGCTATGGTGTCGCGCGCCGTGGCCAGAAGTCTCGTCATCGTCGAGTCCCCCGCGAAAGCGCGGACCATCGCCGGCTACCTCGGCGACGACTACGCCGTCGAGTCGAGCATCGGCCACGTCCGCGACCTGCCGGAGCGCGCATCGGACGTTCCGACGGAGGCGCGCGCGACCTACGGCAAGCTCGGAGTCGACGTAAACCACGAGTTCGAGCCCTACTACGTCGTCGACCCCGACAAGAAGCGCGTCGTCGCCGACCTCAAGCGCAAGCTCAAGGAGTCCGATGAGCTGCTCCTCGCGACGGACGAGGATCGCGAGGGCGAGGCGATCGCGTGGCATTTGCGCGAAGTCCTCAAGCCGAAGGTCCCCGTCAAGCGGATGGTCTTCCACGAGATCACGAAGGACGCAATCACGCGCGCGCTCGACGAGACGCGCGAGATCGACGAGCGCCTCGTCGACGCGCAGGAGACGAGGCGGATTCTCGACCGGCTCTATGGCTTCGAGGTCTCCCCGGTTCTCTGGAAGAAGGTGATGCCGCGTCTCTCCGCGGGACGTGTCCAGTCGGTCGCGACCAGGTTGGTCGTCGACCGCGAGCGCGAGCGCATGCGATTCGTGTCGGCGACGTACTGGGACGTCCTGGGCACATTCGACCCCGGTGCGTTCGAGGCGAAGCTGGCAACGGTGGACGGAAACCGCATCGCGCAGGGGCGCGACTTCGGCCCGGACGGACAGCCCACGTCGAAGGCCGTCGTTGTCCTGGACGAGGCCTCTGCACGATCGCTCGCCACGGGTCTCGAGGGCAGGCCGTTCGAGGTCGCGAACGTGGACGAGAAGCCCCACACGCGACGACCCGCCGCCCCGTTCCGCACCTCGACGCTCCAGCAGGAGGCGAGTCGCAAGCTGCGCCTCACGTCCCAGACGACCATGCGCCTCGCGCAACGGCTCTACGAGAACGGGTTCATCACGTACATGCGCACGGACTCGGTGTCGCTCTCCGAGACCGCCGTTCAGGCCGCGCGCACACACGCCGCGCGCGCCTACGGGCCGGAGACCGTGCCTGACGAGCCACGGCGCTACGAAAGGGCCGTCGCGAACGCCCAGGAGGCGCACGAGGCGATCCGCCCCGCCGGCGACGTCTTCCGCTCGCCGGACGAGGTTCGCCGCGAGCTCAGCAGGGACGAGCACGCTCTCTACGATCTGATCTTCAAGCGCACGATCGCCTCCCAGATGAAGGACGCGAGCGGCAAGACCGTCTCGATCGACCTGGCCGCAACGACGACGGACGGCCGCGCCACGACGTTTCGCGCCAGCGGGACGGTGATCACGTTCCCCGGGTTCCTCAAGGCGTACGAGTCGGGTCGCGACGAGCCGACCGAGGGAGACGAGGAGGACAAGCGCCTCCCGGCGCTCTCCAAGGGGCAGGTCGTCGAGGCGTCCGCCCTGGAGCCGCAGGGCCACGAGACGAGCCCGCCGGCGCGGTACACGGAGGCGAGCCTCGTCAGGGCGCTCGAGGATCGCGGGATCGGGCGTCCGTCGACGTACGCGTCGATCATGGGCACGATCCTCGACCGCGGGTACGTCTACAAGAAGAGCACGGCGCTCGTCCCCGCGTTTCTCGCGTTCGCTGTTACGCAGCTGCTCGAGCGGCATTTCGACCGGCTCGTGGACTACGACTTCACGGCCCGGCTCGAGAACGACCTGGATCGGATCGCGGAGGGAACAGAGGATCGCGTCGCGTGGCTCCGCCGGTTCTACTTCGGCGACGGCGACCCGGGCCTTCAGGCGCTCGTCACCGACCATCTCGAGAGCATCGACGCGCGCGAGGTCAACTCGATCGAGCTTCCCGGATCGGACGTGGTCGTCCGCGTGGGGCGGTACGGCCCATACCTGGAGCGCGGCGAGCAGCGCGCAAGCATCCCCGACGACCTCGCACCCGACGAGATCACCCACGCACTCGCGGAGGAGCTCCTCGCGCAGCCGAAGGGAGGCGAGCGAACGCTCGGCGTGCATCCCGAAACCGGGCTCGAGATCGCCGCGCGCGACGGCCGTTACGGGCCGTACATCACGGAGGTGCTGCCGGATGGCGCGGACGGAAAGCCGCGGACGGCGTCGCTCTTCTCGTCCATGTCCCTCGACGCGGTCACGCTCGACGAGGCCGTCGAGCTCCTCACGCTCCCGCGGACGCTGACCGGCTCTGACGGGGAGGAGATCCTGGTGTCGAACGGACGATACGGGCCGTTCGTCAAGAAGGGATCCGAGACACGGTCGCTCTCCTCGGAGGAGCAGCTGCTCACGCTCACGGTCGAGGAGGCCGAGGCCGTGCTCGCGCAACCCAAGCAGCGTCGGGGTCGCGGTGGCGCGAAGCCGCCGCTCAAGGAGTTGGGCGCCGATCCGGCAAGCGGGCGACCGCTGGTCGTGAAGGAGGGCCGCTTCGGGCCCTACGTGACCGACGGCGAGACGAACGCAAGCCTCCGTCGCGGCGACACCGTGGACGGCGTGACGATGGAGCGTGCGGCGGAGCTTCTTGCTGAAAAGCGCGCAAAGAGCGCGTAAGCAAGCGGTTAACGGGTGTTATGCACCGTCCGGCAAACGCGCGATGATCTAACTTGCCCCGGCTGCCGACGTCAAAAGCGGTACGGGGCCAGCAGGCCGCTACAGCCTGCGCTCATACGCACGAGAAGTTGTCGCCGAAGCAGTGAACCAGGGAGAGGCAAGTAACGGAATAAGGAGAGAGGGAACCGACGTTACGAGCCAGTGGATACCTGACTTTGTGCCGTCCGACTTTCCCGCATGATCCCTGGAAAAGGCAGGAAATCCGCCATACACTCCGTACGTTTGTAGCTTCCGCCGAAGTGAAACCTGGAAAGGATCGAGGCAGCACTTGACGCAGAACCAGCTCATCGAACTGCTCGAGTCAGAGCACCTGAAGGCACTCATCGAACGCGCCGAGGAGCACGGCGGACACCTCGAGTCGGCCGAATTCGAGACGTTCGTCGTCGAGCACGACCTCGGGGAGGACGAGGCGGAGCTCCTTCAGCGCGAGCTCGAAGCCCATTCCATCGACATCGTCCAGCCCGACACCGAGTCCGAGAAGGAAACGGTCGCCAAGTCGCGCTTCGAGGCCGAGACGGTCTCGGGCGCGGCGGACAGCCTCCAGCTGTTCCTCGCCGACGTCGGCCGGCACAAGCTGCTGACCGCGGCCGAGGAGGTCGCGCTCGCGAAGCGCATCGAGCGCGGGGACACCGTCGCGAAGCGCGTGATGATCGAGTCGAACCTCCGGCTCGTCGTCTCCATCGCGAAGGGCTACCGCGGGCTCGGCGTGCCCTTCCTCGACCTGATCCAGGAGGGGACGCTCGGACTGAACCGCGCCGTCGAGAAGTTCGACTGGCGCCGCGGCTTCAAGTTCTCGACCTATGCGACCTGGTGGATTCGCCAATCCGTCCAGCGGGCGGTCGCCAACCACGCCCGGACGATCCGCGTGCCGGTGCACGTCGTCGAGCGGCAGCAGAAGCTCTCGCGCGCGGCACGCCGGCTCGAGGTCGAGCTCGGACGCGAGGCGACGAAGGAAGAGCTCGCCGAGGCGACCGGTCTCCCGATCCAGCATGTCGACGAGGCGCTCGGCGCCGCGCACGCATCCGTCTCGCTGAACCAGACCGTGGGTGCGGACGACGAGGGCGAGCTCGGCGATCTCTTCGCAGACCGCGAAGCCGCCGATCCGTTCGACGAGGCCGAGGAGTCGCTTCGCCGTCAGAGCATCCGACGCGCGCTCGACGCGCTCCCGGAGCGGGAGCGGCGCATCCTCGAGCTCCGCTTCGGATTCGATGGCGAGCCGTGGACGCTCGAGGCGATCGGGCACGAGCTCGATCTCACGCGCGAGCGCGTGCGCCAGCTAGAAGGTCAGGCGCTCAAGCGCCTCGAGGCGCTCCGCGATCTCGCTGGCCTCGCGGCCTGACGCAAGCTCGGGCTTAGCCGCCTAGGTGCTCAGGGCCCGGTCGTCGACCGGGCCCTACTCATTGGCCGAACGACGCCGGTCGGCCTCAGCGAGTGCCTCCGGGTCGTGCAGATGGCACTCCACCTGCACGCCGTCGACCTGCAGCAGGCGCGGCTCGATCGGCTCGTCGAACGCGACCTCCGCTCCCTTGTCCACGGCCGCCATCCGCTTCACGCCCCGCCAGAGCGGCTCGTCGCGGTTCTCGCTCCGTAGCCGCTCGAGCACGGCGAGCACATCGCTTGGCGCCGCGCTCTTGCCTGCCGGCACCACGACCTCCGTTCCCGGCGTATCCAGCGCCCCGAGATCGCCGATCGCCGCGCGCTCGGCCTCGTAGGCCTCCTCCGGAAGCTGCGCCCAGTGCTCCTCGAAGCGGTCGCGCAGGTCTCGTGACTCCCAACCGCATACCTCGAAGGCCTGAGGGCAACGCGGGTGGAACGAGCATCCGAGCGGCGGGCTGGCGGCGTCCGGCACCTCCCCACGCGGCAGATCGCGCGGCACGGTCCGGCGCGGGTCCGGCTCGGGAATCGCCCGCAGAAGCGCTTGCGTGTACGGATGCTTCGGATCGGCGTAGATCGCCTCGGAGGGTCCGATCTCCACGATCCGGCCGAGGTAGAGGATCGCGATGCGGTCGCAGAAGAACTTCGCGGTCGCAAGGTCGTGGGTGATGTAGAGGTACGTGAAGCCGAAGTCGCGCTTCAGGCTGAGCATGAGCTCCAGGATCTTGGCGCGCACGCTCATGTCCAGCATCGACACGGGCTCGTCGGCAACCAGGAGGACCGGGTTGAGGATGATCGCCCGCGCGATCACGGCGCGCTGCTTCTGACCTCCGGAGAGATCGGATGGGTACTTCGACATGAACTGCTCGGGGGGCGAAAGGCCCACGGTCTCGAGCGCTTCGGCAACGCGCTGCCGGTACTCGCGCCCGCTCGCGACCTTGTGGATCGACAGCGGATGCCCAACCGACTGCTCGATCGTCATCGCCGGGTTAAGACTGGCGTGCGGGTCCTGGAAGACGATCTGCATGGTCCGGCGAACCGCACGGAGCTCGCGTTCCGACATCCCCGTGATCTCGTCGCCGTCGAACACGATGCTGCCCTCGTTTGCCTTCACGAGCCCGAGCAGGGTTCGGCCCAGCGTGGTCTTGCCGCTCCCGGACTCGCCGACGAGCCCGAGCACCTCGCCCCTGTGGAGGTCGAACGACACGTCGTCTACAGCCTTGACATACCCGGCCTCCCGGCCGACGAGGCGCTGGAGGAAGCTCCCGCGGATCGGGTAGTAGGTCTTGAGGCCACGGATCGAGACGAGTGGCGACGTGTCCGCCCGCGTGAGCGGCTCTCGTGCGGCGGTCGCCTCCACTCAGGCCTCCTCGGCCACGGCGATCTGCTCCCGCTCGAGCGGCAGCGTCGCGCCTTCGGGGATCTCGTCGACCGGGCCATGGAGCCAGCACGAGACCCGCCGCCCGCCCTCGAAGCTGACTTCGATCGGGTGCTTCGACGAGCACACGAGCATCGCGTCCGGGCAGCGAGGGTGAAACCGGCACGCGGGCGGCGGGTCGATGAGGTTCGGCGGCGCGCCCGGGATCGAGTGCAGCTCCTTGGTCTCGAGCGAGATTATGGAGCGCAGGAGCTCGCGGGCGTACGGATGTCCCGGCTCGGCGAAGACGTCGCGCGCCGATCCTTCCTCGACGATCTCGCCGGCGTACATCACAGCGACCCGGTCGCAGGCCTCGGCCACGATCCCGAGGTTGTGCGTGATCAGGAGCAGCGCGGTCCCGAAGTTGTGCCGCAGGTCGGCGAGGATCCCGAGGATCTGCGCCTCGACGATCACGTCGAGCGAGGTCGTGGGCTCGTCGGCGACGAGTAGCTTCGGGCGGAGGACGAGCGCCAGCGCGATCATGATCCGCTGTCGCATCCCGCCCGAGAACTCGTGCGGGTACTGGCGGAAGCGGGTCGGCGGGATGCCCATGCGCCCGAGCGTCTCCAGCGACCGTGCCCGAATCTCCTTCGCGGTGAGCTTCGATTCGTGCTGCTCGAGGGTCTCCTTGAAGTGATCCTCGATCCGCATCAAGGGATTCAGCCGCGTCATCGGCTCCTGGAAGATGAGCCCGAGGTCGGGGCCTCGCAGCCTCCGGAGCTCCTTGTCGCTCATGGAGACGAGGTTCTTGCCGTCGTAGATGACCTCGCCGTCGGAGACCGCGCCTTCCGGGAGAAGCCCGAGGATCCCGCGACCGAGGGTCGACTTGCCGCAGCCCGACTCGCCCACGAGACCGACGACCTCGCCTTCGGCGATGTCGAGCGACACGCCGTCGACCGCGCGGACGGCGCCACGGAGCGTGCCGTAGTGCACGCGCAGATCGCGCACCGAGACGACCGGTGACGAGCTCATTCCGTCTCCGCTTCGGAGACGCCGGCGGGCGGGGCGAGATGGGCCTTCGCGATCGACCGCTTCCGGAGCACCGGGTTGATGGTCTCGTTCAGCCCCTCACCGAGAAGCGTGAGCCCGGTCACGAGGAGCACGATCGCGAGTCCCGGGAAGAGCCCCGTCCACCAGATGCCCGAGGCCGCGTCCGAGACGGCTCGATTCACGTCGTATCCCCACTCGGCCCCATCGGTCGGCTGGATCCCGTAGCCGAGGAAGCCGAGAGCCGCGAGCGTGAGAATCGCATCGGCCGCGTTGAGTGTCGCGAGCGGCGGCACGTTCTGGACAACGTTGAAGAAGACGTACTTGCGGATGATCGTCATCGGCTTCGCGCCGAGCGCACGCGCCGCTTCGACGAACGGCTCCTCACGGATGCTGATCGTGTGGTTTCGGACCACGCGGAAGTAGAGGGGGATGTAGACGACCGTGATGGCGATCGCCGCCGTGACGATCCCCTGGCCGACCTTGTCGGAGAGCAGGAACGCGATGACGATCGCGAGCAGGAGGAAGGGGAAGACGAGGAGCGCGTCCATGATCAGGACGAGCACGCGATCGAGCTTTCCGCCGAAGTACCCCGAGAAGAGCCCAAGCGGCACGCCGACGCCGATGGAGATGATCAGCGAGACGAAAACGACCTTGAGCTCCGTCTGCGCCCCCCAGATGATCCGCGACAGCACGTCTGTGGACTGGACGTTCGTGCCCATCAGATGCTCGCTCGACGGTGCCTCGAGCTGCGGGAAGCGCTGGCCGTTCGCCCGGAACGTGTCGAAGTCGTACGGTGCGAGCACCGGCGCGAACACGGCGGTGAAGACGAATGCAAGCGTGATCGCGGCACCCAGCCAGAGCATCCATCGCGCCTGGCCGCGCGCCTCGAACACGGGCGCGAATGCCCGACGTACGCCCGTCAATCTCGAACGCTTCGCGAGCGGATCGGGCTCGGTGCGCGCGCTCACGGCCATCAGTACCGGATCCTCGGGTCGATGTAGGCGTTCACGAAGTCGATCACGAGGCTCGCGAGCACGACCACGAGCGCGAAGACGACGACGATGCCCTGCACCGCGACGTAGTCGCGGTTCTCGAGGTAGTCGACCAAGGTATTTCCGATGCCAGGCCAGTTGAACGTCCTCTCGGTCAGCACGGCGCCGGAGAGGAGCAACGCGACCGTCAGGCCGACGATCGTGATCACGGGAACGAGCGCGTTGCGGAAAGCGTGGTGATAGACAACCGAGCGCTCGTCGATCCCGCGCGCGCGGGCAGCCTCGATGTAGTCGTCCTTCATCGTCCGGATCACGTTGACCCGGACGAGGCGGATGAAGACGCCGGCCGTGACGATCCCGAGCGTCACCGCGGGCAGGATGAGGTGCTTCACGACGTCGACGAACTGGTCCGAGTCGCGGTTGATCAGGGTGTCGATCGTGTAGAGGTTCGTGTGCACGTCGATCGTGGCGTCCACGAGTGGGCTCGCACGGTCCGACGTGGGCAGCCACCCGAGGTGCGAGCCGAAGAAGAGCTGGGCCATGAGCCCGAGGAAGAACACCGGCGTCGCGTACACGATGATTCCGAAGAACCGGCTGCCGCCGTCGATCCACGTGTCGCGGAAACGCCCGGCCACTAGCCCGAGGGTCACGCCGACGACGATCGCGACGAGCATCGCGTAGAACGTCAGCTCGAGCGTCGCCATGCCGTTGTCGAAGACGATGTCGGTGATCTTCCTGTTGTCCGTCGTCGCGACGCCGAAGTCCCCGCGGACGACGTCGCCCAGGTAATCGACGTACTGCTGGAGGATCGGGCGGTTGTACCCGAGCTCCTCCCTGATCCTGTCGACCTCCTCTTGCGGGACCCGGCCGCCGAGCGATGCTGACACCGGGTCGCCGGGGATGACCCGCATGAGCAGGAAGACGAGCGTGAGCAGGATGAACACCATCGGCACCACGAGCAGCAGCCGCGTGAGCAGGTACTGCCGGAGCGAGGTGCCGCGCGAGGCCACGGGGCCGCTACGCGAGGTGAGGTTGCGACGCCCGACTCACGACGACGGAACCGTACCCCGATTCCGGTCGGTCGGAGGAGATGAGCGAGGGGCGCCGCTCGCGCGGCGCCCCTCGTGAGGCACTAGCTCTTCGAGATCTTCCAGTACCGCATGATGAAGGCAGCATCGAGCGTGGTCGGAATCCCGCGCACGTTCGAGCGGCCCGCGGCAATCATGTTGCCCTGCCAGTACGGGATGATCGGCACGTCCTGCGCGGCGAGCTGCTGGATCTGCTTGATCACAGCAATCCGCCTGGCAGGCGTCGCAGCTGCCTGCTCGAGGTTGAGCAGACGGGTCATCCTCGGGTTCGAATACCCGTTCTCCGTGAAGTTGCCCGACTGGTAGAACGAGAGGACGTAGTTCTCGGGGTCCGGATAGTCCGGGAACCACCCGAGCTGGAAGGCGTTGTACTGGTTGCCCAGCACGCCGCTGTACTGCGCCCATTCGGACGACTTCAAGGTGACCCTGAAGACGCCGCCTCGCTCGAGGCCGCGCTTCATCTCCGCGTACTCGTCGGCCGTGGCGTCACCGTAGTGCGTCGGCGTCCACCAGATCTCGATCGGGAACGGGAGTGCTCACTCCCGCGCGCTGGAGCTCGCGCTTGGCGGCCGCGATGTTCGGGGCGCGGCCGTAGCGAGCTGCGAACGCGTCGATGTGACCGGGCAGCCCCGCCGGCGGCATCGAGTAGAGCGGCTTGACGGTCCCGCGATACACACGGGATGCGATCGCCGCCCGCGGCATCATGTACGCGAGCGCCCTTCGCACGTTGATGTTGTTGAAGGGCTCACGCTCGACGTTCAGCACGAGGTAGCGGATGACCGCGCCCTGCCCCTGGTACACGCGGACGCCTTCCCGATCGCCGAGCGACGTGAGCTCGGTCGGCGTGAACGTCTGGAACGCCATGTCGATCTCGCCCCGCTCGAGCGCGAGCTTCATCGTCGACGACTTCGAGTAGTAGCGAAGGATGAGGCCGTCGTTACGGGCCTGGGGGCCCCAGTAGTCGTCGAACGGCTCGAACACGGCCTGCTGACCCGGCGTGTACCGCGTCAGGCGGTACGGCCCGGTTCCGACCTGAGGCTCGCTGTTCCCCTGGAGCCGATTGGGCTTGTAGACGTTGCTCGGGACGATCCCGGCAGCGCCCGTCGCCAGAATGAACTGCCAGGTCGACTGCGGCTTCTTCAGGTTGAACGTGACGACATAGCGTCCGTTCGTCCGCACGCTCTTGAGGTTCGACACCAGCGACGACGGCGTGTTCGCCGCAGCCTGCTTCACGACCTGCGCGTTGAGGACGCGATCGAACGAGAACTTGACGTCAGCCGAGTCGAAGTCGGAGCCGTCGTGGAACTTGACGCCTCGCCGAAGGCTGCACCGCCAGGTCCGGGTGTTTCCGGCCGGCCTGCAGCCCGTCGCGAGCGACGGCACGAGCTTCGCGCCGTTCTTCGCGTCGTACAGATGCTCGAACGATGTTGATTCCGAGCGAGAACGTCCCGAAGTCGTAGTTCCCTGCCGGATCGATGTTCGTGATGGAGTCGGTGGTCCCACTCACCAGGACTCCGGACTGGGACGAACCGCCGAGGGCCGACTGTCCGACTCCTGCGCCCGCGATCACCACGACGAACACTGCGAGCGTGGCCATGACGCCGAGCCGCCAGCTCTTGCCTCGCTTCATAGAAACCCCTTTCCTCCTGTTCTACGGCGCGAACGCCGGAACGGTACCCACCAGCAGGGCGGAAGTCGAATTACCGCTTCTGAACGGGGGCCCCGGACCCTCCCCCGTTCGGGTCAAAGACCAGGCTTCGGCCTAAAGAGCGGCAAGTGGGCCGCCGATACCCCATTCGTGGACGCCGCAGAGCGTAAGGAGATCCTCAACCGGTATCGAGACCACAGCCGCCGCTTCGAGGCGGCCGCTGCGCGTCGCAGCACGCGCCGGCACGGGTCGGTCATCCCCTTTGCGCCACAGATCCAGCGTGAGGTCGGACAGGATCCGACCGCGCGAGAGATCGAGGTCCTGCAACTCGTCGCCGACGGCCTCGTCAACCGCGAGATCGGCGAACGTCTCTTCCTCTCCGAAGAGACGGTGAAGTCACACGTCCGGCATCTGCTCGCAAAGCTTCAGGCGCGTAGTAGAGCCCACGCCGTAGCCGTGGGCTTCCGGCGTGGGCTCATTGCCTAGCACCCGTCAGCATCCCAGCGCCTCCTTCTCCGTTCCCCCCGAGGTCACACCCCACCCGAAAGAGGGATGTTTACCCCCGGCGGAGAACCCAGGATGAGACGGCTGTTACCAGAACTTCGTGCCCCTGTGCATAGGCAGCACTCCTCGATTGGGAACTGACGGCATCCGGAATCCTATACCCCCTTCGGGGGATAGTTCAAGTCGCCCGGCGAATCAGTTGCGCGATCGCCACAGCGCCGGACGGTTCGTCTGCGTAGGCGTGCTTGTCAGCTCGCGCGATCTCAACCGCGGTTTGGCTGCTGCTCGAACCGGATCACGGACATCGAAGCACCAATCGCGGTCATCGCACTCGCCGCCACCGCCGCTCTCGCAGAGCGAGCAGCGTCCGCGTTTCAATCGAGCCGACTGAGCACTCGATCTCAGCTACTCCCGACGCTTTTCGCGGCCGTCTGTTCGGCCCACTCGCGGCGGGGATCGTCGGCAGCGCTTCCATGCTCGGCGACCCAGAGCTCGTATCGCGCCAGGCAGATCGCGACGCGATGCCACGTCTCAAGTGGGCGACGTACACAAGCACTCGATTCATTGGTGGCGTTGCGATGGGCATCGCGGCCCAAGACAGTGCTGGACCACCGTGCCTTCGGCATTGGGTGGGCTCATAGCCGCGACGCTGGTCGGGCGCGGTTGTTGGCGAAGCTCTCGAAGTCGCTTTTCATGCTGCACTGGTCGAAGGTGCGCGGCCGGTCGCATGCGCGATCGCGGACTTCGAAACAGTGACTGGCCCACCTCGTCCTCCTGGTCGGCTCCGGCATATGCACCCGTAATCGCGGTGCTTGCATCACCTATCAGTGAAGTTCTCACCGTGGACACTCGCGCTGTTCCTCGTCCCCGCCTCGCCGCGCAGCGCCTGTACGGCCTCTATCAGGAGCAGCGACGACTCGCCGTCGACCTGTCAGTCGCCAACGAGACTTTGAACGGGCAAACCTTCAGTTCGCTGGTGCGTTGATCGCCACGCTCGATGCGCGAGATCGATACACAGCCGGCCACTCGGCCGCGGTGGCGATCTACTCCACGAGACATCGCTAGACGGATGGGACTGTCGCCAGAGACCCAAGACTTGGCCTATCTGTGCGGACTCGTCCACGACATCGGAAAGATCGGCCTGTCACCGGGTCTGCTCGAGAAGCCGGGAGCACTCACGCTCGACGAGCGACGACAGATGCAGGAGCACTCGGCGATCGGCGAGCGCATCCTCGCGCACGTCGACGAGTACTCGGAGATCGCCACGATCGTGCGCCACCATCACGAGCGGATAGACGGGCAGGGTTACCCCGATGGACTTGCCGACGACGAGATCCCGCTCGTTTCGCGGATCATCGCGGTGGCCGATGCGTACAACGCGATGACTTCAGATCGTCCGTATCGCGATGCGATGCCTAGCCGCGTGGCCCGACTACGCCTTGCTCAGGCGGTGGATAGTCAGTTCGACACAGCAGCCGTCGCGGCATTCGAAGCGATCCTTGCTAGCGCAGACGAGGAATACCGTGTCGCTGAGCGACCGGACTTCAAGGCGTTCGCAGATCGGCTCTACGACGAGGCATCGGCGCCGGAGTTCGCATCGATCGCCGAAGTCGCCTGATCAGCGCGCTCGAGCGCAGCTTGGATCACGATCTCGATACGAGATCGCATGCCAGTCTTTTCGAGGACGTGGTGCGTGTGCAGCTTCGCGGTCGCCTCGCTGATGACTAGAGCCGTGGCGATTTCGCGATTCGATAACCCTTCACGAAGAAGTGCATAGACCTCGCGCTCGCGCGGCGTTAGGCGCGCGGGTCTCTCATCCAGTGCAGAAGTGTGGCCCACTGCGCGCGCCAGATCGCCATCGCCAACTTGCGCGATCAGCGCAGACAAGTCGAGTCGTGTCTCTGGACTCGCGCAGCAGCCTCGCCAAGAGTTCCGGGCAAGCCCTGTACGCCATGACCAGTAGGTCAAGCGCGCCAGAGTCGAAAGCAGTGACTTCAAAGTCCATGACACGCTCGGCGACGTCGCGGGTCACGCCGCTTCAGTGCGACCACTGCTTCGAGAGCGGCAGAGAGGACGGTCGCCTCGACGGCGGCCGTCGTTCCGCGCACCGCATCAATCACTGAACAAGCTTCGTCAACGCGTCCTATCGTCGCCAGGACCAATCCCGCGAACGGCAAGCACTTCTCCTCGGATGGATGCGATGGCGCCATCCAGGACTGGGCACCTCGATCGATAGCGCCAAGCGTTGCTTGCCTTGGTGAGCCAAGGCACGAACTCGAGCGGCATAGCACACCTGCTCCGCAAACGAGTTTCGCTCGCGCCGAGCTGCAGCTGAATGCGCGATCGATGTAGGAGTGTGCCTCGCTCCATCGACGCATGCCGGCAGCCGCAGTCGCCGCGGAAACCAACGCATAGGGCTCTGCAAAGTCGAGTCGACTACGCGCTATGTCGTCCAACAATTCGTCGACGAGTGCGGCCGCCTCGGAGTACCGCGCAGAGAGCGCAAGCCAATGGGCGTACATGTTGCGGAACGAGCTCCTGATGAGTGGATCCGCTACTGAGCTCACGAGCTCAGCCGCGATTTCCGCCCTCGTCCGCATCGGTCAGACCGAACTTCAGCTGGTATCGCGATCTCAGAAGACGACGCCCGGACCACCTCGCGCGGGTCCGAGAAGTCGACCCGCTGCGACCAGCGATGAGAGAAGGTCTCGTGCTTCGGGAAGCTCGAGTTCGGTCGCACATCTGAGCTGGCCCGTAGAGCGCGTCCCTTCGCTCGACCTCGCATGGAGGCGGCTCGCTTCGGCGCGTCGGAAGAGCTCCATCGCTTCAACCTCGCGCGAGGCTAGGTGCGCTGCGGCGCCCGCCAACGACAGCGCACGGAAGCGCAGATCTGTCAACGCCTCCGCTCGCCGCTACTTCCGCAAAAGCCTGCGCTTCGGGATGCCGGCCCGCGCCTGAGGGCAACCTCGGCCCGCGCAAGCGCGACGATTGGTGCGTCGACTCGCGAGGAAACTGCAGCCTCACACCACGTGACAATCGTCGGGAGCAGCGCCGACTCGAGCAGGTCATCGAGCGCACGCGTCAGGAGCGCGGCGACCTCTTCAGGTCGACCCTCGCGTGGCGACGACCGCGAAGGCGGCATCCCAATCTCGTCTTGACGAGTAGTGGCGATAACAGGTCTCCGCAGCTTCGACTGCCGAAGGTGCCGGCAGACGTTGCCCGATCGACGAGAAACGATCGTGCCAGCGGATGCAGCTCGAGCCGGCCGTCGCGCTCTTCGAGGATGCCCACTTGCAAAGCCGCCTCGCACACCGCGTCGGCGTCCTCGAGCAACATGGCGGCGAGTTCGCGGTCGAGTACCGGCGCGACCGCAAGCGTGGCGAGTCCGGCTCGCACCTCCTCGCCCAGCGCGTCGAAGACTTCCTCCGCGAAGAAGCGGTAGAGCGCGTCGGGCACCTCGGCGTCGCCGTCGATCTCGGCATCGGTCACGCTCGCGAGCGCGATGACCGCCGGCCATCCGTTTGCCAGGGCGACGAGACCGGAGGCCGACGCGGCGCTTCGACCCTCGAGTAGCTCCGCTGCCTCGCGAGTGTCCATCGCGAGCACGGTCTGGTTCAGCTCGAGGACGTCGCCGTAGAGGATCCGGCGTCCGGTCACCCACGTCGGACGCTGTCGGCTCGCGATCAGTAGCTGGACGGGACAGACCGCGGCGAGCTCCTCGACGAACGACTCCGCGTCGGTCGCACCCACGAGCTCCTGGTACTCGTCGAGCACGAGCCAGTCCGTGGGCAGCCACCCGACGAGCTCCTCGCCAAGGATCTCCGCGAGAACGTCAACTCGCTCGCCCGGGTTCGGAACGGCACGAAGGTGCGCCCTGAGCCGCTCATCGCATCCCGGGACGAGCTCCGCGGCGGCCCGCGCCATGCCCAGCGCCAGCGCAGCGACATCCGTCGATGCGCTCCTGGCCTTGAACCACGCGCCTCGGCGACCGTCCCTCGCGACCCACTGCTCGGCGAGCGTCGTCTTTCCGTAGCCGGCCGGAGCGACGAGCGTGCGAATGCGGTTCGGCGACTCGTCGAGCAGCGCGAAGAGACGCGGGCGCTCGATGACTCGGCGTCGCTTGAGCTTGCGGGATTGCCGGTCGCGAGTGGAGCTCTCCATCTCAACGGGTTGATCTGAGGCGCGCCGACCCTACCACCGCCGCTGCGAACAACGAAGACGCCCGCGGCGGCCTGCACCACCGCGGGCGCCCTGTCAGCGCTCCCGCCGCGGGGCGAGGCTCCAGGCCTGCCCCACGGACAGTGGATCCTCGCCCGTCAAGAGCCGGAAGGCGATCGGGATTTGGCGCCTGCGCGTTACGCCGAGCTTCTGGCGGAGGACGTCGCAATGCGCCTTGGCGGTTCTGGGGGAGATCCCGAGCCGTGCTCCGACTTCGTCGTTCGAGCACCCGGCTGCGATGAGGGCGATGACCTCGCGCTGACGTCTGGTAATCGCCGTCGCTTTCCTCTCCGTGTCTAGCTCGATCATGGCCGCGAGGCTAGTCACCTCTCCGAGGGCCGACCATTCGTCAGGGGGTGTATCTGCGGGTGTATTAATCCGCCCGGTGTCGAGCACCGACCCAAACGCCTCAGACCGCCCGTCGGGGCTTGCGGTTGCGCTCGCGTTCGGCGGCGCGATCGCGGTCGCGGTCGCGCTCGTTCTCGTGGCCGTCGTCTTCCGGAGCGGATCCGACAACACGGAGGCAACGCCCGTCGAGACGCCGACGGTGGACTTCTCCGGAATCCCGCAGGACGGCGCGATCCTCGGCGACGCGAAGGCGAAGGTCACCCTGATCGAGTACGCGGACCTGCAATGCCCCGCCTGCCGCCAGTACGCGCTCGCCGTCTTTCCCGCCGTCGTCGCGGACTACGTGCGTCCCGGCCGCGTGAACACCGAGTTCCGCGGCTTCCCGTTCATCGGCGACGACTCGGTGAAGGCCCAGCGCTTCGTGCTCGCGGCCGGGCTCCAGGACCGGCTCTGGAACCTGCAGGAGGCGCTCTACCGAAATCAGGGCGCCGAGAACTCGGGCTGGGTGACCGACGACCTGATCCGCGAGCTGGCCGGTGAGATTCCGGGCCTCGACGTCGATCGGCTGTTCAGCGACGCGGAGAGTGACGAGATCGCAAAGGCCGTCGACGACGGGCTCGCGCAGGCCGAGGCGGACGAGGTCCCGGGCACGCCGACGTTCTTCATCCGCATCGCCGGCGAGGAGCCGTACATGCTCCAGTCCGGACTGACGGTCGAGCAACTCAACGCCGCGCTCGACGACGCGCTCGGCACTTGAGCGACCGCTCGCTTCGCGCGGCGGCCGCCCTCGTCGCGCTGGCCGGGATCGCGGTGGCCGGCTACCTGACGTGGGCGCACTACGAGGGTGGCTCCGTCCTGTGTGTCGTAGGCGGAAGCTGTGAGGAGGTGCAGTCGTCGGAGTACTCGAAGGTGCTGGGCGTGCCGGTCGCACTCCTCGGTCTCATCGCGTACGCGAGCGTGCTCGCTCTCGTCGCCTGGGACGCCCCGACCGCACGCCTCGCGGCGGCGGCGATCGCCCTCGTCGGGCTCCTCTTCAGCGCGTACTTGCTGATCGTGCAGCTGGTCGTCATCGACGCGGTCTGCGCGTGGTGCGTCGCGAACGACGTGCTGATCGCGCCGGCCTTGGCGCTGCTGACGGGGCTCAGGCTCCGCGGGGCCTAGGTCATCGGGACCTGGCGGAGAACCTTCGGCGCGACGCGGTCGAGGATCTCCGAAAGGCTCTCGCCCGTGCACGTAATGCCGTGGTTGCGTAGGCCGATCACGGCATGCGCCGGGTCCGGCTCGGCAGCGACGAGATCCGCGACGGCGACGGCGAGCTCCTGCGTTCCGCACGGATAGTTGACGTCCGTGGCGGCGATGCCCTCCATCCAGGCGTGGACGTGAAGGATCGCGCCGACGTCGGGATGCGCCTGGTAGATCATCCAGTGCTCGATCGCGTCGACCGACACGCGACGCGGCTCGATACCCGGTGGGACGCTCAGGACGATGACGCCTCGGTCGTCGTCGAAGTCCTTGACCATGAGGATGTCGCGGCCGACGGACTCGAGCTTCGACTTGTCGACGCCGCTCGCGCTCATCCAGAACCTGTTCTCGTCCTTGCGCGCGGAGAGGTTCCCGTACGAGAGGCCGCCGACGGAGTAGAGGCGCATCACGTGGCGGAGATCGCGGCCGGAGAGGTACTCCTCGACGGGGAACGGCGACGGCAGGAGATCGAGCTCGTCGAGACGCCGTCCGGACTCGGCGAGGTCCGCGGTCACCTCGTCCCCGTCCCAGAGCTCGGGCTCGAGGTCGGGGATCCACTCGTTGTCGATGACGAGACGCGACGTCGCGAGCGGCTCGAGCCGGTCGTAGATCGCCGCCGGATCCTCCGGGACGTGGTACGTCCCCTGCTCCATCGTCGTAAACCAGACGCCCTGGCCCGGAACGCGCAGGAGAACGACGTTGGAGAGCGTCCGGACGAGCATCGGATAGCTCGCCTTGAGCGGGTGTTCGGGCGCCTCCGGGAGCTCGTAGAACGCGGCCGAGTACGTGCCGCGCGAGGCGCGCCTGAATGCCTTCGGGTCGGCCGGGTCGAACATGTTGAGCACGAAGTCGGCCTCGGCGATGTCGTCGACGAGCGTGAACTCGTCGGACTCGAATTGCTTCCCGATGTCGCGCACCCACGCCTCGTGCTCGGGCGAGGTCGCGGTACCCCAAATTGCGTACGTACGCACGGGCCGAGTCTATCTCCGGGCTATGGCGTCAACGGAACAGGTCGCGCTCGCGCGGCATGAGGAGGTCGCGGCCGCTGCCGCTTCCCTCAACGCTCATACCGCGCACGATCGCCGCCGGAATGCCGTCGGTCTTGCCCATGACGAGCTCCGCGGCGCTTGCTATCTCATCCGCGATCGCGATCTGGGTCGTGTGCAGCTCGTAGCCCACGCGGTCCCGCTGCCCGCGGAGGTCGCGCAGCGCCTCGAGGCCCGCGACCCCGAGCGCGACGTCCGCCGTGCCCTGTCGCCACGCGCGTCCGAAGGAGTCGCTGACGATGATTCCCACGGAGACCCCCGTGCGCTCGGCGATCGCCTCCCGCAGACGCGCCGCCGACGCGTCCGGGTCGAGCGGCAGGAGGACCACCGTGTCCGGCCCCTTCGCGTTCGACGCGTCCACGCCGGCCGATGCGCACACGAAGCCGTGCAGCGTCTCCGTGATGACGAGCGGCGGTCGCGAGCGGACGATCTCGCGCGCCTCGCGGAGGATCACCTCGACGCGGCGCGGGTCGCCGTCGCCCGCGAGCTCGCGTGCCCGCTCGGACGGCTCGACGTCTGCGAGATCCACGACGCGGCCCTCGACCTTCGAGACCGCCTTCTGGGCCACGACGAGCACGTCCCCCGGCTCGAAGCCTCCGACGGGCTCGGCGGACTCGACGAGCAACGCGGCGAGGTCGTCGCCGGCCTCGAGCTCCGGGATCCCCGCGAGCCCGATCACCCGCACCTCGCTCGTCACGGAAGGCCGGTGATCTTGAGCCCGGCGTGCCCTCGGTAGCGCTTGTTGAGGTTCACGATCACCGCCGTGAGACCCTCGAGCGCGCGAGCGCTCTGCAGGGGACCGGCGTCGAGCGCACGTCCCGCGACGACCAGCTCCGCGAGGTCGAGCACGAGCGACTTCGCCCCGGCGTCGTCGCCACAGACGAGCGCGTCCTCGTCCGGGGCCTTCTTGCCGAGGGTCGAGGCGGCAAGCGAGTGCAACCCCGCCACGACCGGCCCATTGACCTCCTCCTGGATTCGCTCGGCAAGCGATCGCGCGTCGCGGGTCGGCAAGACGCCGCCTTTCGTGAACTCGAGCTCGGACGCGACGGAGAGCACCGGCGTCGTGCCGATGTCGTCCTTCAGCGCGCGGGCGGTGTCGAGCGTCGCGTCGGCGTTCGTCGCGAGGACGACGAGGTCGACGCCGTGAACGGCGTCCGCGTTCGCGGCGCCCTCGACGTCGAGCTCGGCAGCGACCGACTCCGCGCGCTCCGCCTCACGGGAACCGATGACGACCTCGATGCCGGCCTCGTGGAGACGGGTGGCGAGCGCCTTGCCGAACGGCCCCGTCCCGCCGACGACCGCTACGCGCACGCGGCCTCCAGGACGGTCTCGGCGAGGCGCCGCGTCACATCCCGATCGCTCATGAGCGTGTCCGTTGCGACGAGCTCGACCGGGGCCTCCGCCGGCGTGTCAGAGCGATCCACCACGAGCGCGTCGATCAGGCCCTCGTAGCAGGACGCGACATGACCCGGCGTGGTGCCTCCCGCCATGCGCGAGAGCATACGGTCGGCCGGTCCCTTGACCGCCTTGCCGCCGACGAGCGGGCTGACGGCGATACAGCGCACCGCACGGCCTTCGAGCGCTTCCCTGATCTCGCGGACCGCGACGATCGGACCGATGGAGACGTAGGGGTTGCTGGGCGCGACGACGATCGCCTCCGCGCTGGCGAGCGCGCTGAGTACTCCCGGCGCCGGCTGCGCATCCTCGATGCCCTCGACGATCACGGCGTCGACCTCGTCCTCGTGCCGCCGGGCGACGAACCACTCCTGGAACGGGAACGTGCCGGCGGGGGTCGCGACGTGCGTCCGGAGGCGATCGTCCGTCGCCGGGAGGATCCAGGTGTGCAGTCCCGCCTTCGCGGTCAGGAGCGCGGTGACCTGTGAGAGGGACGCCCCGCGGTGCAGCGCCTTCGTGCGCACGAGGTGCAGGCCGAGGTCGAGATCCCCGAGCCTGAACCAGTCCTCCCCACCCCAGCTCGAGACCGACTCGAGCGCGCGCCAGCTCTCGTCCGCACGCCCCCAACCGCGCTCGTCGTCGGAGAGACCGGCGAGCGTGTAGAGGATCGAGTCGAGGTCCGGCGAGACGTGGAGCCCGAGCACCTCGAGGTCGTCGCCGACGTTGCCGACGATCGTCAGCTCGCCCGGCTCGAGGACGTCCTGCAACCCGCGCGCGAAGCGCGCTCCCCCGACTCCGCCCGAGAGCAGGACGACCTTCACGCAGGCACGGCGAGCAGCGTGCGCGTGCGGCGACCGAGGCGCGGAGCGAGGCGCTCGAGGTCAGCGAGCGTGTCGACGTCGGTCTCCAGGTCCGGGATCGCCGCCGTGGCAAACCCAGCGTGCGCACGGAATCGCGCAGCGCTTCCCGGGCCGTAGAGCGGCGCGAAGACGCCGGCGTCCGGGAGCGAGAGCGCGTTCGTCGTCCCGTCTGCGGCCTCGACGAGCGCGAGCCCCGATCCCGCTAGCTCCTCGATTGCGGATGGGGTGGCCGCCGGGAGATCGGCGTTGAGCACGAGTCCGTGCCCCTCGACCTCAGCGAGCCCAGCTGACACGGCCGCGCCGAGGCCGTCACCGGGGTCTGGGACCCACGTGGCACCGGGCGGCACGGCGGCCGGGTCGTCGGTCACGACGACCACGCGGCCGACCGCGAGCGCTGCCTCGACCACGTCACCGAGCATCGCGAGCGCGGCCGCCGCGCGGATCTACGCGGGCAGGCGCTGCTTCGCGTCGCCTCGATAGGGCACGACGATGGTCGGCACGGAAGAAGTCTATGGACGGCGCCGTCTTGGATCGTGAGAGCAGACTTCGTACTCTCTGTCACATGCGTGGTTGTCACACCTGCAACGAGCCGAATTCAGAGACGGCGCGCTTCTGCTCGTCGTGCGGTGCGAAGCTCGAGATAGCTTCCGGTGGCGCGCCCGGTGCTCGCAAGACCGTCACAGTCGTGTTCGCCGACATCGTCGAGTCCACGTCCCTCGTCGAAGCGATCTCGACCCGGAGACCGCCCGGCGCGTGCTCGACCGCTTCTACGAGTCCATGCGCGACGAGGTCGACCGGCACGGCGGGCAGGGTCGAGAAGTTCATAGGCGACGCAGTCATGGCCGTGTTCGGCGTCCCGGTTCTGCACGAAGACGACGCGCGCCGAGCCGTTCGCGCGGCCGTCGGGATGCGCGAGGCGCTCGCACGTTTGAACGAAGAGCTCGAGGGGACGCTCGGTGCGCCACTCCAGATGCGGATCGGTGTGGCAACAGGAGAAGTCGTCACCGGTGACCAGTCGAGGGGGAAGGCGTTCGTGACGGGAGACGCCGTGAACGTCGCGGCACGACTGCAGGCTGCCGGTGCACCCGGTGAAGTGCTCATCGGAGATTCGACGCACAGACTCGTGCGGAACGTCGTCCGGGCGGAGCCGCTTGGACCGATGCAGCTCAAGGGCAAGTCCGAGGTCGTCGACCGTCCATCGACTCGTCGACCTCGCTTCGTTGCCGCCGGGCCGGCGGCCGGGGTCGGAGTTCGTCGGCCGAGCACGCGGAGCTCGACCTTCTCTCGGGCTTGTTGATGGAGGTCTCGCGCGACCGCGTGTGCCGGCTCGTGACGGTGATCGGCGATGCGGGCGTCGGCAAGTCCCGTCTCGTGCAGGAGTACCTGGCCGCGCGCATCGACGATGCGGCCGTCGCGCAAGGACGCTGTCTCCCCTACGGCGAAGGCATCACGTACTGGCCGCTGAAGGAGGCGATCGGGCATGCAGCCGAGCTTCGCGGAGACGAGACCGCCGACGAGGCTCGCGCGCGCATCCGCGGACTGCTGCGCGATGCTCCAGACGCGGACCTCGTCACCGAGCGGGTGGCGGAGACGATCGGCATCGCCGATGCGGTACCCGAGCACAAGGGCACCACGTGGGCGGTCGGAAGGCTCATCGAGGAGGTCGCGCGGAGACGCCCGCTCGATCGTCGTGCTCGACGACATCCAGTGGGCCGAGGCGAGTTTCCTCGACCTCGTGGAACACATCGTCCACGGACTCGAAGACACGCCGCTACTCGTCCTGTGCATGGCACGGCCGGAGCTGCTCGATGTCCGTCTCTCGTGGACGCCTCGGATGATCGCACGAGCATCGTCTTCCTGCAGGCCGCTCTCCGACGACGACTCGGGACGGCTCATCGAGACGCTGCTGGACGGCGGCACGCTCGACACCGCCGCCCGCGAGCGATCGTGGAGGCTTCGGACGGCCTGCCGCTCTTCGTCGAGGAGATGGTCGCGATGCTCATCGAGGAAGGCGCGCTGCGCCGCGAGAACGGGCGTTGGTCGGCTGCAGATCTCTCCCGCATCGCAGCACCGGCGACGATCCAGGCGCTTCTTGCGTCTCGACTCGACCAGCTCGATCGCGCTCAGCGCGCCGTGCTCGAGCGCGGATCCGTCGAGGGTCAGGTCTTCCATCGCCGTGCTGTCGAGTTCCTGTCGCCCGGGACCGAGCGCCCTGGCGTCGACGAACGGCTATCGGAGCTCGTCGTGAAAGAGCTGATCGAGCCGGACGGTGCCGAGTTCTCGACGGACGACGCGTATCGCTTTCACCATCTCCTCCTCCGGGACGTCGCCTACGAGTCGGTGCAGAAGGACGAGCGCGCCTCGCTGCACGAGCATTTCGCGGACTGGCTCGACCACCAGGCAGGCGAGCGGGCACGCGAGTACGACGAGATCGCCGGGTATCACCTCGAGCAGGCGGTTCGCTATCAGACTGAGCTTCGTGCGGGCGGGCCGCCTGAGCGTTCGCTCGCGGAGCGCGCCGGAACGCGACTCAGCAGCGCGGGGCTCACGTGCACATGCGCGGGGTGACTGGCCTGCAGCCGTGAGTCTGCTGTCGCGGGCACGAGCCCTTCTCCCCGCAGACGCGGAAGCACAGTCAGCCCTCGTGCCGAAGCTCGCGGACGCGCTCATCGAGATCGCACCAGCTACTCCATCCGTCTTCGGTCGCTGCGCTGCTTCTGGAGCTGGCCGATCGGCCACCGCTGGACGATCAAGGAGCGGGCAGGAAGTCCTCGCATTTCGATGTGCGACGTGCGGCAAAGAGCGGAATCGCGGAGAAGCGGAGGCAATGCTCGATCCCTATGACAGGTGAGTCGAAGGCTGGTCGAGATCGAGATGTCACACGAGTCGGGCGGATGGCGAGGAGGCGGATGGGGCATCTGAGTACGTGGCGCTAGGCCGCGTGCGGCGAGACGCCGTTCTGCGCGCCGGGGCCTGACGTCGACCAGTCGTCGAGGTCGAACCAGTGCGAGTCCTTGAGTGCCTCGGCGATCTCGGGATCCGTGTGCCCACGGTTGTAGACGTGGTGAGCAAGGTCGCAGCAGATCTCGACCTCGTCAGCGACACGTGTGAGACACGCGAGAGCGACGTCCGCCGGAAGCTGTGCCTCGGCAACCGTGTAGTGCTTGAACTGGAGGTCGGGATCGACCTCCATCAGGCTCGGCCAGTCGGGACAGGTGCGTGCGCTCATCGTGTAGCCGTCTTCTCCTCGATCGTCCAAGTCCCTTCAAAGCGGACCACGCCCCGCTCGTCATCCCCCGGATAGACGATGAAGACGAGCGCGTCGTCGAGCCAGTGGTAGAGGTGCTCGCCGCTCTCGTCCGTCAGGCCGAGGCGGAGATGGAAGCGCCCGTCGGCCAACGGCAGGGATCCGAGCTCGTAGCGGACGACCTGCTCGCCCGCGTGCGCCACCCACCCGAGACCCCGCAGGTCGACCGCCTCGCCGGCCACGAGGGTGCCCGCGTCGTCGCGGAGCTCGAGCTGGAGCCGCGGCGGCGGAACGCCGTCGGGCGCGTCGATGCCGACGCGGACCGCGAACGGCTCGCCGGAGAGGAACTGCAGCCGATCCTCCCCTTCGCTGCCGAGCAGCGCAGCCGAGGCGATCGTCGCCTCGCCCGAGCCCCACTCGCGCAGCCCGGCGCCGCGCTCGGCCGGGTCGATCTCGTCGGCGAGCGCGCGGCGGTAGCGGGCGACGGCTTCCCGCGTCGGCCCGTCGAATGCGACATGGCCCTGCTCGAGGAACACCGACCGCTCGCACAGGCGCTCCACCGAGGCCGCGTCGTGCGAGACGAAGACGATCGTTCCGCCCTCCTGCTTGAAGGAGAAGATCCGTCCGAAGCACTTGCGCTGGAAGGCCTCATCGCCGACGGCGAACACCTCGTCGAGGAGCAGGACGTCGGCATCGAGGAACGCCGCGATGGCGAAGCCGAGCCGCATCGTCATCCCGGACGAGTACGTCCGCACCGGCCGGTCGATCGCATGCTCGAGCTCCGCGAACGCGACGATCTCGTCGAAGCGCGTGCGGATCTCCGCCCGGCGGAGCCCCTGGATCGCACCGTTCAGGAAGACGTTCTCCCGCCCGCTGAAGTCGGGGTGGAACCCGGCGCCGAGCTCGAGCAACGACCCGATGCGTCCTCCGGCGCTCACCCGGCCGGTGGTGGGCTTGATGATCCCGGCGATCAGCCGCAGCAGCGTCGTCTTGCCGGAGCCGTTCCGGCCGATGAGCCCGACCGCCTCGCCGGGCGCGACGGCGAGCGACACGTCATGCAGCGCCCAGATGTCCTCGCCGCCGCCGCGGCCGCCCTGGACGAAGAGGTCCTTCAGCGTGCGGGTCTCACGGGCATGGATGCGAAAGCGCCGCGCGACGCCATCCACCACGATTTCACCAGGCGTCATCGCGAGATCTAGATTAGCCCTCGAAATGGAGAGTGTCGGGGATCATCCCGTGCCGGCCGGCCCGCTCGCGGTGCGCTGGCTCGCCTTCGAGCTCGGCGAGTCGCGCGCGGGGACGCCAACCCAGGCTCGTCTGCGGCTCGAGAACGCCGGCACGGCGCCATGGCACTCGCGCGGCCGCGCGGGCATCCAGCTCTCGTACCACTGGCTCGACCCGCTCGGGAACCCGATCGTCTGGGACGGCGTGCGGGCGCCGCTGCCGCGGGTCGTCCAGCCCGGCGAGGAGCTCGAGCTCGACGCGAGCGTCGTCTCCCCCCGGCCGCCCGGCGGGTACCGGCTCGCTTTCGACCTCGTCGAGGAGCACCGGTTCTGGTTCCAGGAGCTCGGCTCGACCCCTCTCGACCTCGAGGTGAACGTGCGCCCGCGGATCGACGAACGGAGGCTCCGCGTCGTCGTCGAAGGCGGCGAGCATCCCGACACCGAGGCCGCGCTCTCGATGCAGGAGGAGTCCGTCGTACGTGAGGACGCTGTCGCCACGGCCTACCTCGTCGCAGGTGCCGAGCCGGACCCGGACTGGTCGCGCCTCCTCCTGGACGCCCACGCCGAGGGCTACGCCGCGGTCGGCGGCGCGGTCGCGGTCGAGGGCGGCCTCAGGGCGCGGCGAGCCCGCGCCGAGCTGGCCGCCTGGGCGCCCGGAGGTGGGCGCAACCCGCGCTTCGCGGAGCCCCTCGTCTTCCCCTCGCTCCTCGAAGGGCTCGAGCCGACGACGCACCTGGGTCTGCCGGCGTACTCCGGGTCCGATGCCCTCTTCGAGGGCCGGGCGGTCGTCAGACTTCGACCGCGATCCGGTCGTCCGAGCGACTGAAGACGTACGCGCCGAGCGCGAGCGCGGCGCCTGCCGCCACGACCGTGTACACGCTGTCGGCGAGCGTCGGCATGTCGCCGAAGAACAGCACCGAGCGCATCGCCTCGATCGGCGGCGTCAGGAAGTTCACCCAGTGCAGCGCGAAGTCGGCGACCGGGTACTCGTCGACCCCCGGCAGCTGGTCGAGGCTGTAGAGCACGGGGGTGAGGAAGAACCAGGGCAGGAGCAACGCCGCGACGAGGTGCTCCACGTCGCGGTAGAGGGCGTTGAGCGAGGCGAGCGCGAGCGCGACCCCGGCGACGATGCAGGCGAAGAGCGCTCCGAGCGGGATGGCAAGCCAGACCGTCGAGCGCGCCTCGGGCAGCCACACGAGGCTCAGCACGATGACCACGGCGAGCATCACCGCGAAGCTCACGAGGTTCGTCCCCACGACCGAGAGCGGGACGAGCTGCCTCGGGAAGCGCACCTTGCGGATGAGGTTCGCGTTCTCGAGCAGGCTCCGCGCGGACCCCTGCACGGCAGTCGCGAAGAACACCCAGGCGGGAAGCGCGCACAGGAGGAAGAGCCAGTAGTCGTCGCTGCCGACCTCCGTGACCTTCCAGAGGAGCGAGAACACGAGCAGGTAGACGCCCATGAGCACGAGCGGGTGGAGCAGCGTCCACGCGAGACCCAGCACCGAGCCCCGGTATTTCGCGCGGAGATCGCGTCGGAAGAGGCTCGAGAAGAGCTCGCGATAGCGGATTACATCGGCGTAAACAGACATCGCGCGGAGTGTAGGGCGGCAGGGCGCTCGACTACCCTTTCCGGGCTGTGAATGCGGTCGTCACGATCGCGGCGCTCCCCGTCACGTTCGCCGTTCTCTGGGCTCTCCTCCGCTCCACGCTCGGCACTCGTCTCGTCGCCGAGCCGAGCAGCGAGCGGTGGCACGAGCGGGCGACGCCGATGTTCGGCGGTGTCGGGATCTTTGCCGGCTTCGTGGCCGCCGTGCTGCTCGCGCTGGCGACCGGCGCCATCGAGTGGAGCGGCGAGCTCGGCGGGATCCTCGGTGGCATCGCGCTGCTGTTCGTCGCAGGGCTCGTCGACGACCTCCGCCACCTCAGCCCGATCGCGAAGCTCGCGGCGCAGATCGGCGCCGCGGTCATGGTGCTCGCGAGCGGGCTCGAGGTCGAGATCGTCGGGAACGACGTGCTCGCCTGGACGATCGGTCTCGTCTGGCTCGTCGGGATCACGAACGCGTTCAACCTGCTCGACAACATGGACGGCCTCGCGGCGACGCTCGCCGCGATCGCGTGCGGTTACTTCGCGATCGACGCCGCGACCGAGCACGAGAACGACACCGTCCTCGTCCTGGCGCTCTCGCTCGGCCTCGCCTGCGTCGCGTTCCTGCCCTTCAACCTTCGCCCCGGGCGCAAGGCGGCGGTGTTCATGGGCGACTCGGGCAGTCAGGTCCTCGGCTTCGGGCTCGCCTCCCTCGCGCTCGCCTCGAGCTGGACCGTCGCAGGGACGACCTTCGCGACCGTGCTCCTGCCGCTGCTGGTGCTCGCCATTCCCATCCTCGACACGACCCTCGTCACGCTCGTCCGGCTCGCGCAGCGCCGGCCCGTGACGCAGGGCGGGAAGGACCACACGTCGCACCGGCTCGTCTACTACGGACTGTCGGAGTCGAAGGCAGTGCTGCTCCTCGCCGTCGTCGCCACCGCGCTCGGCGCGACGGCGCTCGCCTACAACGTCCTCGACAACGCGCGGCTGACCGCGATCGGCGTGCTCGTGACGTTCGTGCTCCTCGTCCAGTTCGGCAGCTTCCTGAGCGACCTCGAGGAGCGCTCGCGTGCCGGCGCGGAAGCGCCGCCCGAGCCGCCGCTGTGGCGCGCGCTCGTGTTCGAGCCACGCCGCCTCGTGGAGGTCGTGGTCGACTTCGTCCTCATCTGCGGCTCGTTCCTCGCCGCGTACTACCTCGTCATCGGCGGGCGCGGGACCGAGTTCGAGCGCTCGATCTTCCTCTCGGCGCTCCCGATCCTGCTCGCGACGCGGTACTCGCTCTTCGTCGGGCTCGGCGTCTACCGGCGCGTGTGGCGGTACGCGACCGCGCGCGACGTGGTCCCGATCGCGGTCGCGTGCTTCGGCTCCGCGGTCATCGCCTACCTCATCCTCATCTCGCTGCGCGACATCGGCGACTTCCCTGTCGAGGTCTTCGTCGTCGACGCCTTCCTCAGCACGATCCTCGTGGGCGCGTCGAGGCTGACGCTCCGGCTCGTGCCGGAGGCACGCGCGAGGCGCCACGGCCGGCGTGTGCTGATCGTCGGCGCGGGGCGCGCGGGCCGCGGGCTGGCGCGCGAGCTCCACGACACGCACGAGGCCCGGGTCGTCGGCTTCCTGGACGACAACCCGCGTGTTCGGCGGCGGCGGATCCACGGGATCACCGTCGTCGGCGCGCTGGACGAGGCGTCGCGGGCGATCCCCGGCGCACGCGCCGACGAGGTGCTCGTGACGATCCCCGACGCGCCGTCGGAGCGGCTGCAGCTCGTCGTCCAGGCCGCCTCGGAGGCCGGGGTACCCTGCCGCATCGTGAAGCGCCGGACCGAGTTCACCGCGCCCGAGACCGCCGAGGCAGTCCTCCCGTGATCTCGAAGATCCCGGGCGGGACCTCCCGCCTGCAGGGAGCGCTCCCGCTCCTGATCCTCTACTTCGCCCTCGCCGCGCTCTACGCGTGGCAGGCATCCCGCCGGCCGGTGCCGACGATCTTCACGGACGAGCTCGAGCTGACGCAGCTCTCGCGGTCGATCGCGGAGACGGGCGAGGCCGCGCGGCGCGGCGAGGCGTACGGCATCCCCACGCTCGTCGCCTACTTCCTCGCGCCGGTCTGGTGGCTGGGCTCGACGTCGGCCGCGTATGCGACCGGGAAGCTCCTGCTGGTGCTGGCCATGACGGCGACGATCTTCCCCGCCTACGGCCTCGCCCGGCTCGTCGTGTCGCGCTGGTACGCGCTCGCAGCCGCAGCCGGCGCGACGGCGGTGCCGGCACTCGCGTACTCGCCGATCTTCGTCGAGGAGCCGCTCGCGTATCCGCTCTCGACACTCGCGCTATGGCTCATCGCCCGCGCTCTCGTGACGCCGAGCTGGGGCCGGCTCGCGCTGGCGGCGCTTGCCTGCGGTGTCGCGACGTTCGCACGCACGCAGCTCGTGATCCTCTTCGTCGTCTTCGGCCTCGGACTTCTGTGGCTCGCGTGGTCGTCGGAGCGTGGGAAGGCATGGCGCGCGACGTGGAGCCGCTGGGACTGGGCAGGTGCGGGCGTGCTCACGATCGGCATCGCCTTCTTCCTGTCGGCGGGCATCGGCCACAGGTCCGAGAGCTGGCGCAACACGACCGGCTTCTACAAGGAGCGCCTCCTGGAGCACGGGTCCTGGGCGCTCGGCGCGCTTGCGATCGGGATCGGGATCCTCCCGCTCCTGATCGGCGTCTCGGCGCTCGCGCGTCCAAAGGACGAGCCGCGCGACCCGCGGACGCGAGCGTTCGTGACCACCAGCGTCGCGGCTCTCGCCGTCTTCGTCTGGTACGCCGCGATCAAGGGCGCATACCTCTCGACGACGTTCTCGACCCTCGTCGTCGAGCGCAACGTCATGTATCTCTGCCCGATCCTCTTCGCCGCGACGGCGCTCGCGTTCGCGCGCGGCGTCGGCCGCGGATGGGCGATCGCCGTCGCCGCTGGACTCACGCTGTACGTGATCGTCGTCGTCCCGCTGCGCCTCGACATCTTCCCCTACTACGAGGCGCATGGCCTCTCGATCGGGCACTTCATGAACCGCGAGTTCCGCTGGTCGGAGGGCGTCATCCAGGCCGTCTTCGTCGTCGTCTGCCTCCTGGCACTCGGTGTGGCGGTGGCGCTTCGCCGCCTGCAACTCGGGTCGACCGCGTTCCAGGCCGTCGCAGGCGTCGCGGCGGCCGCGGTCCTCGTGTGGGGGCTCACCGGTGAGGTGTACGCCGCGTCCGGCGAGCGAGACCTTTCGGAGCAGGTCAAGTCGAACCTCGAGATGCCGCTCGACTGGGTCGAACGGGCCACGGGAGGAGGCTCGGTCGTCGTGATCGGGCAGGGGATCAAGGACGCCACGGGGATCGAGGTGACCGAGTTCTTCAACCCCGGTGTCCGCAAGGTGTGGAGCCTCGACGGGACCGCTCTCCAGGCGGGGGCACCTATCCTGACGCCGGATCTCCAGGCGTCGGACGGGACGCTGACGCCGAGCCCGGGGACGGACTACGCGCTCGCGGTGAACGGCGTCGAGCTCGACGCTCCCGTGGTCGAGCGGAGGGGCAGCACGATCCTGTACCGCATCGACGGGAAGCCCATGAAGCTCGCCTCGGCCACGACCGGGCAGGAGTCGGACGGCTGGCTCATCGGGCGAAACGGCGAGAAGGTCGCACGGGGCTCGTACACGCGCTACGACGTGTCACGCGACGCCTCCGGGTTCGCGATCGTGAAGCTGTCGCGCCTGGGGTGGTGCCCCTCCCCGCCCAGGAAGGCGACTGCGACCGTGCGCATCGGCACGGTCGGGATCGGCTCCGACAAGCAGCCTGCGATCGATCGGGTGACGGGCACGCAGACGAAGGCCCTCCACGACTGCACGACCACCGGCTTCGCGTTCGGCACGCCGGCTCAGCCGTGGCGCGTCGAGGTCATGGTCAAGCCGACGGTCCGGCCGAGCGAGGTCGACCCGAAGAGCAGCGAGTCGCGCGAGCTCGGCGCGACGCTGAGCGTCGAGCTCCAGGCGATCAACCCCGGCTAGCCGCGACGAGATACGTGAAGCGGAAGCGGAGCGCGAGCCGCGCGGGCGGGCCGGTGCGCTCGAAGCGCCCTGGCGAGCGCCACGACGGGCCCTGGTAACGCCACGGTCTGCGGAACGAAGAACGGCCGGAGATCGACTTGCGCGAACCCGGCACCCCGGAGATCGGCGAGGACGTCCTCGACGCGGTACTGCCGTGGGTTGAGGTCGAACACGAGCTTCTTCCGCGTGTACTCCGCCGCATGGCGGAAGAACGCGGCCCGGTCGCGCGCGTAGTAGATCGCCCGGAAGACGGTCGTCGCCGCGACCGGCGCCGGCGGGACGTAGTCGTTGAGGTCCCCGAGCTCGATCGCAGCTCGGTCGCCGAGCCGCCGCTCCGCCTCCTCGACCATCTCCCGGGTCACGTCCACCCCGCGATAACGAAGCCCACGCTCGACGAGGAGCTCACCGAGACCGCCGTCCCCGCAGGCGAGGTCGAGCACCTCCTCGCCCAGGCTCGAGTCGCGGCCCGAGCGAGACGATCAGGTCGGCGCGGTGCGCGAGGTACGCGCGCGCATCGGCGTACTGGCGCTCGGTCCACTCCTCGGCCTGGCGGACGTACTGATCCTGCTTGGTCACAGCGCGAGCAGCCGCTCGGGGTGCTTGCGGATGAAGCGCGCCATCCCGCGCAGGTGCCAGAGCGTGTGCCGCGAGAGGAAGCTCCGGTCGATCACCGCCGCATAGTCGTGGACGACCACCGCCTCCGGCACGTACCACCGCTCCCAGCCGGCCTGCATCGCGCGGTACGCGAGGTCGATGTCCTCGCAGTAGTGCCGGAAGCCGGCGTCCCAGCCGCCGATGTCGTCGAGCATCGTCCGCCTCATGAGCAGGAACGCGCCGAGTAGCCAGTCTGCCCCCACCGGCTCCGTCGGCCGTTCGTCCAGGAGGTAGTGGTCGCGCTGCGCATACGCGCCATGAAGCTTCCGGAGTGGCGTGCGTCGCACGATGGTTCCCCGAACCGTGGGGAAGCGTCTCCGGGTCGGCTGCCAGGAGCCGTCCGGCCACAGCACCTGCGGACCGGCGATACCGCAGCGCGGGTGAGTGTCGGCGTGCGCGACGAGGGCCGCGACCGCCCCGGCGCGCGCCATCGCATCCGGATTGGAGACGAGGACGTACTCGCCGGACGTCGCTGCGATGCCGAGGTTCACGTTCGCGGAGAGCGTCAGCGGCCGCGGGTTCTCGAGCACACGGACGCCTGACGGGACCTCGTCGATCGAGTGCGGGACGTTGGCGATCACGAGCGTCTCGTCCACCTGGTCGACGAGCTCCGGGAGCGAACGCGCGAGCTCCGTCGCGTGCCCGTGCGAGACGACGACGGCCGAGACCTTCACGCGTCGAGCACCTCGCGGTAGACGTCGAGCGTCTTCTCCGCGGTCGTCTCCCAGGTGAATGTCCGCGCCCGCTCGAGGCCTGCCCACACGAGCCGCTCGCGGTCGACGAGCGCACGGCGGATGCCCTCTGCGAGCTGCTCCTCGTCCACGAAGACCGCGGCGTCGCCTGCCACCTCCACGAGCGCGGGCTCGCGCGTTGCGACCACGGGCGTGCCGCACGCCATCGCCTCGAGAACAGGAAGACCGAAGCCCTCGAAGCGCGACGGTTGCACGAGGCAGGCCGCGTTCCGGTACAGGTCGGCGAGCCGCTCGGTCTCGACGTAGCCGACGAGCCGCGCGCCGCCCCGGCGAAGCTCGTCCGCCAGCGCAGGCTCCTTTTCCGGCCCCGCGACGACGAGCGGAAGGCCGACCGCGTTCGCCGCTTCGAGCGCGACGAGCTGGTTCTTGCGTCCCTGGATCGCGCCGACAACGAGGACGTAGTCCCGGGATCCCTCGCCCGGGGTGAACGCGGGATCGACGCCGTTCGGCGTCACCACGATGCGCGACGGCGCGACGCGGTAGATGTCCACGATGTCCCGCTTCGTCCGCTCGGACACGGTGAGCACGCGGGCGGCCTTCTTCACTGCACGCGGGACGACGGTGCGGAACATCCGCCCGTCTTTCCGGTTCATGAAGTCCGGATCGCGCTCGAAGGAAACGTCATGGACGGTTACGACGCAGGGGCACGGCGCGCGCAGCGGGATCGCGTACTGCGTGTGGCAGAGGTCGGCGCCCAGGCGGCGCAGCGTCTTGGGAAGACCCATCGCCATGCGCAGGCTCTGCGACCGGGCCTGCAGCTCGACGGCCTCGACGCCGTCGGGGACGAGCTCCGGGTAGCGCGTGACCGCCACGAGCTCGAGGTCCGCCTCGTCGACGAGCGGGACGAGCTCGCGCAGGAGGTTGCGGACGTACGTCTCGTCACCGGTCCGCTGGCGGCCGAGCACGTCGGCGTCGACGACGATCCGCCTCATGACGCGAGCTCCTTCCAGAGCGCCGCGACTGCGTCGGCGGAACGCGCCCATGTGAACTCCCGAGCCCGCTCGAGGCCGAGCGGGACGAGCTCGGCGCGCCGGGTCTCCGCCTCGGCCAGCCCGTCGGCGAGAGCGGATGTGTCGAGCGGGTCGGCGAGGACGGCCGCGCCGCCCGCAACCTCCTCCATCGCCGTGCCGCGAGAGGTCACGACTGGAGTCCCGCACGCCATCGCCTCCAGCACCGGCAGGCCGAATCCCTCGTAGAGCGACGGATAGAGCACCGCCCGGGCGCCGCGATACAGCGCCGCGAGCTCCGCGTCGGGCACCTCCCCCACCCACCCCGCGACATCGACGCCGCCCCACCCCCGCGCGCCGACGACGCGGAGCTCGACGCCTGCCAGCCTCGCCGCCTCGACGGCCCGCGCGAGGTTCTTCCGCGGCTCGAGCGTCGCGACCGCGAGCACGTAGTCGCCTTCCTCCGTAGGCCCCTCCTGGATGAAGACGTCGTCGACGCCGTTCGGCACGACGCGCACGCGCTCCGCGGGAACGCCAACGAGGTCGACGACCTCCTGCTTCGTGAGCTCCGAGACCGCCACGATCGCATCGGCGGCGTGCAGCGTGCGCCGGAGCGCGGTCTGCCCGTACAGCCGGTGCCAGCGGGGGAAGGTCTCCGGGTAGCGAAGGATCGCGAGGTCGTGCACGGTCAACACGACGGGGACGCGAAGGCCGGTCGGCCCGCGGAAGGTCGTGCAGTGCAGGAGATCGAGGTCGCGCCCGTCACGGCGCAGGCCGAGCGGGTACCAGATCGCATCGCGCATGACGCTCGACACGCGGCCCGGGCCCCCGAACGACAACAGCTCGAGCTCGACCCCCTCGCGCCCGCGCATCGCCCCGAGCAGCCCGCGGACATGACGTGCCGTGCCGGCTCTCGTCTGGACGAGCGGGGAGACGTCGACGCCCGCCTTCACGCCGCCGCTCCCAGCCGGCGCGCGGTCTCGCGGAGCGCTGCGCGCGGCTCCTCGTACTCGAGGAGCTCGACCGCCTCGTCGCGATGCAACCATCGGTAGCCGACGTGCTCCTCGTCCAGCTCCGGCTCCCAGCCGGCGGGCGCTTCCGCCGCGAACGCGTAGATGATGATCTCCTTGACGCCGGGCGCGAAGCGGGCGCGAACCTCCGGAGGCTCGTCGTCCAGGCGGTACACGTAGTCGCCGCCGAGGTCTTCGACCGGCGCTGCGAGGCCCGTCTCCTCGAGCAGCTCGCGCGCCGCCGCGGCGGGCGCGCTCTCGCCCCACTCGAGCGCTCCGGCGACGACGTGCCAGTAGCCCTGCCTGTCCGGCGCGCGCTCGAGGACGAGGAACTCTCTGCCCCCGGGCGCCGGCCGGTGCACGACGATCAGAGCTTCCTCGGGCCGCCTCACGGCGCGACGGCTTCCTCGAAGGCGCGGAGGAACACCTCGCCGTTCGCCCGCCAGGTGAAATGCGAGGCGTGGGCAAGCCCGAGACCGGTCAGCTCGTCGCGACGGGCGATCGCGTCCTCGATGGCCGCGGCGATCGCCGCCGGATCGTCGGGATCGGCACGCACAGCAGCATTCCCACTCGCCTCGTCGATCGACGGGTGCGAGGACGCCATGACCGGGCATCCACAGGCCATGGCTTCCAGAATCGGGATCCCGAAGCCCTCGAAGCGCGACGGGTACACGGCGACCGCGGCGCCGCGGTAGAGGCGCGCAAGCTCGTCGTCGGACACGAAGCCGAGGCGGCGCACGCCCGGGCGGTCGAGCAGCGGCTGCTTGCCCCACCCCTCCGCTCCGACCACGGCGAGCAGGAGGTCACCGCCGAGGAGCTGATGTGCCTCGAGCAGCGTCTCGAGGTTCTTGCGCGGCTCCAGCGTCGCCACCGTGAGCACGTACGGCGCTCCGAGATCGGCTGCGGTGCCGTCGAGCCCGAACGGCTGCCTCACTCCCGGATGCGCGACGTGGATTCGCTCGCCCGGAACGCCGAGCGTCCGCTCGACGTCCTGTCCCGTGTAGGCCGAGTTCACGAACACGAGGTCGCACGTCCGTGCGGCGTTCTCGAACTTCCGGGAGTGCATCGACACCGTCCGGGCGGTGCACCACTCGGGGTAGTGGAGCGGGACGAGGTCGTGGATCGTCGTCGCGCGCACGCCGGCTGACTGTGGCGGATACATCCAGTCCGTGAAGTGCAGCACGTCGAACCGCCCGAGGAGGCGCTCCGCAGGTGGGCGGCCGGCGCGGCTCCAGAGCGTGCGGATCGCGTGGGATGCCGGGAGCGGCCAGGTCCTGAGCTCGACGTCGATGCCCGCGAGGGCTTCGCGGATCCGGCCGGGCCCGCGAAGGCTCGTCGGCGCGAAGGCGACGATCTCGTGCCGCCCTCCCGCAGCCTCGGCCAGGCCGGAGAGCGAGCCACGGATGTAGTTGCCGATCCCGAGCGGCGTGTGACTCAGCGGGCTGACGTCGAACGCGATCCTCACTGGAGTCCCTCAGCGGCGCTCGGTGTACACGAAGCGGTTGAAGTGCGCGCCGAGCTCGCGGTCGTCCGAGCTCTCGCCGCCGGTGATCTCGGAGGGCACGGCCGTCGGCGTCACGGTGAAGTCGACGCGGCACTCGCCGGTTGCCGGGTCGGGCTCGAGCACCATGCGCATGCTCCCTCGAGTACCCGGTTGCATCCGGATCCTCGACACGACCTTCCCCTGCGAGCGGGCGACGATCACCTGCGGCTCGAAGAAGAGGCTGCCGTCGCTGGACACTGCAACCGCGAGGCGGCCCGGCTCGCAGCGGCGACGGATGTAGGTGACGTCCTTCCCCGACCACGTGTCGTTGGGATAGAGACCGTCGATCCGGACCGCCGAGACGAGCGGCCGGTCGACCCGCCACAGAGTGATCCCCCAGCCCTTGTCCTTCGCGACCGCCTCGCCGTCCGGCTCGAACGACGAGTCGGCCACGACGTACTCGTCGTCCACCGGCGAGCCGTCGGGGAATGTCACCGCGCCGGTGTCGGGGTCGATCGTCACGGGCGTCTCCGGCAATCCGCCCGCGGTCGGCCGGTCGAGGTAGTAGACGGGGCCGACAGCACGGCTGAAGAACTCGTTCTCGTTCACCGTGAGCCGGTCCGTACGCCCGGTCCAGAGGAACGCCGTCTCGGCGCCGGATGGCATCGCACGGTCGATCCAGTCCTTGTACGGCGCCCGGATCCCCTGGAAGAGCGCGCCCTCCGAGAAGCGCTTGAACCCGTGCGTCCCCCACCAGATCGGCTTGAACGCGACGGCCCAGAGGCCGAGGACGACGAGCGGCAGCACGAACGCGTACTTCCCGGGCACGAAGACGAAGAGCGCGGCCAGCGCGAAGGCCAGGACGGCCGCCGCCACCGTGATCCAGTCCGCTCCGATGTGGTCCTGGAGCGACCAGAAGGGGAGCAGCATCAACGTGTCCGTGATCGCCGAGGTCGTGAGGAAGCGGTCGAACGGGATCAGCAGCACGACGAGCGCAGAGGCGGCCGCGGCGACCGGAGCGAGCACGCGCGGGCGCACCGCGCCCCGCTCGATCCACGCGAGCATGGAGATGACGAGCAGGGGCGCGACGTAGAAGAAGTTCCGCTCCTCGATCCGGTCCGAGAACGCGGATGCGAACGCCGCGACGACCGGAACCTGCGTGACGGTGATCGCGACGGTCGCGGCGACGAACGCCTGGAGGCGCGCGTCCAGGGAGCGCGCGCGGCCGACGAGCACGATCGTCGCCGCGAGCGGGATCACGAGGACGTAGAGCGCGAGCTCTGCGACGTGCCAGACGAGGTAGTCGAGGACCTCACCGGCGTGGTACTCGGCGTCGCCGACCGCCTCGTACGCTCCGAGCAGATCGTCGAACGAGCGTCCCGTGGCGAGCAGCGCGAGCCCTCCGAGGATCGCGAGCGCCGCGAGCACCGCGTAGAGGATCCGATAGCGGCGGAACGTCGAGCCCAGCCCGCGCTTCTCGAACACCGCGAGCACGAGCGGCGCAAGGACGATCGCGGCCACGAGTGCGACGGCCTGCACCCGGACCGCGAAGGCCAGTCCGAGGAAGACGACGAGCAGCGCGACGCGCCGGGGAGTCGGTTCCTCGAGCACGAGGACGAGGGCGAGCGCGACGAGGAGGAAGAGCGGGTAGAAGAGGTTCTCCGTCATGACCGTCCCGGTGTAGGCGAGGGACGGCAACGCGACGGCGAGCAGGGCGGCCAGGAGCGCGAACGCCGTCGCGGACGACGCGCCGCGCGAGGAAGAACGCCGGCACGGCGGCGAGCGACATGAGCACGGCGTTCGCGGCCTTCACGGCCTCGTACGCGTCGGGGAGGCTCTGGAAGATCGCGTACAGCGGGCTCAGGACGAGCGGGTAGAGCACGCTGTAGCCCGGATCCGGCTCACCGCGGAGGAGCGGCTCGCCCGCATCGGCGATCCCGCGCGCGAGCTCGGCCCAGATGACCTCGTCCACCATGATGAACGGGGCGACGATCCCCCGGCCGAGCACCGCCCTGAAGACGGCGGAGCCGATGACGATTGCCGCGAGCCAGAGCCAGACTGGGAGCCGCCAGACGCGATTAGCCAAGCTCGACCTCGGCCAGACGCCGCGCGATCTCCCCCGCCTCGGCTCCTTCAGGAGAGATGCCCACGTCCGCCGCGGCCTCGCCCACCTCCTGCAGGACTGCCTCCCCGACAGCCCGCCCGCCGACGGCTTGCTCGAGCGCCGCTGCGTAGAGATCCGCCACGCGCTCGAGATCGTGCTCGCGCCGCGCGAGCTCCGCCGCCGCGGCGCCCATCGTCGTCCGCACGTCGTCCCGCGTCAGCAGCAGCTCGAGCGCGGCCTCGAGCGTCTCGACCTCGCTCGCGTCCACCGGGACCTTCACGGCGACCTCGTCGGGGAGCTCGGAGAACCAGCCCACGTCGCTGACAACGAGCGGCTTCCCGAGCGACAGCGAGCGGATGACGCTCCCCGACGTCTCGCCCATGGTCGGATGCCGCAGGTTGACGCACACGTCGACGCCCGCCATGAGGGCCCACAGGCGACGCTCGTCCACCCAGTCCATGCGCACCAGCCCCTCGTGCGCGAGACCGAGCCTCTGGAGCCGCCGGTCGAGGTCGAAGCCGGGCGAGGTCGGGCCCACGAGCAGGAGCGTCGCCTCCGGATGCCGCTCCCGCACTCCCGCGAAGGCGCGCAGGAGCTCGGGGATCCGCTTGCTCGAGTTCACGACGCCGAAGCACCCGATGACACGGCCGCCAGAGACACGTTCGGCCTCGACGTCCGGCACCGGCCAGGCCGGGTGCGGCACGACCCAGATCGGCCCCTCGAAGCCGGCCTCGAGCGCGAGGTCGCGGACCGTCTGCGAGTGGACGATGAGCCCCGTCGCGTGCTCCAGCACGAAGCCTGCGAGCGGGAACTCCTCGGGCCGCGACTCCCAGAGAGGCGGGATGCGCTTGTCGAGGACGCCGTGCCCCAGGAGACGTCCGACCACGCCGTGCTCCCGCTCCATCGCGTCCAGGTACCCGTGGCCGTCGCGGCGGCCGACCGTCATCCCGGCGACGAGGTGGTGGAGCACGAAGTCGTGCAGGACGACGACTCCGGGCGAGCGACGCAGCGCGTCGACGATCCACGCGTGCGAGTCAGGGTTGTTCCCGACGTGGTAGAGAGCCACGTCGACGCCTCGCGGCGGGCGCTTCCGGCCGCGGCGCACGACTTCGACGTCGAGCGTGCGCTGCAACGCGGGCAGCAAGAGTGCGCTGTAGTCCGCGACGCCCGTCCGCTCGGGCGGCATCGGGCTGAAGTAGGCGACCTTCACGCGAGCAGCCTCGCGATCGCGCGGTCCCATGTGACCTCGGCCGCGATCTCGCGACCCGCGCGTCCGTAGGTCGCGGCCTCGTCGCGGTGCTCGCGCAGCCAGCCGGTCGCGCGCGCGACGTCTGCGGCCTCGGGAGCGACGACGAGGCCCGTCCGCCCGTCCGTCACGATCTCGAGCGGCCCTCCCGCGTCCGTCGTCGTCAGCACCGGCTTCTCGGAGAGGAACGCCTCGAAAGGGACCATCCCGAAGTCCTCGTCCAGCGGCGCGTAGTACACGGCGAGGCAGCTCCCGTAGAGCTCGGCGAGCTCCTCGTCGCTGACACGGCCCGCGAAGCGGGCGCGCCCGTCGAGGCCGCGGTCGCGCGCAAGCGTCTCGAGGCGCTGCCGGTCCGGCCCGTCCCCCGCGATCACGACCTCGAGCGTGGGGTCGAGGGCGGCGGCCTCGATGAGCAGGTCGATCCTCTTCGCGCGATCGAGCCGGTTCACGGAGAGCACGAAGTCGCCGTACCCGTCGCAGCGGTAGGCGAGCTCCTGCGGCGGGTGCGGGAGCACCTCGGACGCGAGCCCGGTCGAGCGCTCGAGCCGGTCGGCGACGTTGCGCGAGGTCGAGAAGAGCCGCGTCGCCTCCCCGAGCGCAAGCCGGTCGAGCTCCTGGATCTTGCGCCGCAGCGCGCGATCCTCGGCCGACTGCCCGAACTGGCCGAGCTCGGTCCCGTCGAGCTCGTACGCCTGGCGGAACTGGTGGACGAGCCAGACCCGCTTGTCGCGATGCCGCACGAGGTAGGAGGGGAACTTCGTCGCGACGACGAGGTCGATCCGCTTTCCGTCCGCCTCGTCCAGGTCGAGCAGCCGCCACAGGAACGCCTGCGTCAGCACGCGCGTTCCCGGGTACCACTTGAACGGCACCGAGACGAGGTCTGCCTCGTGACCGCGTTCACGCAGCTCGTCGACGAGCCGGTCGGTGAAGATCTCCGCCCCGCCCCTCGCGAACGGCACCTGGGGCCGGACGACGGCGATCCTCATCGCCGCTCGGCGCCCGGGCTTCCCGAGCGACGCGCCTCGAGCTCGGCCTCGAGGCGGTCCACCTGCTGCTGCAGATCGTCGATGAGCCGGAGCGCCGCCGCGTTGAACGAGCGTTGGTCGTAGGCGAGCGGCTCGACGTACCAGCGCATGAGCTTGCGGAGAACGGCCTTGACCGGCGTCCCCAGACCTCCGCGGAGGCCCGGGCGGAGCCGGAGAGAGCGATCCGCGGAGACCGGCCAGAGCCTCTCGGCCTCCGCTCGGGCTGCGCGGCGCTCCTCGTCCGAGCCGGTGCCCGGGCCGGAGCCCGGGTCGGACCCGGATCTCCGGACCTCGTCGCGAAGTCGCTCGATCAGCTCCTGGACGTCGACCGGCGAGCCCTCGAAATTCCCTGCAGATTCACCGTTTTTGGCTCCGGCAGAGGGCATCGCGGCATTCTAGCCGGGCGACAGGACCGGCCCAGCAATCGAGCCTGGTCCCGGAGTAGGATCGCTCGAGTGCGCGTCGGGATCTCCCTGCTCACCCTCGCGTCGGGGGACCAGGGCGGCGCCGAGACGTATGCGCGGGAGCTCGCGAGGGCACTGCGCGAGAGCGGCACGTTCGAGTACAGGGTCTTCGTCCCCGCATCCGCCCCACGCGTGAGCGAAGGGCTCGAGGCCGTTGCCGTCCGGACGCCACTCGCGCGCCGAGGCCCCGCGCGGATCCCGGCGATGTCGATCAGCTCCCGCATCTCGCCGAAGGCCTGGCGCGGGCTCCTCGGCCTGAAGGTCGTGCACTACCCGCTCACCGTGCCCGTCCCGAAGACCACGGCCGCGCGGGTCGTGACCCTGCACGACCTCCAGCACCACGACCTGCCGGCGCTCTTCACGCGCTCGCAGCGGGTCTTTCGGTCGCGGGCGTACGACCGGGCCGCGGAGAAGGCGGACGCGGCAATCGTGCCCAGCGAGTTCGTCCGCGAGCGCGCCGTGGAGCTGCTCGACGTCGACCCGCGGCGCCTATACGTCGTGCCGCACGGTGTCGATCACACGACCTTCCGGCCGGGTGACGAGCCACGCGAGCGGTTCCTCCTCTATCCCGCGCGACCGTGGCCGCACAAGAACCACCCCAAGCTGTTCCAGGCATTCGTCGACCTGCGGAGGAAGCTGCCCGACCTGCGCCTGCTGCTGACCGGAAGCGGTCTCGAGCGCCTGCATCCGCTTCCGGAGGGAGTCGAGCTGCTCGGGCTCGTCCCGCGCGAGGAGCTGGCGTCGCTCTATCGACGCGCCGCCTGCCTCGTCTTCCCGAGCCTGCACGAGGGGTTCGGGCTGCCGGCGCTCGAGGCGATGGCGTCCGGCTGTCCGGTGGCGGCGTCGAACCGTGGCGCGCTGCCGGAGGTCTGCGGCGACGCGGCGGTGCTCTTCGACCCCGAGGACGTCCTCGCGATGGAGAACGGGATCCGCGAGGCGCTCGACCGAGCCGACGAGCTGCGGGCTGCAGGGCTCGCACGGGCCGCGGAGTTCACCTGGGCCGAGAGCGCCCGCCGCCACGAGGCCGTGTACCGCAAGGCCGCGTCACCGTAGGGTCACCGGCGTGCGCGTCGGGATCAGCCTGCTAACGCTCGTCCCCGGGATCTCGGGCGGAAGCGAGACGTACGCGCGCGAGCTCGTCCGGGCGCTCGGGCGGATGGGCCACCACGAGTACCGCGTCTTCCTGCCCACGATCGCCGACGACGTCGACGGGCCTCCCGGCCGAGGTCGTGGGCGAGTACCGGGCGACCCGCTCGACTCCGGGACGCATGGCTGCGATGGCGCGGGGCTGGTTCGCCGGCGGCCGGGTCGCGCGGCGGTTCGATGGCCTCGACGCCGTCCACTTCCCGCTGACCGTCATGGTCCCGCGCACCTCGAGCCCGCCCGCGGTCACGACGATCCTCGACGTGCAGCACGAGCTCCTGCCCCAGTTCTTCTCGCGCTCCGAGCGGGCCTATCGGCGGGTCGTGTACGCGCGTTCCGCCCGCGAGAGCGAGCGCGTGATCACGATCTCGCGGCACGCCGCGGCCGCGATCGTCGAGCGCCTGGAAGTCCCCGAGGAGAAGATCCGCCCGATCCACCTGGGGCTCGACCACGAGCTGTTCCAGCCGGGCGAGGGGCCGCGCGAAGGCTTCCTGCTCTACCCCGCCCGCGCATGGCCGCACAAGAACCACGCGCTCCTCTTCGAGGCGTTCGCGGAGGTCCGGCATCGGCATCCGGGCCTCGAGCTCGTGCTCACGTCGTACGACGGCGCCGTGCCCGACGGCGTCCGCTCGCTCGGGCACGTCTCACGCGGAGAGCTCGTCGACCTCTACCAAAGGGCGGCTGCGCTCGTGTTCCCGAGCCTGTACGAGGGCTTCGGCCAGCCCCCGCTCGAGGCGATGGCCTGCGGCTGCCCGGTCGCGTGCTCGAACGCCGCCTCGCTCCCGGAGGTGGTCGGCGACGCGGCGCGCCTGTTCGACCCGGCCTCGAAGGAAGAGATCGTGGACGCGATCGAGGACGTTCTCGCGAACGCGGACGACTGGAGGCGGAAGGGGATCGAGCGCGCGGCGGCCTTCAGCTGGGAAGAGACCGCCCGGCTGCACGAGCAGGTCTACGCCGAGCTCGCCGCCTGACGCTCCGCGAGCGCCGCACGCTCGGCGTCGACGAGCGTCTCGACGAGCCCCTCGAACGTCAACGTGGGCTTCCAGCCGAGGGCCTCGTGCGCCTTCGCCGCGTTCCCGACGAGGTCGTGCAGCTCGGCGCTCCCGCGCTGCAGTGACGGGTCGCTGCCGACGTGCTGCTCCCAGTCGAGCCCGACGCGCGCGAACGCCAGCGCGACGAGCTCGCGCACGGAGTGGCTCTCGCCGGTCGCGACGATGTAGTCGCCCGGCGTCTCCTGCTGGAGCATCAGCCACATCGCCCGCACGTAGTCGGGCGCGTAGCCCCAGTCGCGCCGCGCGTCCAGGTTGCCGAGCAGCAGCCGCTCCTCGAGGCCGAGCGAGATCGCCGCAGCCGCATGCGCGACCTTGCGCGGCAGGAACTCGAGCGGCCTGCGGGGGGACTCGTGGTTGTAGAGGATCCCGCACGCCGTGAACAGCCCGTACCGGCGGCGGTAGCTGCGGGCGATGAAGTGGCCGTACGCCTTGGCGACGCCGTACGGCGTGACGGGCGAGAGCCGCGTCTCCTCCGTCTGCGGCGTCTCGGCGGGCTCGCCGAAGATCTCGCTGGACGACGCCTGGTAGAAGCGGACGCCGGAATCGACCTCGCGGATCGCCTCGAGCAGCGAGGTGACGCCAACGGCCGCGAACTCCGCCGTGAGGACGGGGTCGTCCCAGGACCGCGGGACGAACGAGGGCGACGCGAGGTTGTAGATCTCGTGCGGCCGGGCGCGCTCGAGCACCCCGACGAGCGAGCTCCGGTCGAGGAGGTTCGCCTCCACGAGCTCGATCCGGTCGAGGACGCCGCCGAGGTTCGAGGCGTACTCGGAAGGGGCGCGACGCACGATTCCGAAGACCTCGTACCCCTCGGCGACCAACAGCTCCGCGAGCAGCGAGCCGTCCTGTCCGCCGGCCCCCGTGATGAGTGCCCGGCGCGTCACGTCGGCGATGATACGGGTGTGGACGGAGCGCTTACCGCGTCGCTGCGCCGCACGCCTCCGGCGCTGCACGGCGAGGCGGAGTTCTGGGGAATCGCCTGGGAGGCGCTCGAGTGGATCGAGCGGAACGTGCAGCCCGGCATGGCGACGCTCGAGACCGGCTCGGGAGCGAGCACGATCGTCTTCACGGCGGCCGGCGCGGTGCACGAGGCCGTCACGCCGGATCCCGCCGAGGAGACGCGGGTGCGCGAGGCGTGCGCCGAGCGGGACATCGACGACTCGCAGCTCACATTTCACATCGGCCCGTCGCAGGATGTCCTGCCCACGCGAGCGTCGCGCGGCCTCGACCTCGTGCTGCTCGACGGCGCGCACGGCTTCCCGTACCCGATCCTCGACTGGTGGTTCCTCGCACGCGAGCTACGCGTCGGCGGCCGGATGCTCCTCGACGACGCGTACCTCCCGGCGGTCGCGTCGATCGTCGACTACGCGCGGTCGAGCGACGCGTGGGCGCTCGAGGATCCGATCAGCTTCCGCACGGCCTGCATCCGCAAGCTCGGGGAGGACACGCCGCCGAGCGACGCCGATGCACGCGCCGCCAGGGGGCGGATGAGCTTCGCCTACCTGCCGCCGATGCGGAGGGTGGTGGCGTCGACCCGGACACGCGTCTTCTCCACCCGCGCGGGCATCTGGCTCGTACGGAAGCTCCGTCCGCCGAAGTAGGCCTCAGCCCAGCGCGCGCAGGTACTGCCAGCCCGCGACAAGACCACGCGGGCGGATCACCGCGAGCAGCACGACGTACGCGACGACGCCGAGAGCGGCCGCCGCCACGGATCCGAGGAGAAGCGACGGCACGGCGAACGAGACGACCGCGATCGCCCCGATCGTGACCGCCGCCACGACGAGCGCCGGGCCGGAGTCGGCGAGCACCCCGAGCTCGCGAAGGAGAGCGATGCACACGAGCACGGTCGTGAGCGCAAGCGCGAGCGCGAGCCCGTCCAGCTCGAGCGTCTCGGCGCCGAGCCAGGCGAGCGGCACCTGCAGCGCGAGCGCGGCCAGCCCGATCCAGGGCAGAGCCCTGGTCCTGCCCGTCACGAAGGTCAGCGGGAACGCGAGCGAGATGGCGACGGAGGCGACGATCCAGGGCGCGAGGAGCACGATCGAGACGACCCAGCTCGGCTCCGACCTCGCCGCCGTAGGCGCCGCCGAGCACGCTCTCGATCACGTCGCCGCCCGCGAGCGCGAACACGCCGCACGCCGCGCCCACGAGCGCGAGCGAGATCCAGGAGGCAGCCATGATGTAGCGCGCGCTCCCCCGTGGGTCGAGACCCGACCTCGAGAGCGGGACCGAGGTCACGAGGCCGAGGGAGCCGCCGGTCACGGTGACGAGAGCCGAAGCGCCGATGAACGCGTACACGAAGCTGGTCGCCGCGCCCTCGCCCTCGCGGCTCGCAAAGGGGAGGCAGACGACGTAGAGCAGCTGGAGGGCGAGCGGAAGCGCGGCTCCGACGAGGAACGTCCCGAACCGCGTGCGTAGCGGCGGGCCGGTCGGCCTGACGGCGCTGCGCGGCATCCGTGTGCGCGCCGCTCGCGCTGCGAGCCCGATCAGCGGCACGAGCAGCGAGATCGTGCCGTTCAGGGTCATCCCCCAGGCGACGGCGATGATCCCGTCGGGCTCCGCACGCAGGAGGATCAGCGTCAGGCCCGAGAGGCCGCCGACCGCGTACCCGAACGCGGCGAGCGCGTAGTCGTCGAGCGCGGCCAGGCCGCTCGCGGCGAGGCCGGCGAAGAGGTAGAGGCAGCCGGCGGGCACGACCCAGCGCAGCACTTCCGCCGCCGTGTCGTGGGCCACGCCCGAGCCGTCGCCGGTGAGCACGCTCGCCAGCCAGGAGGCGGCGAGCTCCGTGACGAGCACGAGCGGCACGGCGATCGCGGCGAGCGCGAGCGCGAAGCCGACGATCTCGCCCGCGAGCCGCTCCTCGTCCTTCGCGCGGGCGAGCGCGGGCAGGATGGCGATCCGGATCGCCTGCGCGCTGATCGCGATGACGATGAAGACGCCGTACGCGACGAGGAGCCCGTCCGTCTGGGGGCCCCTGCCGAACTCGCGCGCGATCACGACTCCGACTGCGGCGGCGACCCCCGAGACGACGAGCAGGGAGCCCGCGGTGAGGGCGGCGCTCACCAACGAACCACGGGAACCCTGGCCGGGCGGAGCTGTACGCTTGCTCACCGACGCGGAAGCGTACGCACGATGTCGAACGACAGCATCTGGACAGACGGCTCCGTCGACGATCTCCGCCGGGAGTTCGGCGACGTCTACGAGGGCCGCACCGTTCTCGTCACGGGAGCCGACGGCTTCATGGGCTCGCACCTCACGGACGCCCTCGTCGAGCTCGGCGCGACCGTCCACGCGTTCGTCCGCGCCAACTCGAGCGGAGCGCTCAACAACATCAGTCATCTCCGCGACCGCCTGAAGGTGCACTTCGCGGATCTCACGGACCGCACGTCGGTCGACTACCTCGTGCGCGAGCTGAAGCAGGCACCCGACCGGCCGTACGTCTTCCACCTCGGCGCACAGGCGCACGTCGGCGAGTCGTGGCACCGGCCATACGAGACCGTCGCGGCGAACGTGCTGGGGACGCTGAACCTGCTGCAGGCGATCGTCGACTGGGAGCTCGAGCTCGAGAAGTTCGACACCGCGGGGACGTCGGAGGAGTACGGGAACGTGCGCGAGGGCGTCTCGGACCACCACGACTTCGACGACGCGGGCGGCCTGATCCTCCACGAGCGCTCGCCCATCAACCCGAAGTCGATCTACGCGACCTCGAAGGTCGCGGCCGACTTCCTCACCATGAACTACTTCGACGCGTTCGGCGTGCCGGGCGTCGTCACGCGGATGTTCAACAACTACGGCCCGCGCCAGAACCCGCGCTACGTGACGGGGACGATCATCACGCAGGCGCTCGCGCGCGACACGATCGAGCTCGGCAACCTCGAGCCGCTGCGCGACTTCTGCTTCTGCACGGACGGTGTCCGCGGCCACCTCATGGTCGCGGCGCAGGGCGCTCCCGGCGACGTCTACGTCTACGGGCAGGGCGAGAACATCTCGATGCGCGACTGGGCCGGGCTGATCCTCCGCCTCGGTGAGGAGCACGGCTTCTGGCCCGGCGACCGCCGGATCGTCACGGACGAGACCCGCTTCCGGCCGGGAGCGAGCGACGTGCTCGCGCTGCGCGTCGGCCACGAGAAGCTCACGCGCGAGACGGGCTGGCAGCCGAAGGTCTCGTGGGAGGACGGCGTGCTCCGCACGATCCGCTGGTACGCGGAGAACCGGGACCGCTGGATCGGCCGCGTCGACTGGCTGCCGACCGGCACGCCGCTCGCGACGAAGTAGCGCCGCCACCAGGCCGGCCCGCTCGGATGAGGAGCCTCTTCCTCGGAACGCGTGAGGGAATCGCGGGAGCCGTGTACGGCACGATCGTCGTGCTCGCCGCACTGACCGCGGGAGCGAGCGCGTACGAGCACGACCTCTGGCGTCTGGCGGCGATCGTCGCGGCCTCCGTGCTCGTCCTCTGGATTGCCCACGCCTACGCACACGGGCTTGGCGAGAGCCTGGCACTCGATCGGCGGCTCACGGGAGCCGAGCGGCGGGCGGTCGCACGACGGGAGGTGTCGATCGCGCTCGCCGCGGTGCTCCCGTTGACCGCGGTCACGCTCGGCGCACTCGGGGTCCTCGGAGAGAGCACGGCGATCTGGATCGCGTTCGGGATCGGCATCGCGACCCTCGCCGTCCAGGGCGTGCGTTACGCGCAGCTCGAGCGGTTCGGGCTCCCCGGGACGCTCCTCGCCGTCGGCGTCAACGTCACGCTCGGGCTCGTCCTCGTCGCCGTGAAGGTGCTGCTCTCGACCTGAGGCCGGCTACGAGCGGGCACGCGCGAGCCAGTACCCCTCCCAGCGCGCGAACTCGTCGCAGGCGAAGTCGCACTCCTGGAAGAGCCCGAACACGACCGACCCGGGCGGCGGTACGCCACCGTCGGGAAGGACGACGATCCGCTCCGCGGGGATCCCGCGCTCCACCGCGTGCCAGCGCGCCTCGACCTGGGCGCCGCGGTCGTCGTAGTCGACGTAGATCGTCTCGCCGTCGTCGAACACGGGATCGAGCAGCGGCTCCACGCCGGCCTCGAACAGCACGACTCGTCCGGGGCCACGTGTCCGGTACTCGTCGAGGAACTGGACGAACTGGAAGACGACGGCGACCGCAAGCACGCCGGCCGCCACGCGAGCCCACGTCCGTGTCCTCGCGGACTCGACGAGCGCCGCGACGGCCGGGATCGCCAGCGTCAGGACGAAGACCGGCAGCGCCGCCAAGCGGATCGCGTTGTACCGGTCGACCGTGAGAGCGGCGGGTATCGGTACGACGAGCGTGGCGACCAGGACGTAGCGCCACCAGAGATCCCCGCGCTGCCTGACGAGCACGAGGACGGCGCCCGCTATCGCGAGCGCGACCACGGCGGCGTAGAGCGCCCCGTAGCCGCCGTTGTGCACGTAGGGCGCAGGATCGCCGGCTGTCGCCCAGTGCCACGGGTTCGCGTCCTTGAACCAGTTCCCGACCGCCTCGCCCGCGACCGCGAGCGCCGAGCGGCCGTCGCGGGCGATCGTCGTCTGCTCGTACCGCGCGGTGAGCGCGCCCGGATGGCGGAGTGCGTAGACGCCGATCGGCAGGAGCACGACCGCGAACGACGCCCACGCGCTCACCAGCCACCGCCAGCGGCCGCGGCCGGCGAACACTGCGAGGACGGCCGCCAGCAGCGGCCCGAGCAGCCTGCTTCCCGTGTACGAGTAGACGAGCAACCCGAGCAGGAGGCCGACGACGATCCCCTCGGGGATGGTCCAGCGCGCACGCCGCCAGGAGCGCTCGAGCGAGAGCAGGAGGAGCACCACGAGTAGAGGCTGCGTCGACACCTCGAGCGCGACGCGTCCGAGCTCGAAGAGCCAGGGTGTGATCCCGGCAAGAACCACCACCGCGACTGCGACGAGGTTGCTGCCCGTGAGCCGCCGGGCGAGAAGCCCGAGCAGGAGCACCGCAGCGAGCACGAGCACTGCGGACACCCCGCGTGCGACCTGCGCGTCCGGGCCTGTGATCTTGAACACGGCTGCAAGGAGGTACGGATAGAGCGGGTTCTTGTAGTCGTCGAACGAGCGGAAGTAGAGGGGAAGCAGGGCTCCGTCCTCGTCGCGCAAGCTCGTCGAGAGCGTGTACGCGTTGTAGGCATTTGCCGCCTCGTCCCGGTGGAACCCCGGCGGGTTCGAGGGCGTGATCCAGAGCTGGAACGCGACCACGGCGAGAACCGCGCCGATCCCGACGAGCACGGCGGGCCGCGCGTACGACGCCCTCACGCGGGCGATCGTAGGCGGTTCGCGGCTGGAGCACTCGGTACGCTCCCCCGATGCGCGTGCTCGTCACCGGCGGCGGGGGCTTCCTCGGCTCCCACCTCGTCGAGCGCCTCGAGAAAGAGGGCCACGACGTCGTCGTTGCGCGAAGCACCGACTACGACCTGACGAGCATGGAGGAGACGGCCCGGATGTTCGAGGAGGCCGCTCCCGAGCGCGTCTTCCACCTCGCTGCGGAGGTGGGCGGCATCGGCGCCAACCGCGCGAATCCCGGCCGCTACTGGTACGCCAATCTCATGATGGGCGCGCACGTGCTCGAGCAGGCGCGCGTCCACGAGACGCCGAAGCTCGTCATCGTCGGGACCGTCTGCGCGTATCCGAAGTTCGCACCGATCCCGTTCTCCGAGGAGGATCTCTGGGACGGGTATCCGGAGGAGACGAACGCGCCGTACGGCGTCGCGAAGAAGAGCGATCCTCGTCGGCGCGCAGGCGTATCGCGAGCAGTACGGGGTGAACGCCGTCTTCCTGCTCCCGACGAACCTGTACGGGCCGCGCGACAACTTCGACCTGGAGACCTCACACGTCATCGCCGCGCTGATCCGCAAGATGCTCGACTCGGAGGACGAGGTCGTCCTCTGGGGCGACGGCTCGCCGACGCGCGAGTTCCTCTACGTCGAGGACTGTGTCGAAGGGCTCGTCCTCGCCGCCGACCGCTACGACGGCCCCGAGCCGGTGAACCTCGGCGCCGGCAAGGAGATCTCCATCCGAGAGCTGGCCGAGCTCGTCGCCGACGTGACCGGCTTCGCGGGCCGGATCACCTGGGACGAGACGAAGCCCGGCGGTCAGCCGCGCCGCAGCGTCGATGCCACGCGTGCGCGCGAGCTCTTCGGCTTCGAGGCCCGCACGCCCCTGCGAGACGGGATCGAGCGCACCGTCGCCTGGTACCGCTCCGCACGCCTGAGTGTCAGTCGCTAGCGCTTCCACCACCGCGGCCCGCGGGGCCGGACGCACGATCGATCGGCTCCTCACGCAACCCCGCGCCGTGCTCTCGGTGCTCGTCGGCGCGCAGATCGCCGCCACGCTCGCCCTCGCGGCCGCCGCTCCCCACAACGGCTGGGTCTACTACCAGGGCGGCGACCAGATCATCAACACGACGACCGGCTGGCTGCTCGGCCGGTTGGAGCTGCCGCCGACCGAGGTCGGGTACCTGTGGCCGCTGGTCGAGGCGCCGATCACCTGGATCACGGGGCCGACGTTCGTGCAGGCGCTGCCGCCGCTCCTGGTCTTGCAGGTGCTCGTTCTCGCTCCGATCGCGCTGCTCTGCGTCTATGGAATCGCGAGTGAGATCGGCGGCAGGCTGCTCGGCTACTGGGCGGCCACGCTCTGGGTGATCGCTCCCTTCGCGACCATCCCGCTCTTCACCGCCGACTACCACGAGAAGTGGGTCGACCTGTTCCTCCCGCAGGCGCTCGGCCTGACGGCCGCCGCCGACTACGCGTCGATGGTGGCCGTGCTCGCGGCCGCGCTCTTCATCACGCGCTCGCTGGCGCCAGACCGTGTCTGGGACGCGGCGCTCGCAGGCGCGCTCTTCGGAGCCGCGATCGGGACGAAGCCGTCGAATGCCCTGCTGGCGGCCGGCGCCGTCCTCGCCTATGCGGTCGCGCGGCGCTGGCGAGAGGGTGCGTTCTTCGCCCTGGCCGCGGTGCCAGCCCTCCTCGCGCTCGCGTTCTGGAAGTACCGCGGGCTCGGCGAGCTGCCCGCCTTTGCCGCGGACGAGGTCCGCCTCGCTGCCGGGAGCGGAGTCGCCGCGATCGACCTCGACCGCTATCTCGACATCGACCTCGACCATTGGCTCGAGCAGATGGACTCGCTGAGGGAGTTCTTCTGGAGCGCGCGCGTCGCCCAGTGGGCTCCCGTCGCCGGGCTGATCGCCGTGCTCCGCGTTCGACGAGGAGCGATCGCCGCGCTCCTCGGTGGCTGGCTCGGCGCCTACCTCCTCGTCAAGGGCTTCTCCGAGCGCGCCACCATCGACTCCGGCTCCTTCTGGCGACTGCTCATGCCCGCCTGGCCCGCGTACCTCGTGCTCTTCGCGTCGATTCCGCTGCTCGTCCCGACCCTCGCGCGACGCCTCGGCGATCGGGTCCGTCCCACTGCCACGACCAGGGTCGCGCCGCGCTGGGTCGTGGTGGCGCTCGTCCTCACCGCCGCCGTCCCCGCCGTGGCCACCGCCGCCTCGTCACGGATCGAGCCCCCGACCCCCGCGGTGGTGCAGGAGTTTCCGAGCGGGAACATCCTCACCCCGATCGACGACGGGATCGACGTCTCCGTCGAGCCGGCGGACGGCGGCCGGAGGATCACGTGGTCGAACCCGATCTCGCGTTCGGACGTCTTCTACCGCGTGTACCGGAGCGAGGGCCCGGAAGACGTGCAGTGCGCGCTGACCGCAGGCATTGCGTGGTCGTGCTACTTGCGGGCGACGCCGATCGCGACGACCCGCGACCGCGAGTACGTCGACACGTCAGCTCCGGAGGGCGGCGACTACTCCTACCGCGTCGGCATCGGTACGAACTGGCTCGACGACCCGTCGCTCGGCGACGTGTTCGTCTTCAGTCCACCCGTTCCAGCGGCTGCTCCCTGACGCGCTCCCCGGCCTCGAGGCGCGAGGTGCGCTCCTCGAGCAGCGCGACGCGCTGAGCGAGATCGACGTTCTCGTCGGTGAGCTTCGAGATGACCGTCGAGTAGTGGAGCAGCACGAGCAGGATGAACAGCGTGGCGACCGCGAACAGCACGGCGGGCGGATACCCAGTGACCCCGAGCCAGCCCGCGATCGTGTTCAGCGCGTCACGCCAGGCGGAAAGGACGAGCAGGACGACACCGGTCACGAGCCAGAGAAGCGCATAGCGCTCCTTGAGCCGCCGCCCGCGGATGAGCTCGAGGACGACGAGCACGAGCAGGAGCGACGCGATCACGCCGATGATCGAGACGCGGACGGGCGTCATCTCTGCGCCTCCTGCAGCCGTGGGTAGCGCCTCACGCTCGTCACGAGCAGCGCGAGGCTGACCTTGACGACGTAATAGAGCGACCGGACGAACGTGATCGACGACGATCCCGTCTCGCGTTCACGCATCTCGACCTGTACCTGCGCGAGCCTGAGCCCGCTGCGGAGGGCGACGAGCGTCGCCTCGACCTCCGGGTAGTCGTGCGGGTACTCCTCGGCGAAGAGCTCGATCCCGAGCCGGTCGAGCGCGACGAAGCCGGAGGTCGTGTCCGTCACCCGCTGGCCACCAAGCAGCGAGACGAGCCGTGCGAAGACGCGGATGCCCATGCGGCGCGCGAAGGGCGGTCGGTACGAGCCGGTGCCGTCCGCGAAGCGCGAGCCGATGACGAGGTTCGCCTCGCCGCGCTCGATCGGCGCGAGCAGCTTCCCGAGCTCGGAGGGGTCGTGCTGGCCGTCCCCGTCGAGCCGAACTGCGACGTCGTAGCCGCCGGCGAGCGCGTATCGAAACCCGGTCTGCACGGCCCCGCCGATACCGACGTTGAACGGGACGCGGAGGACCGTCGCGCCGTGCTCGCGACGCCGACCTCGGAGGTCGCGTCCGTCGAGGCGTCGTCCACGACGACGACCTCGATCGTCGGATCGACGGCCCGGATCCCGTCGACGACGGGGCCGATTGCCTCGGCCTCGTTCCAGGCGGGGACGATCGCGACGACCCTGCGGCCCGGCGCGATGCTCATGCGAGCGTCGGGACTCCGAGGCCGACGAGCTCGAGCAGTCGGCGGGCGCGATGGGCGTACGTGTGCTCGTCGAGCACGCGCTCCCGGGCGCGACGACCCATCTCCTCCGCCTGCGCGGGATCCGACACGAGCTCGCGGTAGGCCGCGACCGCTTCCTCCGCGGAGTCGATGAGGACGAGCTCGGAGCCCGGCTCGAACCACCGCTCGATGCCCTCGTGCGGGTTCGACACGATCGCCGCGCCGGAGGACGCCAGCTCGAACGGCCGGGCGGTGGACGACGCCGGCACGGTCGCGTGCGGACGCCGGGTCATGTTGAGGTTCACCCGCGCGGTCGAGATCGCGCGCGCGAAGACGTTGAACGGGATGTCGCCGAGCTGCCGCGCCGTGCCGACGTCGCCCTGGAAGTCGAGGCCGCCGAGCGCGATGTCGAGGTCGGGTGCGATGCGGGACGGCTCGCCGACCATCGCCTGCATCCAGTCGCGGCGGAACTTGTCCCCGTAGCCGTAGAAGAACACGTCGATCTCCTTCTCGACCGGCTGCGGCGAGAAGAACTCCGGATCCGCCGCCCAGAAGAGCGCCTCGCCACGGCGCGCGCCGAGCTCGAGCAGCCGCTCGATGCCGCCCTCGGAGTTCGAGAGCACGAGGTCGTACTCGGACGGGTCGGCGCCGTGGTACGGGTTGAAGCCGGTGTCCATCCCCCCGTACTCCGGCAGGCTCATGGGCACGTCGCCGTCGTAGAAGAGAACCGGGATCCCGAAGCGCTCACGGAGCGCGGTCGGGATGCCACGGAAGTGCGCCATCGGGACCGTGAACACGACGACGGCTTCCGGGCGCTCGCGCTCGATCAGGCGCTCGAGGTGGCGCTTCCAGCGCGGGGTCACGACACGGCGGACCGTCTCCCTGGTCAGCCGGTCGAACGTCGAGTCCTCCGGGTGCGACTCCGCCCGGCGCAGGTAGCGGTCGCCCTTGATGCGCGCGAGGACGTCTCGCATGGCCTGGTACGACTCGCCCTCGCGATACGTCGGGTTCGGCGCGACGCGCCACCAGGGCGACTCGACGGGACGGCCGCGGTACGGCGTGACGACCAGGTCGACGCCGGCCTCGTACATCCCCTTCCACAGCTGCCACCACGCCGGGGTGCAGCCGTACCGGAAGTCGAGGTCCACGGCGGACGCGACGGCCAGGATCTTCGGCGACTTCACGGGGGGTCAGTGTAGGTGCCGGAACGGCGCGCCCCGCCGTCCGCGCAGGGCGGGATCGTCGGCACGCCTCGCTAGTCTCGTCGCCGTGGAGGGCGACGTGCCCCGGTTGTCCGTGGTCGTTCCTCTCCGCGACGAGCAGGAGGTGCTTCCGGCCCTCGTCGACCGTCTGACGCAGGCGCTCGACGCGCTCGGCACGTCGTGGGAGGCGATCCTCGTCGACGACGGCTCGACCGACGGCACGTACGGGCTCGCCGTCGAGGCGCACGCCAACGATCCCCGCATCAAGGTCGTCCGGCTCTCGCGGGGCTTCGGACACCAGGTCGCGCTCTCCGCGGGGCTCGACCTCGCCGCGGGCGACGCCGTCGTCACGATGGACGGCGACCTGCAGCATCCGCCCGAGGTGATCTCGGCGCTCGTGGAGCGCTGGGAGGCGGGCGACGAGATCGTGTACGCCGTCATGGCGGAGCGTCAGGGCGAGAGCCGCTTCAAAGCATGGACGGCCCGGGTCTTCTACCGGTTCATCGGCCGGCTGGCCGACGTCGACATGCCCCCCGGCGCGGGCGACTTCCGGCTCGTCGACAGGCGTGCGCTCGACGCGGTCCGGGCGATGCGCGAGTCGAACCGCTACCTGCGCGGGATGTTCAGCTGGGTCGGCTTCCGGCAATCGGGGGTGCCGTACGTCTCCCCGCCGAGGCCGGGAGGAAGCAGCAAGTACAGCCGGCTGCGGATGTACCGCTTCGCAGCCGACGCCGTCATCGGCTTCTCGAACCGGCCGCTGCGGCTCGGCCTCAACCTCGGGTTCGTCGTCTCCGCCGCGTCGATCGTCTTCGGGCTGTCGGCGGCCGTGTCGAAGGTCGCCGGCGTCTTCGTCGTCCCCGGCTGGACGTCGATCATGGTGCTCGTCGGCATCGTCGGCGGCATCCAGCTGATCGTTCTCGGCGTGATCGGCGAGTACATCGCGCACATCTTCGACGAGGTGAAGCACCGGCCCCTGTACGTCGTCAGCCGCACGCACGGCCTCCCCGAGGCGAAGACGTAGTGGCGCTCGCCGCCTACGCCGCCGTCTACACGACGCTTGCGACCATCGGCCTCGTGCTCCTTCGGCGCTCCCTCGCGGACGCCGAGATCGACGAGCTCCTCCGGGAACCGGGGTTCTACCTCGGCGGCATCTTCTACGCCGCCAGCTTCGGCACGTTCCTCGCCTCGCTCCGACACTTCGAGGTGCTGACCGTCTTCCCGCTCTTCTCCGGGCTGGCATACGCGACGGTCGCGGTCGCCGCCGCCCTCGTACTCGACGAGTCGCTGACGGTCTCCCGCGTCGTGGGAATCGTGCTCGTCGGAGTCGGCGCGTTCCTGCTCGTACGCTAGAGCCGGTGCTGTTCGACGAGCGTCCGGGCGGACGTCGTATCGCGCAAGCGGCCGCAGCTGTAGAGCGTGGCCGTGATCCCGTCGAGCATCTGCTCGAGCGTGTGGGGAGAGCAGGCACGAAGGAGCGCCTTGCCTTCGCCGAGCGGACCGGTGACGAGCAGCACACGGTCGTCCGCACATGCACCCGTCACCGCTTGCTCTTGCAGGTTCGCGAGGACCGGAAGCGCCTGCGCCTCCTCCTCGTCGAGCCCCGCCGCTGCCACGATGCAACCGGAGCTGCGAGCCGCCGCGACCTCGCGGACGAGCATGTCGCGAACGATCTCGCCGTCGGCCCAGCTCGCGACGTTCCGGTGCGCCTGCGCCACCGGCGTCAGCGTCACGAGGACGGCGAGGAGGCCTACAACCTGGACGACCGGCGTGAAGCGGGCGAGCGCGAGCGGAAGGACGACCGCAAGGAGCGCGAAGACGGGGATGTAGTAACGGGTCACGATGACCCCGGACTGGCCGGCGAGCACGAGCGCAAGAACCGACGACCAGAGCGCGCCGACGGCGATCACGTCCACCTTGCGGCGGACCACCGCGGCGGCGACCGTCAAGGCGAGCGCCTCGACGACAAAGAGCTCCCAGTGCGGCGGGAGCGCTGCGTGCGCCCAGCCGTAGAGCCCCTCGACCCCTTGCGCAAGCCCCCGGCCGCGGTCGACCTTCGCGTCGTAGACGAGGTCGCCGCGCAGCGTGATCAGGGCGCTCTCGAGGGCGACGTGCGCAAGCGGGACGACGAACACGACGCCCACCACGACGAGCAGCCGCCTGCGCGCGCGAGCGAGCCCGCGCCAGCTCCGCAGTCGTCCGCGGCCGGCAACCGCGACCGCCGCCAGCAATGGGATGGCAGCAAGCGAGACTTCCTTCTGGTACGCGCCGAGAAACCAGAGCAGGCTGCCCGCGAGGAGAAGCGCGGCCAACGCCCGCGCGCCGAACCTGACGCGTCCCGTCGAGCAGTTGCTGCGAGCCCAGCACGAGCAGCGAGCCACCGAGGGCCATCGCACCGATGAGCAGCGGCTCCTGCGGGCCGAAGCGCGCGAAGTCGAATGCGAACTTCGGAGCCGTCACGACGACGAGCGCGGGGATGCCGGCGAGTCCCGCCTGGAGCACCGCCTCCCGGCCGCTGCGGGCGGACGGCATCGCGAGCAACGTGAGGAGACTGAGACCGCTGACGAGCACGAGGAGTCGCAGGACGTTCCACACGTTCGGGCCGACAAGCCCAGCGGGGGCGTCGAACGTGTGCCACTGCACGTAGTTCCACGCGATCCAGCCGGGCCGGAAGCGCTGCTCCTCGGGGTTCCCGAGGCGCGCGACCTCCTTCAGCTGGTCGCCGGACTTCGAGATCGCGCTCCAGTCGTCGACCAGCGAGGGGCCGTCGATCGCGAACCGTGGCGAGACCACCCACAGCGCGAGCGCGGTCACGGCCATGACGACCGCAAGGAGGGCAACCCAGCGGAGCGCGCCCACTGCCTCGTCCGACGCTGGGCGCTCGGCAATGTCCGAGCGGAGGAGGCTCGGCCCGACGACGCGCCCGGCCTTGAACCCGATCACCGCATACCCGCAGACGTCGATTCGTACATCTACGCGGTTATCGGCCGCGACCCGCGTGAACAGCATCGCCCGGGCACATCCGGCGGGAGTCTGGCGGGTGGGTCAGATGCCCAGGCGCGGCAGACTCAGTACGCGCCGCGACGCGTGAGCACCGCCGGGATCGTCTTCGCGATGATCGTGATGTCGAGCCAGATCGACCAGTTCTCGATGTAGGTGAAGTCGAGCCGCACGAGGTCGTCGAAGGTGAGGCCGGAGCGGCCGGAGATCTGCCAGAGCCCCGTCATGCCCGGCAGGACGGCGTAGCGGGCCCGGTGCCAATCTTCCAGCAGTCGGTAATCACGCAATGGGAGCGGCCGCGGGCCGACCAGGCTCATCTCGCCGCGCAGGACGTTGGCGATCTGCGGCATCTCGTCCAGCGAGAGCCGGCGTAGCACGCGACCGACGCGCGTGACCCTGGGGTCGTCGCGCAGCTTGAAGAGCGCGCCCGTCGCCTCGTTCTGCTCCTCGAGGGTCTCCTGCTGCTCCGCCGCGTCCGCCACCATCGTGCGGAACTTGAGCATGGGGAACTCACGCTCCCCGACGCCGATCCTGCGGTCGACGTAGAAGACCGGACCGCGCGAGCCGAGCTTGATCGCGAGCGCGATCAGCAGCCAGAGCGGCAGCCCGATGATCAGCACGAGCACGCTGACGGCGATGTCGAAGGTGCGCTTCACCGCCCAGTCCCAGCCGGTGAGCACGGGCGGACGGAGCTCGAAGAGCGGCGCTCCCTGGCCCGGGACGTACTCGCCCCGCTGCACGAGCAGCTCCGTCGTCTCCGGCGCGAGGCGCACGCGGATTCCCTGCTTGTGCGCCTGCTCGACCACCTCGAGCACGGCACGCTCGTCGAGCGCGGCCTCCGCGAGGATCACCTCGTCTGGACGCACCTCCAGCAGGACACGCTGGATCTCGTCACGCGATCCGAGCAGGCGCAGACCCGGCGCCGATTCCTCTGCAACCGCGCCCACGAACTCGTACGCGAGCCCGCCCCGCGTGGCGGCGAGCGAGCTCCTGAGGTGGGCGAGGCTGTCGCCCTCGCCTACGAGGATCACCCGCCGCCGGATACCGGCGAGGCGCATGAGCTCGAGCGAGACCGACTCGTACGCCGCGCGTAGCAGGCCGATCGCGAGCGCACAGGTGACGACCGAGGTCGGGATCAGGCCGGAGGTGCTGAAGTCGTAGTCCGTCCCGATGCCGAAGGCGAGGACGATGAGGGCGACGACGATCAGCGACGCGAGGATCCGCCCGGCCCCAGGCCGCCGCTCGCGGACGCGGTAGAGGCCGGCCTGGGCGAAGACGAGCACGGTGATCGGCGCGGCGAACTTCAGCCACTCGGCCGGGCCCTCGCTCCACAGCAAGCTCCAGAGGATGTCGCCGTCGCCGCGGACGAGTTGGCGGAGGACGAGCGCGATGTATATCCCGAGCGCGAGCCCGACGACGTCGAGCGTGACGAGCGCCGCGATCGAGATCGCGCGCCGGACGAGCGACATGATCGGCCCGCGCGACAGGATGTAGACGCGGGAGGCGCGGACGTCGGCGCTCGGGCGCTGTTGTTCGTCGGCTGCTTCGCGCCCGTTCGGCTCAGGCTCGGCAGGCGGCTCCTGATGCGGAGCGGTCTTGCTCGACACAGGAGAAGCTTAGAGCCGACTCACGTCGGCCCAGGGCTTCTCGGGCGCATCGCCCACGTCGGCAGCCAGCCGGTCCAGGTCCGTGGCACGGGCGCGTCTCCCGAGCAGTGGGAGCAGGAGCCGAAGGAGCGCCGTGCGCCGGCGGCTCAGGAGATCGGTGTCGTGGAAGTAGACGTGCGTCAACCGCCCGAGCCGGCCGCGCCGCATGGCGCGCGCAAGGTCGCCGAGCGAGTGCGTCGTGGGCACGGCGCGCAGGAGCTTTCCGGACTGCGTGCGGATCGGCGCCGGCTCGGACAGCGCGGCCCACGGCTCGCCCTCCGCGAGATATGGCGGACGTGACGCGCGCGGCGTGCAGTCCACGTAGCCGAGCTCCGCGCACGCGTCGGCGACGTCCGCGTCCGTGTACCAGCCCCCTCCGCAGAAGAGCGTCGGCGCGAGACCGGCATCCCGCAGCCATGCACCTTCCAGGCGAACCCGCGCGCCTGCCTTGTCCCAATTCGACACTTGGCTCTCGTCGCCCGGCGCGGCATCACGCGTCGGGCGTGCGTGGTCAGGCGCTGTCCAGTGCGTGTGGTGCCCGAGCGGCCCCCGCGTCGCCGCCGCGCGCGCCCGCTCGAGCCAGACGTCCTCGTTCTCTCCGGCGGTCGGATCCGGCGGTCGCATGAGCGCTGCGATCGCGAAGCCGCCGGGACGCCGCTGCTGGAGGGCCGAAAATCGCGCCCACACCTCGTCGTCGAGCGGTCGCTCGACGTGGCACGAGACGACCGCGTAGCGTTCCGCCGACGTGCCGCGCATGCCCGTCGACGCTACGGCCTGCTCCTGATGCGCCGCGGAACCGCGGTTGCCGTCGTCGCCCTCGCGGCCGCCCTCCCGCGGCTCGCCGTGCTCCTGCGCGAGCGCGACACGATCCTCGAGGAGTTCGTCGACAAGAGCGACCGCTTCGCCACGACGCTCGTCGACCACGGCACCTTCGGCTTCCTCCCCGGCGTCCCCTCCGCCTACACGCAACCGCTCTACGGCTGGTTCCTCGCCGGCCTCTACCTGCCGTTCGGCCGGTCGTGGGTGGCGGTCGGCATCGCGCAGACGATCGTAGCGGTCGTCACCGCGCTCCTCGTCCTCGAGATCGGCACGCGCCTCCGCTCGACCGGCATCGGCGTGATCGCGGCGCTCGTCACGACGCTGCACCCGTACCTCGTGTGGCACGACGTGCACCTGAACCGGGAGGTGCTCGACGGGCTGATGCTCGCGCTCGTTGCCTGGCTCGCGCTGCTCGCGTACGAGGGCCGGGGGTTTGCCATCGCAGCGGCAACCGGCGTCGCGACCGGCGTCGCGATCCTCGGGAACGCGCGACTCGCGCTGCTGCCCCTCGCGCTCGCTCCGTACGTCGCGTGGAAGGTGCGCCCGGGCGCCCGCGCGCTCGCCGTGGGCGGGATCCTCGTCGCCGGCGCCGCGCTCGCGGTCGCCCCCTGGGTGGTCCGGAACAAGAGCGAGGTGGGCTGCTTCGCGATCACCACCGATGCGCGAGCTCTCTGGAAGGCGAACAACCCGAACACGTACGACGTCCTCGCCCGCGGGGGCTGGATCGACGACGTGCCCCCGCTTCCGGAGGCGCCGCCGTGGCCGGAGCTCGCGGCGGACCTCACGATCTCGGGGCAGCCGACGACGGTCGACGAGTGTGCCCAGATGCGCCTCTACCGGGACGAGGTGCTCGATTTCTGGCGCGAGGAGCCGGGCGAGAAGACACGGCTCGTCGGGCAGGCGGTGCGGATGCTCTGGAATCCCGTTCCGACCGAGTCGGACGAGAGCGGGAGCGGTCTCGTGCGAGACATCCGGCGCACCGTCGAGCCCGCCTACATGTTCCTCGTCTACGCGCTCGCGATCGGTGGCCTCTTCCTCGCGCCGAGGCACTTCGTTGCCCTGGCGGTCCTGCTCCTCGCCTACAACACGCTCGCCGCAGCGGTGTTCGCCGGATCGGTGCGCTACCGGGCGCCGTGGGACTTCCTGCTCGCGCTGCTCGCAGCCTTCTCGATCGCGTGGCTGTGGGACCGCTTCCGAGCGTGGAGGTCGGGCTACGCCCGCTCGGACCCGAGCGCGGCCCGGTAGAGCGACTCGATCCGCTCCGCGCTCCGCTCGGGGGTGAACTCGGCCAGCGCGCGCTCGCGTCCTGCTTGTCCCATCGCTGCCGCCCGGTCGAGGTCGCCCGCGAGGGCGACGATCGCCTCTCGCAAGCGCCTCCGCGTCGCCCGGCTCGACGACGATCCCCGTCTTTCCGTCCTCGACGATCTCCGGCAGGCCGCCGACCGCGCTCGCGATGACGGGCCGCGCCCGCTCCATCGCCTCGAGCGCGACCATGCCGAAGCCCTCGCCGAGCGAGGGCACGACGACGACCGCGGACTTCTCCAGCGCCGTCTGCACGGGCGAGACGAACCCGAGGAAGCGCACCGCGTCCTCGATCCCGAGCTCGCGCGCGAGCTCCCGGAGCGCCGGCTCGAGCGGCCCCCGGCCGGCGACCTCGAGCACGAGATCGGGCACGCGCGTCCGGGCCTGCGCGAGCGAGCGCAGGAGCACGAGGTGGCCCTTGATCGGAATCAGCCGGCCGACGCAGAGAAGCCGCGGCTCCGGCTCCCTCGTACGGGCGGACGCCGTCCTCGGCCGCGATCCCGTAGTGGACGATCTCGAAGCCCTCCTCGTCGAAGCCCTCCGTCTCGGCGAGGTACTGCGCGAGCCCCTCCGAGATCGCGATGTGCACGTGGGCGAGCGAGCCCACGGTGCGGTCGGCGAGACCGAAGAAGCGCCCTTCCCGGAACTCGTTGAAGCCGTGCTTCGTTGAGAGCCGCAACGGCACCCGCGCCATCGTCCCGGCGAGCTGCCCGTAGACGTCCGCATGGACGAGGTGCGTGTGCAGGATCTGCGGCCGTTGCCGCCCGAGGTAGGAGACGACCTGGCCGAACGCGAGCGGGTCGACGTCGGCGCGCAGCCGGATCTCGTCGAGCGGCACGCCCCGCGCCTCGAGCTCCCGGGCGAACTCCCAGGCACCCGGCTCGTCCTCATGCAGCATCAGGAACCGGACGTCCCAGCCGCGCTCGCGGAGATCGGGCAGAAGCTGGAGGAGGTGCGCCTCCGACCCGGAGATGCCGGCGACCTTCTGGGTGTGCAGGACGACGTCGCTCATGCGAGCCCCGCAGCGTCCAGGACACCACGCGCCCACGAGTCGACCGAGTGGCTCTCCTCGACGCGCTCGCGCAGACGCTTGCCGAGCGCCTCCCGCTCCGCGGCGGACAGGGTCGCGAGCGCGCGGATCCGGTCGGCAAGCTCGCCGGGGTCGTCGCGGCTGAAGCGCTGCGCGGGGTCGAGCAGCGTGTCGAAGACCGGGTTGGAGGCGAGCACCGGCACACATGCTGCCGCGGCCTCGTAGACGACCTTGTCGGGCGCGCCCGCGCGCATGTTGTTCACGAGCGCGTCGTGGCTCGCGAGCAGCGTCGGGATCTCGGCCCTCGGCACCGGGCCCCAGATGTCCACGCGTCCTTCGAGCGGGAGCTCGTGCGCGAGCCGCTCGAGCTCCGCGCGGTGCCCCTGCTCCTCGGCGGAGAGCGACGGCCCGTGGACGTCCAGCCGCACGCCGTCGTCGACCGCCGCAATCGCCCGCAGCACGACGTCGAGGCCCTTCGCGGGCGAGTACCGGCCGAGCGCGAGCAGCCGCAGGCCGTCGTCGTCACTACGCGGCGCGCACATGAACTCCGAGAGATCGATCCCGTGCCCGATCGCGCGCACCTTGTCGGACTCGATCGGGAAGGAGCGGCGGTCGACCGAGACGACCGCGGTGGACACGCGCTCGGCCGCCTGCAGGAGCCGGCTCGCGCGCCAGTGCGTGAACCAGAGGAGGAGCGGGACTCCGAGCGGACGCACGAGCGGCGCCGCGAGCACCGCGTAGATCGGGCACATGTGCGCGACGACGGCCCCGCCCCGCAGGCCACGAAGCTCGCCGGCGAGCGCGACCTCGAAGCGCGCGCCGCGCCCGGCCTTGTGCGAGGCGCGAAACGTCCGGACCCGGCAGTTCGCCGGCAGGACGTCCTCGACCGCCCCGTCCGCGAGCACGACGACCTCGTCCACGAGCCGCGCGAGCGCGGCGATCTTCGGGACGGTCGCGGCGAGCGCGGGATGGTCGGGATCGACCTGCTGCGTGATGAAGACGAGCTTCATCAGAAGAAGTCGAAGTCACCGAGGGTGAAGTGCCACGCATCCCGGCTCGCGACGAGGTACGCGTCCTCGTGGAGCGTCTTGCCGATGAAGCGGAGCTTCTTGTTCGTCGGCGCGAAGCCCGAGGCGAGGAGCGCACGTCTGGTCGCGGCGTCCCGCGGCGGCAGAAGGACGAGTGCGTCGGCGCCGCCGCGCACCTCGTCGAGCGAGCGCCGCAGCACCGCACGGGTCGAGCTCGAGTCGCCCGGCGCGACCACGAGATCGGCGAGGAACCCCGCCGAAACGCCGTGCTTGAACGTGTGCCCCACGACCGCGACGCCGGTCAGCTCCCCGTTCCGGTACGCACCGAAACACCGGTAGTCGCGGGGAGAGTCGAGGTAGCGCCAGTTGAAGTACTCGGCGTCGCGGACGAAGTGGTTCCCGTAGCCGGCGCCCGCGCTGGCCCCGAGCGCGTCGAAGTCGGGGCCGAAGCGCTCGACGGGCCGCACCTCGAGGCCGTTCGACCCCGTCGGCGCCACGTCCGGGGCGCGGAGCCCGCCCTGCTCGCCGGGCCGGCCGAGCAGGTACCGGGCGACGGCGCCGACGCGCAGCGGCCTCGCCCACAGCCGAAGCCGCGGCAGGTCGATCCAGCCGAGCCGGGTCACGAAGATCGGATGCGAGGCGCCGTTCGGGAACGTCACCGTCAGCGGCGACCCCGCCTCCGCGGCCGCACGCTCGTTCTCCTGCTCGAGGGTCGAGAACACGCCCTGGCCGCGGTAGCGCGGATCGGTCGCCACGTTCACCGGGATCGCGAGCCGCGTCACGTCGCCGTCGAGCGCGGTGCGGAAGAAGCTCATCGCCGCGACCCCGACCACCTCCCCTCCGTCCACGGCCAGCGAGACGATCCCTTCGCCCGCCGGGTTGCGGTCGAACCACCACGCGAACTCCTCGTCGGTGAGCTGCGTCGTGCCGACGCGGGCAAGCAGCGCGACGAGGTCCCCGCGGCGCTCTTGCGTGTAGCGGACGGTCTCGAAGCTCATCCCGCCCTCACCGCGTGGCGGTTCCGAGCGCGGAGTTCAGCGCCCGCCGTGCATGCGTGCCGAGCACCGTGTCCTTGACGGCGATGAGATCGCACGCGCCCTCGAGGACGAGCTCGAACGTCCGCGCGGGATACGGCTCCACGTTGTAGCGGCGGAGCCGGTAGCGGTCGCTTGCCGGCCCGTTCGCCCCGGAGACCGACGTGAACGCGAGCTTGTAGCCCGCCTGCTGGACGAGGCTCGCGTGCTCGGGCCGGTAGTCGGCGTGGGAGCCCTTGACGAACGCGAAGGCGTCGACCCCTCGCCCGAGCCGCTCCTCGAGCCGGAGCTTCGAGAGCGCGATCTCGCGCAGCGCCTCGCCCGGCTCGAGCTCGGAGACCGGACGGTGACCGATGCCGTGGGACTCGATGCGGATGCCGCCGGCCTCGAGCTCGGCGAGCTCGTCCCAGTCGACGGTCCTGTTCACGACCCCGAGCACGCGCAGCGCCTCCTCGTGCGGAAGCGGCCGGTCCGAGTCGAGAAAGCCGATCGGGGCGAAGAGAACGGCCGGGTAGCGGTGCTGCTGCAGGATCGGCAGCGCGTTCTCGAGGTTGTCTCGATACCCGTCGTCGAACGTGATCAGGACGGCACGCTCGGGCAGCGGCGCTCCTTCGAGGTAGTGGTCGAGCACGTCGTCGAGCGAGACGACGACGTAGCCGAGCTCGCCGAGGAGCTCCATCTGCTGGGCGAACACCGCGGTCGGCACGGTCGTCGGGTTCGGCCAGAGGTCGTTGACCTTGTGGTACATGAGCACGCGCAGCGTCCGCTCCTGCTGGCCGTCGACCGTACCGAGGCCGCTGGCGGTCTCGCCGATCGCCCGGTAGACGCCGTTCTTCAGCAGCTGCTTCGCACGGTCCGCGCGCATGGAGCGTGAGTGTAGGGCGCGTCGTCTCGGGCGCGGGACGCGGCGTCAGGCGAGCGCGCGCTCGAGAGCGGCCCGGTCCATCGGCCCGCCGTGCGTCGCCAGCACGTGCTCCACGGGTCGCTCCTCGCGGTCGGCTGCGAGCGCCTCGATCTCGTTCGGAACCGCGCAGCGGGTCGAAGAGGAGCAGACGCTCTCCGTCGTCGATCGCGTAGGACGACACGAGCTCGTCCCACTCCTCGCCCGGGCTCCACTCCGGATGCCGCGCCTCCCAGTGCCACACCCCTGGAGCCAGCTCGCGCATGGGCGGGATGCTAGACGCCGGGGCTCGAGACGACGCGCTCGACGAGCTCGCTGACCTGGCGCGCGTACTCGTCGGGCGTCGCGAGCCACGGCTCGACGCTCCTGACGTCCCTCGGCGCCCAGGCGGCCGGCCAGCTCGCGGTCCCCGAGCACGCGCACGAGCGCCTCGGCAAGGGCGTGCGCGTCGCCTGGCGGCACGAGCAGGCCGCTCTCCCCGTCGGCAACGAGATCCGGGATCCCGCCGACCCGGCTGCCGACGACTCCGCGCCCGCGGCAGAACGCCTCGACGACGACTCGGCCGAGACCCTCAGAACGGGAGGGCAGCACGAGCACCGTCGACTCGTCGAGCGCCCGTGCAACCTCGTCGGTCGACAACGCCTCGCGCCAGCGCGTCTGCTCGGGGAGGTCCGCGACCAGCCGCTCGGCGACGTCGCGCAGGGTCCCGCGGCCGACGATCTCGAGCATCGCCTCCGGAACGCGCGGCGCCGCTAGGCGCCAGGCGTCGGCGAGGACGTCGATCGCCTTGTAGCGCTCGAGCACGCCCACGAACAGCGCCCGCGGCCGCTCGGGCATCGGCGCGGGCGGCGCTGCGACGAACGGCTCGAGGTCCATGAACGCAGCGAACGTCGCCGTCGGCTCGACGCCAGCGCTGCGAACGACGCCCGAGGTGTAGTCCGAGATCGTCCGGACGCCGTCCGCGCGGCGCAGGCCGGCCCGCGCGAGCGCGTCGCCGAGCGGCGAGAGCGCCTTGCGGAGCGGAGACCCGTACAGCCGCGTCGCGGCGGCCGGGTCGCCGTGGACGTCGGCGACGACGCGTGTCGGGACGCGGGCGAGAGCCCGGCCGACGAGCGTGAGCGCGGTCTCCTGCCCGCCCTGGACGAGGACCGCGTCCGGGCGAAAGCGCCGGAGCTCCCTCGCGACCCGGAACGGCAGCAGCGCGTAGAACGCGGCGCCGTCGAGCGCGCGCGGGCGCACCGGCGGCGCGAGCGCGAAGCGCGGGTCCGCACCGTTCCCGCCGCCCGAGCTCCCGAGGACGCGCACGTCGAGCTCCTCGTCGAGCGCGTCGAACTTCTGCGCGAGCGAGGGCGAGAGCGGCAGCGCGTAGCGCATCCGCCCGACCATGAGCAGCTTCCGCTTCATCGCCGCGCCGCCTCCGCGAGCCGCTCCTCGATGCGCGAGAAGACGGCGTCCTCGGTGTACCCGGCGACGGAGCCCGCAGCAGCAGCCGCGAGCCGGGCGCGGAGGTCCTCGTCCGCGAAGAAGCGGCGGATCGCCTCGGCCAGCGCCCGTGGGTCGCGCGCCGGGACGAGGAGGCCGTTCTCTCCGTCCCGCACGACCTCCGGCACGCCCCCCACCGAGGTGGCGATCACGGGGCTTCCCACGGCGAGCGCCTCGAGCACCGTGTGCGGGAGGTTCTCCCAGGACGAGCTGAGCACGGAGGCATCGGCCGCCCGGAACAGGCGAAGCACGTCATCGCGCGGGACGCTGCCGAGGAAGCGCGCACGCCCGTCGACGCCGAGCTCGCGCGCACGCCGCTCGAGCGCGCCACGATCGGGCCCGTCGCCCGCTACGACGAGCGTGACGTCCGGCAGCTCGGCGACTGCCTCGAGCGCGACGTCGAGCGACTTCTGCGGCCCGAGCCGGCCCGCGAACGCGAGCGTCGGGCCGGACAGCTCGAGCTCGCCGCGAAGCACGTCGCGCGAGGGAAGCACCGGCACCTCGGGCGCCGGGTTCGGGAGCACGGACAGCCGCCCGGGATCGAGGCCCCAACCGAGTGCCACGTCGCAGAGATAAGAGCTCGGGCAGAGGACGTGGCGGGCGCTCCGCAGCGCGCGGTTGCGGCTCGAGCGAAGGAAGCCCACGCGGGCGCCGCCGGCGCGCTGGAACTCGTCGAGCGTCCCCGCGAAGCGCCCTTCGCGCTGCTGCCGCTCGAACACCTCGTCCGAGACGAGCTTGACCACGAGCGGGCGCCGCGCGAGAGCGGCCCCGAGCGCGGCCCGCCGCACCATGCTCGTGGCGTACACGACGTCACTCCTTCTCCCTCGTCGAGCGATCGCCCGGACCGCGGCCGCGTGCCGCACGCCCGGCGGCAGCCCGCGCGACACCCAGGTCACCCGGTAGTCCCGCGTTTCGGGTGCGTGGTCGGCCGTCGTGACGACCTCGACCGTATGGCCTCGTCCGAGCAGGAAGTCCGCGAGCGCGGGCGCGTGGCTCGCCGGGCCGCCCGGGTCGGGGGGCCAGATGCCGGAAACGACGAGGACGTTCACGGGGCGGTTCCGCTGGCGAGCGGCGCGGGATCCGTGGTCATGTGCGTCCGCAGGCGCGAGAGCGCTACGGCCCAGGAGGCGGCGAAGACGAGGGTCGACACGAGAACGGCCACGGCGGCGCCGGTGGCTCCCCACTCCGCGCCCAGGACGATCACGAGCGGGATGACGACCAGGGTCTCGATGCCGTGCGTCACGATCCGGAGCTGCGGCCGGCCCACCGTGACGGGAAGGGACTTCGTCCAGCCGATCGCGAACTGGATCGCGGCCGCCAGGAGGATGATCCGCGCCGCTTGGACGGCGTCCGCGTACTTCTCGCCGAACACGACGTCCACGAGCCACGGCATCGCGAGGTAGAAGACGGGGACGGCGACGAGCATGATCGCGCCGGCGCCGAGCGTGTACTTGCGGATCCCCTGCAGCACGCTCTCGCGCTGGCCGCGCTCCCAGTCCCGCGTCTGCTCCGTGAGCAGGACGAGCCGCGCCGGCGAGCTTGCCGCGGCGAGCCCGGTCTGCGGGCTCTGGGCGATGCGGAAGTAGCCGACCTGCGTCGGCCCGGCGACGACGCCGAGCAGCACCGGGACGAGCGTCGTTCGCAGGGACACGACTCCCGTCGCGAGACTCGACTGCAGCACGAAGGACCGGATGCCCGGCACGTCCTCGTCGAGCGGCCGGGCGGGCGCCGCCGGGAAGCGCCGGATGGCGACGAGCCCGACACCGGACGCGACCCCGGTCGAGATCGCCTGGGCGACCACGATCGCCGCCAGCGCCTCGGTGACGCCGTACTGGACTCCGATCGCGATCGCGATGAGACGTAGCACGCCGCTCCCCGCCTGGTAGACGCCGCGGAGGTCGTAGCGGCTGTGCAGGAGCAGTGCCGTCGCGCCGATGTTCTCGGACGCCTGGACGAGGGGCAGGAGAGACGCCGCGACGAGCGCGGCGCCGACGCCCTGCTCGTCGAAGATCGAGTCCGCGAGCGGTGCGAGCGCGAGCAGGATGAGGGTCGCCAGAGCGCCGCCGACGAGCTTGACGAGGAACGCCTGCCGGAAGAGGCGCCGAAGACGGCCCCAGTCCCCGGTGGAGACGTAGCGGAAGCCGTACTTCGTCAGCGCCTCCTCCACGGTGAGGTCGAGGAGCGTCTGGAAGAACCCGACCAGCGCGAGCGCGGTCATGAAGACGCCGAACTGCGCGACGGTGAAGACGCGCGCGGCGACGATCGAGGCGAGGATCCCGAACGCAGCGGCGGCGTAGACCCACGCAGCCGTCGCCGACCTGCGCCGGAAGACGCGAGAGGACATCGAGGGGTCAGTGTAAGCCAGGGTCTCGCTGGGCTTCCGCCCCCCGAGCCGGGCGATCTCGGCGAGTTCCTATAGTCCTCCGGGTGGCGAACGCGGCCCCCGAGCTCCCTTCCACACCCGCGCTGCGGAGCGTCCCCGCTCTCCTCACGGACCGGGCGAGCCTCGGCGCGATCGTCCTCGCGGCGTCGATCCCCTTCGTCTTCCTCCACGAGCAGCATCAGCGCTGGGGGACGTTCGGCATCGACGTCGGCTCGACGACCGTCGACGTCAGGCCCTCCGATCTCGCCGTGCTTCTCGTCGTCGTCGCCGCGGTCGTGTCAGCCGTGCGACTCGGCGTTGCCCCGCTCCTGCGAGCGCGCTGGCTCTGGATCTTCGGCGCGGCGCTCCTGGTGTGGCTCGCCTTCGGGGCGCTGAGGCCCGCCGCGGTCGACGACGACGAGTTCGCGAGCCACTTCGTGACGTTCGCGAAGCTCTGCGAGTACGCGCTCCTCGCGGTGGCGGTCCCGCTGCTCGTGCGACGCCGCGACGATCTCGCCATCTTCCTCGGCGCGCTCGTGCTCTGGAGCGTCGCGGCGACCGCGGTCGCGCTGCTCCAGTTCTTCGGCCTGGACGTGTTCGACGCCTGGAACGCCGGCTGGCGCCAGCCCTCGTTCCTCGGCCACCACGACCTCGCGGCGCTCTCGGCGATCGCGCTCAGCCTGGCCGCGGGCGGGATCGTGGCCTCGCGCCGGAACCTCCCCGTGCCGTCGCTCTTCGTCCCTGCGCTCGTGGCCGGACTGCTCGGGCTCGTGCTCGCGGGGTCGGTAGCGGCAGCCGGCGGCCTGGCGGTGGGAATGCTCGCGGTCGCGATCGCCTCCCGCGCGCGCTTCGCGCCGTCCGCCCGGCAGCTCGCCGCGCTGGCCGCGGTCGTCCTCGCGGTCGCCGGAGGAGTCGCAGCCGTTCGCGGAGACGCGCTCGAGGACTTCCTGCGCTTCCTCGGCGTACGTGACGACGCCCCGGTCGGCGTCGAGACCTACTCCCAGCGCACGGTGCTCGCCTACATCGGGTTGCGCATCTTCCAGGACAACCCCGTTGCGGGTGTCGGCTGGCAGCGCTCGTCGAGCCCGGAGGTCTTCGAGCCGTACGTGCCGGACGCACGCAAGCGCTTCCCGGACGTCGTGGAGCTCGCGTTTCCGTCTCGCGAGAATCGCTGGGGCGTCCAGAACCTCTACATCCAGGTCCTCGCCGACGCCGGGATCGTCGGGTTCGCCCTGCTCCTCGCGGTCGGCGGCTCGGCGCTCCTGCTCGCATGGCGAACGGCGCGACGCGCTCCCCCGCCATGGGCCGTCGGAGCAGGCCTCGTGTCGCTCGGCGCGCTCCTGACGCTCGCCGGCGAGTGGGGTTCGCTCGGGATCGTCTCGGGCATCCCGATCCAGGCGGCCACGAGTCTCATGCTCGGTCTCGCGGCAGCCGGCGCGGCGAGCGTTGAAGATGACGCCGTATGAAGGTGCTCGTCACAGGCGGCGCCGGCTTCATCGGCTCGAACCTCGTCCGCGGCCTGCTCGCGCGCGGCGACGACGTGCGCGTGCTCGACAACTTCTCCACCGGGAGCCGCAGGAACCTGGACGGGCTCGACCACGACGTCGAGATCGTCGAGGGGGAGCTCCGAAGCTACGAGCGCGTGCACAACGCTGTTCGCGGCGTGGAGATCGTCTTCCACCTCGGCGCGCTCGGGTCGGTGCCGCGCTCGGTACAGGACCCGCTCACGTCGAGCGCGGTCAACGTCGAGGGAACGCTCAACGTCCAACTCGCGGCCCGCGACGAGGGCGTGCGCCGGGTCGTGTTCGCGTCGTCCTCGTCCATCTACGGCAACCAGGACGAGCTGCCGCTGCGCGAGTCGATGGCGCCCGACCCGATCTCCCCGTACGGGGTCGCGAAGCTCGCCGCGGAGCGCTACTGCGTGAGCTTCAGCCGCGTCTACCACTCGTTCGAGACCGTCGTGCTCCGCTACTTCAACGTCTTCGGCCCGCGGCAGGACCCGACGTCGCAGTACGCGGCGGTCGTGCCGCTCTTCATCACCGCGATCGCCGCCGGCGAGCCGGTGACGATCTTCGACGACGGCGAGCAGTCGCGCGACTTCACGTACGTCGACAACGTCGTCGCCGCGAACATCCTCGCCGCGGACGCTGAGGGCGCGAGCGGGCGCATCCTCAACGTCTCGGGCGGAGCGCCGACCTCCGTCAACGAGCTCGCCGACGCGATCGGCCGGCTGCTCGACAAGCCCGTCGAGCGCAACTACCTCCCTGCCCGCCCCGGCGACCTGCGCAACTCGTGGGCCGACGTGAGCGAGGCGAGGAACTTGATCGGGTTCGAGCCGAAAGTCGACCTCGAGGACGGCTTGCGGCGAACCGCTGACTTCCTGCTCGACGGAAAGGAGCCGTGATGGCCACGTACGCAATCAGCTCGATCGAGGAGCTCGGCGAGAGCTACGGGTTCCGCAAGATCCGCGTCCCGCTCGGGGTGACGGCCTTCGGCGTCAACGCGATCGTCTACCCGCCGAGCTACGAGGGCTTCCACCACTACCACGACACGCAGGACGAGCTCTACTTCGTCCATCAGGGCACGGCGCGGGTCGAGGTCGAGGGCGAGGAGCGCGTCCTCGGGCCGGGTGGCCTCCTGCACGTGGAGTCGACGACGCCGCGCAAGGTCTCGAACGCGAGCGACGAGGACGACCTCGTGCTCCTCGTCATCGGCGGCAAGGACGGCTACGTCTCGCGAGACGGGCACATGGTGGACGAGGCAGACGTCGCGCGGCGCGCCGCCTTCGGCGGTCGCGAGTCCGCGTAGCGCTCCCGACGTCTCCGGGCGAGGTCACGAGGAAGGCGAGATGAGAATCGTCGACGCCTTTCTCTTCTCGGAGCCGCACGAGAAGGAAGTCCTGCTGATCAAGCTGAACCTCGGGGCGCGGCATGTCACGGAGTGGGTGCTCGTCGAGAACGAGTACACGCACCAGGCCGAGTTCAAGGGCCTCCATGCCCGGGAGATGATCGACGGCGATCCGCGCTTCGATCCGTTCAAGGATCGGCTGACGATCATCTCGGGTACGCATCGGTTTCCGGAGGTCGATCCCGCGCGCATCGACGAGCAGGGCCTGGCGGCGGACCGGGCGCAGCGAGAGCTCGCCCGGGAGTACCTCCTCGACACGTACGACGACGACACGTGGGTCCTCGTCTCCGACGCCGACGAGGCGCTCGACGTCTCGTCCGACGAGAACTACGACTACCTGTGCAGAAAGGTCGCGAAGCTCGGAGCGCCCGTGGTCCCCCTGCCGAGGACGCGCTACTGGTACGACATCGACAACCTGTGGCTGGACCGGCGAGCGACGACTCTCGTGAGGGTCGGCGAGATCCGACACCACGACACCGAGATGGGGCAGCATCGCCAGACGTGGACGATGAGGCCGATCGAGTGGCCGAAGAGCCTCGTGTACGAGTACTCGTACTGCTACCGGCGCGAGGACATCGAGAGGAAGTTCCGGTCGTTCGCGCACGCCGTGTACTCGCCGGACGAGATTGCCCAGAGCATCGCCTGCAATCACGTACCGGTCTCGGCACATGCGCGAGCGGAAGCCTGACCTCACGTCGCATCTGTCGTGGTTCAAGAAGGTGAAGCTCAGCCGGAGGAACTCTTCGGAGTACGTGCTCCGGAATCAGGATCTCCTGAGGACGAACGTCGTGCCCCCTGACTACGAAGCCAATCGCAGGAAGGCGTATCCGGAGCTCTTCACCCTCTCGCAGCGCGGCAAGCGTCGGTACCGCGAGCTGAGGTACGCGCTGGGAGGCTCGGTCAGGGGCTTGCTCGACGCCCGCTGACTGCTCTCGGCCGCGCGGGACGGCGGGCGGGCGCCGGTCGTCCGGCCCGCACGAGCAGCTCCTCGTTCCCGGGCGACAACACGGCGTAGGCACCACTGAGCACCTCGACCGGCGCTCACCGGGCCGGAGCCCATCACGGATACCCTCGGCGCGTGGCCGTCCGCTCCGAGCTCCGCAACGTCGCGATCGTCGCGCACGTCGACCACGGCAAGACGACGCTCGTCGACGCTCTGCTCTGGGAGTCCGGTGCGTTCCGGGCGAACCAGAACGTCAACGAGCGCGTGCTCGACACCATGGACCTCGAGCGCGAGAAGGGCATCACGATCCTCGCCAAGAACACGGCAGTCCGCTACGGCGGTACGAAGATCAACATCGTGGACACGCCGGGCCACGCGGACTTCGGCGGTGAGGTCGAGCGCGGGCTGACGATGGTCGACGGCGTGCTCCTCCTCGTCGATGCGAGCGAGGGCCCACTGCCGCAGACACGCTTCGTGCTCCGGAAGGCACTCGAGGCCCGGCTCCCCGTGATCCTCGTGGTCAACAAGGTCGACCGGCCCGACGCGCGCATCGAGGCCGTGGTCAACGAGGTCTACGAGCTCTTTCTCGACCTCGATGCCGACGAGAGCCAGATCGAGTTTCCGATCGTCTACTGCAATGCGCGGGCGGGACGCGCCTCGCTGAGCCCCGACCCGGACGGGCTCGAGGACGATCTGCGCCCGCTGCTCGAGCTGATCCTCGAGCACATCCCGGCGCCGACGTACGACCAGGATCATCCGCTGCAGGCGCTCGTCACGAACCTCGACGCATCGGACTACGTCGGTCGGCTGGCGCTCTGCCGCGTCGCGCAGGGGACGATCCGGCGGGGCCAGCAGGTTGCCTGGTGCCGGGCGGACGGCACGATCGAGCGGGCGAAGGTGACGGAGCTCTACGTCACGGAGGCGCTCGACCGGGTGGCCGCCGAGGTGGCCGAGCCGGGCGAGATCATCGCCGTCGCCGGCATTGCCGAAGTCACGATCGGCGAGACGCTCGCAGATCCCGACGACCCGCGCCCGCTCCCGGTGATCACGGTGGACGAGCCGTCGCTGTCGATCACGATCGGGATCAACACCTCCCCGCTGGCCGGCAACTCGGGGGACAAGGTCACGGCAACGCTCGTCGAGGCGCGGCTCCAGGCCGAGCTCGTCGGCAACGTCTCACTCCGTGTCCTTCCGACCGAGTCGCCCGACGCGTGGGAGGTGCAGGGGCGCGGTGAGCTGCAGCTCGCGGTCCTGGTCGAGCAGATGCGCCGAGAGGGCTTCGAGCTCACGGTCGGGAAGCCGCAGGTCGTGACGAAGGAGATCGACGGGGTCGTGAACGAGCCCGTGGAGCGCGTCTCCGTGGACGCTCCCGAGGAGTACCTCGGCGTCCTCACTCAGCTGTTCGCGCTGCGCAAGGGACGCACCGAGGCGCTCGTCAACCACGGCAGCGGATGGATCCGGATGGACGTGCTCGTTCCTGCGCGCGGGCTCATCGGCTTCCGTACGGAATTCCTGACCGAGACCCGCGGCACCGGAATCCTGCACCAGGTCTTCGAGCGGTTCGAACCGTGGTTCGGGGAGCTCCGCACAAGGCCGACCGGCGCGCTCGTCGCGGATCGACGCGGGAAGACGACCTCGTACGCGATCCTGAACCTCCAGGAGCGCGGCTCGCTCTTCGTCGGCCCGGGCGTCGAGGTGTACGAGGGCATGATCGTTGGCGAGAACGCCCGCGCGGACGACCTCGACGTGAACGCGACGAAGGAGAAGAAGCTCACGAACACACGGGCTCCGTCCGCCGACACAACCGTCCGCCTCATCCCACCACGCCCGCTGTCGCTCGACCAGGCGCTCGAGTACATCCACGAGGACGAGTGCGTCGAGGTCACACCTGCGGGCATTCGCATGCGCAAGCTCGAGCTGTCGGCGCAGAGACGCCAGACCGCCGCCAGCCGCAAGGCCCGCGGACTCGCTCCGGTCTAGGCGACCGGCTTCTCGACGGCTACGGCCTGCGGGCGCTGAACACGAGGTCACGGGCGAAGAGCCGCGGGCTCAGGCGGCGGTAGCGGCCGCCGACGAACTCGATCCGAACGTCCGAGAAGCCTGCGAGCAGCGCGTTCATCTGCCCCGGCGAGAACATGTGCAGATGCGTCGGGTCGTCCTCCGGCGGGCGGCCGCGGAGGAAGCGCAGGCGGCTCTGGACCCGGAAGGCGTTCGGGACGGAGCCCACGAGCACGCCGCCGGGCCGCAGCACTCGCCTCACCTCGCCGACCACGCCCTCGGGGAAGCGCAGGTGCTCGAAGAGCTCCCCGGCCACGACCGCGTCGAAGCTCGCGTCGTCGAAGGGAAGCGGCTCCTCGACGTTCGCGACGACGGGCTCGATGCCGAGCTCCGCAGCCTTGTCGAGCGCGATCGCGGTCGACGTCGAGGCCGACGACCTCGTTCCCGTCGAGGAAGTGCCGTGTGAACGCACCCGAGCGGCAGCCGAGGTCGAGCACCCGCCGGCCGCGCCCGATCGCCTCCTGGAAGAACGGGATCCGCTCCGGCACGAAGACGAAGTCGCCCTCGTCCCGCCGCTCCCGATGATGCTTCTCGTACTGCTCGGAGAGGCTCACGCCCGACGGCTCAGGCAGAGCCGACGGCTGCCTCGCGACCGAGCGAGGCGATCGTCTTGCGGAGGCCCTCCTCGAGCTCGACCTCCGGCTCCCAGCCGAGCAGCTGCTTCGCGCGCGTGATGTCGGGCTGGCGGACCTGCGGGTCGTCGACCGGCAGCGACTCGAAGATGATCTGGCTGGACGAGCCCGTGAGCCTGAGCACCGTCTCCGCGAGCTCGAGCAGCGACTTCTCGTCCGGGTTGCCGATGTTGACCGGCAGGTGCTCCTCCGACTCGGCCAGGAGCACGATCCCGCGGATCAGGTCGTCGACGTAGCAGAAGCTGCGCGTCTGCGAGCCGTCGCCGAACACGGTGAGCGGCCGCGCTTCCAGGGCCTGCCGAAGGAAGGTCGGGATCGCACGTCCGTCGCTCGGCCGCATCCGCGCGCCGTACGTGTTGAAGATCCGCACGATCGCGGTGTTCACGCCCTGCTGGCGGTGGTAGGCCATCGTGAGCGCCTCGGCGTAGCGCTTCGCCTCGTCGTAGACGCCGCGCGGCCCGACCGGGTTCACGTGGCCCCAGTAGGTCTCGGGCTGCGGGTGCACCTGCGGGTCGCCGTACACCTCGCTCGTGGAGGCGAGAACGAAGCGGGCGCGCTTGAACTTCGCGAGCCCGAGCGCGTGGTGCGTCCCGTACGAGCCGGCCTTCAGCGAGTGCAGCGGAAGGCGGAGGTAGTCGATCGGGCTCGCCAGCGCGGCGAGGTGGAAAACGAAGTCGAGCGGCTCCTCGATCGCGATGTGCTCGATGACGTCGTGGTTCAGGAAGACGAAGCGGTCGTCGCGGAGGTGCTCGATGTTCGCGAGCGAGCCGGTCTCGAGGTTGTCGAGACAGAGGACCCGGTGACCGCGCTCGAGCAGCGACTCGCAGAGATGTGAGCCGAGGAAGCCTGCGCCGCCGGTGACGAGTGAGGTCGGCATGAAACCGATGCTAGCCGCGACGGAGCCGCGGTGGCATCGGTCCTCATACGACGCAAACAGCCGATCTCCTCGGTTCCGCCTCGTGGCTCACGCCACAGTGCGTCAGGGTTAGCGCGTCGCGGCGGTGAGCGTCTTGTGGAGGCGCTTGAAGCTCGCGTCGGTCCTCTTGACCGGGTTCGAGCCGATCCACCAGAGGACGACGTTGGTGCCGTAGCGGCGCTTCGCCATCCAGTAGTGGTCGCCGTAGAGCGTCGTGCCCTCTTCCCAGTAGATCTTCCCCGCGCCGGGCGCGCCGAGCATCCCCGTGCGGGAGTCGGCGAGGAGGTCGGTGACCTCCGCCTCGAGGTCGGCTCCCGTGACGAGGTAGACGGTGAACTGCCCGTACTTCCCCTTGTTGGCGATCGAGATCGGCCCGACGTCGTAGGCCTTGTAGTGGCCCGGATAGGACATCTTCCGGTTGAGGACCAGCTTGTCGCCCGTCGACCGCTTGAAGCTGGTGGTGAGCTGGGCCGCTGTGACGCTCGTCGCGGAGGGCTGCGCGAGCGCCGTCGCCGCGACCAGGGCGAGCACGACTGCGGCGACTGCGGCGAAGCGGCCCATTACGCCCATCGTCGGCGCGAGCGGCCGCGCCGGGAATCGCTCGAACGGGTACCGCTAGCTCGTCGCGGCGGCCGGGCTCGAGCCGGAGGCGTACGCCTGGTAGACGCCCGCCGGGAAGACCCACGTCCAGCGGCCGTCGACGCGCACGGCGTGGAGCGTGTCGAGTGCCGACCGCGAGTCGCCGTTGACGCCGATCGTGATCTCGGCAGTCACCGCCTTCGAGCTGGGCTCGGGGATCCCCGCGATCGGGGCGGCGTCGTCGGTCACCTCGACCACCTCGAAGGACCGCAGCTCGGTGGACGGGCCCGAGCGCTCGAAGAGCTCGGCCCTGCACTCGGCGTAGCGCTCGCGCGTCACGACCTGCTGATGCGCCGGATGGAGCTCGTCCCACGACCGGGCGAACTGGCCGCTCAGCTCGTACTCGAGGTGGCGCCGCAGAAACTCCCAGGGCTCCTCGACGGAGGGCTCTTCGGCGGAGGGCTCATCGACTGGAGCCTCCTCGACGGGAGTCTCCTCGGCGTGCTCCCCGGCCCCGCTCTGCCCCCAACGCGCAGCGAGGACGAGCCCTCCCAGGCCGATTTTCACGAGCAGGAGTGGCCGCAGCATGACCGCGTCTGATCATGATCGGCCTTTGCCGCCTGGGCAACGGCCGCGCGGTACGAAATTTGCGCACCTAGCGAAGTTCCTTGTTCGCCTCCATGTCGAACCACATCGCGAAGAGCGTCAGCTGGATGCCGGCGATCACGAGAACCGCCACGAGGACGATCGTCGCGGCCGGGATCTGGTTGCCGGCGATGCGCAGGATCACCTCGATTGCGCCGAGCACGATGCCCACCGTCGTCATCAGAAGCCCGAAGACGTAGAAGAACACGAGCGGGTGGAAGTCCCGGATGACGTACTTCTGGCCGAGCCGCCACCAGAACGCCTTGAAGAGCAGCCACGAGATCCGCGGGATCACCGACCGGAGCCGGATTCCGGACTGTCCGTTCTCGTGGTAGATCGGCCGCGAGGGGACGTCCCGGACACGCGCGTTCTGCACGTTCAGGTGGACGAGCATGTCGTTGGGGAACCCGTAACGGGGATAGATGCCGTCGAGGTCGAGCCGCTCGAGCGCCTCCCGCGAGATCGCGGTGTAGCCGGCCTGTGAGTCGGCGACGTGCCAGTAGCCCGAGGCGATCTTCGTCAGGAGCGAGAGCACCGCGTTCCCGAGGTAGCGCGTGCGCGGGATGATCTTCCAGGCCTCGCCCGACACGAGGCGGTTCGCCTTCGCGTAGTCGACCTCGCCGCGCGCGACCGGCTCGACGAGCCCACGAAGCTCGGCCGGGTCCATCTGGTTGTCGGCGGCCATGACGCACGCCACATCGACACCGTCGTCCAGCGAGCGCCTGTAGCCCGTGACGATCGCCGCGCCCACGCCCTGATTGCTCTCGTTCCGGACGACCTCGATCCGCGCATCCCCCAGCTCTCGAGCACGTTCGCCGGTCGCGTCGCGCGAGGCGTCGTCGACGACGTACACCGCGTCCACGAACTCGGGGATGCCGCGAAGCGTCTCGCCGACGAGAGCCTCCTCGTCGTACGCGGGCACCACGACGGCGACCCGCTTCCCTTCGAGCATCAGCCCTCGCTTGCCGAAGACCGCCGCCGGGCGAGGATCGGCTCGGCCGCCAGGGCGGCGACGAGCCCGACGACGAGCCCGATCAGCGCGCCGATGAGGAGCGACGTCCGCGACGAGCGCGCGGTCGTCTTCACGGCGCGTGCCTGCTCGACGACCCGACTCGACTCGACGCTCTCCGCGAGGTTCAGGAGCTGGCGCGACTCGAAGAGGTCGTCCTGCAGCGCCGAGCGACGGGCGTCGGCGGTGGTGATGACCGCGTTCAGGTTCTGGCTCAGGAGCAGCCGCTCGACGGGGGCGAGCCCCGTGTTCGTGAGCAGCTCGTCCTGCTGCCTCTGCGCCTGCGCGATGCGCGCTTCGACGGCGGCGAGCTGAGCCTCGCTCACGTCGACCTGGCGCTCGAGCAGGTCGACCTTCTCCGACACGTACGTCGACACGCCTTCGACGACCCGCTGCGCGAGCACGTCGGCAGCGCCCTCGGCCTTGCGCCGGCCTTCGGCCTTCACCGCGATCTCCATGAGCGGGTTGATGCCGCGCACCTGCCCGACGGCGGTCAACTCCTTCGTCGAGATAGAGGAGCGGAGTTTCGAGGGCGAGATGCCCGTCGCCTGCGATGCGGCCTCGATCGCTGACTCGGAGCGGACAACCTCCGAGACCGTGCGCGGGTTCGTCGCGAGGCTCTGGATCTGGCCGCCGCCGAGAGGCGCGAACGGCTGGCCCAGGTAGACGATCGTCTGGGCGCGCCAGACCTCGCCACCCGAGAACGCGAGCAGGAGACCCACGATCGCGCCCGCCACGAGCCCGAGGACGGGGAGCCACCAGCGCAGCTTGATCCGCTGCCAGGCCGAGGCGAGATCGACCTCCTGCTCCCCCTCGAGGTCAGGCGACGTATAAGGCTGGCTCATGGGGCCGCGACCCTATCAGCGGCCCAGTTCCACTGAGCTCCGAGCCCTTCCTCGAAAGACGTGCGCGGTTTCCAGCCGAGATCGGCCTCGATCCGCGACGTGTCTGCAGCCGTGCGAGCGACGTCGCCCTCGACCCGCGGCGAGCGGACGAGCTCGAGACGGCGGCCTGCGACGCGGCCCAGGGCCTCGATCGCCTCGAGCATCGAGACCTCGGTGCCGCCGCCGACGTTGTACACGGCGCCTGCCTCGGCGCCCTCCATCGCCGCGATCGTCGCCTCGACGACGTCGTCGACGTACGTGAAGCTCCGCGACTGCGTTCCGTCGCCGTAGAGCTCGAACGGGAGTCCCTCTGCGAGCGAGGTGACCATGCGCGTGAAGGCCATGTCGGGCCGCTGCCGCGGCCCGTAGATCGTGAAGTAGCGGAGTACGACGCCGTGGAGGTCGAACTCCCGCGTGTACGCACGGGCTAGATGCTCGGAGGCGAGCTTCGTGATCCCGTACGGCGAGATCGGGCGCGGGACCGTGTCCTCCGGCGTCGGGTACGCCGCCGCCTCGCCGTAAATGGAGGACGAGGAGGCGAGCGCCACCTTCGCGCCGGCGACGACCGCCGCTTCGAAGACGCGCTGGCTCGCGAGGATGTTCTGGCGGACGTACGTGGGGAAGACCAGGCCGAAGCTGCGCACCCCGGGCTGCCCCGCGAGATGGAAGACGCCGTCGACGCCCGCGAGATCGAGCGGATCCTCGACGAGGTCGACCTTCTCGACCGGCAACCCCTCCGCGTTTTCCTCCTTCAGCGCCGGGTCGTAGTAGTCGGTGAACGCATCCCAGCCGACCGCGTCGTGGCCGCGATCGAGGAGCGTGCGGAGGAGGTGCGAGCCGATGAACCCGGCTGCACCGGTGACGACATAGCGCATGGCCACGGAATGCTAGGCGAGCCGATGTCGAGCGACCACAAGTATCACGTCGCCGAACCCGAAGTCCGGGAGCCGTGCGTCGATCCGGTTACACCATCGGACGAGGCGGGGGCCTGCACCTAAGAGCGAGAAACGGTAGGTCCTGACGCGCTCGACGACGAGCCCGCACTGCCCGAACATCGTTCTGAGCTCCGCTTCGGAGAACTGGCGATGCGGGAAGAAGAGCTGGGTGCGGAAGTCGCGCTTACCGACGAGCCGAAGCGCAGTCCACCGGGGTGCATTCAGGATCCTCGTGAAGAGCCTCCGGCTGTTGTCTGTCGTCAGCACGATCCGGCCGCCCGGTGCGAGCACCCGGGCCAGCTCGCGGATGCCGAGGCTCGGCTCGAGCAGATGCTCGATCGCCTGGAAGCAGACGACGAGCTCGAACTCGGAGTCGGCGAACGGAAGGCGTTCGAGGTTCGCGCGCTCGAGCTCGACCTCGATCCCGGCCTGCTCGGCCGCGAGCGCCGCCGTGGCCAGGATGCTCTCGGCGATGTCGACACCGACGAGCCGGCCCGGAGCCGCGCCGAGCCTCCCGATACTCGCGAGATAGCGGCCATCGCCGCACCCTGCGTCGAGGAGCGAAGCTACGGGCAGGAACGCGCGCAGTTCCTCCGTGGCGACCGCGAACTTGCGATCGAGGGTGGGGTCCGGCACGACGGGCACCGCATACTGCAGCTCTCCGCGCCGCTCGTAGACGTCGCGGAGGTGGTCGGACGGCGCTGCTGTCGTCATGCGGGCGCGCGAAGCCTACTGCGACCGCTTGCGGAGAGGAAGGACCGCCCAGACGGATAACGTCGCGGCGTGACCCGGCACGAGCCGATTCGCGTCCTGCGCGTCATCGCGCGCCTGAACATGGGCGGGCCGGCGATCCACGTCGCGAACCTCACCTCGGGGCTGGAGCCGAAGGGCTACGAGACGACGCTCGTCGCGGGCAGCCTCGCGCGGGGCGAGGACTCGATGGCCTTCCTGGCCGACCGGCTCGGCGTCTCGGTGGTCAGCGTTCCCGAGATCCAGCGCGAGATCTCCGTGCTGCACGACGCGCGATCGGCGTTCCAGGTGGCGGAGATCATGCGCAAGACGCGTCCGCACATCCTCCACACGCACACGGCGAAGGCGGGGGCGATCGCCAGGGCGGCAGCGGTGCTCGCGGGCGACGCGCGGCCGAAGGTCGTCGTGCACACGTTCCACGGCCACGTCCTACGGGGCTACTTCGGCCCGCTGCGGACGGCGGTCTTCCGTGAGGTCGAGCGGACGCTCGCCCGCCCCTCGGACGCGCTCATCGCCGTGAGCCCGGAGGTGCGCGACGACCTCGTGGAGCTCGGGGTCGCGCCGGCGGAGAAGTTCGTCGTCGTCCGCCTCGGGATCCCGCTCGCCGAGCGCCTGGACGGCGACTCCGAGGACATGGACTACCGGCAGCTGTACGGGATCCCGCGCGATGCGTTCGTCGTCGGCTGGGTCGGCCGCATGACGGGCGTCAAGGACACCGGAGTCGTGCTGCAGGCGGTCGCGGCGCTGCGCGAGCGCGGCGTGAATGCGGTCGTCTGCCTCGTCGGCGACGGCCCCGACCGGGAGCCGCTGGAGGAGCTGGCACACAAGCTCGGGATCGCGCGCGCGTCGTACTTCGCCGGCTACCAGCCCGACGTCGCCGGCTTCTACCGGCTGTTCGACGCGTTCTTCCTGCCGTCCGTGAACGAGGGGACTCCCGTGAGCGCCATCGAGGCGCTCGCGACCGGGACCCCGGTCGTCGCGAACCGAGTGGGTGGCGTACCCGACGTCGTGCGGGACGGTATCGACGGCTTCCTCGTCGAGCCGGGGGACGTGGAGGGAGCCGCGGAGCGCCTGGCGATGCTTGCGCGCGATCCAGGGTTGCGGACGAGGCTCGGCGAGGCCGGCCGCGAGCGCGTGCGGGCCCGCTACGCGGTCACGCGTCTCGTGGACGACATCGACCGGCTCTATCGGTCTCTGCTCGACTCGAAGGGTTAGGAGACGGGCCGGACAGGTCCGGCCCCTACGCGGCGAGGAGCTCGGCGACGAGCTCCCGGTACCGCTTCATCGCGACCGACCGGTCGGCTTCCCGCTCGACGTACTCCCGGCCGCGCGCCCCCATGCCCTCGAGGTCGTACGCGCCGTCGCGCGCGGCGCGGATCGTGCGGGCGAGGAGCTCCGGCCGCCCGGGCTCGACGACGATGCCGCAGCCGACCTCGGACACGAGGCGCGCGGTCTCGCTGTCCTCCTCCGCGGCCGCGATAACCGGCCGGCCGGCGGCCAGGACGCCATACAGGCGGCTCGGAACGACGTAGCCCGCGAGGCCCTTCGCCAGCCCGACGACGTGGACGTCAGCGCTCGAGAGCGAGAGCGAGAGCCGCTCGCGCTTCTGGTACGGGAGGAAGCGCACGTGGTCCATCACCTCGAGGCGCTTCGCCAGCTCGACCACCTCGTTGTGCCGCGCGCCGAACCCCGCGATGACGATCAGCAGGTCGTCGAGGTCGCGCAGGAACGTCGCCGCCCGGACGAGGCTGTCGAGGTCCTGCGCATGCCCGACGTTGCCCGAGTGCATGACGACGAACTTGCCCACGAGCCCGTTGCCCTGGGCCCAGGCGTTGTCGCGGGGCTGCGGCGTGATCTCGCCCGTGTCCACCCAGTTCGGGATCACGCGCAGGCGGTCGGGGGGAGCGCCCTTCTGCTCGAGGCGGCGACGCATCGTCTCCCCGATCGCGACGATGCGGTCGGCGCGGCGAAGGTAGCCCGCGACCAGGGTCCGCAGCACGCCGATCACCGCGGGGTTCTGGAGGCGTCCGAGCTCCGTCGCGATCTCGGGAAACACGTCCTGGCTGATGACGAGCACGGGCACGCCGAAGCGGCGGCCGACCACGACGCCGAGGTCGCCGACGATCGGCGGGTCGGTCATGCAGAGCACGAGGTCCGGCGGCGACCCGCGCAGCGCATGGCTCAGCGCCGATCCGAGATACGAGAAGTAGTTCGCCGCCCTCCGCCCGAGCTCGGAGCGGTCGTACGCGGTCGAGCTGACACGAGAGATGCGGACGCCGTTCCGCTCGATCTCGCGCGGCTGTTCCTCGTGGCCGTGCAGCACGCCGGTGACGACCTCGACGTCGTAGTCCTCCGCGAGCGCCTCGCACAGCTCGGTCAGCAGGTGCGCGGTCGCCTCGACGCCGGGCCAGTAGTACTGGTTGAGGACGAGGATGCGCGGTCGCTCGGCGGCCTGGCTCACGCGCTGAGGCTAGCGCCCCGCATGGTTGGCAGCCGCCCGGACCGCCGCGAGGAAGCCGTCCACGCTCGGGCCGTAGCCCCAACCCTGCACGAGCTCGCGGGAGCGGACGCCCAGACGGCGCCGCTCGTCGACGTCGCCCGCAAGCCGGCGCAGCGCCGCTGCTGCCGCCGCGATGTCACCGGCCGCGACGAGGAAGCCGTTCTCGCCGTCCTCCAGCAGGTCCGGCGCAGCGCCGACGCGGTCGGAGAGGACGAGCGGGAGCCCGCACGCCGCAGCCTCGTTCACGACGACCGCCCACGGCTCGCGCTCCGAGAGCAGCGCGAACACGTCGGCCGCGACGTAGGCCTCGACGATGCGCTCCCACGGACGGTCGCCCGTGAGCACGAGCCGCACGCCCAGCTCGTCGGCGAGCCGACGCAGGCGCCCCCGCTCCGGCCCCTCCCCGACGAGGACGAGGACGATCCGCGTGTCGTCGGCCTCGGCGACTGCGTGCAGGAGCACGTCGTGTCCCTTCTCCCGGACCAGCCTGGCGACCGAGACGACGACGACGTCGTCATCGGCCACGTCGAGCTCGGCTCGTAGGTCGTAGCGGCGCGACGCCAGCTCGTCCGCGCGCGCGCCGAACCTCTCGACGTCGATCGTGTTCGCGAAGACGTGAACGTCCTCGGGCCGCGCACCGCGGTCGATCATCGAGCGCCGGGCGAGCGTGCCCGTGACGAGCGCTCCCGAGGCACCGCGGACGATCGGCGGCACGACGGTTCCCTTCACCTTCCGCCGCCAGCCGGGACGCGGGCCCTCGTCGTGGCTCTCCACGAGAAGGACGTAGGGGACGCCGCGCAGTCGGCTCCACGCGATGGCGCCCTGCGCCGCGAACGTGCTCCAGCCGGAGACGACGACGACGTCGGGATTCGCCTGCTCGAGCGCGCCGACGATTCCCGGCGTCACCGGGTAGTCGTGGTGCAGGACCTGCTTCGCACCCGGGACGCGCATGCCCCGCAGGAACACGGCCTCGTGCTCCGGCTCGACCTGCCAGGTGCGCGCGGCGACGGTGTCTGCCGCGTAGATCACGGAGAGGTCGATCTCGTCGAGCGCGGCGACGCGGTCGAGCAGCGGCGCGCGATAGGGCGTCGGCTCGGGGAAGACGGCGGCCACGCGGATCTGGTCGCCTCCCCCGGATCGCATCGCCGCGAGCGCGGCCTCCGCTCGGCGACGGGCTGCGCGACCGCCGGAGGCGCGTCGGACGCGGCCGAGCGCCGTCGAGAGCGGCATGGCTGGATCGAGCTGGAGCGCGCGGGCACCTGCTCGCGCGCCGGCCGAACCGGGCGAGCCCGCGGCGGCTCGTCCAAGCGCCCGCGCGGCCCGCTCGCGAATCCCGGTGCCACCTGCATGCTCGAATGCCTCGACGAGCGCGACGAACGCGCCCGAAGCGTCATCGAGCTGGTCGGGCTCGACGGGCTCTCCGGCGCCGATGCGCCAGGCAAGCTCGCGCTCGCCCGGAGAGAGATCGGGCGCGACGCGCTCGATCTCGCGAAGCGCGATGCGGAGCTGGAAGTCCTGCTGGACGTCGCGGCGGCGCTGCGACGCCTGTCCGGGATGCGTCCGGTAGAGCACGAGCGGCTCGACGAGGTTGTCGCCGTCCGCAACGGCGAGGAGCCGCGCCCAGAGGTCGTAGTCCTCGCTCTCGAGGAACTCCGGGTCGTAGCGGAGACCGTGCTCCTCGAGAACTGCGCGTTCCACGAGCACGGTGGGGTGGAAGAACGGCGAGCTGAAGAGCGCGGCGAAGCGGACCTGCGAGCTCCCGATCGGCATGACGTGCAGCGCACCGACGCGATCGCTCTCGTCGAGCTCGAGGACGGCGCTCCCGAGGACGGCGACGCCCGGGTTCGCCCGGACGTGAGCAAGCTGTCGCTCGAGACGGTCGGGCAGCGCCACGTCGTCGGCGTCGAGCCGCGCCACGTAGGTCCCCCGAGCGCGGTCGAGCGCAGCGTTCAACGAGCGCGCGAGTCCCTGCGGCTCGTCGTTCCGGAGGACAGTGACCCGGGGATCGTCGAGCTCCTCGAGGATTGCCGGTGTCGCGTCGCTCGACCCGTCGTCGACGACGATCAGCTCCAGGTCCTCGACCGTCTGGCGCAGGACGCTCGCGACCGCGGTGCGGAGGAAGCGCTCGCCGTCCTTCACCGCGAGGAGGACGGACACGAGCGGGGCGGCTGGTGTGCTCACGAGCCAACGGACGATAGCCTCCCGCCTCGTGGCCGAGGCCCTGCCGACCTTCGATCTCATCCTCGCCACGGTCGACCGGGCGGAGGAGCTCGCGCGGCTCTTCGACTCGCTCGAGGCGCAGACGCTACGCCGAGCTTCAGGCTGCTCGTCGTCGACCAGAACGACGACGACCGCGTCGCGGAGGCGCTGGCCGGGCGCCCGTTCGACGTCATGCGCCTGCGGTCCGAGCGCGGACTCTCACGCGCCCGCAACGTGGGGCTCGCTCACGTCGCGGCAGATGTCGTCGCGTTCCCCGACGACGACTGCGTCTACCCGCCCGACCTGCTCGAGCGCGTCGCGCGCCGCTTCGCCGCCGAGCCTTCGCTCGACGGGCTCACCGGGCGGGAGGTGGACGAGGACGGTCGCTCGCCGCCTCGTGGAAGTCGGACGCTGTCGTGCTGACGGACGACAACCTCTGGAACCGCGCGATCTCGTTCACGATCTTCCTCCGGCGCGAGGATCGTCGAAGCGGTCGGCGTGTTCGACGAAGCAGCTCGGCCTCGGCTCGGGACGACCATGGTCGTCGGGCGAGGAGATCGACTACCTCGTGCGGGCGGTTCGGAGCGGCGCGCGGATCGCCTACGACCCCGCGCTCACGGTGACGCATGCCGACGAAGCCGCTGACCGTTGCCGAGCAACGTGCGATCGCCTACCGCGACGGGGCGAGCGTCGGCTACGTCCTTCGCAAGAACCGCTACCCGCGGCGCGTCGTCGCCCGAATGCTCGTTCGCCCTCTGGGCGGAGCGCTTCGCTCTCTCGTCCGGCTCGACTCGAAGCGTGCCCGCGTGCACCTCACGACGCTCCGTGGACGAGCCACGGGCTACCGCCGGCGACCGGCCGACTAGACGAGCTCGGCGAAGAGCTCAGCGTGGCGGTCGAGCCACGGTTCGAGCGCGAACCGCTCGACCGCGCGGATTCGCGCCGCCTCTGCGAAGCGCTCCCGGTCAGCGAGCACGCGTGAGACCGCATCCGCGAGCGCCTCGGGCGCCGGAGGATCGTCGCGCTCCCACGAATCCGGATGCTCGACGCCGATCCCCGCGTCGTCGCCGACGAGCTCCGGGACGCCTCCGCTCCTCGCGTAGACGACGGGCAGCCCGCTCGCCATCGCCTCGATGACGAGGCTCGGGCACGGGTCGTTGACCTTCGTGTGGAGAAGGACGTGCGCGCGGTGGAAGATCTCCGGCGCCTCGCGCTGCGTGTAGCGCCCGACCGCCGTCACACGGCCGCGCAGCCCGAGGCGCTCGACGAGCGGCTCGATCGGCACCGCGAGCTCGCCCGTCACGAGCAGGTGCGCATCAGGGTGGTCGCCGATGAGCGCGGCGAGCGTCTGCAGCGCGAGCTCGAGCCGGTATGCCTGGTACTGGTCTCCCCCGAGGAGCAGCACCGGGCCGCCGGCGGGCGGCGAGGCGGGCGGAACGAAGTGCCCGACGTCGACGGCGTTGTACAGGACCTCCCACGCTCCGCTCGGCTGCCCGAGGAACTCGTCCGCCGAGCGCTTGCAGAACTCGCTCTGGTAGAGGACGTGATCGGCGGCCGCCAGCGCGCGGCGGAGCGGGCGGTTGAAGTCCTCCGTGTCGGCGCCCGCCCAGCCCGGGTAGCCGACGCCGTTCTGGTTCAGCACGACCGGCACGCCCCGCCGCCGCGCGAGCCGCAGCAGCGCGCCGGCGTCCCGGGGCATCCAGGTCGAGCCCAGGTAGAGGAGCGAGAAGTCCGTCGGGTGGTTCGGGAAGCGGCTCGCGAGGCGCTGGAACTTCGCCGTTCCGCCGGCGACCGCCTCCCCGGGTCCCGGCACGCGATCGTGCCCGTAGAAGACGCGCACGCCCGGATCGGGTCGCCCCGCGACGAGAAGCCGCGCCCAGCGGACGCCGGCCCGCCCCCACCGCCCGGCCCGGCCCGGCGCCCAGACCCTCATCGCGGCACTGCCTGGGCCCAGATCTCGCCCCAGGTGAGCAGGAGCTCCGTCACGTCGAGGCCCGCCTCCGCGAGCTCGGCGCGAAAGCTCTCCGGGTCGTACTCGATCTCGTGGTCGGGATCCCAGTAGGCGAGCAACCCGACCTCGGCCTTCAGGGGCACCGTCCAGTCGCGCGCGTACACGGGCACGCGGATCAGGATCTTGCTCGGCGACGCCGAGGCGACGAGCCGGCGCAGGAACTCGACGCGCGGGCCGAGGTGCTCGAGCACGTTCGAGAGGACGACGACGTCGAAGTGACCCTCCGGGAGGCCGTCGAGGACGTCGCCGCTCCGGAACTCGAGGCGCTCGTGCGAGAAGTGCGAGCGCGCGAAGTCGAGGTGGCTCGGGTCGTGGTCGACGCCGACCACGGTCGCACCGGCTCGCGTCACGAGGTCGTGGGCGAGCTCGCCCTTGCCGCTCCCGACGTCGAGCACGCGCTCGCCCGGCGCGACGCGCTCGACGAAGAACTCGTGGTACCCGGTCAGGCGGTGCTTCGCGTGGACGCCCTCGTCGTACTCGATGGCCGCGAGATCGAGCGGCGCGATACGCGTCGTCGTACGTGATCAGGAGCTCGCGCACGGAGCGCCGCCGGTCGGGGTCCGATCCGAGGACGGAGAGCCAGAAGCGGAAGAGCCCGCGCATGAGCCGCGTCGGCATGAGGAACCGGAACGGCCGCCGCGGGACACGCCGGTACGCGGCGCCGGCAACGCGTCTGGGCGTCAGTCGGCTCATGCGTCGCCCTTTTCGACGAAGCCGGCGAGGAGCTCGGCCCAGCGCTCGTCCAGCCGCGGAAGCGCGTGCGCCTCGGCCGTCGCGCGGCCTGCATCGCGCAGCCCTTCGGGTGCCCCGTCCCGCACCGCGGCCGCGATCTCGGCGAGCCCCTCCGCGTCCTCCACGTCCACGAGCCAGCCGTCCACGCCGTGCCGGACGATCTCCTGCGCCTGCCCGACCCGGGTCGAGACGAGCGGGATGCCGGCCGCCATCGACTCGAGCACGGCCTTCGGCCCGCCCTCCTGCCTCGAGCTGACGAGGTAGACGTCGAGCGCGTGGTACGCCTGCGCGAGCTCGTCCCGCGAGCGCGCCGAGACGTGCCGGTACGGAACGCCGAGGCCGTCGAGCCCCTGGCGCACGTACCCCCGGGCGGGACCGGTGAGGAGGACGTGCAGCTCGGGCACGGTCTTCCGCATCTGCTCCACCGCCGCGACGAAGACGTCCGGCCCCTTCACGAGCTTCGGCTCGAGGCCCTCGCCCCAGCCGACCCCGTCCTTCTGGAACGAGCCCACGACGAAGGCGGACGCGGGGAGGCCGAGTGCGGCCCGCGCGGCGGCCCGACGCGCGTCGTCGACCAGCGGGAAGTGCTCGATGTCGATCCCGAGCCGGATCGTGAAGACCCGTTCCGGCTCGACGCCCGCGGAGAGGACGAGCTCGCGCATCTCGGCATGCGTGACCTGCACCCGCGAGAAGCGGTCGGGGCTCCTGCGGAGCGCCTCGAAGGCGTCGTCGAACTCGGGCGCATCGGGCGTTCCCGGGCGGCCGTGCATGTACGCGGTGGCCAGCCGGTGCGACGAGTCGAGCCAGCGATCGGTGAGCGCCTCGAAGTGGCTCGTGAGGAACACGCTCTGCCTCGACGCGAACCGCGCCCAGCCGGGCGGGCCGACTGCGACGCCGAGGCGCGAAGCCGCCTCCATCACGTGGCGAGCATCCTCCTCGACCGACCAGCCGCCGCCGTCGCCGACGGCGAAGAGCCGCGAGTGATCCGGCCAGCGCGCGGTACGCGCGCCGACGAGACCGCGCGCCACGAGCTTCGCCGGCGGGACAGCGAGACGGCGTGCGACCGAGCTCGTGCTCATGCCTGGAGCACCTCGAGGTAGCGGTCCGCGACCTCGGCGAGCGGGGTCACGCGGATCGCCGCGCGGCGCTCGTCGAGCTCCGCCGCGAGCCGGTCGAGCGCGTCCGCCAGCTCGTCGGGCTCGGTGAACGGGACGCCCGCGTCGCCGACGAGCTCCGGATGGCCGCCGCTCGCGCGGTAGAGCGCCGGGAGGCCGCAGGCCAGCGCCTCGACCAGCGCGTTCGAGCACGGGTCGTTGCGGCTCGCCGCGATGTAGGCGTCGTGGCGGCGAAGCTCGTCCGCGAGCGGGCCGGAGGCGAGCGGACCGACGGTCGCGATCCGCGCGAAGGGCTCGGCCGGACGCCCGACGAAGGTCAGCTCGAAGCGCTCCGTGTCGAGGTGCTCGTCGAGCCAGCGGAAGACGTCGGCGCCCTTGTTCGGGTTGTCGGACCAGCTCGAGGCGACGAGGCGGAGCTTTCGCCCCGCGACCGTCTCGCGGGCATCGGGCGGGTAGAAGATCAGCGGGTCGGCCGCGTTCCCGATGACCACCGGCTCCGCGAGCTCGATCCCCAGCTCGCGATGAGCGTCGAGGCTGAACCTCGACTGGGCGATGGTCGCGTCCGCCAGGTCGCGGTTGATCTTCTGGATCCGGCCGTCCGTGCCGTCGTCGAACCCGCGATAGACGCCGATCGGGCCGTCCACGCGGTGCACCATCCGGCAGTCCGGCCGGGCGAAGCGGCGCAGCCTCCTGAAGTCGAAGTTGAACGAGTTGAAGAGGCAGACGGGCGTGCCGCGCGAGATGCGGTTCAGCTCGACGACGAGCCCGCGGCGCTCGAGCTCCGCGACGAGGGCGCGCAGGAACTGGTGGCCGCCGCCCGTCGGCGGTGGCGCGAACTCGTGGAACAGCGCGAGGTCCGCGCCACCGCGCCGTCGGTACCGAACGCGGTCGACCTCCGTCGCGACCTCGCGCCCGACCGCACGCCCGGCGCGGCGGACACGGAAGCCGATGGATCGGAGAGCCCGGCGGAGCGTCACGCGGGAACGGTAGTGCGGGAGGCCGTCGAGAGGAGGTCGTAGATGGCGCCCGTGTAGCGGCCCCAGGTCAGGTGCTGCTCGACGGTCTCGCGGGCGCGCGCGCCGATCGCCTCTCGCCGTCCCTCGTCGGCGAGCAGCGCCGCGAGCGCGCTCTCGAACGCCTGGGGCTCCCCCGGCGGGACGAGGACGGCGTTCGAGCCGTCCTCGAGGTGGTAGCCGCGCGCGATCGCCGCCGTGCGCGAGACGACGACCGGCTTGCCGGTCGCCATCGCCTGGAGGAGAACCGTCGTCGCGCCCGAGTACGTGTTGTCGCGGACGGGCAGCGCGACGACGCGCGCCGATCGCAGGCGATCGCGGACGACGCTCAAGGGAACGTCGTGCTCGACGCGGACGTTCGCGGGAGCGTCGGCGAGCGCACTCGCCCGATCGTGGGGCGCGACCACGAGGAACGACCATTCCGGGCGGCTGCGCGCGACGGCCAGCAGGAGCGCGTGGTCGCGACGCGGATCGGCTCCGATCGACACGACGTCGACGTCCGCCGGCGTCGCCGAATCGGGCCGGAAGTACTCCGGTGTCGACGCCGAACGGCACGAAGACGACCTCGGGCCCGCCCTCGCCGAGCCAGTCCCGGAGAACGTCCACCTCCCCCGCCCCGTACGCGACGATCGTGTGCAAGCGCCGGTAGGCGTCGCGGTAAACGCGCTCCGCGCGCGCCGAAAGCTGCTCCAGCCGCTCCGGAAGCCCGATCGCGGCGTAGACGATCGGCGGCCGCACGAGGCCTCGCCGGGCGAGGAGCGTCACGGGGATGCCAACCGTGTCGACCGTCGAGAAGACGACGTCCGCGTCGTTCATCGCTCCCCGGCAGGCGAGGACACTCGTGAAGTCGCCCGGGTACCCGCCGAGGAGCCCCGTCATGCGGTGGAGCGCCCAGCCCGCGCTCCGAGCCGCAACGCCGGGCTCCGAGCCCGGCTCGAGATTGTGTGCGACCTCGAACCCGCCCGCGGCCACCTCGTCCAGCCCGTACAGGCTGTACCGCTCTCCGGCACCCGGAGGCAGCGACAGCGCCGCGCGCCGAAGCGGGGCGTCGCGGTAGAGGAAGAACGCCCGCGCCTCTCACGTGCGAGAACGCTAGAGGACTCGCTAGCGTACGGCCCGTGCACCGGACGAAGACGAAGTTCGCGGCCCGCGTCAATCACGTCGCGACCGCGCTCGAGCGGCGCGGAATCCGCGCCACCTACGCGCTGCACGACCGCGTCCTCTCGAATCGCTCGAGCCGCCGCCGCTTCTCCGGCGACAGGCCGGAGCTCGACGAGACCCAGCAGGCCATCCTCGACGACCTCGCGCGGGACGGCTACTCGCTCCGCACCTTCTCTGACGTGTTCCCCGATCCGGACGACGTGGAAGGAGATCGAGGAGCAGTCGAGCCGGTTCACCAGCGAGACGGAAGCCGGGCTCGCGAACGACGGCGAGGGCCTACGCACGCATGCCGGCAAGGAGTTCGTCGTGCGACTGCACAGCCGCGACGTCGAGGTCGGTCGTGACGACCCCTGGTTCCGGCTCTGCACGTCGAGGCGAATGCTCGACCTCGCCAACACCTACCTCGGGCTCTGGTCGAAGATCGAGTACGTGGACATGTGGTACTCGGTCCCGCAGTCGGAGGAGGCGAGGCGCAAGTGCGTCGCAGCGCTGGCACCGCGACTTCAACGACCAGCACCTGCTGAAGGCGTTCCTCTACCTCGTGGACGTCGACGAGGGCACGGGGCCGTTCGAGTACATCCCCGGGAGCGCTCCCGGCGGCCAGTACGCGCACGAGTGGCCGTGGCGGCCGCTGGGCGAGACCTACCCGCCCGAAGGCGCGCTCGAGGAGCGGATCCCGGCCGACGCGATCAAGACGTTCACGGGGCCGAAGGGCACGCTGCTCTTCTGCAACACGTCCGGCTTCCACCGAGGCGGGTTCGCGACCGAGCAAGCCGCGCGTCCTCGCGACCGTGACCTACGCGTCTCCCGCATCGCTCAAGTCGCTGACCGACCAGAACTACGAGTTCACGGGATCGCTCGACGAGCTCGACGAGCCGACCCGCTACGCCGTCACCTGACGGCCGAGCTCGGCTGCCAGCTCACGGATCCCCTCGAACGCCTCGACGTGGGTCGCGGCCTTCGTCTCCGCGACGAGAGGCGCATTCGAGCGCATCGAGCCCTTCCTGGGCTCGTGCCAGAGGTGGAGGAGCGTCGCGTCGGGGCCGGGCCAGCCGCACCGTAGGCCGAGCCGCCGGAGCCGCGCGGCGAGATCCTCGTCCTCGCCGCCCCAGTTGACGAAGCGCATGTCGAAGCCGTTCGCCCGCTCGAAGTCCTCGCGCGAGACGCCGAAGAAGAACCCGTAGGCCTCGAACGGGGGCGAGAACTCGGGCTGGTCCGGTCGCCACGGCCGCCGGCGGTCACGGATCGGGGACGAGCACGCCCGGCCGGCCCGCCTCGCGATGCGACGAGACGAGCTCGCGGGGCGTCGCAAGCAGCCACCGCAATGTCGACCAGCGCCAGACGGGCTTGCCCGTCTCCCGCACCTCCTGTGAGAGCCGCTCGCTCAGGTGGAGCCGCTTCGAGGCGAGGAACCAGCCGGGCAGCGCAGCCCGGCGAACGGCCCGCAGGAAGCCCGTGCGGACGAGGCAGTCCCCGTCGAGGAAGACGTAGTAGTCGCCCGCGCGCCTCGAGCGCGCCGAGGTTGCGGTTGCGGCCTTGCCGCCAGCCCTCGTCCGGCTGCCAGACGTACCGCAGCCGGTCGCCGAAGGTCTGCCTGCCAGCGCTCGACGACCTCGGCGGTTCCGGGCCCGGAGCCGTCGTCGGCGACGACGACCTCGAACGCGGGGTCATCCTGGTCGGCGAGCGCCCGCAGGGTGAGGTCGAGCGCCTCGGGCCACTCGTAGGTGACGACGACGATGCTGACGAGCCCGGTCGCCGGAGTCCAGCTCATTCGCCGAGGAAGGGCGAGGCGTCCGTCTCGACGAGCGGGCCCCGCCGGTACTTCTCGAGCTTCCAGCTCGATCCGCGCTCGCGGACCACCTCGATCTGCGGGCTGACGTGGGGACGGCGCACCGCCCTCGTCAGCATCCCGACGACTCCGCGATGGTGTTCTCCCGGACTCGCTCAGCGTGAGGCGCGGCTCCTCCGGTGTCTCCGGATCGAGGCTCGAGCGCCGCAGGAAGCAGAGGTGCAGATAGCGGAGCGGGCTGTCGTCCCACGCGTACCGCTCGTGCAACGGGTCGATCGACTTCCAGTCGAAGCCGTCCTTGAAGCGGATCTCTCCGCCCTCGAGCCGCTCGGCGCCGGCCTTCCACGACTCCGCGGCGCCGAGGTTGAAGAGCGCGGTGACGGGACGGCTCGGCGGGGAGAGCCAGCCGGCGGCGACTCGCTGCTCCGTGTCGAGCGAGTCGCAGTGGAGGACGTTCGCCTGGATCCGGAAGACGCCGGTCGAACTCGCCGGCCTCGAGCGGTGCGCGGAACGAGGCGAGCCCGGCCGGGTCGTAGAGCTCGTCGCCGTCGACGCGCAGCGCCCAGGTCTCGGTGCCGACGAACGGCTCGAGCACGCGGTGCGACTCGCGCGTGTGGCGCACGCGGCGGACGTCCAGGTGGTCGAGCTCGGTCGAGAGCTCGCGGAGGATGTCCCAGGTCTCGTCCGTGGACACGTGGTCGACGGCGAAGATCCGGTCGCAGAAGCCAGCGACGTTCCGGATCGCCTGCTCGACGTGCAGGTCCTCGTTGCGGACGAGCGCGATCCCGACGACCTGCAGGGCGTCAGCCCTCCTCGGTCGTCCAGTCGAGCATCGGCCTGACCACGCCCTGCCACTGGCCGGTGAACAGCCCGCGCGCCGAGTCGCCCTCCCCCGGATCCTGCACGTGGAACGAGAGCGCGTCACGAACCGCCGCCCGCGTATGGAGCTTCATGCCGGCGAGCGAGACGACTCCGACCTCGACCGTGGTGAGGCCCTCGTTCAGATAGTTCCCGGGGATCCACGCGGTCGCGACGTAGTCCCCCGGAGCCGGGGGATCGAGCCAGCGCGGGCTCGTGTCCATCGCGTTGAACGCGACATTCCCCTGCTTGTCGAACACCTTGATCTTCGGGAACACGGGCAGGCTAGTTCCGATGACGGTGAACCCGATCTCGATGCCGACGGGCTCGCGAACGTCGGCGGCATCCACGACCGAGCCCTCTTCGGTGACGACGCGCGCCGAGCGCAGCTTGACGGACGCGTCGCCGGGCGCGGTCTCGAGATCCGGCCACGACCGCGACGATCCGCTGCCGCCGACGACCTGCAGGTAGCGGGCGACGACGTCCGCCGCGGGCCCGTCGTTCACGATCTCGCCCTTCTCGAGCTGGATTGCGCGGTCGCAGAGCTGCGACACCGCCTGCATCTGGTGCGAGACGAAGATCACGGTGCGGCCGGACTGGCTGAAGTCCTCCATGCGGCCGAGACAGCGGCGCTGGAACTCGGCGTCGCCGACGGCCAGCACTTCGTCGATCAGGAGCACCTCGGGCTCGAGGTGAGCGGCTACCGCGAAGGCGAGCCGGACCGACATCCCGCTCGAGTAGCGCTTCACCGGCGTGTCGATGAACTGCTCGATGCCCGCGAACTCGACGATTTCCGGGAACTTGCGCGCGATCTCCTTGCGCTTCATCCCGAGCACGGCGCCGTTCATGTAGACGTTCTCGCGGCCCGTGAGCTCGGGATGGAACCCCGTGCCCACCTCGAGCAGGCTGCCCACCCGCCCGTGGATCGTCGCGCGCCCCGAGGTCGGGGTGGTGATGCGCGTGAGGATCTTCAGCATCGTCGACTTCCCGGCGCCGTTTCTTCCCACGATGCCGAGCACCTCTCCTTCCGGAAGGTCGAACGAGACATCCTTGACCGCCCAGATCTCCTCGTAATGGGGCTTGTGGTCGAGATGCGTGAAGCGGCGCGCCGCGACGGTCAGCGACTCGCGCAGGGTTCCGTATGCGCTCTGCAGCTCGCCGATGCGGTACCGCTTCGAAATTCCTTCGACGGAAATCGCGGTCGCCATCAGATCGTGTCCGCGAAGCGTGGCTCGGACCGCCGGAAGAACCACAGGCCCACGACGAAGATCGACGCCATCGCGGCGACGCTGACGAGCGTCTTGCCGAGATCGGGCGGGGGTGCATGGAGCACCCCCCACTGGAAGCCGCTGATGACGGCCGTCATGGGGTTGAGCGCCAGCACCCACTGCCACTTCTCCGGCAGCGCAGTGATCGCGTAGACGACTCCCGAGAGGAACAGCCAGATTTGCAGGAGGAACGGAATCACATACGGCACGTCCCGGTAGCGGACGTTCACGGCCGAGAGGAAGAGCGCGACGCCGAGAGCGGTCAGGAGCGCCATCAGCAGGAAGAGCGGCGCCAGCACGAGCGCAGGCCCGGGCCAGACGTCGAACCAGGCCATCATCCCGACGAGGACGACGAAGGCGAACAGGAAGTCCACGAGCGGGACGAGGACACCCGCGAGCGGCAGCAGCACGCGCGGGAAGTAGACCTTCGTCACGAGCGCCTTGTTGGACACGAGGCTGCTGCTCGCTGCCGACAGCGAGGACGCGAAGTACGTCCACGGGCAGGAGCGCGCTGTACACGAAGATCGGGTAGGGAACGTTCTTCGAGGGGAAGTTCGCGAACTTCCCGAAGACGAGGGTGAAGACGACCATCGTCAGGAACGGCTGGAGGATCGCCCAGAGGACGCCGATCGACGTCTGCTTGTAGCGAACCGAGACGTCGCGCCAGGCGAGCCGGAACAGAAGCTCCCGGTAGTGCCAGAGCTCGGGGATGTCGAGGTGCGGCCAGCGCGCCGCCGGCCGGATCACGGTCACCCGCGGCGAGCTCGACTGCTGCTCGGGGCGACGTCGACGGGAGGCTCCGCCGACGCCTCCCGGATCGGAGCTTCTGTCTCGGTCATCGCAGCGATGCTAGCTGGCGGCCTGGAGGCCCTTACCGTCTGACGATGCGTCTAACATTCCGCAGAACGCGCGGCCAGAACCGCTCCTCGAGCCAGGCGATGCGGCCCTCGAGGTCTCGGATGTGGCGTTCCAGGCTTCTCGAGATCGACCTCGCCAACGGCCGCGCACTCGACCGCGTAGGCCGCGTCGTCGACGACGTTCGGGGCGCGAATGTCGAGCGGGCTCGAGCCCTCGCCAGGCGTCAGGAAGCGGCCTGCCCCAGCGGGGAGCGCTCTGAGCGCATCGCGCAGGCGCTCGTCCACCGCCAGCGCGCCGTCTGAAATGCCTCGGGACAACTCCTCCTCCGACGGAGTGTCGTCCGCGCCTGCCGTCGGAAAGCGGAGGACCTCGACCGGGTACCACGCCCGCAGCACTTGACCGGCCGGGACGTCCTGCAGCCCATCGGAGCGTCGGCGTGATGGGCGGTAGAGGGGCCGAAGCAGTGACTTCGGGCCTCCGCCCGGCTCGAGCCCGGAAGCGAGGGAGCGCCGCACGACCATGCGCTCCGCGAAGAGCGAGTCGCCGGGGGCGGGCAGGAACTCGCGGAGAAGGCCCTGCACGACGCCGTAGCGCGGCGGTATCGGCACGAGGACTTCCTTCAGGCTCTCCGCTCGAGGCCACCAGAACTCGCCGCGCTCCGCCTCGATGACCCAGTCGGCGCCATGCTGGTCCGCGGCGAGCCGGGCGAGCTCGGCGCGGCCGGCCTGCCCCTCCGTGGGCACGAGCGTCAGCCGATCGCCGTCGTGCCGCTCGAGGAGGGCGCGGACGGTCTCGTCCGAGCGCTCGTACCCCGCGACGACCTCGTCGACCCCTGCGCTCAGGTGGAACGCGACCTGTGCGTCGAGCACGTCCGAGCTCCCCGCCGGCGACGAGCGTCAGCACGATCTTCATCGAACGGCCGCCAGAGTCCGCGCGCGCGCCGCGACGTCCTCGACGCGGCGCTGGAACCGCACGAGCGTCGCGTCGTAGAGGGCAGAGGCGTCGGCGGGGAAGTCGAGCGCGTCGCGGCCGGGCACCGTGCGCGCGGCCCCGTTGTCCGGCTGCAACTCCGTCGGCACGGCGCCGCCATTCCGCACCGAGCGCAGCGCGTCCCGCAGGCGGGTGTCCTCCGCGAGCACGCCGTCCTCGACCCCCCGGGCCACGGTTACGTTGTCCACCCCCACCGAGCCGTATACCTCGTCCGCGCGGCCCGCCTCTCCTGCGGCGAAGCCCTTGACGTAGATCGCGAGGGACTTGTCGCCGAACGCCCGCCGCGATGTCTTGCGCAGCCACTGCTCCGCGGTCCGGAACGGGAAATGCAGGATCTCGAACGGGAACCAGCCGGGGAGCGGCCGCAGGCTCGTCCCCACGATCGAGTACCCGGCATGGAGCACGACCACGTTCGGGTCTGCCCGATGCGCGACGGTGCTTCCGGGACGCCAGGGACTCGTCGGGTCGTTGATCGGAGCCCGGGGCGAGACGCGGATCGTCATCCGCTCGAAGAACGGCCGCTCGTCCTCGGGCCGCGGGACGAACTGGCGGATCACGGCGCCGACGATCCCGAACTCGTCGGGAACTGCAGCGAAGGTGTCCTTCAGCGTGCCCCAGCCGCGGCCACCAGAACTGGTCCGCATCCATGTTGATGACCCAGTCCGCGCCGTGGTCCGAGGCGGCCAGCCGCGCCATATGGGTCCGCCAGTCGCTCTCGAGCACCGGGCCGCTCTCCGGAATCCGCCGGAGACGGCCGCCCGCCTCGTAGCGCTCGAGAATCTCCGTCGTTCCGTCGCGGGACTCGTGATCGGTGACGATGACGAAGTCGATCCCGGCGCCCAGGTGGTATGCGATCTGGGAGTCGATGATGTCCGCCTCGTCCCGGGCCACGATGGTCGCGACCACTCTCATCGGAGCGTCACTCGAATCGCGGGTGGCAGCTCGCCAGGCGTGAGCAGGATGTTGTGATACCCGCCCGCGCGGATCGAGTCGAGGGCGATCGGCTCGACCGAGGCGTCCGAGGAGAAACGGTCGTACGTGTCGGGCTTCGGAATCCGGTATGCGGCAAGGTCGTGCGCCGTCGAAAGTCGGGCGAGGAGCGTCGCAGCTTCCTCCGCGGATCCAGGGTGCAGCTCGACGATCAGATGCGGGCGCTCCCCCGCCGCGAAGAGAGGGAAGAGCCCACGCACCACCTCGGGCTCGAATCCCTCGACGTCTATCTTCACAAGCCGGACGAGGCTCCGATGCTCGGCGCGCGCGACGTCCGCCACCGGCCGCAGCGACACGGCCGACTCAACGCGGCGGCTCGCCCACGCGCCTTCACCCGCCGTTCCCGTGCTTCTAACGAACGACGAGCCGGAGTTCGTCGGGTCCGGGTGAGCAACGATGGCGTCCCCTTTCTCCGCCCCGGCGGCCGCCTGCAGGGCCGTCACGTTGGACGCTCGATTGAGCTCGAGGTTCGCGCAGAGCTCCCGGTACAGCGGCGGCGAGGGCTCAAGCGCGTAGACGTGCCCGCTCGAGCCGACGATGCCCGAAGCCAGCAGCGTGTAGTAGCCGACATGGGCGCCGACGTCGACGCACACGTCCCCGGGCGACAGGATGGCACGGAACACCGCCGTGACGTTCGGCTCCCAGACCCCCGAGGTCGCGATCGCCCGGCCGATGGGATCTGAGGGGTCGACCGCTAGACGGGCGCCACCCACGGTTGGCACGACGAGGGGACTGTCCATGCGCTCGACGAGCGGTCGCGCAACGTGCCGGTGCACCGCGGTGCGGAGACGGCGCGTCGGTACTCCCCGCAACGCGACGAAGGTCGCCGACGCGAGCCGAGGATGCGCGCCAACACGCGCACCGATGCCGGGCAGACAGCCGCGCTCTAGGGGAGAGAAGAGAGCGGGCCCACGTCCGATAGAGGCCGGTGTCCATCTCGAGGAAGAGCCTACGGCCTCCGTCGGGCGCGCTGCGGGAGCCTCACTCGTGATTCGAGCGCGGCGACCCGCCCCTCGATCAGGTCGAGACGCCGCCGCACCCGGACGAGCTGCGCCTCACCCAGGGCCGCCGCTTCTGCGGCGTACTCCGCCTCCTCGGAGACGCTCGGCGGCGCGAAGACGAGAGGGCTCCGAAGGTCGGGCGCCTCCCACGTCTGTCGCCCGTCGAGCACGCGAAGTGCATCTCGAAGTCGCGTGTCCGTCACGAGCACACCGCTCTCGAGCCCGCGACGGAGCTCGTCGTCGTCCACGGCGAGCCTCGCATAGTGCCCGAGCACTCCACCCTCCTGGACGGCGCGGTGCGCGTGGTCGTGGTAGGCGGTCGTGAGATGTGGACCTGCCTCCAGGTCACGCGCGAGATGCCAGTTCCCAGCCTTGCGTGCGAGCTGGGCGGGCGAGCGCCAGGGAAAGTGCAGCACCTCCACCGGGTACCAGGCCCGGAGCGAGCGAAGCGAGACGCCCGAGATGGAGTGCCCGCCTCGCGAGACACGAACCTGGGGGTCCGCACGGTGCACGATGCGACCAAGCGGCCGAAACGTGCTCACCGGCGCGTTGATCGGCGCCGTCGCCACGAGCCGAGCCGTCATCCGCTCGACGAAATGGGCGCCGTCGTCCGGACGCGCGACGAAGACCCGGTCGACGGAGTGGACGACCCCGTAGCGGCTGGGCACCGCGGCGAGGACTTCCTTGAGGTCCCCGTCGCGCGGCCACCAGAAGAGGTCGGCGTCGCCGTTGATGACCCAGTCGGCTCCGAACTCCGACGCGGCCATGCGGGCGAGGCCCGTTCGCCACTCGATCTCCTGGAAGGGTCCGCTCCGCGGGATGCGACGCAGATGCCCTTCGCGCTCCCACGTGCGCAAGATCTCCGTCGTGCCGTCTTCCGACTCGTGGTCGACGGCGACCACAAAGTCGACACCCGCGTTCAGATGGAACGCGAGCTGTGCGTCGATGACGTCCGCCTCGTCGCGCACGACCAGGGTTAGCACGACCTTCATCGAGCGTCGAACGGTAACGGGGCCTGCCGGTCCGACGAGCCGGTCGAGCTCGAAAGATCGGCCGTCAGGAACACCGCATACCGATCCCGCGCAACCGACGTCAGGTCGGGCGGGCTTCCAACATCGCGGAGCACGAGCTGCCGATCGGCCGGGGCGAGGTGGTCGTCGATTCCCTCGTCTTCGACGAGCCAGTGCGCGCGCAGGCCGTGACGCTCGCAGAGCCCTGCGACGAAGCCGGGAGCCTCCTCGTTGTACGAGACGTGGACCTCCACGAGCAGCTGCGGCCTCGCACCCTCGTCGAAGAGAGGCTCGAGCCCGCGCAGGACGTCGTCCTCGTGACCCTCGACGTCCACCTTGACGAGCTTCAGCCGTACGTGGTGCTCCGGAGCGATCACGGTGTCGAGTCGCCGGACCGGCACGGTGGTCGAGCTGGCCGCGGGAGGCCGGTGCCTGAGGGACGAGGTCGCGTCGTGGCCGCTCGCTGGGCCGAAGAGCGTCGCCTCTCCCTCGGCTGCGCCGGCGGCGATCGCGAGCGCCGTCACGTTGGTGAGCCCGTTCAGCGAGAGGTTGCGCTCGAGCTTCCGAAACGTGCGCGGCGCAGGCTCGAGCGCGTAGACATGCCCGGACGACCCCACGATCCTCGCCGCGAGCGCGGCGTAGTAGCCCGAGTTCGCACCGACGTCCACGAAGACGTCGCCGGGCTCGAGGGCCTGCTGGATCGCCGCACCGACGTTCCATTCCCAGAGGCCGGTCGTGACGAGGGCGCGCCCGGACGGGTCGGAGAGGTCGGCAATCATGGACACGCCACCCACGGCGTTGACCACGAGCTCCGCATCCATGCGCTCGACGAGCGGCTGCGCCATGTGTCGATAGGCGAACGCACGAAGTTTCTTCGTCGGCAGACGCCGGAGCGCGCCGAAGGTCATCGCGGCAGGACGCGAGTGACGCCCAAGCCGCGCGCCGACGCCGGGCAGGAGTCGGCGTTGAGGGTGGAGAAGCGAAACTGCCCACGTGCGGTAGCTGCTCATCAGGGGACAATCTAGGCTCGAGCCATGCCGTCATACGGCCGTCCTCCGAAATCGCTGATGCTCGAGCTCACGCACGCCTTCTCGCTCGACCACTTCCTCGAGACCGGCACGTTTCGCGGGAGCACGACCGGCCTGGTGCCGCGGAGCACTTCTCCGAAGTGGTCACGATCGAGGCGTCTGAGGACCTGCTCCGGGAGGCGGAGGCGCGGCGCCACAGGTCGCGAAGGCGATCGTCCGCGAGTACGCGCGACGCGACGGTCGAACTGCCGGCCGACGCGCTGAGCGCGCCGCATCATCAGACCCTGATCCAGCGCTCCGGGACCGGGTCGCCTTGACGCTTCTCGTCGTCGACCCACCTCCGCGGAGCGACCACGAGCTTCGTGGGCGAGGGGTTGAGCCAGGCACCCCACCAGCCGTACGTGCTGTTCGAGATGACGTGGTGACGGCAGAGGCTCATCAGCCACATGTCCTCCCAGTCGCGGTCGGGCGCGAGCCGGCGGTCGACGATCGTCGCTGTCCTGGGGAAGCTCAGGCTCTCAGCGCACCACGCCGGGTCGTCGGAGAAGACGAACAGCTCGACCTCGCCCACGGCGTCCGCGATCGTCGCCGCAGCGCGCCTGTAGTAGGCCTCGTCGAGGAAGCCGAGATGACCGTGCTCCGTGTAGTCCCCTCTCCGAACGTGCACCGACACCGCCGGTGAGCTCCGGATGTCCTCCGCGATCCGCTCGCTCTCAGGGCTCGCGGGCGGAAATGCGAACGCCCGCCGGACAGCGGCTTCGTGCTCGCAGAAGTACCGCTCGAACTGCCAGTACCCACACAGGTAGGTCCAGTCGGGGGCGGTCAGAACGGCCGGTTCGAACGCGTTGGTCGAGAGCTCCTCTGCGATGACGCGCACGAAGCGGCGCCGGCTCGGCCGGATCCGCTGCAGCGCGTGGACGACTCGAGACGAGTTGGGGACGCGCGCGACCTCCCAGACGGGACAGACGCGGGCTCCGACGTCGAAGCACCGCAGCTTGTAAGCCCGTCCGATCTCCTCCGTCCAGCTTGTGTCGAGCACGAGCTCGGTGCGATGCCTTTCGGCCAGGCTCCCTCCGGCGGCGTACTGGAACATCTGGTTGCCGGTGCCGCCGGCCAGCCTGACGACGATCACGGCCCGATGTTACGGAAGCGGCGCTCGTGCAGTCGCCTGCTCGTGACCCGCCTCGCGAATGGGATCGAGCGCCGCACCTCGCGACCGCTCGCAGCAGTCGTGTGAACCACCGTGGTCGTCGTAGGGCGGGACGAAGTTCCGCGTCAGCGCGCGAGCGACGCCGTACTCCGCCGGGACCGACGCCAGCGCCTCGGGGATGGAACCGGCACGCGGCCACCAGAACTCGTCGGCGTCGCTCGGGATCACCCAGTCGGCGTCGTGCTCCGTCGCCGCGAGACGCGCCATCCGCGTCTGCCACTCCGCCTGCCGCGCCACCTGTGACTCCTCGCGGATCACGAGCAGCACGCCCTCGCTCGCGTACCGCTCGAGGATCTCCGACGTCCCGTCGCCCGAGCGGTGGTCTGTCGCGATGACGAAGTCGACCCCGGCAGCGAGGTGGAACGCGAGGTGGGCGTCCACGATGTCCGCCTCGTCCCGGACGAGCAGCTTCAGCACGATCTTCATGCGCGATCGAACGCTAGCGGGGCTGCCTTACAGTTCCGCCCGGCATGGCCGGCCCCGAGCTGTCGCTCGTGCATCTGCACCCGGAACCGCGCGGAACGGCTCCGACGCTGCCTCGAGCACGTCGCGAAAATCGAGTGCGCGCGATCGTGGGAGGTCGTCGTCGTCGACAACGCGTCGACGGACGACACGCCGGAGGTCGTCGAAGCAGCTCGCGACGCATCGACCGTCGCCGGTGACGCTCGTCGCCGAGCCGGCGGAGGGCGTCTCGCGCGCGCGGAACACGGGCTGGCGATCCGCCTCGGGCGAGATCGCCGCCTACATCGACGACGACTGCTACCCCGCCTCCGACTTCGTCGATCGCATCCTCGACCGATTCGACACCCGTCCGCGACCTCGGCTACCTCGGCGGGGCCGTGCTGCCGTACGACACGAGCGACGCCCTCGTCACGATCGTCGCCGAGCCGGAACGGATCGAGATCCCGCCGAAGGGCTTCGTCATGCCGGGCCTGATGATCTGCGCGAACCTCGCCTTCCGGCGAAGCGTCCTCGAGGAGATCGGGGGCTTCGACATCGTCTTCGGCTACGGCGCGCACTTCGCGGGCGACGTCGACGCGGTGATCGAGGACCTCGACGCCGCGGCGCGCGCGTCCGCCGCCGGGTGGGCCGGCGCGTACGACCCCGACGTCGTCGTCCGCCACCACCACGGCCGGAAGCCCGGCCCGGAGATCGAGAAGCTTCGCCACGGCTACGACGTCGGGCGAGGAGCGTTCTACGGAAAGGCGGCGCTCGACTCGCGACTGCGCAAGACATACCTCGTCGGCTGGGCGCGGCTGACGGCGGGTCGCGTGCGCCGCCGGGAGAGCCCGCGGATCGTCGGGCGGGAGCTCTCCGGGGCGGCGCGCTACCTGGCGAAGCGGCTGCGCGGCTGAGCCGTCGAGCGCCGCGGAGGGGCGCATGGGGCTCTGCTACGGTCGCCCGATGCTGGAGCAGGCACCGCCTGCCGACGTGCTCGCGGAGCAGGCCCCGGCGACCGAGCCAGGCGGCGGGCACCGCGTCTGGCTCGTCTTCGCCGACCAGCTCACGACCCGCATCTTCTTCGAGTGCGGCATCGTCGACGGGCTTCGCGACGCGTTCCCGGACCGTCTGAGCGCCGTCTTCCTCGTGCACGAGAAGCACGTGCGGCCGTGGCGCGAGCGTCTCGAAGGGATCGACGTGATCGGCCTGGAGGAGCTCGTGCCGGCGGCGGTCGCCACGACCGAGCGCGTCTCGCGCCGGATCGACCTCGAGCTCGACAAGCGGATCGGGTTCTATCCGCTCGCGATCCGCCACAGCCTGCGGCACGGGTTCCACGAGGGCCGCTGGGCGCCGGGGCACACGTACCCATTCCTCGACTCGGACCGCGCCGGCCCACTGCCGAAGTGGCGGAGCCTCGAGTCGCTCATGACCAGCTGGCACCTCTCGAGCAGGCGCTACGTCCCGACGGAGCTCCTTCGCCGGATGCGCGCCGAGTGCGACGCGGTGGTGTTCACGAACCCGCAGACGCAGGCCTCGACGCCGTTCCTCGCCGCGGCGCGGCGGCTCGACCTGCCCGCGATCGGCTACATCGCGAGCTGGGACCATCCGGTCGGCAAGGGCGTCGTGTCGCCGTACCTCGACATGTACGTCGTCCAGAACGAGACGATGCGCGAGGACCTGCGGCGCTTCCACGGCATCGACCCGGCTCGCGTGACGGTCACCGGCTGGCCGCAGACGGACGTGTACCACCGGCAGCGTCCGCGCGCGACGTACGAGGAGCTCCTCGGCCGGCTCGGGCTCCCCGCCGACAAGCCGGTCGTCCTGTACGCCGGGAACTCGCCGCACAACATGCCCTACGAGCCGAACCTCGTCGCCCGGCTCGTCGCGTGGTGGCGGGAGAGCGGCGCCCACGAGCGCTTCTCGCTCCTCTTCCGACCGCACCCGTACGACGAGGAGGCGCGCGAGCGGTTCCGGGCGGCGCACGACGATCCGGACGCCGCGGTGCAGGAGCGGAGCTGGACCGATCTCGAGGACCTCGCGACGCTCCTGCAGCACGTCGACTGCATCGTCGCGAACGCCGGCACGATCATGCTCGAGGGGCTCGTGAACGATCGGCCTGCGGTCTGCGTGACGTTCGACGAAGGAGCCCCTGACGGCCGCACCTGGGCGGATTTGAACCTGACCGGCGAGCACTACCGAAAGCTCCTCGAGTCGGACGCCTTCTACCGCGCGGGGAGCTTCGAGGAGCTCACATCGGCGATCGACCGCGCGCTCGCGAATCCGGGCGAACTACACGACGAGCGCCTTCGAGTCGCACGCGACGTGGTCGGCGAGGTCGACGGGCGGGCTGCCGAGCGCGTCGTCGCCGCGATCGGGAAGGCGGTCGAGAGCAGGTCGCGGCAACCATCGGGTAGTCGATGACGGATACCAGGCGTACGGCCGACCTCGAGCGTGACGTGACGATCCTCGTGAAGGCGTATGAGCGGGAGGACTCGCTGAGGCGGCTCGTGGCCTCGATCCGACGCTTCTATCCCCGGATACCGGTCCTCGTGGTCGACGACTCGGCGTCACCGCTCGATCCGGCGCCGACTGGGGTAACCCGGTACGTCCACGAGCCGCACAACACGCTGGGGCTCGCAGGCGGACGGAACTTCGGACTTCGCCTGATCGAGACCGAGTACGTCGTGATCTGCGACGACGACATGGTCTTTGGAAGGAAGACCGATCTGCGTCGGATGCTCGACGTCCTCGAGACCACGCGGTTCGACATCGTCGCCTGCCGGTGGCTGGACCACGATCCGTGGCGCGACGTCCCGCTCGGGCATGCGCGGTTGGAAGGGACGGCGGAGATTGTCAATGGCGATCTGGTCCGGCACCTCGGCGTCGCACGTGGGCGAGTCGACGGCCTCCCGGTCTACGACGTCGTGCCGAACTTCTTCATGGCGCGCGTCGAGCGACTGGGCTCCGATCCCTGGAACGCGCGCCTCAACTTCATGGAGCACGTCGAGTTCTTCCTGTGCATGAAGGAGCGCGGGCTCCTTTGCACGTGCCTCGCCGACGCCGTCGTCGAGCACCATCCGCGACTCCCGCGGCACTACCACGCGGTTCGCGCGAACACTCGGCCGTACGCCGACCTGTGGCGAAGAGAACGCGGCTTCGACCAGAAGGTGTTCGTCGGGCGCTGGTTCACCAGACGTGACCGCGTCCGCCTCTATTACCCGGGTCTCGTGTCGTACGCGGTGCGAAACGCGCCCCGCATCCTGCAGCAGCGACTGGGTGGAGTCAGGACGAGCGCACATCGGCCTGCCGAGTAATTCCACTTCGCTCGTGACTACCATCGGCGGCGATGATCGTCGCCAAGCTGGCAGGGCGGCTCGGAAACCAGATGTTCCAGTATGCAACCGCTCGCAGCCTCGCGACGCGCGTCGGGACTGAGGTCAGACTCGACACGAGCTGGATCGAAAGCAAGCGCATGGGGCAGCCGATCGAGTACGAACTTGGCCCCTTCGGACTCGATGTCCAGGTTGGAGACGTTCTCGAGTTCGCGCGTGTTGCCGGAGACGACAGGCTGACGAGAGCCGCGCAACGTCTTCGCCCCCGACGCCCTCCCATACTCACGGTCATTCGTGAGGGTCCGACGGGCGAGTTCGCCCCTCAGGTACTAGCCGCAGGAGACAACGTCTACCTCGACGGCTTCTGGCAGTCAGAGGACTACTTCAAGGAGCACGAGCAGCTGATTCGGCGGGACTTCACGCTCCGCAGCCCCCTCAGCCAAACAGGCGCCACATTCTCCCGGGAGATCGCGCGTACCACCTCGGTCTCGATGCATGTCCGGCGCGGTGACTACGTGAACTCGACCTTCATGTACTCCCTTGGCCCCGAGATGTACGAGAAAGCGATCGAGATCATCACCCGCGAGATCGGCGACGTGCGCATCTTCGTCTTCTCGGACGAGCCGGACTGGTGCGAGGCGAACCTACGCTTCGACTACCCGATGGTGGTCGTTCGCCACGACGACGGCCTCGACCATTCACTCGAAGACTTGCGTCTCATGAGCCTGTGCGACCACCACGTCGTCGCAAACAGCAGCTTCGGCTGGTGGGGGGCATGGCTCGACCCTCGCACCGAGAAGATCGTTGTCGCTCCGAAGCGCTGGTTTCGCGATCCGGACTTCGCGAGCGCCGAGCGACGCATCCCCCGAGAGTGGATCGGGATCTAGGCAGGTGGGCGTACGCGCGCCGACCGCGTCCATGCGACTCGTCCACGCAGCGCCGCTAGCCTCTCCGGCGCCGGCAATGCGGAAAAAGCGTGCGGAGAGCGGTCTTTCGCCAGGTGCGATCGAGCTTGCAAAGGGTCGGGCTCGACGTCGTGCGATATGACCCGCTTGTCCCCGCGAGACCGATCTCGTCGGGCGCTCCTACACGAGCGAGGGGTCGACGTTGCGCTCGACGTCGGAGCGAACGCGGGCCAGTACGCGCGCGACCTGCGGGCCCTCGGATATCGCGGACGCATCGTGTCCTTCGAGCCGCTCTCCTCCGCCTTCGCACAGCTCGAAGAGCTCTGCGCCGACGATCCGGTTTGGGAGTGCAGGCACGTCGCGCTCGGGGCGCGGGAAGGCCGTGCGACCCTCAACGTGGCAGCGAACTCCGTGAGTTCGTCGCTCCTCCCGGCGGAGGAGCGACTCGTCGCAGCCAAGCCGAGTACGGCCTCCGTCGGCACGGAGGACTGCAAGCTCACGACGCTCGACGAGCTTCAGCCACAGCTCCTGCGGCCAAACGAGCACGTGCTACTGAAGCTCGACGTCCAAGGCTCTGAGCTCGACGTCCTCCTCGGAGCGGAGTCGACGCTGCAGCAGGTCGAGGTGCTCGACGTCGAGCTCGCCCTGGTCCCCCTCTACCGCGGAGCGCCACTGCTCAGCGAGGTCGTCCAACACCTGAACGACCGAGGGTTCGGCCTGATCGCGATCGATCCGGGATTCGGCCAGATGACTGGTTCGATCCTCGAGGTCGACGGGCTCTTCGCGCGAGTCGACCGACGCTAGGAGCGCTTCCGGCTATGTCGTTCGGCTCATCGATCTTCAGCGCGAACTTCAGCCGCGCAGGCGTCCGGGGCCGCATCGAACGACGGGGCGTCCTGCTTACGGCTCGCCGCCGCCACCGGGTCTAGGCTATCGCCGCGTGGCAACGGTGAAGGAACGGGCCGCCGGGGCCCTCGCATGGCTCGAGCGGCTCGCCTCCCGCCCGCTCGGCGCCGTCGTTCTCTTCGCCATCGGCCTTGCCGTCTTCGCGGTGCGTGCCGTCGCCTGGCCACTCCAGGTCGGCCGAGACCTCGACGAGTACCTGCTCGCGTACGCGCAGCTCTTCCACTCCGATCCGGTCGCGCCGTGGTCGATGCTCTTCCGCACGCCGCTGACGCCGGTCGTGAACGGCGCCGTGCTCGACTTCGCGGGCGGCGCGCTCGCGGAGCCCGCCATGGCGGTGCTCTTCGCGGGCTCGATCGTCGCCTGGGCGGCGGCCGCGAGGACGTTCGGGCCGCGTGTCGCGATCGCGACGGCTGTGGCGCTGCTCGTGTACCCGGCGTACGGGATCATGTTCCACGAGGTCTCGAGCGAGCCCGTGTTCGCGGCCGCGTTCGCGGGCTGGGCATACCTCGTCGCGCGGGCGGGACTCAGGCCCTCGTGGGGGGCGTTCGCCCTCGTCGGGCTCGGAGTCGCCGTCCTCGCCTTCGCGCGTCCCGGGAACGCCGTGCTCGTCGCGTTCGTCCTCTTCCCGCTCGTCGTGCGCGGCGCCTGGCGGGAGAAGCTGACGTGGGCGGCGGCGTTCCTGGCCGCGGCGGTGCTGCCGCTCGCCGCGTGGTCGGTTCACAACGGGATCCGCTTCGGCGACTACACGCTCGCCCGCGGCGGGAACGCGGTCATCCCCTTCTACCGCGCGTTCATCGTCGACAGGATCGTCTCGCCCGAGAACGGCCCGGCCTCGCGAAAGCTCGCGAGGGCGGTCGACGAGCGTCTGCTGACGCGGGAGCCGTACCGCTCGTACGGGGTGACGCGCGACGAGGTCTTCACGTCGGGCAGCTTCCGCATCCACGAGGACCTCTACCTCCTCTCCGACCAGGTCTTCGGCTGGGACTCGAACTACTCGGTCCTGCGCGACGCCGGCATCGAGGCCGTCAAGGAGCACCCGGGCGCGTACGCGAGCGCCGTCCTCGACACGATCTGGCAGCAGCTGAGCGAGCCGTTCTTCCGCGTCGTCTCGGCGCCGGCCTCCTCCGCCGGGGGCGGAGGCGGTCAGCAGGAGACGATCGTCGTCGACGGCCGGCGCCTGCCGAAGCCCACGGAGGGCCAGCCGATCCCGGGCGGCCAGGTCGTCTGGATCTCGAGGCCGGACAACGGCATCCGCCAGGTGTGGGTGTCTCCCACGAGATTCCGATTCGAGTTCGCGGATCCGGCGGACGAGCCGCGGCTCGAGCAGCTCGAGCGCCGCGTCCGCGAGCTGATGTCGAACCTCCCCGACCGGGACGGGAACGCCGCGCTCGGCAACCGCCTGAACCAGCTCTCGCGCTGGTTCCCGCGGCCGGTGCTCTGGATCCTGCTCGGGCTCGTGGCGATCGCCGTCCGCCGCCCGGCGGGAACGCGGACGCTCGTCGCGCTCTCGCTCGCGGCGCTGCTCGTGATCGCGCTCAACGCCCTCGGGCAGCCCGCGGACGCGCACTTCGCGCTGCCCGTCCTCCCCGCGTTCGTCCTCTTCGGCTGCGGAGGCCTGCTCGGGCTCCGGGCGCCAGTGTCACGCCTGAGCTACGACCGACGCCGGGAAGTCGTAGCCGCCCGCGTGGGTCGGCACCGACGAGCCCGGCCGCCGCGAGCAACAGGAAGGCCGGGGTGACAGGAACGGCGTACTCGGGCACGTCCAGGGCGACGAGCGACGTCCCGACGATGACCACGAGAGCCGCAGCAGCAAGGGCGAGCGCCACGACAGACCGTGCGGGACGTCGCACAGCCAGAGCGATGAGGCCGACGGCGATCCAGAAGACAGGCGGCGGAAACCGGTTCGAAGCTTGATTGAGACGGTGCACGAGCCCCTGGTTCGCGTCCCGAGTCGGAATCCGGCCCGCGAGCCGGTCCGTGTCGCGCTCGAACTCCGCGTAGCGCTGCTCGTCGCGTGGGTCGTCGAACACGAGAGGGTGCTCGGTCGCGGATCGCCACTACTTCTCGGACCTGTCCTCCCAGCGTCCAGATCGCGGGCCCGGTCCGCGATGCAGGGATCGGCTGACCTTCGCCGGGCGCGGGCAGCCTTCGCCCATTGACGATGATGAAATCCGGGCTCGCCGCTTCGCCGGTCTCGTCATCGCTCGCCGCCGCGCCCGCTGGCGCGAACACGCGTCGCGCCCAGAGCTGCGCCCAGATCGTCCCGCCGATCCCCGAGATGAACGTCTGAGGGTGTGCCCGGATCGCCTCCTGGGTCACGGTCGGGAGATCGATCCCGGGGAGACTCGTCAGGTCCGCGAACACGCGATCGCTGCCGGAGGAGAAGAACTCGTCCAGGTCGACGCCGTACGAGCGGTACGGCTCCTTCGTCAGCAACTCGCGCTCGACGACTTGCCCCATCTCACGAGATGCGGGACCGTTGTCCGGCGAGACGATCCGGTCGATCTCGAACGCCCTGAACAGGAACACGGTGCTCGGCGGGCTCTGCAGCGCGCGCCGAGCGTACTCCGTGGGACTCTGCACGCTCGTACCGTTCACGACGACGAGGACGACGACCGCGACCGCCAGCGGGATCGCCGCCCACAGCAAGCGACGACGCCATACGGCGGGGAGGAGGAGCGGCAGCAGCACGAGAGCGGCCACGAGCACAGCGCCGCTCGGCTTGAGCGCGACAGCGTCGCCGTAGTGCAGGGTCATCAGCGCGCGCCAGCCCTGCGTCACCACGGCCGACGCGACGAAGAAGGCGGCTACCCACTCCAGCCGCTTCAGCCACGGGGCTCGAAGCAACAAGGGGAGGAAAGCCATGACGATCAGCACCTGGTTCGAGGGCCGAACGAGCACCAGCGCGCCCATCCCGAGCCCCGGCAACGAGGAAGGTCGCGACGGACGGCCGGAGGATCGCCCTCGACAGAAGGAGCGCCCAGCCCGCGAAGGCCGCGGCGAAGAGAGCGTCGCTCGCGAGCCCGTGGAAGAGAATCCCGTAGCCGGGGTACAGGAGCAACAGCCCTGTCGTGAGGATGGCCGTCCGGGCCCCGAACTTCAGCGCGACGACGCCCCAGGCGACGATCGAAGCTGCGTACAGCAGGGCCAGCCAGACCTCTGCCGCCACGCCGCCGAGCTCGAGAGGCAGCGCCGACTCCGAGCGATGCGAGGGGCCCACGCGTATTCAGGACGGACGGAAGAACGGCATCGTCGTACCAGTACTGCACGTACGTCTGGACGTACCGGCCCATGTCGCGCCCCGGATAGGCCGGCAGCACGATGCTCTGGACCGCGAACACCACGAGTGCAAGCGCAAAGAGCGCTGCGGCAGAGCTCCGAGTGCCAACCCAGCCCTCGAACGACTGCCACCTCAGGGCGAGGCGGGGACGACTGAGAGGCACGACCGACACGGCAGCCAAGTGTGCCTAGATCACCCGGCGAGGTCGTCGTGTGGCGCGCCCCGCGAGCGTCCGCCTACAGCTCGTCGGAGCGGCGGCGCAAGCCCAGGATGGAGAGCATGAACGACGTGAAGAAGATCTGAGCGGCGACGACGATCAAGGTCGCGGCAAGGATGGCGAGACGCGGCTCGCTCAGCGCGCCGAAGCCGCCGCCCGCCCATTCGCCGACGACGACGCCGAAGAGCAGCGATGCCCGCAACGGTGAGCGCCCCCGCCAGCAAGAGCCCGTGCTCGAGTCGGAACCGTGCGCGCAGCCGGTTGAAGAGTTGATCCTGATCGCTGATGAAGTACGCACCGAAGGCACGGGCGCACAGTCCGAAGCCGATCGCCTGCATCCCGAGAATGATGAGCAGACAGCCGATGATCAGGGAATGGATGAAGAGGCCTCGTCCGAAGATCGGGATCTCGAGGAACACGAGCAGCGTGATGAGGGAGCCGGCCGCGAGCATGACGGCGCCCGGCAACAGGAAGAGAAACGTCGGGTTGTACACGAGGATGAGGCGCAGATGGCGCCACCCGTCGCGGAACGGCGAGAGCTTGGACTCGCCGACCCGCGGGTGGAGCTCGATCGGCAGCTCTCGCACGTCGAGCTTCTCCCGGGTCGCCCGGATCACCATCTCCGACGCGAACTCCATGCCGACCGTCCGCAGGTTGAGGACCGGCAGGACGCCCCGCCTGAGCGCGCGCATCCCGCAGTGCGCGTCGTGGATGTTCGTCCGGTAGAGAACGTTCAGGAACCCGGAAAGAAGAGGGTTGCCCAGCCGGCTCAGCAGGGGCATCGCACCCGGCTGCACGCCTGCAAGTCGATTCCCGACGACGAGCTGTGCACCGTCCTCGAGCTCCTGCACGAAGCGCGGGATCTCACGAAAGTCATACGTGAGATCGGCGTCCACCATGACGATGTAGTCGCCGCGCGCGGCGGCTAGCCCGGCCAGATAGGCGCTCCCGTAGCCGCGCCGCGGCTCCTCGACCACGAGGGCACCGGCTGCCCGAGCAAGATCGCCGCTGCCGTCGGTCGAGCCGTTGTCGACGACGATCACCTCACCAGTGAGGCCGTCTTCCTCGAGCACCGCCCGCGCCGTGGTGACGCATTCGGCGATCGTCTCCGCCTCGTCCAGGCAGGGAATGACGACGGAGACCTGGAACGTCGACGGCGCTGCTGTGGGTGCGGCCACGGTCATTTCAGCCTGGGAGGATATGCCCGTGCGCATCTGCATCGTCTACGACTGCCTATACCCGTACACGATCGGCGGAGCCGAGCGCTGGTACCGAAACCTCGCCGAGCATCTGTCCACCGCGGGGCACGACGTCACGTTCCTGACCCTTCGCCAGTGGGAGCGCGGCACCGAGCCGGACGTTCCGGGCGTCCGCGTCGTCGCCGTCGGCCCGAGGATGGCGCTCTACGCTCGCAGCGGGCGACGGCGCCTGCTGCCCCCAATCTCTTCGGCCTGGGAGTGCTCGCGTCATCTCCTCCGTCACGGTCGACGTTTCGACGTCGTTCATACGGCGTCGTTCCCGTACTTCTCGCTCCTCGCAGCTGCCGCAGCGCGCAGAAGGAGCGGGTTCCGGATCGTCGTCGACTGGCACGAGGTGTGGACGCGACGCTACTGGCGAGAGTACCTCGGGCCGTTCGCCGGTCGGATCGGCTGGTGTGTCCAGCGCATGTGCCTTCGCGTGCCTCAGCAAGCCTTCTGCTTCTCGAAGCTGCACGAGCGACGCCTGCGCGAGCAAGGTCTGCGCTGCCGACCTGACGCGCCTCGAAGGGCAGTACGCGAGGCGACCTCGAGTCACGGCCGCAACCCGCGCGCCCGGTCGTGGTCTTCGCAGGCCGACTCATCCCGGAGAAGCGCGTCGCCGACCTTCGTGCCGGCTCTCGCACGTGCACGGGAGGAGATTCCCGGCTCTCCGAGGCGAGATCTACGGCGACTGGTCCGGAGCGCGAGAAGGTCTTGCGGGCAATTGCCGAGGTCGGGCTCAACGGGTACGTCACAGCACCGGGATTCGTCGACTGCGGAGGTGCTCGAGGAGGCACTGTCGAGCGCCCTCTGCCTCGTGCTCCCGTCCAGGCGGGAGGGATACGGTCTCGTCGTCGTCGAGGCCGCCGCCCGCGGCGTGCCCGTCGTCGTCGTCGAGGGACCGGACAACGCAGCCACCGAGCTCGTCGAGGAGGGCGTGAACGGAGCGATCGCTGCGTCGGCGGCGGCGGACGAGCTCGCGAGCGCAATCGTCAGGATCCACCGAGCCGGCTCCGCGCTCCGCGACTCGACAGCCGCCTGGTTCCGAGCGAACGCCGAACGCCTGTCGCTCGAGCGTTCCCTCGACACCGTGCTCGACGCGTATGCAGGCGGCTGATCGATCCGTCCTCCACGTCCTGCCCCATCCCGGCGGCGGAGGAGAGACGTACGTCGACGTCCTCAGCGAAATGCCGGGCTATCGCTTCAACCGGATCTACCTCGCGTCGAGCCCGACGCCATCCGTAGGGCAACTCGCGCGCGGCCTCGTCGCAGCCTTTCGGGACGCTCGCGGGCACGACCTCCTGCACGTCCACGGCGAGGTCGCCGGCGGCCTGTGCCTCCCACTCCTCGCCACGCGCCCGTCGGTCGTCACGCTGCACGGTCTCCATCTCATACGACGCGTCAGCGGACTCCGCGGGAAGGCATCAGCCCTCAACCTCCGCGCCATCGTTCGTGCAGCCGACCGAACGATCTGCGTATCGAAGGCCGAGCACGAGGAGCTGACGGCGGCCATCGGGCCGGCTGCGGCGCGGCGGGCCGTCGTGATCCACAACGGCGTCCAGCTTCCGGCTCCGGCGAGCGATGCCGAGCGAGCCGAGGTGCGCCGGGAGCTCGGCGTTGGCGAGTCGGAGCCGGTCGGGATCTGGGTCGGGTCGCTCGACGAGCGCAAGGATCCGCTTACGGCTATTCGTGCTGCCGAGCGGGCCTCGGTCGCCCTGCTCGTCGTCGGCGACGGGCCGCTGAGATCACAGGTCGAGCGGGCCGCGCGAAGGTCCGCGCGCATCCTCGGTCACCGCCGCGACGTTCCTCGTCTCCTTTCGGCCGTCCGACTTCTTCGTCCTCACGTCACGCCGGGAGGGACTCGCCTTCTCCCTGCTGGAGGCGATGTCGTACGGGCTGCCTGCGGTGGTGACCGACGTGGCCGAAAACGTCGAGGCAGTCGTCGACGGAGGGCTCACGGTGCCGATCGGTGACGAGGACGCGCTCGTGGCGGCGCTCGGCCGGCTCGCCCAGGACGGAGGGGAGCGGGTCGCCCTCGGTAAGCACGCGCGCAGCCGAGTCGTCGAGCACTTCGATGCGACGGAAGATGATCGCCCGGACGCGCGCGGTCTACGACGAGATACTCGCGGAAGCTGTCGGCCGAGGGTGACGGGTCAGGTCCGTGACGCGCGGCCGGTAAACACGCCGAAACGGAGCCGCAGGCTTTCCAGAAAGCTGATCCCAGCCTCGATCGCGTCACGCGGCGGCTGCGGATTGCGGGGGACGCCATCCGCGGCGCGCCACCCCGCTAGCCGACCGCGCAACGACGCGAGATCGTGCGAGAACATCAACGCATCCGCGAGGACAACAAGCGCTTCAGTCGACAGCCGCACGAGGCGCTGAGCGGGTCCGAAGAACCCCGTACCGGCGGAGGAAGTATCCGCGGGAGAACCCGGCCTGGTATCGCTGCCAGGAGGATCGACGGCCGGCACTCGCGGAGCCCAGGTGGATGGCGACAGCGTCGGCAGCGCCGACGGTAGGCCAGCCGGCTGCGCGCATGCGCAGGGCGAGATCGACGTCCTCGCCGTACCAGAAGACGCCCTCGTCGAGGCCGCCGTACTTGCTCGAGCGCCCGGCGACGGTAGGCGCCGCCTGCGGCGCATGGCCCGAGGAGCACCGGGACTTCGGCGCGAGCCGCCGGGACGGAATGGCCTCGCAGCCGAGGGAACCCGGCAAGCGTGACGTCCACTGTCAAGCCGAAGCTCTCGATCCTCTCCTCGCCCGGCTCGAGCAGCAGCGCCGCGGCGGATCCGAGCCGCTCGTCGGCCACGAAAGGCGCGGTCAACCGCTCGAGGAAGTCCGGCCGGCAATCCACATCGTTGTTGAGAAGGACGACGACATCGCCGTCACCCGCCCGAATGCCCCTGTTGCAAGCCGCCGAGAAGCCGACGTTCGCACCGAGTTCGAGCACACGCACTTCCGGGAACGAATCACGCAGACGCTCGGGCGTTCCATCGGTCGAGCCGTTGTCGCAGACGATGACCGTATGAGGCAGCGTCTGCGCGGCCAGGTGCTCGAGACAGCTCTCGGTCAATCCCACCGGTCGCGGACCGGAACGACGACGTCAACCCACCCGGGCATCACCGGGCACTATGGTCGAACTGGATCGTGGAGCGCGGGATGCGCAATGCTCCGAGTAGGATCCGCCGGCTCACCACGCATCCGCACCACCCCACGCCAGCACACGATGCATCTTCCATGCGCACAGGTAACGAGACCTGCGTCTACTGGCAATCCGTCGGGCCGATGAGGGTTTCAGCACACATCTCGTGAGTGCCGACGCGTTCCCCACCCTCGCCGCACAACTCGCTCGCACCGACCCCCCTGAGCGCACGCAGAACAGCAGGTCCGCTGATCTTCCTCGTCGAGGCAGCTGTCGAGGACGACTCGGTTCCCGGCCTCCTCGCCGAGCTCGCCACCGCCGCTGCTCCCTCGTCTCTCGTCGGACTGCTACATGACGGCACGGTCGAGATTGCGCCTGTGGGCTCGGATCCGCAGAGCCGCGCCGGCGGGGCCGTGCGCAACGCCCGCAGTCTCGACGACCTGCGAGGTGTGCTCGACCTCTTGCCGGGCGCAGACGTCGCGCACGTCGTGCCGCCGCATGAGGTCACGGCGGAAAAGCTCGAGCGCCTCGCACGCGTCTTCGAACTCGATTCGGTGTGCGCGTCCGTGTGCGACGACGATGGCCGACGAGACGAGCGTGAGAGTCTCCACAGCAATCAAGGGAAGAGTCCCGCCACCAGTGGTGGACACTCCGGAGTGGGGACTGGTCCTCGTCCGCAGGCAGGCGCTCGAGCTTGCGCTCGAGAACGCCCGTGCAACGCAGAAGGGGGAGCTTGCGGAGGCCACGTTTCGAGGGCTCCTCGAGCGAGTGCTCGCTGCTCCTGGACTCGTGCATCGACGAGTCCTGAGCCAGGCAGGCGACGCTCCCGCCGAACCCGCGCCAGAGTCACGCACTCGCTCGAGTGCCTCGGCCCTGCGAATCGCGATCGACGCCCGCTGTCTCGAGTGGCCCGTCTCCGGAACGCACGTGCAAGTCATGAACCTGATTCGCGCGCTTGCCGAGACCGGTGAGGTCGAGATCACAGCACTTGCACCCGAGCGAATCCACGCGGGCGCAAGATCATTCGTCGAGTCCCTCCGCGGCAGCGTTCGTTTCACGACGAAGGCACCCGCAGACACGGACGTCTTCCATCGCCCGCAGCAGCTGCCGTCGCGCCTGGCGCTCGTTGAGTGCATGACGCATGGCCGCCGATTCGTCCTCACCCACCAGGACATGATCCTCGACCGGACTCCCGGATTCTTTCACGGCCGGGACGCATGGCAGGCGTATCGCGGCGCCTCACGAGCGGCGTTCGCGTCGGCCGATCACGTGGCGTTCTTCTCGACGCATGCCGCCCTCGATGCCGCAAGCGACGGCTTTGTTGACCCCGAACGCGCGACTGTCGTGCCGCTCGGGGTCGACCATCTCGCGATGGGCGGTGAAGAGGAACTGCCGGAGCAGGTGGCCGCTCTCGTCGAGAGGCCGTTCCTGCTCGTGATCGGTACATCGCTCGCGCACAAGAACCGCGTTTTCGCGCTTCGTGTGCTGCGCGAGCTAGTCGTCGAGCGCGCGTGGGAGGGTGCCTTGGTGCTGGCAGGCGGCGACTTTCCCTGGGGTAGCTCGACCGCGGACGAGCGGATCGTGCTCGCCGGAGAGCCCCGGTTGCGTGACCGGGTGATCGATCTCGGGCACGTCTCGGAGGCCGCCACGCGGGCGCTCTATCGGAGGGCCGCGCTCGTCCTCTTTCCGTCGCTCTACGAAGGTTTCGGCCTTGTGCCATTCGAGGCAGCAGCATTCGGGACGCCGTGCCTCTACGCATGGCGTGGGCCGCTCCAGGAATTCCTGCCGCCCACAGGTGCAATACCCGAGGACTACTCTGCCGAGTCGACCGCTTCTCGGATCCTCGAAATCCTCGGCAGCTCGGAGCTCAGGACGGAGGTCGTATCGGCAATCGTCTCGGCGGGAGCGCGGTTGACCTGGGCGCGAACCGCACTCGGGTATCTCGAGGTCTACCGGCGCACAGTCGAAGAACCTCCGCGACCTCTGGACCGAACGCTGCTCGATACGTTGCCGCTCACCGGAGGAGAGCGGCAACTGCTCGACGTCTATCGACTACGACCCTCGTTTGCGACGACCATGAACTGGGTGATCCGAACCGGGACAGTCATGACGACCTCGCGACTCGGCCGGAAGCTGCTCGCTCCGCGCGCGAAGCAGCACGGCTAGCGACCAGTCAGACCGGTCAGGCGGCTCGGGTCGGCGGATGAGGAGCCCAACCGATGTCGAGACGGAGTCGCCGATCACGAGCTTCAGGTGGGCCGGGTCGTCGTGGGGGTACGGAGGCAGCGCGATCCACCGGTCCGCGGGCGTTTCCAACGCCACGTACCAGTTCGTCTGCATCTCCAGGCCGAGCTCGTGGACGCGAGCGGCAAGCTGCTCGAGGTCGGCGATCCGATACACGGCCAGGTGTCCGTAGTCTGCCGTGACGTCTCTGGGCGTCAGCTCGAGCTCGGTCGTGTGGACAGCGATGCCGCCCGGCTCGAGGAGGTCGAGCGTACGAACGACGAACTCGAGACCCGCCTCGGGGCTGCCGAGGTGCTCGAGAGCGCAGGCCGACCACAGGAGATCGAAGCGGCCGAGATCCTCGGGTACCGCGTTCATGTCGACGTAGCGGGTTCGGACGCGCTGCTCGAGAACCGCATCCGGCACGAGCTCGGGCCGATACAGCGCGCCGAGCCCGGACATATGTTGGCCGGTCGCCGCCCAAGACTGCGACTGGTCGTCGCCTGGGTCGAGATCCGTTGCCAAGACGGACAGCCCGAGACTCGCAAGAAAGGCCGGGATCGGCTCCTGCCCTACGCCGAAGCCGACCGCCCTGCAATCGGGAACGAGCTTTCCGTACTGCTCGGCCGCACGCAGGATGAATACGAGCTCCCACGTCTTCCGATGCGGGACGACGACGTTGGCGTGGGTGCTGCCCCATTGAATTCGCACGCCACTCGGGAACATCGCCTGAGCCAGGCGGCTGAAGTCCGGTTGTGAGAACTGCGAGGCGGAGACGACCTGGGAGACCACGTGGTCGAACGTCGGCGGCGTCGCGCCCGCATTGTGCTCCGAGACGTCGACGCGCGCGAGAGCGCGCGCGCGACGCGATGTCTCGGACCGGGACCGATCGCCGGGACTCGGCTCTGGATCGCTCGCAGCGGCGGCGCGAGGCGCCGAAGCGGCCCGAGCCGAGAACGCGAGATCACTCGAGCGGGATGCCGGTGGCAGGAACGTCAGCCGACTGTTGGAGGCGCGCTACGTCCGAGTCGACGAGCAGGTGGACAAGCTCCGTGAAGGTGAGTTCCGGGCGCCAGTCCAAGCATTCCCGCGCCTTCGATGCGTCTCCGACGAGGTTGTGCAGCTCAGCGAGCCCTCTCTGGAGGAGAGGGTCGATGCGAACGTGGTCCTGCCAGTCGAGATCGACACGCTCGAAGGCGGCAGCGACAAGCTCGCGGACGCTATGCGACTCTCCGGTCGCGATGACGTAGTCATCCGACTCTTCGCGCTGGAGCATCAGCCACATCGCGCGGACGTAGTCCCCCGCAAAACCCCAGTCACGCTGGGCATCGAGGTCGCCGAGCGAGACATCCTCTTGGAGTCCCAGCTTGATGCTCGCCGCCGCGTGCGCCACCTTGCGGGGGAGGAAGTCGAGCGGGCGCCTGGGAGATTCGTGGTTGTAGAGGATGCCGGACGAGGCGTGCAACCCGTAGCGGCGTCGGTAGCTTCGCGTGATGAAGTGCGCATACGCCTTCGCCACGCCATACGGCGTCACGGGAGCGACAGGGGTACGTTCGGTCTGGGGCGCCTCTTCCGGATCTCCGAAGATTTCGCTCGACGACGCCTGATAGAAGCGGATGGTGGGATCGACGACGCGTATCGCCTCGAGCAACGCCGTGGCACCGACCGCTGCGAACTCAGCCGTGAGCACTGGCTGGTCCCACGACCTTGGGACGAAGGAGGGCGACGCCATGTTGTAGACCTCGCGAGGGCGACAGGTCTCGAGCGCATGGACGAGCGAGAGTTGATCGAGAACGTCGGCCTGCAGCAACGCGAGCCTGTCGCGGATGGCAACGAGATTCGGGAAAGGCTCAGAGGGGGTGCGCCGCACAACACCGAAGACCTCGTAACCCTCATCGAGCAGCAGCTCCGCGAGCAGCGAGCCGTCCTGCCCGGCGATGCCGATGATCAGCGCGCGTCTTGAAGCCATGCTCCGCGCCCGCACCTTAGCGGGCGGGCAAGTCACCAGCCCTCGAGCCGGCCCCCGCGGCGGCCGCAATCGTCGTTCCCGTGACTCGCCACCTGAGTGCAGTTGGGCGCTGATCAGCTCTGGGGTACGCTGGTTCGCTGCATGGCCGCAGCAGCCGCAGAAGCCAGCCAGTTGAATGTCGTCGCCCGGCATTCGCACCGCACCACAGAGACTCGTATTCGATCTGACAACGTCGGCAGGCTGGATCGGGCCGCCGGTGGGGATCATCAGAACTGAGAGGGAACTCGCGCATTTCGCTCCCCAGGTAGTCGAACTTCCTGTCGAGTACTCGGTCTTCGACCTCAAGCGCGGGGTCTTCTTTCGACTCCGCCCAGACATCGCTCGCGACATTCTGGAAGGGCGCGCCACGATCGAGTTCCCCGGTAGGCGCGAGTCCGTCAGGCTGCGCTATCGCGCTCGCGGCGCGAGCGTCGTGGGCCGCACGAAACCCCAGGGGCTTCGCGGCTGATCAGCTGCGCCGCTTCCGCGGGACCACGGACCATTACGGCGCCGAACCGCGGGAACCGCCGCCGAAACTGAAACTCGACGCGGCAGTCGATACTCGCTTTCTGTTCGATCCTGGAGACGTTCTGGTCTCGTGTGGCCTGGACTGGGCCCACAAGGACTACGGGGTGATCGGCGCCGAGAAGGACCGAACGCGATTTTCCTACATCGGCGTCTGTTACGACACGATCCCATGGAAGTTTCCTCAATTTTGGCCGGGCGGGCTCGCGCCTGCGGTGGTCAATGCGCTCGCAGAAATGGCGTGGATGTCCGATGTCGTCATGTGCATCTCCAGGTGCACCGCCGACGACTACACGTCGTTCTGCTCCCGGCTCCAGATTCCGTGCCCGGAGCTACGCGTGTTCCGGTTAGGAGACACGAGCGACGCGCCGCCTCTGCGAGGACCTCTGCCCGGGTCCCTGCAGGGCAAGCGATTCGTTCTGTGTGTGAGCTCTATCGAGCCGCGGAAGAACCATCGTCTTCTCTACCACGTGTGGGAGGAACTCGCCCAAGACCCCACATTTCCGCAAGATGTCGTGCTCGTACTCGTCGGAGCCGTCCAGTGGATGACAGCCGACCTGGTGCGCGAGATCGAGCTCAATCCTGCGGTCAGCGACCGTATCGTTCTCGTCGACGATGCCGACGACTCGGTACTCGACGCGCTGTACTCGGCGTGTCTGTTTACCGTCTTTCCGTCCTTGTACGAAGGGTGGGGCCTTCCCGTGGCGGAGAGCCTCAACCATGGAAAGATCTGCGTCGCTTCCGACCGCGGCAGCATCCCCGAAGTCAGCCATCTAACCGTGATGCTGCACCCCTATGACCACGCTGCGTGGTGCGATGCCGTGCGGCTCTACGCTACGCACGACGAGGAGAGATCTGCGTTGGAGCAGCGTATTCGCACGGAATACAACGCGACAGCATGGAGCGACTCAGCTCACTCGTTTTTCGCGACGGCGTTGACATGCCTCGCCAGTTGAGCAGAGTCCTCGGTCTCGGGCTCTACCCGATTGCACGGCCTGTGCACGGGGGTCAACGGCGACTTGCGAAGATCATGGCCACGTATAGATCACTCGGTCTTGAGTGCCTCTATCTCGCGGTCTACCCGCCATTCGCTGCTCGGTCAGAGCCACGACGCCCAACAGAGTTTCGTTCTAGGTTCAAGCGCATCGGATGGCTCAATCCAACCTGGGCGGTCTACGACGTGCACTCAGGCATAGTCGCCTCTGAGGATCCCAAGTGTCGTCGATGGCTTCGACAGCACTTCCGACAGTTCCGTCCGACACACGTACACATCGAGCAGCCATTCATGTTGCCGGCGTTCGAGGTACTGAAACGTACGGAGGATCCACACCTTGAGCTCATCTACTCATCACAGAACATCGAAGGAGATCTCAAGCGGACGATACTCGAGCGGACGGGTTACCAACCTCGATTTATCGATAGGGTCGTCGAATACATCGAAGAACTAGAGCGACGAGCCGTTCAATCGGCGCGACTCGTGATATGCGCGTCTCGTGACGAGCGGCAGTACTACGAGGAACTCGGCGCCACCGAGGTTGTCGTGTGTCGGAACGGCGCAAGCGCCAGCGTCTCAAGCAGAACGCCTGCAATGCGCTCGATAACCGAACCGTATCTTCTCTGTGTCGGGTCGGGATATCCGCCCAATATGGACGGCTTCGTCGAACTCCTTCTCGATCCAGCATTGTTCTTCCTTCCGCCCCGGCTTGCTCTTGTCGCCGCTGGAGGCATGGCCGGCGGACTCGCTACACATCCGGTGTTCAAGCAGTACGAGTCGGCGAATCGGCGCCGTGTTGAACTGCGCCCAGAGATTTCGGACGAGGAGCTTGACGTGTTGAAGATGCACGCCCACGGCTTCTTCGTGCCTATCACGCACGGCGGAGGAACCAACCTCAAGACAGCGGAGGCGATTCTCTCGAGCAAGTGGGTCGTGGCGACATCGGCTGCGATACGGGGTTTCAGCGAGTTCGAGAACGCTCAGGGGATTCTTGTAGAGGACGAGCCACGCATGTTTCGCGATCGCCTGCGAGAGGTTCTCGAGCGTCCGCCTCTCGAGCTCGACTCAGCCACTCGTGAGGCGCGACGCACCGTCGAGTGGGAGTACTCGCTCGCGCCCCTTCGCCAGTGGATCCTCGCAAACCGCTGACATGGTTCCCTCTAGCAGCGTGGGAGGCCAAGCTTGGCTCTGGTATGGCGCCAAGGCAACTGTCGCCACGCATCGACCGATTCGCGAGGAACGAGAAAGTAATCCCACGAACCACGATCACAGACGTCGGACCAGACCTCGCGGGACCCGGCGATGCCGCCGAACAGGTCCGAGATCAGATAGTTCATGTCGTCGCAGAGGCGGTAAAGCGTGTCGGATGTGTGACCGTATCCCGTATAGGCCTCCGCGCCATACTCGACGCTGATCAAAGGTCGAAAGCGGGCAATTGTTTCTTGCGCGCCGCGAAGACAGTCGATCTCGCCACCCTCGATATCCATCTTGATGTAATGCAACTCAGTGAGCCGCACGCACTGCTCGTCGACAGTGCTCGCGTCCACCACAATCATCGAGCGGATCGGATTCGCGATGTTGTAGACGCGCTCTCTAAATCCGCTCTCTCCCGGTGAGTTTCGGACATGGACAAAGCTTGATCGACCGCTGCGTTCGCCTAGCGCCACCTCTCGAACCTCGACGTTGGAGAGCTTCTTAAGCTCGCCGTGCAGACGATGCGCCAAATGCGGCAAGGGCTCGAACGCGATGACCCGACCGCGGTCGCCGACCAGGTTCACAAAGCGCACGGTGTGTCGGCCAAGGTGGGCGCCGATGTCCAGCACCGTCATGCCGGGCTTCAAGAACAGAGAATAGGCTCGCTCTAGCGCAAGCTCGTAATCGGGTACGGCACCAGCCCGATGCAACTGAGCGAGGTGGCTGGCCGTGCTCACGACGGTAGGTTGGGTTCCCAGACTGGGCCGACAAACCTGCGTACGGCGCCGAAACCGGTTGGCCCACCGCCGCAACGTAGTCCGGTTCACGCGGCGCCACTGTAGCGGCGTGGGACAGGTGGGACTCGGCCGCGACACCGGGATAGGCTCTACTGCGATGTAGCCGCACAGCGATGTGTCACGAATTTGCTCCCACCGCGGAGTGCGAACCGCGGTCAGCGCAGGGCTCCGCACGACGAACGCTCGATTCCTCTGGCGCGTGCCGCGGACACGTTCGAGAGCAGGGTGCGCGGCCGTGGATGCGCGGTGGCCATAGTCCGGACTACTACGTCGTTCCAGTCGCGTTACGCGCCAGGATCCTCTCGAGCTCTGCTGTCGAGCTGAGGACGACCGCGTCAGGCTGCGTCGTGCGAACCGTGTCGATCCATGCGGCGCCCGCCACAACGTGCGAATAGTGGTCGCGGCGGATGCTGAGCCATTCGTCCCTACGGGTAGTCTGAACGGCCTCGACACCTGACTCGAGCAGGGCCGCCTCGAGTGGCCGTTCGATCCGTTCCGCGAGGAGCGTCACTCTGGCCCGCGGGTACGTCAGTGCGAGATTGCGGGCAGTCTGCATGAGCAAGTCGTTCGCACCGTCGATGAGCAGGAGGCGCGGGTCAGCATGCGCGTCCCTTGTTGAGATTCGAGCTGTCTCGTCATCAGCGATCCGCGCGTATGATGGACGCCCCTTGATGACGTTGCCCCAGCGTTTCAAGAAGACTTCCCGGTTCGAGGCATAGATCTCGTTCACTGCGGCTGGCGTCGCGACGCCGCGAGCATGTATCACTCGACTGCGCGGTTCGTACAAGAGGCGGAGACCACGTGATCGTAGGCGGAAGCACAAGTCAGCGTCTTCGAAGTACGCGTGCCGGTATGCCGAGTCGAAGCCGGACACCGACTCGAAGGTGGTGCGTGTGAGGCACATTGCGGCTGCCGAGCCGTAGTCGACCTCGCGCGAGAACGCGAAGGCCGGCTCGTCGGCTGCCTCGCCGTCCCCATAGATGTATGCGTTCGCGTCCCCTGTGATGAACGCCCCCGCCTCCTGCATCGTTCCGTCGAGGTGGATCTTCGCCGGAAAGACGCCGCCAACGCCCTTCTCGGCAAGACGGTCAAGCAGCGGCGGCATCCACCCCGGCTCGACGAGCACGTCGGTGTTCAGGAAGATGAGGACGTCGCTCCGCGCTCGAGCTGCACCCTGGTTCGAGCCTGGCCCGAAGCCCAGGTTGCTCTCGTTTCGTACGAGGTCGACGTTCCAGCCATCAAGCACATGCGGGTCTTCGTTGCCACCGTTGTCGACCAGGATGACCTCATAGGGATCGGCAGTGTTTCGTTGCAATGCCTCGAGTGCGCGCGGCACCCAGCTCCAGCCGCCACCGAAAGCGACCATGACGATGGAGACGACTGGGATGGGCTGTTGGATCAGCTCATCCCCGCCTTGCGATGTCGCGCGTGAACTCCGGCGGGCCGAGACTCCTGCTCCGCGAGGACGCACGCGCCTCCTCACACGCCCAAGCAACTCGACGCTCCCCCAACGAGGCCGCTAGCGTATCGAGGCGGATGTTCGCCTACCGCGTTTACGAGTCACCGCAGGACCACAGCGAGCGCGATCTTATCCGACAACACGTCGGCCACCAGGGCGACCGGCACGGCGGTGCCTACGGTCAGGTAAGCATTCGTGAATACCGGGACGAGCTCTGCTGCCCTTAGTGTCCCGTCGTGGTTGAACTCGCTGTCGCGACGATCTTCAAGAACGGGTCTCCGTACCTCCGCGAGTGGATCGAGTTCCATCGACTTGTGGGTGTCGAGCGCTTCTATCTATACGACAACGAGAGTGATGATGCCTCGCTCGACGTGCTGGCGCCGTATCAGCCTTCCGGAACCGTCGTCGTCAACAGTTGGTCACAGCACCCCGGTCAGATGGCCGCGTACTCTCACTGTGTCGGCGCCTACGCCGACGACGCTCGCTGGATCGCGTTCATCGACATCGATCAGTTCTTCTTTTCCCCGGACGGACGGGATCTTCGTGAGGTGCTCGCTGGCTTCGATCGGCCGGAGATTGGCGGCGTGGTCGTCAACTATGCGGACTTCGGCACGTCCGGGCACGTCACGAACCCAGGGCGCCCGGTCATCGAGAGCTATCTCCATCGGATGGCGGACGATGAACGCATCCAGCTGGCCCATCTCATCCGCGAACCTTCATTAGATCCGTCCGACCCAGCCAGCTACTTCCCCATGAACGCTCATGTGTCCAGCGTCGTACGCCCGAGGCGCGTTGTCACCTATCCGTCTCCACACTTCGCCGAGTACGTCTCCGGCACTCACGCCGTCACGGAAAACGGCGATCCTGCCAGCGGCCCGCTCACGGACTCCATCAGTAGGCGGCAACTGCGCATGAACCACTACTGGACCAAGTCCGTTGAGGAGTGCCAACAGAAGTTTCTTCGGGGGCGCTCGGACACTGGCGCCACGCGTGAGTGGCCGGGCGAATTCCTCCTTCGGGAGCGTGCCATGCGCGAGCTGGACGTCGAGATCCTCCGCTACGCCGAACCCTTGCGCAAAGCACTCGGAGTCGGCGGGCCTCCCGTTGAAGCACTTGTGGAGGAGGCAGTCGAGCGGATGTCGATGTGGTCGGCAAGGCTCGACGCTCTCGATGCTGAGGTTCTGAACGTGGCGACGGCGAGTAGCCTCACCACCATCGACAAAACAGTCGATCGCGCGGATGTTGTGGTTCGCGGGAGGAGCCTGGACTGGGCTGACGGCTCAGAGTCGCAGGTCCTCTCGACTCTTCGTGGAGCTCGTGATCGATCATCTGCATCCGATGAGCTCGCGAGCGCAATCAGCGACTGGCCGACTCGCTATCACTTCTCGCGCCTACGGTCGAAGATCCTCGGACCGCTCGATGTCGGCCCTGCGACGCGCATCCTCGATCTCGGCGGGGGGACCGGTCCGTTGAGCCGGAAACTGGCGGAGCAGGGAGCGACGGTTGTTCTCCTCGAGGGCTCGATACCACGCGCTCGAGCGGCAGCGGTGCGGTGCGAGGGCATGTCCAACGTGTCCGTCGAGGTAGGGAGGCTCTTCGACCTCGACGAGATGACTGAGCCATTCGACGTCGTGCTTGCCGTGGGATTGCTCGAGTACGCGCAGTCGAGCCCGGGAGGCATCGACGCTCTTCTGGAGAAGGCGGTGACACACCTTGGTCCCGAGGGTGCGATCGTCATCGCAATCGAGAACTCGATTGGCCTGAAGTACCTGCTCGGCTACGCGGAGGACCACGTCGGGCTCCCGTGGGTCGGACTGGAGGGGTACATCGGAATCGACAACGTGCGCACCTACACACGGCAGGAGCTCTCTTCGATCCTGACCGGGGCGGGCCTTCCCGCGCAAGCCTGGTACTACCCGTTCCCTGACTACAAGCTGCCCACCGTGATCGTCTCGGATCGTGGGTATGACGTGGCGAAGCCCGACGTTGTGGATTCGATCGTGCGTCACCCGTGCTCGAACGACGCTTCGCTGCCGGTCGTAGTGTGCGACGCACGTGCCGCCCATCGGACGATGCTCCGCGCCGGACTTGGTCGCGAAGTTGCAAACTCGTTCTTGGTCGTTGCGGCAAGGACGAATAGTGCCTTGGAAGTGCGCGTCGACCGCGAGACACTCGCCTGGCTCCCGGGGACAGAGCGGCGTTCGCGCTTCATGCGTGACAGGCGCCTCGTGAGCTCGGGACCCGCTCTGGCGATTGTCGACGACAGCGCATCGTCCGGTCCCGTTGAGGATGGCTGGCTGATCCAGAGGCGCCACCCAACTGTGCCGTATGCGACGGGTGACCCACTCGACGTCGTGCTGGCGGACGCGCTAGCTCGAGCCGACGTCGACCGTGTGCGCGAGCTACTCACGCTCTGGGCGAACACACTGAGGGACGCTGCTGTGGTTCCGAGCCTCGAACTCGATGGGACCGAGTCCGCGGTGAATCCGTTCTCCACGGAGCATGGCCAATTGGCACTCCCAGGCGACTACATCGACTCACTGCCTTCGAACTTCGTGTATCGAGATCGTCGCCTCGAGCGCATCGACGCCGAGTGGGAGGCTCGCGGGCTGGTGGACTTCGATCTCGTCTGCGCTCGCGCGTTGTTCCACTTCGTGGTTGATGCGCTGACCCGAGGGATACCGCTCCTTCACACGAGTGATCGAGGCATTCGTGAACAGGTGGCCGCTCTCGCTGCGGCAAGCGGGACCGCGGGCTGTGAGCGCGCTCTAAGCCGTCTCCCGGCTGCAGAGGCAGCACTCGATGCGATCGTGACGCAGGGATCTCAAGCCGACGTTGCCGCCTACCTCAACTGGCTTCTGGACTCTCCTGGCGAAGCATTGACGGCGTACGTTCAAGCCGTTCCAGTCACGGCCTTGCGTCGGCACGTTGAGGCGCTTTCTAACGAGAATAGGAGGCTACAGCTGCAGCTCGATGCAGCCGGGAAGTCAAGAGCCTGGAAGCTCAGCCGCATCGTCGTCTCGCCCATCGCAACGCCGCTGAGACTTGCCCGGCGCATTCGAGCGCAGCCGGGTCCAAGCTCCGAGGGCTCGCCCGAGTAGCTCTCTGGTGCTCGGAGATGCCCCGCCTGATGCCGGCCACGGATCCGGCGACGCGCTTCTAACAGCGTGGTACGGCGAGCCTGGCGTGCGTGACGAGGCGTACTTCACACGGTGGGCCGAAGCCGGTTGGCGTAGTTGGAATGGCATGAGCCCCGAGCTAGAGATCTGTCAGTTCGTGGTTTCCCTTGTGCGAGCGTTGAGACCTCAGCGCCTGGTCGAGACCGGGGTCGGCCAGGGCTTCCTCACCCGGCGTGTAGAGGAAGCACTGAACGAGCCGCAGCGATTCACCTGCTTCGAATCGGACGGAACGTGGCGCGCCGCTCTGGCGTCACTCACGTTCTTCAACTCCTCGGTTTGCACGCTCTCGGCACGCGAGAGCCCGAGCGACGAGGAGTTGCGTACAGCCGACTTGTGCATCCTCGACTCGGACTTTCCGTACCGGCTGGTAGAAATCGAGCGATGGTGGCGAGTCGCACCTGAAGGCGCAGTTCTGTTCGTTCACGACGCTGGAAACGGACACGGACCGGAGACCCCACACGCTCTTGTCAGAGCGAAGATCAGGGAGCTTGCGATACCAGGATTCTTTCTCAGTAACCCTCGCGGGGCGTTCGTCGGGGTCACGCCTAGCGGGAGGGATCACCCTCCCGCGTCCGGGCGGATGGCGTTGGAGCGTCGCCTCGATGCTGCGGAGGGTGAGCTACTTGCGCTGCGCACAAGCAGGACGTTTCGGTATTCAGCTCCACTCCGATGGGCCTACGCGAGGATCCGCGGGGTCGGACGTCGTTGACGTTCGCGCACCCTGGGATGGAAACCATCGAAAGCACGTTCACCGCGCTCGCGTCAGCTGAGCGCGAAGCGCGTCGGCTCATCGAGCTCCTCGAGCGAGCCCGCGAAGTCGTAGCTCCGCTCCGTCAGCGACGCGAGCGACGCTGGTGACGAGTTTGCCGCCGTCGCGAGAACCCGCGGCCTCGTCGTCGAGAAGCCGCCGCGGTGGAAGCCGGCCGTGTTGCAGAAGATGAGCGTCGCCTTCGGGCCGACGAACGTGTGCGCCGCGAACGCCGGGATGCGGCTCTCGAGCTCCTCCTCGGTCGGGTAGTTTTGGCCGAGCGGCGCCCACGAGCTCGGCGTACTCGGTGAAGAACCGCTTGACCACCTCTCCCCTGTAACCGAGCGCAATCACGAGCTCGCGGAAGCCGCACGCGCTGCGGTCCGAGAGGATGTGCAAGAGGATCGGCCGTCCACCGATCTCGATCATCGGCTTCGGCCTCGTCTCGGTGTCCTCGCCCAACCGGGTCCCCTGTCCCCCCGGCGAGTATCACCGTGCGCATGCTGCGGTGAGTCGAACGCCGCCTCGTGTGGCCAGTCGATCCGGGTGTCAGGCGACCAACACGTGCTCGTGATACATGTCGATGGCGTCGTGTGGAGGCCCAATCGCATGAACCGTGCCGCTCTGCAGGAGCAGGCACCGGTCGCAGAAACGCTCGACGAGCCCGAGCGCGTGACTTACGAAGACGACAGTCTTGCCTTCCGTCTTGAACCGCTCGAACGTCGCGAAGCACTTCTCCTGGAACGCCTCGTCTCCGACGGCGAGGACCTCGTCGAGCAGTAGAACGTCGAACGGGATCTGTATCGCGATCGAGTAGGCAAGGCGCACCAGCATGCCCGACGAGTAGTTCTTCAGCTTCTGATCGACGAAGCGCTCGAGCTCCGAAAACGCCAGGATCTCGTCGAACCTCTCGTCGAGCTCCCGCTTCGTGAGCCCAGCCAACGTGCTGTTGATGCGGATGTTGTCGCGGGCCGTCAGCTCGAGGTTGAACCCCACGCCGAGCTCGATGAACGGCGACAGACGCCCTGCCAGCGGCGCGGCGTTGGTCTTAGCCTCCTCGGCGAGCATTTCGGCGAACGCGCTGTGCGGAAGACGCCGCAAGAGGCGGTCTCGCACCAGATCGCGTTTATGATCGCGGCCGTGCAGGGTTTCCCACGCGTCGCGATCTGGGGAACCTTCGATGTCGCGAACTACGGCGACCTACTCTTTCCACGCGTCTTCGAGCATGAGATGCGGCGCCGCTTGCCGGACGCAGACATCCGCTCATTTGCACCGCTCGGTCACCTTCATCCCGTCCCCCTCGACGGGGGGTTCCTGGCGGAGCCGCTCGTTCCGTGGAACGACGCCTACGCGGAAGAGCTCGCCGACCAGCTCGACCTGATCACGATCGGCGGCGGCGAGATCATCCACACGCACGACGAGTATTACGAGCTTTGGTACGGCGGCTCCAACGATGTGTGCCCGAGCGAGCTCTTCATCGAGGCGCTTGGTCCCGAGCGAGAGGCCCGCTGTCCGGTCATCTGGCATGCCGTCGGTATTCCGTTCGACCTGTCGCCGCCTGAGGCCGAGCGAGTCCGAACGGCGCTGGAACGACGGACGTACGTGACGGTGCGCGACGACGTGTCGCTCGCGCGGCTGCGCGCGGCGGGCGTTGTGAACGACATCGAAGTAGTGCCCGACTCCGCGCTCCTCGTCGATCGGCTGTTCCCGAAAGACGTCCTCGCAAGACGCCTCCGTTTCCTTCGCGCGACCGACGCATATCCGGACGAAGCGCGACCGCTGGTCATCCAGGGAAGCAGCGGGCTGATCTCGGTCGTGGACTCGCTCGCAGCAGTGGTGAGGGCGGCCCTGCGAGATCAACCGTCCGTTCCCGTTGTGCTCCTCGAGACTGGCCCCTGCCACGACGACGGCGCGTTCGCCGACGCGCTCGCCGCGCGGCTGCCTACACGTGTCCACCGCGTCGGCGAGGGCGCAACGGTCGAGGACATCGCTGCGGCCATCGCACAGGCACGCGCCGTAGCGTGTCTCTCGCTCCATGCGGCGATCACCGCATTCGTGTATGGCGTGCCACATGCGATCTTGAACCTCGTCGGCTATAGCAAGCTCGAGGGTTTCGCGTCTATCGCAGGTCACGGTGGCCTGCACGTGACGACGACAGACGACGCCGAGCATGCGTTGCGCCAGGCGCTCGCTGGTGACATGCCGCAGACGCGTCCGAGCGAGCTCGCCGCACGGGTGGACTCGCACTTCGACCGCCTAGCGGAACTTGCGGTCGCCTCAGCAGCCGCACGTTCTGGCGACGACACGGCCGCGAGCGCCGGAACAGCCCTTGCGCGTCTCCAGGACCGGTACGACGTTCTGCACGCGGCATTCGCTGCGCGTGGCGCGCGCCTCGTGGAGGAGCGGCTGCGATTCGCCGCGTACCTCGAGCAACTCGAGGACGTCGAGCGGCGAAAGGCGGATCTCGAGGCCCTCGCACGCGTAGACCGCGAGCTCTCGCGCCTCGAGGCGACGAAGACCTTCCGGTACATGCGGCTGGTGCGCCTGGCCTACGCCCATTTGCGCGCGAGCTCGTGAGTGCGGTCGGCCTCGACCGGGCAACGCGCCCGGTCGTCTCGATCGTGATGCCGACGCATGGCAGCTGGCACTGGGTGCGCCGAGCACTCGCCGCTGTAGCGGAGCACACGGACGCGCCGTACGAGGTGATCTTGTGCGACAACGCGTCTGCAGACGGCACGTGTGAACGGCTCTTGGACTCGGTCGTGGGCGCGACCGTCATTCTCAACGACCGCAACCTCGGGTTCGCCTCAGCGTGTAACCAGGGCTCGGCGAGGTCGCGAGCGCCACATCTCGTCTTCCTCAACAGCGATGCGTTCGTACACGCGGGTTGGCTCGGCCCGTTGCTCGACAGGGCGACGCAGGAACATGTCGCAGCGGTCGCGCCGCTACTTCTGAACCTCGACGGGTCGGTGCAGGATGCAGGTGCGCTTGTGTTCCGCAGAGGTGAGATCGCCCTCTACGGCTACGGTGGCGACCCGCACGACGCCGACTGGGCGTTCACTCGGGAGCTGGACTACGCATCCGCAGCATGCCTGCTCGTGCGCCGGGATGCATTCAATCTCGTCGGGGGCTTCGATGTGGCCTTCGGACGCGGCTACTACGAGGACGTCGATCTCTGCCTAGCCCTGCGCGAACGCGGCTTCGTCACCGTTTACGAGCCGCGATCGGTGGTCACGCACGTCCGCGGGGCGTCCGGGCCGGTCGACCACGTAGCGGTCAGCACCAATCGCGGCCTCATCGCCTCTCGTTGGCGGCGACAACTCGCGAACCGGCCGCACGCGACCGACCACGTGGGCGTCGGCGCTCGCGACGCCTCCGCGTCGGGGCGCGTCCTGTTGCTTCCGGACGCGGAAAGCCTCGAGGTCGCACGCGCGCTCGCGGTCGCGAGACCCGACGTGCGCGTAACCCTTCTCGTTCCGGATGACGTTCCGGTCGCTCCGGCTGCGCTTCGGCAACATGGCATCGAGGTCGCCATTGTGAAGAACGTGGGTCTGTGGCTGGCGAGGCGCCGGTTCCATTACGACGTGGTCGTTGGTGATCATGCGGGTGACGTATTGGCCGCAACACAACCGCAGGCTCGTCATCTCTCGCCCGGGTCTTCCGTCGAGGCGCTCCTGATGGCACTCGACCTGCCGCCCGACGGCAGCGACGGCAGCGCGCCAGTGGGCAGGGGACTCCGAACGCAGCCGGAACGACACACGATCCCTACCAAGGCCTCGGTGCGGTCGGCGGTGACCGCCACTTGAGGACGTGCGCCAGCGGGGCAAGACTGCATCGGCCGGCGACCGCGATGCCGAACGCCTTGGGAAGGAGCAATCTCGCGGCTGATCGATCCGCGGGTCAGGCGACCAACACGTGCTCGTGATACATGTCGATGGCGTCGTGTGGAGGCCCAATCGCATGAACCGTGCCGCTCTGCAGGAGCAGGCACCGGTCGCAGAAACGCTCGACGAGCCCGAGCGCGTGACTTACGAAGACGACAGTCTTGCCTTCCGTCTTGAACCGCTCGAACGTCGCGAAGCACTTCTCCTGGAACGCCTCGTCTCCGACGGCGAGGACCTCGTCGAGCAGTAGAACGTCGAACGGGATCTGTATCGCGATCGAGTAGGCAAGGCGCACCAGCATGCCCGACGAGTAGTTCTTCAGCTTCTGATCGACGAAGCGCTCGAGCTCCGAAAACGCCAGGATCTCGTCGAACCTCTCGTCGAGCTCCCGCTTCGTGAGCCCAGCCAACGTGCTGTTGATGCGGATGTTGTCGCGGGCCGTCAGCTCGAGGTTGAACCCCACGCCGAGCTCGATGAACGGCGACAGAAGCCCATTGACACGGACGCTGCCAGCATCAGGCACGTATATGCCGGCGAGTATCCGGAGCAACGTGCTCTTGCCGCTCCCATTCGGACCGATGATGCCGAAGAATTCGCCTGACTCGACCGAGAAGCTGACGTTCTTCAGCGCCTCGTTCCGCTCGTACGTCATTCCGCGGAACGGATGAGTGAAGTACTCCTTGAAGAACGTCCGCTGCTCGTGCGGGATCCTGAATGTCTTCGAGACCCCGGCAACCTCGATCGCGGGAAACATCAGAGCCGTTCCGCGAAATAGCGGCCCTCGCGGCGAAAGAAGGCAAACGCAACGACGAAGAGGATGGCCACGATGCCGATGGGGATGAGCCTGCCGCCAACGCCCGCATAGACAACGTCCGCTGAGACGTCGTTCGGGCCGCTCGCACCGCCCAGCATGACGTGTCGAATGTCCTGCATGACCTGGACGAAGGGATTCAGGAATGCAACCTTCTGCGCCCAGTTGGGCAGGATGCCAACCGGGTAGAAGATCGCGCACGCGAAGAACAGGAGCTGCGCCGTTAGCTCCCAGACCTGGGAGATGTCACGGAACCGGACGTACAGCGCGCTGAGAAGCAGGCCGACGCCGATCGTGAACAGAAAGAGCTCGGCGAGCAGCGGGAGGACGAGGAACCACTCGAATCGCGGCTCGATTCGCTGAATCGCCGCGAAGACCGCGAACGCGGACACGTTCACGAAGAACGTGATGCCGATCGCGACCGAGGCCGAGAGCGGGATCAGGATCGGGTCGAAGGCGAGGCGTCGTAGGGTCGCGCCGCCCGAGACGATCGAAGGCAGCATCTTCGTCACGGAGTCGACGAAGAACAGGAACAAGAGGATTCCGATGAGGAGGAAAAGCGTGAAGTCTTCGGTCTCGTTGCTGGTCCTGAGCAGGTGTGCGAACACCAGCCACAAGACGCCGAAGTACGCGAGCGGCTTCACGAGAGACCACACGTAGCCGAGAGCGGCGTCGGTGTAGTTGGCCTTGAAGTCGGTGGCGCCGACGACCCGCAGCACGCGAAGGTAGTAGGCGGCGCCGCTCGTCGCCTTGACCACTGCAGAAGGATACGAGGTCGCGCTCACGTGAGCACGACAGGGTAACGGAGCGGTGGGGCGGCGCTGGAGTCCACGCCCGGCCGAACGCAGTTTCCGCACGACGGCAAGAGCGCCACGGATCAGGGAACCGTCGCGACGATCGCGTCCACGACGCGCTCGGCCGCCCGCCCGTCCACCTCGCCGACGACATCGCGAGCGACGCGCGCGCGCTCCGCGGCGAGCGCGGTCGGCTGCTCGAGGGCGCGGTCGATCCCGGAGACGACCTCCTCGAAGCTCGTCGCGCGGAGAAACGCGTCCGAGTGGACGAGGTCGAAGTAGTGCTCCCGGTCACGTTCAGCTCCGCGTGCCGCTCGCCGGGCGAGGCGCCCTCGTCGTACAGCACGCAGACCGCGGGCCGGTCGTTCACGAGGCTGTCGAGCAGGATCGTGCCGGCGTTCGCAACGACGCAATCGACGTGCTGGAGCAGCGTCGCAAGGGTCTCGAGATCCGTGTACGAGGGCTCCTGGACCGCGACGCCCGGAGATGCGAGCCCGGCCGCGTAGCGTTCGCGCCAGTCGACGTCTCGTGGATGCGGCCGGAAGAGGAGCTGAAGCCGACCCCCCATGTCGCTCGTTCGCCACCAGTCGACGAGCCGATCGACGAAGCTTTCCCTCGTACGGCGCGTTCGTCGGCGTATTCCCGGCGACGAGGACGACCGGCACCCCGGGCACGAGGTCGAGCTGCGAGAGGATCGCCTCGTACTCGACAAGCGGCCGACGAGGCTCGAAGACATCGGTCTGCGGCCAGCCGGTCACGGTCACGCGCTGCGGATCGATGCCGTGGTAGCGAACGAGATCGTGGCGCATCACGTCGTTCTGGACGACGTAGCGCGTCACGTGCGGCGACACGAGCCCCTTGCCGACCGTGTGGTCCCAGCTCGCCACGTACCCGACCGTCGGGATTCCGAGCCGCCGCGCCGCGAGGAGGAACGGCACAGCAGGGTGACTCTGCACGTTCGCGAGGACGACGAGCGAGCAGTCGGCGCGCATCCGCTCGAGGAGCGCACCCGACACGTACCGCCGCCTCGAGAACAGCCAGCTGCGGAGAGCGCCCTGGACGGTCTCCGACCCGGGCAGCCATCGCCCCTGGGAGGAGTCGAGGAAGATGTTCGCGTGGCCGGGCCGCATCCGCTCGCGGTTGAAGCCGTGGCGGAGGCTATGCCGAACGGAGAGCGGGTAGTACCCCGCGCTCCGGTCGAGCGCGAAGTCGACCCGGCGCACGCTGCGCTCGACCGTCCCGACGCTCCGCCGGGAAGAGCTCGGCGCCGTTCGTCCACGGCACGTCGCCCAGCCGGCCGGCCCAGACGTCCACCTCCTCACGAGGCAGCACGAGGATCGCCTCGACGCCTCTCGGCAGTCGCTCCTCGAGACCCGAGACGATCCCGCAGTCGACGAACACGCGCGTCGGGAACGGGTCGGAAAGGACGACCCAGACCCGCTTCATCAGGGAATCGAGCTGGCGCGTGATCCTCTGCGCCAGCGACGCGCCATCGAGCTCGTGGAACCGCAGAGCCTCCTGCGGCGTCCCGCACGCCGGCCAGCCCTCGACCCCGAATACGGTCAGCGAGCGTCCGTCCAGCTCGCGCCGGACGGCGTCGCCGAGCGCGCCGACCGGCGCGTGGTCCTCGAGGACGAAGACCGGCCTCGAGCCGACGAGCCTCCGCGAGCCAACCCGCGTCGAGCCGGTTGAGCCACGGCATGTTCACGACCGCCACGCCGACGCCGTCTCGCTCGAGCGACTCGGACGCGAGCAGCGCCTCGTGGAGCATCACGGGCCCGTAGGCGAAGAGCACGGCGTCGTTCCCGTCTCGGAGCGCCGCGCCCCGTCCCGGTTGCGCCGTAGCGTCGGCACGAAGCTCGATCCTTCGGGGCGACGGCCCGATCGCGAGCCGGATCGCGACGCTCTCTGCCGCGTCCTCGACCGCCCAGCGCAGCGAGCTCGGCCGTCTCCTCGGCATTCGCGGGCTGCACGATCGTCATGTTCGGCAGCGCGGCGAGGAGCGAGACGTCGCGCAGCGACTGGTGCGACTTGCCGGGGCCGGCGGGGATGAGCCCCGCGTAGTGGAGCGCGTAGACGACCTTCGTCTTCTCGCTCGCCTGGTTGTAGATCTGCTCGTTCGCCCGGGACGCGAGGAATGACGCGAAGGAGTTGACGACCGGGAGCAGGCCGTGCCGCGCGAGCCCGGCGGCTACCGAGACCATGTCCTGCTCGGCGATGCCGCACTCGAGGAAGCGCTCCGGGTACGTCAGCTCGAACGTGCGGATACGGCAGTCCGACGCGAGATCCGCGTCGAGCACGACGAGGTGCTCGTGCGACGCGCCGAGCTCGACCAGCGCGTCGCCGTAGGCCTGCACGACGTACTCATCCGTGACTTTCGTGCGTGTCCCGGCGCCGCTCTCCGGCTCGCCTTCGAGGCTCTCCGCGACGCTCTCCTCAGGAGGCGTGACAGCCTCGAGCGAGAGCGACTCCAGCCCGAGCTTCCCGAGGCGCGCGTCGATCCGCTCGGCGAGCTCCACGAAAGCGCGCTCGAACGACTCGTCGTCCGGCGCGCCGGCGTGCCAGCGGTACGTCCCGCCACCTTCCTTGAGCGCCGTCGGGTGCTCCATGAAGGAGACGCCCTTGCCCTTGACGGTCGTCGCGACGAGCGCCTTCGGCCGGTCGTCGCCATCGCGGAAGGACGCGAACGCGTCCGCGAGGGCGGCATGGTCGTGGCCGTCGCACGAGCGCGCCTCCCAGCCGAACGAGCGGAGCTTCTCCTCGAGGTCGCCGAGCCCGACGATCTCGTCGGTCGGCTTGTCCGACTGGAGCTCGTTGCGGTCGACGATCACCCACAGCCGGCCGAGCCGCTCGTCCGCCGCGCCCTGGAACGCCTCCCAGTTCTGGCCCTCCTGGAGCTCGCCGTCCCCGAGCATCACGACCACGCGGCCGCCCCGCCCGAGGTGCCGCTTCGCCCAGGCGATGCCGCGCCCCTTCGACACGCCCATCCCGAGCGAGCCCGAGTTCGCCTCGATCCCCGGAACGCCGACGTCGGGGTGCCCGTCGAGCCCGCCGAGCCGGCGGAGTCGGAGGAGTCGCTCGAGCGGGATCACGCCGAGCGCGACGAGCGCCGCGTAGAGCCCGGGGACGTCGTGCCCCTTGGAGGAGAAGAACACGTCGCGGTTCAGGTCGTCGAAGCCGACCTCGCTGACGTTCAGCTCCTCGAACAGGAGATGGGAGACGATGTCGAGGGCGCTGAAGCTCGACCCGAGGTGGCCCGAGCCCGCCTGCTTCACGGCGACGAGGGCGTTGAGCCTGCACATGTCGGCGAGGAGCTCGAGGGTCGCGTCGCGGTCCGCGCCGGCGGCGCGGACCCGGTCGAAGTCGCTCGTCGGGATCAGCTTCAGCTCCGGCACGTCCGTCGCGAGACGCTAGCGCTTCGGCGCGGCTCGGGGTCGATGCGACGGGCTGTGATCTTGGTCGCTGATTAGCCGCGGCGGCGGATGCGCCCGAGGCGCCACGCGATCGACCGCGCAGCCACATGCGGAAACGCGTACACGATCTCGCGCAGCGATTGCTCCCGGGCCGTCATCCGCCGTAGGTGCTCGTCGGGCTCGCCTACAACATGCGTCAGCAGCCGCGGGTGCACCAGCGGCAGCATCGACTCGACCGTGCGCTCGCGCTCATGGGCGAGAAGCGGCCGTCCCGCGACGGCCTCTTCGCGGGCAAAGACGAGCGTGTTCTGCCTGTACCAGACGGCAACACCCGGCATCGACCAGATCCGCGGCCGGATTGCGTCGACGACGACGTAGCCGTGGTCGGCGAAGCGCTTCGCCCAGTACTCGGGCCACTGCTCGTTGACATGCCCGCGTCCACCCTGATGGGGGATCGCCGCCGAGAAGAGCACACAGGGCGCAAGCGCGACCGCCGTGGCGACGAACTGCTTCGCCGCCGACTCAGGCAAGTGCTCCGCAACCTCGAGGGAAACCGCGAGGTCGAACTGCCGGTCGAGCTTCAACGGCCGATCGAGACGGGCCGCGACGAAGCGCTCTCGCGGTATTTCCAGCGCGTCGAGCGGCACCCACTCGCCGTCGACACCGAGCACGTCGTCCACGCCGTGCCGGACGAATGCGGCGAGCCACGTCCCGATCCCGCACCCGAGATCGACCACGCTCGTCGGGGCGACCAGCTCCATGACGATCGGCACGATCGCTTCGGCCGATCGTCGGGCGAGCTGCTGGTGATTCGCGAAGAACTCCGCCGTGTACTCGGTCTCGGACATGCCTACGCCGGTACCCGGGGCCGGTGCGGCGTCACGACATCCGAGAGGTCGGCGCCGTCCGCGAGCTCGTCCGTCTTCTCGCACAGGAAGAGCGCCTCGCTCGAGCCCGGGCGGTAGTCGGTGAAGCGCGTCACCTTCCTCCAGCCCGTCCAGGCGAGCTCCATGCGCACCGCCTGCACCGAAGGCACCGCCTTCGCCTTCCCGGAGTCGGGCGGCCAGCGAAGGCGAAGCAGCGCGTCGGGGCGCGGGTCGATGGTCGTCTCGAAGAGCATCGTCCCGCCGCTCCTGCGTCACCCGGTTCAGCATCGCAAGGAGCGGGAGGTGGTGGATCGAGTGGTAGAGGACGCCGAGGAAGAAGACGAGGTCGAACGGCTCGAGCTCGAGCAGCTCGCGCGCCTCACGCAGGTCCCCGTAGACGAAGCGGTGCGGCGAGCGCAGGTCGCCGACCCACTTCTCGTGCAGGCGGCCGTCGGCGGCGAAGTCCGAGAAGACGAGCTCGGAGGGCGCGAGCTCGCGGTCGAGCCACAGCGAGTGGACCCCGTACTTGGGCCCGACCTCGAGCACGCCGCGCGCCGCGGAACCGCTCGACGTCGAGGACGTCGCCGAGCGCCTCCGGCACGATCGTCAGGTCGGGGACGTCGGCCGTGGCCGTCGTCGGGCGCTTGTCCGGGATCGAGCGCGCGTCTTCCGCGTATTCCGTCAGGGCGTCGAGCCGCTCGATGTTCTCCGTACTCGGCTCGTACACCTGGAGCCCGAGGCGGACGGCCGCCGACCATGCAGCGCGCCGCGCGAGCTTCCCGATCGACCCTGCCCCGGCCACGAGGGTGAACCGTATCGGCACGTTCCGCGCCCGGCGGTCCGTCGCCTCCGCTAGAAAGGGGGCTTCCGTGTCGCCCTCCAACCTCCGCGCCCGCCCGAGAACGTACGCCGGGCTCTTCCTGATCACGCTCTCGACGCTGATGTACGAGATCGCGCTGACGCGCGTCTTCAGCGTGACCATGTGGTACCACTTCGCCTTCGTCGCGATCTCGCTCGCGCTGTTCGGGCTGACCGCGGGGGCGCTGCTCGTCTACCTGCTGCCGAACCGCTTCCTCGACCGCGACGTCAGGTCGCGGCTCTGGCTCTTCTCGCTGCTCTTCGCCGTCTCGCTCGCCGTCTGCTTCGTCACGCAGCTGACGATCCCGTTCGTGCCCGAGGCGAACGTGGCCGGAGCGTGGTCGGTAGCGCTCACGTGCATCGTCATCTCGATCCCGTTCACGCTCTCCGGCGTCGTCGTCTGTCTCGCACTCACGCGCTTCCCGGCTCAGGTGAACCGCCTGTACGCGACGGACCTCGTCGGCGCTGCCCTCGGTTGCCTGTTGCTGGTCACGCTCTTCTTCGTGCTCGACGGCCCGAGTCTCGTGATCGCGATCGGCGCGATCGCAGCCGTCGGCGCACTGCTCTTCGCGGCCGACGCGGGTAGCCGGCGTGGAACAACGTGGGCAGTCGCCGCGATCGTCGCCCTCGGCGGGGCCGCGACGCTGAACGGAGTCCTGCACGCCCGCGGCGACCCGCTGCTCAGGATCATCTGGGCGAAGGAGGAAGCGGATCCACAGCACCAGTACGAGAAGTGGAATGCCTACTCGCGCGTCACCGTGGACGACTTCACAGGAGCGCCGGGCGCACCGACCGGGGTCGGGCTGAGCCCGAAGCTGCCCGTGGACACGAGCGTCGAGGAGCGGCTGCTCGTGATCGACAGCTCGGCGAGCTCGGTCCTCACGCGTTTCGACGGAGACCTCGCGACGACCGACTTCCTGCGCTACGACGTATCCAACCTCGCGCACCAGGTGCGCCGCGACGCAGACGTGCTGGTCATCGGCGTCGGGGGCGGACGCGACATCCTCTCCGCGCTCGAGTTCGGCCAGCGCTCCGTCACGGGGGTGGAGATCAACGGGAACATCCTCGAGGCGACGAACGGGGACTTCGGCGACTTCACAGGGCACCTCGACCAGAACCCGAAGGTGCGGTTCGTCAACGACGAGGCGCGCAGCTATTTGTCGCGGACGGACACGAGCTACGACGTCATCCAGATCTCGCTCATCGACACCTGGGCGGCCTCCTCGGCGGGGGCATACGCGCTGACCGAGAACTCGCTCTACACGACCGAGGCCTGGCACACGTTCATGGACCGGCTGAAGCCCGGCGGGATCCTCTCCGTCTCGCGCTGGTACGACGTGCCCGGCCGGGCGAAGCCGCTCGAGGCGTATCGCAGCGACCGCGCTCGCGGCACAGGTGCTGAAGGAACGAGGGGTCGCGGATCCACGCCAGCACCTCCTGCTGTACAAGGCGCCGCCGAACGGCGCCGGCGCGAGCGCGGTGACGTTGCTCATGAGCCCCGATCCGTTCTCGGTCTCGGATCGCGCGCGGCTCGCGCGTGAGACAGCGAGCCTCGGCTTCACGCCCGTGCTGACGCCGACCGAGTCGCCCGACGAGCGCTTCGCCGCCCTCGCCTCGCCGGACGGCCCGTCGGCCGCCGTCGCGGAGTTCCAGGAGGACGTCGAACCGCCGACCGACAACAGGCCGTTCTTCTTCCAGATGGCGAGTCTCGGCACGCTCTTCAGCGACGCCGGGCTCTCGAGCGACGACTCGACGCGGCCCGTGCTCGTGCTCGGACTCCTCGCGGCGACGGTGCTGGGCCTGGCGGTGTGCTTCATCCTCCTGCCGCTGCTGCTGAAGACGGACCGCGCCGCCCATCGTGGAATGACGCCGTTCTACACGTACTTCGCGGGGATCGGGCTCGGGTTTCTCCTCATCGAGATCTCCCAGCTCCAGCGCCTGACGGTCTTCCTCGGGCATCCGACGTACGCGCTCGCGGTCGTGCTCTTCTCGCTCCTCGTCTTCAGCGGAATCGGCAGCCTCGCGAGCCAGCGGCTGGCGGACCCGAGCCGGCCGCAGCTCGGCCTGGGAGCTCTCGGCGGGCTGCTCGCCGTCGTCGCCGTCTTCGGGCTCGTCACGTCCGAGATCGTCGCGCGGATGGACAGCGCCACGACGCCGGTTCGAATCGCGACCGCGATCGCCATCCTCGCGCCGCTCGGCCTCGTGATGGGCATGCCGTTCGCTATCGGAATGCGGACCGCTTCGACGCACCCGGGCGCCCCCACTGCGTTCCTGTGGGGGATCAACGGCGCGTCGTCGGTCTGCGCGTCCGTGCTCGCGGTGACGATCGCCGTCTTCTACGGCATCTCGTCTGCGTACTGGACCGGCTTCGTCGCCTACGCGGTCGCGGGTGCATCGCTGCTCGTGATCGCCCGCCGCCGCGCTCGGGCGCCCGAGCCGGTCAAGGCCGAGGTCGACGTCCCGGACCGAGTCGCGGCGCCCGTCTAGCCGCGATCGGCGTTCGGCCAGGGGTGCTCGTGGAGGACGCCCTCGACGATCTCGACACCCCAGCCCGGCCCGGCGGGAATCCTCAGCTCGCCACCGGCGATCTCCGGGACGGCCGTGACCAGCTCGTCGCGCCAGGGAACGTCGTCGACGTCGAACTCGAGGATGCGCGCATTCGGGATCGCGGCGCACCACTGGGCGCCGATGAAGGTCGCAAGGTGCGAGTAGTAGTTGTGCGGCGCGCAGTTGACCTCGAACGTCTCCGCGAGGTCCGCGATCTTCTTCGCCTGGTGGAAGCCGTTCCAGATGACGTCGACGGACGCCACGTCGAGCGCGGCGGCCTCGAGGAACGGTCGGAACTCCCGGGTGCCGTACAGGTTCTCCCCCGAGCAGATCGGCATGGGCGCGCGCGCTCGAACGACTCCGAGCGCGCCAGGATCGAAGAGGTCCACCTCGAGCCAGAGCAGGTCATAGGGCTCGAGCGCCTTCGCAACATGGAGGCAGCCTTCGGGCTCGAGGTTGAAGTTGAGGTCGACGATCGGCCGGGCCGCGCCCCCGGTTCCCGCGCGGAAGGCGTCGAGCAGCCGCACGAGCGCGTCCGCGATCTCGCCTGCCTGCAGCGTCCCACCGCCGGCGCCGAACCCGGGCATGAGCACTGCCGGCTCGTCGCCGGGAACGACGATGTTCGTCTTGAACGCGCCGTAGCCCTGCTCCACGACCTCCCGCCCGAGCGCCTCGACGTCCTCGTACGAGGCGAGCTTCGGCGTCCCGGTCACCTCGTACGCCCGGGCACGCGTCGTCCCGCAGTGCGACCAGTAGAGCGGGATCGTCTCGCGCGTCGGCCCGCCGAAGAGCTCGTAGACGGGCACGCCGAGCGCCTTCGCCTTGAGATCGAGGAGCGCGTTCTCGATCCCGCCGATCGCCTTCGCGATCACGGAGCCGGGGCTCTGCCGCGTCGCGCGGTAGAGGTCCCAGTAGATGCGCTCGACGGCTCGGGGGTCCTGGCCCACGACGAGCGGGGAGAGGTCCTCGACGATCCCCTGGAGGCCTCGCGGAGAGCCATGCGAGTCAGTGATCTCGGCCCACCCGACGAGCCCGTCGTCGGTCGTCGCCTTGAGGAAGATCCACGGGCGCCAGCCCGCGTCGCAGAGGAGCGTCTCGAGCGCCGCGACCTTCACGAGGCCGGAGCATACGGTGGCGCCTCGACCGGCGGCAGCACCGCGGCCCCCGAGGAAACGAGCTGCTCCGCCCGCTGCCAGTCCTCCTCGTCGTCGACGTTCAGCCCCTCGTAGCCCTCGGTGAAGAAGGGAGCGACGACGCGGCCCTCGCGCGTCCCGGTCTCCGACACGATGCGCGTCCAGCCGATCTCGAGCGCGCTGTTCTGGACGTAGACGTGCGGAAGGGCCTGGTACTGCCCGGCGTGCCAGGCGACGTCGAGCTTCGACTGGTCGAGCAGTGGCGTCATCGTCCGGCGGTCGTCGGCCAGCACCCACATCTTGCCCGGGTGCTGCTTCACGAGCTCGACTGCGCGGATCGAGTCCGCCTCGGGTGACGCGAGGAGCTGCTCGAGCCCTCGCCGCAGCGTCGCCGGCCCGCGAAACGGGTTCGTCGCTCGCACGATCGCGAACAGGTCGTAGCTCCGCTCGAGCCGACCGATCGTGTCGCGGAGCCACTCGATATCGGGCGAGGTCGAGGTCGCGTACTCCGGCGGGCGTAGAAACGGAACCTCCGCGCCGTAGGCCCGTGCGACCTCCGCGATCTCCTCCGAGTCGGTCGAGACGACGACGCGCTCGAAGACCCCGCTCTGCTCCGCCGTTGCGATGGCGTACGCAAGGAGTGGATGGCCGGCAAGCGGGCGCACGTTCTTCCCCGGGACGCGCTCCGAGCCCGAGCGGGCGGGCACGAACGCGACGGCGCTCGGCGTCTCCCCCACTACGGCTCCGGAGCCTCGTGGATCTGGGCGGCTGCCTTCGCGTAGAGCTCCGCGAGCACCGGGCAGGGGACCCCGAGCCGCTCGCCCGCGCGGACGACGGAGCCGGTGATCGCATCGAGCTCCGACTGGCGGCCCGCCTCGATGTCGCGGGCCGTGGACGTGGTCATGTCGTCGTCCAACTCCCCGATGATCGCCCACTGGGTGGAGGGAAGCAGCATGACGCCGTCGGCCGCCGCGATCGCGCAGGCCTCGTTGATCGCGTCCTCGAGGACGCGTCGCCAGGCCCGATCGTCGAGCAGCGATCCGAGCGAGCGGTGCGAGTAGGAGGTGGCTGCAGACAGAACTGCCAGCCGCGCCGCCTTGTCCCAGAGCACGTGCTTCTCGCTCTCGCCGATCAGCACGTCGAAGGCGGCCCGGTCGAGCAGCCTCGCGGCGCGGTCGAGCTCGTCGAAGGACACGTCATTCGATGCGATCGAGACCAGCGCCGAAGCACTCTTCTGGATGATCTGCACCCGTCCGACCCGGTATGCCTCGAAGCGCGAGATCGTGCCCGCTGCGACTCGCGGCCCGACGCGCTCGCGAACCACGTCCAGGTGCTCGAGGCCGTTCAGGAGCGGGATGACCACCGCACCTTCGACCGCGGACGGGTCGACCTGCTCGAGCGCCTCCTCGAGTTGATGCGCCTTCACGGTGATCAGCAGGACGCGAACCGGCTGCGTGAGCTCTTCACGCACTTCCACGCGCGCGGTGAGCGGCTCGCGCCCGTCGACCTCGAGCGAGAGCCCGGAGAGTGCGAGCACACCGACCATGTCCCGCCTCGGGAGGCAGACCGTGTGCACGCCCGCACTCGCGAGATGCACCGCAAGAGCCCCGCCCACGGCACCGGGCCCGAGGACCGCGATGGTGTCGGTCACGTCAATGCCGGGTCGGCGATGAGGTTCACGGTCTTCCAATCGGAGTACACGTCGAGTGCCTCGACCCCCGCTTCGCGCCAGCCCGTTCCGGACTGCTTCACACCGCCGAAGCCCATATGCGGCTCCGAGCCGTGGGTTCCCCCGTTCACGACCACGACGCCCGTCTGCGCCTTCTCCGCGAAGCGCATCGCGCGATGGATGCTCGAGGTGTGGATCGACGACGTGAGCCCGTACGGCGAGTCGTTCACGACGGCGATCGCCTCCTCCAGGTCGCGCACGCGGTAGAGCAACGTCACGGGGCCGAACAGCTCCGTGCACGAGATCTCGGCATCGACCGCCGCGCCTTCGAGCACGGTCGGGGCCAGGTGCCATCCTGCGCGGTCGAGACGCTCGCCGCCCGAGAGGACGGTCGCGCCCTCGGAGACCGCCCGCCGGATGGCCTCGAGGATGCGGTCGAGGCTCTCCTCGCTGATAACCGGCTCGACGGGAAGCTCGCGCGCCTCGGCGACGAGCCGCTCGCGGAACTCCTCGTAGACACCGCCGAACACGACGAGCCGGCTCGCCGACGCGCACCGCTGGCCCGCGTTCGAGAACGCGGACGCAAGCGCCCAGCGCACGGCTCCGTTCAGGTCGGCGTCGTCACAGACGACGAGCGCGTTCTTCCCTCCGAGCTCGAGGCAGACCTTCGCGAGCCGCCGCCCCGCCGCCTCGTTGATCGAGCGCCCGGTCGCCGCGGACCCCGTGAAGCTCACGAGCTCGACGTCCTCGTGCTCGACGAGTGGAGCGCCCGCCTCCGGCCCGGTGCCCTGGACGACGTTGAGGACGCCGTCGGGCAGACCCGCCTCGCGCGCGAGCTCACCGAAGAGCCACGCGGACGCCGGCGTGTGCTCGGACGGCTTGACGACTGCTGCATTCCCGCAGAACACCGCCGGAAACGCCTTCCACGCGATGTTCGGCAGCGGCGTGTTGAAGCTCATGATCAGCCCGGCCACCCCCAGCGGCTGCCGGAGCGTCAGCACCGTCCGGTGAGCCATGCTCGCCGTCGTCGTGCGCCCGTAGGAGCGGCGGCCCTCGCCGGCCACGAAGAGGCCCATCTCGACCGCCGCGTCGGTCTCGCCGCGGGCGAGCTCGATCGGCTTCCCCGTCTCCTCCGCGACGAGCTCGGAGGCGTCCTCCCGACGATCGCGAAGCCGGAGCGCCAGCTCGCGCACGACGTCGCCGCGCTCGACGGCGGTTCGCTCGGCCCAGGCGGGCTGCGCGGCGCGCGCGGCCGCGACGGCGGCCTGGACGTCCATCGCATCGGAGCGCGCCACCCGGCAGAGCATCGTGCCGTCCGCCGGGCGGTACTTGTCGAGCCAGCGCCCGGAGACTGCGGGCCTCGCCTCGCCGCCGATGAGGTTCGGGATCTCGTCCGGGATCAACGGATCACCAGGCCGACCAACCCCCGTCGACGACGAGGTTGGCGCCGGTGACGTAGGACGATGCGTCCGAGGCGAGGAACACGACCGCGCCGAGCGCCTCCTCCGCATTGAGCATCCGGCCCATCGGCACGCGAGCCGTGTAGGCGTCGAGGAACTCCGCCGGCTGGTCGTTCCAGACGCCGGCGAGCGTGAGCGTGTTCACCCGCACACCCGACTTCGCCCAGTAGGTCGCGAGGTACCGGGTCAGGTTCAGGATCGCGGACTTCGACACCGAGTAGGCGACGGGCTTGACGAACGTCTCCCCCCGCTCGCGGCGGAACGCGTACAGGTCCTGCACCGGCGACAGGAGCCCGTAGATCGACGACACGTTCACGATCGAGCCCTTTCCCGCCCGCGCCATCGCGCCCCCCACGACCTGGCACGTCAGGAACGTGCCCTTGACGTTGACGTCCATGACCGCGTCGAACGAGCCCTCCGGGTACGACTCGAACGGGCCAACCTCGTCCTCGGGAGCGTCCGGAGGAGAGTCGAGACCGGCGTTGTTCACGAGCAGGTCGGGCGCTCCCCACTCGTTCCCGACCGCGCGGGTCGCTTCCTCGATGGACGAGCGGTCGGTGACGTCCACCTCGTACGCACGCGCACCGTCCGGGACGTCCCCGCCCGCGAGGTCGAAGATCGCGACCTTCATCCCGCGCTCCGCGAGCCCGGCGGCGTAGACCGCGCCGAGCTGTCCCATCCCGCCCGTGACGACGGCCACCCGGCCCGAGACGTCGAACAGCGGGTCGGTCACGCGTCGAGGGAGCCGCGGGCTGCGAGCTCCTCCGCGAGCTCGACGTCTTCGAGCGCGACTTCCTGTTCGAGCGCGAGCGGTCGCAGCAGACGCTTGCCGAGAAGACGGTCGAGCTCGTAGGGCGGAAGGCCGCCGTCGGCAGGCGACTTCGCGACCAGGTCACCCGCAGCGAGAACGTGCCCTGCCTGGAGATCGCGAGCGGCGACGAGCTTCTTCCCCATCTTCTCGAGCGGGCGGCGTTCACTCTCCATGGGCTGCTTCGCCTCGTTGCCGATGGCAATCGGGACGCGGCGGAGATCTCGGACGAGCCGGCGCATGCCCTCCGGCATGAGCGAGAAGGCGTGATCGGAGCCCTTCCAGGCGTGATCGAGCGTGAAGTGCTTCTCGATCACGCGTGCGCCGAGCATGTACGCGACGAGCGTCATCGCGATCCCGCTCTGGTGGTCCGAGAGCCCGATCACGAGCTCGGGGAAGCGCTCCCGGTACGTCTCGATGACGCCGAGGTTGAGCTCGTCGACCCCGCACGGATAGGACGCGGTGCACTGCAGGACGCAGAGGTCCGGGTTGATCGGGAGGATCGTCTCGACGGCTCGCTCGACGTCCTCCATCGTGCCGCCGCCCGTGGAGAGGAAGATCGGCTTCCCGAACGCCGCCACGTGCCGGAGGAGCGGCGTGTTGACGAGATCCGCCGAGGCGATCTTGAACGCCGGCGCGTCGAGCTCCGCGAGGAAGTCGGCGCTCGGCTCGTCGAACACGGTCGCGAACAGCGTGATGCCTTCCTCGCGACAGAACTCCCGCAGCTCGAGCCAGTCGCCGGCGGACAGCTCCAGCGCCTCGCGGTGCTCCCCGTACGTCGCGCCGAAGCTGTGCTCGTTGTCGTACGGCGTGTCGTACTGCTCCCGCGTGAAAAGCGTCCGGTTGTCGCGCTTCTGGAGCTTCACGGCGTCGACGCCGCACTCCCTGGCCGCGCGGATGAGGGCCTTGGCCTGCTCGAGGTCGCCCTGGTGGTTGTGCCCGATCTCGGCGATGACATACGCCTCGCCGTCGCGCGAGATGGGCTTCCCGTCGACGATGAGGGCCGGCACGGCCTCGATGGTACTAACGGACGTGGTAGATGACGACACCGTCGGAGATCTCCCGGTCGAGCGGCAGCTCGCCGAGCGGCCGCTCGGACACCACCTCCCAAGGCGTACCCGCTGCGCGATCCGGGTGGAAGACGACTGTGCGGACCCCGAGCCTCCGAAGCGCGGTGACCGAGGTCGGGTCCGGGAAGCGCAACATCGTCTTCCGCAGCCGGTCGTACTCGTCGGGATCGAAGCCTCCGGCCCCGTTGACCATCTTCGGAAACCCCACGGTCGACCAGTAGCTGTAGACGAGGTCGTCGATGAAGCCAGCAGGTAGGTGGAACTGAGGCGCGCTCGCCTCGCTCTGGCCGCTCGGCGGTCGCGGCACCGCCGGATGGGCGAGCGGACCCAGGCCCTCGGCGAGAATCCCGCCGACGAGCAACACTGCGACAGCGGGAACCGCGAACGAGGCCCAGCGTCGCGAGGGATTGAACCGGCTGCGCGAAAAGCGGAGCACAACGCACAGTCCGGCGCCGGCGAGCAGGGCCAGTCCCAGAGACGTAAGCGTGTTGATCCGGCCCGGCGTGCGCACGCCGTCCCAGCCGGGCGCTAGCTCGTAGAGGAAGCGGAACGGCGTGAGGTACCGGTCCGGGCCGGACACGTCCCGCACCCCGAGCGACAGGAGGGCGCAAACGACGACGCCGGCCGCGAGCCCGTACCGCAAGCGCCTTGGGTACACGGAGCCGATGATTCCGGCGAGCGCGAGTAACGAGATCGTCAGGCCGGGGAAGAGCGTCATCTCGTCCGGCGCGGGAAGTGGGGCCCGAGCGCGGTGCGAGGCGTCTGCCCACAACCAGCTCTGAGATGGAGCGGACAGGAAGCTCCTCAGTTCGGGCGAGAAGCTCTCGACATAGGCCGGCGTGCGGCGGGCCTCGGGAAACTCGTCGACAACGCGGAGGTAGGGCAGTGCCTGAAAGACGGTCACGGATGCGAGAACCGCAAGGCCGAGCGCCGACGCGACGACCACCGGCCTGCCGGGCATTGTGACGCGCCTACGAAGGAGCACGATCGCGTAGATCACGCCGAGCACGCCGAGCAGGTACGCGAATTGCAGCCCCAGCGTGAAGCCGAGGGTGATCTGCCAGGCGGCGACGACCCAGCCACCGAAGACAAGCGCAGGGCTCTCGCGCCGGTACCCGCGAACGAGGAGGAACAGCGCGAGCGCGATTCCGCCGCTCGAGATCACGTGCAGGTGGCCGTTCTGGGCGAGCCGCCACGGTGCATACGCGAACGCAGCGCCTGCTGCAATGCCGCCGAGTCTCCCGACACCGAGCTCGCGCGCGAGGAGGTAGGCGCCTAGGAAGGCGAGCGCGTACGCGAAGAGGAAGACGAGGTTGTAGACGACGAGCGCCGTGTGCGGGCCACCCTGGGCGAAAAGTCCTGCTGGGGAATACCCGAGGAGCGCATCGGTGAACGCGAGCGTGTCCGAGTAGGGCCAGAACGTGTTCGCCTGCCAGAGGTCGAGCGGGTCGTGGGTCAATGCGTGCCCGATCCAAGCGAGCTGCCACGCCTGTAGTAAGGGGTCGCCGAGGTCCTTGCCGATGTCGCTCCCGAGATGGAGAACGAGCGGCCACGTCATCGCAACGGCCAGGACGACTCCGCCGAGCGCCGCGAGTCCGACTTCGGCGGCTGTCAGGCGAACGCCCGTCTGTTCGAGCTGCTGCTCCATGCGGCGCCAGCCTAGAGCTGCCGACGTAGCACCTTACGACGACCGCGAATCCCCCAGTCGATGCGGAAGAGCACGAGCAAGCCCCCGACGATCGTCGTCGGCACGTACCACGACGCCTGTAGCAAGAACGAGAACGCGAGCGCCTCTTCCCGTCCGACGTCGAAGACGCCGAGGGACGCGACGGCAAGCCATTGGTACGTACCGACGAACCCCGGAGACGACGGGATCGCGACGCCGAGGCTGAGCACAGCGGTCACGAACATGCACTCCAACGGGCCGAGCTCGATCCCGAGAGAGCGAGCGACGAGCCAGACGGCGACGGCGAACGCGCCCCAGGCAAGCGCGCTGAGCCCGAGTGCCTCGGCGACGAGTCGCCGCCCGAGCGGCTCGGCGAGCGTGTCCACGACGTCCCGAGCGATGCGGCGCACGCGGCCGCGCTCGCGGCGCTCGCGGCGCCGCACTCGCGCATACCCGCGGGCCGCGGCGAGCAGGAGAAGGAGGACGAGTAGTAGGACGGCACCACCGACGACGATCTCTCGGATCCATTCCTCGGAGGCCACGAACGGAAGCGAGACGACGAGGAAGACGAAGAGCGCCGCGAAGTCGGACCCGCGATCGAGCCCGACGGTCGCGAGCGCGCGGCCGGACGGAATCGTCGCCGCGACGGCGAGCCAGCGTGCGCGAAACAGCTCGCCGACCCGGCCGGGGAGCACGTTGTTGCAGGCGACTGCGCCGACGACGAACTCGAGGAAACCGTGAATACCCGGCCGGTCGGTTTGGGCGATGCGACGCCAGCGCACCGCCTGGAAGACGTACACCACACCGACGCACAGAACCGCGAGCCCCACGAAGAGGAGCTCCGCCTCCCGCGCCGCCGTCCAAACCGCGTCTGGATTCGCGTTCCGAAATGCCAGCCAGAGGAAGACGACGCTCGCCGGGACGCCAAGTGCGAGCCCGAAGACGAACGCCCGCCTGAGCGGTCTCGACGACGGCGCCTCAGCCTCCACGACTCCCTCGATTGTCACGCGGACGACACCCGGTCTCCACGCTAACGTCCGCCCCCGATGTCCGCGGGGCTCTCGATCCTCATGCCTGTCTACAACGAGCGCCCAACGGTGGAGGCCGCGATCGCGGACGCACTGTCCGCCGAGCTTCCGGTCGACCGCCAACTCGTAATCGTGGACGACGGGTCGACCGACGGCACGACAGAGCTTCTCCGCGAACAAGAGTGGCCGGCGGCAACAACGGTCGTCTTCCACGATCACAACCAGGGCAAAGGCGCAGCCGTGCGAACGGCGCTCGAGCACGCAACCGGCGACTTCTCGGCGATCTTCGACGCCGACCTCGAGTACCGCGCCGCCGACCTCGCGCCCATGCTCGAGCCGCTTCTCGCGGGCGAGGCAAGGGTCGTCTTTGGTGCTCGCGCCTGGCACGCGCACTCGTCGTACGGCTTCTGGTACGTGATGGGGAACAAGGCGGTGACGTTCGCGACGAACCTCCTCTACAACTGCTGGATCTCCGACGTGATGACGTGTCACAAGGCGATGCGGACGGACCTCTTCCGGTCTCTGCGTCTCCGCGAGCGCGGGTTCGGGATCGAGCCGGAGATCGCCGCCCGCGTGCTCCAGGCAGGCGAGAGGATCTACGAGGTGCCGATCACCTACCGTGCGCGTTCGCGCGACGAGGGGAAGAAGCTGACCGCGCTCGACGGGGTGCGCGTTCTGCGGACGCTCGTCCGGTGCCGGATCACCTAGTGGCGGGCACGCTGCAGCACGCCGTCCTCGAGGACCTCCAGGGAGCGCAGAACTACAACGCCTGGGTCGCCTCGCTCGTCGCTCCCTATCTCGGAGACGACCCGATCGAGATCGGGAGCGGGACCGGGATCTATGCGGAGCTGTGGCTCGACACCGGGCTCGAGCGTCTGACCGTGAGCGAAACGGATCCGGCGCTGGTTGAGCGTCTCGGCCAGCGCTTCGAATCGGACGCGCGCGTATCGGTGCGCGAACTCGACCTCCTCGACGCCCCGCCTGCCGAGCATTCGTCGCTCGTGGCCGTGAACGTCCTCGAGCACATCGAGGACGACGTTCGCGCCCTGCAAGCCGCCGCCCGCCTCGTACGGGAGGGCGGGGCGGTGGTCGTATTCGTGCCGGCGTTTCCATTTGCGATGAGCCGGTTCGACCACTCGATCGGGCACTACCGCCGCTACACGGCGGACACGCTCCGCAGGGCAGTCGCGGATGCACGCTTGAGCCTCGAGGACCTCCGCTACGTCAACGCCCCTGGCCTCGTTGCGTGGACGGTCGGCATGCGGCTGCTGCGTATGCGCCCGCGCGAGGGGGTCGTGTTGCGGACCTGGGATCGGGCCGTCGTACCGGCGGCCCGACGCCTCGAAGGGCGCTGGCGACCGGCGTTCGGTCAGTCGCTGCTCGCCGCTGCCCGAACCGGCCCGTGACGGAGCTCGGCGGCCTTCTCTGGCTCGTCGCGGGACTGGGCGGCCTGAGCGCGGCAGCCGGTCTCGTCACCAGCTGTCTCAGGTTCCGCTCGCCACTCGAGTTCGTTCTGGCGACATATGCGCTCGCGTGGACGTGGCTCGTTGGCGTGACGCTCCTCCTGTCCCCGCCCGGCTTCGTGACGCGTGGCTCACGGTCGGGATCGGCGCCGGCCTGCTCGCCGCGTTGGCCGCGTGGCGCACGCTCGGGCGACACCGGCCGCCCTCGTTCCTGCAGGCGACCACGGATCTCCGGGGTGCGCTGCACGCGCCGGCCGTGGCACCTGCCTGCAGATGCACGCCTGGGCTTCGCTGCGCGAGGCAACGACTTCATCTTCCCGTACTTCGGGCCTCGGCTCTCCCGTCGCGTGACACTCGTCCCACCCGGCGGTCGCGTATCGCCGGACGCGGGATGGCTCGTCCTGAGCCCGTCGACACGGGTGGTTCGCTACCCGGACTCGTGGCGACGAGAGCTCACACTGGAGCCGCGCTGGAGAAACTGGCGTCTCGAGCGCCGCGTCGCACCCGATGACTGCCTCAGCCGTTGAGCGCGGATCGATATGAAGCGATGAGCGCCGCGATCGAGGAGTCCCACGAGAACCGCTCGAGCGTGCGGCGTCGCGCGGCAGCGCCCAGCCGGCCACGGAGAGCGGGGTCGCCCAGGAGGTGCGTGATCGCAGCGCGCAATGCGGCCGAGTCGCGTGCGGGCACCAGGATGCCGGTGACGCCGTCCTCGACCGCGTCGAGCAGACCGCCGACAGCCGAAGCGACGACGGGCCGCCCGTAGGCCATCGCCTCGCGCGCGACGATGCCGTAGCCCTCCCGGCGCGACGGGCAGACGACGACGGCTGCGCGCTCGTAGTACGCGGCCGAGCTCGCCGGCGCGACGAAGCCGACCGCGTCCGGGATGCCGTCGCGAAGCGGCCCGTCGCCGACGATGACGCGCGGCAACCCTTCCGTCGCCTCCAGCAGCTCCGGAATGCCCTTCTCCTCGGAGAGCCGCCCTGCGTACAGCACGTGCGGCGGGTCGTCGGGCTTGCCCACCTCCGTCGGGACCTCGACACCGCTCGGGACGACGCGGACCTCGCGCGCGCCGAGGCGGCGCGCCGCGTCGGCCAGCGCGTTCGACGGGCAGAGGACGATCCGCGCGCGCCGGACGAGCGGTCGGAAGACGACGGGTGCGCGCAGCGCGACCTCCGCGTCCGTTCCCCAGAGCTGGAGGACGAACGGCCTGCGAGTCGCGAGCGCGGCGATCGCCGACGGCAGCCAGTGCGCGTGGACGAGATCGGCACGCCGGGCCGCACGGCGAGCGGCCCGCGCGTACGAGAGCAGGAAGAGCGGCAGCAGCAGCGCGAGCCAGGGACGCCGCCGGATGTTCCCCGGGATCCCGTGCCCGTACGCGAGGCCGTAGTGTCGGAACGACGCCGGCGAGACGACGTCGACCTCGATCCCCGCCTCGCGCAGGTGCTCGACCGCGTCCCGCACGAACACGCCCGCCACCTCGTCGGGCGTGCGCGGATACGACGTCGTGAGGACGAGGACGCGCATCAGGCGCGCGCGGGCGGAGCGCGTCGCCCGAAGACGACCGGCACCGCGACCGCGAGCACCGCGAAGACGTAGAAGTAGTAGAAGGTCATCGTCAGGTAGAAGACGTTCGCGACGAGCGTCGCCACGAGCGCGGCGGTCATCCCCCACGCGAGCGGCCGCACGCGGGCCGCGAGCGGGTCGCCGGCGGCGTGGAGCGCGCGACCGAGCTTCCGAGCGGCGCCGAGCCGGCGGAAGACCCAGAGCACGAAGACGGCGAAGAGCGCCGCCCCGACGATCCCCGTCTCGACGATCGTCGCGACGTAGAACGAATGCGGCCCGAAGTCCGGCCGTCCGGTCACGAACTCGTAGTAGACGGCGAAGTTGTTGAGGCCGAGGCCGAAGAACGGGTTCGTGGAGAGGACGTCCGGGATGAACTCGTACACGAGGAAGTGCGGCGACGCCGCGGCGCGAGAGGTTTGCGTACGCGCCGTGATGACGCGGTCGAAGAAGTCCCAGCGCACGACGACGATCGCGGCGATGAGCAGCAGCACGACGCCGAGGGGCACCAGGAGCTCGCGCCTCTTCAGGTAGCGGCGGTACGGGATGGCAAGGATGACGGCGCCGCACGCGAGCCCGAGCAGCCCGCTCCGCGACAGCGTCGCGAGCTCGACGAGCAGGCAGAAGGCGAGGAACGCTGCAAGCGGTGTCTTGAGCCGGTGACCCGCCTCGAGCCGCAGGTAGATCGGCGTCAGCACGAGCAGCGGAATCACGAGCTCGATCCCCAGGTGGTTCGGGTCGCCGGTGAGCCCGTTCGGCCGGAACACGCTTCTGCCGTCGACGGCGCCGAAGATGTTGATCGACGTGTCGCGGCCGGTGATCGGCTCGATCAGGAGCGCGTCGAGGTTCCCGACGCCGAGCTCCGCTGCGAGGAGCTGCACGATCCCGTAGACGGCGTTCAGCGCGATGCCTCCGCACAGCGCGGCGAGCGCGTACCAGTAGAACCGCTGCGACCGCCGCGCGAGCAGCGTCACCCCGGCGACGAGGAACCCGAAGTGGAGGACGAACTTGACCATCCCCTTCGTCCACTGGGTCAGCGCCTGCTCCGTGTCGAGGTTGAAGAAGCCGACGAGGTAGAGGGCCAGGAACGCCGCGAAGAACGCGAGACCGACGATCGAGGTCCGCGTGAGCCGGCCGTCGGCGCGCTCGAACCGGTCCCAGATGAAGACGACGAGGAACGCCGCGGTGAGGACGTCCGCGAGCGAGAGGTCGGCGGCGAGCTCCCAGTGGACCTTCGCGAAGGTGACGAACAGGATCGTCGCGAGGAAGAGCCCGTCGATCGCGGGTTGAGCGAGGACGCGCTCACGCGGAGACGCGCGGAGGGGAACGGCGGCTGTCGTCACGACCGACCGAGGGTAACGATGTCCCGCAGCAGCTCCGCCAGCTCCTCCACCCGGGCCTCGCGCGAGAGCCGGTGGCGCGCGTCCTCGTCGAGCGTCACGGCCGGCAGCCCGCCGTCGAGGAACCGCGCGTGGAGGCCCTCGAGCGCGGCGCGCAGGCCGGCGACGTCGTCCGGCGCGACGACCACTCCGGCTCCCGTCTCCTCGATCAGCGCGGCCGCAGCGCCGTCCGGCGGCACCGCTGCGAGAATCGGCCTCTCCGCGGCGAGGTACTCGAAGACCTTCCCGCTGAGCACACCCTTGCCGCGCCCGTCGGCCTCCGGCACGAGCAGCAACAGCGCCTCGGAGTCGCGCTGGAGCCGAAGCGACTCCGCTCTCGGCGAGTACGGGATCAGCTCGAGCCGGTCGCCCAGCCCGAGCGCCTCCGCCCACTCGCGATCGGCTGCGCGGAAGTCGCCCACGAAGCGCGCGACCGCGTCGAGCCCGGAGTCCGCGAGCGCCTGCAGGAACGGCCGCGGGTCCCGCTTCCCGAAGAAGCTGCCCGTGTGCGTGATGCGGAAGCGGGTCCCCGGCCGGTACTCGAGGCCGGCGAAGTCGTCGAAGTCCGAGCCGTTGGCGATCGTGCGCACGACGCCGCGCGGCTCGAGCTCCCGCAACTCGTCCGCGATCGCCTCCGAGACCGCCGAGATCCCGTCCGCGTAGCGCGCGACGAGCCGCCCGAGCCGGGCGTTCGCCGCCTGCTTCGCGCGGGTCGCCGTCGTGTCCGCGCGCCGGTGCGGATTGGCGACGAGCGCGTCTCGCACGTCGGCGAGCCACGCAGCGCCGGTCGCACGCTTGACCGCCGCGCCGACGAAGTGGATCGAGCCCGGCGGCGACGTCGTGATCACTGCGTCGATGCCCTCGCGGCGTGCGATTCCGATCGCCGCCGGGATCGCGGTGAGGTTCCACGTCACGCTCGCGTCCGGGACCAGCAGGCGGCGGGTCGCGATCCGCGCCTGCGTCGTCACCCGCTCGAGCCCGGCCGTGCCGTGCAACTCCTCCGCGGGTCGGCGCGCCTTCGGGCCGACGTACCGGACACGATGCACCCAGGCCTGGGTCGGCACGCGCAACTCCGTGTCTCGATGGATCCACTTCGGGTCCTCGGGCGCGAGCACATGCGTCTCGATGCCCAGCGCCGGGAGGTACTGCGCGAGCTTGAGGGAGCGCTGAACGCCACCGCCGCCCGCGGGCGGGAAGTACAGCGTCACGAGGAGGACCTTCACGCGGCGATCGTAGATCGGCGTCGACTCAGCCGAGCGAGGCGAACGCCTCGGCTGCGGCCGCGACGGTCGCGTCGATCTCGTCGTCCCCGTGCGCGCTCGAGAGGAACCAGGCCTCGAACTGCGAGGGCGGGAGATAGACACCGCGCTCGAGCATCGCGGCGTGGAACGCCGCGAACCGCGCCGTATCCGCGCGCTTCGCGTCCTCCCAGCTCCGGATCGGGGGCTCCGCGAAGAAGAAGCCGAGCATCGTCCCCGCCCGGGTCGCGAACCCGCTGATACCCGCCTCGGCCGCTGCCTCGCCGAGTCCCGCCTCGAGCCGCTCCGCGGCCCGATCGGCTGCCTTCCATGCGCCCTCGTCGCCGAGCCCCTCGAGCGTCGCGATGCCGGCCGCCATCGCGAGCGGGTTCCCGGACAGCGTTCCCGCCTGGTAGACGGGGCCTGCGGGCGCGACGAGCTCCATGATCTCCCTGCGCCCGCCGTACGCGCCGACCGGGAGCCCTCCGCCGATGACCTTCCCGAGCGCGGTCAGGTCCGGTGTCACGCCGTAGAGGGCCTGCGCGCCCCCCGGATGGACACGGAAACCCGTCATGACCTCGTCGAAGACGAGGAGCGCGCCGTCGGCCGACGTGAGCGTGCGTAGCCCCTCGAGGAACCCGACCTCCGGCAGGACGAGCCCCATGTTGCCGACGACCGGCTCGAGGACGACCGCGGCGACCCGCCCCGCGTGCTCGGAAAGCAGCCGCTCGACGGCATCGAGATCGTTGAACGGCGCGACGAGCGTGTCCTCGACCGCGCCGGGCGTGACGCCCGGCGAGTCGGGCAGCCCGAGGGTCGCGACGCCGGAGCCGGCCTGCACGAGGAGCAGGTCCGCGTGCCCGTGGTAGCAGCCGGCGAACTTCACGATCTTCGGTCGCTCCGTGAACGCACGGGCCAGCCTGAGCGCGCTCATCGTCGCCTCCGTGCCCGAGCTCACGAAGCGCACGAGCTCGAGCGAAGGCAGCGCCTCGCGGATCAGGGTGGCGAGCTCGAGCTCGAGCGGGCTGGGTGCGCCGAAGCTGGTCCCTCGCCGCGCTGCCTCTTCGATCGCGGCGACGACTCGCGGATGCGCGTGGCCGAGGATCAGCGGCCCCCAGGAGAGGACGTAGTCGACGTAGCGGTTGCCGTCCACATCGACGACGTACGCGCCTTCCCCACGCTCGATGAAGAGCGGCGTCCCGCCGACGGCGCGGAACGCGCGCACCGGCGAGCTGACACCTCCCGGGAGAAGGGTGAGCGCCTCCGCGAACAGTTCCTCCGACTTTGTCGTGGTGCGTTTCATGTCCCCTTCAGACATGCCTCGCGCCGACGTCTATGTCGTGGCCAATGCAAGGCGTGGAGCCGCTTCCGAGCCCAAGTGTCAAATTGACACTTGGCGCCTTCTTGCCCACGTGCTCTAGCCTCATCTGGACACCGGGACGAGGGCGTGCGCGACCGATGTGGCGGCAGCCTCCCCTGAGTGGATGCAGTCGGGGATGCCGACTCCGCGGTAGGCGGCGCCCGCGAGCGCGAGGCCCGGATGACGCGCGAGCGCCGATTCGATGCGCGCGAGGCGCTCCGTGATGGCCGAGCGTGTACTGCGGCATTCCCCGCGGCCAGCGATGGACGCGGGTGTGGGTGGGCTCGGCGTCGAGCATGAGGATGCGGAGCTCGTCACGGGCAAGCGTGACGAGCTCGGCGTCGGCGAGCTCCAGCACGTCGCGCCCCCCGAAGCGTCCGAGGTAGACGCGGAGCAGCGCCCGCCCGGCGGGGGCACGGTTCTCCCACTTGCTGGACGTCCAGGTACACGCGAGGACCTCCGAGCCCTCGGACCTCGGCACGACGTAGCCGTAGCCGTCGAGCGCCGGCGCCTCGTCACGTCCGAACCCGAGCGAGACGATCGCCGAGGATGCGTACGGGATCGCGGCGTGCGTGTCGGCGAGCTCCGGGTCGAGGTCGGCGACGAGCTCGGCAGTCGCGAAGGCCGGTACGGCGAGCACGACGGCGTCAGCACTGAGTGTGCGTCCGTCCTCGAGCTCGACCGTGTAGCCGTCGCGCCACGTAAGCCGCGTGGCTGTCGCCACGGTGAACGTCGTGCGCTCGAGCGACGCGGCGACGAAGCGCACCAGCTCGCCCATGCCCCCACGGAGGCTGACGAACGCCGGGTAGTCGCCCGGCGCAGGTGCCGGTGCCTCCGCCGCGAGCCCCGCGAGGAGGCTTCCGTGCTCGAGCTCGAGGGCGCGGAGGTTCGGGAAGGTCGCCTCGAGCGAGAGCTGCTCGCCGTCGCCGCCGTAGATCCCCGTCATCAGCGGCTCGACGAGTCGCTCGTATGCCTCAGGCCCGAGCCGCCGCGAGACGAACGACGCGATCGACTCGTCGCCTCCGGGCGGCGCCGGAGGGAGGTCGCGTTCCGCCTCGAGGCGCTCTCGGCCGTCGGCCGAGAGCAGGCCGGTCTCCGCGAGCGAGTCGAGGTCGGCGGGAATCATCCCGGTGAGCCCCTCCGGCAGCGGGTAGAGCTCGGCACCGTGCCGCACGAACGAGCGAGCATGCTCGGGGCGACGGCCGACGAGCCGATCTGCCAGCCCGAGCTCCTCGCAGAGCCCGACGCCGCGCGGCTTGCGCGACAGGAAGCTGTCGGCGGCGCCCTCGACCACGAAGCCGTCGAGTTCGTCGGACAGCAGCTTCCCACCGAGCCGCTCGGACCGCTCGACGAGCGTGATCTCCGCGTCCGGCAGCAGCGACTCGAGGCGGCGGGCGGCCGCAAGACCAGCGATCCCGCCACCGACGACGGCGAGCTTCGTCATGCCGCGAGCGAGATCTCCGCGGGCGCATCGAGGAACTCCGCCAGCCGTTCGACCTCGGCAGCGAGAGCCTTCCTCGTCGCCGCGCTCAACGGCGCGAACGGCTCGACGCGGACCGCGAGGGTACGGCGACGGCGCTCGTGCTTCCAGATCCCGGCGGCGCGGCCGTCGACGAGCAGGACCGGGGAGAACCACGCCTGCGGGCGGAAGATCTTCGCGGCGTGGGCCTGGTCGACGAAGAGGTCGCGCGGGCGAAAGCCGACGACGTACGGATCGAAGGCGGGGAGCAGCCGCACGGTCTTCGGCTTGCGCGAAGCCTCCAGCACACGGCGATCCTTCCCGAGCACCCAGGTCGGCATGCCTGCGACGTGGACTTCTTCGAGCTCGTCCGCGATCTCGGCGAGCAACCGCTTGATCCCCACGCGCCGTCCGAGCCACGTCCCGAGATCGTCCGCGGTCGCCGGCCCGTAAGCGGCGAGGTACCGACGGACGACCTCCCGGCGCGCCTCCTCCGGTGCGACCTTCCTGAGCCCTCCGAGCCAGCGATCCGGCCTGACGAAGGTCACGTTCCGGCCGCGACTCGGGCCGAAGGCCAGGTCACCGCGCCGTGCGGACGGCTTGAGCAGGGCGCCCCAGCCCGAGAGGACCTTGGCCTTGATCTGCGGCCCGGCGACCTCCGCTAGCTTGTCCGCGAGCTCCTCGCGCGTCTTCGGGCGTGCCCCGAGGACGCGCGGCACGCCGACGACGATCGCCTCGTATTGCTCGCGCGTCACGCCGAACCCGCGGAGCCAGGCGCCGCCGGGATCGTCCCACGCCGGGGCGAACATGCCGACGTAGAGCGGAAGATCGTCGGCTGCGAGGTCGTGGAGCGTGCCGCGCATCATCCACGTCTTGACGAGGGTCCGCTCGTCCTCGAGCGCCGAGCGCACGTCGTCGCGGGCGAGCCCCTCCACGCGCGCCCACAACGAGAGCTCGGCCGAGGACGCGAGCTGCGCGTGCAGGCCGCAGATGTCACGGGTGACCGCGACGAGGGTTCCGGCGGGCGCCCGCCGGTCGAGGTGGTGCCTCCCGACGCGGAAGCCGAGCACGCTTGCCGTGGCGACCCTGGTCACGCCGCGCGGGCCTCCGCGAGCCACGCCGCCGAGCGGACGCGCACGAGCTCGGCGAGCGCCGCGATGAAGCGCGGATCGTCGTTCAGCGCCGGCGGGCGCTCGAGTCTGATCCCAATGCTCTCTGCAACCCTGCGCGCTTTCACGTCGACGTCGAAGAGGATCTCGACGTGATCGGCGACGAAGCCGACGGGAACGGAGACGACGTCGCGTACACCTCGCGCCGCGAGCGCTTCCAGGTGCTCTCCGAGATCCGGCCCGGCCCAGGGCTCGGGGGTCCGGCCCGCCGACTGATACGCCCACGACCAGCGCTCGTCGGGAACCCCGGCGTGCGCCGCGACGAGGCGCGCGGTCTCGCGGCACTGCTCGTCGTAGGGATCGCCCGAGGCAAGGACGCGCTCCGGCAGGCTGTGCGCGCTGAAGACGACATGCACACCGTCGCGCTCGTTCTCCGGCCAGCGCGAGAGACCCTCGCCGACCCGCGCCGCCAACGCCACCACGAGCCCGGCGGAGTCGTGGTAGCTCGGTACCTGCTCGAACGTGATCCGCCCGCGATGGAGCTCGAGCCCGTCGGTGACCTTCTGCTGGTAGCGGGCCACGGACAAGGCACTGAACTGCGGCGCGAGGACGAGTCCGACCGCGTGCGTGATCCCGTCGTCGACCATCTCGCCGACGACCTCCTCGATCCAGGGTGACCAGTGGCGCATGCCGAGGTAGCAGCGATAGCTGCCGCCAAGCTCCTCCGCGAGCGCGGCGACCTGCCTGCGCGACACGTCGAGCAGCGGCGAGCTCCCGCCGATCGTCCGGTAGTTCTCGGTGATCTCCTCGATCACCGCCAGCCGGGGTCGTTCGTCCCGCGCGGATGTCGGCCAGATAGCCCGGGATCTCGTCGAGCGAGGTCGGGGCGCCGTACGCCATCACGAGGACGCCGACCGGGAGCCGGACCATCACGCTGCGCGCTCCTGGACGTGGGCGACGAGCCGGCGCACGTTGTCGGGCGGCGTCTGCGGCACGATCCCGTGCCCGAGGTTGAAGACGTGCCCCGGGCGTCCGGCCACGCGATCGAGGACGTCGTCCACGCGCGCGCGAAGCTCGGGCCAGGGCGCGAGCAGCGCGATCGGGTCGAGGTTGCCCTGCACCGGGCGGTCGAAGCCCACTGACTCCCAGGCCTCGTCGAGCGGAAGCTGCCAGTCGAGCCCGACGACGTCTCCTCCGCAGCCGGCCGCGTCCGCGAGATAGGCGCCCACGCCGAGCGAGAAGTTGATCACCGGCACGGCCGCACCCTGGAGCGCGGCGAACAGCTCGCGGTTCGTCGGCGCGACCGAGCGCAGGTAGTCCGTGCGCCCGAGAGCGCGCCCCGCCCACGAGTCGAACACCTGCAGCGCCTCGGCTCCTGCGCGTGCCTGCGCGACCAGGTAGTCGGCCTGTACGGTCGCGAGCTTCGTCAGCAGGCGCCTCCAGGCCGCGGGCTCTGAGAACATGAACGCCTTCGTCCTCGCGAAGTCCTTCGAGGTGCCGCCCTCGATCGCGTAGCTCGCAAGCGTGAACGGGGCTCCGGCGAAGCCGATCACGGGGATCCCGCGCGGCGCGAGCTCGCCACGCACGATGCGGATCGCCTCGAGCGTGCCCGTCATCGTCTCCTCGGCCGGCGGTGTCGCGAGCAGGTCGACATCGCGCGGGCTCGAGATCGGATTCGAGATCCGCGGCCCGTCCCCCTTCACGAAGTCGAGGTCGAGCCCCATGCCGACCAGCGGCGGGAGGATGTCGGAGAAGACGATCGCCGCGTCCACGCCGAGCGCGTCGACCGGCTGCAGCGTGACCTGCGCCGCAAGCTCCGGCGTCCCGATCAGGTCGAGCATCGAGTGCTTCTCCCGGAGCGCTCGGTACTCCGGCATGTAGCGCCCCGCCTGGCGCAGGAGCCAGACCGGCGTGCGCTCGGTCGCCAGGCCTCGGTAGGCGCGGAGGACGAGCGAGGTGGGCTCGGCGGCGGGCGGCGGCGCGCCCTCGACCGTCACGCCGATGGGCTCTGCCACGCCACGCGCCCCACGAAGAACGGCCCCAGCCGCTCGAGGTGGAGCGAGGTCTGCTTCGTCTTGCGCATCCGCTGGACGATGATCGAGAGCGGGTGCAGCTCGGGGCCGACGAGCCCGACGACGAAGTCGTTGTCGGCCTGGTCGAGCCCGTGGCACGCGAGCCGGATGTCGTACCCGAGCCCAGCCCGGCCGAAGGCCATCCCGACTCCGCCGTGCTCCATGAGGATCGTGTCCTGCTCGGAACGCGAGAGCTGCTCGAACGAGCCGGCGCGGCGAAGTGGATACCAGATCGCCCACGGCAGCTTCGGGTCGAGGACCCGCCCCCGCGGCCGCTCGACGAGCGCCTCCTCGAGATCCTGCTCGTAGCCGATCGCGTACGTGCGGCCGAGCATCGTGAGCTCCGGCTTGCGCTCGAGCTCCGCGAACGGCGACGCCTGGAGGAAGCTCCGGACCGTCGTGACGAACGCGCCCGGATCCTCGGTCATGGTGACGACGGCGACGCCCTCGGGGTCGTTCACGTCCTCGTACAGGACAGCGGCGATCCCGGACGCGCCGAGCGCCTCTGCGAGCGGCGCCGTCTCGCGCGCTCCGCCGAAGGCGTGGAGCTGCATGTAGAGCCTGCGGTCGAGCGACGTCGCGTCGCCCTCGGCGGTTCGGCCGTGCTCGGCGACGTCCGGCTCGTCGGCGGCGCCGCCAGCAACCTGCTCGGGCCGGTCGTCGATGCGCGCCTTCCTCACGCGCTCCCCGAGAGCCAGGCCGCAGCCTCCTTCGCGTGGTAGGTGACGATCAGGTCCGCGCCGGCCCGGCGGATGCCGGTGAGCACCTCGAGCACCGCCTCGCGCTCGTCGAGCCAGCCGTTGGCGGCCGCCGCCTTGACCATCGCGTACTCCCCGCTCACGTTGTAGGCCGCGAGCGGAAGCTCGGGGAAGCGCTCGTGCACCCGACGGACGACGTCGAGGTAGCCGAGCGCCGGTTTCACCATGAGCCCGTCGGCGCCCTCCTCGACGTCGAGAGCGGCTTCGCGCAGCGCTTCGCGCGCGTTCGCCGGGTCCATCTGATGCGACCTCCGGTCGCCGAACGCCGGCGCGCCTTCGGCGGCGTCGCGGAACGGGCCGTAGAACGCGGAGGCGTACTTCACTGCGTACGAGAGGATCGCGACGCGCTCGTGCCGCTCGGCGTCGAGCGCCGCCCGGATCGCCCCGACCATGCCGTCGAGCATCCCGCTCGGCGCGACGACGTCGGCGCCCGCGTCCGCATGCGAGACGGCGATGCGTCCGAGGATCGCGAGCGTCTCGTCGTTCAGCACGTAGCCGTCCGCGTCGAGCAGCCCGCAGTGGCCGTGGCTCGTGTACTCGCAGAGGCAGACGTCGGTCATGACGACGAGCTTCGGGCTGGCGGCCTTCAGCGCACGAGTCGCCTGCTGGACGACGCCATCGTCCGCGTGGCTCTCGGCCCCGAGCTCGTCCTTCTCCGCCGGGATCCCGAACAGGAGCACGGCTTCGATGCCCAGCGCGCCGAGCTCGCGCGCCTCGGAGGCCAGCGCGTCGACCGAGAGCTGCGCGACGCCCGGCATGGACGCGATCGGCTCGCGCACGCCCTCGCCGGGGCGGACGAAGAGCGGATACACGAAGTCGCGCGGATCGAGAGTCGTCTCGCGAACGAGATCGCGGAGCGCCTCGGTCCGTCTCCACCGGCGCGGCCGCTTTGCGCCCGGCCGGGCCCCGACGCCCGCGATCGCTTCCGTCTCGACGTAGTCCGTCATTCGCGCCCCCCGAAGTGCGACGTGAGAGCCTGAATGATGCCGTCGGCGGTCGCCTCGTGGGCAGTGAGGCCGACCAGAAGGCCCAGCTCACGGGCAACTTCCGCCGTCTTCGGGCCGATGCACACGATGAGCGCGCCGCCCGCGCCGCCCTGCGCGACGAGACTGCGTACCGCCGAGCCGCTCGCGAGCACGACCGCGTCGGCAGCCTGGAGCGCCCTCAGCTCGGCCGGCTTTCGCTCGACCGCGAGGGTGCGGTAGGCCACGAGCGCGTGGACCGTCGCGCCACGCCTCCGCAGCTCTTCCGAGAGCCGCGCATCGGCGATGTCGGCCTGAAGGACCAGCACGCGCGCAGCGCGGAGCGGCTCGAGGCCGGGGCCGATGTCCTCGCCGGCGAACCGTTCGGGGACGAAGGACGGCTCGACGCCGAGCTCGCGCAGGGCCTCCGCGGTCGCCGGGCCGACGGCCGCGACGCTCATCGCGGCCAGCGCCTCTGCGCGCTCGCGGGCGATAGCGACCCCGTTCACGCTCGTGAAGACGACCCAGTCGTAGCGATGGAGCTCGCGCAGCGCCTCCTCGAGCTTTCGGTCGTCTGCAACGGGCTCGATCGCGACGAGTGGGAGGACGTCGACTTTCGCGCCCAGCGCCTCCAGCGCGCTCGCGAGCGACTCCGCCTGCGCGCGCGGGCGCGTGACGACGATCCGCCGACCTGCGAGCTGGGACTCAGCCATGAACGTTCTCGAGGATTCGGTCCGCGCCCGCGGCGAGCGCCTCGCGGGCGAGCCGCGCGCCGACCTCCTCGGGCTCTCCCTCGCCCGTCAACCGCACCAGCTGAGATCCGTCCGGCGACGCCACGAGCGCTACGAGGCGCACGAACGACCCTTGTAACTGATCGTTACAAGGGCTCGCCAACGCAGCGACGGGAGCCGCGCACCCGCCGCCGAGGGCGCGCAGGAACGTGCGCTCCGCGAGCGTCGTCGCCCGCACCTGAGCGTCGTCGATCGCTCCCAGGAGCTCGAGGATCCGGTCGTCCCCCTCGCGGCACTGCACCGCGAGGGCACCCTGGCCGGGCGCGGGCAGCAGGCTCGCGGGCTCGAGCCACTCTGCGACCTCGGCCTCGAGGCCGAGCCGGCGGACACCTGCCGCCGCGAGAACGGTCGCGTCGTACTCGCCCGCCCGCACCTTGCGGATGCGCGTGTCGACGTTGCCGCGGATGGATCGCAGCTCGAGCCCGGGGTGAAGCGGGCGCAGCTGCGCGGATCGACGAAGGCTGCTCGTGCCGAGCACGGCGCCGTCGGGCAGCTCCGCGAGCGTGAGGCCGTCGCGCGACACGAGGCAGTCGCGCACGTCGTCCCGGAGGCACACGGCGCCGATCGAGACGTCGGAGGCGTTCTCGGTCGGCAGATCCTTGAGCGAGTGCACGGCGAGATCGAGCTCGCCGCGACGCAGCCCGTCCTCGAGCTCCGCGGTGAAGAGGCCCTTGCCGCCGATCTCGGGCAACGGCTCTCCGCTCTGCTGGGTACGGTCGCCCGACGTCACGACAACGCGCTCCTCGCACTCGAGGCCCGGCCAGGCTGCACGGAGCGACTCGACGACGAGCGCCGTCTGCCGGCGGGCCAGGAGCGATCCGCGCGTTCCGACGCCGACCACCGGCAACGGCGGCGCTGTCCGGCTCATACGCGCCGGCTCAACTCTTCGGGTGCGCAGCGAGCCCGAAGAACTCGCGAACGGCAGCGGCAGCGGCGTCTACGTCACCGTCGCCCGCCCGCTCGCGCAGGCGCACCGTCGGCTCGTGCAGGAGCTTCTTGACGAGCGTGCGCGAGAGCTGCTCGAGCTGCGCGGCGGTTTCCGGATCGGCCTCCCCGAGCCGCTGGAGCGCCCGCTCGACCTCCTGCTCGCGGATCTCCTCCGCCTGACCCCTGAGCGCGGCGAGGAGCGGCTCGATCTCGAGCTCGCGGTAGCGGCGCCCGAAACCTGCCACCTCGGCCTCGACGATCGCCTCGACCTTCGGGACCTCGGCGAGCCTCGATGCGAGCGCTCCGTCGAGCCCCGCCCGGAGGTCGTCCACGTCGAACAGCCTCGCGCCCTCGATGTCGGCGACCGTGCGCTCGACGTCGGCGGGCACCGCCAGGTCGACGAGAACGAGCGGGCGCTCGGGACGACGTGCAATCGCGCTGCTGACGAGCTCCCTGCGGAGGACCGGCTCCTCCGACGCCGTGGCCGTGACGGCGAAGTCGGCCCAGGCGATGGCCTCTTCGAGCTCGTCGAGCCCGTAAGCCTTGCCGCCGAATCTCTCGGCGGCTTCCGCGGCGCGCTCCGAGGTCCGGTTCACGACCGCGATGTCCTCGATCCCCCGACCGGTGACGGCCTTCAACGTCTGGAGCCCGATCCGCCCGGCGCCGACGACGAGCGCGCGCCGCTTCCGAAGGTCGCCGAGGACGCCGTCGGCGAGCGCGAGCGCCATGGAGCTCGCCGTTGCGGGGTTCGAGCCGATGGCGGTCTCGGAGCGGGCGCGTCGCCCGGCCGAGATCGCGGTCCGGAAGAGCAGCCCGAGCGCCGGCCCGGCCGCTTCGCCGGCGGCGGCGAAGGCGTCCCGCACCTGCCCGAGGATCTCGGCTTCGCCGAGGACGAGGGAGTCGAGCCCGGCGGCGACCCGCGCGAGGTGCCGCGCGACGTCCTCGCCCGTGTGCACGTAGAGGTGGTTGACCAGATCCTCGCGCTCGACTTCGTGCGCGTCCGCGAGAGCGTTGATCAGAGCATCGCGGGCGTCCTCGACTCCTTCGGTGAGGAAGGCGTAGAGCTCGACCCGGTAGCACGTCGAGAGCACCGCGTGCTCGAGGACCTCCGGGCAGCGCTCGGCGCCGAGCCCGAGGGTGCCGAAGCGCTCGCGCAGCTCGACCGGAGCCGTGCGGTGGCTGAGCCCGAGGCAGACGAGGCGCTCCACGAGGACCCACAACTCTACTCGCGCGCCACCGAGCAGAGAACGCGGTGGAGGACAGCGCGCGAGAGCCGGAGACTCGTGACGGGCGTGTCTGACAGGGGATCGCCCCACCAAACGCAGGTGATTCTCCCGTTTCGGGCCTGTTCTCCGCTCCCTAGCCTCGAACCAGGTGATCACAAGGTCACCGGAGACAAGGAGAGCAGCGATGACGAACGTGAAGCGGAAGAAGATGCGAAGGGCGCCGTTCGTGATTGCGCTCTTCGTGGCGGTCGGCGTCACGTCCATGCCGTCGACGGCACTCGCCGCGTCGGCAAGGCCGGCGGCGTCGTGCCCACAGCAGGCCGGCGAGCCGTGCCCGAAGGTCGGCAAGCGGCCCGCTCCGCCCAAGCAGGCGAGGCCGAAGGTCAAGCCCGCGCAGGTGAACGGCCCGTACGGCGGCCCGGTCTGGCGCTCAGGTCCCTGGCTGATGTCCTGACGGTCAGTCGAGGAAGTCGCGAGGGAGCCTTTCGAGGCTCCCTCGCCGCGTCTCGGGCGCGAATGCTTGGAGCGTGTCGTCGTCGCAGGGGGAGGCGCGCGGCGTCGTAGGGGCTCACGCGAGAATGCTCCGCGTGGGAGTGGGCGGCAGAGCACTCGGGATCGACGTCGGCGGCACGTTCACGGACGCCGTGCTCGTCGAGGACGGCCAGGTGCGAACCGCCAAGGTGCCGACCGCCCGGAACCAGGAGTCGTCGGTGCTCGCCGCAGCCGCGGCGGTGGGCGGCGAGGGCGCCGAGCGCTTCACGCACGGGACGACGATCGCCACCAACGCGCTGCTCGAGCGTCGAGGTGGGCGGACGGCGTTCGTGACGACGGCGGGCTTCGAGCACCTGCTCCACCTCCGCAGGCAGACGCGCGCGCACCTGTACCGGCCGTGCGCGGAGCATCCGCCGCCCCTCGTCCCGCTCGAACGCTGCGTCGGCGTCGACGGGCGCATGGCGCCCGACGGCGAGCTCGAGCGGCTCGAGCTCGACTCGCTCCCCGAGCTCGACGCGGAAGCGATCGCCGTGTGCCTCCTCTTCTCGTTCCGCTACCCGGAGCACGAGCAGGCAGTTGCAGCGGAGCTACGCCGCCGCCATCCGACGTCCCATGTCGTGGCGTCGCACGAGGTCGCCCCCGAGTTCCGCGAGTACGAGCGCGCTTCGACGACCGTCATCGACGCATATCTCGGGCCGGTGCTCGCGCACTATCTCCACGCGCTCGAGGACGCGTGCCGCGGCGCAGGCCTCGTCGAGCCGCTCGTCATGCGCTCGTCCGGCGGCGTGGCGACGCTCGGCGAGGCCGCGAGCCACGCGGCGCTCGCTCTGCTCTCGGGCCCGGCCGCGGGGGTCGTGGGCGCGGCGCGGATCGCCGAGCTCGCCGGCTTCGGGAACGCGCTGGCCTTCGACATGGGCGGGACCTCCACCGACGTGTGCGCGATCGTCGATGGCGAGGCGCGGCGGGAGCACGAGCGCGATGTGGGCGGCTTCCCCGTCCGCCTGCCGACGGTCGCCGTGCACACCGTCGGGGCGGGCGGCGGCTCGATCGTGTGGCAGGACTCCGGCGGGGCGCTGCGCGTGGGCCCGGAGAGCGCCGGAGCGGAGCCCGGGCCGGCGTGCTACGGAACGGGCGGCGAGCGAGCGACGGTCACCGACGCGAACCTCCTGCTCGGCCGGCTTCCGCAGGAGCTCGCCGGCGGGGTTGCGCTCGACGCGGACGCCGCGCGCCGCGCGCTCGGCGACCTCGATCCCGCCGCTGTGATCGAGGTCGTGAACGCCGAGATGGTGCGTGCGCTGCGTGTCGTCTCGGTCGAGCAGGGGCTCGACCCGCGCGACTTCGCGCTCGTCGCGTTCGGGGGCGCTGGCCCGCTGCACGCGTGCGCGCTCGCGGACGAGCTCGGGATGACGACCGTTCTCGTCCCCGCCGCCGCCGGCGTCCTCTCGGCGCTCGGCCTCGTTGCCGCGGACGAGCGCCGCGACGCCGTGCGCTCGTACGTCGTCCCGCTCGTGGACGCCGGCGTGCTGCCTGCGGAAGGCGAGGCCGACCTTCGCTACGCCGGCCAGTCGTTCGAGCTCACCGTCGGCCTCGGCCCGGAGCTCGCCGAGCGCTTCCACGCCGCGCATGCGGACCGCTACGGCTACGCGGACCGCACTCGCCCGCTGGAGCTGGTCGCGGTCCGGACGGCCGAGATCGACCCCGCGCCCGAGATCTCCGTCACCGGTCCGCGGATCGTCGCACGCGGGCCCGAGGTCCTCGAGCTCGACGGTGCAACCGCGTGGGTGCCGGACGGCTGGGCGGGCACGACCGACGCGCACGGAACCCTCGTCCTGCGGAGAAGCGCGTGATCCCGGTCGAGCTGCAGGTCATCGGGAGCGCGCTCCGCGCAATCGCCGAGGAGATGGGCGCGGTGCTCGTGCGCTCGGCGTTCTCGGCGAACATCAAGGAGCGCCGCGACTGCTCGACCGCCCTCTTCGACGCGGAAGGGCGGATGGTGACGCAGGCCGAGCACATCCCCGTCCATCTGGGCGCCATGCCGGAGGCGGTCGCGGCCGTTCGCGCGCACGACCCGGCGCCCGGCGAGCCCTGGATCCTCAACGACCCGTATGCGGGCGGCACGCATCTCCCGGATCTCACGATCGTCACGAGGACGGAGCTCGGGTTCGCCGTCTCGCGCGCGCACCACGCCGACGTCGGCGGCTCCGAGCCGGGCAGCCTTCCCGCGGGCTCGCGCGTGCTCGCCGACGAGGGCGTCGTCATCCCGCCGACGCGCCTGGACGACGCGACGCTCGCCGAGCTCGTGGCGCGGATGCGGAATCCCGAGGAGCGGCGAGGCGACCTCCGCGCCCAGCTCGCCGCGCACCACCTCGCGGACGAGCGCCTCGGCGAGCTCGCGGCTCGCCGTGGGCGCGACCGCGTCGAAGCCGCGATGGACGAGCTCCTCGCGTACTCGGAGCGGGTCGTCCGCGCCGCCATCCGCGAGCTCCCGGACGGCCGGACGGAGGCCTCGGACTTCCTCGAGACCTCGTCGGGGCTCGTCGAGCTCCGTGCGGCGGTCACGATCGCAGGCGACTCGATCGAGATCGACTTCGCGGGGACGTCGCCGCAGATCGACGGCAACCTCAACTGCCCGCTCTCGGTCACGCGCTCCGCCTGCTTCTACGTCGTTCGCTGCCTCACCGCGCCCGACCTGCCCGCGTCGGGAGGCGCCTTCGTGCCCGTGACCGTCCGCGCGCCTGAGGGATGCCTCGTGAACGCTCGCTCGCCCGCCGCAGTCGTCGCCGGCAACACCGAGACGTCGAGCAGGATCACCGATGTCGTGTTCGCGGCTCTCGGCGAGGCGGTTCGCGTTCCCGCGCAAGGCCAGGGGACGATGAACAACCTCGTGCTCGGGAACGACCGCTTCACGTACTACGAGACGATCGGCGGCGGACAGGGCGCGTGCCCGGAGGCAGACGGCCCGTCGGCGGTCCATGTCGCGATGTCGAACACGCTGAACACGCCGGTCGAGGCGCTGGAGCTCTCCTATCCGGTGCGGGTCGAGCGCTACGGGCTCCGGCTCGGTTCCGGAGGCGAAGGGCGATCCCGCGGCGGCGACGGCGTCGTCCGCGAGCTGCGCGCGCTCGAGCGCTGCCGGGTTTCGCTGCTGGCCCAGCGGCGGCAGCTCGCCCCGAAGGGCGCACACGGAGGCGAGAACGGCCTCCCGGGCCGGAACCTCCTGAACGGCGAGGAGCTGCCGTCGTTCGTGACGACCGACCTCGAGCCCGGCGACGTCGTCCGGGTCGAGACTCCGGGCGGCGGCGGCTGGGGCGCCCCGGAGCCGGAGCCCTAGTCGTCCGGCAGCCGATAGAGCGCGAACCGCGGGTCACCGTAGAGCCGCTCGAGCCCGCCGATCGCCCGGCGCTGCCGCCTCCGATCCACGACGAGGTACTCGGCCCCGTATGCCTCCGGGATGGCGAGGTCGCCCGTGGCGAGGAAGCGCCGGGCGTCCAGCGCGCGCTCGTACGGCCGGTTGTCCGGCGTGTCCGCGACGTGCCCGGGCGGAGCGACGGCGATGTACACGGGCGCCGACGCGGCGATGCGGAAGCTCGTCTCCGGGTCCGAGTACACGACGGCACCGGCGGGCACCTGCGCGCGAAGCGCCTCGACGAGCCCGGGTGAGAGCTGGGCCTCGGCGCGCGCCTCCACCGGCGTCCAGCGCGCGAGCCCCACGACGACGACCGGGAGCAGGAACAGTGCCGCAGCGAGCGCGGCATTCGCTTCGAGCGGCGGGCCTCTCCGCACCACGCCGACCACGAGGCCCGCGACACCGCCGATGACCGCGACCCACACGAGCCACGAGGGGGCGCCCTGGTCGAGCGCGTAGTTGAAGTCGCCCGGGAAGACGACCTGGAAGACGACGCCCGCGACGAGCGCGAGCGGCGGGAGGAACGGCCCGATCAGGCGCGAGAGCACCCCGAGCCCGCCGGCGAACGCGAATGCGAACGGCAGGAACCCAGCGGCGCGGCGGGCCTGGGAGATCGAGACGAGATCGGCGAGCGAGGTGAAGAGCGCGGGAACGAGCATCACCGCGAGCACCGCGAGCGAGCCGCCCGCGACGTAGGCGGCCCATCTCCTGCGGGAGGCGAAGGCCGCTAGCGGGAACAGGAGGATCGCCGCCACCGCGACCGCCCCGCTCCGCGTGAAGACCTCCGCTCGCAGGCTGTAGCTCGTCTCGGAGCGGACGTCGAGCTGGCCGACGTAGTGCGCGAGCGCGCGCCGGACCTCGTCGGCGTCGGGCGACACGGACGCCGTCTCGTTCACGATCGGGATCAGCCAGACCATGAAGAGCGCCGCCGGAACGGCCAGCGCCGCGAGCGCAGCGGCGCCTGCGCGCAGGTCGCGGCGCGTCCAGAGGAGGCGCACGAGCAGGAACCCGACGAAGGGCAGCCAGAGGAAGATCGCGTACGTCGGATGCACGACCGCGAGCACGAAGCCCGCGGCCGCGGTCGAGGCCCACAGCGGGAGCGACGGGCGGCGGAGCGATTCGAAGGCGAGCGCGAGCGCCGCTGGGACGAGGAGCTGCCGGGACGACGTCGCCGGCAGCGAGAGCAGCGTGTACGTGCCTCCGTGGCCGGGCGAGAAGCAGACGAGCCCCGCGCTCGCGGCGGCGACCGCACCGGCGGCCCAGGTCCTGCCGGAAGAGCGCCCAGCCGGCCTCGTAGGCGACGACGAGGGCGAGCACCGCGAGGATCGACGGCAGGTGGACGACGACCTGCTCCGGATCGGTGCCCGAGACCTTCGCGATGAGTGCGAGAAACCCGTGCCAGAGCGGGAACGCGTACCCGGGGTGCAGGCTCCCGTCCGCGAACTCCGAGACACGGTCGAGGGAGAGGTCGTCGAGCTCCAGGAGCTTGCGCGCGCGGGCGAGGTGGAAGAGGCCGTCGCCGTCGACGTCCCTCGCAACGCGCCAGAGTAGGAGCCCGAGGACGAACCCGGCCCCGTACACGCCAACGCGACGCCCGGCACGCGAGGCGATACGGGAGCGCGTGCGATGACGAGCACGAGCGCCGCGACCGCCGCGAGCGCGAGGAGCACCATCGTCGTCGTCAGCGTCGCCTCGAGCAGGAACGTCACGGCGAGCGCGCCGAACACGAGCGTCAGCGACCACGCGAGCGTCGCGGCAGCGCCACGGACGCCGAGAGCCCGCGCGAGCAGCCAGCCGGGAGCCAGCACGACTGCCGTCCCTCCGGCGAGGCGGAGGTAGAGAGTGACGGCACGTCATCGGGATGAGGAGCTCGGACACGTTGCCCGAGGCCAGCCAGTCGGCCGCCTCGCGATACGTGCGGCCTCGCTCGCCGCCGAACAGCCGCGCCCGCAGCCGAAGCGCGACGAGGAGCAGCTTCCGGCCGCGCTCGGCGACCCGCGGCCCGCGGTGCTTCGAGAGGAAGCGCAGGTGGCCGCGGAGGTTCTCCCGATACAGGCGCCCGCCGTGGGAGGCGCCGCCGACGTGCACACACTCGGCTCCCGGGAAGAAGAGCACCTGCCAGCCGGACTGCCGGAAGCGGTAGCACCAGTCGGTCTCCTCGCTGAAGAGGAAGTAGTCCTCGTCGAGAAGCCCGACCTGGTCGATCGCGCTCCGGCGGACGAGCAGGCACGCGCCCATGACGAACTCGGCCTCGCGCACCTCGTCGTGGTCGAACCCACCCGCGTAGAACCCGTTCAGCACGGGCGAGCGGGGCGCGAGCTTGCGCAGGAAGAAGTACTCGGTCGCCAGCCGCCAGAGCGTGGGGAAGCCGCGCACCGAGCGCTGGAGGCTCCCGTCCTGGTTCAGGAGCCGCGGAGCGACGACCGCGGCCTCGGGCCTCCGGTCGGCGAACGTCACGAGCCGCCCGAGCGCGTCGCCGACGAGCCACGCGTCCGAGTTCATGAGCAGGACGTAGCGGCCGGCCGTCCGGCGGATCCCCTCGTTCCAGCCCGCGGCGAGCCCGCGGTTCTCGCGCTCGACGAGCTCGACGTCGGGGAAGCGCTCCCGCACGAGCTCGACCGTCCCGTCGGTCGAGCCGTTGTCCACGACCACGACGCGCCCGCCCGCGAGGCTCTCGAGGCAGGGCTCGATCCAGGGCAGCGCGTCGTACGTCACCACGACGACGGCGACGTCGGCGGTCTTCGCGCTAGCCATGCTCCGCCTGCGCGCTCGATCCACGGCGCAGGCCGTCGCGCACGAGCACGACACCCCCCGGCAGGGCCATGACGAGCGTGACGAGGAAGAACAGGAACCCGGCTGCGAACGCCTGCTCCGCCGGTACGTCGAGGCTGCCCAGGAAGCTCACGAAGAACGCCTCGCGCACCGCGATCCCGTTCAGCGTGAACGGCACGAGCATGACGAGGAAGAGCAACGGCCCCATGACGTAGTAGACCTCGACGCCGAGCTCGATCCCGACGGCGCGCGCACACGCCCAGATCGCGAGGATGCGAATCGCCTGCACGGCGAGCGTCACGAGCAAGACCGCCGACAGCACGCGCGGGCGGCCGCGAAAGTGGTGCACGCCCTCGTAGAACGCCTGCAAGGGTCGCGCGAGACGAAAACGCTCGAGCAGCGGCAGGAGGCGGCGAAGGAGCGGCCGCGCAGACCGGGCGAAGAAGAGGAAGCCGACGACGATCGTCCCGAAGACGAACACTCCCTCGAGCCAGAGGTACGCGCTCACGTCGTAGCGGCCGATGGAGAGCAGGAACCCGATCGCGCCGAGGAGCACCGTCACCGCACCTCCCAGGCCTCGCTCGAGCAGCACCGTGCCCGTCACGTCCGCCGTGCGCCCAGGGTGTCGGCGCGCGGTGTCGACCACCCGCACCGCATCCCCGCCGAGCGACGTGGGCAGCACCTGCCCTGCCGTGTACGCGACGAAGTACGCCCGCGTGAGCCACGTCAGCCGCTCGACGATGCCGTGCGCCGCGAGGAGCCAGCCCCAGCGCATGGCGAGCACCGGAACGGTCAGGACCATGACCGCGACGGCGAGGGCGAACCACCAGTAGTCCGTCTCCTCGAGGACGTCGAGCGTGGTCCCGAGGTCGATCTTCCAGACGAGATAGGCGACCGCCGCAGCCGTCACGAGCAGCGTCCCGAGGACGCGAACCCGGCGGTTCACGAGCGGTCCGCGAGCACGTCGAGCGTCAGGAGCTCGTACGCGACGTTCGCGGCGGCGACCGCGGTCTGCTTCCCCGCGCCATCGTAGGGCGGGCTCACCTCGACGACGTCGTAGCCGCCGAAGCGCAGGCCGCGCAGCGCGCGCACGTACCCGAGCGCCTCACGCGTCGTGAGCCCCCCGGCCTCCGGCGTGCCCGTGCCGGGGGCGAACGCCGGGTCGAGGACGTCCACGTCGAACGACAGGAAGAGCGGCCCGTCGCCAACGCGCGCCCGCACGCGCTCCCCGTAATTCCTTGTAACTGATCGTTACAAGGTCGTCTCCCGGGATCACCTCGAAGCCGAGCTCGCGCGGCATGTCCTCGTCGTCCGGCCCGTACACCGGTCCGCGCATTCCCGCGAGCAGGGAGCGGGCGGGATCGACGAGGCCCTCCTCGAGCGCCCGCCGAAACGGCGAGCCGTGGTAGTAGCGCTCGCCGCAGTACTCGTCCCAGACGTCCGCGTGCGCGTCCAGGAGCACGACGCCGACGGGCCCGTGCACGGCCGCCTGTGCGCGCAGCTCCCCGAGCACGACCAGGTGGTCTCCCCCGAGGCAGAGCGGGCGCGTCCCGGAGCGCACGACGGGCTCGAGCCGCTCCGCGATCTGCGCAACCGTCCGCTCGGCATTGCCGGGCGTGACGTCGACGTCACCGAGATCCGCGACGGAGAGCTCGCCGAACACCTGCGCGTGCTGCGCAGCGTTGTAGGGGCGCAGCGCGATCGATGCCGACCGGATCGCCTCGGGGCCGAAGCGGGCGCCGGGTCGGTTCGTCGTCGCGGTGTCGAACGGGATCCCGATGACGCCGACGTCCACGCCCTCCGGGTCGTCGACGAGCGGGCAGCGCGCGAAGGTCTTGACGCCCGCGTACCGCGGCGAGCGAAGCGCGTCGGGCGGCCCGTAGCGGGGATTCACGCCCGCAACCTACCGCCCGACGCGGTGGCCTACCCCTGGCTCGGCTCTGCCGTGCGCGTTGTCGTCGGCGGCCCTCGACCTCGAGCCGCGGCAGCCACTCGAGCCAGCGCGGGAGGTACCAGTTCCAGGCCCCGAGCAGCTTCATCACGCTCGGCAGGAGAACGGACCGGATGATCGTCGCGTCGATCAGCAACGCGACCGCAACCCCGAAGCCCATCTGCTGGAACATGATCAGGTCGCCGCGGGCGAAGCCCGAGAACACGGCGACGATGATGAGCGCCGCGCCCGTGATGATCCGCGCGGTCGAGCCGACCCCGAACGTGACCGCGTCGGTCGTGTCGCCGGTCTCGTCGAAGCGCTCGCGGATCCTCGAGAGCAGGAACACCTGGTAGTCCATCGAGAGGCCGAAGAGCACGCTGAAGAGAAAGAGCGGCACCCACGCCTCGATCGTGTCCGTCTGCTGGAACCCGAGCAGGCCCGCGCCGATCCCCTCCTGGAAGACGAGGACGAGCAGGCCGTACGCGGCGCCGACCGAGAGCAGGTTGAGCACGACGCTGTCGCCGCGACGACGACCGAGCGGAAGACGACCGTCAGCAGGACGAACGTCAGCAGCAGCACGAACGCGATCACCGCGGGCGCCGGGTCGATGACCGAGTCGAAGTAGTCGATGTTCTCGGAGCTCGTGCCGCCGACGAGCGCCTCGGCCTCGGTGCCGTCGAGCGCCGCCGGGAGGAGGTCGTCGCGGAGCTCGCGCACCGCCGCGACTGCCTCGCTCGTCGACGGATCGCCCGCCACCGGAACCGACAGGACCACGACCTCGCCGTCCGCCGAGACCTCGAGCTCGCCGTCACCGAAGCGCGGATCGGCGGCGAGGGTCGTCCGGAGCTCGCCGAGCGCCTGCTGCACGCCCTCGCCGGAGGCGTTCGAGACGACGATCTCCGCGGGATCCGTTGTCGTCCCCGGGAAGTCCCGTTCGAGTGCCTCGAACCCCTGCTTCGAGACGAACCGGTCGGGGAGCGCAGAGACGCCGCTCGTGCCGACGTTCATGCCGAGGACCGGCAGCGCGAGCGCGACGAGCACGGTTGTCGAGAGCGCCAGGCTCGAACGCCGGCCTGCGCAGGACACGACGGACGATCCCGCCCCAGAAGCGGCCCTCGGGGTTCGACGTCTCGAGCGAACGCCGCCCGACGATCGGGATGCGCAGTGAGTTCACGCGATCGCCGAGCAGGCCGAGCACCGCAGGCAGGAGCGTGAGCGCCGCGATCACGGAGACGATCCCGACGAGGATCGCCCCGACCGCGAGGCTGCGCATGATCGAGTTCGGCACGAGCAGCATCCCGAACATCGCGACGACGAAGACCGTGCCGCTGAAGAGCACCGCGCGGCTCGCGGTCGCGCCGGAGGCCTCGATCGCGTCCGAGCTCGCTGCGGCCGTGACCGCGCTCCTCGCGGTAGCGCGAGACGACGAACAGCGAGTAGTCGATCCCGAGCGCGAGCCCCATGCCGGTGAGCATGTTCACGAGGAAGATCGAGAGCTCGAACTGCTGGGCGAGGATCGCGCTCAGCCCGAGCGCGACGAGGATCGAGACGAGCGCCATCAGCAGCGGGATCAGGCCGGCGACGACGGCGCCGAACACGAGCAGGAGGATGATCAGCGCGGCGGGAAGGCCGAACTGGAGCTCGCCCTTCTCGAGGTCCTCCTGCGAGAGGAGGTTGAAGTCGTGGTCGAGCGTCTGCTCGCCGGTGACCGAGACGGCGAACGCGTCGTCCTCGGGCGCCTCCTCGATGGCTGCGATGACGTCGCCCGCTTCGTCCTCGCCGAAGATCTCGAGCGGGACGATCGTCGCATGCCGATCTTCGCGAGACGAGCCCTTCCGCGTCGTCGAGGTAGGTGCGAGCCTCGGCCAGGGGCCGTAGCTCGCTCTCCGACACGAAGCTGCGGACGAAGGTCGACGAACTCGTCGGAGTCGACCGTGTGCTCGTCCGAGCGGATGACGAGCATGTCGCTCACGGCCTCGCCCGGCCGCGGCGGGAACGCCGCGAACCGCACCCGGTCCGCGCGCTCGGACTCCGGGTCGTTCGTCGGTGCCCCCTCGGTCGTGAGGCTGCCTCCGAGCAGGGTCGCGATCGCCACGACTGCGAGGACGAGGACGACGATCCAGGCCCCGATCGTCCGCCACGGGTGACGTGCGCTCGCCGCCGCCAGTGATTTCGTCGAGAGCATCGTCGGTTACCTCCCGCTGGTCTCGTCTACTACGCCTCTATGCCGCTTCCGGTTGCGTGTACGAGCTGCTCGGGCTCGTGTGCCGCCGCCTCGGCCGGCCGCGTGCGTCGTGGGATCAGGAGCGCGCTCGCGGCGCCGAGGGCGACGACCACCGCGCCGACCCAGATCGCCGGGCACGAGGCCGTCGTTGAACGTCATCGGCGACTCGTAGCCGCCGTAGCGGGCGAAGATCGATGCGAGCACGGCCACGCCCAGCACGCCTCCGACCTCGCGGATCGCGTTGTTCGCGCCGGAGGCCTTTCCCTCCTCGACCGGGCGCACCGCCGAGAGCACGACGTTGGCGACGGGCGCGAAGAACATGCCCATGCCGATCCCGGAGACGATGAACGGCCCGACGAGCGACCCGTAGCCGACCGTCGCCGTCGAGACGAGGGCGATCCACGCGAGCCCCAGCGCCTGGAGCCCGAGCCCGATCGCCATCAGCGGCCGCCCGCCGATCCGATCCGAGAGGGCACCGGAGATCGGCGCGACGATCATCGGCATCGCCGTCCACGGCAGGACGCGGAGCCCGGCCTCGAGCGGCGAGTACCCCTGCGCGGTCTGGAAGAACTGCGTCAGGAGGAAGATCGAGCCGAACATCCCGAAGTACATGAAGAGCGAGGCCGCGTTGGCCGCCGAGAACGCGCGGTTCTCGAAGAACCGCATCGGCAGCATCGGCTCGGCCGTCCTCCGCTCCCAGAGGACGAAGGCCGCGAGGAGCACGGCGCCGACGGCGAGCGCAGCGACGATCTCGGGGCTCGACCAGCCGTGTCCCTGACCGTTGATCGATCCCCCAGGTGAGCGCGAGCAGGCCGGAGCTCGCGAGCGCGAGCCCGGGAAGGTCGAGCGCCTTGTCCGGGCCGTACGACTCCTGGAGCCGGGTCGCGATGGGCAGGAGCACGAGCCCGATCGGGACGTTCAGCCAGAAGATCCACTGCCAGGACAGGCCCTCGACGACGGCGCCGCCGACGAGCGGCCCGGACGCGACGGCGAGGCCGGCGACGCCGGACCAAACGCCGAGCGCGGCGCCGCGCTTCGACGCGGGCACGGCTGCGCTCAGGAGCGTCAGCGTCAGCGGCGTCACGATCGCCCCGCCGATCCCCTGGAGCGCGCGGGCGGCGATGAGCCAGTCCGCCGACGGCGCGAGAGCGGCCGCGGCGGACGCGAAGGTGAAGATCCCGATCCCGAGCATGAACATCCGCCGGCGTCCGAAGCGGTCGCCGAGCGCGGCTCCTGTGAGCAGGAAGGCGGCGAACGTGAGCGTGTACGCGTTCACCGTCCACTCGAGCTCCTCGAGGGAGGCGCCGAGGTCGACCCGGATCACCGGAATCGCCGTCGAGACGACGAGGTTGTCGAGCACGACCATGAAGAGCGCCACGGTCGTGGAGACGAACGTCCAGAGCGTCACCTGTCGCTGGGTCATCTCGTCCTCCTCCCCCAGGTGGAATGTTTCGAAGTAGTGAGTGCTTACTCAACACGACGCGAAAAAAGAGAGGGATCTTCCCCCTACTCGTCCTCCGGAATGCAGCCCTCCGCGAGGCGGCCGACCCAGTCGTGGGAGGGCGCTCCGTCGAGCGTGTAGCCCATCGCCGAGAGGACGTTCAGCAGCATCCCCGTCGCGAAGAAGCGCGAGATCGTATGGCGGTCGGCGCCGGACACGGTCTCGGCGTAATCGACGAGCCGGCCGTACCCGCGCGCCGTGCTCTCCCGTACGTCCTCGTCCACCACGGAGGCGGCGTAGGACTGAAGCTGCCCCATGAGCATGGACCGATCGCTTTCGATCAGGCCCCTGTACGCCTGCCCGATCGCGCGCAGCGCGTCGTCGCCGGACTTCCCGGCGGCCGCTTCCCGGAACGTCTCGAGCGTGCTCGCGAGGCAGGCCTCGTTGACCGCGAGGAAGAGCTCCTTCTTCGAGCGGAAGAGCCGGAAGAGGTACGGCTGCGAGATGCCGGCGGCGCGCGCGATCGTGTCGGTCGAGGCGCCGTGGAGCCCGTGCAGGGCGAACTCGTGCCTTGCGGCCTCGAGCACGGCGATGCGCCGTTCGTCAGCCGTCTGTCTCGTCGCGGTGGCCATGCGAAGTTTGTAAGTTAGCACTCACTCACAAGCTGGTCAAGGCTCGAGCGCTCGATATCCGTGAACAGGAAGGTGACGGTGCCGCTCGGGAGCTCGGCGGGGCTCACGTGACGATCGTGTCAAACGGATTTCGCGGCCGCAAGACGCAGCTCAGACGACGCGCGACAGAACCTCTGCAACCCGATCGAGGTCGGGGTCCGTGAGCTTCGTATGGAACGGCAGCGCGAGAGCGCGCTCGAAGGCGCGGTCGGCACCGGGGAAGGGACCCTGGTCCGCGTAGGCGGCGAGACGATGGAGCGCCCAGGTTCCGATCTGCGCCTCGATTCCCGCCGCCCGGAGAGCCTCGAGGGCGTCGTCCCGCCGGTCGAGCTGCACGACGTACGCTTGCCAGCCGTGGCGGTCGCCGTCGGCGGCCCGCGGCGTCTCCACGAAGTGCTCGAGACGCTCGGTGTACCCGCGCGCGACGCGCTCGCGCGCTTCGAGCAGACGTTCAAGATTCTCGATCTGCGGGATCCCGAGCGCGCAGAGGACGTCCGGCAGGCGGTAGTTGAAGCCGGGCGCAGGCATGTCTCCGACGCTCGCCCAGCCGTGATGACGGAGCCGGCGGACGGCCGCGTCGAGCTCCGCGTCGTCCGTCGTGACCGCGCCTCCTTCGCCGGTCGTGACGATCTTCCGCGGGTGGAACGAGAAGCACGCGAGCGCGCCGAGCGCGCCGCACGCGGTTCCCCGGTAGCTCGCACCGAGGGCGCCGGCCGCGTCCTCGACCAGCGCCACCTCCTGCGGCACGGCAGTCTGGAGCGCCTCCCACTCGACCGGCCGACCGAAGAGGTGCACGGCCATGACCGCCTTCGTCCGCGGCGTAACCGCCTCGGCCACTCTCGCGGGGTCGAGGTTGAAGGTCTCGGGATCGATGTCCACGAGCACCGCCCGCGCGCCGGAGAGCTCGACGACGTTCGCGGTCGCCGGGAACGTGTACGCGGGGACGATCACCTCGTCGCCCGGCCCGATCTCGAGCGCGAGGACGGCGAGGTGGAGCGCCGCCGTTCCCGACGAGACGACTGCCGCGTGGGTCGTGCCCACCGCGGCCGCGAGCGCGCGCTCGAGCTCGCCGACCTTCTCACCCATCGTCAACTGACCGCTCGCGAGCACCTCCGCCACCGAGGCGAGTTCCTGCTCACCGACGTCGGGCCGCGCCAACCGGATGGGCTCGCTCAACCGGCGGGAGCCCCGAGGTGCTCGCGGTACCACGCGATCGTGCGCGCGAGCCCGTCGTCGAGCTCGACCTTGGCCTCGAAGCCGAGCAGCCGCTTCGCCTTCTCGATGTTCGGGATCCGGAGCTCGACGTCGGTGTAGTGGAGCGGCTGGAAGACGATCTCGCCCGTGCACTCGGTCAGCCGCTTGATGCGGGTCGCGAGGTCGTGGATCGTCACCGCCGAGCGCGCGTTCCCGATGTTGAGGCTCTCGCCGACAGCCGCCGGGTGCTCGAGCGCGAGCAGGGCTCCGTCCACCATGTCGTCGATGTAGCACCACGCCCTGATCTGCGACCCGTCACCGTGGATCGTGAGGTCGCGCCCCGCGAGCGCGGCCTCGATGAAGGCACGGATCGCGCCACCCCCGATCTGCCCGGGCCCGTAGACGTTGAACGGCCGGACGGAGACGGTCGGGACTCCCAGCTCGGCGTGGTACGCGTGCGCCATGTGCTCGCCCGCGAGCTTCGAGACGGCGTACGTCCAGCGCGCCTCGCCGACCGAGCCAATGGTCGTGACGTGCCCTTCCTGCACGTTGAAGGCGCGCTGGCCGAAGACCTCGCTCGTCGAGAAGTCGACGATGCGCTCGAGCGTGTCTCGTGTCGCGACTCCGGCCTCGAGCACGTTGTACGTCCCGATCACGTTGACGCGCATCGTGCGCACCGGGCTCTCGAGGACGGTGTCGACCCCGGCGATCCCCGCGCAGTGGACGATGTGCGTCGCTCCACGGACGTGCTCGACGAGCCGGTCGAGGTCGAGGACGTCCGCCTCGACGAGCGTGAAGTTCGGATGCTCGGCGAGCTCTGTGCCGGAGAGCGCGTCGCGGTGCAGGTTGTCGAGCGCGACGATCTCGTTCGCGTCCACGAGCCGCCGGGCGAGCGTCGTGCCGATGAAGCCCGCTCCCCCGGTGATGACGATTCGCTTGTCGCGGAGCGGCACGCGGCGAGTCTAGTCGTCGTATCGAATGGCTCCCGCCGGAACGGCCGTGCGGCCCACCCGAGCGGAATCGTCGCGCCGGAGCGAGAAGACGAAGACGATCGCGGCCACGAGAGCCACGCTTGCGAGCGCCTCCGCATCGCCCGCGGGCCACCCGCGATACCAGTCGAACGCTTCGAAGACGACGAGAACGAGCGGAACCGCCCAGAGCGGAGAGAGGCGCGGCCGAGCGAGCGCGAGCGGCACGAGCAGGAGGACGAGATAGTGGAGCCAGAGGATCGGCGTCAGGACGAGAGCGGCCGCGACGACAAGGCTGAGCGATCGCCGATCTCGTTCGTGAGCGCTCGCTCCGGATGCCGTGGCAGCCCGCCAGGCGAGGATGAGAAGGCACCCGCCCACGAGGAGCACCGCCACGCGCGACGCGGTCTCCGGTAGCTCGAGCGCGCGGAAGATCGCGAAGGCGGAGTACGAGTTCTCGGCCTCGACCTCGACGAGCCTCTCGAGCAGCCGCGGGTAGTTGCCGACTCCGTCGAAGCCGAGCACCGTCCACGAGGCGACCACGAGCAGGAGGGCGAGCGCAGCGGCCGCGACGGTGGTGCGGAGACGGCCGGTAACCGCGGTCCAGAGGAGCAGCGGCCAGGTGAAGAGCTTCATCACGATCGCGGCCGCGATGGCCGAAGCCGCCACCCAGGGTCGGTCGCGAGAGTGCCATGCGAGCGCGATGGCGAGGAGCAACACAGGGCCGAGGGCGCCGTACTCGAAGGCCTCCAGCGTGAACGGATACAGGAGCGCGATCGGGTAGCAGCGCCAGTCGGCAACGCCGAGCAGATAGAGGCTCGCGATCGTGGCCGCGACGAGCAGGAGCGTGAAGAGCGCGCCCGGTACGAAGGTGCCGCCGACGGTCTCGGGCAACAGCGCGAACGGCGTCAGCGCGATCGCGACAACGGGCGGGTATGCATACGGCGCCTGCGGAGGGCCACGGAACTCGTCGGGATCCATGTACGGATTCCGGCCGTCCAGGACGTCGTTCGCGGCCGGCAGGAAGACGTAGCCGAAGTCGCCAGGCCGTTGCGTGCCTCCCGCGGACGCGAGTGCGTTGGCCCACAGGGTGTCGTCGTGATACCGCGTCGACACGACGCGAGCGACCCCGAACAGAACCACGGCGACGAGCGCGGCGGCGCCCACGACGCGCCACACTCGGCGCCTCTGCGCGGTTGTCACCGCGTGACAGTAGCGAGGGCCCCGGCCCGGTACGTGTTTGCGCCACGTTAGGGGACCCTGACGACGGCGAGCTGCGGCGCTACCCTCGTTACATGCGTGCATTCGCGCTCGTCTCGGTCGCGATGGTCGTCGCCTCGGTCGCGTGGGCCGGGGGAGCGCTCGGCGGAGGGAGCACGCAAGCCTCGAGCCACACGGCTCTGACCATCACGTTCTGGGAGGACGGCCAGCGCACGGCGGATCGCGAGGTGTGGACGCTTCGCTGCGACCCCGCTCGAGGGACGCATCCGCGGCCGGAGCTCGCGTGTCGCCGCCTCGAGGCCGGAGGCTGGCGCCTGGTGGCGCCGGTTGCGGCGGGCGCGATCTGCACGGAGATCTACGGCGGCCCCCAGGTCGCGCGCATCGTCGGCTCCCTCGAGGGGCGCAGGGTGTGGGCGCGCTTCACGCGCACGAACGGCTGCCACATCTCGCGCTGGGACCGGCTCTCGCCGTGGCTCCTCCCAGCCGGCGGCGTCCGCTAGACACGTTCCGTCGGGACCGGCTTCGAGCGAAAGAACCCGCTCTTTGCGACGAAAACGTCTCCGCGAGCGCTCTCTGCAGTGCCAGGCACTGTGAGGACGCCGAAAGTGCGCCAATCGTTCCACAGGGGCCCGCGCCCGCATAATTGCCCGCGTTGTCGCCGCCGGCTTACGCAGACGGATCGGGCGCGCTACCGCCCGTGCTCGTGCTCGGCCTGCTCCCGGCCGGGCTCGCGCTCGCGCGCAGCCTCGGCCGGGCGGGGATTCCCGTCTACGGCGCCGTGTTTCGGAACAACGAGTTCGGGCTGCGCTCGCGCTACCTCCTGGGGCGGTGCCTGGCCACGGAGGAAGACGAGGCCGCGCGCGATCGGCATCTGCTCGGCTACCTGCGCGCGCTCGCCGGCAGCGGGCGGGCCATACTCGTTCCGGAGCGGGACGAGCACGTCGACTTCGTCCTGCGCAACTGGGACGAGGTGACGGCACTCGCGGACGTCCCGCTTCCCGCTGATCCCGAGATCGTCCGCCGTGTGCGGCGCAAGGACCAGCTCCCACTCGCCGCCGCCGAGGCCGGCGTACCAGCACCCGCGACCTTCTTCATCGAGAGCGAAGACACGCTGCGCGCCGCCGCGCTCCAGCCGCCATTTCTCCTGAAGCCGGTGGAGGGCCAGGAGTACGCGCTTCGGTTCGGCTCGAAAGCGGAAGTCGCCGACGACGTCGGGCAGGCGGCCGCGGCCTGGCGCCGAGCGAACGACGCCGGCTTCGAGATGATCCTCCAGGAGCTCATCCCGGACTCGCACGAGCAGATCTTCTCCCTCTTCACGTATGTCGGCCGCGACGGGTCTCCGCTCACGAGCGTCGTCGGCCGCAAGGTTCGCCAGGGCCCGCTCCGCTTCGGCACGAGCGCGGTCTTCGAGGTCCGCTTCGACCCCGACGTCCTCGACCTCGGGCTGCGGCTCCTCGACTCGGCGGGATACACCGGATTCGCCCATGTCGAGTTCGCGCGCGATCCGCGCGACGCGACCTTCAAGGTCATCGAGGTGAACACGCGCCTCCCCGTCTGGGCCGGGATCGCGATGACCGACACGTACGACGTCGCCCGAACCGCCTACGACGACCTGCGCGGCATCGCCGCACCCGCACGCACGACCTTCCGCGGCGACCTTGCGTGGGTGTACCTCGCGAAGGATCTGTGGGTCTCCGCGCAGATGGCGCGGCGCCGGGAGCTGTCGATGAAGGCATTCCTCGCGCAGCACGTCCGGACCCGCAAGGTCGGCGCCGTGTTCGCGGCCGACGACCCGCTGCCCGCGCTCGCGAGCGTCGGCTACCTCCGCTCGAGGCTCTGATCGGTGAAGATCGCCCTCGTCGACCCGCTCGGCTTCACCACGCCCTACGACGATCGGCTCGCCTCGGCACTTGCCGAGCGCGGGCACGAGGTGCACCTCCTCACCTCGCCGTTTCTCCTCGACCGAGCCCCGCAACCGAACGGGTACGTCCGCGAGGAGCTCTTCATTCCCTGGTCGAGCCGCCTCCTGCGGAACGCGCCACGGGCACGGCTCCGCCGCCTCGTGAAGGGGGCCGAGTACGTCCCGAGCGTCCGCCGGCTGCTGCGCCGGATCGACGAGCTCGCGCCCGACGTCGTCCACGTCCAGTGGCTCTCGCGACCGGAGCTCGACATCCGCTGGCTACGCCGGGTTGCCCGCCGCCACCCGCTCGTCTTCACCGCGCACAACGCCATGCCTCGGCGGGAACGAGCATACGAAGCGTGGAAGGAGGCGCTCACGAGCGCAGCGCGGGTCGTCGTCCACTCGCGGCAGGCAGTCGAGCGCCTCGTCGAGTTCGGGATCGACCGCGAGAAGCTCGTGCGCGTCGCGCACCCCGTCTTCGACTCGCCCGGACAGCTCGAGGTCGACCCGCCGTCCGGGAAGACGCTGCTCTTCTTCGGCCTCATCCGCCGCTACAAGGGGCTTGACGTGCTGGTCCGGGCGCTGCCCGAGATTCGAAGCCGTGTCCCGGACGCCCGGCTCGTCGTCGCGGGTGATCCGCTCGATCCGGTGACGCCCGTGCAGGAGCTCGCGGTGTCGCTCTCGGTGAACGACGCGATCGAGTGGAAGCTCGGCTTCGTGCCGGACGCAGAGGTGGCGCCGCTCTTCTCCTCAGCCGCCGCGGTCGTCCTCCCCTACCGCGAGATCGAGTCCTCGGGCGTGCTCGCGCTCGCGTTCGGGCACGGGCGCCCGGCTGTCGTCTCCGACCTGGGCGCGGTCGGCGACGCCGTGCGCGAGTTCGGAGCGGGGCGCGCGGTGCCCGTGGAGAACCCCGCCGCGCTCGCAGCGGCCTGCGCGGAGCTCCTGAGCGACCCCGGGGCACTGCGTGCGGCGTACGAGGGTGCGCTCGCAGCGCGGGCCGCACTGACCTGGGAGCAGGCTGCGCTCGCGCACGAGAAGCTCTACGAGGAGCTCGTCGGAACTCGTGAGGCGGTCTCGTGAGGCCCCTCCAGCTCGGCATCAAGTGGATCGTCGACCGCGTCCTCGCCGCGGTCGGCCTCGTCGTGCTCGCTCCGGTCTTCGCGGCGATCTGGGTCTGGGTCAGGCGCGACGCGGGGAAGCCGGTCTTCATGACGCAGCTCCGCGCCGGCAAGGACGGCGCCCCGTTCCGGCTCCTGAAGGTGCGCTCGATGGTCCCGAACGCCGTCGAGGTCGGAAAGGAGCTCGGCATCACGGACGACCCCTTCGGAGTCGTCGCCGAGGACCCGCGCATCACGAGGAGCGGCCGCGTGCTCCGTCGCACCGGGCTCGACGAGCTCCCCCAGCTCGTCAACATCCTGCGCGGCGAGATGAGCGTCGTCGGGCCGCGGCCCGATCTCGTCGAGCAGGTCGCGAACTACACCAACGCCGATCGCCGCCGGCTCGCCGTCAGGCCCGGCCTCACCGGCTGGTCGCAGACCCACGGGCGCGAGGAGATCGGCTGGCCCGAGCGCATCGAGCAGGACGTGTGGTACATCGACCACTGGTCGCTCTGGCTCGACCTGAAGATCGTCAGCCTGACGTTCGCGCAGCTCTTCCGCTCCGACCCCGAACCGGTCGAGGACACGATGAACATCGAGCGGGCACGAGCGGCGGGCGACGGGTCCGAAGCCGGTGAGTGACCTCGCGGAGGTGGCCGCCGGGGAGTGGGACGAGCTCCTCGACCGACTCGGGCTCGGCGACGTCTACTTCCGGAGGGCGTACCTCGAGAGCGCGGCGCTGCTCGGACAGGGCGAGCCGGCATTCCTCCACTTCGCCGACGCGGGCGGTGACGTCGTCTTCCCGTGCCTCGTGCGGGAGGCGCCCGAGGATCACGCCGACGTCGGGACGCCGATGGGCTACGGCGGGCCTCTCGCTTCCGGCGCGGAACCGCCGGTCGCAGGCTTCTTCGAGGCGTACGAGGGCTGGTGCCGAGCGCGCCACGTCCTCGCCACGTTCGCCCGCTTCCAGCCGGCGCTCGCGAACCAAGAGCTCGCCGAGAGCCGCTGGCACCTCGAGCACATCGGGCACTCCATCGGCTGGCGCGTCGGCGGGCGAAGCGCCGACGAGCTCGGCGCCGGGCTGGACGCGCACCATCGCCGCGTCGTCCGCAAGGCGCGCGCCGCGGGCCTCGAGGTGACCGTCCGCGAGCACCCAGCCGACCTCTCGGAGTTCGTCTCGCTCTACGAGGACACCATGCGCCGCCGCGACGCCTCGCCGTTCTACTTCTTTCCCGAGGCGTACTGGGAGCACCTCGTGCGCGGCCTCGGGGACGTGCTCGTGCTCGCCGACGCGCGGGTCGAGGGAGAGATGGCCGCCGCCCTTCTCTGCTTCGCTTCTCTGCCGCTGCTCCACTACCACCTCGGTGCCTCCTCCGAGCGCGGCCAGGAGCTCGGCGCGAACCACCTGCTCTTCCTCGAGACCGCCGCCTGGGCCAGCGCGCGCGGCTTCGAGCTCTTCCACCTCGGCGGCGGCGTCGGCGGCTTCGAGGACTCGCTGTACGAGTTCAAGCGCCGCTTCGACCCGGGCGGTCCGCTCCCCGCCTACCTCGGGAAGGCAGTGCACGACGAGGACGCCTATCGGGCGCTGTCGAACGTCGAGGAGATCGACTACGCCGGCTACTTCCCCGCGTACCGTCGCACGACCTGAACGCCTCCCACCGCCAAGCAACAAGTTGTTACTTGGGCGCCAGCCCGCACCCCAACTGCAATTCGCGGGTCAAGTTGCAACGTGTAACTTGGGCGCGGGTATCGTCGCGCCGTGCTGCTGAAAGCTGCGTTCTGGGGGAGCCTCGGCGCGCTCGCGTGGACACACGTGGGCTATCCCGTAGCTGCAGCGACCTTGGCGCGCCTCCGGCCTCGTCCGATTCGCAAGGACGACGGGACACCCGGTGTGTCCGTGATCGTCGCCGCGCACGACGAGGAGGACGTCATCGCCCGCCGCGTCGAGAACCTGCTCGCGCTCGACTATCCCGCCGAGCAGCTCGAGATCGTCGTCGCCTCCGACGGCTCGACCGATCGCACGGACGAGATCGTCGAAGAGCTCGCCGCCGGCGCCCGGAACGTGAGGCTCCTCCGCGTCGAGCGGGCAGGAAAGGCGACTGCCCAGAACACTGCGGTCGCCGGCTCGAACGCCGAGATCGTCGCGTTCTCCGACGCAAACTCGCGCTGGGAGCCGGACGCGTTGCGCAAGCTCGTCCGCAGCTTCGGCGACCCCGAGGTCGGCTACGTCTGTGGCCAGCTCAGGCTCGAGTCGGCGAACGGCGAGAGTCAGGAGGGGCTCTACTGGCGCTACGAGCTCTGGCAGCGCGAGAGCGAGTCGGCGATCGGCTCGATCACCGCTGGAAACGGCGCGATCTACGGCGTCCGGCGTTCGGACTACCTCGGCTGGGACGACCCGTACATCGGCCACGACTTCGGGCTGCCGTTCCGCCTCGTGCAGCGCGGGCGCCGTGCCGTGTACGAGCCCGAGGCCGTCGCCTGGGAGAAGCCCGCGACCGACGTCGAGGAGGAGTACGACCGGAAGGTGAGGATGATGACGCGCAGCTGGCGACCGCTGCTCGACGGCTCGCTCGCGCGCACCGGAGACCCGCTCTTCCTCGCCGAGCTCGTGTCTCATCGGGTGCTCCGCTACGGGAGCGGCGTCCTGCACGTCGCGCTCCTCAAGTCGAGCCTCTTGCTGGCGCCCCGAGGCGGTTCCTACCGGCTCGCGCTCGTCGGCCAGATCGGGCTCCTCGGGCTCGCGCTCGCAGGCCGGAAGCGGCTGCCGGTCCCGGGCGGGCGCATCGCGTACTACTACGTGTCGACGACGGCGGCGACGGTCGAGGCGCTCGTTCGCTACCTGCGCGGCGGCTCGCTCGCGACCTGGGGCAAAGCGGAAGGCACGCGGTGAAAACCCTGCTGTTCGTGGGCGGCGGCCGTCACCAGCGCCGCGCGATCCAGCGCGTGCGGGAACTCGGGCACAAGGTCGTCGCGGTCGACCGCAACTCCGCCGCGCTCGGTCTCCAGGCCGCCGACGTCGGCGAGCTCGTGGACTTCACCGACGTGGACGGCGTCATCGCCGTCGGCCGCAAGCACGCCGTCGACGGCGTGCTCACGGTCGCGGCCGATCGCGCGGTTCCGGTCGTTGCGGCCGTCGCGGAGGAGCTCGGCCTGCCCGGGATCGGCGTCGAGACCGCCCAGCGCATGACGCACAAGCTCGAGATGCGCGACGCGTTCGCGCGCAGCGGCGTGCCGCAGCCGCCGTTCGCGGCCGTGCGCTCGCCCGACGACGTCGGCGCCGCGCTCGACGCCGTGCCGCTCCCCGCCGTGCTCAAGCCGGCCGACTCGGGCGGGCAACGCGCCGTGTTCCGCGTCGAGCGCCGTGAGGAGCTCGAGCGCGACCTCCCCGCTGCCGTCGAGGAGTCGCCGACGGGCGTCGCCATCCTCGAGGAGTTCGTGGACGGGGTCGAGATGAACGGCATCGTGGTCGTGCGTGACGGTGAGCCGCTCCTGCTGACGCTCTCCGACCGCCTGCGTCCGCCCGGCATCGGGTTCGGCGTGGGCTGGATCCACGTCTTCCCGCCGTCCATCCCCGACGAGCAGCTCGTGCGTTCGCGCCTCATCGCGGTCGACGCGGTCCGCGCGCTCGGCCTCGGCGACGGCATCGCCTTCCCGCAGCTCATCGCCGCTCCGGACGGCCGTGTCGCCGTGGTCGAGGTCGCAGCGCGCATCGCGGGCGGGCAGATGGCCGACCTCGTCCGGCACGCCGTCGGCGTCGACGTCGTGGAGATCGCCGTCCGCCAGGCGCTCGGCGAGGAGATCCCGGACGAGATGGCGCAGCCGCGCTTCGAGCAACCGCTCGCGATTCGCTTCTTCACGGCGTCCCCGGGGCCGCTTCCGACGGGGCGAGTCGTCAGGATCGGCGATCTGGACCCGGTGCTCGCCGCCGACGGCGTCGTCCAGGCGGAGACCTACCTCGAGCTCGGCGAGACGATCAGGCCCGTTCGCCGCGACGGCGACCGTCGCGGCTACGTGATCGCGGTCGCGGACGACTCGCGGGAGGCGCTCCGCCGGGCGGACGCTGCGGCCTCACGTTTCACGGTCGAGGTCGAAGCGTGACCTGCGCGTTCGACCTCGCGCACTACCGCGAGCTCCTCGACGCCGCGAAGGCCGGCGGCTACCGGTTCGCGCATTTCGGCGCTGACCCGCAACCCCGAGACCTCTTCCTCCGCCACGACATCGACCTCTCGCTCGCCGCGGCCGTCGAGATGGCGGAGCTCGAGGCCGAGCTCGGCGTCGCAACAACGTATCTGCTGATGACCGAGTCGGTCTTCTACAACCTGGCGTCTCCAGAAGGAACTGCGGCGAAAGAGCGCCTCCGCGAGCTGGGTCACGCGGTCGGCCTGCACGCCGTCTACCCGAACGTGAGCGTCGACGAACGTTTTGACCCCGTCGTCTCCTGGCACAACCCGCGTCTCGAGTTCATGTCCGAGGAGATCCCCGGCGCGTCGAACACGTACGGGACGCGCTACTTCACGCCCGAGAACTACCGTTCCGACTCGAACCAGCACTGGCGATCGGGCTGCCCGCACGAGGAGCTCCGGCGCAGCGCGTTTTCGTGGCTCCAGATCCTCGTCCACCCGGCGATCTGGGTCTATCCGGGCGAAACGATGGGCGAGACGATGCGGGCGATGGTTGAGGCGGAGGCGGCCCGCCGCCCTGAGCAGCTCGTGGCCGACGGGATCGATCTCGCGTGACGACCGTTGCCACACACCGCTCGAGCGCACGTCCCGGCAGGGACGCGCCGGCAGGAGGCGCCGGCCCCAGGACGTCAGGCCTTGACGCGAATCGGTGTCTGACACCGAACGAGCGCTCCGCGTCGTCCACTGCCCGGTCAACACGGCAGGCGTCCCGTGGGCGAACGTCCAGGCGCTCCGGCGGCGAGGTGTGGACGCGAAGCTCGTCGTCTTCAACCGCTACAAGCTGCACCCCGAGGCCGACGAGTCGCTCGAGCGCCACGGCGGTTTCCTGCGCCGCCAGGCGACGCAGTGGCGCGCGCTCCTGCGCCTCGCCCCGCAACCGACGTCTTCCACTTCTACTTCGGGCTGACGCTCGTCCCCCGCTCCCTCCAGTTCCCGATCCTGCGGGCGCTCGGCAAGAAGTCGGTGATGCACTACCTCGGCTCGGACATCCGCGGCAAGTCGCCGGAGGAGCTCGCGTTCGGCAAGAAGGCCGGGGCGGAGATCGTCGGCTCGTACGACGCAATTCGCTGGGTGCCCGAGGCCGAGTTCGTCCCGCCCGGGATCGACGTCGCCCGCATCGAGCCCGCGCCGCCCACGGATCGCACACGCCCGGTGATCCTGCACGCGCCGTCGTCGCGCCGTCGCAAGGGGACCGAGGAGATCATCGCCGCCTGCGAGGGGCTCGACGCCGACCTCCTGCTCGTCGAGGGCCTGCACCACGACGAGGCGTTCGAGCGCTACCGCGAGGCCGATCTCGTAGTCGACCAGCTGAACGCCGGCTGGTACGGGCTCTTCGCAATCGAGTGCATGGCGCTCGGGAAGCCCGTCGTGTCGTTCCTGCAGGAGGAGGCGGTCGAGCGAACGGAGCGCGAGCTGGGAGAGCGCGTGCCGATCGTGCGCGCCACGAAGGACGACCTGCGCGCCCGCCTCGAACCGCTCGTCGCCTCCGCCTCGGAACGCCGCCGCATCGGCGCCGAGTCGCGCGCATACGTCGAACGCGTGCACGACCTCGAGCGCGTCGCCGACCGCCTGCTGGACCTCTACTCTCGGCTCTAGCGATGCCTGTCCGAGGACAGCTGACACGGCTCGGCAAGCACTCGCTGATCTACGGCCTCGGCGGACTCGTGTCGCGAATCCTCGGGCTGCTCCTGCTGCCGCTGTACACGCGCTACCTCTCGCCCTCCGACTACGGCAAGGTCGAGACCCTCATCGCCTTCACGCTCGTGATCGGGATCTTCCTGCGCATGGGGATCACGAGCGCGCTGTTCCGGTTCTACTTCGACTCGCCCGAGCCGGCCCACCGGCGCCTGGTGCTGCGCACGTCGTTCTGGTTCACGATGAGCATGGCGACGCTCGGCCTCGTTGCAGGCCTCGCGTTGTCGCCCCAGATCTCGCAACTGCTCTTCGGCACGCCCGACGACTGGGAGCTCGTCGCCGCGAGCGTCGTGAATCTCTGGGTCAACATGAACTACGAGCAGCTCACGTCGCTCTTCCGGCTCGAGGAGCGATCCACGGCGTTCGTGAGCGCAAGCCTGGCGAACATCTTCCTCACCGTCGCCGCGACGCTCATCCTCGTCGTCGGGCTCGACGCAGGGCCGCTCGGCGTGATCGTCGGTAACTTCGCGGGCACCCTGATCGTCTACCTCGCGCTCGTCGGCTACCGGCGCGAGCAGCTCGGCCTCCAGTTCGACCGCGGGCTCCTTCGGGAGATGAATCGCTTCGGCGTCCCGCTCATGCCCACCGCTCTCTTCCTCTGGGTCACGAACTTCAGCGACCGCCTGTTCCTGGTCAAGCTGGCCGACACGGCCGAGGTGGGCCTGTACTCCGTCGGCGTGCGCATCGCCTCGGCCATGGTGCTCCTGCTGACGGCATTCCGGCTCGCCTGGCCGGCCTTCGCCTATTCGATCGACGACGATCGCGAGGCGCGGCACACGTACGCGTACGTCCTGACATACCTCGTCCTCGTCACGACGTGGGTCGCGACCGGCCTCACACTCCTCTCGCCGTGGATCGTGGACTGGCTCGCCACACCGGAGTTCTCGACCGCGTCTCGGGTGGTCGGTCCGCTCACGTTCGCCGCGGTCGCGTTCGGCGGCTACATCGTCGTCGCGATCGGCGTCGGGCGTGCCCGGCGCACGCAGTTCAACTGGGTCGTGACCGGCGCCGCAGCGGCGGTGAACGTCGCGCTGAACCTGATCCTGATCCCGCCCTACGGGATGATGGGGGCGGCGATCGCGACGATCGCCGCCTACGCGACGATGTTCGCCGGCATGTCCTGGTGGTCGCAGCGGATCTACCGCGTCCCCTACCAGTGGCGGCGCGTGCTGACGGCCGCGGTCGCCGGTGTGGCGCTCGCGGTCGCCGGGAAGCTCGTGGGCGGTGGGCTGCCGGTCGCGCTGGTGCTCGCCCTGGCCTACCCGCTCGTCCTCCTCCCGCTCGGCTTCTACCTGCCCGCCGAACGGCAAGCGATCGGTGCCCGGCTGCGGCTCGCACGTCCGTGAAACGCTCGCCTCCGGCTCGCGTTGGCGGGGGAAACCATGTTTCCCCCGCCTGCCCCCTTCGTCTGAAAGCGTGGGGAACCTCCCGGTTCCCCACACCCCTCCACCCTCACGGGCCAAAAGGAATTGGCCCGTGAGGACGAACCGCGCGTTCCGGTTGCGGCGCGCCGTCTGGCGCGTTCGCCGCAGCACGCCCCGCCTCGCCCGCCCCATCTCCCGCGTCCTGCCCGACCCGGGCCCGCCGAAGAGGCCGATCCTCATCGTCGGCTGCCCCCGGTCGGGGACGACATTGCTGCTCCAGGGTCTCCTGCGGAGCACCGAGCTCTGCTCCGTCCAGAGCGAGGGGCACATCCTCTGGGACGAGTTCCATCACCCTCGCGACCGCGGCTGGGACTCGGACGCGCTCGCCGCGGCCGACGTGTCCGGGCGCGAGCGCGAGTACGTCCACCGCGCAATTCGACTCGTCGTGCGCGGGAGGCGCTTCGTGGACAAGACCCCCGAGAGCTGCCTCCGAATCTCATACCTCGACGAGCTCTTCCCGGATGCGGCGTTCGTCTTCCTGCGCCGCCGAGGCGCGGACAACGTCGCCTCCCTGCTCGAAGCGTGGCGAGCGCGGCCGCGTTTCGTGAAGTACCGGCTGCCGGAGCCGCTCGAGGGACTTGGTCCACTCTCCGGAAACCAGTGGAGCTTCGCGCTCGTGCCCGGCTGGCGCGACCTCCGTGCTGCCCCGCTCGAGGAGATCTGCGCCCGGCAGTACGTCGCCTGCAACGAGGCGGTACTCGAGGCGCGCGGCGCGCTGGATCTCTCGCGGTGGATCGACGTCGCGTACGAGGACCTCATCGCGGATCCCGGAGCGGAGCTCCGACGGGTCTTCGCCGCTCTCGACCTCCCGTTCACCGACGCAGCGGCGGCATACGCCGCCGATCTCCCGGGCAACGTCTCCCGAACGGCGCTCACCGCCCCCGAGGCGGGGAAGTGGCAAGGCCGGGACCGGGACGAGGTCGAGCGCATCCGCCCACTTCTCAGCACAACGGAGGAACGGTTGGGCTACTGACGACTTGAATATTTTTCATCGGTTGTAGATAATTCAACTCGTGCGCAACGAGCTCGAGCTCGAGGATCCCGTGGCCGCGAAGGCGCTCTTCGACCCGATACGGCACCGGATCTTCGGCCTGCTCAGGACGCCGAGGTCGATCCCGGAGCTCGCCCGCGAGCTGGGGGTGCCCGCCAACCGCCTCTACTACCACGTGGGGCGCCTCGCGGAGTGCGGCCTCGTGCACCAGGTGGACACGCGGTCGGCTGGACGGCACACCGAGCGGATCTTCGAGAGGACGGCGGAGCGGATCACGTTCACCGGAGAGCTCGACCTCGCCGGCGAGAGCCCGCTGCGCGGCATCGTGGACGAGCTCGAGCGCGGCCTGCGGTCTGTCGACCCGGACGATCCGGCGTCCGTCTCCTACCACGTGGTGTCGGTGACGCCCGACCGCGCGCGCGAGCTCGAGGTGCGGCTGCGCGAGGTCATCCAGGGATTCGACGATCGCTCGGGGGACGAGAGCGCCCGCAACTTCGCCGTCCTCGGGGTCGTGACGCCACTGCCGGAGGAGACCTCGTGATCGAGATCCGCGAGCTCCGCGCCGACGAGCTCGGCTTCCTACGGGAGATGCTGTACGCCGCTCTCGACTGGCGGCAGGGGGTCGAGTTGCCTCCGGCCGAGCTCGTCCTCGTGCATCCCCAGGTCGTCGTCTTCCACGAAGGCTGGGGCCGACCGGGAGACGTGGCCCTCGTCGCCGAGCACGATGGCCAACCGGTCGGGCTCGTCTGGTATCGCCTCTTCACCGAGGAAGCGCACGGTGAGGGCTACGTCGACGAGAGCACGCCCGAGCTCGCCATCGCGGTCGTCGAGCCGTTCCGCGGCCAGGGCATCGGCCTACGGCTCATGGAGGCCGCGCACGACCGGGCGCGACGTGACGGGCTCGAGCGCATCTCGCTCAGCGTGTACCCGGACAACCCCGCCAAGCGCCTCTACGAGCGGCTCGGGTACGCCGACTACGAGCCGACCGACGACCTCGGGCGCATGACTCTCACGCTGCGCTGAGCAGCACGTAGCGCATGCGCTCGAAGCGGCGCAGGCGAAACGCGATCGGCCCGGACTCCACGGCCTCGAGCCCCAGCTGGCCGGCCAGCGACGCGACGTCCGCGAGATCGAAGCGCGCACCCATCCCGTGCGCGTGGGCATGCGGCGAGCCGCGGGGGTTCGCGGGATCGTCGAGATCGAGGTCGACGGCGAGAAGGCGGCCCCCGGGAACGAGGATGCGCCCGATCTCCCGGAACGACTCGACGAGATCGTCGTGCGGCAGATGGTGCAGGACGAGCGTGGCGAAGACGACGTCGACGCTCGCGTCGGGAAGCTCGAGCGCCTGCGCGCCCCCGATCTCGAACGCGACCTCGAGCCGTGAGAGGCGCGCCTTCCGCCGCGCCGCCTCGATCATCTCCGGTGACGGATCGATCGCGTACACGAGCCCCCTGGACCCGACTCGGCGCTTCGCGGCCAGCGCGAGGCTCCCGGTGCCGCAACCGACGTCGAGCACGCGCTCGCCTTCTACGAGCCGCGCCAGGTCGAGCATCTCTCTCCGAAAGGCGCCGAGCCGTCCGAGCGAGCGCACCCAGAGCTTCAGGTCGTACCGGATCGGGCCCTCCATGAGGCGCCCGCGATGCTGCGTCGTCGTCATCGGCCCGCCCGCACGACGCGCCACGAGTCCCAGGTGATCCGGAGGATGACGAGCGTGATCGCAAGGCCGATCAGCGGATCGGCGATCTCGACTCCGGCGGCGACCGCCAACGCGCTTGCAACGACTCCGAGGCTGACGAAGGCATCGACCCGCGCGTGGTTGCCGTCGGCGATGAGCGCCGCGCTCTCGACGCGCCGCCCGGCGCGCAGCCGGACGCGCGCCGCCAGCTCGTTCCCCAGGTACCCGATCACCCCGGCCGACGCAAGCGCCCAGAGATGCTCGAGCTCCTGCGGGCTCACGAGCCGGGCGATGCTCTGATAGAGCGCGAAGCAGGCCGAGAAGAAGATCGCGCCGACGACCGCGTACCCCGCCCAGCGCTCGACGCGCCGGCTGCGCAGGAGAAACGCCGCACCCACGGGGATCGCGGTCAGCGCGTCCCCCGCGTTGTGCACGAGGTCGGCCAGCAGGGCGACGCTGCCGGTGAGGACGTACACGATGGCCTGCGCAACTGCCGTCGCCCCGAGGATGCCGAGGCTGACGAGCACGGCTCGCACCCCGGCGCGCGAGCGCAGGACCTCTGCGTCGAGGACGTGGGTGTGGCCGTGGGAGTGGCCATGCGCGTCGAGCGTCACGTGACCGTCTCGCTGTCGGCGTCCGGGATCGTCAGTGGCGTCGAAGGGCTGACATGCTCGTGGTGATTGCGCAACGCGCTCAGCAGCTCGGCGATGTGATGGTCGTGGAGTCGGTAATAGGCACGGCGGCCCTCCCGGCGGACGGCAACCAGGCGCCCCTGGCGCAGGAGGCGGAGCTGATGGGACGCCGCGCTCGAGCCGAGCTGGGTCGTCTCGGCCAGCTCCTCGACCGTCCGCTCGCCGTCGAGCAGTGTCCACAGCAGGCGCAGGCGGCTCCCGGCGCCGAAGACGCGCATCGACTCAGCGAGCGCCTCGGCCTCGGCGACCGTCAACGCCCGATCTGCGGACCCGTGCTCGAGCGGGTGCGGCACGGGCGGACTCTAGCAACATCTGAACAGGTCTTCAGTAGTAGTCGTGAGGGACTGGCAAGGCGTTTCTGCACCTGGAGCCGCGGGTAGTCGAACGGACATGACACCTCAGCGAATCGACCACGTCGCCCTCTGGGTCGCCGACCGCGAGGGCGACACCCGCCGCATCCTCGACCTGTTCGACGTGGACATCCTCGAGCAGACGGACGACTTCACGCTCATCGGCAGCGACCCCGAGCTCGGCAAGCTGACGCTCTTCGACGCCGAGGGCCCGCGCGAACAGAGCCAGCTCATGGGCATCGCCTTCCGCGAGCCCGGCCGGGAGGACGCCCGTGACATCGACGTCGGCGAGGGGCTCCACCTCTACCGGCTCGGCATGCCTCATGCCTGGGCGGTCGACCTCGACCACGTCTCCCTGCGCGTCGCCGACTCGGACGTGAGCGCGAAGCGCTGGGAGGAGCTCGGCTTCGAGCGCGTCGAGCCGCGCGTCGAGCCGAGCGCACGCGTGAAGCTCGGCGAGTCGTTCATCGAGCTGACCCCGGGGACAGCCCTGCCGACCGAGCGGCCGCTGCTGAACCACATCGGGCTGCTCGTGGAATCGATCGACCCGTACGTGAACGGCGAGGTCGAGGTTAGCCTCGAGATCCTCGAAGTCGTCGACGCGGACAACTCTCGAGCCGTCTTCGTGCAAGGCCCTGACGACATCCGGGTCGAGTTCATCGAGCACAAGCCCTCGTTCGCCGGGAGCGCGCCGGCCGGTGGATCGAGCTCGGCTCGCGAGACCGAGAGCTAGACGACGATCCGGTAGACCTGGAAGCACTCCGCGTACTCGCGGTTCACGTTTACCCCGTGCACGCGGGCGAGGTTCCAGACGTACTCCGGGTTCGCGTAACGCCGGTGTTGCTGCGAGGCGTACCGCGCGAGCGCCGCGACCTTCCGCTCGACGTGGTGCTTCTCGAGCGAGATGTACGCGCCGTAGGAGAAGTCGAAGTTGTTCCAGGGCACCTCGTAACCGAGGATCGTCGTGCGCTTGAACGCGCGCAGACCCTCCTGCGCGATCGTCTGGTGGTCCTGGTGGACGTCGTGGTGCGACGGCTGGAACACGACATCCGGCTTCCACTCGTCCCAGAGCGCGACGAGGAGCTCGAGGATGTCCTGTCGGCGCTCCGGGAACGTCCGGACGTCGAAGTCGTGCACCGTCAGCGACCCCTCCGGGATGCCGAGCTCGGCCGTGGCTTCGCGTACCTCGCGCGCGAGCGTGTCCGGCTCGAAGCCCGGCGGAAGCGAACGGGTCGCGATCGAGAACGCGACGTAGCGCACGTCGCAGCCGCCTTCGACGAGGCGCGCCATCGTCCCGCCGCACCCGAGCTCGCCGTCGTCCGTGTGGGGCGCGAGCACGAGCGCCCTCTTCCAGCCCTCGATCACCGCGGAATTCCTACCAGCTGATCCTGCAGCACAGCGCGCGAGCCGGCTCGCGCCGGAGGCCGGCTCTGCCGGAAGGGAGGCTCACCGCGAGTGAGCCGTGAGGCGGAATGAAGGAGGGGGCACGTGGGGAACCGTGTGGTTCCCCCACGACGAGGCCGTACGCTTCGCCCGCCGTGGAGCATTCGGAAGCCGCCCAGGTCGCCGCGCTCGTGGGAGCGTTCGGGGCCGCCCTCGTGGTGCTCGGCCGCGGGCGGCTTCTGCCCCTAGCAGGCATCGCGCTTCTCGGAGTCGCTACCGCGCTCCTCGGGCGTTCGCTCGTCGGGGACGACGACGTCGAGCTCCTGCTGACGACGCCCGCGGGAATCGCGGTCATCGCCGCCGGGCTCGCCGCCGCGGTCCTCATCGCCCTTCCACTCGTCCACTTTCCCGAGGCGACGCCGGTTGCGCTGCTCGCGGTCGCGCCGTTCCGCATCCCGGTCGAGCTCGGGGACGAGGAGGCGTTCCTGCTCCTGCCGCTCTACCTCGTGCTCGCCGGCTCGGTGCTCGCGCTCGCCTACCGGGTGCTCCGGGGCGAGGTGCCCGTTGCGATCCCGCGCCTCCTCGGACTTCCGCTCGCCGCCTTCGTCGCTTTCGCCGCCGTGTCGTACCTCTGGACGCACGACGAGCGCCAGGGAGGAATCGCGCTCGCGTTCTTCCTCTTCCCGTTCGTCGCCGGCTTCGGCGTCGTGGCGCGCTCGCCGCTTGCCGCGTGGACGCCGCGCGCGCTCGCCGTCACGCTCGTCGCGCTCGGGGCGCTGTTCGCGGCCGTCGGGATCTGGCAGGCACACACGCGGACGCTCTTCTTCTCGCGCGACCTGGAGGTGGCGAACGCGTACACGACCTGGTTCCGCGTCACGTCGCTCTTCAAGGATCCGAGCCTCTACGGGCGCTACCTCGTCGTCCCGATCGCCGTCCTGCTCGTCCTCCTCTGGCTTCGGCGCGGGAGGCCCGTCGAGTGGGTCGTGATCGCGGCTGCGATCGCGTTCCTGTTCGTAGGGCTCTACTTCTCGTACTCGCAGTCGAGCTTCGTCGCGCTCTTCGTCGTCACGTTCGCGATCGCGCTCGTCGGAGCGGGCCGACGCCTACGGGTCGTCCTCGTCGCCTGCGCGGCCGCCGCGACGCTCGCCGCTGCCGGGGTCGCAGCGCAGGCGGTCGACGGCGAGTCCGCGCGGGAGATCACGAGCGGACGCTCGCGGCTCGTCGAGATCACGCTCGACGCGTTCCGAGTCAACCCGGTCGTCGGGGTCGGGATCGGCGGCCAGGCGCAGGCGAGCGCCGAGGCGAACGGCCGGCGGAGCGCGCGCCGCAGCGCCTCGCACACGACGCCGCTCACCGTGCTCGCGGAGCTCGGGGTCGCGGGCTTTGCGCTCTACGGCTGGGTGCTCGGGGCGACGGCGTGGGCGCTCGTTCTCGTGACGAGACAGCGGCGCGTCCTCGGGTTGGGTCTGGCCGCGATCTTCCTCGTCCTCTTCGTGCACTCGCTGCTCTACGCGGGCTTTTTCGAGGATCCGCTCACCTGGGGGGTTCTCGGCCTCGCCGCCGCGGCGCTCGCGTCATCATCAGCTCCGTCGCCCGCACCGGAGCGGCTGGCACACTGATTGACGGCCGACGCGTCGGCCTTTCTCATGCCGAGGTACCTCAAGTGGATCATCGCCGGCGTCGTCGTGCTCCTCGTCCTGCTCGGCGGGCTCGCAGGCGCGCTCTGGGTCGCGCAGCGCGACACGCCCGAAGGCGGGCTCGACACCGACCTCTCGGGGGTCACCGTTACGACCGCGACGATCCCGAAGCCAGCGCCCAAGCCGCCACCGAAGACCACGAGCGACGAGCTTTGCTGGCCGTACTTCGGCGGCGATCCGCAGCGCTCGCTCTCGAGGGCGGAGGTGAAGCTCGGCCTGCCGAGGCAGAAGCCGCTCTGGACCGACGTGGTCTCGAGCTACATCGAGTACCCGCCGAGCTACTGCGACGGCGTGCTCTACGTGAACTCGTTTCGCGGGACGACCTATGCATTCGACGCCGAGACGGGCAAGGTCAAGTGGCGACGCCGCGTCGGCGGCACGCTGCCCTCGACGCCTGCGATCGACGGGCCGCGACTGATCGTCTCGTCGCAGGGCGACGGGACCGTGACCGCGCTCGACCGGGCGAACGGTGAGCAGTTGTGGCAAGTGCGCACGAGCGGGAAGGTCGAGTCCTCGCCGGTGGTCGTCGACGGCGTCGCCTACTTCGGCTCGACGGACGGACGGCTGTTCGCGGTGCAGTCCGCGACGGGTCGCATCCGCTGGGCCTACGACACCGGGGGGCGGATCAACTCGAGCCCGTCCGTGTATGGCCGTCGGGTGTGCATCTCGACCTATGCCGGGTCCATCCTGTGCCTCGATCGCAACTCTGGAGAGCGGTTCTGGGTCACGTACGTGAGCCGCGATGCATTTCGCTACGAGAGCTTCTACGCAAGCCCGTCGACCGACGGTGAGCGCCTCTACTGCGTCGCCCGGAGCGGAAAGGTCGTCGCCCTCGACGCGCGCAACGGCGACATCGTGTGGACCGGTCGGGTAGGCGGGCTCGGCTACACGACTCCTGCCGTCGCGAACGGTCGTGTGTTCGTCGGAGGCTTCGACGGGCGGATACGCGCCTTTCGCTCGACGACGGGGGCCGAGCTCTGGGATACGTGGGTCGGAGGCAAGTTCCTCGGCGCTCCGTTCGTGGCGGGGGACAACGTGTTCTTCTCGAGCCTCGACAAACGCACCTTCGGCCTGCGCGCGACGGACGGCAGAGTCGTCTGGCGCCTTCCGATGGGGCGCTACTCACCCGGGATCGTGACCGAGCGGACGTACTACTTCTCGCTCAACGGCCGCCTCATCGCATTCCGCGGGCGTGACGTGCAGTAGTCCGTCCTAGTGAGCCGAGAGACGGCTCCAGACGTTCTCGAGCATGGTCGCCATCGGCTCCCACGCCACGGATCCACCGAAGTTGTCAGCACCGTCCTTCGCGAGAACTTCGGCCTGCGTGCGTCTCCGTTGTCGGAGCTCGGCGGTTCCACGGCGGCACCGTGCCGCCGGTCACTAAGAACCGCTCAAGAGCCGGAGACCGGCGGGTGGCGTCTCCGCCAGAGCGGCGAGCGCTGATTCGCATAGGCAGCCGCTCTCCAGGCTGTTATTCGGGCCCGATACCAGCCGAGCTCGATCTGGGCACGCGTGCTCGTTCGCGCCCGTGCCGGATCGGTGAGCTCGTAGCCGAGCTCGTCGAGAACGCCGCCGGCGATCGCCTCGAACGACTGCACCTCGCGCTCACCCATCTCGTGCCGCCAGTCGCGCTGCTTGCCCGGAGGCTCGACCAGCCGGCGATGGTGAGGCTTCTCGGCGAGTGCGACCGCGCCCGGCTCGAGCATCTCGGGCGTGAACGGGAGCGACGCAAAGTCGCAGATGCCACTCACGACCCTCGCCGGCTCCTCGACGAGCTGCTCGTAGCGAGCCTCGAGATAGCGCTTCGGGCCGATGCGGCGACCGAGTTCCCGGGCTGCGCGGATCTCGGACGCCCACTGGCACGCGAACCCTGCTGCGTCCTCCGGATGCGCCCACGTCCGGCTCGCGGCCTCGTCGGGCAGGCGCAGGAAGGAGAGCGCGCAATCGCGGCCGTCGCGTATCAGGTGCACATAGAGCGCGTCCGGGAAGAGCGAGTCGAGCAAGGACAGGTATCGCATGTAGGCCGGTGTCTTGTCGCCCCAGCGTGGCTTTCCATGCTCTGCCGCGTAGGCGGCGAAGACCGCTCCGATCGCGTCTCCCCTCGTCATGCCGTCGCGCAGGAACGGCGCCACGTCGTCCACCGTGATCCCCCATCTGCCGAGCGTCGGCACGCGACGGAGGTCATCGGCGAACCGCTCGGCGCTGACCGGCGTGGAGTGGCGGTGCGCCAGCTGCGGGACGAAGTGCGACTCGTCCGGGAGCGCGATGCCGGGCGAGCGGTCGAGGATCACGCGCAGCAGCGTCGTCCCCGACCGGCGCACGCCCAGGACGAGCACCGGCGCAGTCGTCATTGCGGCTCGGGCTCTGCGACCACGATCTCCGCGCGGTCGGCGAAGCGCCCGACCGTGACGTAAAGGACGTACGTCCCGGGCTCATCGGGCGCGCGTAACACGAGGACCGGCTTCCTGAACTTCCCGCGGCGGCCGTCGAAGAGCCAGCGGTAGACATCTGCGTCGGTGATGACACCTATCCCGAAGCGTCTTCCGACGAGTGCCTCGACGGTGTCGCGGGCCAGCTCGATGTACCGAACGCGAACCGTGACGGCACGCGACCTCGCCGATCGGTTGCCCGCGCGGTCGAACGCGCGCAGCCTGATCTCGTACTCGCCCGGGCGAACGGGCTTGCCACCGACGCGTCCGAACCAGACGAGCCTGCCTTCCGTCTCACGGAACTTGCCGAGGACGCGACGCCGGCCGTCCACCAGCATCATCGCCCGTGCCGGCTCGTCGATCTCGTACTCGGCCGTGATGCGATCTGCGTTCCCGTCGCCGTCGGGCGAGAAGACGCGCGGGAAGACGCGGAGCAGGGTGATCTCCGGCGCCGTCGTGTCCACGCGGATCGGGTTCGGGAGGACGATCGTGCGGCCGTGCCGGCGGAGCCGGACTCGCGGCCGGTAGATCCCCTCCTCGACGACACGGCCCACGTCGTTGCGGCCGTCCCAGACGTACGTGACCCGTCCGGCCTGCTCCCGTTTGCCTCGTACGAGCGTGCGGACCGAATTCCGGTCGGAATCCAGCAGGTCGACGGTCACGACCTGGCTGCCGCGGAGACGGAAGGAGATCACGGCGATGTCCCGCGCGCACTCGCAGACGGGCGAGAAGACCTTGTCCACGCGTGTCCCCGTGATCGGGCTCTTCTCGAGCTTCAGACGCTCGGTGACCGCGAACGCCGCGGCGGTCGCGCCGAGCAGCACGAGCACGATCAGCGTCTGTGGCAGTCGCTTCAACGTCCGGGGCTACGCAGGCTCGAGGCTGCGCACGAGGACGAACGGCTCCGCGTACTCGCAGCCGCAGCTCGCGCCGTGGAGCTCCGCTGCGGCGCGGATCGCCCGCTCGCTGCGCGGATGGGGGTACGGCCGCTGCTCTGTCTCGTAATGCGCAAAGGCGGCGAGCTTCCGCTCGAACGTGCCCGTCACGTCGACGAACCAGTTCGGGACGAACCAGTTCACCGGAGCCGGGGTCCACTCGGTGCTCGAGGTCGGCGCATACGTGAGCAGCCGCCGCACCGCCTGGCCGGGGACGGGCCGCGTCACCACTGCGACCGAGTCGAACAGCACGCGATGGTCGTAGTTCACGTCGGGCTGAGGCGTGTAGACGACCGTCGGCTGGAGCTCGCGCACGTGCTCCTCGACGACCCGGTTCACCTCGACGTGCGCGAGCGTGTCGAGGCGCATGTCCGGCAGGTCGAGGTGGACATAGTCGTCGACGCCGAGCTCTGCGGCTGCGCGGCGCGCCTCGTCCTCCTTCTGCGCGCGCTTCGCGGCGTCGCCCGGGTACTGCGTGGAGCTGCCGTCGGTGACGCACACGACCCTGACCGCGTCGCCGCGGCTCGTCGCGTGCACCGCGATCGTGCCGCCCATGCCGAGCACCTCGTCGTCCGGGTGCGCGGCGAACACGAGAACGCGGGCCTTCACCCGAGCCTCGCTCCGACCGAGAGCCGACCTGTCGTCTCGATCTCCTCGAGCACGAGCGCGCCCTCACCGCAGGCGACGACGTGGCCGTCGGCGTGTTCCGCGACGATCGTGCCGGCCGGCGCGGCCTCGGTCTCATCGACGGGGCGCGCGCGCCAGACGACGACCTTCTCCTCGCCGAGGTATGTGAAGGCACCGGGGTACGGCCGGGTCTGGGCGCGGACCCAGTCGTAGAGGTACGGCGCGCGGGTCTCCCAGTCGATGATGCCGTCGGCCGGGATGCGCTTCGGCCAGGCGCTGGCCCGCTTCGGATCCTGTGGCGACCGAGGCGCCGAGCGCGCGACGAGCTGCGGGACGAACTCGCGGATCAGCGCGACGTGGGCCGTCGCGAGCCGGTCGAAGAGCGTCGTCGCCGTCTCGTCCTCCGCGATGTCGACGACCACTTGGCCGACGATGGCACCGGAGTCCGCCGTCGCGTCCACGATCTCGAAGAGCGTGACACCGGTGCGCGCAAGCCCGGTGAGGATCGCCCACGGGATCGGCGCCCGACCACGATGCCGCGGGAGCAGGGTCGGATGCATGCCGAACACGCCTTCTCGGGCCAGCGCGATGAACGGGTCGCGGACGAGCTGCGACCAGCCGACGACGAAGACGAGCTCCGGATCGAGCGCGGCTACGGCCGCGAGCGTCTCCCGTGAGTTCACATCGGTCGTCTCGATCAGCTCGGCGCCGAGGCGGCTCGCGACTTCTCGAACGCGGCACTGGCCCGCGCGGTCGCGATCGATCGGCCCGGGCAGCGTCACCACGCCGACGACGTTCGCGCCGGCCTCCGCGGCCGCCTCGAGACAGTCGCGGCCGATCGTGTCGAAGCTGACCCAGACCGTGCGCATCGCGGAGCGATGCTAGTCGACGGCCGGAGGCAGTCTTTCGCTGCGGCTGCGCTGGATGCGGATCCAGCTGTGTCGCCCGAGGTAGACGAGCAGCGCGATCAGTCCCGCGGTGAGGACGACGACGACGATCGTCCCCGCGAACGGGACGTCGAGGAGCTTGATACCCGCGAGACCGAGTACGCCTGCGAGCAGGAGCCGGAGCTTCTGCTCCGGGATCGCGAAGCTGACCCGACCGCCGATGAGCACGCCCGGGATGGAGCCGAGCAGGAGCCAGCCGAGAATGGCGAAGTCGACGTTCCCCGCCGCCCAGTGCGCCGCCCCGGCGACGTACAGCAGCACGGCCGCGTGGAAGATGTCCGTGCCGACGACCTTGTGCGCCCGCAGCGGGAAGATGATCAACAGCGTCAGCCCGAAGAAGACGCCGCTGCCGACCGACGTCAGGCCGACGATGAACCCGCCGAAGGCGCCGATGAGGATCGCGGCGAGGCAGTCCCGTCGGCTTAGCCGCGCAGGCATCTCGCCAGTCGTCTCCGGACGGATGACGCTCTTCGCGACCAGCCCGGCCGCGCCGAACAGCAGCGCCCCTCCGAGCACCTGGCCCATCACCGACTCGACGTCGTCGCCGTAGCGGTCCGTCAGCTGGACGGATACCCACACCCCGACGAGCGACATCGGCGCCGAGCCGATGAGCATCCAGCCGGCGAGCCTGGCGCGGACGTTGCCCATGCGGCGGTGCTGTACCGCACCGACCGTCTTGAACACGGCCCCGTGGGCGATGTCCGTGCCGATCGCGGTCGTGGGCGAGATCCCGAACAGGAAGACGAGGATCGGGGTCATCAGCGACCCCCCACCCATGCCGGTCATGCCCACGAGCACGCCCGTGAGGAGACCGACGACGACGAATTGCCAATCCATGTTATGCGCAAGACCGGAATCCGCTAGCGCGGATTCCGGTCGCGCGAAGACCCCTGTGTCCTGCGCAAGACAGGAATCCGCTAACGCGGATTCCTGTCGCGCGAAAACCCCTAAAGACGGCCGCTTCGCGGCCTTGTCGCGGCTCCCGCAGAACCTCTTGGCTCACGGGCCCGAGGCTACTTCCGGTACGCGTCGATCAGAACCCGCGCGACGTCCGGCCGCGTGAACTCGACCGGCGGCACGTCGCCCGCTTCGAGCATCTCACGCACCTTCGTTCCCGACAGGAAGACGCGGTCCTCCGGGCCGTGCGGGCACGACTTCGTGCTCGCCATCGACCCGCAGACGTTGCACCAGAAGGTGTGCTCGAAGAACATCGGCTCGATGTCGAGCTCGTGCGGGGCGAACTCGTCGAAGATGAGCTGCGCGTCGTAGGTGCCGTAGTAGTCGCCGACGCCCGCGTGGTCGCGCCCGACGATGAAGTGCGAGCAGCCGTAGTTCTTGCGGCAGATCGCGTGCCAGATCGCCTCGCGGGGGCCTGCGTAGCGCATTGCCGCCGGGAACGCCGAGAGCAGGACGCGGTCCTGCGGGTAGTAGCCGTCGAGCAGCGTGCGATAGCACTCGACGCGCACATCGACCGGGACGTCGTCCGACTTCGTGTCGCCGACGAGCGGGTGCACGAGCAGGCCGTCGACCGTCTCGAGCGCGACCTTCGTCAGGTACTCGTGCGCCCGGTGGATCGGGTTGCGGGTCTGGAACCCGACGACTCGCTTCCAGCCGCGCTCCGCGATCGCCGCGCGCGTCTCCGCCGGATCGAGCGCGAGCTCCGGGAACGCCGGCGTCGCGCGCTCGAAGACGGTGACGCGGCCGGCGAGGTAGAGCGGGCGCTGCTCGTACAGGCGGGCGACTCCCGGATGCGCGTCGTCCTTCGTGCGGAAGCAGTTCTCCGCCTCGTGCTCCCTGTCGTACTCGTAGACCTCCTCGACCTCGAGCACCGCGACGGGCTGTCCCGCCTCGTCGAGGAGCGCGACGCGGTCGCCGGCCGGCGCCGTATCGACGGCGAGGCAGACGGGAAGCGCCCACGGCAGGCCGGTCGTGAGGTGCATGTCGTCGACGACGCGCTCGTAGTCCGCGCGGCCCATGAAGCCCTCGAGCGGCGAGAGCGCTCCCGAGGCGAGCATGTCGAGGTCCGAGAGCTCGCGTGAGGTCGGCTGGACGGTCTCGAGCGAGTCGAGATCGGCCGGCCGCTCTCCCGTCCGGTCGACGAGCGAGCCGCCGTGCGGTGCGATCAGGCGATCGGTCGCCGCGACCGTCACGCGCGTGCTCCGGTTTCAGCTGGGGCCGGGATGTGGCCGAGCTCCTCGAGCCTCGCGATGACCTGCGCCGCGGCCTCCTCCGGCTCCGTCGACTCGGTGTCGACGACGATCTCGGCCTTGGCCGGCGCCTCGTACGGGTCGTCCACGCCGGTGAAGCCCTTGATCTCACCGGCGAACGCCTTCGCGTAGAGGCCGTTCACGTCTCGCCGTGCGCACTCGTCGACCGAGGCGTTGACGTAGACCTCGACGAACGGGCCGAACTCCTCGACCATCGCGCGCGCCTTCTGCCGCGTCTCCTCGTACGGCGAGATCGCCGCCGCGATGACCGCGCCGCCCTGCCGCGTGATCCGCGAGGCGACCCAGCCGATGCGCTCGATGTTCGTGTCGCGATCCTCCTTCGAGAACCCGAGGCCCTTCGAGAGTTGCGTGCGCACGGTGTCGCCGTCGAGGTACTCGACCACGAGCCCGCGGCGGTCGAGCTCGGGCCCGACGAGGTGCGCGATCGTCGACTTCCCCGAGCCGGAGAGGCCGGTGAACCAGAGCGTGAAGCCGCCGCCTCGCGCACTCTCGGACTCGGGGTGGTCGTGCGCGTGGATGTGTTCCGTCATGTCGTCCTTTCAGCAGTTGCAGTCATGTCGTCGTGGATGCCGCACTCGAGCTTGTCGGAGCCCGCCCAGCGCCCCGCCCGCTCCTCCTCGTCGGGATTCGTCGGGCGCGTGCACGGGATGCAGCCGATCGAACGGTACCCGGCTTCGTGCAGCGGGTTGAAGGGGATCTCGTTGACGTCGATGTACGCCCACACGCGCTTCTCGTCCCAGTCGGCGAGCGGATGGATCTTGAAGACGCCGTAGCGCTCCGACCACTCGATCTTGTGGGTGCCGCTGCGGCTCGGCGACTGGTCGCGGCGGATGCCGGAGATCCAGGCGTCGTAGGGCGCGAGCGCGTTCACGAGCGGCTCCACCTTGCGGATGTGGCAGCAACGATCCGGGTCGCGCTCCCAGAGGTTCGCGCCCTCGGCCCGGTGCTGCTCCGCGATCGTCGGGATGCCCGGCTGGATGAGCTTCAGGGCGTACTTCTCGACGAGCCGGTCGCGGGTCTCGTAGGACTCGCGGAAGAACAGGTGCGTGTCGAGCTCGACCGTGTCCATGCGGAGGCCGAGCTCGGCGACCATGTGCACGAGCACCGACGACTGCTTCTGCCACGAGCAGGTGAGGCAGAGGCGCGGCCAGAAGAACGAGTGAGCCCAGGCGATGAGCTCCTCGGCCGACATGGCCTCGAAGTCGAGGTCAGGAAGCCGGGGCGGGCTCGTGGCGGGAACCGCCAAGGAGCACCTCCTTGAGGGTGTCGGCCCGCAGGCCGAGCCGGAGCGTCTCGAGCGCGATGACCTCGTCCGGCGGGATGTTCCCGAGGTTCACGTCGGTCCCGAAGTGCCGGACGAACCAGGCCTGCGAGGTCTTCGTCGGCGCCTCCCAGATGAGGTCGTGGAAGCTCAGCGAATGCTCGATCTCGTCCACGAGACCGGTGCGCAGCTCGCCGGTCGGTCGGTAGATCCCGGCCGTGCCGCCCTCGCGACCCTCCGCGATGACCTTCCAGGCGCCGGCGTCGAGCTCCTCGCGCATCCACTGCACCCACAGGTACGGCGCGATGTTCACCTCGGAGTCCTTCGAGCCGACCTCGGAGAGGACGACGAAGTCGCGCGCGAAGTCGGCGATCAGCTCGAGCTTCGCGTCGCGCGGGATCTCGAGCGTTCCGTCCGAGATCTCGACGTGCGAGAAGCGATAGTGCTCGAGCCAGCGCTTGAAGTCGTCGACCTTGCCCTGGCCGTAGACCGCCTCGAAGAGCGTCCCGCCGCAGACGACCGGGGTGTCGAACGAGCGGTAGAGCGCGATCTTCTTCTCGAGGTTGTTCGTGACGTAGCTCGTTCCCCAGCCGAGCTTGACGATGTCCACGTACTTGCCGGCGGTGTCGAACAGCCCCTCGATCTCGCGCAGGCCCAGGCCCTTGTCCATGACGTGCGTCAGGCCGCACGAGCGGGGCTTCGCCTCCCGCGTCGGCACGTCGAGGAAGGAGTGGTCAGGAGAGTCGTGCATAGATGTCCTCCAGCTTCTGGCGGGCGCGCTCCTGCACGTCGTGGTAGAGGGAATTGCCGTGCGCGTCGATCCCGACGGTGAGCGGGCCGAAGTCCTTCACGCGGAACTTCCAGAGGCACTCGGGCATGAGCTCCTCCCAGGCGACCTCCTCGATCTCCTCGATCTGCGTCGTCTCGAGCGCCGCGGCGCCGCCGACGATCGCGAAGTAGACCATCCCGAGCCGCTGCATCGGCGCGATCGCCTCGTCCGGGAACCCGCCCTTGCCGCAGATCGCGCGGACGCCGTACTGCTCGCCGAGCGGCTCGGTGAAGCGCACCATGCGCGCGCTCGTCGTCGTCCCGATGCACATCTTCTCGTAGCGCCCCCTACCTTCGGAATCGGTGCCGACCTTGCGTACGTTCGGGGCGGTGTGCAGGAGGAAGGCGCCGCTCAGGTCCATCGGCGGCTCGACGCCCTGGTCGAAGATGCGGATCTGCGTCCGGTCGCGGATGCCGATGATGTGGCCCTGGACGACCACCTCGTCGCCCGCGCGCAGCTTCATGATCTCGGCGGGATCGGTGACGGGGAAGGTGACCTCGTGCGTCGCCATCAGCGGCCCAGCCCTTGTGACTGATCGTTACAAGGTGGCACGTCTGCGTCCAACGCGGCGTCCGGCGCTGCGACCGCCCGAGCTTGTAACTGATCGATACGAGGCATCACGCGTCCCTCTCGAAGTCGACGGTTCCGTCCGGCGAGACGTGCGCCGAGGCGCGACGTGCGGCCCAGCACTGGTAGTTGACCGCAACCGGGTTGAGCGTCATGTGCGTGTCCGCGTGCTCGACGTGGACGGAGAGCACGGTGACGTCGCCGCCGAGCCCCATCGGGCCGATGCCGGTCTCGTTCAGGAGGTCGTAGAGCTCGACCTCGAGTTGCGCCACGAGCGGATCCGGGTTCCGCGTATCCACCGGCCGCGCGATCGCTTCCTTCGCGAGATACATCGCGTAGTCGGCCGACCCGCCGATCCCGACCCCCACGATCCCGGGTGGGCAGGGCTTGCCGCCCGCCCCGACAATCGACTCGAGCACGAACTTCTTGATGCCGGTCACGCCGTCCGCGGGGACGCACATCTTGAGGAAGCTCATGTTCTCCGAGCCCGAGCCCTTCGGGACGCACTTCACGTCGAGCCCGTCCCAGTCCGGGACGAAGTCCCAGTGCACGATCGGGACGCGGAAGCCGACGTTCGGTCCCGTGTTCTCGCGCGTCAGCGTGTGGACGGTGTTCGAGCGCAGCGGATGCTCGACCGTCGCGCGCTCGGTGCCGATCTTGAGCGACTCGTAGATCCGTGCCGGATGCAGCGGGAAGCCCTCGCCGACGCGGCAGTAGTAGACGGGAATGCCGGTGTCCTGGCAGACGAGGTTCTTCTCGTCGTCGGCGATGACGACGTTGCGATGGATCGTCTCGAGGACGCGCTTGCCGGTGACCGAGGTCTCGCGCTCGCGCGCGGAGGACAAGGCATCGCGCAGGTCCTGTGGGATGTCCTTCAGCGCCCAGACGTAGAGGTGCGCGGCCGCGTCCTCTACCGCTCCGGCGACATCCGTGATCGTCGCGCTCATGCGCTCGCCTCCCTCGCGTTCGGCTCGGTCGCGCGGGGAAACCCGGTTTCCCCGCGAGCCCCCTGCGCGTTGTGGCCGATGCTGCGCATCGGCCCATCCCTTCGGGGGAACCCTCTGGTTCCCCCGCGCCCCCTCCTGGCGACCTGACTTCGTCATGTCGCCGTCGCTGCCGCGGCACGCCCGGCGCGCCGGCCGAACACCGTGCACTCGAGGAGGGAGTTGCCCATCATGCGATTCCTTCCGTGCGTCCCGCCCGCGATCTCGCCGCAGGCGAAGACACCTTCGAGAGTGGTCTCGGCGTGCTCGTCGATGACGAGGCCGCCGTTCTGGTAGTGGAGGACCGGGTAGGTGAAGATCGGCTCCGCGAGCGGGTCGATGCCGGCTCCGCGATAGCGGCGGAGCATGTACGGCAGGGAGATCGCCGCGTCCTCCGGCGCGATGCGCGTCGTGTCGAGGAGCACCGCCGGCCTGCCGTCGGGCGTCAGCACTCCCTTCCCCTTCTCGACCTCGTCCACGATCGCCTGCGAGACCGCGTCGCGGGCGCCGAGCGAGTCCGTGAACTCCTCACCGTCGGCGTTCAGCAGCACGGCGCCGTAGGCACGGGTCGTCTCGGGAATCGAGTAGCCCTGCATCGTCGCCGGCCAGGCGCCGCCGTTCGGGTGGTACTGGAGCGCGTCGAGGTCGCGCTCGGCCGCGCCGGCCTCGAGCGCAACGCGAGTCACCTCGCCGGTTGCATTCGGATGGTTCGTGGAGAGCTCGCCGCGCGCCTTCGCCTCGCGGAAGCAGCGGCCTCCGGCTGCCAGCAGGACGGCGCTCGCGTCCACGTCGGCGGTTCCCTCTCTCGTCTCGAACGTCGCGCGCCAGCCGGCCGTGGTCGGCACGATCGCGGTCAACAGGTGGTGCGAGAGCACCGTGCCGCCTCCGGCCTCGAACGCCTCCCGCAGCGACTTCGTGATCGCGTGCCCCGTGCGGTCGCCGACCTGAAGGAGGCGCTTGCGCGTCGCGCCGCCGCAGCGGGCCAGCCGGTAGCCGCCGCTGCCGACATGGCCTTGGCCATTCCGGCCATTGGACGTCTCCCGCGTGAACTCGACGCCCATCTCCTCGAGCCAGTGAATCGCGGAGGGCGCCTCGCTCGTGAGCACCTCCACGAGCCGCGCGTTCGCCGTGTCGTGCGAGCTCCGCATGACGTCCTCGGCGTGGATCTCCGGCGAGTCGTCCTCGCCGAACGCGGCCTGGATGCCGCCCTGGGCCTTCGCCGAGTTGCACGCCTGAAGCGTCGTCTTGGTCGCGAGGCCGACACGAGCCCCGGCGTGCTCGGCGGAGACTGCCGCGGCTAGACCGGCAGCACCGCTCCCCACCACGAGCACGTCGAACGAAGGCGCCTCGGCCACCGACGGATCGTACACGATCTCTTTATCGCTGTCATTATCGATTGTTATGTAAGGCCCGAATCGACCGGCAGCGCGCCGATCGGTATCCGGCTAGACTCGCGCCTGTGGGGACGCTCGCAGACGTCGTCAAGCCGGACTTCCTGACCGTTGCGCCCGAGGACACGCTCGGCGAGGTCGCCGAGCGCATGACGCAGAAGAACGTCGGCGCAGTCGTCGTGAAGGATCACGGCCGGCTGATCGGCATCCTCACGGAGCGGGACATGCTGCGGGCGATGGCCGCCCGCGTGCACACGAGCGACGCGCGCGTGCGGATGTTCATGACGGAGGACCCGATCACCGCGGCTGCGGACATGGATCTCGAAGATGCCGCGCAGGTGATGCTCGACAACGGGTTCCGCCACCTGCCGGTCGTGGACGGCTCGACGGTGCTCGGCGTCGTCAGCCTGCGGCGCGTGCTCGGGGGACGTCGTCAGCCCGTAGCCGACGCGGCCGACTCGGCGCCTGCACCCGAAGCCGCGTAGCTCGGCTCGCGCGTTGAACCGCCGCCGCGCCTAAGCGCGAATACCGGCTCGACCTATCGTCGGAATCAGGAGAGTTGAGCCATGAAATCCATCAAGGTCGTGTCAGCTACTGCAGCATGCGCATTCGTGGTGTTGGCAGGGGCCGCCCACGCGAGCGACGACCTGCGGATCGAAACGGTGGGCGTCTCGACCATCGCGCTGACGGACGACCCGGTCGACATCGGAGGGATCGACGGCGGAGACGTGCTATTCGACATCGTCCAGGACGCAACACTGGAGGAGGTGCCATGGTCCTGAGTCCTGCGGGCTACCAGATCGAGCGCAGCAGTTCCTCGGCGCCCTCGACCGACACCCGCCGAGGGTTCGCTCGGGCGCCAGGCCGTTCGACGACCGCCTCTGCGACCGCGCGCAGATCCGCTTCGGGGACGCCGAAATCACGGAGCCGCTCGAACCCGCCGAGCCGGGCGAGCTCCTCGACGCGCGCGGCGGCGTCATCCGTTTCGAGCGCCTCCGCGAGCTCCGCTATCGCTTCTGGCACGGCGGCTTCGTTGAACCGGAGCGCGGGCGGCAGCGTGAGCGCATTCATCGCGCCGTGCGGGAGCCCGTAGCGCCCGCCGAGCGCCTGCGCGAGTGCATGGCCGAGGAAGAGCCCGCGCTCGCCGAGGGCGCGGCCCGCGTGCATTGCTCCTTCGAGCAGGCCTGTCCTCGCGGCGAGGTCGCCGCCGTGGGCGACCACCGTCGGGAGGTGAAGGCCGATCAGCCGCGCACCGGTCGTCGCGTCGTCGAGCGGCCCCGCGTACAACGCCTCGGCGGCGTGTGCGAGGGCGTTGAGCGCCGTCCCCACCGTCTCGGAGCGAGGAAGCTCGAGCGTCAGCGCCGGCTCGTAGACGACCGCGACGATCTGAGCACCGGACCCACCGGTCTTGAGTCGACGCTCCTCGTCCCGCATGCCGAAGAACGTCGTCCACTCCGCGCCGGCATAGGTCGTCGGGACGGCGACGACTGGAAGCCCCGTCTCGGCCGACACCGCCTTGCCGGTGTCGATCGCGCTGCCGCCACCCGCAGCGACGACCAGGTCTGCCTCGCGCGCGGATTCGATCGCGGCAGCGACGGTCTCGACCGGGCTGTGCTGGCGTACCCCCGTGTAGCGCAGCGCGACAGGGATGTCGAGCCCGGCGAGTCGCGCGGAGGTCACGAGCACCGAGCGCTTGCTCCCGAGCTCGGCGAGGAGGCGTCCCAGCTCGTCGAGGCCCCAGCGGACGATCACGACACGAGCCGCCCCGCAGCGAACTCGACGAATGCCTCGGCGACCCGCGAGCGCGCGCGACCCGCGGCCGAGGCAAGTGAGATCTCCCGCGTCGCCTCGAGCCCCTGGACGCGCGCCTCAGTGAGCGTCCCCGCCTCGAGGTCGGACTCGACCGCCGTCCGCGAGATGAACGTCACGCCGTAGCCCGCCTGGACGGCTCTGCGCACGGACTCCTGCAACCCGAGCTCGAGCCGCACGTCGAGGTCGCGCAACCGCACACCCCGCCTGCGGAGAGCGTCCTCGACGATCTGCCGGACGCCCGCTCCCTCCTGCATGAGGATGAGCGGCTCGTCGCGGAGCTCCTCGATCTCGATCGTCCGGTCCGCGAAGCGGTGCCCCGGCGGGCAGGCGAGGATCACCTCGTCGGAGAAGAACGGCTCGAAGCGCACGCCGCGGTGACGGCGCGACGCCCCGACGATGCCGAGCTCGAGCTCGCGCGCGGCGACGCGCTCGACGACGGTGTGGGTGTCGGACACCGTGAGCGAGACATGGACGCCCGGGTGCTCGCGCTGGAACTCGCCGAGCAGGAGCGGGACGACGATCGCCGCCGGCCCCGTGGACGCTCCCAGAACGAGGTTCCCGCGCAGCTCGCCCTCGACCGTCTCTGCGACGTCGGACTCGATCTGCTCCTCGAGCGCGAGCAGCTTCTGGGCGCCGCGGTAGAGCCGCCAGCCGGCCTCGGTCGGCTCCACCCGCCTGCCCGAACGGTCGAGAAGCTGCGTCCCCAGACGCTTCTCGAGCGCGCGCACCTGGAGCGACACCGCCGGTTGCGTGACCCCGAGCCGCTCGGCCGCCTGCGAGAAGCTCCGGCGGTCGACGACAGCGCAGAAGGCGGCGAGCTGGCGCGTGTCCATATAAGCGGAGCTTATCCATGAGCGGCGCTGTAGGGTCACGCCGTGCGCGTCTGGATCGACATCTCGAACTCGCCGCAGGTGCTGTTCTTCCGGCCCCTGATCGAGCTCCTGCGAAGCCGGGGCCACGACGTGGACGTCACGACGCGCGACTTCGCGCAGACCGTGGAGCTCCTACGCCTGCACGGCATCCCGCACGAGGTCGTGGGCCCACCGCACGCCGGCGCACGAGCCTGGAGCAAGGCACGGACGATGGCCGGGAGGCTCCGTGCGCTCCGGGCGTGGGCGCGGCGCCGGCCGGTCGACCTCGTCCTCTCGCATGCCTCCCACGAGCCGCAGCTCGTCGCGCGCTCCCTCGGCATCCCGTCGGCCTACGCCTTCGACTACGAGTTCGCGCGCGTCCAGCACTCGCTCGGATGCCGGGCGGCACGACGAGTGATCGTCCCCGACGCGATCCCGCAGGACCGCCTCGACCGGCTCGGCGCCCCGGCCCGCAAGGTCCGGCGGTACCCCGGCATCAAGGAGGAGTACTACCTCGCCGACTTCGACGCCGACGAGCGGGTGCTCGATGGCCTCGGCGTCGATCCGCGGCGCGTGCTGGCGATCGTGCGCTCGCCGGCCGACGTCGCGCTCTACCACCGCCACGAGGACTCGGTCTTCGTCGGGACGTTGCGGCTGATCGGGTCGGACGACGGCGCCCAGGCGATCGTCCTGCCCAGGACCGACGAGCAGCGCCGGGCGATCGCCTCGCTCGCGCTCCCCTCGGTGCACGTCCCCGCGCACGCCGTCGACGCGCTGAGCCTCGTCGCGCTGGCCGATCTCGTCGTCTCCGGCGGAGGGACGATGGCGCGAGAGGCCGTCGCACTCGGCGTGCCCGCGTACACGACGTTCTCCGAGCAGCTCGGCGCCGTGGACGAGGGCCTCGCGGCCGCCGGAAAGCTCCACGTCCTCGCATCGCCGAGCGCCGTTGCTCCTCGAGAAGCGCCGGGCGAAGACGGAGCGCCCCGACCGCGACCCTGCTCTGCTCCTCGACCTGATGCTGACCGCGCTCGAGCGCCAGCGATAGGCAGAGCCGAAACGTCTCGATCTGGTTAAGGTCCCGGGCGGTCCTACAAGGAGGGGAGATGAGAGGACGGACACTCGTCGCGGCGCTCGCGCTCTCGCTGGCGGTAGTCGCCGCCGGGAGCGCAGGAGCGGCCGGCGATCCAGGCTTCAAGACGTCGCAGGCGTCGATGCTGACGCAGGGCGACCGCCCCGACGTCGAGTTCACGCCGATCATCACCGTGGGCGAGACGCTCGCGGGCGGGTATCGGTTCGAGGCGATCCCGGACGGGATCTCGCTCATCCGCCGCACGCGCAGCAAGGTGGACGTGTACGTGAACCACGAGACGTCGCTCGTCGCGTTCCCGTACGTCGCCGCGGCGCCGACGGCTGCGAACTCGCAGAACGACTTCGACAACTCCCAGCTCAGCCAGCTCAGCCTCAACCCCGACACGGGCGGGATCCTCGAGGCGAGCATGGCGATCACGAGCGGCTCGAACTACCAGCGGTTCTGCTCGAACTACCTCGCGACGAGCGCCGAGGGCTTCAGCAGGCCCACGCTCTTCACGAACGAGGAGGCGCAGGACTGGGTGTTCCGCTCCGGAACGGCGTGGACCTCTCCGATCGCACCAGGCACCCCGGGCGCGGAGCAGGCGGGCGTCGTGGTCGCGCATGACGTCCCGAGCGGGCAGTCGCGGACGATCTACGGCATGGGCCGGCACAACCACGAGAACGACGTGGCGCTGCCGGGGTTCGACCGCGTCGCGGTGCTTTCGGGCGACGACACGTTCTCGACCACGCCCGCGTCGTCGCAGCTGTACCTGTACACCGCGGCGGGCAGGAACGCGCTCTGGCAGGACAAGGGAACGCTGCACGCGTTCGTCGCCGACGACCCGGCGGAGAACGACTACTTCGACGTGCAGCCCGGCGACACCATCACCGGTCAGTTCCTGGCCGTGCCGAAGACGATCGCGACGGGCAAGAAGGCGGACGGGACCGAGCTCCTGTCCACGGACTTCCCGGGAATGGCCGCGCCACCGTCGACGATCCCCGACGGCCCGCAATGGGTGCTCGATCAGTGGGGGAACTCGGCGAACAACCAGTACGGGAAGGACGTCTTCGACTTCATCCGCATCGAGGACACCGCGTACGACAAGCGGCCCGGGATGTCGAACGTCGTCTACCTCGCGGACTCGGGCCGGGGAACCGCCGGGCCTGCGAACCCGCTGACGACCTCGACGAACGGCCGGGTCTGGAAGCTCGAGCTCGACCCCAGCGATCCCCTGCAGGCGAAGCTCTCGATCCTCGTCCAGGGAGACGACAATCCGGTCAAGACGCTTGGCGAGATCCACCAGCCCGACAACGTGGAGACGACTGCGAACGGGAGCCTGTTCGTGCAGGAGGATCCGGGTTCGTCGCAGCAGTTCGCGCTCCCGACCACGGATCCGAACGCGACCACGGCGCGCATCTGGCGTGTCCCGCTCGCGGGCGGGGCGCCGGAGGTGGTGGCGAAGGTCGACCAGTCGGCCGACGAGGGCCCGACGGACGTCGACCCGAGCGGCGTCGGCAACCTCGGCGCTTGGGAGTCGAGCGGCATCGTCGACGCGTCCGATGTCTTCGGGCCCGGCATGTTCCTCGTGGACATTCAGGCAGGGACCCTGTGGATCGAGGCCACGCCCGGCCCGGATGTCGTCGCGCCGGCAGGCCCCGACTGGACGTTCAAGCGCTCCGGAGGTCAGCTCCTGCTGATGAAGATCCCGGGCGCCTGAGGTGAGCTAGACGGACTTGTATGCGGGCGTCGCCTCGGCGGCGCCCGCGCCGTCTTCCACGGAAACGCCGGAGCGCCGCTCCGCGATCACGGCGTTGAGACGTCCGACGAGCTCGAGGGTCTCACCCTGCTCAACGAGGCGCTGGAGCTCGTCCAGCTCGGCGTCAAGCCACGCGGCATCGACCGCCGGCCTCGTGACGAGCAGGATCGCCTCGTGTGACGACGGCGTGACGGTCTCGTCGTCGGACCAGAGCTCCTCGTGGAGCTTCTCGCCCGGCCGCGCGCCGACGAACTCGATCCCGATATCCCTTGTCGGCTCCTTGCCCGAGAGCCGGATCATCGTGTCCGCGAGGTCGACGATGCGCACGGGGTCGCCCATGTCGAGCACGTAGATCTGGCCACGGCCGCCGATGGCGCCAGCCTGGATGACGAGCTGCACCGCCTCCGGGATCGTCATGAAGTAGCGCGTCATCTCGGGATGGGTCACCGTGACCGGGCCACCGCGTGCGATCTGCCGGCGGAACGTCGGGATCACGCTGCCCGACGAACCGAGCACGTTCCCGAAACGGACGCCGCAGAACTTCGTCGGCGTATCCGAGCGGTGGCCCCACGCCTCGACGAGCCATTCGCACAGCGCCTTCGTCTGGCCCATGACGTTCTTCGAGCTCACGGCCTTGTCCGTCGAGACGAGGACGAACCGCTTAGCGCCGAACTCGACCGCGACGTCGGCGACCGTGCGCGTGAGGAGGGTGTTGTTGCGTACCGCCTCGGCCGGGTTCGCCTCCACGAGCGGGACGTGCTTGTAGGCGGCCGCGTGGAAGACGACCGCGGGCCGGTACTTCTCGAAGACCTGCCGCATCTTCGTGGCGTTGCCCGCGTCCGCGAGCACGGCCGCGGTGGCGTGGAAGCTCCGCTCGTCCACCAGCTCGCGCTCGATCTCGAAGAGTCCGCGCTCACCGTTGTCCACGAGCACGAGACGCGTCGGGCCGACGCGCGCGATCTGCCGGCAGAGCTCGGCCCCGATCGAGCCGCCGGCGCCCGTGACGAGCACGACCTCGCCGGTGAGGTAGCCCGCGATCGAGTCGAGGTCGACCTCGACGGGCTCGCGTCCGAGCAGGTCCTCCACCTCGACGGGCCGGATCTGCCCCGTCAGGTTGAAGTCGGTCGAGATCATCTCCGCGAGCCCCGGGAGCGTCTTGACCGGGATGCGCTCCGCGCGCGCGATCTGGACGATCCGCTCGCGCTGCTCGCCCGACGCCGACGGGATCGCGATCAGGAGCTCGTCCGGCTTCCGATCGCGCAGGATGTGCCGGAGCTCGTCGCTCGTGCCGAGGACACGCACGCCGTGCAGGCGGAGGTTCTTCTTCCGCGGATCGTCGTCGACGAGGCCGATCGGCGTGTAGCCGAGCTCGGGCGTGCGGTGCATCTCCTTGAGGATCTGGTTCGAGGCTTCGCCGGCTCCGACGATGATGACCTCCTTGCCTCGGGCGACGACCGATCTGGCTGGGGGCCGCTCGAGCAGGCTGCGCGCGAGCAGGCGCGAGCCGGACACGAAGGCGAGCAGGAGCAGCGCGTAGAGAATCCAGATGCCGCGCGGCACCTGCGCCGGATGGAAGTCGAGGAGCGTGAACACGAGGAACGTCGCCACGGCCGCGCCCGCGACGCCGCGCGCCGCGCCCCACATGTCCCGCGTCGAGACGTATCGCCACCAGCGGTTGTAGAAGCCGAACGCGACGAAGACCGGGATCGCGATTGCGACCACGAGCAGGACGACGTCCCACTCGTGGTACCGGCGGTAGTAGACGGGCCGGTCGAAGCCGTCGAAGCGGATGAACCAGGCGAGGAGCCAGGCGGCTGCGACGAGCGCAGCGTCGACGCCGACCTGCCAGAGCCGGTGGCGGTTGACGGGCGACCTCATCGCGCAGCACCTTCCGACCTTGTGGCTCTGAGCCACAAGGGGACCTTGCGCATCACCAGCCCGGCCTCACGCCGGCACACCGAGCGTCGAGCGTACGACGGCCACCACTCGTTCCTGCTGCTCTGCGGTGATCCCGGCCCACAGCGGGACGGAGAAGTTCTCCTTCGCGGCACGCTCGGTCTCTGGGAGGTCGCCCTCCGAGTAGCCGAGGTAGCGGAGCGCGGGCTGGAGATGGAGCGGCGGCTCGTAGTAGTCGGCGCTCGCGATCGCCTCCTCGCCGAGTGCCGCCCTGATCTCGTCGCGGTGCGGCGAGCGGGAGACGAAGAGGTGGTAGACATGGCCTGGCTCGTCCGCCGGCACGTCGCACGCGTCGCCGAGGCCGAGCCCGCGGTAACGGTCGGCGGCCTCGCGGCGGAGCGCCGTCCAGCGGTCGAGCTCGCGCAGGAAGATCCGCAGCGCGGCCGCCTGGATCTCGTCGAGCCGTGAGTTCGTCCCGACGTGCTCGAAGATGCGCTTCGACTTCGAGCCGTGGAAGCGCAGCAGCCGGACGCGCTCTGCGAGCTCCGGGTCGCTCGAGGCGACGAGACCGCCGTCGCCGAGCCCGAAGAGATTCTTCGTCGGGTAGAAGCTGAACGTCGAGGCGATGCCGGCGCCGGCGATGTCGGGCGAGCCGAACGCCTGCGCGGCATCCTCGATCAGCGGCAGCCCGAGCTTGGAGAGCTCTGCGAGAGGCGCCGGCCGGCCGAACAGGTGCACGGGCATGATCGCCTTCGTCCGCGGCGTGATCTTCTCCGCGACCCGGTCCGGATCGAGATTGAACGTCTGCGGGTCGATGTCGGCGAACACCGGCGTCGCACCGACGCGGGCGACCGCCTCAGCGGTCGCGTAGAACGTGAAGGCCGGGCAGATGACCTCGGCGCCGGGACCGATCTCGAGGGCGTTCAGCACGAGCACGATCGCGTCCGTCCCGTTGGCGACGCCGATCGTCTCGCGAACGCCGAGATAGCGAGCCGCCTCCTCCTCGAACGCGCTCACGTTCGGGCCGAGGACGAACTGGCCGCTCTCGAGCACCTCGTCGATCGCCTGCCGGATCTGCGGAAGGAGCGGCGCGTACTGCGCCTTGACGTCGACGAGCGGGATCGGGGCGCGGGCGGTCACCGTGGGCGAGTGTACAGAGAGCCTTGCAGGCTCATTTTCGTCAGGGCAACGGGGATTCCTGGGACGCGCGGCGCTTGCGGAGCCAGCGCCAGGCGATCCATGCGGTGACACCCACGACGACGGCCGCGACGAGGTAGTCGAGGTAGCGGAAGGCGTGGTGGAAGTCCTCCCAGTTGTCTCCCGCGAGGTACCCGGCGCCCGCGAAGGCGAAGCACCAGATCGCCGAGCCCGCGAGGGTGAGCAGCGTGTAGCGGACGAAGGGCGTCTCCATGACACCGGCGGGGATGGAGACGAACGAGCGCACGACCGGCGTCAGCCGCCCGAGGAACACCGCCCAGTCCTCCCAGCGCTCGAACCAGCGCTCGGCGCGGTCGAGCCGCTGCTCGTCGAGATGGAGCCAGCGCCCGTGGCGCTCGAGGTAGGGGCGACCTCCGTAGAGCCCGATCGCCCAGCCGATGATCGAGCCGATCGTGTAGCCGATCGTTCCCGCGAGGGCGATCGCGAGGTACGCAGGGAAACCTTCCTCGATCGTGGACCCGAAGAGCACGACGTCCTGTCCGACGAAGGCGCCGGAGGCGACCGCACCTCCGTACACCATCACCACCTCGCTCGCGGCCGGCAGGACGGCATCGACGAGCATGAGGACGAATACGGCGTACAGGCCGTAGTCGCCGATCGCCGACGTCACCGTGTCGGTGATCTCGCTCAGGACGGACCCGAGGAAGACAGGGGCGGCACCGGGAGTGGCCAGAGCCATCGCGGGAGTCTAGAGAGGGGCGTGAGCTGCGCTTCGGCTACTTCGGGCCCGCGACCCGGCGCACGCGCAGCGGCTGGTCGAGCGAGACCGACCCGACCTCGTTTCGCGCGGCGACGCGGATCCGGTACGTGCCGCCGAACACCTGGCGCCCCCGCGGCGTGAGCCCGTTCCAGGCGACGGACGCCTGGCCCGGCTCGAAGCGGCGCTTGACGACGGTTCGCACCGGGACGCCGCTCATCGTCTCCACGGTCACGGTCACCTGCGCGGCACGCGTCTGCGTCCAGGCGATCGTCGCGGTCCGGCCGCGCGGCGGGACGCGCAGCTGGCGCGGCTGCACCCTGAGGAAGCCGAGCGTCGAGTTCACCCAGAAGCGCCGGGTCGTGGACGAGGTGAGCCCCTCGTCGTCCGTCGCGATGACCTGGAGCGTCCAACGACCCTCGGTCAGAGGCTGAGGCTCGACGGGTGGCGGAGGCGGCACGCCCTCGGGCGGAGGCGGCGCCACCGGTGGAAGCGGCGGGAACGGAACCTCGTACGTCCCCGGTTCGCGCGCCAGCGTCTCCTGGAACGTGATCAGGTTCCCGGGCGCCGTGAGCGTCACGGTCACATCCGACGGCCGGACGATCTTGAAGCCGAGTGCCTGCTCCTCCGCGACGCCGTCCCCGTTCGGAGACTGGACGGGCTCGGCGGGCGGCGGCGCGTAGACGCCCGAGTAGGAGAGCATCAGCGCGCTCGAGATCGGCCGCTCGCGCCCGTCCGACGGCCGGTTGAACACCCTCCCCTCGAACGCGATCGTGGTCGAGCCCCCGCCGTCGAGCGCCATCGCCCGAACGGCGCCGAGCCTCGCCATCGCCTGCGCGAGCTCGAAGTTCGTCATGCCGACCGAGTACCCGGGCTGCCGCCCGTCGACCGCGAGCAGGATGACGCGTCCGTCCGCGGTCTGACCGACGGCCGAGCGCGGATGCCGCGGGCCGAGCTGCTGGGTCGTGAACGCCTCGTTCGCGCGAAACACGGGCGCGCCGTCACGGACGAGCACCGGGCCGCCGCCGATCGCATCCGCGACCGTCTCCCAGCCGGGCTGGAGGATGAGGCGAATCGCCATGGTCGTGCCGAGCGGCGCCTCGACGGACAGCTTCTGTGCAGCCGTGCCACGCGCGACCAGCACCGCGGTGCCCGGCGCGATCGGCACCGTCGGGCTCTGCCTCGAGTCCACGACCTGCCCGAACAGGTCGGCGTTGGGCGTCGCCGGGTCGAACGGGCTCAGGATGACCGAGAGCGCACCCGGCACTCGCGGCGTCGCCGCACCCCAGTCCGATGTGAAGAGGGCGATCCCGTTCGCTCCGGGAGCCTCGTTGTACGCGTTGATCGCTCGGCGCTGCCCGAGCCCGCGCCATGTCGCGAAGAGCCGGACCTTGCGGATGTCGAGGAGCCCGTCGAGCGTGATGCCGGCGCTCGAACGGCCCTCGCTGGGGTCGCTGACGAGGACGCCGTCACGCATGAAGATACCGCTCGGCCCAGCCTTCTTCGACGCATAGAAGTCGGCGTTGATGCCCACCGACGTGGCCTGTGTCGTGAGCCGGCGCTGCATCGCGCTCACGGTCTCCCGCCCGACGACCTTCTCGTTCGACAGTACCGGCCGTAGCGTGTAGAGGCCGTTCGGACGCGGCCCGCGCACGACGTGCATCGCTACCGGGCCGTGCGGTGTGAACTGCACGGTGGGCTCGTAGGTCACCCCGGGCAGGAGCTGTGTCGTCGCGGCGGCGGCCTGCCCGGCGACCGCCAGAGTCAGCCCGGCGAGCCCGAGTGCGAGAGCGAGGCGAAGCACGGCGTGTCGAGGGTACCCGGACCGGAACCGGCGATTTGCAGGTTCTTACAGCTTGTGAACACGAGCGCACGTCCGCTGGCATCCTCCGTCGCACGATGAGGATCCGCCTGGTCGCGGTAGCTGCGGCAGCCTGTCTCGCGGCGGGGTGCTCCGGGTCCTCCGACCCGGAGGCGGGGAGCGAGCGTGCGGCGACGACAACGAGCCCACCCGCGGCGCCGAGGGCCGCCGCGCCCGAGCCCGTCGCACGAGGGACCGTGAGCGTCACGCCGTTGCGAACGGCCCCGCCCGCCGAGAGGCTCCCGAGCTTCCGGGCGAGCCGCATCACCCGCGCGAGCTACCCGGCCGGCCTCGCGGCCGCTCCCGACGGGCGGATCTTCTACTCCGAGCTCTGGGGCGGGAGCATCCGGGTGATCCGGCGCGACGGCACCCTCGACCCCGAGCCCTGGGCCGACGTCAACGCCGAGTACGGGATCCACTGGACGCGCTACTACCATGGCGGTCTCTCCGGAATCGCGTTCGATCCGGACTTCGCCAGCAACCGCTTCGTCTACGTCGTCACGCAGGTGCCCCACAAACGGACCGGGCTGCCGTCACGGTCGCTCATCCTCCGCTACAAGGAGGTGAACGGGCGCGGGAGGTCACCGCGGGTGCTCTTCACCATCCCCGCGTCGATCTTCGACAACGTCTACAGCGTCGTGTTCGGCCCCGACGGGATGCTCTACGTGCCGTCGGGCTTCCTCGGCCGGAGTCTCCCCAAGGGCGAGGACGAACTCGACGGCCTGCGCGGGAAGATCCTGCGCGTGACGCGCGACGGGAAGCCGCCCGGCGACAACCCGTACGGCGGCCGCGCGCCCCGCGCCTGGGCGACCGGCTTCAAGAACGCCTTCGATCTCGCCTTCTTCCCGGACAGCCGCAACGCCGTCGCAGGCGAGAGCGGGCCCGAGGCGCACGACGAGATCAACCTCGTCATGCCCGGCCACCACTACGGCTACCCGGAGCACCAGGGCGCGGCGCGGGCGCGCGGCGTGACGCCTCCGCTTTTCGACTACGGCGACGATCGCACCTCACCGGTCGGGATCGCCTACTACTCGGGGAGCCGCCACCCAACGCTCCGCGGCCGCTTCCTCATGTGCGAGAACCACGGGCGCGGGCTGCTCGCCCTCCGGATCGCCCCGTCCCAGCCGGGCCGCCTTCGGAACCTCACGCCGATCGTCCCCGAGTGCACGCTCGACGTCGTCCAGACACCGGACGGGTCGATCGTGTTCAGCGACGCGGGCGCCGATCTACCGGCTCGTCCAGGGGTAACCGTCGCGTGGCTGGCGAGATGACGTAAGGCTTCCCGCATGCACGTACAGGTCAACGGGACACGCCTTTGGTACGACGTCGACGGGCCTCGCGTCGTCCCGGACGGAGAGACGATGCGCGATCGGCCGACGGTCGTGCTCGTCCACGGCGGCCCGGGCAGCTACGACCACTCGTACTTCAAGCCCGACTTCGCGCGTCTCACGGGCGTCGCTCAGGTCGTCTACCTCGACCTGCGTGGCCACGGCCGCTCGGAGTGGGGAGACCCGAGCGACTGGAGCTTCGAGGCATGCGCCGACGACATCCGGGCGTTCTGCGACGCGCTCGGGATCGTGCGACCGGCGGTCCTCGGCCACTCGATGGGCGGCTGCATCGTCCTGCTGTACGGCGCCCGCCATCCGGGACACGCGGGTTCGCTCGTGCTCCAGGGGACCATGGCCCGTTTCGACCTCGAGCGGCTGGTCGAGGGCTTCCGCCGCGTCGGAGGCGACGAGGTGGCGGACATCGCGCGAAGCGCGTTCGATGGAGGGACGGTGAGCCCCGACGAGTGGGCGCGCTGCTTCACCGCGTTCGGGCCGAACGTGCTCGACGAGGATCAGCTCGCGCGCAGGATTCGAAATCCGGACGTGGGGCTGCACGGCCTGGGCCTGCTCCGTTCCCTCGACGCCGTCGATCAGCTGCCGATGATCGACCGGCCGACGCTCGTCTGCGTGGGCGAGCTCGAGGCGGGAACGCCCGTCGAGGCCTCACGCGAGATCGTGGACGGCCTCCGCGCCGAGATCTGCCGGTTCGAGATCGTCCCCGGCGCAGGCCACTTCCCCTGGCTCGACGAGCCTGAGCTCTACTTCGAGATCCTCGCCACGTTCCTGCGCGAGACGGTCGGCCGGAAGGACTAGGCGAAGACCTTGACCTCCCGGTAGAGCGTGTCGCGCTGAACCGGGATCTTCCCCGCCGAACGGATGAGGTGGACGAGCTCGTCGGTCGTCGTCCGGTGGGTCGTTCCGGCGGCCGAGACGACGTTCTCCTCGATCATCACGGACCCCATGTCGTCGGCGCCGAACGAGAGCGCGACCTGGCCGACCTTCATCCCCTGCGTCACCCAGGACGACTGGATGTGGGGGACGTTGTCGAGGTAGATCCGCGAGACCGCCTGCGTGAGCAGGTAGTCGAAGGACGTCGGCATCGCCTCGTCGGCGACGACGTCGTCCATGCGATTGCCGTCGCGCTGGAACGTCCAGGAGATGAACGCGCGGAAGCCGCGGGTCTCGTCCTGGAGCTCGCGGACCCGACGCATGTGCTCCACGCGCTCCTCCAGCGTCTCGACGTGCCCGTACATCATCGTGGCGGTCGTCGACATGCCGAGCCGGTGTGCCTGGCGCATGACGTCGAGCCACTCGTCCGTCTTCGTCTTCTTCGGCGCGATGATCCGCCGTACGCGGTCGACGAGGATCTCCGCACCCCCTCCCGGCACCGAGTCGAGCCCGGCATCGCGAAGGCGCGTCAGCGTCTCCGCGACGGTGAGCTTCGAGCGCCGCGAGACGTGCTGGATCTCGGGCGGCGAGAGGGCGTGCAGGTGGATCTTGTAGCGCGCCTTGATCGAACGGAAGAGATCCTCGTAGTACTCGATCCCGAGGTCGGGGTGGTGCCCGCCCTGCATGAGCAGGCCGGTGCCGCCGAGCGCGAGCGTCTCCTCGATCTTCTTGAAGATGACCGGCTTCGGGAGCAGGTAGCCCTCGCGCTGGTCGCCCGGGCGACGGTAGAAGGCGCAGAAGTCGCAGTCGGTGACGCAGACGTTCGTGTAGTTCAGATTCCGGTCGACGATGAACGTGACGCGCGAGGGGTCGGTCATGCGATTGCGGACCTCGTTCGCAACCCGGCCGACGGAGACGAGATCGTGCGAGCGGAGAAGCGCGATGGCGTCCTCGTCCGAGATCCGTTCGCCCGCGAGCGCCCTGTCGAGCACGTCCCGCACGGACGGAAGATCGCCAAGTGTCAAATTGACACTTGGTGGAAGCTCCCGCGGCGTGATGGCGCTCACGACAACCGCCCCGGGCGCATGGACCGTGGCACTGCAGCGACGACGGCGTCGGATCCGGCTGTGCCGTTGCCTCGTGTCAAATTGACACTAGGCGTGATTTGGCACTTTCTCGTGACGCTCACGCCGGGACCTCCTCTCGCACGAACCGGAGCTCGGGCACGTGGTCGAGCTCGCCGACGTCCCTCGCCATCTCGAAGAAGGTGTAGAGGCCGGCGCGTTCGCGCGGGCCGAAGCTGTAGCGGAGCTTTTCGAAGTAGCGCGCGAGGAACCCGGCCGGGTAGGCGTAGGTCTCGCTCGCGCGGTGCGCCAGGAGCTCGGGCTCGGAGCGCGCGAGCCGAACGGACGCCACGAGCGAGTGCTCGAGCTCGATGAGGCCGTCCACGAGCGGCTCCGGTGCGGCCCAGACGGCGAACACCATCGGCAGGCCGGTCCGCTCGAGCCAGAGCCGGCCGAGGTCGTAATGCGGGGTCGGGTCCTCGAACGCGCTGCGCAGCGCCGCGTCGCCGATGAGGAGCTTCGCGTCCGCGTCCAGCCCGAGCGGCACGATCTCGGCGTTCGGGAGGAGGATGCGCACGAGCACGACGCTCGTCGCGCTCTCGGGCGTCACCGCCACCGACCGCACCTGGCCGAACGGGAGCCGGGTCACGAGCTGGATCGAGTCGATCGCTCCCTCCGACGAGACGCAGAGGCGCGGGAGGATCCGGAACCGGTCGGCATTCCGCGCGTAGTCGATCGACGGAATGGGCGCGACGTCGATGTCGCCGTCGAGGAGCATCCGCGTGAGCTCGGTGGGCACGCCCTCGACCTGCTCGGCGTCGGACTCGAGCCCGTAGAAGACGGGCGCCATGTTCACGTAGGAGATGCGGCCGAGCCGGATCACGAGTCTTCGCCCCTCGGGTCGAAGTCCCCCGGCGGCTCGAAGAAGGTGACGAGGTTCCCGTCGCGATCGGTCACGGAGAACTCGCGAAAGCCCCACGGCTGGTCCACGAGCGAGCTGTTGGGATGGACGATCCCGCGCTCCTGGCAGTCGGCATAGAGCGCGTCGATGCCGTGCACCCCGAGCCGGATCATCGTGTTCGACGCCTCGGGCGCGATGTCGCTCGGCCCCCAGAAGTGGATCCACGACTCGCCGCGGCCGACGATGCCGTACTCGCCCTCGACGTGGAAGACGTCGAACCCGAGCTGGTCGCGGTACCACGCCGTCGCCGCCTCGACGTCCCGCGCGGGGATGATCGGGACTGCGGAGACGAACTCGGTCATGCCCACCGCCGCAGCTCGTTGTAGAGCGTGTCGCGCTGGACCGGGATCCGCCCTGCCTCGCGCACGTAGCGAACGAGCTCGTCGATCTTCTGCTCCGTTTCCGTCTGCGCTCCGGCGGCGTGGAAGATCTCCTCGCGCACGACCGTGCCCTGGACGTCGTTCGCCCCGAAGTGGAGAGCAACAGCCGCGAGCGGCATCCCCATCATGATCCAGTACGCCTTGACGTTCGGGACGTTGTCGAGCATCAGGCGCGAGAACGCGAGCATCCTGAGGTCGTCTGTCCCGGTGGTGTGCCGCCACCCGCGCCGCTCGAAGACGGTGTTCTCGGGATGGAACGCGAGCGGGATGAACGCGAGGAAGCCGCCGGTGCGGTCCTGCTGGTCGCGGAGCCGCAGGAGGTGGTCGACGCGCTCCTCGTAGGTCTCCACGTGCCCGTAGAGCATCGTGCAGTGCGTCGGGATCCCGAGCCGGTGTGCGGTGTCGTGCACGTGGAACCAGATCTCGGGACTCTCCTTCCCCGGCGCGACGAGCCGGCGCACGCGATCCGCGAAGACCTCGGCGCCTCCCCCCGGAAGCGAGCCGAGCCCGGCGTCCTTCAGCTCGCGGAGCACCTCCTCGTGCGTGAGCCCGGAGAGCGTCGTCATGTGGTGGATCTCGGACGCCGTGTAGCACTTGAGGTGCACGTCGGGCAGCGCGCCGTGGAGCGCCGCGATCGTGTCGCGGTAGAAGCCGAAGTCCACGTGCGGGTTCTCGCCGTTCACCATGTGGATCTCGGTGAACCCGGTCACCTCCCGCTGATCCAGGACGTCCTGGACGAGCTCGTCGGCGGTGATCGTGTACGCCTGCGGCTGCTTGCTCGTGGCGGCAAAAGCGCAGAACTTGCACTTCACGCGGCAGACGTTCGTCTGGTTCACGTAGAGGTTCTGGACGAAGTAGACCTCGTCCGTCCCCCCGCGCCGGCGCCGCGCCAGATCCGCGAGCTCGCCGAGCGCGAGCACGTCGTCCGACTCGAGGATCGCGAGCCCGTCCTCGAAGTCGAGTCGCTCGCCGCTTTCGACCTTGTCCCGGACGCCGTCCAGGGTGCTCGACTCGACGACGGCCACTAGTGGAGCGACCACTCACCTCTCCCGGTCGATGACGATGTGCGTGAGAGCCTCCAGCTCGGGCTCGTCCCGGAGGAAGCTCCTCGCCTTCCTAGCGTAGTCGAGCGCCACCTCACGAGACCGGTCGAGCGCGCTCGTCGCGGCGACTCGGACGAGGGCGCCTTCCATGGGCCCGCCCGCCAGGGCGCGGCGCACGACCTCGTCCTCCTGCGCGGCGAGGACGAGCGGGAGCGTCGGCACGCCTTCGCGCAGGTCGGCGCCCGGGATCTTCCCGGTCTCGATCGTCTCGCCGACACAGTCGAGGATGTCGTCCGCGATCTGGAACGCGATCCCGAGCGCGAGGCCGAAGTTCCCGAGCCGCTGCGCGCGCGATCCGAGCAGGCACGCGGCCTCGAACAGCCTTCCGGTCTTCAGCTCGATGCGCTCGAGGTAGTCCTCGATCGGGATGTCGGGGTCGTTCGTCTGGCGACGCTGCATCGCCTCGCCACGCACGATCGCGAGGCAGGCGCGGGCGAGGAGCTCGACGCCTTCGAGGTCTCCTGCCTCCGCGAGCTCCCCGAACGCGCGTGCGAAGAGGTAGTCCCCTCCGGCTCGGGCAGCCGCCTCGCCGTGCTCGTGCCATGCGGACGGCCGGCCGCGCCGGAGTTGCGCGCCGTCGATGAGATCGTCGTGGACGAGCGTTGCGACGTGGGCGAGCTCGACGGCCACCGCGCCGTGTAGCGCCCGCTCGCGATCCGACGACGTGAGGTGGACGAGTAGCGGGCGCAGCCGCTTGCCACCGGCCGCGACGGCGTTCCTGCCTACTGCATCGACGACGCCCGGATAGCGGGCGACGGCGAGCGCGAGCCGCTCCTCGAGATCGTCGAGGAACGGCTTCGCCTCGAGGAGGACGCCCTGCGCCTGGACGCTCACAACGGGTCGGTCTCCTCGCCTTGTGGCTCTGAGCCACTTGGGAGCCGTGGGCGCTCCGCCACGTGCAGCGCCACGATCCCGCCGCCGAGCAGCCGGAAGCGCACGTCCTCGAAGCCCGCGCTCTCGAGCAGCGCCGACAGATCTGCGGGCGCGGGGAAGCGGCGGACGCTCGCCGGCAAGTAGGTGTACGCCTTCCCGCCGGGGAGGATCTTCCCGGCCAGTGGCACGAGCACGTCGAACCAGAGCCGGAAGAAGGGCCGCAGGAGTCCGCGCGGCCGCGTGATCTCGAGCACCGCGAGCTTGCCGCCGGGCCGCAGCACGCGCCGCAGCTCGCCGAGACCGCCCGCGAGGTCTTCGAGGTTCCGGACGCCGAACCCGACGGTGGCAGCGTCGAACTCCTGCTCGCCGAAGGGAAGCGCGAGCGCGTCGCCGTGCACCCACTCGATCGTCCCCGACTTCGCGCGCGCGCGCTCGAGCATTCGCTCCGAGAAGTCGAGCCCGACCACGTGCGCGCCGCGGCGCTCGGCCTCGAGCGCGAGATCGCCCGTCCCGCAGCACGCGTCGAGGACGCGATCTCCAGGCCACACGACCTCCCGCACCGCGAGGCGCCGCCAGCGGCGGTCGAGCCCTGCCGTCATGACGTGGTTCATCACGTCGTACACGGGCGCGATGCGGTCGAACATGCTGCGGACGTCGTCGGCTTCGAGCCGCCCCGTTTCGAAGGAGCCCGCGGCCTGCTGCCGCTCCGCGCTCACTGGCCCCACCGCTTCGCCACCGCGTTTTTGACGCCGATCTGGTCGAGGCAGCGCGCGACGACGAAGTCCACGAGGTCGTCGATCGACGTCGGGCCGTGGTAGAAGCCCGGCGCCGCGAAGAGGATGATCGCGCCCGCGTCGTTCAGCGTCGCGAGGCCACGCAGGTGGATCGACGAGAGCGGTGTCTCCCGCGGGACGAGCACGAGCTTCCGCCGCTTCCTTGAGGGCGACCGACGCGGCGCGGTGGATGAGGTTCTGCATGGCGCCCGAGGCAAGCGTGCCCACGGTGGCCATCGAGCACGGGCAGACGACGTAGGCGTCCACCAGTGCCGAGCCGCTCGCGTACGGGCTCGAGAAGTCGCCCTCGCCGTAGACCGTCACGCGGTCGGTCGAGTCGCCGACGAACCGTTCGAGCACCTCCTCGCGCGGCAGCGACGGGTCGCCGTACAGCTCGGTCGCGAGCACCTCGATCCCCGATCCGGAGGCCGTGAGCCCGATCTCGCAATCGGCGGCCGCGAGCGCGCGCAGGAGCCGTTCGGCGTAGGGGGCGCCGGAGGCTCCCGTGATCCCGAGGAACACGCGCACGAGCGCAAGGCTACGTGCGGGACCTAGCCCTCGTCTTGTGAGCCGGTGCCCTTGGACGCTTCGAGGAAGGCCCCGAGCGCGGCGAGATTCTCCTGCCCGAGGTACGCGTACGACCCCATCACCGTGTTGCCGAACTCGGCCGGGTTCGTGAGGTAGCGGACGAAGTACGCGGCGTCGTTCGTCTGCCCCACCTCCGTGAGATCGGGTGCACCGAGGTTCCCGGCTCCCTGACCCATGTACGTGTGGCAGCCCAGGCAGCCGGTCTCCGCGAAGAGCTCGGCGCCGGCCACCGCCTCGGGGTCGTCCGCGAAGCCCTGCTCCTCGGCCCACTCGGGCACGAGCAGTACGAGCTGCGACCCGAGCGCCTCGGTCGCGGTCGCGCCCTTCCAGGTCAGCACGCCCATCGAGATCACGGTCAGGACGGCCGCGATCATCGCCACCGGACGGCGCGACGGCCTGCGCTCGCGGCTGCGGTCGTAGAACGGCAGCGCGATCAGCAGGATGAGGCAGATCGTCGGGATCCCCACTGTGGCGATGACGACCGTCTCCGGCCACTCGAAGATCCGCAGGAGGTAGAAGAGGAAGTAGAAGTACCAGTCGGGGCGCGGGATGAAGTCCGTCGTCCCGGGCTCGGCGGGCTCGGTGTAGAGCGGGCCGAGGACGCCCGGCTCGACGCCGTCCGCGTCCCAGTACCAGATCACCGCGAGCCCGATGATCACCAGCACGACGACGAAGCCCATGACCGTGTCGTGCCACATCGCGAACGGGAAGAACGGCTTGCCTTCCTTCTTGACGTCGTCCTTGTAGCGGGCGTTGTCCTCGCGGTTCAGCTCGCCGAGATCCTTCGCCATCAGCTCGAGCCTCCGGTGCCGCCGCGGACGAGGCCCTCGCGAGCGCCAGTCGGCGCCGCCGCGGCCCGCTCACGACCGGCCTCCTCCTTCGACCACGGCGGGGACATGACGCCGAGCCGGGCGACGAGGTAGAGATGGACGACGATCAGCGCGATCAGCGCGCCCGGGATGAGCAGCATGTGCAGCGCGTACCACTTCGGCAGCGTGTCGGAGCCGATCTCGGGACCGCTCGCGAGGAACCCGGCGAGCCACGGCCCCAGCGAAGGGCGCGGTGCCGTTCAGGTTGATCCCCACGACCGTCGCCCAGTACGCGGTCTGGTCCCACGGCAGCAGGTAGCCCGTGAAGCCCATGAGCATCCCGCATCACGAGGATGAGGACGCCGATGATCCAGTTCAGCTCGCGCGGGTACTTGTACGCGCCGAAGAGGAACACCCGGCCCATGTGCAGGAAGAGCAGGATGATGAAGACGCTCGCGCCCCAGCGGTGCATGCCGCGCACGAGCCAACCGAGCGTCACCTCGTTCGTGATGTGCTCGATCGACGAGTAGGCAATCGGCTTGCCCGTGATCGGGTCGATGTCGGACGACGGCTCGTAGTACATGGCCAGGATCGCGCCGGTCAAAGCCTGCGCGCCGAACGCAATGAGCGAAGCGAAGCCGAGCGTCTGGGCCCAGCTGATGTCCCGAGGGACGTTGCGGAAGAGGAACCACTTCGTTCCCCGGACCGCGCCCGTGCGCTCGTCGATCCAGTCGAGCGGGGCGAGGACGGCCATCTCGACCATGCTCTGGCGGGGTGTCTTCTGCTTCGCCATCGTCTAGCCCGTCACCTGGCTCGGAACGATCGGGTAGAGCCATGCCTCGATGCCGTCGACGTGCGTTCCCGGGGTCGACCACGGATACCTCGAGATCGTCGCGT
>CAWBYI010000009.1:0-127350 GCA_963793035.1 uncultured Actinomycetes bacterium
GCTGCTCTCGATCGCTCGGCGTCGTACGTTCAGAAGGGCGAGGTGGTCTTCCACCGCGACGACCTGGCCGAGTCGCTGCACCTCGTCGCGCGCGGTCACTTCGCCGTGCGCGTGCGGACGCAGGTCGGCGACAGCGTCCTCCTCGACGTGATCGGTCCCGGCCGCGCCTTCGGCGAGCTCGCGCTGCTTCGCCCCGACTCGCGCCGGTCCGCGACCGTCTCGGCGCTGGAGGAGGGCGAGACGCGGTCGGTGTTCCGGACCGACTTCGCCGAGCTCCAGCGCAGCCATCCGGGCGTGAAGGACGTCCTTCTCTCCCTCCTCGCCGGGCAGCTCGAGCGCGCGAGCGACCGCATCCTCGAGGCGCACTACGTGGACGCCGAGACGCGCGTTCGGAGACGCCTCGTCGAGCTCGGGGAGACGTACGGGCGCGGCGACGGGGCGACGGTCGTCCCGCTGACCCAGGAGGACCTGGCCGCGATGGCCGGCACGTCCCGTGCGACCGTGAACCGCGTCCTGCGCGACGAGGAGCGGCGGGGCACGCTCGAGCTTGGCCGCGGACGGGCGACACTCGTCGACGCCGCAGAGCTCGCGCGGCGTTGCCGTTGGCACATGTAGGGCGAGGCGAGCCTCGCCCCTACGGCGACGAGAGATCGTCGAGGAGCGCGGCGAGCAGCCGATAGAACTGCGCCGTTCCGGGGATGCTCAGGCGCTCGCCCGGTGCGTGCGGGCCTTCGACGTCGGGGCCGAGCGAGATCATCTCGACGCCGGGCAGCCGCTCACCGATCACGGCGCACTCGAGGCCTCCATGTACGACGTCCAGCCGCGGCTCGTGGTCGAAGAGCCGTTCGTACGTCTCCTTCGCCCGCGCGAGGAGCGGGGAGTCGAAGTCCGGACGCCAGGGCGGATAGGAGCGCACGACCTCGACCTCGGCGCCCGCGAGGCGGGCGGCGCTCTGGATCGTCGCCACGACCTCCTCCAGCGCTTCTGCGCTCGCGCTGCGGGTCATCGAAGCGAACGTGAGCGTCCCGTCCTCGGTGCCGGCGACCGTGAGCGACGTGCTCGTCTCGACGACGCTCGCGAGCCGCGTGCTCATCGAGATCACGCCGGTGGGAAGTGCCTGAAGGAGATCGACGGCGCGCTGCGTGCTCGCGTCTTCCGCGGCGCGCCCCGCGGCGTCGGCGGGCTCGACGGTCGCGGTGACCTCGCCGTCGGTGTCCCGGTACTGCGCCCGCAGCGCGGCGAGCTCTTCGTCGACGGCGTTCCGAACGGCGTCTCCGGCCTCCGGAGCGATCGCGATCACCGCCAGTGCCTCGCGCGGGATCGCGTTCCTGCTCACGCCGCCGTCGAGCGACACGAGCCGGAAGCGGCGCTGCCCCTCGCGCGCGCGACAGCACACGCCCGAGCGCCTTGATGGCGTTGAGGCGGCCCTTCGCGATGTCGCCCCCGGAGTGCCCGCCGCGCACGCCGGACACCGTCACCGCGACCGTCTCCCATCCGTCGGGGACCGGCTCCGGGACGAGCGCGAGGCGGACGAACGTGTGGGCGCTCCCGGCGCAGCCGACCGTGAGCGCGCCGTTGCTCGTGCCGTCGAGGTTCACGAGCAGCGTTCCCCGGACCAGCGACGGATCGAGCGCCTTCGCGCCCTCGAGACCCTGCTCCTCGGACACCGTGAAGAGCAGCTCGAGCGGCCCGTGCGCGACCTCCGGGTCCTCCGCGATCGCCATCGCCGCCGCGACGCCGATCCCGTTGTCCGCGCCGAGCGTCGTGTCGCGGGCGAGGACCCAGTCGTCGTCACGGACGACCTCGATCCGCCCCTCGCGCGGGTCGTTGGGGCTGTCCGGGTCGCGCTCGCAGACCATGTCCAGGTGGGACTGGAGGACGACCGTCGGCGCGTCCTCGCGGCCTTCGCTCGCGGGCACGCGGACGACGGCGTTCCCCTCGGCGTCCACCGCCGTCTCGAGCCCGTGCTCGGCGGCCCAGGCGAGCACGTGGGCGCGCACCTCGTCCTCCTGCTTCGGCGGGCGCGGGATGCGCGTGAGCGCGAGGAAGTGCGTCCAGATTCCGCGGGGCTCGAGCTCTGCGAGCGTGCCGCTCACCGGCGCAGGGTGAGCGCCGCGCCGACGAAGAGGAATGCGAGCCCGAGAACGCGCGGCCAGCCGATCGCGATCCGCTCGACGCCGAACCAGCCGAAGCGGTCGATCGTCGTCGCGAGCGCGAACTGCGCCGCGATGATGACGGCCGTCGTCGCGACGATCCCGATCCGGGGGCCGGCGACGGTGATTGCGAGGATGATGAGCGCGCTCATCACGCCGCCGAGCAGCATCCATTTCGGCGCTCCGGCAGCGTCCCCGAGCCCCGAGAGCGACCGACGGACGATCAGCAGGACGCCGAGCGCGACCAGCGCCCCGAGGAGGCTCGCCGTGGCAACCGCCTCGATGCTGCCCACGCGGTCGCCGAGCCGCGCCTGGACCGCGATCTGAACGGCTCCGCCGAGCCCGGCGAGGGCGGCGAGCAGCGTCGCGAGGCCGGTCGAGCTCACGTGCGTGACGCTATACGCTCACCCCGCCACCCGACGAAGGAGTCGACGTGATCCGAGCGATCATCCAGTACGAGTCCGAGCCAGACCCGGAGCGCTACCAGCAGCACATTGCCGAGTTCGTCGCGCCGATCGAATGCAGCGCGTTTCGGCACGGGAAGGTGTTCGGCTCGCCGTTCGGTGAGCCCAAGTACCGCTACCACGCCGAGTTCGAGTGGGACGACATGGACTCGTTCAAGACCGCGGTGAGCTCCGACGCCTTCGCGGCATCCGGGAAGGATGCGATGGCGATGGGCATCCCCTTCACCGTCCACTTCGCCTCCGTCGAGTGACGGAGCCGACGCACCCGCGCCCGGTCGACCCCTCGGAGCTCGGCTTCGAGGCGGTCGTGTACGAGAAGGCGCCGCCGCGCGCGACGATCAGGCTCAACCGGCCGGACGTCCTGAACGCCTTCGACTTCCGCACGCTGCGCGAGATCGCGCGCGCCTGCGAGGACGCGTCCTGGGACGACGAGATCCGGGTGGTCGTGGTCACCGGAACCGGCCGCGCGTTCTGCGTCGGCGCGGACCTCCGTTCCTGGGACGAGGACTATCTGGGCAAGCCGGGCGAGTACTGGAAGTGGTTCGGAGCGTTCAAGGACGCGCACGACCGGCTCCGCGAGGTCGGCAAGCCGACGATCGCGCGCATCAACGGGATCGCGGTCGGGGGCGGAAACGAGCTCCAGATGGCGTGCGACCTCGCGGTCATGGTCGACTCGGCCTTCATCCGCCACGTCGGTCTCGAGCACGGCTCCGTGCCGGCGGGCGGCGCGACGCAGTGGCTCCAGCTCATGGTCGGCGACCGCCGGGCGCGGGAGATCGTCTTCCTCTGCGACGAGATCCCGGCCGCGCAGGCCGCCGAGTGGGGCCTCGTGAACCGGGCCGTGCCGGAGGCCGAGCTCGACGCGGTCGTGGACGAATGGGTGGAGAAGCTGACCGCGAAGCTCCCCCAGACGACGCGCTACGCGAAGCAGCAGCTGAACGTCTGGCGCGACCTCGCGTGGCACCAGACCGTGGGCCACGCGCGTGACTGGCTTTCCCTCTCGATGCTCGGCGACGAGGCGCAGGACGCCGTGCGGGCGTTCCTCGCCCGCGGGAAGGAGTGACATTGAGCGAGGTGCTGACCGAGCGGGACGGAGGCGTGCTCACCCTCACGCTCAACCGCCCCGACGTCTACAACGCCTTCAACCGGGCGCTCCACGACGCGCTCGCCGAGGCTCTCCGCGAGGCCGCCGACCCCGAGGTTCGGGCGGTCGTGATCACGGGCGCCGGACGGGGCTTCTGCTCCGGGCAGGACCTCAGGGAGTTCCAGGAGATTCCCGAGGGCGGCATCCGCGACCGGCTCGAGGAGACCTACCACCCGAACATCCGCGCGATCCGCTCGCTCGAGAAGCCGGTGATCGCGGCCGTCAACGGCGCCGCCGCGGGCGCGGGGCTGTCGCTCGCGTGTGCGTGCGACGTCCGCATCGCGTCGGATCAGGCGGCGTTCGTCCCGGGCTTCATCGGGATCGGCCTCGTCCCCGACTCCGGCGGGACCTGGTTCATCCACCGGTTGCTCGGCTGGGCCAAGTCGTTCGAGTGGATGGTCTCGAATCAGCGCCTGAGCGCGGACGAGGCGCTCGAGTGGGGGCTCGTCTCCGAGGTCGTGCCGAACGACCGCTTCGCCGAGCGGACAGCCGAGCTCGCCGCCTGGTACGCGGCGCTTCCGACCCGGGCCGTCGCCATGACGAAACAGCTCTTCGAGCACGCCCACACCGCGAGCCTCGGCGAACAGCTCGAGCTCGAGGGCGAGCTGCAGACGGCAGCGACCTCGAGCGAGGACTTCGCCGAGGGCGTGCAGGCGTTCCTCGAGAAGCGTTCGCCGGAGTTCAAGGGCCGCTGACCGCGACGCAGGATCACGGCGGTCGACTACCACACGGGCGGCGAGCCGTTCCGGATCGTGACGGGCGGGGTCGAGTCGCCTGTGGGGAAGACCGTTCTCGACAAGCGGCGGGATGCGCTCGCCCGCCTCGACGACGTGCGGCGCCTGCTCGTCTTCGAGCCGCGCGGGCACGCGGACATGTACGGCTGCTTCGTCGTCGAGCCGAACGACGCGGAGGCGGACCTCGGCGTCGTCTTCTTCCACAACGCCGGCTACTCGACGGCGTGCGGGCACGGGACGATCGCGCTCGTGACCTGGGCGCTGGACGAGGGCATCGTCGAGCGGGTGGACGGAGAGACGCGCGTCGTCGTCGACGTTCCCTCGGGACGGCTCGAGACGTGGGCGCAGGTCGAGAACGGCCGCGTTCGCTCCGTCCGGTTCCGCAACGTGCCGTCGTACGTCTGGGCAGAGGGCCTCGACGTGGGCGGCCGCGCGGTCGACGTCTCGTTCGGCGGCGCGTTCTACGCATCCGTCGAGGAGCGAGTCGAGCCGCGCGAGCTTCCGCGGCTGATCGAGCTCGGTCGCGAGCTCAAGCGGGCGCTCGAGGCGGAGCACGAGATCGTCCATCCGCTCGAGCCCGACCTGCGCGACGTCTACGGGGTCGTCTTCTGGCAGCACGAGGGCGACGACCCGTTCACCCAGCGGAACGTCACCGTCTTCGCCGACGGCGAGGTCGACCGCTCGCCGTGCGGCAGCGGCACCTCGGCGCGCCTCGCGCTCCTCGATCGGAGCGGCCGCCTCCCGCGCGGCGACGAGCTCCGCCATCTGAGCATCGTCGGCTCGGAGTTCCGCGGCCGCGTCGTCGGGGACGCCGACGTTGCGGGAACGCCGGCCGTCGTCACGGACGTGGAGGGAAGCGCCTACCGGACCGGCGAGCACGTCTTCGAGCTCGATCCGGAGGACCCGGTGGGCACCGGATTCCTGCTGCGGTAGGGCGTTTCGGTGGTTCCACCGCGGCCGGGGCGGGTATGACTGGTATCACCGGCCGGATGGCAGCCGACCTACTTCCTCCGAGGTACGTCTCGCCCTCACGCGTTGCGAGCGGAGGGATGGGCGAGGTCTACCGGGCGACCGACTCGGTGCTCGGTCGCGTCGTCGCCGTGAAGATGCTCGCCGAGCGCCATGCGCGAAACGAGGACGTGCGCGCGCGGTTCAAGCGGGAGGCGCTGGCGGCGGCGCAGCTCTCCGGTCAGCGGAACGTCGTCACCGTCTTCGACGTCGGGGAGCACGACGGCCGCCCGTTCATCGTCATGGAGTACCTCGAGGGCGGGTCCGTGCACGAACGGCTTCGAGGAGGCCCCCTCCATCCGCCGCGCGCGCTCAGCTGGCTCGGGGAGGCCGCCGGGGCGCTGGACGCAGCGCATGCCCGCGGGATCGTCCATCGTGACGTGAAGCCCGCGAACCTGCTCCTGGACGGCGCCGACAGCGTCCACGTCAGCGACTTCGGGATCGCGTCCGCCGCCGGGCTCGACACGCTGACCCTGCCGGGCACCGTTCTCGGCACGGCCGGCTACCTCTCGCCGGAGCAGGCACGCGGCGAGCCCGCGACCCCCGCCTCGGACCGGTATGCGCTCGGCGTCGTCGCCTTCGAGCTCCTCACCGGCCGCCGTCCGTTCGCGGCGGAGACCCCCGTGACCGAGGCGTTCGCGCACCTCAACGCCGACGTGCCGAGCGCGGAGCAGATCGAGCCGACGCTGCCCGCGGGTGTCGACGAGGTGCTGCAGCGGGCTCTCGCCAAGGATCCCGGGGACCGGCCGGCGACCTCACGCGATTTCGTCGCGGAGCTTCGCGAGGCGTGCGACGCCGCGACGACGACGCTCGTGCAGCCGCCGCGCACGCCGTCCACCGCCGTCCGGCCTCCCTCGCCGCCGCCGCCCCCCGCGAAGCCGAGGAGATACGAGCGCGGACGGCGACGCCCGGCGTACCTCCTGGGCGCGCTCGCGCTCCTCGCAGCCGGCATCGTCGCCGCCGCACTCGTCGCGGTCGTCGGCGACGACCCGGGCGGCCGCTCGAACGCCGCGTCCACGACGGCCGCCCAGCCACCACCGCCGGCTCCGGAGCCTCCGCCGCCGACGCCCGAGCCGCCGCCGGCGCCTGAACCGCCTCCACCTTCGCCTCCGCCTTCGTCCGCCGCCGATCTGAACGACGACGGGTTCGCGCTGATGCAGAGTGGCAACTTCTCGGATGCGCTTCCGCTCCTCGAGCAGGCGGTCGCGTCGCTCGCGGGCTCAGGCACGCTCGCCGAGGCGTACGCGAGCTACAACCTCGCGTTCACGCGTTTCGCCCTCGGGAGCTGCGACGGCGTGCTCGCGCTGCTCGACCGGTCCGAGTCAGTCCAGGGCGAGCGCAGGGAGATCGACCGCCTGCGCCGCGAGGCGGAGAAGGCGTGCGACGACCGCCGGGGCGGGGGACACGGCAACGGGCAGGGCAACCAGGGCGACGGCGACGACGACTGACCTCAGTAGAGGTCGAAGTCCCCCGCGAGAACGCGGTCGATCCTGCCCGTCCGGTAGCCCCTCACGCCGTCCCTCACGAGCGGGGACCTTCCCGGCCGGTAGCGCCTCACGACGACTGCCGGCGGCTCGACCCCGTCGAGCTCGGATGTCGCCTGCTGCCTCAGCGAGGCCCGGCCGAGCTCGGGGCCGGGGGCGCGCCGCACGACCTGGACGCGTATCTGCTCGCGGTCGACGATCCGCTCGCCGTCTCGTTCCTCGTCCACCTGCTCGAGGACGTGGAGCCCCGACTCGGCCTCGAGGATCTCCCCGCAGCCGAGCCCGGAGACGGCGAAGAGGTGCTCGCCCGGCGAGTCCAGGCGCTGTAGCCGCATGCCGCGCCGCTTCGCCCAGCCCGCGTACATGTCGGCGATCTGGTCGGCGAAGCCCTCCGGGCCCGCCTCCGTGCCCGAGGGCCGGACGCGGACGAAGACCTCCGCGGGCCGGCCCGCCGCGATCCCGGAGACGGCGCAGTCGAGCACGTAGACACGCCCGGCCAGGAGCGCAACGAGATCCGTCGCGCCACCGCCGTTCGAGCTCGCGCTGCGCGAGAGCCTTGCGCCGAGCCGTCCCGCGATCCGCGTCGCCGCGGCGAGGCGATCGAGGTACTCCGCCTCGGCAAGGAGGTCGAAGCGGTCGTCCCGATCCCAGAACCCGGGCTCCGACATCGCCGAGAGGGCGTGGCCCTTCCGCACCTGCAGCTCCTCGACCTCGTCCTGGACGCGGGCCAGCTCGTCGAGGACGAAGCGGACAGAGGCCCCGTCTCCCCGCGGCGAGCGCGCGAGCCCGCGGAGGTCGGCCGGTGCCGGCTCGCCGACGTCGACGACCTCGGCTTCGGGCTCGGCGTCCGGGTCGACGAAGGTGACGTCGATCCCTTCGCCGCCGCTCGCGGTGACGAACAGGAACTGGTCGCCTTCCGGAACCTCCTGCTCGACGATCGCGGCGGCGATCGGCGCAAGCAGGTGGCGCTCGAGCGCCCGCTTCAGCGGGCGAGCGCCGAGCTCGGGGCTGAAGCCCTTGTCGATGAGGAACGTGTAGGCCGACTCGTCGACCTCGACGGCCCAGGGCCGTCCGCGGAGCCCACGCCGCGCGAGCGCATCCGCGAGCTCCTTGTCGAGCAGCGCGCGCATCGCCGCGCGCTCGAACGGCCGGAAGACGACGACCCGGTCGAGGCGGTTCCTGAACTCCGGCCGGAACGAGCGCTCGACCGCGCGCTCGACCCCGGCGTCCGAGAACCGCCGGTCGGGCGGCTCGAAGCCGAGCCCGGCCCCGCCCGCGAGCGAGGCGCCGAGGTTCGACGTGAGGACGATGACGCAGCGTCGGAAGTCGACGACGCGTCCCTGCAGGTCGGTGAGGCGCCCGTCGTCGAAGACCTGGAGGAAGATGTCCCAGATCGGCTGCGCCGCCTTCTCGAACTCGTCGAGAAGCACCACGGCGAACGGCTCCTTGCGAATCGAGGAGACGAGCGTGGCTGCGTGCGGCTCCGTCGCCGTGTCGGACAGGAGACGCTCGAGCGACTCGGGCGTCCGGTACTCGCTCATGTCGAGCCGGACGAGGCGGTCCGGCGACCCGAACAGGAACTCGGCGAGCGCCTTCGCGATCTCCGTCTTCCCGGTCCCGGTCGGGCCGACGAAGAGGAAGACGCCGAGTGGCCGGGTCGGGTCGGTGACGCCGGCCTTGATCATCGCGATGCGCTCGACGATGCACTCGACCGCGTCGGGCTGCTCGAGCACGCGTTCCGAGAAGAACGCGCGCACGTCGTCGAGCGAAAGCGTGCGACGACGGGTCGAGGAGCGCGAGCGGCAGCCCGGAGCTCGACGAGAGCGTGGCCAGCACGTCCGCCTTGTCGAACTCCGTCTTGCCCTGCTCGGCAGCCTCGGCGACCGTCGCGCTCAGGACCCGGAGCAGGTTTCCCGGCGCGGCGACTCCCGGCATGAAGTGCTGTGCGAGCTCGAACGACTCCGCGAGCGTTTCGTCCTCGGTCGTCACGCCGAGCGTGTCGTGCTCCAGGGCATGCCGTGCGACGGCGATCGTCTCGGCATCGTCGAGCGGCCGCACGCGGACGATCTCGAACGCGCTCGTGACGCGCGGCCGAGCCGCGCTCAGGAGCTCTGCCGCCGAGGGCGTGACCTCCGCGACGACCCTGATCGTCCCGGCCTCGATGTGCGGAAGGAGCGCGTCGAGGAGACCCTGAGGGCTTCGGGAGTGCTGTCCTGCGAAGAGCGCCTCCTGGAGCTCGGGAAGGTGCCACACGACGGGCTCCTTGCGCAGCGCGTCGACGAGGGTCTTCACGCGGCCCTCGAGCTCGCCGACCCAAACCGCACCCGCGTTCAGCTGCGCGGCGGTCGTCTCGAAGAGGATGACGTCGTCGTCGAGCCGGTCGAGGGCGGCGCGGGCGAGCGCCGTCTTCCCGACTCCGTGCTCGCCGACGATGAGGACCGAGCGAGGAGGTGACTGGTCCAGCGCCGTCAGCACGGCTTCCACGAGCTCGCGCCGCCTTCCGGCCAGGAGCGCGGGCGGATCGTCGTACGGCCTCTCCCGGACCCGGCCCGCGCCGCGCAGGTACTGAAGCGCACGCCAGGTGTCGAAGCTGCTCCGGAAGTCGGAGCCGAGATCGCGCTCGTACGTGTCGATGAACGCCTCGATCGCGGTGATCTGATCCTCGTCATCGAGGGAGGCGCGCTCGAAGGTCGCGGTGCTCACGACCTCGCCCCTCTTGAACCGCTTGCGGACGAATTCGAGGGCGGCCTCGCTCTGGATCGATCCGAGCGCCGGGAGAACGGCTCCGATGACCGGCTCGAGGGCGTGCGTGGCGAGCGCGTCCAGGAGAAACGCGTCCTCGACGTTCGACGGGCGTCCGGGATGGCGCGTCGCCCAGATGACCCATTCGTACGGGACGTCGTCGCGCCGCGCGAGCGCGGCGAGCGCCATCGACGCGACCCACCCGTTGCCGTCGCGACTGAGCGCCACGACGTCCTCGACGGGCGTGTCCTCGTTTGCGAGCAGCTCGACCGCTTCCGAGAACTCGGGCAGCGACTCGAGCGTCCCTCGATCCATCTCCCACCACTCGTGCTCGCTGTCGAGCTGAGCCGCTGCGGCTCGCGCGACGTCGGCCGGAGCCGCGTCCTCGTCCGAGAGAAACGACTCGAAGTCGAAGTCCTCGTCGTCGTCGCGCTCGCCCCGCCACTCCGAGATCGCCGCCCAGACGATCGCCACGACCGCGATCGCCCCGATCACGGCGAGTGTGATCAGCAGCCAGTCGAGGAAGCGCGTCACGGCCGGTCGAGCCTCGGCCGGTGGCGCTCGACGATCGCAGCGCAGTCGACGCCGCGCGGGAGCGTCCCGTACGCGCGTCCGCCCTCGCCCCCGAGCCGGGTGGCGCAGAACGCGTCGCCGACCTCGGCCGGCGCGTGCCGCACGAGCAGCGAGGCCTGGAGGCAGAGGGCCGCGAGCTCGGTGACACGGCGTGCACGGAGCTCGAGCTCCTCGACGTCCGCGAGCTCGGCTCGCAACCGCGCCGTCGCCTCGTCGAGCGCCGCATTCGCGCCGGCCGCGAGCTCGACCTCGGCGAGGAGAGCCGCGAGCGACTCTGGCTCGCGGGCCGCCGCTCGCAGAACGTCGAGGGCGTTGATGTTCCCTGCGCCCTCCCAGAGGGAGTTGAGCGGGCTCTCGCGGTAGAGCCGGGGCAAGGCCGACTCCTCGACGTAGCCGTTGCCGCCGATGCACTCGAGCGCCTCGGCGACGAGCGAAGGCGTGATCTTGCAGATCCAGTACTTGGCGACCGCGGTGGCGACGCGCCTGAACGCGGAGTCGTGCTCGTCGACCGCCCGCGCGAGCCTGAGCGCGGTCGCCGAGGCCGCCTCCGCGTCGAGGCAGAGGTCGGCGAGCACGTTCAGGTGCAGCGGCTGCTCGGACAGAAGCCGCCCGAACGCCGAGCGGTGGGCTGCGTGGTGCGTCGCCTCCGCGACGGCGCGCCGCATGAGTGCGGTCGACCCGAGCACGCAGTCGAGCCGCGTGTGGACGACCATGTCGATGATCGTCGCGATGCCCCGTCCCTCCTCGCCGAGGCGCACGGCCGAGGCGTCCTCCAGCGAGATCTCCGCGGACGCGTTCGAGCGGTTCCCGAGCTTGTCCTTCAGCCGCTCGATGCGGAACGAATTCCGCTCGCCGCCGTCGAGCACGCGCGGGAGGAGGAAGCAGGTGAGGCCGCCCGGCGCCTGCGCGAGCACGAGGAACGCATCGGACATCGGCGCGGAGCAGAACCACTTCTGTCCGCGGAGCGCGTAGAGGTCTCCGCCGAGAGGCTCCGCGCGCATCTCGTTCGCGCGCACGTCCGACCCGCCCTGGCGCTCCGTGAGCGCCATCCCGACGAGGGCGCCGCGCTTGTCGCTGCGATGTGTCAGTCCCGGGTCGTAGACCCGCGCGGTGAGGAGCGGCTCCCACTCGCCAGCGAGCGCGGAGTCGACCCGCAGCGCCGGGACCGCGGCGTACGTCATCGAGAGCGGGCATCCGACCCCGGCCTCGGCGTAGGCGAGCGTGACGAAGCGGGCTGCCCGCGCCACGTGCGCTCCCGGACGGTCGTCGGCCCAGGGGTACGCGTGGAGGCCGTTCTCGACACCGAGGCGGAGGAGCTCGTGCCACGCGGGGTGGAACTCGACCTCGTCGATGCGCTCGCCGAAGCGGTCGAACGCCCGGAGCGTGGGCGGGCTCTCGTTCGCGAGGCGGCCGAGCTCGAGCGGCGCGCCGCCGCAGACGACCCCGAATCCAGCGCACTCCTCCTCGCGCTCCGCGGCGCCTTCCCGCCGGAGCGCCTCGACGAGCGGGCGGTTCTCGGAGAAGAGGTCGTACCCCTCGAGCGGCGGCGGCTGGTTCGCGGCGCGCAGGTACGCGGATGTCGTCACGCGCGTAGCCTGCGCCGCGCGGACGGCTCCCGCAAGGGCGCCGTGCCGCGGGCGAAGACCCGTTCGCTAGGGTCGCGGGATGCCTCAGCTGAACGCGTTGGGCATCGTCGTCTCGGACATGGCGCGCTCGATCGCCTTCTACCGGCTCCTCGGGCTCGACGTGCCGGAGACGCCCGACGAGGGTCACGTCGACACCTTCCTCCCGAACGGCGTCCGCTTCATGCTCGACACCGAGGCGACCGTGCTCAGCTTCCGCCCGGACTGGAGAGCGCGAGACGCGGAAACCAGCTCGGGCTCGCCCTCGAGTGCGAGAGCCCGGCCGAGGTCGACGCGGTCTATGCGCGCGTCACGGAAGCCGGCTTCCACGGCGAGAAGGAGCCGTGGGACGCGTTCTGGGGTCAGCGGTACGCGCAGCTCCAGGACCCTGACGGCGTCCCCGTCGACCTCTACGCGCCGCTCTGACGGTCGCGGTCCCGTCTAGGCCACCAACGCTCACAGCCGCCTGCGGATCCCGGCCAAGCCGCGCTCCACGTGCGCCGGCTGGTCCGTGAAGAGACCGTAGTGCGCCTCGTACCAGGGCCCGAGCCGATGGTAGAAGCGCGACCGTCGCCGAAGGTCGTCGTCGACGTCCCAGTGCGGGAACGGCCCGTTCAGGAGCCACGCGTAGTCGAGGGCGGGATCGCCGATGCGCGCGTCGCCCCAGTCGATTACTCCGACGAGTCGGCCCTCGCGGACGAGCAGGTGCTCGGGCCCGAGGTCGGCGTGCAGGAGCTTCGGCTCGAAGCCGACGAGCGCGTCCACTTCGCCGAAGAGCTCATGCGCACGAGCTCGCAGGTGCTCCTCGACGAGAGGAAGCACGAGCCGTTCGAACTCGGCGCACTGTTCGCGGTAGGCCTCGCGCCAGTCGTGCGGCTCGAGGGGCAGCTCCGACACGTCGATCGCGTGGAGCGCCTCGAGGAACGCACGCACGCCGTCCCCGTCCTCGTCGACGAGCGGCGCGCCGTGAATCAGGCGGTACCCGACGAACAGCGGTTGTTCCGAGACGTGCTCGAAGTGCGGCACCTCGACCGGAAGTACGCGAAGAAGCGTCGGCAGCAGTGCGATCTCTCGCTCGAGCGCGGTCTCGACCTCGCGGCGTCTCGGGAAGCGGAAGACCCACTCCTCGTCGACGACTGCGACCTCGAAGTCGTATCCGACGTCGATGTTTCGAATCGTGCTCGGGGTGTGCCCGAGCGCCTCTGCGATCAGCGCGCTGCGGTCGGCGCTCACGACGCCATCGTGTCTCAGACGGACGTCGGGGTCGAGCTCGAGCGACAGGGCGACGCGCGCCTTGCTCGGCCGTGACCGCGCGGCGTGGAAGCGGGCGGCGAGGTGTCGATCCACTCACGTAACGAAGAACTCCGCAAAGTGCGACAAACGGGTGCTCGGCGGTCTTGACGGATCGCCCGTGCGCGCCATAGGTTCCTGCTCGCACCGAGCACGGAGCGCGACTAGGTCGAAGCTCAGCCTGAGGGCACTACGCGGAAGCGGAAGGTCACTGGGCGGAGTGGACGAAAGCGCCACCGGCTCGGTGAACTTTTTCTCGAGAGCATGCGCGAGCCGGGGCCGGCAATTGGCTCGCCGCGTGTCGCGCGTCGCGCGGCCTCGGTCGCGATCTGCGTCGCTCCGCGCTGAGCCGCAAGCGCCAGCGGATCTTCTAGATCGTTTCGAACCGCTCGAACGCGGCCGGCAAGGTGCGCCGCCGCACGGTGTCGGTTACGCTCGCGACGCCGTTGGAGTTGCGGGAGGGGGGTGGGATGAGACCGCGATCGTCGCGATCGGTTCGGGGGCCGTCCGCGACGCCCGACGAGCTCGTACGCGTCCCGATGCTTCTTCAGGATCGGCAGTACCTCCTCGACGACTCGCCGGGAGCGGAGCTGCTCGTGGTACCCGGATTTTTCGTCGACGTGACGGACGGCGGCGTGAGCGACGGACCGGCGTCGAACCGCGTGGCCGTCGTCGACGCCGACCGACGGCGGCCAGCCCGCAGCGCCCGCCCGGCTGCTGCCGCCCAAGGGCGCGAGACGTATCCGGTCGTTCGACTTCGACGAGGAGCTGCTCGATCCCGACCTGGTCGACCCGATTCGCCTCGAGGACGACACCTTCGTCCAGCTCCACGTCTTCGCGTGCGTGCACGCCACGCTTGGCTTCTTCGAGCAACTGCTCGGGCGTCGGATCGAGTGGGCGTTCGGTGACGAGCAGCTCTCGCTCGTCCCGTGGGCCGGCACGGGCCGGGACGCGTACTACGAGCGCGCGTCGGGAAGCATCAAGTTCTTCAGCTACGAGCCCGCCGGCGGGCGTCGCATCCTCACGGCACTCTCGCGCGACATCGTCGCGCATGAGGCCGCGCATGCGATCGTCGACGCCGTCGCCCCGGACCTGAACGATGCGGCGGATCCGGACTCGCTCACGATCCACGAGGCCGTGGGCGATCTCTCGGCGCTGATGCAGACCCTCGTCGACGAGCGCATGCTCTTCTCGGCGTACGCGCTCTTCGGTGGTGATGTCGACGGCCTGGGAGCGCTGGGGAAGCTCGCGGAGGAGTTCGGCACCGACGTGCGTCGAGGCGAGGGCGCCGACGCGCTGCGGAGCGCCTCGAACGACGCCTCGTTCGCGACCGGGGACAAGCGCCGCCCGGGTGTCGACCGGAGCGATCCGCACGAGGCATCCGGCGTCGTCGTGGGCGCGCTGTTCGCCGCGCTGCGCGAGCGAACGGATGCGTCCGCACGGGACTTCGAGCGCGCGGTACTCGTAGCTGGACGGGAGCTGGCGAGGATCGTCGTGCCCGCCCTCAACCGTCTGCCGGCGGGGGAGGTCTCGCTCTTGGACTTCGTGCGAGCGCTGGACAGCGCTGCCCGCGAGACATCCTCGGGATCCTCGTGGATGACGTCGATCGTCCGGCAGCTCGTCGATCGCGGCGTGGCGGACGACCCGGATGTCGCTGCGCGCCCCCGAGCCCTCGCCCGAGCCGCTCGCCGGCTGGCCCGGAACGGCTGCCGAGCTCGTCGAGGCCAACCGCGAGCGTCTCTCGGTCCCGGCAGACGCCTCGCCCGTCGCGACCAGTGTGGAGTTCTCCGACCGTGCGTGGACGAAGAGTCCGCGGCCCAGGGTCCAGCTCCGCGTCGCCTGGGACGTGGACGAGGTCCATGACGTCGGCTTCTCGGACAGCTGGTCGTTCCGCGTGGGGACAACGGCCGTCGTCGATGCCGACACAGGGGTCCCGGTCTCGATCCTCACCGGTAGTGCCGTCGAGGGCGAGGGCTGGGACCGAAGGGATGCGCAGCTCCGCCGCTGGGAAGCAAGCGGCCTGCTCCTGGCGGAGGCGCACCCGGCCAACGGGCTCCTCAGCGTCGCGGGCGATCGCCGGCAGCGCGTGGCGGGCACCGCCCGGACGTTGCACCTTCTGCGGCCCGAAGCACCCAAGCGTCGGAAGACAAAACGGGGAAGGAGCGTCAGATGAGCAAGAAGAGCGACGCCGAGCCCGCGGCCGATCCGCTGCAGGAGCAGCTGGACGCGGCGGAGCACCTGGCTCGGCTCATGGTGGGCGAGGACGACGAGCGGTTCATGCTCGTGTTCCAGTCACTCGTCAACGTGATGGACGGCTTCCGTGGGCGGCCGCCCGAGGAGCAGCACGAGCAGGCGCGCTCGGTCATGGCGCAGAGCGCCAAGCCGCATGTCTCTCCGAAGCGGTCGGCACGACGCCGGGCGCTGGCTCGCCCGACCGGCCCGCCGGCCGACAGCCTCTACACGGATCCGGTGTTCCTCGAGAACGCGAAGCGGCTCATCGTCGACCGGGACCGCATCGTGGGCGGCATCGCGACCGCCGACTATCGGGACTGTGTCGCGATCGGGAGCGCGGACGACTGGTGCTGCACGGGGACGCTCGTCGCGCCGAACGTCGTGGTGACCGCGGGTCATTGCCACGGAGGGTGCTCCGAGCGCGTGTTCGTCGGCGACAACGTCGAGCAGCTCGACGCGGGGACCGTGATCGAGGTCGCGGACGCGGTCCGTCATCCCGACTACGACGACGCCGCGCTGACGAACGACCTCACGGTCCTGATCCTCGCGAAGGACGCCGACGTCAAGCCGCGACCGATCGCGGAGGACGGAGCGCTCGAGGCGGCTCAGACAGTGCGACTGGCGGGATACGGCAACACGGACGTCGACAGCATGGGCGGGTACGGACTCCGGCGCATGGTGGACGTGCCGCTGGCGAGCAACGACCCGAAGTTCGGCGCCGATGCCGACACGGAGTTCGTCGCAGGCGCTCCGTTCCTCGACCGCGACAGCTGCAACGGCGACAGCGGCGGGCCGGCCTACGTCCTCTCCGGGGACCACTGGTATCTCGTCGGAGCCACGTCGCGTGCGACCGACAGCGCGATCCGCAGGTGCGGTGACGGCGGTATCTACACCCGCGTGCGTGCGTTCGACGAGTGGATCCGCTCCATCCCCGGCGGGCACTGGAGCTGACGAAGGCGGGCCGGCGTACGCGCTAGTCAAGCAAGGCGTTGCAGAACCCGGTAGATGCCGTCCGTCCCGAAGTCGAGTGCCTCGGCCGGAATACGCTCGTCCGCAGCGTGAATCTGCGACAGGAACGGGAGCTTAGGCGGCAGTCTCATCGGAAGGAAGCCATAGGTCTGAATCCCGAGGCGTGAGAAGAAGCGAGCGTCGGAGACGCCGATCATGAGGATTGGGACTGGAATCCCGTCCGGATCCAGCTCTCTCAGAACGTCAGCGAGAAGCTCCAGCAGCTCGAGGTTCGGCTCGCTCGGGCCCGAATCGTGACGGATCAGCTCCAGCTCGACGTCGTCTCCCACGATCTGCCGCAACTCGGCAATGAAGTCGTCCGGGCGGGACCCAGGGAGCAGCCGCCCGTCCAGTTCGAGCTCGACCTCGCTCGGGACGACGTTGAACTTCTCGCCGGCGCGCACGATCGTTGCGGTCGCAGTGTTCCTCAGCATCGGCTCGGTCGTGCGGGCGTTCGGCCCCATCAGCCGCAGAGCGCGGTCGGTGAAGGCCGGCTTGATCAATGCTTGAAGCACCAATCGCTTCGGTCTCGGTAGCTCCGCCGCAACCGCGCCGATAAATGCGCTCGTGGCCGGCGTGATGTGTACGGGAAGCCGCTTGCGGTCGAGATCGCGCAAGAGCCGGCTCAGCCGCGCCATCGTGCCGCCGCGGTTGATCATCGCGCCGTGGCCGCCAGGGCCGCGGATAGTCGCCCTCAGCCGGCACATCTGCTTCTCCGCGACCTGGATCGCGTAGAAGCGCTTCCCGCCGAGCTCGAACGAAAATCCGCCAAACTCGCCAATCCCGAAGCGGATGCCGTCGAAGAGCCGCGGGTGCTCCTCGACAAGGAATTTCGCGCCAAAGTCACCGCCGGCCTCCTCGTCTGAGAGAACCGCGAGGACGATGTCGCCGCGCGGCTGCAGGCCCTCGTTCTTGGCGCGGAGGAACGCGCAGAGGAGCATGGCCACGCCGCCCTTCATATCCGCCGCGCCGCGCCCCCATACGCATCCGTCGACGAGCTCGCCTGCAAACGGGGGACGCGACCACTGCTGGCCCGCGGTCGTGACGACGTCGACGTGCCCGTACAGGAGGAGTGGCGTGCCGGCCCCGCTTCCAGAGATTCGCGTGACGAGATTCGGCCGATCCGGATCCTTCGCGTACGTCTCCGTTTCGCAGCCGGCGTCCTCGAGGATCGCCCTGATGAACTCGATGCATGGGGCCTCGTTCCCGGGCGGGTTCGTCGTGTCGAATTGGATCAGTCGCTGAAGGAGCTCGACCGGGGTCACGACGAGCACGTTAATCGCAGCACCGCGCGGCGACGCCGCTCGCGCAGTGGCAGTCCGAGCACTTGTGACGAATGCTACGAGCGTTCAGAATCTTGACCTAGATCGTCTTGAACTGCTCGAACGGCTGCCGGCAGGCGTTGCAGTAGCGGATCGAGCGGCAGGGAGTCGGTCCGAAGAGGTTCTCGAGCTTCGTGTCCGTCGAGCCGCAGTAGGGGCAGCGGAAGCCGCGCTGGAGCTGGACGAGGTCGAGCCCGCCTGGGACACGCGGGGCCGGCGGCGCGAATCCTGCGGCGCGGAGCTTCTCGCGTCCGGCCGGGCTGATGTCGTCGGTCGACCACGAGTCGTCGAGGAGAACCCGCACGTCGGCCTCGGCGCCGAGCTCGGCGACCTTCTCCTCCATCGCCCGTTGCATCGGCTCGAGCGCCGGGCAGCCGAGGAACGTGGGCGCGAAGTCGATGCGCACTGTCTCGTCGTCGACCGCGACGTCCTTGATCACGCCGAGCTCGACGAGCGAGACGACCGGGATCTCCGGGTCGGGAATCTCGCCGAGCGCGGCCCACACCTGTTCGGCCGTCACCATTGCGCACCCGGCGGCGCGGAGCGCCTGACCATCGTCATCTCCTCCCAGAGCTCCTCGAGCTCGCCCTCGTGGACGCCGCGCGCGATCGGCTCGACATCGGGGAGGGCGCGACCCAGACGATCCTCAACGCGCCGGCGCAGCTCCGGCCGGAGGTCGTCGTCGAGGACGCCGAGCGCGTAGGGCCAGAGCTCGTCGATCGCCTCGCCCAGCCGCTCGCGCCCCTCCTCGGAGGAGAGAAGCCGCTCGACCCACATCTGGGCGTGCAACCGGTGATATGCCTCTTCGCGGTCCATCTTCCGCGCGAGGCCGGCGACCTCGGGGTCGTCGGAGGAGGCGAGCGCGGCGAGCCGGAGCTCGTCGGCCGTCTCGTAGAGCCAGTGGCGCGCGATCGTGCGCGCCCACTCGAGCCGCCGCAGCTCGACGAGCGGAGAGCAGCGGTACTCCGCCGGCTTGCGGTCGAATGCGAGCTCGTCCGCTGTCGTTCCGAGCTCGGCCGCGACGAGCTCGTAGAGCGCGCGCGCATGGCCGATCTCGTTCTGTGCGATCGACGAGAACGCGACGTCCTCCTCGAGGAACGGCGCGATGCCCGTCCACTCCGAGTTCCGCCAGCCGAGCACGAGCTCGTCGTCGGCGATCGCCAGGAGCAGATCCGTGCGGTCGCTCACTCTTCGCCGCCTCCCGGCGCGAGCTCCAGCGTGCCCGCCCGTTCGCGCGCCTCCCTGAGCCGCGCCTTGATCGAGTAGCCGTCGACGCTCCGGTACTTCATCTCGAACTCGTCCGGGAAGTCGCCGATCTCGGTGAGCGCGTCGCGCCGCACGAGCCAGAGCGCGACCGACTCCTGCCGGCGCCCGTACTGCTCGCGCGCGTAGATCTCTGCGAAGCGCTCGTCCGGCGCGTCGACCGTCCCCGCGTGCTGGAACGGCTGGCCCTTGCGCTCCTGCCTGAACACCTCGTAGATCACGGTCACGCCGCCTCCGCCAGCACCACCTTCTCGACCCAGGCGGCGTGCTCCCGCGAGAGTCGCCGGAACGACAGCCGCTCCTCGGAGGCCGGCCCGTGGCCGGTGACGACGTCGCGGAGCACGTCCCAGTCGGGCTCGGTGTAGACCCAGCGATCGGTCTGCCTCGTCCTTTCGCAGCGCGGGGTCGGGGATCTCGAGGCCGAGCTCGCGGATCTGCGGGACGTAGCCGTCGAGGAACTGCTGTCGCGCCTCCTCGTTCCCCTGGCTCTTGATCCGCCAGACGAACATCGGGTCCTCTTCGGCCGGGATCGGGTTGCCATGGAAGTGCATGAGCGGCTCCCACCAGCGGTCGAGCGCCTCCTGCACGAGCTCGAACTGCTCCTGCGTCCCCGTGACCATTGCGAGGATCACGTCGCGGCCGTGGAGGATGTGGAACGACTCCTCCCAGCAGATCTTCTTCATGATCCGCGCGTACGGCGCGTACGAGCACTTGAGGAGCGCCTTCTGCGAGACGATCGCCGCGGCGTCGACGAGCCACGCGATCACGCCGACGTCGCCCCACGTCTTCGTCGGGTAGTGGAAGACGTTGTGGAACTTGGCCTTGCCGGAGACGAGGTCGTCGAGACAGGCGCTGCGCGGCTTTCCGAGATCCTCGACGACGCGGTAGATGAGCTGCGCGTGCCCGACCTCGTCCTGGATCTTCGCCGTGAGGGCGAGCTTCCGCTGCAGCGTGGGCGCGCGGAGGATCCAGTCGCGTTCGGGGAGCACGCCCATGAGCTCGGAGTTGCCGTGCATCTCGATGAACTTGATGAGCTTCGAGCGGTACTCGTCCGGCATCCAGTCGCCGGTCTCGACCTGTCCTCCTGCCTGGACGTACTCGAGAAACTCCTGCGTGCGCGTATCCACCGGGTGGCCTCCCTACCGAACGGTCGTTAGCATCGAGTATATGTCCACGAGGAGGGCCGACCTCACCCGGGAGGCAGCGCGACTCTTCGCGGAGCGCGGCTTTCACGGAACGTCCATGGGCGACCTGGCGCAAGCGCTCGGCGTGCAGAAGGGCTCGCTCTACTCGCTGACCGGCTCGAAGCAGGAGCTCCTGTTCGAGACGATGCGCGAAGGCGCGCGGGCGTTCCACGAGGCCCTCGACGAGGTGCCCGAGGACGCGTCGGCGATCGAGCGCGTGCGCCTCGCGCTCCGCGGCCACCTTCGCGTCGTCTCGCAGCAGCTCGACGTCGCCACCGTCTTCACGCGGGAGTGGCGGTATCTCGAGGAGGCGTATCGCGAGCAGATCCTGGACGAGCGCCGCCGCTACGAGGACCGCTGGCGCGCGCTCTTCCGCGAGGGCCTCGAGTCGGGGGGGTTGCGGACCGACCTCGACGTCGGTGCCGCGACGCTCCTCGTGCTCTCGGCTGCGAACTGGGCGTACACGTGGCTGACGCCGGAGCGCGACACCGACGAGCTCGCCGACCGGTTCACCGCGATCCTCGTGGACGGGATCCGCGGCTACTCGACGCCGTCGTGAGCCGGTCGCGGCTGCTGATCGTCAATCCCTGGGCGTCGGCCGTCGACGAGGACAGGCTGGCCGCCGTGCGCGGAGCGCTGCCCGACGGCACGGAGCTCCACCTCACGACGAGGCGGGGCGAGGCGACCGACCTCGCGCGGGAGGTCGCGGGCACGCTCGACGCGCTGTACGTCTTCGGCGGCGACGGGACCTACAACGAGGTCCTGAACGGGATCGACGGGGACACGCCGATGGGCTTCATCCCGGGCGGCGGGGCGAGCGTCCTTCCCCGCGCGCTCGGGCTGCCCCGCGACCCGGTCTCCACAGCGCAGCAGCTCGCGGTCGGCTCGCAGCGGCGCATCGGCCTGGGGCGGGTGAACGGCCACCGGTTCGGCTTCGCGGCGGGCGTCGGACTTGACGCCGAGCTCGTGCGTGCGGTCGACGATCTCGGGCGGAAGCCGGACGGGAAGCGACCGGGTGACTTCGCGTTCGCGTGGAGCGGCGTCCGCGTGCTCTCCCGCCACGGGTTCTCGCTCGACCCGGCGCTCGAGGTGAAGGGGCACGGGCGGGCCGCGTTCGCGCTCGTCTCGAACGGGCCGACGTATACGTACGCGGGAAGGCTCGCGTTGCGACCCGCGCGACAGGCGACCTTCGAAGGGGGGCTCGACCTCGTGGGGCCGACGAGGGTGCGAGCGCGGGGGCTGGCGCGGATCCTGCGACACGCGGTATCGGGAATGGACCGCGCCAAGCCGGACGACGTCGTGTACGTGCACGACGCCGACCGGCTCGAGGTGCTGTGCGACAGCCCGCTGCCCCTGCAGGCGGACGGGGAGGACCTCGGCGACGTGGAGCACGCGGTCTTCGAGGCTGAGCGCAATGCGGTTACGGTCCTGACGTGAAGTCGGCGACTCGCTCCGGCGGCGCTCTCGCGACCTGTGCGCTCGCGGTCGGCCTCCTGCTCACGAGCTGTGGCGGCGGCTCGGAGTCGGAGCCGCAGCCGCCTCCGCCGCCGGCACCCGAGCCGGCGCCGCAGCCGCCTCCGCCACCGTCACCCGTGCCGCCGCCTCCGACCGGGACGGGCGCGTCATGGACGCCGATCGCTCCGGGTGGCAAGACGCGGTGCGCCCGCGGAGGCCCGTTCACGTTCTGGACCCGGGTCGCCGATCCCAAGAAGCTCGTTGTCTTCTTCCAGGGAGGCGGCGCGTGCTTCGACGAGACCACGTGCGCCGTCGGCAGCCGATGGTTCGAGGACACTGCCGGCCCCGAGGACAATCCCGCCCACGACCGCGGCATCTTCGAGCTCTCGAATCCCCGGAACCCGTTTCGCGACTGGAGCTGGGTCGTCATTCCCACGTGCACGGGCGACGTCCACATCGGCGACCGCCGGGCGACGTACGGGAACGTCACCGTGGAGCAGCGTGGTTGGCAGAACTCGCAGGCCGCACTGCGCTGGGCGTTCGAACGCTTCGACCCGGGCGCCGTGTTCGTCGCCGGGTGCAGCGCGGGAAGTGTGGGTTCAGCTTTCCATGCGCCCTCGGTCATCGCGCAGTGGCCGCAGGCGCGCGTGACCCAGCTCAGCGACTCGTTCGCCTTCGTCACCCCGGGGCCGGTATCGCTCGAGCCGTGGGGCGCGCCCCGGCACTTCCCCTCCTTCTACCGACCCGGTACCGCCGGCTTCACGATGGTCGACTACGTCACCGAGCTGGCTCGCACCTATCCGGAGCGGACGTTCGCGCGCTTCAACTACTCCGGGGACAACGTGCAGAAGATGTACCTCAAGGCCAGCGGCGTTCCCCGGTCGTTCTTCGAGCCGCTTCTCGCTCAGCAGGAGACGGCACTGAAGCAGGAGCCGAACTACCGCTCGTACCTGGCGTGTGGCGGCTACCACTGCGCCCTGCCCTCTCCGCGCTTCTACACGACCCGCGTCGAGGGCAACCTGCTGAGCGAATGGGTCACAGACCTCGCAGCCGGCCGGAACGTCTCATGTCCGGCCTGTCGGGGGTAACTCCTACGACGCTGCCGCCGGCCGGTGTCTCCTGCCGGTCGCGGTGAGGGCAACGAGCGCGGCGACGCCGAGTGCAGCGAGCACGCCGACGATGATCCAAGGGAACCCGTCGCCGTCGCCGCCATCGCTGCCAACGGCCGGCGCCGTGGCCGGAAGCCCTGCTGCGACGAGCTGCTCCTTCAGCGGCTCCCACGTGGCGACGTACCAGCCGCCGTGCGTCCGCTCGGTCGTCCAGAACCGCTGGCCGGGCGCCGTATACGTCGCCGGGTGCGGCTCGGCGTACGGGTAGACGTCCTGAACCAGCTCGCTCCGCTGGTTGTCGGGGCCGGGCATCACATACGTGACGGTGTACTTCGGGCCGAGCGACCCTGCCGGCCGCTCGTCGAGCATCGGATCCGGCGTCTGCCCGAAGACCGCGGCGAAGAAGCCGGCGGACTGGGCGATGTCGGCGAGCTGCCCGCCGCTGTCCGGCTCGCCCGAGCCGCCGAGCTGGATCGAGCCGGAGAGTCCGGGCCCGACGATGCGGGCCTCGCTCGCGCCTTTCGCGAGCGCCGCGGTCGGAGTCACTGCTGCCGAAAGGGCGAAAGCGCACACCACGAAGACGAGCCGATTCATCGGAAACCTCCCGTTCGAGTACGCCCGTCGTACACCTCGGTATGCGGAGAGGTTCCGCATAGACTGAGCGCCCGATGAGCCTGGTCCTGCCGGCCGAAGGGGGCCTGCGCCGCGTCATCGGCGACGGCCACGGGCTTCCCGACGGCGAGATCGACCTCACTCCGGAGCAGCACCTCGAGCTCTTCCGCGGCATGGTGCTGCTGCGCACGTACGACGAGCGCTCCGTCGTCTATCACCGGCAGGGCCGCATCGGGACGTACGCGATCTTCTGGAACCACGAGGCGATGCAGGCAGGCTCCGTCTTCGCGCTCGAGGAGCGGGACTGGGTCTTTCCGAGCTACCGCGACTCGGCCATCGGCCTCCTTCGCGGCATGCCGGTGTCGACGGTGCTCTCCTGGTGGCGCGGCCATCCGGCCGGGTGGTGGGACCCTCGGGAGTTCAACGTCGCCTCGATCTGCGTCCCGATCGCCACCCAGGTCCCGCACGCCGTCGGCTTCGCCTGGGGCTCGAAGCTGAAGAACGAGGACCGCGTCGCACTCGTCAGCTTCGGCGACGGGGCGACCTCCGAGGGCGCGTTCCACGAGGGCGCGACCTTCGCGGGAGTCATGAAGGCGCCGGTGGTCCTCCTCTGCAACAACAACCAGTGGGCGATCTCGACGCCGCTCTCGAAGCAGACCGCGGCGCCGACGCTGGCCGACAAGGCGATCGGCTACGGGATTCCGGCCGTCCGGGTGGACGGCAACGACGTGCTCGCCGTATACGACGCGACGCGGGAAGCGGTCGCGCGTGCCCGTGCCGGCGAGGGGCCGACGTTCATCGAGGCGGTCACCTATCGCGCCGCCCCGCACGCGACGGCGGACGATCCTTCGCTGTACGTCGACGAGGAGCGGGTCGAGGAGGCGCGCGAGAACGAATGCCTCGGCCGGTACGAGCGCTACCTCGAGCGTCTCGGCCTGCTGAGCGGCGAGCAGGCAGCCGAGATCCGAGGCGACGCGCTCGAGCGCATGCGGGCCGGGATCGCCGAGGCCGAGGCCGAGCCGCCCGCGGACGTCTCGCTCGTCTTCGAGCACGCGTACGCCGAGCCGCTCCCGTCCTTCGCGGACGACCTCGCCGAGCTCAGGCGGATCCTCGGGCAATGAGCGAGCGCCTGCTCGTCGAGGCGGTGAACGACGCGCTCCACGTCGAGATGGACCGCGACCCGACGGTGCTCGTGCTCGGCGAGGACGTGGGCCAGCTGGGCGGCGTCTTCCGGGCGACGGCCGGTCTCCAGGAGCGCTTCGGCGCCGATCGTTGCGTCGACACTCCTCTCGCAGAAGCCGGGATCCTGGGCACCGCTGTCGGGCTCTGCATGGCGGGCTGGCGGCCCGTGTGCGAGATGCAGTACGACGCGTTCAGCTACCCGTCGCTCGACCAGCTCATCAACCATGTCGGTCGTTACCGCTGGCGAACGCGCGGGAAGATGTCCTTCCCCATCGTCATCCGGATGCCGTATGGCGGCGGCGTGCGTGCGCCCGAGCTCCACGACGACTCGCCGGAGACGTACTACGTGCATACGCCAGGCGTGAAGGTCGCAATCCCGTCGAACCCGGCCGACGCGAAGGGACTCCTCGCGGCCGCGATCCGCGATCCCGATCCGGTCGTCGTCTTCGAGCCCAAGCTCCACTACCGCACCGCGAAGGGCGAGGTGCCGGACGGCGAGCACGTCGTCCCGCTCGGCGAGGCGCGCGTCGCCCGGGAGGGCACGGACATCACGATCGTCGCCTACGGGGCGATGGTGCCGCTCGCCGAGAGCGCCGCGGACGCGCTCGCGAGCGAGGCGTCGGTCGAGGTGCTCGACATCCGGAGCCTGAAGCCCTTCGACGAGACGTCGCTGCTCGCCTCCGTGTCGAAGACGGGGCGGGCCGTGCTCGTGCAGGAAGCTCCCAGGACGTGCGGATACGCAGCCGAGATCGCCGCCGTGCTCGCCGAGAAGGCGATCTACGACCTCCGCGCCCCCGTCGTGCGCGTGACCGGGTACGACGTGCCGTACCCGTACTGGCAGATCGAGGATGCGTACATGCCCTCGGTCGAGCGTGTCGTCGACGCGGCCAGGCGCGTGCTCGCGTCGTGACGACGGTCGTCTGGCGCGGGCTCGACGAGCCGCGCATGGAGATCGCCCGGGTTGACGTCGACGGGTCGGCGCTTCGGGCGCGGGGCACGCAGGTCGGCGTCGCCTACGAGCTCCGCTACGAGCTCGAGCCCGAGACGCTGCGCGTCGAGGTCGTCGGCGAGCGCACGCTCGAGGTCGAGCTCGACGGGCTCGACTGCTTCGACCTCGGCAACTCGCCGCTCTTCAACTCCCTGCCCGTGCTTCGTGACGGGCTTCTCGCGGGCGGTCCTGCGCGGGACTACGTCATGCGCTGGGTCTCCGTCCCCGAGCTCGAGGTCCACGAGGCGCCGCAGCGCTACGAGCCGCTGGGCGACGGAGCGATTCGCTTCAGCTCGGAAGGCTTCGTCGCGGAGATCCGGTTCGGCGAGGACGGGCTCGTCGACCACTACGAGGGCCTCGCCGAGCGGCTCGCCTGATGGCCGTCCACGAGATCCCGCTCGAGCGGCGGACGTTGCACGGGCACTTCTCCCGCGACCTCGAGCCCGTGCTCACGATCGACTCCGGGGACACGATCGCGTTCTCGACGCTCGACTCCGGCTGGCACGTCGAGCCGGGGACGAAGTTCGAGCCGCGCGACGAGGAGCTCGATGCCGGTCACGCGCTGATCGGGCCGATCGAGATCCGTGGCGCTCGCGCCGGACAGACGCTCGAGGTCGCGATCGACCGTGTCGCCCCAGGGAGCTGGGGCTGGTGCGGGGCGGCCGCCTGGTCGTCTCCGATGAACGAGCGGCTCGGGCTCGTCTCGGACGGCGTCCTCCTTCACTGGGAGCTCGACGTGGATCGTGGAGTCGGCCGCGACGAGCGCGGGCGCGAGGTGGACCTCGCGCCGTTCCTCGGAGTCATGGGCATGCCACCGGCTGAGTCCGGCGCCCACTCGACGGCTCCACCACGCGCCTCCGGCGGGAACATCGACTGCAAGGAGCTCGTCGCGGGCACCCGCCTGTACTTGCCGATTCCGGTCGACGGCGCGCTCTTCTCGGCAGGCGACTGCCATGCACGACAGGGCGACGGCGAGGTCTCGCAGCTCGCGATCGAGTGCCCGCTCGCCCACGGGGAGCTGACGCTGACCCTCGCCGACACGCCGGAGCTCGACTGGCCCACCGCGTGGACGCCAGCAGCCTGGATCACGTTCGGCTTCGACGAGGACCTCGACGAGGCGTCCGCGCTCGCGCTCGACGGCATGCTCGAGCTCATGGGGCGGGAGCACGGACTGGAGCGCGCCGACGCGCTCGCGCTCGCGAGCGTCGTCGTCGACCTTCGCGTGACGCAGGTCGTGAACGGCGCCCAGGGTGTCCACGCCGTGCTTTCCCACGACGCGATTCGATTCACTTCCTGACGATGGCGCAGTCGTTCAAGCTGCCCGACCTCGGCGAGGGCCTGACCGAAGGCGAGGTGTCGCGCTGGCTTGTCGCGGAGGGTCAGGAGATCGCCGAGGACGACCCGCTCGTCGAGATCCAGACGGACAAGGCCACGGTCGAGATCCCGTCTCCCTATGCCGGAACTGTCCTGAGGATCGTCGTGCCGGAGGGCGAGGTGGCGCCGGTCGGGACGATCCTCGTCTTCATCGGCGGGCCAGACGAGGCGCTGCCAGAGGCAGCGAGCGCGCCAAGTGTCAATTTGACACAAGGCGGTTCGCACGCTGCCTCGGCGCCCGCTTCCGCCGGCGGAGGAGGGAAGGTGCAGGCGACGCCGCTCGTGCGGCGGATCGCCGGCGAGCTCGGCGTGGATCTCGCCCGCGTGGCGGGAACCGGTCCGGGTGGGCGTATCACGGAGGACGACGTCCGAGCTGCCGCCGACGGCGCACCCGCCGAAGGGCGACGAGAGCCGCTGCGGGGAGTGCGACGGCTCATCGCCGAGCACATGGCGCGCGCGCACCGAGAGGTGCCGCCGGTCACGTGGGTCGAGGAGTGCGACTTCGGCGCGGTGCCGCGCGCCGAGCTGCTCGCGACGGTCGTCAAGGCGTGCGCGGACTCGCTCGCGGAGTTCCCCGAGCTGAACGCCCGCCTCGACGGCGACGACATCGTGTACCTCGACCGCTGCGACATCGGCGTGGCCGTGCAGACGGATCAGGGCCTCGTCGTGCCTGTCGTCCGCGGCTGCCGCGACCGGACGATCGCCGAGATCCACGCCGAGATCGAGCGGCTCGCCGAGGCCGCACGCACCGGCACGATCGCGCGCGGAGGAGCTACGCGACTCCACCTTCACGGTCTCGAGTGCGGGGAAGCTCGCGGGGCTGTTCCAGACCCCGATCGTCAACCATCCCGAGGTCGCGATCCTCAGCGTAGGCCGCATCGCGCCACGCGCCGTCGTCCGCGACGGAGAGGTCGTCGTCCGCGAGCAGGGGGCGATCGCGATCACGTTCGACCACCGCGTCGTGGACGGCGCCCGCGCCGCCGCGTTCGGGCTCGCTGTCATCGGCCGCCTCGAAGGCGGCTAGGAACTGGAGAAGGGGCCAGGCATCACCTGGCCCCCTTCCACCCGCCGTCAGCGGTCGTTGATCTGGGCGCGGATCTCGCCGCCCGGCCACTTGGTCGAGTGCACGTTCGCGTACGTGCTCCCGTTCCGCATGGCGGCGACGAGCTCGGCGAAGTTCCCCGCTTCGATGCCCTGTGTTCCGGGCGCGAGGATGTCGCCGACGCCGACCGTCCGAGAGACCGTGCCCGACTGCGGGCACGTGGGCGTACCTGCGGGCCCGGGGCTCGCCGCTGTTCCGCACAGGAACACGGTGATCCCGCCGTTGATCGCACGCTTGCCGAAGTGGATGTGCGCCTGCAGGACGGTGCCCTCGAGCCCCGAGTAGCTGAGCTCGTACTCGATCGTCTGGGCGTCTTCGTCGATGGTCGCCTTGAACGAGCCCGACGCGACCGTCGAGATGTCCGGGTTCTCCTCGTACCCGACGAGGTCACCCGCACGGAAGTTCTTCTTTCCGCCGGCTGCGACCGCGAGGGACGCGACCAGAAGCGCGCCCAGGACCAGCCCGACGACTACGACGACACTGCGCTTGCGCATAGCAGTACCTCCCCTCTCCGGTGGGTCCACCGGGACTACGCGGATGCGCGCCGATCGGATTGCCGCCCGGAACCGAGCACAAGACCGGGGCCGTAGACTGGCGACGTGGACGACTGGTACACGATCGGCGTCACGCTCGGGCTCGGGCTCGGGTTCGGCGTGATCATCTCCGGCCTCCTGGCCGCGAACGCGGTCGGAACCGGCATCGCCGTCGCATTCGGCGCCGGCGCCGGCGCGGTGGCCGGGTACCTGATCGGCGACACGGCGGAGACCATCGCCGGGATCGTCGGCGGCCTCGTGGGGGCGCTCGCCGCGGCCGTCGTCGTGCTCGGCGCGATGCGGCGCGGCGCGACGAGGCTCGGCGTCGGCGCATACGTCGGCGCAGTGGGGGTACTGATCCTGATGGTGTCCCTGATCCCCGTCGCGGGCTACGTCGTCACGGTCGTGCTGCCGGCTCTCGCGCTCCGCATGCGCGGGCGTCAGGCGGCGCGCTACGCAGGTCTGCGCACGCTCGCGAAGTGACCTCGGGCCGGTGGCCGCGGATCCGGCTGGGGCACGGCGGGCGATGGTCGAGCGTCAGCTCCGGCAACGGGGGATCACGGACGAGCGCGTGCTCGAGGCGATGGCCCGTGTGCCGCGCGAGCTCTTCGTCCCCGAGGGCATGCGCGACCTCGCCTACGAAGACGGTGCGCTCCCCATCGGATCCGGCCAGACGATCTCGCAGCCGTTCATCGTCGCGGCGATCTGCTCGCTCCTCGAGCTGAAGGGCGACGAGCACGTTCTCGACGTCGGCACGGGATCCGGCTACCAGGCCGCCGTGCTCGCCGAGGTCGCGCGCGAGGTAACGACGATCGAGCGCGTGCCTGAGCTCTACGAGCGCGCACAAGGCCTGCTCGAAGCCGCTGGCTACCGCAACGTCGACGTCCGCCTGGGTGACGGCTCGCTCGGCGTGCCCGAGAAGGCGCCGTTCGACGCCGTTGCCGTCGCCGCCGCCGCGCCCACCGTGCCGGACGCGCTCTACGACCAGCTCGTCGAGGGCGGCCGGCTCGTCGTCCCGCGAGGAACGCGCTGGGGGCAGGAGCTCGTCCAGGTCGTGAAGACACCCGACGGTCCGTTGGAGCGCGCCTCGATCCCGTGCCGGTTCGTGCCGCTCGTGGGTGCCGGCGGATTCCGGCGTGGCTGACCCGATCAGGGGTGGACGTGGCCGGGGTCTCGGCTACGCTCGCCGACTGTGGACCCGCCCCAGGCCGAAGTGAGCGTGCCGTTTACGCGAGCGCGCGTGAGCGCAGCGCTTCGCCGTCGCGGGAACTGGGAGCAGCTGGTCAGGTTCTGCGTCGTCGGCGCGAGCGGGTACGCCGTCAATCTCGCGGTCTATTCGCTCCTCGTGCTCGGGCTCGACATGCACTACGCCCCGGCCGCGATCTGCTCGTTCCTCGTCGCGGTGACGAACAACTACACGTGGAACCGTCTGTGGACCTTCCGTGCGCAGCGAGGCCATGTCGCGTATCAGGGCATGCGCTTCCTCGTCGTCTCGACGCTCGCGCTCGCGGCGAACCTCGTCGTGCTCCATCTCCTCGTCGAGGCGGGTGCGAGCGAGATCGTCGCCCAGGCGATCGCGATCGTCCTCGTCACGCCGGTCAACTTCATCGGCAACAAGCTCTGGTCGTTCGGCCCGCGCGGCTGAGTCTTCTCGCGGCCGCGATTGTCGCGGCCGTCGCGCTCGCGTCGCCCGCGTCGGCGGCGCCCGGCGCCGAGATCGCCCGGCTGACCGAGGACCAGGCAACCCGCATCGCTCTCGACGATCCGAAGGTGGCGGACTGGCTCGACCGCTACCCGCCCGACCCGAGCACGTCCGCGGACTTCGACCCGGTGCGAAAGCAGTGGACCGTGAAGGCCTGGTCCGGCGAGGCCGGTCAGGTGGCGCTCGTCCGGGTCGAGGACTTGACCGGGCGCGTGACCGAGGCGTGGACCGGTCCACAGGTCGCCTGGAAGATGGCCCGCGGCCGCCCGGGCGCGTTCGGCGGCCGCACCCTCAACAGCTGGTACGTCTGGCTCGCGCTGTGCGCGGTCTTCCTGCTCGGCCTGGCCGACCTGCGGCGGCCGCTCTCGCTGCGGAACCTCGATCTCCTCGCGCTGCTCTCCTTCTCCGTGTCGCTCGCGTTCTTCAACCGCGGGGACATCTTCACGAGCGTGCCGCTCGCCTATCCGCCGCTCCTCTACCTCCTCGGCCGCGCGGCCTGGGTCGGCTTTCGGGGCCGCGCTCGCGTGCTGAGCCCGCTGTGGCCCGTCTGGGTGCTCGCCGTCGCGACCGTGTTCTTGCTCGGCTTCCGGATCGGGCTGAACGCCGAGACGCCGCGCGGCGTCATCGACGTCGGCTACGCCGGCGTGATCGGAGCCAGCCGGATCCTCGATGGCCAGGCGCCGTACGGCCACATGCCGGTGCGCGACGACCTCGAGAAGTGCGGGCCCGAGGACGTCGACGGCGACGTACGCGACCGGATCCAGACGAACGGCCTCTGCGAGTCTGCGAACGAGCGCGGGGACACGTACGGGCCCGTGTCCTACCTCGCATACGTCCCGGCGACCGCGATCTTCGGCTGGAGCGGGAAGTGGGACTCGCTTCCCGCGGCGCACGCGACGTCGATCGCGTTCGACCTGCTGACCGTGCTCGGCCTCGTGCTCGTCGGGCTCCGCTTCGGCGGCGCGCCGCTCGCCGCGGCGCTCGCGTTCGCGTGGGCCGCCTACCCGTTCACCGCGTACACGCTGAACGCGAACACGAACGACGCGATCATGCCCGCCTTCCTCGTCTGGGGCTTCTGGCTCGCCTCCTTACCCGATGGCGAGAGGCGCCGCAGTCGCTCTGGCGGGCTGGACGAAGTTCGGCGCGCTCCTGCTCGTGCCGCTCTGGGCGGGCTATCCAGCGCTCACGGCCCGCAGCCTCGCCCGCTTCGGGGCCGCGTTCCTCGGCATCACGCTGCTCGCGTTCTCGGTGCTCCTGCTCGAGCCGAGCCTGTGGGGCGCCATCGAGACGTTCTGGGAGCGGACACTCGCATTCCAGCTCGGGCGCAACTCGCCGTTCTCGCTCTGGGAATGGGGTCAGTACCACGCGGAGGGGATTCCCGATCTCGGCTTCCTGCAGCCGGTGGTCGCCGTCGGGGCGGTTGCTCTCGCGCTCGTCGTCGGCGTCCTCCCGAGGGTCAAGACCCCCGTGCAGCTCGCAGCACTGACGGCGGCGGTGCTCGTCGCCTTCGAGCTCTCGCTGAGCCACTGGTTCTACCTCTACCTGCCGTGGTTCGCGCCCTTCGTGGCGCTCTGGCTGCTGCTCCCGGAGGTGCGCTACCAGTCGAGCGAGCCGACGACCGGGTACGAGGTCCGCGACTCGATGCAGTCGGCGGCGAAGAGCGCCGCACCGAGGTCGCCCGTCCATAGCGAGTAGCGTCCGCGTCCGCGCTCGGAGCGGCCGCGCTCGACTTGCTCGAGCGCGTGGGCCGCGAACCGGCGCGCACGCTCGAGCCACACCTCGTCGCCGGTGCGGGCGAAGGCGGCGAGGAGCGCGTAGCCGTTGCCGGCAGTCCCGTGGCAGATGCACGGCCCCTTCTCCATCGTCGGCGGGCCGGCCCGCCACACGAGCTCCGCGCCGGCGAGGAGGAGATCCTCGTCGAGGTAGCTCGCCGCGCCGATGACGATGCCCGGCGCGCCCGCGCACCATTGAACGCGAATCTGGCCGTCCGGGCCGGGCAGGTCCGGCCGGGGGCGGGGCGGCCAGTTGGCGAGCTCGCCCTCGACTACCGCCGTCTCGCGCAGGATCGACCCCGTCTCGCGCTCGAGCGTCGCCCGTCGGTCGTCGTCGAGCAGCTGAACCAGCGCTTCCACGTTCCCGACGAGGCCGTGCGGCGGCGTCAGGCTCCGGTGCTCCTGGCCGTAGAGCCGCTGCGTCCACAGGCCGTCGTCGCCGCGTCGAGCGAGGAGGGCCTCGGCGGACTCGTTCCAGGCGTCACGCCAGCGCTCGTCGCCCGTCCAGTGGAGGAGCGCGCGCGCGACGAGGAGCGTGCCGGGCGAGCCCCACATGATCTCGTCCGCCTCGTTGTCGACGTTGCCGCGCACGAGCTCGTGGAGGCGATCGGCGAGCTCGTCGCTCGGCGCGACGCGCCAGGCCACGAGCGCGACTCCGGTCTCGCCCGCGAGCAGCGCCGACTCGCGCGGCTCCGGGAGCGGGATTCCCTTCATGTAGTCGGGGCGTTCGCGGAAGAGCTCGAGGTTTCGGACGGCGAGCTCTGCGAGGTCGAGCGTCGTCTCGGCGTAGCCTCGGCGACGAAGGGCGTCGAGCCCCCAGAGCACGCCCGCGGAGCCGACGTAGAGGCTCTTCATCGGGCTCGTCGCATGCCAGCGATCCCAGTCGTCGGCGCGCCAGAAGAGACGGGGCCCGCGGAGCTCGGCGTCGGCGTGCGCGACGATGTCCCGGATCCGGTCGCGTACTCGATCCGGCTCCCAGGCGCTGTCCGTGAGCGCCTCGAACGCCTCCGGCCGGTACAGCACTCTTCGGGAGTCTAGGAGACCGGTACGCGCAGCGGCTCGATCGCGGAGGCGCGGCCCGTGGCGGGATCGCAGTCGATCACCGCGCCTTCGATCCGCACGTCGCCCGCCGCAGTCTCGAAGCGCACGGGCAGACCGGTTCGCATCCGCCGGATCGCGAGCTCCGCCTCGACGCCGATGACGGAGTCGTGCGGACCCGTCATGCCGGCGTCGGTGATGAACGCGGTCCCGCCGGGCAGCACGCGCGCGTCGGCCGTCTGCACGTGCGTGTGGGTTCCGACGACCGCCGTGACCTTGCCGTCGAGCCAGCGCGCGAGCGCGACCTTCTCGCTCGTCGCCTCCGCATGGACGTCGACGAGCACGAGCGGCGTCTGCTCCCTGGCCGCGTCGACGAGCCCGTCCACCAGCTCGAACATCGAGGTCGCGGGGTGGAGAAAGAGCGAGCCGAGGAGGTTGATCACTGCGAGCGGCGCCTCTGTCGCGGTCGGCACGATCGCGAGCCCGCGCCCTGGCGTGTTGACGGACATGTTCGCCGGCCGGATGACGCGGTCCGACTCGTCGAGGTACGGGCCGATCTCCGTGCGCCGGAACGCGTGATTGCCGAGCGTGATGGCGTCCGCGCCGGCGGCGAGCAGCTTGTCGGCGAGGCGGGGCGTGATCCCGACACCGTTGGCGGCGTTCTCGCCGTTCACGACGCACGCGTCGATGCCGAGCTCGGCCCGGAGGCCGGGAAGACGTGCCTCGAGCGCATTGCGCCCGGGCGTCCCCACGACGTCGGCGACGAAGAGGATCCGCACGCAGTCGGCGATCTAGGGCACGCCGAGCGTCGCCGACGGATACACCTGGATGGCGACGTTCGCGCCGCTGTCTCCCGAGTAGCGCGCAAGCGTCTGCTGCTCGAGCTTCGTGATGTCGACGACCGTGCCGAGCTTGGACGACCCCGCCGCGACGTTCTGTCCAACGGAGAGCGCCGGGTCGGTGCCGACGTGCTGGAGCGCGACGACGAGCGAGGGCGCCGACGACGGGCGCAGCTCGATCTCGGAGCCCGCGTGGCGGCCGGAGACGATGTGGTCGCGGATCGCGACGACGGTCCCGTCGATCGGGGAGTACACGTCGGTTCCCGGCACCGCCCCGACATCGAGCGTCGTCAGCGAGCCGCTCTCGAGCTGGTACCAGGGAAGCCCGCGGTGCTCAGAGCCGGTGATCCGGTGCCAGAGCCGCGCGAGCAGTCCTTCGTTCGCCTGCGGCCCGACTGGCTGGAGCACGAGCGCTCCCTCGCCGGCGCCGTGGAAGCCGACCGTGGTAACGCCGTCCTGCGCGACGGGCGACTGGATGCGGAGGTTCCCGACGGTCGCGAGGACGAGCGGCTCCGGGCGGGTGGTCGTGACGGGGGCGTTCGTCGGCGTCGGCCGCACCGTCCCGGGCGCCGATTCCTCGCCCGAGAAGGCGGTCACCGCGAACGTCACCGCGAGGAGCACGGCGACGGCCACGCCCAGGACGAACCACCGCGCCCGCGCCTGCGCCCGCCGCCGATGTGCGCGCAGCCGGGCAGCGTGCCGCGACCGGGGCGTCGTGCTCATGTCCGGACCGTAGCAAGGTCGCCAGCGCGCTACCGGGCCGGCGACGCGGGATTCCGCGTGCGGCCTCTGTACGATCATCCGCATGGCCGGACGCGGCCCGACGATCACGATCCCGCGCTGGGTCCAGCTCGTCGGACTGCCGGTCCTCCTCATCCTGACGTTCCTGCTGGCGCAGACGCTGGCGCACGTCCTCTTCCTCTTCCTGACGGCGTCGGTCATCGCCTTCATGCTCAACCCGCTCGTCCGCGACCTGACGAGCCTGAAGCTCCCGCGCGGTATCTCGGTCGCGATCGTCTACCTCCTCTTCGCGGCAGTCGTCACCGCGTTGCTGATCGCGATCGGCGTCGTCGCCTTCGACCAGGCGCGGAATGCGGCAGACCGGATCGACGAGTACGTGACGGAGGAGCGCCCCGGCGCGGGTCAGACTGCGGCTGAGGAGGACATCGACGGGCTGCAGGCGTGGCTCGACGACCACGGGCTCGAGAACATCAAGGTCCGCCAGCAGGTGAACGAGTGGATCGACGGGCTCGGGGCCGGCGAGATCTCGGGCTACGCACAGGAGGCGATCGAGTTCGCCCGGGGTGCGGCGTTCTCCGTGGTGCTGCTCCTGTTCTCGCTGATCCTCGTCGTGGTCATCTCGATCTACATGCTCCTCGACATGCCGCGGCTCGAGCGCTCGATCGACGCGCGCTTCCCCCCGCACAACGGGCCGCCGTTGACACAGCAGATCGAGAGCGCGCTCTGGGGCTACGTGAAGGGGCAGGCGATCCTCTCGACCGTCATCGGCACGAGCGCCGGCGTCGGCATGTACATCCTCGGCGTCACGGGGCTCGTCGAGGGGGCCGACGAGTACGCGCTCCTGTTCGGGCTGTGGACCGCCTTCATCGAGGTGATCCCGTACATCGGTCCGTGGCTCTCGGCCGTGCCGCCTGCGATCTACGCGCTCTTCGTCGACCCGGTCAGCGTCATCTGGGTCGCGCTCCTCTTCCTTTTCATCTACCAGGTCGAGGGGCACGTGGTCGTGCCCAACGTCATGGCGAGCGCGCTCCGCCTCCACCCGCTGCTCGTGATCTTCGGCCTCCTCGCAGGCGGCGAGCTGTACGGCATCGCAGGTGTTCTCGTCGCGCTCCCGACGATGGCGGGCCTGCGCGCGATCTGGGGCTTCTTCAGCCAGCGCGTCGAGCTCGAGACCTGGGAAGACGGACAGCCGGAGGTTCCGGTCGAGGTCGAGCTCGAACCGCCGCGGGCCGCCTCGGGCGCGGATTAGGGTCCGTCCCATGTGGGACGTCATCGCAGACGAGGCCGCGGGCGAGAGCCCGCTCTGGAAGGAAGCGCTCGTCCCGGAAACGGAACGCAGCGCGCTGCCGGTGTTCTCGCCGCTCGCACCCGAGGAGCTCCGGCTCGGAGTGGAGACGATCTACGAGGGCTACCTCGTGCACTACGGCGAGCCGCGGCTCTTCGCTCCTCCCGACCGGGACACCGCGCTCCTGCTCGGCGACTACCTCTACGCCCACGGGCTCGTCCGCGTCGCGCGCACCGGCAGCGCCGCGGCGGTCGCGGACCTCTCCGAGCTCATCTCCCTTTGCGCGCAAGCCCGCGCCGACGGGCGTGACGGCGACGGCGCTGCCTGGGCGGCGACAGCGGCGAGGCTCGGCCGGGGCGGTCTCGACGGGGCCCGCGCGGAGCTTCGTCTCACGGGCGACGGGGCCGCGCTCGAGGCGCTGGCCCGGGAGGCCGCGGGCGACGAGCAGGTGAGCGAGGCGCTCGCTGCACACGCCCGCCTCGTCGGGTAGAGTCGGCCGCCGATGAGCAGCGTCCTCGCTCCGGTCCTCGCCGATGCGGCGGAAGAGGGGAGGAACATCGTCCTCTCCATGCTCGTCGTCGGCCTGGTCTTCATCGCGGTGATCCTGCTGGGCGAGCTCAACACCTGGCTAGGCCATCGCCGCAAGCGCGCCGGCCACTAGCTTCTCGCGTCACAACCGTCGCATGATTGCGCCGCATGCGTGCGGATCTCCCGACCGGCACCGTCACGTTCCTGTTCACGGACGTCGAAGGCTCGACCCGGCTCCTGCAGGAGCTCGGGGCCGACGCCTACGCCGCGGCGTTGGCCGAGCATCGCAGGGTGATCCGCGAGGCCTGCGCTGCAGAAGACGGCGTCGAGGTGGACACGCAGGGGGATGCGTTCTTCTTCGCGTTCCCGACGGCGCCGGGGGCAGTAGTGGCAGCTGAGGCGATGACGGAAGCCCTGGTGGAGGGGCCGATCCAGGTGCGGATCGGCCTGCACACTGGCAACCCGCTCCTCGCAGAGGAGGGCTACATCGGCGCCGACGTCCATCGCGCTGCCCGCATCGCCGCTGTTGGACACGGGGGTCAGGTCATCCTCTCTCGTTCGACCGCCGAGCTCGTTGAGGGGTCGCCCACCGACCTCGGCGAGCACCGGCTCAAGGACATCTCGGAGGCGGTTCAGATCTTCCAGCTCGGGGACGGCTCCTTCCCGCCGCTGAAGACGATCTCGAACACGAACCTGCCGCGACCGGCGAGCTCGTTCGTGGGCAGAGAGGCTGAGGTCGAGGCCGTGCTCTCACGGATCGAGGGCGGCGCGCGGCTCGTCACCCTCACCGGCCCCGGCGGCACGGGGAAGACGCGCCTGGCCATCGAGGCGGCGTCCACCCTCGTGCCCGAATACAAGGCGGGCGTCTTCTGGGTCGGCCTTGCCGCGCTCCGCGATCCGGCGCTTGTCACCGAGGCGATCGCGCGGACGCTCGGCGCCACGGACGGGCTCGCCGAGCACGTCGGCGAGCGGGAGCTGCTGTTGCTGCTCGACAACTTGGAGCAGGTGATCGAGGCGGCGCCGGAGCTCGCGTCGCTCGTCGAGCGCTGCCCCAACCTTGCCTTGCTCGTCACGAGTCGCGAGCGCCTGCGCGTGCGCGGTGAGGTCGAGTACGAGGTGCCGCCGCTCGCCGAGCCCGAGGCCGTCGAGCTCTTCTGCATGCGCTCGCAGCTCGCTCCGAGCGAGGAGATCGGAGAGCTCTGTGCGCGGCTCGACAACCTGCCGCTCGCCGTCGAGCTCGCGGCCGCCCGCACGAAGGCGCTCTCTCCGGCGCAGGTCCTCGATCGCCTCTCGGACCGCCTCGATCTCTTGACGGGCGGTCGCGACGCAGACCCCCGCCAGCAGACGCTACGCGCGACGATCGAGTGGAGCTACGACCTCCTCAACGGGGACGAGCAGCGGCTGTTCGCGCGCCTCTCGGTCTTCGCCCGCGGCTGCACTCTTGCGGCCGCGGAGGAGGTGGCGGACGCCGACCTCGACACCGTGCAGTCGCTCGTCGAGAAGGGCCTCCTCCGTTTCACGGACGAGCGCTACTGGATGCTCGAGACGATCCGAGAGTTTGCAGCGGAGCGGCTCGGCGAGTCGGGCGACGAAGGACTGCTTCGGCGGCGGCACGCCCGGTTCTTTCTCGAGCTCGCGCAGTCCCTCGGGATGACCTACGAGTCGATCGAGGTTCACCGACGACAGCGGCATGACGTCGCGATCGCCGAACAGGAGAACTTTCGCTCGGCGATCGATTGGGCGTTCGAGGACGATGTCGAGCTCGCGGCGCGAATCGCGGTCGCGCTCGAAGGCTTCTGGGTGGCGCTCAGCCCGTTCGAGGGTGTGCGGCGCTTCGGGGCGTTGCTGGAGCGCGCGGAAGGGCTGTCGTACGGGCTCCGCGCGGGCTGCTGGCGCTGTCTCGCCAGCTCGACCATCCTCAGTGGCGGGCGGACCGAGGACGGCAAAGACCGAAACGAGAAGAGCCTCGATCTGTATCGGTCCGCCGGCGACGAGCGGGGGATCGCCGTCGTCCTGAGTCGCCTGGGCGTCCAGGTCTGGTATATCGGCGACGCGGAACGCGGGCGCTCGCTGATCGAGGAGAGCCTCGCTCGCTGTCGGGCGCTTCGGTTCCGCGTGGGCGAGGCAGCGGCGCTCGGCGGCCTCGGTCGCGTCGAGTACAGGGAGGGGAACGTCGAACGCGGGCTCGAGCTGCTCGAGCACTCCGCGGAGCTGGCCCACGTGGCCGGCTTCACATTTCATCAAGCCTGGATCCTCGACTTGCTGGCTTCGTATGCGTTCGAGCTCGGCCGGCTCGACGAGGCCCTCAGACACAGCTGTGTGGTCGCTCATGCTGTCGCGCACCACCGGAGAACGGCAGCGCACGGTTTTCTCGCTCGCACGCATCGCCGGCATAGCGGCCAGACACGAGGACTCGACGCGCGCGGGGCGTCTGTGGGGTGCGATCGAAGCCGAAGAAGCCCGTGGTCCGATCGGCGTGTGGGAGCAACAGCGCGACGAGCTCGCGGCGCCCGTGCTGGCGGTGTCCGGTGCAGAGTTCGAGCGTGGACGCGCCGCGGGCCGTCGTCTGACCCTGGACGAGGCGGTGGACTACGCGCTCGCGTCCATAGACTGACTCGCCTTGCCGCCGCCCCGGGACCTCCGCGACTGGATCGCGCTCCTCGAGCGCGAGGGCGAGCTCCGGCGCATCTCGGCCGAGGTCGATCCCGACCTCGAGATCACGGAGATCACGGACCGCGTCGTGAAGTCGGGCGGGCCGGCGCTGCTCTTCGAGAACCCGAAGGGCTCGCACCATCCGCTGCTCATCAACCAGTTCGGGACCGAGCGCCGCATGTGCCTCGCCTTCGGCGTCGAGCGCCTCGACGATGCCGCGGCGAAGCTCGGTGACATCCTCGACATGCAGCCGCCGCAGGGACTCAAGGAGAAGGTCAGGGGGCTGCTGAAGCTGAAGTCGGTCGCCGACTCGCTGCCGAAGACGGTCTCGAAGGCGCCGTGTCAGGAGGTCTTCTTCGAAGGGGCGGACGTGGATCTCGGGCGGTTGCCCGTCCAGCGCTGCTGGCCCGGCGACCCGGCGCCGTTCATCACGCTTCCGGCGGTCATCACGAAGGACCCGAACACGGGCGTCCGCAACGTCGGCATGTACCGGATGCAGGTGATCGACCGGAGCTCCACGTTCATGCACTGGCAGATGCACAAGGACGGGCGCGCGGACCTGCTCGCCTCGGAGGACGGCCGCATCCCCGTCGCGGTCGCGCTGGGGCTCGACCCGGTCACCGCGTACTCGGCGAGCGCGCCGCTCCCGAAGCACATCGACGAGCTCATGCTCGCCGGGTTCCTGCGCGGCGAGCCGGTCGAGCTCGTTCGCTGCAAGACCGTCGACCTCGAGGTGCCCGCGAACGCGGAGATCGTCCTCGAGGGTCACGTCGCGAAGGACGACGTCGGGATCGAGGGCCCGTTCGGCGACCACACGGGCTACTACTCGCACGCCGAGCCGTTCCCGATCTTCCGCATCTCGGCCATGACGATGCGGCGCGACGCGATCTACCCCTCGATCGTCGTCGGCAAGCCGCCTGCCGAGGACGCGTGGCTCGGCAAGGCGACGGAGCGCATCTTCCTGCCGGCGGTGCGGATGACGCTGCCCGAGATCGTCGACTACGACCTGCCCGTCGCGGGCGCGTTCCACAACTGCGTGATCGTCTCGATTCGCAAGGCGTTCCCGGGGCACGCGCAGAAGGTGATGCATGCGCTCTGGGGGCTCGGGATGCTCTCGCTCACGAAGTCGATCGTCGTCGTGGACGCGCACGTGGACGTGCACGACTACGAGGACGTGTTCTTCCGCGTGACGGCGAACGTTGACCCGAAGCGCGACGTGATCGTCACCGAGGGCCCCCTCGACCACCTCGACCACGCCCCCGGCCGCCAGTTCTACGGCGGCAAGCTCGGGATCGACGCCACCCACAAGCTCCCCGAGGAGGACGCGCGGCCGTGGCCGGAGGAGATCGTCATGAGCGACGAGGTCCGGGAGCTGGTCACCCGCAGGTGGGAGGAGTACGGCCTCGGGAGCTTGTCCTGACAGCCGTCGGGCGAACAGTGCAGAATCACCGCGTCGCGACAGACGTCACGTCGTTGACATGCGCAAGGGTCGAGCGATTGAATCCCCGGAGGGTTGAACCAGGTTTGAAGACCTGCCTCGAACACCCAGGGCCCGACGTTGAGCGCTAACCGTCCCGACACCCCGCACACGCCCGGCCCGAGCATTTGGCCGATCGGTTTCGCGGTCGGAGTCGCGTGCCTGCTCCTCGGGCTCGTCATCAGCTGGATCGTCGCGGTGATCGGCGCCGTCATCGCGGTCGTCCTCGGGCTGCTCTGGGCGCGGGACGTCACCCGCGACGTCCGCGGCGACGTCCCCGAGGTCGAGCCGGAGACGCGCGCGGTGGCGGACGTGGGGGCCCCCGCGGCTGCCGCTCCGGAGAAGCCGCTCCCCGCGTATCCCCGCTCGAAGTTCCTCGAGGCGTCGCTGATCGGCCTGAGCGGCGCACTCGGAGCCGTGCTGACGCTGCCAGTGCTCGGCTTCATGGTGCTTCCGTCCTTCACCGACGTGGAAACGACCGACGCCGACCTGGGGCCGCTCGACAACTTCCCGGAGGGCGAGTACGTCATCGCGACGTATCTGGCCAACCCCGCTCAGGGCGAGGTCACGCGTCGCACGGCGTTCGTCCGCAACAACGGCCAGAGCGAGTCCGGCGACCCGAGCTTCACGATCCTCTACAGCCGCTGCGTCCACATGGGCTGCCCGGTGCAACCGAACGGCCCGATCGACGAGGAGGCGATGAAGGAGGTCGGTGGTGTCGAGCTTCGTCCGGTGCTCGCCCAGTCGTTCGGTTGCCCGTGTCACGGAGGCCTGTATGACGCCGAGGGGAACCGAACCGCAGGCCCGCCGGTGCGCTCTCTCGATCGCTACACGTTCTCGATCAAGAACGGCAGGCTCGTCCTGCACGAGCTCTACGCCGTCGGCAGCGTGAGCGGTACGGGAGCCAACGCGACGATCTCGAGGTATCCGTGGTCGACGCCCGGAACGCACGTCGACGGCATCGAGGCCTGGCTCTACCCCATCGTCCCGAGCCAGGTGACGGGCTAGCAATGGCGACGAAGACACGCCGCCAGCACCTGGTCGACAACGCGATCCTCGCGCCCCTCGACTGGGTCGACGAGCGCACCGCGTTCGTCCGGGGCACGAAGTGGTTCCTCTTCCGCAACGTCCCTCGAGACATCAGCTGGGCCCAGACGCTCGGCTTTGCCTCGCTCATCGCGTTCGGCGCGCAGGCGCTGACCGGTGTGATCCTCGCGATGTACTACAAGCCGTCGTCCGAGATCGACCCGGTCACGGGTAAGCCGGTCGCGTATTCGTCGATCGAGCACATCACCAACGACGTCACGCTCGGCTGGCTCGTGCGCGGCATGCACCGCTGGGGGGCGAGCGTCTTCATCATCCTGCTCTTCCTGCACATGGGCCGGGTTTTCCTGTTCGGCGCGTACAAGTACCCGCGCGAGCTGAACTGGATCATCGGCGTCCTCATCCTCGTGTCCGGGATGCTCATGGGCTTCACGGGCTACCTGCTGCCCTGGGACCAGACCGCGTACTGGGCGACCGTCGTCGGGATCAACCTGAACGGCACCGCACCTTTCCTCGGGCCGTGGCTCGCCGCGTTCCTCGCGAGCGGTCCCGAGATCACCTCGGACGCGCTGCCCAAGTGGTACTCGCTGCACATGCTGGTGCTCCCCGGCGCGCTCATCGCGCTGATCGTGGTCCATCTCTACCTCGTCGCCCGGCTCGGCGTCATGTCCCCGCCGTGGTCGAAGGAAGAGGCGGGCCGTGAGCGCGCCGCGACGCCGCCGACCGGCGCGCGTGAAGGGCTCGTCCGCGGCGGTACGGGCCGAGAGGCGAGCTGATGGCGAAGGATCTCGGCGAGCTGAACCGCGAGGACAACGCCCGCTACAAGGACGACGTCAAGAAGGAAGGGAAGCCGTTCTACCCCTTCGCGATGTGGCACGACACCGTCATGGGCTTCATCGTCGTGCTCGTGATCATCGGTCTCGCGGTGATCTGGTACTGGGACGCCGACGGCGTCGAGCCGGGTGTCCTCGGCCCGCTCTATACGGAGCCTGCGGACCCGGGGACGACCGACTTCATCCCGCGTCCCGACTGGTACTTCTACTTCCTCTTCTACCTCCTCCGGATCTTCGAGTGGCCGGAAACGGTCGTCATCGCGACAGTCGGGATCCCGACGCTCTTGCTCATCCTGCTGATCGCGCTGCCGTTCTACGACCGCAGCCGCGAGCGCAGGCCCTCGCGCCGCCCTGTCGCCATGATCGCCGCCGTCCTCACCGTGGTCTCGATGGGCGTGCTGACGTGGAAGGGCGCGACTGCAACCGAGGCGCTCGGCTCAGAGCTCATTCTCCTCGTCCCGGAGTGGTCGCAAGAACAGGGGTTTGCAGACGACCCCGAAGCCGTCCGGGGCGCCGAGCTCTTCGCGGTCTCGGGCTGCCTGAACTGCCACACGTACATGGGCCAGGGATCGGGCAACCTCGGCGCTCCTGACCTCACGGAGGTGGGGCAGACCAACGACCAGGCGTACTTCATCCGCTACCTGACGAACCCGGCCGAGTTCGGCAATACCGTCATGGGCTCGTACGCGTACCTCGGGCAGGAGAATCTTGCGGCGCTCGGGGCGTTCCTCGAGGCATCCAAGGGACCCGGCTCTCAAGACGACGGATAACCCCGCCACGTAGCCTTGCGCCCGTGCGGGTGTTTCTCGGAATCACGGGAGCCTCGGGCGCTCCTTACGCCGAGCGTCTGCTGCGCGCGCTGGCGGCGGCCGACTGCGAAGTGGGGCTCACCGCCTCCGGCTCCGGGATCGAAGTGCTCGCGACCGAGCTCTACGGCGACCCTTCCCTGCCGCGCGAGGAGGTGCTCGAGCGCTTCGTCGGCGACGCGCGGGAGAAGGTCACGGTGTACGGGGAGGGCGACTTCAAGAGCCCGTACGCGAGCGGCTCGGCGCTCGTCGACGCGTACATCATCTGCCCGTGCTCGATGGCGACGGTCGGCACCCTCGCCTCGGGCGCGATGCAGAACCTCATCCATCGCGCCGCGTCGGTCGCAATCAAGGAGCGGCGGAAGCTCGTGCTCGTGCCGCGCGAGACCCCGCTCTCCTCGATCCACCTGCGGGGGCTCGCGACGCTGCACGATGCGGGGGCGACGATCGTCTTCGCCGCGCCCGGCTTCTACCACCGCCCGTCCTCGATCGACGACCTCGTGGACTTCATCGTCGCCCGCTGCCTCGACCAGATCGGAGTCCCGCACTCGCTCTCCGGCCGCTGGGGCGCCGAGTCGTGAGCGCGGAGACGCAGAGCTCGCTTGCCGCCCTGAAGCGTCTGGTCGACGGCTACCGCATCTCCCAGGCGATCTCGGCCGCCGTCTCACTCGGCGTGCCCGACCACCTCGGCGAGGAGAGCAGGACGAGCGCCGATCTCGCCGCCGCGACGGGCGCGCACGAGCCGTCGCTCTACCGTCTCCTGCGCGCGCTCGCGAGCGTGGGCGTGCTGACCGAGGACGAGGATCGCCGCTTCGCCCTGACGGAGCTGGGCCGGCCGCTGCGCACCGACGATCCCGACTCGCTCGCCGGTTGGGCCGAGTTCATCGGCCGCCCCCACGAGTGGCAGGCGTGGTCGGGGCTCGCCGACTCGGTCCGGTCGGGCGAGAACGCCTTCGCGAGCACCCATGGCATGGACGTCTGGACACACCGCGCGGAGCGGCCCGAGGAGGGCGCCTACTTCGACCGGGCGATGCAGAGCCGGCTCCACCCCCAGACGGCTTCGCTTCTCGATGCGTACGACTTCGGCCGCTTTCGCCGCATCGTCGACGTCGGCGGCGGCAACGGCTCCCTCCTCGCGGCGATCCTGAACCGCTACGACGGCGTCGAGGGCGTGCTCTTCGACCAGGCGCACGTCGTCGCCGGAGCTCCTGCGGTGCTCGAGGCCGGTGGCGTCGCCGAGCGCTGCGAGATCGTCGCCGGGAGCTTTTTCGATTCCGTCCCGGAGGGCGGCGACGCCTATGTCATGAGCGCGATCCTCCACGACTGGGAGGACGAGGACGCGCGGCGCATCCTCGAGAGCGTCAGGCGCGCGATCCCGGACGACGGAGTCCTCCTCGTCCTCGAGCGCCTCGTCGGCGGGCCGAACGAGGACCTCGAGACGAAGTTCGGGGACCTCACGATGTTCGTCATCCCAGGCGGCCGCGAGCGAACCCAGGACGAGTTCGCCGACCTCTTCGCCGCGTCCCGCTTCCGCCTGCGCGACGCAATCGCCGCCGGCGCGCACTTCGTCATCGAGGGCGACCCTGTATGACCGTCGACACGAGATACGAGTCCGGGCGGCTACAGGCGGACGACGTCCGCGGGATGTTCGACCGCATCGCGCCGGTCTACGACGTGATGAACCGCGTGATGACCGCTGGGCTCGACCAGCGCTGGCGGAAGCTCGCGGTGAAGGAGGTCGTGTGGCCCGGCGATCGCGTGCTCGATGCCTGCTGCGGGACCGGAGACCTTGCGATCGAGGCCGAGCGTCGCGGCGGGCGGGTCGTCGGCCTCGACTTCTCCGAGCCGATGCTGGAGCGCGCGCGGCGAAAGTCCGGGACGATCGAGTGGGTGCAAGGGGACGCGCTGGCGCTGCCCTTCGACGAGGGAGCGTTCGACGCGGCGACCGTCGGCTTCGGCGTCCGCAACCTCGACGATCTGGAGGGCGGGCTGCGGGAGCTCTGTCGCGTGCTGCGCCCGGGCGGACGCGTGGCCGTGCTCGAGATCACGCGGCCGCGCGGGATCCTGCGGCCGTTCTTCCGGCTCTGGTTCGACGTGCTCGTGCCGCTTGCCGGCAAGGTGCTCCCCGGCGGGAAGGCGTACACGTACCTGCCCGCGAGCGTGCGCCGCTTTCCAGGCCCCGAGGACCTGTCCGCGCTGCTCGAGCAGGCGGGCTTCGAGACCGTCCGCTATCGGCTTCTCGGCGGCGGCAGCGTCGCGCTGCACATCGCGGAGCGCCCGTCGTGAGCACGCAGAGCGCGCAGGTCGTGCTGCTCGAGGCAAAGCCGTTCCTGACGGAGCTCGAGGCGCGCCTCGCCGTCGCAGTCGCCCGGTATCCGGGCACCGTGGAAGCCGTCGGCCGCAACGCGGTCGCCGCGGGCGGGAAACGACTGCGCCCGCTCCTCGTCCATCTCACCTCGCCCGACCGTGAGCGCGCCCTGCGCGGCGGCGTCGCGGTCGAGCTCGCCCACGTCGCGACGCTCGTCCACGACGACCTCATCGACGGCGCGGAGCTCCGGCGCGGCCGCTCCTCCGCCTGGCACGAGCACGGGGAGGAGGCGGCGCGGGCGGGAGGCGACTATCTCTTCGCGCGGGCGTTCGGCGAGCTCGCGGAGCATGGGGACCTCGAGGGCGTCGAGATCCTCGTCGGCGCGTGTCTGGCGATCGTGCGGGGCGAGGCGATGCAGCGCCGGCAGGCGAACGATCCGGAGACCCCGGTCGAGGCCTACCTCGAGCGCATCGAGCTGAAGACCGCGCGGCTCTTCGAGGCCGCGTGCCTGCTCGGGTCGCGCGACGCGCGACTGGGCGAGTTCGGGCGCGCGCTCGGCATTGCCTTCCAGATCGCCGACGACATCCTCGACTGCGTCGGCGAGACGATCGAGACCGGGAAGATCCCCGGCGCCGACCTGCGCGAGGGCGTCCCGACGCTCCCGCTTCTGCTCGCGGCGCGAGAGGACGACGTCGTGCGGGCCGCGCTCGCAGGAGGGCCGAAGGAAGGCGCGCTCGTGCGGGTAGCCGCGACGAGTGCACTCGACCGGTCCCGCGAGGTTGCGCTCGACTACGCTAGGAAGGCGCGAAGCTTCCTCCAAGACGAGCCGGAGCTGGAAGCGCTCACGCACATCGTCATCGACCGGGAGAGCTAATGGCCGTCGTCGAGCTGAGCACCCTGGACGGCGTCCGGGAGAAGGTCGAGAGCGGAGCGCGCCTCGACTTCGAGGACGGGCTCGCGATTCTCGAGTCGAACGACGTGCTCGCGCTCGGCGAGCTCGCGGACCTCGCGCGGCGACTGCGCGGCGGGACGGACGAGGTCTACTTCGTCCAGAACCTGTACGTGAACCAGACGAACGTGTGCCGGGTGAAGTGCAAGTTCTGCGCCTTCGCGGCGACGAGCAAGCAGCCGCAGGCGTACACGATCACCGCGGACGAGCTCGTCGAGGACGTCCTCCGCCAGCGCGACGTCACCGGGTTCACCGAGATCCACATGGTCAACGGCGAGAACCCGCACGTCGACTTCGGCTTCTACCGCGACACCATCGCCGCACTTCACGGCGCTCTCCCGGACGTGCACCTCAAGTGCTACACGGCGTCCGAGATCCACCACATGACGACGCTCTCCGGCCTCACGCACGAGGAGGTGCTGCGCGAGCTCAAGGACGCGGGGCTCGGGTCGCTTCCGGGTGGTGGCGCGGAGGTCTTCGCCGACCGGGTCCGCCGGCTCGTGGCGCCCGGCAAGGAGAGCCCGGAGACGTGGTTCCACGTGCACGACACGGCGCACAAGCTCGGGATCCCGACGCACTGCACGATGCTCTACGGGCACGTCGAGACGTACGAGGAGCGCGTCGACCACATGATCCGGCTCCGCGAGCAGCAGGACCGCACGGGCGGCTTCCTCGCGTTCATCCCGCTTGCCTTCCATCCGGAGAACACCGTCTTCGAGCGGCGCGGCTGGCGGCACACGACCGGCACGGACGACCTGAAGATGCTCGCCTTCTCGCGCCTGATGCTCGACAACGTCCCGAACGTGAAGGCGTACTGGATCATGATGGGCATGCCGCTCGCCGCCGTTGCGCTCCACTTCGGCGCGAACGACGTCCAGGGCACGGTCGTGCGCGAGGAGATCTTCCACGCCGCCGGCGCGCAGACGGAGACCGAGCAGAAGATCGAGGAGCTCGTCCGCTTCGTGCGTGAGGCGGGGCGGATCCCCGTCCAGCGCGACACGCTCTACAACGAGCTCCGGCGTTGGGCGTGACCTCGTGATCCGCCTCGGCCGCATCTCGTACGTGAACATGGCGCCCGTCTTCTACGGGCTCGAGGCAGACGTCGAGCAGGTGCCGGGCGTCCCGACCGAGCTCAACCGGCTGCTTCTGGAGGGGGACATCGACCTGGCGCCTATCCCCTCCATCGAGTACGCGCGGAACGCGGACAAGCTGCGCATCCTCCCGCGCCTCTGCGTCTCGTCCGAGGGCGCCGTCGACTCGATCCAGCTCGTCGCGCGCGTCCCGTTCGGCCAGATCCGGTCGGTCGCGGTGACGCGCGAGAGTGCGACGAGCGTCGTGCTTGTCCGGATCCTGCTCCCGCACGCCGAGCTCGTCCCGCCCGACTTCGAGGCGGATGCAAAGCTCCTCATCGGCGACGCTGCCCTGCGCAGCGCCTTCGAGGACCCGACGCCGCACTACGACCTCGGCCGCCTCTGGCTCGAGCGGACCGGCCTGCCGATGGTGTTCGCGGTGTGGGCGGCACGCGAGCCGCTCGTGGACGGGCTGATCGAGCTCGAGCACTCGCTCGTCGCCTCGGTCAGGCTCGCGCGCTCGGAGCCCGAGCTTCTCGCCCAGCGTGCGAGCGACACGTACGGCTACCCCGCCGGGTTCATGGCCAGGTACTTCGAGAAGCTGCGCTACAGCTTCGGCCCCCGCGAGCGCGCGGGCCTGTACACGTTCCTCGAGATGGCGCGGGACGTAGGCGAGCTAGGACACGTGCCGGAGCTCCGGTTCGTCCGTGAGGAGGTCCGCGCGTGAGTGCGACCGCCGAGCGCGGCAACGGCCCAAGTGTCAAATTGACACAAGGGGGTTCCGCGGCCGTTGGCGAGGTGCTCGAGAAGGCGCTCTCGGGCGAGCGGATCTCCGACGAGGACGCGATCGCGCTTCTCCGCTCGCGCGACCTCGTCTCGGTGGGGCGCGCCGCCAACGAGATCCGGAGCCGCATGACCGACCCGTCGCGGGTCACGTTCATCGTCGACCGGAACCTGAACTACACGAACGTCTGCGTCACCGACTGCGACTTCTGCGCCTTCTACCGCCGTCCGGGAGACCAGCGCGAGGGGTACCTCCTCCCGAAGCCCGTCATCTTCAAGAAGATCGAGGAGACGATCGCGATCGGCGGCACGGGGCTGCTCATGCAGGGCGGGCACCACCCCGATCTCGGGATCGACTACTACGAGGACCTCTTCCGCTCGATCAAGGCGCGCTACAAGATCCACCTGCACGCGCTCTCGCCGCCCGAGATCCAGCACATCGCGCGGCGCTCGAAGCTGACGATTCCCGAGACGCTCGCACGGCTGCGCGACGCCGGGCTCGACTCCGTTCCGGGCGGAGGGGCCGAGATCCTCGTCGACCGCGTGCGTCGGGATCATCGCGCCGAAGAAGACGAAGAGCGACGAGTGGCTCGACGTGATGCGCGCAGGCGCACCGGCTCGGCATGTCGACGACGGCCACGATGATGTACGGGCACGTCGAGACGCTCGAGGAGCGCGTCGAGCACATGCGGCGGATCCGCGAGCTCCAGGACGAGACCCGCGGCTTCCGCGCGTTCATCTCCTGGACGTTCCAGCGCGACGGAAACCGGATGGACGACGTCGTCACCGACGAGGCGATGCCGACCTCGTTCGACTACCTGCTGACGCAGGCCGTCTCTCGCATCTACCTCGACAACGTCCCGCACATCCAGTCGTCCTGGGTGACGCAGGGCATGAAGATCGGCCAGGTGGCGCTCTCGTTCGGCGCCGACGACATGGGCTCGGTGATGATCGAGGAGAACGTCGTCTCGGCCGCGGGCACGACACACCGCACCACGACCGACGAGCTCGTCCACCTCATCCGCTCTGCGGGGAAGATCCCGGTCCAGCGCGACACGCTGTACCGCGATGTCAAGGTCTTCGCCTAGTCCTCGCGGTCGACCGCTTCGCGCAGGAACGTGGTGAGGATCCCGAAGTAGAGCTCCGGCTCGTCGAGCCAGGGGAAGTGGCCCGCCCTGGGGACGATCTCGAAACGGCAGATCTCGGCGCGGAGACCGTCCACGATCTCGCGCGAGGCCTCGACGGGCGTCCCCGCCTCGAGCTCGCCCACGCAGACGAGCGTCGGCCGGTCGATCCTCGGCAGCTGATCCACGACGTCGAGCGAGCGGAGGAGGTCCATGCCGCGCACTCCGACGTCCGGATTCCGGATCCTTCGCGCGAGCTGATCCTCGTCAGGCACGTTCGGGCCGAATGCGACGAAGCAGCGCGCCCACTCGTCCGGGCTCACCGTCGCTCCTCCGAAAGCGCGTCCTGCGATCTCCGCGGCGTCGTCGCCGCCGGCGCGGCGGAAGCCCTCGACCAGCCGCTCGAGGTCGAAGCGGGCCATGGTCCCCTGGAGCACGAGCGCGCCGGCGTGCCCCGGATGGCGGGCGCCGTACAGGAGGACGATCCAGCCGCCCATCGAGTGACCGAGGACGACCGGTCGCACGATCCCGAGCGCGTCGCAGAACGCGCGGATGTCGTCTGCGCAGAGCTCGTAGCTCCAGTCCTCCGGCCTGCCCCAATCAGAGAGGCCGTGACCGCGCAGGTCGAGGTACACGACTTGCGCGTGCTGGGCCAACCGCGCGAAGTCGGGCTTGAAGTACGAGTGGTCATAGCTCCCGGGGCCGCCGTGGATCAGCACCAACGTCGGCCGAGCGCGCATCTCGGGCCCGTCCGGGACGAGCGCGGCTCCTTCGACGTCGAACCAGAGGCGTGTCCCGTTGACCGTCGTGTGCACGACTTGACTTTCTAGCGGCTGGGGCCGTCGAGGCGGTAGATCGCCTCGGAGTCGCTGAAGACGATCGAGCCGTCCGGCGTCTGGACGACGTCGATGGTGCACTCCGGCACCACCGGGGTCATCGCGAGCAGCCGTCCCGGGCGAGCAGGGTCGATGCGAAGCGCGTACATGCCGCGCCCGTGGTTCTCGCACATGAGGAAGCGGCCGCGCAGCGCGGGGTGGCGTGAGCCGGAGTAGTAGACGATCCCGGTCGGCGACGTCCGGTTGTCGCCGTAGTCGTAGAGCGGCGGTGTGACGCCACGTGCCCGCGCCGCGCCCTGGTGCTCGGGGTAGCCGTAGTGGTTGCCGGCCTGGACGAGGTTGATCTCGTCGTGCGCCTCGGGACCGCTCTCCCCGGCGACGGCGTGCGGCCCGTTCGGGAAGAACGCGAGGTCGAACGCGTTCTTGAACCCCGTCGCCCAGGCCCGTGGCGCCTTGCTTCCGTACGGGTTGTCGCCCGGGGCCTTCCCGTCTCGGGTCACCCGCAGGATCTTCCCCCGCAGTCCGTCCAGCACGCTCTCGCCCTCCGGCCAGGTGCTTCCGAGGAACCCGGACGGCACGTAGAGCAACCCGTCGGTGCCGAAGACGAGGCTGTACGTGTTGTCGAAGATCGACGCGGGGATCGTGAACAGCACGCGCGGCGAGGTCCCGCGTCCGTTCACCTCCTTGTACCGGAGGATCAGCGACCTCGACGGCAGGCCGGTCCGCTTGTGCGGCACCTGCGTGACGACGTACACGAAGCGGTTTCGGGCGAAGTCCGGGTCGAACGCGATACCCGAGAGCCCGCCGTGGTAGTAGCGCGTCCAGCGGATGCGGTACTTCGCGTTCACGTCAGCCCACGGCGTGGGATCCAACGCTCCATCTGGGCGGATCACGCGGATCTTCCCGCCCCAGAGCTCGGAGTAGAGGATCCGCCCGTCCGGGGCGGCGGCCAGGCCCGAGGGGTAGTTCGCCGCCGTGATCCGCGTCGCCCGGAACGCCGGCAGTCGTTCGGTCGGCGGCGTCCCACGGACGGGTGTCACGCGCACTGTGCCCCGCGCGAGCCGCGTCGGCGTCGCAGGCGGAGGCTCCGGGGCCGCCGTCATCGTCGTCTCCGGCTCGCTCTTCGCCTCCGGCTCCGTGGAGTCCGAGCACCCGGCGGCGAGCACGACCGCCAGGACGGCCGCGAGCAGGGTTGCCTTCATCAGGCCGGAGAATGACACGCCCTGTTCGCAAACGGTAAGAACCTGCAAATAGGCATTTCTGGTCCGGGTACGCTCGACGCGCCGTGCTCCGCCTCGTGCTCGTCACCGCGCTCGCTGCGTCGGCTCTGGCCGTGGCCGGAGGTGTCTCGGCGGCCACGACCCACCTCCTTCCACGAGTCACGTACGAGGCGAGCGTGCAGTTGACGCCGCACGGGCCGGTGGCGATGCACGTCGTACGCGGCCCACGGCCGGTCGGCCTGTACCGGCTCGAGCCGGTGCTCTCGAACGGCAAGCTGATCGGTCGGGAGACCGTGAGCTCGATGCAGCGACGCCTGTCGGCCCAGGCGACGATGGTCGGCGTCAACGGGGACTTCTACGCCTCGAAGAAGGGTCGGCCGAGCGGGATCTTCATGCGCGACAGTGTCCTCATGAGCCCGCCGAGCGCGGACCGCTCGAGCGCAGGGATCACGCTGGACGGGCTCCTCGACGTCCGCAAGGTGCGGCTGTCGGGGACCTGGCGCGGGCTCGGCCAGCGGCGCACGATCAACAAGTTCAACGAGGTGCCGGAACCGAACGAGGTCTCGATCTTCACGCCGGACTGGGGCCCGGCGACGCCTCGAGTCCCCAACTCGCTCGCGGTGACCCTCTCGCCGTTCGACGGTGCGATCCCGAACATCGACCTCTTCGGGGAGGTCTCGGACTTGCGGCAGAGCCCCTCCGTCCCGATCGCCGCGGGCACCGCGGTGCTCGTCGCGCGCGGTAGGGGGGCGCAAGCGCTTTCGCTCGAGGCTCCGCTCGCGACGACCCTTACCCTGCGGCTGAGCCTCCTGTCGGGCTGGGAGACGGTCGTCGACGCGATCGGAGGCGGCCCGGTCCTCGTTCGGGACGGCGCGCCGGTCTTCCAGGCCAACGAGGGGTTCACGGCGCAGCAGCTCGTTCCGCGGCATCCCCGCTCGGCGGTCGGCCAGACCGCGGATGGGCGGGTGCTGCTCGTGGCTGTCGACGGCCGGCAGCCCGGGTACTCGGTGGGGATGACGACGTTCGAGCTCGCGCAGGCGATGGTCCGGCTCGGTGCGGTGCGGGCGATGGCGCTCGACGGAGGCGGGTCGACGACCCTCGCCTTCGAAGGAAAGGTCTTCAACCGTCCCTCGGACGGACGGGAGCGCCCGATCTCGAGCGCGCTCATGCTCTCGTACTCCGGCGTCTACGCGCCGCCGCCGGCCGAGCAGGTGCAGTCGCCGAACGGCGACGGCGTCGCCGAGAAGCAGGAGCTCCGCTACAAGGTCGTGCGCCCTTCGACCGTGACCGTGACGCTGACCGGGCCCGGGAACGTCGCTGCCTTCCAGGAGGTCGTGCCCCGAGAGCCGGGGACGTACCAGGTGCTGTTCCCGCCGCTTCCGCCTCCTCCCGCGCCGCCTCCGGCGCCTCCTCCGCCCGTCCCGGGTGAGCCTCCGCCGCCACCTCCGCCTCCGCCTCCCCCACCACCGCGCCCGGCGGAGCCGCAACCGCCCGTCGAGGGGCGCTGGACGTTCCGCGTCACCACGACGGACGACCAGGGTCTCGGCTCGACCACGGTGCGGCGGTTCTGGGTCAACTCGACGCTCGGTTTCCTCCGGGTTCAGCCGCGAGCGTTGCGGGTCCCGCCGCGCGGCCGCGACGCGACGATCTCCTGGACGCAGACGCGCCGGGCACATGTGACGGTGACGGTCGAGACGTGGAGCGGGATCCCGGTGCGCACGGTCGCGCGCCGCCGCTTCGAGCCCGGCCGCCAGTCCGTCGTCTGGAACGGCCTGACCCAGCGAGGGCGCCGCGTTCTCGGCGGCACCTACCGGGTTCGCGTCACGGCACGGAACGACGTAGGCGCCGTCGAGCTCGACGGACAGCTCCGCGCGCGCCGGGTCGCGGGGCCGAAGACGTAGCGCGTAGAGCCGCCCTCGGCTCTCTCTAGACTCCCGCGATGCCCGCGGCCTCCCTGTTCGTCGCGTCCGTGCTGAGCGAGATCACGGACACCGTGACCTCGGCCATCGGCGACTACGGGCTCTACGCCGTCTTCCTCCTCATGCTGGTGGACGCCGTACTGCCGGCGGCGAGCGAGGTCGTGATGGTCTACGGCGGCGCCGTCGCGTCCGGCGCGTTCGCGGGCCAGGAGGTCGTGCTCTTCGGATCGACGATCGAGGAAGGAGTGCCGGCGTATCTCGCGATCGCGCTGGCTGGGACGATCGGGTACACGATCGGCTCGGTCATCGGCTGGCTGATCGGCCTCTACGGCGGCCGGCCGTACCTCGAGCGCCACGGGCGCTGGCTGCACCTCGACAAGGAGCGGCTCGACCGCGCCGAGCGCTGGTTCGAGCGGTGGGAGGACTGGGCGGTGTTCCTCGGACGGTTGACCCCGGTCGTCCGCTCGTTCGTCTCCATCCCCGCGGGCGTGATGGAGACGCCGTTCGTGCGCTACACGCTGCTCACGCTGGCGGGATCGGCGATCTGGTGCTTCGCCTTCGCGGGGGCCGGGTACCTCGCGGGCGACAACTGGGAGGACTTCCACCACGCCTTCCGCTACCTCGACTACCTCGTCGCGGGCGCCGTCGTCGTTGTCGCCGGTTGGCTCGTCTGGCGCTTCATCCGCAAGCGCCGAGCGTCCCAGGAATCCCCGTTGCTCTGACGAAAATGAGCCTGCAAGGCTCCCGCTAGACTCGCCCACGGTGACCGCCCGCGCCCCGATCCCGCTCGTCGACGTCAAGGCGCAGTACGCGCCGCTCCTCCCGCAGATCAAGCAGGCGATCGACGAGGTGCTCGAGAGCGGGCAGTTCGTGTTCGGCCCGAACGTCAGCGCCTTCGAGGAGGAAGCCGCGCGCTACCTCGGCGTGCGCGAGACCATCGGCGTCGCGAACGGCACGGACGCGATCGTGCTCGTTCTGAACGCACTCGAGATCGGGCCGGGCGACGAGGTCATCTGCCCGGCCTTCACGTTCTACGCGACGGCCGAGGCGATCGCCCGCGTCGGCGCGACGCCCGTCTTCGCGGACATCGATCCGCGCACCTTCAACCTCGACCCGGAGCGGGTGGCGGAGAAAGTAACGCCCAGGACGAAGGCGATCATGCCGGTGCACCTCTTCGGGCGGCCCGCGCCGCTCGCCGAGCTGGCGAAGCTCGGGCTGCCGCTGATCGAGGACGCCGCGCAGGCGTTCGGCTCGCCCGACATCGCCGGGACGGGGATCGCGTCGACGTTCAGCTTCTATCCCACGAAGAACCTCTTCGGGCTCGGGGACGGCGGCCTCGTCGCGACGAACGACCAGGGACTCGCGGAGCGCATCCGGATGCTCCGCTTCCATGGCTCGAAGGCGAAGCGCATCTTCGAGTACATCGGGACGAACTCGCGGCTGGACGAGATCCAGGCCGCGGCCTTGCGGATCTTCCTGCGCGAGCTCGACGGCTGGACGGCGCTCCGGCGCGAGGCCGCGGACCGCTACCGCGAGTTGGGCCTCGGCGAAGCCTGTGACGTCCCCACCGACGAGCCAGGCCACGTCTACCACCTCTTCGTCTCCCGCTCGTCGCACCGTGACGAGATCTGCGCCGCGCTTGGCGAGGCACGGATCGCGAGTGCCGACTACTACGAGCCGCCGCTGCACCTCCAGCCGGCGCTCCGCTACCTCGGCGGGTCGGAGGGCGACCTCCCGGAGACCGAGCGGGCTGCGAAGGAGAACTTCTCCGTCCCGCTCTGGGCGGGCATCACGGCGGAGCAGCAGGAACGGGTCGTCGCGGCCGTGCTCGAGGCGGCGGGGGTGCCGGCAGCGTGAGATCCCCGCTGAACCGCCACCGCCTGTGGCAGGTCGGCGTCGATGCGGCGCTCGTCGCCGCGGCGTGGTTCCTCGCCTGGTACGTGCGGTTCGACGGAGACCCACCGCTCCGCTACCAGCGCTACCTCGACTGGGACGTCGTCGCGCTCGTCGTCGCGATAACGCTCCCGGTCTTCGTCGCCTTCGGCTTCTACAACCGCTGGTGGCGCTACGTCTCGACGCGCGACATGTGGGGCGCCGCGCGAGGCGTCGCGGTCGCCGTCATCGCGGTGTTCGTCGTCTTCTCGCTTCTCGGGCGTGACATCCACACGCTGAAGGTCCCGCGCGGCATCTGGATCGTCGAGCTCTTGCTGCTGCTCGCGTTCGTCATGGGCTCGCGCCTGCTTGCCAGGACGCTCATCGAGCGTCCGTCGGCCGGATCCGTGGTTGCGCGCGGCAAGGAGGTCATCATCGTCGGCGCCGGAGACGCGGCCGAGCAGATCCTCCGGGAGATGCTCCGGACCCCGGCGCTCGGCTACACGCCGATCGGGCTCGTCGACGACGACCCGCGTAAGAAGAATCTCCGCCTGCACGGCATCCGCGTGCTCGGCACCACCGACCAGCTGGCGCACTTCCTGCGCGACCGGCGGCCGGACGAGCTCCTGATCGCGATCCCGTCCGCATCGGGCGAGCAGCGCGACCGGATCGTCCAGATCGCGCGCGCCGAGGGCGTGACCGTCAACACGTTGCCCGGGCTCGCGGAGATGATCTCCACCGACTTCAACCTGACCGGGCAGATCCGGCCCGTCGAGGTCGAGGACCTCCTCGGTCGCGAGCCGGTGGAGGTGGACATCGACTCCATCGCCGGCTACCTGACGGGCGAAGTCGTGCTGGTGACCGGCGCCGGCGGCTCGATCGGTGCGGAGCTCTGCCGCCAGATCGCCCGTGTCGGTCCGACGAGGCTCGTGCTCGTGGACAACGGCGAGCGCGGCCTCTTCGAGATCGAGCGCGAGCTCGTCGACGAACGGAGCTTCCATGCGACCGCAGCGGTGCTCGCGGACGCGGGGAACGCGACGAAGATACGGCAGGTCTTCGAGAAGTACCGGCCCGGGGTGGTGTTCCACGCGGCGGCGTACAAGCATGTCCCGCTCGTCGAGGCGAACCCTGCCGAGGCCGTCCGGAACAACACGCTCGTCACGCGGACGGTCGCGAGCGCCGCGGTCGAGTTCGGCGCGAAGCGGTTCGTGCTCGTCTCCACGGACAAGGCCGTCGCGCCGAAGAACGTCATGGGCCAGACGAAGGCGCTCTGCGAGTGGCTCGTCGAGGCCTGGGGCCATCGCGAGAACACGGGGACGAAGTTCTGCGGCGTGCGCTTCGGGAACGTGCTCGGGTCGTCGGGCAGCGTGATCCCGACCTTCCGCAAGCAGATCGCCCGCGGCGGCCCGGTCACGGTCACGCACCCGGAGATGACGCGCTACTTCATGACGATCCCCGAGGCCGTGCAGCTCGTCATCCAGGCCGGCGCGATCGGAGGCCGGGGCCAGATCTACGTCCTGGACATGGGCGATCCCGTGCGCATCGTCGATCTCGCGGACTCGATGATCAGGCTCTCCGGCAAGGAGCCCGGGAAGGACATCGAGATCGAGTTCGTCGGGGCGCGTCCCGGCGAGAAGCTGCACGAAGCGCTCTGGTCGGACGACGAGACGGTCACGCCCTCCTCGCACGAGGCGATCCTGCTCCTCACCCGGTCGGCCGTGGACGCGGCCTGGCTCGACGCCGAGCTCGACGAGTTCGAGCGGCTGGTCGAGGCGGGGGAGACGCTCGAGCTGGTGGGCAGGCTCAACGCCGCCGTCGCGGAGCGGCTCGCGGTGACCGCGGCCGAAGACGGCGCGGGCGCCGCCGAGGCGACGCCCGCATCCAGAACCGCGTCGTAGCTCAGGCGCCGGGAATCTTCATCAGCAGAAGCTGACCTCCCGAGCGCTTGTATGTCCAATCTGGACCTGCCGGTGCCACGACGTCCGGCCCGGCGGCCATCTCGATCCAGAGCGTGCCAGCCTGAACGTCGACGAGGAACATGCCGGGTCCGAAGACCGCGGACGCGTCGACCACGCCGCTCGACTCCCAGGCGCCGAGGTTGCTCAGGCCTGACGGGTCGACGTCCGTGGGGCCCTCGTCAGCCGACTGGTCGACCTTCGCCACCACTTCCGGCGATCCGCCACCGAGCGGAACGCGCCAGATGCGCGCCGTCGTGGCATTCGGATCCACGGTCGGCAGTGCGAACTGCTGCGAGGAACCAGGGTCCTCTTGCACGAGGAGGCTGCCGTTCGCGGTCGTCTCCATGTTGTCCGGCTGATGGATCTCGCCGAGCGTCTTCACGGGGTTGTCGTCGCCTTGCACGAGGATCGACAACTTCCCCTTCAGCGGGTTGCTCGGGTCGAGCTCGAGCTTCCAGATTCGCCCGTTCGTGGACGTCGTCAGCGGGTTCGCGGCGCCGGCCGTCCCCCGACCGGAATCCGCGAGGTAGACCACGTTCGACATGCCCGGCCGCTTGTCGTACGCCGTGTCCTCGATCCGGATGAAGTCGAACACGTCGTTCGGCAGGCTGGGCGTGGTCGCCTTGTTTCCCCATTGGTCGAGCACCCACTGTGGCCCGTCCGGGATCGTCGACGGCGGCGCGGGCATCCCTGGGAAGTCCGTCGACAGGAGCTCGGTCCCGTTCGGCTTCTTGCCGGTCGCGATCATCTTCGGCACGGTGACGAAGGTGCCGTCGATGACGTCTCCCGGTTGGACGTCGAAGTAGTCGTTCTTCGACGTGTCGTCCGCGACGAAGGCGTGGAGCGTGCCCTTGTCGTTCCAGAGCGCGTCACGTCCGGCAGCCGTGTACAGGTACAGCTGCGAGGACGCGGGCGTCGTCGAGAACGTGTCGTCGCCGGAGAGCACCGCGACGCCGTCGAAGCCCGGCAGCGCCACGTCGTTCTCGTGGTTGTGCCTCCCCATGCCGTAGATCGTCCTCGTCTGACCAGCTGCGCACGTCGTGCGCAGCGACGACTCCGGCCTGCTCGGCACCCGGCGTGCCGGGCGCGATCGGCTGGCGTCCAGGCAGTCCCCGAGCGGAAGACCCAGTCCTGGGCCTCCTCGTTCGTGAACAGCGTCGCCCGGCTGAACCCCTCTGCGCGGGTCGCCAGGTAGTTCGAGCAGAACCGCTGGTAGTTCTGGCTCGAGGTGATCGCCATGCTCGCCTGGATCACGCCACCCGTGTCCGGGTTCAGGCTGAGCTGGCTGAGCTGCGAGTTGTCGAAGTCGTTCTGCGAGTTCGCCGCCGTCGGAGCCGCAGCGACGTACGGGAAGGCCACCAGCGACGTCTCGTGGTTCACGTACACGTCGACCTTCTGCTGGGTGCGGCGGATGAGCGAGATCCCGTCCGGGATCGACTCGAAGCGGTAGCTCCCGAGCGTCTCGCCCACGGTGATGATGGGCGAGAACTCGACGTCCGCCCGGTCTCCCTGCGTGAGCATGGAGCCCTGCGAGGTCTTGAAGCCTGGATCGCCTACGGCCCCGGCGCTCCCTGCGGCAACCACCGCGAGCGAGAGCGCGAGCAGAGCGACGATTGTCCGTCCTCTCATCTCCCCTCCTTGTCGGACCGCGGGGACCTTAACCAGATCGAGACAAGTAGCGCTAGCTCTCGAGGGCGGATAGAAGAAGGTCGAGCAGAAGCGCAGGATCCCGCGTCGGTCGATCCGTCGCACGTACGCGTTTCTGCAGGATCACGGCGCCCGGCGAGGTCAGCACGTGGAGCTTGCCCGCGGCCGCGAGCCCCTCGTCGACCGCGCCGAGCCGCTCGGAGAACGTCGTGTAGGCGGGGACTCCGAGGGCCGCCGCCTCGCGTGCCATCGTCCCGCCGCCGGACACGACGAGGTCGGCGAGCGCCACGAGGCTCAGCGCGTCGACCGCGTGCGCCGGGACGCGGACCGACGGAAGCGCGAGCGACGCGATCTGGTGCCGCTGGTCATCTGTCCGAGGGAGGACGATCGCGCGCGCCGCCGGGTCCGAGCCGATACGACGCAGCGTCGAGGTGAAGACGGAGTCCTCGTGGCGGTGGTAGAGGGCGACGTCCGCGGGCGAGCGCACGATCGCGAGCACCTGTTCGAGATCCACGTCCAACCCGTCGAGCACGCGTTCGTCGGGATCGAACGAGGCGAGGTAGTACTCCTCCTTGATGCCGGGATAGCGGCGGACCTTTCGCGCCGGTGCGCCGAGTCGGTCCAGCCGGTCCTGCGGAATCGCGTCGGGGACCACGACCCTCCGCGCGGCGCGGCACCCGAGCGAGTGCTGGACGCGCGCGAACTCGTAGTCGAACGCGTACGACGAAGGGATGCCGAGCGAGCGGGCGACGAGCTGCGGTTCGTGGGAGGCGTGCGAGAGGACGATGTCGATCGACCGGCGCCGTGCCCACCCGCGGAGCGCGCGCAGCCTCCCGGTCATGGTCAGCGCCTTGCTCCAGGCGCGAGCGCCGGCGTGCGGTGGGCCGACGACGTCGTGCGGTATGCGGTGCAGCTCGAGGAGCTCGACGGTCTGGGCGTAGTCCCGCGTCGTCACGTCCACCTCGTGACCGCGCTCGCGCAGGAGCTCGATCAGGGGTCGGAAGAACAGCACCTGCGGCGAGTTGGAGATGTCGACCCAGACGCGCACGACGTGACCCTACAGCGCCCTTCACGGATAAGCTCTCCTTATGGATACGCGCCAGCTCGCCGCCTTCTGCGCCGTCGTCGACCGGCGGAGCTTCTCGCAGGCGGCCGAGCGGCTGGGCGTCACACAGCCGGCGGTTTCGCTGCAGGTGCGCGCGCTCGAGAAGCGCCTCGGAACCCAGCTTCTCGACCGCTCCGGCCGGCGCGTCGAGCCCACCGAGGCCGGGTGGCGCCTCTACCGGGGCGCGCAGAAGCTGCTCGCGCTCGAGGAGCAGATCGAGTCCGACGTCGTGGCGACCGTCGAGGGCGAGCTTCGCGGCACGCTCGTCCTGGGCGCCTCGACCGGGCCGGCGGCGATCGTCGTGCCGCTCCTGCTCGGCGAGTTCCAGCGCGAGAGTCCCGGCGTGCACGTGTCGCTGACGGTCTCGGACACCCACACCGTCGTCGAGCGCGTCGCGGCGCGGGAGCTCGAGCTCGGGATCGTCGGCGCGTCCCGCCGCCACCGGGGCGTCCGCTTCGAGCCGTTCTTCTCCGACGAGGTCATCCTCGCCTGCCCGCCCGGTCACCGCTTCGCCGGGCGCACGATCCCCCTCGACGAGCTGCGCGAGGAGCCGTTGATCCTCATGCAGGAGGGCGCCGGAGTCCGCCAGATCGTCGAGGACGCCCTGCGACGGCGTGGTATCCGGCTGCGCGACCTCGACGTGCGGCTCGAGCTCGGGCTGCAGGAGTCGGTCCGGCGGGCCGTCCAGGCCGGCTACGGCGTGACGTTCATCTCGCGCACCGCGGTCGAGTCCGAGCTCGAGGCCGGGACGCTGACCGAGGCCCGCGTTCAGGGTCTCGAGGCGACGCGTGAGATCTCGCTGGCCGTCGCCGCGGGCCGGGCGCGCTCGCGCGTCGCGGACGCGTTCGTCGAGTTCGCCCGACCGCGGCTGGCCTCGTGATCGTTCGCTGGGGCCTGGAGGAGGTCGGTCCGCTGCTCGCAGGAGCTCGGGAGCTCGCGCCCGCTGCTCGTGACGTCCGAGCGCCTCGCCGACATCGACGTCCCCGTGGCGAACCGGTACACGGGCGTTCGCCGGCACGCTCCCGTCGAGACGGTCGAGGCGGCGACGGAAGCGGCGAAAGGTGCAGACCTGCTCGTCGCGGCGGGCGGCGGCAGCGCGATCGACACGACGAAGGCCGTGTCCGCCGCGACCGAGCTCCCGCTCGTGGCCATCCCGACGACGTATGCAGGCGCCGAATGGACGGTGTCGTTCGGCATGCGCGACGAGGCGAGCAGGCGCAAGCGCGGCGGCACCGGCGCGACGATCGTGGGCATCGTCTACGAGCCTCGCCTGACGCTCGACCTTCCGCTCGCGGAGACGGTCGGGACCTCGATGAACGCGCTCGCGCACTGCGCCGAAGCGCTGTACGCGGGGCCGCTCGAGGACGCGACGACGGGTGCGCGGCTGATCGCGCGCCATCTTCCCGCAGTCGTCGAGCACGGGCAGGACCTGGACGAGCGCACGGTCCTCCTCGAGGGCGCGATGCGCGCGGGACGGGCGCTCGGCGAGCGGGGGCTGTTCCTCGGACACGCGATCGCGCAGGCGCTCGGCGGACGCTACGGGCTTCCGCACGGGGCGATGAACGCGCTCTCACTGCCGGTCGCGCTCCGTTTCAACGAGGACGCCGTTCCCGACGCGGTGTCCGCGTTCGCCGACGCTCTGGAGACGGAGGACGCGCCGCGGAAGGTCGAGGAGCTGGCGCGGCTCGGCGGGTTCGAGCGGCTCCGCGACTTCGGCGTCCCCGAGGACGACCTTCCGACCGTCGCCGAGGCCGTCGTCGAGCGGCCGGGCGCGCGCGCAAATCCGCGGCCGATAACCGTCGACGAAGCCGAGGCCCTGCTGCGCTCGATCTGGTAGCTACGCGGCTTCCGGAGCGGGCGCCGTCTCGGACGCCGTTTCTGCGCCCTGCTCGCTCGCAGGATGGCGGCGGCCGCCGAGCACGCGCCGGAGGCTGACGACGCCGAGGATGGTCGTCCCGTCGACGACGGGCAGATGGCGGAACCCGTTGTCGAGCATCACCTGGGCCGCCTCCTCGAGGTCCATGTCCGGCTGCGCGGTGATCGGGTCCGCGGTCATGAACTGACGGACGCGGGCGTCGCTCGTGTGCACGCGCGCGGCCATCGCCCGCAGCATGTCGCGCTCGGTGAGGATCCCGATCAGCCGGCCGAAGTCCTTCACGATCACGGCGCCGACGTTCTTCCGCGTCATGCGGTCCGCAACCTCGCCGAGCGTGTCCTCGGGCGCGACGGTGAGGAAGTCCGGCCTTGACGATGTCGGCGAGGGTTCCCATGAAGGCGCGGAGTCTATCGTTGAGCGCTCGCGCTGTCTCGCTCCTCTACCGATCGTAGATAACGATTGGTAATGACAGAAATAACGAGATGGTGTAGGATCGACGAGTGGCCGAAGCGCCCTCCTTCGACGTGCTCGTGGTCGGCAGCGGTGCAGGCGGTCTCGCGGCGGCGGTATCCGCAGAACGCGCCGGCGCTCGTGTCGGCCTCGCGACGAAGACGACCCTGCAGGCGTGCAACTCCGCGAAGGCCCAGGGCGGCATCCAGGCCGCCTTCGGGGAGGACGACTCACCCGAGATCCATGCGGAGGACGTCATGCGGAGCTCGCACGAGACGGCGAACCCGACGCCTGGTCGAGGTCCTGACCAGCGAGGCGCCGTCGGCCATCCACTGGCTCGAGGAGCTCGGGCGTCGAGTTCACAAGGGAGAAGTCCAATGGCTCGAATGGCCGAGGCCATTCGAGCGGCGGCGGCTACCGGCTCGCCCGCTGCGGCGGGGCGAGCCGCAAGCGGCTGCTCCAGGTGGGCGACCGCACGGGGCATGCGATCACGAAGTCGCTGCGCGAGGCGTTCGAAGCGGGCGGCGGAACGGTGCTGGCGCACCACGCGCTGACCGCGCTGGAGCAGGACGGCTCCGGATGGCGGGCGACCTTCGAGACGAAGGACGGAAGCGCGCAGGTCGACGCGGGCACCGTCGTGCTCGCAGCAGGCGGGCGCTGCTACCGCGAGGCGGAGACGCGCGGAGAGCTCTCGACGAACCACCCGAACGCGACCGGGGAGGTGACGCGCGTCGCCCTCGCTGCAGGAGCGGCCGAGCGCGACCTCGACGCGCTCCAGTACCACCCGAACGGCGGCGCGTGGCCGGCGACGATGCAGGGCTACTCCATTCCCGAGACCACGCGCGCCTACGGCGCGGTGCTGCTGAACGCCGACGGCGACGAGTTCACGGACTCGCTCGGCCCGCGTGACGCCGTCTCGCAGGCGATCTTCGACGAGGTGGAGAAGGGCAAGGGCGTGCTCACTCCCGACGGGCGGCCCGCGGTCCTGCTGGACACCACGCGGATCGCTCCTGAAGACGCAGAGATCTCGCTCCCGTACATGCTCCGCCGATACCGCGGCGCCGGCATCGACCCGCTCGCGACACCGATCTTCACCTACCCGGTCCTCCACTACCAGAACGGCGGTCTCGTCATCGACGAGCACGCCGAGACCACTCTCGAAGGCGTCTTTGCCTGCGGCGAGATCGCGGGCGGGACGCACGGAAGGAACCGCATGATGGGCAACTCCCTCCTCGAGTGCACCGTGTTCGGCAGGCGCGCAGGCCGTGCCGCCGCGGAGAAGGCGGCATGACGAAGTCAGGCCGCCAGGAAGGGGCGCGGGGAACCGAGGGTTCCCCGAAGGAGCGCGCCGATGCGCAGCATCGGCGTCAACGCGCAGGGGGTCGTGGGGGACCGGGTTCCCCACGCGACCGAGCCGAAGGCGAGGGAGGCGGCCGCATGAGCACCACCGTGACGGACATCGCCGGAGCGGTCGAGGACGCCGCCGCGCACCTCTACGTCTGGGCGCTCAAGGACATCCCGCAGGACCTCCGGGACGCGCTCTCTGCGGCGCGCGAGCGCGAGACCTCGGTGACGGGCAAGCGCGTCCTCGAGACGATCCACCGCAACGTCGTCATCGCCGACGACCAGAAGAACCTCGTCTGCCAGGACACGGGCATCCCGGTCTACTACTGCCGCGTCGGCGAGGGCTTCCCGCTCCACCCCGCCCGCATCTACGAGTCGTTGAAGATCGGCACCGAGCGCGCGACGGTCGAGCATCCGCTGCGCTCGAACACCGTCCACACGCTGACGCGCGAGAACACCGGCCCGAACGTCGGCTATCGAGTGCCGATCGTGCACTGGGACTTCGTTCCCGACTGGGACGGGCTCGACGTGAAGTGCGTGCCCAAGGGGTCGGGCTCGGAGAACATGAGCTTCCTCAAGATGTGCGTCCCTGCCGACGGCGTGACGGGAATCAAGAAGTTCGTCCTCGAGTCGATCGTCGGGGCCGGCGGCAAGCCGTGCCCGCCCGGGATCGTCGGGGTCGGGATCGGCGGATCGGCGGATTACGCGATGCACCTCGCGAAGGAGGCGATCGCCCGGCCGGTCGACACGCGAAACCCGGATCCGCTCGTCGCGCAGCTCGAGGTCGAGCTCTACGACCTCTTGAACGAGACCGGCATCGGCCCGATGGGGCTCGGCGGCGACGTCACCGTGCTCTCCGTCCACGTCGAGCATGCCGACACGCACATGACCCTCAACCCCGTTGCCGTCAACTACCAGTGCTGGGCCGCTCGACGCGCGACCGCGCACGTCGCTGCCGACGGCACCGTCGACTTCGACCGGGAGGCGTGATGGCGCACGAGGTCACGTTCCCCGTCACCGATCCGGACGAGATCCTGAAGCTCCGCGCGGGCGACGAGGTGATCGTCCAGGGTCACATCATCGGCATCCGCGACCGCACGCAGATCCGGATCTTCGACCAGGGGGTCGAGCCGCCGATGGATCTGTCCGGTGCTTTTCTCCTGCATACCGCGCCAAACGTCCGCAAGGTCGGGACGGATTCCGAAGGCAGGGGGCAGTACGAGAAGCTCTGCATCGGGACGACGACGAGCGCGCGCATGGTGCGCTTCACGGAGCCGCTCGGCGAGCAGTACGGCGTGCGCGCTATCTGCGGCAAGGGCGGATTCCCGGACGAGGCGATCGAGCCGATGCACCGGCTCGGGATGGTCTACTTCGCGATCGTCGGCGGCGCCGCCGCCCTCGAGACGACCCAGATCGAGGAGATCGAGGAGGTCGCCTGGGAGGAGCTCATGCCCGAGTGCCTCTGGAAGTTCCGGGTGAAGGACTTCGGACCGCTGACCGTCGGCATCGACGCGCACGGCAACTCGCTCTACCACGACGTGCAGGAACGCGCCCAGAAGAAGCTGGAGGACATCTATGCACGACTCACCTGACCACTCCTTCCTCGACGTGCCAGTGCGCGAGGGGAAGCCGCGCTCCCGGGGCCTGACGCACGTCATCGACAAGGGCCTGAACCTCCGCGACATCGAGGGCATGTTCGACACCGCGGGCGAGTACGTCGACATCGTGAAGCTCGGCTGGGGCACGAGCTACGTCACGAACAACCTCGAGAAGAAGATCGCGCTCTACCGCTCGTTCTCGCTCCCGGTCGTGTGCGGCGGGACGCTCTTCGAGGCGGTCTATGGCCAGGGCAAGATCGACGAGTTCAAGCGCTGGCTCGAGCACTACCGCTTTTCGCACGTCGAGATCTCTGACGGCACGCTCGAGATACCGCGTGACCAGAAGCTCGAGCTCATCGCCGACTTCGCGCGCGACTTCATCGTCCTCTCCGAGGTCGGCTCGAAGGACTCTGACGTGAACATCGCCCCGTACCTCTGGGTGCAGTGGATGCGCGAGGAGCTCGACGCCGGCGCGTGGAAGGTCATCGCCGAGGGTCGCGAGGGCGGCACGGCCGGGATCTACCGCCCGACCGGCGAGCTGCGCACGGGGCTCGTGGACGAGATCGAGCACTCGCTGAGCTTCCACGACTTGATCTGGGAAGCTCCCACGAAGAGCTCGCAGGCGTGGTTCGTGCGCCATTTCGGGACCGAGGTGAACCTCGGGAACATCCCGCCGGACGAGGTCATCGCGCTCGAGACGCTCAGGCTCGGCCTGCGCGCCGACACGCTGAAGGAGGTGCTCCTTGGCGGTTCCCGCGTCGACGAGCCCGCCCCGGCTTCCTGACCTCGACTTCGAGGCCATGTCGGCCGAGGAGCTCATCGCCTGGGCTCACTCGTTCTTCTGGCCGCGCCTCTGCCTGACGTGCTCCTGGCAGAAGCAGTCGTCCGTTCTCGTGCACATGGTCGCCGAGCTCGGGCTGCGCATGGACACCGTCGAGCTCGACACGCACCTCTTCTTCCGCGAGTCCTACGAGACGCGGGAGCGGCTCGTCGACAAGTACGCGCTGAAGCTCATCCAGCCCGGGCATCCCCACGATCGCGGAGCAGCACCGCGCCGAGGGCGCGAACCTCTGGGAGCGCGACCCCGACCGTTGCTGCCACATCCGCAAGGTCGAGCCGCTCGTGCAGGCGCTCCAGCCCTACGACGCCTGGATCTCGGGCATCCGCCGCGACCAGTCCCCGAGCCGCTCGGGCACCCAGAAGATCGAGTGGTCCGACCGCTACCAGGTCTTCAAGCTCCACCCGCTCGCCGATTGGGACGAGAAGCGCGTCTGGGCCTACATCGACGTGAACGAGATTCCCTTCAACCCGCTGCACGAAGCCGGGTACCGTTCCATCGGCTGCATCCCCTGCACGCGCCCGACGAACCTCGACGAGGAGGAGCGGGCGGGGCGCTGGGCGGGCTCCGACAAGCTCGAGTGCGGCATTCACGAGGACACGACACTCGAAAGGACGGCATGAGTCAGCACATCTATGCGCATGAGCACCCCGAGTCCGAGACCGATCGTGGCGGCGGCTTCACGCTCTGGTTCACGGGCCTGTCGGGCTCAGGAAAGACGACGATCGCGCACCACGTGGGTCCCGAGATGGACAACCGTGGGCTCGTGGTCGAGTACCTCGACGGTGACACCGTGCGCACGCACCTCTCGAAAGGCCTGGGCTTCTCGAAGGAAGACCGCGATGCCCACGTCGAGCGCCTGGGTTGGGTGGCCTCGCGCGTCACCCGCCACGGGGGCGCGGTCATCGTGGCGGCGATCTCGCCGTACGAACAGGCACGGAAGAACGCACGGGCCCTGGTCGAGGAGCATGGCCCGTTTATCGAGATTCACGTGCGGACGTCAGTCGACGAGTGCGCCCGCCGGGACGTGAACGGGCTCTACGCGAAGGCGTTCGCGGGAGAGATCAAGGGCTTCACCGGTGTCGACGATCCGTACGAGGTGCCGGCCTCGCCCGAAATCGTGGTGGACACAGAGGGGATCACGCCCGAGGAGTCCGCTGCGTACGTGCTCGAGAGGCTCGAGGAGCTAGGGCTCGTCCCGGCCAAGGTGTCGGCGTGACGGTCGCGGCAACCGATCGCCTGATCGCGCCGCACGGTGGCACGCTCGTCGACCGGACGGGCGAGCGGCCCGACGATCTCGACTCGCTCGAGACCGTCCAGCTGGCGTCGCGGGAGCTTTCCGACCTGGACATGCTCGCCTCGGGTGCGCTCTCGCCGCTCGAGGGCTTCATGGGCCGAGCCGACTACGACCCCGTCGTCGAAGGCATGCACCTTGCCAACGGCCTGCCCTGGGCGCTTCCCGTCTGCCTTGCCGTGGACGCCGCGCCGACCGGTGATCGCGTCGCCCTGCTCGACGAGTCGGGCAAGCCCGTCGCGGTGCTCGAGGTCGAGGAGGCCTTCGAGTACGACAGGGAGCGCGAGGCCGAGAACTGCTTCCGTACGACCGACGAGGCCCATCCCGGCGTTGCACGGCTGTACGGGCAGAAGCCGCTCTATCTCGCCGGGCGGGTGACCGTGTTCGAGCGGGCGCAGTCTGCGTTTCCGGAGCTCGCTCGCGACCCGGCCGAGACGCGTCGCGTGTTCGCCGAGCGGGGCTGGAAGCGCGTCGTCGGGTTCCAGACGCGCAACCCGATCCATCGCGCGCACGAGTACCTGACCAAGGTCGCGCTCGAGACGGTGGACGGGTTGCTCGTCCATCCGCTCGTCGGCGACACGAAGTCGGACGACGTGCCTGTCGACGTGCGCGTCGACTGCTACCGCACGCTGCTCGACGGCTACTACCCGGAGGACCGCGTCCTGCTCTCCGCGTTCCCGGCGGCGATGCGCTACGCGGGCCCGCGCGAGGCGGTCTGGCACGCGATCTGCCGCAAGAACTACGGCTGCTCGCACTTCATCGTCGGGCGCGACCACGCCGGCGTGGGCGACTACTACGGCACGTACGACGCGCAGCTCATCTTCGACGAGTTCGAGCCGCACGAGCTCGACATCGAGCCGATGTTCTTCGAGCACACGTTCTGGTGCAACGTCTGCGGGTCGATGGCGAGCACGAAGTCGTGCCCGCACGGGCCAGAGGACCGCGTGTTCCTGTCCGGGACGAAGGTGCGCGAGATGCTGGGCGAGGGCGACGTGCCGCCGGTCGAGTTCACGCGGCCCGAGGTCGCGCGCGTCCTCATCGACGCCTACCGGAAGTAGCCTTCGACTCCCATGGACTGGGAGTTCGTCCTCGTCGGTCTCCTCACGGGCGTGCTCGTGGGGATGACGGGCATGGGAGGGGGGTCGCTGATGACCCCCATCCTCGTCTTCGTGTTCGGAATCTCGCCCACGACGGCGATCGGGACGGACATCGCCCATGGCGCGGCGTTCAAGACCGTCGGCGCCGTCCAGCACCGGCGCATGGGGAACGTGCGCGCGCGGCTTGCCGGCTGGATGCTGATCGGCTCCGTGCCGATGTCGCTCGTCGGCGTCTGGGTCTCCGTGCAGATAACGGACCGATACGGAGACGACGTCGAGGGGGTGATGGGCCAGGTGCTCGGCGCCGCGCTCCTCTTCGGCGCGGCCGGGCTCATCGCGAAGAGCCTGATCCACCCCGAGACGACTGGCTACATGCCGATCCGCTTGACCCGGCGCGACTGCGTCGCCGCGATCCTCATCGGCGCGTTCGGCGGCTTCATCGTCGGCCTCACGTCGGTGGGAAGCGGCGTGTTCTTCGGGCTCACGCTCCTCGTCGTCTTCCCTCTGCGTGCCCACAAGGTCGTGGGCACCGACATCTTCCACGCGGCCGTGCTCCTGTACGTCGCGGGCGCCGCGCACTGGGCCGCCGGGAACGTCGACTTCGGGATCCTCGGCTGGCTCCTGCTCGGCTCGATCCCCGGTGTCCTCATCGGCGGGCGGATCAGCCTCGCGATCCCCGAGCGGGAGCTCCGGTTCGTGCTCGCCGGCGTGCTCGGGCTCGCGGGAATCAAGCTGCTCGACGTCCCCTTCGCCGGCACGATCGTGCTCGTCGGCCTCACCGCGGGCCTGATCGCACTCCTCGTCTACATCGGCCGCCACAGCTGGATCCGCATTCAGCGGAGCCGCACCGAAAAGATCGCTTCGGCAGTCGACTAGCATCGCTCCGCGATGCGCACCGTCTGGGTCAGCGACGACGTGATCGGCCGCGACTGCCTCGAAGCGGCGGCCGAGTCCGGTGCGGAGATCGTCGGCGTCGTCACCTTGCCGGAGAGCGCCACCATCGATCGCTCCGCACGCTGCCGCTTCGACGACGTCGCCGCGCAGTTCGGAGCCGAGTACCTCGAGACGAACGACCTCAACGCGGACTCGACGCTGAACACGCTCCGCAAGCTCGAGCCCGAGCTCGTCTTCGTCGTCGGCTGGTACCAGCTCGTCCGCGAGCCGTTCATCGCCATGGCCCGCGAGGGCGTGTTCGGCATGCACCCGACGCTGCTCCCCCGTCACCGCGGCCGCGCATCGATCCCGTGGGCGCTTCTCTCCGGTCTCGCCCGCACCGGGGTCACCCTGTTCGAGATCGTAGACGCGACCGCGGACTCCGGTGCCATCGTCGGCCAGGCCGTCGTCGACATCGAGCCGGACGACACGGCCACGACGCTCTTCGACCGCGTTGCGTCGGCGCATCTCGACCTGATTCGCGAGTACGTGCCGCAGATCGTTGCCCGGACTGCGCCCCGGATCGCTCAGGATCCGAAGCGTGCAAGCACGTGGCCCCGGCGCAGGCCCGACGACGGGATCATCGACTGGGAGACGCGGGCGCCGTACCTCTACGACTGGGTGCGGGCACAGACGCGGCCGTATCCGGGGGCGTTCACCTTCCTCGGCGACGAGAAGGTCGTGGTCTGGCGCGCGCGTCCCGTCGAGCACGGCGAGGCCGCTCCTGCGGGCACGATCGTTGCGCAGCGGGACGAGGGGCCGGTGGTCGCATGCGGCGAGGGCGCGCTCCTCCTCGAGGAGATCGAGACCGGCGCCGGGCGCCTCGAGGTCGGAGCGAGGCTCGGGATGAGCACGCGCGTGCTCGTGTTCGCGGCGCATCCCGACGACGAGGTGCTCGGGATGGGCGGCACGATCGCGCTGCATGCGGTCGAGCGCGGCGACGCGATTCGGATCGTCTGCGTCACCGACGGGAGCTCGACCCAGTACCCGGGTGACGCCGGGAGGCGGGCGCAGAAGGAGGACGAGGCGCGGCGGGCCGCCGCCGAGCTGGGCGTCGAGGACTACGTCCATCTCGACCTGCCGGACATGCGGCTCGACACGCTCGCGCACGTCGAGGTCAACGCCGTCGTCGAGGAGCACATACGCGGGTTCGGGCCGGGGGTGGTCTACACCCCGCAGCCAGACGTGAACCACGACCACCGCGCGCTCTTCGACTCGGTCGCCGTCGCCACGCGCCCGGTGCCCGGGCAGACGGTGCGCAGGCTGCTGACGTACGCGCCGACCTCGAGCACCGAGTGGACGCCCGCGCCTGTGAACTGGTTCGTCCCGAACTGGTTCGTCGACGTCACCGGCGCGCTCGAGCGGAAGCTCGCGGCCTTCAGGCACTACGAGACGGAGCAGCGGCCGTACCCGCATCCGCGGAGCGAGCGCGCGATCCGTGCCGCGGCCGAGCTCTACGGCGCGAGCTGCGGCTGCGAGCACGCGGAGCCGTTCGTCCTCGTGCGGAACCTGGAGCGGCCAGCATGAGCAACCTCGGCCAAGGCCGCGAAGCGGCCTTCTTCAGGGATCTACGCGCGACCGACATCTGCGCTCGCAGATGTCGGTCTTGCGCACGGCCATAGTGCGGCGGCTGCCGCAGACGCTGATCGTCCTTGCCCTCCTCGCGGCGACAGCCGCGGCGTTCGCGGTCACGGAGCGGCTCAAGCTCGAGAAGAGCCCGATCACCGGAACGCGCGTGGACAAGGTGTTCTCGCCGGTGTGCGAGTGCGCGCGCGACATCGCCGAGATCTCGTTCCGTCTCCGCGGAGGCCAGGTCGTGACCGTCGACATGCTGGACTCGAGGCGCCGGTCGGTTCGCACGCTCGTCCGTAACAAGCGAGAGCGGGCGGGGCGTGTGACCTACATCTGGGACGGGCGCGACGACGCGGGGCGGGTCGTGCGCGAGGGCATCTACCGGCCGCGCGTGCGCCTGCGCCGCCACGGCCGCACGATCGTGCTCCCGAACCCGATCCGCGTGGACACGACGGCGCCGAAGATCACGCTCACCCGCGTCTTCCCGCGCGTGTTCTCGCCGGAGGGCGACGGCAACGCGGACCGCGTCACCGCCGAGTACGAGATCGACGAGCCGGCCCGCGCGATGATGCTGGTGAACGGGCGCAGGCGCGTCCTGAGCAAGTTCCGCGAGACCGAGGGGCGGCTGGTCTGGTTCGGGCGCATCGGCGGCGTCCCGGTCCGGCCGGGCGAGTACGAGATTCGACTCCGCGCGTTCGACCGCGCGGGCAACCGCTCGGTCCGGACACGGGCGGTCACGGTGCGGGTCCGGTACGTCGAGCTCGTCCCCGATCGCGTGGAGGCCGTCGCCGGAAGGAGGTTTGCCGTCGGCGTCGCGACGGACGCGGACGTATACCGCTGGCTCTTCGACGGCAGGCGCGGGAAGTACCGGAAGCCCGTCCTCGTGCTGCGTGCTCCCGACGAGCCGGGGACGTACGTGCTCTACGTCGTCGTGGGGCGCTGGGCCGACCGGGCCGAGATCGCCGTCGCCGAGCCGCCCCAGCCCTGAGCCGGGTCAGGCAGGCGGAGCGGTCCGGCCGCGGATCGCGATCACGCGGCCGTTCAGCGAGAGGTAGTACGTGCGCTCGGTCGTGATTCCCGGCGAGTAGCGGCCCATCGGGACCCGCCACGCGATCTCGCCGTCCGTCGCGCGCACCGCGTACGTGCGCTTGTCGAGGGTCGAGAAGAAGACGTGGTTCCCGGCGACGAACGGCGCGCCGAGGATCTTCCCTCCCACGTACGTGGTCCAGAGGTCGGCTCCGTTCGTCGCGCGATACGCGCGCAGCCTGCCGTCGAAGCCGCCGACGAACACGCGGCCGTTCGCGATGGCAGGCGTCGTGTAGCCGAGCCCGCCGACCTGATCCGTCCACGCGGTCGAGCCGTTCGAGGCGTCGAGCGCGACAACCCGCCCCGAGCGGGCGACGCAGTAGATGCGCTCGCCGTCCGTCGACGGGCTCGCGTAGAAGCTCTCCCAGCGGAAGGCGTCGCGCTTGACGTATGTCGTCCAGAGCTCGCGCCCAGACATGCGGTCGAGGCAGCCGATAGCGCCCGCGTAGTTCGAGATGCAGACGCGGTGACCCCAGACGGACGGGCTCGCGGTGATCTTGGCGCCCGTGTCGTAGGCCCACCGGATGCGGCCGGTGCGGGAGCTGACCGCGAACAAGCGCCCGTCCGTCGCTCCGAAGTAGGCGATGCCGCCGACGACGACCGGCGAGGATTCGACGTCCCCGGTCGTCTGCACCTGCCACAGCTCCTTGCCCGTCTCGCGGTCGAGCGCCGTCACGGTCCCGTCGAGCGAGCTGACGAGGAGGCGCGGCCCGTCGATGGCCGGCGTGGACGGCTTCGTGCCGCCCTTCGACCGGTGCCAGAGCACCTTGCCGGTCTCCGAGTCGAGTGCATACGTCGTCCCGCGGTAGCTGTTCACGTAGAGGACGCCGTCGCAGTAGCTCGGCGGGTACTCGATGTAGCTGTCGAGCACTCTCGTCCAGCGATGCCGCCTGACCGGGATCCCGAGCGTCACGTCGGATCGCGCCAGCGTGCGCTGCGGGTCGCCGCCGAAGTACGGCCAGCAGAGCCTGTCGCTCACGACCTCCGGCTTCGGCGGCTTCGGTGGCGGGGGCGGCGAGGTGGCCGTCGTCACGGTGACGCCCGAGAGGTCGGTGTCGAGCGCCCCTTCAGGCGTGTCGCGGTTGACGTACCAGAACGCAGTCGTGAGCCCGGCGAGCAGAACCACGAGCGCGGCGACGCCGGCGATGATCCACTTGAGGAGCTTCGGCATAAGAAACGGCCGACGCGTCGGCCGGACTCAGTGTGCCAGCAGCTCCGGTGGAGGCGACGCGGTCTTCGCAGCGGCAGGTGCGGGGCTCGGAGCGGTTGCCGCGAGCACCGCGGCTGCCAGGCCGAGGATGCCCCAGGTGAGCGGGTCCTCGAAGAAGCCGGCGTAGAGGAGCGAGTGCACGAAGAGGACGAGGAGGATCGATGCGAGGCCGAGCCCGAGGACGCGTCGCCGCCTCGTGACGAGCCAAAGCGCCCATGCGGCGGCGGCGAGCAACCACGCGTAGAGGGCAAAGCCCACGATCCCGAGCTCCGCGAGGACGGTCAGCGGCGTCGTGTGCGACGCGCTCCGACGCGCGCTCCGGCGGCCGTTCTCCTCCGCGCTCGCCTGCGCCTGCCCGCCGATGCCCACGCCGACCACCGGATTCACGCGGAAGGCGTCCAGCGTGATCTCGACGAGCCGGGAGCGGCCGCTCGTGATGTCCTTCGCGGACCTGCCGTCGGTCGACTGGGCGGCGAATCCGGCCGCCGCGAGCGTGGCGGCAGCCGCGCATGCGATCAGCACGATTCGCAGCCGCCGGCCTGCGCCCACGAGCGCGATCGCGAAGGTCACGACGAAGAGCGCCACGAAGCTCGACTGCGAGTACGAGAAGTAGAGACCCAGGAAGAGGAAGGCGATGACCGCCGCGATGACGGCCCAGTCCAGCGGCCGTCCCCGGCGGAGCCAGAGGAGGACGAGCAGCAACGCGATCGGCACGACGAGGTAGCGGCCGTACAGGCTGGGATCCTTGAAGAGCGAGGTGACCCGGAACCAGGTGGTGTACGCGTTCGCGACCTCGAGGTCGCGGGCGAAGAAGACCGTGCGCGTGTGCGCCTGCCAGATGCCGACGGCCGCGAAGAGCGCGCCGAGCACGACGAGCGTGAACGCGAGTGCCCGCGGGACCCACGCCGCGAGCGGCGACCGCGCGACGACGCCGAAGCCGGCCACGAAAGGAAAGACGAAGAACGCGAGAACGATGCCGCCCTGGCGCTCGTCGTGGGTCCAGAGGTACGAGGCCGACGCGAAGACCACGAAGGCGGCAAGGGGCAGCCCGAGGAGGCGGGGCACTCCGGGCGGAACGGCTCCACGGAGCATCCGGTAGGCGAGCGCGATGACGGACGCGGTCAGGACGAGGTAGAGCGGGAGGAGCAGGAACGCATCCTCGTCGCCGAGCCCGACCGGGATCCGGAACGGGGCGACGGCGAGCAGCGCGACCGGTGCCGCCTCCGGGAAGCGCGTCAGCGGCGCGGCGATGAGGACCGCGGCCGCGATCCCGGCGGCGATGAGCGCGATGCCGGCGGGACGCGTGAGCAGAAGCTCGACGTCGTCGTCGCCGACGAGCGAGCGGCCGAGGAGCGCGCTCGCGGCGCCGAGGAGCGCGAGGCCCGCGATCGGGAGGGCGCGTCCGCGGCCGAGAAGCACGAAAGCGGCCCCGAGCGCTCCCACGAGCGCCGCGACCTGGGCGGCATCCGAGTGCTCCACGGCGCGAAAAGACTACGGGCAAGCTGGTAGGAATTCCGCGGTGACTGGATCCTGGCAACGCGCGCTCGTGCTCGCGCCGCATACCGACGACGGCGAGCTCGGGTGCGGCGGGACGATGGCACGCCTCGTCGAGGCGGGCTGCGAGGTGCGCTACGTCGCCTTCTCGATCGCGACCCGCTCGCTTCCGCCGGGCTTCGAGCCGGACACGCTCGCCCGCGAGGTTCGCGAGGCGACGGCCGAGCTCGGTATCCCGGAGGAGTCGCTGACGGTGCACGACTTCGACGTTCGCACGTTCCCCGACCGCCGCCAGGACATCCTCGAGCTCCTCGTCGCCCTCTGGGACGAGTGGAAGCCCGACGTGGTCTTCCAGCCGTCGCACCACGACGTCCACCAGGACCACCAGACGATCGCGCAGGAGGGCCTACGCGCGTTCAAACGGACGACGATCCTCGGCTACGAGGTGCCGTGGAACAACTTCGACTTCTCGTACGGCGCCTACATCTCGCTCGAGAAGCACCACCTCGAGCGGAAGGTGGCGGCGCTCTCCCGCTATGCGTCGCAACAGCACCGCCGCTACGCGAATGCCGAGTACATCTGGAACCTCGCTCGCGTTCACGGCGTGAACGTGAACCGCGAGTACGCGGAGTGCTTCCAGGTCTACCGGATCGTCGTCTAGCGGCTACGACGAGCCGGGCCGCGCGCTCTCGGCGAACGACGGCTTGTGCTCGATGAACTCGACCTTGACCTCGTCCGGCCCCTGCACGAACACCGCGCGCGAGTTCTCGGCGTCCACGACCTCGAGGATGTGAGCCTCGACCTCGGCGTTGCCGTCCACCAAGGGGTCGATCGACTCGACGAGGAGCCCGATGTGGTTGAGGAGCGGCTTCTCCGTCGGGAGCGGGGTTCCAGGCGTCAGCTCGATGAACGAGTCGCCGAGCTTCACGCGGGCGCTCGGCTCCACGCGCGGCTCCACGCGCTCGAATCCGAGCTCGACCCAGCGTTGCGCGCTCGCGTCCGCGTCGGCGACGCGGAGCGAGACGTGGTCGAGGTCGACCGCCCAGGCGTGCGGCATCCCGAGCCGGTACAGGTGGAGCCCTTCGCCGACGTCGATGTCCTGTGCGTCCTCGCGTCCGGGCTCGCGGAAGGCGATGCCCATCAGCTGGCTCTGCGCGCGCGGCCCTTCGGCGTCGAACAGCGTCAGCTTGCCGAGCTCGGGATCGCTCCCGATGAGCGTGAACTCGTCCGTCTGCTCGAGGACGTCGACGTCGAAGATGTCGAGGATCCGCTTGGCGTCGGCTTCGCGGTCTGCGACCCAGAGGGCGACGTGGTCGATCCGTTGAGGTGTCATGCCTGTCGACTACCCGCGCCGGCCGCACGAAAAACGCTCCGCTTCGTCGGCGGCCGCCTCAGCGAAGTTCGAGGACCATGCGGCCGAGCCCGTCAGCCGCCTCGTACTCGACGTAGCCGAGCCTCTCGTAGAGCCGCTTCGCCGGGTTGTCGGCATCGACGCTCAGCGAAAGACGCTCGACGCCGTCGCGGCGGGCGCGCTCGTGGGCCGCTGCCATGAGCTCCCCGCCTATCCCCCGTCCGCGAAACCCATCGACCACTGCGATCGCCAGCTCGGGCGTCAGCTCGTCCACGAACCCCTCGCCGTGCGCCTCCTCCGTGAAGAGGCGGTACCAGACGAGCCCCACGGGTCGAGCCTCGTGCTCGGCAACGAGACCCGTGTCTCCCGGCCGGCCCCAGCCCTCGTGGAACACGACGACCTGTGGATGCGCGAAGACCAACTCCGCAGGCGGCAGCTCGACGTCGGGCCGCCAGTCGAGGGCGGCGTAGAGCATCTCGCGGAGGAACCCGATCTCGTCGGTCCGAAGCTCGCGGATCTCGGTCACCGCGTGTAGCCGAGCTGCGCTTCGACGCCCGCCAGCTCGGGCAGGACGTGCTCGATCTCCTTCCGGTTCTGCCCTCGCCACTTCTCCGCTGCAGGCGCGGTGAGCGACGTTCGCGAGACGTTCCTGCGCAGGCCGGCGGCATAGCGTTCGGCGGCCGGCGTGAACGGCACGCCGAGCGAGCCGAACAGCTTCCCGAGCTCGGCGGTGGGATTCGCGACGAGGTCCTCGTAGCCGACGTCGACCCAGCGCTCGTCTCGCATCCTCCTCCGGGCCGCGAGCACGGCCTCGTTGCACGCCACGTACTGCCGGGCGCAGATCTCCTCGAGCGACGCGTTGCGGAGGTCGCGCCAGCCGGGGACGAGCGCGAAGCTCCACTGGCTTCCCGAGAGCGAGCCGAGCCCGGTCAGCGGCTCGGGCAGCCGGTACTTCACGAAGCGCGGCCGCGCCCGCCACGCGTCCATCAACGAGCTGACGTTGTCCGCCCCTCTCCGGCGGAGGAAGACGAAGGTCGCGTCCGGGAAGAGCGCGTCCAGGTACGGGATCCGCAGGCAGTTCTCCGGCGTCTTGTCGACGAAGCGCTTGTCGCGCACGACGAGGCGGATCGCACGGTGGATGTACCGCCGCTCGCGCTCGGAGACGTCGGCCGCGCTGAGCGCGTCGGAGTCCCAGCCCCCGTCGCGCGGGTGGTGGAACTCGTCCCACAGGATGTGGCCCTCGCTCTGCACGGAGCGGAGCTCGCTGCTGTGCAAGAGCGCCTGGAGCAACACGCTCGTGCCGGAGCGCGGGCAGCCGACCACGAGGATCGGCTTCTTCGGGGGGCCGGGGTCCGGGAGGACGCGGGACAACGGCCGCGCGACGCGTGGCGTGCTGCGGCGGATGCGCCAGACGATGCGCCGCGCGCGCCAACCGCGCGTTGTCCTCACGGCCGTGCCAGCCGGAGCCGGGCGCCGATCGCCCTCCGCTCCGCCGGCAGGTAGAAGCCGAGCGGGAGCAGTGCGAGTGGGTACGCGAGGGCAAGCGCCAGCGCGACCGCGAAGCCGCCGCCGACGAGCTTGCCGGTGACTGCGAGGGCGACCCCGGCCAGCGCCGCCGTCAGCACGCGCCGCCACTGATACGGCACCGGGTAGATCTTCTGTGACCACCAGGACATCCCGACGAACATCGTCGAGTAGGCGGCGATGGTCGCGACCGCCGCGCCCATCATCCCGTACGGCGGGATGAGGATCAGGTTCAGGACGACGTTGACGGCCGCCGCGGCGCCGGTCACGACCCAGTTGAACTGCGTCCGGCGGGCGCGCCCGACGCCGATCGCCACGACGATGTAGCCGCCGAACGCGACCGCGGCGAACGCAAGCGGGCCGACGACGCGCGACGAGCTCGCGAAGGCGGGCGCCGCGAGCCAGTCGACGATCCACGGCGAGAGCAGCGCGAGGAAGGTCGCGACCCAGGTCGTCAGGAGCACGAGGTAGGTCAGGGTGTAGGCGTACGTGCGCTTCGCCTCGCGTTCGTCCTCGATGGAGTACGCGAACGCCGGCCACGCGAGCCGGAACGCCGTCAGGAGAAGCACCATCGCCGATGCGAGGCGCACGCCGAGGGAGTAGAGGCCGACCTCGCCCGCGTCAGCAAGCTTGACGAGGAAGAGGCGGTCGCTGAAGTTCGTCGTCCAGAGAAAGAGCGCAGTCGGCACGAGCGGGAGCCCGAAGCGGTTCATCTCCCGGAGGAGCCCGCGGTCGAACTGGAGGCCGAGCTGCTCGCGCCGGTACCCGAGGAGCACGAGGTAGACGACGAGCGTTCCCGTGAAGTTGCCGACGATCACGCCGAGCGGCCCCTTCTCGAGCGCGACGACGAGGAGGAGCGTCGTGCCGATCGTGATGAGGATGTTCACGATGCTGGCCGACACGAACGCGACCGAGCGCTCCTCCACGCGGAAGAGCGAGGTCAGCTGCTCGTAGTTCATGCCGCACCAGAGCCCGACGAACGAGGCGGCGACGAGCTCGGAATCGCTGGTCGAGCCGAACAGCAGCTCCGCGATCCCCGGCGAGAGCGCGATCCCGGCGAGCATCCCGATGGTCGCCATCGACATGGTGAACCAGAACGACGTCCGGAGTACGACGCGCCGTTTCTCCGGCTCGGGCGAGTCGAAGTAGAAGCGGAAGAACGCGCTCGTGATGCCCATCCGCAGCACGATCCCGATGACCGTGGTGAGCGCGATGAGCGTCTCGACCGTCCCGTAGTCGGAGGGCGAGAGGTACCGCGTGTACAGCGGCAGCAGGAGGACGGCGATGATCCGCGAGACGAGGCCGCCGAGCCCGTAGATCGCGGAGTGCTTTCCGAGCCGCTTGAGTTGCGCGCCGATCGGCACTGCTAGAGGCGAGAGTAGAGGTCCAGCAGGCGGTCGGCGACGTGCTCGAGGTCGTGGACGCGCTCGACGTACGCGCGCGACTCGACGCCGATGCGCCGACGCTCCGCGGCCGACGCGACGAGCGGCTCGGAGGCGCTCGCGGAGGTCCTGCTTCGTCGCGCGCACGATGGGCACGCGCTCGCCGAGCGCTTCCTCCGTGCGCCGCACGGCCTCGTCGTGGAGGAACGTGACCACCGGCTTGCCGAGCGCCATGCACTCGATCGCGAGGAGCCCGTACCAGCCCGCGTTCAGCTGGTCGACGACGATGTCCGCCTCGCGATAGCGCTCGAACGCCTCCTCGTGGTGCAGGCCTTCGACGAGCAGGAGGTCGGCGTCGAGCCCTTCGCACGCCGCGATCACCTCCTCCGTGCCCTTGCGGCGGCGCGAGGAAGGCGCGTGCAGGATGACCGGGCGCGAGCGGTCACTCGGAGGCGAGGGCTCGATGCTCCCGACGTCGATGCCCGGCGGGACGAACTCCGCCTCGGGCACCCAGCGAATCGCGTCGTACGAGCCGACGACCTCGGCGCCCGCCTTCTTCCCGAACGCGAGCTCCTCGGGCGTCTTCCCCCGGATGTCGGATCCGAGGTAGTGCATGACCGACTTCTTGCGGAACGCCTTCAGGACCGGGAACTGGAGCGAGCGCGGGACGAGCGTGAGCCCGAAGTAGAAGTGGAAGACGTCCGTCTGCGGCAGCAGGCGCAGGAGCGCGCGCCACTGCGTCGCCTGGCGGCGGAGGAAGCCGCCGTGACGCTCGAGGTCCTCGTCGGCCTCCGGGTGGAGCTTGTAGCGGTTGAAGACGAGGAGCTTCGCGTCGACGCCGCGCTTGCGGAGCGCCTGCACGTTGGCCCACGGGACGCCCGCGGTGTTGACCGGGCAGTGGAGGACGCGAAGCGGCCTCGCGTCGTCGTTCAAAGGTGGATTCCGTCGGCGGCCAGCTGCTCGAGGCGGCGTGCCCCTTCGGCCTCGACCATCGCGCGCATCGTGTCGCCCATCGTCTCGCCCGGATACACCCAGATCTCCGGGTGGACGAGGATCTGGAGCCACGGGAACGCGCCCGCCCGCAGGTCGTCGTGGGGGCAGCCCGAACGCCAGTGCTGGTTCGAGTCGGAGCGGTACGTCGCGGGCGAGAAGTAGCGGGTCCCGTACGCGTTGACCGCGCCCGGGAGTCTCGTCCGACATGTACTCCGGCTGCGGGTTGTGCCAGGAGACGACGGAGTCGAAGCGCTCGTCGAGCGCGACGTTCGGATGGACCGCGTGCAGGCCGACCGCATGGCCGAGCTCCCGGAGACGTGCGATCGCCGCGTCTCCCTCGGACGACGCGAGGTTGTAGAAGACCGACTCGGTCATGAGGAGGTACGTCGTGACCACGCCGAGCTCCGCCTCGACCTCGGCCATCTCGACCGCGGCCGCGAGCGAGAGGTCGACGTCGTGGCGGAGGAAGAGGTCTCCCGGCTGAGGATCGGCGCCAAAGTGCGCGAAGCGATAGCCGCCGGCCTTCGCGGCCTCCAGGAGCTCGCGGTAGTGCGGGAGCTCGAAGTTGCAGGTCACGCTTCCACCTCGACGGTGAACCGGGATGCGGCCTCCTCCGCCCGTCGAAGCGCCTCGCCGGAGTCCTCGCCGACCGCGATCACGTAGCCGCGGCGATCGCCGTCGCGCCGCACCGGGCGGATGGTCTCGCCGACCTCGATGTACGTCTCCGCCTGGACGACGCCGTCCGCCGCCAGCACGGGCTCGAGGTCGCCGATGCGCAGGACCCGTCCGGTCGGGAGTGGCCCGGGGGACGCGGTGAAGAACCGGATCGCGAGCGGCTGCTCGAAGCGCGGGAGCGCGAGCTCGTCGGGGATCTCCTCGCCGAGCGCCTGGCGCACCGCGATCTCGACGACGTCCACGCCCACCGCGTGCCGCACGAGGTCCGCCATCTGCCCTCCGGCGATCCGCGCCGCGACCTCGACCACGACGACGCGCCCGTCGGGCGCCGCGATGAGCTGGGGGAACGCGATGCCGTCACGGAGCCCGAGCGCGCGGACGGCCTCGACGGCGATCGCTCGGGCGCGCGCGAGCTGCTCGTCCGGGATCGAGGGCGGGAAGACGTGGATCCAGCCGACGCCGAACCCGATGCCGGGAGGGCGCAGGCGGTCGGAGAGCGTCAGCAGCAACGGCTCGCCATCGCGGACGACGACGATCCCGTTCAGCTCGATTCCGTCCACGAACTCCTCGAGGATCGCGACGCCGGTCGGCGACTCCGCGGTCGCCTCCGCGAGATCGCGCATCACGTCGTCCGCGCTCTCGACTCGGAACACCGCTCGCTGGCCGCCCGAGTCCGCGGGCTTCAGCACCGCGGGGAGCGGGACGACGTCGAGCGCGAGCGGGACCGCGTCGAACGACTGGATCGCGGCGAACGGGGGCTGGGGCACGCCCGCCTCGACGAACACGCGGCGCATCTCGAGCTTGTGCGTCATGCGCTGCGCCGTCTCGAGGCCGATGCCGGGCAGCTCGAGCGCCTCTGCGACCGCGGCGACCACCGGAACCGCGCGGTCGGCTGCGACGGTGAGCACGCCCTCGACCTCGTGCCGGCGGCCGACCTCGATCACTCCCTCCACGTCGGTGAAGTCGACGAGCTCCCCGACGTCTGCCGCGCGAAGCCCGAGCGCGTCGGGGTTGCGGTCGACCGAGACGACGCGGTGCCCGAGCTCCTGGACGCGCTTGATCGCGCGGCGCTGATGACGGCCGCCGCCGACGAAGAGGACGGTGCTCACCGCGTGCCTTCCGCCTTGCCCCAGGTCGCGAGCGACCCGCCGCGGAGGTAGCGCACGAGGGCCTCTGCGGTCGCGGCGGTCGTCGAGACGTAGTAGTAGGCGATGCCCGCGCCGGGCACCTTCATCCGCTTGCGGCCCGCATACGCGAGGCCGAGCAGGCCGAGCTGGCCGACGAGCGCGAGCTTGTAGAAGCCACCCTTCGAGGCGAGCGCCACGCTCGACCCCAGCAGCCCCACGTGCAGGACGCCGCTTCCGTAGCGGAGCACGCGGTGCGACACGAGCTCGGCGACGAAGAGCGGGTCTCCGGTCTTCGCGAGGGACCCGTCGAGAAGCGGCCGCCAGCTGCGGGTCATCATCCGCACCTTCCGCCCGTACTCGTCCTCGATGCCGGCCGCGGGCTTCTCCCAGGCGACGGCCTCGGGCTCGTACACGGCGCGGCGACCGCGCTGCACGAGCCGGAACGGGAGCCCGAAGTCGTGGCCGATGTACGGGTCGTCCCAGCCGAGGTAGTCCGAGCGGCGCACGCCGTAGATGGCGCCGTTGCCGGCGGTGATCGAGCCGATCGCGGACTCGCTCTCGCGCTGCCAGAGCTCGTACCGCCAGTACAGACCCTCCTGGCTCGTCCCGTCGGCCGACTCGAGCCGGAGCTGCCCGCAGACGTAGCCGACGTCGGGATCGCCGAAGCTCCGGACGAGCTTCCGCAGGGCGTCGGGCTCCCAGCGCGAGTTGGCGTCGGAGAACGCCACCACCTCGGCGTCGGACTCGGCCACGGCGCGGTTCTGGGCCGTCGCCTTCCCGGCGCGCTCGACGCGCAGGAGCTTGACGTTCGGGGCGTGCGCGGCGAGCCCCTCGACGATCTCGTCGGTGCGGTCGGTCGAGCCGTCCGATGCGACTACGATCTCGAGGCGTTCCGCCGGGTAGTCGAGCTCGAGGAGGTTCTCGACGCGGCGCGCGATCACGTCCTCCTCGTCGTGCGCGGCGACGATGACCGACACGTCCGGGGTCGCGTCGTCCTTTCGGATCGGCCGTGGGCGCAGGCGGGCGAGCGCCGCGGCCGCTAGCGGGTAGCCGGCATGCGTCCAGGCGAGGGCGCCGAGGCTGCCCCAGAACATGGCTTTGAGAAGCACGGCGCGACGATAGCCTCAGGCCGTCCGGCGGTATGCCGGGAAGTAGCCCGTGTAGTCGATCTCGGCGACGCCGGAGAGCCGCCTGTACGCGTCCTCGTCGTGGACGGCCTTGCCGAGGTACGCGGGCAGCGTTCCGCTCGGGTCGAAGCGGCGCTTGAACTCGAAGAGAGAGTCCTCGAAGCCGCCCACGCCGCCGCCGAGGTGGAAGCGCTCGAAGCCGTGCGACGCGGCCCAGGCTGCCGTCTCCACGAAGAGGAGGTGGTTCGCGCCGAGCGCCTGGCCGCGCTCCGACGACGCGCCGAGGTGGTAGTGGAGGAGCGGCGGCGACGCGAAGCAGAGAATGCTCGCGACGACCTCGCCGTCGACGTGCGCATCGGCGCGGACGAGCATCTCTCCGAGCGGGCCGGCGAGCTGCGCCCAGTACGCGTCTGGGAAGAAGTAGAACGGCGACGCGTCCCGGCGGCGCATCGTGTCCTCGTAGAGGGACACGAACGCGGCGAGATCGGCCGGCCGCTCGTCGACCGTTACCTCGATCCCGGCGCGGCGCGCCTTGCGGACGACTCGCCGGTGGTGCGGATCGAGCCCTTCGACGATCTCGTCCACGCCTAGCCCGTCGACGCGCCAGCCGATCGAGTGGCCGATGTGCTCGAGGTGCCAGCGGCCCTCGGCGAGCTGCTGGTTTGCGAGCGCCGGCTGGAAGCGGGCGAAGGTCGCGACGACCCGATGGTCGCCGCACCAGCGCTCGTACGCCGGGAAGAAGTCGTCGACCGGCGGCTGCTCGCCCGCCGCGAGCGGTCCGCCGTAGCCCATCGGCGTGCCCACGTCCGCGTGGCCCTCTGGAGCCTCGCGCGCGAGGAGCGGGAGCACGACGTCTCCCGACGCTCCCTCGAGGTGGAGGAATACGGGGTCTCCCTGGTCGAGCAGGCGAGCGCTCTCGAGGTACGCGCTGCGGAAGTAGACGTCGCCGAGCCCGAGCCGGTCGAGGAGCGCGTCCCACTGCCCGGCCGGGACCTCGGCGAGCTCACTCACCGGGGTCCGAACGTTCCGCTGCAGCCCGGGCCCGCTCGATGTTCATCGTGTCCTCGACGGGCTCCGGGTCGGAGCGGAAGACCTGCGCGAACGTGAGCCCGACGATCTTCAGGTCGAGCCAGAGCGACCAGTGATCGATGTACCAGACGTCCTGCTCGATGCGCTCGGGCCAGCCGATCTCCTCGCGGCCGTGCGTCTGCGACCAGCCCGTGAGGCCCGGCCGCACGGCGAGCCTCCGGCGGTCGGCCTCGGTGTAGTTCGCCACCTGCTCGACGAGGTCGGGCCGAGGGCCGACGACGCTCATGTCGCCGCGCAGGATGTTGACGAGCTGCGGGAGCTCGTCGAGCCCGGTCCGGCGCAGCACGCGCCCGCTCTTCGTGATGCGCGGATCCTCGGGAACGACGCCGAACGGATCGTCGGTGATCCCGAGCTCTTGCCCGACCTCGACCGCGTTCGGGACCATCGAGCGCACCTTCAGGAGCCGGAACGGGACGCCGTCCTTGCCGGCTCGGAGCTGCCTGATGAACACCGGCTTGCCGGCGTCGCGCCGGACCCAGACCCAGATCGCCGCGAACACCGGCGCGAGGACGAGGAGCCCGATCGCCGCCAGGACGCGGTCGACGATCCACTTGATCCCGAGCTGCAGCGCCCTCATGACGCTCCCGCGGTGGCGCCGATCAGCTCGCCGTACAGCGCCTCGTGCGCCCGAGCGGATTCCTCCCAGGTGAGCGCGGAGCGGGCTGCGAGCGCTCCCTCGTACGCCGCCCGGAGGGCATCGGCATCGGTCAGCAGCTCGACGCAGGCGTCCGCGAGCGCTGCCGGATCCTCCGCCGGCACGGCACGCCCGGCGCCGAACTCCCGCACCGCGTCCCCGACCGCTCCGAGGTCGGACACGACGGCCGGGCGCCCGTGGCCGAACGCGAGCGCCAGCACTCCCGAGGACTCGATCTCGCGGTAGGGGAGCACGACGACGGCCGCGCGGGCGACGAGCGGCGGGACCTGCCGAGTCGGGGACGAAGCCGAGGCGCCACTCGATCGCGTCCGCGACCGAGAGCGAGGAGGCGAGCTCCTGGACGGGCGCGATCGGCTCGAGCGGATCGCCGGCGACGACGAGGCGTGCGTCCGGGACGCTTCGCTTGATCTCCGGCAGCGCGCGGACGAGCACGTCGAGACCCTTGTAGTGACGGATGAGCCCGAAGAAGAGCAGCGTCGTCCCGGAGGGCGGCTCCACCGGGACGGCGGCCGGCGAGTCGAAGACGGGATGCGACACGCGGACGATCTTCTCGCGGATCGATCCCGAACTCGGTCAGGCGCTCGACCGCCTGGCTCGAGTGCACGACGACGCGAGCCGCCAGCGTGAGCGCCTCGCGCCAGGCGCCGTACGCGCGCTCGCGGCGCGGCATGGCGTTGTGCGCCGTGAAGACGAGCGGATAGCGGCTCGCGATCCGGCGAAGCCAGCGGACATCGAGCTCGGGCCGCGAGAGCCACTGGACGTGCACGACGTCCGGCGCGAGTGCGTCGATCCGGCGCAGGAGGCGGCGAACGCTCGGCAGATACTCGACCCCCTTCACGACCCGCCGGAGCCGGGCGCGCGGCTTGTGCCGCAGGAGTCGGCTCGACCAGGGGATGAAGAGCTCTTCGCGGACGTAGCCGTTGGGGCTGGGCGTCCGGTCGAGGAGGAACGGCGAGGTCAAGAGATGCACCTCGTGGCCGCGTTCCCCGAGAGCCGACGCGAGCCGGTCGTCGTAGGGCGTCGTGAAGCCGAGCGGGTCGACGAGCGCGATCCTCATCTCCTAGAGCCTCGAGCGGAGGTAGCCCACGCTGGCGAGCGCGGGAAGCGGGTCGTCGGGGGCGAACACCGCGCGCACCTTCCCGGTCCGCACGTGGTGCGCGAGGAAGTCGCGGAGCGAGAGCTCGCGGCGGCGCGCCATCTGCGCGGAAACCCAGAGGTCCTTCGCCAGGTAGACCCAGGCGAGGTCTCCCTGGAACGTCGCCCGCGCCGGGGAGGGGACGCCGCAGAGGTCGTCGTAGGCGACGCGCGCGACGTCGAAGGCCTCCGTCATCGCGACGCCGGCCCACACCGGAACACGTGTGTTCACCTCGAGCACCTTGAAGGTCTCGTCTCGCGGATCGCGGGCGAACTCGACGTGCGCGAACCCGCGGTAGCCGACGGAGTCGAGCAGCCGGAGCCCGAGCTCGAGCACCTCGGGCTCGAACCGGACCTCGAACACGGCGCTCGTGCCGAAGCGGAGCGGTCCCTGGCGTACCTTGCGTCCGACGACCGTTGCCAGCGGCTCCCCGGCACGCCCGACGTAGGCGAACAGCGAGTAGACGTGCTCGTGCGAGTCCGGGATGAGCTCCTGGAGGATCATCTCGAAGCCCGCGTCGCGGGCTTGCCGCCAGACGGCTGCGGCCTCGTCGGCGTCGTTCGCGACCACAGCCTTCTCGCCGAAGCGGAGTGCGTACTCCTGGCCCTCCGCCGGCTTCAGCAGAAAGGGCGGCTCGAGCCCCGCCGCGTGAACCGACTCCTCGCTCTCGGGGAAGAACGTCGCCGGAGAGGGAACTCCGGCTTCCGCGGCGGCGAGCGGGAGCTGGTCCTTCCGCCGCAGGCGCAAGACGGTCTCCGGATCCGGCGGCAGCGGCACGTCTGCGAGCGCCGTGACCTCGTCCCAGTTGCGCAGCACGAAGTCCACGTGCTCGTCCCGCTCCGGCACGAGCACCACGCGTCCGTCGTCTGCCAGCGAGCGGAGATACCCGAGGATGCGGCGGTCCCGCGCCGGCTCCTCCTCCTCGGTCGCGATACAACGGCCGCGGAGGTAGCGCGACCGGAGGCCGAACTCGTTCCCGCGGAAGACGCCGCCGTAGACGGGGATCCCCGCGCGGCCAAGGCTGCGCGCGAGCGCGAGACCGGCCGGCAGGAGGCCGAGCACGAGCACGGGCCGAAGCCCCGTTCCGTCAGCGTGGGCAGGCGTCAACGCGGGCCATTATGCGGCCCTAGCGCACGCTGCCTGCAGGCAGCAGCCAGGGTGAGAGCTTGTCCCAGCGCGAGATCTGGCACCCGTTCGTACGCGTGAACCGCGCCCACACCTTTCGGCCCTCGAGCATCCCGACGACACGCGCGACCTGCGGGCCACCGTAGATCTCCGTGCAGACCACCCCTGCCGGCACTGGCGCGACGAGCTTCCAGCCGCCTGCTTCGATCCTGCGGCACGCGAGCTCCGGGCGGGGGTGGGTGCCGCGTGCCGGATCGCAGCGAAGCGTCCAGACCACGGGATCGGTCGTGCGCTGCTGGCCCTCGTCCCAGAACGTGATCGTGAGGGCGGTGCGGCCCTGGCCCGCCCCGCCGGAGGCAACACCGGCCGAAACGGACCCGCCCACGACGAGTGCGAGCGCGACGAGCACGAACGCACGCATGGCAAGAGGGTAGCGCCGACGCGCGGCTGATACAGCCTTCCCTTACCCGCCGCAAACACGATCCGGAAGGACGCGCCGCTACTGTCCTGCCGTGACGAGCGCGCGGAGGCGTCGAATCTGGCTGGTCGCGCTCGCCCTGGTCGCCGCGCTGCTCCTGGTCGGCATCGCGCGTGCCGTGACTCCGCACTGGCAGGACGACACCCTGTGGAGGAACGCGCTCGCGTCCGCGGGCGGGACGCAGAGGCCCGGCGACTTCGGGTACGTCTTCCTGCCGGCCGCGAACGAGGTGCTCGAGGGCCGCGACCCGTACATGGACCCGGACGACTTCCGCGGGCCGCCCCAGGCGCCGTACGCGTATCCGCCCGTCGCCGCGTTCCTGCTGACGCCGCTCGCATTGGTGCCGGAGACGGTGCGTGGCACCTTCGTCCCCGGGATCCTCTTCACGCTCCTGCTCATCGTGGCGACCGTGGCCGGCCTCTACCTCCTTGGTGTCACCGACTGGCGCTGCTACCCGATCGCGCTCCTCTACCCGTTCACGCTCGAGGCGTTCGAATACGGCGCCATCGGGCCGGTGCTGCTCCTCCTGATCGCACTCGTCTGGCGCTATCGCGACTCGAACGCCGTCACCGCGCCGGCCACCGCAGGCGCGGTCGTGCTGAAGCTCTTCGCCTGGCCGCTGCTCGTGTGGCTCGCTTTCACCGGCCGTCTCCGCGCGGCCGTGGCCGCCGCCGGCATCGCGCTCGCGCTGGCGCTCGTGTCGTGGAGCAGCGCTCGGCTTCGCAGGCCTCGGGAGCTACCCGCGGCTGCTCGACAAGCTCGTCGAGGTCGAGGGCGAGAACTCGTACTCGGTGTTCGCCATCTTCCGCGCGCTCGGGCTCCCGGAGACGGCGTCGAGGCTCGGTGTGATCGTCGTGGGCGGTGCACTGCTCCTCCTCGCATGGCGAGCGGCTACGTCATCCGGAGCCGACTCGACCGAGCGCGACCGCCGCTCGCTCAGCCTCGCCGTCGCGGCCGCGCTCGTCCTGACCCCGATCCTCTGGCTCCACTACCTCGTGCTCCTGCTGGTGCCCCTCGGCCTCGCGCGGCCGCGGCTCTCCCCGCTCTGGGCGGTGCCGCTCGTGCTCACCGTCTTCGAGGCCCTCGACTGGTACAGGGGGTGGCCTACGGGCGACGGCAAGGCCCTCGCGAGCGTGGCCGTGGTGTCGGCCATCGTGGTCATCGCGTCGCTCAGGAGCGGCGATTCGGCACCGGTCGGGCGCAGGGTCGTTACGGCCGGAGCCGTTCGGGTAGACGACTAGACTCGCCGCGTGCCGCTTCGGGACAAGCGAGTCGTCATCACCGGAGGCGCCGGCTTCATCGGCACGACGCTCGCACGCCGTCTCGTCGACGCGAACGAGATCGTCGCGCTCGACAACCTCCACCGGGACGCGCTCTCGGGCACCGAGCTCGCGGAGCATCCGAATTTCACTCTCGTCCAGGCGGACGTGCTCGACCTCGAGAGGCTCGTGGAGCTCGTGCGCGGCGCAACGCACATCGTCCACTGCGCAGGCATCGCGGGCGTCGACACCGTCCTCGAGAGCCCGGTTCGCACGATGCGCGTCAACGTGATCGGGACCTACAACGTCCTCGAGGCCGGGGTCGCGACGAAGGACACGCTCGAGCGCATCGTCGACTTCTCGACGAGCGAGGTCTTCGGCCAGCGCGCGTTCAACGTCCAGGAGGGGCACGTGACGACGATCGGGTCGGTCGGCGAGGCCCGCTGGACGTACGCGGTGTCGAAGCTCGCCGGCGAGCACATGGCTCACGCGTACCACTCGGAGCTCGGGGTTCCCACGGTCTCCGTGCGGCCGTTCAACGTCTTCGGGCCGGGGCAGATCGGCGGCGGCGCGATCCGCGCCTTCATCGAGGACGCGCTCGCCGGGCGCAACCTGACGCTCCACGGCGACGGCTCGCAGATCAGGGCGTGGTGCTACGTCGACGACATGGTCGACGGCACGCTGCTCGCGCTCGAGCATCCGGCAGCGGTCGGCGAGAGCTTCAACATCGGGAACGCCCGCTCCGCCGTCACGATCCACGACCTCGCGACGCGCATCAAGCGCCTGACGGAGTGCCCGGGCGAGATCGTCTTCCAGCCGCTGCACTACACGGACGTCGAGCTTCGCATCCCGAACATCGAGAAGGCGAGGACCTTGCTCGGCTTCGAGGCGAAGGTCGAGCTCGACGACGGCCTCGCGCGAACGATCGCGTGGTACCGGGCGCATCTCGGGGCGCCCGCGGCTTGACCGAGCCCATCCGGCTGGCGCGACCGGACGTCGGCGAGCCGGAGCTCGCTGCGGTCGCGGAGGTGTTGGCCAGCGGCCAGCTGACGATGGGGGAGAAGGTCGGCGAGCTCGAGCGCGCGCTGGCGAGCGCCGTGGGAACGGCGCATGCGGCGGTCGTCTCCTCCGGCACGGCGGCGCTGCACCTCGGCGTCCTCGCGCTCGGCGTGGGTCCCGGGGACGAGGTGATCGTGCCCGCGTACACGTTCCCGGCGACTGCCAACGTCGTCGAGCTCTCCGGCGCCCGCGCTGTGCTCGTCGACGTCGAGCCCGAGACGTTCAACGTGGACCCCGCGAAGGTCGCCGAGGCGGTGACGTCACGCACGAAGGCGGTGCTCGCGGTGCACCTGTTCGGCCGGCCCGTCGAGTGGGAGGCGCTCGAGACGGCCGTGCCGCAGGAGGTGGCGCTGCTCGAGGACGCGGCCGGCGCGCTGGGCGCGACGTACCGGGGAACGTCGTGCGGCGCCCTCGGGGCACTCGCGTGCTTCTCGTTTCACCCCCGGAAGATCGTGACTACGGGAGAGGGCGGGGCCGTCACGACCGACGATGCCGAGCTCGACGCGGCGGTCCGCCGGCTGCGCCACCACGGCTGGGCTGCGGCCGGGGAGATGCCGGCCCCTGGCTTCAACTACCGGCTGCCCGACGTCCTCTGCGCGCTCGGCATCCCGCAGGTCGAGGCCCTCGAGTCTCTGCTCGCCGCCCGGGAGCGCGTCGCGCGCGGCTATACGGAGCGCCTGGAGCACTTCGTCGAGACGCCGAGCGCCGCGGACGGGGACCGCCACGGCTGGCAGGCGTACGTCGTGCAGCTCGACCGGCGCGACGATGCGCTCGCGGCGCTGCGGGCCGCGGGGATCGAGGCCCAGATCGGGACCTGGGCGCTCCACCGCCTCGAGGCGTACCGCGATCAGGGCCCGTTCCCTGGCGCCGATCGCGCCTTCGAGCGCGCGCTTGCCCTCCCGTTCCATACGCGGCTGACCGACGACGACCTCGATCGCGTCGCCGCCGTCTTGACCAGCTTGTGAGTGAGTGCTAACTTACAAACCTTCCGATGGCGACCGCCACCAGACAGACCGCTGAGGAACGGCGTTCGGCCGTTCTCGAGGCTGCGAGGCACGAGTTCGCGCTGCACGGGCTCCACGGCGCGTCGACCGATGCGATCGCGCGTGCGGCCGGGATCTCGCAGCCGTACCTCTTCCGCCTCTTCCGGTCGAAGAAGGAGCTCTTCCTCGCGGTCAACGAGGCCTGCCTCGCGAGCACGCTCGATACGTTCCGGGAAGCGGCATCCGGGAAGTCCGGCGACGACGCGCTGCGCGCGATCGGGCAGGCGTACCGAGGACTGATCGAGAGCGATCGCTCCATGCTCATGGGCCAGCTCCAGTCCTATGCAGGGTCCGTGGTGGACGAGGACATCCGCGAGAGCACGGCACGGGGGTACGGCCGGCTCGTCGACTACGCCGAGACGGTGTCCGGCGCCGACCGCCACACGATCGCTCGCTTCTTCGCGACGGGGATGCTGCTGAACGTCCTCTCCGCGATGGGCTACACGCTCGACGGAGAGGCGCCGTACGACTGGGTCGCCCGCCTCGCCGAGGGCTGTCTGCCGGAGGACGAGTAGGGGGAAGATCCCTCTCTTTTTTCGCGTCGTGTTGAGTAAGCACTCACTACTTCGTAACGATTCAGGTGGGAGGAGGACGAGATGACCCAGCGACAGGTGACGATCTGGACGTTCCTCTCCACGACCGTGGCGCTCTTCATGGTCGTGCTCGACAACCTCGTCGTCTCGACGGCGATTCCGGTGATCCGCGTCGACCTCGGCGCGTCGCTCGAGCAGCTCGAGTGGACGGTGAACGCGTACACGCTGACCTTCGCCGCGTTCCTCCTCACGGGCGCCGCGCTCGGTGACCGCTTCGGCCGCCGGCGCGTCTTCATGATCGGCATCGGGATCTTCACCGTGGCGTCCGCGGGAGCCGCGCTCGCGCCCTCGGCCGACTGGCTGATCGCCGCCCGCGCGCTCCAGGGGATCGGCGCGGCGATCGTGACGCCGCTGACGCTGACGCTGCTGAGCGCCGCGGTGCCCGCCTCGAAGCGGGGCGCCGCGCTCGGCGTCTGGTCGGGCGTCGCCGGACTCGCCGTGGCTTCCGGACCGCTCGTCGGCGGAGCCGTCGTCGAGGGCCTCTCCTGGCAGTGGATCTTCTGGCTCAACGTCCCGATCGGGCTCGTGCTCCTGCCGATCGCGAGCCGGCTGCAGGAGTCCTACGGCCCGGACAAGGCGCTCGACCTCCCGGGGCTCGGGCTTGCGAGCGCCGGCCTCCTCTCGCTGACGTGGGGGATCATCAACGGGCACGGCCACGGCTGGACGAGCCCCGAGATCGTCGCCGCGCTGGCCGTGGGCGCCCTCCTCCTCGCCGCGTTCGTCATGTGGGAGCGGAGGACGCCGGAGCCGATGCTGCCGATGCGGTTCTTCGCCGACCGCGCGTTCTCGGCGGCCAACGCAGCGTCGCTCTTCATGTACTTCGGGATGTTCGGCTCGATCTTCCTCCTGACGCAGTTCTTCCAGACCGCGCAGGGGTACTCGCCGCTCGAGGCGGGCCTTCGCGTCCTGCCGTGGACGGCGATGCCGATGATCGTCGCGCCGATCTCGGGCGTTCTCTCCGACCGCATCGGCGGGCGGCCGCTCATGGCGATCGGCCTCGGCCTGCAGGCGATAGGGCTCGCGTGGATCGCCGCCGTCTCGACGGCGACCGTCGGCTACGGATCGCTCGTCGGCCCGTTCATCGTCTCCGGCATCGGCATGGGGATGTTCTTCGCGCCCGTGGCGAACGTCGTGCTCTCGGCGGTTCGCCCGGTCGAGGAGGGCAAGGCCTCCGGCGCGAACAACGCGATCCGCGAGGTCGGGGGCGTGCTCGGCGTGGCCGTGCTCGCGTCGATCTTCGCCCGCTACGGCGGCTACGAGTCGCCTGTGACGTTCAACGACGGGCTCGTCCCGGCGCTCTGGGTCGGCGCGATCGTCGTCGCCGCCGGCGCTGTGAGTGCGCTTCTCATCCCGCGCCGCAGGCGGCCGGCCGAGGCCTACGAGGCCGACGGGCTCCAGGTGCAACCCGAGGCGGCCTAGCGGAGTACTACGACGAGGACGAGGCGAGAGAGACACGCGATGAGGCTCTCGACGAGATACCTGGCGGGCGCGAGCGCACGTCATCCGTGGCGGGCCATCGGTGCGTGGATCGTCGTCCTCGTCCTCGCGATCGTCGCCATCGCGACGCTGCTCGGCGGCAACCTCACGACCGAGGGCGCGCCCACGAACGATCCGGAGTCCGAGCGCGCCGACGCGGCCCGGTTCGAGGCGTTCCCGCCGCAGCCGGGCCAGCTCACGAGCGACATCGTCGTCGTGCGCTCCGACGAGCACACGGTCGACTCGGAGCAGTTCGCAAGGTTCGTGCGCGCGCTCGCGCTCGACAGCGGCGTGCGGGCGCTTTCGTCAGCGCGCACCTACCTGGACGACGCGGAGGGCCTCGTGTCCGAGGACCGGCACGCGACGATCGTCCCGCTCGAGGTCTTCGGCGAGGACGAGGCAGAGGAGGTCATCGCGGCCGTCGAGCAGGCCGACGAGGACACGGCCTTCGCCGTCTCGGTCACCGGCGACCAGACGCTCGACTACGACTTCAACACGCTCTCGCAGGAGGATCTCGAGAAGGGGGAGCTCCAGTTCGGCCTCCCGGCGGCGCTGATCATCCTGCTGCTCGTCTTCGGCGCGGTCGTGGCGGGCCTCGTTCCGCTGCTGATGGCGATCGTGTCCATACTCGTAGCCCTCGGCATGACCGCGGTGCTCGCCCAGCAGTTCGAGCTCTCGATCTTCGTTGTGAACATGCTCACGGGGATGGGCCTCGCGCTCGGGATCGACTACTCGCTCTTCGTCGTCTCCCGGTATCGCGAGGAGCGGAACAGCGGACGGGTCGAGCTCGCCGCGATCGAGGCGTCCGGTGCGACGGCGAGCCGCGCCGTGCTCTTAAGCGGCACCGTCTTCGTGGTCGCGATGTTCGGGATGCTCCTCGTGCCGAACTCGATCATGCGCAGCCTCGCCGTCGGGGCGATCCTCGTCGGGATCGTCTCGGTCGTGGCGGCGCTGACCCTGCTGCCGGCGGTGCTCGGTCTCCTCGGAGACCGCGTGAACGCGCTGCGGATCCCGATCGTCGGCCGGCGCTCGCTCGAGGCCTCGAACCCGGAGGGGCGCTTCTGGGGAGCGGTCGTGCGCCGCGTGCTCCGTAGGCCCGTGCTGAGCTTCGCGCTCTCGGTCGGCGTGCTCGTCGCGCTGATGCTGCCCGTGCTCGGGATGAACATCGGGACGAGCGGCGTGTCGGCGCTGCCCGACCGCTTCGTCTCGAAGCAGGGGTTCGAGGCGCTGACGCGCGACTTCCCGGGCACGACCACCGACCCGGCTGAGATCGTCGTCACGAACGCCTCCGACGAGGGCGTCCAGGGCGCTCTCGAGGACATGCGGCAGCAGCTGGCGGCCGATCCGCGCTTCGGCGAGGGCGAGCTCGAGCGCTCCGCGGACGGCCAGACCGCGCTGCTCACCGTGCCGGTCGTCGGCGACGCTTCGACCTCGGAGGCGACCGCCGCCGTCCGCGAGCTCCGCGACGAGATCCTCCCGCGGGCGCTCGCAGGCACTGATGCCGACGCGCTCGTGGGCGGGACGAGCGCGGAGAACATCGACTACTTCGACTCGGTCATCGATCCGGCGCCAGCCGTGATCGCCTTTGTCCTGCTGCTGACGTTCGTCCTGCTCACCGTCGTGTTCCGCTCGATTGTGGTCGCGGCGACCGCCGTGTTCCTCAACCTGCTCTCCGTCGGCGCCGCCTACGGCCTGCTCGTCCTCGTCTTCCAGGAGGGGGTCGGCGCGGGCCTGCTCGGCTTCCAGACGATCGACACGATCGAGGCCTGGGTGCCGCTGTTCCTCTTCAGCGTGCTCTTCGGCCTCTCGATGGACTACCAGGTCTTCCTGCTCTCGCGGATCCGCGAGCGGTTCGACGAGACGGGCGACACCACCGACGCGGTCACGTTCGGGGTCGGCTCCACCGCCCGGATCATCACGGGCGCGGCGCTCATCATCGTCGCCGTCTTCTCCGGCTTCGCGCGCGGCGACCTGATCATGTTCCAGCAGATGGGATTCGGCGTGGCGGTCGCGCTCCTCATCGACGCGACGATCATCCGGTCCGTCCTGCTGCCGAGCGTGATGAAGATGCTCGGCGAGTGGAACTGGTACCTGCCGCGCTGGCTCGGCTGGCTGCCGCGGCTCCGGGTCGAGGGCGCACAACGCTGACCTGAGGTACCGTCGCCCGCGTGGCGACCGCGGACGCTCCCAGGTACGGGCCTCCGGACGCCCTCCTCTCACCGCGCTACGGCGGGGTGAAGACGTTCGCGCGGTGCCCGCTCGTCGATGATCCGGCGGACGTCGACGTCGCCGTGCTCGGGATCCCGTTCGACACCGCCACGACAAACCGGCCGGGTGCGCGGTTCGGCCCCGAGGCGGTGCGCTCCGCGTCGATCGCGCTGCGCCCGTACAACGCAGCCCAGCGCGCGCAGGTCTTCGGCGCGCTCTCCGTTGCGGATCTCGGCGACGTCGACGTCACGCCGGGGAACGCGGAGCGGACGGTCGGACAGATAGCCGAGCAGCTCGAGCCGATCGTGCGCTCGGGCGCCCGCCCGCTCTGCATCGGCGGCGACCACCTCGTCGTTCTCGGCGAGCTGCGGGCACAGGCCGCGGCCCACGGCCCCGTCGGCGTCGTGCTCCTCGACGCGCATGCCGACGTCTGGGACGAGTACTGCGGGGAGCGCTACTACCACGGGTCGCCGTTCCGGCGCGCGCTCGAGGAGGGCCTCGTCGACCCGTCTCGCTCGTTCCTCGCCGGGATGCGGGGCCCGGTCTACGACGAGGGCGACGAGGACATGCCGCGTCAGCTCGGCTTCGAGGTGCATCTCGTGCGACGAGCTCGTGGCCCTGAGCCCCGAGGAGTACGGGCGCAGGGTCCGGGCGCGCGTCGGGGAGGGGCCGCTCTTCCTCTCGTTCGACATCGACGTGCTCGACCCCGCGTACGCGCCCGGGACCGGCACACCCGAGGTCGGAGGGCTCACGACCCGGGAGGCGCTCGGCTACCTGAGGGCGCTCCGAGGCCTCCGGTTCGGCGGGTACGACGTGGTCGAGGTGAGCCCGCCGTACGACGGCGCCGGGAAGCAAACAGCCGTCGCCGCGGCGAACGTCGCGTACGAGCTTCTGACGCTCGACGTCCTCGCGGGCCGCCCATGACCCGTCGCGTCCGGGCTGTCGGGACGCTGCTCCTCACGGCGGCAGCGGTCGCGTATCTCCTCTGGAAGATCGATCTCGGAACGACGATCGACGTGCTCGAGGAGACGAGCCTCGGCTGGTTCCTCGTCGCGACCCTGATCATGGTGCTGACCGTCCCCGTGCTCGCGTTGCGCTGGGGCTGGCTCCTTCGCTCGCACGGGATCGTCGAGCATCTGCCCTGGCTCACCCGCGCCTACTTCGTCGCGTACGCCGCCGGGCAGCTGCTGCCGACGTCGCTCGGGGGAGACGCGGTGCGCGTGGTCGACACGGTGCGTCGCCACCCGGGAAGGACGGCCGACGTGACCGGAACGGTGCTCCTCGAGCGGGGCATCGGCGGCACGGCGACGGTGCTCCTCGGCGCGGTCGGATTCCTGCTCGCGATAGGCCGCTACGACGTGAGCGCATACCTGTGGCTCGAGGGCGTGTTCGTCTTCGGCACCATCGTCGTCGGCTTCCTGTTCTTCGCGCGGTCGGCGCGGCCGCTGCTTCGTCGCGTGGAGCCGCTGCTCCGGCGCATCCGGGTGGCGAAGCCGCTGCAGTCGTTCTACGAGGGCGTGCACCACTTTCGCGGCCGGCCTCGCATCCTGCTCGAGGTCTTTCTCGTCACACTCGTCGTGCAGGCCGTGCGCATCCTCGCGATCTGGGCGTGCGCGCGGGCCGTGGGCATCGAGCTCGGTGTGCTCCGTCTACTACGTGATGGGACCGCTGCTCTTCCTCGTCATGCTCGTGCCGTTCACGCTGAACGGGCTCGCGGTGCGCGAGGCGTTCTTCGTGAGCTTCCTCGGGAGCCTCGACGTCCCGGCAGAGCAGGCGTTCGCCGCAGGGTTCCTGTTCTTCCTCGTCACCGTGATCCTCGCGCTGCCGGGAGGAGTCGTGCTCGTGCGGGACGGCGTGCGCCGCGGCTCGAGCCCGCAGGCGGAGCATGGCTAGCGACAACGGCAAGACGCGCGACGTCGCCGCCGCGGTCGTGACGTACAACGCGCTCCCGTGGATCGAGCAGTGCCTCGAGAGCCTCGCCGGCACGCGGACGGTCGTCGTGGACAACGGGTCGACGGACGGCACGGTCGCATTCGTCCGCGACCGCTTCCCGGAGGTCGAGCTGGTCGAGTCCGAGAACCGCGGCCTCGCTGCGGGCTGGAACGAGGCCATCCGCCGGACGAGCGGCCGCTACGTGCTGCTCCTGAACTCGGACGCATGGCTGGTCGGCGACGCGCTCGCGCGCCTGCAGACATTCGCGGACCGAAGGCCGGAGGCGGCGATCGTCGCCCCGCGCCTTCTGAACCAGGACGGCAGCCTGCAGCGGTCGGTGCGCGGGTTCCCGACGCTCTGGCGGCTCGCCACCGAGTACTTCTTCCTGCGCAAGATCTCTCCGCGCTCGCCGGTGCTGAACGGCTTCTACGCGGGCGGGTTCGACCACGACGAGGTGCGCGAGGCGGAGTTCGTCATGGGCGCCTGCATGCTCGTCCGCCGGAGCGCCACCGACCAGGTCGGCCTCCTCGACGAGGACTACTTCCTCTTCAGCGAGGAGACGGACTGGTGCTACCGCTTCCGGAAGGCGGGCTGGCAGGTGCTCTTCTTTCCGGGCGCGCAGTGCGTGCACGTCGGCGGCGCCTCGCACGGCGGCCGCCTCTACCGCGAGAACCTGCGCGGGCACCTCCTCTTCCTCTCCAAGCACCGGGGGCGCCGCTACGCCGAGCGCGCGCGGAAGCTCCTGCTCCTCGCGCTACGGATCCGTGGTCGGCTCTTTCGCGGCGAGCGTGGCAGGACGTACCGCGAGGCGGCCGAGTGGCTGGCGTCCGGTGACGTCGCCGAGCTGCTGACCCGATGACGGCCGTCACCCTGTACCTGCGCCTCGCCGGGGGCACCGCCGTCGTGCTGGCGCCGGGCTGGCTGCTCGCCCGCGCGCTCGGGATCCGGAGCGCCGCGGCGACGCTCGCCTGGTCGCTGACGCTGGTCTTCGGTGCGCTCGCGTTCACGTTCCTGTTGCAGGGCACGCTCACGACGACCATCGTGCTGCTCTCCCTCGCGGGCGTTGCGGCCGGGGTGCTCGTCGTCGCACGAGGCATGCCCGCCCCGCCGCGCATTCCCGGGGTCGCGTGGGTCTACGCAACCGGGATCGTGCTGGGGCTCCTCCTCTGGCGCGTTGCGAGGGACGTCGAGGGCGACGGCCTCTTCCACCTCGCCCGCGCCCGCAAGCTCCTCGAGCTCGACGACCTGACGCTCGACCGTGTGTCGGAGTTCGCGGACGGGAGCCTCCACCCGGGGTACGCGTTCCCGCTCTGGCACGGGTTCCTGGCGCTCATCGCGAAGGTCTCGGGCGCCGATCCGGAGCAGGTCGTCGTCCACCTCCCGTCGATCCTCGCCGTGCTCGCGCTCGTCGTCGCGTACGAGGCCGGCTGGGCGCTCTTCCGGAGGACGTGGGCGGCCGGCGCCGTCGCGGGGGCGCAGGCCGGGATCATCTGCTTCGCGCCGGGTCACGGCGGCACGTACACGCTGCTCTCGCTTCCGGCCACCTCCTCGCGGCAGCTCCTCGTCCCGGCTGCGCTCGCCCTCGCGTTCGAGGCGCTCCGCCGGCCGTCTCCAGCGCTTCTGGCATCGACCGCCGCTTCCGGCTTCGTGCTCGCGGTCGTCCACCCGACCTACGCGATCTTCCTCTGGCTGCCGTTCGTCGGCTTCCTGCTCGTGCGGCTGCTCTGGACGAGACGCGACCTCCGCGCCGGGTCGCTTGCGCTCGCCGCGCTCGTCGTGCCGGCGGCGCTCTTCATGCTCTGGCTGATCCCGGTCGTGAACGACACGGCGTCGGTGTCGCCGGATGCACGGGAGGTGCGGCGGGCGCTCGAGCACTACGCCGGGCAGCTGAACGTCCGCTCCGAGACGAGCTACAGCCTGGCGGCGGACGTGTTCGCGAGGGCCGGGGCGATTGCGGTCGCCGGAATCCTGCTCTTCCCGCTCGCGGCCTTCGCCGCCCGGCGGCGGTGGGCCGCCTACGTCGCCGGCGGGTCGCTCGCCGTCCTCGCCGTGATGCTCGTGCCGCTGCTCTTCACGTCGCTCGCCGACCTCGTCTCGATCTCGCAGGCGCGGCGGGCCGCGGGCTTCCTGCCGTTCGCATTCGCGTTCGCCGGAGGCCTCGGCGTGCTCTCGCGCCTGATCGGGCCGCTCCTGCCACCGCTCGCTCTCGTCGCGGGCGTCGTGTTCCAGGTCGTCTTCCCGGGCGACTTCGACTACGCGCTGAACGAGGGCGCGCCCGGCGAGCTCGTGTGGATCGCGGTGGTCGCCGGCATCGCCGGCCTCGTGATCGGCGCCCTGCGCCGCGGCCCGCCCCTCGAGTCGAGCGCGGGGCTCGCGGCGGCGCTGTTCCTCCTCCCTGTCGTCGTCGTGGGCGTCGCGCGGTGGACACCCGTCGAGGCGCCTGCCGGAGCACAGCTCACCGATGGGCTCGTCGATGCCGTGCGGAGCCAGGTCGAGCCGGGCGCGATCGTCTACTCGGATCCGGAGACGAGCTACCGGCTGGCCGCCGCCGCACCGGTGTACATCGCGGTCGCGCCGCCGGGTCACGTCGCGGACACCGCGAAGAACCGCCCCTACGAGCGCGCGCGCGACGCCCGCCGCTTCCTTGCCACCGGCGACCTGTCGATCCCGGAGTCGTACGGCGCGAAGTACCTCGTCGTGGACCGCCGGCGCCAGCTCCGGCCGGTCAGGCTCGAACGGCTCTATGCCGACCCGCGGTTCGTGCTCTACCGCATGCCGTCGGGCTAGGGCTCGGCGCCCCAGCCGCCGCCGCCCGGAGTCTCCACCGTGAGGACGTCGTCCTGCTCGAGGTCGGTGGTCACGAACGCGGGGAGCTCTTCGCCGTTGCGGAGCGTCCTGCCCGGCTGCCCGTCGCCGCCTCCGGCGGCGCCCTTGGGCGCGAGGGCGCGCCGCTGTGCGAGCACCGACACGCGCATCGGCTCGAGCGCGCGCAGCTCACGGACGACCCCGTCGCCTCCGCGGAAGCGGCCCTCGCCGCCGGAGCCGAGCCGAAGCGCGTAGCGCTCGACGCGCACCGGGTACGACAGCTCGAGGGCCTCGACCGGGGTGTTCAGCGTGTTCGACATCGCGACGTGCACCGCGGACGGGCCGTCCGCGCCGGAGCAGGCGCCCTGCCCTCCTCCGATCGTCTCGTAGTACGTGAAGCGGTCGTTCCCGACGACGACGTTGTTCATCGTCCCCTGCCCCTGGGCGGGCACGGGGAGGGCCTCGCCGAAGGCGGCGAAGACGACGTCGGTGATCCGGCTCGAGGTCTCGGTGTTCCCGGCGACGACGGCGGCGGGTGCGCGCGCGTTCACGAGACAGCCTTCGGGCGCCCGCACGCGGACCGGTACGAACGCGCCTCCGGAGGCCGGGAGGTCGGGGGCGGTCAGGCAGCGCACCACGTAGAAGCAGGCGGAGCGCGTGACCGAGAGCGGGCAGTTGAGGTTGCCCGCGACCTGTGGCGCCGTGCCGTCGAAGTCGATCTCGAGCGAGTCGCCGGCGATCGTGACCGCGGCGCGGATCTCGATGAGCCCGTCGGCGCTCTCGAGGTGGTCGGCGGCTTCGAAGCGTCCGTCGGGGAGGTCGGCGATCGCCGCGCGGACGACCCGCTCCGAGTACGCGAGCAGCTCGTCCATCGCCGCCTCGACGCGGTCGCGCCCGCGGCGGGCGGCAAGGGCACGGAGCCGTCTCGTCGGCGAGGTGGTGCGCGGCCAGCTGGGCACGCAGGTCGCCGCGGCGCTCCTCCGGGTATCGCATCTGCGACACGAGCCGCTCGAGCGCTGCCTCGTCGAGGCGGGTCGGCGGGATGATCACGCCCTCGTCCGAGAGCACGCGCGAGGTCGCAGGCAGGCTGCCCGGCTCCGACCCGCCGACGTCCGCGTGGTGCGCCCGCGAGACCGCGAACCCGAGCTCGGTACGCGTGACGATGGTGAGGTCGGGGAGGTGGGTCCCGCCCGCGTACGGGTCGTTGAGGATCCAGGGCTCGCCGAGTGCCGGTTCGTGCGCGCGCACGGCGGCGACCGCCTCGGGCATGGCGCCGAGGTGGACGGGGATGTGCTCGGCCTGCGTCACCATCCGGCCGTCCGCGTCGAAGAGCGCGGTCGAGCAGTCGCGGCGCTCCTTGATGTTCGCCGAGAACGCCGAGCGGACGAGGACGGCGCCCATCTCCTCGGCAATCGCGCGCAGCGCGCTCCCGATGACCTGGAGCTCGACGGAGATCACGCCTGCCTCCGCAGGACGAGTGTTCCGTGCGCATCGGTCTCTCCGGCCCAGCCGTCCGGTACCCAGGCCGTGGCGCCGTCGAGCTCCAGCACCTCGGGCCCTTCGGCCGAGAAGCGAGGACCGGTGACCACGACCTCGGGCGCGGCGCGCACGTCCTGCGTTCGCACGGCGACGAGCTCCAGGGGACGTGACCGGTCGGCGTACCCGTAGCGCGCCTCGTGGGCGCGGTGGAAGCGCTCCGCGAGGTCGTCGCCGAGCGGGACGGTGAGCTCGAAGGACTGCCCGGCGTAGCGCAGATCCGCCTCGCCCTCGCCGGGCAGGTCTCCGACCTCCTCGAGCGGGGCGACGTACGAGCGGACCGCATCCCGGCGCTCGTCCGCGGCGACGAGCCCGAGCGCGGACAGCACCCCGGCCGCGGCCGGCACGAGCGCGGTCGTCATCCCGAGCTCGTCCGCGAGCGCGCAGGCGTGCAGCGGGCCTGCGCCGCCGAACGCGACGAGCGCGAAGTCGCGCGGGTCGAGCCCTTGCTCGACCGAGACGACACGCAGCGCGCGCACCATCTCCGCGTTCACGACGTCGATGACCGCAGCCGGGTCGAGCTTCCCGAGCACGCGCCGGGCCGCGTCGACGTCCAGCTCGACGCCTCCGGCCAGTTTCGGCGGGAGCCGGCCGAGCAGCAGGTTGGCGTCCGTGACCGTCGCTCGCTCGCCGCCCTTCCCGTAGCACGCCGGGCCGGGATCCGCCCCCGCGCTCTCGGGGCCGACCCGGAGCGCACCGCCGCTGTCCTCCCACACGATCGACCCGCCGCCCGCGCCGACGGTGTGGACGGCGACCGTGGGCAGCCGCACGGGGAATCCCCCGACCTCGCGCTCGTGCTCTCGCCGCGCCTCGCCGTCGACGATCGCGCAGACGTCCGTCGACGTCCCGCCCATGTCGAAGGCGAGCGCGTTCGGGAAACCGGCGAGCTCGGCGATCCGCGCCGCGCCGACGACCCCGGCCGCAGGCCCGGAGAGCAGCGCCAGCGCCGCGTGGCGGGCCGCTTCCTCGAGCGTCGCCACGCCACCCGACGACCGCATGACGAGCGGCTCGACGAGCCCGGCCTCGCGACACGCCCCGGAAAGCGCGCGCAGGTAGCGCGCGAGCACGGGCCCGAGGTACGCGTCGATGACGGTCGTGGAAGCACGCTCGTACTCGCGGAACTCGGGAGCGATCTCGTGCGAGGCGACGACGTGCGCCGACGGATGGCGGCGCCTGAGCTCGGCCGCGACCGTGCGCTCGTGCTCCGGGTGGCGGAACGAGAAGAGGAGGCAGACGGCGATCGCCTCGGCGTCGAGCTCGGGCAGCGAGTCGAGGTCGAGCGGCGCGATCTCCCCATCCTTCCCGACCCGCCCTTCCACGCCGACGCAGTCCTCGAGCGCGACGAGCGGCGGCGGATGCGCCTCGCAGGGCCGGTAGAGGTGCGCCCGCGTCTGCCGCCGGAGGTGCAGCAGGTGCTCGAAGCGTGCCGTGGTCACGAACGCCGTCCGCGCGCCGCGGCGCTCGAGGAGCGCGTTCGTCGCGATCGTCGTCCCGTGGGTGAAGCGGCCGATCCCCTCGAGGCCGACCGCCGCCGCTGCGGCGAGCACCGACGACTCCTGGCGCCGCGCGGTCGGCACCTTCGCCGTCCGCACGCTGCCGTTCTCGACGAGGACGGCGTCCGTGAACGTCCCACCGACGTCGATCCCCAGGAACCTGCCGGCGGCGGCCACGGGAGGATTCTCGCGTGCCGCACCACTTCACGACGAAGGAGCCCGGGTGGGCTCCTTCGCTTCCAGCTCTGCGGAGTGTCAGGACATCATCCAGGACCCTGAGCGCCACACGTCTCCGCCGTACGGGCTCCGCATCTGCGTCGGCTTGATCTTCGGACCGATCCGCTCGGGCACGAGCACGGGCCGCTTCCCGACCTTCCCGCAGTCCGTGCCCGCCGCCTCTGGACACCACCCGTAGGCGGAGCTCTCCTTCGCGGAGGACGTCGCCGGCAGCGCGAGCACCACGGCCACTGCGAATGCTCCGATGAGTGAGGACTTGCTCTTCATCGCTCCCTCCCTTGTCGCCTCGAACGTTGTGAACACCTGACTCGAGGCTAGGAGGCGGAGGGCCTCCCCGAAACGGGGGCGGTACCCGGGTTTGACGCCGCGACCACCTGTTCTGCGCGCCAGTAGACTCGAAGGTCCTCGTGGAGCGCCTGGTCTGCCTCGGCCTCAGCCATCGCACGGCTCCGGTGGAGCTGCGCGAGCGTTTCGGGACGCTCGGGCTCGGCGCCGAGCGCTGCCCCGAGGTGCTGGAGCACGCGGTGCTCTCGACCTGCTACCGGGTCGAGCTCTACGCCTTCCTCGTGGACGGCGTGGAGGACGCGCGCGGCGCGCTCCTGGACGCGCTCGCCGACGCGCACGGGGTCGAGCGCGAGGAGCTCGTCGATCACCTCTATGTGCACGCGGGCGAGGACGTCGCGAGGCACCTCTCACGCGTCGCTACCGGGCTCGACTCGCTCGTGCTCGGCGAGGCCGAGATCCTCGGCCAGGTGCGCGACGCGTACGAGTCCGCCGGCGACGCGGCCGGACCTGCGCTCACGCTGCTCTTCCGGACGGCGATCACGGCCGGCCGGCGTGCCCGCTCCGAGACGGCCATCGGCGCGAACCCGGCGACCGCCAGCTCGATGGCCCTGGCGCTCGCCGACGGCGTGCTCGGCGATCTCCGCGCGCGGCATGCGCTGGTCGTGGGCGCGGGCAGGATCGGTCTGCAGACGCTCAAGGCCGTCACGGGCCGCGGCGTCACGGACATCGCCGTCGCCAATCGCACCGCCGAGCATGCGACCCAGGCGGCCGAGCGCTTCGGCGGCTCGGCGTACTCGCTCGAGGACCTCGAGCACGCACTCGCCTGGGCAGACCTCGTCGTCACCGCCACCAGCGCCGAGGAGCCCGTCCTGCGCGCGGACCTCGTTCGGGCCGCGATGGCACAACGTGCCGAACGGCCGCTCGTGATCGTCGACCTCGCCGTCCCGGCGGACGTCGAGCGCACCGTCGCGGACATCGACGGCGTCAGCCTCTTCGACGTCGACGACCTCCGAGCCGGTCTCGACGACGCGCTCGCCGCGCGGCTCGCGGAGGTCCCGCAGGTGGAGGCGATCGTCGAGGAGGAGGTCGCGGGCTTCGGCCGCCGGTACCGCGAGCTGGCAGATCGAGCCGCTGCTCGCCGCGCTTCGGCTCCAGGCCGAAGGGATCCGCGAGCAGGAGGTCGAGCGTGCGCTTCGGAGGCTCGGCGAGACCAACCCGGAGATCGCGGCCCAGCTCGAGCACCTCTCCCGGACGCTCGTCAAGAAGCTGCTGCACGAGCCCACGGTCCGCCTGCGCGAGCGGGCGGGCGACGGTGACGTGGACGACGTCGCCGCTGCCGTTCGCGAGCTGTTCGGGCTCGAAGCGCGCCGAAGCCGGTGAGCCGCACGCCGCCGGTGCCGGCGGTCGTGGTCGGAACGCGCGGCTCGCCGCTCGCCCGCCGGCAGACGGCGCTCGTGATCGAGCTGCTCCGCGCGGCCTGGCCGGGCCTCGAATGCGAGGAGCGGGTGGTGGTGACGACCGGCGACCGGACGCAGCAGAGCGGCGAGCCGCTTCCCGAGATCGGGGGCAAGGGCCTCTTCACCGCCGAGCTCGAGCGCGGGCTTGCCGAGGGCGAGCTCCACCTCGCCGTCCATTCGCTCAAGGACCTGCCGACGGAGGATGCGCCGGGCATCGCCGTCGGCGCCGTGTGCCTCCGCGAGGACGTCCGGGACTGCCTTGTCTCCCGGGACGGTCTCTCGCTGGCCGGGCTGCCCGACGGTGCCCGTCTCGGAACGAGCAGCCTGCGCCGATCGGCACAGCTCCGCGTCCTTCGACCCCGCCTCGAGCTTGACTCGATCCGCGGCAACGTCGACACGCGGATCCGCAAGGTGCGCGATGGCGAGTACGACGCGACCGTGCTCGCGGCCGCCGGTGTCCGTAGGCTGGGGCTCGAGGACGAGGTGTCGGAGTGGCTCGAGCCGGAGACGCTCCTCCCGGCTCCGGGCCAGGGCGCGCTCGCCGTCCACTGCCGTGCCGGGGACGAGCGGATCCTCGAGCTGATCGCCGCGATCGACGACCCGGAGGCACGCGCGACGACGACCGCCGAGCGGACGTTCCTCAGGGCGCTCGGCGCGGGCTGCGCCGCTCCGGTGGCCGCGCATGCGCGTCTCGTCGGAGAGGCGGACGAGTCGGCCGCCGCGAAGAGCCCAAGTGTCAAATTGACACAAGGGGCTCTGCGCGTGTCCCTGACGGCGCTCGTCGCGTCGCCCGACGGGGCGCATGTCGTGCGCGCGACCGGCGAGGGTGAGCCCGTGGTCGTCGCGGAGCGTCTCGCGCGCGAGGCGCTCGCGGGAGGGGCCGACCGGATCCTCGCGGACGTCCGTGGCTGAGCGACCCCTTCAGGGGAGGCGCATCGTCGTCACGCGTCCCCGCGAGCACGCGGGAGCCCTCGCTGAGCGGCTCGAGCGGCTCGGCGCCGACGTGGCGGTCGTCCCGCTCATCGCGATCGAGCCGCTCGAGGACGACGCCGAGCTCGCGGAGCTCGTCGAGCGCGACGACCACGACTGGATCGTGTTCACGAGCGCGAACGCGGTTCGGGCCGCCGGTTCCGGCCTCCGGCACGTCCGGGCACGGGCAGCAGCTGTCGGTCCCGCCACCGCGCAGGCGCTGCGCGACGTGGGCGTCGAGCCCGCATTCTCGCCGGACGTCTTCGCGGCGCTCGAGATTGCGGCCGGGCTCGAGCCGCTCTCGGGCGCACGCATCCTGCTTCCGCAATCCGAGATCGCGGAGCCCGCGCTGCCGGACGAGCTCCGCGCACGCGGGGCAACGGTCGACGCGGTCGACGCGTATCGGACCGTCCCGCGCGACGCGACGGAGCGCGAGCGCGCAGACCTCAGGGCAGCCGACGCGGTCATCCTGATGAGCGGATCCGCGGCGCGGAGCCTCGCGCAGCAGGGAGGAGCCGGCCCCGCGCTCGTCGTGTGCATCGGCCCGAGGACGGCCGAAGCGGCCGCCGAGGCCGGCCTCACGGTGGGCCTCACTGCCCACGAGGCGACCTCCGAGGGCATCATTCAGGCTCTCACGTCGCACTTCGGGGAGCGCGAATGACGGATTACGTCGAGACGGATCCAATCGAGGGCGTGCACGCCGGGCCGGGCGCCCGGCGGCCGCGGCGCTGGCGCCGGACGTCGACGCTCCGCGATCTCGTCCGTGAGACGACGCTCGACCCGCGTGACTTCGTGTACCCGCTCTTCGTCCGCCCGGGCGAGGGAGTGCGCGAGCCGATCGAGTCCATGCCGGGAATCGCCCAGCTTTCCGTTGACACGCTCGCCGCGGAAGCGGCGGAGCTCGACGAGCTCGGCATCGGGGCGGTTCTCCTCTTCGGGATCCCGTCCGAGAAGGACGAGCTCGGCTCGGAGAGCCACGCCGAGGACGGTGTCGTGCAGCAGGCCGCGCGGGCGCTCAAGGCCGCGAGCCCGGATCTCGTCGTGATGACCGACGTCTGCCTCTGCGAGTACACGAGCCACGGCCACTGCGGGCTGCTCGACGCGGACGGCTACGTCCTGAACGACGAGACGCTCGCCATCCTCGGCCGGATCGCCGTGTCGCACGCGGACGCGGGGGCGGACGTCGTCGCGCCGAGCGGGATGCTCGACGGCATGGTCGCCGCGATTCGCGCGGCGCTCGACGCCGAGCGGCACGAGCGCGTCGCGATCCTGTCCTACGCGGTGAAGTACGCGTCGGCGTTCTACGGCCCGTTCCGCGATGCCGCCGAGGGCGCGCCGGCGTTCGGCGACCGGCGATCGCATCAGATGGACTCCGCGAACGCGCGCGAGGCGCTTCGCGAGGCCGCGCTCGACGTCGACGAGGGCGCGGACGCGCTTCTGGTGAAGCCCGCGGTCGGGTACCTCGACGTCGTCAGGCGCGTGCACGAGCGCTTCCCCGACCTTCCGCTGGGCGCGTACAACGTCAGCGGCGAGTACGCGATGGTCAAGGCCGCGGCCGCGAACGGCTGGCTCGACGAGCGCGAGGCCGTTCTCGAGCTGCTCACCGGCATCCGCAGGGCGGGCGCCGACCTCATCGTCACCTACCACGCGAAGGAGGCGGCGGCCTGGCTGCGGGAGAGCGCGTGAGGGCGCGCGTCGACGACCGTCCGGAGGACGTCGCGGACCCGACGGACGTCGCGGAGCACGGTCGGACGGCGGACGGCGACGCGACCTCCCTCGATCGCCGCCTCTACATGCAGCTCCACGCCTTCGGCGGCGCAGGCGAGACGGCGCCGCTCGCATCCGCGCTCGCGGACGCGGGGCTCGACGCCGTGCTGTACGAGGACGTCAACGACCCCGAGGGGGTCGCCGTCCTCACGCTGACCGAGGATCCCGGGGCCTTCGTCACCGGCGTCCGGAGCTTCCTCCAGTCCTCGCCGTTCGCCGAGCTCGAGCGAAAGCCCGAGCTGACGATGCTCGGGCGCACCTACGCGATCGGGCACGAGCAGGACCTGGAGGACGCCCTCGTCGGGCGCCCGCGAAGCCGCGTCCTCGACCCGAAGCTCCCGTGGGCGATCTGGTACCCGCTGCGGCGGGCCGGCTCGTTCGAGCAGCTCTCGCGGAAGGAGCAGGACTCGATCCTGATGGAGCACGGCGGCGTCGGCATGGCGTTCGGCCGGGCGGGGCTCGGCTTCGACATCCGGCTCGCCTGCCACGGGCTCGACCAGGCCGACAACGACTTCGTGATCGGGCTCCTCGGCCCCGAGCTGCATCCGCTCTCGATCATCGTCCAGCGAATGCGAAAAACCCGTCAGACGTCGCTCCACCTCGAGCGCCTGGGCCCGTTCTTCGTCGGACGCGTGGCGTGGCAGAGCGCGCCACGTTGACCGAGGCACCGGCGTCGTCGACCGACGCCGAGCCGAGCTCGCTCGTCCTCCGCGCCTATCGCGGCTTGCCGACCGAGCGCACGCCGGTCTGGCTCCTGCGCCAGGCGGGCCGCTACATGCCGGAGTACCGGGCACTGCGGGAGCGGCACTCGATGCTCGAGCTGATCCGGTCGCCCGAGCTCGCGGCGCAGGTGACGCTCCAGCCGGTGGAGGCGCTCGGCGTCGACGCGGCGATCGTGTTCTCGGACATCCTCCCGCCGCTCGTCGGCATGGGCCTCGACCTCGACTTCGTGAAGGGCGACGGGCCGCAGATCGCCAACCCGATCTCGAGCCCGCGCGACGTCGACGTGCTGGCGACGCCGCCCGCGGAGGAGACGATGGCCGGCACGCTCGAGGCGATCGCCATCGTGCGCCGGGAGCTCGAGCCGCGCGGCATCCCGGTCATCGGGTTCGCGGGGGCGCCGTTCACGCTCGCGAGCTACGCGATCGAGGGCGGCACCTCGAAGGACTTTGCGAAGACGAAGGCGTTCATGCTCTCCGAGCCCGCCGCCTGGAGGCGGCTCCTTACGCGGCTCGTCACCGTCCAGGCGGACTACCTCCTCGCTCAGGCCCGCGCCGGCGCCGAGGCGCTGCAGGTGTTCGACTCCTGGGCCGGGCGGGCGCTCGCTCGCGAGGACTACCTGCGCTCGGTCGCTCCCGCGAACCGAGAGCTCTTCGCACGACTCCAGGACGCGGACGTGCCGGTGATCAACTTCTCGCTCGGGGTGGGGGCGTATCTCGCGGATGCGGCCGCCTGCGGAGGAGATGTCGTCGGCCTCGACTGGCAGCTCCCGCTGGACGAGGCGTGGGCGACCGTCGGCTTCGGCCGGCCCGTGCAGGGGAACCTCGATCCGAGCTCGCTGCTCGCGCCGTGGCGCGAGCTCCGCGCCCGCGCCGACGACGTCCTCGAGCGCGCCGGCGGCCGCCCGGGCCACGTCTTCAACCTCGGGCACGGGATCCTCCCGCAGACGCCGCTCGACAACGTGCGGCGACTCGTCGCGCACGTGCAGGAGCGGACGTCGTGAGCGTCGAGCTCGCCGGTCGGCGTGCTCGTGATGGCGTACGGCGCGCCAACGTCTCTCGAGGAGATTCCCGGGTATCTCGCGGACATCCGCTCCGGGCGCCCCACGCCCGCGCACGTCGTCGAGGAGATCACGGAGAACTACCGCACGATCGGCGGCGGCTCGCCCCTGCTCGAGGTGACGCGTGCGCAGGTCGATGCGCTCGCCGAGCGCCTGGGCGACGGCTACCGCTGCTACCTCGGCATGCGGCACTGGGCGCCGTGGATCGAGGAGGTCGTCGGGGAGATGGTCGAGGACGGGATCACGCACGCCGTGGGCCTCGTGCTCGCGCCGCACTTCAGCGCGCTCTCGGTCGCCCGGTACCAGCAGAAGGTCGCGGACGGGCTCGAGCTCTACCGGGGACGGATCGACTTCGCGCACGTGTCCAGCTACCACGACGCGCCCGGTCTCGTCGAGGCGTTCGCGGGGCGCGTGGAGGAGGGCCTCTCGCGGTGGCCGGAGGACGAGCGCGATCGCGTCCACGTCGTCTTCAGCGCGCACAGCCTGCCGGAGCGCGTGCTCGCCGCCGGCGACCCGTACGACGCCCAGTGTCGCGAGACTGCGCGCCTCGTCGCCGAGCGCGCCGGCGTCCCGGACGACCGCTGGTCGTGGGCGTACCAGTCCGCCGGTCGCACACCCGAGCCGTGGGCCGGGCCGGACCTCGGCGACCACCTCGTCGCGCTCGCGCAGAGCGGAGTCCGCGACGTGGTCTCGGTCCCGGTCGGGTTCGTCTCCGACCACGTCGAGGTCCTCTTCGACGTGGACGTCAAGGCGCGGAAGGCCGCCGAGAGCGTCGGCATCCGGCTCGAGCGTCCGCCGGCGCTGAACGACGATCCGGTGTTCGTCGAGGCGCTGGCGGAGCTCGTCCGCGCGCGTTCTGCCGCGTGGCTGGCGGGGGCGCCGGTCGCGTGACGAAGCTCGCGGTCGTCGGAGGAGGGATCGCGGGGCTCGCCGCCGCGCGTCGCCTCGAGGCGCTCGTCCCGGACGCCCCGATCACCCTCGTCGAGCAGTCGGAGCGCCTCGGGGGAAAGCTGCTCACGGAGCAGGTCGAGGGGTTCCTCGTCGAGGGCGCGGCCGACAGCTTCCTGTCGCGGAAGCCACGAGGCGTCGGGCTCTGCGAGGAGCTCGGCCTCGGGACTCGCCTGATCGGCAGGCGCCCCGAGCTCGCGCGCTCGTTCGTCCGTCTCGGGGACGAGCTGCATCGGCTCCCGGAGGGGCTCACGGGCATGATCCCCGCCGATCTCGACGCGCTCGCCGACAGCGCGCTGCTCTCGGCAGAGGGGCTGGCACGGCTCCAGGCCGAGCCCGACGTCCCGGCTGCCGCGCAGGACGGGGACGAGTCGATCGCCTCGTTCGTGGCGCGCCGGCTGGGGCCCGAGGCGTACGAGCGGCTCGTCGAGCCGCTCATGACCGGCATCTACGGCGGCGACGGCGAGCGGCTCTCGCTCGCGGCGACGTTCCCGAACCTGCGCGCGCTCGAGCTGGAGCACGGGAGCCTGCTCGCCGGGCTCGCGGCGCAGACCCCGGTGCCGGGCGACTACCCGCCGTTCGTGAGCCTGCGCGGTGGGATGGAGGAGCTCGTGCGGGCTGTCGCCGGCTCGCTGGAGCGGACGACGTTCACCGTCGGCACAGCCTCACAGCTTCGGTGGCAGGACGGCGGCTATGCGATCCACCTGGCGGACGGGCGGACGGTCGGCGCCGACGCGGTCGTCCTCGCGCTACCCGCGTACGCGACGGCGGAGATCGTCGCGGAGCTCGATCCAGCCCTCGCGGACGCGCACGCGGAGATCCCGTACGCATCGACGGCGATCGTGACGCTCGCGTTCGGCGCGGACGACATCGACAGCCCGCTCGACGGCTACGGCTACGTCGTGCCGAAGGTCGAGGAGTCGGATGTGCTCGCGTGCACGTGGTCCTCGAACAAGTGGGACGGGCGGGCGCCCGCGGACCAGCCGCTCATCCGCGTCTTCCTCGGGCGCTTCGGCGGCCGCGACGTCACGGAGCTTCCGGACGACGAGCTGATCGGCCTCGCGCGGGAGGAGCTACGGCTTCTCGGCATCGACGCCGAGCCGCGCTTCGCCCGGATTCACCGCTGGCCGCGCGGGATGCCGCAGTACACGCTCGGTCACCCGGATCGCCTGTCCCGGATCGACGCCGCGCTCGAGCGCCATTCGGGGCTCGCGCTCGCAGGAGCCGCCTATCGCGGCGTCGGCATCCCCGACTGCATCGAGTCCGGCGAGAGCGCGGCCGGAGCGGTGGCCCACGCGCTCCAGGCGGTGCCGCGGTGACGCGCTCCGTCGGGACGCGCTCCGAGGGACTCTTCGCGGAGGCGCTGGACCTGCTCCCGGGGGGCGTCAGCTCGCCCGTCCGCGCCTTTCGCGCCGTCGGCGGGTCGCCGCTCTTCATCGAGCGAGGCGAGGGCGCCTATCTCGTCGACGTGGACGGCAACCGGTACGTGGACTACGTCCTCTCCTGGGGCCCGCTGATCCTCGGCCACGCGCACCCGCAGGTCGTCGCGGCGATCGAGGAGACCGCCGCGCGAGGGACGAGCTTCGGCGCGCCGAGCCCGCTCGAGCTCGAGCTGGCCGCGCTCGTCCAGGCGGCCCTCCCGTCCGTCGAGCTCGTCCGCTTCGTGAGCTCGGGGACCGAGGCGACGATGAGCGCGCTCCGGCTCGCGCGCGCGTTCACCGAGCGGCGGAAGATCGTGAAGTTCGCGGGGTGCTACCACGGCCACGCCGACCTGCTCCTCGTCCAGGCGGGGTCCGGCGTCGCGACGCTCGGGCTGCCCGACTCGCCGGGCGTCACGCCGGGCGCCGTCGAGGACACGCTCGTCGCGCCGTACAACGACCTCGCGGCCGTGGAGCGGCTCTTCTCGGAGCACGCCGGGGAGATCGCCGCGGTCATCGTCGAGCCGGTCGCCGGGAACATGGGCCTCGTTCTCCCGGGCGACGGGTTCCTCGAGGGCCTCCGTGACCTGACCGCGGCCGACGGTGCGCTGCTCGTCTTCGACGAGGTCATGACCGGCTTTCGCGTCCATCCCGGAGGAGCACAGGAGCTCTACGGGATCACGCCCGACCTGACGACGCTCGGCAAGGTCATCGGCGGCGGGCTGCCGGTCGGCGCCTACGGCGGCCGGCGGGACGTCATGGAGCTCGTCGCGCCTGCCGGACCTGTCTACCAGGCGGGAACCCTGTCCGGGAACCCGCTGGCGATGGCGGCGGGGATCGCCACGCTGCGCGCGCTCGCGGAGGACGATGCGTGGAATGCAGCCGCGCACGCCGCGGAGCGGCTCTTCGAGGGTCTCGGCGCGGTTGCCGTGGAGGCGGACGTCGCGGGTCGACCTACGCGGGTCGGAACGATGGTCGGCTTCTTCTTCGCCGACATGCCGATCCGAGGCTGGGAGGACGCGAAGCTCGCGGACACGGCCCGCTTCGCCGCGTTCCACGGCGCGATGCTCGAGCGTGGCGTCTACCTGCCGCCCTCGCAGTTCGAGGCATGGTTCCTCTCGAGCGCACATGGCGACGCCGAGATCGACGCCACGGTCTCCGCCGCGGCCGACGCCTTCGCCTCGCTTCGCTGAGCGCGGATCTACCATCGCCCGCGTGAAGGTGCTCCTCGTCACGCTGTACTTCCCGCCTGCCGGCGGCGGCGGCGTCCAGCGCGCGCTCAAGCTGGCGCAGTACCTGCCCGCGCTCGGCATCGAGACCCATGTCCTCGCCCCCGAGGACCCGAAGTGGATCCACCGCGATCCTGAGCTCCAGGTGCCGACGCAGGCCTGGGTGCATCGCGTCGCCTACGTGGGCCCGAAGGCGCGCCGCCCGGCCGAGGAGCTCCACGCGACGAGCGGGCTCGAGCGTGCCGCGGCGCACGCGAGGATCGCGACGAGGCGTCTGCTCGTCCCGGACGCGAGCGTGACGTGGAACCTCACCGCGATCCCCGCCGCGATCCGGATCGCGCGCCGCGAAGGGATCGACGCCGTCATCACGACCTCGCCTCCCGGCTCCGTCCACTTCGTCGGCGCGGCGGTCAAGCGCGCCACGGGTGCGGCCTGGCTCGCGGACGTGCGCGACGCGCTCGTCGCGAATCCCCACAGGCGCGCCGACACGACCGCGACGAAGGCGAAGCAGGCGGCGAACGTCCAGCTGGGCCGCCTCGTCGCCCGTTACGCGGACGCGATCTCGGCGGTCTCGGACGCGATCGCCGACGAGCTGCAGGAGCTCTCACCGCGCGGCGTCGTCCGCACGATCGCGAACGGCTCGGACTTCGACGACTTCGCCGGCCTCGAGTACCGGCCGGGCGAGCGCTTCCGGATCACGCACACCGGCAGCTTCTTCGGCCAGCGCAACCCGCGGCCGTTCCTGCAGGCGCTCGCCGACTCCGGTCTCGACGCGGTCGCGCGCTTCGTCGGCGACTTCCGCGCGGCGGATCGCGAGTGGGCGGAAGGCGCTCGGGCTCGGCGACCGGCTCGAGCTGATCCCCTACTCGCCGCGGGCCGAGTCGCTCCGGCTGCAGCGCGACTCCGAGGCGCTCCTGCTCCTCGTCCCCGAGGCGGGCGGCCGGGGGAAGGGCGTCCTGAGCGGGAAGGTGTTCGAGTACCTCGCGGCCGAGCGTCCGATCCTCGCGGCCGTGCCGCCTGACGGCGCCGCGGCGGGCCTCATCCGCGAGACGGGAGCCGGCGTCGTCGTGGCACCAGACGACGTGGACGGGCTGCGCGCCGCGCTCGAGGGCCTCCACCGGCGGTTCCGCGACGGCGGGCTTCCGGCGGTCGCGCTGGACGCGGACGTCAGGCACCGGCTCTCGCGCGAGGCGCGCGTCGAGGAGATGGCGGAGCTGCTCCGCGCGATCGCTACGCTCGGCCGGCCGTGACGAGCCACGCCGTCCCGCTCCAGGCGTCCGCCCCAACCCGCGAGCGCGTGCTGGTGCAGCCCGCGATCGACGGGCTCTTCCTCGCCACGATCCTCTTCGTCACGTTCGCGAAGATCCACTGGGAGCTCGCCGCGGACCTGTCCCTCGCCGACGTCCTGACCGCGGTCTTCCTCGTCGTCTTCGCCTGGGACCGCCTCGAGCGCGGCGACGGGCGCTTCACGAGGACGTCGATGATCGCGCTTGCGTTCTTCGGGGCGTTCCTCCTCGTCTACCTGATCGGCTTCTTCAACCTCGACACCGACCAGGCGCTCACGCAGTGGACGAAGGGGCTCGTGAAGTTCGTCCTCCACTTCGGCTTCCTCGTCGCCGGCGTGACGCTGCTCGCGAGGAGGGCGCCGCGCTTCTACTGGTACGCGCTCGCCGCGTTCTGCGGCGGCATCGCGCTGAACGCGGTCTACGGGATCGTCCAGCTGGTCGCCGCGGAGGCCGGCCTCGGGAACCTCGATGCGATCCTGATCCAGCCTCTCACGGGACGCGACACGGCGATCAACGTCTTCGGCGCGGTCGAACGGCCAGAGCGTGTTCCGGCCGAACGGGCTCACCGGCGATCCCAACCACCTCGGGATCGAGCTCGTCATCCCGCTGCTCGTGCTCACGCCGCTCTACCTGCGCATGGAGGCCGGCCACCGGATGAAGACGCCGCTCGCGGCGTTCCTCGCGTTCTGCCTCTTCGTGGAGATCGCGACGCTCTCGCGGAGCGGCCTCCTCGGGCTCGCCGTCGGCGCGCTCATCCTCGCGATCCCGTACCGCGGGTACCTCACGCGGCGGGAGCTGCTCGTGCCGTTCGGCGCCGTGCTCGCGGTCATCGCCGCGATCGTCATCGTGCGCTGGGACTTCTTCGACCGCGTGATCACGGCGCGTACGCAGACCTCGCGCGCCGCCGCCTCGCCGCACTTCCTCGTCTACGAGTTCATCCCGGACGTCCTCTCGACGAACCCGTTCTTCGGGCTCGGCCTCAACAACTTCGCCGTCTACTACGAGTTCGTCACGGGCCGCGAGGACTTCGGGCCGCACTCGTTCTACGTCGCCACCATCGTCGAGACGGGGCTCGTGGGGGCCGCCCTCTTCGCCGTCTTCGTGCTCTGGATCTTCCGGCGGCTGAACGTCGCGCGGAAGCTCGGGATCGCCCTGGCCGCGGTCGGAGACCCGCTCGCGGCACGTGTGCGGCCGCTCGCGTGGGGGATGATGGCGGCGCTCGTCGCGACCCTCGTCGCGAACGTCTTCTACCTCACGATGACCTTCTACTACTTCTACGTGTTCGCCGTGCTCGCGGTCGCCGTGCCCGTCGTCTTCGGACGGCGCGCGCCACCGGCGCGCGGCTGATGCGCGTCCTCGTCCTGACGACGTCGTACCCGCGCGAGCCGGACGACGTCGCCGGCGCCTTCGTGCGCGACGCGGTCGAGCACCTGCGCGAAGCCGGCGCCGAGGTCGAGGTCGTCTCGCCCGCGTCGTTCCCGCACTTCGGGCTCGCGTACGGGCACGGGATCCCCGGGAACATCCGCCGACGGCCGTGGCTCCTGGCTCTGCTGCCGCTCTTCCTGCTCTCGTACGCCCGGGCTGCGCGCCGCGCCGCCCGTGGCGTCGACCTCGTCCACGCCCACTGGCTTCCCTCGGCGCTCGCGGCGCTCGCCACACGGAAGCCCTTCGTCCTCCAGCTCTGGGGCTCGGACGCGGCGCTCGGGCTGCGCGCGCCGTTCCTCTTCCGCCCGCTCGTGCGGCGGGCCCGGATCGTGCTCTGCCCCTCGCGGGCGCTCGCCGACGACGCGCGGCGGCTCGGCGCGCGCGAGGTACGCGTCGTCCCGAACGGCGTCGACCTTCCCGAGGAGGTCGGCGAGCCGGACGAGCCGCCGCACGTCCTCTTCGTCGGCCGCCTCTCGCCCGAGAAGGGCGTCGAGGAGCTGCTCGAGGCGACGGAAGGGATGCCGCGCGTCGTCGTCGGCGACGGCCCGCTCCGCGACTCCGTCCCGGATGCCGTGGGGTTCGTCCCGCCGCGGGATCTGGGGCCGTACTACGAGCGGGCGGCCGTCGTCGTCTGCCCCTCGCGCCGCGAGGGCTACGGGGTCGTCGCGCGCGAGGCGATGGCGCACGGGAGGCCCGTCGTCGCATCGGCGGTGGGAGGCCTCCTGGATGCCGTGGAGGACGGCGTGACGGGCGTCCTCGTGCCCGCGCGTGACCCGGCCGCGCTCCGGCAGGCGCTCGAGCGGCTCCTGGCCGACCGTGAGCTCCGCGAGCGTCTGGGCGCCGCCGCGCGCGAGCGCGCGCAGCGCGAGCTCTCGTGGCCGGCGATCGCGGCGCAGACGCTCGAGGCGTACCGGGACGCACTCGGGGGCTCCGGGCCGGGGTCCTGAGTACCATCGGGGCCGTGCGGCAGCTGATCGTCGACGGCAAGCCGATCTCGCGCGACGGCGAGGCCTACGTCATCGCGGAGATCGGGCACAACCACCAGGGCGACCTCGATCAGGCCAAGGCGCTCGTCCGCTCCGCCAAGGAGTGCGGCGTCGACGCGGTCAAGCTCCAGAAGCGCGACAACCGCACGCTCTTCACCCGTGAGCAGTACGAGGCGCCGTACGACAACGAGCACAGCTTCGGGGCGACGTACGGCGAGCACCGCGAAGCGCTGGAACTGTCCGCCGGCGACTGGCTCGAGCTGCGCGAGTTCTGCCGCGAGGAGGAGATCACGCTCTTCGCCACGGTCTTCGACGAGACGAGCGCCGACTTCATGGCGGAGCTCGACACGCCGGCGTTCAAGATCGCGTCCGCGGATCTCGTCAACACGCCGCTCCTCCGTCACGTGGCGGCGTTCGGGAAGCCGATCTTCCTCTCGACCGGCGGCGGCTCGATGGAGGACGTCGAACGGGCGGTGGACACGATCCTCCCGCTCAACCCCGACCTCTGCGTCCTCCAGTGCACGGCGTCGTATCCGTGCGCGGTCGAGGAGCTCAACCTCGGCGTGATCGAGACCTACCGCGAGCGGTTTCCCGACCTCGTCGTCGGGCTCTCGGACCACCAGAGCGGGATCGCGATGACGCTCGTCGCGTACATGCTCGGCGCCCGCGTGATCGAGAAGCACTTCACGCTCGACCACGCGTGGAAGGGCTCCGACCACGCGTTCTCGCTCATGCCCGAGGGCATGCGGCGGCTCGTGCGCGACCTCCGCCGCGTGACGGTCGCGATCGGCAGCGACGCAAAGCAGCCGATCGAGAGCGAGGCCCGTCCGCTGCAGAAGATGGGGAAGAAGCTCGTGGCGGCCCGCGATCTCGAGCCGGGCCATGTCCTCGAGCCGGGCGACATCGTCGCGAAGTCGCCCGCGGACGGCGGCCTACCGCCGTACGAGCTCGACCGGCTGCATCGGACGGCGTCTGCTGCGGCCACTGACGTTCGAGCAGGACGTCGCGCTCGAGGACGTCGAGCTCGCGGAGGAGCTCGCCGCGCGCGGCTCCCTCGACGCGTGACCGACCCGCTGTTCGACGTCTCCGGCCGCGTCGCCGTCGTCACCGGCGGAATGGGGCAGCTCGGCGCCGTCTACGCCTTCGGCCTGGCCGACCGCGGGATGAAGGTCGCGATCTTCGACGTCACGGGCGGGGACGTCCCGACGGGCGCCAGGGCGTACGAGGTCGACGTCACCGACCGCGCGTCCATCGAGGCGGCGATGCGCGAGCTCGAGCAGGACTGGGGCGCGCCCGACCTGCTCGTGAACAACGCCGGCCTCGACTCGCCGCCGGACGCGCCGGCGGACGAGGTCGGCCCGTTCGAGTCGTACCCCGAGGGCTCGTTCGACGCGGTCATGGACGTCAACGTGAAGGGGACGTTCCTGACGTGCCAGGTCGTCGGCGGCGCCATGGCCCGGGCGGGCAAGGGGTCGATCGTGAACGTGTCCTCGATCTACGGACTGCTGTCGCCGGTACAGGATCTGTACGCGTTCCGGCGCGAGGGCGGAGAGACGTTCGTGAAGCCGGTCGCGTACTCGGTCTCGAAGTCGGCGATCCTCAACCTGACGCGCTACCTCGCGACGTACTGGGCGAAGTCGGGCGTGCGCGTGAACACGCTGACGCTCGCCGGCGTCTGGAACGAGCAGCCGGCCGAGTTCCTCGCGGCGTACACCGCCCGCGTCCCGATGGGCCGCATGCTCGACGCGGAGGAGGCACTCGGCGCGGTCGTCTTCCTCGCGTCGGACGCCTCGTCGTACGTCACCGGCGCCAACCTCGTCGTGGACGGCGGCTGGTCGGCCTGGTGAGCGGTTGATCCCGGACGAGATCCCGAACCTCATCGGCGGCGAGGCGCGGCCCGCCGCGTCCGGGAGCTGGCTCGACAAGCTCCGCCCGGCCGACGGGACGCTGCTCTGCCGCGTCGCGCGCTCCGGCGCGGAGGACATCGACGCGGCGGTCGCGGCCGCACGCGCCGCGCAGCCCGCCTGGGCCGAGCGAACCGCGGTCGAGCGAGGCGACGCGGTCCGAGAGCTGGCGCTCCGGCTGAAGGACCGGCGCGAGGAGGCGTCCCAGCTCGTCGCCGAGGAGACGGGGAAGCCGATCGAGCTCGCCCGCGGCGAGACCGACGCGGCGGTCGAGATGGGCATGTTCGTGGCCGGCGAGGGCCGACGCTCCTACGGGCGCACGACGACCGCGAGCATGGCTCACCGCACCGTGCTCACGCTCCGCCAGCCGCTCGGCGTCGCCGGGCTGATCATGAGCTTCAACACGCCGCTCCCAAATGTCGCCTGGAAGGCATTTCCAGCGGTTTTCTGCGGCAACGCAGCGGTCGTCAAGCCGTCGGAGCACACGCCTGCCTCGGCCTGGCTCTTCGGCGAGCTCGCGCGCGAGGCCGGCCTGCCCGACGGCGTGCTCAACGTCGTCCAGGGCACCGGGCCGGAGGCGGGCGCTCCGCTCGTCGAGCACGAGGACGTCGACCTCGTCAGCTTCACCGGCTCCGCCGCGACCGGGCGCTGGATCAACGAGACCGCCGGGAGACGGCTCGCAAAGGTCTGCCTCGAGCTCGGCGGCAAGAACGCGCTCGTCGTCTGCGACGACGCCGATCTCGGGAACGCCGTGCGCTGGGCGATCGCCTCCGCGTTCTCGAACGCCGGGCCAGCGCTGCGCCTCGGCGAGCCGGATCGTGGTGTTCGACGACGTCTACGACGCGTTCCGCGAGCGGCTGGTCGAGGAGGCGCGCGCACTTCCAGCGGAGCCGGTGATCAGCGAGGCGAGCCTCGAGCGGATGCTCGATGCGGTGGGCCGAGCGGTCTCCGACGGCGCGACCGTGCTCGCGGGCGGTGAGCGCCTCGACCGTGCCGGGCTGGCACCTCGCGTCCGACGGTGCTCGAGGGCGTGTCCCCCGACGCGGACATCTCGTGCACCGAGCTCTTCGGCCCCGTGACGATCCTCTACCGCGTCCGCGACCTCGAGGAGGCGATCGCGCTGGTCAACGACTCGCCGTACGGCCTCACGTCCTCGATCCACACGGCGAGCGTCCACCGCGCCATGCGCTTCGCGGAGAAGGTGCAGGCGGGCGTCGTCGTGGTGAACGGCGGGACGCACGGCTCGGAGCCGCACATGGGCTTCGGAGGCGTGAAGCAGTCGGGAACCGGCTGGCGCGAAGCAGGGGTGGAGGCGCTGGACGTGTATTCCGATTGGAAGACCGTGAACCTGATCGCCGATCCGGCACAGACATGAACGAGACCGTGGCGGTGCTCGGCCCCGGCGCCGTGGGCGGCGCCCTCGCGGCCCACCTCGCGAACGCGGGCGTGCGCACGATCTGCGTCCCGCGCACCGACATGGCGGGCGTCATGGCCCTCTCCGGCCTGTCCCTCGAGGTCGACGGCCGCGAACCGATCGTCGTGCGCCCGCAGGTGACGGACGAGCTGGTCGACCCGGTCGCGGTGCTCCTGATCACCGTCAAGGCGCACCAGCTCGAGGAGGCGCTCGAGCAGGTCGACCCGGCTGCGGTCGAGGATGCGGTCGTGATCCCGCTTCTCAACGGGCTCGAGCACCTCGAGCCGATCCGGGAGCGGTTCGGCCCACGGGTCGCCGCGGGAACGATCTCGCGCTTCGAGGCCTACCGGGTCGGCCGCGTGCAGATCATCCAGAAGACGCCGTCCGGGCTCGTCTCGTTCGCCTCCGCCGAAGTGCCGTACGAGCAGCTCGAGCGCGCCGCGAGGCTCCTCGACCGCGGCGCCTTCGACGTCCTGATCGGCGAGAGCGAGAAGCAGGTGCTCTGGGACAAGGCCGCCCGGCTTGCCGTCCTGGCGGCCGTGACGTCGCTCACGCACCGCTCGATCGGCGAGCTTCTCGACGATCGCGAGTGGCGACGGGCGATCGAGGACGCGATCGACGAGGCTTGCGCGATCGCCACCGCGGACGGGGTGATGCTCCTTCCCTCCACCCAGTGGGCGATCATCGGCGAGATGGACTACGACCTGACCACCTCTACGGCGCGCGACATCGAGGCCGGGCGACCGTCGGAGCTCGACGCGATCGCCGGCTCGGTCGTCCGTGCGGGCGAGCGCCTCGGCGTGCCGTGCCCGGTGCTGACCGAGCTGTACGACCGCGCCGCCGCGCAGCTCGCGTGAGCGCCGCGGGCGAGAAGACGCCGCGCGCGATCGCGTTCGTGCCCGCGCGCTCGGGCTCGGAGCGCGTGCCGGGGAAGAACGTCCGCCCGCTCGCCGGGCACCCGCTGCTCGCGTACGCGATCGAGACGGCGCAGGCAGAGCGGCGTCTTCGAGCGCATCGTGCTGTCGACGGACTCGGAGGAGATCGCCGACGTGGGACGGGCGTACGGCGCGGACGTCCCCTTCCTGCGCCCCGCGGAGTACGCGACCTCGACGTCGCCGGACATCGAGTGGCTCCGGTACACGGTCGAGCGGCTCGAGGAGAGCTACGACCTGTTCGCGATCGTGCGCGCCACGAATCCGTTCCGCGGCCCGGCGACCGTCCGGCGCGGCTTCGAGCAGCTGCTCGCCACGCCCGAGGCGGACTCGATCCGCGCCGTCGAGCTCGTCAAGCAGCACCCCGGGAAGATGTGGGTGCTCGAGGACGACGGCCGGACGATGCGCCCGATCCTCGACCAGTCGCATCTCGACGTCGCCTGGCACGCGGGGCAGTTCCAGGCGCTGCCGCCGGTCTACGTCCAGAACAGCGCGCTCGAGATCGCGTGGACGCGGGTCGTCTCCGAGACCGGGACCCGCGAGGGCCGCGTGCTCGCGCCGTTCTTCACCGAGGGCTACGAGGGGCTCAACGTCGACGACGAGGAGGACTGGCAGCGCGCCGAGCGGCTGCTCGAGGAGGGCGCGGCATCGCTGCCCGCGATTGCGCGCGCGCCGTATCCTCCGGCGTCGTGAAGGTCGCGACCCTCGAGACCCTGATCTGCGACGCCGGCTGGCGGCCGTGGATCTTCGTCAAGGCGACGACGGACGACGGGCTCGTCGGCTGGTCGGAGATCACCGACTCGCACGGGTCGCCGCGCGGGCTCGCGAGGGATCGTCGAGGACCTGTCGCCGCTCGTCGTCGGGCGGGACCCACGGGCCGTGGAGCGGATCTACTGGGACCTCTACCGCGCGACGCGTCAGAGCCCGGGCTCGGTGATCGCGAAGGCGATCGGCGGGATCGAGAACGCGCTGCTCGACCTGAAGGCGAAGGCGCTCGGCGTGCCCGTGTACGAGCTCTTCGGCGGCCCGACGCGCGACACGATCCCGCTCTACTGGTCGCACTGCGGGACGACGCGCGCCCGCGCGTTCGAGGTCACGGGAACGCCGAAGCTCGCGTCCTACGACGACGTCGAGGCGCTCGGGCCGGGAGGTCGTCGAGCAGGGGGTACGGCGCCTTCAAGACCAACATCGTCGTCCCCGGCGACGAGCCCGCCGTGCTCATGCCCGGCTTCGGCTCCGGCGGAGGGACGCTCCAGGCCGGCGAGATCGCGGACGCGCTCGTGAAGCCTCCTCGAGGCGTTCCGAGCGGGCACCGGCGGCACGGCGCGGCCGATCGTCGACCTCAACTTCAACCTCGAGCCGGAGGGCTGCCTGCACGTCGCGAAGGCGCTCGAGCCGTTCGACCTGCTCTGGCTCGAGCTCGACCTCTTCGACCCGGGCGCGCTCGGCGTCGTGCGCGCACGCGCGCCGATGCCGATCTGCTCGGGCGAGAACCTCTACGGCTGCGCGGCAGTTCCGGCCGTTCCTCGAGGCGGCCGGCTCTCGACGTCGCGTCGGTGGACGTCATCTGGAACGGCTTCCACCAGTCGAAGAAGATCGCCGACCTCGCCGAGACGTTCGAGGTGAACTGCGCGCCGCACAACTACTACTCGCACCTGGCGACGTTCATCGGCGCCCAGTGGTGCGCCGCGATCCCGAACGCGCGCATCCTCGAGATCGACGTCGACGACGTGCCGTGGCGCGAGGAGCTCGTGACGGCGGTCCCGGAGATCCGCGGCGGCGAGCTCTGCGTCCCGCCGGGCCCGGCTGGGGAGCCGACGTCGTCGAGGACGTCCTGCGCGAGCATCCGTGGCCAGGCGTGAGCGCGTGCAGGAGAGGTCAGCCGCGACCTTCGCCCGCGCGAGCTCGGTACGGGCGGCCAGCGGCGCTTCATCTCCGCTCGGCCCGGCTGCGGGCTCGCAGCCTACGTCCCGTCGGACGAGAACGTCGTCCGCCTCGACGAGCTGACCGAGTACGACGAGGACACGCGCCCGATCCCGGACAAGCGGCCGACGACCGCGGCCGGCGAGATCCCGGACCTGACGCTCAGGTGGAGGCGCTCGAGGACGTCCTTGCGGGCTGCGACGTCCGGCGGGCACGCGTGCTCGAGGTGGGCCCGAAGTACGGTGTGCACGCACGTGGATGGCGGAGCGGCTGGCGCCAGCGAGCTGGTGTTCTCCGACTTCGCGTCGGACAGGCACCTGCACGAGCCTGGGGCGGGCGGCTCGCACGGTGCCGCACCGGTTCGTCTACGGCGACTCCGCGAGGCGCGCGGGCTGCTCGAGCTGGCGCCGTTCGACCTCGTCTTCTTCCTCGGCGTCCTCTACCACTCGATCCACCTCCCAGCTGCTCGCGATGCTGAACCGCGTGACGAGGCTCGGCGGGACGATGCTCTTCGAGACGACGGTGGACCCGCGCCCCGATGCCGTCGTCCGGCTCCGCTGGTCCGAGACGGGAAGGCGAAGGCCGTACCGTCGGTCCAGGCGGTGCGGGTCGAGCTCGCCTGGACCGGCTGGCGCAGGGTGACGCGGTTCACGGACTACCGCCCCGGCTCGACCGAGGCGCTCTTCCTCTGCGAGAAGACCGACGAGCTCCGCGGACGGCGACCTCGCGCCGGTCGTCAGTCCGCACCGCCGCCGCTAACGTCTGCGCGTGGCAACGCTCGAATTGATTCCGCGGAGCGAGTTCGACCGTGTTCGCGAGCGCCGGCGACCCCGGCGACGCAACGCTCGCGCTGCTGGCGGACATGTGCCGCGCGAATGCGCTCGTCGCCGTCAAGCGCGCCGGCTCTGGCCACCTCGGCTCGAGCTTCAGCGCGCTCGACATCTTCGTCCACCTCCTCTGCGCCGAGCTGAACGTCGCCGGGCTCGGCTGGGAGCACCCCGACCGCGATGTCTTCTTCTCCTCCAAGGGCCACGACGTGCCGGGCCTCTACTCCGTGCTGCATGCGCTCGGCGTGATCCCGGCCGAGCGGCTCCTGCGGCTGCGCCGTCTCGGCGGGCTCGACGGCCACCCCGATCTCGGCATCCCCGGAATCGAGGCGAACTCGGGCTCGCTGGGGATGGGGATCTCGAAGGGGCGCGGCATGGCGTGGGCGAAGCGACACCTGGGGCGGGGCGGCCGCGTCGTCGTGATGACCGGGGACGGCGAGCTGCAGGAAGGGCAGAACTGGGAGGCGCTGCAGGGCGCCGCACACCAGCGACTCGGCGGGCTGTGGATCGTGGTCGACCGCAACGAGCTTCAGTCCGACAGCCCGACCGAGGAGATTCTCGCGCTCGGCGACCTCGAGGCGAAGCTGCGCGCGTTCGGCTGGCACGTCGCCGCGTGCGACGGTCACGACCACGCGGCGCTCCGCACAGCCTTCGCCGGCTTCCGCGGCCGGCGACGGCCTCCCCAAGGCGCTCGTCGCGCACACCATCAAAGGGAAGGGCGTCTCCTTCATGGAGCACCCCGCGGCGATTGCGCGACGGGGGCGGCACGTACCGCTGGCACGCCGGCGCCCCTGACGACGAGACGTTCGCCCGCGCGCACGCCGAGCTCGTCGCCCGGATCGAGGAGCGGCTCTCCGCGCTCGGCCTGGAGCCCCTCCGGCTCGAGCCGGTGGCTCCGCTCGAGCAGGAGCGAGCGTCCAGTCTCGTCGGCGAGCCCGAGTCGGGCGTCGGGGCGGCGACGAGCAGGCCGAACGTGACCGACGAATACGTCGCCGCGGCCTACGGTGAGGCGCTGCTCGACCTGGCCGAGCGCGAGCCGCGGCTCGTCGTTCTCGACGCCGACCTCGCATCCGACTGCCGTGTGCGCGGCTTCGAGCTCGCCCACCCGGACCGGTTCTTCGAGACCGGCATCGCCGAGCAGGACATGGTCTCGGCGGCGGCCGGGCTTGCCCGCCAAGGGCTGCTCCCCGTCGTCAACTCCTTCGCGAGCTTCCTCGCCTCCCGCGCGAACGAGCAGATCTACAACCAGGCGAGCGAGGGCACGAAGGTCGTCTACGCGCTCCACTACGCCGGTCTGATCCCGGCCGGGCCGGGCAAGTCCCACCAGAGCCTCCGCGATGCCTCCCTGCTCGCCGCCCTCCCCGGCGTTACCGTCGTCCACCCTGGCACGCCGAGGAGACGCGCGCGCTCGTCGGTGGGCCGTGCTCGAAGCGGAGGAGACCGTCGCCATCCGGCTCGCGATCGGGCCCTCGCCGCGGCGAATCGAGCTTCCGTCGCTCGACGTTGCCCCGGGACGCGGCACGGTGCTGCGCGAGGGAGCGGACGTACTGTGCTGGCGTACGGGCCCGTCATGCTGCACGAGGCGCTGAACGCGGCGGAATTGCTCGCGGCCGACGGCACCTCGGCCCAGGTCGTCGACATGCCGTGGCTGAACCGCATCGACCCGGACTGGCTCGCCGATCTCGTCGCCGCGTTCACCACGCTCTGCGTCGTCGAGGACCACGCCCCGGTGGGTGCCCTCGGGGACATGCTGCGGCGCGAGCTCGACGGCCGCCCGCTCCACGTCTTCGGCGTCGAGGGCTGGCCGGCCTGCGGTACGCCGGCGGAGGTGCTGCGCCATCACCGACTCGACGGTGCCTCGCTCGCCGCGCGCGTGGCCGCAACGCTCGCCGCTGCGACGCTCCGGTGAGCCGCCGACGCGCGGGCGGCCGGCTCTGGCTCGTCCTGCCCGACCCGCTGCCGACGAGGGTCTTTCTCGAGTGCGGCATCGCCGAACGGCTGCGCGAGCGGCTCGGAGATCGGCTGACGGTCGTTCCTGTGCTGCCACCGGAAGAGCTGGAGCCCTGGGCGAGCAGGCTGGCGACCTTCAGGCTCGAGCACGTTTCCGACCTTCTGCCTGCTCGAGTCGGCGCCGGCGAACGTGTGCTCCGCCGCCTCGATCGTTCGTCGACGGACGTCGCCGGCTTCTATCCGCTCGCAATCCGCACGAACCTGCGGCACGGCTTCCACGCCGAGCGGATGCGCCCGGGGCACGACAACTGGTTTCTCGACCCGGACCGTGCGGGCCCGTTGCCCCGTCGGGCCCGACTCGAGCGGCGATGTTCCGCTGGCACTTCCGCGCGCGCGCTGTGCCGCGCATGCTCCTGCGTCGCATGCGGGAGGACTGCGGCGCGCTCGTCGTGGCCAACCTGCAGACGCGCAGCGCTGTGCCATTCCTGACCGCCGCCCGCCGGCTCGGGCTCCCGCTCGTCGGCTACATCTCGAGCTGGGACCACACCGTCGGCAAGGGCGCCATCTCACCGTATGCGAATCGCTACGTCGTCCAGAACGACGTGATGCGGGACGACCTCGTCCGCTACCACGGCATCCCCGCCGAGCGCGTGGCGGTCACGGGCTGGCCGCAGACGGACGTCTTCCACCGCCTCCGGCCGCGCGAGGCATACGAGGAGTTGCTGCGAGGCTGGGGCTCGAGCCGGCGCGGCCGGTCGTCCTCTTCATGGGGAATACGCCGACGAACGCGCCGTATGAGGAGCGGCTCGTCGAGCGCCTCGTCGCTTGGTGGCGCGAAACCGGTGCGCGAGGCGCTTCTCGCTCCTCCTCCGCCCGCACCCGCGCGACCGCCGCTGGCGCGAGCGCTTCGCCGCGGCCCTCGACTCGAGGGCGCGCATGTGCAGGAGCCCAGCTACACCGACCTGGAGGCGCTCGCGACGTTGCTCCAGCACGGCGACTGCGTCGTCGCGAACGCCGGCACGATCCTGCTCGACAGCATCGTCAACGACCGTCCCGCCGTCTGCGTCCTCTACGACGAGGCGGCCCCGCCCGGCGAGCGCTGGGCCTCGCTCAACACGGTCGGGGAGCACTACCGGAGGCTGATGCAGTCCGAGGCGTTTTACCGAGCGGAGCTTCGAGGAAGTCGTCGCCGGGATCGAGCGGGCGCTCGCGGCCCGAGAGAGCTGGCGGCAGAGCGGGCTCGGGTCGCGCGTGAGGTCGTCGGCGAAGTGGACGGACGCGCTGCCGAGCGCGTCGTCGACGCGATCTGCGCGCGCGGTGCCCGGCTGAGCTACGCCGGCTTGCGCAGCAGGTGGAGGTCGTGCTTTCCGTCGTCGGCGGCTGGTCGGTAGTCGACGACTTCGAGGTCGCCGGCAAGCTTCGTGCGCACGTACTCGGGGGGGTGGTACGCGCTGCAGAGGCTCGTGCCGGACGACCGCTCGAAGAGGACGACGAGCTCGCCACGCCGGAACGCCTCCTGCTCGGGCTCGGTCAAGCGTCCGAGCGAGAGGTAGTGCTCCCCGAGCGTCGAGACGAGCAGGAAACCGCCGGGCCGCAGCACGCGCTGGAGCTCCCGTATCCACGCGTGCTGTGCGTCCTCGGTCAGATGTGTGAACACGGAGAACGCGTAC
>CAWBYI010000010.1:0-349073 GCA_963793035.1 uncultured Actinomycetes bacterium
TGGAGCGTACCGGGATCGAACCGGTGACCTCCGGCTTGCAAAGCCGGCGCTCTCCCAGCTGAGCTAACGCCCCAGAACGTCGAAGTGTAGAGGCCTCCCCGGTAGGGTGGACCGGCGTGAGCGACCTGCCACCCGAGTCGGCGAAGCTGCTCGCCGTATCGCCGGACGAGTTCGTCGAGGAGCGGAAGCGGCTCGTCAAGCAGTTGAAGGACGAGGGGAAGTCCGACGAGGCCGGCGCGGTCGCGGCGCTTCGCAAGCCCTCGGCGGTGGTGCTCGCGGTGAACCGCGCGGCCCGCGACCGCCCGAAGGCTGCGGAAGCAGCGGTGAAGGCGGCGGAGAAGGTCGAGAAGGCGCAGGCAGGCGGGGATCTCGACGGGTTCCGCACGGCGATGGGCGAGCTCGACGACGCGCTCGACATGCTGGGCGAGGTCGCCGTCGCGCGCGTCAGTCCGAGCGGGAAGCAGGCGACCGACGCGATGCGTCGGCGCGTGCACGACCTCCTCCGCCGGGCGGTGGCGACGAAGGAGACACGCGCCGCTCTCGGGCGCGGCACGCTGCTCGAGGAGCAGGAGGCTGCAGGGTTCGGTGCCCTCCCGGCCGTGTCGGGCAAGCCGAGGAAGCGGGAGCCGACGACGTCAGCGAAGGACGCCCGCGCCGAACGCGAGGCCGCGAAGCGCCAGGAGCGCGAGCGCACGCTACGGGCCGAGCTCGCGGAGGCGGAGGCAGCCCTGGAGGGGGCCGAGAAGGCTGTTCGTGCCGCCGAACGGGAGCGGGAGAAGGCCGAGCGCGCGGTTACCGCAGCCCGGACGAAGTTCGACCGCCTTCGCTAGGCGGAGGCGAAGTTTCCCGGGCGGAGCAGTGGGAACCAGACACACGTGTCAGGTCTATCGACACGATTCGTCGTCGGCGCGGGGGTGCTTGCGATCGTCCTGGCCGCGATCGTCCTGCTCGTGATCTACGGCGGCAGTGGCGGCGGAGCCGGCGGCTACTAGCGGACGCCTACGTCCCTGACGGCTCGCCCCGTGTGCCCTTGCGCTCGAGCATGCGAAGGCCGTCCCCGAACGACCGCTCCGTGGATGCAGAGCGCGTCTCCTGCTCGAGTCGGTGCAGGCGGTCCTCGAGGTCGGCGAAGTCCGCCCGGCTCGCCCCGCTCATCGGAGCGACCGTTGGTGTGCCTCCGGCCTCGATGGTGCGCTCGCGCTCGTGGAGGGCCGCTTCGCGCTGCGCGAGCTCGTCGCTCGCGGACGCGAGCTCGGCCTGGGTTCGGGCGAACGCCTTCTCGGCCTCCTGGAGCGCCTTCAGGCGCGCTTCGATCTGGGCGAGCCGCTCCTCGGGGTCCACGAGCTCGCCGGAGGCGCGTCGCGCGAGGTCTGTCTCGAGCTTGACGATCGCGCGCTCTCTCGCCGCGAGCTCCGTCTCTCGCTTGTTGAGCTCCTGGGCGCGAGCGGCGAGGCCGACTTGAGCATGCGTGAGCGCCTCATCCGTCCCGGCGGGCAGCGGCACCTTGCCCTTGCCGACCTTGGCGAGCGCGTCCGCGAGCTCTCGCTCGCGTCGCTCGACCGCCGCGACGCGCTCGCCGAGCTCGCTTCGGAGGCGTCCGAGCTCCTGCTCGGCGGCGAGGCGAATCGCCTGCAGGCGCTGCTGCTCCGTCTGGATGGAGGCAGGGGGAGTGTCGCTGCGGCCGATTCGGACCACGCGCCGATGATATGCGCGCGTCGGACGTCCCCGGGGTCTGTCCGGGGGGTGAGACGGACCGCGCTAGGCGGCGCGCTCGAGACGCTCTTCGGCGCGGGCCCGGCGGACGATGTCGTCGCGCTCGCCGAAGCGGAGGCGCGCCTTCTCGAGCCGGAGGGTCTCCCAGAGCTCCGTGAGTCTGGCGTCGATGCCCTTCACGTCGGACTGGGCGGTGAGGTCGAGCCCGTCCGCGAGGCGATGCCAGAGCTCCTGCCGTTGCTCCGAGAGTAGTTCGATCTCGGTGTGGATCTGTGCGATGGTCACGTCGTCTAAAACGGCCTCCTCGCGCCCGACATTCCCGGGCCCAGGGCCGTTGAAACCTCACTCGTAGCCGAGCTCTGCGATCCGGTCCTCGTCGAGCCCGAAGTAGTGCGCGAGCTCGTGGAGCACGGTCACCCGGATCTCCTCCCGCAGCTCCTCGGGGTCCGGGAAGCTCTCCTCGAGCGGGATGCGGTAGATGGAGATCTTGTCGGGAAGGAGGCCGGCGCCGTCGCCGCGCTCGGGCAGCGGAATGCCGTGGTAGAGGCCGTAGATGTCGGGGTCCTCCGGGTTCTCGTCCTCGACGACCACCGCGACATTACGGAGCGCCGATGCGATGTTCGGCGGCAGGGAGTCGAGCGCCGCCCGGACGTGGTCGTCGAAGCTCAGTTCGCGCATGGAGAGAAGATAGAGTCGCGCCGTGGCCAAGTTCGCGTCATCGGTCAACGAGCAGATCGGCCACGAGTTCGCGGCTTCGCAGCAGTACATCGCGATCGCGGTCTACTACGAGGACCGGAGCCTGCGCCAGCTCGCGGCTCACTTCTACCGCCAGGCAGTCGAGGAGCGGAACCACGCGATGATGATGGTGCAGTACCTCCTCGACGCCGACGCATCGGTCGAGATCCCCGGGGTCTCGGAGCCCCAGACGTCGTTCTCGGACGCCGTCGCTCCGGTGGCGCTCGCGCTCGAGCAGGAGAAGCGGGTCACGGCGCAGATCGTCGATCTCGTGGGCACGGCGCGCGAGGAGGGTGAGCTCGTCGGCGAGCAGTTCCTGCACTGGTTCCTCCAGGAGCAGCGCGAGGAGGTCGCCTCGATGACCGAGCTCCTGAACGTCGTCCAGCTCGGGAAGGACAACCTGCTCGCGGTCGAGGAGTACCTGGCGCGGAACTCCGGCGGCGGGGAGAACCCGCTCGAGCAGGGCGCACCGCCAGCGGCCGGCGGCGCACTCTAGGTCCCGCACGTGCACGAGATCGCGCTGCGAACCGAGCGGCGAACTCAGCTCGTGGACATCACGAAGCAGGTCCGGGATGCGGTCTCAGGTGGCGCGGGCACGGCCGTGCTCGTGTACGTGCCGCACACGACCGCCGGCGTGACGATCAACGAGCACGCGGATCCGGCCGTCGCCCGCGACTTCGAGGCCGCGCTCGAGCGCATCGTCGACGAGGGCTGGCCATGGGAGCACATCGAGCTCGGCGAGGAGAACGCACCGACGCACATCCGGGCGAGCCTGATGGGACCGAGCGTCGTCGTCCCGCTCCGCGACGGCTCGCTCGCGCTCGGGACGTGGCAGGGGATCTTCTTCTGCGAGTTCGACGGCCCGCGCGATCGCACCGTCTACGTCTCGACGCTCGCCTGAGCCCGAGGTGCTCTGCACGTGATCGAGGTCGAGCACCTCACGAAGCGCTTCGGCTCGACGGTCGCCGTCGAGGACCTCTCGTTCGCGGTCTCCCCCGGCACGGTCACCGGGTTCCTGGGCCCCAACGGCGCGGGCAAGTCGACGACGCTTCGCTCGATCCTCGGCCTCGTCCGCCCGACGTCCGGCCGGACGGCCGTGCTGGGACGGCCGTATCGCGAGCTCGACCGGCCGCTGCACCGCGTCGGCGCTCTGCTCGAGACGTTCGACGCGCATCCGGGGCGCTCGGGTCGCAATCACCTCCGCGTCCTCGCGCGTGCGGCGGGTATCGAGCGCGCGCGGGTCGACGAGCTACTCGAGCTCGTCGATCTCTCCGGCGCTGCCCGGCGCCGCGTCAACGGCTACTCGCTCGGGATGCGGCAGCGCCTGAACCTCGCGGCGGCGCTGCTCGGCGACCCCGAGGTGCTCGTCCTCGACGAGCCTGCGAACGGCCTCGATCCGCAGGGCATTCGCTGGCTCCGTGACCTGCTCCGCGCGCAGGCGGCCGAGGGCCGCACCGTCCTGATCTCGAGCCACGTCCTCGCGGAGATCGCTCAGACCGTGGACCAGGTCGTGATCATCCACCACGGCCGTCTCGTCCAACACGCGACGATGGCCGAGGTCGAGGCGATGGCCGCCGGTGCGACACGGGTCCGGAGCCCGGACGAGGTGCGGCTCGCCTCGGTTCTCGCGCAGGCCGGGTTCGACGTCCGCTCCCTCGGCGACGGGACGCTCGCCGTCGATGCGCCACAGGAGAAGGTCGGCGAGCTCGCGGCCGCGAACGGGATCGTCCTGCACGAGCTGACGGCGGAGCGCGCGACGCTCGAGGACGTCTTCCTCAGCCTGACGCGACCCGGGGACGACGAGCAGGAGGCGGCGTCGTGACCAGCCTCGTCGCCGCGGAGCTCCTCAAGTTCCGAACGACGCGCGCGTGGATCGGGTTCCTGCTGACCCTGGTCGGGCTCACCGGTCTGGCGGCCGCCGGAACGGTGGGGGCTTCCCACGAATCGCAGCTCGGGACGATCGAGCTTTCCCGCGACATCGTCTCGAGCGCGCTCTTCGCCACCCTCGTGGTCTTCGTCATCGGGATCCTCTCGGTCACGAGCGAGTGGCGCCACGGCACCGTCACTCGGACGTTCCTGGTCACTCCACGGCGGGAGCGCGTGCTCATCGCCAAGGAGCTCTGGATCGTGCTGCTCGGGCTCGTGCTGGCCCTGATCGCGCTCGTGGTCACGCTTGCCGTCGCACTCCCGTGGCTCGCGTTCAAGGACGCCTCCCTCGATGTGGACAGCGGCGTCGTCGGCCTCGGGGGGCGCGTGTTGCTGGCCACGATCCTGTGGGGCGCGCTCGGCGTCGGCGTCGGCGCGCTCGTCCAGAACCAGACGGTCGCGCTCGTCGGTGCGGTCATCTGGGTGCTCCTCGTCGAGGCGCTGCTCGGCGTGCTCTTCGGCCTCGTCGACCTCGAGGTCGTCGCCGACTACCTGCCGGGGCGTGCCCTCTCCGCGTTCGACGGGACCGGCGACGAGGGTGCGCTCTCGAGGTGGGCCGGTGCCGGGGTGGGCCTGGCGTGGGCTGTCGGGCTCGGGGCGCTCGGCGGTCTCCGCATGTCCCGCCAAGACGTGACCTGAGAGTACGCTGGCCGTCATGGCCGCGCCGGTTCGCAAGGGGGAAGAGCTCGAGCTCTCCATCGACTCGCTCGCGTACGGCGGCAACGGCGTCGCGCGCCTGAACGGCTTCGTCGTGTTCGTCCGCGGCGGCCTTCCCGGCGATCGCGTGCGTGCGCGCGTGACGAAGACAAAGCGCGGGTTCGCGGAGGCGGTCGCGGAGTCCGTCCTCGACCCGAGCCCGAAGCGGGTCGAGGCGCCCTGCCGGCACTTCGGCGTCTGCGGCGGGTGCCGGTTCCAGGACCTGGCGTACGAGGAGCAGATCGCCGCGAAGGAGCAGCAGGTGCGGGACGCGCTGGCGCGGATCGGGCGGATCGCCGAGCCCCCCGTCGAGCCGATCGTGCCCGCGGCGTCGCAGTACGCCTACCGGAACAAGCTCGAGTACTCGTTCACCGTGACCGAGCACGGCGTCGACCTCGGCTTCCATCGCGCGGGGCGCTGGGACGAGGTCATCGGGATCGAGGAGTGCCTTCTGACGACCGATCTCGGGAACGCCGTCCGGCTCGCCGTGCGCGAGTGGGCGCGCGAGGAGAAGCTCGAGCCCTATGACCAGGAGACGGGCGAGGGCTATCTCCGACACCTCGTCTACCGGGAGGGCCGGAACACGGGTCAGGCGCTCGTACTCCTCGTGACGGCGCCGGGGGAGCGCTTCGAGCCTGGCTATTTCGTCGACGTGCTCCGTCGCTTCCCGGAGGTGCGATCCATCCACTGGGCCATCAACGACACCCCGGCCGAGCGCACGAATCTGCCGACGCGGCTCCTGTGGGGCGGAGATGCGATCGAGGAGGAGATTCTCGGCCTGCGCTTCCGGATCCGGCCGGGCGCCTTCTTCCAGACGAACACCGAGATGGCCGCGCAGCTGTACGAGCTCGCGCGGGAGTACGCGGCGCTCGAGGGCACGGAGAACGTGTTCGACCTCTACTGCGGCACGGGCACGATCGGGCTCGCGCTGGCGGGTGGAGCGAAGGCGGTGTGGGGGGTGGAGATCTCCGAGGAGTCGGTCGCGTGCGCCATCGAGAACGCCGAGCTCAACGGGATCGAGAACACGCAGTTCTTTGCGGGCAACGTCGGCCAGTCTCTCGAGGAGCTGTCAGAGCGGGCCGGGCGGGCAGACGTCGTCGTCGTCGACCCGCCGCGGGCAGGGCTCGCGGGCAAGGCCCTGCGCCGGACAGGTGAGCTGCAGGCGGATCGCATCGTGTACGTCTCCTGCAACCCGACCACGCTTGCGTCGGATGTGCAGGTCCTCCGCGACGAGTTCGGCTACGAGCTGGTGCGGACGCGCCCGGTCGACATGTTCCCCCACACGCCGCACGTCGAGTCGGTCTCGCTGCTCGAGCGCGGCTGACGCTCGGCGCTAGCCGGCCGGTTCGGTGTCGTGGCGTGCGCGCCACTCGTCGCGAACGTGGCGCCAGAGAAGATCGACGTTCGGGAGCAGGAAGCCGATGCACACCGCGGGAAGCGCCGGGAGGCCGACGACGTCCCACTCCCACACGAGCACGAGTGTCGCCGCGAGGAGGCCCGTCATGCCGAGCCAGCTCCAGCCGACACGAAGGCTGAATCGCGCAGCGGTCGCGAGGAAGAGCGCGAAGAAGATGACGTCGGGAGGGCCGAGGTTCACGCTGCCGCCGTCCGGGAGCGCGAAGGCGACCGAGATGCGCTCGAAGAACCCCGGTTGCTCTTCGACGACGTAGCGGGTCGGCCCGAACGCGACGGACCAGACGTCCATCCACGGGACGATCACTGCGACGAGCGCGACCCACCAGAGCTCCTCGAAGAGCGCGACGAACCAGAGGCCGGCGAGCGCGAACGCGGCGAACTTCGCCACGTTCGCGGCCGCTTCGGCTCCCACGAGGTCGAGCCCGACACACGCGAGCGCCGCGACTCCGGCGACGACGATGAGGAGATGCGGCCGCCTCGTGTGCGCGATAGGGAGCGCGAGCCAGATCGTTGCCATGAACGCGGGCATGACGACGAGCGCGACGACGGCGAGGTCGACGCGGGCAGGGAGGTCGGGGAGCCGGTCGGCGACGGCGCCGTAGACGACGAGCGCCGCAAGCAGCCCGGCGAGCGCGAGCGCGCGCCCGCGGCCGATCAGTACGGAGGTTGCTCCGCCCACCAGGGGCCGAGCGCCTTGAACGCGTTCCAGAACCGCGTCTTCGCCGTCTGGTCGTCGAGCGACTCGTCGATGTCGGGCGTCGCGAGCGCCTCGATCGTCGGCGTGAAGCGCTGGAGCGTGCCGATCGAGTCGCCGTCGATGGGCTCCGAGAGCGGGAACTGGAGCCCGTTCACGAAGTCGGCCACTTGTTCACCCATGACGACCACGAGCTTCGGCTGGACGATGTGCAGCTCGCGCGTCAGCCACGCCGACGCGTCGGCGGGGTCCTCGGTCCCGAACTTGAGGCAGTTCGTGCCGTACACGGCCATCGGGTCGACGTGGAGCCGCTGAAGGGACTTGAGGACCGCCTGCCCGGTCCTGCCGAAGAACGCCACCCCTTCCTGGATCTCCGAGGGCTGCGGCGAGTACTTGAGGAGGACGACGTCGCCGAGGGGGTGGCCCGAGCCGACCACCGGCACGCGCAATTCGTCTCCGGCACGGCGTAGCTCGTCGCCGAGGTCGTTGATCTCGGCGATCGCCTTCTGGAGGTAGCGCTCGTAGATCTCGTCGGTGGGCACAGCGGCAGGCACGAGGAGTGGCTGAGTCTTCCCCGTTACCGGACCTTTTCCTTGACCTGGGCCACCCACTTGAGGGACTGGAGGTACGCGAGCGACTTGGGCCGGCGCAGGATCTCGGCCGAGCGGAGGGAGAGCAGGAACTCCTCCGGGCCGTCGAACCGTCGCATCCGGACGGCTCCGGTGCCGACGCCCTGGAGCACGTGCGCGTCCGAGCCGGCGCCCTGGAGCAGGCGGTACTTCCGCGCGAAGCGGAGCGCCTCGTCGTTGAACGACTCGCGGAGCAGGCGGGCGTTGAACACCTCGAACACGTCGATCTCCGCGACGTGGCGATGGAGCGTCGCAGGATCCGGGATCGCGTGCATGCGGTCGAAGGGGTGGGGGAGATACACGAGGCCGCCCTGCTCCCGAATCGCCGCGACGGTCTCCTCGAACGACATCCCGCGCGGGACTTCCTCTTCGAGGAAGAGGCCGATGATCTCGCCCTGGTCGGCCGTCTTCACCTCTTCGCCCGGGATGACGAGGAGGTCTCGATCCTCCGCCAGCGCGACCGCCTCGAGCGCGCCGCCGAAGGCGTTGTGGTCGGTGACCGCGATCCCGCCGAGCCCGATCGTCTCTGCGTGATCGAGCAGGTCGTCGACCTCGATCGAGCAGTCGTGCGACCAGCTCGTGTGCATGTGCAGGTCGACCGCGATCCAGTCACGCTCGGCGAGCGGGTCCTCCTCGCGGCGACGCCGCTGGCGCTGCTTCCTCGTGATGTCCGAGTAGACGTCGTCGAGCTGGGTCGCGAGGACGTCGTAGCTCTGGGTCTGCGCGTACGCGCGGCCCTGCATCGCGACGTCGTCCCGCATCTCGAGCGTCGGCGACGAGGTCGGCCACGACGTCGTGCTCCGATACGGCAGCGCCTGCGGCCTTCGCCTCGAGCGTCAGGCGTGCTTCGCCACCCGGGGCGGGGACGAAGATCGACGCCTCTCCGAGGACACGCGCGCGCTGGTCGGAGCGACGAACGGTGCGGACGTGCGTGCGGTCGCGCAGCGCGCGCGGTATCGCTGGCCGGTACGCGAGCGGCTTCGTGTGCAGGAGATGCAGTTCCCAGCCGTCGAACGCGGGTAAGGAGTTGATGAGCGAGCGCGTGATCGGCCGTCCGGCCATCTCCAGCTCGACGGCGATCACGCGGCGCTTGCGGCGTGGTCTGAAGAGGTCCATGTCGACGCCGATCGGAACGATCCGATACTCGCCGTCGAAACGATCCGCGGCCGCGGCCATCGTGTCGATGGAGGTGGCGAGCAACGCGTCCAGGCGAATGCGAAGCCTGTCGCGCCGGGACCTGCGGGCGGGATAGCCGAGGCGCTCGGCCGAGAAGAACGTCGCCGCTGTGAGCGCACGCGCCGAGGTCAGCGCGAGGTACGAGATGCTCGGCAGGCCGGGCTCCACGCCGTGTACGACGTCGAAGCGTCCTCGCTGCAGCGCGAGCAGCAGGTTCGCACGCACACCGACCGGGACACCGAGGTTCGTTCGGCGCGAGATCGGGATCGACGGGCCGACGGCGATGAGCTCCTTGTCGGCTCCTCGCTGGAGCGCGCGCCGGCCCTCGAGGAGATCGCGGGCCCGCGAGGAGGGTGCCAGCACGACGACCTCATGCCCCAGTCGGCGAAGCGCCTGCGCCGCCCCGTCCACGTGCATGTTCACCTCGTGTGGCTGCGACCACGCGAACGGCGTGACGAAGCAGATGCGGAGGCTCACGTCGGGCGAGTCTAGCCGTGTCTCGGCGCGGCTACAGTCGCCGCATGACGGAGGTCACGATCAAGGCGCGGGCCAACGGCCCGTACAAGGTGGAAGGGCCAGTACGCGTCGTGGACGCCGACGGGAACGAGTTCGTCCTGCCCGAAGGAAGCGCCGTCGCGCTGTGCCGCTGCGGGCACTCGCAGACGAAGCCCTTCTGCGACAAGTCCCACCGCCGCGTCGGGTTCGTCGCCGAGGACGTCGCTCCCCGCCGAGCGGGCTAGGCGCGGCGACGACCTCGTCGCCGCCGCGCCCGGTCCTCTAGGCCTTCGCGGCCGCCTTCTGCTTCGAGACCGCGTTCTTGACGATGAAGCGCTCGATCTGGTCGCGCGCCTCGTCGTCGCGGATCTGCTTCGGCGGCGACTTCATGAGGTACGCGCTCGGCGCCTCGAGCGCCCCCGAGATGCCGTTGTTCAGCGCGAGCTTGGCGAGCCGGACGGCGTCGATCACGATGCCGGCCGAGTTCGGCGAGTCCCAGACCTCGAGCTTCAGCTCGACATTGAGCGGCACGTCGCCGAAGGACGAGCCCTCCATCCGGATGTACGCCCACTTCCGGTCGGTGAGCCACGGCACGTAGTCCGAGGGGCCGACGTGGACGTTGTCGTCGCCGATGTCGTAGTCGAGCATCGAGGTGACGGCGTTGGTCTTCGAGATCTTCTTCGACTCCAGGCGCTCGCGCTCGAGCATGTTCCGGAAGTCCGAATTGCCTCCGACGTTGAGTTGCATCGTCTTGTCGAGGTGGACGCCGCGGTCACCGAAGAGCGTCGTCAGGACGCGATGCGTGATCGTCGCGCCGACCTGCGACTTGATGTCGTCGCCGATGATCGGGACGCCGGCGTCCTCGAAGCGCTTCTGCCAGTACGCCTCGCGCGCGATGAAGACAGGCATGCAGTTCACCATGGCCACACCGGCCTCGAGGATCTGCTCGGCGTACCACTTGGTCGCCATCTCCGAGCCGACCGGGAGGTAGTTGACCACGACGTCGGTCCCGGTCTCCTTCAGGATCCCGACGACGTCGTCGGTCTGGCCGGGCGCCTTCTCGACGACCTGTGCCATGTACTTGCCGATGCCGTCGTGCGTCATGCCGCGGGAGACCTTGATCCCGGTCTTGGGCACGTCGGCGAACTTGATCGTGTCGTTCGGCTTCGCCCAGATCGCGTCGGCGAGGTCGACGCCGACCTTGCCCTTGACGACGTCGAAGGCGGCCGTGAACTCGATGTCCGAGATGTGATAGCCGCCGAGGTCGACGTGCATGAGCCCGGGGACACTGTCCTCCGGCTTCGCGTCCTTGTAGTACTCGACTCCCTGGAGGAGCGAGTTGGCGCAATTGCCGACGCCGATGATCGCGACCCGGACTTTGTCCTTCGAGCGCCGACCGTTCTTCGAGCCGTTCGTGCCTGCCATGGGTTCCTTTCGTTTGCGATTGCTCACCGATGGGACGCCGAGCCCGTCGGTGAGCGCGGCGAGGATGACGTCGTTCGCGTTGGAGCCGCGTCGCGACGCCTCCGCCTGGATCTCGTCCTTCAGCTCCTGTGGAATGCGCAGGAGAAGGACGGGGCTGGAGCCTGCTAGCACTTTGCGGCGGCGTCCAGAGGGCGTGTAGGCGAGACCGAACTCATCGGCGAGAATCCCTGCGGCTACGTCGTTGACGTTGGAGCTCCGCCGGGCCGTCTCGCGGACGAGCGCCCCCTTCAACGGAGCGGGCATCCTGACCAGGATGCCCGCTCTGTGAGTTTTGCTAGCAGCCAAAGTGCTAGCACTCTACACCATGATGGGTTCAGAGTTCGGCTAGTTCATTGACTTGCTTCCTGGAGGGTGAGTTCGCCGTTCCGCAAAGGAGCCCGGGCCCGTTCGTCATGTGCGGGAGGTTGCCGGTCGCGGGTCACTCGTCCTTCCTCGTCTCGCGCGCTCAACAGCCGAGTACCGCCCGGATTCGGTTTGCATCCGCGATCCACTTGGTAGCGAGCGCAGGCGGGATACCGCGCCCCGACAACAACTGCACCGCTCCCCTGAACACGCTCAGTGCGACGCAGGCCGCTCGCCTCTGCGTGGCGTTCTGCGGATCGAAGTTCGCTATGAGAGCTCGGAGCGTCGCGGTTAGTTGTGCCCTGAGCGCCGGACGCAGGGCCGAGGCGTTAATGACCTCCTCGGTCAGCTTGGTGAGTTGTTCCGTCGCCGGCTGGTCGTCGGCGGTGACGGTGCAGACCTGTCTCTGGCGGGCGACGATGATGCCCGAGCAGCCGGCGGAGAGCGTGATGCCGTAGCCGGCGGGACCGCTGGCCGAGACGCTGTAGGGGCCGGGATCGAGGCGCACCTGAGAGAAGAACCCGTCGCCGGGGAAGCTGGCCGGGTCCGGGTTGCCGCCGGTGACGCTGATCGTCCAGGCGGAGGCCGAGGCGGTGCCGCCGTTGTCGTTGACGACGTTCGTGGTCACGAGGAGCAACCCGTGCGGGTTGTCGTCGACGGTGACGGTGCAGGTCTTGGTCTCGCCGGCGGCGATGGTGCCGACGCAGTCGGGCGAGTGCGCGGACGTGTAGCCCAGGATAAAGAGGTCGGTGGAGTCGATGGAGACGCGGTAGGTGCCAGGGTCGAGGCTCACCGAACGACCGGGAGGACCCTCGCCGGGGAAGCTCGCGGGCGAGGGGTTGCCGCCGGTCACGCTCATCCTGAAGGTGTCCGCGCCGGAGAGGCCGCCGTCGTCGTTGACGACGTTGGTGATGACGACGAGCGTGTCCCGGGCTGGTCGTCGGCGGTGACGGTGCAGGACCTGGTCTTCGCGGGCGACGATGATGCCCGAGCAGCCGGCGGAGAGCGTGATGCCGTAGCCGGCGGGACCGCTGGCCGAGACGCTGTAGGGGCCGGGATCGAGGCGCACCTGAGAAAGATAGAACCCGTCGCCGGGGAAGCTGGCCGGGTCCGGGTTGCCGCCGGTGACGCTGATCGTCCAGGCGGAGGCCGAGGCGGTGCCGCCGTTGTCGTTGACGACGTTCGTGGTCACGAGGAGCAACCGTGCGGGTTGTCGTCGACGGTGACGGTGCAGGTCTTGGTCTCGCCGGCGGCGATGGTGCCGACGCAGTCGGGCGAGTGCGCGGACGTGTAGCCCAGGAAAGAGGTCGGTGGAGTCGATGGAGACGCGGTAGGTGCCAGGGTCGAGGCTCACCGAACGACCGGGAGGACCCTCGCCGGGGAAGCTCGCGGGAGCGAGGGGTTGCCGCCGGTCACGCTCATCCTGAAGGTGTCCGCGCCGGAGAGGCCGCCGTCGTCGTTGACGACGTTGGTGATGACGACGAGCGTCCCGGGCTGGTCGTCGGCGGTGACGGTGCAGACCTGTCTCTGGCGGGCGACGATGATGCCCGAGCAGCCGGCGGAGAGCGTGATGCCGTAGCCGGCGGGACCGCTGGCCGAGACGCTGTAGGGGCCGGGATCGAGGCGCACCTGAGAGAAGAACCCGTCGCCGGGGAAGCTGGCCGGGTCCGGGTTGCCGCCGGTGACGCTGATCGTCCAGGCGGAGGCCGAGGCGGTGCCGCCGTTGTCGTTGACGACGTTCGTGGTCACGAGGAGCAACCCGTGCGGGTTGTCGTCGACGGTGACGGTGCAGGTCTTGGTCTCGCCGGCGGCGATGGTGCCGACGCAGTCGGGCGAGTGCGCGGACGTGTAGCCCAGGATAAAGAGGTCGGTGGAGTCGATGGAGACGCGGTAGGTGCCAGGGTCGAGGCTCACCGAACGACCGGGAGGACCCTCGCCGGGGAAGCTCGCGGGCGAGGGGTTGCCGCCGGTCACGCTCATCCTGAAGGTGTCCGCGCCGGAGAGGCCGCCGTCGTCGTTGACGACGTTGGTGATGACGACGAGCGTCCCGGTCCCGGGCTGGTCGTCGACGGTGGCGATGCAGGTCTTGGTTTCGCGGGCGACGATCGTGCCCGAGCAGGCGGCGGAGAAGCTGAGGCTGTAGCCGGTCGGGCCGCTGGCCGAGACGCTATAGGCGCCCGGGTCGAGCCGGACCTCGCGACCACCGATGGAACCCACCCCCGGGAAGCTGGCCGGGATCGGGTTGCCGCCGCTGACGCTCATCGTCCAGTCCGAGGCCGAAGCAGTCCCGCCGTTGTCGTTGACCACCCTCGTCACCACCTCGAGCGTCCCAAACGACTGGTCGTCGGCGGTGACGGTGCAGGTCTTCATCTCGCCAGCGGCAATTGGGCCCAAGCAGTCGGGCGAGAACGAGATGTCGTAGTAGACAGTTGCCCCTGTCCCGCCGACCGAGACGGAGTAGACGCCGGGGTCGAGCGTCACCGAGTGCCCGGGTGGACCCACGCCGGGGAACTGCACCAACAGGGAGTCGGGGGGCCTGACCACACTCATACTGAAGTCGCTTGCGACGACGGTGCCGCCGTCGTCGTTGACGACGTTCGTGATCACGACGAGCGTCGCGGGCGCCTCGTTGTAGGTCACCGTCGCGGTGATCGTGCCGACGCGGATGGCGCTCCCGTCCGGCGGGGTCTTGACGACCCCAATCTCGAGCGTCGTGGTCTCCGATCTGACGACGTCCGGGACGTCGATCGTCTGGGTCTTGGTCTCGCTGCACTCGTCGAAGAGTTTTTCCGTCGGGGTGAGGTTCACTCCGGAGTCCGTGTCGGTCCCGTTGATCCGCGCGAACGTCTGGTAGGTGCCGCCAAGATCTGTGGGGTGCCCGCCGTCCCTGACGGCCACGGCGACGCTCGTGATCGTCGCCCCGATCGGGATGGAGGTGATGTCCACGGTAAACGACTCGCGGTCAGGATCGGCGCCGCCTTTGCCGATCGAATCAGCTCCGCCGCAGTTGAAGCTGCTGGTCTCGTCCACGTCCTGCACGTCGCCGAACCAGTCGATATGGGTGCCGTTGGCGACGGGCTGCAGCGTCGTGGTCGTATCGGAGCTGGCGAGTCCCGCGGCCAGCGCCGCGGCGACGACAGTCGCCGTCAGGACGATCCCGAACCTGAATAGCCGAACCCGCTTCAGACGCCGCATGACCGATCCCCTTCCCTTGAAAACGCGTGGGCGAGCTCCGTGCGTGGGCTCATGTCCGTTCACCTCCCTGCAGGGCGGCGGTCGAGACCGCCAGTTCCGCGAGGGGATGCAGCGTCCGCGCACCCGAGCTATCGCCGGCAACGGCGGCGACAACCGCCTCCGCCGAGCGGCCGGGATCGAACGCCCACCCCTCGACGACGAGACCCAACGTCCGCTCGTCGCGGACGACGGCGACGCTGGTGACGGCCAGGCGCGCGAGCTCGGACACGGCCCCCGGCGGGAGCGACGGCTCCGCGTCGGAGGACGGTACGAGAACCACGATCGTCGCCACTCTCCATTCCTTCCGGTCTTGGGGCGGTGGCGACGACGCTAGTGCCCGGGCTCCCTCAGGATCATCGGGCGTTTCCCGCATGTTCCGTCTGGCGAGCCCTCGATCGCGAGGCGACCTCGGGTCGATTGCAGGAGCCGAGCTCGTGTTCATCTCAGCGCTCCGTCCGTAGCGACAGGCTCGACCGCTTCCGTGATGCGGTCGAAGGTGAGGCCGGCGCGCCGGCCGAGCTCTTCGATCACTTCGAGCGAAGCGCACTCGACGATGCGGAAACAGGTCTCGTCCGCTGGGACGTAGATCGAGCGCAGGTAACGCACTGCGGTTCCCTCGCGCGCGAGCTGTGCTGCCACCGTACGTGAGCGCCGCTCGATGTCAGCAAGCGACTCGCCATGCCTGTTCGGCACGTACGCCTCGATAAGGAACGTCGGCACCGCTAACCCGCGCAGTCGAGATCGGACGTAAACCTCACGGCAGCTTCGCCCTGCCGTCGTCGATCGCCGTCAGCGTTTCCGCGACGGAGTCGGACATCGCAGTCAGGGCGCCGTGACCCTGGAGCCCGACGTAGTCGCCCGTCGCCGACGTGATCTGCCACCTTCCGCGGGCGATATGCCGGGGGTTCTCCAGCCCGTCGATCGTCAGCGGCCCGGTAGTTCCGCGGATCGAGATCGTGAAACTTCCGTTCGCACCGGTGAAGGTGTTCGTCGCCTCGAACACGCCCTCGTTTCCGCGCACTTCGAACGAGGTGATCTCGAGGGACGCGGTGCCGCTGTCGCTCACCGCGCAGCACGCCGAGAACGTCCCCGTTCCCGTCTCGGTGCTGAATCTCGCCCCGATGACGAGCGAGCGCATTCCCTCGGCAGATGCCGCGAGCGGGATAGTTGCGCTCGCAGCGGCGGCGAGTAGGAGTGTCATTGCGAGCAAGATGCGCTTTCCCATCGGTCCACCTCCGGTAGTCGAGTACGGCCACCGTAGGACTGAGCTCCGCCCGCGGAAACGGGGAATATCCCCTGTCTTTGCGCAGACTACGAGAGCGCGCTGGACCCAGAGCGGATGCGCGCGGCGAGCTCTGTGCGTGAGTGGACGCCGAGCTTCGCGTAGATGCGCGAGAGGTGACCCTCCACGGTCTTCGGCGAGACGAAGAGCAGCGAGGCGACCTCCTTCGTGGCGCGGCCTTCGGCGACGAGCTCGGCGACCCGCTTCTCGGTTGGCGTCAGCTCGCCCGACGAGGGTGCGCGGCCGCTGATGCTCGCGAGCTCGGTCCGGGCGCGCTCGATCCAGAGGCGTGCCCCTAGGTGCTCGAATGCCTCGAGCGCCTCGTGAAGCGAATCCCGGGCGACGCTCTTCCGTTTCGTACGACGCTCGAGCGATCCGCGTGCGAGCAGTGTCCGCGCCCGCTCGAACGGCATCCGGGCGCGGTCATGCTCCGCGAACGCTGACGCCAATGCGGCGAGTCCGTCCTCGTGTCGGCCGCGGGTCGTTTCCAGCATCCCTCTGGCCCGACCGGCGGCAGCGAGGGCCGATGGGCGGTCGAGCCGGCGCGCTCGTTCCTCGAGTCTCGAGAGGAGCGCCTCTGCTTCTTCGACACGACCGAGCGCGATGAGGGCCTCGATCTCGTCGGGCACGAAGCGCACCGCGCCCGGCTCCCGTATCCCGGCGCTTTCCATGCGCTCGACGAGCGGTGCGAGATGGCGATCCGCCTCGGAGGGGTTCTCGAGCGAGAGCTCGAGGAAGCCGAGCGCGGAGGTCGCGAGCATCGTGCCGAACATGGCGCCCGTCTGGGCGGACGTGCGGAGCGCGCGCTCGGCGGTGTCACGCGCCTCGTCGACGTGCCCGAGATGAGCGAGCAGAAGACTGCGCGTCCCCGCGAGGACCGCCTGCTGGGATGGCTGTCCCGTCTGGAGCGCGACCTCGTATCCGTCTACCGCGTCCTGCAGGGCTTGCTCCCAGTCGCCTGAGAGCCAACCGGTGGTCGCGCGGTACCGCAGGAGGAGGGGAACCGAGGCCTCGTCGCCGATCGCGGCGGAGGTCTCCAGTGCCGCGTCGATCTGGTCCCGTGCACCTCCGAGGTCGTCCGCCAAGTGGAGAATCACCCCGAGCGTGAAGCGGGCGTCGTTGAGCCCCCGCAAGAAGGACCCGTCGCCGGAGGTACCGAGCGCGGAGAGGCGTTCGTCGAGCGCGGCAGCGCGACGCGCAATAGCGATTGCCTGGGGACGGCCGAGAAGTCCTTCGATCAGCGCTTGCCTCGCGAGGTAGTCGGGGAGCAGCTGTGGGAACCCGTGGGCATCCGCGAGCTTCACCGCCGTACGAGCATGCCGAACGGCTGCGGGAAGATCCTCGAGCATCCGCATCATCGCCACGGCAACGCCGGCCTCGGCCTGCATCATCACCTCCACGTCGTCCGCTGCCTCGGCAATCGCTTGGCGGTAGAGATCGAGGGCGGTCCGGTGGTCGGCCTCGAAGACGTGGACGCGGGCGAGTCGCCAGAGCGCGCCTGCGCGTTCGGCACTAGGAGCGGCAGCGCCCACCGCCTCGTCGAGCAGGCGCCGGGCCCGACGCGGATCGCCCGCCTCGAAGTGATGACCTGCGGAATCGAGGGTCCTCTGCAGCGCCTCGCCGGGCTGGTTCGCCGGGGTGAACCGGACCGCCTCCTCTGCGAGTTCGGCGGCGGTCGCGGGTGCGCCTCGTGCGCGGGCCAGACGAGCAGCCTCGTCGAGCACACCTGCGATCTCCGGATCGGGAGCGTCAGTTCCGAGAGCGAGGTGACGAGCCCGCTCCTCTACGCTGTCGACCGCTTCGGCGATCCGTCGGTGCAGGACTCTCAGTTCGTCGGGGCCCGCCGACCTATACGCAGTCGCCGCGAGCAGTGGATGAGTGAAGCCGATCCGACCCCCGTCGAGCTCGAGTACCCGTGCCGTGTCGAGCTCTTGTATAGCCACCCTCAGATCCCGGCCGAAGGCGCGTTCGAGCAGCAGAACGCTCGGGTCGTGGAGCGCGGCCGCAGCAAGAGCTACCTCCCGTGCGTCGCGCGACAGCAGCCCGAGGCGGATCCCGAGCAGCTCTGCGAGGTCCTCCGGCACGCGGAGCGGCCCCGACGGGTCGAAGTCATGCTGCTCACTCGTCAGTCGTCCGATCTCGAGCGCAAAGTACGGGTTGCCGCCCGACGCCTCGTGGATCCGGCGCAGCAGCGGCCGCGAGAACTCGCGCCCGATGCGGTCGCGCAACGTGTGATGCAGCGCGCCCAGGCTGAGCGGGCCGACGAGGACAACTGTCAGACGCTCCTCGAAGTCACGATCGAGCCCGAGTGGCGCACCTGTCCGTTCGTTCACGCGCCGCGCGATGAAAAAGGCGACGGACGTCTCACCCAAACGTCTTCCGGCGAACTCGAGAAGCCGTTGGGACGGGGCATCGAGCCATTGGACGTCGTCGACGGCGACGAGCAGAGGATTGTCGCGCGCCAGCCGGTGCAGCACGCCGACCACCGCTGCGGCGATCGCACCTTGTGGAGGCGGCCTGTCAGTGGCTTCTTCACGCAGAAGGGCAACGGCGAGCGCGCGTCTCTGGGGTACCGGTAGGTCTTCCGCAGCGCCGTCGAAGTCCGCGTCGAGCAGGTCGCGGAGCGCAGCGAACGAAAGCTTCGTCTCGGCTCCGCTGGGGCTGCAGGCGAGAACTCGGTAGCCTCGAGCGCGCGCCGACTCGATCCCCGTTCTCCAAAGCGTCGTCTTGCCGATTCCCGCCTCCCCTTCGAGCAGGAGCGCACGCGGGCCGTCCTCCGCTAGGAACGCGTCGATCTGCGCGAGCTCTTCGTCGCGCCCGACGATCTCCGTCTCCACCACACCGAATCATGCGACGTGGAGGCCGCGACCGAAAGCTGTGGTCGACGCGAGCCTTCAGTTCGCTCGGGATCCATTGAGTGACACCTTGGCGAACGCGACGGCCGCCCGATCGGGGCGGCCGTCGCGCGCTCGGATCGAGCGTGACCCGATCAGTGGGCGAGCGGGCGGATGGGCACCACTCGCAGGCCCAGGAGGAGGCCGAGTGCCAGCAGGACGCTTGCACCGGCAGCGGCGTGTCCGGGCCGACCGCCCCCGACGCTCCGAGCGCCCTCGCCAGCTCGAGCGCGAAGAACGGATTGCCGCCCGAGATCTCGTGGATGCGCCGAAGCGTCGGGCGAGGGTAGGCGAACTCGAGTGGCGAATCGAGGACGTGGCCGAGCGCGCCGATGCTCAGAGGGCTCATCGCGACGACCCCTGGACCTGGCCCGGCTCGAGGAGGTCCGGCCTCGCACCGTCGTCGGGGCCCGTGCGACGGGCGAGAAGCGCTCGGACGGCATCCGGCTCGATCCGGCGAAGCGCGTACCGCAGCGGTGCCTGCGATTCGACGTCCAGCCACTGATGTCGTCGACGGCCGGGAGCCGCGTGCGCGGGAAGTCAGCCGTCGTGAGTTGGCGCGGAGCGCTCCTCGGAACAGGTCACCGGATGGCCGGTCAACGGGACCGAGCGAAGATCCCGATCTGACCGCCGCCACCGCTTGTCCCGTAGCTCGCCTCGGAGCCCACGTAGACGTGCCGGCCGTCGGGAGAGACGACGACGGAACGCCCGGAGCCCATCCGAGCCAGCGCGCCCGCCGCGCGGCCGAACTGGGCCCCACTTGCTACACGTCAGGAGGCTTCGGCGAGCTCGCGGAGCTGCTTGCGGACGAAGAGCATCCGCTGGAAGACCGTGATCCAGGCCATTCGCCGCGAGCACGTAGATCGGCCACTGGAGCCAGCCCCACGGCGCCAGGCCGAGCCCGATCGCAGATGAGGACGACGCGCTCGACGCGTGAGCCGAAGCCGACGTCGCCGCGCAGTCCGAGCGCTTCGGCCTTCGCGCGCGTGTAGGAGACGAGGAACGACCCGATCACGGCGGCGAACGTCGCGACGAGCGCGACCTCGTTGCCGTCGCGCATGAACACGAGGCCGATCGCGGCGAGCATCGCCGCCTCGCCGAGCGCGGTCGAACGTCGAGTCGAGGAACGCCCCGAAAACCGTGCCCTTGCTGGCCGCGCGCGCGAGCGCCCCGTCGAGGATGTCCGCGATCGACCCGACGACGAAGAGCGCGCCGCCGAGCCAGAAGAAGAGCTTCTCGTTCCGCTCCTCGAAGCCGACCAGCACGGCGCCCGCGAGACAGAGCGAGACGCCGGCGAGCGTCAGCATGTCCGGTGTCAGCTTCGTCTTCGCGACTCCTCGCATCGAGCGGGCGAGGATCTCGCGGGCGGCCTGTGTGTACTCCTGCTTGACGCGGTCGAGCTGGCTCACGCGAGCGGGTTGCTCGCTCGCGGGCGACCTTTCCTCGTCCGTCATGCGCGCTGGGCGCGCAGCGTGCGAATGTGCCGGAGGGCGAGGCCGGTGAGCATCGCGATGATGAACCCGGCGACGACGTCGAGCCAGTAGTGGTTCCCCGTCGACATCACGGCGAACGCGACCCATGCGGGCCACAGGAGCCAGAGCGCCTTCGCCGCCCTCGTCTTGCAGAGCCCGGCCATGACGACGCCCACGATGAGCGCGTCCATCGCGTGCAGGCTCGGCATCGCCGCGTACGGGTTGGCGGCGAGCGAGATGAAGCTGCTGTCGTGATTGATCGACGACCACTGGCCGAGCGTGTCGACGAATCCCCACTCGGGGTACATCCGCGGCGGCGCGGTCGGCATGACCACGTAGCCGACGAGCCCCACGAGGTTCGCGACGATCAGCCAGTTCCGGAAGCCGGCGAAGCGCTCGTGATGGCGGAAATAGACCCAGAGCAGCGTGATCCCGACGACCGCGAACTGGGACAGCCAGTACGTGTACGAGGTGAGGAAGACGAGGATCGAGGAGGTGTCGACGACCCGCTGGAGCGTGGGCTCGAAAAGCGCGCCGAACTGATCCTCGGTGCGCGCGACCCACTCACCGTTCTGGAACGCGGTGACGACGTCGCGGTCGGCCGCGCCGCGCGCGACCTGGTACACGACGTAAAAGCCCATCCAGATGACGAACTGGAAGGCGAGGTGCGCCCAGCCACGTGGCAGGCGCCGTGGGGTTTCGGCGGCGGCGGAAGACACGGGTGTTCGATTCTAACGCTGCCACCTGCGCGCGCATTTCAAACCGCCGCGAAGCGTGTTTCTGCCTCGAATCGCGGTGCGTCAGCCGCCGATGTAGGACATCTCGACCTTGCGCAGCGCGCTCGTCTTCTCCGTTCGGAGCTCCGAATAGCGGTCGGTGCGGCGTTCCCAGACGGCGCGAATCGTGTCATCGAGCTCGTCGTCCGTCGCGCCCGAGCGTAGAACTGCGCGGAGATCGTGGCCGCGGATGGCGAAGAGGCAGGTGTAGAGCTTTCCGTCCGCCGAGAGCCGCGCGCGCGTGCAGTCGCCGCAGAACGGCTGCGTGACGGATGCGATGACGCCGATCTCGCCGTCCCCGTCGAGGTAGCGGTAGCGCTGGGCGACCTCCCCGCGGTAGTCCGCCTCGACGGGCTCGAGCGGGAACTCGGCCCCGATCGTGCGCACGATCTCGGCGGCGGGGACGACGTCGTCCATCCGCCAGCCGTTCGTCGCGCCGACGTCCATGAACTCGATGAAGCGCACGACGTGCCCGGTGCCCCGGAACCGCCGTGCGATGTCGAGCACGGAGTCCTCGTTCAGCCCGCGCTTGACGACGACGTTGACCTTGACCGGTAGTCCCGCCGCCGCAGCGGCGTCGATGCCGCCGAGCACGCGTGCCACCGGGAAGTCCACGTCGTTCATGGCGCGGAAGACCTCGTCGTCGAGCGAGTCGAGGCTGACGGTGACGCGGCTGAGGCCGGCGTCCGCGAGCGCCTGGGCCTTCTGCGCGAGCAGCGCGCCGTTGGTCGTCAGCGTCACGTCGAGGTCTCCGAGGGAGGCCAGGCGACCGACGAGGTCCTCGAGCCCGCGCCGGAGGAGCGGCTCGCCGCCCGTGATCCGCAGCTTGTGCACGCCGAGCTCGACGAAAACGCGCGAGACGCGCTCGATCTCCTCGAAGCTGAGCAGCTCGCGTCGCGGGAGGAAGCGGTAGTCGTGCCCGAAGACCTCCTTGGGCATGCAGTAGACGCAGCGGAAGTTGCAGCGGTCGGTGACGGAGATCCGCAGGTCGCGGAGCGGGCGGCCGAGCGTGTCGAGCGGTTGCTGCACGAGATCAGACTAGAGAGAAGGGGTCGTCACGGAGAGCATCCGCGCGACGTCGTCTCCGATGTTCGAGCATCGGTGCTGCCTCGTGCTCGCGTAGTACGCGCAGTCGCCTTGCTCCAACACGATCGGCGTCGACCCCTCGAGCTCGAGCAGCACGCGGCCTTCGAGCACGACCAGAAGCTCCTCTCCCTCGTAGCTCCAGAAGTCGGCCGAGCCGCCGCCCGGCTCGAGCACGACGAGGACGGGCATCATCTTCCGGTTCGCATCCGGCGTGAGCAGGTGGATATCGAAGCCCTCCTCGGCCGAGTGCATGACCCGGCGCTCCTTCCGCCTCGTCACGACGGGATCGGTCGTGCCGCGCGTCGGCAGGATGTCGCCGAGCGCGATCCCGTAGTGCTCCGCGAGCAACACGAGGCGGCGGAGCGTGACGTCGCTGCGGTCGTTCTCGATGAGCGAGAGGAGGGACTTCGAGATCCCCGTCGCGGCGGCGACCTGCGCGAGCGACTCGCCCTTCTTGACGCGGGACTCGCGAAGCGCCGCCCCGAGGGTCGCCGGGCGCCTGGCGCCGGCTCTCGGAGTGCGATCGGTCGATGGCAGGGAGCTCATGTCGAGCACTGTACGCTCGTCCAGCGTCCACGGCAGCCCGTCTGGCGAGCTGGACGGGGTCCAAGGACGGAGACAGCCCGATCGCGTGGACGACAGGCGGGACTCGATCGGCCTGAACGCGAATGTTTCGTTGCACAGCAGTCCACAATGGTGGACACTGTTCCAATGGAAGGGACGGCATGGACCACTAGTTCGGACCGCCGCGACTCCCTATCGCACCCTCGACACGCACGTATCGGAACCGGGAGGGCTTTGCGACCCTCCGGTACATGTCCCCCAGACCTCACCGTCGTCCTGCTCGACCGGCTGAGCTGCGGTCGAGCGGGTCCGGCGAGCCCGCCCACCTCCCCTGTGGCGGCCGCCGTCGCCAATGCGCTCACCGATGCGACCGGGAAGCGCATAGGGACGATGCCGATGACGCCTGCCCGCGTTCGCGCCGCCCTGAACGCATAGGCACGGTCGAGGTCATGCGAGCGGTGCCGGGTCCGCCGCAACCCCGGCACCGCCGCCTACTCGCCGAGAGGAGTCGCGGTTGCCCGCAGCCCCCGGTTGCCCATCGGCCGTGCGGGGCGCGGTATCTAGCATGGTCGCGGGCTCACGGATCGTGTGCGTGGAGCCTGTAGGGCCTGTTCGTCCGTCGTCATGACAGGAGGTGGGCTGAGGCATGGTTCGGATGTTCGGTGGGCTGATCGCCCTGATCGCGCTCGTCGCGCTCGTCGGCGCGGTGTCGGCGTTCGCCACGGGTGCGCTCTCGAGCGCGGCGAGCGTGTCGGTTGTCGCGGGCAAGCCGACGGAGTTCAAGTTCACGGTGTCGAAGAAGACCGTTCCGAAGGGCATCGTCGCCTTCAAGGTGGCGAATCGCGGGAGGGTCACTCACGACTTTAGGATTGCCGGGAAGAAGACGAAGAGCCTGGCCCCCGGCAAGACGACGACCCTGAGCGTCGTCCTGAAGAAGACGGGCAAGTACGCGTACCTCTGCACCGTGCCCGGCCACGCGCAGGGCGGGATGAAGGGCGTGCTGACGGTCAAGTAGCACCGCACCCTGCGGGCGCGCGGCGCGCCGCCGCCGCTGCCCAGGGGCTCGCCGCGTTTGCGGGCTGGCAGCAGGGGGAACGCCTCACCTTCGAGCGACTCCGAAGGAGGAACCGTGGAGAAAGACCGCATCGAAGGCAAGGCCAAGGAGATGGAGGGCAAGGTCACGGGCGACGAGAGCCGCGAGGCCGAGGGCCGCGCCCAGGGCAAGTGGGGCAAGACGAAGGAGAAGGCGGACGACGCCTGGGAAGACGTCAAGGACAAGGCCGGCGAGGTGTTCAACGACCGGGAGGAGAAGAAGGAGCGCGAGCAAGCGGCGGAGGGCCGGTAGCTCCCTCCTCTCTCGGTTGAACCTGCGGGAGGCGCTCCGAGGGGGCGCCTCCCGCTTTAGGTTGCGCGGATGCGCGCGTCCGCTCCGCTGCTGCTCCTCGTCGGCGTCACCGCGATCTGGGGTGTCACGTTCGTCCAGGTCCAGGACGCGCTCGCGCTCTATCCGCTCTTCGCGTTCCTCGCGGTCCGATTCGCGATCTCGACGGCCGTCCTGGCGCCGTTCGCCTGGCGGTCGGTGCGCGCCATGCCCCGCGAGGGGATCGTGGCCGGCCTCGGGGTCGGCGTCCTGCTCGCTGCGGCGTACGGCCTGCAGACCGCCGGTCTCGAACTCACGACCGTCACCAGCACGGGCTTCATCACGGGCCTCTACGTCGTCTTCACGCCGATCATCGCCCTCTGGCTCTTCGGCACGCGCGTGCCGGTTGCCGCGTGGGTCGGAGTCGGGCTGGCCGTCGTCGGGCTGCTGCTCCTGAATGGCGTGCCGGGGGGATCGACACTCGGCAACGCGCTCGTGTTGGGAAACGCGGTCTTCCAGTCCTTCCAGATCGCATCCATGGAGCGGTTTGCGCCGCGCTACGACCCGCGCGCTCTGACGTTCCTGCAGATGACGACCTGCTTCGTCGGCTTTCTCGTCATCGCCCTGTTCCTCGGAGAGCTCGAGATGCCTCACGGTCGCACGGTCTGGGGCGCGCTCATCGTCACGGGCGTCTTCGCCGGTGCCCTGGGCTACCTCATCGCGACCTGGGTGCAGGCGCGGACGACAGCGGCGCGCGCGGCGCTCGTCTTCACGCTCGAGGCGCCGTTCGCCGCGCTCTTCGGCGTCCTGCTCGCCGACGAGGTGCTCGGCTGGATTGGCTGGCTCGGCTGCGGCGTGATGCTCGCGGGCATCATCCTTGCCGAGCCGGCGGCGGCTGCGACGCTCCGGCGTCTCGCCGGGCGCTCACGCCCGGAGGGCGCTACCAGCGGCTGAGCGCCTCGCCCGTCTCGGCGTCGAAGAGGTAGACCCGCTCCCGGGGGATCGTCAGCTGCAGGTTCGAGCCCGCCGCGATCCGCGGCTCCACGGGGAGCCTCGCGAGCAGGACGTGGTCTTTCACCGTGAGATGCACGAGCTGCTCGTCGCCGAGGTACTCGACGACGTCGACCGGCGCCGTCAGACGCACGCCGTCCGGGCCGCCGCTCCCCAGCCGGACGTGCTCGGGACGGAAGCCGACGACCTGACCCGAGCCGCCGACGCCCGTGATGCCACCCGGCACGAGGTTCATCGCCGGCGAGCCGATGAACCCCGCGACGAACATGTTCCGCGGGCGCTCGTACAGATCCTCGGGAGTCCCCACCTGCTGGAGGACGCCGTCGCGGAGCACCGCGATCCGGTCGCCCATCGTCATCGCCTCGACCTGGTCGTGGGTGACGTAGATCGTCGTCGTCCCGAGGCGGCGCTGCAGCTTGAGGATCTCGGCGCGCGTCTCGACCCGAAGCTTCGCGTCGAGGTTCGAGAGCGGCTCGTCCATGAGGAACGCGACCGGCTCGCGGACGATCGCGCGGCCGAGCGCCACGCGCTGCCGCTGGCCGCCGGAGAGCTGCTTCGGCTTGCGTTTCAGGAGCTCCGAGAGCTGGAGCGCGTCCCCCGCGCGCCGCACGCGCTCGTCGATCTGCGGCTTCGGCAGCCCCTGGTTCCGGAGGCCGAACGCGAGGTTGTCGTAGACGGTCATGTGCGGGTAGAGCGCGTAGGACTGGAACACCATCGCCACGTCGCGCGCCGCGGGCGCGACGTTGTTCACGACCTTGTCGTCGATCAGGACCCGCCCCTCGTCGACGCGCTCGAGGCCCGCGAGCATGCGCAGCGCGGTGCTCTTGCCGCAGCCCGACGGCCCCACGAGCACGATGAACTCGCCCTCGGCGATGTCGAGCGTCAGATCCTTCACGGCGACCGTGCCGTCGTAGCGCTTCCAGACGTTCTCGAAGACCACTCTCGCCATGGGTCACACCTCCTCGAGGGGCCGGGGAGCGATCACGAAGCGCGCCGCGGCGAGCGCGGAGTAGGCGATCGTCATCGTCAGGAACGGGAGCACGGCGGCGAGGATGCCGAGCGCATTGACCACCAGCAGCGCGATCCCGAGCGCGACCGTCGCGCCGGGGCGGCGCACGAGGACGGTCGCGGCCTCGGCGGCGATCTCGCGCAGTGGGCGCGTGGAGTCCTGGACCGCGAGCGGCCAGAGCACGAGCTGGTAGAGGACGAAGATCGCGCCGAGGTAGAGCACGAGCACCGCGAGCGGCCACGCGAGCGTGCCGGAGGTCCCGTAGAAGCGGATCGCGATCACGGTCGCGAGAATTCCGAGCGCCAGCTGCGCCGCGAGCACGAGCCCGCGCCGCCAGCAGCGCCGGACGGCATCGGTCGTCTCGACGAAGGTCAGCGATCCCGACTCCACGACGATCACGGAAGCCGCGACCAGCGCTGCGGCCAGGGGCCCCGCCCCCACGAGGAGGACGAGAGCCGCAGGCACGAACGATGCGAGCGCGAGCACCGCGAGGACGTAGGCCGACAGCGCGGTGTTGAGGGCGACGAGCCGCCACGACTCCTCGTAGAAGTCGCGCGCGGCGCGCCGAAGGACGTGGCCGACCCCGGGAGCCGGTGCGACCTCGGTGGCGGCGATCATCCCTTGACTCCCGCCGCGGCGACGCCCGCGACGAGGTAGCGCTGGAAGAAGACGTAGACGACGAGCACGGGGACGATCGCGATCGTCGCCGCGGCCATCAGCTGCGGCCAGAGCGTCTGGTATGTGAACCGGAACTGCGCCACGCCGATCTGGACCGTCCACTCCGACGCGCTCCCCTGGCCGAGGAGCAGGTTCGCCCAGAAGAACTCGTTCCAGATGCCCTGGAAGGTCAGGATCGCGATCGCCGCGACGGCCGGCGCCGCGAGCGGGAGCATCACGCGCCAGTAGGTCTTGAAGTAGCCGGCCCCGTCGAGCTTCGCGGCCTCCTCGTAGTCCTTCGGGATCGTCAGGAAGTACTGCCGCATGAGGAAGAGGTTCGTCGCGAGCGCGATGCTGGTCCCGAAGAAGACGTAGCCGTGCAGCGTCTGCGTGAGGTTCGCGTGCGTGACGGGAAAGTCGACCATCATCAGGTACACGGGTACGAGCCGCAGCTGGTCGGGGATCATCAGCGTGCCGAGGACGACGAGGAAGAGGACCTCGCGCATCGGGAACCGCAGGCGGGCGAACGCGTAGCCGCCGAGCGTCCCGAAGAAGACGTTGATCGCCGTGATCGACGTGGCGAGGATCAGGCTGTTCTTGAAGAAGGTGACGAACGAGAGGTTCTCGCTCGACCAGATCTCGCGGTAGGCGGCGAGGCTCGGGTTGTCGGGCCAGAGGTCGAAGCCCGCCGCCGCCTCCGCCTGCGTCTTCAGCGATGTGGCGGCGCTGTAGACGAACGGGATGAGGTAGAGGAGCACCAGGCCGATCATCAGCCCGTAGACGACGGCTCTTGTCAGCCACTCGGTCGTCGTCCGCGGCGGGATGCCGACCGGCGTGCCGACTGCCGCCTCGCCCTCGAGCGCCAGCTCGCGCATGGCCGCGACCTGCGGGACGGCCTCGTCGCGGTCCGCCATCAGTACCCGATCTCCGCCTTGCCGAACAGGAGTCGCTGGACGAGCGTGAACGTGAAGATGATGAGGAAGAGGGCGATCCCGACGGTCGCGGCGTAGCCGAGGTTGAACTCCCTGATCGCGACCGTGTAGACGTACATGACCGCGGTCATGGTCGAGCCCGCCGGCCCGCCGGAGCCGGTCGAGATGATGTACGCCTGGTCGAAGAGCTTGAGCGCGCCGATGACCGAGACGACCGCGACGAAGAAGTGGGCGGGCTTGAGCAGCGGGAAGGTGATCTTCCAGAAGGTGCGCCAGACGCCGGCCTTGTCGATCGCCGCGGCCTCGTAGACGTCGGTCGGGATCGACTGCAGCGCGGCGAGGTAGAAGAGCATCATCGTCCCCGAGGTCGTCCACGCGTCGAGGACGATGATCGACTCGAGCGCCGTATCCGCGTCGCCGAACCAGGGGTGGTCGAAGTCGCTGCCGGTCACGGCGCTGATCGCCGCGTTCACGAGGCCATCCGCGTTCAGGAGGTAAATCGCGATCGCGGAGATCGCCGCCGACGAGACGAGCGACGGGAAGTAGTACGCGGAGCGGAAGAACGTTCGGCCGCGGATCGCCCCGTTGACGATCAGCGCCATCGTCAGCCCGAGCGCCATCTGCAGCGGCACGACGAGGAACGCGTAGTAGATCGTGTTCCAGAGCGCGACGCCTCGCTCCGGCGGCCAGCCCCAGAAGGCGTCGTCGTGCCACAGCTCCCGGTAGTTGTCGATCCCGACGTAGCCGAGGTTGCCCTCGATGCCGCCCCACTCGTGAAAGCTGATCCAGAAGGCGTAGATGATCGGGTAGAGCTGGAAGAGGCCGAAGAGGAAGAGCGGCACGAGCACGAACGCGTAGCCGACCGCGGCCTCGCGCACGCGTTCACGCCCAACGCTCGGAAGCCGTCTCGCCCTCCGTGCTGCGACTGACATGGCGGCCCCCGTCTTGTCGGAGAGACCGCCGGCGCCCAACCGACTGGCGGCTGGGCGCCGGCGCCGTCTCGTCCGTTACCCGATCGCTTCCTTCGTCTGTTGGTCGATGTTCTGGAGCATCTGCGGGATCGTCTGATCCCCGTTGAACGCCTTGTCGAGCTCCTTGGCCGCCCCGTCGATCACCCGCTGGAAGCCCTTCGTGAACTGCCAGGGCCGCGTGTACGGCGCCTGCCGGATGAAGTTCGCCCGGCCGGCGGCGGGCCTCACGTCGCTGCGTGAGGGGAGGAAGCCGGAGTTCTTTGTCCACACGGCCTGCCCCTGCTTGCCGACGAGGAAGCGGAGCAGCCGCCACGCGGCCTGCTTGTTCGTCGACGCCTTCCCGATCGAGTACGAGACCGTGAAGCCGAGGTTCCCCTGCGCCCTGTTCCGGAGCATCGGGTAGACGCCGAAGCGGACGTTGGGGAAGTCCTTCTGCAGGTAGCCGTAGATCCAGTTGCCCTCGAAGACGATCGCGGCCTTCTCCTTGCCGATCGCCTCACCGCACCAGCCGACCCCGAGCTGCGCCGGCGTCTGTGCGAGACCGCTCTTGATCCAGCCGATGTACGTCGTCAGCGTCGCGCGGTTCTGCGGCGAATTGATCACGGACTGCGTCCGCGTCGGGTTCAACCACGCGCCGTTGTTCTGGTACATGAACGCGAGGATCCGCGCCCAGTCGAGGCTGAGGCATGCAGGTGCTCCACCCGGCACGGCGTTCGCGTTCCTGAGCCGCTGGAGCGTCTGCGTGAACTGCGCCCAGGTCTGCGGCGGCCTCGAGATCCCCGCCTTCGACAGCATCGCGCTGTTCCCGATCAGGCCCAGCGGCGACCAGTCCTTCGGGAAGCCGTAGATCTTCCCCTTCACCGTGAAGCCGTTGAGCAGGCGCGGGAAGAACGGCTTCGTCGACCACTTCCGGGTCTTCTGGATGTAGCCGTTGAGCGGCTCGAGCGCCGGCAGGTAGTCCGGCACGTCGAGCGAGTCGACGTACAGCACGTCCGGCGGTCGCCTCGCCGCGAAGCGCGCGAGCATGGCCGCGTCGTAGTCGCCCGAGATCGGCGTGTACTCGACCTTGATGTCCCTGTTCAGGCGCTCGAAGGACGCGATCGTCCTGTTGAGCGCCGATGTCTCCTCCGGGCTCGATGCCCAGCCCGCCAGCGTGACCTCGGTCGTCTGCGCGTTGCCGTCCACCTTCGCCTGCGCCGCGACGGCGCCTACTGCGAGGAGGACGAGAGCCAGCGCCCCGACGACGAGCGTCGCGACGTGTGATGCCTTCATGCGTTGCCTCCTTGTGCCCCGGGGTCTCCTGCACCCGCCCTAGAACGGCGTGGCATGTCAGGCTGGTACCCCGCTCGTGCCGCCCCTACACCGCAAGAGCCGGTCGCCCGGGGGCGGCCGTCCCTGACATGGACGCCGTTTTCCTCGCGCTCTGCTCGGCTGCCCTCTTCGGCGGGATGACGGTCGCGCTCCGCTCTGCCCTTGCGCGCGGCACGAGCGCCGAGCTCGGAGCGCTGCTCACCGTGCTGCCTGCGCTCGCCTGCGCGCTCGCCGCCGCCCTGATCCGGGCGGACTGGGACACGGACGGCGTCTGGCAGTTCGCGCTCGCCGGCCTGCTCGGGCCCGGGCTCTCGCAGCTCCTCTTCACGCTCGGCGTCCGCGACGCCGGCCCGGCGCGCACGTCGGTCGTGGTCGGTACGGCGCCGCTCTTCTCGGTCGCGATCGCGCTCGTCTTCCTCGACGAGCCGGCCATGGCGGGCGTGCTCTTCGGTGCCGTGCTGATCGTCGCGGGTGGCTTTCTCCTCGTGAGGGAGCGGGGGAGGCCGAGCCACGTGCGCCGGATCGGCCTCGCCTACGCGCTGGGCGCGACGATCGTGTTCGCGACCCGCGACAACCTGCTTCGCTGGCTCGCGATCGACAGCGACGTGAGCCCGGAGCTCGCCGCGACGGTGACGCTCGCGAGCGGGAGCGTCGTAATCGCCTGCTGGCTCGTGCTCTCGAGGCACCGCTTCTCGCTCGGCCCGCTGCGCGACTTCGCCCCGGCGGGCGTCATGTTCGGTCTCTCGTACGTCTGCCTCTTCGAGGCGTACTACCGCGGGCCGGGTGACCGTCGTCTCGCCGCTCGTCGCGACGGAGTCGCTCTGGGGCGTGCTCTTCTCGGCGATCTTCCTGCGGCGTACGGAAGGAGTCGGGCTGCGGCTCGCGGCGGGTGCTGCGCTGATCGTCGCCGGCGGGATCCTGATCGGCGTGTTCCGCTAGAGGCGCTTCTCGAGCGCGGCGAGGCGTTGCTCGATCCGCTCGAGCACCTCGCGATGCGGGTCCTCGTCCGGCGAGTCGGCTTCCAGGCGCTGCCGTGACGCGGCCATGACTGCCGAGGTGACGATCGCGGTCGTGAGCGACAGGGCGGCGACGCCGAAGAACATGACGAACACGGCGACCGCCTTGCTGAATGCCGTCTGGGGGATGACGTCGCCGTATCCCACCGTGGTCACCGTCTGGGCGGCCCACCAGACCGACTCGCCGAAGCTGTCGAACTCCCCGTGGGCCAGCAGGCGGACGGCTGCCGCCGCGGCAAGCGTGATGACGAACGTGACGCCTACCACGTACGGAAGGATGCGACCCGAGACGACGGCGCGATTGATCCGCGCCACACGGCCTTCAGTGAGGAGCCTCATCGTGCTGCCACTTCGTATCCGTGGCCAGTTCTCCTCTGAGGGCGATCTGCTACGGTTGCACTCATATTTATCTGAGCAACTAAGACTCAAGAAACGGAAGGGAGCCAGAACGCATGGCCAAGACCATCGGAATCGACCTCGGGACAACGAACTCGTGCATGGCCGTCCTCGACGGATCCGAGCCGACCGTCATCCCGAACGCCGAGGGCGGGCGCACCACGCCGTCCGTCGTCGCCTTCGGACGTGACGGGCAACGGCTCGTCGGGGCGCCGGCCAAGCGCCAGCAGGTGACGAACCCGCAGAACACGATCTTCTCGATCAAGCGCTTCATGGGCCGCAAGTACGACGAGGTCTCGGAGGAGATGAAGATCGTTCCCTACGAGGTCCTCCACGGCCCGAACGACGATGTTCGCGTCAAGGCGGAGGGCAAGGACTACGCCCCGCCGGAGATCTCGGCGATGATCCTTCAGAAGCTGAAGGCGGACGCCGAGTCGTACCTCGGCGAGCCCGTCACCGACGCCGTGGTGACGGTGCCCGCCTACTTCAACAACGCGCAGCGCGAGGCGACGAAGGACGCCGGCAAGATCGCCGGCCTCAACGTGCTGCGGATCATCAACGAGCCGACCGCGGCGGCGCTCGCATACGGGCTCGACAAGGAAGCCGCCGAGCACACGATCCTCGTGTTCGACCTCGGCGGCGGCACGTTCGACGTGTCCGTCCTCGAGCTCGGCGAGGGCGTGTACCACGTGAAGGCGACGAACGGCGACAACCACCTCGGCGGCGACAACTTCGACAAGGCCGTCGTCGACTGGATGATCGGCGAGTTCAAGCGCGACCAGGGCATCGACCTCGGGCAGGACCCGATGGCGCTCCAGCGGCTCTACGAGGCCGGCGAGAAGGCGAAGATCGAGCTCTCGTCCACGATGACGACGCAGATCAACCTGCCGTTCATCACCGCCACGCCGGAGGGCCCGAAGCACCTCGACCTCCAGCTCACGCGGGCGAAGCTGAACGAGCTCGCGCACGACCTGCTCGAGCGGACGGTCGAGCCGACGAAGCAGGCGCTCGCGGACGCAGGGCTCACCGCGGCCGACATCGAGCACGTCGTGCTCGTCGGCGGCATGACCCGCATGCCCGCGGTGCAGGAGAAGGTGAAGGAGCTCATCGGCAAGGACCCGCACAAGGGCGTGAACCCGGACGAGGTCGTGGCCGTCGGCGCGGCCATCCAGGCAGGCGTCCTCAAGGGCGACGTCAAGGACGTCCTCCTGCTCGACGTCACGCCCCTGTCGCTCGGCATCGAGACCAAGGGCGGCGTCTTCACGAGGCTCATCGAGCGGAACACGACCATCCCGACACGCAAGTCGGAGGTCTTCACGACCGCCGAGGACAACCAGCCGTCGGTGGAGATCCACGTCGGCCAGGGCGAGTCCGAGATGATCTCGTTCAACAAGACGCTCGGGAAGTTCCAGCTCGTCGGCATCCCGCCGGCGATGCGCGGGATGCCGCAGATCGAGGTCTCCTTCGACATCGACGCCAACGGGATCATCAACGTGTCGGCGAAGGACCTCGGCACCGGAAACGAGCAGCAGATCCGCATCGAGGGCGGCTCGGGCCTCACCGAGGACGACGTCCAGCGGATGGTGAAGGACGCCGAGACGCACGCGGACGAGGCGCACCGGCTGCACGAGCTCGCGGACGCCCGCAACCAGGGCGAGCAACTCGCGTACCAGACGGAGCGTGCGCTCTCCGAGCACCGCGACAAGCTCGACGAGTCCGATGCGTCCACGATCGAGGGCCGGATCATGGAGCTCCGGCAGGCGGTCGAGGGCGCGGACGTCGCCGACATCCAGGCGAAGACGAACGCGCTGCAGGAGGCGTCGCGGACCCTCGCCGACGCGGTCTACGCGCAGGCGACGGCCGCAGCGCAGTCGCAGCCTTCCGGCAACGGTGACTCGGCGGCGTCCGACGACGAGGTCGTCGAGGACGCCGACTTCGAGGTCATCGACGAGGAGGAGACGAGCCGGTCGTGACCTCCAGGCGTCCAGACGACGTCGTCGACGAGATCGGCGACGCAGTAACCGGCGCGGGGGCGCCTTGTGGCTCGGAGCCGCAGGGCGCCCCGCCCGATCTCCCGGACAAGCTGGCGGAGGTCGAGGCGGCGCGCGACGAGTACCTCGCGCTCGCGCAGCGTGTCCAGGCGGACTTCGACAACTTCCGCAAGCGGGCGGCACGGGAGCACGAGCAGCTCGTCGCGCACGCGCACGAGCGGATCGTTCGCGACCTCCTGCCCGTGCTCGACGACCTCGAGCGCACGCTCGAGGCTGCGGAGCGCCACGAGGAGGCGGCGCTCGTCGACGGCGTCCGCCTCGTGGAGCGCTCGCTGCGCAAGGCGCTCGAGAAGGAGGGCCTCGTCGAGATCGACACGCACGGTGCCTTCGATCCGCACGTGCACGAGGCGATGCTCACGCAGGCACGGGAGGGCGCCGAGGCAGGCTCGGTCGTCGAGGTCGTGCAGCGCGGCTACCGGCTCGGCGACAAGGTCGTGCGCCCGGCCCGGGTGATCGTGGCGGAGTAGCTGAATGCGCAGCCCGTACGAGGTGCTCGGCGTCCCGAAGACGGCGTCCGACGACGAGATCAAGAAGGCCTATCGCAAGCTCGCTCGCGAGTACCACCCGGACCGAAATCCCGGCGACGACGGCGCCGAGGAGCGGTTCAAGGAGGTCCAGGGCGCGTACGACGTGCTCTCGGATCCCGAGAAGCGCCGGTCGTACGACACCTTCGGCGCCGCGGGCGCACGCGGTGGTCCCGCGGGACCGGGCCCCGGCGGAGCCCGGTTCGAGGACTTCGACTTCGGCAATCTCGGCGATCTCCTCGGAGGCATGTTCGGCGGCGGGGGCGCCAGGCGCTCCGCGCGTCAGCCGATCCGCGGCGACGACCTCGAGACGCGGGTTCGCATCTCGTTCGACGACTCGCTGAACGGGGTGCAGGTGCGCGTCCCGGTCGAGAGCGACGCAGTCTGCTCGGCCTGTCACGGAACCGGCGCCGAGCCGGGAACGTCGCCTGTCGTCTGCCCCGACTGCGCCGGCCGCGGCGTGATCTCCGACTCGCAGGGGCTTTTCGCCTTCTCCCAGCCGTGCCCGCGCTGCCAGGGGAACGGCGTCGTCGTGGAGTCGCCGTGCAAGCGTTGCCGAGGCACCGGCGGCGAGCGCAAGCGGCGCCAGTTCAACGTGAAGATCCCCGCCGGCGCGAAGACGGGGACGCGCGTGAAGCTGAAGAACCGCGGCGAGCCGGGCCGCAACGGTGGCCCGGCCGGCGACGTGCACGTCGTCGTCGAGGTCGAGCCGTCGCCCTTCTTCGAGCGACGCGGATCGGACCTCGTGCTCGACGTCCCGGTCACGTACGCCGAGGCGGCGCTCGGCTCGAACGTCCAGATCCCGACTCCGGACGGTCCCGTCGCGCTGAAGATCCCTGCCGGCACCGAGAGCGGGAAGCTCCTCCGCGTGAAGGGCCGCGGCGCGCCGCACCTGAAGAAGAACGGCCGCGGTGACCTCCTCGCGCGCGTGAAGGTGACCATTCCGAAGAAGCTCTCGAAGGCCGAGAAGGAGGCGCTCGAGGGCTACAGCAAGGTCTCGCGCGAGAACCCACGCGAGCGGTTCGTCGAGGTGCGCTGATGGATGCGATGCGACCCCGGTACATGATCTCCGTCGCGGCCGAGCTCGTCGGCATGCACCCGCAGACGCTGCGGCTCTACGAGTCGAAGGGCCTCGTCGGGCCGGCGCGCACGCCGGGCGGCACGCGCCTCTACTCCGATGCGGACGTCGAGCGCCTACGCCTCATCCAGCGGCTGACGACCGAGCTCGGCCTCAACCTCGCGGGCGTCGAGCAGGTGCTCCGCCTCGAGGACGAGCTGCGGCGGGTCCGCACACGTCTGGAGCGGCTCGAGCGCGAGCTCCGGGCCGAGATCGCCGCCGTCCACAGGTCGTACAAGCGGGAGCTCGTCGTGTACCGGCCGGCCCAGCATCCCGCGCCGAGGAGATGAGATGGACTTCAACCGACTGACGCTGAAGAGCCAGGAAGCCGTCGCCGGCGCGCAGGAGCTCGCCCGGCGTGCGGGCAACGCCGAGCTGACGCCCGACCATCTGACGATCGCGCTCCTGGACCAGGAGCTCGTCCGGACGCTCGTGGAGCGCTCGGCGGAGGCGCCGGCGAGCCTGCGCGCCGAGGCCGAGGCGCGGCTCGCCGCGCTACCCACCGTGTCGGGCGGAAGTGCGCAGCCGCAGGTCTCGGCGCGCTTCAGCCGCGTGCTCGACCGCGCGCTCGACGAGGCACAGGCGCTCGGGGACGAGTACGTCTCCGTGGAGCACCTGCTGCTCGCGCTCGAGGTCGTCCCGCGCGATGCGCTGCTCGCGTGCGCTGCAGGACGTCCGCGGCGGCCAGCGCGTGACGTCCCAGGACCCCGAGGGCTCGTACCAGGCACTCGAGAAGTACGGCCGCGACCTCACCTCGCTCGCCGAGAGCGGGAAGCTCGATCCGGTGATCGGCCGCGACGAGGAGATCAGGCGGGTCATCCAGGTTCTCTCCCGGCGAACGAAGAACAACCCGGTCCTGATCGGCGAGCCGGGCGTCGGCAAGACGGCGATCGTCGAGGGGCTCGCGCAGCGCATCGTCGCGGGCGACGTGCCCGAGGGCCTGAAGGGCAAGCGCGTGTGGGCGCTCGACCTCGGCGCGCTGCTCGCGGGCGCCAAGTACCGCGGCGAGTTCGAGGAGCGGCTCAAGGCCGTGCTCGCGGAGATCCAGAGCGCCGCGGGCGAGATCGTCCTCTTCATCGACGAGCTGCACACGATCGTCGGCGCGGGCGCCGCGGAGGGAGCCGTCGACGCCGCGAACCTCCTGAAGCCGATGCTCGCGCGCGGTGAGCTGCGCGCGGTCGGCGCGACGACGCTCGACGAGTACCGCAAGCACATCGAGAAGGACGCGGCGCTCGAGCGGCGCTTCCAGCCGGTGTTCGTCGGCCAGCCGACCGTCGCGGACACGATCGCGATCCTGCGCGGCCTGAAGGAGCGCTACGAGGCGCACCACGGCGTCGAGATCCGCGACTCCGCGCTCGTCGCCGCAGCGGTGCTCTCGGACCGGTACGTCAGCGACCGCTTCCTGCCCGACAAGGCGATCGACCTCGTGGACGAGGCGGCGTCCAGGCTGCGCATGGAAATCGACTCCTCGCCCGTCGAGCTCGACGAGGCCGACCGGCGCGTGCGCCAGCTCGAGATCGAGCTCGCCGCGACGGGGAAGGAGAGCTCGGACGTGCGCGAGCCGCTCGAGCGGGAGCTCGCGGACGCCAGGGCGGCCCGCGACGAGCTCGCCGCGCGGTGGTCGCGCGAGAAGGAGTCGCTCCAGCGCGTCGCCGAGATCAAGCGCCAGATCGACGAGCTGCGCATGGAGGCGGACCGCGAGGAGCGCCAGGGGAACCTCGAGCGGGTAGCCGAGATCCAGTACGGGATCCTGCCCGGGCTCGAGCAGGAGCTCGCCGCGCGCGAGGAGCCGAGCGAGGCGCCGATGGTGAAGGAGGAGGTCGACGAGGACGACATCGCGGCCGTTGTCGCGTCCTGGACGGGCATCCCGGTGACGCGGCTGCTCGAGGGCGAGGTCGAGAAGCTCATCCACATGGAGGAGCGGCTGCACCAGCGACTCGTCGGTCAGGACGAGGCCGTGGAGGCCGTGTCCAACGCGCTCCGGCGTGCGCGCTCGGGCCTTCAGGACCCGAACCGCCCGATCGGGTCGTTCGTCTTCCTCGGCCCGACGGGCGTCGGCAAGACCGAGCTCGCCCGGGCCCTCGCGGAGTTCATGTTCGACGACGAGCGCGCGCTCGTCCGGCTGGACATGTCCGAGTACCAGGAGCGGCACACGGTGGCCCGCCTCGTCGGCGCGCCGCCCGGCTACGTCGGCTACGCGGAGGGCGGCCAGCTGACGGAGGCCGTGCGCCGCCGCCCGTATGCGGTGCTCCTCCTCGACGAGATCGAGAAGGCGCACACCGAGGTCTTCGACGTGCTCCTCCAGCTGCTCGACGACGGCCGGCTGACCGACGGCCAGGGCCGCACGGTCGACTTCAGGAACACCGTCGTGATCATGACCTCGAACATCCGCTCGCCCGAGGAGCTGCGCGAGCGCTTCCGGCCGGAGTTCCTGAACCGCATCGACGAGGTCGTCCTCTTCCAGCCGCTCTCGCGCGAGCAGCTCTCGGAGATCGTCGATCTCCAGCTCGGCCGGCTGCGCGAGCGACTCGCGGAGCGCAGGCTCGAGCTCGAGGTCACGGACGCCGCGAAGGAGCTCCTCGCCGAGGAGGGCTGGGATCCCGCCTACGGCGCTCGACCGCTGAAGCGCGCGATCCAGCGGCTGCTCGAGAACCCGCTCGCGCGGGAGCTGCTCGAGGGGCGGTTCGCGGAGGGCGACACGGTGCGTGTCGACGCCCGCGACGGCGAGCTCGCGTTCGAGCGAGCCGGCGTACCGGTCCACAACTGACAGGTCGTGAATTCCGCAGGCCCGCGGCCGCGAAAGCGGCCGCCTTTAGGGGTCTGCCGCGCGAGTGGAGATCCGCGCTAGCGGGTCTCCACTCATGCGCAACTAAGTCGGCACGTCCGGGAAGAACTCGCCCTGCCCGCGGACGGGCGGGGCGCCGTAGATGAAGAGCACGAGCTCCTCGTCGCCGGCGTTGCGGAGCTGGAGGATCGTCCCCGTCTCGACGACGACGACGCCACCCCGCTCGACGGTGTGGCGCTCGGGCGGATCGCCGAGGTCGATCGTGAGCGTGCCGTCGAGCACGACGAAGACCTCCTCCTGGGCGAGGTCCTTGTGGCGCCTGCCTCGCGTGCCGGGCGGATAGCGCCAGATGTTCGCGCGTGACTGGCTCAGCGCGTCGGACAGGCCGGCGATCGTGCGCGGGTCGTCGTCTCCGCGCGGCACCCACTCGAGCTCGGACTGGCGAAAGATCGTGTGACCCACGCCGGGAGTATCGCCCAACGGGGACTGTTCGCCGCTCGTGCTGATGCGTACGATCGGCCGATGAAGGTCGCCGTCTCCGGTCGTGACTCGGAACTCGCCTCCGTGCGCGCCTTTGTCGGGAGCATCCCGGAGGCCGCCGCCGCGCTCGTGTTCGAGGGCGAGGCGGGCATGGGGAAGACGACGCTCTGGCGGGCGGGAGTCGCCGAGGTTGAGGCGGCCGGGTACCGGCTGCTGCAGGCCGTCCCCGCGGAGAGCGAGACGACGCTCTCGTTCTCGGGCATCGGCGATCTGCTCGATCCGGTGCTCGACGAGACGCTCGCGGCGCTTCCCACGGGTCAGAAGCGCGCGCTCTCGTGTGCGCTCGTGCTCGAGGACGACGAGGGCCTGCCGCCCGACGCGCACGCCGTCGGCGTCGCGCTGCTCGGCTGCCTGCGCGGTCTCGCCGAGGCCGGGCCGGTCGTCGTCGCGGTGGATGACGCCCAGTGGCTCGACGCGGCATCGTCGTCGGGTCTTGCGTATGCGGTGAGAAGGCTCCGCGGAGAACGGGTCGGCGTGCTCCTGGCGCGCCGGTCCGGGGTCGAAAGCGGCCTCGTCGACGAGCTCCGACGGGCGCTTCCGGCCGAGCGCCTGACGGCCGTCGACGTCGGCCCGCTCGACGTCGACGCACTGCATCACGTCGTCCAGCAGCACCTGGAGGTCGTGCTTCCCCGGCCGCTGCTCGTCGAGGTGCACGCCGCGGCCGGCGGAAACCCGTTCTACGCACTGGAGATCGTCCGCATGCTCCGACGCTCTGGGGTCTCCGTGGAGGCCGGCCAGCCGCTCCCCGTTCCGGAGTCCCTGCACGAGCTGATCCACGACCGCCTGCGCGCGCTCGCTCCGGAAAGCCGCGACTTCCTCCTCGCGGCTGCTGCCCATGCGCATCCGACGATCGCGCTCACCGAGACCGCCTCGGGCGTGAGCCGCAAGGACGGGCTCGCTCCGGCCCTCGACGCGCGGATCGTCGAGCTCACCGGCGAGCGCATCCGGTTCACGCATCCCCTGCTCGCCGCGGGCGCGTACGAGACGGGCGACCCGTTGCGGCGGCGGGAGATCCACGTGCGGCTCGCGGGCCTGCTCGAGGATCCGGAGGCGCGCGCCTGGCAGCTTGCCGCGTCCGTCGACGAGCCGAGCGAAGATGTCGCGTCGGCGCTCGAGGACGCCTCGCGGCACGCGCGGGCGAGGGGAGCTCCGCGACCGGGCGCGCTTCTCCTCGACCGCGCCGCGCAGCTCACGCCGTCGGATCGTCCCGAGGACGCGGCGAGGCGCGAGGTGGACGCTGCCGGGCTCCACTTCGAGTCCGGCGACTCTCCGCGTGCCGAGCGCCGACTGCGTGACCTCGCGGTCGCCCTCCCTCCGGGGTCGGAGCGCGCGCGTGCGCTGAACCTCCTCGCGAAGATCCGCACGTACGACTCACCGCTCGAGGCGCAGGAGCTGTTCCTGCAAGTGATCGCCGAAGCCACGGACGACCCGCATGCGCTCGCCGTCGCGCACGAGGGCGTGGCGGCGACGCACCTCTGGCAGTTCGAGCGCTTCGAGGAAGTCGTCCGCCATGGCGAGCTCGCGATGACGCTCGCGGAGGAGATCGGGGACGAGTCGCTGCTCGCGGACGCGATCATCGCGAGGCTGAGCGGCGAGGTCCTCCTCGCGCGGCCGGTGGACGACCTGATTGCGCGTGCGCAGTCGCTGCAGGACACCGCCGTCGCGTTGCGCGTGCTCGACCAGCCCCTCGTGTTCTTCGTGGAGTACTGGAGCTTGGTCGATCGGTTCGAGGAGGCGTCGGCCGCCGCGAGTGCCCTCCTCGCCGAGGCAGCCGAGCGAGGGGACGAGAACGCGCGTCCCTGGCTTCTCACACTGCGCGCGCAAGCGCGCCTTCCCCTCGGCGATCTTGTCGGCGCGCTCGCGGACGCTCGCGAGGGGGCCACCGCGGCGGAGCAGTCCGGTCAGCCGCTGTTCGCCGCCCACGGCCTTGCTTTCGAGAGCCTCGTTGCGGCGCAGACCGGTGCCCTCGAGGCCGCCCGCGAGGCCGCGGCGCGCGCCCGCGAGCTCGCCCCCGGCGCGAAGTGGGTCGAGCTCATGACGGCGTCGGCGCTCGGTCACGCGGAGCTCGCGCTCGGGCGCAACGACACAGCCGTCGCGAACCTCCAGCCGGCCGTCGACTTCGCGCGTGCGGAGACGATCGTGGAGCCCGGGCTCATCCGCTGCGTCGTCGACCTCGTCGAGGCGTACGTCGGGCTCGGGCGCCTGGACGAGGCGTCCGCGCTCCTCAACGCCTACGAGGCGGACGCACGCAAGCTGGAGCGCGCGTCCGCGCTCGCCTCGTGCGCCCGCTGCCGCGGTCTGCTCGCGGCGGCGGACGGCCGGCTCGGCGATGCCATTGCCGCGTACCGGGAGGCGCTCGAATGGCATGCGCGGGTCGACGTTCCGCTCGATCGGGGCCGCACGCTCGTCGCGCTTGGGGCGGCCGAGCGGCGGGCGAAGCAGCGGCGCGCGGCGCGCGCGACGCTCGAGGAGGCGCTTGCCGTCTTCGAGACGATCGGCGCAGCGCTCTGGGCGGAGCGCACACGCGGGGAGCTGAAGCGGATCAGCGGCCGCGCCGCGAGCCCCGGCGAGCTGACGCCTGCGGAGGAGCGCATAGCCGCCCTCGTGGTCGAGGGCAAGACGAATCGCGAGGTGGCTGCGGCCCTCTTCCTGTCCGAGCGCACCGTCGAGGGCCACCTCTCGCACGTCTTCGGGAAGCTCGGCATCAAGCACCGGACGGAGCTCCCGCGTGCGCTCGCAGCCCGTCAAACCCAGGGGGTCGAGCCGTCAAACACGGGGGAGGCGCCCGTTTCCGGCATTCCGGCTGCTCCCTAGCCTCGAAGCAAGGTGATCGAGATGGTCACCGGCGACGAAGGAGAGGGAGCGATGTTCCGCAAGTCCACCACCATCACCGCAGTCGGAGCGGCCCTCGTACTCGCGCTTCCGGCGACGGCGCTCGGGCAGTCCAGCGAGCGCTTCGGCGAGGGCCCCGTCAACCAGTTCGAGTCGCAGGCGACCGAGGCGCAGGTCCTCCGGGGTCAGGCGCTCGGCCGCTACTACGAGGGCACCAAGGTCGACCCGGCCACCCAGGCGCAGATCCTTCGGGGTCAGGCGCTCGGCCGCTACTACGAGGGCACCAAGGTCGTCATGCTCAACGCCCGCGAGCGCTCGTTCGACGCGAAGTCGCAGGTCGCGGAGAGCTCGCCGCTCGACGCCCGGGAGGCGGCGTTCGGCGCGAAGCGAGACGCGCAGCTCACCGAAGTCCCCGGCCCTGACGCCTTCGAGCGGGCGGTCATCGCGAATGAGCGCTCGAAGCCCGTGATCGTCGTCGACGATCGGTTCCGGCTCGATCCGAACACCGGTGTCGAGCCCGGCCCGGTGCAGGTGACGAACACCCGCGACATCGAATGGCCGCAGGTCGGGATCGGTTTCGGCATCGGCCTCGTGCTGATGATCGGGCTCTACCTGGCGCTCAAGGCGACGCGGCAGCGCCCGCTGGCTCACTGATACGGGTCGCTCTCGACCCACGCCGCACCGCGGCCGCTCTTGGGGGAGGGCGGCCGCGGTGTGTGTGCGGCCATTTGCGCCGCGCCACATGCGCGAGGTGGGCCGCATCAAACTCGCGTGTTCTGCCCGTTTCGACGGCGGTGTCCGCCTCCTAGCCTCGATGCAGGTGGTCACGAGGCCACCGGACGACGAAGGAGAGGGAGCGATGACCCGCAGGATCTCACTCATCATCGGAACCGCAGTCGCCGCGCTGGCGCTCGGCGTCCCGGTGGCCTCGGCGGATGCCTGGTTCGCCGATCGGCAGCAGGCCGACTTCTGGAACTACGAGGCGCAGACCGGTCGGAAGCTCACGGACACTTCACCCAATGTCCTCCCGGGCGATCTTGCCGCGCTGTACTCGACGGCGAGCGACGTGACCGGGAACCAGGTGCCGGTGCTGCGGCGGAGTGCGGCCGACTCGCCGGCCAACCTCGACCTGAGGCGTCGCGCAGAGGCGCGCAGCAGCTGGCACGCGCGGTCGGTCGTGGTGTCGAGCGAGCCTGTCGCCGCTGGCGTTTCCGGCGACGACATCGAGTGGGCGCAGATCGGTATCGGCCTCGGCATCGGCCTCCTGCTGGGGCTGGGGCTGCTCGTTGCTCTCAGGGGAGCGCGTCACCGGCCGCTGCCTCACTGACGAGCGTCGATTCCGCGTTCGAGGCCGCCCGGAAGGGCGGCCTCGTCGTTCGATAAGACTCGCGCCGTGGCCGGCGCACCGCGTCCGTATCGCAAGAGCCTCTGGCGACGGGGCCTCAACGCCCTCGTCCGCCCGCTCGCTCGCCGCGGGCTCACCGGGCCGCGGACGCATCTCCTGACCGTTCCCGGCCGCTCGAGCGGCCGACTGTGGTCGACGCCGGTCTCGATCGTCCGGGACGGCGACGCGCGCTGGCTCGTCGCCCCGTACGGTGACCGCAACTGGGTGAAGAACGCGCGAGCGGCCGGCTGGGTCGAGCTCCAGCGTGGACGGCGTCGCGAGCGTCTGGACGTCGAAGAGCTCTCGCACTCCGCTGCCGTCCCAGTGCTCCGACGCTACTACGAGCTCGGCCGCGTGACGCGGCCGTTCTTCGAGGTCGACCTCTCGTCTCCTGACGAGGAGTGGCTCGCCGAGGCGCCTCGACATCCGGTGTTCCGGCTCGTGCCGCCGCGCGAGAGCGCACGCAGTGGGCAGACGTAGGATCGCCTCGTGAGCCGATCGAGACGCGTCCTGGTCGTCGCCGCCACCGACGCCGAGCTCTGCGGGGAGGTGGGGCTCGCCTGCGGCATCGGGCCCGTCGAGGCCGCAGCGGCGACGGCGCGCGCGCTCGCGCTCGAGCGCCCGGAGGCCGTCCTCCACGTCGGCGTTGCGGGCGGCCGCGGCGTGCCGACGGGCACGCTCGTGCTGGGCACCGAGGCCGTCTACTGCGACCTGCTGGCGGAGATTCCCGTCGTTTCCCGCGTCCACCCGGACGAGGCGCTGCTCGCCGCCCTGCGCGCCGCGCTCCCCGATGCGTTGACGCTGCCGATCGGGACGAGCGCCGCGGTGGACGGGCCTTGCGGCACGGAGCCACAGGCGATCCAGGTCGAGGCGATGGAGGGGTTCGCTGTCCTTCGCGCCTGTGCGCTCGCCGGCGTGCCGGCCGTCGAAGTGCGAGCCGTCTCGAACGAGGTCGGCGAGCGCGACCGGGCGCGCTGGGAGATACCGACTGCGCTCGCCTCGCTCGACGCGGCGCTTCCGCGGCTCCTCGCCGCGGCGGCGAAGTAGCGTTCTCGCCCGCATGGCGCGCGGACGCAGCCCGAGAGCGACTCGCGAGCTGCCGCCGCCGTTGCCGCCGGCGGAGCGGACCGTCGGCCAGCTCGTCGGCGAGTCGATGCGCGCCTACGGACGCAACTTCTGGAAGGCGCTCGCGCTGGGCGTACCGGTCGCCCTGGTCAACGCGCTCGCGTGGCAGCTCGAGCGAGGCCAGATCCAGGTGGTCGTCGAGAGCGCCTTCCTCGTCACGATCAGTTACGTCATCGCGTGCGCGATCGTGACCGGCGCCCCGCTCCGGAGCAGGAACGCGGTCGTCGCGTATGTCGTCGGAGTAGTCGTCTTCATCCCGTTCCCGCTGCTCGTGGCCCTGTTCGTCCTGCCCGGGCTGGCGTGGCTCGCGCTCTTCGGGCTCGCCGTTCCGGCGGCGCTCGTCGAGGGTCTCGGGTTCCGGGCGTCGTTCGTGCGCGGGTATCGGCTCGCGCGAGCGGACTTCGTCCACGTACTCGGCGGGCTCGCGACGCTCGCGCTGGTCGTCGTCCTGACCCAGACCGTTCTCTTCTTCGTCCTCCGCGAGTACGCCGAGAACACGCGGGTCGCCGCGGCCACGCTCGCGTCGCTCGTCGTCTCGCCGCTTCTCTTCCTGGGCACAGCGCTGCTGTACGTCGACCAGAAGGCTCGGTTAGGCTCGGCCCGCGACCGAGGAAAGGAGCGAGATGCCCAAGTACCTGATGCTCACGACGCTGACGGAGAAGGGAGTCCAGACCCTCCACGCGAATCCCGGCCGACTGCGTGAGGTCAACAAGGACGTCGAGGAGATGGGCGCCAAGGTGCTCCACCAGTGGGGAGCCCTGGGTGCATACGACTTCGTGAACGTCGTCGAGGCACCTGACGACATCACGATCGCGAAGGTCTCGATCGCGCTGGGAGCGCGCGGGAGCGCAAAGCTCGAGTCGCTGCCGCTGATCGAGATCGACGACTTCCTGTCCTCGATCTCCTAGGTCGTCACGAAGAACCCCGTCGCCCGCGGCTCGACCGTGAGCGGGCTCTCGGGGAGCCCTGCCTGGGGCTCGAGGTTGTACTCGCGCGGCGCGACGTCGTTCGGCGTGTCGGGGTGGAAGATGCTCGCGAGGAGTTGGATCTGCCGGCGCCCCGGACCGAGCTCCCATTGCCCGCCGCCGTACGCGCCGATCCCGTGCTGCTCGCAGTAGTCGTATGCGGCGAACAGGCGGTCGACCGACCCGAACCGCGACGGCTTCACGTTGACCGTCCGCGGCGGCCACTGCAGAGCGTCGATGTCCTCGACGGAGTGGATGATCGCGTCCCAGGTCACCCGGTCGCGGTGCGGCTCGAGCGACGGGGAGCGTCTCGTCGGTCAGCGCCGGGTCCTCGAGCCATGCCCGTGGCAGCCCCTCGGCGACGCGGCGATAGAGATCCGGGTCCGGCGGCGAGTCCACGACCGTGCCCCGGTACTGGCCCTTGAGGTCGATCGAGTCGATCGCGCCCGTCCCCTCGAGCCGCGCCACGAGGTCGTCCGTCCAGTCGCCGTTCGCGTCGAGCTTGAACTTCAGGCGCGGGTAGAGCTCGAGCCAGGCGTCGAAGCGGTCGGTGGACGGAGGCGTCCCCAGGCCCATCGAGACGACGAAGGAGACCGGCCGCGCGGGTCGCCCGACCGCGTCGCCGAGTGATATCCCGGCCTGTCGGAGCGCGAGGTCGAGCGCCGCGCTCTCGAACGCCCAGCGCCGGTAGTCGTGGTACGCGTGCTGCGCCGGCTCCTCTTCGAAGAGCGGCTGCTGTCCGAGGTGCTGCGAGAACGTGTGCAGGGTCCAGCTGCCGGCGAGCGGAAGATCGGCGCCCCGCGCCTGGAGGCGGTCGTGCTCCTCCCCGTGGTACGTGACGTCCTCGCCGATGCCCTCCTCGCCCGCACCTCGGAGGTGCACGACCGTCGTCTTGCGCAGGAAGTCCGCGCGCGCCTGCAGCTCGAGCCCCTCGAGCTCGTAGGCCTCGATCTCGAGCGGGAGGTCGCGAACGCGGTCGTAGAGGCTCACAGGGCCGCGAACGCTACAGCGAGCTCGCCGGCGAGCCGCGCGTTGTCGACGATCAGCGCGCGGTTGACCTCGAGCGTGCGTCCCGCGCTTCGCTCGTGCAGGAACGCGAGCACGAAGGGCGTGACCTGCTGGCCGGCGACGCCGCGTGCCGCCGCCTCGGCGATCGCTTCCTCGATCAGGTCCTCGACGTCGACGCTCTCGGGCGGCGGGTTCGCGAGCAGGAGCCCGCAGCCGCCGAGCTCCCAGTGGGCCGCGGCCATGCGTGCCGCGGTCCCGACGTCGTCGACGCGCTGCGGGACGGGTGGGCCGCCGTCGCGCGCGTAGAAGAGGGGAAGCGTGTCGGTCCGATACCCGACGACGGGGATGCCGAGCGTCTCCAGGTACTCCATCGTGGCGGGGATGTCGAGGAGCGACTTCGCTCCCGAGCATGTGACCGCCACCGGCGACAGCACGAGGGCGAGCAGGTCGGCCGACACGTCCGGCGGGGACGGAAATCCGCGGTGCACGCCGCCGATGCCGCCGGTTCCCACGAAGTGGATGCCCACGCTCCGCGCGACGGTGAGCAGGCCGCCGACGGTCGTCGCGCCGACGTCACCCGCGACCGCGCAGGCGCCGAGGTCGCGCGGCCCGAGCTTGCGCGCCTCCGGGCCGAAACGGGCGAGGTCGTCCTCCGTGAGGCCGACCCGGATACGGCCGTCGAGGACGCCTGTCGTCGCCGGGACCGCGCCCGCGGCGCGTACTGCTGCCTCGCTCGCGAGCCCGACGGCGACTCCGTCGGGTGCGGGGAACCCGTGTGCCACGAGCGTCGTCTCGAGTCCGACGACGGATGCGCCCGAGTCCAGCGCCTCTCGCACCTCCTCCGAGACCTCGATGAGCTCGCTCACGCGGGCCGCTCCATCTCGATGAAGGGATGCATGCCGCCGTTCGTCTCGTGGACGAACGCGCGCGTGCGCACGAATCCGGACCGCTCGTACACCTTGACGGCACGCTCGTTGAACTCCGCGACGGAGAGCCGGAAGCGGGTCGGCGCGTACCGGGAGCGCGCGAACTCGAGACCTTCCTCCACGAACGCGTGGCCGAGGCCACGGCCGGTGCTGTCCGGCCGCAGCCCGAGGCCGACCGTGAGCGTGTTGCCGTCGGGGGCGTACGTGAAGAAGCCGACGAGCTCGCCGCTCTCGTCGCGCGCGGAGAACGAGCGGTCGGCGCGACGCGCCGGATCGAGCAGCAACGCGAGGTCGCCGGGATCCGCGCGCGCGTCGTAGAAGTCGTACGGAGGCTCGTAGTGCCAGTCCGCGATCGCCTGCGCGTCCTCCTGGGTCATCGGTGTGAAGGTCAGTCGGAGGGCGGCGCTCACGGCACCGACCCTAGTCGCGAGACGCAGCGCGCCGCCGCCTCGAGCGCGAGGTCGGGGCCGCCGACGATGAAGCCCGCGGCGAGCGCGTCGCCGGCCCCCGTCGAGTCCACGACCTCCGTGACCGGCAGCGCGTCGCGCTCGTCGCCGTCGAACGAGCAGCCGCGCAGGCCGCGCTTGAGGATCCACGCAGCCCCGGGCACCGGCCCTCCGAGCACGCGGTCCTCGTCCTCGTTCGCGAACACGACGTCGGGCCGCAGCTCCGTCAGCAGCTCGCGGACCCGCGCGGCGCCGTGCTCTTCGAGCGCGCTCCAGGAGGCGAGGTCGACGCTCACCGCGGCCCCATGGCCACGCGCGAGGTCGACCGCGGCCAGCGCCGTCGAGCGCGTCGGATCGGCGAGCAGCGCATAGCCGGAGACGAACAGGTGGTCGCAGCCCTCGAGCCAGCGCGGCTCGAGCTCGTCGGGGCGAAAGGCTGTCGCGGCGCCGCGGTCCGAGAGCATCGACCGCTCGCCGTCCGGGTCGACGAGCGAGCAGATGACACCGCCCTTCCCTTCGGCAGGACCCGCGACCTCGACTCCGCGTGCCTCGAGGCCGCGCGCGGCGAGGCGGCCGGCGTCGTCGTGCCCCCGCTTTCCGATGAACCGCGCCCGAGCACCGAGCTCGGCAGCCCACGCGGCGACGTTCGCCGCCTGCCCGCCTGCCGAGAGGTGCGTCCGCGCAGGCGTGTCCGCGCCCGTCGCGATCGGCCCGGTTAGCCGGACGATGACGTCGAGCGTCAGATCGCCGAGAGTGCAGACGAGCACGGGGTGGATCGTAAGATCCGAGCGTGGACGGCGAGCAGCGACGCGAGCGGATGCGGACGTTCCTCCTCGGAGGCCTGTTCGGGGCGTCGGCAGCCGTCGCCGCACTCGACCGGCGACGCCGCATCCAGCGCCGGCGCGGACGCCCGCGCGGGCTCGCCGCCTTCGAGAGCGCACCCTGCTACCGCGAGCTCCTCGACCGCGAGCACGACGAGGCTGGGGGCGAATCCGGCAGGTCTCCCCGCTAGCCTTCGCCGGTGCCGATCTACGAATACCGTTGCCCCGACGGGCATACGTTCGAGGTCTTCCAGAAGATGAGCGATGCGCCCGTCGAGGCGTGCACGGTCTGCGGAGCCGGGCCGGTCGAGAAGCTCCTCTTCCCGGTGGCCGTCCACTTCAAGGGCTCGGGGTTCTATTCGACGGACTACGGCCGTGGCGGACGCAAGCCGAGCAAGGACGGCGACGGCGGCGGCGACAAGACGTCGTCGGACAAGCCGGACAAGGGCAGCGGAGACAAGGGCACGGGGGAGACGAAGAAGCCGGCAGCAGACGCCGGCTAGCGCGGCCGCGTGCAGCCCGCGGCGTACGGCACGCCCTTCCGCGGCGCGAGCGGCGCGGTGCGGCCCATGAACATCGGGATGACGTTGACGTTGTCCTCGCCCCCCACGATCACGGACTCGCCGCCGATGCTCTGCGGCTCGCCGCCGAGGCGGCAGCGGAGCGACTTGCCGGCCCGGAACCGCACCCAGCCGAGCTGCGCGAGCTGCCACGCGGAGAGGTCGGTCGCGAGTGGGGAGGCGAGGGAGTCGCCCATGAACGGCAGCTTGATGAACGTCCCGAAGCTTGCGATCTTGTCGCCGACCGCCTCGGCGACCGCCTGCTGGCGGGTGGTGCGCGTGACGTCCGACTCGGACGGGTCGAGCTGGTTCGTGCGAATGCGCGAGTAGACGAGCGCGCGGCGCCCGTCCATGTGCTGCTTCCCCTTGCCGAAGCGCCACCCGTCCCAGCTCGAGCACCGGGCGGGTGGGTAGGGACAGTCGAACTTGTTCGAGAGGATCGGCTTGGGGACGGTGATGTCGATGCCGCCGAGCGCGTCGATCAGGTCCTTGAAGCCGTCGAAGTCGACGACGACCACGTGGTGGATTGGCAGGCCGGTGAGGTTCCGGACCGTCGCGAGCGTGAGCGCCGGCCCGCCGAACTGGTTCGCTGAATTGATCTTCCCGGAGCCGTAGCCCGGGATCTCGACCCGGAGGTCGCGCGGGATCGACAGGTACGAGAGCCGGTGCGTGTCGGGATCGGTGTGGAGCAGCATCAGCGAGTCCGAGCGGCGTGCGCCCTTCCGGCCCGGCGCGCTGCCTCCGTCCGTGCCGATGACGAGGGTCGTCGACGGTGTCGTGAGCAGCGACCCGTCCAGCTTTGCGAGCCGGTTCTCCGCGCGCTGCGGAAGGCGGTCGTTCGCGTCGCTCACCCCGCGCGAGAACGAGAGGTAGCCGAGCAGGCCCCAGACGAGGAACAGGATCACGAGCGCGCCGACGCCGAGCAGCACCCAGCGGCCCCAGCGACGCGGTCGCTGCGGTCCGCTCGGAGCGGTCGGGCTCGCGGCCGGCCGCCTCGTCCGCTCGAGGGGGACCCTGCCCTTGACCCGGCCGCCGCGATACCGCCGGTAGGGCTTTTCTCCCACGGCCATCCGGGGCGCTATGGTAGCCCGCGCCGTGGGCGCTCCTTTCGTGATCGGGGTCGATCTCGGCGGCACCTCGACACGCGCGGCGCTCGTCGATCGCGACGGCACGATCCATGCGCGGCACGAGTTCGAGACGCCGGAGACGTCCGAGGAGGACGTCCTCGCGGCACTCGACAGTGCGGTCGAGCAGCTGCTCGACGACCGGGTCGTGGCGATCGGCTACGGCATCCCGTCGAACCTCGAGCGCGGCACGCGGCGGATCCTGCGGGCGACGAACCTCCCGCTCGACGAGGTCGATCTCGTGGCCCACGCGAGCGCCCGCTTCGGCGTCCCCGTCGGCATCGAGAACGACGCGAACGCCGCCGCGCTCGCCGAGTGGAAGCTCGGGGCGGGCCGAGGCGTGTCGAATCTCCTGATGCTGACGCTCGGCACCGGAGTCGGCGGCGGGCTCGTGCTCGACGGGCGACTGTATCGCGGGTGGGCCGAGCTCGGTCACGTCGTGCTCCGGGCCGGCGGGCCGCCCTGCCAGGGGAACTGCCACGGTCACGGGCACGTGGAGTCGCTCGTCTCCGGCACTGCGGCGGATCGGGCGGCGGTCGAGCTCTACGGGGAGGGGAGCGACGCGAGGGTGCTCGTCGCCCGGGCACGCGAGGGCGCGACGGAGGCGCAGGAGAAGCTCGCGGAGATCGCCGCGCTCCTCGGGGCCGCGATCGGGTCCCTCGCGAACATCTTCGATCCCGAGATCGTCGTCATCGGCGGCGGCTTCGGCGAGGCCGCGGGCGAGCTGCTGCTCGGGCCGGCACAGGAGGCCGCACGCGCGGAAGCGGTCTTCCCGGCGGATCGAGAGCTGCGGGTCGTGCCGGCGGAGCTGGGCGGCGAGGCCGGGCTCGTTGGCGCCGGGCTCGTCGCGTTCGAGGCGCTCGGCGAAGCCGGCTAGGTCGTTCGTGCCGCTCGCGGTCTGCGCAACGCCGATCGGGAACCTGGAGGACGTCACGCTGCGCGTGCTGCGCGAGCTCGCGGAGGCGGACCTGGTCCTCTGCGAGGACACCCGCAGGACCAGGATCCTCCTCGACCGCCACGGGATCGCTGCCCGACTCGAGAGCTACCACCGCCACAACGAGGCGGCGAGGATCGCGTCGATCCTGCGCAGGCTGGAAAGCGGAGAGCGGATCGCGCTCGTGTCGGATGCGGGCCTGCCGGGCGTCAACGACCCGGGAGGGCGCCTCGTAACCGCAGCGATCGGTGCGGGCGAGCGCGTCACCGTGCTGCCTGGGCCCTCGGCGGTCGAGACCTCCCTCGTCGCGAGCGGGCTTGTTGCCGACGAATACCGGTTCATCGGGTACTTCCCACGGCGAGACGCGGAGCGCCGGGCGCTGGCGGAGGAGCTCGTCGGCTATGCGGGGTCGGTCGTCGCGTTCGAGTCGCCACGACGGCTTCCGGCGTCGCTCGCCGTGCTCGCCGGCTCGATGCCGGACCGGCCGGCCGCCGTGTGCCGCGAGCTCACGAAGCGCTTCGAGGAGGTTGCGCACGGGACGGTCGCGGAGCTTGCGGAGCGCTTCGCCGAGCCGCCCCGCGGGGAGATCACCGTGGTGCTAGGCCCGCGGAGCGGGAAGGCGGGCTCGACCGGGGCGGCCGAGGCGGAGCACGCGGTCGCGGAGCTCGTCGCGGCCGGAGTGCCTCGGAGGCAGGCGGTCGACGTCGTCGCCCGGCTCACGGGCGTGCCCCGGAACGCCCTCTACCGGTCTTCTCTGTAACAACTTCGTCACGCTCGTTGACACCCCGGGGAGGCCCTCGCTAGCCTCGTTTCATGTTCGCTCTCCGGGCAACGACGCTCCTTCTTGCCACGCTCGGCCTCGCTCTCGCCGCGCTCGCAAGCCCGTCGAGCGCGCTCGCCTGGGCGTGGCCCGCCGACGGAGCTGTCCTCCGCGAGTTCTCGCTCGGCAACGACGAGTACGCCGCCGGCCAGCACCGCGGGATCGACGTCGCCGTCGGGGGCTCGGGCTCGGTCCGGGCGCCCGTCTCTGGAGAAGTGACGTTCGCGGGCCAGGTCCCGACCCACGGTCTCACGGTCACGATCGCGACCGCCGACGGCTTCAAGGCCTCGCTGACGCACGTCGGCCGGATCACCGTGAAGCGAGGCGCGTACGTGAGCGAAGGGGATGTGGTCGCGGAGGGCGGACCGTCGGGCGAGCCGGAGCACGACACGCCGTACGTACACCTCGGCGTCCGAGTGGGCGCCGACGAGAAGTACGTCGACCCCGCCTCGCTGCTTCCCGCGCGCGCGGCGGCTCCACCGCCTGCGCCGGCACCTGCACCAGCGCCGACACCGAGTCCGGCTCCGAGCCCTCCGCCTGCGCCCTCACCTCCGCCGCCTCCGCCGCCCCCGCCGGCGGCCGCGCAGCCTGCTCCGACGCCTGCTCCGGTCGCGACCTCTGCGCCCGTGGCTCCCCCGTCGGCGCTCCCGCCGCCGCAGAGCCCGCCCTCCGCAGCTCCGACCCTCGGCGAGGTCGAGACGACTGCGACGTCCGGAGGTGCGCCGCGGCTGTCCGCGGACGATGCGACGCGGGCCGACGCGCCGTCGGATACGGCTGGCGCATCTCCGTCCGCTCGCCCCTCTCGCGCATCGGCGCAGAACGACGCGCGGACGACGAGCGCCGAGCGTGTGTCGTCGCACGGTGTCCCGCCCGCTGTACGCGCGGGCTCATCGGCGGGGCGTCCGGCCCGACGCGGGGGAGCACCGAGGGGCGGGGTTACCGTTCGCCGAGGGAGCCGTGTCGAGGTCGGCGCTTCGCGCGCTGCTGACTCACCGACGCCTCGCGCGGTCTCCGAGCGACGCCTCGCGCCACCCACCTCCGACGAGTCTCCGAGCGCGTGGTTGCGACGCTGGACTGCGCTCGGTCTGGTGGCCATCCTGCTCCTCGCCGGGTCTGCGCTGGCCGTGGCTCGCGCGCGCCTGACCGGCCCCTGGAGCAAGCGGGTCGTGAAGCAGCCGCTACCTATCATTGACGCCCATGAGCCGGTCGCCCAAGAAGATCCTCGTCGCGGTGGCGTGGCCGTATGCGAGCGGACCTCGCCACATCGGCCACGTCGCGGGCTTCGGTGTGCCGTCGGACACGTTCGCCCGGTACCACCGCCTGCGCGGCAACGACGTGCTCATGGTGAGCGGGACGGACGAGCACGGCACACCGGTCATGGTCGCCGCGGACGCGGCGGGCGAGTCGCCGCTCGAGACGGCGGATCGGTTCAACGATCTGATCCGGGAGGACCTCCGGGACCTCGGGCTCTCGTATGACCTCTTCACGCGGACGACGACGGAGAACCACTACCGCGTCACGCAGGATCTGTTCCGCACGCTCTACGAGAAGGGCTACATCCTCGAACAGGAGACGCTCGGCGCGTTCTCCGCCTCCACCGGCCACACGCTGCCGGACCGGTACATCGAGGGCACCTGCCCGATCTGCGGCTATGCGAGCGCGCGCGGGGACCAGTGCGACAACTGCGGCAACCAGCTCGATCCCACCGATCTCATCGAGCCGCGCTCGCGCATCGATGGGACGACGCCGGTGTTCGAGAAGACGAAGCACCTGTTCCTCGACCTCCCGGCCTTCAAGGATCAGCTGGCGGAGTGGATCGAGGCCCAGGAGGGCTGGCGTCCGAACGTCCGCAAGTTCTCGCTCAACTTCGTCAAGGAACTGAAGCCGCGTCCGATCACGCGCGACCTGGACTGGGGCGTCCCCATTCCCGTGGCCGGGTACGAGGAGCTGAGCGAGAAGCGGATCTATGTCTGGTTCGACGCCGTCATCGGCTACCTGTCCGCGTCCGTCGAGTGGGCCGTGAACCGCGGGACACCCGACGCCTGGCGCGAGTGGTGGCAGAACCCGGAGGCAGAGCACACGTACTTCATGGGCAAGGACAACATCGTCTTCCACACGGTGATCTGGCCGAGCATGCTCCTCGGCTACGGCGAGGGCGGCGAGTACGGGGCTGGACGGGCGCCGCTCGAGCTCCCGGACAACGTCGCCTCGAGTGAGTTCCTCACGATGGAGGGCAAGAAGTTCAGCTCGAGCCGTGGAGTCCAGATCCTCGTGCACGACTTCCTGAGCCGCTACGACCCGGATGCGCTCCGCTACTTCCTCTCCATCGCCGGGCCCGAGACGCAGGACACCGACTTCACGTGGTCCGAGTTCGTCCGGCGCAACAACGACGAGCTCGTCGCGACCTGGGGCAACCTCGTCAACCGCACAGTGCAGAGCGCGTTCAAGAACTTCGGCGCCGTGCCGACGCCCGGTGCGCTCACGGATGCGGACGAGGCGCTCCTCGCGGACGTCGAGGGCGGATTCGAGACCGTCGGCTCCTTCATCGAGGAGGCGCGCTTCAAGAACGCGCTCCAGGAGGCGATGCGCCTCGCCGCCCTCGTCAACCAGTACATCGCCGAGCAGGCGCCCTGGGCGCTGATCGACACCGACCGCGAGCGCGCGGGGACGATCCTCTACGTCGCGCTCCGGGCGATCGACAACCTCAAGATCCTGCTGGTGCCGTACCTCCCGTTCTCGTCGCAGCGCCTGCACGAGCTTCTCGGCTACGACGGCTTTCTCGCCGGCCCGATCGAGCAGCGGGAGGTCACGGAGGCGGGCGGCGGCAACCACACGGTCCTGACGGGCGATTACGAGTCCTGGGTCGGGGCGTGGGAGCCGAGCGCGCTCGCGCCGGGCCAGGTGTTGCGCGAGCCGGCCCCGCTGTTCGAGAAGCTCGACCCGGAGAAGATCGTCCCCGAGGAGCTCCGGCGGATGGAGGCAGCCGTGAAGGCGCCCAAGGCCGTCGAAGAGGCTCCCGCCACGTGACGGACACGCACGCGCACCTCGACGGGTGCGAGGACGCGGACGCCGCCGTCGCGCACGCGCGAGAGGCGGGAGTGGGGAGGATCGTCACGATCGGGACGGGCATCGACTCCTCCCGCGCCGCCCTCGCCCTCGCCGATCGCCACGACGGCGTCTATGCGGTACTCGGGATCGACCCGCATCAGGCCTCGTCCGCCGAGGCGGATCGGATCGACGAGCTCCGCGAGCTGCTCGGGCACCCGAACGCGATCGGCGTCGGAGAGACGGGCCTCGACAACTTTCGCGAGCACGCGACCCCCGCCGACCAGAAGCGGCTCTTCGATGCGCAGCTCGAGCTCGCCGGCGCGTTCGACCTGCCGGTCGTCATCCACAGCCGCGAGGCGGATGAGGACACGGCCGCCGCGCTCGCCGGCTTCAAGGGGACGGTTGTCCTCCACTGCTTCTCCTCGCCCGGGCTCCTGAACGCCGCCCTCGAGCGGGGCTACTACGTCTCGTTCGCCGGCAACGTGACCTATCCGAAGGCGGACGACCTTCGGAAGGCGGCGCGCGAGGTGCCCGAAGACCGACTTCTCGTAGAGACGGACAGCCCGTACCTGAGCCCGCAGCCGGTGCGCGGACGACCCAACGAGCCCGCGAACCTCGTGCACACCGTCGCCGCTCTCGCCGACGCCCGCGGTGTCGACGCCTCCGCACTGGCGGCGCAGACCCACGAGAACGCCTCGAGAGCCTTCCGTCTGCCGTGAGGCCGCGGGCAAAGAAGTCGCTCGGTCAGCACTTCCTCGTCGACGAGAACTTCCTCGGTGTCATCGACCGCCTCGCCGAGCTCGAGCCGGAGGACGTCGTGCTGGAGATCGGGCCTGGCACCGGGGTCCTGACCCGTCACCTCGCGGACAGCGTCGGCGAGGTTCACGCGGTCGAGCTCGACCAGTCGCTCGACGAGCTCCTCGAGGACGCGCTCCAGGGAGCGACGAACGTCAATCTCGTCTTCGCGGACGCGGTGAAGTTCGACTACGGGACGCTCGAGCCGCCGCCGACGAAGCTGGTCGCGAACCTGCCCTACAACGTCGCGACGCCCATCGTCGTCGAAAGCCTCGAGCGGATCCCGTCGCTCGAGCGGTGGGTCGTGATGGTGCAGCGCGAGGTCGCCGAGCGCTTCTTCGCGTCTCCGCGGACGAAGGCGTACGGCGCCGTGTCCGTGCTCGTCCAGCTCCACACGCGCAAGCTCGGCTCCCATCGCGTGCCGCCGACCGCGTTCCGTCCACGACCGCGCGTCGATTCCGCGATCGTCGCCTTCGAGCGCTACCCGGGTCCCCGCCTCGATCTCGTCCGACCAGTCGTCGAGTCCGCGTTCGCGCACCGTCGGAAGACCCTCGCCAACTCGCTGGCGCACACGGGGTTCGCGTCGCGGGCGGAGGCGGAGCAGGCTCTCGCGGACATCGGCCGCGAGCCGGGCGTCCGCGCCGAGGAGCTCGCACCCGAGGAGTTCGTCGAGCTCGCGAAGGCGCTCGGATGAAGTCCGCCGAGGCCTTTGCGAAGATCAACCTCGGCCTCGTCGTCGGCCCTGTGCGACCCGACGGAAAGCACGAGGTTGTCACCGTGCTCGAGCGGATCGGCGTCTGCGACACGATCGCAGTCGAAACCTCTTCCGATTCCGGTGTCGTCGTCGAGGGGTTCGAGGACACGATCGTGCAGGCCGCGCTCACTGCGTTCGCCGAAGCGACAGGCGTCGAGCACGGCTGGTCCGTGCGGATCGACAAGCGCATCCCGATATCCGCCGGCCTGGGGGGCGGAAGCTCCGACGCGGGCACGGCGCTCAGGCTCGCGAACGAGCTGAGCGGCCACCGGCTTTCGAACGAGGAGCTGCACGACCTCGCCGCGGCCATCGGCGCCGACGTCCCGTTCTTCCTCGAGGACGGGGCGCGGCTCGCGAGCGGAGACGGCTCGGAGCTCGTCCGCGTCGCCTTGCCCCGCGACATCCGGGTCGTCCTCGTGCTGCCGGACGGAGAGAGCAAGGAGTCGACGGCTGCCGTCTACCGACAGTTCGACGAGCGAGGCGGCGCCTCCGGGTTCGAGGCCCGCCGGGACGCGATGGTTTCGGCGCTCGACGGGAGGCTGACACCAGCGGATCTCGCGGCGCTTCCGCGGAACGATCTCGTCTCCTCGGCGCTCGCGACGGAGCTCGAGCGGCTGGGCGCCTTCCGCGCCGACGTGAGCGGCGCCGGCCCCGCCGTGTACGGGCTCTTCGAGGACGGCGCGGCGGCAGAATCGGCAGCGCGGGAGCTCCGTTCGCAGGGGACGACGTGGCTCACCCGAACCATCGAGCATGGCTGAGACGTTCGACCGCCGCTGCGGAATGGCAAACTGGCCGGGCTCAGCACGGCATCGACCACCAATCGAGACGCTTTCACTGGGGCGTGGCCAAGTGGTAAGGCAACGGGTTTTGGTCCCGTGATCCCAGGTTCGAATCCTGGCGCCCCAGCCATCAATCGCTGAATGGACGAGACGAAGCTCGCAGCAGTCGTGATGGCCGCAGGCCTCGGCACGCGCATGCACTCGAGCGTGCCGAAGCACCTGCACCCGGTCCTCGGGCGCCGGATGGTGGACTGGGTCCTCGAGGCAGCCACGGCCGCGGGCGTCGAGCGGCTGGTCGTCGTAGCGTCGCCGATGAGCGCGGACGCGTTCGGCGAGGTCGAGGTCGCGGTGCAGGAGACGCCTCTCGGGACCGGCGACGCGGTTCGAAGCGCACGCGCCGCGCTCGAGGGTCGCGCCGAGGACGTCCTCGTCCTTTCCGGCGACACTCCGCTCATCACTCCGGAGCTCATCCACGATCTCGTGGAGACCCATCGCGCGGCCGGCGCGGCGGCGACCGTGCTCTCGTTCGAGCTGGACGACCCCGGCCGCTACGGACGGATCGTGCGGGACGGGCACGGGCGCCTCGCGTCCATCGTCGAGGCCGCGGACGCGAGCGACGAGCAGCTCGCGATCCGCGAGGTCAACTCCTCGATCTACGTCTTCCGCGCCGACCGCCTGTGGCCCGTCCTCGACCGCCTGGAGCCGAAGAACGCGCAGGGTGAGCTCTACCTCACGGACTCGGTCGGGTTCCTCGTCGCGGACGGAGAAACGGTCGCCGTCCACACTGCCCCCGACCCGGTGGACGCACTCGGCGTGAACACGCGCGTCGAGCTCGCGGCGGCGGCGGCAACCCTGCGCGACCGAATCAACGAGCGGCACATGCTCGCCGGCGTGACGATCGTCGACCCCGGGTCGACCTGGATCGAGCCGGAGGTCGAGATCGAGCCCGACGCAGTCGTGCACCCGTTCACGGTCATCCGCGGCTCGTCGAAGGTCGCGGCGGGGGCCGACATCGGCCCGCACGCCGTCCTCATCGACGCGGCCGTAGGGGAACGTGTCTCGGTGGGCCCGTTCTGTTACCTTCGCCCCGGAACCGTGCTCGAGGCGGAAGCGAAAGCTGGCACGTTCGTCGAGATCAAGAACGCCCACATCGGCAAGGGCACGAAGGTCCCACACCTGTCGTACATCGGAGACGCAGCCATCGGGGACGAGAGCAATGTCGGCGCGGGATCCATCACCGCGAACTTCCCCCACCAGGAGGGGCTCCCGAAGGGAAAGACGACCGTCGGCCGTAACGTCAGGGTGGGAGTGAACACTGTGTTCCTCGCACCGGTCGAGGTCGGAGACGATGCGTGGACAGCAGCGGGATCCGTGATCGAGGAAGATGTGCCCCCCAACGCGCTCGCGATCGCCAGGGCGCGCCAAGTGACCAAGGAAGGCCGCGGAGGGAAGAAGAACGGTGGAGACGGGAACGGTTGAGCAGGCGCTCCCGGGGCTCGAGACGATGACCCCGCAGACGGAGCTCGACATCGGGCGCGCGATCGCCCTGTCGCCGCAGAAGCGGCTGATGCTCTTCTCCGGGCGCTCGAACCCCGAGCTCGCGCAGCGCATCGCGGAACAGCTCGACATCGAGCTCGGCGGCGTGAACCTCAAGACCTTCCCGAACGGCGAGACGTACTGCCGCTACGAAGAGTCGATCCGCGGTGCGGACATGTTCATCGTCCAGACGGCCTGCGAGCCGATCGACCGCAACCTCGTCGAGCTGCTGATCATGATCAACGCGGCTCGTCTCGCATCTGCGAAGCGCATCACCGCGGTCATCCCCTGGTACTTCTACGCGCGCCAGGACAAGAAGTCGCGACCGCGCGAGCCGATCAGCGCGCGCTTCGTTGCGGACATGCTCGAGGCAGCAGGTGCCGACCGCGTGCTGACGATGGACCTACACGCCGGCCAGGTGCAGGGCTTCTTCCGCATCCCCGTCGATCACATGACCGCGGTGCCGATGTTCGCGCAGTACGTGCGCGATCTCAGCCTGAAGCCGCCTCTCGCGGTCGTCTCGCCCGACACCGGCCGGACCAAGCTCGCCGGCAAGTTCGCGGAGATGATCGGCGGCGACCTGGTCGTCCTGAACAAGGAGCGCCCCGCCCACGGCGAGGCCCGCGTCACGGCCCTCATCGGGGACGTCGAGGGGAAGGTTGCCGTGATGACGGACGACGTCATCGACACGGCCGGCACGCTCGTCGCCGGTGCGGGCGCGCTGAAGGACGCAGGGGCGACGGCCGTCTACGCCTGCGCGACGCACGGCCTCTTCAACGGGCCTGCGCTCGAGCGCATCGCGGCAAGCGCGATCGACAAGCTCGTCGTCACCGACACCGTGCCCGTGAACCCGACGATGAAGCCGGACAACGTCGAGGTGCTCTCGGTCGCCGGCATCCTCGCGGAGACGATCCAGAACGTCTTCGCGGACGACTCGGTCTCGGCGATCTTCGCCGGCGAGAACCAGCTCTTCTGACTTCGCGGCGGGCTAGTAACCGACGGCCTCGCTGGCGCCGGGGATCGGCGCACACACCACGGACACGTCGTACTCCGCGTCCGACTTGTGGGCGTGGATCACGAGATCTCCTTCCTGGAGTCGTTCGAGCGACGTCGCCGTCTCGGTCTCCGAGCTGCCGTCCTCGACGGCCGTCAGCGGGATCAGGGGATCACCGAGGTCGTCGCAAGTCCCGAAGTGGACGTGCGCCGGCTGGGCGACGGCGGGCGGATTCGTGAGCTCGAGAGCGATGCGCGTCGCGTCGCCACCGACTCGCTCGAAGGTCGCGATCCCCGTCTGACCCGATCCGTTCTGCTCGGCGAGCTCGAGAACGATTCGATCGTCGCCGGTGGTTTCGTCTCCACCGCATCCCACGCTCGCGACGAGCGCCGCGGCCACCAGAGCCATGCTGCCGATGCTGCGCATGCCGACCTCCGCGGGTCGCTGGCCTTCTCAAGGTCCTTTGGCGATCGGGCGCTATCGGATTGGTAGCGACCCAGGGAGGACGATGGTGGCCGCTACAATCCGCCGCCGGTGTCAGGAGAACGTTTCAAGCTCGAAGTGCAGCAGCGAGAGGAGCGCGGGTCGCGCAACGTGCGTCGCCTGCGCGCGCGCGGACTCGTCCCGGGCGTCCTCTATGGGAAAGGCCACTCGCGCGCGATCCTCGTCCCCGAGCGGGACCTTCGGGCCGCGGTGACCGGACCCTCGGGTCTGCACGCGATCCTCGACGTCGTCATCGAAGGCCAGAAGACGGTGCATCCGTCGGTGCTCGCCGACATGCAGCGCGACCCGATTCGCGGCACCGTCTCGCACATCGACCTCCGTGAGGTTCGGCTGGACCAGCCGATCCAGGCGACGGTCGTCGTCCACTTCATCGGTGAACCGGTCGGTGTCAAGAACGCCGGCGGCGTTCTCGCTCACGTGACGCGCGAGCTTCACGTCGAGGCGCTGCCCATGGAGATCCCGGAGCACATCGACGCCGACGTCAGCGCGCTCGAGATCGGGGATGCGCTTCGACTCGAGGACATTCCGACGATCGACGGGGTGCGCTTCCTGGACGATCTGCACGACACCGTCATCGCGACGGTCTCCGCCCCGCGCGCCATCGTCGAGCCTGAGGAAGAGGTCGAGGAAGAGGAAGGCGTCGAGGGCGAGGTGCCCGAGGGCGAGGAGGGCGCTGCCGCCGAGGCAGAGTCGTCCGACGAGCAAGCATCCGACGAGGAGTAGCTCTTGCGGCTCTTCCGTCGAGGCGAGCAGCCTGCTTCGACGCTCGATCTCCTGGTTGCGGGCCTCGGGAACCCGGGCCGCCGCCACGAGCGCGACCGGCACAACGTGGGCTGGATGGTCGTCGACGAGCTCGCGCGACGCCATGGCGGTACGTGGCGTTCGAAGTTCAACGGCAGCATCGCGGAAACGCGCGTCGGTGAGCGGCGCGTTGCGCTGCTCAAGCCCGAGACGTACATGAACGAGTCGGGCAAGTCGATCGCTGCGGCAGCCCGGTTCTTCAAGGTCGCTCCCGAGGCGCTCCTCGTCGTGCACGACGACGTCGATCTCGAGGTAGGCAGGCTGCAGGCAAAGGCCGGCGGAGGGCTCGCCGGACACAACGGGCTGCGCTCGATCGCGCAGGCGCTCGGCACCCAGGACTTCCTCCGGCTCCGGATCGGGGTCGGCCGGCCCGAGCGCGGCGATCCGCGTCCCGTCGCGGACTACGTGCTGTCGCCGTTCGCCGCCGAGGACGATGCGGACGGGCTTGTCGCGCGCTCGGCGGACGCGGTCGAGACCCTGCTCTCCGACGGGCTCGCGGTGGCGCAGCAGCGCTACAACTGACGCGGCTCCATCGGGGGCACGCGCCAGCAGAGCCACGTCGAAATTGCGGGCGTGTGGTCCCGCGCACTCGCCGCGTGCACTTCCGTGTCCGTCTCGACGCGATGTCGGCACAGTGCGTGACCCATCCGCGAGCAGGGCGCCGATAGGTTGTCCGTAGGGGTACGGGCGTACCCCTGGGGGTGGTTACTGGGAGGGTCGGGCGCGGTCCATGGGCACCGCGTCGAGCGCTCGCGAGCACGCGTCGAAGCAAGCGCCGCTCCCGCCTCGAAACGCGCGCGAACACCGACCCCGAGCGGGCTACGATGGCCCTGCGGGACGCCGTTTCCCGCTATCCGCATGGACCCGACGTCACTTCGTCCACTCGTCGCCGAGCTCGCCGCGAGCGAGCGCTTCGGTGCGTACGTCGACGCCCTCCCGGCACCCGCAAGGGTTTCGGAACCTGCGCTGCCGCTCGTACTGGCGGCGCTGTACGAGAGCGTCGGTCGCCCGCTCGTCGTGCTGCTTCCGGAGGACGAGCACGCACGCGACGCGGCCGAGGCCGTCGGCTGGTACGTCGACCCCGAACGGATCGGGCTCTTTCCGAGCCGAGGTGTGCGCTGGGAGTCGGGGCTCGAGCCGCCGGCTCACCTCGTCGGCGAGCGTGCGCGGGCGCTGGACGTCCTCGAGGCCGGTGGCGTCGCATTCGCCTCGGCGCGTGCCCTCGCCGAGGGCTTGCCTCCGGTCGAGGCGCGCCCAGAGGCGATCCGACTCGAGCCGGGGACAGAGGTCGACTTCGACGAGCTCGTCCAGTCGCTCGCGCTAGCCGGGTACGAGCGCGTCGAGCGCGTCGAGGAGCGTGGTCAGATCGCGGTTCGCGGAGGGCTCATCGACGTGTTCCCGAGCACCGGTCGGGAGCCGCTTCGCGTCGAGCTCTTCGGCGACGAGGTCGAGCAGGTGCGCGCGTTCTCGCCGTTCACGCAGCGCACCTTGCACCCGGTCGTCGACACGGTCGTGTACCCGGCCGCGGAACGTCGCGCGGACCTCGTCGAGCCGATCCTGCGCGAGGACGGCGAGCCGGTCGAGCCGCCGGACGACCTGGTCGCGGCGCTCGATCGCACGCCCGACTTCGTCTGGGAGCCGGACGACGTTCGCCGCATCTGGGAGGAGGAGTCGCTCGAGCCGGTATCGCTCGCGGGCGCCTCCGAGCTCGATCCCTTCCCGCGTGCCCAGGCGCACTCGTTCGAAGCTCAGCGTCCGGCGATCGCGGCGCGCGGGCTCTCGGAGGCCGAGAACGAGCTCGGCGCGATGCTCCGCCAGGGGAGGCGCGTCGTGGTCGCGTTCCCCCACCGAGGAGAGGCACTGCGGACGCAGCAGCTGCTACGGAGGGTCGACGCCGATGTGGTCGAGGAGGACGCGAAGCTCCCGCCCGTCCCGGCTCTGCGCTTCGTCGTCAGCGCCGCGCGCCGCGGATTCGTCTGGCGAGACCTCGGCCTCGCGCTGCTTCCGGACGTCCAGGTCTTCCGCAAGCGGCCGCCGCGCGCGGATGCCCGCCTCGGCCGGGCGCTGCAATCGTTCGCCGACCTCCGCACCGGCGACTACATCGTCCACGAGGACCATGGCGTCGGGCGCCTGCTCGGATTCGAGACGAAGGAGGTCGCGGGGGTCACGCGCGACTACCTCTTCCTCGCCTTCCGCGGGGAGGACCGGCTCTATGTCCCGCACGAGCAGCTCCCGAAGGTCAGCCGCTACATCGGCGCGGACGCGAAGTCGCCCGCGCTGTCCAAGCTCGGCGGCAAGGCGTGGGCGAACCTCAAGAGCCGCGCGCGGGAGTCCGTGCGCGAGTTGGCCGGCGAGCTGCTCGCCCTGTACGCGCGCCGCCAGCAGGCGCCCGGCCACGCCTTCGAGGTCGGCGGCGACTGGCTCGAGCGGCTCGAGGCGTCGTTCGCGTACCGCGAGACCGACGACCAGATGCAGGCGATCGAGGCGGTGAAGGAGGACCTCGAGGCGCCGCGGCCGATGGACCGGCTCGTGTGCGGCGACGTCGGCTTCGGGAAGACCGAGGTCGCGGTCCGCGCGGCCTTCATCGCCGCGCTCGGGGGCAAGCAGACGCTCGTCCTCTGCCCGACGACGATCCTCGCCGAGCAGCATTGGAACACCTTTCGGGAGCGCTTCCGTGACTTCCCGGTGAAGGTCGAGATGGTCTCCCGCTTCCGCTCGCGCGCGGAGCAGACCCGCATCCTCGCCGAGTTCCAGGAGGGGAAGGTGGACGTGCTCGTCGGGACGCACCGGGTTCTCTCGCGTGACGTCGTGCCGAAGAGCCTGGGGCTCGTCGTGCTCGACGAGGAGCAGCGCTTCGGCGTCGCGCAGAAGGAGCTGCTCCGGTCGCTCCGCCTGGAGGTCGACGTGCTGGCGCTCTCCGCGACCCCGATCCCCCGGACGCTCCACATGTCGCTCTCCGGGCTCCGGGACATCTCGATCATCGAGACGCCGCCACGCGGCCGCCTTCCCGTCCGGACCACGGTGGGCGAGCTCGACGAGAAGCTCGTCGAGGCCGCGCTCGAGCGGGAGCACGCGCGTGGAGGCCAGTCGTTCTACCTGCACAACCGCGTCGAGACGATCGAGGAGGCTGCGCTCAAGCTCCAGCAATCGCTGCCCAACATCCGTTTCCTCGTGGCGCACGGCCAGATGTCCGAGCGCGAGCTCGAGGAGCGCATGCACGCCTTTCTCGCGGGCGATGCTGACGTGCTCGTCTCGACCACGATCATCGAGTCCGGCATCGACATCCCGCAGGCGAACACGCTCGTCGTCGAGCGGGCGGACATGCTCGGCCTCGCGCAGCTCTACCAGATACGGGGCCGCGTCGGCCGCTCGGACGTCCCGGCCTACGCCTACCTCTTCTATCCCGACGCGAGAGAGCTCACGCCCGAGGCGCGCGCTCGGCTCGCGACGCTCGCCGACCACACGGAGCTCGGCGCCGGGTTCCAGATCGCGATGCGGGACCTCGAGATCCGCGGGGCGGGGGACCTTCTCGGCTCGGAGCAGTCGGGCCACGTGGCCGCGCTCGGCTTCGAGCTCTACGTCGAGATGCTGAACGAGGCGGTTGCCGAGCTCTCGGGCCAGCGGCGCGTCGCCGTGAGGCCGGTGCGCGTCGACGCGAGAGTGGACGCGTACGTGCCGGCGTCGTACGTCGCCGCCGAGGCATTGAAGATCGACCTCCATCGACGCATCGCGCTGGCCGAAGACGACGACGAGCTCCGCGAGCTGGTGCAGGCCACGGAGGACCGCTACGGCCCCGTCCCGGAGCCGGTCGGGAACCTCTTCGCGATCCAGGAGGCGAAGTTGAAGCTCGCACGTCTCGGCGCCGACTACCTCGTGTATCGCGGCGGCCGCGCGACGATCGGTCCGCTCGCGCTCGCCTCGGGCGAACTGCAGGCGCTGCGCTCCGCGGTGCCGACCGCGATCTACAGCACGTCCAAGCGGGAGGTCTCGCTGCGGGTCGAGGATCTCGACGCAGCGCTCGAGCTGCCCGATGCTATAGTCCGCGCCCGCGTGGCCGCCTGAGGCGGCGCTTTTTGCGCAGGATCGCGGCTCCGGCACGCGAACCGAATGCCTACGACACGCGAACCACCCGCAACGTCTGCCTAACACCTCCTCGGCTATAAGAGACAGGCTCATGAAGCGCTCCCTCCTCATGCTCGTCGCCGTCGTCGCGGCACTCGGCGCACTCGCCGCCGGATGCGGCGGTTCGCAGGACGTCCCCGCGAACGCGGTCGCGGTCGTCGACGGCACCGAGATCTCGAGCACGGAGCTCGACGCGCTCATGGAGCAGGCGAAGGCGAGCTACACGGCCGGCAATCGTGACTTCCCGAAGGTCGGCACGCCCGAGTACCAGAGCATCCAGCAGCAGTACGTCGCCTTCCTCGTCCAGAAGACACAGTTCGAGCAGGCCGCGGCGGACATGGGCGTCGAGGTAACAGGCGCCGACGTCGAGAAGACGCGCGAGCAGCTCAAGAAGGACCGCTTCGACGGCAGCGAGCAGAAGCTCGAGGACGCGCTCGAGGAGAACGGCCTGACCGAGGATGCGTTCCGAGAGACGCTTCGGGTCTCCGTGCTCTCCGACAAGCTCTTCAAGGCCGTCACGAAGGACGTGAAGGTCACCGACGCCGAGGCGCTGCAGGCGTTCACGCAGAGCCCCGAGCAGTTCGGGGGCAAGCCGGAGTCGCGCGAGGTGCGCCACATCCTCATCTCCGAGCAGGACAAGAACGGCCAGGTCGACTACACGAAGAGCAAGGCCCAGGCCGACGACGTGTACGCGCAGCTGAAGAACGGTGCCGACTTCGAGGCGCTCGTCAAGCAGTACTCGACCGACCCGGGCTCGAAGGACACGGGAGGCAAGTACACGGCGAATCGCGGTCAGAGCGTCCCGGAGTTCGACGAGGCCGCGTTCAAGTTGAAGACGAACGAGATCTCGAAGCCGGTCAAGACGCAGTTCGGCTACCACATCATCCAGCCGACCGCCGACGCGAAGCCGGCGACGTCGTTCGAGGACGTGAAGCCGGCGGTCAAGGCCTCGCTCCTCCAGGAGAAGCGCAGCCAGGAGATGACCACGTGGGTCGAGGACCTGCGCGACCAGTACGAGGGCAAGGTCAGCTACGCGACCGGCTTCGCGCCTCCGGAACTCCCGGACCCCACAGAGACCGCAACCCAGTAACGTCCTCCGGATGCCACTCTCGGAGGCGCTTCTCGACCTCCAGGAGCTGACCCGGCGCCTGCGTCGCGACTGCCCCTGGGACCGCGAGCAGACGGCACGCACGATCGTGCCGCACACGGTCGAGGAGGCGTACGAGGTCGCCGATGCCGCGTTCGCGGACGACCCGTCGAAGCTCCTCGACGAGCTCGGCGACCTGCTCTTCCAGGTCTACTTCCTCTCGCTCCTGCTCGAGGAGCAGGGAGACGGGGACCTCGAGGCCGTCGCGCGGGCCGTCCACGAGAAGCTCGTCCGCCGGCACCCGCACGTCTTCGGCGACGCAGAGGCGCGCACGGCAGGGCGCGTGCGCGAGCGCTGGGAGGAGATCAAGTCGGAGCAGGAAGGGCGCGAGGGGACGTTCCATCAGCTCCCCGAGGCGCTTCCCGCGTTGACGTACGCGCGAAAGGCGGGCCGGCGCGCGGCGACGGTCGGGTTCGATTACCCGTCGGCCAAGAATGTCTTCGCAGAGCTGGCCGACGAGATCGAGGAGCTGCGGGTCGCCGTCGCCGAAGCGGGCGACCGGCCGCCGGAGACCGAGGCCGACGAGCGCGTCTTCGAGGAGCTCGGCGACGTCCTCTATGCCACCGTGAACCTCGCGCGGCACCTGAACGTGGACCCGGAGCTCGCCCTTCGCGGCACGGTCCACCGCTTCGTGGGGAGGGTCGAGGAGGCGGAGCGGCTCGCCGAGGCCGAAGGACAGGCGTTCAGCGAGCTCTCGCTCGCGGAGCAGGACCGGTACTTCGACCGGGCGAAGGAGACCGCCTCGTGAGCTCCTCCGCCATCGCACGCGTGCACGGACGCGCGATCCTCGACTCGCGTGGCAACCCGACCGTCGAGGTCGACGTCACGCTCGAGTCCGGCGCCTTAGGGCGTGCGGCGGTTCCCTCCGGCGCCTCCACCGGCGAGCACGAGGCCGTCGAGCTGCGCGACGGGGACGCGGGCCGGTACCTCGGCAAGGGCGTCCTCGGCGCCGTCGCAAACGTGAACGGCGAGATCGCCTCGGCCGTGACCGGGCTCGACGCGGAAGATCAGCGCGCGGTCGACCGCGCGCTCGTCGACCTCGACGGCACGCCGACGAAGAGCCGCCTCGGCGCGAACGCGATTCTCGGCTGCTCGCTCGCGGTCGCCAAGGCAGCGGCCGCCCATAACGGCGTCTCGCTCTTCCGCTGGATCGGCCGAGCGGACTCGAAGGTCCTGCCGGTGCCGCTCATGAACGTCATCAACGGCGGCGCCCATGCGCAGAACCGCCTCGACCTGCAGGAGTTCATGGTCGTGCCCGCAGGAGCCGAGACGTTCTCGGACGCGCTTCGCATCGGCACCGAGGTGTTCCACCACCTGAAGGCCGTCCTCCACGAGCGCGGGCTCGCGACCGGCGTCGGCGACGAGGGAGGGTTCGCGCCCGACCTCGAGTCGAGCGAGCAGGCGATCGAGGCGATCCTCGAGGCGGCCGAGCGCGCCGGGCATCGTGAGCTCATCGGCATCGCGCTCGACCCGGCCGCGAGCGAGCTCTACCGCGACGGCCGCTACGTCTTCCAGGGCGAAGGCCGCTCGCTCACACCCGCCGAGATGACGGCGTTCTACGCGGCGCTGGCCGAGCGCTACCCGCTCGTGTCCGTCGAGGACGGGCTCGACGAGAACGCGTGGGACGACTGGAAGGCGCTCACGGACGAGCTCGGCGACCGTGCGCAACTCGTCGGCGACGACCTCTTCGTCACGAACGTGAAGTTCCTCGAGCGCGGGATCTCGGAAGGCGTCGCCAATGCGATCCTCGTGAAGGTGAACCAGATCGGCACGCTGACCGAGTCGCTGGACACGATCGACGTCGCGCGCCGCGCCGGATACGCAACGGTCATCTCGCACCGGTCCGGCGAGACCGAGGACGCGACGATCGCGGATCTCGCCGTCGCGGTGAACGCGGGACAGATCAAGACCGGCGCGCCCTCGCGCTCGGACCGCGTCGCGAAGTACAACCAGCTCCTTCGCATCGAGGAGGAGCTTGGCGCGGCGGCGGAGTACCCCGGCTGGACGGCGTTTCCTCGCGCGAACCGCTGACGCGGCCATCCACTAGCCTGCGCTCGATGCCCTCGCCGCCACGGAGAACGAAGATCGTCGCCACGATCGGCCCGGCCTCGGCCGAGGAGGACGTGCTCGCGCGGCTGATCGCTGCGGGCATGGACGGAGCGCGGCTGAACTTCTCGCACGGCACGCATGACGACCACGGGGAGCACGCCCGACGCATCCGAGCGGCGCAGGAGGCCGCCGGTCGGCCGTTGGCGCTGATCGCCGACCTCCAGGGGCCGAAGGTGCGAGTCGGCGACCTCGACCAGCCCGTTGTCGTCCGCCCGGGGGACGAGATCGTCGTCGCGGGCGAGGACGCGGCGCGCGACGGCGACCTTCCAGTCGCGCCCGCGGTGCTCGGCGCTGTCCTCAAGCCCGGCCAGGACGTGCTCATCGCCGACGGGCTCGTCCGCCTGCGCGTCGAGGAGGTCGAAGCCGGCCGCGCCCGCTGCGAGGTCATCACCGGCGGCTTCATCGAGGAGCACAAGGGCGTGAACGTGCCCGGCGTGCAGCTCCCCGTCCCGTCGCTCACCGAGAAGGACCTCGCGGACCTCGAGTTCGCGCTCGGCCTCGGCGTCGACTACGTCGCGCAGTCGTTCGTGCGCGCGCGCGCTGACGTCGCGGCGCTGCGCGCGAAGCTCGAGGAGGCAGGCTCGCAGGCATGGGTGATCGCGAAAATCGAGCTCAAGGAAGCGATCAACGAGCTCGACGGGATCCTCGACGAGGCGGACGCGGTGATGATCGCCCGCGGAGACCTCGGCGTGGAGATCGGCGTGGCCGAGGTGCCGCTCCTGCAGAAGCGGATCATCCTCGCCGCGCTGGAGCACGGGAAGCCTGCGATCACCGCCACGCAGATGCTCGAGACGATGATCGGCCGGCCCGAGCCCACGCGCGCGGAGGCATCGGACGTGGCGAACGCGATCCTGGACGGGACGTCGGCCGTGATGCTGTCGGCCGAGACGGCGGTCGGCACGTACCCGGTCGAGGCGGTCGAGACCATGGCGCGGATCGCGCGGGCGGTCGAGCCGAGCCTCGGCTACCGCCACCAGCTCCCGAGCGCGTCCGAGGCGCCGACGGTCGGCCGCGCGATGTCGAACGCGGCCTGCGACCTGGCGGAGGCGCTCGGCGCGAAGGCCATCCTCGTGCCGACGTTCACGGGCCGCACGGCTTCCGCCGTCGCCCGATTGCGGCCGCGGCGCCCGATCGTCGCGCTCACGCACGTGGGGATCTCGCTCCAGCACATGGCCATCGAGTGGGGGGTCACACCGCTCGAGATCCCCGAGTCGGCGGACGTCGAGGATCTCTGGCGCCACTCGATCGAGACGGCTCGCGCCGCGGGCATCGTGGAGTCGGGCGACCGCGTCGTGCTGACCGCGGGCACCGCCGTGAACATCCCCGGCTCGACGAACGTCATCAAGGTCGAGACGGCGTAGGCCCCGCCGCGGCGCGGGGAAGGGGATCGCCGCCGGGCCGAGAACCTCCGTCCCTGGTGGCGACCTCCAGGGGAACCGGACGAAGGAAGCGAGGCGGGGCTCGCGCGATCGCTCGTCCGCGGCGGCTGCGCGTCCTGATTGCGGCGGCGCTGCTCGCGGTCGCTGCGTACCTCTACTACCAGCCGCTCTCGTCGTACTTCGACACGAAGAACGACCTCGCCCAGGCGAGAGCCGAGGTCGAGGCGCTCCGCGAGGCGAAGCGAGAGCTCGACCAGCGGCTCGCGTTCTCGACCAGCGAGGAGGCGACGCGCCGTGAGGCCCGGCGCATCGGGTACATCCGCCCGGGCGAGCAGCTCTACATCGTCAAGGGCATCCCGGACTGGCGCCGCGCGCACGCGCGTACCCTCCGGAGGGATGGATGACCGCGCGATCGTCGAGCGCCAGCTCGGAAGGTCTCCGCGCGCCTTCCGGCGCGTAGCCGTTCGCTGCCCGCACGGGACGCCGGCCGTCACCGAGCAGGAGCCGTACGGCGCGGACGGCGAGCCGTTCCCGACGACCTACTACCTGACGTGCCCTCGTCTCGTCGCCGCGATCGCGCGCATCGAGGCGGCGGGCGGGGTCGAGCGCTGGAGCCGTGAGGCCGCAGAGGACCCCGTGCTCTCCGAGTCGCTCGAGCGGGCGACGGAGGAGCAGCGCGAGATCCGGCGCGAGCTCGCCGCCGGGCGAACGGGCCGCGACGGCGGCGCGTCGCTCGAGCTCGGGATCGGCGGCTCGGGCTCGCCCGCGAACCTCAAGTGCCTGCACGCGCACGCGGCCTTCGCGCTCGCGAACCCGGGGTACGAGCTCGGCGAGAGGATCCTGGCCGAGGTCGAGCCCACCTGGCCGGCCGACGGCTGCTGCACCGGCGAGCCCGTACGCGAACCCGACTAGGCTCCGGCGGCGATGGCAGCGGACGTCGAGAGCGCCCGGCGCGAGTGGCAGGACGCCTACCGCCGGCTCGAGCGGGATGCCCGAGAGCCCGGCCGAGGCGAACCGCTCTGGGCGCAGGTCGACGTGATCTCGGACGAGCTCCGCAGGCGGGTGGGCGGCCGCTTCACGCTGCGGGAGCTCGCGGCCGAGTACCGCACCTCGGAGGCGTGGGTTCGGGACGTCGTCTCCCAGCGCGTACCTGCGCCGGGCTGGCCGCGCACGCTCTCGCTGGTCGAGGGCGCCGCCTTCCACGCGTACTCGCGCGGAGCCGAGGACTACGAGCCATGACGATGCTGGAACGGCCGAGCCGCGAGCGCCGGAAGCCGCGACGCAGCGTCGCGCGCACCGCGCTGCTCGTCGCGGCCTTCGTGCTCGTATTCCTCATCGGCATCGCGTTCGGGCAGGCGCTCGACGACTCGCCGGAGCCGAACGGCGTCACGACGTCCGTGCGCACGCTGACGCCGCTGCCGCAGGCGCCGCCCGCGCGCACCGTCACGGTGACCGTGACGCAGCCGTAGGGCCGGACCTGTCCGGCCCACGAAGGGCGGGACAGGTCCCGCCCCTACAGCTCTTCGGACGCCTCGAGCAGCCCGGCGACGATGAGCCCGATCGCGCACACGAGGCTGACCCAGATCCCGACGCCGCGGCTCGCGAAGAAGAACGTGTCCGGGATGGAGATCAGCCGGACGAGGACGAGCACGGTCGCCACGGACCCGATGCCGATCGCGACGAGGCTCTCCGGGATCGCGGGCGGCAGCTCGATGCCGAACTCGCGGAGGGCGGCGAGGAGGACGGCGACCAGCCCGAGCAGCAGCACGATCTTCCCGATCGTCCCCGTGTGCCAGCCGATGACGGAGACCGTCGTGCCCTCGCCTTCGCCCGTGTACCAGCCCGTCAGCGCCGACATCGCCAGCAGCAGCCCGAACAGAAAGGTCAGCCGGGCGCCGAGGGCTCCGCCGGGACCGAACTGAACTCGCGCTCGCTCGAAGCGGCCCTGGCCGGGTTCCATGACGCGGAACACTATTGCCTTCCGCGTGTCCGGTCACCATCACGCCGTTTCGCGCCCTTCACCGAGGTCCCCTCGAGCCCGTCGTCCTACACTTCTCGCGTGGCGAAGGTCAGCCAGCCCGCGGCTCCGGTTTCCGCCGATGAGGGGGAGGAGGCACTCCTCGATCCCGAGGCGGTGAGCCGCGCCTACCGGTTCCACCGCGCCCGGCGCAGGGCCCGGCGGAAGCACCATCGCGAGCGTCGCTGGGCGAGCCTCCGGTTCTGGGTCGTCGTCCTGCTCGCGCTCGCGGGCGCCGTATTTCTCGCCTCGCAGACCCTCGGCGAGATCGAGCGCGTCTTCGGGCTCTAGACCTGGCCGCCGCGACCGAGCCGAGCGACGACACGGGAGCCGGGCGCGGCAACCGTGCGCTCGGGGCGCTCGTCTTCGGAGCGGGCATCGGCGCCCTCGCGACCGAGATCACCGCCTCGCGGCTGCTCGCCCCGTACTTCGGCTCCTCGACGATCGTCTGGGCGAACCTCATCGGCATCGTCCTCGCGGCGCTGTCGCTCGGCTACTGGCTCGGCGGGCGGATCGCCGACCGGCGGCCGGAGCCGATGCTCCTCGGCTACATCGTGCTCGGGTCCGCGGTCTTCGTGGCCGCGATCCCGTTCGTGGCCAAGCCGTTACTCGACGTGACCGTCGAGGGCCTCGACGAGACGTCGGCGGGCGCGGTCATCGGGAGCTTCCTCGCCGTGCTCCTGCTGTGCGCGCCACCGGTCGTGCTGCTCGGCATGGTCTCGCCGTTCGCGATCCGCCTCGCCGTGTCGAGCATCGCGACTGCCGGCCAGGTCGCTGGCCGCATGTACGCGCTCTCGACGGCAGGTTCGCTGCTCGGGACGTTCCTGCCGGCGCTCGTCCTCATCCCTGCGATCGGGACGCAGCGGACGTTCCTCGTCGTCGCGGCGGTGCTCGCGGGCTCTTCCTGCTTCCTCCTCGGGGGGCGCTACCTGGTCGTCGCGGCGCTGCTCGCGGCGCTCGTCGCCATCCCGCCCGGCGCGGTCAAGGCGCGGGACGGGCTGCTGCACGAGGAGACGTCGTACCAGCAGTACATCCAGGTCGTGGAGGAGGACGACGGCCGGCGGCTCCTGTACCTCAACGAGGGCATCGCGGTCCACTCCGTGTGGCGGAAGAACGAGGTGCTCACGGGCGGTGTCTGGGACTCGTTTCTCGCGCTCCCGCCGCTGCTCGGGCGCGAGCTCGAGCGGGTCGCGATCCTGGGAAACGCCGCCGGGACGACCGCCCGCGCCCTCGGCGTCTACTACCCGAACGCCGAGATCGACGGCGTCGAGCTCGACCCTGCGGTGAGCCGGGTCGGGAGGCGCTACTTCGGGCTCGACGACAACCCGCGCCTGACCGTCCACGACGCGGACGCGCGTCCGTTTCTCCGGTCGACGGACGAGCAATACGACCTCATCGTCGTCGACGCCTACCACCAGCCGTACGTCCCCTTCTACCTCGCGACCCGCGAGTTCTTCCGGCTCGTCCGCGACCGGCTGGCGCCGGGAGGCATCGTCGCGCTCAACGTCGCCACGGTGCCGGATGACCGGCGGCTCGTCGAGGCGATCGGTACGACGCTCCATGCCGAGCTGCCGCAGGTCGTCGAGTGGCCCGTCCTGCGCTTCAACACGCTCGTGCTCGGGCTCACGACGCCGCTCGCGCCGGACGAGCTCCGGAGCAGGCTCGCGTCGGGGCCGCCCGACCTTGCGCCGCTCCGCGAGCTGCTCGCGCAGCAGGCGCGTCCGCTGACGCCCTCGGGACGTGCCTGGACGGACGACCGCGCGCCCGTGGAGTGGGTGACGGATCGGATGATCGTCTCGTTCGCCGCCCACGGCGGCCGGCTCGACGAGGACTACCTGCCCACGCGGCCATAGGAACGCCGGTGCTCTCCCTCGAACGACGCGACGGACGGCCGCTCTGCATCGGCCATCGTGGCGCGGCAGCGCTCTCGCCCGAGAACACGCTGCGCTCCTTCCGGGCGGGGGTCGAGGCAGGCGCCGACATCATCGAGTTCGACGTGCTCGGGCTCGGCTCGGGCGAGCTCGTGGTCGCCCACTCGTACGACCTGCACGAGGTCAGCCACGGCGCAGCCGGCGGATCGCTCTTGGAGCTCACGCTCGCGGAGGTGCGGGAGGTCGCGCCCGACCTTCCAACCCTCGAGGAGGCGCTCACCTTCTTCGTGGACGAGGCGCCCGAGACCGGCGTGCACGTCGACCTCAAGGACGGGGGCGCGGCGGACACGCTGCTGGCCGCCCTCAGAGAGTTCGGGCTCCTCGAGCGGACGCTCGTGAGCTCGTTTCAGCGAGCGGCGATCCGCAGGCTCGCGCGGGCCGGCGCCGGCCTCCGGACCGGCGTCTCGTTCCCCGAGGACCGGCTTCGCATCTCGGGCCGGCCGGGCTCGACTCCCGTGATCCGCGTCGGCCTCCACACGGTGCGGCCGGCCATGCCCGTCGTGGGGAGGACGCTGCTCGCGCGCTCGGGTGCGTCCGCGCTCGCGCTGCACCACTCGCTCGTGGGGCCACGGCTCATGGGCTGGGCTCGGGCGCGCGGCGTCCCCGTCGTCGCCTGGACGGTGGACGACCCGCGTGACCTCGTTCGCCTCGACGGCGTAGGAGTCCATGGAGTGGTCGTGAACAGTCCCGCCATGTTCGTCTCTACACTTGCAGCGTGAACCGGGGGACTCTTGCCGCTGCCGTCGGCGTGCTCGCAGTCTGCGCGCTGCTCGGCTTGGCCTCGGGGTTCGCGCTCGCGTCGTCGTCGTCGAGCGCCCAGACGAGCACCGACACGACCACGACGCAGCCGCCGACCGAGACGGCTCCGCCTCCGCCACCGGTCTCGCCGCCTCCGAAGCCGCAGCTCATCGAGCCGGGCGTCATCGTCGGGGGCATCGCCGTGGGCTGGCTGACGCCGCGGACCGCAGGCGATCTGCTGCGCAAGCAGTTCTCGCGCCCGCTCGCGCTCATGGTGAGCCCAGAGCAGCGTGTCCGGGCGACGCCGCAGGAGCTCGGAGCGCAGGCGAAGATCGACAAGGCGATCCGCCGTGCGCGCAGCGCCCGCGCAGGTCTGCAGATCCCGCTCGACGTCGAGGTGTCGCGCGCGAAGCTCCGCCGCTACGTCGACAAGCTTGCGCGGCGCTTCGACCGCGAGGCGGTCGACGCGGGGGTCGTGCTCAAGGGGCTTCGGCCGCAGTTCGTGGAGGCGCAGGACGGCCGCAAGCTCCGCACGAACCGCACGGGCCTCGTGATCCGGATCTCGCTGGCGACGCACATGCGCGATCCGATCCCGCTCGACTTCAACGTCACCAAGCCAGAGGTCAGGAAGCTCGAGAGCGGTCCGGCGATCGTCATCCTGCGCGACTCGAAGAGCCTGCTGCTCTGGGGTCCGAAGAAGCTCATGGGCCGCTTCGGCGTCGCGACCGGCCAGTCCGCGTATCCGACCCCGACCGGCGACTACGAGATCACGACCATGCAGCGCAACCCGTGGTGGTATCCGCCTCCTTCGGGCTGGGCCGCCGACTCGGACCCGGTGCCGCCCGGTCCCGGGAACCCGCTCGGAACGCGCTGGATGGGCATCTCGGCGCCGTACGTGGGGATCCACGGGACCCCGGACGCCGCATCCATCGGGTACTCCGCGTCGCACGGCTGCATCCGGATGCGGATCCCGGACGCGGAGTGGCTGTTCCGGCGAGTAGACGTGGGAACGCCCGTGTTCATCCTCGCCCGTTGACGTGAGTCGGCGCCTGCTGCTGGTCGCGCAGGGCGCGGCCATCGGGCTCGTCGTCCTGCTGTTCGCGCTGCTGCTCTGGAAGCTCGTCGACGACGAGGGCGGAGCGATCGCGGCGGCGACGTCACGCGGCGAGCGCCCGAACGCGCCCGGGTTCACGCTCGAGCGCCTCGATCAGGACGGCGAGCTCGCGCTCTCGTCGCTGAAGGGGAAGGCGGTCGTCCTCAACTTCTGGGCGTCGTGGTGCATCCCGTGCAAGGAGGAGGCGCCCTACCTGGAGGACGTGTGGCGGGAGAATCGAGCCGACGGCCTCGTCGTCGTGGGCGTCGACGCGAAGGACTTTCGCCGCGACGCACGCAGGTTCGCCGACCGTTTCGAGCTCACCTTCCCGATCGTCTACGACGGTCCCGGGTCGATACTCGAGGACTGGGGCGTGACCGGGTTTCCGGAGACGTTCGTGATCGACCGGCAGGGCCGGGTGGTCGAGTCGTTCGTCGGCGCCGTGAACTCGGACGAGGATCGCGCGCGCCTGCGCGCCGCAGCCGAGCGCGCGCTCGAGTCGTGAGCCGCCGGGTCGCCGCCGCCCTCTTCGGCGTCCTCGTCCTCGCTCTGCTCGCGTCTCCGGCCGGCGCGGCCGACCCGCCGAGCGCCGCCGACCTCGAGGCCGAGCTCGTGTGCCCGGTGTGCGAGACGACGCTCGACCAGTCGAACGCTCCCGTCGCCGAGCGGATGAAGGCGTTCATCCGCGAGCGCATCGCGGCCGGGGACAGCGAGCAGGAGATCAAGGACGCGCTCGTCGCCCAGTTCGGTCCGGCGGTCCTCGCACAGCCTCCCGGCGGCGGCTTCGGGCTTCTCGCATGGCTCATACCGCTCGCCGCGGGCGTGGCGGGGGTGGTCGTGGTCGCGCTGCTCGTCCGCGGCTGGTCGAGGCGACGCGCGTCGGGCGACGAAGCCGCGTCCGAAGAGCCTCTCGACGCCGGGCTCGAGCGCCGCGTCGACGAGGAGCTCGCGCGCTTCGACGGCTGACGTGGACCTCGGCTCGCTTCCCGTCGCGTTCCTCGCCGGCTTCGTCTCGTTCCTCGCGCCGTGCGTGCTCCCGCTCGTCCCCGGCTATCTCTCGGCGATCTCCGCGGTCGACGCCGCCGATCTCGGCCGGCCGGGCAACGCGCGTCGCGTCGTCGTCGCGAGTCTGCCCTTCGTCCTCGGGTTCACGATCTTCTTCGTCGTGCTCGGCGTCGGCGCGGCGCTCGTCGGCGGGCGGCTCTTCAGCGACCAGTTCCTGCTCGAGAAGGTCGCCGGGTTCGTCCTCGTCGTGTTCGGCCTCGCGTTCATGGGGCTCCTGCCCTGGCCCGATCGGCTCGTCGGAGCCGGGCTGGTCCAGGGTGCCCGGAGCCGGGGGTCGCGGGTGCTGCTCGGGGGAGCGTTCGCCGTCTGCGCGGCGCCCTGCATCGGCCCCGTCCTCGCGGGGATCCTCGTCCTGGCCGGCTCGTCCGACACGGCGGTCGAAGGCGGGCTGCTGCTCGGCGTGTACTCGCTCGGGCTGGCGGTTCCGTTCGTCCTCGTCGGCGCGATCTTCACGCGGGCAATGGGGGCGTTCCGGTGGCTCCGCGACCACTACCGCGCGATCCAGATCGTCGGCGGCGCGATCATGGTCGCGCTCGGGCTCCTGCTCTTCTTCGAGCGCTTCTACGTGCTCCGCGTGTACCTGAACCGCTTCCTCGAGTGGCTCGGGATCGAGCCCGCGTTCTAGACGTCGACGCCTCCGAGCTCGAGGCTGCCGGCGGCGAGGCGCTGCTCGGCGGCCGTGACCTGGGCGAGCACAGCCGCGACGTCGACTCCTCGGTGTGACGGCGCGTATGGCCCGAGCCGACGCCGCGCCTTCACGAGCTGGCGCTCACAGCCGTTCCGGTTACCGCGCTCCGCGTGGAGCCAGGCGACTGCCACGTGGACGAGCCCCTGGAGGAAATCGCGCTCCTCCGGAGGCGCCTCGCGCCACTCGTCCTCGAGCTCCTCGTGCGCCTCGAAGTAGGCGCCCGCGCGGATCAGCTCGAGGCCCGCTTCAAGACCCATTTCCACACCACTTGCGGCATTTTTCGACATCCGTGGAGAGTGCTAGTGTCGCCACCGTGGCGACGATCCTGCTCGCCGGGGTCGACTTGTTCTTCCGGGGGAAGCTCGAGGGGCTTCTTCCTGCGCACAAGCTCGTCACGACCGACAGCGTCTCGACGCCGGATCTCGTCATCGCCGACATCGCGCGCGTCGAGCCGGAGGAGGTCGTCGACGCCTGGCCGGATATCCCGATCGTCGGCTTCACGAACCACACCGACCGTGCGGGGCTGCAGCGCGCGCACACCGCCGGCTTCGACCAGGTGATCGTGAAATCCGCGCTCGTCGAGCGTGCGGGCGAGCTCGTCGACGAGCTCACGCGCGAGGACTGAACGCCCGTCGGTACCGCCTGAGAAGCGGGCGACGGGCGGGGTAGACTCGACCGCGTGACGTACATCATCGCCGAGCCCTGCATCGACATCAAAGACCTCTCGTGCGTCGACGTCTGCCCGGTCGACTGCATCCACGTCTTCGACCGCATGCTCATCATCGACCCGGAGGAGTGCATCGACTGCGGCGCATGCGAGCCGGAGTGCCCGGTCGAGGCGATCTTCCCGGAGGATGCGCTGCCGGACAAGTGGAACGCCTTCGTCGAGATCAACTACGCGTTCCCGGACGCCGCGAAGATCAATCCGCTCGTCGACAAGTACGCCGAGGAGAACAACGTCCAGAACGAGCCGCTCGAGTAGGGCGTGAGCGCCCCGTCCGGGCGCTAGGACGGCAGCAGGTAGAGGCAGGGACGCGTGTCGTCGGGCAGCGGCGACGGCGCGATCTTCGTGACGCGATAGCGGCGCTCGCCGTCCTCGACCTCGGAGCCGACGAGCGGCGGGTCACCCTGCTGCTCGACGAGCCGGTAGCCCGCGGGTGACCAGACGAAGAGCAGGTAGCCGCTCGTGCCGTTCGCGATCGCCGTCACGCGCGGATCGTAGCTAGCGACGTGCGGAGGACGGCGGCAGCTCGATGCGGACGGCCGAGCCGCGCGGCCAGCGCGCCTCGGACGCGAACCGGCCGTTCAGTGTCGCGGCGCGGTCGGCGAGGAGCTCGAGCACTGCGCTCCGCCGCTCGGGCGGGCCGTCGTCCGAGATGGCGAGCTCGACGCCACCGCCGTCCAGCCCGCGCAGCGAGACCTCGATCCGTGTCAGGGCGCCACGGCGCACCGCCTGGTCGACGGCGTCCCGGACGATCTGGAACAGGCCGGCCTGGGCGTGCTCCCCGAGCGCGTCGCCCTCCTCGACGTCGATCGCGATCTCGATGTCGCGGCGTCCGGCGACGCGCCGGCCGAATGCCTCGACGGCCGCCGCGAACCCGAGCTCGCGCAGCGCGCGCGGCTCGAGGTCCTCGCACAGCGCGCGCATGTCCTGGCCCGCCTCGCGCGTGAGCTGGAGGCCGCGCGTGAGGAGCTCCGCCGCGCGCTGCCGGTCACCCTCCCGAACCGCCTCGAGCGCGGCGTCGACGATCTGCCCGACCGCGGCGAGGTGCTGAACCGGGCCGTCGTGGATGAGCTCCGCGAGCCGCCGCCGCTCCTCCTGCTCGGCGAGGATCCGCTCGGCGACGAGTGCCCGCTCGGGATCCGAGGTCAATCGATCATGGCCTCGCGAAGGGCGATGGCGACCGCCTGCGTGCGCGTGTCGGCCTCGAGCTTCGCGAGGATGTGGCGGACGTGGCTCTTCACGGTCTCCTGGCTGATGAAGAGCTTCGCCGCGACGTCGACGTTCGACATGCCGTCGGCGAGCAACTGGAGGATCTCGCGCTCGCGCGGCGTGAGCACCTCCATCTGGCCTTTCCCGGCGATGAACTCGGCCATCAGCGCCGGGTCGACGAAGGTGTCGCCGCCCGCAACCTTCTCGACCGCGCGGATGAGCGTCTCGTGCGGCGTCTCCTTGAGGATGTAGCCGCGTGCGCCCGACTCGAGGCCCCGCTGCATGAGCGAGCGCTCGCCGTAGGCCGTGAAGATCAGGACGGCAGTCTCGGGCGTCTTCGAGAGGATCATCTCGGTCGCCTCCAGGCCGTCCATGTCCGGCATGCGGAGATCCATGATCACGACGTCCGGCCTGCGCCGCTCGGTGAGCGTGATGGCCGACTTGCCGTCGGACGCCTCGCCGATCACGCGGATGTGGGGGGAACGGGACAGCGCGAGGCGGAGTCCTTCGCGGACGACCTCGTGGTCGTCGGCGATCAGGCAGGTGATCTCATCGGCCACGCGGCCAGTCTACGAGGCGGTACGGCCGGATCCTTCCTTCCCGAAAGGGTGATATGCGTCAGACGGCGAGCGTCAGCTGCGCCGGTTCCGCGCGCCGTTTCCGCTCCGTTCGCCTGTACTGCTCGGGAATCGGCGCCGCCCGCGCGGCCTGCCGCACGCGCTCGCGAATGGGAGTCGCGATCGCCGACGGGAGATAGGAGCGCTCCGCGAAGAGCTCTTCGTAGCGCCCGACCAGTTCGGGCCAGTCGCGCGCGAGCGCCTCGAGGAAGTGCTCGCGGACGCCGGGGCGGAGGTGGACAGGGGCGGCCCACACGCCCCGTGCGCCGGCTGCCTTCGCGGCGCGCACCACGGCCTCGATCTGGCCCGGGCCGTCAGAGAGCCCCGGCAGGATCGGCGCGAGCCCCACGCCGACGTCAACGCCGGCCTCGGCGAGGCGGCGCACGGCCTCGAGTCTGCTCTTCGGCGGGGCGGTTCCGGGCTCGGTCGTCCGCCAGACGTCCTCGTCGATCGTGGGGAGTGAGAAGGTCACGCTCACGTCGACGCGCCGTGCAGCCTCCAGGAGCACGTCGACGTCGCGGACGACGAGCGGCCCGCGCGTGATGATCGAGAAGGGCGTCCATGCCGTGCCGAGCTCCTCGAGACACGCGCGCGTGAGCCGGAAGCGGCCCTCCGCCGGCTGATACGGGTCGGTGGCAGTCCCGACCGCCACCTCGTCGCGTGTCCACGACTTACGCGCGAGCTCGCGGGCGAGGACCTCGGCGACGTTGGTCTTGACGCGGATCGAGCGCCCGTAGCGGTCGTCGGACGGACGGTCGGCGCGATGCTCGAAGTTCCGCACGTAACAGAACGTGCACCGGTGGACGCAGCCCATATAGGGGTTCAGCGACCACTTGAACGGCATGCCGCGGACCGGGTTGAGCGCGGACTTGCAGGGCTCGTTCCGGTACTCCGCTCGCACCGGTGAAGTATAGAACATATGTTCGTATCGGACTACTCTGAGCAGATGAACGCGTGGTGGGCAGTTGCGTTCGGAACGCTCTACGCGATCCTCCTCGCGCTCTCCGCGTGGATGCTCCTCTTCACGGTCTCCTTCGGTTGGGAGAACCGCGACAACTCGCTCGACGACTGGCTCAAGCCGTTTGCGGTCGCCATGTTCGTGTCCGCATTGGCGGTGTTCGTCGGTGCGATCGCCCGTAAGCGGAGACTCGTGGTGCTCGCGTACATGTTCGGCGTGGCGGTCTCGGTGCCGGGGCTTCGCTACGCGCTCGAGGACTGGTCGGATCACGCCGACGGCAAACTCCTTGCCCTGGGTTTCGCCATCGCGCTGAGCGGACTGTTGGCCGCGGTCCTCACGACACGGGCCGCCCGTGACTCGCAGCGCCACGTCGCAGGCCGGAACCCATAGCGTACGGCGCCATGAGCGAGCTCCCCGCCGGCATCAGGCAGGTAACGCTCCCGCTGCCGACCCGGCCCGGGCACGTGCACACGTATCTCCTGCCCGGCGACGACGGCTGGACGCTTGTGGACACCGGCATCGGGCTTCCGGATGCGAAGGAGACCTGGCGCGCGGAGCTCGAGCAGCTCGACGGGCCGGTTGCGCGCATCTTCGTCACGCACTTCCACCCCGATCACATCGGTGCTGCGGCCGACCTGCACGAGCTCACCGGCGCGCCGGTCTACCAGGGGGCGCTCGACTACGCGCAGTGCGAGCTCGTGTGGGCGAACCCGGCCTGGTCCGAGCGCCTCCTCGACTGGTTCCGCCTGCACGGGACGCCCGACGACGTCACGGAGGAGCTCGTCGGCCAGGGCTCGATCTATCGCCCCTTCATCCGCTACCAGCGCGATCCCGTGCTCATGCAGCCGGGCGAGCACCTGGACGGCTGGGAGCTCGTCGCCGCGCCGGGCCACGCCGACGGACAGCTCTGCCTCCTGAAGGACGGGATCCTCGTCGCGGCCGACCACGTCCTCGACCCGATCTCGCCGACCGTCGGGCTCTGGCCCGCGAGCCGTTCCGACCCGCTCGGCGACTACCTGGAGGCGCTCGACAGGACGATCGGTCTCGACGCGAACGTCGCCCTTCCCGGGCACGGCGACGTGATCCGGGATCCCACCGGCCGAGCCCGCGAGCTCCAGGAACACCACCGGATCCGGCTCGAAGAGGCAGCCGCCGCGCTCGATGAGGAGCCGCGCAGCGGATACGAGCTCTCGCTCGCGCTGTGGGGGAACGACCTCAAGCCCGCGGCGAGGCGGTTCGCCGTCGCAGAGTCGCTCTCCCACGCGGAGCGGCTCGTGCGGATGGGGGCGGCCTCGCGGCACGAGGACGACAGGTCGGTCTCCTATACTGCGGCCTGAGCGTGGACGACGAGCACCCGCCTAGTACCTACGCCCCTCGTGGGCGTTTTCGCTTGTCTCGACCGCGGCTTTCCCGTGTTGCCCGCACGATCTGAGCGATGAGCACAACCCTCCGCGTCGTCGTCATCTTCCTTCTCGTTTTCGCGAACGCGATCTTCGTCGCGGCGGAGTACGCGCTCGTCACCGCGCGCCGGAGCCGGCTCGAGGAGCGCGCGGAGAAGGGCGGTGTCGGTGCGCGAAGGGCGCTGCGCCTGATGGACGACCCCGTCCGGTTCATCAGCACGGTCCAGGTCGGGATCACCGTCTCCGGGATCCTCCTCGGCGCCATCGGCGAGCCGCTGCTCTCGGGGTTCATGGAGCCGCCGCTCTCGAACACCGTTGCGTTCCTCATCGCGTTCGCGATCCTCACGTACCTCTCCGTCGTGCTCGGCGAGCTCGTGCCGAAGGCAGTCGCTCTCCAGAAGGCCGAGCCGATCGCGGTCGCGCTCGCCCTGCCACTCGACTGGATCGCGCGCATCGGCCACCCGCTCGTGTGGGTGCTCCAGGTCTCCGGGAACGCGGTTCTCCGGGTTCTCCGCGTCAAACCGGCGCCGGCCGGGATGATCGCCTACACGCGCGAGGACATCCGGCACAGCGTCGCGGCCGCCGAGGACGTCGGCGAGCTGCACGAAGCCGAGGAGGAGATGCTCTACAAGGTCTTCGACTTCGCGTCGAAAGAGGTGTCGGCGGTGATGGTGCCGCGCCCCGAGGTCGTCGCGATCTCGGTCGACATGCCTCCGGAAGAGGCGCTCGCGACGATCCTCGACTCCCCGTTCACGCGCTACCCCGTCTTTCGCGGGTCGCTCGACGAGATCGTCGGCATCCTGCACGTGCGGGACCTGTTCGCGGCGATGCACGACCAGGGCATCGCGGCAGTCCATCTCGAGGGAGTCGTCCGTCCGGCGTACGTCGTGCCCGAGACGAAGGACCTCGCTGCGCTCCTCGCCGACTTCCGGCGCGAGAAGCAGCACCAGGCGATCGTCGTCGACGAGTACGGCGCGACGGAGGGGATCGTGACGCTCGAGGACATCCTCGAGGAGATCGTGGGCGAGATCGAGGACGAGTTCGACCTTCCCGACGAGTCGGTCGAGCAAGTTGACGAGAAGCGCATCCGGATCGACGGCACGTTCACCATCGACGACTTCAACGAGCGGTTCCAGACAGAGCTCGAGCAGGGCGACTACCACACGATGGCCGGCCTCGTGTTCGGCGAGCTCGGCCGGCAGCCGGAGGTCGGCGACGAGGTGGCCGTGGACGGGCTGCGCCTCGAGGTGCTCGAGGTGGACGGCTCCCGCATCGGGCGCATCGAGGTCGAGTTCACCGAAGAGCAGCCCGCGGGCGCACCCGAAGCCGCGTAACACCGCCAGCGGATAGGTTCGCAAGGTGGAGCCGAAGCCGCCGTCGCCGTTCCGCCATCGCGACTTCAGGCTCTTCTGGATTGCGTTCGTCACGACTGGCGTGGCCATGTCGATGGCTCAGGTCGCCGTCCTCTGGCAGGTCTACGAGGTCCGCGGAAGCGCGCTCGACCTCGGCCTGATCGGGCTCGCCGAGTTCCTCCCGCTGCTGCTCTTCGCCCTACCCGCCGGTCACGTCGCCGATCGTTTCCCGCGACGGACCGTCTACGGCCTCATGGTCCTGAACGACATCGTCGTGTTCAGCGCGCTCTTCGTCGTGACGGTCAACGGCGCGGATGAGGTCTGGCCGTTCTTCGCACTTGCCTTTCTCACGGGTACGGGGAGCGCGTTCGGAGCCGCCTCGGGCCGAGCCCTGACGCCCTCCCTCGTGCCGCAGGAGATCCTCGTGAACGCGATGGCGCAGCGGTCGATCGGCTTTCAGCTCTCGCTCGTCAGCGGGCCCGCGCTCGGCGGCGTCCTGCTCGCGATCGGCGCCGAGTTCGTGTACGCGGCCGGGATCTGCCTCTCGCTGGTCGGGCTCGCATGCGTGCTCGCTCTGCGCAAGGGGCGCGAGCCGGTGGCCGAGGGCGCGGTGGACATCGGCGAGGTGCTCGCCGGCGTGCGCCTGATTCGCCGGACGCGCGTCCTCTTCGGCGCCATCTCGCTCGACCTCTTCGCCGTTCTCTTCGGCGGCGCGGTCGCGCTCCTGCCCGTGTTCGCGAAGGACATCCTCGAGGTCGGGCCGATCGGGCTCGGGTTCCTTCGCACTGCTCCTGCCGTGGGCTCGTTCGCCGCCGCGCTCGCGATCGCCCGGTTCCCGATCCGGCGTCACGCGGGTCCCACGCTGTTCATCGTCGTCGCGGGCTTCGGCGCTTGCATGGTCGTCTTCGGCCTTTCGCGCGCGATGTGGCTCTCGTTGCTCGCGCTCGCGCTCGCGGGCGCGTTCGACCTCGTGAGCGTCGTCCTGCGCTCCACGATCCTGCCGCTCGTGACGCCCGACGAGGTGCGCGGCCGCGTGAACGCCGTCGAGATGGTCTTCATCAGCGCCTCGAACGAGCTCGGCGCGTTCGAGTCGGGCGTCGCGGCGGCGCTCATCGGCGCCGCCCCGGCCGTCATCGTCGGGGGCATAGCGACGATCGCCGTCGCGGGCGTGTGGTGGAAGCTCTTCCCGGCGCTCGCGAAGGTGGACCGCCTGGACGACTTGCGGCCGGTCGGGCTCGAGCCTGGCTAGCGCCGTGCCTCGGCGCGAAGCCGGCTGGCGGGCACGCCTCGGATCGACGCGTCCACGAGCTCGATCGGGTGCAGCGCGGGCAGCGGGCGCTTCGCGCGGCGAAGTGCCGAGGAGATCTGCACGAGACAGCCGGGGTTCGCGCTCGCGTACACCGAGGCGCCGGTCGCGAGCACGACGGCGGCCTTGCGCTCGCCCAGCTCGCGCGCTGCATCCGGCTGGACGATGTTGTAGATCCCCGCCGAGCCGCAGCAGAGCTCCTGCTCGGCGGGCTCCACGAGCTCGAGGCCGGGGATCCGCGTGAGGGACGTGCGCGAGGCGAGGGGGAGCTTCTGTGCGTGGCGGAGGTGGCACGAGTCCTGCATGGCCACCGTCAGCGGGAGCGGGTGACGTGTGCGCGCGGGGCGAGACGTCGCGCGCAGCAGCTCGCCGATGTCCTTGACCTTGGCCGCGAACGCCGCGGCCTCGTCGTCGTCGAGCAGCCAGCCGAGCTCCTTGAGGTGCGAGCCGCAGCCGGACGAGTTGACGACGACGAGGTCGACGTCCTCGAATGCCCGAACGAGCTCCCGCGCGAATGCCTTGCCCTCGTCGAGGCGGCCGGCGTGGACCGAGAGCGCGCCGCAGCAGCCCTGCGGGGGCGCTACGACTTCGAGCCCGTCCGCGGCGAGGACGCGCGCGGTCGCGCGGTTCACGTCCGGGAAGACCGCCGACTGGACGCATCCGGTGAGCAGTCCGACGCGGCCGCGCCGCGGGCCGACCGCGGGCGTCACATCGGCCACGCCGCCGCTTGCGCGCCACGGCGGCGCCATCGTGACGAGCGGGCGGAACCGCCGCGGCATAGGTACCACTCGACCGAGCGGCGCGAGCCGGAGCGCGGCGCGCATGCGCCGCGGATACGGAAGCGTCCGGAAGAGGAGCCCGCGCAGGAGCCTGTCGGCGGCCGGGCGGCGGTACTCCTGCTCGACGGCGTCGCGGGTCGACTCGATCAGCCGGTCGTAGCGGACGCCCGAGGGGCACGACGTGAGGCACGCCATGCACCCGAGGCAGCGATCGAAGTGCGTCGTCACGGTCGCGTTCAGCGCCACCGTCCCGTCGAGCCGGGCGTCCATGAGGTGGATGCGACCGCGTGGGGAGTCCATCTCCTCGTGCCAGAGCACGTAGGTGGGGCACGTCGGCAGGCAGAAGCCGCAGTGGACGCAGTCGGACGTGAGCTCGCGGATCATCCGCCGAGCGTCCCGTTCGGATCGAACGCGCGAAGGATCCGCTCCTCGAGCATCGCGAGCGCGTCCGCGGACGGGCCTTGTGTCAAATTGACACTTGGCCTCTCTTCGCTCACGTACGCGACGCCGGCGGAGGGGCGGACGACCGCTTTGGGGAGGTCCGTCAGGCGCTCGCAGAGCTCGCCCGGGGCGAAGCGGACATGGGTCTTGGCCTCGGCCTGCAGACCACGGCTCTCGGCCCAGATCGCGTCGTCGGCATCGGCTCCGCCGACGCGCGCCCGCACGGCATCGACCTGGGCGTCCACCGCCCGCGGCGAGCCCTCGAAGAGCACCGCGACGCGACCGGGGTGGAGGACGTCGAGGGCGCTCGGCTCGACCTGGAGGTCGCCGAGCGCCGAGACGACGGCTGCGGGATCGTCGGTCTCCACGACGAGCGTCCGCCGGGCCTTCGGGAGCGGGTGCAGGCGGAAGCTCGCGCGCGCGATGAGCGCGAGCCGGCCGCGCGAGCCGCAGACGAGCCTGCTCAGGTCGTAGCCCGCGACGTTCTTCACGACCTTGCCGCCGGCGCTCGCGATCGTTCCGTCCGCGAGCACGAGCGTCACGCCGAGCACGAGGTCGCGCGGCGCGCCGAAGCGGTGGCGCAGCGGGCCGGACAGGTTCTCCGCGAGGAGCGCCCCGACGGTCGGGTCGCCGGGCGGGTCGAGCGACAGCCGCTGGCCGTGCCGCCCGAGCTCGGCCTGGAGCGCAGAGAGCCGGAGGCCTGACTCGACCGTGCAGGTGAGGTCGCCCGCCTCGTGCTCGAGGACGCGGGTGAGGCCGTCGGTCGTCAGGTCGTCGCCGATGCGCAGGCGGCGTCCTTCGACGTCCGCTGCGCGAAGGGCCTCCGCAGCCTCCTCGAGGCTAGAGACGCTCGGCAACGCCGATCCTCTCGAGCGCGTGCATGCGGTACGGCCCGGGTACCTCGCCGCAGAGGCGCGGCGTCGGCACGACCTTCCCGGGATTGCAGAGACCCTCGGGATCGAAGGCCCCGCGCAGGCGGGCGAACACCGCGAGGTCGCGCTCGGAGAACATCCGCGGCATCGAGCAGGCCTTGTCCATGCCGACGCCGTGCTCGCCGGTGAGCGAGCCGCCTGCCTCGAGGCAGGCCTCGAGGATCGCCTCGGCGAGGAGGCGCGCGCTCTCCGTCTCGCCTCGTGCGGAGTCGTAGAGCACGAGCGGATGGAGGTTGCCGTCGCCCGCGTGAAAGACGTTTCCGACCCGCAGGCCGTGCTCCTCGGACAGCTCCTCGATGCGCCGGAGCACCTCGGGCAACTTCGTGCGCGGGACGACCCCGTCCTGAACGTAGTAGTCCGTCGCGATGCGGCCCATCGCGGCGAACGCGGACTTGCGTCCCTTCCAGAGAAGCCCGCGCGCCGCCTCGTCGGCCGCGACGCGGAGCTCGAAGGAGCCGCACGCGAGGCAGATGCGCTCGACCTCGGCGGCGTCCTCCTCCACCTGCTCCGCGACGCCGTCCAGCTCGACGAGCAGCACGGCCCCGGCGCCCGCGGGGTAGCCGGGGGCGACGGACGTCTCGGCTGCCTCGATCGTCAGCCGGTCCATCATCTCGATCGCGGACGGGAGGATCCCGGCGGCCACGATCCCCGAAACCGCGGCGCCTGCGGCATCGGTCGTCTCGAAGCCGGCGAGGAGCGTGCGGACGACCTCCGGCACCCTCACGATCCGGAGCGTCACCTCGGTGACGATGCCGAGCGTCCCCTCCGATCCCACGACGACGCCGAGCAGGTCCATGCCGTCGGGGTCGAGCGCCTTCCCGCCGAGCTCGACCACCTCGCCGTCGGGCAGGACGAGCGTCGCCCCGGTGACGTGATGGGCGGTGAAGCCGTGCTTCAGGCAGTGCGCGCCGCCGGAGTTCTCGGCGACGTTGCCGCCGATCGTGCAGACCTGCTGGCTCGACGGATCCGGCGCGTAGAAGTAGCCGTCCGCCGCGACCGCGCGCGTGACGTCGAGGTTCGCGACGCCGGGCTGCACGACCACGCGCCGGCTCTCGATGTCGATCTCGAGGATCGCGTTCATGCGGGCGAGCGAGACGACGACACCGCCTGCGATAGGCGTGGCGCCTCCCGAGAGCCCCGTGCCCGCGCCGCGGGCGACGAACGGGACGCGAGCCGCGTGGCACGCGCGCACGACGGTCTGCACTTCTTCGGTCGTCCCGGGCAGCGCAACGAGCTCCGGGACAGCGCGGTGCCCGGTGAGCCCGTCGCACTCGTACACGCGGAGCTGCTCGAGCTCCGTGATGACGTGCTCTCGCCCGAGTGCGCGCCGAAGCTCCTCGACGAAAGCCGCGTCGATCTCCACGTCCCCCAACTCTACGGCGCCCAGAACTCCTCGAACGCGGCGGGGTCGCTCGGCAGCGCGAGCACCTCCCGCACGAGCCCGTCCTCGATGCGGAAGAGCAGGAGCTGGTCGAGCTCGAGCGTGCGACCGTGGCGCGTCCCGCGCGCACGGTAGAGCGCGGCAGCGCGCTCGTCGCTCGCGAGCACGTCCCGAAGTTCGGAGCCGTACGTCCCGTCCGTCTCCTTTGGCAGTCGCGCGAGGAAGCGGAAGATCTCCTCGCGTCCGCGGAAGGTGCCGGCCATGACGCCGTTGCCCGGAACCGTCCACACCGCGTCCTCGGCGAAGAGGCCGCGGAGCGCGAAGCCCTGCTTGCGGGCGAACGCGCCGAAGATGCTCCGGACGATCGCTTCGTTCTCAGCGGCCGCCACGCCCCTCCTCCCAGCGGTCGATGAGGCCCTCGACGTGACGGCGTTGGGCCTCCGTGAACGGGACGAGCGCGACCAGTCGCCGCGCCTCGGCCGGGTCGTCGTTCTCGACCGCCGCCTCCAGGTGCTCCCGCCACGGCGTCGGCTGGCGAAGCTGCCGCCGCAGCCAGCGGAGGAGGCTTACCGCCGCTTGGTCGGTCATGCGCGGGAGGCTATCGCCCGACGGAGCCACCCCCGCGATCGTGATAATGGGCGCGGTGAAGGAGATCCTCCCCGAGATCGAGGCGTGGAAGAAGGAGGGCGAGAAGGTCGTCGTCGCCACCGTCGTTGCGACGCGGCGCTCCGCACCGCGGCCGATCGGGACGAGCCTGGCGATCTCCGAGTCGGGGAAGATGTGCGGGTCCGTCTCCGGTGGCTGCGTCGAGAGCGACGTGTTCGAGAACGCCCAGGAGGTGTTCCGCACCGGCGAGCCGAAGCTGCTGAGCTACGGCATCGAGGACGACCTCGCATGGAGCGTCGGCCTCCCCTGCGGCGGCGAGATCGACGTCTTCGTCGAGCCTCTCGAGTGACGGCGTGAGCCTCGTCGAGCGGCTCTCCGCGCTCGCTGCGTCGGGCGACCGCGGCGTCCTGCTCACCGTCGTCGAGGGAGACGGCGTCGGCTCGAACGCGCTCGTGCTCGAGGGCGGCGAGACGCTCGGCTCGGCCCCCGACGAGGCCGTCGCGCAGGCGGACGAGGTGATCCGCGGCGGCAGGAACAAGCTGCTCGTGCTCGAGGACGGCACGAAGGTGTTCGCCGAGGTGTACGGCCCGCCGCCGCGGCTCTTCGTCTACGGCGCGGTCGATACGGCCGAGGTGCTCTGCCGCGCCGCGGGGCTTCTCGGCTGGAGCACCATCGTCGCCGATGCGCGAGCGAAGTTCGCGACGCGCGAGCGGATCCCGTCGGCGGACGAGCTCATCGTCGCCTGGCCCGACGAGGCGTTCGCGCAGGTCGCGCCCGACCACCAGACGGCCATCGTCGTCCTGACGCACGACGACAAGTTCGACGAGCCGGCGCTCATGGGCGCGCTCGCGACCGAGGCGTTCTACGTCGGCGCCCTCGGATCGCGCCGGAACCAGGAGCGCCGCCGCGAGCGGCTGCTCGAGGCCGGCGTCCAGGAAGAGCAGCTCGGCCGGATCATGGGGCCCTGCGGCCTCGACATCGGCGCCGACACGCAGGAGGAGACGGCGCTCTCGATCCTGTCCGAGATCCTGGCCGTGCGCGCCAAGCGCGACGGCGGGTTCCTGAAGGCCGCGAAGCAGCGCATCCACGTCGAGGTGGAATGAGGCGGAGGACGGAGCGGTTCCTCCGCCGCTGACCCGGTGAAGCCGTGACCCGCGTCGCGATCGTCACGGGAGCGTCGCGCGGCATCGGCGAGGCGATCGCGCGGCGGCTGCATGCCGACGGCTACGGCGTCGTCCTGGCGGACCTCGATCTCGAGGGCGCCGAGCGGATCGCACGAGAGCTCGGCGACGGCGCGGAGGCGTTCGAGCATGACGTCCGCGAGCTCGCTTCCTGGGAGCGGCTGCTTGCCGCGGGTGGCGAACACGTCTACGCGCTCGTCAACAACGCGGCGAGAACCGAGTTCCGGTCTTTCTGGGAGATCGACGTCGATGAGTGGGACGACGTGCTCGCGACGAACCTGCGTGGCACGTATCTCGGCTGCCGTGTCGTCGGGGCCGCGCTTCGCGAGCGGGGAGCGGGCCGGATCGTGAATCTCGCGAGCGTTTCGGGCCAGACCGGCGTCGGACGGGTCGGAGTGCACTACGCAGCCTCGAAGGCGGCGATCGTGGCGCTGACGCGTAGGGCCGCGACCGAGCTCGCGCCGCACGGCGTGACGGTGAACGCCGTTGCACCTGCGTCCATCGACGGCCCGAACCTGCGCGCGATCGGCACGGAGCGCATCGAGGCGATGACGACGACGATTCCGGTCGGTCGGGTCGGCCGGCCCGAGGAGGTCGCCGCGCTCGTCTCGTTCCTGCTCTCGGAGGATGCTGGCTACATCACGGGCGCGACGCTCGACGTCAACGGCGGCGTTCTCATGCGCTGAGGCGCTCAGGCGGGCTTACGCGACCAGACCTGGAACACTCGCGGCCCCGCCACGAGCGTCGTCGGATCCGTCGCGTACGCCTCGAGGCCTCCGATCGCCTCGTCGAGCTCGTCCTCGGAGGCGAGCCCCGCGCCCAGGATCGCGTCGGACATCGCGGCGAGCGTGACCGCAGGAAGCATCTTCGCCTCGCCCGACGTGTTCACGTTCTGCGTGAGCCGGACCTCGGGATCGGGGATGCCTGCCTCGAGGTAGAGGCGGCGGAGCTTGCGCCCCATCCACGGGTCGCCTCCGTGGTGCTCGAGGACCTCCGGGTTGAGCCGCTTCCAGAGCTCGAAGGCGGCATGCGGCGGGTCCGAGAACAGTCCCTCGAAGTCCGCGTCCTCGACAGCGAGCGCGCCGCCCGGCCGCACTGCCGCCCACATGCGACGCAGCAGGTCGAGCGGCCCCGGCACGTGCTCGAGGAGGAAGCGGGCATACACGACGTCGTATGCCTCTGGCTCGTTCCACTCGCCGACGTCGGCGCTCCGGAACTCGATGTTCGAGAGGCCCGCCTCGGCGGCGTCCGCGCGCGCGAGCTCGAGCTTCACCTCGTCCATGTCGATCCCGACCGCCCGGCCGGACGGACCGACGAGCCTGGCGAGCTCCATGGTGACAGCGCCGCCGCCGCAGCCGAGGTCGAGGCACGTCTGCCCGGGCGCGACCCCTACGTCCGCGAAGAGTTGCGCCGTCTCGGGCCAGCGGACCCGGGCGAGTAGCCGAAGCCGTTCGTAGCCCTCGCGTCCCCCGCTGATGACGTAGCGGGTCATGGCCGGAGGCTACTCGCCGCGAACCAACCGGCTGCCGCTCGATGATCGATGATCCAAGCCCGCGCTGCGGCCGGAGTATTAGAGTCGGCTCGACACAGCACCGCCACTTCTGAAGGCCGAAAGGGGGCACGGTGACGAGCACCGACACTGGCCTCGGGATCGACGCGAAGTCGGACGCGATCTTCGAGCTCGTCGAGGAAGGCGCATCCGTCGAGCGGGTCGCGACCGGCTTCACGTTCACGGAGGGCCCGATCTGGCACCCGAAGGAGCATCACCTGTTGTTCTCGGACATGCCCGGCGACGTGCGGCGCAAGTACACGCCCGACGGCACGGTCGTGGAGGTCAAGAACTTCTCGTACAAGTGCAACGGGATGACGTACGACGCCGACCTCAACCTGCTCGTCTGCGAGCACGTGACGAGCTCGCTCGTTCGTGAGAGCCCGGACGGGTCGCGCGAGATCATCGCCCAGGAGTTCGAGGACGAGGAGCTGAACAGCCCGAACGACGTCTGCGTCCACTCGAGCGGCGCGATCTACTTCTCGGATCCCTGGTACGGCCGCTTCCCCGGCTTCGGGCATCCGCGCAAGCGCCGGCTCGGCTTCCAGGGCGTCTACCGGATCCCGGCAGGTGGAGGCGACCTCGAGCTGCTCGTCGACAGGGACGAGTTCGACATGCCGAACGGCGTCTGCTTCTCGCCCGACGAGTCGCTCCTCTACGTCAACGACACGCCGCGCGCGCACATCAAGGTGTGGGACGCCGACGCCGACGGGAACATCTCGAACGGGCGCATGTTCTTCGAGGGCGTCGGCTCGGGCGTCATCGAGGAGGGCATTCCGGACGGGATGAAGTGCGACGAGAAGGGCAACATCTGGGTCACCGGGCCGGGCGGCATCTGGGTCATCTCGGCCGCGGGCGAGCACCTCGGGACGATCCGCGTCCCGGAGAACACGGGCAACCTCACGTGGGGCGGTGAGGACTGGCACACGCTCTACATCCCGAGTTGCACCTCGCTGTACACGATCCGCACGATCGTCGGACCACGGCGCGAGCCGTACATGGGCTAAGGAGGCCTGCATGAGCGACGAAGCACTGACGCTGGACGCCGATCGCTGTGTCCTGATCATCCAGGACCTGCAGAACGACGTGATCATCGAAGGTGGCGCGTTCGCCGACTCCGGCTCGCCGGAGCACGCGAAGGAGCAGAACGTCGTCGAGAACGTGAAGGCCCTCGCCGACACCTGCCGCAGCAAGGGCATCCCGGTGATCCACGTCCACTACATCGTCGAGCCGGATGCTCCGGGGCTGAAGTTGAACGCGCCGCTTTTCCAGGGCGTCAAGGACACGGGTGCGCTTGTCCGCGACTCCTGGGGCGCCGCTCCGGCCGAAGGACTCGAGCCGCAGGACGGCGACTTCATCGTCCAGAAGATGCGGATGAGCGCCTGGCAGGGAACGCGGCTCGAGAACCTGCTCACCGGATTCGGCCGCGACACGATCATCGTCACCGGCGCCTGGACGAACATGTCCATCGAGCACACGTCGCGGACCGGCGCCGACAAGGGCTACTACATGGTCGTGCCCGAGGACGGCTGCTCGACGATGAACGCCGACTGGCACAACGCGTCGATCAACTACGCGCTCCAGAACGTCTCGACGGTGACGAGCTGCGCCGCCGTGACCGAGGCGCTGTCCGGGGTTCCGGCCGCTGTCTGAGGACGACGCGGTGACCGTCGGCTCCGGCCGGCGGTCACCCGGCTCCCGATGAGCGTCGAGCACGTCGAGCGGCTGCGCGTCGCCTGGGTCGACACGGACGCGGGCGGGCGGATCCACTTCTCGAACGCCTTCCGCTGGGCGGAGGCGGCCGAGGTCGGGCTCGTCCGCTCCGTGCTGTCGGTCGAGGAGTGGGCGGACTTCCCGCGCAGGCACGTCCAGGCCGAGTTCCTCAAGGTGCTGCGCTTCGACGACGAGATCGAGGTCCGCATCCGGGTCGACCGGCTCGGGACGACCTCGATCACGTACGCGTGGACGATCTCGAAGGACGGCGAGCCCTACATTCTCGGCGGCCACACCGTCGTGCACGTCGACGCGGACGGCCGTCCGTCGCCCATCCCCGACCGGATCCGCGACGCGCTGTCCGGCTAGCGCTGCTCGAGCTCTCGTTCGAGAGCCTCGAACGTGCTGCGGAAGGCACGGCGGATCCCGCGGACGAGCACGACTCGGTCGTAGAGCCCTCGGACGCCGCCGCGCGGCTCGTACTCGACGACGAGGCGATACACGAAGCCGTCCCCGTCGGGCTCGAAGTGGCGCTCGTGCCGTGCATCGGGGAGACCCGGCTGCCTGCTCGTGTAGGTCACCAATCGATTCGGCTCGAGCGCGGTCAACGTCATCTCGAGCTCGCGCTCGCGGCCGAGCAACCGCGTCACCAGGCGGGCAGTGTCACCCGGAGCTCCCCAGCGCGATCCGGGCTCGAGCCGGACGAAGCTCGGCCAGAACGTCGGCCAGTTCGCCGTGTCCGTGATGAACGCGAATCCTCGATCGACCGGGACGCCGTATCGGTGGGTGTCCTCGACACGCACCATCGGCCGAGCCTAGACGACCTTGCGTGCGTCGCGCTAGGCCTCGCCGGTCCAGCGCTCGAGGTAGTCCTCGCGCACCGGCGTGAAGACGTCGAGCACGAGCGCCCCATCGGGCCCGCAATACGCCGAGTGCTCCACGCCTCCGGGAAGCACGTACGCCTCGTAGGGCCCGAGCTCGTGCGCGACACCGTCGACGACGAGCGCCTGCATGCCCTCGAGCACGATGCCGAGCTGCTCGTGCGGATGGCTGTGAAGCGGCACCTCGGAGCCCGGCTCGAAGCGGATCAGGTTGAGCATCGCGCCCTCGCCGAAGAGCGGCCGGCCCGACACGCCGGCGGCGAGCTCGAACGCGCGGACCGCGTCGAGCCGGACGAACTGCCCTGCCATGCAACCGATTATCGTTGCCCGCGTGAGCGCCGTGTGATCGTCGAGCAGCGCGACTACCACGTGTACACCGGAAAGCTCCCCGAGCTCGTGCGGCTCTACGAGAGCGAGGGGATCCCGCTGCAACAGGAGATCCTCGGCGGGCTCGTGGGCGCGTTCACGACGGACGTCGGCGCGCTGTCGACCTACACGACACTCTGGCGCTACGACTCGTACGCCGAGCGCGAGGAGAAGCGAGGGCGGCTGCAGGCCGACGAGCGCTGGCAGGCGTTCCTCGCGAAGGTGCAGCCGCTCATGCACACGCAGCAGAACCGGATCCTCGTCCCGACGTCGTTCTCGCCGCTCTCCTGATGGGGCAGCTCGACGGCAAGGTCGCGGTCGTCACGGGCGCTGCGCAGGGCATCGGGCGGGCGATCGCGGACGGGCTCGCGGCGGAGGGCGCGCGGATCGTCGTCGTCGATCTCCAGCGTGCCGAGGAAGCCGCGGGCGCATACGCGGACGGCGTCGGCCTCACCGCCGACGTGGCGAACGAGGCGGACGTCGAGCGCGTCGTCTCGGAGGCGCACGAACGCTGTGGCTCGATCGACGTCCTCGTGAACAACGCCGGGCTCTACGCGTCGCTGGCGATGCGGCCGTTCACGGAGATCCCGCTCGAGGAGTGGCGGCAGGTCATGGACGTGAACGTCGCCTCGATGTTCCTCACCTGCCGTGCAGTCGTCCCCGTGATGCGCGAGCAGGGCGGCGGGAAGATCGTGAACATCTCGTCCGGGACGCCCTTTCGCGGTGTGCCGTTCCTCCTCCACTACGTGACGAGCAAGGGCGCCATCGTCGCGCTGACCCGCGCGCTCGCGAAGGAGCTCGGGAGGGACGGGATCCACGTGAACTGCGTCGCCCCCGGGTTCACGATGTCCGAGGGAGTGCAGGCGCACCCGGAGGTGGTCGACGCGCTGCGCGACGTGTCCGTCGCGGCGAGGACGATCCAGCGCGACCAGGTGCCCGAGGACGTCGCCGGCGCGGTGGTCTTCCTGTGCACGCCGGCGGCGGACTTCGTGACGGGGCAGACCATGGTCATCGACGGCGGCCAGTTCTTCCATTGACACTCCGGCTCCAGGAGCATCCCGAGGGCGTGCGTACCGAGGACGGCGCTCGTGTCGTATACGACCTCGACCGCAACGTCGCGTTCTTCGGTCTCGCGCGAGTCGACGGTCCGGCGCTCGTCTGGGAGGTGGGGGATCCCGGTCCTGGCGACTGGGTCGTCCGCTGCGACCGCATCGACTTCCCGCCGGGCGGGGTCGCATATCGCCACGTCCATCCGGGCCCGGGCATCCGCCGGCTGCTCTTCGGCGAGCTGACGATCGAGTCGCCCGAGGGGACGCACACCTACCGCGCCGGCGACGCGTGGACCGAGGGCGCCGACTTCCCGGTGCTCGCGACCGCATCGGCGACGGAGCCCACGGCTTTCGTGCGTGTGCTCGTCCTCCCGGCGGAGTGGGCGGGGAAGCGCACGATCCGCTACGTCGATCCTGCGGACGACGAGAAGCCGAAGCTCCAGCGCGCGACGATCCTGCTCGAGGTGCCGCTGCCGCGATGAGGACCGGCGGCCGCATCCTCGTCGACCAGCTCGAGCGGAACGGCGTCGATGCTCGCGTTCTGCCTGCCCGGCGAGAGCTTCTTGCCCGTGCTCGACGCGCTCTACGACTCGTCGATCCGGCTCGTCTCCTGCCGCCACGAGCAGGGCGCGGCGAACGCCGCCGAGGCGTACGGCAAGCTCACCGGGCGGCCGGGGGTCTGCCTCGTGACGCGCGGGCCCGGGGCCACGCAGGCGGCCGTGGGCGTGCACACGGCGAAGCAGGACTCGACGCCCATGCTCCTGCTCGTCGGCCAGGTCCCGCGCGCGTTCCGTGGCCGCGAGGCGTGGCAGGAGCTCGACTACGGCCAGGTGTTCGGCGGCATCGCGAAGGCCGCGTGGGAGATCGAGAGCGCCGAGCGTGTGCCGGACGACATCGCGCGCGCGATCTGGCTGTCGCTCTCCGGCCGTCCGGGGCCCGTCGTGCTCGGGCTGCCCGAGGACATGCTCGCCGAGGAGGCCGAGGTCGCCGACGCCGCTCCCGTCGTGGTCGAGCAGCCGACGCCGCAGCCGGAGGATCTCGCGCGCCTGCGCGAGCTCCTCGGGGTCGTGGAGCGGCCGCTCGTCGTCGTCGGCGAGGGAGGCTGGACACAGGAGACGGCGGACGGGATCCTCGCGTTCTGCGAGGCGAGCGACCTGCCGGTCGCCTCCGCGTTCCGCTGCCAGGACTACGTGGACAACCACTCGCCCTCGTACGTGGGCGTGCTGGGGGTCGCAATGGACGACGCGCTCGCTGCGCGGCTGCGGGACGCCGACCTCGTGCTCGCGATCGGAGGGCGTCTCGGGGAGGTGCCGACGCGCCGCTTCACCCTGCTCGAGCCACCTCGCCCGCGTCAGACGCTCGTGCGCGTGCACCCCGACCCGGACGAGCTCGGCTTCGTGTACCAACCAGACGTCGCGATCGTGTCGGGGCTGCCCGAGTTCGCCGCGGCGCTGGGCGACCTCGATCCCGTGGAGCCGCGCTGGGCGGAGTGGCGAGCCGCCGCCCGGACGGACTACGAGGCGAACCTCCGCCACGAGGCGATGGAGGGCCCGGTCGACCTCGGCGAGATCATGGCGTTCCTGCGTCGCCGGTTGCCGCCGGACGCGATCCAGACCTGCGGCGCCGGCAACTTCACCGTCTGGGCGCACCGCTTCGCCGAGTTCCGGCGGTTCGGGACGCAGGCCTGCCCACGCAGCGGGTCGATGGGCTACGGCGTCGCGGCGGCGATCGCGGCGAAGCTCGTCCACCCGGACCGGATCGCGCTCTGCTTCACGGGTGACGGCGACTTCGTCATGAGCTCGCCCGAGTTCGCGACCGCCGTCCAGTACGACCTGCCGATCGTCGTGCTGCTCGTGAACAACGGCATGTACGCGACGATCCGGATGCACCAGGAGCGCCAGTTCCCGGGGCGCGTGATCGGCACGGAGCTCGAGAACCCCGACTTCGCGGCCCTTGCGCAGGCGTACGGCGGCTACGGCGAGCGCGTCGAGCGCACCGAGGACTTCGAGGAGGCGTTCGAGCGCGCGCTCGCCTCGGGCAAGCCGGCGCTGCTCGAGCTGCCGGTCGACCCGGAGCGGATCAGCCCCCGCGTCAAGCTGAGCGAGCTGCGGGCGAGCGTCGGATGAGCCGGCGGGAGATCCGCGTCGACGGGCTCGCGGAGCCCATCTCGCACTTCACGGACGCCGTGGTCGCCGGCGACCTGCTCTTCGTGTCGGGGATCGTCGCCGTGGACGGCCAGGGACGGCTCGTCGGCGGCGAGGACGTCGTCGCGCAGACGCGCCAGGTCTTTGAAAACATGCGAGCAGTGCTCACTGCGGCGGGGTGCGGCTTCGAGGACGTCGTAAAGGTCACCGTGTTCCTGACCGACGTCGACGACCGGCCGCTCATCAACCCCGTTCGCCAGGAGGTCTTCGGCGCGTCGCGGCCGGCGAGCACGCTCGTCGAGGTCTCCCGGCTCGCCGTCGAAGGAGCGAAGGTCGAGGTCGAGGCGGTGGCGCTCGTCCCGTGATCGACGACCGCTGGAACGCCTTCATCACCGAGGTGGAGCCGACCCAGGCGGGTGCGGGGCCGCTCGCCGGGCGGACGCTCGGGGTCAAGGACCTGTTCGACACGGCCGGGATCCGCACGACATACGGCTCGGGGCTCTATTCGGACCACGTCCCGGACAGAAACGCGGTGGCCGTCCAGCGCCTCCTCGACGCGGGAGCGGTCCTCGTCGGCAAGACGCACCTGCCCGAGTTCGCCTGGAGCGTCCTCGGCCAGAACGAGTGGTTCGGGACGTGCCACAACCCGTCGCTCCCGGGGAAGACGACCGGGGGCTCGTCGAGCGGCTCGGCCGCCGCCCTCGCGGCCGGCCTCTGCGAGCTCGCGCTCGGCACCGACACCGGCTGCTCGATCCGGCTCCCGTCGGCCGCCTGCGGGACCGTCGGCCTGAAGTCGGAGTGGGGGTTGATCTCCACGGAGGGCGTGTTCCCGCTCGTCCCGCTGCTCGACACGGTCGGGCCGATGGCGCGCTCGGTGGAGGACGTGGCCCTCATGTGGTCCGTGCTGACGCAGCGGGCCGTGCCCGAGCCGCGCCTCGACGGCCTGACGGTCGGTCTCATGCGGCAGCCGCCGGGAATCGGCGACGGGCGGACGACCGAGACGAGCGACGCGGCGGAGGCGTGGGTCGCCGATCTCGAGCGCCTCGGCGCGCGGGTCGTGGAGGCCACGGTCCCGGACCCGGAGGCGAACACGTGGCCGCAGTTCCAGCACGAGGCCGTGCAGTCGCACGCGGCGACGTTCCCGGACCGGTCGCACGAGTACGGGACGGCGATGCGCAAGAAGCTCGAGACGGCGCAGCGCGCCAGCTCCGACGACGTCCTCGCCGCCTACCGGGCGATCGAGAAGTGGCGCCGCTACGAGCCGGACGTCGATCTCTACGTCAGCCCGTGCGTCGCGATCGAGCTTCCGGACGAGGACGCCGACGAGCTCGAGGTGCGTCTGCCGCTGTCGTCGTTCCTGCGCTGGGTCAACCTCGTGGGCTGGGCCGGGCTCGCGATCGGGAACATGCAGCTGATCGCGCCCCGGGACGAGGTCGTGCTGGCGGCCGGACTGGCCTGGGAGCGGGGCTAGCGCGCGCGACGTCGCCGCGGCTATCGTCGAGTCGTGAGGCTCGTCGTTGCCGCGCTCGGGGCTCTGCTCCTCGTACAGGTCGCGGTCGGCTGCGGCGGAGGCGACGACAGCAGCGATCCGTCGTCGTTCGAGGGCATCCCGTGGGTGCTGTCGTCCGGCGTCGAGGTCAGCGGTTGGGAGACCGTTGCCCCCAGCGTGCTCTTCGAGGACGGGAGGTTCGGCGGCTCCTCGGGCTGCAATCGCTACGGCGGCTCGTACACCGTCGACGGGGACACGCTCGAGCTGGGCGAGATCGCTCCACGCTGATGGCGTGCCCGCCTCCGGCGGATGCCGTCGAACGCATGTACCTCGGGCTTCTGGACGGTCCGCGCGCTGGAGCACAGAGGACGACGAGCTCGTGCTCAGCGACATGGAGGACGTCGAGCTGCTCCGCTTCACGACGGCGACGCCGGTCGGCTCGTGGCAGGTCACCAGCTTGCTTCAAGGCGACGCCGTGACGTCGCCAATCGCGGGCACCGTGCTCACCGCGTCGTTCGACGACGAGGGCGGGCTGTCCGGATCGGCTGGCTGCAACACCTACACGTCGTCCTACACGACGGATGCGAGCTCGATCGCGATCGAGCCACCTGCCTCGACGCGGAAGTTCTGCGCCGAGCCGACGGGAGTCATGGATCAGGAAGCGGCGTATCTCGCCGCGCTCGGCGTGGCAGAGCGCTTCAGCGTGGGCGGCGGATCGCTCGAGCTCCTGCGGGCCGACGGCTCGATCGCGGTCACGCTGAGCCCGGCCGAGTAGCGAGGCCGCGAGCGGGCGAAGAGCCGCTCCCGACAATCGATTATCGAGCGTTCCTCGTTGAAAGCCTGAACGGCGCTTGGTAGTTTCGCCCCGCTGGTGGTGGAGAGGCTCCGTCAAGGTGGTGTCGCTCAGCTAGCGCCCAGGCTCGTCGCGGGCGGGCTGGTCCTGTTCGGGATCGCATACGTCCTCTTCCTCGCGCAGCCCGCGCCGCTCGAGGGTGGCGGGAGCTGGCGCACGACGAACTTCGGCTCCGCGTTCGACGACTTCGGCGCCTTCCTGACGACGATCCTCGACGGGCTCACGTTCGCCGGGCTCCTCTTCATCGTCGCGAGTGGCTTCTCGCTCATCTTCGGGCTCATGCGCGTCGTGAACATGGCCCACGGCGCCTTCTACCTCCTCGGCGGCTACGTCGCGTACGAGGTGCAGCAGCGAATGACGGGATCGGGGTTCTCGCTGCAGTCGTCCGAAGTCAGCACGCTCGACTGGGTCGTCCCATGGCTGGTGGCGATGGTCTGTATCGGTCTCTTCGGTCTCGGCGTACAGCAGCTCCTCCTGCGCTGGAACCAGGGGCAGGATCTTCGCCAGGCGCTCATCACGATCGCGGTGTCGGTGATCGTCGCCGACCAGGTGATCGCGCACTTCCCGCGCACCGTGCCGGCGGGGACGCAGCAGTTCGGCGGCAACGCCGTCAGCCTCAGCTGGCCCGGCTGGACGAATCAGTTCGTCAATCTCCACGTCGCGGGCGTGAGCTACTCGCTCGCACGCCTCGTCATGCTGGCGCTCGGAATCGGCGTCGGGATCGTCCTCTGGCTCTGGCTCCAGCGGACGAAGACCGGGATGGTCATCCGCGCTGGCGTCGACGACCGCCAGATGACCTCGGCTCTCGGAATCAACATCCAGGTCACGTTTGCGATCGCCTTTCTCGTCGGCTCCGCACTCGCGGCGTTCGGAGCGGTCGTCGGCGGATCGCAGTCGTCCATCGCGCAGGGGCAGGACGGGCAGTGGCTGCTGTTCTCCCTCGTCGTCGTGATCATCGGCGGCATGGGCTCGCTCGCCGGTGCCGCGGTGGGCTCGATCCTGTACGGGCTCGTCTTCTCGTTCGCGGTCGCCTACTTGCCGACGACGGGCGACAACTGCTGCACGCAGTACTCGGTCGTCCTCACCTTCGTGCTGATGGCCCTCGTTCTCGCCTTTCGCCCGCAGGGCCTGTTCGGGAGGGCTGCGTGAGCCTCGGGTCCTCGAAGCAGATCGCGGAGCGCGCGATCGGGCTCGGCGCGCTCGTCGTCGCCGTCCTCGCGCCACTCCTCTTCAGCGACTTCTTCCTGAACTCGATCCTCACGCAGGCGCTGATCCTCGGGATCGGCGCCGCGAGCCTCATCTTCCTCTCGGCCTACGGTGGGATGATCTCGCTCGCCCAGGCCGGCCTGATGGGGATCGCGGGCTACGCGCTCGCGAACATGGTCACCCAGCGCGTGCCCGGGGGCGAGACGAAGGGCCTGCTGCTCGGCTGGGACCCGACGCGTCGCGCTCATCGCCGCGATCCTCTTGACGACCGCCATCGGGCTCGTGTTCGGCGCCGTCGCTTCGCGGAGCTACGGGATCTACTTCCTCATGCTCACGCTCACGTACACCGTGATCGCGTTCCTCTTCGTCGGGTCGGTCACGCTCATCGGCGGCTTCTCTCCGGTCGCGGGCGTCGACCAGTACACGCCCGGTTTCATCGGCGAAATCGTCAACGACCGGCAGCGCCTGTATTTCATCGCGCTCATCTCGGCCGTTGCGGTGTATCTCCTCATCCGCTACCTGATCCGCACCCCCTTCGGGATCGCGCTGCAGGGCATTCGCGACGAGCCGGTTCGTATGGCGTCGCTCGGCTACAACGTCGCGCTCCACCGCACGCTGGCGTTCGGCATCGGTGCGCTGATCGCGGCGATCGGAGGAGTGCTCTATGCGTGGTGGTTCGGGCAGCTCTCGCCGACGATCATGGGTCTCGACGCCACGATCCAACTGCTCGTGATCGCGGTCATCGGCGGGCTCCGCCGGATCGAGGGCGCGTGGCTCGGCGCGGTCGCATTCCTACTGATCAACAACGAGGTCACGAATCGCATCCCCGCCTCGGGGCTGCCCGTGATCGGCGGGACCTTCAACACCGTCATCGGGTTCATCTTCCTCGCGATCGTGATCGTGTCGCCCGACGGCTTGATGGGCCTCTGGGACCGGCTCTGGAACGTCGCCGGCCGAAATCGTCCGCCTCGCGGTTCGGCGGACGCGAAACCCGCAACCGAGGCAAGTGGCTAGGAGGGAGGTTCGATATCGGCAATCGACACTGGTTAGGCTCTTCCACGGGGTTACCAGGCAGGTTGACAGCGCAGGCACGAGAGGAGGGACCATGAAGCTAGGAAGGTGGAAGCTCTTGCTTCCGCTGGCGGTTCTCGTGGTCGGTAGCACGATCGCGACCTCGGGCGCTCTCGCCACGACGGCGCAGAGCGGCGAGGTGCGGTTCGCGATCATGACCGACTGCAAGGGCGCCTTCGCGTTCGGATACGAGGTGGACAGCGCGGGCACGATCGCTGCTCTGTCCCAGTACGCGGGCGCGAGGCCGAAGAACAGGAAGAAGCCTTCGGCAGGGATGACCGGCGGGACAGCTGGCGGCAAGCGGCTGAACCTCGTCGGCATCGGCTGCGGCGACGAGACTCCTGCGCTTGCGCTGAAGGAGACGCGCCGGCTCATGAGCCAGCTCAAGGCTGACATCATGATCGGGCCGTTGTCCGGTGACGAGGCGGTTTCCATCGCGAACTGGGCAAAGGCGAACCCGCAGAAGACCGTGATCATCGGCACCGCCGGGTCGCAGGACCCGACGATGCAGATCGCGCCGAAGAACCTGTTCCGCTACCACGGCGACGGAGCCCAGTGGAACGCGGGTCTCGGGGAGATCCTCTACAAGAAGCTCGGCTGGCGCACGGCCGCGCTGATCGGTGACGACTACAGCTTCCCGTGGACCTCGGCGGCCGGCATCATCGCCGACTTCTGTGGCATCGGTGGCAAGATCACGAAGCGCGTCTGGACGCCGCCGCAGGGCGGTGACTACGCGCCGTTCATCCGCCAGCTGCCGAGGCCGAACCAGGTCGACGGCTACTTCTGGCTCGTCGGCGGCGCCAACACGGGAGCGGCTCTGACCGCGTTCGAGCAGGCGTACGGAGCGATCGACCCGAAGCAGCACTCGGGCAACCTGTTCCTGTACTTCCTGGGGAACTTCGCGACGGTCGCACCCAAGCTCGTCGGTGCGTACATCGGCGGCTTCGGGACAGCCCAGACGGGCGAGCTGAAGACGGCCCAGGCACGCACGTACGTGAGGAACGCGGGCAAGTGGTTCGCCCCGGGTGTGGCGGACATCAACGACGGGTTCTTCTACAACTACTGGAACGCCGCCTGGGCGATGGTCCAGGGGCTCGACAGGTCGAGGGGCGCAGTCGGCCCAGCACTGCAGCGGTCGTTGCCCCGCACGCTCCGGCCCGCTTTCCAGGTCGCCAACGGCGGCATCCTCCGGCTCGACAGCCGGCGCCAGGCGGTCCAGGACCAGTACCCGCTCCAGATCGTGCGCAAGGGCGGGAAGCCGGCAGTGACGCTCGCGGGCTACGTGCCCAACGTCGACCAGACGTTCGGCGGCTACTTCGGCCCGAGCAAGAAGGCGCCTAGTCGCACCGTCCCCGCCTGCGTGAAGCGGAAGCTTCCGTGGCAGGGGAAGATCCGCGTCGTCAAGAACGGCGTCATCACGAACCAGGTCATCAAGTAGGTCGGTGACCGAAGCAGCACCAGCCGTCGAGCACGCCGAGCCGACCCTCCGCTTGCGGGGGGTCGGCCGGCGGTTCGGCGGGCTCCACGCCGTCGACGACGTCGACCTCGAAGTCGCCTCCGGCGAGCGGCACGCGATCCTCGGGCCGAACGGCGCCGGCAAAACGACGCTCTTCAACGTCATCTCCGGCGATCTCCCCGCCTCGAGCGGGACGGTCGAGATGTTCGGCAGGGACGTGACGAGGGTCGCGGCTCGCAAGCGGGCGCGGCTCGGCCTCGCGCGTACCTACCAGCAGTCGCGGCTCCTCAACGGGCTCTCCGTCGAGGACAGCATCTACCTCTCGATCCTCGGCGTCGGGGGAGGCCACCTGCGACCCGTTCTCCTCCCGCGCAAGGACCGCGAGATCAGGGAACGTGCCCGGGAGGCGGCGCGCAGGGTCGCGATCGACAACAAGCTCGACGCCGAGGTCGGCGAGCTCTCGCACGGCGAGCACCGCCAGGTCGGGCTCGCGATGGCGCTTGCGTCGGAGCCGAAGATCCTGATGCTCGACGAGCCGGCGGCCGGGCTCTCGCGCGGCGAGCGGCGGCTCCTCACGGAGCTCCTGCTCACGCTTGACCGCGAGATCACGCTCGTGCTCATCGAGCACGACATGGACATCGCGCTCGTCGTCGCCGAGCAGGTGACGATGATGAACGACGGCCGGGTGATCGTCGAAGGAACGCCGGACGAGATCCGGGCGAACCAGCTCGTGCACGATCTGTACCTCGGCCGCCATCATTACGCGCGTGAGTGAGCTCCTCCTCGAGGTCGACGGCCTCGACGCGTTCTACGGCAGCGCCCACGTCCTCCAGAACGTCACGATGGCGGTCGGCAAGGAGTCGGTCGCGGTCCTCGGCCGCAACGGGATGGGGAAGTCGACGCTGTGCGCGGCGATCATGGGCTTCAGCCCGCCGCGAATCGAGGGCTCGGTGCGCTTCAGGGGAACGGAGCTCGTCGGAAAGCCGTCGTACAAGATCGCACGCACGGGCATCGGATACGTCCCGCAGGGCCGGCGGCTCTTTCCCTCGCTGACCGTCAACGAGCATCTGAAGATCGCCGCGCGCAGCGACGGCGGCCAGTGGTCGATCGACGGCGTGTACGAGCTCTTTCCGAGGCTCGCGGAGCGGAAGCGGAACGGCGGCGCCGAGCTCTCTGGCGGCGAGCAGCAGATGCTCGCGATCGGGCGCGCGCTCCTCGGAAACCCGAGCCTTCTGATCATGGACGAGCCCTCCGAGGGCCTCGCGCCCGCCGTCATCGACACCCTGATCGACACCGTGAAGAAGCTCGAAGAGGACGGGCTCGCGATCCTCCTCATCGAGCAGAAGCTCGACGTCGCGACCTCGGTCGCGGATCGCCAGCTCGTGATGGTCGGCGGCGAGATCGCGCTCGAGACGACCGCCGCGGAGCTCGCCGGCGACAGCGACATGCAACGGCGGTTCCTCGGCGTCGAGCCAGTGGCGCACGCGTGAGGGCGCGGCTGCTCGGGGCCGCGGCGCTCGTCGCGGTCCTCGCTCTCGCCGCGGCCTCGTGCGGCGGATCGGGCGGGGCCAGGCCGGACCTGCTGCTCGTCAGCACGCGCGACGGCGACTACGCGATCTTCGAGCTGGACGCCGACGGTAGCGGGCAGCAGCGCCTGACCGACTCCGACGCCGACACCGAGGGTCGGCAGGCGGTGTTCTTCCAGATCGACCCCGCCTGGGCGCCCGACGCGAGCCGGATCGCGTTCGCGAGTCGGCGCGGCACGTCGTTCGACGTCTACTCGATGCTTGCTGACGGGAGCGACACACAGCAGCTGACGTCCACGAAGGACAACGACGTCCACCCGACGTGGTCGCCCGACGGGACGTCGATCGCATTCACGAGGAGCCCCGGCCGCATCTACGTCATGAACGTCGACGGGAGCGGAGCGCACCGCCTGACGAAGTCCCTCGCCGAGGAGGCCGATCCGGCCTGGTCGCCGGACGGCGACTGGATCGCCTATACGCAGCGCACGCCGGGGACGCCTGTCCGGGAGCTCTGGCTCGTTCGGCCCGACGGGTCCGGGGCGCGTCGCGTCACGAGCTTCGGACAGACGATCTACGGCCCGACGTGGTCACCGGACTCGAAGCGGATCGCGTTCGCGGGGGATCTCGACGGGACGATCTACGACATCTACAGCGTCGACTTCCAGGGAAAGTCGGCGCGGCGCTACACCCAGTCCCGCTCGGACGCATTCGAGCCCGCCTGGTCTCCGGATGGGCAGACGATCGCCTTCTCTCGCGACGGCGCGATCGAGCTGATCGACCTGAACGGCAACATCACGCGGCTCACGGATCCGGAGGACAACGACTCGTCCCCGGCCTGGAACCCCGTCACGGCGGACGAGGAAGAGGACGACGACTCATGAGAGCTGCCCTGGTGCGCGAGCTGGGTGCGCTGCCCGAGGTGGGCGACGCGCCCGATCCGTCGGGCGAGACGATCGAGGTGCTTGCGGCGCCGATCAACCCGATCGACCTCGCGGTTTCGCGCGGAATACTTGCGACAGGGCATCCCGAGCTGCCGTACGTCCCGGGCTGCGAAGCGGTCGGGCGGATCGACGACAGGATCGTCTGGATCTTCGGCGGCTCGCTGGGGCGGACGACGCAGGGCGCGATGGCCGAGCGCGCTCCGATCGGGGACGCACACGCGATCGACGTGCCGGAGGGCGTGGACGCGGCTGTCGCTGCCGGCCTCGGCATCGCCGGCCTTGCCGGCTGGCTGCCGTTCGCTTGGCGCGCGCCGCTGGCCGGGGGCGAAACGGTGCTCGTCCTCGGCGCGACCGGCTCGGTCGGCCTCGTCGCGGTGCAGACCGCGAAGCTTCTCGGTGCAGCCCGAGTCGTCGCGGCGGGCCGCAGCGCGGCCGGGCTCGAGCGCGCGGCGCAGGTCGGAGCGGACGCGACCATCCGTCTCGACGAGGCCGACGACCTCGAAGCGGCGTTCAAGGAGGCGTTCGGCGGAGAGGGCCCGAGCTACGTGTTCGACCCGCTGTGGGGCGAGCCGGCCGCAGCAGCGGTCCGGGCCGCCGTGCCCCGAGCCACCGTCGTCAATCTCGGCCAGTCGGCGGGCGCGACGGCCGAGCTCGCATCCGCCGCGGTGCGCTTCAAGAGCCTCTCGATCCTCGGCCACACGAACTTCGCCGTCCCTCCCGACGAGCTCGCGGAGCACTACCGTCGGCTCGTGACGCACGTGGCTGCCGGTGACATCCGGTTCGACGTGGAGCGGGTCCCGCTCGACTCGGTCACGGACGCGTGGCGTCGCCAGGCGGAAGGCGCCGGCACGAAGCTCGTCGTGGTTCCCTAGAGCGCCGAGGCCTCGCGCAGCTCAGAACGTCCCGTAGCGCTCGTACGCCTCGAGCGGCGTCATCCCGTCCCGCACGGCGACGCGGACCTGGCTCTCCGTCGCGGCCTTCTTCTCGGCCTCCGCGAGCACGCCCTCGGCGATCGCCTGCGGGACGACGACGACACCGTCGTCGTCGCCGACGACCCAGTCCCCCGGCTCGATGCGCACCGAGCCGATGGTGATCGGAACCTGTGTCGCCTCGAGCTCCCAGCGCCAGGTCGAGTCCTCGGGCGTCGTGTGCGCGCAGAACACCGGGAAACCCTCGTCGAGGATGAAGCGCACGTCGCGGCAGCCGCCGTCGAGGACGCAGCCCGCGACCCCGCGCGACTTGAGCGAGGTCACCGAGAGCTCGCCGAGATGTGCCGACACCTCGTGCTCGCAGGCGTACACGGCGACGTGCCCCGCAGGAACCTCGCCGAGCATGCGAAGCACCTTGCGTAGGGCCTTGTCGTACTCGGGGGCGTCGCTGGGCCGGCCGGACACGGTGAAGGCCTGCCCTGCAAGCTTCGTCCCCGGCGCGAGCGGCCGGATCGCCGTCGGCAGCGTCTGGTGCCGCAGTCCCCGGGCGTCGAGGATGTCCGCGAGCGCGGCCGTGTAGATGCCGAGAAAGCGCTCCCTCATCGCTCGGGGATCCCGAGGTCGGCCGGAGCGTCCTCGCCGCGTCCCTCGACGAGCTCGGGTGCCCTCTCGTGGAGAAGGCGCAGGACGAGCTCGGCCCGGCGCACGCGCTCGCGGGCGAGCTTCACCGCCGTGTCCGCGAGATGAAGGCCGGCGGGGTAGATGTTCGGCGCGTTGCGGATCCCCAGCTTCACGTAGACGGGCGCCGCGGCGCGGATCACATCGGGGACCTCGTAGAAGCGGACGAAGCCGCCCTGGTCGTCGGGGACCTCGACGTAGACGTCGAGCGGTGCGGCGCACGCGGCGCGCAGCTCGCCGAGCTCGGCGGCCGACAGGTCGGTCGAGACGTTGATCGTCGTCGCGCCGAGCTCCTCGAGCGTCCGGGCGGTGGCCGGGTTCGCGCACGGGAGCAGGACGGATGTCTTGAGCACGAGCGACTCGGGCAGGTCGCCGGCTCGCTTCCGCCGCCCGAGCTCGGCGAGAACGCCGACGTCGGCGACGAGGAACGAGCGGATGCCGAAGGCAAGCCCGCGCGTGACCTCGGCGACGCACCACTCGACGCCTACGCTGCCGCGCGCCACTCCGCCGACGGCACCCGTCGCGAACGACTGCCCGCCGGCGTCCCAGGCACCGCGAGGGCCAAGGAAGAGCGACACCTCGATCCCGTGCTCGGCGCCGAGCTCGGCCATCTCCTGGAGCTCACGGTCGGTGAGCATCATCACGCCCGACCCCTGGGAGACGCGGCGCACGGGTACCTCGCGGGCATCGGCCTCCTCGATCACGGCACGAAGAGCGGCCGGCCCCTCGACCGACGGGATCTCGATGCGGTAGCGGAGGCCGTCCGCGAATCGCGCTTCCGAGGCGCTTGCCATCGCCGCAAGCTTCTCGCAGTGTCCTCGGCGCTGCAACAGTGGCCTGCAACGAGGCGTGCCACCGGTTTAGGGTTGACACGTGCTCCCGATCGAGCTGCCGTCGAAGATCGTGTGCGTCGGTCTGAACTACCGTGACCACGCGGAGGAGCAGGGCGTCGAGCTCCCGAGCGCGCCGCTGCTCTTCGCGAAGTGGCCGAACACGCTGATCGGGCCCGGCGAGCCGATCGTCATCCCGCCGGTCGTGACGAAGTGCGACTACGAGGCCGAGCTCGGCGTCGTCATCGGGTCGCGCGTCAGCCGCGTGTCCAAGGAGAACGCCCTCGAGGCCGTGCGCGGCTACATCTGCGCGAACGACGTCAGCGCCCGGGATCTCCAGTTCGGGGACGGCCAGTGGACGCGCGGCAAGTCGCCGGACACGTTCTGTCCCGTCGGTCCGGCGGTCGTGCCGGCCTCGGAGATCCCGAACCCGCACGACCTCCGCATCCGCGCGATCGTGAGCGGCGAGGTGCTCCAGGACTCGACGACCGCGAATCTCATCTTCGGCGTGGACGAGATCATCAGCTACGCCTCGCAGACGATCACGTTCGAGCCCGGCGACTTGATCCTCACGGGCACGCCCGCGGGCGTCGGCGTCTTCCGCGACCCGCAGCGGCTGCTGCAGCCGGGCGACGAGGTGACGATCGAGATCGAAGGCGTCGGCTCCATCACGAACCCGGTCGTCAGCGGGTGACGCGGTGACGGTCGAGCGCACCGTCCTCCGCGAGCAGGTGAAGGAGATCCTGCTCGAGCGGATCCTGCGCGGTGAGCTCGCGCCCGGCGAGCGGCTCGTGGAGACGCGTCTCGCGCGCGAGCTCGGCACGAGCCAGGCGCCGGTGCGCGAGGCGCTGCGCGACCTCCAGCTCCTGCGGCTCGTCGAGTCGGAGCCGTTCCGCGGCGCGCGCGTGCGGGCTGTCGACGACACGCAGTTGCTGCCGGTCTTCCCGGTCCGGGCGGCGCTCGAGGACCTGGCGGCGCGAGAGGCCGCCGTGAAGGCCGAGGGCGACGTGCGCGCGCTCGAGCGGCACGTCGCCGAGATGCGCCGCGCGGCCGGTCGCGGGGACTGGCGCTCTCAGGTCTCCTCCGACCTGGCGTTCCATCGCGCGATGGTCGAGATGGCGGACAACGAGCCGCTGCTGCAGAGCTGGCTCGTCCTCGGCATCGACGTGTCCACGGCGTTCGCGACCTACTGGACGTACTGGGACCAGTCGGATCTCGCCGACTTCCACGTGCCCATCGTCGATGCGATCCGCTCGGGCGACGCCTCCCGGGCCGGCGCCGAGGCGCGCAAGCATGTGCGACGCACGGAGCGGGTCGTGCGCCGGCGTACCCAGGCCAATGCGAAGCGCGAGGCTGCGGCGGCAGCGAGCGGCTCGGTATGAAGCGAGTCGACGAGCTCAAGGCCGCGGTCGTCGGGACAGGCTTCATCGGCGTCGTCCACGTGGACGCGCTCCGGCGCCTCGGCGTGGAGGTGACGGGCGTCGTCGGGTCGAGCCCCGAGCGGGCCGGCTCGAAGGGCCTCGCGCCCGTCTACGAGAGCTACGACGCGATGCTCGAGGACGACCGGGTCGACGTCGTCCACCTGACGACTCCGAACAACCTCCACCACCCGCAGGTCGTGCAGGCGCTCGCCGCTGGAAAGCACGTGGTCTGCGAGAAGCCGCTGGCGATGACCTCCGAGGAGTCCGCCGAGCTCGTCGAGCTCGCGGCCTCGTCAGGTCTCGTCAACTGCACGAACTTCAACATCCGCTTCTACCCACTCGTCCAGGAAGCGCGCGAGCGGGTCCGCGCGGGCGACGTCGGCGACGTCTGGAACGTCCACGGCGGCTACCTGCAGGACTGGCTCGCGGAGCCGACGGACTGGAACTGGCGCCTGGAGCCGGAGCGCGCGGGAGCGCTGCGCGCCGTGGGCGACATCGGCTCGCATTGGATGGACCTCACCCAGTTCGTGACCGGCTCGCGGATCGTCGAGATCTTCGCCGATCTGGCCACCGCGATCCCGGTCCGTCACCGGCCGATCGGCGAGGTCGAGACCTTCGCCAGCGCCGCAGACGTCGAGCGCGAGGACGCGGAGATGTCCACCGAGGACATCGCGCACATCCTCCTTCGCTACGAGAACGGATCGCGAGGGTCGTGCATCGTCTCGCAGGTGTCGCGAGGCCGCAAGAACTCGCTGCGCTTCGAGGTCGACGGGTCGCAGACCTCGGTTGCGTGGGACGCCGAGCGGCACGAGGAGCTCTGGATCGGCCACCGCGGCCGGCCGAACGAGCTGCTTCCCCGCGACGCCTCGCTTCTACACGAGGCCGCCGCGGGACGTACGCACCTCCCGGTCGCCCATGCCGAGGGCTTCGCGGCCACGTTCCGCGAGCTCTACCGCGCCGTGTACGCGGACGTCGCGCGCGGCGGCCCCTCCGACGCGCCGGACTACCCGACCTTTCACGACGGCCACGTCGAGAACGTCCTCTGCGACGCCGTCGCCCTGTCCCACCGCGAGCGACGCTGGGTGGAGGTGCCCGCATGAGACTCGGTCTGCTCACTGCCCCGTTCCCACGCCGGACGCTCGAGGAGGTGGCGACCTGGGCCTCGGGCGAGGGCTTCCAGATGCTCGAGGTCGCGTGCTGGCCCGCCGCGGGCGGCGAGCGCCGCCGCTACGCGGGGACGTCGCACATCGACGTCGCGAAGCTCGATCCCGACGCCGTCGGCGACCTCATGTTCCGCCACCGGCTCGAGATCTCGTCGCTCGCCTACTACCCGAACAACCTCCACCCGGACCCGGCCGAGCGACGCGCGGCGAACACACATCTCAAGAAGGTGATCGACGCGGCCGCGAAGCTGAACGTCCCGATCGTGGGCACCTTCGTCGGCCGCGACAAGACGAAGAACGTGCCGGACAACTTTCGCGAGTTCAAGCGGGTCTGGCCCCGGCTCGTCGACTACGCGGGCGAGCGCGGCGTGAAGATCGCGATCGAGAACTGCCCGATGCTCTTCTCGTACGACGAGTGGCCCGGCGGCACGAACCTCGCCTCGACGCCGGCCGTGTGGGACGAGATGTTCTCGATCGTCGACAGCCCGAGCTTCGGGCTCAACCTCGATCCGTCCCACCTCGTCTGGCTGATGATCGACTACGAGCGGGTGGTGCGCGACTACGCGGCGAAGATCCTCCACGTCCACGCGAAGGACATGGAGATCGACCGCGACGGGCTCTACCGGAACGGCACCGTGTCCCTCGGCATGGGCTGGCAGGTGCCGCGGCTACCGGGCCTCGGCGAGGTCCGCTGGGACCGCTTCATCGCGGCCCTCTATCGCGAGGGGTACGACTACGTCGTCTCGATCGAGCACGAGGACCGCGCGTTCGAGGCCACCGAGGATCTCGTGAAGCGCGGGTTCCTCATCTCCCGCGACGTCCTGAAGCCGCTCCTCCACTAGCTAGCCGGGGGCGGCTCCGGCGGCGGGCGCGGGGGAGACGGCTTCCGCCGAGCCCTTGCGTCGCCCGAACACGGCGTACGCGAGGATCACGAAGCCGATCCCGGCGAGCAGCAGCGCGATGCCGACGACGATGCTGAAGATCGAGAGCATCTCGGCCATGTAGCCCATGTTGAGGGCCGTGGTGAGCGCGGTCTCCGTCACCCAGATGTCGCGAGCGCCGTTCGAGATCGGCTGGCCGTTCTCGTCCATCGCCGCGGCTTCCGGGTCGTTCGTGCCCGCCTTGTCGGTCGGGTCGTCAGCCGCCTGGTACTGGCCCATCTCGGCGTACGTCAGGCCGCCGGTGGCCGACAGCGTGTGCTCGCGCATGATCTCCGCGAACGCGAGCGCCTGGCTGCCGGTCTCGACCGGCTCGCCGGCCCACTGCTCTGCGTGCTCCTGGACGGCGGGGTCGGTTGCCGGCCCGAACACGATCCCCTCCTGCTTGATCGAGTCGCGCGTGAAGTAGATCCCGTAGATCCCGAGCGCGATGACGATGATGCCGAACACGATCAGCACCCCGCCCGAGATGAACCCGCCGATCTTCAAGACCTTTCCGTCCTTCATCGTCGCGTCTCCCTTCGGCTCTGACTGCGGAACGGTCAGCCTACGACAGCGGGAGAGCGCCGGGTCTACGACTTGCAGTCGGCGCAGGCGCCGCGCAGCACGACGTCGTGCTGCGCGAGCTCGTAGCCGCGGGCGCCGGCGACCTGCTCCAGCGCCTGCTCGAGGCCGGCGTCGTCGAACATCTCGACGCGCCCGCACTCGTCGCACACGAGGTGGTGGTGGTGCTCGCCGCCCGGAAGCGCGGGCTCGAAGCGGGTCACGCCGCCGCCGAGATCCACGCGGTGCACGAGACCGAGCTCCGACAGCCGCTCGAGGACGCGGTACACGCTCGCGATCCCCACCTTCTGGCCCTCCGAGCGCAGGCCGTCGAAGAGCTCCTGGGCCGAGACGCAGCAGTCCTGGCGCTCGAGCTGGGAGATGACCGCCTCGCGGGCGCCGCCCGTCCGCGCGCCGGAGCGGCGGAGCTCCGCGCGGACGTGCTCGCCCCAGGAAGGTGCGCTCGCCACAACGAGATAATAGTGATTCTCAACACCGTCTGTGGTATACAGACCTCGCTCGTGCGAGAGAGAATCGTTCTCATCCTTGCGCTCGGCGCCGCCGTGCTCGTCGCGTTCGCCGCCGGCTGCGGCGGGGGCGAGAGCGACGCGGCGTCGGGCACGGAGGTGGTCGCCGCCTTCTATCCGCTCGCGTTCCTCGCGGAGCGCATCGACCCGGCGGCCAACGTGACGAGCGTCACCCCCGCGGGCGCCGAGCCGCACGACGTCGAGCTTTCCGCCCGCGACATCGAGCGCGTGCGCGATGCACACGTCGTTCTCTATCTCGGCCGTGGGTTCCAGCCCGCGCTCGAGGACGCGGTCGCGGGCCAGGACGGCGCCGTCGACGTGCTGCAGGGCATGGCGCTCATCGGGGGCGAGGCGGACGCCGACCCGCACGTCTGGCTCGATCCGATGCGCTTCGCCGCGATGGCGCGCAGGGTCGCCGCCGCGCTGGGGCGACCGGCCGCGGCGGATCCCCTCGTGGCCGATCTCGAGAAGCTCGACCGAGAGTTCCGTACCGGGCTTGCGCACTGCGAGCGGCGCGAGCTGGTGACGAGCCACGCCGCCTTCGGCTACCTCGCGCGCGCCTACGGCCTGAAGGAGGTGCCGCTGACCGGAGTCGTCCCGGAGGCGGAGCCGTCCGCCCGCGACATCGAGGCGCTCGTCCGGGAGGTGGAGCAGGGCGGCGCGACCACGGTCTTCTCCGAGACGCTCGTCTCGCCGAAGCTCGCCGAGACGGTCGCGCGGGAGGCGGGCGCCGAGACGGCGGTGCTGGATCCGCTCGAGGGGCTCACGGAAGACGAGGTCTCGGCGGGCGAGGACTACTTCTCGGTCATGCGCGCGAACCTCGCGGCGCTCCGCAAGGCCCTGGGATGCACGTGACGCCGGCGGTCGAGCTCGACTCGGTTCAGTTCGCCTACGGGCGCGGCGGGCCGGTTCTACACGACGTGAATCTGCGGATCGGCGAGGGCGAGTTCGTCGCGATCGCGGGCCCGAACGGCGGCGGGAAGACGACGCTCCTCCGGCTCGTCCTCGGCCTCGAGCGGCCGGGTGCCGGCGTCGTGCGCCTCTACGGAGAGCCGGCCGAGCGGTTCTCGCGGCGGGCCACGCTGGGATACCTCCCGCAGCGCGCGTCGCTCATGCTCGACGCGCCCGTCACGGTGCGCGAGGTCGTCGCCGCTGGGACGCTCCCGGCCCGCGGGATCGTCGGCCGGCTGCGTCGGTCCGACCGCGAGCGCGTCGACGAGGCGATCGAGCTCGTGGGCCTCACCGACCGGGCGGACGCCGAGCTGCGACGTCTCTCGGGCGGCCAGCAGCAGCGGGCGCTGATCGCGAAGGCGCTCGCGGGCCGTCCCGGGCTGCTCGCGCTCGACGAGCCGACGACCGGAGTCGATGCAGAGAGCCAGGAAGCACTCGGCGAGCTTCTCGCACGGCTCCATGCAGACCTCGGCGTGACGGTTCTCTACGTCTCGCACGAGTTCGGCGCGGTCGAGCACCACGTCCAGCGCCTGGTGCTCGTGCGCGGGACGATCGTCTTCGACGGGCCGCCGTCCGAGCTTCCGGGCGTCTGGCACGACCCCTCGCACGTCCATGCTTGAGTCGGAGTTCATGCGCCTGGCGTTCGCGGTCGGGGCCGTGATCGGAGTCCTGGCACCGGCGGTCGGGTTCTTCCTCGTCCAGCGGCGCATGAGTCTCATCGGCGACGGGATCGGCCACGTCGCGTTCGCCGGGGTCGCGCTCGGGCTCCTGCTCGACGTCTCGCCGATCCTGACCGCGCTCGTCGCGGCGATCGCCGGCGGGGTGGCGATCGAGTGGCTGCGATCGCGGAGGCTCGCGGCCGGCGACCAGGCGCTCGCGCTCGTCTTCTACACGGGGATCGCCGCGGGTGTCGTGCTCGTGTCCGCGGCCGGTGCGCTGAACGTCAACCTCTTCCAGTACCTCTTCGGCTCGATCCTCACGGTGACGCGCCAGGACCTCGTCGTCGTGACGCTCCTCGGCGCGGCCGGGCTCGCGTGCATCGCGCTGCTCTACCGCGCGCTCTCCGCCGTGGTCATCGACGAGGAGGGAGCGCGGGTCTCGGGCGTACCGGTGGGAGCCCTGAACATCGTGCTCGCGGCACTTGCCGCCCTGACCGTCGCGCTCTCGATGCAGATCGTCGGTGTGCTCCTGATCGCGGCGCTCATGGTGCTCCCGGTCACGGCGGCGACGAGGATCGGCCGGAGCCTCGCCTCGACGCTGCTCCTGTCGATCGCGATCGGGCTCGGATCCGTGTTCCTGGGGCTGACGACGTCGTACTACGCGGACCTTCCGCCGGGCGGGACGATCGTGCTCGTCGCGGCGGCCGCGGTCGTCGCGGCCGCGACGGCGCAGGCGCTTCAGTCCGCGACGCGGTAGACGGCCGCCTCGCCGACGACCTGCGCGCCGCCCGGCGGCATTTGCTCACAGCTCGCCGCGGCGGCCCCGGGCGGCCAGCGGCAGATGACGAACACGTCCTCGTTCGAGCTCGCAACGCCGTACGACGTGCCGCTCGGCTCGTTGATGGTGCTGAAGATCTCGAGCTGCTTGCCCGCGCAGATGCTCGCGAGGTTCGACGGGCATGCCGACTCGCTCGGCCAGTCGCGGGTGGGCTCGGCGCCGACCTGCGTCGGGCCGCTCGCGCCGCACGCGACGAGCGCGAGCGGAAGCAGGAGGAGCCCCAGCAGCGGGGCGAGTCGTCGGATGGGTCTGCCGGGCTCAGGCACGGGAGGTCGGCGAGGCGTGTTCACTCCCCTGGAGCTCACGAAAGCGCTCGATCGTCCGCGCGACGCCCTCCGAAAGGGGGGTGTGGGGCAGCGGGCCGAGCAGCTGCTCGAGCAGGCCGGACTCGAGCGACTCGGGGAAGGGAAGCTGCTCGTCGATCCACGTGATCGTGCCCGTGGCCTCGGGCGCCGCCGCCTCGATCGCCGCGACGACGTCGGACATGGACGACCGCTCGCCGGGGAAGTTCGCGACGTGCGCGCCGTCGCGAGCCGCCGGCGCCGCACGCGCGAACGCCCTGCCCACGTCGGGCGCGTAGTCGTACTGCGCCGTGCCTCCGTAGGAGATCTCGAACGGCTCGCCGCGCGCGGCTGCGGCCATCGCGAGCGTGGGGGAGGACGTCATCCCCTGGTCGCGTCCCGGGCCGTACACGACGTACGGACGGATCCCGATCGACGCGACGCCGTCGTCCTGCCAGAAGATCCGCGCCATCGCCTCGTTCGCGAGCTTGTACGCACCGTAGAGCGTTCCCGGCGCCGTGCCGCCGGACTCCGGGGCGGGCGACGGGTCGGACGCGTTGTAGACCGCGGTCGAGCTCGCATACGCGAGGCCCGCAATCCGGTCGCGGCGCTCCTTCAGCGCCTCGAAGACGACGACCGTCCCGACCACGTTGACGCGCGCCCCGAGCGCCGGGTCGGCCCGGCAGAACGGCACCTGCAGCGCCGCCAGATGGATCACATGCGTGACGTCGTGCTCGTCGAGGGCGCGCCCGAGTTCGGCCCTTTCGGTCACGTCTCCCTGCACGAGCGTCACGCGTTCGCGCTCGTCGGCGTCGAGGACGATCCGGAGCCGCGAGTCGTCGCTTCCGAGGTCGTAGCCGACGGGCTCCTCACCGTCGTCGAGCAACGCCTTCAGCGTCCACGCGCCGAGGCAGCCGAGCGCACCGGTGACCAGCGTGCGCCCGCTCTCAGGCAAGCGGCGCGTCCTGGTAGACGGTGACCATCTCGGTGTAGAACTCGATCGCCGCGCGGCCCTGCTCGTGCGGTCCCCAGCCGGAGCCCTTGACGCCGCCGAACGGCACGTGCACGTCCGCCCCCGCCGTCTGCGAGTTCACGTGGATGATCCCCGCGCCGATCTCCTCGGTGAACCGCTGGACGGCGTGCAGGTCGCGCGTGAAGATCGAGGCGGAGAGACCGAAGCGCACCGCGTTCGCGCGGGCGAGGCCCTCGTCGAGCGTCGAATAGCGGTACAGCGAGGTCACCGGGCCGAAGACCTCCTCGCACGAGAGCTCGGCGTCGTCGGCCAGGCCCTCGAACACGGTCGGCGGCACGAGATACGCCTCGTCGTCGGCCCGCTCGCCGCCCGCGAGCACGCTGCCGCCCTCGCCTCGGGCGCGCTCGATGGCGCCCAGGACGTCCTCCATCGCGCTCTCGTTGACGAGCGGCCCCACCTCGACCTCGGGATCGGCCGGGTCGCCGACCTTCCCCGACTCGATCCGCGCGAGGAGGCGGTCACGGAACGCGTCGTACACCGGATCCTGGACGAGGATGCGCCGCGTCGCCGTGCACTTCTGACCGGCCGACCAGAACGCTCCCGCGTAGGCGGCCTCGACGGCGCGGTCGAGCTCAGCGTCGGCGGCGACGAGCATGGGGTTGTGGCCGCCGAGCTCGAGCTGCACACGGCAGTCCCGCGCTGTCGCCTCGTCCCGAACCGAGCGGCCGACGGGCACGGAGCCGGTGAACGAGATCGCGCGCACGCCTTCGTTCTTCACCAGCTCGGCGCCGACGGTCGCTCCGGAGCCGGTGAGCACGTTCAGGACTCCCGCGGGAAGGCCGGCCTCGGCGAACGCCTCCGCCACGTGCAGGCCCGTGCGCGGCGCTTCGTAGCCGAGCTTGAGGACGACGGTGTTCCCGTAGATGAGCGCTGGGGCCATCTTCCAGACCGGGATTGCGATCGGGAAGTTCCACGGCGTGATCAGACCGACGACGCCGAGCGGCCGACGCAGCGTGTAGAGCCGCTGGTTCGGAACGGACGGCTCGTACATCTCACCGGTGGGCCGCCACGCCTCGCCGGCCGAGTAGCGGAGGATGGTCGCGGCGCGAAGGGCCTCCATCCGCGCCTCGCGGATCGGCTTGCCCATCTCGGCGGTCATGTCCTGTGCGATCTGCTCGGCGCGCGCCTCGATCGCGTTCGCGGCCTTGCCGAAGAAGGCGGCGCGCTGCGACCCGGGGAGCGCGGCCCAGGCGGGGAACGCCTCGCGTGCGGCCTCGATCGCGGCGCGGGCGTCGTCGGGCGTCGACGCCGCGTAGACGCCGGTGACCTCGGACGGCCGCCAGGGGCTCCGCTTCTCGTACGCCTCGCCGCCCGCGCTCTCGCGCCACTCACCGCCGACGTAGTTGCGCGCCGGCGTCTCCGTGAGGGTCCTAGACATGGGCGGTGCTCCTTTCCACGAGGCTCGAGGCGAGGACGACGGGGTTCGAGAGCGTCCCGATTCCCGGGACCGAGATCTCGACCACGTGACCCGGCTCGAGCGTGAAGTCGTCGGGCGGGACGAGGCCCGTGCCGGTGAGCAGGACGCTTCCGGCCGGCACGGGGTTGTCGCGTACGAGGTAGGCGACGAGCTCCTCGAAGGGCCGCTTCATCCGGCTCGTCGAGGTCTCGCCGGAGAACAGCTCCTCGCCCGCGTCGCCGAGGATGCGCATGCGGATCTCGAGCGGCTCGTCCGGGGCGGGGGTGAGGACGGCCGGCCCGAGCGCGCAGGCGGCGGCGTAGACCTTGGCCTGGGGCAGGTAGAGGGGGTTGGCGCCCTCGATGTCGCGCGACGACACGTCGTTCCCGATGGTGACACCTGCGATCTCGCCTGCGTCGCCGAGGACGAGCCCGATCTCCGGCTCGGGGACGTTCCAGGCCGAGTCCGAGCGGATCCCGATCGGTGCGCCCGGGCCGACCGTGCGGCGGCAGGCGGCGTCCTTGAGGAAGAGCTCGGGCCGGTCCGCGTCGTAGACGAGCGAGTAGACGTCCTGCACGGCACTCTCCTCGATGCGCGCGTCCCGGGAGCGCTCGTACGTGACGCCGGCGCACCAGACCTCCGGCGGCTCGACCGGGAGCAGGAGCTCGTACGGCTCGGGCAGCGCGAGCGTCTCGAGGTCGCTCGGCTCGATGAGGTCGCCGTCGCGCGTACGCACGACGCCGTCCTCGACGGCGCCCTCCTCGACGCCGTTCGGGCCGCGGAAGCGGATGCGCCGCACTAGTAGACGGCCCGCCCGCCGGAGATGTCGTACGTCGCGCCGGTCGAGAACGAGCATTCCTCGCTCGCGAGCCAGCAGATGAGCGCGGCGACCTCCTCCGCGCTGCCCATCCGGCCCATCGGGATGCGCTCGACCATGTAGTCGATGTGCTGCTGCGAGACGCCCTCGAGGATCGGCGTCTCGATGACCGCGGGCGCGACGCAGTTCACGAGCACGCCCGTCCGCGCGAGGTCCTTGCCGATCGCCTTCGTCATCCCGATCACCGCGGCCTTGGAGGCGGAGTAGGCGGCCGCCATCGGGTTGCCTTCCTTCCCGGCGATGGAGGCGAGGTTGACGATGCGGCCGTATCCGCGCTCGACCATTCCCGGCGCGACCGCGCGGTTGCAGTAGAAGACGCCGTCCGCGTTGATCCCGAGCACGCGCCGCCACTCCTCGTCCGGGATCTCCATGCTCGGGAGCGACTGCCCGGGCACCCCGGCGGAGCAGACGAGCACGTCGATCGGCCCGAGCTCGACCTCGACCTGGCTCACCGCGGCCTCGACGTCGGACGAGCGCGAGACGTCGCCCGCGAGCGCGAGGACGCCCTCCGTCTCGGCCGCCTGGAGGTCGAGGGACGCGACCCGTGCACCCTCCGCGACGAGCCGCCTCGCGACCGCCGCGCCGATCCCGCTGGCGCCCCCGGTGACGAGGGCGACGCGGTCGGAAAATCGATAATCGTTCGTTCTGTTGCCCATGTTGCAGCGCCAAGCCTAAAGTCTCCGCGAGTGAACTTCGATCCCACCCCCGATTCGCAAGGCGCCCAGGGCGAGCCCTTCGATCCGGAGCGGGACTACCCACTCGGCACTCGACGGCCGGATCTCGTGACCACGCCCGGCGGCGTGCCGCTGGCGGACGTGAGCCTCGACGCGGTCCGCGCCGGACGCCTCGACGCTGCCGAGATCCGGGCGACACCCGAGACGCTCCGGCGCCAGTCGGAGGTCGCGCGCGCCGCCGGGCGCATCCCGCTCGCGGCGAGTCTCGAGCGTGCGGCCGAGCTCGCCGCAGTTCCCGACGACCTCCTCCTCGCGGTCTACACGGCCCTACGTCCCCGGCGTGCGACCGCGCCGGAGCTCGAGGCCTGGGCTGCGCGGCTCGAAGGCCATGGCGCCGAGGCGACCGCCGCGTTCGTGCGCGAGGCGGCTGCCGCCTACGCCGAACGGGGGCTCCTCGCGCATGGCTAGCCGGCGGTTCGCGTCGCGCGAGCGGCGCGACCTCCACAAGGAGCTGCTCGTCTCGCCCGTATCCGGAGCTGGGCCTCGTCGCCGCGGACGGGCCGCGGGATCCCGCGCCGGAGCTCGTCGTCGAGGACGGCGCCGTCGTGCGCATGGACGGCCGGGACGCAGCGGACTTCGACGTCATCGACCGCTTCGTCGTCGCCCACGGCCTCGACCTCGACGTGGCGGAAGAGGCGATGGCGATCGACGACCTCGAGCTCGCCCGCATGCTCGTGGCGCTCGACGTCCCGCGCGCCGAGCTCGTCCGTCTCGCGCGCGGTCTCACGCCGGCGAAGCTGGCCCGCGTCGTCGGCCTCCTCGACCCGGTCGAGCTGATGCTCGCGCTCAAGAAGCTCCGGGCGCGCCGGGCGCCCTCGAACCAGGCGCACGTCACGAACCTGAAGGAGAGCCCGGCGCTCCTCGCCGCGGATGCGGCCGAGGCGGCGAGGCGCGGATTCTCGGAGATCGAGACGACCGTCGGCGTCGCTCGCTACGCGCCGCTCAACGCCCTCGCGCTTCTCGTCGGCTCGCAGACCGGCCGACCGGGCGTGATGACCCAGTGCGCGGTGGAGGAGCGCCGGAATCTCGAGCTCGCGATCCGCGGTCTCGTCACGTATGCCGAGACGCTGTCCGTCTACGGCACCGAGCAGGTCTTCGTGGACGGCGACGACACGCCGTGGTCGAAGGCGTTTCTCGGCGCTGCGTACGCCTCGCGCGGTGTGAAGGTGCGCTTCACGTCCGGGACCGGGTCGGAGGCGCTCATGGGCTACGCGCAAGGACACTCGATGCTCTATCTCGAGTCGCGCTGCCTCGCAGCCGTGCGCGCGGCCGGCTCGCAGGGAGTCCAGAACGGGTCGATCTCCTGCGTCGCCCTCGTGCTCTCCGTTCCGGGCGGCACCCGGGCGATCCTGGGCGAGAACGTGCTCGCGGCGTGGCTCGACCTCGAGGTCGCCTCCGGCAACGACGCGATCGCGTCGCACTCGGAGATCCGGAAGACGGCCAAGCTGATGGGCCAGTTTCTCCCCGGCACCGACTTCGTCACCTCGGGGTACTCGGTGATGCCGAGGCACGACAACACGTTCGGCGGCGGCAACTTCGACGCGGACGACCTCGACGAGTGGCTCACGGTCCAGCGCGACTGGCAGGTGGACGCGGGGATCGAGCCCGTCGCCGAGGACGAGGCGCTCCGCGTCCGCGAGCTCGCGGCGCGGGGGATCCAGGCCGTGTTCGCCGAGCTCGGGTTGCCGCCGGTGACGGACGAGGAGGTCGCCGCCGCGACCACCGGGTACGACTCGGGCGAGATGCCGGACCGCGATCGTGCAGCGGACGTCGAGGCCGCGGACGAGCTGCTCGCGCGCGGCGTCTCGGGGCTCGACGTGGCGATGGCCCTCGCCGAGCGCGGCTTCGGCGATGCTGCGGAAGCGGTGCTCGCGATGCAGCGCCAGCGGGTGTCGGCGGACTACCTGCAGACGGCGGCGATCATCGACGCGGACGGCGTCGTCCACTCCGCGGTGAACGATCCGAACGAGTACGCAGGGCCTGGAACCGGCTACCGGCTCGAAGGGCCGCGCTGGGAGCTCCTCCAGGCGCTTCCGGGCGTGGTCGACCCTGCCGCCCTCGCGGGTGCGGCCGAGGGCGGAGACCCGCTCGTGGTCGAGCGCGGGGACGCGGTGCCGGGAGACGACCCTGCGCAGGTCGTGGTCGCCGTCGGTCCCGCTTTCGCCGACACGATCCGGGCGACGATTGCCGACCTGCCTCACGAGGACGTGCTCGAGGCCGTATGCGAAGGGATCCGGGAGGCCGGTGCCACGCCGCGGATCGTCCGCGTCCGCCGCGTCGCGGACGTCGCCTTCATCGCCCACGAGGGCGCACGGCTCTCCGGCTCCGGCATCGCGCTCGGCATCCAGTCGAAGGGGACGGCCGTGATCCACCGGGCCGACCTCGAGCCCCTGGACAACCTCGAGCTCTTCGGCATGTCTCCGCTCTACACGCTCGAGTCGTACCGGGCGATGGGGCGGAACGCGGCCGGCTATGCGCTCGGACGGCGCGTCGGCCCGGTCCCGACGGAGCTCGACAACTTCGCGCGGGCGAAGCTGATCGTGAAGACGACCCTGCTGCACGCGCGCGAGACGCACGCCGTCCAGCCGGGCGCGGCACCCGTCGAGCTGGAGCTCGCGGCTCCCGTACCCTCGAGGTAGTGAAGGTCGAGTTCCTCTATCTGGGAGGAGTGCCCGTCGCACCCCGAGGCGCTGGCGCTCCTGCGCGAGGTGATGGAGGAGCGCGGGATCACGGATCCGATCGACATGCGGGAGGTGCTGACGCACGAGGCAGGCCGTCGAGCTCGGCTTCCCCGGCTCGCCGACGATCCGCGTCGACGGGCACGACGTCGATCCGGCGGGAGCCGACTGGCCGCCCGGCCTGAGTTGCCGCGTGTACCGTCTTCGACGACGGGCGCCCGTCTCCCGTCCCCAGTCGCCAGCTACTCGAGGAGGCCTTCGCGTGAGCGTGATCGAGTCCGCCCCGACCTTCGACCTGCCCGGCGTCGACGGGCGCAATCACTCGCTCGACGAGTACGCCGACGCGCCGATCCTCATCCTCGTCCAGTCGTGCAACCACTGCCCGTACGTGCTGGCGTGGGAGGGCCGTATCGATGCGCTGCAGCGCGAGTACCGGGACCGCGGAGTCCGGATCGTCGCGATCAACTCGAACGACGTAGACGTGTCCCCGGCGGACTCGTTCGACGCGATGGTGCAGCACGCCAGGGACGCGGACTACTCCTTCGACTACCTGTACGACGAGAGCCAGGCGATCGCGAGGACACTCGGCTCGGAGCGGACGCCGGAGGCGTTCGTGTTCGACGCCGATCGCCGACTCGTCTACCACGGCACGGTCGACGACAACCGCGACGAGGACGGCGTGACGCAGCACTACCTCCGCGACGCGATCGAGGCTGCTCTCGCCGGCGAGACGCCGCAGGTGGCCGAGACGCCGCCGGTCGGCTGCACCGTCAAGTGGCGTAGCTGAACGTCCGGTTGGCCGCGGACGAGCCGTTCGAGTTCGCAGCCGCGGACGGCACCCGGCTTCGCGGCACGCTGACGTTCCCGGCCGCGGGACGCCCGGCGCCGGCAGCCCTGCTGCTCAACGGCTCCGGGCCACTGGACCGCGACTCGAACATGCCGGGGCAGCAGCTGGACGTCGCGAATGCGCTTGCGGCCGCGCTCGCCGACCACGGTGTGGCCTCGCTCAGGTTCGACAAGCGCGGAGTGGGGGAGTCGGAGGGCGACTACCTCACGATGGGCTTCGAGGAGGAGACGGCCGACGCGCGCGCCGGCCTCGAGGCAGTGCGCGCCCAGCCCGGTGTCGATGCCGAGCGAGTCGTCGTCATCGGGCACTCGGTCGGCGCGACGATCGCGATGCGCCTCGCGTCGGCCGATCGTCGTCTCGCGGGCATCGTGCTCCTCGCCGGCCCGAGCCGGCCCGGAGCCGAGGTCATGGAGCGCCAGTCGGAGCGGATCGCGGAGTCGTTCAGCGGGGTGTCGCGGCTGTTCTCGCGCCCGTTCCTCTGGAATCAGCGGCGCACGCGCCGGCGCCTGCTCGCCTCGACCGAGGACGTCGTGCGGGTCGGGTCGGAGAAGATGCCGGCACGCTGGCTCCGCGAGTTCATGGCCTTCGACCCGTCGGCAGACCTGAAGCGGATCGAGTGCCCTGTGCTCGCGATAACCGGCGAGAAGGACCTTCAGGTGGAGCCGGCGGACGTCGCCGAGATCGGCCGCCTCGTGGGCGGGCCGTTCACGGGCTCGACGCCCGCGAACCTGACCCATGTCCTCCGCACGGACGACGGCCCGCCGAGCCTCGCGGGCTACCGCGCGCAGCTCGAGAAGCCGATCGACGCGACCCTCGTGGAGCAGGTCGTCGCGTGGAGTGCCGCGCGCCTGGACGCCCGCTAGCGGCTACTCGCCCGGCTTCCCGCCCTGGCCCCAGTGGCTCGGCGGCACGCCCTGGATGATCACGTGGATGTGCTCCTTCGCGGCGCCGCTCGTCTCGTGCAGCGCGTTCGTGAGCGCCTCGATCATCTTCGGGACGGACTCCTCGGTCACGCGCCGGTCGTAGAGCCTGACGTCGATTACGGGCATCGTCTCTCCTCTCCTCGTTGGTCGATCGATCCTACGACGCCGGCGCCGGCGGCATCTGGTCGACCGGCCACGGCTTCCCGCCGAGCCCCCAGTTCTTCGGGTTGTGCCCCTCGACGATCACCCAGGTGTGGTCGCGCAGGCCCGGGTGGGTCGCCTCGCAGAGGGCGTCCGTGAGCTTCTCGATGAGCGCAGCGCTCGTCTCGTCGTTCAGCCGGTAGTCGAAGAGCTCGACCCTGATGAGCGGCATTCGCGCCTCCTTCGTCGTTCGCGCGAGGTTACGGTAGGGCTCGATGGCGATGCGCATCCAGCACGTCGGGCTCGTCGTCTCCGACCTCGACCGCTCGCGTCGCTTCTACCGCGAGGCGCTGGGGCTCGAAGAGGTGCCGAGGCCGTCGAACTTCGCCTTCGACGGAGCGTGGTTCCGCTTCGGCGGGACGGAGATCCACCTGCTCTCCGAGGCCCACACGACAGGCGGCGCCGGCCAACCGGATCCCGGCCCGGGCGCCGCCCGGGGCATGACCCACCATCTCGCGTTCGAGGTGGACGACCTCGAAGCCGACTGTGCCCGGCTCGCCGACAACGGCGTGCCGCTCGCCGGCGGCCCGATGCCGCGTGGCGACGGCTACGTGCAGGTGTTCTTCCGCGACCCCGACGGGCACGTGCTCGAGCTCTTCCAGCGGACGGGCGAGGATCAGAGCGACGCGCCAGAACGGGTGCCGGTCCCGCCCGGCTAGAGAGCGCCGAGCGCGCGATACGTCTCGCGCGCGGCTGCAACACCGAGCGGGAACGTCTCGACGAGCATCCGCTCGTTCGGCGAGTGCGTGTGGCTGTCCGGGAGCGCGAGCCCGGCCATGACCGTCGGGATCCCCCGGCGCGCGAGGGCGGCGAGGACGGGCAGCGTCCCGCCGGCGCGTACCACGAGCGGCTCTCGCCCGAACACGCGGCCGAACGCGGCCCGCCCCGCCTCGAGCTCGGCCGTGTCTCGCGGTAGGACCGCCGGCGGCGTGACGTCCGTCTCGACGTCGAGCCTCGCGCCGGCCGGTAGCGCCTCGCGGAGCAGGCGCTCCGCCTCCGCGGCGACGGCCTCCGCGTCCTGGCCGGGCGCGACCCGGATCGTCACGCCGGCCGACGCGTGGGACACGAGCGTCGTGTTCCGGAGCCCAGGCTTCCCGCCGAGGATGCCGGTCACGTCGACGGACGGCTCGACGAACGCCCGCACGTAGAACTCCTCGGCCGCGTTCTCGTCGAGCGGCACCGCGCCGACGCGGTCGAGCTCCTCGGCGCCGGGCGGCAACTCGCTCCAGCCGGCGAGCTCGTCCGCGTCCGGCTGCACGACGCCGGCGCGGAGCGGCTCGGGCAGGCGGCCGTCCTGCGGGAAGAGGGCGGTGAGAGACTGGCTGAGCGCGTGGATCGCGTTGAGCGCGGTGCCGCCGTAGTGGCCCGAGTGGAGGTCGCGGTCGCCGGTGCGCACGTCGAGGTCGAGCGCCACGAGGCCGCGCGTCGCGACCACGAGCTCCGGCGTGTTCCGGCGCTTCATCCAGCCGTCGAGGATCACGCACGCGTCGACCGATCCCTCGTCGGCCGCGAGAAACCGCGAGATCGCGTCGCCGCCCGTCTCCTCCTCGCCGTCGCACACCACCCGGAAGGTCACGGGCAGCGTGCCCTCGCGTGCCAGCGACGCGATCGCCTCGAGCTGCATCCAGAGCTGCCCCTTGTCGTCGGCGACGCCTCGCGCGTAGAGCCACTCGCCGCGCACCTCGGCCGCGAACGGATCGCTCTCCCAGAGCTCGAGCGGGTCCGGCGGCTGGACGTCGTAGTGCCCGTACACGAGCACCGTCGGGGCTCCCGCCGGGCCGGGAATCTCGCCGACGAGGAGCCGTCCGTCCTCCTGCACCTCCGCCTCGCCGCCGAGCGCGCGAACCCTGTCGCCGACCCAGTCGGCGGCGCGCCGGACGTCGGCCGCGTGCGAGGGATCGGCGCTCACGCTCGGGATCGCGAGGAAGTCGCCGAGCTCGTCGAGCCAGCCGGGACGCAGCGTTTCCGGAGCGGTCGCCATTGGCCCGCAGCGTAGTCGCGCCACAGGCACGGCTCACACGAGACTCTTAGCCGCCTATCAGAGCCCGCTTAGGCGCCTCCGATTCCATGGGTCGCGTGATGAGAAACGACCGAGGTGAAGGAGGTGAGTCCGATGAGTGAGGCGAGAAGCAGCAGTCCGCGCTCGGCGCTGGGCCTGCCCGCCGCGCTCGGGTTACTGGCGGTCCTCGTCGCCGTCGCGGCCTTCGGGGTGACGTCTGCCTTCGCGGCCGACGGGACGGCGACGGGCGGCCGCAACTCGAACGACCCGGGCGTCGCGTACGTCCAGAACGGAGGCGACGACGGCGCGGACCCGGACGGTGGTTGCCCCGACCGCGGGAGCGGCTCGGAGCAGAGCTCCGACGCATAGGTCGGAGTGCCGGCGGCGCCCCGGAGGGCCCTATGACGGCCGGGGCGCCGACGGCCCTCTTTCCTGGAAATCACTCGTTCGCCGGTCGCAAACGCCGCGTCCGGCCCCGATAACTCATGTGCCGTGAAGTCCCTTCTCTTCGGTGCTCGCCGGTCGGCAGCCGAGGTCCAGCAGCCTGTCGGCTCGGTCGAGGCCGCGCTCGCGCCCGCGCTCGTGGACGGGACCTGGCGGGTCCCCTCGAGGCTCAACTTCACGCGCGACGTCGTCGAGGCGCTGGCCGTCGACAAGAAGCGTCGCGCCCTCACCTACCTCGGGCACGACGTCGTCATCGAGCCGAGGACGTTCTTCCAGCTCGCGCAGGGGGCGGCGCACTGGGCGACCTTGCTGCGCGAGGCGGGGGTCCGTCCGGGCGACCGGGTGCTCGTGCTCGCGGGTGCGAGCCCGGACTGGGTCGAGGTCACGCTCGGCGCGCTCAAGATCGGTGCGGTGACCGTGCCCTCCACCGAGCGGCTGACGGCGTCGGCCCTCGACATCCGCCTCGCGGCCTCGGGCGCCAAGGTCGCCGTCGCCTCGAGTCGCGCGGAGCTCGAGCTGGCGCGCTGCACGCGTCCGGTCACCGTGCTCTCGATCGACGCTGCGCGCCTCGAGGCACACCGGCTGCCGAGCGAGGCGCCGACGCACGGCACGGGCGCGCGTGACGCCGCCTTCGTCGTCTCGACGCGAGGGCGGGGGAACGGCCCGCGCGGCGTGCTGCACACGCACGCGTCGACGTTCGCCGCACGCGTCCACGCCGAGCACTGGCTCGATGCCGGGCTCGGAGACGTCGTCTGGTGCACCACCCCGGCGCACTCGCCGCAGACGCTCTGGAGCACGCTGCTCGGGCCCTGGGCGCGGGGTGCATCAGTCGTTCTGCACGACGGAGCATTCGATCCCGCCGAGCGACTCGACCTGATGCAGCGCCTCGGCGTCACGGTGCTCTGCCAGTCGCCCGATGAGTACCGCGCGCTCGCGGAGACCGGTCGTCTCGGCCGGTACCGCTGGGCGCGGCCGCGGCGGCTCGTGTCCACGGGCGACGAGCTCGGGGACGACGTCGTCCAGGCGTTCGAGGACGAATGGGGCCTGACCATCCAGGACGGGCTCGGACTGGCGGAGGCCGGGGTCTTCCTCGGTCACTGGGGCGACGGCGCCCCGCGCGGCTCGCTCGGCCGGCCGCTTCCGGGCTACGACGTCGCAGTCGTCGACGAGCGCGGCCACGAGCTGCCCGACGGCCACGCCGGCGACCTCGTTCTGCATCAGGGCCCTCCGTCGCTGTTCGGCGGCTACTGGAACGCACCGGACGCGACGCGCGCGGCGTACCGGGGCGACTGGTTCGTGACCGGCGACGTCGCCGTCCGCGACGAGGACGGGTTCTTCTGGCTCGAGGGACGGCGGGACCCCGCCTTCAGGCGCCCGTCCGCGCCGAGCGTCGAGCACCCGGTCGAGGAGCCGCCCGCCCCGGCCGCGCCCGTCGCCGTCGTGCCGATCGCCGAGCCTCGCGTCGAGCGGCCGAGGCCCGCTCCCGTTCCCGCTCCCGCGCCTGTGCCGACGGAGCCGCCGACCCTCGCCTACGCGGCCGGCGCGAACGATCCGCCGAAGCGCCGCTACTTCGCCCGGCTCACCGCCACGCTCTGGCTCCTGGCCGCCGGCGTCCTCATCGGCGGCGTCGCGATCCCGCACGCCCAGGACAAGCCGCGCATCGTCCCGAAGAGCGAGGACGCCCCCAACGCGATCTGCCTGACGCGCTCTTCCCGCCGCTAGACGCGGCCGCCCTCGAGCGGAAGCCCTGCCTCGCGCCAGTCCTGCTTCCCGCCGGAGTAGTGCCGGACGTTGGTGTAGCCGAGGGCTACGAGCCGCTCGGCGACCTCGACGGAGCTGTCGCAGGTCGGGCCGGCGCAGTAGACGACGACCTCCAGGCCGGGATCGGGAATCCGCTTCGCGGCGAGATCGTCCACGCGCTCGGGCGGGATGTTGACCGCGCCCGGCAGGTGGGCGCCGGCATACGCCAAGGGCGGGAGCGCATCGACGAGGACGAACTCCTCGCCGCGCTCGATCTTCGCCCGCAGGGTGTCGCAGTCGATCTCGACGAGCGCCGTCGCCACGGCGACAGTCTGCCGAACGAGGGACCCCGAGCCGTATGCGCGGTGTATGGCTCTCGTGAGAGTTGCTCTTGCCGTCGTGACGGTTGCGTTGCTCCTCGCCGCGCCTGCGAGCGCGAAGTTCGACCTCTCGCTTCGGCTCTCGACGGACGAGCCGCGGATCGGCGAGCAGATCCGGGTCGAGCTCCGCGCGGACGCCCACGTCGGCGAGTGTCAGATGAAGCTCGTCGCGGTCGCGCCGGGGGTCGACACGCACCGAGCCGTCGAGGCGTTCGTCAACGGCGGCCCGGCTCGACCGTCCGCGCGGCTTGGGTTCCTCGTCCGGACCGCCCGAACCGGGCCGGGCACGTGGCGAGCGCGCCTTCGCTTTCGCCGGGCCGGGCGCTGGCACCTGATCGTCCCCAACTGGTGCGCCCCCGGCATCGCGTCTCCGCGGCCGGTCGATCGTGTGCTGACTGTTCGGGCCTAGGCTTCGAGCCCGACGACGATCTCGCGCTCGCGGCCGCGCCAGCTCACGTGCATCGACGACGCCACCTTGCGGAGAAGCGACACGGCTGGCGGGTTGTCCCCGCACACGGTCGCGACGAGCTCCTCGACGCCGGCGGCGCGCGCATCCCTGGCGAGCTCTCCGGCGAGGGTGGAGCCGATCCCGCGACCCTGGTACACGTCGGCCACCTCGAAGGCGATCTCCGCGACGCGCCCGTCCCGTGCGAGCCTCGCCATCCCCACCGGCTCGGGGTCCCCGTCCACGTAGCCGACGAGCACGTGATGGGTCGCGTCGGTGCGCGCGAGCGCTCGAAGCTCGGCCTCCGAGAGCGTGGGCTTCGCGCCGCAGAAGCGCCGCTCGCGGGAGCGGTCGCCGAGCCGCGCGAAGAGCGTCGCGACCGTCTCCGTGTCGCCGTCGCGGAGCGACCGGATCGTCAGCCCGTTCACGTAGCGCGTCTGCATGCACCGCATGGTGGCGACCGGGCCATGGCCCGCGCTTCGCTCCCGCGGGCCATCTTCTTGACATGGCCCGATCGGGCCACCAGACTGGCGGGTCATGGAGCAGGAGATCCGCTTCTGCGAGGTCGACGGCCGCCGCCTCGCGTACGCGAGCGTGGGTGAAGGGCCGCTGATCGTCTTCGGCGGTCGCTTCGTGTCGCACCTGGAGGAAGAGTGGGCCGATCCGCGACAACGCGCGTTCTACGAGGAGCTCGCGCGGACGCATCGGGTCGTCCGCTACGACCGCCTCGGCACGGGACTCTCCGAGCGGCAGCTGCCGGACCCGCTGACCGCGGAGGACGAGACGCAGTTCCTCGCCTCGGTGCACGAGGCCGCCGGGGGCGAGCCGGCGATCCTCTTCGCGTGCTCCTGCGCCGGCCTCGCGACCGTGCGCTACGCGGTGGCGCATCCCGAGCGCGCCCGCAAGCTGGTCTTCTACGGCGCGTACGCGGCGCGCGACGACATTCCGGACGCCACGCGCCGGTCGCTCGTGGACTTCGCCCGGGTGAACTGGACGCTCGCGACGCAGATGTTCGCCGGCCTCCTCAACCCGCACGGCAGCGGCGACGAGATCGCCGCGCTCAGCCGCTACAAGCGTCGCGCGGCGGAGGCTGAGGTCGCCGCTGCATTTCTCGACCTCGACCTCGGATCGAACGTGCGCGAGCTCGTGCCGCAGGTCACCGCGCCCGCGCTCGTCCTGCACCGCCGGGGCGACCGCACGGTGCCCATCGGCCGCGGCCGCGAGCTCGCCTCCCTGCTCCCGAACGCCCGCTTCGTCACCCTGAACGGCGACGCGCACCTGCCGTGGCTCGAGGACCAGCGCGAGCTGCAGCGCGCGCTCGCCGGCTTCCTCGAGGACGCCGCGCCGATCGAGGCCAACGGCGACTCGCCGCTCACCCGGCGCGAGACCGAGGTGCTGCGGCTCGTCGCGGCCGGCCTCTCGAACCGCGAGATCGCATCGTCGCTCGTGCTCAGCGAGCACACCGTGCACCGGCACGTCGCGAACATCCTCCGCAAGCTGACGCAGTCGTCGCGCGCCGCCGCGGCCTCGCACGCCATCCGCGTCGGGCTCATCTAGCCGCGTCGTCCGGTGGCTCGGCACATCGTCCTCCTCCGCGGCATCAACCTCCCGCGCCACAAGCGCATCTCGATGCCGGAGCTGCGCGAGGCGCTCGAGGGCGCGGGATTCCGCGACGTCAAGACCTACGTCCAGAGCGGAAACGTCGTGCTCTCGAGCAGGGCTGCGCCGAAGACGGTCGCGCGCAAGGTCGAGCGCACGATCGCCGATCGCTTCGGGCTCGACGTCGACGTCGTCGTGCGCACCCGGGACGAGCTCGCCGAAGGTGATCTCGCGTGATCCGTTCGGGAAGGTTGCGTCCGACCCGAAGCGCTTCCAGGTCACGTTCCTCGCCGCAGAGCCGGACGCGGACGTCCTCGCCAAGCTCGAGGCGGCGGCGACGGGCGGCGAGCAGCTGGTTGCCCGCGGCCGCGAGGTCTACACCTGGCACCCGAACGGCATCGGCCGGTCCAAGCTCGCCGCGCTCCTTGCCGGTCCGCGCCTGGGCGCGACCGCGACGGCGCGCAACTGGACCACGGTCACGACCCTGCTCGCCCTCGCCGACGAGTAGGACCCGTGGTAGGACTCAGGCGGATGGCGAGGCAAGAGACGAAGGCGGAGGCATTCCGCGCGCTCCACGCGGGCGAGCCGTTCGTCATCCCGAACCCTTGGGATGCCGGTTCCGCCCGCATGTTCGAGGCCCTCGGCTTCAAGGCGCTCGCGACGACGAGCTCCGGGTTCGCCTTCACGCTCGGCCGACTCGACGGGAGCGTCACCCTGGACGAGGTCGTCGCGCACGCCGCTGCCCTCGACGCCGCGTCCGGGCTTCCGGTCTCCGTCGACCTCGAGAACGGCTACGGCGCCGCGCCCGAGGACGCAGCACGTGCGATCACCAGGGTCGCCGAGGTCGGGGCGGTCGGAGGCTCCATCGAGGACTGGGACCCCTCGGGCCATCTCTACGAGCCCGCGCACGCGGTCGAGCGCGTCACGGCGGCGGTCGAGGCAGCTCGGTCGCTCGCCTTCCCGTTCACGCTGACGGCGCGCGCGGAGAACCACATCCGCGGCAACCCGGACCTCTCCGACACCGTCGCGCGGCTGCAGGCGTTCGCCGAGGCGGGTGCGGACGTCCTCTACGCGCCGGGCCTGCGGACGGCCGACGAGATCCGGACGGTGTGCGAGGCCGTCTCGCTGCCCGTGAACGTCCTCGCGCTGCCGGGCCTCTCGATCGGCGAGATCTTCGAGGCCGGCGCGCAGCGGGTGAGCGTCGGCGGCGGGCTCGCCTGGGTCGCCGTCGCGGCGGCCGCGGAGGCGGCGACCGCGCTGCGCGACCAGGGCGATGTAGCGCCCCTGGCTTCCAGGGTGCCGCTCGGCGAGTGGTTCAGTCGCTGAGTCGTCGCCTGCGCCGAAAGAGCTGTCGCTGGACCCAGAGAGTCACGAGCACGGCGGTCACGATGCACGCGAGGTTCACCGCGAGTTGCGCGGCGGCGCCCCAGACCTCGGTCCAGTCGCCGTAGGCGGCGCCGACGCCGACATTCGCCGCCGCCGGGATCGTCGTGACCGAGATGAGCACGCCGACGAGGGCGCTCGACTTCGCGGTGGAGAGTGAGATCGCGCCTGCGACCCCGGCGAGCAGCGCGACGAGCACCGAGTACTCGTCCGGGTGCGAGATGAAGAAGGTCGCCGGGCGCGCGACCTCCGGAAGCTCGTCTGGTGCGGACTCGACCGCGCGGAGGACGACTGTGAGCGCGAACGCCGAGGCGATCCCGACAGGGAAGCCGACCGCGAGCGCGCTCAGCGAGCGTCGCGCCAGCTCGCGCTGTCGCTGGAGGAGGGCGATGCAGAGCCCGGCCAGCGGGCCGAACTCCGGGCCGACGATCATCGCGCCGATGATCAGGATCGTCGAGTCCTGGAGGATCCCGAGCGCGCCGATCATCGTCGCGAGCGCCATGAAGGCGAGGAAGCTGAACGAGAGCGCCGCGCTCTCGGAGGTCTGGAACTCGACCGACTCCCAGACCACCGCGTCGGCGGGAGACCCGACCGCCGCCCGCTCGGCGTCGCGTGCGGCGCGAGAGACGATCGAGGAGATCGGCTCGAGGACGATCGAGCCGTCGCGTTCGAGGCCCAGCTCACGCAGCTGGCCGACGACGACGCTCGCGTCCTCCCGTGCGACGTCGCAGAGGATCAGGTCGCCGTCGGGGCGTTCGGCCGCATTGGGGAAGCGGACGAGGTTGAACGCCGACGCGTGCCGCTGGAGTACGCGGTACGCCGGCTCGGCGAGTTGCGGCGGGGCGACGACCCGAAGGTGGATCACCGCTCGGATCGTAGGAGCCGGTCCTGCTGCCACCGGTTTGCGCGCGCAGGCATGAACCGCCGCGCTTCGGGGTACGAGACCGGCATGAGCCACATCGCAGAGATCCTCGACGAGAAGGGCAGCAACGTCTTCACGATCGACGCCGAAGCGTCGGTGTACGAGGCCGTGCAGCGGATGGTGGAGCAGAACATCGGATCGCTGCTGGTCAAGGACGGCGGGGCGATCGCCGGCATCGTCACGGAGCGGGACTACCTCCGCCGCGTGACGCTCGAGGGGCGGACGGACCGCGACACGCCCGTCCGCGAGATCATGTCGACGCCCTTGATCGTCGTCACGCCGGAGACAACGGTGGACGAGTGCATGGCGTTGATGACGGAGGCCCGCATCCGGCACCTGCCCGTCGTGGGGGAGGGACGGGTCGTCGGTCTCGTGTCGATCGGCGACCTGGTCAAGTTCACGGCGGAGCGGCGCGCCTCCGAGATCCGGCTCCTGACGGACTACATCGCGACCGGCTGACTCTCGCGCACGCCGCTTGACCTTGCCCCAAGGGCAGGTCGTACGGTGGCCGGAGGAGGTGTGCATGACATCGCGTTCGGTCCCGATCTCTACGCTCGAGCCCGTGGAGCAGCTGCTCACCATCGGCGTGTTCGCGCGCCGCTCGCGGCTGTCCCCGAAGGCGCTGCGGCTGTACGACCGGCTGGGGCTGCTCATGCCCGCGCACGTCGACGAGGAGAACGGCTACCGCCGCTACCGCGAGGGCCAGCTCGCGACTGCCCGGCTCATCGCGATGCTCCGCCGGCTCGACATGCCGCTCGCGAGCGTGGCGGAGATCGTCGAGGCGCCCGAGGCGCGGCGGGCGGAGCTCGTCGGCGCGTACTGGGAGTCGGTCGAGCGGCGCCTCGCGTCGCAACGGGAGCTCGTCGCGCACCTCCGGATCCGGCTATCCGGCGCAGAAGGGAGCTACGACATGTACGAGATCCAGGAACGAGACGTCCCCGAGCAGCTCGTGCTCACCGAGCAGCGGCACGTTCGCGTGCCCGAGCTCTCCGAGTGGCTGCCCGACGCAATCGGGCGGCTCGTCGAGACGGCGCAGGCGGGCGGGGGAGTCGCCGCCCCCGTGTTCGTCGTCTACCACGGCGAGGTCAACGAGGACAGCGACGGCCCGGTCGAGGTCTGCGTGCCGGTCGAGGAGGCGAACGGCTCGCCGACCCGGGTCGAGCCCGCGCACCGCGAGGCGTACACGCGGATCACGAAGGCGCAGGTCGAGTACCCGCAGATCCTGTCCGCGTACGACGCCGTCGCGCAGTGGATCGAGAGCGAGGGGCGTGCGATCGCCGGCTCGCCGCGCGAGGTGTACTTCGCGGACTGGAACGCGGCCGGCCCGACGGACGAGGTCTGCGACATCGCCTTCCCGGTGTCGTAGCGGTGCAGCTCGTGCCGATCGGCGTCGTCCGTTCCACGCTGCGAACGCGGGCGGACGCGCCGCGGCAGGGGAGTGAGGGTGCGCCCGACGCGTTGATCGTCCTGGAGCCGTCCTACGCGGACGCGCTCCACGGCATCAGCGTGGGCGACGAGCTGATCATCGTGACCTGGCTGCACGAGGCGCAGCGCGACGTCCTGCAAGTCCACCCCCGCGACGACGCGAGCCGACCGCTGACGGGCGTGTTCGCGACGCGGTCGTCCGATCGGCCGAACCCGCTCGGGCTCCATCGCGTCACGGTCCGCGGGATCGACGGGCTCGAGCTCGAGGTGGGACCGCTGGAGGCGATCGACGGCACGCCCGTCGTCGACATCAAGTCCGTCCTGCGCTGAGAAACGGCGGGCCGGGCCGCGGGTGACACGCTGCGGCATCGGGAGAGCTGCGGGGCCGGGCGCGGAAAACTACGGACGGCCCGGCCCCGCTGCCTGCTCAGGCGGCGTGCGCGACGGCCGCCTCCGCTGCGAACCCGTCACGCCAGCTCGGGTAGCGGAGCGTCCAGCCGAGCTCCCGCTTCGCCTTCGCGTTCGAGGCGCCGCGCAGTTGCGTCCCCATGATGACGCCGAGCTCGCCGGCGAACAGCCTTGCGAGCCAGACCGGCACCTTCCGTGGCGGCCGGGCGCCGACCGCTGCCGCGAGCGCGGGCAGCACGTCGCGCGCCGGCGCCGGCTCGTCGTCCGTGACGTTGTAGATGCCGGGCTCGCCTCGCTCGAGTGCGAGCACGGTCGCGGAGGCGGCGTCCGCGACGTGGACGAACGAGAAGATGCCGCCGCCGTCTCCGACGATGGGCAGCTTTCGTTCGCGGATGGCGTCGAGCGCGGGGTCGACCGGGGCGCCGTAGAACGCGCCGTAGCGGAGCGCGATGCCGCCTGCGCCGACGACGGCCGCCTCGAGGTGCTTGATCGCCGCGAGCGTGCTGCGGACCGCCTCGGGGGGATGGTCGTCCAGCGGATCTTCCTCGGTCTTGATCGGCCCGCCGACGCGGGCGTGCGGCCACCCTGCGTAGCTCTGGGCGACGAATCGGCGGACACCCGCCTCCTTCGCCGCGGCCAGCAGGTTGTCCGTGCCCTCCGTTCGCAGGCGGTTCGTCGGTGCGAACGACTCGTCGAAGTGCCTGAAGTCGATCCCGCCCGCCAGCGCCGTCGCCTGGTGGACGATCGCGTCGGGCTTCGTGTCGAGCACGAGCCGGCGCACCGCTTCGCGGTCGAGAACGTCCAGCACGGCCGGCTCGGCGCCGAGCTCGCGCACCGTGTCAGCTCGTTCGCGGGTCCGGGACGTGCCGACGACCTCGTGCCCGCGCGCGACGAGCTGCGACACGAGCGGGGTGCCCACAGCGCCCGTTGCTCCGATGAGCAGAACCTTCATCTCGTCCTCCTTTCGTCTCACACCCCGTAGACGGAGGACCTCGCCGGGATGTGACACCTGCTAACACGACGCTGTCACGCCGGCAGCTGCTATCCCGTCTAGGAGGCAATGGAGACGCAGGAGGAGCTGCGGCCGTACCTGTTCGCGATCGCCTACCGGATGCTGGGGTCGGTCGCGGACGCCGAGGACGTCGTGCAAGAGGCGTTCCTGCGCTACCACGCGGCCGGGGTCGAGCCGGAGTCGCCGAAGGCGTACCTGGCGACGATCACGACGCGGCTCGCGATCGACCAGCTCCGCTCGGCGCGGAGCCAGCGGGAGGTCTATCCGGGCGAATGGCTACCGGAGCCGCTTGCCGAGGAGGACGCCGCCCAGCACGCCGAGATGGCGGACTCGCTCTCCCTCGCCTTCCTGCACCTGCTCGAGAAGCTCTCGCCGGTCGAGCGGGCCGTGTTCCTGCTCCGCGAGGTCTTCGACTACCCCTACGACGAGGTCGCCCGAATCGTCGGCAAGTCGGAGGCGAACTCCCGGCAGATCCTCTCGCGTGCGCATGCGCACATCGACGAAGGGCGGAGACGCTTCGACGTCTCGCGCGCGGAGCGCGAGGAGGTCGCGCGGCGCTTCCTCGAAGCCTGGGAGAGCGGTGACACGGATGCTCTGGTCGCGGTGCTCGCGCCCGATGCGACGCTGTACGGAGACGGCGGCGGGAAGGCGCCGGCCATCCGCCGGCCGCTCGTCGGTGCGCTGCGCGTTGCGAAGGCGCTCATCGGCTGGCGCCCGATGACGCTCGCTCAGGGCGTGACGTACCGGGTCGCCGGCGTCAACGGCGAGCCGGGAGTCGTCTACTACTGGCCGGACGGTCGCGTCGCCGGAGTCCAGGAGCTCGAGATCGCCGAGGGCGTCGTCGTCGCGGTTCGCGCGATCTCCAACCCCGACAAGCTCGCGCATCTCGCGCCGCGGTGACCGGCTAGCGCTCGGCGTGCAGCGAGTCGCCCTGCTCGCCGAGCACGAGGTCGCGCTCGGCGTTCGGCACGTGGTCCTTGAGCACCGGCGCGAGCGCCTCGACGAACGTCATCCCGCCCTCGGTCGAGAGCTCATGCTCGATGCCGCGGTTGACGACGACGACGTCTCCGGGCCCGAGTGTCTTCGTCTCCTCGCCCACTGTCATCGTCACGTCGCCCTCGACGATCCACATCACCTGCTCCGCGGTCGGGTGCGAGTGCCGCGCGACCGTCGTCCCGGGCTCGTAGGTGACGTGGCAGATCATCACCTGCTCGCCGCCGATCGCGTGGATCGCCACACCCGGGAAGAGGGTGTGGCGATCCACGCCGTTCCACGTCCTGAAGGGGGAGGTCAGGCGGGAACCTCGAACCGCAGCCCGCCGTTCGAGACGGCGTTGACGGAGAGCTCCTCGTCGAAGACGACGAGCTTGCCCTCGCGGCGGGGCTCGGCCTTCGCCTCGAGCGCGCGCAGGACCCGCTCGGGCGTGATCGGGAGCTCCGTGATCCACACGCCCACGGCGTCGTAGACCGCCGCCGCGATGGCCGGAGGCTGCGGGTTGTTCGCCATCTCGCCGATGCCCTTCGCCCCGTACGGGCCGTCGGCGGACGGGTTCTCGATCAGGATCGTGTCGATCTGCGGCATGTCCTCCATGCCCGGCGCGAGGTAGCTGCCGAAGGAGCCGCCGCGGTTCTCGACGTCCGGGTAGTACGGGTAGCAGTTCTCGAGGACCCCGAGCCCGAGGCCCATCATCGCGCCGCCCTCGATCTGGCCCTCGACGAGCGTGGGGTTGAGCGCCCGGCCGACGTCGTAGCACTGCTGGAGGCGAATGACCTTCACCTGGCCCGTCTCGTCGTCCACCTCGACCTCGGCGGCGCACGTCGCGTACGAGATCGCCGAGTGGGGCGGGAGGTCGACCTCGCCGGTCTCCGGGTCGACGATCGCGGCGTACGGCTTGAGCTGCGCGCCCGTGCCGGTGATGAGCTCGCCGTGGTTGAACGTCGCCGCTCCGGCCACGTCCGCCACGGACAGCTTCGTCTGCGGCGCCCCCTTCGCGATCACCTCGCCGTCGACGATCTCGAGGTCCTCCGGGTCGATCTCGAGCTCCTTGCCCGCGATCTCGAGCAGCTTCTGCTTCACCTGGAGCGCTGCCTTCTCGGCTGCCTTGCCCGCGACGAAGGTCGCGCGCGAGGCGAACGTCCCCGTGCACATCGGCGACGAGTCCGTGTTCGAGTTGTCGTACGTGATCCAGTCGTAGGGGACGCCGATCGTCTCGGCGACGATCTGCGTCTGGATCGTCTTCGACCCGTTGCCGATGTCGGATGTGCCTGCGAAGACGTCGATGCGCCCGTCGGGCTTCACCTTGATCCACGCCTGCGACGGGTCGCCGTTCTGGTTCATCCCCGTCGGATACTCGATCGCCGCGATCCCGCGGCCCGTGTGCTTGGCCATCGCTAGTGGTCCTCCGGGTTTCCGACCTGCGCGACGAGATGCTCGGGAAGCCACTCGCCGCTACGGGGCTCGCTCGTCATCGACGCGTACTCGGCAGGCAGCTGGTGGTCGATCGCGTCGGCGATCGCGTGGATCGTCGGCACCGTCGAGGGATCCGTGTAGACGACGCCGTTCGGCGACGTGTCGCCGACCCGGTTCGCGTTCTTGAGCCGGATCTCGATCGGGTCGAGCCCGAGCACGTCCGCGATGCGGCTCATGTGCGTCTCCGTCGCGAACGAGACCGAGGTGACGCCGAAGCCGCGCATCGCGGTCGTGGGCACGCGGTTCGTGAACACGACGTAGCCGTCGAACTGGAGGTTCGGGATCGTGTACGCGCCCGTGTGGTGGAAGCTGTGCTTCGTCAGGCCGTACGGCGAGAAGCGCGCGTACGCGCCGGCGTCGTGGAGGGTGAGCATCTTGCGGCCGAGGATCCACCCGTCCTTCGTCACCGCGTCCGCGACCTCCATGTGCCACGGGGCGCGGGTGGACGAGCAGAGGAACTCCTCCTCGCGCGTCCAGCGCCACTTCACCGGCCTGCCCGACTTCAGTGCGAGCAGCGCGCACATCGTCTCGGTCGCCGTGTCGACCTTCCCGCCGAAGCCGCCGCCGGTCGTCCCGCCGACGAACTTCAGCTTGTTGAGCGGCACCTGCAGGTGCGCGGCGACGACGCCCATCGAGAAGTAGAGCGCCTGCGTGCAGGAGTAGATCGTCAGCCGGCCGCTCGGCTCCGGGACGACCTGGCAGACCTGCGTCTCGAGCGGGGCATGCTCGATCGCGGCCGGGCGGTAGACGCCCTGGACGATCGTGTCCGCGTTCTCGAAGGCCCAGTCGATGTCGCCCTTGCGGATCTGGCGGCGGTCCATCTCGCCCTCGAAGTGCGGGTACCAGTTGCCCCACTGGTGGACCTTGGGGGCGTCCGAGTCGAACGCCTTGCGGACGTCGGTGAACGCCTCGCGCTCCTCGAACTCGATGTCGATGCGGTCGACGGCCTCGGCCGCCGTGGCCTCGTCCTCCGCGGCGACGATCGCGATCGGCTGGCCCTTGTAGCGCACCTCGTCGACCGCGAGCAACGGCTCGTCCGCGGGGATGCCGAGAGCGGAGAGGTGCCCGTACTCGTTGAGCGGCACGTCCGCGTGCGTGACGACCGCGTGCACGCCCGGCATGTCCTCCGCAGGCTTCGTGTCCATCCGCAGGATCCGGGCGGAGTGGTGCGGCGAGCGCAGCTGCCTTGACCCAGAGCGTCCCCGGGACGCGGACGTCGTCGACGTAGGTCGTGCGGCCCGTGACGTGGGCGATCCCGTCGTAGCGTGGGATGCGCGCCCCGACGACCTTCATTCCGCACCTCCTGTCGTCATGGTCGTGTACTTGCCGACGGCGGTCTCGGTGAGGTCGAACGAGTCGCCGCGCGCCGTGGCGGCGACGGCCTCGACGATCTTCGCGTAGCCCGTGCAGCGGCAGACGTGGCCGCCGAGCGCCTCCTGGATCGCCTTCTCGTCGTCCGTGCCGCCGTGCGCGATGTAGCTCTCGCCGGCGAGCATCATCCCGGACGTGCAGAAGCCGCACTGCGCGGCGTAGTAGTGGACGAACGCCTGCTGGATCGGGGCGAGATGCTCGGGCGTGCCGAGCCCTTCGACGGTCGTGATCTCGCCGCCGTCCGCGTACGCGAGGGGGAGGAGGCAGGCGCGGCGCGGCTCGCCGTCGACGAGCACCGTGCAGGCGCCGCAGCCGCCCTGGTGGCACCCGGCCTTGGGGCCGGTGATGCCGAGCTCCTCGCGCAGGACGTCGAGCAGCGGTGTCAGCAGCGAGATCTCGACCTCGTGCTGGACGCCGTTGACCGTGATGTTCATGCGCCCTCCTCGAGGTCGGCGAGAACGTTGCGGACGAGCACGGGGAGCACTTTCGCGCGGTACCAGGCCGACGCAAGCGCGTCGTCGTGCGGGGTCACGTCCTGGAGCGCCGCGTCCGCGTCTCCGCCTTCGGCGGACGGGAGGCGGACGCCGTACGAGCCGACGCCGGTCGCGGCCAGGCGGATCGTGCCGTCCGCGAGCTTCGCCCCCGACACCGCGAGCGCCGTGTAGTCGTGCGTATGCGGCCGGTCGAGACACGCGAAGGCGCCCGTAGCGGGCTCGTCGTACGAGACATCGAGCACCAGTCGCCCGTCGCGCTTGGGGAGGAAGTCCTCGAGCGGGTCCTCGGCGATGCCGCCCTCGCCCGCCGAGCGCACCGTCGCGCCGACGGCGATGAGCGCACCCTGGAGGTCGCCGCGTGGCGCCTCGAAGCCTCCGCCGGCGCAGAGGTTCCCGCCGACGGTCGCGGCACCGCGGATCTCGACGTCCGCGATGTTGGCGGCGCACGGCCCCAGCGGGACCGGCAGGCCGACGATCTCCTCGATGGCGGTCGTCGCGCCGATCGTCACGCGGGAGCCGTCCCGGGAGATCCCGGCGAGTCCCGCTGCCTTCAGGAGCAGCGCCCGCTCGGGTCGCAGGCGGCGGTACGACATCTCCGGCACGACGATCGTCCCGCCCCCGACCACGACGACATTCGTGCCGTCGCCGAAGGCCGCGATCGCCTCCTCCTCGGACTCGGGGCGAAGCACTTCCGTCGCGGCGTTCGACGCCACATTCGCTACAGCCATAGCCCACCTCTTCGGTCGCGCGTCAGTGGAGGCGAGTCTAATCCCGGCGCGTCGGCCCGGGGAAATGATCGATTCTCGATCAGTTCAGCCGTCGGAGCGACGGCCGTCGGCCAGGTGCCGCTCGAGGGCCGCGAGCCGCTCGTCCCAGCTCGCGCCGACCCGCTCGATCCAGGCGACCGCGTCGTCCAGAGGCTCCGGTGTCAGGCGGTAGCGCACCTCGCGGCCGCTTCGCGTCATCGCCACGAGGCCGGCCTCGCCGAGGCTCGCGAGGTGCTTCGCCACCGCCTGGCGCGTGACGGGAAGGCCGGCGGCGAGCTCGGTCGCGGTCGCGCTGCCACGCTCTGCCAGCACCTCGACGAGCGAGCGGCGCCGCTCGTCGGCGAGCGCGGAGAAGACCGCGTCTACGCGGCCATGCATGTCGCGAGCGCCCGCACGTCGAGCGCGGCCGCGAACTCGGGCGAGGTCTCGACGACGTGCAGCGTCGTGCCGGTCCCGGTCGGCTCGAGCTCCAGCTCGACCACGCCGTCGTCGTCGAGCCAGCGGAGGACGAGGCGCCGCTCCTTCTCGATCTCCTCGACGACCGCCTCGCGCGCCTCGCCGTTGTCCCAGCGGAACGACGCGCGGCCGCCCGGCTTCGGATCGAGCTCGACATCGTTCGCGAACCACTGCTCGAGCTCCTCGGGATCGGTGAGCGCCGTCCACACCTCCTCCGTCGGCGACTCGAGGTAGCGCTCGCGTTCGACGTCCATGAGACCTCCGATCCGCAACCTTTGGGTTGCATGTACGATGCGCAACTGGATGGTTGCACTCTAGCGAGCGAGAAGGGGGGACGCGATGACCCTGATCCCGATGGTGGTCGAGTCGGACGGCCGCGCCGAGCGCTCCTTCGACATCTACTCGCGGCTCCTGCGCGAGCGCATCGTCTTTCTCGGTCAGGAGGTCGACGACTCGATCGCGAACCTGATCGTCGCGCAGCTGCTCTTCCTCGAGGGCGAGAACCCCGATCACGACATCAACCTGTACGTCAACTCGCCGGGCGGGTCGGCGTACGCCGGGATGGCGATCTACGACGCGATGCAGCACGTCAGGCCGGACGTATGCACGATCTGCTGCGGGATCGGCATGTCCGCGGCGGCGATGGTCCTGAGCGCCGGTGCGCCCGGAAAGCGCTTTGCCCTCCCACACGCGAAGATGATGATCCACCAGGGGTCGGCAGGCTTCCGGGGAGCGCCCTCGGACATCCAGATCGCGGCCCGTGAGATCGCGGAGACGACGCGGCAGATGGCCGAGGTGATCGCGCAGCACACGTCGCGGTCCGTCGAGCAGGTCATGGAGGACATCGACCGCGACCGGTTCATGACGCCTGCCGAGGCGATCGAGTACGGGCTGATCGATGCCGTCCTCGAGCCGCAGGCCGTCAGGCAAGGAGCCACCAATGGCGGCCGCTGAGCGGGTCGAGGTCGAGCTCGGGTTCGAGAGCGGCGGCCTGCTGCGGCTGCTCGTGCCGACCGCCGATGCGGCGGAGCTCGTGCGGGCGTTCGGCGGCGGTGACGATGGCCTCGTGGCCGTCGAGTCCGAGAAGGGACGCGTCGTCGTCGACCTCCGCCGCCTCGCGTACGTACGCGAGCTCGCGCGCGACCGCCGGCTCGGCTTCGTCGGCTGATCGAGCTCTCCGCGGCCGCCTGGGAGCGCCATCCAGTTACGCTGCGGGCATGGCCTTCCGCACGATCGACGAGCTGGAGGACGGCCTTCGCAAGGCCGACTACCTGCCCGATCGCGGGCTCGCGACGGCGCTCTTCCTGTCACAGGCGCTCGAGAAGCCGCTCCTGCTCGAGGGCGAGGCGGGCGTCGGGAAGACGGAGGCCGCGAAGGCGCTCGCGAAGGCGCTCGGCGCGCGGCTGATCAGGCTCCAGTGCTACGAGGGGCTCGACGTGACGCACGCCGTCTACGAGTGGAACTACCCGCGCCAGCTCCTCCACATCCGCGCGGCACAGGAGGGCACGGTGTCCGAGGACGAGCTCTTCGGGCCGGAGTTCCTCATCCGGCGACCGCTGCTCGAGGCGATCGACAGCGACGAGCAGGCGGTGCTCCTCATCGACGAGGTGGACCGTGCGGACGAGGAGTTCGAGGCGTTCCTGCTCGAGGTGCTCTCGGACTTCCAGATCACGATTCCGGAGCTGGGAACGATCAGCGCTCGGCGCCGGCCGGCGGTCATCCTCACCTCGAACCGCACGCGCGAGCTGCACGACGCGCTCAAGCGGCGCGCGCTGTTCCACTGGATCGGCCATCCGTCGCTCGAGCGGGAGGTCGACATCGTCCGGTTGCGGGTCCCGGGCATCCCGGAGCGGCTCGCCGCGGAAGCCGCCGCGTTCGTCCGCGGCCTGCGCGGGCTCGACCTCGCGAAGCCTCCGGGCGTCGCGGAGACGATCGACTGGGCGCAGGCCCTGGCAGCGCTCGGGCGCGAGGAGATCGACGCCGAGGTCGTCGAGCAGACGCTCGGCTCGGTGCTCAAGTACCGCGAGGACATCGAGGCCGTTCGCGACGAGACGCTCGTCGGCCTCATCGAAGAGGCCCGTACGTCGGCAGGTAGGTAGCGCTCGTGGCGGGCTCCGCGATCGTCCGGCACGTCGTCACCTTCGGGCGCGTCCTGCGCGAGGTCGGCATCGAGGTCGGGCCCGGCAGGGTCGCCGACGCGGTCCGCGGGCTCGGCTCCGTCGACCTGACGCGCCAGGAGGACGTGTACTTCACGCTCCGGCAGACGCTCGTCTCGCGCCACGACGAGCTCGAGCTGTTCGATCGCGCATTCGTCGCCTGGTTCCTCCGTGGGCCGGTCGCGCCGCTCGTCCGTCAGCGGGAGCAGCGCCAGCACGTCGAGAAGGTCGCCGGCGGGTCGCTCGCGCCGGTCGACGAGCGAGACGACGAGGGCGCGGACGGTGCACCGCTCGAGCTCGGCGCATCCGCCCACGAGCTGCTGCGCGAGAAGGACTTTGCCGAGATGACCGCGGAGGAGTTCGAGCGCGCCCGCAAGCTCCTCGCCACGCTCGCCCGCGCTCGGCCGCGGCGGACCTCCCGCCGCCGAACGGTCGACCCGCGCGGCGACCAGCTCGACATGCGACGGCTGATCCGCCGCTCCCTCCGCTGCGGCGGAGACCCCGTAGACCAGACCTGGAAGGCGCGCAAGACGGTTCCGCGCAAGCTCGTCGTCCTCTGCGACATCTCCGGCTCGATGGACGCGTACGCGCGCGCCCTCCTCCTCTTCCTGCACGCGCTCGTGGGCACCGGGCATGGCGTCGAGGCGTTCGGCTTCGGCACGCGGCTGACCCGGGTGACGCCGGATCTCGCGACGCGTGACCCGGAGGCGGCGCTCGCGAAGGCAACGGCGATCGCGGTCGACTGGGGGAGCGGCACGCGCATCGGTGCGTCGCTCAAGGAGTTCAACGACCTGTACGGGCGGCGCGCGCTCTCGCGCGGCGCCGTGGTCGTCATCGTCTCGGACGGCTGGGAGCGCGAGGACAACGAGCTCGTCGCGCGTGAGATGGCGAAGCTCGCGCGGGCCGCCTACGCGGTCGTCTGGGTGAACCCGCTGAAGGGCGATCCCGAGTACCAGCCGCTCGCGGGCGGGATGCGGGCCGCGCTTCCGTTCGTCGACCGCTTCCTCGCCGGGCACAACATCGCGAGTCTCGAGGAGCTCGCAGGCGTGCTCGAGGGCATCGACCGGCGGCACGCCGCCTGATGCGCGGCGCGTAGGGGCTGGACCCGTCCGGCCCACGGGCGGGACACGTCCCGCCCCTACGAGTCAGAGGAAGGCTCGCCCTCGCTCGCCGCCTCGCGCTCGTTCTCAGCGGCGATGCTGTACGCGCTCAGGCGGCTCGAGAGGTCCTTGATGAAGTCGACGTCAGGGTTCTCCATCCCCGGCTCCGGCGCGGAGCGCTGCACGGTCGCGCCCTTCGCCTCTGCCTGGACCGGCTCCTTCTCCTTGCGCCTCCGTCGCCCGCGTCGCTTCGGCTCGCCGTTCGTGGTCGGCTCGGGCGTTGCGGTGGCCTCGCGCTTGCGGGGGATCTTGCGTTCGGCGGGCGGCTCCGCCGCGAGGCTCGGCCGCGGCGGGTAGCTTCGGAGCCGGCTTCGGCTTCGCAGGCGCCTTCGCGGCGGGCTTGGGGGCCGGCTTGGGCTTCGGAGGCGGAGGTGCCTCGGGCACCCGCGCACGCGTCGGCACCGTCGCGGGCTTCTTCGGGGCGGGCTTCGGCTTCGCGGCAGGCTTCGGCGGTGCCGTCGGCTTCTCGGCGGTCGGCGCGGGGGCCGTCTCCGCGGGAAGCTTCGGCGCAGGCGGTGCCGGCGGCGGCGGTGGCGGTGGCGCCGCCTTGCGCGCGACCGGTGCGGCCTTCGGGGCGGGTGGCGGCGGCGCGGGCCGCGCTGCCGGAGGCGTCGGAGGAGGAAGAGGAGGCGGCGGCGGTGCGCTCTCGACCGCGACGGGCTCGGGCGCGGGAGGAGCCGGGGCTGCCGGTGGCGGCGGCGGAGCAGGCTTGGGAGTGGACGCGGCAGGCGGCGGCGCGGTACGCGGCTCGGGATCCCGAATCGGTCGCGTGCGGGGTTTCGGCTTCGGCGGCTGATCCGCAGCGGATGCGGGAGCCGGCGGGGGTGGAGGCGCGACGGGCTTGGTCGTCGGAGGCTTCGCTGCCTTCGGCTGCAGGATCGGGACGGTCCGCGGCTCGGGGCCGGGCTCGCGCTCCGGCTCCGGCTCGATCGGCACCTCCGGGAGCGGCTGCGCGTTCAGGAACGAGACGACGTGCTCGGGCAGCGGCTCCGGGACGAGCTCCGGCACGACGATGTAGTCGGGAAGCTCCTCGTCGTCCGGCGCGAGCTCGGCAACCGGCTCGTCCTCGAGCTCGAGGAGTGAGGCGGCGTAGGTCTCGGACGGGTGAACGACGAAGTCGGGCAGCGGCTCCTCGTCCTCGGGCTTCGCGACGGACGGACGGCGAGGGTCAGGTGGCGGCTCGAACGTCGAGACCGGCGCGGGCGTGCCCGGAAGGCGGGGCGCCTTCGCCCAGACGCCCTCGGTCGCGACGGTGTTCCAGTCGCGCAGCTCGTTGCGAAGGATCGTCCCGTTCGGCGCAGTCGGCAGCGCGTCGACGAACTCGACCTCCCGCGGGACTATTTCCTCGGGGAGCGTGTGCCGGAGGTGCTGCCGGATCTCGGCGACGAGGCGGTCGGAGCCCGCCATGCCCGCCTCGAGCACGACGAACGCCCGGACGTACTGGCCGCCGCGCTGGAGATCACGGATACCGACGACGCCCGCGCTCGCGACGGCGCGATGCCCGACGAGCGCCTGCTCGACCTCGAACGGGCTGAAGCTGCGTCCACCGCTCGTGACGACGTCGGTCGCGCGGCCGAGGAGGCGCACCGAGCCGTCCTGGTCGCGGGCAGCGAGGTCGCCGGTCAGGTACAGGTCGCCGCGGAAGACTGCGCGGGTCTCCTCCGGCTCGTTCCAGTAGCCCGTGAAGAGGGTCGGCGGCCGTCCCTTCAGCGCGAGCCGACCCTCGCTGCCGGGAGGAAGCTCGCTTCCGCTCTCGTCGAGGATCGCGATCTCGTGTCCGGGAAGCGGGTGTCCGACCGAGCCGTTGTCGAGCCCGTCATCCGCGCCGTGGCCGATGACGACGCCGCACTCCGTCTGCGCCCAGCCGTCTTCGACGGGCATGCCCCAGGCGAGCTCGAAGGCGGACACGACGTCGGAGCTCAGGAAGTCGCCGGTGGACACCATCCGCCGCAGCCGGGCGGGGAGGTAGCGGGCGAGCGTCCTCTCGCCCGTCTCCGCGAGCGCCCGGTACTCGCCCGGGCTCTGGCAGAGGACCGTGACCTCGAAGCGCCGGATCAGGTCGAGGCGCTCCTCGGGATCGAACGCCCCCTGGTGAAGGACGACCTCTGCCCCGCGCGCCCACGGGCCGAGAAGCAGGAGCCAGACCGCGAGCGGGGAGGACGTGTCCGCGGTGCACCAGACGACGTCGCCCGGCCGCACGTCGAGCCAGTGCTCGGCCTGTGCGCGCGCCGCGAACGCGCCGCCGTGTGTGTGCTCGACGCCGTACGGCCCGCCGCCGGCCCCGGAAGTCGTGAGCAGGAACGCGAGATCGCGCGACGTCGTGTCGTGCGTCGGCTCCTCGCCGGGCATCCGTTGCAGCCGGTCGTCGGCCTCGTCGACGTAGAGCACGGTCGTCCGCCCGGAGCTCTCGAGCGTCTCGACGGCGGGGGCGCGGTCGGCGACGACGACCTTTGCGCCGGAGCTAACGACGCGGACGTCGAGCGCGTCGTAGGAGAGGGCCGGCGAGCACGGCACGGTGACCGCGCCGATCTTCATCCCGGCGAGCATCACCTCGATCCAGGCAGGGGTCTTTCCGAGGACCACCACGACGCGGTCCCCGGGTCGCACCCCGTGCTCGCGCAGGCGGGCGGCCCAGGAGCCGGCGCCCTCGGCGAGTCGGGTGAACGTCCACGGTTCGATGACACCGTCGGTGCCGAGGAACATGAGCGCGCGGCGGCGCGTGTCCTCGGCGAGCACCTCGACGACGTCGCGCGTGAAGTTGAAGCGGTCCGGAACGCGCCAGCGGCCATCCTCCCAGGCGGGCTGGAGTGCAGCCTCCAGCGGGCCCAGGGCTTCGTGGGCTGCGGCTCGGCTGCGCCGGCCGAAGGAGACAAGCTTCACGGCTCGACTGTTATCGGCCGAAAGGCCGCCCGAAGTGAGCGTTTCGACCCCCTTCCGGGGGCGTCCGAATGGCCCTAACGGAGGCCCATCTCGACCGCGAAGGGCGTATCGACGGGCACTTCCGCCGGGAGCCGGAACCCGCCCGCGTCCTCGAGCGCCGCAATCCGCTCCTGGATGGGCGGATGCGTGTTGAACCAGCGCGTGAGCGCCTGGACCGACCCGCGCGTTGTGTCGACGCGGTCCGTGGGGCTCTCGACCCACAGGTGCGCGGTCGACGCGTCCGCGTAGCGGATCGTCGTCGGGTCGAGCTCCAGCCGGCGGAGCGCGAGCGCCATCGCCTCCGGGTCGTTCAGGATCTCCGCGGAGCCCGCGTCGGCGAGGAACTCCCGCCGTCTCGACAGGCTGAGCCGCAGCATCAGCGCGGCGTAGGGCGCGAGCGCCAGGCCGACGAGCGCCAGGACGAGCGCGATGATGCCCTGGTTCCGCCGGCCGCCGCCGTACGCGAGGCTCCGGAAGCCGATGTCGGCGAGCAGGGCGATGATGCCCGCGAAGATCGTCGCGATCGTCATCAGGTACGTGTCGCGGTGCCTGATGTGCGCGACCTCGTGTGCGAGGACCGCCTCGAGCTCCCGCTTCGGCATCGTCCGCAGGAGGCCCGTCGTGACGCCGACGTAGCTCGACGTGGGCCGGAGCCCGGCGGCGAACGCGTTCGGTGCGGCGTCGTCGACGACCCGAAGCTCCGGGGTCACGGGCAACCCGGCGCCGATGGAGGCGTTCTCGAGCAGCCGCCGGAGCGGCCGCAGCTCGTCCGGCGAGAGCTCCTGCGCGTGGGTCAGCCGAGCGACGATCGTCCGGGACCGCACGATCGCGAAGATCCCGTACACGAGCGCGAAGACCAGCGCGAAGATCCCGAACGAGATGTCGAAGACGAGGCCGATGAGCCCCGCGATGATCGCGAGCAGGAGGACGAAGCCTGCGATCGCGATGAGGCTCCGGAACCGATTCGAGCGGATCTGCTGCTGAAGCGTCACCGTTGAAGCGTTACTGGGCGAACGACACGTCGGGCACGGCCGTGTCGCCCGTCGCCGAGAAGAACTCGCGCTCCCGGAAGCCGAGGGGCCGCGCGAGGAGGAGCCACGGGAACGACTGCACGCCGTTGTTGAAGCTCATGACGGTCGCGTTGTAGTAGCGGCGTGCGGCGCTGATCTTGTCCTCCGTGTCCGTGAGGTCTTCCTGGAGACGCAGGAAGTTCTCGGACGCCTTCAGGTCCGGGTACGCCTCGGCGACCGCGAAGAGCCGGCCGAGCGCGGCCGTGAGGATGTCGTTTGCCTCGCCCGCGGCGCCGGGAGAGCCGGCCTGCTGCACCGCCGTGCGCGCACGCGTGACCTCGTCGAAGACGCCGCGCTCGTGGGCGGCGTAGCCCTTCACCGCCTCGACGAGGTTCGGGATCAGGTCGGTCCGGCGCTGGAGCTGGACGTCGATGTTCGACCAGCCGGTGTTGACCTCGTTGCGCAGCCGGACGAGGCGGTTGTAGCCCCACACGGCGACGATCGCGAGGAGGACGAGGACACCGATGACGATCCAGAGCCAGAGCACTGCGCGCGGAACCTACTTCACGTCGAGGGCGGCGGCGAGCGCGGCCTTGCCGTTCTCGAGCACCGGGTCGCCGTGCGACAGGAGCACGCGCTCGACGGGGAGGTCGAGCAGCGGGCGCAGCGACTCGGCGAGCTTCCGCTGGTCGACGCTCTCCGGGAGCCACGACCGCGGGCAGAGCCTGATCCCGCCCTGCTTGTCCGTGAGGAGGACGTCGCCCGGGACGAGCGCGCCGTGCTCCGGGATCCAGTACACGACCTCCGTCGCCCGGGCCGTGCGCAGGGGCCGGAGACTGCCGGGAAGCGGGTCGTCGGGCGCGAACGCGTCCGTGACGACCCCCGCGCGGCGCTCGATGGCGGCACGCCCTCTGCGGGGCGCCCACACGCGCGCCTTGTACCGCGCGACCATCTCCTTCGCGTCCCTCGTGTGCCAGAACACGCTCACGAGCACGTGCACCTCTCCGCCGACCCGTTTCACGTCGCGGTCGAGTGCCTCCCAGAAGCGCTCCGCGTCCTCGGGAGGGACGATCGGGTCGATCAGGACGACGCCGTCCGCGGTCTCGACGTAGACGGAGCCGACGTCCTCCTTCCACTCCTCGTGCCATCCCGTCCAGCGCCACAGACCGGGCGCTATCTGCAGGACCTCCACGCGCGCCACTCTAGTCCGAACCGGTCGCGACCCCTCTCACGTATGTTCGGGCTGAGCAAGCGTTCGAGAGGAAGGAGAGGGCATGCGCAAGACGATTCGCGTGCTGATGCTCGGCCTGGTTCTCGTGTTCGCCGTGGCCGCATGCGGGGGCGACGACGAGGAGAGCGTGGGTACCGATACCGAGACGACCGCCACTGACACGGAGACGAACGGGGCCGAGGCCGGCAGCACGCTCCTCGCGAGCGTGGGTCCCGGCTTCGACATCAGCCTCACGACCGAGGACGGCGAGGACGTGACGACGCTCGCGCCCGGCACCTACGCGATCGAGGTCAACGACCAGTCGAACGCCCACAACTTCCATCTGTCGGGCACCGGCGTCGATGTCGCGACGGAGGTGAGCGAGGTCGGTGAGGTGACCTGGGACGTCGATCTGCAGGACGGGACGTACGAGTTCGTCTGCGATCCCCATGCGAGCTCGATGAACGGGAGCTTCGAAGTCTCCGGATAGGCGGTGCCTCGATCGCCGGCACGGCAACGCTGCACAGGACGTGCGCTGCGTACTAGGCTGCGCCGCGCGTGAAGACGAGTCTGGGCATCTGGGCGCTCGGTCCGATGGTGACCCGCTTCGTGCCGGGCGGCTACCAGCCCGAGCACGCGGGCGAGTCGACCGCGGACAAGGTCGCGCGGGCCGTCGGCGGGCTCGGCGAGCTCATGGACGACTACGAGTTCCACTACCCGCAGGAGCTCTCCGAGGACAACCTCGACGAGGTCCGCGATGCGCTCGCCGGGCACGGGATCTACGCGATCGCGACGGGGACCCACCTCAACCCGCTGTTCGGAAAGGGGGGCCTCTCCTCGCCCGACGACGCGGTGCGCGCGGTCGCGCTCGAGGAGGCGCTCCGGGCGGCCGACTTCTCGGCCTCCGTGGGCGCGCAGATGATCCTCTGGCCCGGGATCGAGGGCTACAACTACCCGTTCCAGACGCCGTACGGGGAGGCGTGGGCGCGGTTCATCGACGGCGTCGGCGAGGTGGCCGAACGCTGCCATGAGCGCGGGATCACGCTCTTCCTCGAGCACAAGAACTCCGAGCCGGCAATGAAGATCCTCATGCGGAACATCGGGATGACGCTGCACGTGATCCACACGCTCCGTGCGCGCGGCATCACGAGCGTCAAGGTCAACATGGACTGGCAGCACCTGCTGATGAACGGGGAGAGTCTCGGCGAGTACGCGGCGATGCTCGCCGCGGAAGGCCTGCTGGGCCACCAGCATGCGAACTCGGGCTGGGGCACGTTCGACGACGACAACATGGTCGGAGCGACGGCCTTCATGGAGACGCTCGAGCTTGCGATCGAGCTGAGGCGGGCGAAGTACGGTGCGAACGGCGAGCGGCTCGGCTTCGACCTCTACCCGTACACGGAGGACGCCGTGGCGGCGGTCCGGAGGTCCGTGGAGCAGTGGAACTTCATCTGGGACGTGTCGGGCAGAATCGACGACGCCGCCCTCCGCGAGGCGCAGCAACGCAAGGACGCCGTCCGCGCGTACGAGCTGGTCTACGCCGCCCTCGGCGCTTAGCCCGATGACGCTCATCGCGGGGCTCGACGTCGGGACGACCGGTGTCAAGGCGATCGCCATCACGCCGGAGGGCGAGGTCGTCGCGCGCGCCGAGCGCGCGTATCCGCTCTCGACGCCTCGGCCCGGCTGGTCCGAGCAGGACCCGGAGGACTGGTGGCGTGCAAGCGAGGCCGCGCTCGCCGAGCTCGGCGGCGACATCGCGGGAATCGGCTTGTCCGGTCAGATGCACGGCCTCGTCGCCCTCGACGAAGAGGACCGCGTGGTTCGCCCGGCGATCCTCTGGAACGACCAGCGGACGGGAGCCGAGTGCGCCGAGATCGAGGAGCGGATCGGGCTCGCGCGGCTCATCGAGCTGACCGGGAACCGGGCGCTCCCGGGATTCACCGCGCCCAAGCTCCTGTGGCTGCGGAAGCACGAGCCGGACGCCTACGCCCGCATCCGCAGCATCCTCCTGCCGAAGGACTACGTCAGGCTGCGGCTCACGGGCGAGCACGCGATCGACGTCGCGGACGCATCAGGGACGCTCCTGCTCGACGTCGCCGGCCGCCGTTGGAGCGGCGAGGTTCTCGACGCGCTGGAGATCCCGACCGCCTGGCTCCCGCAGGTCCTCGAGTCGCCGGCCGTGTCCGGCGCGACGGCGGAGGGCGTCCCGGTCGCGGCCGGCGCGGGAGATTGCGCCGCCGCCGGGCTCGGAGTCGGCGCCGACCGGCCCGGGCCCGTCTCCGTGGTGCTCGGCACCTCCGGCGTCGTGTTCGCCGCGCTTCCCGCATATCGCCCGGACGAGCAGGCGCGCGCGCACGTCTTCTGCCACGCGGTGCCTGGCGCGTGGCACGCGATGGGCGTGATGCTCTCCGCCGCCGGCTCGCTCCAGTGGCTGCACGACACCGTCGCGCCGGACCTCCCGTTCGACGTGCTCGTCGCGGAAGCCGAGCGCTGGGGGCCGGGCGTCGAGGGGCTGCTGTTCCTGCCCTATCTCCAGGGCGAGCGGACGCCGCACGCCGACCCGGATGCCCGCGGCGCGTTCGCGGGGCTGCAGCTCAGACACGACCGCGGCGCGCTGGTGCGGGCGGTCCTCGAGGGCGTTGCCTTCGGGCTCCGCGACTCGTTCGACATCCTGCGTGACCTCGGGATCGAGGTCTCCGGCGCCCGGGTCTCCGGCGGCGGCGCGCGCTCCGAGCTCTGGCTGCGCATCTGCGCGTCGGTGCTCGACGTCCCGATCGAACGCATGGCCGTCGACGAGGGCTCGGCCTTCGGCGCCGCCCTGCTCGGCGGAGTCGCGGGCGGCGTCTTCGCCGACGTCGGCGAGGCCGTCGCCGCGACCGTGCGCACGACCGACCTCGTCGAGCCGGACCCGGCGTGGCGCGACGCGTATGCCGGGCTGCTGCCGCGCTACCGCGCGCTCTACCCGGCTCTACGCGACCTGGACGGCGTTACAGTCGAGCGGTGAAAGCCGTTCTCTTCGAGCGGCCGCACGAGGCCGCGCTCGTGGATCTCGAGCGCCCGGCCGCCGGGCCGGGTGAGGTTGTCGTCCGCAGCCACGTCGCCGGCGTCTGCAGGACCGACCTCGAGATGCTCCACGGTGGGCTAACGGATCCGCGCTGGGTGCGGTTCCCGCTCGTGCCCGGCCACGAGTGGAGCGGCACGATCGCAGAGCTCGGCGAGGGCGTCGACGACCTTGCGATCGGCGACCGCGTCGTGTGCGAGGGGATGATCCCCTGCAACCGGTGCCGCCGCTGCAAGGAGGGCAGCACGCATCTGTGCCTGAACTACGACCAGCTCGGGTTCACGCGCGGCGGCGGATACGGCGAGTACGTGCTCGTTCCGCGGCACGTCGTCCATCGCCTTCCGGACGCCGTCTCGTTCGCGGCCGGCGTCCTCGTCGAGCCGGCATCCTGCGTCCTGCGCGGGCTCGAGCGCGGACGGCCGCAACCGGGCGAGAACGTCGGCGTCATCGGGATCGGCACACTGGGATCGCTCGCCGTCACGCTCGCACGGCTGTACGCGCCCGGCGCGCTCGTCGCATACGGGATCCGCGAAGAGGAGCTCGACTTCGCGCGTCGCCTCGGCGCCGGCGCGACGGTGCACGCGGGCGAGGAGGATGCGGTCGCTGCGACCGAACGCCTCGTCGGCGGAGGGCTCGATCTCGTCATCGAGACGGCGGGCGCCGTCGAGGCGGTCGAGCTCGCCACCCGCCTCGTGCGTCCCGGCGGCCGCGTCGTCCTCCTCGGGATCGCCGGGGAGGGGAGGACGCTCGAGCTCCCCGCGGACCGGATCATGTTCGGCGACATGGACGTCATCGGGAGCTGCTCGTACCCGACTTCCGCCTGGTCTCGCGTGGTGCGGCTCCTCGAGCAGGGCCTCGTCGACCTCGACCCGATCGTCACGCATCGCTTCCCGGTCGCGCGGTTCGAGGAGGCGTTCACGGTGCTTGACGAGCGGCCGGGGCTCGTCGCGAAGGTGCTCCTCGAGCACCTTGCCGAGCCCTAGCCGCTCGCCGGAGGGCAAGGAAATCCCCGTCCGCGGGAGACGCGCGTTCGGGAATCAGTCATACCATAATTCAATAGCTGGACATCTCCAAGGGACGGTGTTACGCTCGCCGCCGCCCATCGACCAAGGAGGTGTCTCGCTGTGAGCGATCAGGAGAGCGGCGGGCTCGAGGAAGCCCTTGCCGGCATGGATCGCGGCTCGCTGCTCAAGCGTATTGCGGTGGGCGGGGCCGCCCTGTCCCTACCGTCGCTCGCCGCTGCCGAGGTGGCGCTCGGATCACCCACGGCCGTCGCCGAGGCGGCTGCTGCCGTGTGGCCCAAGCACCCGAAGTGGAAGTTCGCGTTCATCAACCACGTCACGACGAACCCGTTCTTCGTCCCGACGCAGTACGGCGCGGCGGACGCGGCGAAGATGCTCGACGTCTCGTACACGTGGGGAGGCTCCACGAAGGCCGACGTCGGCGAGATGATCAACGCGTTCAACGCGGCGATCTCGGCCAAGGCCGACGGCATCGCCGTCTGCGTCGTCGACAAGGGTGCCTTCGAGGCACCGATCAAGCGGGCGATGTCCCGGGGAATCCCGGTCGTCGCGTACAACGCGGACGGCGCCCGCGCGGGCAAGAAGGCAAGGCAGGCGTACATCGGGCAGGACCTGTACGTGTCCGGGTTCGAGATGGGGAAGCGCATCGTCGAGCTCGTGCCGAGCGGCGAAGTCGCGCTGTTCATCGCCACGCCGGGCGCGCTCAACATCCAACCGCGCATCGACGGCGCCCTCGCGTCCATCAGACAGACCTCGCGTGGGAAGGTGAAGGCGAGGGCAGTCGCCACGAGCCCGGATCTTGCGACGGAGCTCTCGATGATCGATGCGTACTACCAGGGCCACAAGAACCTGAAGGGCATGTTCGCCGTCGACGCCGGAGATACCCAGGGCGTCGGGCAGGTCATCCAGAAGTACCGGCTCCAGGGGAAGGTGAAGGGCGGCGGGTACGACCTGCTTCCGGGCACCCTCCGGCTGATCCAGAACGGATCGCTGCAGTTCACCATCGACCAGCAGCCCTACCTGCAGGGCTTCGACCCGGTCGTACAGCTCTTCCTGTACAAGCTGTCCGGCGGCCTCGTGGCTCCCTCGGAAACGAACACGGGCCTGCTGTTCGTCACCAGGGAAAACGTCAGGCCGTACCTGACCACGAAGACCCGCTACCACGGGAGCTCGAAGGCGCACAAGTACCCGGTCTCCGGGTAACACTTGGCCATCCCAGAGGCAGAGGTAACCGCACCCGAACGACGCGCCAGCTTCGGCTGGCGCGTCGCCGGTGCGCTCTTACGGCGCCCCGAGGCGAGCATCTTCGTCGTCGCGGTCGGCCTCTGCGTCTACTTCTCGCTCAGAAGCGCGGCCTTCTACTCGAGCGACAACCTCAAGAACATCACCGAGACGATGGCGCCCATCGCGCTCATCGCCGCGGGCGAGGTGATGCTGCTCATCTGCCGCGAGATCGACCTTTCCGTCGGGCGCGTGTACGCGCTCGCGCCGGCGATCGTGTACGTCGTCTCCTCCGAGGAGCAGCACGGGCTGCCGATCTGGGTCGGCGTGCTCGCGGCGCTCGGGGTCGCCGCGCTCGTCGGGCTCACGAACGGCGTCGTCACGACGGTCTTCGGCGTGCCGTCCTTCATCACGACGCTCGGCATGCTCTTCCTCCTGAACGGCATCACCCTGCACTTACTCGAGGGAACGCAGGTGTTCATGCCGGGCGGCGACCTCTTCCAGAACATCTTCGGGTCGCAGCCGTTCGAGTACGCCGCCTATCTGAACTCGGAGTTCTGGTGGGCCTTAGGAATCATCCTCTTCCTCCAGTTCGTCCTCACCTGGACGCGCTGGGGCCTGCACACGATCGCCGCGGGCGGCAACCCGATCGGCGCTGCGGAGGCCGGCGTGAACGTCCGCATGGTCAAGATCGGCAACTTCGTGCTCGCGAACCTGCTCGCGGGCTTCGCAGGGGTCATGGACTCGACGCGGATCACGACGATCGTCCCGTTGCAGGGCGGGCCCGACCTCATGTTCCTCGCGGTGGCGGGTGCCGTGATCGGCGGCACGTCGCTGTTCGGCGGTCGGGGCTCCGTGATCGGCGCGTTCATCGGAGTGGCCGTGCTCGTGATCCTGCGGACGGGGTTCAACATCATCGGCGTCAGCGCGTTCACGTTCGACCTGATCATCGGGATCGCGATCATCCTCTCGATGATCGTCAACGTGCAGGTCGCTCGGCTCAAGAACCTCGGGAGGCTGCAGTGAGCGACGAAGCCGTCAGCGCCGCGTCGGCGAGCCCCGAGCCCGTGGACGCCATCAGGGTCGAGAACCTCGGCAAGAGCTTCGGCGCGGTTACCGCTCTCGTCGATCTCTCCATGCACCTCGCGCAGGGCGAGTGCCTCGGCCTGATCGGGGACAACGGCGCGGGCAAGTCCACGCTGATCAAGATCCTGAGCGGCTTCCACCGCCAGGACCGCGGGGAGATCTTCGTCGACGGCGAGGAGGTCTCCATTCGCTCCGTCGACCACGCGCGCTCGCTCGGAATCGACACCGTGTACCAGGATCTCGCGCTCGTGCCGTCGCTCTCGGTCGCACACAACATGTTCCTGAACCGGGAGCTCACCCGCGGGGTCGGCCCACTCCGCATGCTCAACAACGGCGAGATGCGCCGTCGCGCGCGCAAGTACCTCGACGACATCGGCATCCGCACGCTGCGCTCGGTGCAGTCGGAGGTGGCGATGCTCTCGGGAGGGCAGCGCCAGGCGATCGCGATCGCGCGCTCCGTCCACTCGGGCGCGCGGATCCTGCTCCTCGACGAGCCACTCGCGGCGATGGGCGCCAAGGAGGGCGAGATGATCCTCGACCTCATCCGCGACCTGAAGGCCGAGGGGCACTCGATGATCGTGGTCGCGCACAACTACGTGCACGTCCTCGAGGTCTGCGACCGGGTCCTCCTGCTCCAGCACGGGCGGATCACGCTGGACAAGCTCTCTGCGGAGACGTCGGCGGAGGAGCTCACGGACCTCGTCGCCGCGGAGTACCGGCGGCAGCGGCAGAGCGGCTCGGACGGCTGAGGCCCGTCGGATGGGCGATCCCCCGCGACGCGGCCGCGATCGACTGACGTGGCTCGGGCAGGCCGGCTTCCGGATCGAGATCGGGAGTGTCTCGTTCGTCGTCGACCCGTGGCTCAGCCCGCACGAGCTGCGCCTCGCGTCGACGCCGGCCTTGGAGCTGGCCGCCGAGGGGATCGACTGGGTCCTGATCACCCACGAGCACCTCGACCATCTCGATCTCCCGTTGCTGCCCGAGGTCCTCGAGCGATCCCCCGCGGCATCCGTCGTCCTTCCCGCGGCGATCGTCCCGCTCCTGGAAGGCGTCGTCGACGACGCGAGGATCGTCGCCGTGCAGCCGGGCGACTCGGTCGACCTCGGTGGAGTGAGCGTGCGGGTCGTGCCCGCGTTCCACGGTGTCACGATGGAGGACGCCTACGGTGACGGCAGCTCCCTCGGGTCGGGCCCGCGGTTCGTCGGCTACGTCATCGCGGGCGAGTCGCGCCTCTACCACGCCGGCGACACGATCGTCACGGACGAGCTCCGCTCCGCGCTGCTGCCCCTCGAGATCGAGGTGGCGCTGCTGCCGATAAACGGCCGCGACGCGGAGCGCGAGTCGCGCGGGATCGTGGGGAACATGGACGCGTCCGAAGCGGTCGAGCTCGCGCTCGAGATCGGCGCCCCGACCATCGTGCCGTACCACTGGGACGGCTTCGCGGGCAACATCGTCCCGCCCGGCTCCGTCGTCGACGCCGCGGCCGGGCGCATCAATGTCGTCGTGCCCGCGCGCGACCGGGAGCTGGCGCTATAGCTGCCGCGCGGTCAGGTCAGCGACGTGGCTTCTTGCCGTCTTGCGGCGCGATGCGCTTGATGTCCGCCGCCGTGTCCGCGATGAGGATCCGCGTCGCAGCCTCGGCACCGTCCCCGTTCCCCGCGGCGATCTCGTCGAGGATCGCGCGGTGGAGCGGGAGCGCGCGCCGACGCGACCGCTTGGGCGTCGTCGTGAGCTCGAAGGTCGTCCGCAGGACGGCGCGGAGCACCCCGCCGAGGTGCCCGAGCAGCTCGTTGTGGCACGCGGACAGGATGCGGTCGTGGAACTGGAGGTCGGCGGCGAGGTACGCAACCTGGTCGTCGACCCCCTCCGCCATCGCCTCGTACGCTTCCGCGATGCCGGCCGTCTCGTCCGCGCTCGCGCGCGATGCGGCCAGGCGTGCCGCGACCGGCTCGATCGCCAGGCGGACCTCGGTCGTCTCCTCGTACAGCTTCCGGTCGTTCGAGGCCTCGGCCCGCCAGCTGAGCACGTCGGGGTCGAGGATGTTCCACTCGGCCCTCGCCCGCACGCGTGTGCCGATCTTCGGCCGGGCCTCGACGAGCCCCTTCGCAGCGAGGACCCGCACGGCCTCGCGCAGGACGGTGCGGCTCACGGCGAGATTGGAGGTCAGCTCGTCCTCGGGCGGCAGCGGGTCGCCGGGCTGGATCGAGCCGCCGACGATCTGCAGGCCGATCGTGTGGACGACCTCGCCGTGGAGCCCGCGCCGCGGATACGTGAGAGGTGTCATGAGCGCCGCAGCTGCATCAGCGGATCGTAGGGACAAGCCGGGACGGGGTGGGTCGGCGTCGTGAGGTCAATCATCATACGATACGCATTCTGGCCCGAGAACCGCGGCGCGGCTCCGGGCAGAACGGAAGGAGACTCGTGAGGAACGTCCCCGCCAACGGTCAGAACGGCCGCCGACGGAGCGAGGAGTGGTTCGAGCGCCGCGACCTCGACGGCTTCCTGCACCGGTCGTGGCTGAAGTCGACGGGTGTCACCGACGAGACGTTCCGCGGGCGTCCGGTGATCGGCATCTGCAACAGCTGGAGCGAGCTCGTGAACTGCAACGTGCACCTGCGCGGCCTCGCCGAGTCGGTGAAGCGCGGGGTGCTGCAGGCGGGCGGGTTCCCGCTCGAGTTCCCGGTCATGTCGCTCGGCGAGTCGCTCATGAAGCCGACGACGATGCTCTACCGGAACCTCATGGCGATGGACGTCGAGGAGTCCATCCGCTCGTACCCGCTGGACGGCGTCGTGCTCCTCACCGGCTGCGACAAGACGAACCCGGCGAGCATCATGGGCGCCGCCAGCGCCGACATCCCGACGATCGTCGTGACCGGCGGGCCGATGCTCAACGGCCGCTGGCGCGGTCGCGAGATCGGATCGTGCAGCGACTGCTGGCACTACCACGAGGAACTGCGCGCGGGGCGCATCACCGAGGAGGAGTGGACCGAGATCGAGAACTCGATGTCCCGCTCGAACGGGCACTGCATGACGATGGGGACGGCCTCGACGATGGCCTGCGTCACCGAGGCGCTCGGCCTCACGCTCCCGGGCGGCGCGGCGATCCCCGCCGTCGACTCCCGGCGCCACCAGCTCGCGGAGCAGGCCGGGCGGCAGATCGTGCAGCTCGCGGACTCCGGCCTCCTTCTGTCCGACATCGTCACCCGCGAGGCGCTCGAGAACGCGATTCGCGTGCTGCACGCGATCTCGGGCTCGACCAACGCGATCATCCACCTGATCGCGTACGCGGGCCGGCTCGGCATCGAGCTTCCGCTCCAGCTCTTCGACGAGCTCTGCGCGTCGACGCCGTGGCTCGTCGACCTCAAGCCGGCCGGCCGCTACCTGATGGAGGACTTCTTCTACGCGGGCGGCGTCCCGGCCGTCATGGGCCAGATCGCCGACCTCCTCCACCTCGACGCGGTCACGGTGACCGGGGAGACGGTCGGCGAGAACATCGCCGGCGCGGAGATCGTGAACGGCGACGTCATCCGCTCCGCGGACAACCCGCTCGACGAGGGCGGCGCGCTCGTCGTCCTCCGGGGCAGCCTGTGCCCGGACGGCGCGGTCATGAAGATCACCGCCGCGGATCCCGCGCTCCTGCAGCACGAGGGCCGCGCGCTCGTCTTCGACGGGATCCACGACCTCGCCGCCAAGGTCGACGACCCCGAGCTCGAGTGCGACGCGTCCAGCGTCATGGTCCTGCGCAACGCCGGGCCGATCGGCGGCCCGGGCATGCCGGAGTGGGGGCATCTCCCGATACCCGCGAAGCTCCTCCGCAACGGGGTTACCGATCTCCTTCGCATCTCGGACGCGCGCATGAGCGGCACCTCGTACGGCGCAGTGGTGCTGCACGTCACGCCCGAGTCGGCGGTCGGCGGGCCGCTCGCGCTCGTCGAGGACGGCGACCCGATCCGGATCGACGTGTCCGAGCGCCGGCTCGACCTCCTCGTCGAGGCGGACGAGCTCGAGCGGCGGCGGGCGGCCTGGGAGCCGCCGGAGCGCCAGGACGACCGCGGCTACCGCAGCCTGCACGCGGAGCACGTGCTCCAGGCGAGCGAGGGCTGCGACTTCGACTTCCTCCGAGGCAAGACGGGCGTCGTTCGCGACGCGGTGACGTACCTCTGAGCATGAAGGTCCTCGTCACGGGCTCGCGGGGAAAGGTGGGACGGGCGCTCGTGCCGCGCCTGCAGGAGGCGGGCCACGACGTTCGCGCGACCGACCTCGCCATTCCGACGTGGGACCGGGTTGAGCCCGGCGAGGCCGAGGACTACTGGCAGGTCGACCTCACCGATGCGGGATCCGCGTACGCGGTCGCGGGCGGCTGCGACGTCGTCGTCCACACGGCCGCGATCCCGCAGCCGATCCACAACCCGCCGCACGTCGTCTTCGCCAACAACATGCTGAGCACGTTCAACGTCCTCGAGGCGGCGATCGCGGGCGGCGCGAAGCGGTTCGTGAACTTCTCGAGCGAGACCGTGCCCGGCTTCATCTTCGCGTACCGGCCGTTCAAGCCCGAGTACCTCCCGGTGGACGAGGACCATCCCGTCCGCCCGCAGGATCCCGTACGCGACCGCGAAGTGGTTCGGAGAGCTCCTCTGCGACCGGGCCGTCGAGCGCGCGGACATCCGGTGCACGTCGATTCGCCCGTGCTGGGTGCAGGACGAGGCGAGCTACGAGCGCAACCTCGGGCCGATCATCCGGGATCCCTCGGTGACCATCGGGAACTACTGCTCGTACGTCGACGTGTACGACCTCTGCGACGCGGTCGTGCTCGCGATCGAGACCGACCTGCCGGGCCACGAGGTCTTCTACATCGCATCGCCGGACACGATCGGCGGCCACCCGCTCGCCGCGACGGTCGCCGAGCACTACGACGGCGCCGACATCGAGATCCGGCCGACGACCCGCGAGGACGCGTCCGCGATCTCGAGCGCGAAGGCGGAGCGGCTCCTCGGCTGGAAGGCGACGCGCTCCTGGCGCGACTACCTGGACGACGAGGGAAGGGCGCGCGCGTGAAGACGAGGCGACTCGGCTCGGCCGGCCCCGAGATCACCACCGTCGGCTTCGGAGCGTGGGCGATCGGCGGCCCCTGGCGCTTCGGCTGGGGGAGCGTGAACGACGAGGACTCCGTCGCCGCCGTCCGCCACGCGGTCGAGCTCGGCGTCAACTGGGTCGACACCGCGGCCGTGTACGGCCTCGGGCACTCGGAGGAGATCGTGCGGCGCGCGCTCGAGCCGTACCGGCCGGGCGAGGACGTCTACGTGTTCACGAAGTGCGGACGCCGCTGGGAGGGCCGCCCCGAGGGGGTCATCGAGAACGACCTGCGTCCCGAGTCGATCCGCGAGGAGTGCGACGCGAGCCTGCGGCGGCTCGGGGTCGAGCGCATCGACCTCTACCAGGCGCATTGGCCCGACTGGACGACGGGAACGCTGCTCGAGGACTCATGGGGGACGATGGCGGAGCTCGTCGACGAGGGCAAGGTGCGCTGGATCGGCGTCTCCAACTTCGACGAGAGCCTGCTCGCGCGCTGCGAGGCGATCCGTCACGTCGACTCCGTCCAGCCCACGCTCTCGCTTCTCCAGCGAGGATCGCTCCAGGCGATCATCCCCTGGGCGGCCGAGCACGGCGCCGGTGTGATCTGCTACTCGCCCATGGCGTCGGGATTGCTCACCGGGTCGTTCGACAGGGAACGGCTCGCGGCTCTCGGCGACGACGACTGGAGGACGCTGTCGCCCGCGTTCCAGGAGCCCGACGTCTCGCGCAGCCTGGCCCTCGTCGAGCGCCTACGTGGGCTCGCGGACGAGTTGGCGACGACGACCCCCGCGCTCGCAGTCGCGTGGGTGCTCGCGCAGCCCGGCGTCACCGGCGCGATCGTCGGCGGTCGTACCGCCCGCCACGTCGACGGCTGGGCGCCCGCATCGGAGCTCGCGCTGGACGCCAGGGTGCTCGAGGCGATCACCAGGGTGGTCGAGGAGACCGGCGCCGGCACGGACGAGCCGCCCGCGCCACCGGCGCACGTCAGGCCTCCGGCCGCCACGGAGGCGCAGTGAGGCTGGGCCTGCTCTCGACGGCGAGGATCAACGATGCGATCCTCGGCGGCGCGAAGGACACCGACCGCGTCGACGTCGTCGCGGTCGCGAGCAGGGACGCAGCGCGCGCCGAGGCGTACGCCGGCGAGCACGGGCTCGAGAGGAGTCACGGCTCGTACGAGGCGCTCCTGGCGGACGACGAGATCGACGGCGTCTACATCTCGCTCCCGAACCGCCTGCATCACGAGTGGACGCTCGCCGCGCTCGACGCGGGCAAGCACGTCCTCTGCGAGAAGCCGTACTCGCGCCGTCCCGCCGAGGTCGAGGAGGCGTACGACCGCGCCGGGTCGGCGGGGCTCGTGTTGATGGAGGCGTTCATGTACCGCCACCAACCGCAGACCGCCGCCGTCAAGGCGCTCGTCGAGGACGGCGCTCTCGGCCGCGTGCGGCTCGTGAAGGCGGCATTCCGGTTCGTCCTGCCGACGCTGGACGACATCCGGGCGAGCACGGAGCTCGACGGGGGCTCGCTGATGGACGTCGGCTGCTACTGCGTGTCCGGCTCGCGTCTGCTCGCGGGCGAGCCCGAGCACGTGCGCGGGGAGCAGGTCCTCGGGCCGTCGGGGATCGACATGTCGTTCCACGGCACGATGCGGTTCCCCGGCGACGTGGTCGCCCAGTTCGACTGCTCGTTCGCGCTGCCGAGCTACCAGCGGCTCGAGGTCGAGGGCGAGGACGGCGGCCTCGTCGTCGAGTCGCCATGGCGGACCGACTGGCCGGGCGACGTGCTCCTGCGGCGCGACGACGAGGTGGAGCGCATCGACGTGCCCGGCGGGGACGCGTATCGCTTCGAGCTGGAGAACTTCGCGGACGCCGCCGCAGGCAAGGCGCCGCCGCTGCTCGGCCGAGACGACGCGCTCGGCCAGGCCCGCGCGATCGACGCGCTCTACCGCTCCGCGGAAGAGCGGCGCGTGATCGAGCCCTGAGTCAGCCCTCGGAGAGCGGCAGCGGGTCGATCGCGCCGTCCGCGATGCGCCAGCCCGCGAGCTCGCCGGTGCGCACCGTGTAGATGAGATAGGGACGCCCGGCCCAGAGACCGACGTTCTCGACGTCCGTCCGCGACGGGCGAGGCGGGGACGACAGGTGCGAGTGGAACACCGCGAGCTCGTAGCCCTCGTCCTCCAGGAACCACGTGTCCGGGTCGACGTCGAGCTCGAAGCGGTAGGGGGAGGCCGCCGCGTTGCGGCCGGGGACGTAGCGCTCGGCGACGTCGTCGCGGAGGACGAGCAGCCCGCAGGCCTCGTTCGGCTTCTCGGACTCGGCGTGCTCGCGGAGCGCGTCCCGCACCGCCGTGGGCACTACCACCACACGGTGCGCTCCATCGCGTCCTCGACGTCGTCCCGCTCCCAGAAGTCCGCGGACAGGTACTTCCAGCCCCCGTCCGCGAGGACGCACACGACGACACCCTCGTCGAGCTCGTCCGCGAGCTTCCGCGCGGCGTGGACGACTGCGCCGGAGGAGACGCCGCCGAAGATCCCCTCGCGATCGAGCAGCGCCCGCAGGCCGGCGACCGCCTCCTGGTTCGAGACGAGAAGCTTCCGGTCGAGCTTCGACACGTCGAGGATCGGAGGGACGTAGCCGTCCTCGAGCGAGCGCAGGCCCATGACCGCATCGCCCGGCAGCGGCTCGGCGGCCGCGACGACGATCTCGGGGAACGCCTCCCGGAGCCGCTCGCCGGCGCCCATGAGCGTGCCGCCGGTCCCGAGACCGGCGACGAAGACGTCGACGCGGTCGAGTGCCGACGCGATCTCGGCGCCCGTGCCCTCGTAATGCGCGAGCGGGTTCGCCTCGTTCGCGTACTGGAAGGGCATGAAGTACGAGGGATCCCGCTCGGCCAGCTCGAGCGCGACGCGGACCGCGCCGTTCGAGCCTTCATCCGGAGGCGACTCGACGATCTCCGCGCCGTAGAGGCGAAGCAGGCGACGCCGTTCCTCGGTCACGTTCGCGGGCATGACACACGTGAGCGGGTAGCCGCCGAGCTTCGCCACGAGCGCGAGCGAGATGCCCGTGTTCCCGCTCGTCGGCTCGAGCAACCGGCGGCCCGGCTCGAGCCCGCCCGTCGCCTCGGCGCTGTCGATCATCGCCTTCGCGACGCGGTCCTTGATCGACCCCGTCGGGTTCTGGCCCTCGAGCTTCGCGTACAGGCGAACCGACGACGAGGGCGACAGCCGTTCCAGCTCGACGAGCGGCGTCGAGCCGATCAGGCCGAGGATGCCGGTTTCGAGCCTAGATCCCACCGGCCATCGCCGGCAGGAGGATCACGGTCGCGTCGTGCCGCACGGGCGTTTCGAGGCCCTCGAGCGTCCGGACGTCCTCGCCGCCGAGGTAGACGTTGACGAACGAGCCGAGGTTCCCGTTCTCGTAGAGCTGCGCCCGCAGCTGCGGGTATTGCTCGACGAGGTTCTCGATCACGTCGCCGACCGTCTCGCCGTCCGCCTCGAGCTCGCGCGCGCCCCCGACGTCCGGTCGGAGCATCGGCGGGATGCGGACGCGCGTCATGCCTCGTACACCGCCGGCGCGTTGCAGAACTCGACGTAGTCCACGTACTCCGTGATCGTCGGATGCTCGCCGCACACGGGGCAATCCGGGTCGCGGCGAACGGTGACCTCGTCGAGGGTCGTCCCGAGGGCGTCGAAGAGCAGGAGCCTGCCCGCGAGCGAGTCGCCGCGGCCGAGGATGAGCTTCAGCGCCTCGTTGGCCTGGAGCGAGCCGATGATCCCGGGCAGTACGCCCAGGACGCCGCCCTCGGCGCAGCTCGGCGCGAGCTCGGGAGGCGGCGGCTGCGGGAAGAGGCAGCGGTAGCAGGGGCCGACGCCCGGCGAGAAGACGGTCACCTGGCCCTCGAAGCGGTAGATCGACCCGTGCACGACGGGGACGTTGTGCCAGACGGACGCGTCGTTCAGGAGGTACCGCGTCGGGAAGTTGTCCGCGCCGTCCACGATCACGTCCCAGCCCTCGCCGAGGATGCGATCGACGTTCTCGGATGTGAGCCGCTCCTCGTAGGGCCGCACGTCGACGTCCGGGTTCAAGGCCTCGAGCGTGCGCTTCGCCGAGAGAACCTTCGGCTCGCCGAGCCGGTCGGTCGTGTGGACGATCTGGCGCTGGAGGTTCGACTCGTCGACGACGTCCGCGTCGATGATGCCGAGTGTGCCGACCCCCGCCGCCGCGAGGTACAGCGAGGCGGGCGAGCCGAGACCGCCGGCACCGATGAGGAGGACGCGCGCGTCGAGCAGGCGCTGCTGTCCCTCCTCGCCGACCTCCGGGATGAGGAGGTGGCGGCTGTAGCGGGAGCGCTGCTCCGGGGAGAGGACGCGCGGGATGGTGACCTCGAAGCCGTTGCGCTTCCACTCGCTGAAGCCGCCCGCGAGGTTCACGACGTTCTCGTAGCCGAGCTCGCCGAGCGCCTTCGCCGCGAAGGCGGAGCGCGACCCGGCCGAGCAGTAGACGACGAGCGGGCGGCTCTTGTCGGGCACGAGGCCCTCGATCCGCTGCTCGAGCCGTCCGCGACCGGTGTAGATGGCTCCGGGGATGTGCCCTTCGTCCCACTCGTCGGGCTCGCGCACGTCCACGAACAGGGACACGTCCCCGCTCTCGAGGCGCTCGTGCGCGTCGAGGCTCGAGATCTCGTCGATCTCGTCCTTCACGTGTGCGAGCAGCTCTCGATACCCGGCCATTACTTTCCGAACTATAGCGGCGGGTTCCGCGACGACAGCAAGCAGCCCGCTGGAGCGCGTGGTTCACGGCTATCGTCGCCGCGTGACCGCGCGGACGCGCATCCTCGGCCTCGTCGCGCTCGCCTCCGCGGCTGCCGTTGCCGTCGTCGCCGTCGCGGTCGTGTCGGCCGGGGACGGCTCGCAGGAGCCCTCGACCGAGGCGAAGCCGCGTCCCGGGCGGCCGCCGCTGTCCCTCTCGCTCGGCTTCCGCGCCGACGCCGAGGCTCGCGACCTCGCGCGCGGTTCGGACCTGTACGCGCGCGGCGGCTTCGACGCTGCGGCCAAGCTCTTCGCGAAGCACGACTCGCTCGAGGCGAAGGTCGGTCTCGCGCTCACGTCCTGGCCTGACGGCTACGACCGCCTCGAGCAGCTCGCGAAGCTCTACCCGGAGAGCGGCCTCGTGCAGCTCCATCTCGGGCTCGTCCGGCTGTGGGCGGGACGCGGCGACCCGGTTGCGGCGTGGCAGGCCGTCGGCGAGTCGGAGCCCGACTCGCCGTACGCCGTGCTCGCCGGCAACCTTCTCTTTCCGCGGCTCCCGCGCGGGCTGCCGACGTTCGTCCCGTCCTTCCGCGCGCCGGAGGAGATCGCCAAGCTGCCGCCGGCGAAGCAGCTGGCCGCGTTGAAGCGGAGGGCGGAGCGCGGCGGGGCCCGTGAGCTCCTGCTGTACGGCGTCGGCCTGCAGCGCGTTGGGCGACCCGTCTCGGCGCGGGACGCCTTCGCGCGGGCGGCGCGTGAGTCGCCGCGCGACCCGGAGGCGAACGTCGCGGCCGCCGTCGGGCGCTTCGACAAGGCGCGCCCCGCGGATGCCTTCGGCCGCCTCGGCCCACTGACGAGGCGCTTCCCGAACGATCCGACGGTCCGGTTCCATCTCGGGCTGCTGCTGCTCTGGACCGCGCAGATCGACGAGGCCGAGCGCCAGTTCCGTCTGGCGACGGCGACACAGCCCGGCTCGCCGCTCGCGCTCGAAGCCGAGCGCTACCTCGAGACGATCCGCCGCGCCCGCGGTTCCGGAGGCTGAGGGCCGATCTTTTGACGTTGACCGCCGTCACGACTACCGTGTGACCGCCGAGCGACGAAGAGGGGGCGCGGTTGGCCGGAGCTGAATCGGAGGGCACCACCCGCCGAGCGCCGATCGAGGAGGTGCTGGCGACGGACGAGGCGCAGCGCCTGCTCGAGACCGGGCAGCAGGCTGGACGCCTCGAGGCCGACGAGATCGCACTGGCCCTCGACGAGCTCGGGCTCGACACGGCGCAGCTCGACGAGTTCTACGCCGCGCTGGACGAGGCGCAGATCGAGGTCGTGCACGCAGGCGACGCCGAGCCGGAGCCCGAGCCGGCGAACGTCGTTTCCGGGGAGATCACCACCGACTCGCTCCAGCTCTTCCTCAAGGACATCGGCAAGGTGCCGCTGCTGACCGCCGCGCAGGAGGTCGAGCTCGCGAAGCGGATCGAGCGCGGTGACCACAGCGCGAAGCAGGCGATGGTCGAGGCGAACCTCCGTCTCGTGGTCTCCATCGCGAAGCGCTACCGGAACCAGGGCCTTCCCTTCCTCGACCTCATCCAGGAGGGGACGATCGGCCTCGTCCGCGCCGCCGAGAAGTTCGACTACCGCAAGGGGTTCAAGTTCTCGACGTACGCGACTTGGTGGATCCGCCAGGCGGTGGCCCGCGCGATCGCGGACAAGGGGCGGACGATCCGGATGCCCGTCCACGTGGTCGAGAAGCTCAACCGCATCCTCCGCTCGGAGCGGAAGCTGCGCGCCGAGCGCGGCCGTGAGCCGACCATCGAGGAGATCGCGCGCGAGCTCGAGATGTCGTCGGAGGAGGTCGAGCACATCCGCCGCAGCGCACAGACGCCCGTCTCCCTCGAGAAGCCGGTCGGCGACGACGACGAGTCCGAGTTCGGGCACTTCCTCGCCGACGAGTCGGCGCCGCTCCCGGACGAGCTGGCGGAGACGGCACTCCAGCGCGAGTCGCTGCGGAAGATCCTCGAGTCGCTGTCCGAGCGCGAGCGGCGCGTGCTCGAGCTCCGCTACGGCCTCGACGGCCAGCAGCCGCGGACGCTCGACGAGGTCGGGCGGGCGTTCAACGTCACGCGCGAGCGCATCCGTCAGATCGAGCACCAGGGGCTGAAGAAGCTCCGCGCGCTCGCCGACGCCCAGCGCGTCCGCGACGTCGCCTAAGGCCTGAGTCGGTCGCCTACGCCTGAGTAGACTGCGCGGCCGTGACGCCGCCGTCGGACGCACTCATCGACAGCCTTGCCGAGTTCGTCGCGATCCCGTCCGTGAGCGCGGACGAGGCGCACGCGACCGACATCGACGCCGCGGCCGCCTGGATCGCCGAGCGCATCCGAGCTGGCGGAGGTATCGCGGAGCTCGTCCCATGGGGCACGAGGCCGCTCGTCATCGGCGAGATCCCCGCCTCCGAGAGCCCCGGCTCGGCGCCGACGATCCTCACGTACGCGCACTTCGACGTGCAGCCGCCCGACCCCCTCGAGCTCTGGGAGTCACCGCCCTTCGAGCTGACCCGCCGTGACGGGAAGCTCTACGCGCGCGGGGTCGCGGACGACAAGGGGAACATGTTCGCGCTCGTCGAGGCGGCGCGGCAGCTGGCGGCCGAGGGCTCGCTGCCGGTGAACGTCCGCTTCGCCTTCGACGGCGAGGAGGAGGTCGGCGGCGACTCGATCGTGGAGTGGCTCGAGCAGGATGCGGGTCGTGCCGATGCGGCGCTGATCCTCGACGGGTCGATGGCGACGCGCGAGCTTCCGATCTTCTACGTCGGCGTCCGCGGGATGCTCTATCTCCACCTCCGCGTCCGCACGGGCTCGACCGACATGCATTCGGGCATGTTCGGCTCGGCGGCGCTCAACGCGACCCATGCGCTCATGAGCGCGCTCTCGAAGGTCGTCGCGGGCCCGGACGGGTACCTCCCGGATGCGCTTCGCGCAGGGAGGACCCCTCCGTCGGACGAGGAGCTCGCGGCATGGACGCAGCTTCCGAGCGGGGCGGAGCAGCTGGCGCACCACACGGCCGCGGAAATCGGCCCGGGCGCGGCCGACGACTTCTACGTCCGGACGTTCGCCGACACGTCGCTCGACGTGAACGGGATCGCCGGCGGCTCGCCTGACCTCGTGAAGACCGTGCTTCCCGTCGAGGCCCGCGCGAACGTGTCGCTGCGCCTCGCGCCCGGGCAGGACCCGAAAGAGATCCACGAGGTGTTCCTGCGGCTCCTGCACGAAGGGCTCCCGGACGGAGCCGAGCTCGAGGTCACCGTGAAGAACACGGCCCGCCCGGCCGTGACGCCGAGCGGGGCCGAGGCGATTCGCGTGGCGGGAGACGCATTCGAGGAGGTCGTGGGTACGCGGCCGCTGCTCGTGCGGACCGGTGGGACGCTGCCCATCTACGCGGCTCTCGTCGATCGCGGCCTGCCGACGCTCGCGACCGGCTTCGGGATCGAGGGCGAGTGCAACGTCCACGCACCGAACGAGAACGTCCCCGCGGACGCGATCGACCTCGGTGTCGCAACGCTGCGCAACGTCTTCACACGGCTCGGAACGCTTGGCGGCTAGAGCGCCCTTCACGAGCCCGCTGGCCGAAGAGCTGGCGGGCGACGTCCTCGAGCGCCTCCTCCGTTACGTCCAGGTCGACACGCAAGGGGCGTACCGCGTCGCGCGGCGGCCGAGCACGGAGAAGCAGCTCGATCTCTCGCGCCTGCTCGTCGAGGAGCTTCGCGAGCTCGGGCTCGAGGACGCGGAGCTGAACGAGGGCGCGTCGGTCTTCGCGAGCCTTCCGGGCGACGACGGCGCGCCGGTGGTCGGCCTGATCGCGCACGTGGACACGACGCCGGACGTGCTCGGCGCAGGCGTCACGCCGATCGTCCACCGCGCGTGGGGAGGAGAGCGGATCGACCTCCCCGGCGACGTGCGCCAGTCCCTCGACCCCGAGCAGCTGCCTGCGCTCGCCGAGCGGGTCGGGCACGACATCGTGACGAGCGACGGCACGACGCTGCTCGGCGCGGACGACAAGGCCGGGATCGCCGAGATCATGGCCGCCGTCGCGTACCTCGCCAGGAATCCCGATCGACCGCGCCCGACGATCCGCGTCGCGTTCACGGTCGACGAGGAGGTCGGGCGCGGCGCCGAGGACTTCGATCTCGACGCCTTCGGCGCGGACGTCGCGTACACGCTCGACGGGTCCGGTCTCGGCGAGGTCGAGATCGAGACGTTCTCCGCGCGGTCGGTACGCGTGACCATCCACGGGCGCGGAGTGCACCCGGGGACGGCCAAGGGCAAGCTCGTGAACGCCGTGAAGCTCGCGGCGGAGCTCGTCGACTCGCTACCCGCCGACCGGCTCTCGCCTGAGACGACCGAGGACCGCGAGGGCTACGTCCATCCGCACCGGATTTCGGGCAACGCCGAGCAGGCGATCGTCGACTTCATCGTCCGCGACCACGACGACGCCTTGCTCGAGGAGCACACGGAGCTTCTCCGCACGCTCGCGAAGGGGATCGCGGAGCGCGAGCCTCGCGCGCACGTCGAGATCGAGGAGCGCGACTCGTACCGGAACATGAAGCCGTTCATCGAGCAGACGCCCCGCGTCGTCGAGGCGGCCTTCGAGGCGACTCGCCGCGTGGGCGTCGAGCCGAGGCTCACCATCACCCGCGGCGGCACGGACGGCGCCGTGCTCTCCTCGCGCGGACTGCCCACGCCCAACCTCTTCACCGGCGGGCAGGAGTACCACTCGGTGCGCGAGTGGGCGAGCGTCCAGGACATGGCCGCGGCTGCCGCCATGATCGTGGAGCTCATGGGCGTCTGGACCGAGCCCGCGTAGGGCGTCGCCCGCGGGCTACGCTGGCCACGTGGCACGGCTCGTCGGGATCAACCACATCGCGGTCGAGGTCGGCGACGTCGACGAGGCGATCGCCTTCTTCTCCCGGATCTTCGACGACGTGACCTTGCGCGGACGCTCGGGGAACATGGCCTTCGTCGACATGGGCGACCAGTTCATCGCGCTCGAGTCGGTGCGCGGGCCGGTCTCCGGCGGCCACTTCGGGCTCGTCGTCGACGACCGGGACGAGGCAGTGCGCCGCGCGCGGGAGGCAGGCGCCGAGGTCCTCGGCAGCCACGACGTGCTCGACCCCTGGGGGAATCGCTGGCAGGTCGTGGACTACCGCGACATCCAGTTCACGAAGCCGCCGCGCGTGCTCGAGGGGATGGGCCTCGACGGGCTCGAGAAGTCCGAGCGCGCGCTCGGCGAGCTGCGCGCGAAGAACCTCGCCGACTGACGTTGCGGCGTCGGTGGCGCGCCTGAGACGATCGGCCCGGTGAAAACGCCGTGAAGACCGTCGTCGTGACCGGAGCGTCCTCGGGTATCGGGCTGGCGAGCGCGATTCGGCTGGCGGGCGCGGGCTGGCGCGTCTTCGGCGGGGTCCGGACGGAGCAGGACGCCGACGCGCTGCGCGAGCGTGGGCTCGAGCCGCTCGAGCTCGACGTGACCGACGGCGCGCAGATCGCGGCGGCCGCGGCGGCGGTCGGCGAGCGCCTCGACGGGCTCGTGGACAACGCCGGGATCGCGATCGCGGCGCCGCTCGAGCTCGTCCCGCTCGACGAGCTCCGGCACCAGCTCGAGGTCAACGTCGTGGGGCAGGTCGCGGTCACGCAGGCGTTCCTGCCGGCGCTTCGCCGCGCGCGCGGGCGCATCGTCCTCATGGGGTCGATCGGCGGAAAGAGCGCGCTTCCCTTCCTCGGCCCCTATGCCGCCTCGAAGCATGCGCTGGAGGCGGTTGCCGACTCGCTCCGCGTCGAGCTGCGCCCGTGGGGGATCGAGGTCGCCATCGTCGAGCCGGCGAGCATCGCGACGGCGATCTGGGCGAAGGGCGCGGCGCGAGCGGACGAGCTGCGGTCGCGGTTCCCGGAGGACGTCGCCGAGCTCTACGCGCCCGCTGTCGCGAGCTTCCGCAGGGTGGCGCTCGCACGCGGCCCGGGGGCCGATGCGGACGAGGTCGCGAAGGCCGTGGAGCACGCGCTCACGGCATCCCGGCCGAAGGCGCGGTATCTCGTCGGGCGGGACGCCCACCTACGCCGGTGGATCGAGCGGCTGCCCACGCGGCTTCGCGACCGAGTGCTGGCGAGAGCGTTGACGCGTTAGCGCGGGCCGGACAGGTCCGGCCCTACGCCGTTGACGTCAGGCGTCGTGGACGCCGCAGCCGAGCCACTCGTGGCCGAAGCGGCGCATCTCGTGCACGATCGGGAGGAGTGCCTGACCCTTCGGCGTCAGCTCGTACTCGACGCGCGGCGGTGACTCCGGGTAGCTCCGGCGGACGACCATCTCCTCCGCCTCGAGCCAGCGGAGCCGCTCGGCGAGCGTGCGCGGGCTGATTCCCTCGCACGACCGCTCGAGCTCGGTGAACCGGCGAGGCCCCTCCGAGAGGTCGTGGACGAGCAGCACCGTCCACTTCGAGCCCACGATCTCGGCCGCCGTTGCCACCGAGCAGATCCCGGTCTCGTGAACGGGGAGCATCGTGCGCGCTGTCACGGCCCTCAGTGTACGACCGTCACGCGCCTGCCGGGTTCTGCGCCGAGTAGAGCCGCGTGAGCACCGGCTTCACGACACGGTCGCCGAAGTCGTCTCGAGCGATGCGGGCGATCTCGTCGAGGATCTCGTCCCTGCGGGAGGGCTCGAGGCGCGCGATCGGCGAGAACGTGGCGAAGAGGCCGCGGATGCCATCCGCGTCCCATTCGTGGCTCGAGCGGATGAGCTCGAGCTCGCCCTGCTCAAAGCCGGCCTCGGTCGAGCGCCGCGAGCGCTGCCTCCGCGTCGCGTGCGATGCCGCTTGCGCCGGGGCTCGAGGGGAGATCGGTCAGGACGGGATCGATCGCGTCTCGAAACGGATCCGGTCTTGAGTCGTCTCCGAAGTGGGTCCACCACATCGCCCACCAGCCGCCGGGGCGCAACGCGCGCCGCACGACCGCGAGCCCCGCCTTCGCGTCGATCCAGTGGAACGAGGACGCGGCGACGGCGAGGTCGAACGTCGCCGGCGGGAGCGCGGCTTCCTCGAGCGTCGTGTGCAGGATCTCCGGCCTGCCGTCGGTGACGGTCAAGAGGAAGGCGGCGAGCTCCGGGTCCGGCTCGATCGCGACGAGCCTCGCCGCCCCACGCTCGAGAAGGGGCCGTGTTGCCTGCCCGGTTCCGGAGCCGATCTCGAGCACGACCGCGCCCGGGCCGAGCCCGCAGCGCTCCTCGAGGATCTCGTAGACGCGGTCCGGATGTCCCGGCCGTGCGCGGTGGTATCCCTCGGCGTCCTGCGCCGAAGACGCGCCGGCCCTCGCTCCGGTCGAGCGTCTCCCTTTCGATCGTCAGCTCCAGGGCGGCGGGTTGTGCACCCAGCGGCCGCCGACCATCGTCGCCACGACCTGCACGCTCTCGAGCTCGTCCTCCGGGCACTCGAGCGGATCGCGCGTGAGGACGACGAGATCGGCGAGATAGCCGGGAAGGAGCCTGCCGCGCGAATGCTCGTCGCCCGCAAGCCAGGCCGGGTTCACGGTCGAGGCGAGGAGCGCCTGCTCGACCGTGAGCCGCTCGTCCGGGTGCCAGGCCGGCCGGTCGTCGATGGTGCGCAGCACTCCCGCGCGGATCCCCGCGAGCGGATCGAGCTCCTCGACCGGGGCGTCGGAGCCGTTGGCGACGACGGCGCCCGAGTCCCAGAGCGAGCGGAAGGCGTACGCGCCGCCGGCCTTGTCCGGCCAGAAGCGGTCGGCGAGATCGCGGTCGGACGGGGCGTGGCTGAACTGGACGGAGCAGGCGACCCCGATCTCGGCGAACCGGCCGACGTCCTCGGGCGCGAGGCACTGCGCGTGCTCGATGCGCTGACGGAGGCCGAGCGGAGCCCAGACCTCGCGCGTCGACTCGAACGCGTCCAGCGCCTCGCGATTCGCGCGGTCGCCGATCGCGTGCACGCCGACCGGCCAGCCCGCGGCGGCGGCGCGGCGGACGATCTCGGCGAGCTCGTCCCCGCTCGTGATGCGCACGCCGGTCCCGTCGAGCATCCAGGCGGTCTGGGAGCCGAGCGTGCCGTCCATGAAGACCTTCAGGTAGCCGATGCGCAGGTGCTCGTCGCCGAGCCGCGAGCGGAAGGTGAGCGCCTCGAGCTCCTCGAGGCGCTCGTACGGCACCGACTGCCAGACCCGCAGGGTCAGCCCTTCCTCGTCGGCGATCCGCTGAAAGATCCGCGGGGCACCGAGCCAGCCGTCCTTGTCGTGCACCGCCACGACGCCGCGGCTCGCTGCCAGGCGGAGGCCGTCGCGCGTCGCGTCGACCCACTCCTCGTCCGAGACGGCTGTGAAGCGAGCGCGAAACTGCCACGCCGACTCCTCGCGCAGGATGCCCGTGAGCTCGCCGGACCCGTCCCGCTCGACGACGCCGCCTTCGACCTCGAGGTCGTCGCCGGCGAGCGCGAGCGCCGCCGAGTTGAGCCAGAGCGAGTGGTAGTCCTTCGCCCATAGCGCAGTGGGCGTCGAGCCCGTCACTTCGTCGAGCGCCTGCTTCGTCGGCTGCGTCTCCCACTCCGTCGAGCGCCAGCCGGTCCCGCGGAGCCACGATCCGCCCGGCCGATGGGAACGCACGCGGTCGAGTGCCTCCGCGAGCGTCCCGACGCCGTCGAGCTTCACGTCGCGCTGCGACAGCGACCAGGTCGGGAAGTGGACGTGCGAGTCCGTGAACCCCGGGAGCACGCAGCGCCCGCCGAGGTCGACGACCTCAGGGCTCGGGAGCGCGCGCTCGTGCGTCCCGACGCCGCCGGCGATCCGGTCGCCCGCGATCGCGAGCGCGCGCGCCAGCGGGAGAGCGGAGTCCATGGTGCGGACAACCCCGTTTTCGAGGAACATGCGCGGCGACTGTACCGACGAGGGAGAGGAGCCGGATGCTCGCGCACGTCGCGGTGAACGTCACCGACTTCGAGACGGCAAAGCGCTTCTATCTCGGCGCACTCGCGCCGTTCGGCTATCGCGTCGTGTACGAGGAGGAAGGAGCGCTCGCGTATCTCGCGGACGATCACGGCCTCGACTTCGGGCTCGGGCGCCGCGAGCCGGTGGGTGGCGCTCACGTGGCTTTCGAGTGTGCGGACCGCGAGCAGGTCGATGCGTTCTACGAGGCCGCGCTGGCATCGGGCGGAGCGGACAACGGCCCGCCCGGGATCCGCGCGCAGTACGCGCCCGACTACTACGCGGCGTACGTGCTCGACCCGGACGGCAACAACATCGAGGCCGTCTGCCACCACGCGACGTAAGTCCCCGCGGAGGTCAGGCGAGGCAAGCCTCGCCCCTACAATCCGGCCGTGCCCTGGGAGCCCCTGAGTGAGGAGCAGCTCGAGATCCGGGAGCTCGTGCGCACGCTCGCGCGCGAGCGCATCGCACCGCGCGCAGCGGAGATCGACGCCTCACACGAGTTCCCCTGGGACGTCGTCGAGCTGTTCCGCGAGCACGAGCTCTTCGGCCTCTTCTTCGAGGAGCGCTACGGCGGCACGGGAACCGGCACGCTGCTCTCGCTCGTCGCGATCGAGGAGGTCTCGAAGGTCTGCGCGACGAGCGGCCTCATCCTCGCGGCGCAGGAGCTCGGGTCGCTCGCGCTGAAGCTCGCCGGCTCGGACGAGCAGAAGGAGCGCTACCTGCCGAAGCTCGCGTCCGGCGAGTGGCTCGCCGCCTACGCCCTGACCGAGGCGGGCTCGGGCTCGGACTCGGCTGCGATGCGGACGACCGCGCGCCGCGACGGGGACGAGTACGTCCTCGACGGATCGAAGCGCTTCATCACGAACGCCGCCGTCGCGAGCCTGTACACCGTCTTCGCGAAGACCGACCCCGGCGCGGGTCACGCGGGGATCTCGGCGTTCGTCGTGGAGTCCGAGACGCCCGGGTTCGAGGTCGCGCGGCTCGAGCCGAAGATGGGGATCGCGGGGTCGACGACGGGTGAGCTCGTCTTCGACGGCGCGCGCGTCCCCGCGGCGAACCTCGTTGGCGGGGAGGGCGACGGCTTCAAGATCGCGATGCGCGTCCTCGACCGCTCCAGGCCGGGTGTCGCCGCTCAGGGCCTTGGGATCGCGCAGGGCGCGACGGATTACGCGCTCGACTACGCGCGCTCGCGGGAGACGATGGGCAAGCCGATCGCAGAGCACCAGCTCGTCGCCGGGAAGCTCGCCGACATGGAGACGCGCACGGAGGCGGCCCGCGGTCTGCTGTACCGCTTCGGGCGCATGGTCGACGAGGGCGCCCCGGAGGACGAGCTGACGAAGGCGTCGGCGATGGCCAAGCTCTACTGCACCGACACCGCCATGTGGGTCACGACCGAGGCCGTGCAGATCCTCGGCGGCTACGGCTATATCAGGGAATACCCGGTCGAGCGCATGATGCGCGACGCGAAGATCACGCAGATCTACGAGGGCACGAACGAGATCCAGCGCATCGTCATCGCCCGAGAGATGCTCCGGGAGACGCGGGCGTCGCTCCTCGCGGGCGTCACGTAGCCGCAAGCAGCCCTGCGCGTGGCGCGAAGCCCAGTGAACCCCGATCCGTTGCGGTTCCTTGAGCAGTCTGTGACGCGCCCGTAAGCATTTCGTACGGATGGGGCCGCTCGTGGTGAGCGGTCGCTCAGGCTCGGAAAAGCTCTTCGTAGGACGTCCCACGACGTCGGGGTGTCCGATCCATGGTTGTTCCAAGCGAGGACAAGGAGTAGGGGAATGAAGCGCACGACAGTCCTCACGACCTTCCTGCTCGTGGCGGCGGCCGCTCTCGTGGTCGTGGCGGCGGCAGCCGGCCGCGGCGGCCCCGGCAACGACAACAACGGGAAGAAGAAGCAGCGTGCCGCGGCGGCAGTGACCGTCTTCGATCTCCGCCTCGAGCCGAAGCAGGAGGTCCCGAGGATCCAGGGCCTCCGGGCGCACGCCGACGGCAACCTGACGCTGGACGTCACCCGTGACAGCTCCGGCGCCATCACGTCGGGCGAGGCGGTCTTCTACTTCAACTACGACTTCCCGGGCTCGGTCACGATCGTCGGCCTGCACGTGCACCAGGCCCCGAAGAAGACCAACGGGTCGATCGTCATCGACTCCGGCATTGCCTCGTTCACGGACGCGGACGGCGACGGAAACGTGACGGCGATCGTCACCGGCGTCTCGCCGACGCTGCTGCAGGCGATCCTCGACAAGCCGAGGGACTACTACGTCAACCTGCATACGAGCGTCAATCCGACCGGCGCGATCCGCGACCAGCTCGAGACGTCGAAAAAGAAGAAGCACGACGACTGACGTCTCTGCGAGTGGGAGAGAAGCGACGGGCCCGGCTTGCCGGGCCCGTCGCTTCCTCAGGTGTCTCGTCCTATAGTCGGCGCATGGAGTACCACGTCGGCCGAGTGCTCGACCACGTGCACGTGCGCGTCCGCGACCTTGGCGTGAGCCGGCGGTTCTACGAGGCCGCGCTCGGCGCGCTCGGCCGCGAAGTCAGGGGCGGCGAGGGCTACTTCCAGTCGGACGAGCTCTTCGTGAGCGACGACGGCATGCCGACCCAGAACATGCACATCGCCTTCCAGACGGACGGGCCCGAGGCGGTCGCGCGCTTCTACGACGCCGCCCTCGGCGCCGGCGGACGCGACAACGGCCCGCCCGGCGAGCGCCCGTACCACCCCGGCTACTACGCCGCGTACGTGCTCGATCCGGACGGGAACAACGTCGAGGCGGTCTTCCACGGCCCGGCGACGCGCTCTGCGCCCTCCGTCGTGCTCACGCCTCTCGACTGACCCCGGGCGGGGATGTGGGCGCGATCGCCGGTGCGACGAGGTGGCCCGGCGGCGTCGCCTGCGGGTAGAGCCCGCGGATCTCGTCCACGTACGCAGCCATGGCGTCGGCGACCGTCGGGTCGCGGATCTCGAGCACGTTCTCGGCATTCCGCTCGCCCGAGCGCGAGAGGTTGAAGCTGCCGATGAACGAGGTGTCGTCCGTCACCACCACCTTCGCGTGCATGAAGTCGTGCACCGACTCCGGCGTCCACGGCGTCGAGCTCTTCCCCGAGAACTCGCCTCCGAGGAGCACCGTCTGCAGGAGCGGGATCTTCCACGCGCTCACGCCGTTCGTCTCCCACTGGTGGAACACCTGGTCGACCTGCGTGTCGTCGACGATCCCCGTCACGTGGCAGCGTCCCTCGTTCACGACCTCGACGAGCGTGCCGAGGATCGGGCCCGAGGTGAGCACGGGGGACGCGATCCGGATGCGCTCCGTCGCCTTGCCGATGTGCTTCGCGATGCGATGGGAGAGCGCCTCGCCGTGACCGGGCGTGAACCAGGGCCGCACGTCGGCGTCCTCGACCTTCACCGGACGCGGCTGCACGAGGCCCGAGCGCTCGACGACCGGCTTCGACCAGAGGGCGTCGAACTCGAGCCGGAACGCGTGCGCGAGCGGCTGCGCGCCGAGCACGCGCACGATGACGTTCTCCTGCCGCGACCAGGAGTCGTCCGTCCAGTTCGTGGACCCGGTCCACACGTCCAGCTCGTCGCGCACGACGAACTTGTGGTGCATGAGGTCCGGGATCCCCGGGACCGGCAGCGTCTCGACGGGAAGCGCCTCGATCGCGACTGGGGTGGTCTCCGGCGGGGGCGGAACCGGGATCGGGCCCGGGTGGTCGACGTTGTACATGAGCCGGATCTGAACGCCGCGCTGCTGCGCCGCGAGGAGCGCCGCGAGCACCGGCCCTCCCGCGTCGGTCTCGAAGCGGACGTCGTAGAGCGCGAGATCGAGCGTGCGCGACGCGCCGGCGAGGAACTCCGCAGCCAGGCGTGCGACCGACGACGGCGTCTGCCCGCCGTCGCGGAGGGTGGTCAGCTCGATGCCGGTCGGATCGATCGGCGGCACCGCCCGGGCGCTATCCGACCCGGAGCGACGCCTTGTACGCGCGCTTCTGCGCCTGGTACGTCTCGAGCGCCTCGCGCGAGTCGACGTCGCCGAGCGTGGGGTGGTCCGGGACGAGCCCCTCCGCGACCTGGACGCCGAAGCGCTTCGCGAGCACCGAGCCGAGCGCCTTCACCTTCATCTCGCCGAAGCCGGGCAGCTCCTCGATGCGGCGGCGGAGGTCGTCGGAGTCCCGCGCGCCGGTCCAGACGGCCGCTGCGTCCCCGTCGTAGCGCTCGCTGACGAATGCGCACAGGTCCTGCACCCGGCGAGCCATGTTCCCGGGGAAGCGATGGATGGCCGGCCGCTCGCGGAACACGGCCTCGAGCCGAGCGGGATCGGTCGCTGCGATCTCGCCTGGATCGAGCGTCCCCAGCCGGTTCCTGAGCTTGAGCGGCCCCAGGAACGCCGCGGGCACGGTGACCTGCTGGTCGAGCGCGAACCCGATCAGGAGCGCGAGCGGGTCGCTCGCGATGAGCGCGTTCGCCTCCGCGTCGTCCGTGAAGTAGAGCGCCTCGGGCACGCCTGCGAGTGTAGAGCCCAGGCGAGCCCTCGGCGACGCGCCAGGCAACGACCGCGGGGGTACGCTCACGAGCGTGGACCCGCTCGACGTCTTCTCGCCGCAGACACGGGACTGGTTCCAGGGCGCGTTCGCCGGGCCGACGGCTGCCCAGGCACAGGGCTGGCCTGCGATCGCGCGCGGTGGGAACGTCCTCATCCAGGCGCCGACGGGCTCGGGGAAGACGCTTGCCGCCTTCCTCTACGGCATCGACCGGCTGAACGAGAGCCCGGGCCAGGGACTGCGTCTCCTCTACGTCTCGCCGCTCAAGGCGCTGAACTACGACGTGGAGCGCAACCTGCGGAGCCCGCTGGCCGGACTGCGCTCGGAGCTGGCGGTCGGAGTCCGTACGGGCGACACGCCCGCCGACGAGCGCCGGCGGATGCTCAAGACGCCGCCCGACGTCCTCATCACCACCCCGGAGTCGCTCTTCCTCCTGCTCACCTCCCAGGCGCGCGAGATGCTCGCCGGCATCGAGACCGTGATCCTCGACGAGGTGCACGCCGTCGCGGGAACGAAGCGCGGGGCGCACCTTGCGCTGTCGCTCGAGCGCCTCGAGCGGATCGTCGAGGGACCCCTCCAGCGCATCGGGCTCTCGGCGACGCAGCGCCCGCTCGAGGAGATCGGCCGCTTCGTCGCGGGAGAGGGCCGTCCGATCGAGCTCGTGGACGCCGGCTCGCGGAAAGAGCTCGACCTGGAGGTCGTCGTGCCGCTCGAGGACATGCGTGAGCTCGACGCGACGATTACCTCGCGCGAGCCGGACGTGGTGGACGGAAGCGGCATCACGACGGGCACGGGTCCCGTCTCCCGCTCCATCTGGCCCTCGATCTACCCCGCGATCCTCGATCTCGTGCGCGAGCACCGCTCGACGATCGTGTTCGTCAACAACCGGCGTCTCGCCGAGCGGCTCGCGCTTCGCCTCAACGAGCTGGCCGAGGAGGAGCTCGCCCGCGCGCACCACGGGTCACTCGCCCGCGAGCAGCGGGTCCAGGTGGAGGAGCTGCTGAAGGCGGGGAAGATCCCCTGCCTCGTCGCGACCTCGTCGCTCGAGCTCGGGATCGACATGGGCGCGGTCGATCTCGTCGTCCAGGTCGAGAGCCCGAAGTCGGTCGCCCGAGGGCTCCAGCGCGTCGGCCGGGCCGGGCACTCGCTCGAGGCGGTGTCGAAAGGCCGCGTGTTCCCGAAGTTCCGCGGCGACCTGCTCGAGTGCGCGGTCGTCGCGAAGGCGATGCGCGCCGGCGAGATCGAGGAGACGCACATCCCCCGCAACCCGCTGGACGTCCTCGCGCAGCAGATCGTCGCCATCTGCGCCGACGAGGAGATCTCCGTCGACGACCTCTACGCGCTCGTACGGCGCGCCTACCCGTTCGCCGAGCTCACGCGCGCAACGCTCGAGAACGTTCTGGACATGCTCGCCGGGCGCTACCCGTCCGACGAGTTCGCCGAGCTGCGTCCGCGGATCGTCTGGGACCGGACGGCCGGGCTCGTGCGCGGCCGGACCGGCGCGCGCCGGCTTGCGGTGACGAACGCCGGGACGATCCCCGATCGCGGGCTCTTCGGCGTGTATCTGCTGGACGGCGGCGGTCGCGTCGGCGAGCTCGACGAGGAGATGGTGTACGAGGCTCGGGAGGGGCAGACGTTCGTCCTCGGCGCGTCGACCTGGCGTATCGAGTCGATCACGCGCGACCGCGTGCTCGTGTCGCCGGCTCCTGGCCTGCCGGGGATCGCCCCCTTCTGGAAGGGCGAGGGCGTCGGCCGCCCGTTCGAGCTGGGTGAGCGCATCGGCCGCGCCACGCGCGAGCTCGTCGCGCTCTCCGACGACGCCGCGCGCGACCGCTCTGCAGAACGACTACGACCTCGAGCGCCGGGCGGCCACGAACCTCGTCGCCTTCCTGCGCGACCAGGAGGGCTCGACGGGCGTCGTCCCCTCCGACCGCGCCATCGTGGTCGAGCGCTTCCGCGACGAGATCGGGGACTGGCGCGTGTGCGTGCTGACGCCGTTCGGAGGCCGCGTGCATGCCCCGTGGGCAATGGCACTTGCCGCGCGGCTCCGCGACAACCTCGGCATCGACGCGCAGTCGCTGTGGTCGGACGACGGCATCGCGCTCCATTTCCCGGACTCCGACGTGCCGCCGCCCGTGTCGGACCTGCTCGTCGATCCCGACGAGCTCGAGGACCTCGTCGTCGCCGAGCTGGCGCAGTCGGCGCTCTTCGGCGCGCGCTTCCGCGAGAACGCATCGAGAGCGCTGCTCATCCCGCGCCGCCGGCCCGGCCAGCGCACGCCGCTCTGGCAGCAGCGGCTGAAGGCGCAGAACCTGCTCCAGGTCGCGCGCCGGTACCCGCAGTTCCCGATCGTCCTCGAGACCTACCGCGAGTGCCTCCAGGACGTCTTCGACCTCGGGTCGCTCCGTCGCGATCCTGCGCGGCGTCCAGACGCGCGAGCTCGATCTCGTAGAGGTGGAGACGGCTTCGGCCTCCCCGTTCGCGGCGTCGCTGCTCTTCGACTACGTCGCGACCTACATGTACGAGGACGACACACCGCCTGCCGAGCGCCGTGCGCAGGCGCTCTCGCTCGATCGCGACCTGCTGCGCGAGCTCATGGGCGTCGAGGAGCTCCGCGACCTGCTGGACGCGGGTGCGATCGAGCAGGTCGAGGCGTCCCTCTCGCCGCAGCCGCGGAACGCCGACGAGCTCCATGACCTGCTGCGGCGAGGCGGTCACCTGCGGCCTGACGAGGCCGACCCTGGCTTCGCGGAGACGCTCGTCCGCGAGCGCCGCGCGATCCGCGTGCGGCTCGCCGGAGACGAGGTCCTGCTCGCCTCGGAGGACGCGGGGCTCTACCGGGACGCCTTCGGCGTCGTTCCTCCCGGCGGGCTGCCGGACGCTTTCCTGGAGCCCGCTGCCGATCCCCTTGCGGCCGTTCTCGTCCGCTTCGCGAAGACGCACGGCCCGTTCACGACCGGGGAGATCGCCGGGCGCTTCGGCCTCGAGCGCGAGCCCGTCGAGCAGGAGCTGCAGCGGCTCGAGGCGGAGGAGCGGCTGATACGCGGCGAGCTCCGTCCAGGCGGCACGGAGCGCGAGTGGTGCGACCCGGACGTGCTGCGCCGCATCCGGCGCGCGACGCTCGCGACCCTGCGGCGCGAGGTCGAGCCGGCGGAGCAGGCCGCACTCGGCCGCTTCCTGCCCTCCTGGCACGGCATCGGGCGTCGCCAGACGCTGCGCGAGGCGCTCGTCCCGCTGCAGGCGCTGCCGCTGCCGGTGCCGCTCTGGGAGTCCGACGTCCTGCCGAGGCGCGTCCCGTCCTATCGCCCCGCCGATCTCGACGCGCTCTGCGCCTCGGGAGAGGTGATCTGGGTGGGGGCCGGGCTGGACCGGGTCGCGGTCTACTTCCGCGAGGACGCCGCCGTTCTCGGGCGTCCGGCGGCCGAGGCGTCGCCGGAGGAGCCGGCGAACGTCGCCATGCGGGCAGCCCTTGCGCAGGGAGCGCTGTTCTGGCCGGACCTCGTCGCGGTCGCCGGGCTCGACCCGGCCGAGGCGCTCGCCGCCCTCTGGGACCTCGTCTGGGCAGGCGAGGTCACGAACGACTCCTGGGCGCCGCTGCGCGCCAGTCGCCGCTACGAGGCGCCCCGTCCGGAGCGCCGGGCGCGGCGGTTCTCGCGCGCGAGGGCGACGGCCGCCTCGCCGACGCAGGGCAGGTGGGGTCTCACGACGCGGCTCTTCCCGCAGGAGCCCGACCGGCGCGCGCTCGCCGAGCTCCTGCTCGAGCGGCAGGGGATCGTGACGCGGGACGGCGTGCGTGGGGAGGGCGTCCGTGGCGGGTACGGGGCGGTCTACGGGGAGCTGCGCGCGCTGGAGACGCTCGGAAGCGCGCGCCGGGGGTACTTCGTCGAGGGCCTCGGCGGCGCCCAGTTCGCGCCTCCGGGTGCCGTCGAGCGCCTGCGCGAGCTGCGCGCGGCCGGGCGCGAGGACGACGAGCCGAGCGTCCTCGTTCTCGCAGCCGCCGACCCGGCGCAGCCGTACGGCGCAGCTCTTCCCTGGCCGCGACGCGCCGGCGCACGTGCCGCGCGCGTGGTCGGCGCGTGGGTCGTGCTCGTGGACGGCGAGGCGGCGCTGTACGTCGAGCGCGGCGGTCGGTCGCTCGTGCCGCTCCGCGACCCGGAGGAGAGCTGGCTTCGTCCCGCGGTCGACGCGCTCGTTGCGCACGTACGGGCCGGCGGGGCGAAGCGGCTTGCGGTCGAGCGCTTCGACGGCGAGCCCGTCGTCGAGTCCGACGCGATGCAGCTGCTCGTCGAGGCGGGGTTCCTCGCGGGGCCGCGTCGCGCCGTGCTCAGGCCGTAGGCGTCTCGGGAGGTCGCGTCGGGCGCAGCGGTGCAGGACTCCGGGGTCGCGGCCCGTACCCCGGAAGGTGATGGTCGTGCGCGCACCGCACCTCTATCCCCTCCTTCGTGGGTTCGTCCTCGGCGCCTTCGTCGTGCTCGGACGCGACCTCGAGGAGGGGGCCGAGCTCCCGTTCGCATTCGAGGAGCATGTCCAGCGCGCCGGGCCAGCGCTTTACGAGCTGCGTCCGCTCGTGCGGGCGTTCATCGAGGAGCGCGAGCCGGTCCTGCGCACGCGCGAGGACGCGCTTCTCGCCCTCGAGGAGCTTGGCCGGGAGCCGGCGGCCGCTATCTTCGCGCAGGCCCATGCCGGGCCGCGCGCGACCGAGGACGACGCGCTCTTCCGCACCGTGCTGCTCGGCCTGCTCGTGTCCACGGCGGAGTCGTGCGGCGGTTTCGACTGGGACGACGAGGCATTCGAGCGCGCGTACGCGGAGCTCGAGACCTCGCTCTTCGGAGAACGGCGCCGCTACAGCGCGGTCGCGCCGGTCGTCGGCCTCTCGCTGCCCAAGGCCGCGGAGCTCTCCGAGTCGCTCCTGCTCCGTCCGTTCGTCACTGCCGAGCTCTCGACGCACTGGCCGGAGACGCGCGGCCTGCTCCCGGACGGGTTCGGGCGCGAGCCCGACCGCATGAGCGTCATCGAGCTCCGCACCGAGCTCGACGGCGGCGAGGGCCCGCCCGACGCGCCGTCCGAGATCGCGGACGCGGTGAGCGCGCTTCGGCTGACGACGTCCGCGGCGCTGGCCGCCGGCCCCGTCCTCTTCGAGACCCTCGACGGGCGCCCGTACGGGATCCGCCCCGTGCTCCCGATCGCCGCGACGCAGCCTCCTGGGGAGCCCTCGCGGCTCGACGGCTTCCGTACGCCGATCGCCGTCGACGTGCTCTCGGCGCTAGGCGATGCCGACGGCGACCCGGCGCTCGCGGAGGCGCTCGACCGCTGGGAGCTCTCGCTCTTCCAGAACGACCCCTTCCGGTCCGAGCAGCTGCGCGGGTCCCTCCGGGCGCTGCTCGGCGAGACGTGGCCGCTCCGGGCAGCAGTGCTTCTCGAGCAGGACGGGTCCTCGCGTGAGCTGCTCCACGGCGACCTCGTGGCGCTCGCGGAGGGAGACGAGGCGATGCCGCTCGTACTCGACGCCGTGCGGCGGGCGCTCGTCGCGTCACTGCGGGCGCGCGACCGGGTCGAGCTCGTCCGCGAGCTCGACCGTGAGCTTCTCGGGGTCGATCGCACGGCCCCGCTCCGCGCGGCCGTCTGACACACATCTCCGAAAGAGGCGTTGCCCATCGGTGACGGCTCCCTCGCTACCGTCGATGCATGGACGAGGTCGAGGTCATCGTCGAGCGGCTCGAGCGCATCGACCGGCTCAGGAGCGAGGGCGCGGCTGCGGCGGACCTGCTCTCCGAGCTGCGGGAGCTGCTGGCCGAGGCGGAGGCGTGGGCGGAGGTCGAGGGAGGTGAGGCCGGAGAGCACGCGGTTTCTCGGCTGCGGGCTGCGCTCGCCGGCAGGCTGGCGGCTGCCTAGCGCGCCGCTGCTCGCGGCACAGGACAACCTAGGTCGACACGGTGAGCCCCGCGGGGCGTCGCTCGTGGTCGCCGGTGCCGTCGGACCACGCGATCCAGACCGCGAACGGGACGGGTGGTGGCGGGAGGCCCGACTCCGAGACGACGAGTGAGACGCCGACAGGCTCGTCCGCCGGGACGAGCGTGGTGCCCGCGCGCGACATCGTCGCGACGACGTCGCCGGACTCGTTTACGAGCGACACCCGCACGCGCTCGGCGAGGCCCAGGCCGGCGTTCCTGAGCTCGAAGTCGAACCGTCGGCCGGCCACATCCGGGCTCGTGGCCAGGAGCGACACCACCGGGCGTGCGGCGAGCCGGCGGCCCTCCGCACGGGCCGCGCGGCGATCCGCGCGGAGCGCGAGCATGAGCGAGACCACCGAGACCAGCACCGCGACGATCGACACGACGAGGCTCCCGTCCACAGCCCGAGACTAGGACAGCGCGCGGCGGTCACCGGGTGTGCGTGGGGCCCGGCGCGGGACGCCAGGCGGGTCGCGTGGCTGACACGGCCGCGGCGCGAGTCTAGGATCGGCCGCGTGACGAGCGGACCCGTCCTCCACTGGGACGATGCACGGAACTGGCGCGGCGAGCGCGGCCACATCGCGGGCACGTGGCATAGCCTGACCGGTCGTGCGTCGCGGAACGTCGGCGTGAAGCGGATCCAGGTCGATCCCGGCATGTGGTCGACGCCGCTCCACCTCGAAGGCCAGGACGAGGAGATCTTCTACGTCCTCGGCGGCTCGGGCCTCTCCGTCCAGTGGGAGGGTGAGGAGGGCCTCGACGACCCGCTCCCCGCGTACGAGCTCCGCGAGGGCGACTGCATCGCGCACCTCCCGCTCGAGAACGCGCACACGCTCCAGGCCGGGCCTGACGGCCTCGACGTGCTCGCCTTCGGCCACCGCTCGCTGGGCGGAGGCGTCACGTGGCTCCCGCGCGCGGGAGTGGCCTGGCTCGGCGAGACGTGGGCGCCGGTGGGCGCGGAGGAGGACCACCCGTGGAAGCGGGAGGAAAGTGCAGGCCCCCCGAAGGTCGGCGAGCCCGCCCCGCGGCCCGCGAACATCGTCAACCGGGACGACATCGAGGCCGTCGAGCGCGACGGCGCGACCGTGGGGCGGCGCGTGCGCAACCTCGGCCGGGCCGTAGGCTCGCAGCGAACGGGGCTCCGCATGTCCGAGGTGCTGCCCGGAAAGCTGAGTGCACCGCCGCACTGCCACAGCGTCGAGGAGGAGATCTTCGTCGTGCTCGACGGGGCAGGTGAGCTCCTGCTCTGGGAGGAGGGAGGCGTCGAAGAGCACCCCGTGCGCACGGGCTCGATCGTGTGCCGGCAGGCTGGAACGGGTGTCTCCCACGCGTTCCGGGGAGGCGAGGACGGCCTCACGGTCCTCATGTACGGGACACGGGAGCCGAGCGACCTCTGCTACTACCCGCGCTCGGGCAAGGTGTACTTCATCGGCCTCGAGCTCGTCGCGCGGGTTGGAGAGCCGCTCGACTACTGGGACGGCGAGGACTGACGCCCGCCCTGTGGGCTACCGTGGTCGTGCTTGAAGGAGTTTCGCGGAGAGACGGGAAGGTGACCCGGTCATGGGTCTCTCCCGCCTTCGACCACGGTCCTCCGCACGCGGCTCCTCGTCCAAGCGAGGGAGCGCCCTCGACAGCCCGAGCGAGGTCCACGAGTCCGAGCACGTGGCTCGGCTCGGGCTCCGGGCGGTCCCGGTGCTCCCGGAGCCCGCGCCGGACGAGCCGCCGGCCGCGGCGACACGTGTGATGGCGAAGGTCATCGCGTTCGCGAACCAGAAGGGCGGCGTCGCGAAGACGACGACCACCTTGAACCTCGGCGTCGCGCTGCGCGAGCTCGGGCACCGCGTTCTGCTGGTCGACCTCGACCCGCAGGGCAACCTCACGATGAGCCAGGGCATGAACCCCGACGCGATCGAGCGCTCGATGTTCGACGTGCTCGTGCATCGCGTCCCGATCTCGGACGTCATCCAGCGCGTCGAGGTCGACGTCGCCGTCTCCTCGATCGACCTCGCAGGCGCCGAGCTCGCCCTCTCCGCGCTCATCGGCCGCGAGCGTGCGCTCGACAAGGCGCTCGTGGAGGTGCGCGACCAGTACGACTTCATCCTTCTGGACACGCCGCCGTCCCTCGGCCTCCTTACCATCAATGCGTTCGTGGCCGCCGACGGCGTCATCGTTCCGGTTCAGTGCGAGTACCTCTCGCTGCGAGGGCTCGTGCAGCTCGAGAACACGCTCGCGATGGTGCGCGAGAACCTGAACCCGCGCGTGCGCGTCGAGGGCATCGTCCCGACGATGTACGACGGGCGGACGCTCCATGCGCGCGAGGCGATCGAGATCCTCGAGGAGCACTTCGGCGACCTCGTGTACGAGACCCGAATCCGCAAGACCATCCGCTACGCAGAGGCGCCGGTGAAGGGGAGCTCCGTTCTCAGATACGAGCCTTCGGGCCCCGCCGCCCAGGCGTATCGCGACCTGGCGAAGGAGGTGCTCGATGGCGCGGAAGCGCGCGAGCATGCGTGAGGGGCCGCTGGCCGAGCTGTTCCGGCGAACCGAGGCTGCGCAGCGCGCGCAGGAGGGCGCTCCGGAGGAGCTGCCGTTCGAGGAGGAGCAGACCGTCGAGCGCCAGCCCGTCGACGACCCGCGGGAGCGCGCCGCCCTCGAGGAGACCGTGGAGCACGTCCACGACTTCTCGGAGCCCGCTCCGGTCGTTCGAGATCGCACGCCGGTCGCCGCGCCGCCACCGGAGATCGCCGAGCCCGTGGCCGAGCCAGTCGCTGCATCCATCGCAGACCCGGTCCCCGGGCGCGCCGCCCGGCCGGCCGTCGAGGCCGCGCCCTCCGAGGCCGTCGCCTCTCGGGCCGCCGCGCGCTACTTCGAGACGATGCTCGAGCCTGCGCCGCGGCTCCATCGCGTGCCGCCGCCGAAGGGCGCCGCGTACATCGCCGCGATCCGGGTCGTCGGTGTCGGCGGAGCGGGGCTGAATGCGCTGCACCGCATGATGGACGCGGGGATCTCCCAGGTCGACTTCCTCGCGGTCAACACGGACATGCAGGCACTCGCCGTCTCGGATGCGCCGACGAAGATCCACATCGGCGAGGGCGTCACGCAGGGCCTCGGGTCCGGCGCCGATCCCGAGGTCGGGCGACGCGCTGCCGAGGAAGCGGAGGACGAGCTGCGGGCGACGCTGCGCGGCTCCGACATGGTGTTCGTGACAGCGGGCGAGGGCGGCGGCACCGGGACCGGTGCGGCGCCCGTGGTGGCGCGGGTCGCGCGCGAGCTCGGCGCTCTGACCGTCGGCATCGTGACGACGCCGTTCCGTTTCGAGGGCACGCGCCGCAGAACCGCTGCAGAGCGCGGAGTCGAGGAGCTGCGCGCGGCGTGCGACACCGTCATCGTCATCCCCAACGACCGCCTGCTCGAGGTGCTCGACCGCTCGACCTCGATGGTGGACGCCTTCAAGATCGCCGACGACGTGCTTCGCCAGGGCGTGCAGGGGATCTGCGACCTGATCACGACCCCGGGGCTCATCAACCTCGACTTCGCGGATGTCCGCACGGTCATGCAGGACGCAGGCTCCGCACTCATGGGCATCGGCTATGCCACCGGCCCGACGCGGGCGCGCGACGCCGCCGAGCGGGCGCTCGGCTCGCCGCTCATCGACACCGAGATCGTGGGCGCGCGCGGGATCCTGCTCTCGATCGCGGGCGGCGACGACCTCTCGCTCGTCGAGGTGAACGACGCGGCCGAGGTCGTGCGCCAGACGGCGACGGACGACACGAACATCATCTTCGGGGCGACGGTCGACTCGCGGCTGACCGGGCAGGTCTGGGTCACGGTGGTCGCGACCGGTCTCGGCGGGACGCGGCGGCGGGCGACGAGCGCGTCGTTCGACTCTCGGTCGTCCGGCGAGTCGCAGAACGGCACCGAGCTGCCGAGCTTCCTCCGCACGGACTGACGCCGCCCGGCGGCAGGTACGCCGTCTCCGACCCGAGTACGCTCTCCCCGATGGCCGGGCGGACGCCTGCAGGCGACGGTGTTGCCCGCGGTGCGATCGCCGCGGGCCACCCGCTGTCCGCGCAGGCGGGGGCGGACGTCCTCGCCACGGGCGGGAACGCCGTCGACGCGTGTCTCGCCGCCGCGTTCGTGGCCGCGGTCGTCGAGGGGCCGCTGACGGGTCCTGCCGGCGGAGGCTTTCTGCTCGTCTCCCGCCCCGGCGAGGAGCCGGTCGTCCTCGACTGCTTCTTCGCCGTCCCCACCGAGCCGCTCGGCGAGATCGAGGAGGTGATCATCGACTTCGAGGACGCGGGGACGCAGACGTTCAGCGTCGGCCTCGGATCGGTGGCGGTGCCGGGGCTCCTCGCCGGCCTCGAGGAGGCACACCGACGCTACGCCACGCTCGAGTGGGAGGCCGTCGTCGAGCCCGCCCTCGAGCTTGCCCGGACCGGACGTGTCCCCGTCGATCCGCCGCGGGCGTTCCTGCACGGGATCCTGCGTGAGATCCTCCTGCGCGACGAGGCGGGCGCGCGGGTCTACGGCGACACGGCGCACGTCGCGACCGAGGAGCTGGTTGCGACGCTCGAGCGCATTCGCGACGTCGGTCGGGGCGCGGTCGCGGAGCTCATCCCCGAGCTCGCTGCGGACATCGCAGGGTACGAGGTCGCCGCACATCCTCCGCTCGCCGGCGAGCTGCTCGGCGTCACGGTGCTGACGACGCCTGCTCCCTCGCGCGGAGGCTCGATCGTGCTCGAGATCCTGGAGACGCTCGCTGCGCTCGACGAGCCCGCGCTGGACGACGTGGCACGGGCGGTCGCGACCGCGTACGAGCGGTCGTGGCAGGGCGCGCTGACGGGAACGACGCACATATCGGTCGTCGACGCGGACGGCACCGCGGTGGGGCTCTCGTCCACGCTCGGGTCGGGCTCCGGGATCTTCCGCGGCGGGGCGCAGCTCAACAACATGCTCGGGGAGGCCGACGTGATCGGTGGGGGCGAGCGGAGCCCCGGCGAGCGGCTTCCGAGCATGATGACCCCGACCGTGGTCCTCGAGTCGGGCCGGCCTCGACTCGTGCTCGGGAGCGCCGGCTCCGTGCGGCTCGCGGGAGCGATCGCGCAGGTCACGTGGCACGTTCTCGGGGGAGCGTCCATCGCGGAGGCGATCGACGCGCCGCGCCTGCACGCGGAGGGGACGACGCTCCACCTCGAGGGCGGCCGTCCGGACGAGGAGATCGCGCGGCTGCCTGGCTCGTGGAACGTCGTCCGCTGGGAGGGCTCGAACCTCTTCTTCGGCGGGGTTCAGGCGGTCGCCCGCGGTTCGGACGGCACGCTCGCCGCCGCCGGAGACCCGCGGCGCGGCGGCGCCGGAGTCGTGGTCGGGTGAAGGCAGACGGCGGCGCCGTGCTGACGGTGCGGAGGGCCGGCCAGAGCGATGCCGCGGCGCTCGTTGCGCTCGCCGAGCAGGTCGCCCGCGAGGAGGGCGGATGGATCCTCACGACCGATGCGTGGCGTTCGGTGGGGGAGGAGCGGCGGTACCTCCGAGCGGCGCGCCGGCACCCGGACGCGGCGGTCTTCGTCGCCGAGGTCGACGGCGGCGTCGTGGCGCGCCTCTCGGTGGCGCGCGACCCGCACCCCTCGAGCCGTCACGTCGCCGACCTCGGGATCATGGTGGCCGCCTCGCATCGGGGGCAGGGAATCGGGAAGCGGCTCCTCGAGGAGGCTGTCGGATGGGCGCGGTCCTCCGGGATCCTGAAGCTCGAGCTGCACGTCTTCCCCTGGAACGAGCCCGCGCTCCGGTTGTACGAGTCCTTCGGCTTCGAGCGCGAGGGGTACCGCAAGCACCACTACGAGCGCGACGGCGGGTACGTCGACGCAATCCTGATGGCGTACAGCGTGGACTAGAGCGGGCGACGCGCGCGGTCGCTCTCGACGAGCACGCCCGCGAGCATGCGATATGCGCGCGGGCCGCGTCCGCCGGAGCCGAAGCGCCAGCGCAGGTAGTAGACGAGTCGCCGCATCGTCGATCGCTACCCGGTTTGGGGCGGCGCTACGCCTCGCCTCTGATCGGCACGACCTGGCCGAGCGCCGGCGAAGGCGCCTTCGTGCTGTGCTCGGCATCGGAGGTCTCGAGCTCGAGCTGCTGCAAGCGCCATTGAAGCCGCGACGCGAGCCGCTCGAACTGGGTCAGGACGGCGTCGCGGCTCTCCTGCGCGGCCGACTCGATGTCCTGCATGCGCTGCTCGATGCCGCGCAGCTCGACCCGGAAGCGGCCGTCGCCCGGAGTGGGCTCGTGCACGGGCGCGGCGGCGGACCGCTCGAGGAGGCCGAGGCGAAGGCTGATGTCGTCGAGGCGGGACACGACGTCTCCGGAGCCGGACAGCGCGGCGAACTCCTTCTCGTTCGACGCGAGGCGCATGCGGAGGCCGTTGATGAGCACGCGGATGTCGCGCAGCTCGTCGGGGTCGCCCGGTGCGCCGGTCGACGGGCGCGCCACCACGTGCTCCAGCGCCTCGAGTCGCTGGAGGGCCTCGTCCACGCGCTCGTCGGGCTGCGGATCGCCCGTCGGCGCGGTGGCGGCGACGGCGGCGATCTCCTCGAGCCGCGACGCGAGCGAGCCGAGCTCTGCCGACCAGCGCGACTCGACGCGCGAGACCTCCGCCGCGACGGCGGTGCCTTCGCTCTCCATCTCCGCGAGCCGAGAGGCGAGCTCGCCGATGAGCTCCTGCGAGCGCTCGTCGAGCCCGGCCACGGACGCAGTCTCGGACGGGACGGATGCGGCGACCGACTCGAGGTCGCGCCGGAGCGCGTCCCGCTCGGCGTCCCAGGCGGCCGCGATGCGCGCGACCTCGGCGCCGACGATGCTCTGTCCGTGCTCCATCGCCTCGAGCCGCGAGGCGAGGTTCTGAAGGCGCGGCTCGACTGTCTCGTCCGGCCTGGCCTGCTCGACCGCGCCGGCGAGGAGGTCGAGCTGGTCTCGCACCCAGGTGCGCTCCTCCACGAAGGCGCCGCCGACCCGCTCGATGTCGGCCGCGGCGCTCGTGTGCGCGCGCTCGACCTCGGCGAGCCGGTGCGTGACGGCATCCAGAAGGCGTTCGAGCTCGAGCGTTGCGGCGATGGCGTCGCGCGTGCGCAGCGTCGCCTCCTCGTCGAGATGCACGAGCGAGCCCGAGAGCTCCTCGACGTGCGCCGCGAGCACGGCCAGCCGGTCCTCGACCTCCGGGTCGACGGGCCCTGCGGCGGGAACCGCGGACCGAACGTCCCCGAGCTCGGCGACCATGGTCTCGATCCGCGCGCTCGCCTCCTCGAAGCGGTGGCGGGCATCTGCGAGCTCGGCCTCGTTCGCCTCGACGCCGGCGGCCGTCGTGGCGACGCTCGCCGATACCGCGTCGAGCCCTTCGCCGAGCTGCTCGACACGGCTGCCGAGGTCGAGGAGGTGGTTCTCGAAGATCCGGGCCGTCTGCGGGTCGCCCGGCCGGTCGTCGATGTTCGCGACCTGGTGGGAAAGCTGTGCGACGGTCGTCCGGAGCTCTGCGACCAGCGAGTCGGCGCGCACGTCGCCGTCCTCGAGCCTGGAGCGGAGCGACGCGAGCTCGCCTTCCTTGCCGGCGAGCGCTGCGGCCGTCGTCGAGACCGTCTTCGAGAGCGTGTCGAGACGCTGCGAGAGGACGTCGATGTCGGAGGCGATGGCGTCGACGCGACGGTCGTCGGCGCCGCTCGGCCGCTCGGTGGAGAGGGTTGCGATCGCCTTCCGGAGCTCGGCGACGTCGGGGCTCGTGCCTCCCTGGCGCAGGTCGCGGACGAGCGACTCGATGCGGGCGTTGCCCTCCTCGAGCTCGCGGCGGAGCTGTGCGATCTCGCCGCCCTTGCCCGCGAGCGCCGCGGCGGTGGTGTTGACCGTCTCGGAGAGCGTCGCGAAGCGGTCGGCGAGGACGTCGACCCGCTCGGTGAGACGCTTCTCGAGCTTGGGGTCGTGCTTGTTCCACGCCTCGAGCGCCTTCGCGAGCTCCTTCAGCGTCTTCGCGTCGCCGGTGACGGAAGTCGCGCGGAGCTGCGCCTCGAGGTCCGAGACCCAGCCGGCGAGCGACTCGACGCGTGCGGAGAGCGCGTCGCCGTCCGCGTAGGCGCTCATCGCAGCCCTCGGGACGTCGGAGGCCGCGCGGAACGGGGTCGCCGGGAGGCGACGAACCTCGCAGAGGCCACGTCGGCAGCGGTCATCCTCAGGACGCGTATCGGTGCGAGCGCAACGGCGCTCGCTCACTCGTCTCAGTGACTCGCCGGGCTAGGCGGCGTCGCCGTGCCCGAGCGAGTCGGCGAGCCGGCGCCACTCCCCCTCGATGTCGGGCCGTCCGCTGATGCGCTGGAGCTCCCAGTAGGCGCGTACGAGCACGCCCAGATCGACGGGCTCGCCGCGCTCCCGGCCGTCCTCGAGCACGTGCAGGAACCAGGCGCGGCGATCGAGACCGAGCTCCTCGGCGAGCACGAGCGCGCGGTCGCGGAGGATGTCGTGCTCCGTCTCGACTGTGGCCATGCGGTGCCTATCGGGAACCGCGCTCCCGGTCCTGAGCGGGTCCCCTCGGACGGGGTAGCCGGGCCGGCACACGGGCTGCGAGGCGCCGAGATTGCCGTCGGACGAGGCCAGTACGATGGCTCCCCCGTGGCTTCCTCCACTCCGAGCGCCGCCGTCCCGTTCGTCCACCTGCACGTCCACTCGGAGTACTCCATCCTGGACGGCGCGTGCCGGATCCCGGCCCTGGTGGAGAAGGCCGAGCGGCTCGAGATGCCGGCGGTCGCGCTGACGGATCACGGCTCGCTCGCGGGCGTCGTGGAGCTCTACCGGGAGGCCAGGGAGCGCGGCGTCAAGCCGCTCGTCGGGTGTGAGGTCTACGTCGCGGACGACCGCCGCGCGCAGACGAAGGGCTACGCGCACCTGACGCTCCTCGCGGAGACGAACGAGGGCTACGCGAACCTCATCAAGCTCAGCTCGCTCGGCTACCTCGAGGGCTACTACTACAAGCCGCGCGTCGACTGGGAGCTGCTCGAGCGCCACGCAAAGGGCATCGTTGCGCTCTCGGGTTGCCTGTCCGGCCGCGTGGCGAAAGCGCTCTCGGAGGGGCGTGGGAAAGACGCGCGCGAGGACCTCGACCGGCTCGTGCAGATGTTCGGCCGCGACTCCGTCTACGTCGAGATGCAGAACGGCGGGGTGGAGGACCAGCTGCGCGTCAATCCCGATCTCGTCGCGCTGTCGGAAGAGACCGGCCTCCCGCTCGTGGCAACGGGCGACGTCCACTACCTGGACGCGGACGACGCGTTCCCGCACGAGGCGCTCCTCTGCATCCAGTCCGGGGACACGCTCAAGAACCCGAACCACTGGAAGTTCGACACGAACGAGTTCTTCTTCAAGTCGCAGGCGGAGATGGCCCTCGACTTCCCCGGGCACGAGGACGCGCTCGCGCGCACGCTCGAGATCGCGGAGCGATGCAACGTCGAGCTCGACCTCGGGCGGATCCTGCTGCCGATGTTCCCCGTCCCGGAGGGCCGCGACGCCTTCGACTACCTCGTCGAGCTCTGCGAGAAGGGCCTCGTGAAGCGGTACGGCAAGGCGACCCCCGAGCTCACGGAGCGCCTTCGCTTCGAGCTCAAGACCGTCCAGGAGATGGGCTTCGCGGACTACTTCCTCATCGTCTGGGACTTCATCCACTTCGCGAAGACGAACGGCGTGAGCGTCGGGCCCGGCCGCGGCTCGTCGGCGGGCTCGCTCGCCGCCTACTGCCTCGAGATCACCGACGTCGACCCGATGCGCTACGGGCTCCTCTTCGAGCGGTTCCTGAACCCCGCCCGCAAGGACCTGCCGGACATGGACATCGACTTCTCCGTCGCCGGCCGCGACCGGGTCATCAACTACGTGGCCGAGAAGTACGGCCGCGACCGGGTCGCGCAGATCATCACCTTCTCGACGATGGCCGCGCGCGCCGCGATCCGCGACGCCGGACGCGTCCTCGACATCCCGTACGGCGTCGTCGACCGCTTCGCGAAGATGGTCCCCGAAGGGCCGGGCCAGACGCTCGAGGAGGCGCTCAAGCCGGGCGCCGAGCTGCGACAGGCCGTCGACTCGGATCCCGTCGCGAAGGAGGTCGTCGAGCTCGCGCGCCCGCTCGAGGGGCTGACGCGGGCCGACTCCATCCACGCGGCCGGCGTCGTCATCGGCGCGCAGCCGCTGATCGAGGTCGTGCCGCTGCAGCAGAAGGGCTCGGACCAGGAGGTCGTGACGCAGGTCGGGATGAACGACGTGGTCGACCTCGGCCTCCTCAAGATGGACTTCCTGGGGCTCCGGAACCTCGACGTCATCGACGAGGCGGTCCGCCTCATCGGAGGCGGCCTCGACATCGCGAAGCTCCCGCTCGACGACCCGAAGCCGTACGAGATGCTCGCGCGCGGAGAGTCGACGGGCGTCTTCCAGTTCGAGTCGTCGGGGATGCGCGAGGCGCTGCGGCAGGTGAAGCCGACCGAGTTCGAGGACTTGATCGCGCTCGTCGCGCTCTACCGGCCGGGGCCGATGGGCTACATCCCGGGGTACGCGGCCCGGAAGCACGGACGCGAAGTGGTGACGTTCGCCGACCCGCGGCTCGAGGAGATCACGGGCACGACCTACGCGATCTGCATCTACCAGGAGCAGTACATGGAGATCGCGAAGCGCCTCGCCGGTTTCACCCCGGCCGAGGCGGAGACGCTGCGCAAGGCGATCGGCAAGAAGATCCACGCGCTGATGGCGTCGCTCAAGGACAAGTTCCTCGCCGGCTGTGTCGCGAACGAGGTCGCCGAGGCGGTCGCGCAGCAGCTCTGGAAGGACATGGAGTCCTCGCAGGACTACTCGTTCAACAAGGCTCACGCGGCCTGCTACGCGCTGATCGCCTACCGGACGGCGTGGCTCAAGGCGCACCACCCCCGCGAGTACATGGCTGCGCTCATCTCGTCCGTCATGAACACGAAGGACCGCGTGCCGATCTACGTCAACGCGTGCAACGAAATGGGCATCGAGGTGCTGCCGCCGGACGTCAACTCCTCGCAGACGGACTTCGCAGTCGTCGAGGGCAAGATCCGCTTCGGCCTGAACGCCGTGAAGAACGTCGGCGGAGCCGCCGCGGAGGCCATCGTCCGCGCCCGAAGCGAGGGCGGGCTGTTCGCGTCCATCTGGGACTTCACCGAGCGCGCCGATCCGCAGGCCGTGAACAAGCGCGCGCTCGAGTCGCTCGTCAAGTGCGGCGCCCTCGACTCGACGGGCGCTACGCGCCTCGGGATGCTCGCGGTCCTCGACAGCGCGCTCGGCCTCGGCCAGCGCCACGCCCAGGACCGAATAGCCGGGCAGGCGTCCATCTTCGAGGCCTTCGACAGCCCGGAGAGCGCTCCGGAGCACCACCATCCGCCGATCCCGACCGGCGAGTTCGACGAGCGCGAGCTGCTCCGGCTCGAGAAGGAGACGCTCGGGCTCTACGTCTCCGAGCACCCGCTCGAGCGCGTGCAGGGACAGCTGCGGCGGAAGACCGATTGCACGCTCGCGGACGTCGAGCGCCGTCGCGACGGCGAGGTCGTCACCGTCGGCGGCATCGTCTCGGGCCTCAAGCAGGTGACGACGAAGCGCGGCGACCCGATGGTGTTCGTCACCCTCGACGACCCGACGGGGGCGGCCGAGGTCGTCGTCTTCAACTCGACGTACGCGGCCGCGCGCGAGCACCTCGAGGCCGACCGCATCCTCGTCGTGAAGGGACGGGTCGACCACAAGCAGGCGGGAGAGACGAAGCTCGTCGCAATGGAGGTGACGCCGTTCGAGGCGGTACCCGACCGGCGCGAGGTCAGGCTCCGGATCGACGCGCGCGAGGCGCCGGCCGGGCTCATCAAGGAGCTCGCCGCGCTCGTCCGCGACTACCCGGGCGAGGCCCCCATCTATCTCGCGCTCGAGACGTCGCTCGGGGAGAAGACCTACGCCCTCGGCCCGGAGTACCGCGTGAAGCCGGACGCGGACTTCTACGCCGAGGTCAAGGCGCTGCTCGGCGAAGCCGCACTCGTCTGAGCGACGCCGCCGTCCCTCGTTCGGGGAGTCCGATGCCCCCATCGGGGGGAGCCGTCTCGGTGTCTCCGCGCCCTTACTGAGAACCGCGCATCTCTAGCGGCCACTCACACAGAAGGGAGTGAATGCGCGTGTTCAAATGGCAATCACGCTGGGTCAGGGTGATGCTCGCCCTTTCCAGCATCGTGGCGTTCGCCGTCTCGGCCGGCGCCGGCTGGCGCTGGGACTAAGAGCCCAGGCGACCAGCTAACCCGACGAGCTCACCGCGACGTGACCGAGACGGCACGGCAGTCCTACGCGCCCCGGCTTCGCCGGTTGATCGTGTGCGCAATCGCGCTCGCGGCACCGGTCGTGGCCGGGGCCGCGGTGAGCATCGCCCTCGATCCGCCGGGAGCCCGTGAGGCGACGGCGATCCTCTTCTTCCTCGGGCTCGCGCTCCTCGCGGAGCTGAAGCCCGTTCCGCTCGAGGTGGAGGGCCTGAGCTCCGTCTCGCTCGCGTTCGTCTTCATCCTCTCGGGCCTCATCCTCTTCGGCTGGGAGACCGCAGTGCTCATCGCGTTCGTGAGCGCCGTCGCGGCCCAGCTCGTCGAGCGTCGCCCTCTCTCGCGCCTCGCCTTCAACGGCGCGGTCTACGCGCTCTCCGCGTTCGCGGCGGCGATGCCCGCGTTCCTCTACGGGAGCGACGGAGCGCCCGACACCGGCGTCGCCATGGTGTACGCCGTCTGGGGCGGAGCGGCGTTCGTCGCCGTGAACGTCGCCTTCGTCTCGCTGGCGATCTCGTTCCACCACGGCGTGCCGCTCACGCCGCTGCTCCGGGAGGATGCGCGGCTGATCGGCCCCGCGTTCGGCATCCAGGCGTGCCTCGCGGCGCTTGCCGCCTGCCTCTGGACGATCGACGCCAGGCTGCTCGTGCTCATGGCCGGCCCCCTCTTCACCGTCGTCCTGTACCAGCGGTCGTCGCTCGCATCCCGCATCGCCAAGCGGGACGCGCACACCGACAGCCTCACGCTCGTCGGCAACAACCGCGCGTACGAGCTGCGCCTCGCCTCCGCGCTCGAGGAGGCGCGCGATTCCGCCTCACCGCTGAGCCTGTGCCTCGTCGACGTCGACAACTTCAAGCAGATCAACGACCTCCACGGCCACCCGCTCGGCGACGAGGTGCTCGTCCAGGTCGCGGGGCTGCTGGAGGCGCCCGGCGAGGGCCGCGCGTTCCGGCTCGGCGGGGACGAGTTCGCGGTGCTCGTCGACGGCGGTCGCGAGACCGCCCGCAGGGCGATCGAGGCGCTCTACCTCAACATCTCGAACGCCGAGTTCCCGCACGGCGCGACGGCCACCGTCAGCGTCGGGATCGCGACCTATCCGGACGACGCGGAGAGTGCGGAGGAGCTCGAGCGCAAGGCCGACGGCGCGCTGTACTGGGCGAAGCACAGCGGGAAGAACCGGCTGTGCCTGTTCGACCCGGTGCTCGTCCCCAGCTATTCCGGCGACGACCTGGAGCGGCGGGCCGAAGTCGCGGCGCGGCTGCGCGCCGCGGAGAACCTCGCGCGCGTCGTGGACATGAAGGACGCGTACACGGGCGCGCACTCCGAGCGCGTGGCGCTCTTCGTCGAGGGGATCGCGCGGCGGTTGGGGCTCGACGCGGTGCTCGTGGAGCAGCTCAAGCTCGCGGGACGCCTCCACGACCTCGGCAAGATCGCCGTCCCCGACCAGGTGCTGCAGAAGCCCGGCTCCCTCACTCCCGACGAGGAGCTCAAGCTCTCCGCGCATCCGGAGCTCGGGGCGTCCCTCCTCGACGGAATGGACATCCGTCCCGTCGACCTGTGGATCCGCCACCACCACGAGAACTGGGACGGCTCCGGCTATCCGGACGGCCTCGCAGCCGAGGAGATCCCATTCGGCTCCCGTGTGATCCTCGTCGCCGACGCGTACGACGCGATGACGACGGAGCGGAGCTACCGACCGGCGTCGAGCCCTGAGGCCGCGCTCGAGGAGCTCGAGCGGATGGCGGGCATCCAGTTCGACCCGGTGATCGTGGCGGCGCTGAAGGCGCACCTCGTCGAGGCAGGGCTGCTCGCCGAGCCGCCGCAGCGGCCCGCGGTCCGCCTCGTCGCCTGATGTCCCTCGCGCTTCCCGTCGTCGCGGCGGCGGGCCTCGGCCTCCTGCTCGGCGGCAGGCTCGGCGCGCTCGCGGAGATCCGGCTGCGCGCGTGGTGGCTCTTCTTCGCGGCCTTCGGGCTCCAGGTGCTCGCGTTCCCGTTCGAGTTCCTGCCCTGGCGCACGGGGCACACGACGGCCTCGGCGATCTGGATCGTCTCGTACGGGCTCCTCCTCGTCGCCGCGGCGCTCAACGTCCGTGTCCCGGGCGTGCCGCTGGTCGTCGCGGGTATTGCCGCGAACGTCGCGGCAGTCCTCGCGAACGGCGGCACGATGCCCGTCCTGCCGGAGGCGATGCGCGCCGCGGGGGGCGATCACACGACGTTCAACAACAGCACCGCGACCGTCGAGCCGCACCTCGCCTGGCTCGTCGACCGCTGGGCGGCGCCCGAGTGGATTCCCGCCGCGAACGTGTTCTCGGTCGGCGACGTCCTGATCGCCGTCGGCGCCGCGTGGATCGTCCTCGCGGGCATGGGCGTGAGGCTTCCGCGCCGCCGGCGCGGTGCTGCGTCCCCTAGCTCGGTCGCCTAGCTGCGCGCGTTCTGCTGTGCGTCGGAGGCGAGGCGGTCGCCGACGCTCGCGAGCACCTTCAGCGCGATGGACGGCATCGTCTCGACGACGCGGCGGAACGAGCGGTCGGTCAGCACGAGCGCGCGCACGTCCGAGGTGGCCGTGATCGTCGCCGTCCGCGGGACCTTCGTGAGGAGCGCGATCTCGCCGAACCAGTCGCCGCCGGCGAGGTCGGCGATCTTCTTGTCCTCGACGGTGACGCGGACGTCGCCGTCGATCAGAACGAAGAACTCACGGCCGGGCCGGCCTTCGCGCACGAGCACGTAGCCCTCGCGCAGGTCGACCTCGTCGGTCGACGACGCGAGCTGCTTGAGCTCCGACTTCGTGCAGCCTGCGAACAGCGGCACGGACTTGAGGAGGTCGACCTTTGCGTTGCTGACCGAGTCGCATGGCGCGATCCTAATACGGCGCTCTCGTCCATTGGAAACCCGGGCGGGAAGATCGCTCCATTGACGGCCGTCTTGGAAAATGGTTCCATTCAGCGCCAATCCCGGGATCGCGAGGCGTCGCGGGGCCGGACACGGGGGGCGAACAGGAGGCGAAGGGAGATGCGGCAGCGTGCGTCAATGATGTTTTTGGGGCTCGTGGTCTGTATGGCCGTGGTGGCGCTCGGCTCGGCCGGCGTCGCGGGCGGCGCTGAGAACAGCGCGCCCCAGAAGTGCAACGTCTCGGACACCGGGCAAGACCTGGGGCGCGACTTCTGCGTCGACGTCAAGACGTTCTCGGGGATCACCGCTTCGGATCCGAACGCGCCTAAGGGGACCGTCGGCACGCGCTACACGTGGGTCGAGTTCAAGCTGACGAACACGGGCGGGACGACGCTCACGAACCCGAGGATCGTGGCCTCGCTGAGCGACTTCTGCGGTGCAGCGCAGTGCGCGAGCACCACCTCCAAGTTCGTCGAGCTTCCCGGCGAATTGCACGTTCGACGCGTCGAAAACGATCGTGACGTGCACCTACGCGAACATGCCCGCCGGGCAGCCGACGGCTGCGACCAAGGTGTACTTCAAGACGGGCGACGTCCCTGCGACGTCCTCGAGGATCGACGTCGCCGGCACCGTCAAGGAGCGCGGCAACGATGCCGGTAGCGGGGCTTGGCGGATGCGCCGCTTCCGATCCGAACTGCGACACGGTCTCGACGTTCATCATCAACTCGTACGAGCCGGACGCGAACAACGGAGTGTCGTTCGCGCTCAACGGGAAGCAGATCTATCTCGCGACGAACGACAAGAACTCGAGCTTCGCGTTCAAGTCGAAGGCCACGCGTCGCCGTTCCGGACGGACTTCACGACGACGTTCCCCAGCCGAGTGCGGTTCGACGTCCGCTTCGCCCACGTGCTTCTACCGCGCGCTGAGCGTGATCGCCGACGTTCGACGACGGCGCCGCCGGCGACGTACAACGACGGACCCGTCGTCTTCTACGGTCGGGTCACGCGGGCTTCCGTCGGGCGTCAACCAGAACAACCTGTCCGCGATCCACACGTACGACGACGGCACGGTTGCACGGTCATCGGCGACGTAGCCGACCGAGCGGTCGACCAAGGGCCTGCACGTTCGAACAGCTCCCGAGCCCAACATCACGTTCCCGAGCATCTGCGTCAAGAAGGTGCAGGGTCAGCCCAGACGTTCGACGTCTGGGTCTGGGACAACGACAACGGTCAGATCAAGTGGACGTAATCTGAGTCGTCTCGCGAGAGAGCCCGTCTAGGGCTTCACGGACACGAAGGGCAGCCACACGGCTGCCCTTCCGTTCGTAGAGCTCGAGCGCCCTGCGGTAGGCGGCCTCGGCCTCCTCCACGCGTCCCACGTACTCGAGCACCCGCGCGTAGTCGCGAATCGCGTTCGCGTGCCAGATCGGAGCATCGGTCGACTCCAGCAGCTGCACTGCCTCCTCGGCAAGCTCGAGGGCGATTTCGTGCTCGCCGCGCTTCGCGAAGAGCACCGCGCGTACAGAACGCCAGGCGGCCTCCGTCGCGAGATCGTCTTCCTCGGAGAGCCCCTGCGCGACGCCTGCGAACGCGTCGGCCTCCTCGTCCCGGTCCTGCGCCTCCAGCGCCTCTGCGAGGAAGTGGGCGATGCTCGCGGTGAAGTACGTCTCGCCGATCCGCGTCAAGACCTCGTAATCGCGGCGTAGCTCGAGCTCGGCTCGCGCAGGATCGCCCGCGAGCAGCTCGATCGGGCCGGAGTCGATCGACGTCGCATTGGCCATCACGTCCACGCCGAGGTCCTCGAGCGTCTGGCGGGCCTGCTCGTAGAGCTCCCGGGCACGCTCGAAGTCCCCCTGCATCGCCTGGAGCTGCGCGAGATGGGCCGTGATGATCGCCTGCGCACGCCTGTTGCCCGCCGCGAGGTGGAGGGCCTCGTCGACGAGCGCGATCGCTTCGGAGACCGGTGTCTGCCCGAACAAAGCGGCGATCGCGTTCGCGGTCGCCGCGTTCGTGAGAACGACCGGGTCTCCCGCGAGCTGCGCGTGGTGGAGGTATCGCTCCGCGGCGGCTTCGAGCAGAGCGAACTGGCACGCGGTGCCGTGAACGACCCCCTGGAGCCGGTACACCTTCGTGAGGCCGGCGTGGTCGCCGGCCTGCTCGAACGTCGCGATCACCGTCGGCGACTCCGCCATGACGTGCTCGGCCCACTCCGACTCGCCGGCATGCCGTCCCAGCAGAAGCTTTCCGACCGTCGCGTGTGCGGCAAGACGCGCGTCTCCGATCTCGCGCGCAGCCTCTTCCACCTCGTCGAGCCGCGTCCGCGAGCGCTCGAACTCCCCGACGTCCTTGAGAGCCTCGCTCAGGACGACGAGTAGCTCGAGTCGCTCGACCGACTGCTGCTCCAGGAGAGCCGTCGCCCGCTCCAGCAGATTGACGGCTGCCGTCATGTCGCCGCGTCCGAAGGCGCGCCGCCCGGCGGAGGCGAGGCGGCCGGCCGCGTCCGCGCCGAGCCCGCGACCGTGATCGTCCAGCGGGCCGAGCTCGGACAGGTACCTGTGCGCCTGCTCCAGGTGGTAGCCGAGGATCTCCTCGTACTCGACGGCGCCTGCGCGGTTCACGCTGTCGGCCCACTCGACGAAGCGCTCGTGCAGCGTTGCCCGTCCGCGCTTGAGAACTCCGTCGTAGGTCGTGTCGCGGATGAGGATGTGCTGGAACCGATGCGCCTCCTCTTCGGCGGGGCGCGAACTGTCGGGCCGGATGAACTGCTTGTAGCTCAGCGTGTCGAGGTGGTCTTCGACTCGTGGACGGGCGACATCTGTCGTCAGGAATCGGACGGCGTCCTTCGCGAACGACTGTCCGATGACTGCCGCGGGCTCGATGACCGACCGCTCGTCGAGCTCCAGGCGGTCGAGGCGCGCCGCAAGCAGGGCGTGGATCGTCGGCGGGACCGCGACATGGTCGATTTGCTCCGCTGCCCGCCAGGCGCCGTCCACGAACGTGATGAAGCCGTCGTCGATGAGCATCGACAGCAGCTGCTCGACGAACAGGGGATTCCCTTCAGCGGAGGTCACGACGCGGCGCTTGACGTCCTCGTCGAGCCCCGTCTGGCCAAGGAGGTGGTCGGCGACCGCGCTCGCCTCGTCGTCTGTCAGCGGCTGGAGCTCGATGCGGATCGCCCCTTGGCCCGTCGACCAGTCGGGCTGCCGCTCGATGAGCTCTCTGCGCGTGGGGCAGACGAGCAGAATCGGCGCCTCTGCCGCTTCCAGGACGTGCTCGATGAGCTCGAGGAACGTCGCCTCCGCCCAGTGGATGTCGTCGAACACGACGACGAGCGGTCGTTCGGCGGCGAGCGTTTCGAGGAGCTTGCGCGCGCCCCAGAGAAGCTCCTGCACGGCAAACGGGACGGACGAGAGCCCGATCGCCGACTCGACGCGTTGGACGACATCGTCGTCTCGCGCAAGCCGGCACAGCTTCGAATGCGCGGTCTCCATCGAGTCGCGCTCGGCGATGGCAGCGACCTGGCGCACAGCTTCCGCGAGCGGCCAGAACGTGACGCCGTCGCCATACGGAAGGCACCGGCCACGGAGCACCGTCGCGCGGTCGTCGAGCGAGCGGACGAACTCGTCCACGAGCCGTGACTTTCCGAACCCCGCCTCTCCGACGATCGTGACGAGACGCGAGCCGTCGTCGTCGACGACCTCTGCGAACGCGTCGGCGAGTCGGCTCATCTCCTCGTCGCGGCCGATCATCGGCGCGTCGAGCCGGCGAGGTCGCTCGGCGTCCTCGTGGACGGACGACGAGCCGATACGCCGGAACGCGCTCCGACTTGCCCTTGAGCTCGAGCGGCTCGACGGGCTCCACGTCGACGTAGTCGCGCACGAGGCGATACGTCAGGTCGCCGAGCAATATCTCTTGCGCGCCCGCTGCCTGCTCGAGGCGAGCGGCGACGTTGACGGTATCGCCGGTGACGAGCCGCTGGCCGGTCGATGGGTCGCCGGCAACGACTTCGCCGGTGTTCACCCCGGTGCGGACCGTGAGCCGGACGCCCCACTGCCGCTCGAGCTCGTCGTTCAGCACATCCTGCGCGCGCCTCATGCCCGCGGCGGCGCGCACTGCGCGCAGCGCGTCGTCCTCGTGGAGCTTGGGCAGCCCGAAGACGGCCATGATCGCGTCCCCGATGAACTTCTCGATGACGCCGCCGTGGCGCTCGAGCTCGGCGCGCATCGAGTCGAAGTAGCGCGTCATCACCTCGCGCAGCGACTCGGAGTCGAGCTTCTCGCCCATCGCAGTCGAGCCCTTCAGGTCGGAAAACACGATGGTCACGACCTTGCGGAACTCCTGGGGTGGCGGCGCGGTCGCGAGGGGTGACCCGCACGCGAGGCAGAACTTCGCGATCTCCGGGTTCTCGGTGCCGCACTCGGCGCAGGTCGGCATCGAGCGAGTTTGCCTGCTTCCAGGGACGGAGGGGAGGTCGCGGGGGCCGCGCCGACCTCACCGAAGGTTTACGGATCCTCAACGCAATCCCCCCAGAAAGGGGACGACCGATACGTCTCATTGGACGAATAGCGAGTGAGTCAAATCACCCACTGCGGAAGGGCGGCTGGAATGTCTGCGGCAGAACTCGAACTTACGTACAGCACGGAGTCGGACCGGGTGGAGCATTGGCGCCACGAGGAACTCGCTCGCGCCGGCTACGACGCGGAGAGCGCACTCGTCCTCGCTGCGAGTCACGACGTCGACCTGCACGAGGCCGTCAATCTCCTGCAGCGCGGCTGCACGGTCGATCTCGCGCTCCAGATCCTCCTCTAGGACCGGCACGGCCCTCTCCCCTCGGGGGCCGTGCCTATCGCTTTCTCCCCTCGCGGCGCCCGGGCAACCCGGGCGCCGTCGGCGTTCTCGGGCACGCATCGCGGTTCCTCTGACCCCGATCCCGCGCCATCGGCACAATGGGCGCCGATGTCGGCGCTCCACAGCCTCTCCCTGGCGTCCATTCCGTCACCCAGCTCGAGCACGCTCGAGCTCGGGCCGTTCTCGATCCACTTCTACGGGCTGACGCTCCTCGTCGCGATCATCGCGGCGGTCGTGATCACGGGAATCCGCTGGACCCGGCGCGGGGGCGACTGGGATCTGATCTTCCGGCTCGCGGTCTGGGGCGTCGCCTTCGGGATCATCGGCGCGCGCCTCTACCACGTCGTCACGAGCTGGGACGAGCTCCCGGACGAGTGGTGGGGGCCGTTCGCGATCTGGAAGGGCGGCCTCGGCGTCTGGGGCGGCATCGGCCTCGGCGTCATCGTCGGTGCGATCGTCGCGAAGCGGTCCGGCGCGAGCGTCTCGGCCCTCGCCGACTGCGTCGCGCCCGGGCTACTCGTCGCGCAGGGGATCGGCCGCTTCGGGAACTGGTGGAACCAGGAGCTCTTCGGGAAGCCGACCGATCTGCCCTGGGGCCTCGAGATCTCCGCGGACAACCGGCCGATCGACTACATCGAGAGCTCGACCTTCCACCCGACCTTCCTCTACGAGGCGCTCTGGTGCTTCGCCGCCGCGGGCGTGCTGCTGATCGTCGAGCGGAAGTTCAGGCTCCGGCCCGGCAACCTCTTCGCCCTCTACGTCTTCCTCTACAGCATCGGGAGGCTCTGGATCGAGACGCTCCGGATCGATCCCTCCCACGAGATCGCCGGTCTGCGCCTGAACGTGTGGGTCGCCGCGATCGCGATCATCGCTTCGGCCGCGTTCTTCGTCTGGTGGCAGCGCACGTGGAAGCGCGGGCAGGGCGCCACGCCGTCGAAGCCGGAGACGATGGCGATCCCCAAGGAGCGCGTCAGACCGCAAGGTTGACGCCTGGAACCCCTCCGGGCGGCTGCGGTGTATCCGCTGCAGTCGACGAAGAGGAGGAGCCATGCGTCAACTCATCGCGCTGTCCGTGCTCGTCGCCGCGCTTGCCGTCGTGGGTACGGCGAATGCCGGCGGCTTCGCGACGGTCGGGCTCAGCTCGCTGCCGACGGGCGTCGCCCCCGGCGAGCCGTGGGATCCGGACATCACGATCCGCCAACACGGCGTGACGCCGCTCGACGGGCTCACGCCGACTCTGACCATCCGGAACGCCGCGACCGGTGCGTCGCACGGCTTCACCGCATCTGCGACGGGGGAGCCGGGCGTCTACCGCGCGCACGTCGTCTTCCCCGAGAGCGGCCGCTGGAACATCGCCGTGGCGACCGGCTGGTGGGGCGAGGGAGGCCTGACGGCCGGGCCGGTGACGATCGAGGGCGATCCGGTAGGCGGCACCGAGCCGGGCGCCTTCCCGACCCGTCCTCTGCTGATCGGAGTCGTGCTCGTCGTGCTGCTCGCAGCCGCGACGCTCGGCGCGAGGAGGCGCTGGAGGCCGACCGCGCTTCCGCGCTAGGCGAGACTTCGCTCGCGTTCGGAACACGTTCGCCTCGGGCGGTGTAGAAGGGGGCGGTGGAGGGCCGGCCGCCGAACGACATCGCGCTCGCGGAGCGTGCACGAGACGGCGACGAGCGCGCCTTCGAAGACCTCATGCGCACGTATCAGCCACTCGCGTTTCGCACCGCGTACCTCCTGACCGGCTCCGCCGCCGATGCCGAGGACGCGGTGCAGACCGCCTTCGTGAAGGCATGGAGGTCGCTTCCGCGCTTCCGCGCGGGCGCGCCGTTCAAGCCGTGGCTCCTGCGCATCGTCACGAACGAGGCCCACAACCGCCGCCGGTCGGAGCGCCGGCGCGTCGAGCTGCGGCTGCGCGCGACCGCGGCCCATCCTTCGGAGGACGCGGCCCCGTCGCCGGAGGGGGCCGCGCTCGGGCGGGAACAGCGTGAGGCGCTCCTGCGCGCGGTGGAGTCGCTCGGCGACCGGGACCGGGACGTGCTCACCTGCCGCTATTTCCTCGAGCTGACCGAAGAGGAGACGGCCGAGGTGCTCGGCCTGCGCCGGGGGACGGTCAAGTCGCGCACGGCAAGGGCACTCGAGCGGCTCCGCGGGGAGGTGGAGGCATGAACGAGCTCGAGCAAGCGCTCCTCGCCGTCGGACGCGACCTCGACCTGCCCGAGGCTCCCGACGTCGTCCCGGCCGTGCTCGAGCGCATCGAGCGGCCTTCTCGGCGTCCTGCATGGCGGTTCGGGAGGCGGGAGCTCGCCGTCGCCTTCGCCGTCGTCCTCCTTGCCGCGCTCGCCGCGGTCCTCGCCGTGCCCGATGCGCGGTCGGCGCTCCTCCGTGTCCTCCATCTCGGCGGCGAGCAGATCGAGCTCGTCGACGAGCTGCCTCCTGCGGCGAGCGAGCTCGACGAGACCACCCTGGGCGAGCCTGTCACCCTGGATGAGGCCCGGCGCCGTGCGGGCTTCCCGCTGCGCGAGCTCCGCGAGCGCCCGGACCGCGTGTACATGCTCGGGACGCGGCCGACGGTCTGGTTCGTCTACGGCCCGCCGGGCGACGTGCGCCTGCTCGTGTCGCAGACGCCGCGCCTCGTCGTCGACCGGGACCTGATCGCGAAGAAGCTCGCCGGGCAAGGCACGTCGATCGAGGAGACGGACGTGGACGGCTCACCCGCGTTCTTCCTGAGCGGCTCGCCGCACGCCGTGCTGCTCCTCGACGAGAACGGCGAGGTGCTCACCGACACGATCAGGCTCGTCGGCAACGTCCTCATCTGGCAGGACGACGACACGGCGTTCCGCCTCGAGGGCGACTTCACGAAGGACGAGGCGGTCGAGCTCGGCCAGTCGCTCCGTTAGTCCTTCAGCTGGAGGATGGCGAGCGCGTTCCCGTGCGGGTCGACGAACCAAGCCGCGATCGCGAAGCCGAGATCGGCGACGCCGTTCTCGGTCTTGAGCTCGGGGAGGTCGTACTCCTGAATCTCGACGCCTCGCGCGCGAAGCTCCGCTAGCTCGTGGGCGAGATCGGGCACGAACCATCCCGCCTGCGTCTGCTCGTCGGCCGTGCCCACCGTGCTCTTCGTCACCGCGATGGCGCTTCCCCCGCCGCAGCGGAACGTGATCGCCTCGTCGCTCTCGTCCAGGACCTCGAGACCGAGCTGGTCGTGGTAGAAGCGGCGGGTCGCCGAGAGATCGAGGGACAGTAGGACGACGTGGACGGGATAGTCGCCGAGCATTGCTCCTCCTTCGTCGTGACGGCACGTGCGCTCGTATTACCCATCCGGTCTCGTGGCTAGCCTCCGCGCTGTGCAACCGACCCTCGTGCGAGAGCTCGAGCTCGATCTCGACGCCTTCGAGGGGCCGTTCGACCTGCTCCTGACGCTGCTGCTGAAGGAGGCGCTCGAGCCCCGCGAGGTCGACATCGCCGCGATCGTCCTCTCCTTCCTGGAGCGGCTCGCGGAGCGCGAGGAGATCGACCTCGACGCCTGCGGCGAGTTCCTCGTCCTCATCTCGGCACTCCTCGAGCTGAAGGCGCGGGGGCTTTTCCCGGACGAGGCGGCCGAGCTCGAAGGGCTCGAGCCGGAGGAGGCGGCCGAGGAGCTCGCCCGCCGGCTCGCCGAGTACCGCCGCATGAAGGAGGCGGCGGCGTGGCTGCTCGAGCGCCTCGCGACCGAGGGCGACCGCTGGTACCGCATCGGCCCGGCACCGCTCGCGCCCCAGCCCGAGCGGCGGCTCGCGCCTCAGGATCCCGCCACGCTCGCGGACGCGCTGCGAGGGTTGGCCGCGCCGCCGCCGAACGTCTCCCTGAGCCACATGGCGCTTCGCTTCCCGCCCGTCTCCCAGTTCCTCGAGCGCTTTCGCGCCGTCCTCGCCCGCCGCCGTCTCTTCGACTTCGACAGCGAGGTCGCAGGTCTCTCGCGCGTGGAGCAGGCGGTCGCGCTCCTTGCGCTGCTCGAGCTGCGCAAGTCCGGCGAGATCGCGCTCAGCCAGGCCGCCCCCTTCGCTCCCATTCGCGTGTCGAGAGCCGACGTAGAAAGGACCACCGCGTGGACAGCCCGCTCCGCCTGATCGCAGCCAGCCCGGTCGACCGCCTCGCGCACACGATCGAGGCGCTCCTCGTCGTCGCCTCGGCGCCGCTCTCCGTCTCCGATCTCGCCGACGCGGCGCAGGACGACCCGGAGCGCGTGGAGACGGCCGTCGGGCTGCTCGGGGAGCGCTATCGCGAAGGGCGCAGTGGAATCGTTCTCGAGCACGTCGCGGGCGGGTACGCCTTCCGCGCCTCGCGGGACGCGGCGGACGCCTGCGCTCGTCTCTTCGAGCGGCCGGTCGAGCGCGGGCTCTCCCAGGCGGCGCTCGAGACCCTCGCAATCGTCGCGTACCTCGGGCCGTGCTCGCGTCCCGAGGTCGCCCGTATCCGCGGCGTCGCGGCCGACTCGGCTGTCGCGAGCCTCGTCGAGCGCGGGCTCATCTCGGAGGCAGGTCGCGAGGACGGGCCGGGCGGAGCGATCCGCTACCGCACGACGCCGCTCTTCGAGCGCGTCTTCGGGCTCGAGAGCCTCGCGGCGCTCCCGCGGCTCGACGATCTCGGCGAGACGGCGGAGGAGCTTCGCGACCGTCTCGTGGAGGTCGCGTCAGCCCGCGCCTCGTAGGGGGCCTGGACCTGTCCGGCCCGTCAGGGCCGCGTCGACGCTGCTAGACCTGCCAGGCGCCGCTTCGGAGCACCGGGACGGCGTTGCCGTCGGCGTCGATCCCGTCGACGTCGATCTCCGGGCTTCCGATCATGAAGTCGACGTGCACGCGGCTCTTGTTCACGCGCGCTCGGTCGGCCTCGTCCCTGACGGGCGACTCGTAGCCCTGTCCGAGGGCGAGGTGGGAGGCGGCGTTCTCGTCGATGAGCGTGTCCAGGAAGACCGTCTTCAGCGGGCCGATCCGCCCTTCGCCGTCCACGAGCGCAAGCTCTCCCAGCCGTGCGGCGCCGTCGTCCTTGGCGACGACCGCGCGCAAGGCGTCGGCGCCCTTGTCGGCGTCGACCTTCACGGCGCGGCCGCCTTCGAACTGGACGCGAATGCCCTCGATGATCGTCCCGAAGAGCTCGAGGGGCATCGTGGCCGAGACGTGGCCTTCGACGCGCTCCGGATCCGGCGTCGTGAAGACCTCCTCGGTCGGGATGTTCGGGTAGTGACGGACGCCGTCGACCGTCTCGAAGTCGCCGGCCTCCCAGGCGGATGACCGGAGCAGGCCGATCGTGAGGTCGGTTCCGGGGCCCTGGAGCCTGATCGCGTCGAAGCGACGCTCGGTGAGGCGGGCGGCGTTCGACTTCAGCTCCTCGACGCGCTCGGTCCAGGAAGCGGTTGGGTCGTCGGTGTCGAGCCGGCAGATACGGACGACCGCTTCCCACAGCCGATCGAGCGCCTCGTCGGTGTCGAGCTCCGGATAGACCGCCTCGGCCCACGACGGCGTCGGGGCCGGAACCATCGTCCAGTTGGTCGTGCGCTTGTTGATGACCTGGCCGGACTCGGGCAGGTAGGGCAGCATGTCGCGACCCGCGCGACCGGGATCGACCCCTTCGAGCGCGCTCGGCGCGTGCGGCCCGGAGAGCGTGATGCGCGCTGCGTGCTCGTCGGACAGGTAGTTCAGGCGCTCGCGGAGCCACGGAGGGATGAAGTCGAGCGTGTCCTCGGACGCGTGCTCGACGCGCTGGCGCTTGATCCACTGGTCGAAGTAGAGGACATCGACGTACTTCGCGCCGCGGAGGTAGGCGGCCCGCGCGACCTTGCGCGTGAGCGCCTCCTTCCCGACGAAGCTCGTGACGGCGACGTACTGGCCCTCCTGGATGTTCGCGCCGAAGACGGCCAGCTCGGCGAGGCCCTCGAGCCAGCTCTCGCGCTGGCCCTGAGTCGCTTCCTGGGTCGCGGTCACGCGCGCACCCTACCGGCGACACAATGCCCCGGTGCGGCTGAACGCCTACCTCGCCCGGGCCGGAGTCGCGTCGAGGCGACGGGCCGACGAGCTGATCCGCGACGGCCGCGTCGTCGTGAACGGCGAGCCGGGCGAGCTCAACACGCGGGTGCGCTCGGGCGACGTCGTGGAGGTGGACGGGACTCCCGTCGCCGCCCAGGCGCTTGCGCACGTCCTGCTGCACAAGCCTGCCGGCGTCGTCACGACCGCCAGCGACCCTCATGGACGGCCGACCGTGGTCGATCTCGTCGACCATCCCGCCCGAGTCGTCCCCGTCGGCCGCCTCGATGCCGACACGACCGGCGCCCTCTTGCTGACGAACGACGGCCAGCTCGCCCATCGCCTGGCCCACCCGCGCTACGGCGTCGCCAAGGTCTACGAGGCCGAGGTCGAGGGCGAGCCGGGCATGGAGGCGCTCGAGGCCCTTCGCACCGGCGTCGAGCTGGACGACGGGACGACAGCGCCGGCCGAGGCGCGCGTGCTCGGCGCGGGCGACGGCGCGGCCGTGCTCGAGCTGACCCTGCACGAGGGCCGCAAGCACCAGGTGAAGCGGATGTGCGCAGCCGTCGGGCACCCGGTGCTGCGCCTGCACCGCAGCCGCTACGCGGGGCTCGAGGTCGACGACCTCGCGCCCGGCGAGTGGCGCGAGCTGACCGCGGCCGAGGTGGACGAGTTGCGTAGGCTCGCATGAAGGGCCGGACTGGTCCGGCCCCTACGCGCGCCTGACGAAGCCCATGCGGTCGTACATCGCCTCGAGCGTGGGTGCAGACTCTGCCCGCGCCTTCTCCGCCCCGAGCTCGAGCATGCGATGGAGCTCGCCGGCGTCGGAGCGGAGCTCGCTGTACCGCTCCTGGAACGGCGCGAGCAGCGCGATGACGGCCTCGGCGACGTCCTCCTTGAACGCGCCGTAGCCCTGGCCGTCGTAGCGCGACTCGATGTCGGCGATCGTCTCGCCGGTCGCCACGCTCATGATCTCGACGAGGTTCGACACGCCCGGCTTGTCAGGCGACGTGCGCGACCTCGCGGCCGGAGTCCGTGACCGCCGTCTTGAACTTGCGGCGGATCACGTCGGGCGGGTCGAGGACGTAGACGGTGCCCTGATCCGTCCCGCCGGTCGTCGACATCTTCTTCTCCGGCTCCTGGAGGTCCATCACCTTCGCCCCGATCTCCGGGTAGATGCCCCTGCGGCACCGTGAACGTCTCGCCGAAGCGGGAGTTGAAGCGCGTCGCGATGTCGCGGGTCAGCTCGACGTGCTGGCGCTGGTCGACGCCGACGGGGACCACGTCGGTCTGGTAGAGGAGGATGTCGCCGGCCATCAGCACCGGGTAGGTGAAGAGCGCGGCCGAGACGAACTCCTGCGCGTCCGCCTTGTCCTTGAACTGGGTCATCCGCCGCAGCTCGCCGAAGCTCGCCGCGGACGACAGCAGCCAATTCGCCTCGGCATGGGCGCTGACCTGGCTCTGGGCGAAGATGGTCGAGCGCTCGGGGTCGAGACCCGTCGCGACCAGGAGCGCGAGGAGATCGAGGGAGCGCTCGCGCAGCTCCTCCGGGTCGTACGTCGACCGAGATCGAGTGCAGGTCGACGATGCAGAAGAACGCGTCGCCGGGCTTCTCCTGCTGATCCTGGGTCGCGACGTACTGGCGGAAGCCGCCCGCGTAGTTCCCGAGGTGCTTCGCGCCCGTCGGTTGGATGCCGGAGAAGATGCGCATGCTCCGATTGTCCCTGAACCCGTGGGCGTTCGTCGGGCTGGAACTAGACTCAGCCCGGATGCGCGTCGAGCCCGTGGCGGCCCTGGAAGGGCACGTGGCCGTTCCCGGGGACAAGTCGATCTCGCACCGGGCGGTCATGATCGGGGCGATCTGCGACGGCCCGACCGAGGTCTCCGGTTTCGGGCGCTCGGCGGACACGGAGGCGACGATCGCGGCGATGCGCGCGCTCGGTGCCGAGGTCGTCGAGGAGGACGTCGACACGCTCACCGTCCACGGCGTCGGCCTCCGCGGGCTCCGTGAGCCGGACGCGCCGATCGACTGCCGGAACGCCGGGACCCTCATGCGGCTGCTCCCGGGCATCCTCGCGGGGCACGGCGGGCGCTTCGAGCTCGTCGGCGACGAGTCGCTCTCGGCGCGCCCGATGGAGCGCGTCGCCGAGCCACTCCGGCGTATGGGAGCGCGGATCGAGACGACGGACGGCCACGCGCCGCTGGTCATCGAGGGCGGCCGCGTCGCGCCCATCGACTACGCGCTTCCCGTCGCCTCCGCGCAGGTGAAGTCGGCGGTGCTCCTCGCCGGCCTCTACGCCGAGGGCGCGGAGACGACGGTCGTGGAGCCCGTGCCGACGCGTGACCACACGGAACGCATGCTCGAGCGGGCAGGGGCTCGCATCGAGCGCGGCCCGAAGAGCGTCACGGTTCACCCTGCTGAGCGGCTCGAGCTCGGCAGCATCGAGGTCCCGGGGGATTTCTCGTCGGCCGCGCCGCTCCTCGTCGCCGCGGCGATCGTGCCCGGCTCGGACATCACAGTTCACGGCGTGGGCCTCAACCCGGGCCGAATCGGGTTGCTCGACGTGCTCGAGCGGATGGGCGCGCGCGTCGCCGTCTTCAACCGCCGCTCCGTCGGTGGCGAGCCCGTGGGCGACGTCCAGGTGCACTCGTCGGAGCTCGTCGGCGCCCGAGTGACGGCTTCCGAGGTGCCGTCGCTCGTCGATGAGCTGCCACTCTTCGCGGTCGCGGCGAGCCACGCGCGAGGCGAAAGCGTCGTCCAGGGCGCGGGCGAGCTCCGGGTGAAGGAGTCGAACCGGATCGAGTCGGTCGTCGAGGAGCTGCGGCGGATCGGCGCTCACATCCGCGCCACGCCCGACGGCTTCCGCATCCGGGGGGTGCCTGCACGGCTTCGGGGAGGCGTCGTCCGCACGCACGGCGACCACCGGCTCGCCATGGTCGGGGCCGTCGCCGGCGTCGCATCGCGCGAGGGCGTCGAGCTCGAGGGCGCGGAGGCGATCGACGTGAGCTTTCCGGGCTTCTACGACCTGCTCGCGCAGCTCGAGCGGGCCTAGGGCGATACAACTCCGCTCGTGATCGTCGCGATCGACGGCCCGGCGGGCTCCGGCAAGAGCACGGTCGCGGCGACCCTTGCCCGGCGGCTCGGCTTCCGCTACCTCGACACCGGGGCGATGTACCGCGCGCTGACCTGGCTCGCCCTCCGCGAGGGGGTCGAGCTCGACGACGGCGGCGCGCTAGCGGAACTCGCCGATGCGCATGCCGTCTCGTTCGGTCCCGAACGGCACGGTCGAGATCGCCGAGACGAACGTGACGGACGCGATCCGGGAGGCCGAGATCGACCGGAACGTGCCGACCGTCGCCAGGCATCCCGAGGTGCGGAAGGTCATGCGCGAGCGGCAGCGTGCACTGGGCGAGATGGGCGACGTCGTGATCGAGGGCCGGGACATCGGCACCGTCGTCGCGCCGCATGCCGAGGTGAAGGTGTTCCTCGTCGCGTCGGAGTCGGAGCGGGCGCGCCGTCGCGAGGCAGACCGGCCTGGCGTCGAGGCCGAGCGGCTCGCCGCGGATCTCCGGCGCCGCGACGAGCGCGACGCGATCAACACGCGGCCGGCGGACGACGCCGTGCAACTCGATACGACGGAGCTCACCATCGATGAGGTCGTGAAGCGGATCTCGCAACTGGTCGCGGAGGCGGGCCGGTGAACAGGGAGCGCGTCTGGGCCATCGGGCGACTGACGATCCAGCCGCCGGTAGTCGTGCTCACGCGCCTCCGGGTGTACGGCGTCGAACGGGTGCCGCTCGAGGGAGGAATCGTCATCGCCGCGAACCACTTCAGCTGGATCGACCCCCCGGCGGTCGGCGCCGCGAGCCCGAGACCCCTCTTCTACATGGCGAAGGTCGAGGCGCACCGCGTCCCGGGGCTCGGCCAGCTCTTGCGCTCCTTCGGCGCCTTCCCGGTCCGGCGCGGCGAGTCCGACCGGGAGGCCGTCCGCATGATGCGCGAGATCGTCAGCTCGGGGAATGCACTCGGGATGTTCGTCGAAGGGACGCGGCAGAAGAGCGGCGTGCCAGGCAAGGCGCAGCCGGGCGCCGCGATGGTCGCGCTGAACGAGTCGGTCCCGATCGTCCCCGCGGCGATCCACGGGAGCCAGCGCTGGAAGATCGGGAACTTCGCACCCGTGTCCGTCGCCTGGGGCGAGCCGATGTCGTTCGACGGCCTGCCGCGCGGCGGCCGTGGCTACAAGGAGGCCTCCATGGAGGTCGAGCGCAAGCTCCACGAGCTCTGGAAGTGGCTCGTCGACATCCACGAGCTCGGGCGTCCCCGCGAGGCGACGCCGCCGCGATGAGGACGCGCCGCAAGCCGGCCGCTCCGTCGCCGCCGGTCGAGGGCGAGGCCGAGAGCCAGGCCGACGACGACGGCGAGCTCGCCGGAACGGTCGCAGTCGTCGGCTTCCCGAACGTCGGCAAGTCCACGCTCGTCAACCGGCTGACCGAGTCGAGGACAGCCGTCGTCCACGAGACGCCGGGCGTTACGCGCGACCGCAAGGAGCTGCTCGCCGACTGGGCGGGCACCCGCTTTCGCATCATCGATACGGGCGGCGTCGACCGCGAGGACACCGGGCCGTTCGGCCCGCAGGTCGCCGAGCAGGCGAAGGCGGCGATCGCCGAGGCGGACCTCGTCCTCTTCGTCGTCGACGCGCAGGTCGGGGTGACGCCGGGGGACGAGGAGCTGGCGGAGATCCTGCGCGCGTCGCACAAGCCTGTGCTGGTCCTCGCGAACAAGCTCGACGATCCCCGCCGCGACGCGGAGGCGCTCGAGTTCCACCGGCTCGGGCTCGGCGATCCGATCCCACTCTCCGCCGTCCACGGCTACGGGACGGGCGACCTGCTCGACGAGGTCGTCCGGCTCCTCCCGGGCGGCGGCGAGCGGCCGGTAGGGGAGGAGGCGGTCAAGGTCGCGATCCTCGGCCGGCCGAACGTCGGGAAGTCGTCGCTCCTGAACGCGCTTCTCGGGCAGGAGCGCGTCATCGTGTCCGAGGTGCCGGGCACGACACGAGACTCGATCGACACGGTGCTCGTGCGCGGCGACACGACGTTCGTGCTCGTCGACACGGCCGGGCTCAGGCGAAAGCGTCGCCAGCGGCAGGGCATCGAGTACTACTCGGAGCTTCGCGCGCTCGAGGCGGCCGAGCGGGCCGACGTCGCGCTCGTGCTCGTGGACGCGAGCGAGGGCGTCGTTGACCAGGACCTCGCCGTCGCCGACGTGGCCCGCAGGGCCGGCTGTGCCACCGCGGTCGTGCTCTCGAAGTGGGATATCGCCGAGGTGCGGATCGAGGACGTGAAGCCGCGCCTCGAGTCGAAGCTCCGCCAGCGCCCGGCGGCCATTGCCGTTTCGGCGAATACCGGACGAGGGCTCGAGCGCCTGCTCGACCTCGTCGAGGATCTCTTCCGACGCTACACGGCGCGGATCCCGACACCCGCGCTCAACCGGGCGCTCCAGGAGCTCCGCGAGACCCGCCAGCCGCCGGGCCGCGGGCGACGGCGCCTCAACCTCCTCTATGGCACGCAGATCTCGACGCGGCCGCCTCGCATCAGGATCTACGTCAACGACCGCAGCCTCGTGACCCGGGACTACGGCTACTGGGTCGAGAACGAGCTGCGGCGACGCTTTAGGCTCGAGGGCGTGCCCGTCTCGATCGACTTCGCGACCTCCGAATGAAGGCGGTCGTCGTCGGCGCGGGGTCATGGGGCTCCGCGTTCTCCGCACTGCTGCGCGACAAGGGCCACGAGGTCACGCTCGCTGCGCGCGATCCCGCGCAGGCCGAGGCGATCCGGACGACGGGCCGGAACCCTCGCTACGTCCCCGACGCGGACCTCTCGGGAATTGCGACCTCCACGCTCGAGGACGCGCCGTACGCCGACGCCGAGCTCGTGGTCGTGGCGGTGCCCAGCGCCGTGTTCGGGGAGGTCGTCTCGGGGATCCCGGGAACGGCGCCGGTGCTGAGCCTCTCGAAGGGCCTCGACCCGGCCACGGGCGAGCGGCTGTCGACGCTCGTGCGTGGGAGACAGGTGGCCGTCCTCTCCGGCCCGAACATCGCCGACGAGATCGTCCGCGGGCTTCCAGCGGCGGCGGTCGTCGCGAGCGACGACCTCGAGCTCGCAGTCCGCCTCCAGCTGGCGACGAACTCGACGATCTTTCGCGTCTACCTCAGCGACGACATGGCTGGTGTCGAGCTCTGCGCGGCCGCGAAGAACGTGATCGCGCTCGCGGCGGGCGGCGCGGACGGCCTGCGGCTCGGCGACAACGCGAAGGCGGCACTCGTCGCCCGGGGGCTCGCCGAGATGAGCCGGCTCGCCGAGGCGGCGGGCTCACGCCCGGACACGTTCGCCGGTCTCGCGGGCATGGGCGACCTCATGGTCACGTGCTGGGCGCCGACCGGCCGTAACCGACGGGCCGGAGAGCTGATCGCCCAGGGGAGCGCTCCCGAGGATGCCGTGGCCCAGATCGGGATGGTCGTCGAGGGTCTCACGACGGCGCCCGTGCTGCGCGATGTCTCGCACCGGCTGGACATCGAGCTGCCGATCACCGAAGGCGTGTGCGCGGTGCTGGAGGGCGTCCCGTTGACCGAGCTCGTCGTGCAGCTCATGCGGCGCGAGCCGACGACGGAATAGGTCGTCCTCCGCAGGTAGCCTTCGCGCCCTATGGCAGCGCGCACGTTCTCGTTCACGTCGGAGTCGGTCACCGAAGGCCACCCGGACAAGGTCGCCGACCAGATCTCCGACGCCGTCCTCGACGCGGTCCTGACGGACGACAAGCAGGGCCGGGTCGCCTGCGAGACGCTCGTCACGACGGGCCTCGTCGTCGTCGCCGGCGAGATCACGACCGAGACCTGGGTGGACGTCCGGACGATCGTCCGCGAGACGATCTCCGGCATCGGGTACACGCGCGCCAAGTACGGCTTCGACGCCGAGACGTGCGGCGTCATGGTCGCGATCGACGGCCAGTCGCCCGACATCGCGCAGGGGGTGGACGAGTCGTTCGAGGCGCAGCGCGGCGACACCGACCCGCTCGACCTGCTCGGCGCAGGCGACCAGGGGATGATGTTCGGGTACGCGACCCGGGAGACGGAGGAGCTCATGCCGCTCCCGATCACGCTCGCGCACAAGCTCGCCAAGCGCCTCGCAGAGGTCCGCAAGGCGGACGTCCTGCCCTATCTGCGGCCGGACGGGAAGACGCAGGCGACGGTGCGCTACGAGGTCGACGAGCACGGGATCCAGCGGCCGGTCGAGATCGAACGCCTGCTCATCTCGACGCAGCACCGCGACGGCCTCGACACCGAGTCGCTGATGAAGCCCGATCTGCTCGAGCACGTCGTCGAGCCGATCCTGCACTCGGAGTTCCGGAGCCTCTTCGACCCCGCCCGCCTGGGCGCGAAGGACTTCCTCTACGTGAACCCCACGGGCAAGTTCGTGATCGGCGGGCCGATGGGGGACACCGGCGTCACGGGCCGGAAGATCGTCGTCGACACGTACGGCGGGGCTGCACCGCACGGCGGCGGCGCCTTCTCGGGCAAGGACCCGACCAAGGTCGACCGCTCAGCCGCGTACGCCGCGCGCTACGTCGCGAAGAACCTCGTCGCCGCCGGCCTCGCGGACCGCTGCCAGATCCAGGTGGCGTACGCGATCGGGGTCGCGCACCCGATGAGCGTGAACGTCGAGTGCTTCGGCACGGAGACCGTCGCGATCGACACCATCGAGCGTCTCGTCCACGAGAACTTCGACCTGCGCCCGGGCGCGATCATCCGCGACCTGGACCTCACGCGACCGATCTACGCGAAGACGGCCGCCTACGGGCACTTCGGCCGGGACGACCGGGACTTCACCTGGGAGCGGACCGACAAGGCCGACGCGCTCAGGGCCGCGGCGGGCCTCGCCCAGACCGCTTCCGTCTAGCGCGCCTCGACGGACCTCAGACACGGCGAAGGCCCGCTCGTCCTCGGTGACCGGCGGGCCTTCGCGCTGGAGGGCATTCCTTCGGAGGGAAGGGGCCGTTGCGTGACTCCGATCCCATCGCGCGCACGTGAAGTGCACATGAAAGGGCTCTAAGAAAGGGCTAAGAAACGCTGCGTTCGGTCGCGTTACGCGGCGCGGACGTAGATGCCCTCGGCGGCCTTCTCGCCGATCGCGCGCTCGTCGCCGCCGAGGGCGACCTTGAGCTGGCCGGCCGCGGGCTGCGCGTCGCGCACCTCGACGCCGGTGCCGGGCACGTAGCCCTCGTCGTAGAACCAGTGGAGCAGGTCGCCGTCGTGCTCGGCGAGCCGCACGATCTCCGCCGGTGTTCCGGGCGCCAGCTCGGCCAGGGCGACGAGCTCGGTGTTCTCGCGCTGCTCGACGTCCGTGTCCACGGGCCAGCCGTGCGGGCAGCGGTCGGGGCGTCCGAGGCGCTCGTTGATCCGCTCGATCATCTCCTCGGTGAACGTGTCGCCGAGCTCGTCCGCGTGCACGTGCGACTCCGCCGCGGTGTAGCCCATGAAGTCGGTCAGGAAGCGCTCGATGATGCGGTGCTTGCGGACGACGCGGTTCGCGCGCTCGACGCCCTCGGGCGTCAGGATCGCCTCCTTCTGCACCCCGCGCTCGACGAGCCCCTCGGCCTCGAGCCGCTTCAGCATCTCGCCGGCCGAGGCGCGCGAGACGCCGAGCATCTCCGCGACGCGGGCGGCGATCGCGGTGGAGCCCGTCGACGGGCGGTACTCGCCGATCGGGTAGGCGAGGAAGTAGATGGTCTCCAGGTACTCGTCGACGGAATGCCCGGCCATGGCGCCAATCCTAGTCGGGCGAGCCAAGCTCCCACGCGTTCCTCCACGAGAGCAGGTAGACGAGCGGTGCGGCGATCGCGATGAGGAGCAGCGCGGACGGCGCGACGGCCGAGTACGCGCCAACCGACGTGCCTTTCCAGATCTCCGTCGCAAGCGTCTCGAAGCCGATCGGCTTGAGGAGGAGCGTGGCGGGCAGTTCCTTGATCGTGCTCAGGAAGACGAGCGCCGCGCCGGCGAGGATCCCGGAGCGGGCGAGCGGCAGAACGACGGCTGTCGTCGCCCGGACCGGCCCACGCCCGAGCGAGCGGGCAGCCTCCTCGAGGCGGGGACTCACGGCGTCGAGCGACGCGCGGGTCGATGCGAGGCCGTACGGCATGAAGCGAATGACGTAGGCGAGGACGAGGAGACCGAGGCTCTGGTACAGAGGCGAGCCGATCCGCGCGCCCACGAAGACGAGTGCCAGCGCGACAGCGATTCCTGGGAGCGCGCTCGGGAGCAGGGTCAGCCGCTCGAGCCAGCGGGACACCATGGACGGGTAGCGCCATGCGAGGAGCGCCGCGGGCAGCACCGACGAGCGCCGCGATCACGGCAGTCGCCGTCGCCACCCAGGCCGAGCTCGCCGCCGCCGACCACGCGACCGCCGCGCGACCGGTGATCGGATCGGCGCTGACCGACCACCAGACGAGCACGCCGACGGGGAGAACCAGGAAGACACCGACGACGAGCGAGCAGAACCCGAGCGCCGGCCATCGCCAGGCGCCGAGCTGCACCGGCTTCGCGGGACGTCCCGCCCCGGGCGTGCTCCGGTAGATCGCGCCGCGCAGCCGCCAGCGCGAGGCGATGAGCACGATCGCGAGAGCGAGCGCGACGAGGACCAGGGCGAGGATCGCCGCCGACTCCAGCGCGAGCAGCGACTCGTACCGCACGTAGATCCCGGTCGTCAGGGTCGAGTAGCCCATGAGCGAGACGACCCCGAAGTCCGAGAGGACGTAAAGGGCGACGAGCAGCGACGCGGCTGCGAGCGACGGACGCAGCGACGGAAGCGTCACACGCCAGAACACCCGCATGGGCCGCGCGCCGAGGCTCCTGGCGGCCTCCTCGGCCGTCGGGTCCACGCTCCGCAGACCCGACGCGGCGAGGAGGTAGACGTACGGGTACGTCGCGAGCGTCAGCGCGGTGAGCGAGCCCCAGTACCCGCTCATCTCCGGCAGCCGCTCGACGCCGAGCGGCGCGAGCAGTTCCTGCAGGAGACCCCGCGGGGCGAGCGCGCCCAGGAGCGCGAGCGCGGCGACGAAGCTCGGGATGACGAGGGGGAGTGACGCTGCCACGCCCCAGACGCGCCGTCCGGGGAGATCCGTGCGGACGACGAGCCACGCGAACGGGACGCCGACGAGGAGCGTCGCGACGACGACGCCGAACGCGAGCAGCGCCGTGTCCCAGGCGAGCTCGAGCGTGCTGGAGAGCGGAGTCAGCGCGCGAGCGCTCTCGTCGGCCGAGAGGGCTCGCAGCAGGAGGTACGCGACCGGGACGACCGCGGCGAGTGCGACGAGCGCCGCCGCCACCACGAGCAACCGCGGCGCGCGGCGGCCGGGCGACGCCGCGGCCGCCGCGCCCGCCGAGGTCACCTGATGTAGCCCTCCTCGAGGAGGAGCCGCACAGCCGGCGCGAGGTCGGCCGCGAGCCGCCCGAGGTTGTACTTCGGTCCCTTGATCGATGTGAGCGGACGGAGGCCTGGCCGCCGCGGCACGCCCTTCACGAGCGGGTACTCGGCCGCGCCGGGGCCGCGCGCAATGAGGCGCTGGCCGGTCTTGGAGAGGAGGAACTCGACGAAGCGCTGCGCCGCCGGCGACTTCTGGCTCGAGGCGACGATGCCGACACCCGCCGCGAGCACGAGGTTCCCGGGGTCGCCGTCGCGGAACCAGTGGTTCCGAACCGGCAGGCTCGGGTTGTCGGCGAGCAGGTTGTAGAGGTAGTAGTGGTTCACGAGCCCGACTTCGACGTCACCCCGGCCGACGGCCTGCACCACGGTCGTGTTGTTCGGGTAGAACCGCACGTCGTTCGCCTTCAGGCCCTCGAGCCAGGCGCGCACCCGCTCCTCACCGAAGAGGTTGATCGTCGCGCCGAGGAAGGCCTGGAACGACGCGTTCGTCGGCGCGACTCCGATCTTGCCCTTCCATGTCGGGTTCGTCAGGCCCCAGACGGAAGCCGGGAGCTCGCTCGTCTGCAGCTCGTTCGTGTTGTAGACGAGGACACGAGAGCGGCCGCTGGTGCCGACCCAGCGACGGCTCGGGGTCGAGAAACGGGACGGAACCTTGCCGACGGTCGCCTGCGGCAGACGTGCGAGCAGCCCGCGGGCGCCCACAAGGCCGAGCGTGCCCGGCTCCTGCGACCAGTACACGTCGGCGGGGCTGTTCCCGCCCTCCTCCACGAGCGCGGTCGCGAGTGCGGCCGACGATGCGTACCGGACGTTGAGCTCGATGCCGGTCGCCCGCGTGAACCGATCCATGATCGGCTTGACGAGCGCCTGCTCGCGGCCCGAGTAGATCGTGAGCGAGCTGCTCTGGGCCGGCGCCGTCGTGGCGCCGATGCTCGTCAGGAGCGCCAGCAGCAGAAGCGTGCTCAGCGCTGCAACAGTCTTCTTCACGTCCGAACCTCCACTGATCAGTGTCGCCTTATCTCAAAAGTAAGGCTCACCTTACAGCAGACCTCGTCGGCTCAATGCAGGACGTGCACCCGTCCCTCGTGCACCCGGATCAAGACGCGCGCGCCGAGCGGGACGACCTCGTTCGACGGCCGCTGGGAGACGAGCTCGATGCCGTCGAGGAGCACCCGGTAGAAGACGTCGTGCCCGCGAAACTCGCGGCCGACGACTTCGGCCGTACCGGCCGGGTCGGGCGCGAGCTCGATGAGCTCGGGGCGAAGGACGACCTCCGCGTCGGCCTCTCCGCCGCCGCCGTTCGCCGGAAAGGAGCCGAGGGCTGTCGTGACCAGGCCACGCTCGATGCGCCCGTGCAGGACGTTCGCAGCGCCCACGAACTCCGCCGCCCACCGCGTCGCGGGCGCGTAGTACAGCTCCTCCGCCGTCCCCTCCTGGAGGATCGTGCCGTCGCGCATCAGCGCGACGCGGTCCGCGAGCGAGAACGCCTCCTCGCGGTCGTGGGTGACGAGGATCCCCGTCACGCCGACCGAGCGGACGATCTCGACGACCTCCGTCCGCAACGACTCGCGAAGGAACGGGTCGACGTTCGACCAGGGCTCGTCGAGCAGGACGACCTCCGGCGACGGCGCCAGCGCCCGGGCAAGCGCGACGCGCTGCTGCTGGCCGCCCGAGAGCTCGTGCGCGTAGCGGCCGCCGAGCTCGGCCAGGCCGACGACCTCGAGCAGCTCGCCGACGCGGGTCGCGCGCGCCCGGCGCGGAAGGCCGAAGCCGACGTTCTCGGCGACGGTGAGGTGGGGGAAGAGGGCGTAGTCCTGAAAGACCATGCCGATCCGACGTCGCTCCGGCGGCACCCATGTGGAGGGATCGGCGACGACGTGGCCCGCGGTCTCGACCGTCCCGGCGTCGGGTCGCTCGAAGCCCGCGACGAGCCGGAGGAGCGTCGTCTTCCCGCAGCCGGAGGGGCCAAGGAGCGCGACGATCTCTCCGCGGTCGACGCAGAGGGACGCACCGTTCACGGCAGTGACGTCGCCAAAGCGCTTCGTGACGCCGTCGAGTCGGATCGTCGAGCACGTCATGTAAGGGAAACCTTACTGCCGATTCGGACACCCGGGAGCGCGCGTAGGCTCTTCGGCCGTGCCCCTCGCCGAGATCTATCCGCTCGTCACCGCGAGGTCACTCGGGCGCGCGTTCACGTACGAGGTCGCGGACGGGGTGGAGCGCGGGGACGTCGTGTCGATTCGACTCGGCAGCCGGGCGCTTCGCGGCGTCGTCGTGGACGTCGGCGTGCAGGCGCCGAAGGGCATCGAGCTCGCCGCCGCAGGATCCGTCGTCGACCGCGTGCCGGCGACGCTCGTCGAGCTCGCGCTGTGGCTCGCCGACTACTACGGGTCGACGCCCGCCCGCGCGCTCGCGCTCGTGGCCCCGCGGGCGAGGACGCGCCGCGGCGAGCGGCGGACGCCCGCCGAGCGCGGTGCGCTCGCCGGCGAGCCGGAGCCGGAGCGGCTGACAGAGGCGCAGGTCGAGGCGGTCGCGCGCATCGAGGCCGCGTTGCGGGCGGGTGCAGGGCACCTGCTCCTGCACGGCCCGACGGGCAGCGGGAAGACGGAGGTGTACCTGCAGGCGTGCGCCCGGGCCCTCGAGCTGGGGCGCGGAGCGATCGTCCTCGTGCCCGAGATCGCGCTCACGCCGCAGACCGTCGGCCGGTTCCGGGCGCGGTTCGGCGATACGGTCGCCGTCCTGCACTCGGCGCTCACGGACGCCGAGCGCAGGGACGAGCGCGAGCGGATCGCGCTCGGCGAGGCGCGCATCGTGGTCGGCGCGCGCTCCGCCGTCTTTGCGCCGGTCGACGGGCTCGGGCTCGTGATCGTCGACGAGGAGCACGACGCGTCCTACAAGCAGGAGTCCGACCCGCGCTACGACGCGAGGACGGTTGCCGCCAAGCGTGCTGCGCTCGAGGGCGCGGTTGCCGTGTACGGGAGCGCGACGCCCCGTCCGGAGAGCTGGTCGCGACTCGAGCGCCTCGCGCTGCCGTTCCGGATCGGCGCCCCGCTCCCCACAGTTCGCATCGTCGACCTGCGTCGCGAGGGCGGCTATCCGCTGTCGGCGCCCCTGCTCGCGGAGCTCGCAGCCGTCGAGGAGCGCGGCGGCCGCGCGATCCTCCTTCTCAACCGCCGCGGCGTCACGGGCGCGATCCACTGCCGTGCCTGCGGCCGGACGCGACGTTGCCAGAGCTGCGACGTCGCGCTCACGCTTCACGGCGACGAGCGCCTGCACTGCCACCACTGCGGCTACTCCGAGGCGCTGCCCGAGCACTGCCCGAACTGCGGGTCGGTCGAGCTCGCGCGGATCGGTGCCGGGACGCAGAAGCTCGAGTCCGAGCTCGCCGCGCGCGTGCCGGGGCTCGAGCGGATCCGGCTCGACGCCGACACCGCCGCGAAGCCGGATGCTCTTCGCGAGGCGCTCGAGCGCTTCGTCGCCGCGCGCGCGGCAGTCCTCGTCGGCACGCAGATGGTGGCGAAGGGGCACCACTTTCCCGGCGTCGCCGTTGCCGCGGTCGTGGACGCGGACACCGGCCTCGCGTTCCCGGACTTCCGCGCCGAGGAGCGGACGTTCCAGCTCGTCACCCAGCTCGCCGGGAGGAGCGGCCGCGACGCACCCGGCACGGTCGTCGTCCAGACCTTCCAGCCGGACGCGACGCCGCTCACGTATGCCGCCCGCCACGACGTCGCCGGCTTCCTCGCCTACGAGCTCGCGCGGCGGGAGGAGCTCGGTTACCCGCCTTTTGACCATCTTGTTGCAGTTGTCGTCTCCGGACCAGACCCCGCGGGCCCCATGCGGGCGCTGGGCGAGCTCCGCGACGCGCTCCGGTCTCCGGGGACGCAGCTCCTCGGACCGGCCCCGCTTCTCCGGTTACGGGGGCGCTATCGCGCCCAGTTGCTCGCAAAGACGGCCTCTCCGAGAGCCTTCGCCTCGAGGACGGCGGCACTGCTCGCGGCGGCCTCGCCTGCGATGCGGCGGGACGGGCTCGCGACGGTGGTCGACGTCGATCCTCAGTCGCTCTAGGCCGGTTTCCGCCTCGGCCGGCCGGGCCACCACTGTCCTTTTGTGACAATTGACACGCTCGTCGGCGCCGACTAGACCGGAGGCATCACGTCACGAGGCCGTCAGGGAAGGGATGCCGATGAGAAGACTGATACTCGCGCTCGCGCCTGCCATCGTGGCACTCGTCATCGTCGCGGTCGCCGGAGCCCGAACATCGACCTATGTCGGGCCGATGTATTGGCCGCCCGGCAACGGCGGGAGCAGCTCGTACAGCAACTGGTTCTACAACTTCTTCTCGAAGAGCGCCGGCGGCTACGACACGACGGTGACCTTCATCGACAACGTCAGCTACAGCTGGCACCGGACCGTACGAAACACGGCAAAGGATCAATACACGTTCTGGGTTGGGCCCTCGGGCATGCAGAGAAAAGGCCATTGCCTCTCGCACGCCGGCGGTTTCAACGGCAGCTGCTGGGTCGCTACCTAGCGGAGAGGAGAGCTCGTGCAGATCCAGCACAGACGTCGAAACCTCGTGGTCGGAGTGTGTGGCGCCGTCCTCGTCGCGGGTCTCGTCGCAGGGGGCGTGCTCGCGGGGCGATTCGAGGGTCTCGACGACCCGGAGGACCTTGCGGCGGCGATGGCGGAGGCGCCGGTCGTTCGCGTGGCGGACGTGGACCGCCTCGTCCGGTCTCCCCGCGCGCGGCGTTTTCGTTCAGTTCACGTCGAGTGGCCAGTTCTGCCTGTTCGAAGCGCCGTCGGCGACGTCGCCTGACAGGCGCGGCGGATGCAACAGCGTCGACGATCCACTCGGTGGATCGAAGTTGTCCGCGAGTTTGTCGTACGAGGGTGGGCCGCAGACGTCACGCGTGTCCGATGCTCGACTCATCGGTCTGGTCGCGACGGAGGTGGCAGCTGTCCAGATCGCAATGAGTGACGGCTCACGGCGGCCGGTTCAGCTTCGACGTCCGACTGCAGTAGCGCTCTCCGGGCAGAGCTACCGCGCATTCGGGTATCGCTTCGATCCCGCCGACATGCGGGCCGGAAAGGAACCGGTCGCGGTGATTGCCCTCGACTCGGCCGGCAAGGAGATCGATCGCCAGACGACCGGCTTCGGAGGCTGACCCACGCGCGTACGGCGGGCTAGACTCGCCGCCGTGCACGATCACCACGACCATCGATCACGACCACGAGCACGACCACGACCACGATCACGACCACGACGCGGAGCTGGACTCCGCCGAGAGCGAGCGGCTCGAGCGCGAAGCGCGCCGGCTGATCGCGCTCTCGCGGATTCGGCAGTACGGCGACCCGGCTCTGCGGATGAAGGCGCGGGAGGTCGAGGAGTTCGACCAAGACCTCCTGCGCCTCGTCGAGCGCATGACGCTTCTGATGCACGAGGCGCAGGGCGTGGGACTCGCCGCGACGCAGGTGGGCGTCCTGCGGCGCCTCTTCGTCTTCGTGGACGACGGGGAGGACCGCGTGGTCGTCAACCCGGTCATCACGAAGAGCTCGACGGACACGGCGACGGACGACGAGGGGTGCCTCTCGTTGCGCGAGGTGCTGGTCCCCGTCGAGCGTCCGTCCTCTATCACCATCGAAGGCCTCGACGTGCACGGGAATCCGGTCACGCTCGAGGTGGACGAGCCCACCGCGCGGGTCGTCCAGCACGAGCTCGACCACCTCGACGGCGTGCTCATCATCGACCGCACGAACGACGAGTCGCGCAGGGCAGCGCTCGCAAAGCTCCGGCCGCAGCCCGTTCTCGGCGCCGCCGGCCCGAGGTGAGCCCCCGCATCGCGGTCGCCGCAACCGCGCCGTTCGGCGCGGACGTCCTCGAGCGGCTGGCCGGACGGCACGAGATCAGCACGCTGCTGACGCGGCCGGACGCACCGGCCGGGCGCGGCCGAAAGCTCGCCGCTCCGCCGGCAAAGGAGACCGCGGAGCGCCTCGGCATCGACGTCCTCCAGCCGGAGCAGCTCGAGCCCGGCCTCGAGCTCGGCGCGCCGACCGTCGTCGTGGTCGCGTACGGCAAGCTCATCCCGGAGGCGCTGCTCGAGGAGCGAAAATGGCTCAACGTCCACCCGTCGCTGCTCCCGCGCTGGCGCGGTGCCGCCCCGGTCGAGCGGGCGATCATGGCCGGCGACGTCGAGACCGGGGTCACCATCCACCGGACCGTGAAGGACCTCGACGCCGGGCCCATCGCAGCGCAGGGCGCGTTCCTGATCGAGGCGGACGACGATGCGGGCGAGGTCTACGCGCGCGCCGCGGAGCTCGCCGTCGAGCTGCTCGACGAGGTGCTCGCGAGCGCTGAGCCCGAGTTCCGGGACCAGCCGGCCGAGGGCGCGACGTACGCGGACAAGATCGCCCCCGAGGATCGGCTCCTCGACCTGGAACGTCCGCCGGCCGAGCTCGTGGACGTGGTGCGCGGGCTCGCACCGCACATCGGCGCGCGCGCCGAGCTCCACGGCCGGCCGGTGACCGTCTGGCGTGCCCAGGTCGGCGAGAACGGGGCATTCGAGCCGCTCGAGGTGCAGCCGGCGGGCGGTCGTCGCATGGGGTACGACGAGTGGCTCCGCGGGCTGCGGTAAGCCCCGCTCGCCGGGCGGCGTTCGGCGTCCTGCAACGGGTCTTCGAGGACGACGCCTACGCGGACCTCGCGTTCCCGGCCGCCGCGAAGGGCCTGGACGAGCGCGATCGGGCGCTCGCACAGCGTCTCGCGTACGGCGCGGTTCAGCGCGTGCGAACGCTCGACCACGCGATCGAGGAACTCGGAGGCCGGCCCGTGCGCAAGCTCGACGCCCCGGTGCGCGCCGCGCTTCGGCTCGGTGCGTACCAGCTCGGGTTCGTCGACGGTGTGCCGCGCTACGCGGCGGTCAACGAGTCCGTGGAGCTCGTGCGCGCAGCCCGGCTCGAGCGCGCGGTCGCGTTCACGAACGCGGTGCTCCGCCGCCTCGCCGACGGCATCCGGCCGCTGCTCGCGAAGCTCCCCGATGACACCGCCGCGGCCGCGGCGCTCGCGCACTCGTATCCGGACTGGATCGCCGAGGTCTGGTGGCGCGATCTCGGCCGCGCCGACGCAATCGAGCTCATGCGTGTGCAGAACGAGCCGTCCGACCGCGTCGTGCGGCTGCTCCGCGGCGAGATCGAAGGACGCTCGGACGAGCTGATCCCGGGCGCGTGGCACGTCGATCGCATCGACGCGGAGGCGGTCGCCGAGGGCAGGATCTGGCCGCAGAGCCTCGGCTCGCAGCTTGCCGGCCTCGCCGTCGGCTCCGAGGAAGGGGAGCGGATCCTCGACCTCTGCGCTGCCCCCGGCGGCAAGGCGACGATGCTCGCGGGGGAGGTCGTCGCCGTCGAGGTCAACGAGGCACGTGCGCGGGAGCTCGAGTCGGCCGTCCGGCGAGTCGGCGCGACGAATGTCCGCGTCGTCACCGCGGACGGACTCGCGCTTCCTCCGGAGCTCACGGACTTCGACCGGGCGCTCGTCGACGCACCGTGCTCCGGGCTCGGCGTGCTCAACGGGCGTCCAGATCTCCGCTGGCGCGCCGAGCCGCTCCCGGAGCTGCAGCTCGAGCTCCTCCGCGCGGCGGCCGAGCGTGTGCGGCCGGGCGGGACGATCACCTACTCGGTGTGCACGATCAACGCCGACGAGTCGGAGGCGGTCGTCGACGCATCCGGCCTCGAAGTCGACGAGGCGCTCGCAGAGGAGTGGCCGCAATTCCGGCATCCGCAGCGCCCCGAGTTCCTGCAGACGCTGCCGCACGTGCACGGGACGACGGGCTTCTTCGTCGCCCGGCTCCGCCGCTAGGCGGACGCGATCGCGCGCGCGGCCGCGACCTGTTCCTCGTCCCAGCCGCTCGACGGACTCCATGCCCAGGCGAGCGCGTGCGCCGCGCCCCACGCCTGTGTGCGCCCGCGGTCGAGGCCGATGTCGGCGAGTGCGTCGAGCCAGCGCCGGACCGACCGCCCGGGGTCGTCCTCGAGTGCCGCGTTCCGCAGAGGCCCGACGCCGTCGAGCTCCCGCTCACCAGCGAGTGGCTTCGGGTCGATGACGAGCCACGGCTCACGCTCCGCGCGCAGCACGTTCCAACCGTGCAGGTCCTGGTTCACGAGGAACGACGCGCTCCGGTCTGCGCTGCGAAAGACATCCACCGCGTAGTCGAGCAACGCACGCTCGAACGGTCGCCCGCCGTGCTCGAACCGGTGCGGCACCTCTTCGGCCCACCGCTCGGCCTCGTCGGCGAGCAGCCGGAACGGACGCGGCTTCTCCAGCTCCAACGACAGGCGCGGGAGCAGCTCGGCGACAACTGCCACCTGATCGGCGTCGACGTCCGAGAGCGGCGTTCCCGGCCGGCACCGCTCGCAGAGGTATGCCCGACGTGCGTCGTCGCGCGCAACGACGCGCACGGCTCCGTCGCCCGCCCAGCGCTCGAGCGCCTCCGCCTCGTGATCGGCCTCGAAGTGCGACGGCGCGTTCAGCTTGAGCACGACCTCCCGCGCAGGCACGACGAGCGCGTGGGCCGTGTCGACAGGCTCCTCCAGCTGCAGGCTCCACTGCTCGGCGCACTCGGCGACGAGCGCGGGGAGGGCCGCGAGCCACTCGGGCTCGTGCTGCCACTCCGTCACGAGCTCGGGAGGGAGATGCATGCGCCGATCGTAGGATCTGGGCTGCCATGGACGACCGCTTCCTCGAGCAGGCACTCGGCCTCGCCGACGCCGCGGGAGACCGCGCGTATCCGAAGCCGACGGTCGGCGCGGTCGTCGTGGCGGGGAACGGTGAGGTCGTCGGCCGCGGCGCGACCGAGCCGGGCCGTAGCGGCCGTCACGGAGAGCGGGTCGCGCTCGACGAGGCAGGCGACCGGGCCGCCGGCGGGACGCTCTACGTGACGATGGAGCCGTGCGCGCACCACGGCTCGACGCCGCCGTGCACGGACGCGGTGCTCGGAGCGGGGATCGCTCGCGTCGTCGCCGGACAGCTCGACCCCAACCCGCGCGTCGAGGGGGGCGGGCTCGAGAAGCTCGGGGCGGCCGGGGTCGAGGTCGAGCTCGCCGGCGAAGAACTCGGTTTCCGCGCGCGCCGGCAGCTCGAGGCGTGGCGGACCTGGATCACCAAGGGCCGGCCGTTCGTCACCTACAAGGTCGCGGTCACGCTCGACGGCAAGACGACGATCCCAGGCTCGCGGTGGATCTCCGGCGAGGAGTCGCGCCGCCTCGTCCACGAGCTGCGTGCCGCCTCGGATGCGGTCGCCGTGGGCATGGGGACGGTCCGCTGGGACAACCCGCGGCTCGACGCCCGCGACGTCCCGACGCCCCGCGGTCAGCCGCGGCGGATCGCCTTCGGCCGCGGCCCGCTGCCGGAGGGCTCCGAGCTCGAGCTGCGGAGCGGCCCGCTCGTGGAGGAGCTCGCGGCGCTCGGCGCGGACGGTGTCCAGTCCCTGCTCCTCGAGGGCGGCCCCACGCTCGCCGCCGCGTTCCTCGAGCACGATCTCGTGGACAAGTTGCTCGTGTTCCAGGCGGCCCGGATGTCCGGCGAGGGCGAAGGGATGGTCGTCGGCCTGCCGAGGCCCGTCGAGCTGACGCGGCTCGAGGCGCGCTCCGTCGGAGAGGACGTCCTCCTGAGCGCGTACGTCCACGAACCGTAGGGGTACCGTTCGGACGTGTTCACGGGAATCGTCCGCGATGTGGGCCGCGTCGTCTCCTTCGACGGCTCGCGGCTCGTCGTCGAGAGCTCGGTGGAGGGCGGCATCGGCGACTCCGTGGCGATCGACGGGATCTGCCTGACCGTCGTCGGGCACGCCGACGGCACGCTCACGTTCGACGTCGTCCCGGAGACGCTCGGACGTGTGAAGCCGTTCGGCGCGGAGGTGAACGTCGAGCCGCCGCTTCGGGCTGGCGACCCGCTCGGCGGGCACTACGTCCAGGGTCACGTCGACGCTGTCGGACGCGTGCAGTCGGTCGAGGCGGAAGGGGAGGGGTTGCGCGTCTTCGTGGAGGCGCCGCCGGACGTCCTCCGCTACTGCGCCGAGAAGGGGTCGGTCGCGCTCGACGGCGTCTCCCTGACCGTCGCCGAGCTCGCAGACGACGCGTTCGCGGTCGCGCTCGTCCCGCATACGCTGGCGCAGACCACGCTCTCGCTCCTCGTGCCGGGGCGCGCAGTCAACGTCGAGGTGGACGTCCTCGCGAAGTACGTGGAGCGCATCGTCCGGACATCCGGCGACTGAGGGCTACGATCCTGCGATGAGCGTTGGTACGAGTCCTCCCGAGACCTCGTCGCCCTTCGCGACGATCGAGGAGGCGATCGAGGACATCCGTTCCGGCCGCTTCGTCGTGGTCGTGGACGACGCGGACCGTGAGAACGAGGGAGACCTCACCATCGCGGCGCAGTTCGTCACGCCGGAGGCCGTCAACTTCATGGCGACGCATGCGCGCGGGCTCGTCTGCCTCTGCCTCACGCCCGAGCGGTGCGACGATCTGGGCCTCCGGCAGATGACGGAGCACAACGAGACGCCGCTCGGAACGGCGTTCACCGTCTCGATCGAAGCGCGCGAGGGCGTCTCGACGGGCATCTCGGCCGCGGACCGGGCGCGGACGATCCAGGTCGCGATCGATCCGGCTTCCAAGCCCGACGACCTCGTTCAGCCCGGCCACGTCTTCCCGCTCCGCGCCCGGCCCGGCGGCGTACTGCATCGCGGCGGCCAGACGGAGTCCGCGGTCGACCTCGCCCGGCTGGCAGGGCTCATTCCGGCGGGCGTCGTCTGCGAGATCATGAACGAGGACGGCACGATGGCCCGGGTGCCGGATCTCGCCGAGTTCTGCGAGCGGCACGAGATCAAGATGATCACGGTCGCCGACCTGATCCAGTACCGGCGGCGCACCGAGAAGCTCGTCGAGCGCATGGTCTCCGTGCGGATGCCGACCGAGTACGGCGAGTTCCAGGCCGTGGCATATCGGGAGGTGCTGAGCGGCAAGCAGCACGTCGCGCTCGTGCGTGGTGAGCCCGCCGGCAAGGAGGGCGTGCTCGTGCGCACGCACTCGGAGTGCCTCACGGGCGACGTATTCCATTCGCTGCGGTGCGACTGCGGCGAGCAGCTCGAGCAGGCGCTTGCGCAGATCGGCCGCGAGGACTGCGGCGTGCTCCTCTACATGGCGCAGGAGGGCAGGGGGATCGGTCTCCTGAACAAGCTCCGCGCCTACGAGCTCCAGGAGCAGGGCTTCGACACGGTCGAGGCGAACGTCAAGCTCGGGTTCCCGGCGGACTCGCGCGAATACGGCTTCGGGTATCAGATCCTCGCCGATCTCGGCCTCACCACCATCCGGCTCCTCACGAACAATCCGCGCAAGATGGAGGGGATCGAGGCGTACGGCCTGACCGTGGTCGAGCAAGTGCCCATCGAGGTGCTTCCGAACGACGAGAACAGGCGCTACCTCGACGCCAAGCGGGACAAGCTCGGCCACCTCATCGGCGAGAAGCTCCACCACCAGGGCGTCCGTCTCGAGCCCGAGGCCGGACCGGAAGGAGACGAGTGAACCGGGACATCGACGAGTCGAGCGAGAACGTGCTCTCGGAGTGGTCGCGGAGGGTCGCCGGCGACGATCCGCCCCGCGACGAGGAGGACGTGGACGAGCAGCCGGAGCGCGAGGACGAGCTCCCGGCAGAGCTCCCGGCGGAAGACTCGGCGCCGTTCGACTTCTCGGAGGACCCGGAGAGCCCGGATGAGCCCGCGGCCTCCCCGGACGACACGCAGGCCTGGGGCGCGGTACAGGCACCGCCCGATACCGAGATCGCGGACGAGCCTGCCGTCGAGGAGGCTGCCGACGAGCCGCCAACCGCGCTTCCGGAGCCCGAGTCCGAGCCCGAGCTGGAGCAGGAGCCGATGTTCGTGTCGGCGGGGGAGCACGCCGCCGGCGATCTCCGGATCCCTGACGGCTACGCGGTGCTCGAGGGAGAGGCGTCCGGCGGCCGTCGTGCGGTCGGAGTCGTGGTCTCGCGCTTCAACGGCGAGGTGACGACGCAGCTGCTCGACCGCGCGCTCGCGGAGCTGGGCGAGGCCGGTGTCGCGCGCGAAGCGATCACCGTCCTGGTCGTCCCCGGCGCGTTCGAGCTGCCGCTCGCGGCGACGGCGCTCGCGAAGACGCGGCGCTTCGCCTGCATCGTCGCGCTCGGCTGCGTCATCCGGGGGGAGACGCCGCACTTCGACTACGTCGCCGGAGAAGCCGCCAGCGGCCTCCAGCTCGCCGCACTCGAGACCGGGGTCCCCGTGTCCTTCGGGGTGCTGACGCTCGAGACGCGCGACCAGGCGGATGCGCGGATCGAGAAGGGCGCCGAGGCGGTCAGGACCGCGCTCGAGATGGCCGACGTGTTCGCGCACTTGCGCGCGGCCGCGGCTCGCTGAGCTCGCGCGTCGCTTAACCCCACACCAAACGATCGCGACGGGCGATCGGTACCATGGGCGGCCGCGATGTCCAAGGTGTGCGCGATCTGCGGGAAGAAGCCCGGCTTCGGCAACAACCGGAGCCATTCGATGGTGGCCACGAGGCGGCGCTTCAACCCGAACCTCCAGCGCGTCCGCGTGCTCCTCGAGGGGCGCCCGACGCGGGCGTACGTCTGCACGCGCTGCCTCAAGGCCGGCAAGGTCCAGAAGGCTCTCTGACGCGGGCGCCGGTCTCCGGCGCGCGTATCGGTTCGGATTGCGGGGCGTTAAGCTCGCGCCGTGGAGCGGGCCCACTTCGTCGCGGCGTCCACGGATCTCGGAACCGTCTCCGTGTCGGAGGGCGCGCTCGCCGAGATCGTGGGCCGCGCGGCCGTCGAGAGCTACGGCGTCGTCGGGCTGGCGAGCCCGAGCTGGTGGGGGAGATTGCTCCCCGGAAGCTCGCCCAAGGGCGTTCAGGTCGAGCGCCGCGACGGCGGAGTCGGCGTCGACGTCCACGTCGTGATCGAGCAGGGGCTCAACCTGACCGAGGTGGGGGCGGCCGTCCGCGCCCGCGTCGTGCACGAGATCGAGCGCCACACGGGCCTGCACGTTGCGGGCGTCGAGGTGCACGTGGACCGCGTGAGGCACTCGCGCTGATGGACCTCGAGGCCGTCCGGCCGCTCGTCCGCGCCGCGTTGCAGAACCTCGAGGCCCACCGCCAACGGATCGACGACCTCAACGTGTACCCCGTCCCGGACGGCGACACGGGAACGAACCTGACGCTGACGCTGCGCTCCGTCGTGGAGGCACTCGACGACGCCGAGGCCGAGGGAAGCGCGGCCGTCGCCAAGGTGCTCTCGCGGTCGGCGCTCATGGGCGCCCGCGGGAACTCGGGCGTCATCTTCTCCCAGATCGTCCGCGGCTTCGTGGACGTGCTCGGACAGACCGAGCAGCTCGGCTCGAAGGAGCTCGCGCGCGCGTTCCGGGGCGCGAGCGACGCTGCGTATCGCGCAGTCAAGCGGCCGGTCGAGGGGACGATGCTGACCGTCATCCGCGAGATGGCCGAGGAGGCGGAGAAGCGGGAGAACCGCAGGCTCCCGCCGGACCAGCTGCTCGCCGCGGCCCTGCGCCAGGGCGAGGACGCGCTGTCGCGCACGCCGGAGATGCTCGACGTCCTCCGGGACGCCGGCGTCGTCGACGCTGGCGGAGCCGGGCTCGTCGAGATCGTGCGCGGCATTGCGTTGACCGCCGCCGGCGAGCCGCTGCCCGACGTCGAGGTCGCGGGCGAGGCGCTGAGCTTCGACGCGATACATCAGGAGCTCTCGAGGTACCGCTACTGCACGGTGTTCGTCGTGGAGGGCGACGAGCTCGATCAGGCGGCGCTCGAGGCGACGCTCGAGCAGATGGGCGACTCGCTGCTCGTCGTCGGCGACGACTCGGCGCTCAAGGTGCACGTTCACACGGACGACCCGGGCGCGGCGCTCTCGGCGGCCGTCGCTCTGGGAACGGTGGAGGGAGTCGAGATCGCGAACATGCACCATCAGACCGCCACGCGCGAGGCGCGGCTCGTCTCGGATGACACACCGCTCCCGACGCTCGAGACGGGGCTCGTCGCCGTCTGTCCCGGCCGCGGGAACCGGCGGCTCTTCGAGAGCCTGGGGGCGACGCGCGTCATCGAGGGTGGGCAGACGATGAATCCCTCGACGGCGGAGATCGTGGACGCGATCGATGCGACTCCCGCGGACGACGTCATCGTCCTTCCGAACAACTCCAACGTCGTTCTGACCGCGGAGCAGGCCGCTGCGCTGTCGTCGAAGCGCGTCCGCGTCGTCCCCTCGGACTCCGTCCAGGCGGGGCTGGCGGCGATGTTCCGCTACGTCTCGACGAACGGCGCCGAGACGAACGAGGAGGACATGCGCGAGGCCCTCGGGTCGATCGCGACCGGCGAGGTGACCGTCGCTTCGCGGGATGCGCAGCTCGACGGAATCGAGATCACCAAGGGCGCCTTCCTGGGCCTCGTAGACGGCGTCGCGGTCGTCGCCGCAGACGACGTGGAGACCGCGGCGCTCGCGGTCGTGGAGCGCGTCCTCGCAGGCGACCGCGGGCTGCTCAACATCCTCACCGGCGAGAATGCGCCGCCGCTCGACGGGCTGCTCGAGACGGTCGAGCGTCTGCACCCGTTGCTCGAGATCGAAGTGCACGAAGGCGGGCAGCCGCACTACCCACTGCTCGTCGTCGCGGAGTGATCGCGCTTGCCGGCCGCGATCCGCGTGCTCCTCGTCGAGGACAACGACGTCTACCGCGACGCGCTCGAGTTCGTGCTCGGCCGGCGTGACGACGTCTCGGTCGTAGGCAGCATCGCCGACGGCGCCTCGGCCGCGGGCGCGTGCGCAGAGCTCGGGATCGACGTGGCCGTGCTCGACTACCGGCTGCCCGACGTCGCGGGACCGCAGGTCGCCGCCGACATCGGCGCCCGGTCGCCCGGCACGGCCGTGGTCTTCCTGAGCGCCTCCGCTGGCGCCGAGGAGCAGGAAGCGGCGAGAATCGCCGGCGTCGCCCTCGTGCGCAAGGACGAGGGGGTCGAGGCGCTCGTACGGGCGCTGCACGCGGCAGCGGGCAAGGAGGGCGGAGATGCGAGCTGACGACTGAGAACACCGCGATCGTGCTGGACTCGACCTCGGATTACCCCGAGGCGCCGTCCCGCTTCCCGAACATGCGGTTCGTCCCGCTCTACGTGCGCTTCGGGGACGAGACGCACCGCGACTACGTCGAGCTCGGCCCGGCGGAGTTCTTCGAGAAGCTGCGCACGTCGCCGGTCCTCCCGGCCACGTCCCAGCCGACGCCGCAGGACTTCGTGGAGGCATACGAGGGGCTCGCGGCCTACGAGCGCATCTACTCGCTGCACGTCTCGGCGAAGCTCTCCGGCACGTTCCAGAGCGCGGAGCTCGCCGCTGCGGAGATCGGCGGAGACCGGGTCCGCGCCGTCGACTCGAGGAGTGCGTCGCTCGCGATCGCGATGCTCGCGCACGCGATCCAGCGGCGGCTCTCGCGCGGCACGACCGACGAGGAGATCGAAAAGCTCGTCGAGCGCTTCTACCGCGACTGCGGCGTCGTCTTCACGCTCGAGACGCTGGAGTTCCTCCAGCGGGGCGGGCGGATCGGGCGCGCGGCTGCGCTCGCCGGATCCCTCCTGAACGTGCGCCCGATCCTCGCGATCCAGGATGGCGAGGTCGTGCCCGTCGCCCGCGTGCGTGGCCGGCAGAAGGCACTCGTCGAGTTCGAGCGGCGCTTCGAGGAGGCGACGGAGGACAGGCCCGGACTGCGAATCGCGGTCGCACATGCGGACGCCCCCGAGTGGGTCGGCATCCTGAGCGAGCTCGTCTGGCGCGTGCGCCCGAAGGCCGAGATCGAGTTCACGTCGACCCTCGGCGCCGTCGTCAGCACGCACGCGGGCCCGGGCACCGTCGGCTTCTTCTGGTTCCAGGACGACGCCTGAGCCGCCCGGGTCGCGGTCCGCGCCGGACCGGGACCTATAGTGGTCGGGGCCGTGGACGGGACGAGCACAGCGGTCCGGCTTCCGGTCGGCTTCGCCGGCCTGGACGCTCCTGAGCGCTGGCCGATTCCTCCGAGCGCGCCGCGACCTGAGCGCCTGGATGTGTCGGTCGAGACGCTCCACGGCGTCGGCCCGACGCTCGCCCGCAAGCTGACGAAGCTCGACATCCGAACCGTCGGCGACCTTCTCTGGCAGCGCCCCCGGCGCTACGAGGAGCCGGTGCCCACGAAGCGGATCTCCGACCTCTTCGGCGACGAGGAGGCCGCGATCGAATGCGTCGTGCGCTCCACGTCGTCGCGCCGGCGCGGACGGCTGAAGATCCTCACCGCGCGCGTGGCGGACGAGTCCGGCGAGATCAACGCGACGTGGTTCAACCAGCCATGGCTCGAGAAGCGACTCGTCGCGGGCACGGAAATCCGCCTGCGCGGGCGCGCGAACAAGTTCGGCTTCGCAGTGTCGTCGCACGACCTCGACGACGAGGTCGAGACCGCGGACTTCGCACCCGTCTACCCGTCGGTCGAAGACGTCTCCCAGAAGAAGCTGCGTGACCTGCGGGCGCAGGCGCTCCCGCTCGCGCGGACGGCGCCCGATCCGCTGCCGGCCGGGCTCCGCGCCGCGCAGCGGCTCCCGCTCCGCTCCGATGCGCTCGTCGCGCTGCACCGGCCCCGGTCGCTCGAGGAGGCGGAGTCAGGGCGCATGCGCCTCGCGTTCGACGAGCTCCTCGTCCTCCGGCTCGCACTCGCGCGGACGACGAGGGAGCGAGAGCAGGCGCACGCGGAGCCGCTGGCCGAGCCGGGCGCACTTCTCACCGCGTATCGGGAGGCGCTCCCCTTCGAGCTCACCGCGGACCAGCAGCGCGCGATCGCCGAGCTGGACGGAGACCTCGCGCGGTCGACGCCCATGCACCGCCTGCTCCAGGGCGACGTCGGCTCGGGCAAGACCGTCGTCGCGCTGTACGCGCTCCTGCGCGCCGTCGAGGCGGGGCGCCAGGCCGCGCTCATGGCCCCCACCGAGACGCTCGCCGAGCAGCACTTCCTCACGATCGAGTCGCTCTGCGGCGATCTCGGCATCGCCGTCGTGCTCCTCACGAGCTCGCTGCGTGCGCGGGAGCACGCGAACGCGCGACAGCTCATCGCCTCGGGCGACGCGTCCCTCGTCGTCGGCACGCATGCGCTCATCCAGCAGGAGGTCGACTTCCGCGACCTCTCGGTCGCGGTCGTGGACGAGCAGCACCGCTTCGGCGTGAGCCAGCGGAGCGCGCTCGCGGAGGGCCGGAGCCCACACGTCCTGCACATGACCGCGACGCCGATACCGCGCACGCTCGCGCTGACGGTCTACGGCGACCTGGACGTCTCCGAGCTCACCGTGCTGCCGGCCAACCGAAAGCCCGTGATCACACGCTGGATCACGGAGGAGCGTGCGTCGGAGGCGTACGAGCGCCTCACGCGCCTGCTCCGGGAGGGGCGCCAGGCGTACGTCGTCTGCCCGCTGATCGAGCAGTCGGAGACGAGCCGCGCACGCGCCGCCGAGCACGAGGCGGAGCGGTTGCGCACCCAGGAGCTCCGCGAATTCCGCGTCGGGTGCGTGCACGGCAAGCTCCGTCCCGGCGACCGCCGCGACCTCATGGCCCGGTTCAAGGCCCGCGAGCTAGACGTTCTCGTCGCGACGACGGTCATCGAGGTGGGCGTCGACGTGCCGAACGCGACCGTGATGATCGTCCAGGAGGCCGACCGCTTCGGGCTTGCGCAGCTGCACCAGCTCCGCGGAAGGGTGGGCCGCGGTGCCGAGCAGTCGTACTGCCTGCTCGTCTCGCGACCGCGGGAGGAGCTCACCGAGAGCGCCGTCGAGCGCCTCGAGGCGATGGTCGCGACCACCGACGGCTTCGAGCTGGCCGAGCGCGACCTCGAGATCCGCGGCGAGGGTCAGCTGCTCGGAGCGCGCCAGTCCGGGTTCTCGGACCTCCGCTTCGTCCGGCTGCGCCGCGACCACGACCTTCTCGAACGCGCGCGGGAGGCCGCCGCGAGCATCGACGACGAAGGGCTTCTCGCGGAGGACGTCGATCGCCTCCTGAGCGAAGCCGAGCATCTCGGCGAGTCGTAACGGGGGTGCGGATAACCGCACCGCGAAGCTCGCGGCGCCTGCACTGTCCCGGGCGGGTGCCTTTGCGACGCTTTGCTCATGGCCGGTACCAGCCAGGCGCCAGGATGTCGCCGGGGGCTCGTCTCCGTCGGCCGGTTGCAGTTCGGCGACCGGGCGGCGGTCCACGAGGTGTTCGAGGGGCTCTCGGAGCGGTCGCGGCGGCTCAGATACCACGGCGTCAAGCCGCGCCTGCCCGAGGCCGAGGTCGACCAGCTCGTCGAAGTGGGCTGCTGCGGGCGCGAGGCGGTCGCTGCGATCGACCTCGTATCGGGGAAGGTTGTCGGGATGGCCAGGTTCGTCCGCGACGAGCGCGATCCGCGCGTCGCGGAGGTCGCCTTCGAGGTCGTGGACGCGTGCCAGTCGAACGGCGTCGGGCGGCGGCTCATCGCCGAGCTCGTGACGCTCGCGAAGCTCGAGGGCATCGAGCGCTTCCGGGCCTCCGTGCTCGTCGGCAACGAGCCGGCCCTCGCGCTCCTCGGTCGAGCGGGCCGTGTGTCGGAGTCCGCGTACATCGACGGCGCCTACGAGATCGTCGTCGAGCTCGGCTCCCTCTCGCGGGCGGCATAGGGCGGGCGGCAGAGCGCTCCTCTGCCAGTCTTCGCGCCGTGCGCATCGTCGCCGGCTCACGCAAGGGACACCGGATCGCTGCTCCCCGCGGCATCGTCACGCGTCCGACCGGGGACCGCGTGCGCGAATCGGCGTTCCAGCTGATCGGCCCGATCGAGGGAGCGCGCGTCCTCGACCTGTTCGCCGGCTCGGGCGCGCTCGGGCTCGAGGCGCTCTCGCGGGGCGCCTCCCGTGCGACGTTCGTCGAGCGGGACCGCGGCGCGTGCCGCGTGATCTCGGAGAACCTCGAGAAGCTCCGCCTCACCGGCGCGGCCGTTCTCTGCCGCGACGTGCTCGACGTGCTGCGAGAGGAGCGGGCCCGCGGGCGGCGCTACGACCTCGTGCTCGCCGACGCGCCGTACGAGGAGTGGAGCAGCTTCGAGCCCACGCTCGGCGAGCTCGTCCCCGACGTGCTGGCGCCCGACGGGCTCCTCGTCGTGGAGACTACGGAACGCGTCGAGCCGGAGCTTCCTCTCGACCTCGTGACGAGCCGGCGCTACGGTTCCGCACGGATTTCCCTCTTTCGCCCGATCCGCGAGACATGATCACCGCAATCTGCCCAGGCTCCTACGACCCCGTCACGAACGGGCACGTCGACATCATCCGCCGTACCGCCGCCATCTTCGACCGGGTCGTCGTGGGGGTCGTCCAGAACCCGCAGCACAAGGCGCCGCTCTTCCCGGTCCAGGAGCGCGTCGAGTTCCTCGAGAGCGCGCTCGCCGGCCTCGACAACGTCGTCGTGGACGTCTTCTCGGAGCTCGTGGTGGAGTTCGCGCGCAAGCACAACGCGAGGACGATGGTGAAGGGCCTGCGCGTGATCTCCGACTTCGAGTGGGAGTTCCAGATGAACCACCTGAACCGCGTGCTCGCGCCGGAGATCGAGACCGTCTACGTCATGGCGAGCCCGCAGTACAGCTTCGTCTCGTCGAGCGGCGTCAAGGAGATCGCGACGTTCGGCGGGAAGGTGGACGAGCTCGTCCCCGACGCTGTCGCGAAGCGCTTTGCGGAGATCTATCCCGATGGCCGGCCCGGCGCCCCGCTCTCGCCCCAGGAGTAAGGCGCTGAGCCGAGGCGCTCCCGTCTCACCCTCTGAGTAGACTTTCCCGTCCATGGACGTACTCGTTCTCATCGACAAGCTCGACGACCTCGTGCACAACGCGAAGGCCGTGCCGCTGACCGACCAGGTTCGACTCGACCGCGAGGAGATCTACGAGATCCTCGATCAGATGCGAGCGACGATCCCCGAGGAGATCAAGCAGGCCCGCTGGATCGTGAAGGAGCGCCAGGAGATGCTGGCGGAGGCGAAGCGGGAGTGCGACAGGATCATCCAGGAGGCGCGCGAGCAGGCGGTTCGCGAGGCCTCGCAGACGGAGATCGTGCGGCTCGCCGAGCGCCAGGCCGAGGACATCGTCGACGACGCGCGTCGGAAGGCGCGTGAGACGCGGCTCGAGATGGAGGACTGGGCCGACAGCATCCTGTCGACTCTCGAGGTCAACCTCGACAGGTTCCTCGTCGCGGTCAAACGGGGCCGCGAGCGGCTCCACGAGCGGTCGCAGGAGACCGTGGTCGCGGGCATCGGGCCGGAGCCGCTTCCCGGTCCGCTCGACTCCGAAGAGCTCGAGCGAATCTAGTCGACGACGAGTCCTACGCGCTCTGCGGGAGCGGCTCCCGCGGGCCGCGCGGCTCGACGGGCATGCCCTGCGAGAGCTCGGCGCAGACCTCGAGCGCGCTGTCGACGAACGCCTCCGCCGCGGCGCTGCGGTGGCGGTCGCCGTGCCAGACGAGGCCGATCACCCGCTCCGGGACGCGGCCGCGCAGGTCGATGGTCACGGTGCTCGGATCGTCCTCGTCGACGGTGAGAAGCGGCGCGACGCTCACGCCCACGCCGGCTCCGACGAGCCCCTGGACGGTCCCGTTGTTGTCGGAGCGAAAGACGATGTTCGGCGAGCGCCCGGTCGAGGCGAGGGACGACTCGACCTCGTCCATCGCGCTGCAGTGGTTGAACCCGACCAACGGCTGGAGTGCGATCTCCTTCAACGTGGGGGTGCGCTTCAGCTCGGCCAGCGGTGACCCTGCCGGGACGACGAGCACGTAGGGGTCGCGCAGCAACTCGACGGAGTCGTACGGCTCCGCGGCCACCGGCAGCGTCCAGAAGGTCAGGTCGAGCGCGCCCCGCTCGATCATCTCGAGCAGCTCGCCCTCGTCCGCCGACTCGCGGAGGACCACCTCGACCGCCGGATGCGCCTCGGAAAAGCGGCGCAGGAGGGTGGGGAGGATGCGGGTGCCGACGCTCTGGAACGTCCCGACCCGTAGCTGGCCGGCGTCGCCCGCCTCGAGCGCGAGCATGTCCGCCTTCGCCGCCAGGAGCCGGGCCTCGATCGCCTCCGCGTGCCGGACGAGGATGCGCCCGGCCTCGGTCAGCGAGATCGGGCGCGGCCCGCCGGGGCGCTCCACGAGCCGCAGGCCGACGATTCGCTCGAGCGTCGCGATCTGCTGCGAGATCGCCGACTGCGTGTACCCCAGGCGCTCGGCCGCACGGCCGAACGACCCCTCTTCGGCGATGGCCGTGAGCGCGAGGAGGTGCCGTAGATCGAGTCCGAGCCAACGATCAGATTCCATGATGAAAGACAAGAGTATCGCAATGAGAGCTAATCGACTCGACTCCGGGGCGGCAGGCTCCGCGGCGCTACGCTCCTGCCGTGACCACCGTCGATCTTCGCCGTTTCCGCCTGCGGCCGGGGGACGTCCGGCGCGAGTCGCTCGACGTCGAGATCGACCCGTTCTTCCTCGGCGGGCAGCGCTACGAGGTCCCGCCGGGCCACGTCCCGGTCGAGCTCGAGCTCTCGCAGGCCTCCGGCGCCATGGTCTTCGAGGTCCGGTTCGACGCGACGCTGTCAGGCCCGTGCATGCGCTGCCTCGCGCATGCGGAGGTGCCCGTCACGGTCAGGGCGCGTGAGCTCCACGACCCGGACGCCTCGAGCGGCGACGAGCTGCGGTCGGACTACGTCGCCGACGACCGGCTCGCGCTCTCGGCGTGGGTGCGCGACGCGATCGCGCTCACCCTTCCCGAGCAGATTCTCTGCCAGCCCGATTGCGCCGGCCTGTGCCCGGTGTGCGGAAAGGACCTGAACGTCGAGCCGCACGAGCACGTGGAAGAGGCGACCGATCCTCGCTGGGCCGCCCTCCAGCAGCTTCGCGACGACCTCTGAGCCGCTCGGTCGTTTCGATCCCGTAGACCGCCGCCATGCCCCCCACGGCGCCGAGCCGTCCTCTGCCACGACGGCGGTCTGCGGCGTCGAGGAGGTGACGCCGCCGCCACGAAAGCGCCACCTCCTGACCCTGTTACCGCGCTCGGCCGCGGCTCGTCCTAGCTACCCGCGGTCAGCACGCGGACCTGGACGAGGCGGTATCCGGCGATGCCGCCGAGCGGCGGGTCACCGGCGCGGTACGCCTTGACGAAGAACTGCACGTTTCCGTTCACCGCCGGGAAGTGCTGCAGCGGCTGCAGCTGGTACTCGACCCAACCGTCGGCCGCGCTCGGCTGACGGTCGCCACCGGTCGTCCTACGCGGTACCGACCGGATGAAGACGAGCGCGCCGCGCACGGCACGACCGCGCTGGTCGGTAACGCGAATGCGAGCCGTGATCGGACGCGTGCGGCTCACGACCGGGTTCGGCGCGAACCGAACCTGCGAGACGATCAGCCGGTCGCCGGCGGCTCTCAGCGTCTCCACCGAGACCGAGTTGCCCGGCGGCGGCGGCGGCGACGCGCCTCCACCCACGACGCTCGTCGCGTTCGACAGCGCCGACCGCGAGCCGGCGTCGTTCCGGGCAGTGACCCGCACGCGGAGCGTCCGGCCCGAGTCGTTGTCCACGACGAGGTACTGGTTGTCCGTCGCGCCGCTGATCTCGCTGCAGTTGTCGCCCGCCGTGCTACAGCGGAGCCACTGGAACGAGTACGTGATCGGCGCCTCGCCGACCCACGTGCCGCGGTTCGCGGTCAGCCGCGAGTCCACGCTCGGCGTGCCCGAGATCGTCGGCTCGGTCACGTTCGCGGGCCGTGCCGACTGGATGACCGCGGTGGGGTTCGAGGTCGCCGTGGCAGCACCCTCGGCGTTGGACGCCCGCACCTGTGCGCGCAGGCGGAAGCCCGCGTCCGCTTCGCGCGCGACGTACGTCGCATTCGGCGCGTTCGAGATCCGGGTGCAGTCCGACGCGTCCGGCGCACCACGGCCGTTGCAGCGGAACCAGCGGAACGAATAGCTGATCGGCCCTGTGCCGGACCACGTCCCCCTCGTCGTCCGCTGGACCTCGCCGACCCGCGGCGTGCCCGTTACTTGCGGCTCGCCGGCATTCGTCGGTGGCACGGCCGGCGCCGCGCTCGGCGATGACGGCAGGAACGCGAGCAAGAGCGTCCCCAGGATCGCCGCGACCAGCCCGGTCCCGAGTGCCAGCATGCGTACTCGACGGATGTCCTGGTTTTCGTTGAGTCTCATGTCATGTCCCTCCTAGATGCCCTTCGAGTCATGAGGTGGTGCCCGCCATGTCGATCTCGAATGCGCGTTTTTCCAGGGTCTTACCGAACGCTTACGGAGGCTTGAGCGAACGCACATATGCCGGGCGGGGCAGGAGCCAGTACCATCCCGGGCGGCGCCTAGGCGCCTTGCGATGACGGACTGACCTGACTTCACCTCGCCCGCGCACGCATGTCGCGTGCGCCCGTTGCAACCCGTCAGGAGGTCCGTTCGTGCGAGTTCAACTCGCGGAGGTCACGAAGCGCTACGGCGCAGCGCTCGTTCTCGATCAGGTCGATCTCACGGTCGGCCCGCATGCCCGCCTGGGCGTGGTCGGGCCGAACGGCGTCGGCAAGTCGACCTTGCTCAGGATCCTCGCCGGAGTCGAGGAGCCGGATGCGGGATCGGTCGCGCGGGCGCCTGCGTGGCTGACGGCGGGATATCTGGCCCAGGAGCGGCTGGGCGGAGAGCGGGAAGCGCTGCTCGACACGCTCGCGCGCCGCACCGGTGTGGCCCAGGCGGAGCGCGAGCTCGTCGCGGCCTCCGCGGCGCTCGCCGAGGGCGGCGCGGCCGAGGACCGGTACTCCGCCGCGCTCGAGCGGTTCCTGGCGCTCGGCGGCGGCGACTTCGAGGCGCGGGCACGCACGGTGTGCGCGGACCTCGGGCTCTCGGTCGGGCTCGACCAGTCGGCCGACACGCTCTCGGGAGGCGAGCGGGCAAGGGCCGCGCTGGCGGCGATCCTGCTCTCGCGCTTCGACCTGCTCCTCCTCGACGAGCCGACGAACGACCTCGATCTGGAGGGGCTCGACCGGCTCGAGGGCTTCCTCGACGCGTACGAGGGCGCGCTCGTGGTCGTCTCGCACGACCGCGAGTTGCTCGACCGAACGGTGACGCGGATCGTCGAGATCGCCCCGGAGACGCGCCGCGTGCGGGAGTGGGCCGGGAGCTGGAGCGACTATGCCGCCGCCCGCGACACGGAGCGGCTCGCCGCCTCGGCGCGCTACGAACAGGCGAAGACGCGGCGTCGGAAGGTCACCGAGCTGCTCGCGAAGCGCCGGACGGAGGCGCGCGGACTCGGCGACTCGCTCGGCAAGGCGACTGGCGGCGCGGACCGGCGCGCGACGCAGGCGCTTCGCACGAAGGTCCGCCAGGCGCAGAAGCTCCTGGAGCGGAACGAGCTCCCGGACAAGCCGTTCGAGCACTGGGAGCTCCGTCTCTCGCTGGACGCGGGCGAGCGGCCGGGGAATCTCGTCGCAAGCCTGGACGCCGCGATCGCCGAGCGCGGCGACTTCCGCCTGGGGCCCATGTCCCTCGATCTCGTCGCCGGCGAGCGGGTGGCCGTGACGGGACGGAACGGAAGCGGCAAGACCACGCTGCTCGGCATGCTCCTCGGCGAGGTGCCGCTCGTGGCCGGGCAAAGGCGCGTCGGTCGCCGCACCCGCGTCGGCTCGCTCGCGCAGCAGCGCGACGCATACGGCGGCGCCGAGAGCCTCCTCGACGAGTTCCGGTCGCGAACGGGGCTCGCGGCAGAGCCCGCGCGAACGCTGCTCGCGAAGTTCGGTCTCGGCCGCGACCACGTCGGCCGGTCGTGCGCGACGCTCTCCCCCGGTGAGCGGACGCGTGCGCAGCTCGCCGAGCTCCAGAATCAGCGCGTCAACCTGCTCGTGCTCGACGAGCCGACGAACCACCTCGACCTCGAGGCGGTCGAGCAGCTCGAGGCCGCGCTGGACGGCTACGGGGGCACGGTCGTCGTCGTGTCGCACGACCGCCGCTTCCTCGAGCGGGTCGCGCCGACGCGCGAGCTCGCGCTCGGCCACTGACGTCAGGAGCGGATGAAAGGGAGGCGGCGCCGCCTGGCCGCCTCCCTTCCACTTGGCCGGCTACTTGAGCCGGACGGGAACCTGGACGAGCCGCGAGCCGTACACGCCGCCGAGCGACGGGTCACCGCTGCGGTACGCCTTCACGAAGAACTGCACGGCGGTCTTGGCCTTCGTCGGGAACGCGCTCGTCGGCACGAGCTCATACGCGAGCCAGCCGTCGGCCCCGGTGAGACTCCGGTCGCCGCCTGTCGTCACCTTCGGCGTCGAGCGGATGAAGACGAAGGCGTCGCGGACGACGAACCCGCGCGTGTCCTTCACGCGGATGCGCACGCCGATCGTCTGCTTTCGGTTCGTCACCGTCTTCGGCGTGAACTGCACCGCGGCGAGTACGAGCCGCTGGGTGCTTGCCACGCTCGTCGCCGGGATCGAGTACTCGCCGGACGGAAGCCGCACGGCGCCGGCCGGAAGCGGCTCCGAGCCGGTCGTCGACTCGCCCGAGATCACGATGACAGACGCGATCGCGTTCCGCGCCGTGACGTTGAAGCGGAGCTTCCTGCCCACCTCGGCGGATGTCACACGGTACGTACGGCCGGTCGCACCCGCGATCGGCGCGCACTCGCCGCCGGCGGAGTTGCAGCGCAGCCACTGGAACGCGAACGTGATCGGCTGTCGTCCGCTCCAGCGGCCCGGATCGGCGGTTACCACCGAGCCCACGAGGACGGTGCCGCGCACGAGCGGCGAGCTCACCACGACGGGCGGCCCAACGACAGCACCCGTCGGGTTCGACGCGACGGTGCGGGAGCCGTCGGAGTTCGTCGCGGTCACTCGGACGCGCATGCGGAAGCCGACGTCCGCCGCAGTCAGCACGTAGGTCGAGCCGGTGGCGCCGGAGATCGCGACGCAGTCGCTCCCGTCCGGAAGTCCGCCGCCGACTCCGCAGCGCACCCAGCGGAACGCGTACGAGAGCGACCCGCCGGTCCACGTCCCCCTCGACGCGGACAGGCGCCTTCCCTGCTCAGCGGCGCCGCTGATGCGCGGCTCGCCGGTGTTTTGCGGCACGGCAGTCGCCGCAGACGACCCGGCCGACGGCAGCGCCAGCGCAGCGACCGTGGCCGCCAGGCCCAGGATCAGGGCGGCGGCAAGCGGTGCAGAGCTTCGACGGTGGCGACGCCGGCCGTTGAGATCGACGGTCGGGCCCATGGTTTCCTCCTTCGTTTGCTTCATGCCCTCCGTGGAGTTATGACGTTGCAGACGGCACGAGGATTCGATTCCTTTCGGAGTCCTTACGTGCGTTACAGGTCCCACACAGCCCTCACACTTCCCTCACGGCACGGAGGTCGAAACTCCGGAATCGCGGCCTGATTCGGCTATAGTCCTCAGCCGCTCATGGCCGTCCCGAAGAAGAAAACGTCGAAGGCAAGGCGCGACAAGCGGCGCGCCACGCATGCCATCACGTCGCCGCGGGTGCAGGTCTGCCCGAACTGCCGGCAGCCGAAGCTCGCCCATCGCATGTGCCCCAACTGCAAGACGTACCGGGGCCGCGAGATCGAGCCGCTCCGCATCCAGGCTCCGTAGTAGGGCCGGACCTGTCCGGCCCGACAGCCGTCTGACGTAGATACTCCCCGGCATGATCCGGGTCGCAGTCGACGCCCTAGGAGGAGACCGCGCTCCCGACGAGATCGTCGCGGGTGCCGCCGCGGCCGCGTCGCCGGAGGTTCAGCCGATCCTCTTCGGCCCCGCGGGGATCGAGACGCAAGGCCTGCCCCTGATCGAGACCGGAGCCGGCATCGGCATGGACGCGGCGCCCGTGGAGGCGGTCCGTGCGAACCCGGACTCCTCGCTCGTCCGCGCGGTCAGGGCGGTAGCGGACGGAGAGGCCGACGCGCTCGTCTCGGCCGGGAGTACCGGCGCGACACTCGCCGCCTCGTTGCTCCACATCAGGCGCCTTCCATCGGTCTACCGACCGGCGATCGCCGTTGTCATTCCGGCGCGGGTCGGCCCGACGGTGCTGATCGATGCGGGCGCGAACGCGGATGCCCGTCCCGAGCACCTGCTCCAGTTCGCGCACATGGGAGCGGTCTTCGCCGAGGAGATTCTCGGCGTCGCGGATCCGGAGGTCCGGCTGCTCTCGATCGGCGAGGAGGACGAGAAGGGGAACGAGCTCACGCTCGAGGCGCACGAGCTCCTGCGGGGGAGCGACCTTCGCTTCGCCGGGAACACCGAGAGCCGCCGGCTGCTCGAGGGCGACGCGGACGTCGTCGTCTCCGACGGGTTCACGGGCAACATCGCGCTCAAGGCGATCGAAGGGACCATCCGCAGCCTCCTCGACGCGATGCGCGGCGAGCTCGAGTCGTCCATCCGCGGGAAGCTCGGCGGGCTCCTCATCCGGCCGGGCGCGCGCCGCGTCCAGCGGCGGCTCGACCCGGAGGAATACGGCGGCGCGTACCTGCTCGGACTACGCGGCCTGGTGGTGATCGCGCACGGCTCGAGCTCCCGCGTCGCGATCGCGAACGCGGTGCGTCTGGCCGCCCGCGGAGTGGAGCACGACGTCGTCGATCGCCTCGCTCAGCGGTTGCCGGATCGCGTGGTAGCATCGGCGCGCTCCACGACCCCGACGGCCGAGAAGTGAGGTTTTGAAGTGGCACACTCGCGTGAGGAGATCCTCGAGCAGGTCAAGACCGTCTTGAGCGACAAGCTGGGCATCGACGAGAGCGAGATCACGGACGACGCCTCGTTCGAAGAGGACCTCGGGGCCGACTCGCTCGACCTCGTCGAGGTCGTGATGGACCTCGAGGACCAGTTCGGCCTCAAGATCCCGGACGAGGACGCACGCGGGCTCACTACGGTCGGCAAGGCGATCGACTACGTCATCGCGCACCAGCAGTAGCGGCGAGCGAGCCGACGCGCTTCCGGACGGGCCGGAAGAGCTCGGCCGGCTGATCGAGGAGCTGCCGCCGGAGCGCCTCAATCAGGTCTTCACGCACGCGTCCTGGGCGGACGAGCGGGCCTCCTCGTACGAGCGCCTGGAATTCCTCGGCGACAGCGTCCTCGAGCTCGCCATCGCGCGCGCGGTCTACGACCGCTTCCGTGACGCGTCCGAGGGACGGCTCGCGAAGATTCGCGCCCACGTCGTCTCCCGCGCGAGCTGCGCCACGGTGGCGAAGGAGCTCGCGCTGGGTGACCGGCTTCTGGAGCGGGCGGACGGAGTGCCGCCCGACGAGCTCGACCGCATCTCCCGGAGCCGGAACGTCCTCGCAGCGCTGCTCGAGGCGGCGCTCGCGGCGCTCTATCTCGAGCACGGGTTCGAGGCGATCGAGCACGCGGTCGTCGCGGCCTTCAGCGACAAGATCGAGTACGCCCGCTCGAGCCACGTCGACTACAAGACCGAGCTCCAGGAGGCGCTGGCGCGGTCGGGCAGGCAGGTGCACTACACCGTGCTCGAGGTGCAGGGCCCGCCGCACGACCGCAGGTTCGTGTGCGCCGCGCACGTCGCGGGCGCGCAGCTCGGGATCGGCCGCGGGTCGACCAAGAAGGCGGCCGAGCAGGAGGCCGCGCGCGAGGCGCTCGACGCCCTCGGTGTCGTTCCGGACCAGTTCTGAACGCAGGGCCGCGGCCACGTCCGCTTGCATCGTGAGAATGCACCGCCGGTGCACCTGAAGACCATCCGCATCCGCGGCTTCAAGTCGTTCCCCGACGCGCTCGAGCTGTCCCTCGAGCCCGGCGTGGCGGTGATCGTCGGCCCGAACGGCTCGGGCAAGTCGAACATCGCGGACGCCGTCGTGTGGGCGGCCGGGTCGCTGACGCCTTCCGAGATGCGCGCGGAGAAGCCCGACGACGTCCTCTTCGCCGGCGGCGCCGAGCGCAAGCGCGCGGAGCACTGCGAGGTCGAGCTCGTGTTCGACAACGAGGCCGGCAGCTTCACCGAGCTCGACTTCAGCGAGGTCTCGGTCGCCCGCCGGCTCGTGCGCGGGGCCGAGGGCCAGTACCTCGTGAACCGCGCGCCCGTCCGGCGCACCGACCTCGTGGAGCTCCTCTCCGACGTCGGGCTCGGCTCCGCCATGCACTCGATCGTGGGTCAGGGCAAGGTCGAGCAGGTGCTCGCCTCGAAGCCCGAGGACAGGCGGGCCCTCGTCGAGGAAGCCGCGGGGCTCGGCAAGTTCAAGCGCCGCAGGCACCGGGCCGAGCTGAAGCTCGCGCGCGTCGCGCTCCAGGTCGAGCGCGCGCGCGACGTCGAGGACGAGGTCCGCAAGCGCCTGCGGCCGCTCGCGCTGCAGGCCACCGCCGCCGAGCGCGCCGAGAAGCTCGCCGGTGAGATCGCCGCGCTCCGGGCGCGCGTGGCCGAGCTGGATCTCGAGGCGGCCGGGCAGCGCCGGTCCGAGGCCGAGTCGCGCCGCGAGCAGGCCGCACTCGTGCGCCGCGGCGTCCAGGGCCGCCTGGAAGGTCTCCTCACCGACCGCGCGCGGGCCGAGGACGAGCTCTCGGATGCGGCCGGCAAGCGCGAAGGCGCCCTCTCCGCGCTCTACCGCCTGCAGGGCGGCGGCGAGCGGCTCGGGCTCAGGGGTGAGTCGGCTGCGTCGCTCGACGAGCGGCTCCGCGGCGAGCGCGCGGCGATCCCGTCATCCAATCCGGGAGCCGCAGACGCCGCCCAGCTCGAGCGGATCGCCCACGAGACGGCGCTTCGGGCCCGCGAGGCGACGCGTGAGCGCGAGAGCCTGGCAGAGCGTGCCCGGCTGGCCCGCGAGCGAACGCTCGCCGTGGAGCGGGTGCTCGCGGAGCAGGAAGGGCTTCCGCCTGCCGCCCGCGCGCTCGCCGAGCAGGGAGCAAAGCTCGTGCTCGGCGCGCTCGAGGTCACGCCGGGCGCCGAGCGTGCGGTCGCCGCGGCGCTCCGGACGCGAGCGTCGGCAATTCTCGCCCCCGATCCCGCCGCCGGGCTCGAGCTGCTGAAGCGAGCGCGCGAGTCGGGCCTCGGGAGCCTGACCGTGCTCGCGGACGCACAGGTGCAGCAGCTCGTCGACGAGTTCCCCGTCGTCCCGCTCGAGTCGCTGCTCGACGCGACCGTGCCGTCGGTCACGCCCGAGGGCTTCGGCTACGACCCGGCCCGGGGCGACCTCTGGTTCGCAGGCGAGACGGCGGAGGCCGTGCTGCTCGAGCTCGAGGCGCGCAGGCGCGACCTCGCGGCGGAGACGAGCGACCTCGAGGCGAAGCACGCCGCGGCAGAGAGTCGCGCTGCAGAGGCCGAGCGCGCTGCGACCGCGGCAGAAGCCGCGTACGCGCGGGTCGCGCCGGGTCATCGGCGTCCTGCGGTGGACGCCGCGACGCTCGATCGCCTCGTCGGCCTGAGCGAGCGCCTGCTTGCAGGCATCCGCGCCGCGCAGGCGAGCGTCGGCCGGTTCGAGCCGACGCTGCGCGCGCGCGTCGATGCGGGCGCCCGCAGGACGGGCGAGCTTGGCGAGGAGCTGCGCCGGCTCGGCGCCGCCGAGGTCGAGCTGCGCCAGGAGCTCGAGGAGGCGAGCGCGAAAGCGACGACCGCGGAGGTCGAGATCGCGCGCATCGAGGCGGAGACCGACGAGGCGCAAAGACGTCTGGAGGGCGCCGGCGCCGTCACGCCGGCCGAGGGAGACGACCGCGACGAGCTTTCCGCGCGCGTCGAGCGCCTGGAGGCTCGCCGGACGGCGCTCGGCATGGTGAACCCGCTCGCCAAGGAGGAGTACGAGGCGGAGAAGGAGCGGCTCGAGGACCTGAAGGTGCAGCGCGAGGACCTCGAGCGGAGCCTCGAGGAGCTCGAACGGCTGCGCGAGGAGCTCGCGGAGACGGTCGAACGCCGTTTCGCCGAGACGTTCGCCTCGGTCGCGGAGCACTTCGAGGAGGTCGCCGCGACGCTCTTCCCCGGTGGCGAGGGCCGCCTGCAGCTCGTCGAGCCGGATCGCGAGACGCGCGAGGACGGCTCCGAGGTCGAGACCGAGGCCGGCATCGAAGTCGAGCTGCGCCCGGCCGGGAAGCGCATCACGAGGCTCTCGCTGCTTTCGGGCGGCGAGAAGGCGCTCGGCGCCATCTCGTTCCTCTTCGCCCTCTTCCTCGCCCGGCCGTGCGCCTTCTACCTCCTGGACGAGGTGGAGGCGGCACTCGACGACTCGAACATCGCCCGCTTCGTCGACCTCCTGCGCCGCTACTCGGACCGCGCGCAGTTCGTCGTCGTCACGCACCAGAAGCGGACCATGGAGGCGGCGGACGTGCTCTACGGCGTGACCATGGGGCCCGACGGCGTTTCGCAGGTCGTCTCGCGCAGGCTGCCGCGTGAAGACGCCCGCGCCGCGGTCAGCTCCGCCGCGTAGCACGGCCGCATAGGCTGGTTCTCGTGAGCTTGACCTGGGCCGAGCTGCTCGGCGACGAGCCGACCGCCGCGGACGAGCCGGAGCGCACCGGCGTGTTCGCCCGCATGCGCGAGTCGCTCGCGAAGAGCCGGCGCGCGCTCACCGAGCAGCTCGCGGAGGCCGCGTTCGACCCGTCCGACTCGAATGCGTGGGAGCGGCTCGAGGAGGCGCTCATCCGCAGCGACGTCGGCGTCCCGGCGACGGCCGAGCTCGTCCGCCGGCTCGAGCTCCGGGGAACCGCGGGCGGGCTCGAGGATGGTCTCGTCGAGGAGGTAGAGGCGCTCTTCGGCGGCGCGCCGAGCCTCGACCTGTCCGGCAGCCCGGCGGTCGTGCTCGTCGTCGGCGTGAACGGGACCGGCAAGACGACGACGATCGGGAAGCTCGCGATGAAGCTCTCCGAGCACGGCCGGTCCGTGCTCGTCGGCGCGGCGGACACGTTCAGAGCGGCCGCGGAGGAGCAGCTCGAGATCTGGGCTGAGCGGGCCGGGGCGGACTTCGTCGGCGCGCCGCGGGGCGGCGACCCGGCCGCGGTGGCATTCGACGCGCTCGAGGCTGCCCGCGCGCGCGGGCGCGACGTCGTGCTCGTCGACACCGCCGGCCGCCTGCACACGCAGTCGAACCTCATGGCGGAGCTCGAGAAGGTCCGGCGGGTGATCTCCACTCGCATGGACGGGGCGCCGCACGAGACGCTCCTCGTCGTCGACGCGACGACGGGCCAGAACGGCCTCCAGCAGGCGCGGCTCTTCGGCGACACGGTGGGAGTGACGGGGGTCGCGCTGACCAAGCTCGACGGGAGCGCGCGAGGCGGCGTCGCAATCGCGATCGCTGTCGAGCTCGGGCTGCCCGTCAAGCTCGTCGGCGTGGGGGAGGGAATCGACGACCTTCGCCCCTTCGACGCCCACGACTACGCGCGCGCATTGCTGACTGCCTGAGCCCGTCCGATGCCGACCGACGCGCTCCGTAGGCTGTCGGCGTGGCTGTCGCGATCTTCATGAACTGGCCCGGCGTCAGGCCGCATCAGTACGACGCGGTCATGGCGCGCCTGCGGCTGGACACGGACCCCGCCGCGGGTGGCGTGCTCCACGTCGCGAGCCTCACGGCCGACGGGCTCGAGGTGTGCGACATCTGGCAAACGGAGCAGGCCTTCCACGGGTTCCTCGCGCAGCGCCTCCTTCCGGCCGCCGAGGACGTCGGCATCGACGGCGGGCCGACTATCAGGCTCGTCCCGCTCCACAACCTCTACGCCGCCGACCCGCACATGATCGACCGGATCGGCGCGCTCTCGATGCCTGCTGCGGTCGCCGCCTGGGCCGCCTGACCAGTCCGTGCTGACCGCCAACCGGGGTACGGCTCTCGAGCCGGCCCCGGCCTGAGCGACGGGTGGCGCGGAACCGCGTTAGGATCGCGCCGTGGACGATCGGGACGGCTTCACCGTTGCGTTCGGCCCCGTGGGTCTCGCGGGGTGGGCCATGCTGCTGCTCGGAATCCTCTTCCGGAGGCGCTTCCTCTCGCTGCTCGGGCTGGCCGGCGTCGTCGCGGACGTCACGGTCGCCGAGCTCGGCGGCTTCAAGGCGATGAACGAGGGCCGCACCGAGCCGCCGGAGCCGGCCGCGGCCGACCCCGGCGAGCCTGCGCCGGTCTAGCCGGCGTCGCTCATCTCGACGCGGTACACCTTCACGTTCGGGTTTCCGCTGACGCGGACCTGGATGCGCTGGATCTCGAAGTCCACGAAGTCCCCGGGCTGGAGGTCCTTGTCCGCCACCGCCGCCTCGGCCGCCTGCTGGATCGCCTCGTGGAGGCTGTTGGCATCGCTCGTGTCCCTGAATTTAGACACGCCCTCGTAGCACTTGATCGTGTTTCCCATCGGGGGCTCCTCGGGCGTCAGTCCAGGTGGAATCGGCACGTCTCCTCCTTCGTCGGAATGGGCCGCAGAGGGCGAGCCTAAACGGGGTCTCCGGCCGATTCAACGAGCCGGCCGCGCCTTGGAGAGCGCCGTCCGGCGTTCCGCCTCGGGTAGTGCTTGGGGAGCCGCGCTTCGGCAGCGTTATTCCGCGTCGGACGACGGCGGCGCCGACTTCGTGATGGTCGCGCCCAGGACCTTGACGTTGGGGTTGCCGACCAGGATCCGGAATCGCGTCACCTCGAACCAGGCGGGCAGATGCACGCCGTCGTCGCTGATGCCGTCCCCGTTCTCGTCCTTCGCGGCCTCGAATGCAGCGGCGCGAACGGCGTCGATGAAGGACTCGACCTGGGTCTCGTCGCTGTACTTCGAGAAGCCCTCGTACGTCGGTACGCGGTCTGCCCTCGGGACTCCGAAGAACTCCTGGAAGTTCTTCTTTCTCTCCTCGTAGTCCGCCACGGCTCACCTCCTGCTCGTAGGTCGTCGGCCGACGGCAACACTAGTGCGGCGTGACACTCGAGACAACGGGCGGCGCGGCGCTCGTCACCTGGCTACGAGCGCCCTCGGCTCGGAGCAGCCCGAAGCGCTCGTCCCCGAGAACGCGCATGAGCACGGGCCAGTGTGTTTCGAGCACCGGCAGCTCGAAGCGGTTCGGAGGTGCGTCGCCGCGTAGCTCGTCTGCCGCGCCGAAGAGCCGTGCGGCCTCGTCGTACTCGCCCCGCACGGCGTTGACACCGCCGAGGACCACGAGGCATTCCGCCCTGCTTCGTGCGCTCTCGAGGTCGGTGTAGGTGGCGAGACAGCTGCGAATCCTCCGCTCCGCCTCGTCCAGCTCGCCGGCACGGAGGTCGAGCTCGGCGAGCATGAACTCTGCCGCCGTGGTGTGGAGGATGTCGCCGAGCTCGGTTGCAAGCGTCAGCGTCTCGTCGAACGCGGCCCGCGCGCGCTCGATCTCGTCGTTCTCCCAGGCCGCAATGCCCAGGTTGTACGTCGAGTTGGTGACGAGCATCGGGTTATCGAGCGTCCGGCGCAGCGCGAGCGCCTCCTCGTGCGCGGCCAGCGCGCGCAGGTGGTCGCCGCGGTCCGAGTACACGTCCGCGAGGTAGTTGAGCTGACCCGAGATCGCTGCCGCGTCACCCGTTTCGCGCGCGACCGTGAGAGCCTCCTCGCACAGCTCCTCGGCACGCTCGCGATCGCCGTGCTGCAGCGCGATCCAGCCGAGCTCACCGAGGACGAACGAGGTCTCTCGCGAGCGCTCGAGCATGCGAAACAGCCGAAGAGCCTCCTCGAGCAGCGGGATCTCCGCCTTCAGGTCGTCCTGTGCCGCCGCCTGCCGGGCCGACCACCAGAGCGCGTTCGCGAGCACGTCCGGCGAGACGTCGTCCGGCTGCTCGAGCGCACGCGCGAGCCACTGCCTCGCCTCGGACACGTGGCCATGCATGCGCCAGAAGTGGCCGAGCGAGGAGACGACCCTCAGCGCATCCTCCACGCGGCCGCTCGCCAGGAACCAGTCGAGGGATGTCCTGATGTTGTCGAGCTCGACCTCGAGACGCTCGAGCCAAGAGCCCTGAGCCGGTCCTTCGAGCTCGCTCTCGGCAGCCCGCGCAAGCGCGAGGAAGCGCTCTGCGTGACGACCGCGAAGCTCGTCGAGGAGACCGCCGCTTTGCAGACGGGCGACGGCGTCCTCCCGGACGGTTTCGAGCATCGACAGTCGCACGTCGCCGTCGGCGACGTCGCTGCGGACGAGGCTCCACGCAACGAGAGCCTCGAGATCGCGGAAGAAGCCCCCATCCGATCGCGAGACCGCGCGGACGTCTTCGAGCGTGCTTCCGCCGGCGAACACGCCGAGCGCGTCATGCAGCTCCTTCTGGCGGTCGCTCAGCAGGCTGTAGCTCCACGCGATGGTCGCGCGCAGCGTTCGCTGGCGCTCGGGCAGGTCGATCGGCCCCTCCATCTCGAGCGCGAAGCCCTCGTCGAGTGCCTGCAGGACTCGATTCGGTGGAAGCACGGCGAGTCGCGCCGCGACGAGCTCGATCGCGAGGGGTAGGCCGTCGAGGCGCCGGCAGATCTCCCACACGGACGAGCGCGCGTCCGCGTGCAGGACGACTCCGCGAGCCGCCGCCAGTTCGATGAACAGCGTCGCCGCGTCGTCGATGGGGAGAGGGTCGAGCGGGAGAACGTGCTCGCCCAGGAGCCGAAGTGGCGTCCTGCTCGTGGCCATGATGTCGAGATCAGGAACGATGTCGAGCAAGCGCGCGATGTCGTGCGCCGCGGGTGCGAGGTGCTCGAGGTTGTCGAGGAAGAGGAGCGTTCCGGTGCCGCGCAGCGCTTCGGCGATGCCCTCCTCGATCGGACGTCCGACCGGCTCGCGCGCGCCGACGGCCCTTGCGATCTCGGCAAGCACCAGCGTGGGATCCGAGACGGGTGCCAGGCCGACGAGGTTGACCGGCCGTTCGAGGGCGGCGGCTGCGGCGGCCTCGAGCGCGAGCCGGCTCTTGCCCGCGCCACCGTGGCCCGTGATCGTCACGAGGCGCACCTCCGGGCGCGCGAGGAGTGACTGGATCGCCGACAGGTCGTCCTTTCGTCCGACGAGGCGGTGATGGAGCGCAGGCAGCGTGGAACCGCCGTGCGTCGACAGCGGTGGGAACGACGGCTCGAGGTCCGCCGCGACGGCCTGGAATAGCGCGTGGGATCCCGGCACGTCCTTCAGGCGATGCGATCCGAGAGGCTGGAACGAGACCCCGCTCGGGTCGTCGTCGCCGACGAAGTCGCGCGTCGCGCGAGAGACGACGACCTGGCCACCGTGCCCGGCGGCGCAGATCCGCGCCGCGACGACGACGTCCATGCCGACATACCCCTCGTCCCCAAGGTCGGGCTCGCCGGTGTGGACGCCGATCCGCACACGAAGAGCAGAGTCGGAGGGCCATGGCTCGCGTGCGAGCTTGCGCTGGAGCTCGACCGCTGCCAGGACACCGTCACGGGCGCTCCCGAAGGCGAGGAATACGCCGTCGCCCGCCCAGTCCACCTCGGACCCTGATCGCTCGGCCGCAGTTTCGCGGACGATCTCGCGCATCCGCGCCCGCAACGGAGCGTAGCCCTCTCCGAGGGCGTGTAGGAGCCGTGTCGAGCCCTCGATGTCGGCGAAGAGCAGCGTGACGGTGCCTCGAGGAAGCGATTCACGCGAGGAGTCCTGCGTCGCCATGTCCGAACGAGTCTACGAAGGTCGTGTCGCGGGACGAGCTAGACGCGCGGCAGACCGGGGCGAGGCATGGGTGCTCCGATCGGAGCGGCGCCCAGCCCCGCGATCTCCGGGTCTCCCGGCAGGAACGGCGGCGCGATCTGGAGATCCCACGGCGCCCAGAGCTCCGGCCGCTGCTCGTATCCGCGCGAGTGCAGGTACACGTGGAGATCCTCGATGAGCTCCTGGCGGCTGTATTCGTGGTTGAGGATTCGCTCGGTGTTGGCCGCCATGAACCGGCAGCCCCAGTACGTGAAGACGCCGTGCGTCCGACCCTCGAGATAGTCCTCGGCAGCGATCTGTCCCTCGGACGAGGCGGCCCAGAACACGTTTCGCCCAGCGAAGCACTCGCATCCGGCGAGGACATGGTGGTGGAGCATGTGCTCGTCGCCCTCCGCACGCGCCTCGATGTCGAACGGGGGTGGCACGAATCGGATCTCGCGTTCGGTCGGGCCGGCGCCCCAGAAGCAGCAGTCGACGAACATCTCGACGACGACGTTGTCGCGTGCCCGGGAGAGGATCTCGTCGAGATCGTCGTCGAGGATGAACGTGTTGCTGTCCCAGTCCATGTCATACGGGCAGATGACCTCGTCGAGCGAGTCCGCGAGCTCGTCACCGTTTCGATCGCGTACCTGCGACCCGTGCCCCGAGTAGTAGAAGACGAGGACGTCACCGGGCTCCGCGGCTCGGACCGTGAGCTGGATGCGGTCCATGATGTTCGCCTTCGTCGCGCGGCGATTCACGAGCACGTGGATGTCCTCGTTCGGGACGCCGAAGGCCTTGACGGTGTCTCGAACGAGGGCGACGTCGTTGACGCAGCCGGCGAGCGGAGGGATGTCCGGGTGCTCATAGACGTCGATGCCGACCAGGACGCATCTGACCCTCACACGGCTCCTTCCCTCGAAGGACCCGGGACCGAATCACAGTCGGGACACGCTGTCAACGCCGTTCGCCTCCTTGACACCGGCGCGGGCGGCGAGATCATCCCTTCAGGACATGTCTTGTCAGCACTGCGGATTTGAGAGCCCAGCCGGATTCCGGTTCTGCGGCGCGTGCGGCGTCGCACTGCCCACCACCGAATCGGCTGCGCGCGAGGACGAGCGCAAGGTCATCGCGGCCCTGTTCTGCGACGTCGTCGGATCGACCTCCCGCGCCGAGTCCATCGATCCTGAAGACGTACGCGACGCGCTCGCGCCGTACTACGAGGGCGTTCGCACGCAGCTCGTTCGCTTCGGCGGGACTGTCGAGAAATTCATCGGCGACGCGGTCTGCGGCCTCTTCGGCGCGCCAAAGGCGCACGGCGACGACGCCGAGCGGGCAGTGCGCGCGGCGGTCGCGATCCGCGATTGGATCGCCGAGGTCAACGAGGCGGACCCCAACTGGGGTATCCACGTGCGCCTCGGCATCGCGACTGGCGAAGCCGTCGTCTCCTTGTCCGCGCGGGCGTCCGACGGCGAAGCGATGGCCTGGGGCGACGTCATGAACATCGCCGCACGGCTGCAGTCCGCTGCGGCGGTCGACTCGGTGCTCGTCGACGAGCGGACATACCGCGCCACACGCCACGTGATCGAGTATTGGGAGGCGGAGCCGGTCGAGGCAAAGGGGAAGTCCGAGCCGGTGCTGGTGTGGCAGGCGCAGGCTCCTCGTGCGCGGCGCGGCGTCGATCTTGCTCAGGAGAGCAACGAGACGTTCGTCGGGCGAGAGCGCGAGTTCCGGGTGCTGCGCGAAACGCTCAATCGTGTTGGCCGCCAGGGCACCCCGGAGCTCGTCACGCTCGTCGGGGAGGCCGGCATCGGAAAGAGCCGGCTCGCGTTCGAGCTCTTCCGGTGGGTCGAGCTCAGTCCTGCCCTCATCGGCTGGAGGCAGGCGCACTCGTCGCCGTACGGCGACGTCTTCAGCTACTGGGCGCTCGGCGAGATCGTCAAGGCGCAGGCCGGGATCCTGGAGACCGACTCGGCGGCAGTAGCAACTGCGAAGCTCGGACGAGCGGTGGCGGACGTCGTCAGCGAGCCGGTCGAGATCGCCCGCATCGAGTCCCATCTGCGCTCACTCGTCGGGCTCGACGCTCCCGCGGTGAGCCACGGCGACCAGCGGCAGGCCGCGTTCGTCGCTTGGAGGCGCTTCCTCGAAGCCGTGGCCCGGCGGCGTACGCTCGTTCTCGTCTTCGAGGACGTGCAGTGGGCCGACGCGGGCATACTCGACTTTATCGAGCACCTGCTCGACTGGACGTTCGGAGTACGAATATTTGTCCTGTGCACGGCGCGCCCCGAGTTCGCCGAGAAGCGACCCGAGTGGTGGAGCCGGAGAAACGCGACCACAGTCGACCTCTCACCGCTCTCGAACGTCGAGATCGGCGAGCTCGTGGGAAGGCTCGCGCCGATAGATGTCCCGAGCGAGACGAAGCAGGCGATCGTCGGCGCCGCTTCGGGCAACCCGCTGTTCGCGGTCGAGTTCGTGCGGATGCTCGGCGACCGCATGGAGCAGCCGCCGACCGCTGAATCGGTTCAGGCTGTCATCGCCGCCCGTCTCGACGCGCTTCCCGCGGAGGAGAAGCTCCTGCTGCAAGAGGCCGCCGTGGTGGGGATGGAGGTATGGCCGGGCGTCCTCGTTAGCTTTGGCGACCGGTCGCGGAGCGTCGTCGAACAGCAGCTCCACGAGCTGGTGCGGAAGGAGTTCCTCACCCGCGTGAAACCGTCGTCAGTCCAGGGGGAGCATGAATACCGGTTCCGCCATGCCCTCGTCCGCGACGAGGCGTACCGGCAGATCCCGCGTCTCCGCAAGATCGAGATCCATCGCCGCACCGCCGAGTGGCTCGAGTCGCTGAGCCCCGACCGCGCGACCGAGCGATCCGAGATGCTCGCGCTCCACTACATGTCGGCCTACGAGAACGCGGTCGCTGCGAACGCCGATGCCGGGTCGTTGGTCGAGGGCGCCCGCGTTGCATTGCGAGACGCCGGCGACCGTGCGCTTACGCTGAATGCCTTTGCAGCGGCGGAGCGCCACTACCAGGAGGCCGTCGACCTCTCGCCCGAGGACGATCCCGAGCGGCCGTGGCTCATGTTGCGCATGGGCCGCTCGCGCTACTACGCGTACACGGACGGCGGTGACGTCCTCGCGGAGGCCGAGGCACTGCTCCTTGCTGCGGGCGATCACGAGTCGGCGGCCGAGGCGGCCACTGGTCCAGGCGGATCTCGCGAATCAGCGCAGCGAACCGTCCGAGAGAGTATTCGAGCACCTTCGGCGGGCCGTGCGCTGCTCGAAGACCGCGAGTTGTCACGCACGAAGGTCCAGGTGCTCCTCGCGCTCGCCCACTACCTCGGTCTCGCGACGGAAACGGACCAGGCGATCGCGTTGGCGACACAGGCGCTGCACGATGCCGAAAAGCTCGAGCTCGAGGAGGAGCAGGCAAGCGCGCTCGCCGAGCTCGGGTTTATGCGCGGAGTCCTGGGCGACGTAGCCGGACGCGAGGATCTCGAACGGAGCATCGAGATCATGGAGAGGATCGACTCGTCTCTCAGCTCCCTCCATTGCGGGATGCTGGCCGATCTCGAGGGCAGCCTCGGCAACCTCGGACGGTGTTTCGAGCTCCAGGAGAGGGCCCGCGGGCACGCGCAGCGATTCGGGCACGCCTCACACATCCAGTGGTACAAGGCGGAGCGGGTATCGGAGCACTACTGGACGGGCCAGTGGGATGCGGCTCTCGAGGTCGCGGAAGAGTTTCTCGCGGATGTCGAGGCGACCGGCGGGCACTTCATGGAGGGCTATTGCCGCGACATGCGGGGACGCATCCGCCTGGCGAGAGACGACACCATCGGCGCGCTGGACGACGCCGCGCAAGCCCTCGCGCTGGCACGTGAGTCGAATCAGCTGCAGATGCTGTATCCCGCGCTGGCGTTCCAGACGCGTGCTCTGGCCATGACCGATGCCCCACGCGAGGCCGAGCAGGCAGCCGACGAGCTTCTCGTCTCCTGGAGTTCGCAGCCCGCACCCTTCCCGGCGTCGTCGTGGGTGGTCGATCTCGTCTTCGGTCTCGAGCGGCTCGATCGGCTGACGGACCTGCTCGGTGCCGCCGAGAGTGCGTCCATCCAGACGTCCTGGCTCGATGCGGCGCGAGCCTACGGCTCCGGAGAGTACGAGCAGGCTGCCGTGCTCTTCGCCCGGATCGGATCGCGGCCGGACGAGGCGCTCACGCGGCTCAGGGTGGCCAAGGCGCTCGTCGAGGCGGGTCGGGACGCCGACGCTCGGAGAGAGCTGGAGCACGCAGTCGACTTCTTCGAAGCCGTCGGGGCGAGCGCCTATCTCCGCGAAGCCGTCGTCGTCGCCTAGCGCACGCTTGTAACCAACAGTGCAAGTTCCTAGACTCGCCACATCCGGGGGGCGAGAGGGGGTCACCGTGTCGGACGTCGAGTCGGACTGGGAAGGCGAGGACGAGCTCGGAGAGCGTCCCTACGGCGGCAGGCCCTACGGCGGCCGGCCATACGGCGGGAGGCCGTACGGCGGTAGGCCGTACGGCGGTAGGCCGTACGGTGGCAAGCCTTATGGCGGCAAGCCGTATGGAGGCAAGCCCTACGGCGGCAGGCCGTACGGTGGACGGCCATACGGCGGCAAGCCCTATGGCGGCAAGCCATATGGAGGGAGGCTTGCTGGCGCTGATGACGATCGGCCTTTCGATCCCGGGGAGTGGGGAGCCGAGATCGCAGAGCTCGTCTGCGAATACTCCGCGGCGATCCGGGCCGGCAGCACGCTCGTGTTCGGCGAGTCCGAGGTGCAGATTCCCATCGTCAACGCGGCAGCCGGGTTCAGGGCGCCAGGCGCGCCGCCGCTTCCGGCCGTGCCGGTCGTGCAAGTCCTCCTCCAGCCGGGCGAGTGGCAGCTCGAGGCAACGATCTCGGGCCCGCTCGGGCTCGTGTCGGGCATCTCCGCACGGCCGGACCTCGCGGCCGCGCTCAAGGGTGACCTGGCCGAGGCGCTCGCACGCGGGCTTGATCAAGCGGCCCTCGTCGGGAACCCGCCAGGCCTGGGGCCCCAGGGCATCCAGAACCTTCTCCCTGCGTCGCCCGGTCCCGGCGTACCGGAGCTTCTGAGCTGGGTGCGCGCCATGGCCGCAGGTGTGCGAGCGAACAACCCCGTTCGAACCCCTTCCTGGATCCTCACGCCAGGCGCGTTGACGAAAATCGCCCAGTTCCTCACCGAAGACGGTGTGAACGCGCCGCCTGCAGCTGGGCCTCCAGGCCGCTCGGTGGACACCTTCCCGCTCCTGACCTACGACGGAGTCGACGGAGGGGCACTCCTCGGGTATCCGTTCGTGACGGCGAGGGTCAACGGTGCCGTCAACGGGGTGTACTTCTCCGCCGATTGGCGGGAGGCACTGGTCGGCCTCGACCCGTCGGCCGTAACTGTCGGTATTCGTGGAGCAGGTGCCGCGCAAGTCGCGGTCACCGCGACGATGCCGCTCGACTTCAACCTGCGTTGGCCACCGGCGTTCGCCTGGATCTAAGACCTTCCTAGACTCGACTGCGCCGGACGGCCGAGACCCGCGGCGTACACTTTCCGGCCGTGTTCGACACGCTCGGTGACAAGCTGCAGGCGACCCTCGGCGGCCTCGGCCGTGGCGGCCGCCTGGACGAGGAGTCCGTCTCCAAGGCGATGCGCGAGATCCGCCTTGCGCTGCTCGAGGCGGACGTCAACTTCGAGGTCGCGAAGGACTTCACGGCGACGGTCAAGGAGCGCGCGCTCGGCCAGGACGTGACGAAGAGCCTCACTCCCGGCCAGGAGGTCGTGCGGATCGTCCACGAGGAGCTGACGACGCTCATGGGGTCGGGCGACTCGCGGCTCGCATTCGGCAAGCCGCCGACCGTGATCCTGCTCGCGGGGCTTCAGGGCTCCGGCAAGACCACCGCGGCCGCGAAGCTCGCGCTGTTGCTGCGACGCGACGGAAAGCAGCCCGCACTCGTCGCCTGCGACCTGCAGCGCCCCGCGGCGGTCGAACAGCTCGTCCAGCTCGGGAAGCAGATCCAGATCCCGGTGTTCGCGCCGAATCCGAGCGATCCGGTCGCCGCCGCCCGCGACGGGCTCGAGCAGGCGCGGAAGGACGGGCGCGACGTCGTCATCCTCGACACCGCGGGCCGGCTGCACGTCGACGCCGACCTCATGGACGAGCTCGAGCGCGTGCGGGCCGCCACGAAGCCGACGAACGTGCTCCTCGTCCTCGACGCGATGACGGGCCAGGAAGCGGTGAACGTCGCGACCGCATTCCAGGAGCGCGTCGCGTTCGACGGCGTCATCCTCACGAAGCTCGACGGAGATGCGCGCGGCGGCGCTGCGCTCTCGGTGAAGGCGGTGACCGGCAGGCCGGTCAAGTTCGCCTCCGTCGGAGAGAAGCTCGACCAGCTCGAGTACTTCCACCCGGACCGGATGGCCTCGCGCATCCTCGGCATGGGCGACGTGCTCACGCTCATCGAGAAGGCCGAGGCGGCGGTCGAGGAGGACGAGCAGGAGGAGATGGAACGCCGCCTGCGCGCAGGCGAGTTCACGTTCGACGACTTCCTCTCGAGCTACCGCATGCTCCGCAAGATGGGGCCGCTCCAGGGCGTGCTCAAGCTCGTGCCCGGGCTCGGAAAGCAGCTCCAGGGGCTCGACGTCGACGAAGGCCAGCTCGCGCGGGTCGAGGCGATCGTGCTCTCGATGACGCCGCACGAGCGCGCGATGCCGCACGTCATCAACACGCAGCGGCGCCGGCGGATCGCGGCCGGGAGCGGTACCTCGCTCGACGAGGTGAACAAGCTCATGGCCGCCCGCAAGCAGATGGCGAAGATGATGAAGCAGATGGGGAAGGGCAAGATGCCCACTCTCCCGGGGATGCCCGGCCCGCCGCGCTGAGCGAACGGGCACAATTCCCCGGTTCAACACTCGAGAAGGAGCTGCATGGCCGTAAAGATCAGGTTGACGCGCGTCGGTTCGAAGAAGAACCCGATCTACCGCGTCGTCGTCGCCGACTCGCGCTCGCCGCGGGACGGACGTTTCATCGAGATCGTCGGGCGCTACAACCCGCGTACCGAGCCCTCGACCATCGAGCTCGACCAGGCGAAGATCGACGACTGGATCGCGAAGGGCGCGCAGCCGACGGCGCCGGTCGCAAAGCTCATCAAGGCCGCGGCTTCCGCCCCAGCGGCCGACGCCGAGTAGAGCCGGCTCTGCCCGAGAGCACGCCCATGGCCGAGCTCCTGGAATGGATTGCGCGTCGGCTCGTCGACGAGCCGGACGCCGTGCGCGTCGAGACCGAGGAGCGCGAGGATGCGGTCGTCTACCGCCTCCACGTCGCGCCCGACGACGTCGGAAAGGTGATCGGGCGGCAGGGGCGGCTCGCGCGGGCACTGCGCAGCCTTGTCCGGGCCGCGGGCGCACGTGCCGACCGGCGCTACCTGCTCGAGATTGCCGACTGACGGGAACGCGGAGGAAGTCCTCGTCGGCCGCGTGGGCCGGCCGCACGGCATCGACGGCGCGTTCGTGGTCGTGGACGGGAGCGACGACCCGCGCTGGTTCGAAGTCGGCGCATCGCTCCGCGTGAATGGAGAGCCCGCCGAGGTCGTCCTTTCGCCGGCGCGTCGGCAAGGGACGCCGCGCGATCAGGCTGGACCGTCCCGTGGAGCGCGGCTCGGAGCTCACGGTCCTCCGTAGCGACCTTCCGCCGACCGAGCCGGACTCGTACTACGTCGCCGATCTTCTCGGGCTCGAGGTGCTCGAGGAAGGGGAGCGGTTGCTGGGTGTCGTACGCGACGTGCACCCGGGTCCGGCGAACGACGCGCTCGAGCTCGACTCCGGGCTGCTCCTCCCGCTCGTCGAGGACTGCATCCTCAGTGTTGACCTTTCGCAGCGGCGCATCGTCGTGGCCCGGGGATTCGCAGACGACCGGTAACCTCGCCGGGTGTCTCTTCGTCTCGACGTCTTCACGCTCGTGCCGGACGCGTTCGCGTGGATGCGCGAGCGGAGGCCGATGGCAGGCGTCCTCGGATCGGAGCTCGACTTCCGGGTCTTCAACTACCGGGACACGACCCCGCTTACGGCCCGCCAGGTCGACGACGAACCGTACGGGGGCGGTCGCGGAATGGTGCTGCGCGTCGACGTCGTCGCGGCGGCCCTGGATGCCGTCTACGGCGGTGCCCCGGAGCACCGCGTGATCGCCCTCAGCCCGCAGGGACGCCAGCTCGACCAGGGCCTCGTGGAGGATCTCGCGGGCGAGCCGGCGCTCACGCTTCTGTCGGCGCGCTTCGAGGGCTTCGACCAGCGCATCCTCGACAACTTCGCGACCGACGTCGTCTCGATCGGCCCCTACGTCCTCTCCGGGGGCGAGATCCCGGCGATGGCGCTCGTGGACGCTGTCGTCCGCAGGCTGCCCGGCGCGCTCAGCGAAGGGTCGGGTGAGCTCGAGAGCTTCTCGGCGGCGCTCGACGGCGGGCTCGAGTACCCGCAGTACACACGGCCCGCGGAGTTCCGCGGTTGGAGCGTCCCGGAGACCCTGCTCTCGGGCGACCACGGAAGGATCGAGGCCTGGCGCCGGGAACGCGTGCGAAGCCCCGAGACAGCGCGGCGGGACGATCAGACGATGAGCAGAGCATGAGCGAGCGCGACGACTGGTACCGGCCTCCGGTCGAGACGACGACGGAGGACGCCCCGGGCGAGACCACGCCACATGCCGACGGCGCCCCGCCGGCGGAGTCGCCGCCTGCGCCCCCGCCCGAGTACGACGGCTGGAACCGCGAGCTGTGGAGCACGGACACCTCGTTCGGCGCGCCTGCCGAGGGCGAGCCGGAGCCCGAAGAGGGGTTCCACCATCCGCTCGACAAGGTCACCGGCAGGCTTCCTCGCCGCGTCCGCCTCGTCGTGGACTGGGTCGTCACGATCGTCGGTGCCATCGCGATCGTGCTCGCGATCAAGGCCTATGTCGTGAACCCGTACCGGATCCCGTCCTCGTCCATGGAGCCGACGCTCCACTGCGCCCGCCCGGCCACCGGCTGCGAGGCGCGCTTCTCGGACCGCGTGCTCGCGAACCGGTTCATCTACCACTTCCGCGACCCGTCTCGCGGCGAGATCGTCGTGTTCAAGACGACGCCCGCGGTGGTGCAGAAGTGCAGCGCGGGCGGGACGTTCGTGAAGCGGATCATCGGCTTGCCGGGCGAGACGGTGCGCATCCGGCTCAACAACGGGCGCGAGTTCGTCTACATCAACGGCCGCAAGCTCGACGAGCCGTACGTCCAGCCGAGCCGGCGCGGCTTCGGGCCGGAGAAGACGTACAAGGTGCCGGAGGGCCAGTACTTCCTCATGGGCGACAACCGCTCGTCGTCGTGCGACTCCCGACAGTGGGGCGGGATGCCACGCGGGAACATCCTCGGCAAGGTGTTCGCGACCTACTGGCCTCCCCAGCGGATCTCGTTCCGCTAGCATGCTGCGGCCGATCGACCACCGTCGGCCGGCTCCTTCCTCATGAACACGACGATCGAGAGCCTCGAGCAGCGCAATCTGCGCACGGACCACCCGAAGTTCAAGGCGGGGGACACCGTGCGCGTGCACTTCAAGGTCATCGAGGGCAACCGCCAGCGCGTCCAGGTCTTCGAGGGCATCGTGATCAAGCGCCAGGGCGCCGGCTTCCGCGAGACGTTCACCGTCCGCAAGCAGTCGTTCGGCGTCGGCGTCGAGCGCACGTTCCCCCTCCACTCGCCGAAGATCGAGAAGCTCGAGGTGGTCTCGATCGGCGACGTGCGGCGCGCAAAGCTCTACTACTTGCGCTCGAGAGTGGGGAAGAAGGCGCGCGTCCGCGAGCTCCGACAGAGCTAGCGACTATCCTCGGCCGCGTGGCTCGTTCCAGCGGCCAGCGCCTCCTCGGATTCGATCGGCGGCTCGACGTGCGCTACGTCGCGGGCGCGGACGAGGCCGGACGCGGGTCGCTCGCGGGACCGCTCGTCGTCGCCGGCGTCCTCTTCGACTACGAGACGCTTCGCGGCCACTGCGTCCGCCCGCTGTCGCTCCTGAACGACTCGAAGCAGGTCGCGCCGGAGGATCGCGAGCAGCTGTTCGGCGCGGTCACCGCCTGTGCCACCCGGATCAGCGTGCGCGTCTTCTCGGCGCCGGAGATCGACCGGAACGGGCTCCATCGCTCGAATCTCGCCGGGCTGCGCGCCGTTCTCCACGAGCTCCATCCGCCGGCCGAGGCGTGCCTGGTCGACGGCTTCCGGCTCGGCCCGACCGCGCCGCCGCACAGAGCCGTGGTCGACGGCGACACGAAGAGCGCTGCCGTCGCGGCGGCCTCGATCGTCGCGAAGGTGCTGCGCGACCGCGTGATGCGACGGCTCGACTCGCTCTATCCCCGCTACGGGTTCATGTCCCACGTCGGCTACATCACGCCCGCGCACACGGAGGCGGTGCGCGCCTTCGGTCCCTCCGACCTCCACCGACGCTCGTTCGACGCGCGGTGCTACTCGGAGTCGGACTGGGAGGTTCACGAGCTGACGGAGGGCCGGACAGGTCAGGCCTCTACGGAGCCGGTCCCGGCGGTCGCCCGCCTCGACGCTGCGTGAACCGCGGCGAGCGCCGCGCCCTCCTCCACTACCGACTCCGTGGCTACCGGCTGCTCGGTGCGAACGTCCACGCAGGTCGGTACGAGCTCGATCTCGTCGTGCGGCGCGGCCGCCGCGTCGTCGTCGCAGAGGTGAAGGAGAAGCGTGGGGACGCGTACGGCGAACCGCTGGAGATGATCGGACCGGAGAAGGCTCGTCGCGTGCGGCTCGCGGCGACCGCCTGGCTCGCGAGCCGTCCCGACCTCGACGGGCTCGACGTCGAGCTCGAGGCGGTCGGCGTACGCGGCCGCCGCGTGGAGCGCGTCCCGCTCGGCTGACGGAGGACCGGTCACGAGCGCGCCGAACGAGCGCTCGTGGCCACAACGCAGACAGCGCTCTACCGCGAGCTCGCGGGAGAGGGACTCCAGCTCTCCTGGTCCGAGGCGGAGCTCCCCGAGCGCGAGCGCACGAAGCACGTCCACCGGCTGCATCCGTACCTCGGGAAGTTCATCCCGCAGCTCGTCGAGGCGCTGCTCGGGCGGTACGTGCCGCGAGGCGGACGCGTCCTCGACCCGTTCGCCGGCTCGGGGACGACGCTCGTCCAGGCCCTCGAGTCGGGGCACGACGCCGTCGGCGTCGACATCGCGGCGTTCAACTGCCTGCTCATGCGCGTCAAGACGTCGGGCTACGACCTGTTCCTGCTCGAGAAGGAGCTGCGCGACGCGCTCTCCAGGCGCGGGCGGGTGCGGCGTCGGCCGAGCGGGTTCGTCCGCGAGTGGTACGCGCCGCGTGCCGCCTCCGAGCTCCTCCACTTCCGCGACCTCGCGGACGAGTACGAGCACGCGGACGTCCTGCGGGTCGTCCTGGCCCGCGCCGCGCGGTCCGCGCGCCTGACGAGCCACTTCGACCTCGACTTCCCGCGAGCGCCGACGACGGAGCCGTACTGGTGCCACAAGCACCGGCGCAGTTGCACACCGGTCGAGGAAGCCGACAAGTTCATCTCGCGCTACCTGCTCGACACGCTCGAGCGGATCAAGGCGTTCCACCATGTCCGGGACCGGTCCCGTGCGGCTCACGTCATCCACGGTGACGCGCGCGAGATCGAGCTCGAGGGGCGCTTCGACGCGATCCTGACCTCGCCGCCGTATCCCGGGCTCATCGACTACCACGAGCAGCACCGCTACGCGTACGAGCTCCTCGGTCTCGACGACCGCCGCGACCGTGAGCTCGGCGCGGCCGTGAGAGGCACGAGCAGGGCCGCCGTGGACGAGTACGTCGCCGGCATCGCGGCGGTGCTCGCGAACGTGCAGGCGTCCCTGCGACCGGGCGCTCCGGTGATCGTGGTGGTGAACGACCGCCGCGATCTGTATCCGACGATCTTCGAGCGGGTCGGCCTGTCCGTCGTCGAGCGTCTCGAGCGCCACGTGAACCGGAGGACGGGGCGGCGCGCGGGTGAGTACTACGAGTCCATCTTCGTCGCCGTAAGGGAACCGTAAGGACCGACGCGCAGCGCGCCGCGCAGGGAGTAGCGTCCGGCGGACACAAACCCGAAAGGGGGGAACACCATGCGCAAGCTCGCGCTCCGGCGTCCCTCGCCGGCACTGGTGGTCGCCTGCATCGCCCTCCTGATTGCTCTCGGTGGGACGAGCATCGCCGCTGTCACGCAGGTTGCGAAGAACAGCGTCGGCGCGAACCAGCTGAAGAACAACGCCGTCACGAATCCGAAGATGGCGAACAACGCAGTGAAGGCTCCCGAGCTCGCCAGCAACGCGGTGGTCGCGGCGAAGATCGCAAGCAACGCCGTCACCAGCCCGAAGATCGCCGCGAACGCGGTCACGGGCGCGAAGATCGCGGACGGGTCGGTCGCGGCCGCGGACCTGGCGTCGGGCGTGTTGCCGGCTCCGAGCGCCGCGTTCGCTCGCTTCGTCAACGGCCCCGTTTCCGTGCCGGACGCGATCGCCGAGATCGCCAACCTCAGCATTCCGGCGGCCGGGGCCTACGTCATCTCGTCGAAGGTCGTCCTCTCGTCGACCGCGACGGCCGAACGCACGGTGACGTGCCGCCTGGAGGCAGGGACAGACGCCGACGAGAGCCAGACGCTCCTGAACGAGTTCACTTCGCCCGCGACGATCTCGAACCTCGTCGTGCACAACTTCACGGCGGCGGGCTCGGTCTCGTTCCGGTGCGGGCGCACGAGCGTGGCCCCCGCCGATGCGACCCAGATCAAGATCGCCGCGATCGGGGTCACGACGCTGACGAACAGCGGCTAAGCGGTCGTTCGGAGTGGGTCGCGGTGCCGTCTCCGCGACCCACTCCAGGCCGTCTGCGAGGTTCCTGCAAGCGCCAGGTCAGGAAAGCGTTAGGCGTGGGTGTCACCGGCCGAGGCCGTGGGTAGCCTGCGCGGACAATGCCTGGAAAGGGGAACGAGATGCGAAAGATCCTGCGTCGGCGCCCGTCGCCGGCGATGGTGGTCGCCTGCCTCGCGCTGCTCGTCGCGCTGACAGGGACGAGCGTCGCGGCGGTCAACCAGCTCGGGCGCAACACGGTCGGCCCGCTGCAGCTCAAGAACGGGGCCGTCACGAACCCGAAGCTTCGGAACAACGCCGTGACGTCGGCGAAGGTCGCGAACCGCTCGCTCCTCCGCTCCGACTTCGCTCCCGGCCAGCTGCCGGCTGGGCCGACGGGTCCCCAGGGACCGGTCGGGCCGGCGGGTCCTGCAGGCGCGGCGGGCCCGGCGGGGGCGATCGGCGCCGATCACGGTGCGCTCAGCGATTCGGTGAGCGTTCCCGGATCGGCGGCCGACGATCCGGTTCCCAACACGCTCTGGGTCACGCGCACCGTCACCGTGCGTGTAGCGCGAACGAGCGGTCGATCTCGGCAGGCACGGGGTGGAGCGACGACGCCGACGACCTCGAGCTCGTCGACCGGTAGCATGAAGCCGACCATCACGCCCGGAACCAGGTCGTCGGCTGGACTGCCGCGTCGGCGGCAACGACACGCGGGACGGCAGACGAGCACGTTCACGCTCTACGTTCTCTGCTACCCCGTGTCCTAGCAGCCTCGAGCTCGTAGCGCTTTCGGCGCGAAGGCGTCGCTCTCTCGGCGACGCCTTCGCGCCTACCGTCGTCGTGGGTGCTCGCACGCGCGGTGACTCACGCTCTCGTCGGCCTCGAGCCGCGGCGCGTCGAGGTCGAGGCGCATCTTCAGACGGGCGTCCCCGGCTTTGCGATCGTCGGCCTCGCCGATCGCGCCGGACAGGAGGCCAAGCACCGCGTCCGAAGTGGCGTCGTCTCCGCTTCTCTCGAGTGGCCACTCAACCGGCGGATCACGGTCAATCTCGCGCCCGCGGCGCTGCGCAAGGAGGGCTCGGGGTTCGATCTGCCCATCTCGCTCGCGGTGCTCGCCGCGACGCGCCAGCTTCCGCCCGAGCGCCTCGCCGAGCACGCGTCCGTCGGGGAGCTCGCGCTCGACGGGCGGATCCGGCCTGTCGCGGGGACGCTCTCGGTCGCCGAGGGCGCGCGCAGGTCGGGTCTCAGCCGCGTCGTATGCGCCGCCGAGTCGGCGCCGGAGGCGGCGCTCGCAGGCGTCGAGCCGGTGCCCGTGCGGCACCTCGCGGAGGCGGTCGCCTACCTCCGTGGCGAGATCGACGCGCCCGGGTTCGAGCCGCTCTCGGACGAGGATCTCGGGAGCGAGAGCGGCCCGGATCTCGCCGACATGCGGGGTCAGGAGCGCGCACGGCGTGCGCTCGAGATCGCGGCCGCAGGCCCCCACAACGTCCTCTTCGCAGGCCCGCCCGGAACGGGGAAGACGATGCTCGCGCGGCGGCTTCCGGGGATCCTCCCGCCGCTCACGCGGCAGGAGGCGCTCGAGGTGACGCGGATCCACTCGGTCGCCGGCCTGCTGCCGCACGACCGGCCGCTCGTCACCGTCCCGCCGTTTCGCGCGCCGCATCACGGGACGTCTGCGCCGGCGATCGTCGGAGGCGGCCCGACGCCGCGGCCCGGAGAGGTCTCGCTGGCGCACCGCGGCGTGTTGCTGCTCGACGAGCTGCCCGAGTTCCCGCGCTCGGTCCTCGAGGCGCTCCGGCAGCCGCTCGAGGACGGCGTCGTCGCGGTCGCCCGCATGGGCGGGCACGCGATCTTCCCGGCGCGGTTCCAGCTCGTCGGGACCATGAACATGTGCCCGTGCGGCGGCCGCGGCGACCCGGCAGTCGAGTGCGGCTGCAGCGCGCAGCGGCTTGCCGCGTACCGGGAGAAGCTCTCGCGGGCACTCCTCGACCGGTTCGACCTCGCCGTCGCGATGCCGCGTCCGCGTGCGGCCGAGCTCGCGGCGGCGCCGGGTGAGCGCTCGAGCGTCGTGCGGGAGAGGGTCGTGGTTGCGCGAGAGCGTTTGCGCGCGTCGCTCCCGCGTCGCACGGAGCGACGCGTCCGAGCTGCTCTCGAACGCCGTCGACCGGCTGCCGCTCTCGGGTCGTGGCCGGGTTCGCGTGGCCCGCGTCGCGAGGACGGTCGCCGCGCTGGCCGGCGCCTCGCAGGTCGAGCCCGAACATGTCGCCGAGGCGCTCTCCTACCGGATGCCTGCGGAGCTTCCGGCGTGAGGTGACGCGTGACGCCGTGCGTCGAATCGCTCGTCGGAGCGAGGACTTCCCGTCGCTTCTCGCGGCGATCCACGACCCACCGCGGGAGCTCTTCGTGCGCGGAAGCGGCGATCTCACGCTGCTCTCGAAGCCGGCGGTTGCGGTCGTGGGTGCGCGTGCGTGCTCCTCCTACGGCCGCTCCGTCGCGCGCTCGCTGGGACGCGAGCTCGCGGCCGCGGGTCTGGTCGTGACGAGCGGGATGGCGCGCGGCGTGGACGGCGAGGCGCACCGCGGAGCGCTCGAGGCGGGCGGGACCACGGTGGCCGTCCTCGGATGCGGCATCGACCGCGACTATCCCGCGGCGCATGCCGAGCTCGCGCGCCGGATCTGCGAGCGAGGCCTGGTCGTGTCCGAGTACGAGCCCGGCGTCGAGCCGGCTCCCTGGCGCTTCCCCGCGCGGAACCGCATCATCGCCGGTCTGTGTCGGGCGACGGTCGTCGTCGAGGCGAGGGAGCGGAGCGGGGCGCTCATCACCGCCGACTTCGCGCTCGAGGAAGGGCGCGACGTGCTCGCCGTGCCGGGAGAGATCACGAGCGCGCTCTCGGCGGGGACGAACGCGCTCCTGAAGCTCGGTGCGACGCCGGTCACCTCCGCGGACGACGTCCTCGAGCTCTTCGACCTGCAGCCGGCGAAGGCCGAGCCCGCGGACGTCGGCGAGACCGCGCAGACCATCCTCGACCGGCTCCGCGAGGGGGCGCTGACGGCCGACGAGGTGGTTCGCACCTCGGGCCTCGACCCGGCCTCCGCGGCCGCCGCGCTCGTCGAGCTCGAGCTCGCCCGGCGAATCGAGCTCGAGGACGGCGTCTATCGCGCCTCGGTCTAGCCTCGCTGCGTGATCGCCGATGCAGCTTCGCTATCGGCTGACCCGAGAGCCCACGTCGGCGGCCACGTAGGATCGCGTGCCGATGTCGACGACCTCGTACTGGCTCGACGAGCCGGCGCAGGCGCTCCCTCGCGTCGAGCTCTCGGGCCCTCCCGACGTGGCAGTCGTCGGGGGCGGGATCACCGGCTGCTCGTGCGCGCTGACCCTCGCCGAGGCGGGGCTCCGCGTACGCCTGTACGAGTCACGCGAGATCGCGGGTGGGGCCAGCGGCCGGAACGGCGGCTTCGCGCTTCGTGGCGGCGCCGCTGCGTATCCGGTGCTGGCGGACGCGATCGGCCGCGATGCGACGCGAGAGCTCTGGCGCTGGACGGAGCGGTCCGTCGTGGAGCTCGCCGAGGCTTGCCGGCGATGCGTTCCGACCCACCGGGAGCCTTCGTCTGGCAGCGGACGAGGAAGAGCGGGACGAGTTACGTGCGGAGTTCGATGCGCTCCGCGAGGACGGCTTCGAAGTCGAGTGGGTCGACGAGCTTCCGAATCCGCTCGGCGACTATCCGGCGGCGCTCTTCCACGCCCCCGACGGCGTCCTCCAGCCGGCGACGGTCGTCAGGCGACTCGCCGCGCGCGCGGCGGAAGCGGGCGTCGAGTTCCACGAGCACACGACCGTGTCGTCGACAGCCGAGACGGGAGCGGACACGGTGGTCGTCGCGACCGACGGGTATCCGAGCGGCCTCCTCGGCCCGCTCGAAGGCCTGATCGTTCCCACGCAGAGGGCAGGTCATCGCCACCGAGCCCGCGCCGGAGCTTCACTTCGAGGTCCCGCACTACGGCCGGCACGGCTTCGACTACTGGCACCAGCGCGCGGACGGCCGCGTCGTCGCGGGCGGCTTCCGGGACGTGTCGCTCCAGGACGAGTTCACCGCCGAGGAGCGGACGACGCCCGTCGTCCAGGCGGCGCTCGAGCGATTCGTCAACGACCTGTTCGGGCGGGAGCTCCGCGTCGACTACCGCTGGGCCGGGATCTTCGGGATGGTCTTCGACTTCCTGCCCGTCGTCGGCCCGGTGCCCGAGCTCGACGGTGTCTGGATGGCCGGAGGCTATTCGGGCCACGGCAACGTCCTCGGCTTCGGCGCCGGAAAGCTCGTCGCGCGCGCCATCCTCGGCGACCGCGACCCGCTGCTCGGCCACTTCGAGCCCGCTCGGCTCCTCAACTAGCCAGCCCGATGCCGCGCGACCGGGTCGTGCTCGTGCCCTATGACCCGGATTGGGCGGTGCGCTTCGACGCGGAACGCAACCTTCTCGCGGCGACCCTCGGAGCCTGGCTGGAAGGCGGGATCCACCACATAGGGTCGACTGCGATTCCCGGCATCGCCGCCAAGCCGGTCATCGACATGCTGGGGGGATAGGACTCTTGCTTATGAATTCCCGGCGCCTCGCCTTCCGGGATGCCCTTCGTGCCGATCCCGCGCTGGCCGCCGAGTACGAGGCGTTGAAAGCGCGCCTCGCGGAGGACCACGGGAGCGACCTCGCCGCTTATACGACCGGAAAGCGCGGCTTCGTCGCCCGCGTGCTCGCCGGCGCCGGGCTCGAGCTCCGTACGCCCTAAGCGCCTACTTGCCGGAGGACGACGCCGGCTTCTCCCACACGGAGACGTGCTTCGTGCTCTCGCTCGTGAACGGCTCCCGCTTCCAGCCGCTCCACCGCTCGCGCAGCCTCATCCCCGCGATCCGCGCCATGAGGTCGAGCTCGGACGGCCAGACGTAGCGGAACGGGCCCGACGATCGCTGGAACGTCGCTCCCTCGGTCTGCTGGAAGTGGTGCGAGACGAGACCCTGGTTCGCGACGTCGTACTCGTCGACGCCGACGTGCGTGTCGCCGACGTGGAACACCACGAAACTCTCTCCGCGCGGCAGCCGCTGCAGGTCGGGCACCCCGACCTCGATCACGAAGCAGCCGCCAGGCTCCAGATGCGCCGCGGCGTTCTCGAAGCACGCCACCTGCTCGTCCTGTGTCGTCAGGTTCCCGATGGTGTTGAAGACGAGATAGGCGAGCGAGAACGTCCCGTCGACCGTCGTCGTTGCGAAGTCCCCGATCGTGACGGGGATAGCGTCGCCGCCTGGCTTTGCCCGCAGTCTCGCGACCATTGCCTCCGACAGGTCGATCCCGTGCACCAAGACGCCCCGCGCCGCGAGCGGCAGCGCGATGCGGCCGGTACCGATGCCGAGCTCGAGCGCAGCGCCGCCGCCCGCGAGCTCGGCGAGGAAGTCGACGACGGGATCGACGGCCTCGGGTCGGAACATCTGCGCCGAGTACTCGTCGTACGTCTCCGCCACGGGCTCTCCGAAGTGGTCCTCGGGCATCGTTCGATCCGACGACACGGGATCAGCTCGCGTCGGCCACCCAGTGCATCGGGTCGCCTGCGCCTAGGTCGGTTACTCCCGCGTCCACGAGGGCGCCACAGACGAGCGTACGCCGGTGCGCGCCGAAGGTCAGCACATGAGCGATCATCCCGCCGTAGGTGAAGACCCTCGGGGGATCGCAGACGATGTCGACGAACGTCTCGTCGAGGCGGTCTTCCCGAACGAACGTACCGACCTGCTCGACGAACTCAGGCCCACACTCGGCGAGTCGGGCTCGCATTCGTCCAACGCCCGCCTGCTCCTCGGTCCTGAAGTCGTAGTCGAGGCCGACAGTCGCTGCGTTCCACTGCGCGAGCTGGCCGACCAGCCTCGAAAGCTGTGATCGGACGGTGGGGCGATCATCGATTCCTTCGACCGAGATCTCGATGGTCGTGTCGAGCACATCGTCTGAAAGCCTGCCGGCTCGGTCGAGCATCTCGCCGACGAGCCAGACGTGATGCTCGACCATGCGTGTGAGCAGCTCCATGGCAGTGACCTTTCGTCGGGCAGGGACGCGAAGCGCTCCCGGCGGATGAAAATGCACGCGGCTGGGTGCGTCGATCTGGAAGCGCGCGGGACGGCGACGCCATTCGGACGGTGTTCGCCCATATGCCCTCCTGAAAGCGCGGGTGAACGCCTCGTGAGAGGAATAGCCGGCTTCGATTGCTACACCGATGACCGTGTCGTCGCTCACGATCAGGCGGTACGCCGCGCGCTCGAGCAGAATTCGCCGGCGGAACGCCACAGGCGGTTCCCCGGCAACGCCGGCGACGACCCTGTCGAAGTGGTGCCGCGACAGGTGCACGCGTGACGCCAGCGCCTCCCCGGTCGCCTCATGGTCGTCGAGCGTCGCGGCCAGGACATCGACGAACCGGGAGAAGGTGTCGGCGGCCGCGTTCATGTCGCGTCATTGTCACGGGGCGTGACAGTGGGCGCTTGATCGCGTTTGCGCTCACACCCGCTGGCCGTCGCCGACAGTGCGGGGATCGCTACGCGGTCGACAAGAGCTCGATCGTCTGCAGATCCAGCTCGTCACGCCTCGCGTAAGCGAGCTTCGCGATCGCCAGGTCCTGGAGCGCGAGACCGGTGGAGTCGAAGAGCGTGATGTCGCCGGCATCTCGCCGGCCGTCGGCTGTCCCGGCGAGGACCGCGCCCAGCGGCGTTACATCATCCCGCGTCACTGCGCCCGCTTCGACCGCGGCCGTCAGCTCTCCGCCGTGGCTCGCCTGCTCCCAGTCGTCGCAGAAGAGGTGCGCGCGCTGGAGCTCGTCGACCGCCACCTCCGCCTTTCCCGGCCCGTCGGCCCCCATCAGCGAGACGTGCTGCCCCGCCTCGAGCGAGCCCGCGGGGAAGAGCACGGTCGAGCCCGGCGTGACCGTGACGACGACTTCGCACGCGAGCGCCTCTTGCGAGCTCGATGCGACCCGCGCGCCGAGCCGCTCGGCGACCGCGCTGCGCCGACCCTCGTCCACGTCCCACACCAGCGGCTCGGCGCCGTGCGCGACGAGCATGCGCACGGTCTCCGCGCCGTTCACGCCCGCCCCGACGACGGCGTACGAGGACGCTCCCGGACGGCAGAGCGCGTCGGCAGCGATCGCGGCCGCGGCGGCGGTTCGGAGCGCGGTAACGGCCGAGGCGTCGAGTACCGCGAGCAGGGCGCCCGTGTCCGCATCCGAGAGCACCACGAGGCCGGTGACCGTCGGCAGGCCGCGCGCGGCGTTGCCCGGGAACGACGTGACCCACTTGAGCAACGCGTGCCCGCCGCCGATCGCCGGCATTGCCCGGAAGTCGCCGGCCGGGTAGTTCGTGACGTAGACCTTCGGCGGCATCGTCCACTCGCCGCGCTCGTACGCGACGAACGCCTCTCGAACGGCGTCGTACGCCTCGTGCGGCGACACCGCCCGCTCCACGTCCGCGGCGCTGAAGACCGGAACCATCGGGCGCGAGCGTACCGGTCTGCTTGACTCGCCCGAATGGCGCCGCGACGCTCCGGCGGCGGACGCCCTGAATCGCGCTACGAGGCCTTCACGGCCGTGATCAGCTTGAGCACCGACTCCTTGGCGTCCCCGAAGAGCATCGTCGCCTTCGGATCGAGGTAGAGCTCGTTGTCGATGCCCGCGAAGCCGGGTCGCATGGAGCGCTTGAGGACGACGATGCTCGCGGCCTTGTCCACGTCGAGGATCGGCATCCCGTAGATCGGGCTCCCGGGGTCGCTCCGCGCGGCCGGGTTCGTGACGTCGTTCGCTCCGATGACGAGCGCGACGTCGGTCTGCGGGAACTCCGGGTTGATCTCGTCCATCTCCTGGAGCTGCGTGTACGGCACGTTCGCCTCGGCGAGAAGGACGTTCATGTGCCCGGGCATGCGGCCCGCGACGGGGTGGATCGCGTACTTCACGTCGACGCCTCGCTCCTCGAGAAGGTCGGCGAGCTGGCGGACGTCGTGCTGCGCCTGGGCGACGGCCATCCCGTAGCCCGGGACGACGATCACCTTGCGCGCAAAGGAGAGCTGCACGGCCACGTCGTCCGGCGTCGTCGCGCGCACCGTCCTGCCGTCGTCGCCGCGCGCGGCGCTTGCGCCCGTCTGCACCTGGCCGAACGCGCCGAAGAGGACGTTGGCGACCGAGCGGTTCATCGCCTTCGCCATGAGCAGCGTGAGGAGCGTGCCTGCGGCGCCGACGAGCATTCCCGACACGATGAGGACGGTCGAATCGAGCACGAACCCCGTCGCCGAGGCCGCGAGGCCCGTGAACGCGTTCAGCAGCGAGATGACGACCGGCATGTCCGCGCCGCCGATCGGCAGGACGAACATGACGCCGAAGAGCAGCGCGAGCCCGATCAGGGCGATGAGCACCCACTCGCCCTCGACGCCCGCGATCGCTGCGACCCCGAGAGCCGCGGCGCCCAGCAGGACGAGAATGTTGACGACGTTCTGCCCGGGGAAGACGATCGGGCGGCCGCTGATGAGCTCCTGGAGCTTCCCGTACGCGATTGCGGAGCCCGCGAACGAGATCGACCCGATCAGCGCGGAGAGCACGACGGAGACCGTCTCGTCGCCCGCCGGATCGGCCACGTTGTGCCATTCGGCGAGCGCCACGAGCGCGGCCGCACCGCCGCCGACGCCGTTGAAGATCGCGACCATCTGCGGCATCGCCGTCATGCGCACGGTCCGTGCGCCGACGAGGCCGACGACCGTGCCGACGACGAGCCCACCGACCATCAGCCCCCAGTTCCCGATGCCGTCCAGGAGGAGCGTCGTTGCGATCGCGACGAGCATCCCCACGCCGCCGACCCAGTTGCCCTTGCGCGCGTGCTTCGGAGACGAGAGGAACTTGAGCGCGACGATGAAGCAGACGATCGTGACGAGATAGAGAAGGCCGACGACGTCCGGATCGGAGATCACGTGTCGTCGCCCTTGCGGTCCGCCTTCGGCGGGTCGGGTCGCCGCTTGAACATCCCGAGCATGCGGTCGGTCACGAACCAGCCGCCGACGACGTTGGCGGTCGCAAGCACGAGCGCCGTGACGCCGACGACCTTCGTGAACGTGTCGTCGGCCTCCCCGAGGACGATGATCGCGCCGACGATCACGATGCCGTGGATGAAGTTCGCCCCCGACATCAGCGGGGTGTGGAGCATCGTCGGCACCTTCGCGATCACCTCGAAGCCGAGGAACGCCGCGAGCACGAGGATCGTCAGCTCGATGACGAGCGGCAGGCTCGTCATGCGGCAGCCCCTTCCGGCCGCGTGACGCACGCGCCGGCCGTGATCTCGTCGTCCCAGTCGAGCTCGAGCTCGCCGTTCGGAGCCAGATGCTGGAGGAGCGCGGCGACGTTCCGCGAGTAGAGCTGGCTCGCGTGGAACGCCATGAGCGAGGGGAGGTTCGTCGTCCCGTCGACCGTCACGCCGCCGTGCTCGATGACCTCGCCGGGCACCGTCAGCTCGCAGTTGCCGCCCGTCTCGGCGGCGAGGTCGACGATCACGGAGCCTGCACGCATGCCGTCGACCGCGCTGCCCGGGATGAGCTTCGGCGCGGGCCGTCCCGGAACCGCTGCGGTCGTGATCACGACGTCGAAGTCGGGGATCCGCTCCTCGAGCGCGGCTTGCTGCTGCGCCTGCTCCTCCGCCGAGAGCTCCCGCGCGTAGCCGCCCTCCGTCTCCTCGGTGCGGACGCCGAGGTCGAGGAACGACGCGCCGAGGCTCTCGACCTGCTCCTTCACGGCCGGCCGGACGTCGAACGCCGAGACCACGGCGCCGAGCCGTCGTGCGGTTGCGATCGCCTGGAGGCCCGCGACGCCCGCGCCGATCACGAGCGCACGGACGGGTGCGATCGTCCCCGCGGCCGTCATCAGCATCGGGAAGAGCTTCGGAACGCGGTCGGCGGCGAGGAGAACCGCCTTGTAGCCGGCGACCGTGGCCTGTGACGAGAGCGCATCCATCGACTGCGCGCGCGTGATTCGCGGGATCGACTCCATAGCGAACGCCACCACGCCGGCCTCGCGTAGCTGCGCGATCCCCTCCGTGTCGGTGAGCGGCTGGAGGAACCCGACGAGCACCGTTCCCGGCGAGAGCGCCCCGATTGCGTCCGCTGCCGGCTTCGAGACGCAGGCGACCGCTTCGGCATTCGAGAAGACCGCAGCAGCGTCGACGACCTGGGCGCCGGCCTCCGCGTAGTCGGCGTCGGGAAAGCCCGCAGCCGCGCCCGCGTCACGGGCGACACTGACTTCGAAGCCGGCCGCGGAGAGCTTCGAGACCGTCTCCGGCACGAGCGCCACGCGTCGTTCTCCGGGCGCCGTCTCTTTCGGAACCGCAAGTCGCATCGGCGGGCGCAACTCTATGGACCGCGCCGAACGGGAGCGCTCGGAACCGCTACAGCGACGACCAGATCTCGAGCTTCGTCTTCGTGCGCCGGATCACGTCGTCGGTGAACTCGCGCGTCCCGTGGTGACCGCCGAGGTCGGACGTGCGGATGCCGTCCGCGACCGCCTCGAGGCACGCCTCGCGGATCGCCCGCCCGGCTTCCTGGAGATCCTCCTCGTCCGCGTGGGAGAGGAGGGATGCCCCGGCGAGGATCATCGCCATGGGATTCGCGACGTTCTTCCCCTCGAGCGACGGCGCCGTGCCGTGCGCGGCCTCCGCCATGAGGGCGCTCGGAACGTAGTCGTCGCCGAACGCGACGAGCTGCGACTCGGAGCCCGCGATCGATCCGAATAGCGGGAGGACCAGGTCGGAGAGGATGTCGCCGTCGCGGTTCAGCGCAGGGATGACCATCGGCGCGCCGCTCGACGAGATGAGAAGCGCGAAGGTCGCGTCGATGAGCTGCGGCTCGTACGGAATGTCGGGATGGCGTGCCGCCGCCTTGTCCATCTCCTCCTTGAGCATTCCTTCGTAGATCGGGCTGACCGTGTACTTCGGCCCACCGAAGACCTTCGCGTCCATTCGCTCCGCCTGTCGGAACGCGAACTCCGCGACGGCGTGACAGATGTCCCGCTCGATTCGCTCCGTCCGATAGGCGACCTCGTTCTCGCCCTCTCCTTCGCGCCACTCCTTGGCCCCGTAAGCGTCGCCGACAGCCATACGCACGACGGAGATCGGAGCGTGCACTCCGCCGAGCGGAACCACCCCGGGATGCGCCGGCCCGTGCGAACGATCACTTTGCCCCCGATCTCCTCGCGCAGGATCCGGTTCGGCGAGCCGACGTCGCCGGCACCCTCGGGCGTGACCGTCGCGGCCTTCAGTCCGAAGCCGTGCTCGCGGATTGCTTTCGCCGCCTCGTACACGACCGCGTTCTGCGTCGCGCGTCGGTTCTCGAGCGAGAGGTCATAGCGTGGAAACGCGAGCTCGGAGCCGACGACGTCCGGCGAGAGGACGCGCAGTGACTCCTCGAGGAGCTCCTGGCCCGTCTGGTCGCCTTCGAGGACGACGATCGTGGTCACGCGGGGATCCTACTGCGTTGCATCGCGGCCAAAAGGGACACGTCTATTTCGATTGCAATTTTCATCCGGTTTTTCTACGCTTGTTCGCGATTCCGTGTGAGATCCAAGGAGGGAATGACTGATGGCTCGAAAGACGATCCTCGTTTGTGACAATTGCTCGAACGAAGTCGAGGAAGGAAAGGGCGCCGTGATGCGCATTACGTTCAACGATGCGCGGCGCGGCGCGAAGCAGGCCGACCTCTGCGACGCGTGCTCGACGAAGATGCCGGGCCAGGCGGTCGCGCGCCGGGGCCGCCGCCCGAAGTCCGCAGCAGCCGCATAGCCGGCCACGCATAGCCGCCACGGCGGCATTTCGCGCTCTTTCCGCAGAGTCGCGCGGATCGACCCTGCGGCGTACGAAAGTGCGTCGGAGGCCGGGACTACCATGGGCAAATGGCGCTCGCGCTTGTCGTTGGGCCGGCCCACGCCGGCAAGGTCGCGCTGCTTCTGGAGCGGTATCTCACCGCGCTCGACCGCGACGACGGCGACGATCCCTGGCTCGTCGTCCCGAACCGCGTCGATGTCGAGCGGGTCGAGCGCGACCTCCTGCGGCGGCGTCCCGCGCTGCTCGCGGGGCGCATCGGGACGTTCGACGACCTCTTCGAGCACATCGTCGGCGACGACCCGCTTCGCCGTCCCGTCGCGTCCGAGACGCAGCGCGCGCTCGCGATCCGCAGGGCGATCGCGCGCACGAGCCTGAGCGGGCTCTCGGGCTCCTCGTCGTCGGAAGGATTCGCCGACTCGCTTCTCGCGACGCTGGGCGAAGTCGAGTCGGCTCTCGTCGCGCCGAGCCGGCTGGACGGCGACCTGGGACGGCTTGCCGAGGCGTATCGCGAGGAGCTCGACCGGCTCGAGTTCTGGGACCGCGACCGGCTTCGCAGCCGCGCCGTCGAGCGCCTCGCTTCTGACTTCGGTGCCTGGTCGGGCGAGCCCGTCTTCGCCTACGGCTTCGAGGACCTGACGGCCGCCGAGTGGGCGCTTCTGGAGGCGCTCTCAGCGCGCGCCGAGGTCACCGTCTCGATTCCCTACGAGCCGGGGAGGGCGGCGTTCGCCTCGCTCGAGCGCACGGTCGGGGATCTCGCCGGACTGGCGGCGGGCTCGATCGAGGAGCTCGGGCCGTCGCATGAGCGCGCGCACGGCGTCTCTGCGGCGCTCGTCCACCTCGAGCGGGAGCTGTTCGCCGACGTCCCAGCGGCGGCGCCGTCGCTCGACGGCGCGATCGGGTTCCTCGAGGGCGCCGGTGCACGCGGCACGACGGAGCTCGTCGCTGCAGAGGTGCTCGAGCTGCTCCGGCACGGAGCGCCCGCGGAGCGGATCGGCGTCGTCTGCGACTCGGTGGATCGCTGGCGGGCGGTGCTCGACACCGTTTTCGTCCCGCTCGGGATCGCGTTCGCGATCGAGCAGCCGGCGCGGCTGGGGGAGACGGCATTCGGGCGAGCGCTGCTCGGCCTTCTGCGGTTCGCGTGGCTCGAGGGCCGGCGCGGCGACCTCTTTCGCTACCTGCGCTCGCCGTTCTCGGGGCTCGAGCGGCGCTCCGTGGACTACGTCGAGGGCCGTCTCCGGGGGCGCGCGATCGCGGAGCCCGAGCGCGTGGCGGAGGAGACCGAGCGGATTCGCGGGGCTCCGCTGCCGGCGCTCGACAAGCTGCGCGAGGCAGAGGACCCGATCGCCGCCGTCCGCGAGCTGTCGCGGGCGATGGCGCGCTCCGCCTGGGGCCTGGAGGCTCCGCCGACGACCGACGACGCACGCGCGGACGCCCGCGCGTACCAGGCCGTGGCACGGACGCTGGACGAGCTCGAGACCTTCGCGCGCCGCGATGGCAGCCCGCTCGGGCCCGAAGCCGTCGTCGCCGCGCTCGAGCGGACGACCGTTCGTCCGGTCGCGGCGGGCGAGGCAGGACATGTCGCCGTTCTCGACTACCGCCGGGCGCGTACGCGCGACTTCGACGTCGTGATCCTGCTCGGCCTCGAGGAGGGCACGTTCCCGAGGCGTGACCGTCCGTCGCCGTTTCTGGACGACGACGCGCGCCGCGACCTCGGAGGCCGGCTCGAACGTGTCGACTCGGTCGCGCGTGACCGCTACCTCTTCTACACCGCGTGCACGCGCGCCGCCCGGCGGCTCGTGCTCGCGCGCGAGGCTGCCACGGACGACGGGGTGCCGCGCGAGCCGAGCCCGTTCTGGGAGGACGTCCGGGCGCTCTTCGATGACGGAGAGATCGCGCGCGCGACGCAGCGGCGGCCGTTGTCCAGCCTCACGTGGGCGCTCGAGTCGGCACCGTCCGACCGCGAGCGGCTGCGTGCGCTCGCCCGGCTCTCCGTCGACGACGGCGAGAGCGCCTCGGCACTCGCGACCGCGAACGGCTGGACTCGCCGACTCGACCGGGCGCTCGCGGCCTTCGAACGACCCACCGGGCTGGCGACCCCCGGCGTGCTCAGCTGGCTCGGCGGGCGGACCACGTTCGCCGCGACCGAGCTCGAGCGCTTCGCCGACTGCTCGTCCGCGTGGCTCGTCGAGCGCGTCATCGATCCGAAGCGGATCGACGCCGAGCCGGACCCGATGCTGCGCGGATCGGTGATGCACACGGCGCTCCGCGCGTTCTACGCGACGCTGCCGAAGGAGGTCGGCGCCGATCGCGTGACGCCGGAGAACCTCGAGTCGGCGCTCGATCACGTGCGCCGCTGTCTCGATGCCGCGCTGGAGTCCGGGGTGAAGCTCGACCTGACCGACCTCCAGGGCGCTGAGCTGCGGCAGACGCTGCTCGCCGACCTCGAGGGATTCGTCCGCGACGAGTCCGTGTCCCGCGTTGCCTTCGACCCACGGCGACTGGAGGTCGCCTTTGGCTCGGACCGCGCAGCTCCGGAGCTCCAGCGCGGGCTCTCGCTCGGGGAGGGCCTCACGCTCTCCGGCAAGATCGACCGGATCGACATCGACCCCTTCAGCGCGCGGGGGATCGTCCAGGACTACAAGTCCGGCGTCGGCGCGCCTTCCGCGCGGGACATCGACCGCGAGCTCCGGCTGCAGATCCCGCTCTACGTCCTCGTGCTGCGCGACCTCGTCGGCGTCGAGCCGCTCGGCGGCGTCTACCGGGCGCTGGCCGGCAGGCGTGTGACCCGCGGCATGCTTCGCTCGTCCGCGCGCGAGGACTTGCCGGGCTTCGCCAGGGACGACTACCTGGACGACGACGCCTTCTGGGCGCAGGTCGACACGGCTCGCGAGCGGGCGGGCGAGTACGCGGAGCGGATCCGCGCCGGAGACGTGCGCCACGACCCGAAGGGTGACGGCTGCCCCGCGTGGTGTGACCTCTGGAAAGTCTGTCGGGTGCCGCGCTCGTGACCGTCGTCGACGAGACGCTGGCAAGGCTCAACGACGAGCAAGTCGAGGCCGTCGAGACGACCGGAAACGTCTTCGTCTCCGCGGGTGCCGGGACCGGGAAGACGTCGGTCCTCGTCGAGCGGTATGTCCGCGCGGTGTGCGAACGCGGGCTCGACGTCGAGTCGATCCTCGTCATCACATACACGCGCAAGGCGGCGGGAGAGCTCCGCAGCCGGATCCGGGCCGCGCTCCTCGGCCGGGGACGGCACGACCTCGCGCGCGAGCTCGACGGCGCCTGGATCTCGACGATCCACGGCTTCTGCAACCGCCTCCTGAAGGCGCACCCGTTCGGCGTCGGGCTGGATCCGCGCTTCCGCGAGCTGGACGAGGCCGGCGCCGCGGTGCTGCGCGGCGAGGCGTTCGAGCGCGCGCTCGAGTCGTTCTGCGCCGGCGGCGAGCCGGAGCGCCTTCGTCTTCTCGCGACGTACCGCGCAAGCGGCCTGCGCCGGATGCTCACGGGCGTCTACGAGACGCTGCGCTCGGCGGGTCGCCCGCTCGTCCTCGAGCTGGGTGAGCGCCCGAGCTTCGAGGAGGCGCTGACCGCGCTTCGTACGGAGGCCGCCTGCCTCCTGGAGGACGCGAGCGCAACGGACACGCAGAAGAGCAACGCGGCCGAGGCGGGCAGGATCGCGGCGGAGGGCACCACGCCCGAGCGCGTCGTGGACCTGTCGTCGCTCCAGAGCCGCGGAGCACGCGCCGCCTCGTACGAGCAGGCCCGCAAGGCGCTCGAGCAGGCCGCGCTCGAAGAGCTCGCGGCGTCCGATCGCGTGCTTCTCCAGGAGCTGCTGGAGCGCTTCGCCGCTGAGTACGCGCTCGCGAAGCGGCGCGAGTCGGTCGTCGACTTCGAGGACCTCCAGCTCGCTGCTCGCGATCTGCTTCGGGACGACCAGGAGGTGCGCGAGGCGGCGCAGCTGCGCTTCCGCATCGTGATGGTCGACGAGTTCCAGGACACGAACCTTCTGCAGTGCGAGCTCATCGACCTCGTCGCGCATCCGGACGTGACGGAGGTCTTCACGGTCGGAGACGAGTTCCAGTCGATCTACGGGTTCCGGCACGCCGACGTCGGGGTGTTCCGGCAGCGGCGCGAGGAGGCGTCGAACCTGCTGAGCCTGAGGAGCAATTACCGGTCGCGGCCACAGGTGCTGGCGGCCGTGAACCACCTCTTCGCGGGCGCATTCGGGGACGACTTCCAGCCGCTCGCGGCCTCCGCGGAGTTCGCGGACCCGGTCTTCGGCCACCCGGTCGAGCTGCTCGTCACCGACAAGGCGAGCTACAAGGACACGGGCCAGCACTGGCGCCGGGGCGAGGCGCGTGCGATCGCGCGGAGGGTTCGGGAGCTCGTGGACTCGGGCGAGGCCGTCCCCGGCGAGATCGTGGTCCTCTTCGCCGCGGGGTCGGATGCGGAGATGTACGAGGAGGAGCTTCGCCGCCTCGGCCTCCCCACGTATCGCGCGACGGGCCGTGGCTACTTCGGGCAGCAGCAGGTGGCCGACCTGTTGGCGTACCTTCGGCTGCTGCACAACCGCTACGACGACGTCGCGCTCGCGACCGTCCTCGCCTCGCCGTTCGTCGGGGTCTCGAACGACACGCTCGTGCTGCTGCGCCGCGGCGCGCCGAAGCGACCGCTCTTCACCGCGCTCGAGCGGACGCTCCCTGAAGGGATCCCGGTCGAGGAGGAGCAGCTTCTGCGCGCGTTCATCCAGCGCTACGAGCGGCTCGTCCGTGTGTCGTCGCGCGCGGGACTCGAGCGGCTCTGCGAGCAGATCCTCTCCGAGCACGACTACGACCTCGCGATCCTCGCCCGCTGGGACGGTCCCCGTCGGTTCGCGAACCTGCGCAAGCTCGGGCGGCTCGCGCGGGAATACGAGGCTGTCCGCGGCTCCGATCTCGCCGCCTTCGTCCGCTTCGTCCAGGACCAGGAGGCGTTGGGGGCGAAGCAGCTCGAGGCGCTCGCCGAGGAGGAGGGAGCGGACGCCGTGCGCCTGCTCACGATCCACGGCGCGAAGGGCCTCGAGTTCAAGGTCGTCGTCGTCGCGGATGCGGGTCGCGACACGGGCGGGCAGCGCGGGGGCGACGAGATCGTCGCGCTCTCGGACGGCCGCTTCGGGTTCCGGATGATCCATCCGACCCGGGGCGACCGCCGGCCGGTCTTCGACTTCGAGGAGGTCCGCGAAGCCGAGCGCGCGCAGGAGCGCGAGGAACGGCTTCGCCTGTACTACGTCGCGATGACGCGCGCGATCGACCGGCTGATCGTGTCCGGCGCCGTCGACCTCGAGCGGAGCGCGGATCGCGAGACGCCGATCGGCTGGGTGCTCGAGCGGCTCGGAGCGGGGGAGACCGTAGGCGAGGCTCGTAGCGAGCCGGTCGAGATCGATCGTGGCGAGGCTCGGTTCCTCCTCCGCGTCGACCGCTTCGCTCCGGCGGCGAGCGTCGACGCCGTCGCCGAGGAGGCCGAGCGTCCCGAGGTCGGTCAGCTCGAGCTGTTCGGCGAGTTGCCGCTCGGCCCGGCGCCGGTCGGGGTGACCCTGTCACCCCTCGGCGAGCCTCAGGCCCCGCCGCTGCATGACGTCCGCCAGCTGTCGTACAGCGCGATCGCACTCTTCGAGCGCTGCTCGTACCGCTACTTCGCCGAGCGCGTTGCGGGGCTCAGGCCGGTTCGCGCCGCTCGCGTGGAGGAGCCGGACGAGGATGGCCCCGCTGCCGAGGAGGCGGCCGAGCGTCCGGCCCTGGCCGGAAACGAGATCGGCGACGCCGTGCACCGTCTACTCGAGATCGTCCCGCTGGATCGCCCGGAGCCACCTCCACGGGCCCAGCTCGAGGAGGCGGTCCTCGCGTGGTATCCGGCCGCGACGGAGGCGGAGATCGACCGCATCGCGGCGCTCGTCGACGCCTACTGCGAGTCGGAGCTCGCGCGCCGCCTCGCCGAGCTTCCCGGCGCCCGCACCGAGCGGCCCTTTGCCTTCGAGCACGACGGTGTGCTCTTGCATGGCCGTCTCGACGTCCTCTGGCGCTCGAACGGGAAGGCGCTCGTGGCCGACTACAAGTCGAACGTCCTCGACGGCGCGGACCCGACGGAGGTCGTCGAGGCCGAGTACCGGCTGCAGCGGCTCGTGTACGCGCTCGCCTGCCTCCGCGGCGGGGCGGACGAGGCCGAGATCGTCTACCAGTTCCTCGAGCGGCCGGGCGACCTCGTGAGCGCGACCTTCTCGACCGCCGACGCGCCTGCGCTCGAGCGCGAGCTGTCCGAGGCGATCGGGCGCATCCGGGCGGGTGACTTCAGGCCGACGCCGGGCGATTTCGCGTGCTCGGGCTGCCCGGCGCTCGACGTCGTCTGCGCGGGGCCTCGCCTCCTCGTACACGGGTAGTTTCAGGCGGTGCGGGTCGCCGCCATCTCCGACGTCCACGGGAACCTGCCGGCGCTCGAGGCCGTGCTTGCGGAGATCGACGCCGAGGGCGTCGACGCAATCGTCTGTGGCGGCGATCTCGTCGGCGGCCCATTCTCCGTTGAGGTCTTCGACCGTCTCGCAGCCATGCCACATGTGCGCTTCGTGCGCGGCAACGCCGATCGGCAGGTGCTCGAGGGCACCGACGAGTACGGCATCGACTGGGAAATCGAGCGTGAGCGCCTCGGCGACGCGCGTCTCGCCCCGATTGCGACCTGGCCGCTGACTGTCGAGTTCGACGTCGACGCGCTCGGGCGAACACTCTTCTGCCACGCGATCCCGAGCGCCGACGAGCCGATCTTCACGAGGATCACGCCCGACGATGCCGTCATCGATTTGCTCGGCGACGTCGAGGCCGACCTCCTCGTCTGCGGACACACGCACGTCCAGTTCGACCGCGTGCTGCCGACGGGGCTGCGCATCGTGAACGCAGGGAGCGTCGGAATGCCGTACGAGGGACGACAGGGTGCGTTCTGGGCGCTGCTCGGCCCGGCTGTCGAGCTGCGGCGGACGCAGTACGACGTCGAAGCGGCCGCGCACGCGATTCGCGAGGTCGGCGGTGCGCTGAACGAGCAACATGCGGGCTACCTCGTGGATCCGCCCGATCCGGACGAGGTCAGCGCGTATTTCGAGTCGCAGCGCGTGTAGCCTCGCGCCGTGCGCAGCTACGTCCGCGAGGCGAAGCGCCGCGGCATCGGCACGCGTCGTGAGCGGATCAGCCCGATCATCGAGCGGCTCGCGGAGGAGCACAAGGACGCCGAGATCGCTCTCCGTTTCCGCTCGGACCTCGAGCTGCTCGTCTCCGTGATGCTCTCGGCACAGACGACGGATGTGAACGTCAACAGGGTCACCGAGCGGCTGTTCGAGAAATACCGGCGACCAGAGGACTATCTGGCCGTTCCGGAGGAGGAGCTCCAGCGCGACATCTACGCCACGGGGTTCTTCCGGCAGAAGACGAAGGCGATCCGGGGCACGATGCAGGCGCTGCTCGAGCGCTTCGGCGGGGAGGTGCCCACGAAGCTGGAGGAGCTCGTCACACTCCCGGGCGTCGCCCGCAAGACGGCGAACGTCGTCGCAGCCGAGCTCGGGCACGCGCAGGGGATCGTCGTCGACACCCACGTGCGGCGGCTCTCCCAGCGACTCGGCCTGACGCGGCAAGAGCTCCCCGTGAAGATCGAGCTCGATCTGCAGAAGATCGTGCCGCGGGCGGACTGGGCCAGATTCCCGCACCTGCTCATCTGGCACGGGCGGCGCATCTGCGACGCGCGGCGCCCGCTGTGCGAGGAGTGCGTGCTCGCGTCGCTCTGCCCTTCCAGCCGGGTCGCCGTCGTCGATCAGGCTTCGAGCGACTGAAGCCAGTGGTGCCCCGGGTGGACGAGCGCGATCGACTGTGCCAGCCACTGGCGCTCCTCAGCGCCGAGCAGCGGTAGGGCGGCAGCGAAGTCGGCGTCGTCCTTCGGCCTCGACGACTTCGCCTTGTAGAGCAGCGCGATCTCGGGTCGCGCGTACGGGATGCCGTCGTTCGTGTGGGCGATCACGCGTCCGCGTGGCAGCCGGATCCGGGGCGCGCGGCGGAAGACCCAGGTGTCGCCCTCCCACGGCTCGCGCATGACGTCGAGCCGCCAAGCGCCCGTTGCGGGCTCGCGCACCCAGGTCTGATGGTGGGCTGCGAGCGTCGCCGGCGTGACCGGGTGGGCAAGGCCACTGCCGATCACCCACAGCTCGAACCCGTCGAGCGCGGCGCGTACGGCGTCGAACCCGTCCTCCGGCACGGCGATCTCGACGTCCTCGTGCTCGCGCGTCCGCCGGCCGTGATGGAGGTCGAGCGCCCAGCCCGCCGTCACGTACCAGGTCGCGTCGACGCCGACGAGTCGCCGAGCCACCTCCGCCGGCTCCCACGCGTCCCAGAGGGTGAGATCCGGCTCGAAGGTGCCCGTCGCCACTCGGGGATCAGATCCAGCGGCGCCAGCGGAACAGCGCAAGCTGCACGAGCGTCGAGACGACGATGAGCATCGTGGATGCGCCGAGCGTCCAGTACTCATCCTCGAACGCACTTTCGAAGTTCTGGCCGTAGAAGCCGACGATGAAGGACGGGACGAGCACGAGGGAGGCGATGACCGTCAGCTTCTTACCGACCTCGTTCTGGGTCTGCGCGATCTTCGCCTGGAGATGGTCGCGCGCGCCGGCGAGCAGGTCGCGTGCGATGTCGAGCTCCTCGGTGACGCGAACGAGCGTGTCGTACGTGTCCCCGAAGAGCTGCTCGACCTCCGTCGGGAAGAGCTCGTGGTCGCCGACCTCGACACGCCCGTCGAGGACGCGGCGGACGGCTCCCCGTGTCGCGGAGACGAGCTTGCGGTAGTGAAGGAGGCGGTGGCGCACCTCGAGGAGGCGCTGCCTGACCTGCGGAGGCTCGAGGTCGTCGATCTCGTCCTCGAGCCCGTCGATCTCTGCATACACGGCTTCGAGCAGATCCAGGAAAGAGTCTGCGACCTCGTCGACGAGGCGATGCACGAGGTGGCCGGCCGACGACTCGCTGTCGTTCGCGGCTTGGAGTACGGACGTGTCGAGCGGCTCTCCGCTCGGGGGCGTCTTGCGAACGGTCACGACGACCGCAGGCGTGGCGACAAAGTCGATCTCCCGCACCTCCTCGCGGCCGTCCTCCCGCAGCGCGATGGCGACGAAGATCCCGAAGGCGTACGAGCCGTGACTCTCGATCAGCGGTCGCGGACCGCGCACCCCCGGATGCGCCGTGAGCGCCTCGACGACCTCCGGGTCGACGGGGACGGGAAGAGCGTCGAGAAGCTCCTCACGGGTCGGGTCGACGAGGTCTACCCAGCGTGCGCCCATCCGCGGCGAGGGTAACGAGGCTTCCGGCCGGAGCCGGACCGGCGCACGAGACGGGCCCGCGCTATGCGGAGGTGACGGCGGCCGGGCTCGGCTGGTGCTTCAGCTCGTCGAGGAACCGCTGCGCGTCGAGCGCGGCCATCGTGCCCGAGCCCGCGGCGGTGACCGCCTGCCGGTAGACGTGGTCCTGCACGTCGCCGGCGGCGAAGACGCCCGGGATGTTCGTCCGCGTCGAGCGCGGCTCCGTGACGAGGTAGCCCTGCTCGTCGTGGTCGAGCCAGTCGAGGAAGAGCGCCGTGGTCGGGTCGTGCCCGATGGCGACGAAGATCCCGTCCGCCTCGAGCTCCGACGTCTCGTCGGTCACGGTGTTCCGCAGCCGGACGCCGGTGACTCGGCCCTCGTCGGTCCCGAGCACCTCATCGATGACCGAGTTGACGACGAACTCGACCTTCCCGTTCTCCCGAGCGCGGTCGACCATGATCGGCGAGGCCCGGAACTCGTCGCGCCGGTGGACGATGTACACCTTGTCCGCGAAGCGGGTCAGGAACGTCGCCTCCTCCATCGCGGAATCGCCGCCGCCGGCGACCACGACCACCTTCTCGCGGAAGAAGGCCGCGTCGCACGTGGCGCAGTACGAGACGCCGCGTCCCTGCAGCATCTGCTCGGACGGGATGCCGAGCTGGCGTGCGCTCGCGCCGGTCGCGACGATCACGGTGTCGGCGCGGTGCTCGTCCTCGCCGACGTAGACCTTGAACGGGCGCTCGGAGAGGTCGACCCTGGTTACGTCGTCCGTCAGGAACTCGGCGCCGAAGCGCTCCGCCTGCCGGCGGAAGTCGGCCATCATCGCCGGCCCCAGGACCCCGTCGGCGTAGCCAGGGTAGTTCTCGACGTCGCTCGTGATCATGAGCTGTCCGCCCCAGCTGAACCCCTCGATGACGAGCGGGTTGAGGTTGGCGCGCGCGGTGTAGAGGGCCGCCGTGTAGCCGGCGGGGCCGCCTCCGATGATGATCACGTCACGAACGTCGTTCACATACCGCTCCTTACTCGTACGTTAGCCCGCGGTAGATGCACGATGGCATCCCCGGCGGGCACATAGGTGTAAACGATCTGACCGGCTTCCGTGTTCCGCGCTCACGCGGCGTCGGTACCGGTGGCGAGCACCTGCACGACGGGCTCGTCGGGGTCGACGAGCTCCGCGGCCGCAAGCGCCCTCGTCTGGCGCTCGATCGGCTGGAGCTCGGGCGGCTCGATCCCCGTGATCCCGTGCCGCTCGAACCTCCTCGCCTGCACGAGCACCTGGCGCTCGAGCGACCCGACCGTCTCGTTGTAGGCCTTGACCGCCCCGTCGAGCGACTTGCCGAGCCGCGTGACATGCCCGCCCATCGTCGCCAGCCGCTTGTAGAGCTCGCGGCCGAGGTCGCTGACCTCGCGCGCGCTCTCCGCGATCGTCTCCTGCTGCCAGCCGTAATGGACGGCGCGGAGAAGCCCGATGAGGTTCGTCGGCGAGGCCGGAATGACGTTGTTCGAAACGGCGAGCTCGACGAGCGAGGAGTCCTGCTCGACCGCCGCGCGGAGGAAGGTCTCGTCCGGGAGGAACATGACGACGAACTCCGGCGAGGACGGCAGCTGGCGCCAGTACGCCTTCTGGCCCAGTCGCTGGACGTGCTCGCGGACGTGCCGGGCGTGCTCGCGGAGCTGCGCGACGCGCTCGTCCTCCGTCGCGTCCTCGCGGAAGGCCTCGAGGTAGGCGACGAGCGGGACCTTGGAGTCGATCACGAGGTTCTTCCCGCCAGGGAGCCGCACGATGACGTCCGGACGCAGCATGCGTCCTTCGTCGTCCGTCGTCGTCTGCTGCTCGACGAAGTCGCAGTGCTCGACCATCCCCGCGAGCTCGACCACACGGCGGAGCTGGATCTCGCCCCAGCGCCCACGGACGTGCGGGGCGCGCAGTGCCGTGACGAGGTTCCCCGTCTCGGTGCGAAGGCGATCCTGATCGGCGCGCAGCTGGCGTACGCCCTCGGTCAGCGTCCCGTATGCCTCCTGGCGCACCCGTTCGATGCCCTGGAGCTGGGTGTCCATCCGCTCGAGCGACTCCTTGAGCGGCCGCACGTGCCCCGAGAGGCGTGACTCGGCGAGCTCCATGAAGCGTGCGCTGTTCGCATCGAGCGCCTGGGTCGAGATGGCCGCGATCGTCGACGTGAGGCGCTCGTCGAAGGTTCTGCGGCCGACGTCCAGCTCGGCCTGGGCCTGCGCGAGCTCGCGCTCGAGCGCGCTTGCGCGGGCGAGGCTCGCGACGCGCTCCCGCAGTACCGGCCGCAGGGCGAGGAAGACGCCCGCTGCGCCCAGGATCGAGCCGAGGATGAAGCCGATGACGACCATGGGCCGACGAACGGTAGAGGGGGGAGCGGACGGAGCGAAATCTGGCTTGCCTGCTACCGTACGCGCGCTCTTATGGCCGACAAGCCGAAGGTAAAGGCGCCACAGAAGCGCACGACGCCGTCCAAGAGCGGCGGCGGAGATCAGCGGCGCCTGCTCATCATCGGAGGCGCCCTGGCGCTGCTCGTCGTGGTAGCGGTCGGCGGCTTCTTCCTGCTCGGTGCCGGAGGCAGCGGAACGAACGCGGACGAGGTCCGCGCTGCGCTCGAGGCGGCCGATTGCACCATGGAGGTCAAGCCGGCGGTGCCCAACGTGTCGGACCACTCCGATTTCCCGGATCCCGCCGGAACGAGTGAGGCCTGGAACACCGACCCGCCGACGAGCGGCCCGCACTACGGCGTCACGCTCATCTACGGCGCCTACACGGATCCACCGGAGATCGGGCGCGTCGCGCACAACCTCGAGCACGGCGCCGTCTACATCCTCTACGGGGACGAGGTGCCGGAGGCCACGGTCACGCAACTCAAGGGGTTCTACGACCAGCACGAGACCGGGACGATCCTGGCCCCCTATCCGAAGCTGGGCGACAAGATCGCCCTCGGCGCGTGGTACGCGGACGGGCTTCCCGAGGCGTCGAGCGATCGCGGGAGCGGGATCCTCGCGAAGTGCACGGCATTCGACGAGGACGCGTTCGCCGCGTTCTTCGACGCGTTCCAGTTCAAGGGCCCGGAGAGCTCGATCATCCCGCCTTCGTCCATGGCGCCGGGCTCGAACTAGTCGGCTCCGACCCACCGTCCTACACTGGCCGGGCCGGGGTGGCGGAACGGGTGAGACGCGCCCGCCTTAAAAGCGGGTGTCCCCACTGGGGGCGTGCGGGTTCGAGTCCCGCCCCCGGCACCTGAGTCGCCTTCCCCGACGCGTTCGGCGCACCGGACGCAACCGCTTGTTACGTTCCGCACGACGTGAACGCGCTCACGTGGATCGGGGTCGGGCTCATCATCTTCGGCGCGCTCTGGGCGTTCCTCATCTGGCTGGCCGACACGTGGCGCGGCCGCACCGGTGACGAGCTGGCGAAGCCGTCGAACGCGGTCGCGGAGATCATCAAGGCGATCGCCGAGGCGTTCCGGGCGGCCGCCGAGCTGGTCAAGCTCCACTACGGCGCGCCGGCGCTCGTGATGGTGGTCGGGCTCGTCGTCGTCGTGATCGGCCAGGTCGCGTAGCGCCCGCCGCGGCCGTCAGCCGGAGAGCATCCCGCTGACCAGCGCGCGCCAGGTGATCGGCCCGACGATCCCGTCGGAGGCGATGCCGAGCGCGGATTGGAACCCGCGCACGAATGCATCCGTGCGAGGCCCGAAGATCCCGTCGACCTGCACCGGAGGCGCCTCGCCGCCCGACTGGTCGTGGAACTTCATGACCTCCTGGACGCCCTTGACGGCGTCACCCGTGCTCCCCTTCTTCACCTGGACGATGAGCTTCGGCCAGGTCAACGGGCCGACGATGCCGTCGGCGGCGAGGCCCTGGCTCTGCTGGAAGGACTTCACCGCGGACTCCGTCTGCGGGCCGAAGATCCCGTCGACCGTGACGGGGTGGTTGCGCGCGCGGAGAAGCTGCTGCAGCGGGCGCACAGGAAAGACGTTGCTGGGGCGCTTGACGAGCGGGAACGGAAGGATCGGATCGGGTGGCATTGCGGCTCCTCTCGGCGTGTCGCCGACGGATCCGCCGCAGGGCGCCTTCGCGTAGGCGCGGATCGTCTTTGTGTCAGTCGGTTATAGCGCTGTCTCGTGCTTCCTGCGCGCGGGCGAGAATCTCCTGCACGACCGCGGTCTTCGCGTCCGCGTACTGCTGCACGTACTTCCACTCCTTCGCCGCCAGCTCGCGCTTCGACGTCGCATAGAGCTCCCGGTCGGCCTCGTTCTCGCGCAGCCAGTCGCGGAAGAGCAGCATCCGTTCGGTCTCGACGCATCCTTCGGAGAACGTGTGCACGTTGACGTTCGTGTCCGGCCCCTTGAAGAGCCGGTGCTCGAACCACTCGGGCTCGCGGATGCGCAGTGGATAGCCGGCCGCTTCCAGGTCCGGGACGTACGAGGCCTCGTCGGACGAGTCCGGCACCTCGAGGACCATGTCGATCAGCGGCTTCGCCGGCAATCCGGGCACCGACGTGGAGCCCGCATGCTCGAGCACGAGGACGCGGTCGCCGAGCGCCGCGCGGATCCGCGCCTCCTCCCGTTCGAAGAGGGCGGGCCAGAGCGGGTCGTACTCCCGGATCTCGATCCGCTGCCACGTCGCCTGCGGCTCGCCGATCGTCAGCGCGGCGATGGCTTCGTCGTACGCGGCCTCGTCCGAAGGGTCGCGCTGGGTCATTCGGCTCCTTTCCGAGACTCGGCAAGCAGCCTAGACGCGCAGATTGCGGGAGGGTTCCCGGGTACACTCCGCCCGCCGTGGCGAGCACTCCCGAAGCGCTTGCCCATGCCCAGCTCGAGTGGGACACGCCGCTGTACCGCACGGCGGTCGCCCAGTTCGACCAGGCCGTCCCGCACGCGAGGATCCCGGACGAGATCGCCGAGCGCCTGCGCTATCCCGAGCGCTCGATCATCGTCAGCGTCCCGGTCCGTCTGGACGAAGGGCGGCGCGTCGTCTTCCCGGGCTACCGCGTTCAGCACTCGAGCATCATGGGCCCGACGAAGGGCGGCCTGCGCTACGACGTCGAGGTGACGCTCGGCGAGTGTGCGGCGCTCGCGATGTGGATGACGTGGAAGTGCTCTCTGCTGCGGCTTCCCTACGGAGGGGCGAAGGGCGGGGTGCGCTGCGACCCGCACTCGATGTCCACCGACGAGCTCGAGCGGCTGACGCGGCGGTTCACGTCGGAGCTCCTGCCGTTCATCGGGCCCCAGGAGGACATCCCTGCACCGGACATGGCCACGAACGAGCAGACGATGGCATGGATGATGGACACGTACTCGATGCAGCGCGGCTACGCGGTCCCGGAGATCGTCACCGGCAAGCCGATCTCGATCGGGGGGTCGGTCTTTCGGCGCGAGGCGACGGGCGCGGGCGTGGTGATGGTCGTCGCGCGCGCGTGCGAGCGGCTCGACTGGCCGCTCGCCGAGCAGCGGTGCGTCGTGCAGGGCTTCGGGAACGTGGGCGGCATTGCCGCGCTCGAGCTGGTCGAGCACGGGGCGACGGTGCTCGCGGTGTCCGACGTCTCGGGCGGCATCTACGCGGAGGACGGGCTCGACATCGCGGCGCTGCACGAATACATGTCCGAGCACGGGTCGCTCGAGGGTTGCGACGCCGGCCGGCGGATCACGAACGAGGAGCTGCTCGAGCTCGAGTGCGACATCCTCGTGCTCGCCGCGCGGGAGGACCAGGTCACGGCCGAAAACGCGGCGAACGTGCGCGCGCGGATGATCGCGGAGGGCGCGAACGGCCCGACCTCTCTCGAGGCGGACGCGATCCTCGCGCTGCGCGGCATCCCCGTCCTGCCGGACATCCTCACGAACGCTGGCGGCGTCACCGTGTCGTACTTCGAGTGGGTGCAGGACCTCGGACGGCTCTTCTGGACGAGAGACGAGATCCGCGCGAAGCTCAGCGAGAAGCTGTCCGACGCCTTCGACCGGGTCTGGGACCTCGCCGACGCGAGGGGCCTCTCGCTGCGCACGGCCGCCCTGGTCGCGGGGATCCGCGAGGTCGCGAGCGCGCTCGAGGCGCGTGGGATCTTCCCGTGAGCGTCGTCCGGGAAGGCATGGTGCCCGCGCCCGGGCACCTCGCCGCCGAGGACTCGGCGCAGGCCGCAGGAGAGCTTCTCGGCCGCCCCGAGGTGCGGGCCGTCTACGTGACGAGGGACGAGCGGCTCGTCGGCGTCGTGACCCGGAAGACGCTCGTGCGCGAGGTCGTCGCGGCGGGGCGCGATCCGTCCTCGACGCCCCTCGGCGAGATCGCCGAGCCGCCCGACAACACGATCGGCCCTGACGTTCTGCTCGAGGACGCGTTCCGCTTCCTCGAGGAGGCGGACGCCGAGCGCGTGCCGGTCGTCGACGACGAGGGGCGTCTCATCGGCGTGCTCTCGCGGAGCGTCCTCCAGCGCCGGCTTGCCGAGGACGAGGAGCCGCCGGACGACGAGCCGGATCTCCCGCCCGCCGCGTAGACGCCCCGACACGCCGCTGCGAAGATCCGCGGGTCGTGGTCTGCCGATCCTGCGGAGAGGAGAATCCGGAACGCGCTCGCTTCTGCTCTGCGTGCGGGCACGAACTCGCGTCGCAGGTGGGAGTCGGTGAAGAGCGCAAGGTCGTGTCCGTGCTCTTCGTCGATCTCGTCGGCTTCACCGACCGCTCGGACCGCGCCGACCCCGAGGACGTCCGCGCGACGCTCCGGCCGTACCACGAGCGCGTAAAGGCCGACATCGAGCGCTTCGGAGGGACGGTGGAGAAGTTCATCGGAGACGCCGTCATGGCGGTCTTCGGCGCACCTATCGCCCACGAGGACGATGCCGAGCGTGCGGTCCGGTCGGCCTTGCGCGTCCTCGACACCATCGAAGAGCTGCGGGCCGGAGGACTCGAGCTCGCGGTTCGCGCCGCCGTGACGACCGGTGAGGCCGTCGTCGTCCTCGGCGCCCGCCCCGAGCTCGGGGAGGCGATCGCCGCCGGCGACGTCGTGAACATCGCCGCGCGTCTCCAGTCCGGCGCCTCGCCCGGGACGATCGTCGTCGACGAGGTCACGATGCGCTCCGCGGAGGGCGCGGTCATGTTCGAGCCGCTCGAGCCCGTCTGGCGAAAGGGAAGACAGAGCCGATTCTCGTCTGGCGCGTCGTAGAAGCGCGCAGCCGCGTGGGGGAGCCCGAGACGGCGACGCAGACGCCGTTCGTCGGCCGAGAGCACGAGCGCCAGCTCCTCCTCGAGACGTTCCTGCGGATCGAGCGCGAGTCGACGCCGCAGCTCGTCACGATCGTCGGAGAGCCCGGCGTCGGCAAGAGCCGCCTCGTCACGGAGCTTCGCGCGGCGCTCGACGACCGCACGGACCTCGTGACGTGGCGCCATGGGCGTTGCCTGCCATACGGGGAAGGGATCACGTTCTGGGCGCTCGGGGAGGTCGTCAAGGCGGAGGCAGGCGATTCTCGAGTCCGATGACGCAGGACGAGGCGTCGACCAAGCTCGAGCGGGCGGTGACGGCGCTCTTCGACGACGACTCCGAGCGGGAGTGGCTCACGTCGAGGCTCGCAGCCGCTCGTCGGCGCGGGCGGCGACGGAGGCACGGTCGGTCGTGACGAGGCGTTCGCGGCGTGGCGACGGTTCCTGGAGGCGATGGCCGCCAAGCGTCCCACCGTGATGGTCATGGAGGACGTGCACTGGGCGGACGATGCGCTCCTCGACTTCATCGAGCACCTGCTCGACTGGGCGGCTCCCGTGCCGCTGCTCGTCGTCGCCACCGCGCGGCCCGAGCTCTACGAACGGCGGCCGGGCTGGGGCGGTGGCAAGCGGAACGCAACGACGATCGCCGTGTCGCCGCTGTCGAGCGACGAGACCGCGAGGCTGCTGCAGAGCCTGCTCGAGCGCGCGCTTCTGCCGGCGGAGACGCAGGCGTCGATTCTCGAGCGCGCGGGCGGTAACCCGCTGTACACGGAGCAGTTCGCGCGGATGCTCACGGAGCGCGGGCCCGGCGCGGAGCTTCCACTTCCGGAGGGTGTGCAGGCGCTGATCGCGGCGCGACTGGACACGCTCCCGCCCGAGACGAAGGTCGCTGCTGCAGGACGCGAGCGTCATCGGGAGGACGTTTTGGACGGGTGCGGTCACCGCGATCGGCGGGCGCGAGCGGACGGATGTGCTCAGGAGGCATTCGCGAGCTCGTACGGAGAGAGTTCGTCCGTCCTGCACGCGTCTCGTCGGTCAAGGGCGAGGAGGAGTTCTCGATCTGGCACGCGCTCGTCCGCGACGTCGCGTATCAGCAGATCCCACGGGCGCGTCGAGCCGAGAAGCACGTAGCGGCCGCCGCGTGGGTCGAGCAGGCGGCTCAGGAGCGGATCGCCGACCACGCGGAAATCCTCGTTCATCACTACGACCAGGCACTTGAGCTTTCACGCGCTGCGGGTGGGGACGGCGCGGGGCTCCACGAGCCGCTGGTACGTGCGCTCGTCCTCGCGGGCGATCGGGCGCTGCGACTCGACGTCGAGGCCGCGGCGGCTGCCTACCGGCGCGCGGTTGAGTTGTCCGACGACGCGGGACGACGGGTCGCTGCGCTCGTCAAGCTTGGCGATGCGCTCCAGGAGCAAGGTCGCCTGCTCGAGGCAGAGCAGTCCTACGAGGACGCGCTCGAGACGTCCCGTGAAGCGTGCGACGAACTCGCCTCCGCCCGCGCCATGCTCGGCCTCTCGCGAGCCCTCTGGCGGCACGGCCAGACGAGTCGCGCTCGGGAGCTGACCATCGACGCGATCGCAACACTCGAGCACGCTCCCGGCCCCGATCTCGTCCTTGCGTATGAGCGTGCTGCGGCCGCCGACGCGATCGGCGGGCGGTCGCACGAGGCGATCGTCTGGGCCGAGAAGGCGATCTCGACCGCTGGCGAGCTCGGGATCGAGAACGTCAGTCGCACCCTGCAGATGCGCGGTCTCGCGCGCATCAATCTCGGCGATCCCGAGGGCCTCGAGGACCTTCGGGAGGCGGTCGTGCTCGGAGAGCGTCTCGGCCTCGGGATCGAAACGGCGATCGCATACCTCAACCTCGGCGAGATGGTCTCGGTCTTCGAGAGCCTGCAAGCGGGCATGGAGCTGACGGAGACGTCGCTCGAGTTCTCGCGGCGCCGAGGGCTCACGCACAACGTGATGTGGACCCGGGCAGCCAGGCTCGTCTACCTCTACGAGCTCGCGGAGTGGGATGAGCTGCTGCGCGAGGCCGACGAGCTTCTCCGCTGGGACCGAGAGCACGGCGGGACGCAGATCGAGACCATGGTGCTCACCGCCACTGTTCATGTCCTTGCGCATCGCGGCAGGCTCGACGAAGCCACACGCAATGTCGCGATCTTGCTCCCGCGCTCTCGCGAGATCGGCGACCCGCAGGTGCTCGGCCCGGCACTGGTCGCGGCAGCGGTCGTCGCTGCGCTGCATGGCCGCCTCGACGACGCCATCGCTCTCGTGGAGGAGTTCGTGAGCTTTGCCGACCGCGCCAGGGCAGACGTTCTGGGCGTTCTTCCGGTCGTCGTCCATATCTCCATCGCGGGCGGGCGTCCGGAGATCGCGGACGGCCTCGTGGGCGTCGTCGACGGTGCTCCCGGCCCGATCGCCCGCAGCTCCCTGGCCTATTCGCGAGCGCTGCTTGCCGAGGCCCGAGGCGAGCTCGGTTCGGCGGCGAGCTTCTATCGTGAGGCCGTCGCGGGCTGGGGGGACTGGGGCTCGGTCATCGGTTGCGCATACGCCCAGCTCGGTCTCGGACGCTGTGGCGACGAGGGCGCGGCACGCGAAGGGGCCGCGATCTTCGAGCGACTTCGTGCCGTGCCTTTCACCGCGACGGCGCGCGCGGCGTAGTCGTCAGCAGCAGGTGTAGGCGCCGGGAGGCGCCGCGCCCTCTTCCTGCTCGGGCAGCTCCGCGGCAGCGAACGCGGCACCGTGCAGGATGTCGCGCTCGGACGCCTCGATCTCCTGCAGCCCATAGGCGTCCAGCACCTCGCGCAGCACGACGAGCCCGGCGACGATCACCGGGGCGCGGCCCGGCTCGAGGCCCGGCACCCCGAGCCGCTCGGCGAGCGACATCGACGCGAGTCGCGCGAGCTCGCGGTCGACAGCGTCGCGCGAGATCCGGTGGCCGTGCGTGCGCTCGGGGTCGTACGGCATCGAGGCCGAGATCGAGCGCGGCGAGGGTCGTCACCGTGCCGGCCACGCCGATGGCGTCTCGGGCCTCATAGCGCGGCAGAAGCGAGCGCACATGGCCGGCCGCCGCCTCGAGCTCCGCGTCGCTCGGCGGATCGGAACGGAGGAAGCGCTCGGTGAGGCGGACGCAGCCGACGTCGAGGCTCGTCGACGCGCGAGGCCCGCCGTTCGCGCCGAGCACGAGCTCGGTCGAGCCGCCACCGATATCGACGATCAGCGTGTCCTCGAGCGGCGCGCGCCCCGCGGTCACGCCGCGGTACATGAGCGCGGCCTCCTCGTCGCCGGCGAGTAGCCGGGTCGTGAACCCGTAGCTCCACTCGATCTCGCCCAGGAATGCCTCGCCGTTCTCCGCGTCCCGGACCGCGCTCGTCGCGATTGCAAGCGTGCGCGTGGCGCCGTGCTCCTCGAGCTCCCGCCGGTACGTCGCGAGGCAGTTCCGGACACGCGCGATCGGGACGGGGAGAAGGCGTCGCCGCTCGTCGACTCCCTCGCCGAGTCGGGTGATGGTCAGCTCCCGCACGACTTCCTCGAGACGGCCGTCCTCCACGTCGGCGACGAGAAGGCGGGTCGAGTTCGTGCCGAGATCGACCGCTGCGACGCGCGTCACCGCGCGGGCAGGAAGACGCGGAGCCAGTGCAGGCGCGCCTTGGCGCGCTCGACCGAGTCGAGCAGGACCTGAAGCTGTGCGCGGGAGCGCTGGAGCCGTGCGAGCGCGGTCTCGAGCTCCTTGCTCGAGCGCTCGAACGCGTCCAGGTGCCGGTCGACCTCGGCGGCCTTCGCCTCGAACCCCTCGAGCGGGCCGGACACCGCGCGGCTCGTCTGCTTCGCCTGCCGGTAAAGGCTTATTCCGCGGACGACCGCGTACACGAGCGCGGCGAGCGAGACGACGAGCGCGAAGAGAAAGGCCGAGAAGCACCATCGGAGCGCGATCGTACCAACGCACCGAGCGGCGTCCATTGGATTCAGCTCCCGTCTGTTTTGGATCCGAAATGGAGGGTAGACCGTCCAGAACAGTGGGCATTTACAGCATCCGATCCTTCGTCTAGGATCCGACCTCCAGCAATCTTGGACACAATCCACGAACAGGAGGGGGAGATGGGCCAGCTGCGGCAGGGGAACGGGAACCGAAACGGGAACGGGAAGCTCTCCGGTCGGTGGGACGGGATCGAGCGCCCGTATGGCCGTTCCGACGTCGAGCGGCTCCGCGGGAGCGTCCACATCGAGCACTCGCTCGCGAGGCTCGGCGCCGAGCGCCTGTGGACGCTCCTGCACGAGAAGCCGTACGTGGCCGCGCTCGGGGCGCTCACGGGCGCGCAGGCAGTGCAGATGGTCAAGGCGGGCCTCGACGCGATCTACCTCTCCGGATGGCAGGTCGCGGCGGACGGCAACCTCGCCGGTGAGACGTATCCGGACCAGAGTCTGTACCCGGCGAACAGCGCGCCCTCGCTCGTCGAGCGCATCAACAACGCGCTCGTGCGCGCGGACCAGATCGACTCGAGCGAGGGCCGGAGCGGGACACACTGGCTCGCGCCGATCGTGGCCGACGCGGAGGCGGGCTTCGGCGGGCCGCTGAACGCGTTCGAGCTCATGAAGTCGTTCATTGCGGCCGGCGCGGCTGCCGTCCACTTCGAGGATCAGCTCTCGTCGGAGAAGAAGTGCGGCCACCTCGGCGGCAAGGTTCTGGTGCCGACGAGCCAGTTCATCCGGACGCTCGTGTCCGCGCGGCTCGCCGCCGACGTCCTCGACGTCCCGACGATCCTCGTCGCCCGGACCGACGCGCTCTCCGCGACGCTCCTCACGAGCGACGTCGACGAGCGGGACCACGAGTTCCTCACCGGGGAGCGGACCCCGGAGGGCTTCTTCCGCGTGAAGCCCGGAATCGGGGCGCCGATCGCCCGCGCGCTTGCATACGCGCCGTACGCGGACATCATCTGGTGCGAGACGTCGACGCCTGATCTCGACGAGGCCGCGCAGTTCGCAGAGGCCGTGCACGCGAAGTACCCGGGCAAGCTCCTCGCGTACAACTGCTCGCCGTCCTTCAACTGGAAGAAGCACCTGGACGACAGGACGATCGCCGCCTTCCAGCGTGAGCTCGGCGACCTCGGTTACCGTTTCCAGTTCGTGACCCTCGCCGGCTTCCACGCTGTCTGCGCATCGATGTTCGACCTCGCGCGCGGCTACGGCGAGGAAGGCATGAGCGCCTACGTGCGGCTCCAGGAGCAGGAGTTCTCGCTCGAGCAGTTCGGGTATACGGCTACCCGCCATCAGCGCGAGGTGGGCGCCGGCTACTTCGACGCCGTGCTCGAGGCTGTCACCGGTGGGGAGAGCTCGACGCTCGCGCTCAAGGGCTCGACGGAGGAAGAGCAGTTCGTGCCGGCTTCCAGCGCGTGAGCACGCGAGCGGTCACCTCGGGCGTCTCCGTCCTCGCGGCGGACGAGGCCGGAGTCCTGACCCCGGAAGCACTCGAGCTGGTCGCAGTCCTCGAGCGCGAGTTCGCCGGGCGGCGGCAGGACCTGCTCGCCGCCCGTGGGGAGCGCCAGGAACGGATCGCAGCAGGAGAGCTCCCGGACTTCCTCGAGGACACTCGTGGGGTCCGGGAGGGCGACTGGCGGGTCGCGGCCGCGCCGCGCGACCTCGAGGACCGCCGCGTGGAGATCACCGGCCCCGCCGGCGACCGGAAGATGGTGATCAACGCGTTCAACTCGCGGGCGCGGATCTACATGTCCGACTTCGAGGACGCGAACTCGCCGACATGGGAGAACGTCGTCGGCGGGCAGCAGAACCTCACTGACGCCATCGACCGCACGATCTCGGTCGAGAGCGGCGAGAAGACCTATCGCCTGGCGGACGAGGTCGCCGTTCTTCTCGTCAGGCCGCGCGGCTGGCACCTGCCAGAGCGGCACGTCGAGATCGACGGGCGCCCGGTGTCGGCGAGCCTCTTCGACTTCGGCGTCTATCTCGCGCGCAACGCCGAGCGCCTGCTCGAGCGGGGATCGGGGCCGTACTTCTACCTTCCGAAGCTCGAGAGCCACCTTGAGGCGCGGCTCTGGAACGACGTCTTCGTGCTCGCGCAGGAGCACCTCGGGCTGCCGGTCGGCACGATCAAGGCCACCGTCCTGATCGAGACGATCCTCGCCGCCTTCGAGATGGACGAGATCCTGTACGAGCTCCGCGACCATTCGGGCGGGCTCAACGCCGGCCGCTGGGATTACATCTTCTCGGCGATCAAGAAATTCCGCGACCGCGAGGACTTCGTGCTGCCCGACCGCGCGGACGTGACGATGACCGTCCCCTTCATGCGCTCCTACACGGAGCTCCTCGTGCAGACGTGCCACAAGCGAGGCGCGCACGCGATCGGCGGGATGGCCGCGTTCATCCCCAGCCGTCGAGACGCGGAGGTGAACGAGCATGCGCTCGAGCGCGTGCGCGACGACAAGCTTCGCGAGTCCGGGCGACGGCTTCGACGGGACCTGGGTCGCGCATCCGGATCTCGTCCCGGTCGCAGGCGAGGTCTTCGACGCCGCGTTCGGCGACCGCTCCAACCAGCTCGAGCGCACGCGCGAGGATGTCTCGGTGGACGCGTCCGACCTCCTGAACGTCGCCGCGACTCCGGGCGAGGTCTCGGACGACGGCGTGCGCGCGAACGTGTCGGTCGGCATCAGGTACCTGGCCGCCTGGCTCTCCGGAACGGGCGCGGCGGCGATCGACAACCTCATGGAGGACGCGGCGACCGCGGAGATCTCGCGCTCGCAGGTCTGGCAGTGGGTGCGCCACGGCCGCGTGCCGCGGGCCCAGGTCGAGCGGGCGATCGAGGAGGTCGTCGCCGAGCTGCCGGACGATCCGATCGTGACGGCCGCGCGCGAGCTCTTCGAGCGCGTCGCGCTCGGGGAGGACTTCGAGGAGTTCCTCACGCTTCCCGCGTACGATCGCCTGCTGGAGCTCGAGCGCGCACGATGACGGATCACCTGGGAACGAAGGCCGACGACATCGCGCTCGCGCTCGAGGAGGCGATCGTGTCGGGCGAGATCCCGCCGGGAAGCGTCCTCCGCCAGGAGCACCTCTCCGAGCAGTTCAACGTGAGTCGGACTCCGGTTCGCGAGGCACTTCGGCGCCTCGCGGCTCTCGGGCTCGTCACGTTCGAGCCGAATCGCGGCGTCCGGGTCCGCATGCTCGCTCGTGACGAGCTCCGGGAGGCGTTCCTCGCCCGCGCGGAGCTCGAGAGCCTCGCGACCGAGATCGCGACGCCGAAGATGACCACGGCCGATCTCGAGGCGCTCGTCGACGCCGAGCAGCGATTCAGCGAGGCGACCCAGAGGCTCGTCGAGATGAGTCATGCGGGCCGCCAGGACCTGCAGCTCGCGCGGGAGTGGCTGCTCGCGAACCACGCGTTCCACGACGTGATCTACGCGGCGGCGCAGGTCCCGCTCATCGAGCGGATGGCGAAGGCCGCCAGGCGCACCTTCCTCGTGAAACCGGTGTGGGCGACGGGGGCCGACCTGGACGAGCTGTACCGGAAGAACGACCGCCAGCACCGCGCAATCATCGAGGCGATCGCGGCGCGCAGCCCCGAGGGCGCGCGCGTCCTCGCGCGTGAGCACGTGCTCTCGTCGGGCCGACTGCTCGAGGCGATCCTCGACAAGGTCGCGAAGCAGACCCGCGAGCCCGCGCTGATCGGCGAGCCCGGCTAGGGCGACTCCGGCTGCTCCGGAGGAGCGGGCCCGCTGGACAGTCGGTCCCGTTCGGTCAACACTGCGGGCGATGGAGGGGAGGGTGGTTCGCGCGTGACGTCGTCGGCCGCAGTCAGCGGGCGGACCGTTGCACGACCGTTCGTCGGGCGGGTGCAGGAGCTCGCGGATCTCGCGTCGGCGCTCGAGGAGGCCGTGGCGGGGCACGGCTCGCTCGTGCTCCTCAGCGGCGAGCCCGGCATCGGCAAGACCCGGTTGATGAGCGAGCTCGCGCGGATCGCTTCGCAACGCGGCGTGAAAGCCGTCACCGGTCGCTGCTGGGAGGAAGGCGGTGCGCCGCCGTACTGGCCCTGGATGCAGGTCGTTCGCTCCGTTGGAGGCGACCTCGAGCGCCTTGCTGCCCCGGTCGGCTCACAGCCCGGCACACGCGGAGCGACAGGTGGGGTCGCGCCCGAGGGTGAGCGAGTACGGCTGTTCGACGATGTCGGACGCTTCCTCGCCGCGGCCTCGGGCGAGGAGCCGATCCTCGTCACGCTGGACGACGTCCACGCCGCTGACGAGCCCTCGCTTCTCCTGCTTCGCTTCCTCGGCCAGTCTCTGTCGGAGTCGAGGGTCTTGCTCGTGGCGTCGTACCGGGACGCGGAGGATCGCGTCCGTGAGCGCGCCGAGGTCTTCGCGGAGCTCGCTCGCGTGGGCCAGCGAATCCCGCTCCGCGGCCTCACGTCCGCGGACGTCGAGAGCTACGTGGAGTCCGTCACCGGGTCGAAGCCGACGCACCAGGTCGCCACACGGCTCTACGAGATCACGTCGGGCAACCCCTTCTTCGTCGAGGAGATCGTCCGGCTGCTTGCCGCCGACGAGACGCTCAAGGGACTCGAGGAGCCTGCGAGCGACCCCTTCCTCCGCATCCCGGAGGAGATCCGAGTCCTGATTCGCCGGCGCGTGGCCGGCCTCACGCGCGAGGCGGTGAACGCCCTCAGGGTCGCCGCCGTCATCGGCCGCGAATTCGATCTTCATCTCCTCCAGCACACGAGCCGACTGAGTCCCGGGCGCCTGCTCGACGTCCTCGAGGAGGCGGCCTCGGTCGGCGTCATCGCCGAGCTGCCCTCCACGCCGCGCCGGTACGCGTTCGCGCACGAGCTCGTCCGCGAGACGCTGTACGACGATCTTCCGCCGGGACGCCGGCTCGAGCTCCACCAGAACGTGGGCAGGCTGCTCGAGGCGGTGTACGGCGACGACCTCGATCCTCATCTCTCGGAGATCGCTCGCCATCTCTATGTGGCCGCCCCGCTCGGCGATCCGGGCGAAGCCCTCGAGTACGTCGTTCGCGCCGGCGACCACGCGAGCGCGCTCTTCGCGTACGAGGAGGCGGCGGTCCACTACCGGCGGGCGCTCGAGTTGCTCGCGCTGGTCGGGGAAGCATCCGGCGAACGGCGCGGCGAGCTTCTGCTGCGCCTCGGCGACTCGCAGTGGCGCTCGGGCGACGGCACCGAGGCCCGGATGACGTTCGAGGAGGCGATCGAGGTCGGTCGCAGGCTGGAGAACGGCGAGCTGCTCGCACAGGCCGCGCTCGGGTACGTCACGGCGCTCGGCGGCTTCCTCCTCTATGCGCGGTTCGAAGTGGGTGGGACCGGCGTCGGGCTCCTCGAGGAAGCGCTCGCTGGTCTGCCGGTCGGGGACAGCTCCCTCCGCGCACATCTCCTGGCGCACCTCGCACTCGAGATGTGGTCGGGGCACGAGCCCGTCGAGCAGCGCGTCGCTGTAAGTCAGGAGGCGATCGAGATGGCGCGTCGGCTGGGCGACTCGGAAGCCCTCGTCACCGCGCTCCACTCGCGCCACTGGGCGCTCACCACGCCGGGGATGGCGCTCGAGCGGCTCGCGCACACGGAGGAGATGCTCCGGGTCGCGGGCGAGACAGTCAACCCGGAGATCGCGTTCCTTGCCCACAACGCGAGATTCCACTGCTTCCTCGAGCTCTGCGACCGACGCGGCATGGACGCCGAGACGCATGCCATGACGGAGATCGCCGAGCGGCTGCGGCAGCCGTTCTATCGCTGGCACACCGTCTGCCTCCTCACGCTGCGGGCGACGCTCGACGGCCGTTTCGCCGATGCCGAGCGTCTCGCCGAGGAGGCATTGGAGCTGGGCAGGCTACGCCGGAGCGAGTACGCGACGTACGTCTTCCGCTACGCGCAGATGCTCGCGATCCGGTGGGCGCAGGGCGGACTGCACGAGCTCTGGGCCGAGATCGAGGATCACGATCGACGGTTTCCGTGGATCCCGCGCTGGCGCGATTCGCTTGCGGCAGCCGAGCTCGGCGACGAGCAGATGGCACGCCGCGAGCTCGAGCGCCACGCAGCGCGTGGCTTCACGGACCTCCCGCGCGACGGGCTGTGGATCCTTCACCTCTGTGTGCTCGCCGAGGCGGCCGTTCTCGTCGGCGACGCGGAGCGCGGGCTCCAGCTCTACGAGCTGCTGCTTCCCCACGACGACGACAACGCCGTCTCGTACACGCAGCAGCCGTTCGGGCCCGTCGCACTCCGGCTCGGCAAGCTGGCCGCGCTCCTGGGACGCTGGCAGGAGACCGACCGCCACTTTGCGACCGCCCTCGCCCGCTGCGAGCTTCTCGGGGCGCGGGCGATTCGCACCCGTGTCCTCCTCGAGCACGCGGGCGCGCTCGCGGCGCGAGGCGAGCCTGCCGACCGCGGCCGGTTGGAGGCGATGCTCGACGAGGCTGCGGAGCTCTGCGACGAGCTCGGGATGAGCGGTTTGCTCGACCGCGTGAACGCCGTTCGGGACCGGTCGCAGACAGGTCCCACGGATCAGGAAGCGGTCTTTCGTCGCGAAGGGGAGTTCTGGACGGTCCGATACGCGGGGCAGACGGTTCGCCTCCGCGACGTGAAGGGACTTCGCTACATCGCCTTGTTGCTCGCGTCGCCTGGCCGCGAGGTGCACGTCCTCGAGCTCGTGAGCGCCGCGCCGGGTGGACGAGCCGGAGCCGGTGCTCGGGGCACCGACCCCGAGCTCACGACGTCGCGGCTCTCCGACGGCGGCGCGGTGCTCGACGAGCAGGCGAAGAAGGAGTACCGCGAGCGGCTCGACCAGCTCGCAGCCGAGCTCCAGGAGGCGCGTGACTGGCGCGACCCGGAACGTGCCGCACGCCTCGAGGAGGAGATCGACGTCGTGACGAGCGAGCTCGCGCAAGCCGTCGGGCTTGGAGGCCGGGACCGGACCTTCTCGTCGCCCGCAGAGCGTGCGCGGATCAGCGTGACGAAGGCGATCCGCACGGCGATCAAGCTCATCGGCAACGAGTGCCCCGCCCTCGCGGCGCACCTCGAGGAGTCGATCCAGACGGGGCGCTTCTGCGCATACGCGACGCCGGGGGCCGCTCCACCGCGCTGGTCGCTGTGACCAGGCGGAACGATCGTTCCGTCGCAATTCACACCTACGAAGTGGGAACGTCCGACGAAAGGAGTCGCGCTGTGACATCGGTTCGAGAGGCCGGTGAGGAGACCGGAACCGTCTATTCGCTGGAGGGCACGCTCATCGAGGCGTGCTCGTGCAACGTCAACTGTCCCTGCTGGATCGGCGAGGACCCGGATCTCGGCGAGTGCTTCGCCATCGTCGCCTACGGCATCGAGCGCGGGCAGATTCGCGACCTCGACGTCTCGGGGCTCAACCTCGTCCTGATCTGCCACATCCCCGGCAACGTCCTGGCCGGAAACTGGCAGGTCGTCGCGCTCGTCGACGAGCGCGGCTCGGAGGAGCAGCGCGACGCGCTCCTGAGCGCGTTCACCGGCAAGCTCGGCGGCCCGCTCGGAGACCTCTGGACGGCGCTCATCGGCGAGGTGAAGGGCGTGGAGTTCGTCCCGATCAGCCACGAGGTCGAGGAAGGCAGCGGCTCGCTGCGCATCCCGGATCTCGTCGAGACGGAGATGGAGCCCTACCGCGGCCCCGACGGCACCGTGACGACCTTGCAGAACTCCGTCTTCTCGACGGTGCCGGGCTCGCCGGCCTTCATCGCCAAGGCGGGCGTGAACCGCGTGACGCTGCCGCAGTACGGGATGAGCTGGGAGTACGAGGGCCGGAACGCGATCCAGTCGGAGTGGAAGATCGAGCACGCCGCGTGACGAAGTCATGCCGCCAAGAGGGGGCGCGGGGGAACCGGCGGGTTCCCCCGAGAGGATGCGCCGATGCGCAGCATCGGCGTCAACACGCAGGGGGCTCGTGGGGGAAACCGGGTTTCCCCCACGCGACCGAGCCGAAGGCGAGGGAGGCCGCGTGAGCGCGATCGCTCCTCCGCTGGGGCGACCACGCGGCCACGTGCCCATCGCCGTGCTCGTCGCCATCGCCGTGGCCTGGGGGGTGGCCGTGGTCGCAGAGGTGACGGGCGCGGCGGGCACGCTCCATCACGACGCGCTCATCGAGAGTGGCCCGCCGTTGTGGGCCGCCCTCCTCGTCTTCCTCGTCGCCTGGCAGGCGATGGTCGCCGCGATGATGCTGCCTTCGAGCCTGCCGCTGATCCGCCTCTTCGACGCTGTCAGCCGAAGACAGGAGCGGCCGACACCGGCTCGGGCCGCCTTCCTCGGCGGCTACCTCGCGGTCTGGACGGCGTTTGGCGCGCTGGCCTTCCTCGGCGATGTCCTCGTGCACCGCACGGTCGATGCCGTTCCCGCGCTCGCCGAGCGTCCGTGGCTCATCGCGGGCAGCGTGCTCGCGCTCGCCGGCGCCTTCCAGTTCTCGAGCCTGAAGGACCAGTGCCTGTCGAAGTGCCGCGCGCCAGGCCCGTACCTGCTTGCCCACTACCGTCGCGGCGCGGCGGCCGGGTTCCGGCTCGGATCCGGTCACGGCCTGTACTGCCTGGGCTGCTGCTGGGCGCTCATGCTCGTGATGTTCGCCGCCGGCGTCGCGGTTCTCTGGTGGATGGCCGCGTTGACGGCGGTGATGGTGTACGAGAAGACCGGCCGCCTCGGGCCTCGCCTCACGCCGGTCGTCGGCTTGGGCCTGCTCGCACTCGCCGCGGTCACCTTCGCGCAGCCGCTGCTGCCCCACGCGCTCGCGGGCTGACCGAACGAACTGCGGTCGCGCCACGTCGTGGCGCCGCCTTGCACAACTGTTCCGCGGCTCGTCACGCCTCCAGGGCAACGACACAGGAGGTGGAGGATGAGAACTCGAACCACGATCCGGCTCGCGGCGGTCTCCGGCGGGGTGCTACTCCTCGCGGCGATCGTCGTCGGGCTGGTCGCGTTGCCGGCTTCGGGTAGCAGCGACGCCGGTCACCACGGAGCGCACAACGCGAAGCAGGAGCGCTTCCTCTACGTGGTCACCATCGCGCAGAGCGCGACCGACCCCGACTTCGTCGCGGTGGTCGGCGCCGATCCGCGTCAGGCCGACTACGGAAAGATCGTGAACCGCATCGACATGCCCAACGTCGGCGACGAGCTGCATCACTTCGGCTACTCGCACGATCAGAAGCGGCTGCTCGTGCCAGGCCTGTTCTCGAACCGGATCCACGTGTTCGACGTCGACCGGTGACGGGAAGAGCATGGAGCTCCGCGCCGTCAACGACTCGCTGGTGGCCGACAGCGGCTACGTCGTGCCGCACGGCACGATGGCCATGACGCGCGGCAAGACGCTCGTGCCGATGATCGGGTCCGCGACCGATTCCACCCGACCCGCGGGAGTCGTCGAGATCGACGACAGGACGGGGGCGTTCGAGCGCCACTTCGGCCCCGGCCCGGTGCGGGATCCGGGCGAGCTCGGCCCGAACTACATGTACGACTTCGCTGCTCCGATCAACGGCAATCGCGCCATCAGCACGACCTTCGGACCGCCGGCGCTGTGCGGGGGAGGCATCGACCCTTCCTGTCTCGGCGGTGAGGTGGCCGTGTGGGACCTCAAGGGTGAAGAGGTGATCCAGACGGCCGACCTCGGCGCGAACAGCGGCGCTCTCGAGGTGCGCTTCATCCGGAAGGCCGGCGTGCGGAGGGCGTTCATCAACACCCCGGGCACGAACGCGGTATGGCTGGCCGACGACGACGACCGTGACGGTGTCTTCGAGTTCCAGCAGGTGCTCGGGCCGGAGGACGGCCTCGTGCTGCCCGCGGACATGCTCCTGTCGTACGACGAGAAGCACATGTACGTGACGAACTGGTTCGGGAACACGGTTCAGCAGTTCGACATCCGGGATCCGTTCGAGCCGGTGCTGAAGGCCACGGTCTCGATGCCCCACCCGAACATGCTGCGGCTGAGTCGCGACAACAAGCGGCTGTATGTCTCCAACTCGCTGCTCACTCCGTGGGACAACGATCCCGACTTCGGGCCTGCTCGCAACGGCGAGTACGGGATCTGGTTGTTCGAGGTGGGCGCGCGTTCCGGGCAGCTGGCCGCGTCGCAGCCCGATGGCGGCCCGTGGGTGAGCTTCGCGAACGTACGGAAGAAGGCCACGACCGGACCCGCCGGCCCGCACATGATGCTCTTCGATCCGAGCATTCCGCTCGAGCCCGGTGAGCATTGAACAGACCGTTGAACGCTCGCGCCGCTCCTCCAGGGGCGGCGCGAGCAGCATGCCCTGCTGACCCTCCTCGGCGCGTCGAGCTACTGCCGGTTGACCACCGGCGCGTACCATCCATCGAGCCGATGTCCCGTCGTACCGTCGTCTGGCTGATCACGCTGCCCCTTGCGATCGTGGGGTCGCAGGTGGCGCACGCCGCGGGCTATCGCCTCGCGACGGGCGAGGGCGACCTCGCGCACGCGCTTGCGTCGAGCGGGCACGGGTATCTCGCGTACGCGCCGCTCGCACTCGGTGTCTGCGCCGCATTCGTCGTCCTCGCGCTCGCGCGCGAGCTCGTCGGCGCGCTCGGCGGAGACACGCGAGCGTCGCGCCCTTCGGCGCTCCTCTTCTCGATCCTCACGCCGACGATCTTCGTCGCGCAGGAGCACTTCGAGCGACTTGCACACGACGGCGTGTTCCCGACGTCGCTCCTGGTCGAGAAGACGTTCCTCCTCGGGTTGGCGCTCCAGGTGCCGTTCGCCCTCGTCGCGTACGCGCTCGCGCGGCTACTGCTGCGGGCGACCCGCGCGGTTGCCCAGCTGCTCGCTTCGCCCCGTGTCGTCGTGTTGCGCCGGCAGTCGCGCTGGCAGCGCGACGATCTCTGGTCTCCCTCCGGAGTCGAAACCGGCGTCCGGTTCGGCCCACGCGGGCCGCCTTCCGCTCTCGTCGTCTGATTCCGGCGGGCGGCGGTAACTGCGCGCCGCCTGCTTCGACGAGCAAGGAAGGAGATCGGCATCACCGGAGCACCACGGAACCTGTCCCTGCGCGCTCTCGTTGTTGCGGCGATCGCCGCATGTGCGCTGATCGCGCCCGCGGCGGCGAGTGCGCATGCGAGCCTGGTCGGTACGGCGCCTGCCAACGACGCCGTCCTGGACCGGCCGCCGGAACGCGTCGTCCTCCGTTTCGACGAGGCGGTCTCGACCGTGCCCGGATCGATCCGCGTGTTCGACGACCAGGTGGAGCGCGTCGACTCCGGCGACGTCACGAAGCCGACAGACGACTCCGTGTCGGTTGGCCTCCCCGACGACTTGCCCAACGGCACGTACGTCGTCGCGTGGCGGGTCATCTCCGCCGACTCGCATCCGATTCGCGGCGCGTTCGCCTACTCCGTGGGCGACGAGCCCGTCGGTGACACGAGGGACATCGTGCAGGCCGTCCTCGACCAGGAGGCGGGCTCGGAGTCCGCCGACCTCGCGCTCGCCCTCGTGCGCTACGTCGGGCTCGCGGCGATCCTCCTGTGCGTCGGCGGCGCGGCTGTCCTGGCGTTCGTGGTCGATCCACGAAAGCTGCGGGCGTCGTGGCACTGGATCGCGCTTGCCGTCGTCGGCGCCGTGATTGCCGTGGACTCGCTCTTGTGGATCTCGCTGACGGGCGTCAAGGCGGCGGGCTTCGGTCTCGACAAGGCCTTCGACTGGTCGCTCTCGGGCGAGGTGCTCGACACGAGCTTCGGCAGGGTGTGGCTCGCTCGGGCGATCCTCGGGCTCGCGCTCGCCGCCCTTGCGATCGTCGCCCTTCGGCGGCGGTCGAGTCCGAGCACCGCGCTCGTCGCGATCGCGTCCGCGATCGCCGTGACGCCGGCGCTCTCGGGTCATGCTCGGATCGAGGGGTCGCTCGGGGTCGTCAGCGACTCGCTCCACGTCGTTGCCGCCGGCGTCTGGGCCGGCGGCCTCGCGTTCCTTGCGCTCGTGCTCGTCGAAGCAGGCGGCGACCGCTGGTCGCTCGCCCGCACCGCTGTTCCTCGGTTCTCGACGCTCGCAGTTGCGTCGGTGGCCGTGCTCGTCGTATCGGGGATCGTGAGCGGCTTCCTCGAGATCCGATCCTGGTCGGCGCTCTGGGAGACGACCTACGGACAGCTCTTGCTCGTGAAGGTCGCGATCCTCGTTCCACTGCTCGCGCTCGGTGCGTACAACAACCGGGTCTCGGTACCACGCCTGAGGGCGGGTTCACCCGGCCCGGCCGGCAGACGGGGCTTCGCGCGGGCTGTAGGCACCGAGCTCGCGCTCCTGCTCGTGATCGTCGGGGTGACCACGGCGCTCGTTGCGGAGCCGCCCGGAAAGGCGCAGGCAGCGGTCGCCTCGGGGCCCGTGTCTCGCGAGGGGAAGGTGGGTCCGTACGACTACACGGTCACGTTCGATCCTGCGCGAGCCGGGGCGAACACGGTGCACGTATTTCTGCTCAGCTCCACGGGTCAGCTCGCAGACGTCGACGAGGTGACCATGTCGGGAAGCCTCCCTGAGGTCGACATCGGGCCTCTGGACATCGAGCTTTCCACCGGCGGGCCGGGTCACGTGACCGGAGTGGCAGACCTGCCGCTTCCGGGCGACTGGCAGGTCGCGCTCGACGTCCGCAAGGGCGACTTCGACGAGTGGAGCACTGTCATGGACGTACCGATCGGAAAGGATTCGTGATGCGAAAGACGTTCCTCATCGTCGCCGCGGCGGTGACTGCAGTCGTCGTCGTCGGGACGGCGGCGGCGCACGTGGAGCCGGCCGTCGAAGAGGCGCCCGCCGGAGGCTCGACGATCATCCCGTTCGTGGTCGGGCACGGCTGCGAAGGGTCGCCGACCCGCTCGGTGTCGATCCGGATCGCCGCGGGCGTGACGTCCGCGAAGCCACGGTCGAAGCCCGGATGGAAGCTGACGGTCAAGAGGGGAAGGCTGCCGCAGCCGGTGAAGGACTTTGCCGGCAACACCGTCACGCGAGGGGTTCTCGAGGTGACGTGGAGCGGAGGCAACCTGCCGGACTGGCAGTACGACACGTTCGAAATCCTGCTCGGGATGCCGAACACGCCGGGCAAGACAGTGTATTTCCCGACGGTTCAGCGGTGTACCAGAGGAGTGACCCGCTGGATCCAGATCCCGAAGCAGGGACAGGCCGAGCCGGACAACCCGGCGCCGGGAGTCAGGCTCGTGAAGTCGAGCGGTGCGCACGGCTAGAGAGCACCGTCGCGGTACTCGCGTGGACGGCGGCCGGCGTCGCGGCCGCCTTCCTCGCCCTCGCGCCGGCTGCCGCCGCTCACGGCGGCGGCGGGGCGCTCGGGATTCCGCTCGACGATCACGAAGCATCACCCCCGCAACGCCGACATCAGCGTCCAGGTCCTCGACAGCGACGACCGGCTCGTCCTCAGCAACCGGACGGGCAAGCCGCTCGTCATCGAGGGCTACGAGGGCGAGCCGTACCTCGCGTTCCGCGACGGGCGCGTCCTCCGCAACACGCGCTCGCCCGCGACGTACCTCAACGACGACCGCTTCGGCGCGGTCGAGGTGCCCGAGAAGGCGAATCCGAAGGCGCCGCCTCAGTGGGAGGAGGTCGCGCAGAAGGAGGAGTACGAGTGGCACGACCATCGCATCCACTGGATGAGCAAGACGCTGCCGCCGACGGTCGCGGACGCGAAAGGCGAGCCGCACCACGTGTTCGACTGGAAGGTGCCGGGAACGCTCGCCGGCAAGCGGCTCACGATCGCGGGCTCGCTCGACTACGAGCCGCCGCCGGGCGGGAACCCGACGCTGCTCGTCGGTGCGGCCGCCGTCGTGCTGCTCGGCGGTGCTGGAGTCGTCGTGCTGCGGAGGCGCCGGCTCAGCGCGCGAGCGTGACCTTGGTCAGGCCGCGCGGCTCGTCCGGGTCGAGGCCCTTCGTCCGCGCGAGCGCCCACGCGAAGAGCTGACCCGGCGCGATCGAGAGCAGCGGCGAGAGGAGCGGCAAGGAGGTCTTCGGAACGGGGAGGAGGTAGTCGGCGCCGGTGACGGCGTCGGCGGCGTTCCCGCTGGCGATGATCGTCGCCCCGGCCTCCGCGGCGCGGGTAGCGGCCTCGAGGACAGCGGGAAGCGTCTCGTCGTCGGAGGCGATCGCCCACACCGGGAACAGCGGGTCGAGCGCCGCGACCGGGCCGTGCGCGAGGTCCGTGGCCGTGAGCGGCTCGGCCGCGACTCGGCAGGTCTCGAGGAGCTTCAGCGCGATCTCGCGCGCGCTCGCGAACTCCGCGCCGCGCCCTACGACGAACATGCGGCCCGCGAACGCGAACGGCAGCGCCACGGTCGTGATCCTGGACTCGAGCTCCGCGACGAGCGAGCGGAGCTGGACCGCGGTGGCACGGAACGCTTCGACGTAGCGGTCGCCGGCGCCGGCGGCGTGGGCCGCCAGCAGCCCGAGGGCCGCGACCTGGTTCAGGTAGGTCTTCGTCGCAGCGACGGCGTGCTCGTCGCCCGCACGGAGCGGGAGCACCGCTTCCGCGATCGATGCGAGCTCCGACTCCGGGTCGTTCGTGATCGCGACGGTGAACGCACCGGAGTCGCGTGCGCGGCGCACGTACTCGACGACGTCGGGCGTGCGGCCGGACTGGGAGAGGCCGAGGACGGTCGACGTCGAGAGATCGAGCTGCGCGCCGTAGTAGACGGTCAGGGAGATCGAGTCGCGAAGGGCCGTCCACCCGGGGAGGAGCCCGAAGGCGTAGACGCCGTAGGACGCCGCGTTGTCGGAGGACCCGTGCCCGACCATGCGGATGGTCGTCGCGTTGCGCGCCCGAATCTCCTCGGCCACGCGCGCGTACTCGGGCGAGTGGTCGACGAGCCTGAGCAGCGCGTCGGGCTGCTCCCTGATCTCGGAGAGGAAGCGCGAGCCCGCTTCCATGGGTGGGACGGGCTCCGCGAGCCGTGCCCTAGAGCGCGACACGGTCGGTTCCTCCGACGAGCACGCGCTCGATCTCGAGCTCGTCCGTCAGCACGACGACGTCGGCCGGCATCCCCGCGCCGAGGCGGCCGACAGTGGGCAGCCTGAGCACACGGGCGGGAACCTCCGTCGCTGCCTCGACCGCCTGCGCAAGCGGCGCGCCGAGCGCATGCAGGTTCCGGATGGCCGTGAGCATCGTGAGCGTGCTCCCGGCGAGCACGCCGCCGGGCCCGGTGGCGGCGCCGTCCCGAATCTCGATTTCGAGGCCCCCGAAGCGGTACGTGCCGTCGGTGAGGCCAGCTCCGGCCATCGCGTCCGTCACGAGCGCGACGCGGCGCGCGCCTGCGCGCCACACGACGCTGGCCGTCTCGGGAGCGAGGTGGACTCCGTCGAGGATGATCTGCACGACGACGTCGTCGCGCGCGAGCGCCGCGCCCGCGATGCCCGGGTCGCGGTGCCGGAACGGACGCATGGCGTTGAACAGGTGCGTGACCGTGCGTACACCCGCGTCGAACGCGGCGTTCGCCTCCTCTGCGGTCGCGTCCGAGTGGCCACACGAGACGGCGATCTCGCGGCGCAGGAGCGTCTCGATCAGCGCCTCCGCGCCGGGCAGCTCCGGCGCGAGCGTGACGAGCCGGACAGGGCCAGCCGCCAGCAGCCGCTCGAGGAGCTCGACGTCCGGGTCGCGCCGCGCACCCGACTGGTGGATCCCGAGTCGCCGCGGCGAGAGGAATGGGCCCTCGAGGTGGACGCCGAGGATCCGCGGGCCGTCCGAGGCGCTCGGCACGCCGCGGAGCGCAGCGATCAGCTGGTCCTCGGCGGCCGTGATGAAGGTGGGGAGATACGCGGTGACGCCGGTCTCGAGGAGCGCCTCGCCGGCGCGCTGGTAGCCGTCGGCGTCCGCCTCGAGGAAGTCGACGCCGCCGAAGCCGTTCACCTGCAGGTCGACGAAGCCCGGAACCGCATACCCGCGCCCGTTGGGAGACGCGAGGCCGAGGCCCGCGATGCGGTCGCCGTCGATTTCCACGTCTCCGCGGACGAAGCGCCCGTCGACGAGCGCGGACTCGACCCCGAGCCTCACGAGTCGGTGTGCCCGTCCAGTGCGAGTCTCGTGTTATCGCCCGCCTCGGCGAGTCGAGCCCGGGCGGTGTCGGCATCGACGCCCGCGAGCAGCGAGACGATCGCGACCTTCGCGTTCCCGCCGGACTCCTCGAGTGCCGCTTCGACGCGCTCCGGGGAGGCGCCGGTTGCGGTCTCGACGATGCGGCGGACACGGGCTTGCAGCTTCTCGTTCGTAGCTGCGACGTCGACCATGAGGTTCCCGAAGGTCTTCCCGAGCCGGACCATCGAGATCGTCGAGATCATGTTGAGGACGATCTTCTGTGCGGTCCCGGCCTTGAGCCTCGTCGACCCGGCGATGAACTCGGGACCGACGACGACCGCGATCTCGTGGTCCGCGACGCGTCCGAGCTCGGACTTCTCGACCGCGACGAGCGCGGCCGTGAGCGCCCCGCGCGCCGCGGCAGCCTCGACGGCGCCGAGCGCGTACGGCGTGCGGCCGCTCGCGCTGACGCCGATGACCGCATCCTTCGAATCGACCTCGAGCGCCGCGACGTCCGCGGCTCCCGCATCGGCGTCGTCCTCGGCAGCCTCCTGCACGAGCGGCGGCGATGCGATGCCTCCGGCGACGAGCGCGACGACCTGGCCCGGGGCCGCCGAGAACGTCGACTCGCACTCGGCGGCATCGAGCGCGGCGAGCCGGCCCGACGATCCCGCGCCGACGTAGATCAGCCGGCCGCCCTGTTCGAGCCGGGCGGCGACGGCGTCGATCGTCGCGGCGATCTCGCTCGTCGCGGCAGCGACGGCGGGGAGGACGGCCTCGTCCGTGCGGAGCATCGAGGACACGAGCTCGTCGGTCGGGCGCAGGTCATAGTCGGCCCTCGGCTCGCCGCCCGCCTCGGTTGGCAGGCTGCCCAGGGTCTCGTCCGGGCGTGGAGGGTCGGCGTGCGGCGAGCCGTGTGTGTCGGTCGGACGCAGGGCCATGGGCCGAGTCTAGGCATGTGTGCGGTCGGTGGTCAATACCAATTCCCGTGAGAATGTGGTATTCGGTATTGCCTGACGTCGGCCGCGGTCTATGCTCAACCACCCCGGGCGACGTACGGGACCCATATGGCAGAGATCGAGCTCGATCGCGTGACGAAGGTCTTCCCCGGCGGAGTCGCCGCCGTGGACGACGTCTCGCTGCGGATCGAGGACGGCGAGTTCATCGCGCTCGTCGGCCCCTCCGGTTGCGGGAAGTCCACGTTGCTGCGCTCGATCGCCGGGCTCGAGGACATCTCGACCGGCGAGATCCGGATCGGCGGGCGCGACGTCACCGATCTCGCGCCACGTCACCGCGACGTGGCCATGGTCTTCCAGAGCTACGCGTTGTACCCGCACATGAGCGTTCGCCAGAACCTCGGCTATGGCCTGAAGGTGCGGCGGATGCCCAAGGGCGAGGTCGCGCGACGCGTCGAGGAGGTCGCGGCGATGCTCGGCCTGGACGAGCTCCTCGAGCGGAGGCCCGCCCAGCTCTCCGGCGGCCAGCGCCAGCGAGTCGCGATGGGCCGCGCGATCGTGCGCCAGCCCCAGGCGTTCCTCATGGACGAGCCCCTCTCCAACCTCGACGCGAAGCTGCGCGTGGGCATGCGCGCGTCGCTCGCGCAGCTGCACCAGCAGCTCGGGGTGACGACGGTGTACGTCACCCACGACCAGGTCGAGGCGATGACGCTCGGGCAGCGGGTCGCGGTGATGCGCGACGGGAAGATCCTCCAGGTCGACGCGCCGCAGCGGCTCTACGAGGAGCCGAAGGACGTCTTCGTGGCCGGGTTCATCGGCTCGCCCGCGATGAACCTCGTCGACGCCGAGCTGGACGGCGACGAGGTCGTCCTCGGCGAGCACCGGATCCCGCTCGCCGCGAGCAGGCGGCCGGGCAGAGCGACGGGGCGCGTGATCCTCGGCATCCGTCCGGAGGCGTTCGAGGATGCCGCCTTCGCGGCCCGCGACCTGCCGACGCTCGACGTCACGGTGACGGTCCTCGAGGAGCTCGGCTCCGATGCGCACGTCTTCTTCCGCGTGGACACGCGACCCGCCGGCGCAGGCGTGGTCGAGGCTGCCGACGAGGAAGCGTCGCTCGTGGTCGAGGAGGGCACGTTGCTCACCGCACGCGTCGATCCCCGCACGCCGGCGCGCGTCGGCGTGCATCTTGCGATCGCCGTCGACCCGCTCCGGCTCCACTTCTTCGATCCGGCGACCGGCGCAAGCCTCCTCGGCCCGAAGGTGGAGCGCACGTCCGACCCCGTGCCCGTCGCAGGGTGAGGGAGTCGAGTGTCTGGTATTGACCAGTCCGGATCGTGGGCTAGGATTGGTCGCCCATGACGAAGCAGAGCGAGACGCGCGACCTCGTGCTCGATCTCATCGAGACGATGGACGTCGGGGACGCGATCCCGCCGGAGCGCCAGCTGAGCGCCGACCTGGGCGTCTCGCGGCTCACGCTCCGAGCCGCCCTCGAGGACCTCGCGCGCGAGGGCTACCTCGTCCGGCGGCGCGGATCCGGCACGTTCGTGAGCGAGCCGAAGATCGCCCAGGAGCTGACCATGACGTCCTTTACCGACGACATGCGCGCCAGGGGGCTGCGCCCGGCGAGCAGGACGCTCGAGCTGCGGGTCAGCCCGGCCGGCGCGCGGCTGGGGCGGCTACTCCACGTATCGCCGTCGGAGCCTGTGTTCATCGCGCGTCGGCTCCGGCTCGCGGACGGCGAGAGCATGGCGATCGAGACGCTGCACGTGCGCGAGTCGCACGTTCCCGGGCTGACGCAGAAGGACCTCGAGGAGCGCTCGTTCTACGAGCTCCTGAGCGACCGCTACGGCATCGTCATCACCGGCGGAGAGCAGACGATCGAGCCCACGGTGACGGACGAGGAGGAGTCGGACGCACTCGGTGTCCCGCTGCACTCTCCGGCGTTCCGGTTCGAGCGCGTGACGCATTCCGAGACGGGCGAGATCGTCGAGTTCGTCGAGTCGATCTACCGGGGCGACCGCTACAAGCTCGTCACTTCGCTGAACCGGCCGCGCGAGCGCGCGCGGAACCGCGGGGCGCGGGCGAACGACGGTTCGCGGGACGGCGTGAAGCCGCGCGCAAGGGTCGCGGCGAACCCCACTCGGCCTGCCTAGCACTCGCTGGTTAGTACCAAGCTGGCAGCGCCTAATCGGCGCGCTCTGCGTGCTTGAACCGCATGAATCAGCCAAATCGGCGATCAATGAAGTCGACGGGAAGCCCTTGACAGCGGGCCGGGTATGTGGAAGCCTGCCCCTGGTGGCAGATTGGTATAAACCACTGGACGCCCGAGCGCCTGCCACGGCGGGTAGTCCAGTCGCCGTGGGAGATGTCCTATGAGAATGCGCAAGTTCATCGCGGCCGCATTCGTTGCCGCGCTTGCTGTCGTGGCCGTTACCGCGACAAGTGCGTCCGGCGGCAAGGCCGCCGACACGCTCACCGTGTGGCTTCAGGTCGACGCCCAGTCGGGTTGGCCGGACGTCGTCGCGGCCGCGAACGCACAGTTCAAGAGTCAGAACCCGGGCTGGGACGTGGACGTCCAGTACAAGACCTGGGGAACGCACCTGCAGTTGTTCGATGCAGCGCTCGCCGGGCGTAACGCGCCTGACGTGATCGAGATGGGGAACACGGAGATGACGAAGTACATGGCGGCCGGCGCCTTCCAGGATCTCTCGGGGCTCTCGTTCCCGAATCAGAGCTCCTGGCTCGGCGGCCTCGCGGCATCGGGCCGGTTCGGCGGGAAGCTCTACGGCGTCCCGTACTACGCCGGGTCGCGAGTCGTGACCTATCGCACGGACCTGTTCAAGGCTGCCGGCGTGAAGGTCCCGAACAGCCTCGCCGCCTTCACCGTGGGTGCGCGCAAGCTCGCGGCGAAGAACGATGCGAGGGGCTTCTCGCCCGTGTACATCGCGGGGACCGACTGGTACGTCGCGATGAGCTTCGTCTACGACTACGGCGGCAAGATCGCCGTCACGCGCAAGGGCAAGTGGGTCGGCGCGCTCAACCGGCCGCAGGCGCTTGCTGGACTCGCTGCGTACAAGAGGTTCTTCAACGCGGCGTCGAAGGCGTCGAAGACGACCGACGAGACCCGGCCGCAGCCCTATGACGTGTACGCCCAGGGCCAGGCGGCGGCGATCGTCGGACCTGCCTGGTTCAGCTGCTGTGTCGGCGACCAGAAGTCGAAGACGGCGCAGTTCGTGATGCCGAGCCACACGAGGGGCGAGGTCCTTCCGGGCTTCCTCGGCGGCTCCGACCTGGCAGTGCCGCTCGGCGGCAGCCGGGCTCAGGCGGCATCGTGGATCAGCGCTTTCACCGACAACACGTCGATGAGCGCGCTGCGGGCGAAGGGCAACATCCCGAACACCACGAGCCTCCTCGGCACGAGCGTGAACGAGCGTGCTGCGAAGCGCAGCTGGTTCGTTCCGACCGCCAAGAACTGGGTCAACGTGGAGAACGGAAATATCCTCCGCACCATGCTCTCGCGGATCCTCACGAACAAGACGACGATCAAGCAGGCTGCCGAGGTTGCGAGCGACAACATCACGTTCACCCTCAACCAGTCGTAGGAGCGTAGGAAGGGGCACGGAGCTCGTTGAGTAGCCGAGTCCCAGACAGTTCGGCGGTCGCCGCCGAGGCCATTTCCCCCCGGTCTCGGCGGCGACGGCCGTTTTCCTGGTCGAGGACGTTCGGGGCGTCCGTCCCGTTCCTGCTGATCGCGCCGGTCGTCGTCGTCATGGCGGTGATCCTTGGCTATCCGTTCTACAAGCTGGCGACGCTCTCGTTCCAGCGGTACCAGCTACCGGAGCTCATCCAGGGGAAGGGCGCCTGGATCGGGTTCGACAACTACACGTCCGTCCTCTCGGACTCCATCTTCTGGCACACGTTGCTCCGGACGGTCGTGTTCACCGCGGCCTGCGTGTCGCTGACGGTCGTCGGCGGGACGCTGCTGGCGCTCCTGCTCGTCAAGGTGGGGCCGGTCGTGCGCGTCCTTCTTACCTCCGCGCTCGTGCTCGCCTGGGCGATGCCGGTCGTCGTCGCTGTCCAGGTCTGGTACTGGATGACGAACTTCCACAACGGCGTCCTCAACCACGTCCTGACGCAGCTCCAGATCGGGGACTTCTTCCAGCACGACTGGTACGCGTCGGCGTTCTCGCAGCTCTCGATGGTCGCGCTGCTCATCGTCTGGGGTGCGCTTCCGTTCGTCGTGATCGCGGTCTACGCCGGCCTCGCGCAGGTTCCGCGGGAGCTCGTCGAGGCGGCGGAGATCGACGGCGCCGGGCCGCTGCGGGTCTTCAGGGACGTCACCTTCCCCGTGCTGAAGCCGATCATCCTCATCGTCACGAGCCTCTCGATCATCTGGGACTTCGGCGTCTTCGCGCAGCCGTATCTGCTCATCGGCGCCTCGCACATCGACAGCTCGAACTACCTCATGGGCGTCTACGTCTTCATCGAGGGCTACGCCCACTCCGACTTCGGCCGCGGAGCGGCGATCTCGCTCCTGATGCTTCTCATCGTTGCCGCGCTCAGCCTCTTCTACGTTGCCCGCATGGTGCGGATGGAGGACACGCCGTGACCGCGACCGCGCACGAGGCGCCCTCCGTCCCGGCACCGCTCGTGAAGGAACGGCCGGCGGCCGTTAGGCGCCGTCGCCGCCGTCGCCTTGTCCGCGCCGGCTGGAACCTGCTCGGGCTCGCCATCGCGCTGATCGTGATCTTCCCGGTGTTCTGGATGGTGTCCACGGCGTTCAAGCCCGAGGCCGAGGTGAACAGCCTGACGCCGACCTGGATCACGACGAGCCCGACCCTCGACCACTTCCGGGATGCGATCGACGCGACGCTCCATCCCGGCTTCTGGGAAGGGGTCAAGAACAGCCTCATCGTGGTCGCCCTGACCGTCGTCTTCGCGATCGCGCTCTCGTTCCTCGCCGCCGTCGCGCTCGCGAAGTACCGCTTCACGGGCCGCAAGGTCTTCGTCGCGCTCGTGATCGGGATCCTCATGCTGCCGCAGGTTGGTCTGATCATCCCGCTCTACGTCGTGCTCGTCCGCTACGGCCTGACCGACCAGGACAATCCGTTGCCGACGGGCGCGCTCGCCGGGCTGATCCTGACCTACATGACCTTCCTCCTGCCCTTCGCCGTGTGGACGCTCCGCGGCTTCATCCTCGGCGTGCCGAGGGAGCTCGAGGAGGCGGCGATGGTGGACGGCTCGAGTCGCCTCGGCGCCTTCTTCCGCATCATGCTGCCGCTGGTCGCGCCCGGTCTCGTTGCGACGTCCGTCTTCGTCTTCATCACCGTGTGGAACGAGTTCATATTCGCGGCCGTCATCCTGAGCGACCAGTCGAATCACACGCTCACGATCTGGCTCGCGAACTTCCTCGGGACGAGCAAGAACACGGACTGGGGCGCGCTCATGGCCGCGTCCACGCTGACAGCCATTCCGGTCGTGATCTTCTTCTTGCTCGTGCAGCGGAAGATCGCCTTCGGTCTCACCGCCGGCTCCGTGAAGGGCTGAGCGAGTCGTGAGCCACGAGCTCGAGCGGCTCGCCGCGACCTGCCTCTTCCCGGGCTTCCCGGGACACGAGCCTCCGGATTGGATTCGCCGCTGGCTCGAGCGCGGGCTCGGCGGAGTCGTCCTGTACGCGTGGAACGTCGGCGACCGCGCGCAGCTCGCGCGGCTGACGGTCGAGCTGCGCTCCGAGCGCGGCGACCTGCTCGTCGCGATCGACGAGGAGGGCGGCGACGTCACACGCCTCGAGGCCGAGGACGGAAGCTCGTACCCGGGAAACGCCGCGCTCGGCGCGGTCGACGACGTCGTCCTCACGATGGAGGTCGCGGCGTCGATAGGCGCGGATCTGGCTGCCGTCGGGGTGGACCTCGACTTTGCGCCGGTCGCCGACGTGAACTCGAACCCGATGAACCCGATCATCGGGATCCGCTCGTTCGGGCCTGACCCCGAGCTCGTCGCACGGCACGTCGCCGCCTTCGTCGAGGGCTTGCAGAGCCAGGGCGTCGCGGCCTGCGCGAAGCACTTCCCGGGACACGGGGACACCGAGACCGACTCGCATCTCGAGCTCCCCGTCGTACACCACGACCTGGATACCTACGTGCGCACCGCGCTGCCGCCGTTCCGCGCTGCGATCTCGGCGGGAGTCGCGTCGATCATGACTGCCCACATCGTCGTGCCCGCACTCGACGACCGCCCCGCGACGACGAGCTCGATCGTCCTGCAGGACCTCCTGCGGGGCGAGCTCGGCTTCGACGGCATGGTGATGACAGACGCCCTCGAGATGCGCGCCATCAGCGCGACGATCGGCATCGAGGAAGGAGCGGTGCGGTCACTCCGGTCCGGCGCCGACGCGCTCTGCCTCGGCCACGACCTCGCCGACGAGGCGCTCGCGTCGATCCAGGACGCGATCGTGGCCGCCGTCCGGGACGGCCGGCTGTCCGAGGGCCGGCTCGTCGAAGCCGCTGCGCGCGTGCGTGCCACGGCCGAGTGGGTGGCGCAGCAGCGCGAGCCGGCCGACGTCGAGAGCGGCGTCGGGGCCGAGGCCGCCCGCCGTGCGCTTCAGGTGGACGGCGACCCGACTCTCGTACGCGCGCCGTTCGTCGTCGACCTCGAGCCCCGCGCGAGCATCGCCGCCGGCGAGTCGCCCGGCCCCGGCGAGTGGCTCAGGCGTGCGCTACCCGAGTCCGAGGTCGTGCGCTTCGGCGAAGGCGATCAGCCCGCGGCTGCCCGGAGCTCGACGGCAGGCAGCTCGTCGTCGATCGTGCGGGACGCGCACCGGCACGCGTGGCAGCAGGCGGCCGTGAGCGAGCTTCTCGAGGGCGCCGAGGACGCGATCGTGCTCGAGGTCGGTCTCCCGCACTGGCGCCCGCCTCGCGCGTCCGGCTATCTCGCGACCTTCGGCGGCGCGCGCGTAAACCTCGAAGCGGCCGCGGCGCGCATGGCCGAAGCAGGGGCAGCTGGGCTATACTCGGGCTCGCGACGCGGGGTGGAGCAGTCTGGTAGCTCGCCGGGCTCATAACCCGGAGGTCGCAGGTTCAAATCCTGCCCCCGCTATAGAGGACTTACCGTGAACGGCCGCATCGAGCGGCCGTTCGCCATTCAGCGCGTGTGCCAGGTCGGGAAAGACCGTCGCCGTCAGCTTCAGGGCTACGGTGCGCTGATGACACCGCCGATCGTCTCGGACAGGGCGGTACGCTCAGCGCTGACGTTCCGCATGTGCTGGCTCGCTTCGACCGAGATGAAGTCACGTGCTGGGGTGAGCCGGGTTGCGAATCGGCCCTGAACGTTCGTGGTCGCGCCCAAACCACCGCCGGGTCGTCCTGAGGCGAGCAGTCGACGAGGCCGTCGCGCCGCCGGGGTGGGGCGACGTCCAGGCCGTACAGCAGCACGTTTCCCCCGTACACGTTGCTGGTGTCGTCATTCAGTACCGCCGCGATCCGGCGCGCCAGACGCGTCGTCTTGATCCGCTGCGATGCGCCTTGCGCGATTCCGGCCGAGACCACTACTTCCTGACAGCTCGGTGGGTGGCGCGTCGTCAGGAAGCCGTGCGGCTGATAGACCCTGGCGGCCGCCGGCACGGAGAGCCTCGGCACGAGGGCGATCTCGTGCACCGCCTCGAACATGCTCGCGCCCTCGTGGGCGACGTCCGCCGAGCAGGGACGCTGCGGGCAACCGATCGCGGTCGCCCCGCGGTCTGTGCCGGCAACGAACAGGTACTTCGCACCGGCTCGCTCGAACGTCGTCACTGCCATGGTGTGCGTTCGGCGGTCCCCTCCGACCGCGTTGCACCGCGCGGTCGACTTGCACGGATGCGGAACCTCGACCGCCAGCACCGGGGCCCTCGTCCTCGTGGCGATCACGTACAGCCCCCAGGCACGCCGGTAGCGTTCGACGCCGTCCGGCCCCTCGACCTCCGCTCCGCGAGCAGGACGAACCGCTTCCCCGCAGGAGTGCTCGCATCGCCCAGTTGCTTCACGTCGTAATGGAGCGGCTGCAAGAGGCGTGCGGCGTTGGCGAGCTGACGCGCCGCGGCGTACTGGAAACCACACTGGAACCGGGCACGCTCGTCCGCGGTCGGAAAGACGTAGCGCTGGCCGCTCGGCGCCGACTCGACGAAGTCGGCGACCTCGCCGGTCAGTCGCGTCTGGGCGGGCAGTTGCACGGGTCGCGCCCCCGGCGCGCGGGTCAGCAGTCTCTGGCACTCGACCACCGACGGGACCCTGGCTCCATGGCGCGGCGACGCCGGGCTCACGGCCGAGGCGACTGGGAAGATCAAAACCCTCGCTAATGCGGGGGTTTTGTCGTCAGGAGAGCGTGCACTCCGCTAGGAGCTGCGGCCGGACGCTCTGTCAGCGATCGATCATGCGCTGGTGGGCTTCGGAGTAGCGGGCGCCGTGCGCGTCGATCTGCGCCTCTTCGATCTCGCCGAGGTCGGCGGGCGTGAGCTCCAGGTCGGTGGCAGCGATGTTCTCCTCCAGCCGGTGCAGCTTCGTCGTGCCGGGGATCGGCACGATCCGCGGGCTCTGCGCGAGCAGCCAGGCGAGCGCGATCCGCGCGGGCGTCGCGTTCTTCCGCTCCGCGATCCGCGTCAGTAGGTCGACGAAGGCGAGGTTCGCTTTGCGAGCCTCCGGATCCGTGAAGCGCGGGATGGTGTTGCGGAAGTCGCCGCTCGTGAATTCGGTGGTCTCGTCGATCTTGCCGGTGAGGAAGCCTTTGCCGAGTGGGCTGAAGGGGACAAAGCCGATTCCGAGCTCCTCCAGCGTCGGCAGGATCGCCTCCTCCGGCTCCCGCCACCAGAGCGAGTACTCGCTCTGGAGCGCCGTGAGGGGCTGCACGGCGTGGGCGCGGCGGATCGTCTGCACGCCCGCCTCGGAGAGGCCGAAGTGCTTCACCTTCCCCTGCTCGATCAGCTCCTTGACGGTGCCGGCGACGTCTTCGATCGGGATGCTCGGGTCGACGCGATGCTGGTAGAGCAGGTCGATTCGGTCCGTGCGGAGCCGCTTCAGCGACTCCTCGACAGTTCGCTTGATCGTCTCCGGGCGACTGTCGACGCCGCGGGCCTCGCCGGTCGAGAGCTCCCAGCCGAACTTGGTCGCGATCACGACCTGGTCGCGGACGGGCGCGAGCGCTTCGCCGACGAGCTCCTCGTTCGTGAACGGGCCGTAGACCTGCGCGGTGTCGAAGAAGCTGACGCCGCGCTCGACGGCGGTGTGGATCAGCGAGATCATCTGCTGCTTGTCGGGGAACGGTGGGTAGCTCTGGCTCATCCCCATGCAGCCGAGCCCGATCGCCGAGACCTCCAGCGTGTTCCCAAGTGTGCGTCGCTCCATGAAGGTCTCTTTCAGGCGCCTGCGCCGGGACGAGCTCGAGCGTCGCGGCGCCGGCCCGCGCCGCCGCGATCGAGGGCACGATAGTCGGGCAGCGACGGCCGTACTTCGCCTCATAGGCGGAATCGACCGCGGAGTGGTGCGCTTCGGCGGCGCCGCCCGAAGCCGGGCAGCTGCTCGCCGAACTCGAGAATCGCCAGCTTCTCTGCAGCCGGCAGCACGCGCCACGATGCGAGTCGCACGTGAAAAGCCCCGGAAACCAGGGCCTTTCACGTTTCGTGATCGGCGGTTCAGCGTTTCTGTCCAGTGGACATGGCATGCGGCCATAGACTCGCCGGCTCGCCATCGGCGGGCGGCAGCCCGCCGCACTCCACGAGGGGAGACTCATGCGAAGAGCGATCGTCGTTCCCATCCTCGCCGTCGTGCTGCTCCTGGGGCTGCTCGTCACCCCGGGCGGTGCCATCACCGGTGGGCAGCCGGACGGGAACGGGCATCCGTACACGGCTCTCTTGCTCGCGCCGGGGCTGACCTTCTGCACCGGCTCGCTCATCTCGAACGACACCATCCTCACCGCCGGCCACTGCACGAGCTTCTGGGACGAGCTCGCCGAGACGGACGGGTTGACGTCGATCCAGGTCAGCTTCGACCCGCAGGCGTCGGTCGACGAGGACTGGATGCCCGACGGGGGTACCTGGTACTCCGCGTCCACCTGGCAGACGCATCCGGACTACGTCGATGCGAACTGGCCGCTCACCTACGACTACGGGCTGCTCCATCTCGATGCGCCGATCGCGAGCATCGAGCCTGTCGATCTGCCCGCCCCGAGCGTCCTCAGCCCGATCATCGACAGCAAGGGCCAGACGAAGCAGCGCTTCGCGGACGTCGGCTACGGGGTGCAGGGCCAGATCCGCGGCGGCGGCAGGCCGCAGTCCGCGGTCACGTGGACGCGCAAGATCGCGATCCAGCGGTACGCACCGGGGAACGGCGGCAACAGCGCGCTGCTCCACCGGACGTGGTTCATCGTCAACAACCAGCCGTCGTCGCAACACGGCGGTGCGTGTGGAGGCGACTCCGGCTCGCCCGTGCTCTTCGCCGACACCGACACGGTCGTGGCCGTCCACACGGGCGGCTTCAGGCTCGGCGTGGAGGGCGAGATCTGCGGCCGGATCACGTCGCTGAACCACCGCGTGGACCTCCCCGACGTCCTCGCGTGGATCACCGCGAACGACTGAGCTCCACTCGAAGTACGTGACACGGAGCCCGTCCCGCCACCGGCGGGGCGGGCTCCTTTCGTCGCGTGCACTTCAGTTTCGATAGTTTTGACGCTTCACTTCGAAAAGGAGAGGAGTGGTCATGGCCGTGCTCGAGGAAGTGCTCGCAGCCAACGAGAGCTACGTCTCGGACTTCGACAAGGGCTCGCTTCCGATGCCGCCGGGGCGGCGCTTTGCCGTCCTCACCTGCATGGACGCGCGCATCGATCCCGCGCGGGCGCTCGGTCTCGAGGAGGGCGACGCGCACGTCATCCGCAACGCGGGCGGCATCGCCAGCGACGATGCGCTCCGCTCGCTCGTGATCTCGCACCACCTGCTGGGCACGCAGGAGGCGTTCGTCATCGGCCATACGGACTGCGGGATGCTCACGTTCCAGAACGAGGACATCCGCGAGCTGCTCCGCGAGCGCCAGGGCGTCGACGCGACGCACGTCGACTTCCAGCCCTTCCCGAGCTGCAAGGAGCGGGTGCAGGCGAGCGCCCGACGCATCCGCGAGTCCGCGGCTGCTGCCCGAGAGCTTCGAGGTGCACGCATTCGTGTACGACGTCGCAACCGGACGGATCGAGGACGCCGAGAGCTAGCCGCCTGCCGCACGCGCCGTCGGATGCAGCAGCGGCACGACGGGGTCCCAGCCAGCGCGTAGCACGGCGACGAGCGACGGCGGCGTGAGGAGGACGGCAGGACCGTCCGGTCGCGGCTCGGACGTGTCGTAGCCCGCGGCCGACCAGCGGCGAAGCTCGTCGCCGAGGACGAGCCACGGCTCGCCGTCGCGCAACACGAAGGCGCCGTCCGGGAGATCGCCGAGCCGCGCGTCGTGGCGGCGCTGCGCCCGGCTCGCGGGATCGACGCGTTCGGCGTGCAGCCGCGCGTCCATCGCGTCCGCGCCGACCTCGCCGGGATGGAGCCCTGCCCAGATCTCCGCGAAGCGGACGTAGTCCTCGCGGCGGCAGAGGGCGCACGGCCGATGTCCTGCGGCGAACGCCGTCGCCTCGTCGAGGAAGAAGAGCTCGGTGAAGCGGCCGGGCTGGAGAAGGGCGGACCGCCGCCAGCCGCGGAACTCGAGCCGGCACGCGATCCAGCGCTTGCCGTTGTACCGTCGGCGTATCCGGCCTCGGTCGTCGTGCAGGCAGCCGCGGTTGCCGTACACGAGGCCGCGCGCGTGGTCGGCGATCAGCTCGCTCGTCGGGGTGACGCGGTTCCGAAGCGGCACCCTGCCCAGTGTCCACGTAACCCTGCCGGGTGATGGCGGCCAGGCGCACGGAATGGGAATCTCGCTTAGCATCGCGGTTCTCAACGAAAGGGGGGAGACGTGGAACAACACCACGGATCCGAGAGCTACTTCGTCCTCGGCGAAGGATTGCTCGGCGAGTCCAGGGGTGGCCGCGAGAGGACGCTCGCCGCAGCTCTCGAGGCAGACATCCCGCCGTTCCGGTTCTCGCGCATGGGCCCGAGCGGAGTGACCAAGCAGCTCGGCGTGCCCATCATGAACAAGATGGCCTCAGCGATGGTTGCGGGAGTCGGGGGTCAATCCCAGATCCCTGCAGGCTTCACGTACGTCGGGCAGTTCGTCGACCACGACCTGACGTTCGACAGGACGGACGTCATGCTCGGTGACGACGTCACGCCGATCGATCTCTTGCAGGGACGATCGCCTAGCCTCGACCTCGACTCGGTGTACGGAAAAGGGCCGAACGACCCGGGGTCGGCGAACCTCTACGAGGCCGACGGGCTGCACCTGAAAGTCGGCAAGACGGACACGGCCGGCGGGTTCCCCGGCAAGCAGGGGTTCGACCTGCTGCGCGGGGCCGGGTCCACCGTCGCCGATAAGCGCAAGGCGATCATCGCGGACGAGCGAAACGACGAGAACCTCGCCATCGCGCAGTTGCACCTCGCGATGATCCGATTCCACAACCGGGTCGTCGACACGCTCGACACGTCGATCCCGCCTGCGAATCGCTTCGGGCGTGCGCGTCAGAAAGTGGTCAAGCACTACCAGTGGATGCTCAAGACCGACTACCTGCCGCGCATCTGTGCTCCGGGCGTCGTGAACAACGTCTTCAACCAGGGTCGCAAGGTGTTCGAGGTGGGCGCGAACCCGATGGACGTGCCGACGATGCCGATCGAGTTCTCGGTCGCCGCGTTCCGGCTCGGGCACTCGATGATCCGCGACGCGTACAACTGGAACGTCGCCTTCGACTCCGGCTCGGGCACGCTCGACTGGCTCTTCATCTTCACGGGCAAGAGCGGCGACCTCGGTGGCCTGCCGCGCCTCGCGGCCAACTGGACCGCGGACTTTCGCCGCCTCTTCGACTACTCGGAGACCCCGGTGGCGCGGCCGCCGCTCGTCGTTCCGGCCGCGAAGTTCAACCGGGCGATGCGCATCGACACGAAGATCGCGAACACGCTCGCCAATCTTCCGGGCCTCACCGGACCGGATGCCAACCTCGCGCTCAGGAACCTCAAGCGCGCGAAGATGGTCAAGCTCGCAACCGGTCAGCAGATGGTGACGTTCATGAAGAACAAGGGTGTCAACGTCACGAAGCTGACGAACGCCCAGATCCGGGACGGCAACAACGGAGCGAGCCTCGCCAGCCTCAGCCCGGCGCAGCGCTCGCTGCTCTTCCAGCGGACGCCGCTCTGGTTCTACATCCTGCGCGAGGCCGAGTTCAACGGCGGGAAGCTGAAGGGGGTCGGTGCCCGGATCGTCGCGGAGACGTTCCACCGCGCGATGGAGGGGAGCAACCACTCGATCGTGCGCGACACGAACTTCAAGCCGTCGCTCGGCCCGAACAACCAGACGTTCCGGATGACCGATCTCCTGTTCTTCGCGTTCGAGGGGAAGAAGGCGCTCCTGAACCCACTCGGGGACTGACAGCAGGAGCGGCGTGGCCGACCTCGCGTTTCGAGAGCGCGCCGCTGACGGGGCGCCGGAAGGCCTGCTCGTCCTGCACCACGGCCGTGGGGCGGACGAGCGGGACCTCCTCCCGCTCGCGGACGTGCTCGATCCCGAACGCCGTCTGCATGCGGTGACGCCGCGCGCGCCGCTCACGCTGCCGGGCTGGCCCGGCTACCACTGGTACGTCGTCCCGCGGGTCGGCTACCCGGATCCGGAGACGTTCCACTCCGCGTACCGGCAGCTCGCGGAGTTCCACGACGGGCTCTGGGAGCGCACCGGTGTTTCGCCGGAGCGAACGGTGCTGGGCGGCTTCTCGATGGGCTCGGTGATGAGCTACTCGCTCGGCCTCGGCGGTGACCGGCCGGCGCCGGCGGGGATCCTCGCGTTCGCCGGCTTCGTGCCCGTGGTGGACGGGTGGGAGCCCGACCTGGGGCGCGCGGGGCGGACGCGAGTCTTCATCGCACACGGCCGCAACGACCCGATCATGGAGGTCGACTTCGCGCGGCGGGCACGCGACCTGCTCGAGGGTGCGCGGCTTCCAGGTCGAGTACCACGAGTCCGATGCGGCGCACGAGATCGACCCCGCGCACCTACGCTCGGCGGCTGACTGGCTACAGGCCGCCTTGGGTCAGTCCGGCGGGTAGTGGCCCGGGCCGGGCCACGGCGCGAACACCATGAGGAGCCGTGCGCCGTCCGCGCTCCGGACGGTGCGACGCTCGGTCGGCTCGAACTCGAGCAGCGTTCCCGTGCCGGCGCGCATCGAGTCGTCGCCCGTCTCGACCTCCACCGCGCCGTCGATGACGACCACCCAGGCGCGCTCGCGCACCTGGTGCTCGCCCATTGCCTGCCCCGGCGCCATGCGGATCATGATCGCGCGACTGTCCTCCGAGTCGAGCACGACCGGCGAGCGGATGCCGTCGGGCGCATCGATCTCGTTCAACTGCCAGGAGCGCACGGTCGGGAATCTAACGCCTCGGGAGCGCGAGCCAGACGTCGCTGCCGCCGTCGTCCCGGTTCTCCGCGTGCGCGGAGCCGCCGTGCGCCGTCGCAACGGCCTCGGCGGTCGCGAGCCCGAGACCCGTGCCGGCGCCGGAGCGCGCGCCGTCGGCCTGGGTGAAGCGGTCGAACGCGTGCGGGAGAAACTCGGTCGGGAACCCGGGGCCCTCGTCGCGCACGTGGAGCTCGACGTGCCCGTTGCGCTCGACGGCGCTCAGCCGGACGGTGCCGTGCCCGTGCCCGAGCGCGTTGTCGACGAGGTTTCCGAGCGCCTGCTCGATGCGCATCCGGTCGGCGGTCACGTCGAGGGCGTCCGCCGCCTCGACCTCGATCGTCCGACCCGCGTCGTGCGCGCGGCCGCGGAAGCGGGACGCGACCGCGTCCAGCAGCGGCTCGACGGGGACTCGTTCGCGCTCGAGCGGAAGCTGCGACCGATCCGACCTCGCGAGGAGCAGGAGGTCCTCGGCGAGCCGCGCGAGCCGGTCTGTCTCATACGCCGCCGAGCGGACCGCCTCCGCCAGCTCGGCCTCGGAGCGGGGTCGCCGGAGCGCGAGCTCGAGCTCCGCCTTGAGCAGCGCGAGCGGCGTGCGCAGCTCGTGGCCCGCGTCGGCGACGAAGCTACGCTCGCGCTCGAGCGCCGCTTCGAGCCGTCCGAGCATCGCGTTCAGCGTCTCGCCGAGGCGGGAGATCTCGTCGCCCGAGGGCGGCACGGAGAGCCGCCGCCCCGGCTCCGTCGCCGAGATGGCCGCGGCTTCGCGCCGCATCGACTCGACCGGTCGCAGCGCAAGCGTCGCGAGGCCGTAACCGAGGAGCGACGCGAGCAGCAGTGCCACCGGCGCTGCAACGACGAGGAGCGCGAGCAACTCGCGCACCGCATCGTCGCGGTCCTCGAGCGACGCGCCGACGAGGACGACCCGCGGCCCCTCTGCCGTCTCGACCGTCGCCGCGAGAACCCGGATGCGCCCGTCGAGACCAGGGACGTCGGGGAGCACGAACCAGGCGCCGGTTTCCTCCGCGCCGGGCGGCTTCCGACGGGCCGAGCAGCGGCTCGTCGAGCGAGGTCGTGCCGACGAGCGTGCCGTCGGGCGCGAGAACCTGGACGACGCGCTCCTCGGGATCGCCTGCGGGAGCCACCTCGTCGCCGCCCGCGACCAGCGCGCTCGCCTCGACCATGCGCGCCTGCAGCTCCTCGTCGATCGCCTCGTCGAGCGACGAGCCGAGCCGCACGTAGAGGAACGCGCCGATCGCCGCGAGCACGACGGCCATCGCGAGCGCGAACGCGAGCGTCAGCCTGACCCGGATCGGGATCCTGCTCATCTCGCGCCGCCATCCTGCTTGAGCCGGTACCCGGCGCCGCGCACCGTCTCGATCGAGCTGCGGCCGAAGGGCCGGTCGATCTTCTCGCGCAGGTAGCGGACGTAGACGTCGACGACGTTCGAGCGGTTCTCGTACGCGTAGTCCCAGCAGTGCTCGAGAAGCTGGTAGCGGGAGAGGACCTGACCCGGCCGCCGCATGAACGTCTCGAGCATGGCGAACTCCTTCGCGGAGAGCCCGATCTCGGCGTCGCCGCGCCACACCTGGCGCGTCGCGGGATCGGCGCGGAGGTCGCCGACCTCGAGGACGGTCGGCCGCTCCACGGGCGCGCGGCGCACGAGCGCCCGCAGGCGTGCGAGCAGCTCCGCGAACGAGAACGGCTTGGTGAGGTAGTCGTCGGCGCCGGCGTCGAGACCGGCGACGCGGTCGTCGACGGAGTTGCGCGCGGTGAGCAGCAGCACCGGCGTCCACGTTCCGGCCTCGCGCAGCCGGCGGCAGACGGCGAAGCCGTCCGTCCCGGGCAGCATCACGTCGAGCACGATCGCGTCGTACTCGGTCGCGTCCGCCATCCAGAGCGCGTCGTCGCCCGTTCGCGCGACGTCGGCGGAGAGCCCTTCCTCCCCGAGGCCGCGCCGGAGGAGCCCGGCCATCTTCACGTCGTCCTCGACGACGAGCACGCGCACATCCGGATTGTCGGAGTGGGAGATGAGAGAAAGATGAGAGCCGGGCGGGGAAGGGCGGCCCGGCTCTCGTTGCGGTCCGCTAGCTAGTCGTCGTCGGCGCCGTTCTCGGACTCCGATCCGGAGTCGTCGTCCGTCGCCGAGCCGACCTGCTCGAACTGCGCGTCGAGGTGGATCTCGACCGTCGAGCCGTCCGTTCGGCGGACCTCGACCTCATACACGCCGGCGCCGTCTCCGTCCTGGTGCTCGACTTCGAGGACGGTCCCGCCGCCGGCCGCGTCGAGCGCTGCGGCTTTCGCCTGATCTGCGGCCGGGCCCGTCACCGGTGCTTCGGACTCCCCGCCGACTGCCTGGGCGATCCCGACGCCGCCGATTGCAAGTGCGGCCGCCGCGACGATCCCGCCGACGACAAGGGCATACCGTCGATTTCGTCTCATCGTTCCTCCTTCTTCGTTCGTCGTTCGACCCTACGGACGCGCGATGAAATGGCGATGAGAGCTCGGAGAGCCGTCGCCTCACCGGCCGCGCGCGTACCGCACGAGCTCCTCGCGGTCGCTGCCGCCGGATACGCCGACGGCGAGCACCGGCCCGATCCCGCGGGCGTAGAACTTGTACTCGAGCACCTTCGGCTCGAGTGGGTTCAGGTCCCGCGTCATCACGACCCTGCCCTTCCCGAAGAAGCCATAGGGCACCTCGACCTGCTCCGCCCGGCTCAGGATCGACGCGCGGTCCTCGGCGTGCCCTGCGTAGTACTCCTGGCGGTAGCGCAAGCCCGGCGTCGGCCTCGCGGGCATGACTACGCCCGGCTGGGCGCCGTCGACGCCTGCCTCCCACGAGCCCTTCGTGGAGACGACCTTCCCGTTCTCGTACTCCTTCGTGTCCTCGCCGAGGTACCAGACGTTCCCGCACGCGTCCTGCGCGTACCAGTCGTCGGTGACCTCGACGGGGTCGCCGTCCTCGGTGACGGCGTCGTGCACGACCCGCGCCGTGACGCCGTTCGCGATCCGCTTCGTGCGCGTCGTGACCGTGACGACGACGCGCTGCTTCGCTCCCTCCGCGTCGGTCTCCCGGTACACCCACCGGCTGCCCGGCCGCATCGGCCACCACGGGTTGTCGATCCTCGTGGTGAAGGACGCCGGGTCGAGGCTCACCGTCTGCGAGCCCCGCGGCAGGACGCACGCGGCCGAACTCCGTGCATCCGCTCCCTGGCCGGACAGGCCAAGCGCCACAGCGGCTCCGAGGACGACGGCGGCCAGCGTCGCGATCTTCATGTCTGCTCCCTTCGCACGACTCATCGGGTCGAGTCGTACGCCTTCCAGATGAGGGGGCGATGAGTCGGCGCGCGCGCGTCGCGTCCGCAGCCGGTGGCTACGCTGGCGAGATGTCGGCTCGGGCCACTCGGACTGCGATCGCGCTCGAGACTCCGATCGGGACGCTCGGGGTCGAGGCGACGGAAGAAGGCCTTCAACGCGTCCGGCTTCCCGGCGAGAACGGCTCCGTGCGGGACGCCGAGGGCGTCGGCAGGTCGGCGGAGATCGCCCGCGACGCTGCGGCCCAGCTCACCGAGTACCTCGGCGGCGGGCGGACGGAGTTCGAGATCGACCTCGACTGGTCCGGCGTCGGCTCGGAGCACCGCCATCTCCTGGAAGTCCTCTGCGAAGTCGCGCCCTTCGGCGGCACGGTGACGTACGGGGAGCTCGGCCGTCATGCCGGCATCGAGGATCCGCGAGACGTGGGAACGCTCATGGGGCGCAACCCGCTCCCGCTCGTCGTCCCGTGCCACCGGGTGGTCGCGGCCGACGGGCTCGGCGGCTACGGCGGCGGGCTGGAGCTGAAGCGCCATCTGCTCGAGCTCGAGGGCGTGCTTCCGCCACGGCTCGATCTCGGCGACGTCTGATCCGCCGGCGGCGGCCAGCCGCTTGAATGGCGGCGATGCTGCTCGACGAGATCGCGCGCACGTCGGAGGAGGTCGCGGGGACCTCCGCGCGCAACCGGAAGACGGCGCTGATCGCCGACTCCCTTCGCGTGCTGCGTCCGGAGGAGGTGCCGGTCGCGGTCGCCTACCTCGCCGGCGAGCTGCCGCAGGGCTCGGTCGGGGTGGGCTGGGCGTCGCTGCGGTCGCTGCCCTCGCCGGCACCGGAGCCCACACTCGAGCTCCTCGACGTGGACGCCGCCATCGGCCGCATCGCGTCGGTGTCGGGAAAGGGATCGCAGGCACTCCGGAAGACGGAGGTCGCCCAGCTCTTCGGCCGTGCGACGGAGCGGGAGCAGCGGTTCCTGCGGTCGCTGCTGCTCGGTGAGCTGCGTCAGGGCGCGCTCGAGGGCGTGATGCTCGACGCCGTCGCAAGGGCGGCCGACGTGCCGGGGGCCGAGGTCCGCCGGGCGGCGATGCTCGCCGGCGACCTGCGGGAGGTTGCGGCGGCGGCCCTCGGCGGCGACGAGCACGGGCTCGACCGCTTTCGCCTGACGGTGCTCCGGCCGGTGAAGCCGATGCTCGCGCAGACGGCGGAGGACCTCGAGAGCGCGCTCGCGAGGTTGACCCCGCCGGCCGCGGTCGAGTGGAAGCTCGACGGAGCGCGGCTTCAGGTGCACCGGCTCGGTGACGAGGTTCGCGCGTATACGCGGAACCTCGCCGACGTGACCGAGCGCGTGCCGGAGGTCGTCGAGGCGGTGCTCGCGTTACCGGTCGAGTCCGTCGTCCTCGACGGGGAGGCGATCGCATTGAAGGACGACGGGACGCCGCATCGGTTCCAGCGCACGATGAGCCGCTTCGGCAGCGGGGGCGAGGCTGCGTCCGCGATGAAGGTGCCGCTCTCCGCGCTCTTCTTCGACGTCCTCCACGTGGACGGCGAGGACGTCCTCGACCTGCCCGCGCGGGAGCGCCACGCGATCCTCGAACGCATCGCGCCCACCGTGAACAGGGTGCCGAGGGTCGTCGCCCATACTCCGGGCGAAGCGGAGCGCGCGCTCGCCGAGGCGCTCGAGCACGGGCACGAGGGCGTCATGGTCAAGGCGCTCGACGCGCCGTACGAGGCCGGACGCCGCGGCGGGAGCTGGCTGAAGCTCAAGCCCACGCACACGCTCGACCTCGTCGTGCTCGCCGCGGAGTGGGGACACGGCCGGCGCCAGGGCAAGCTCTCGAACCTCCACCTCGGCGCGCGGGATCCGGAGGCTGGCGGGTTCGTCATGCTCGGGAAGACCTTCAAGGGCATGACCGACGCGATGCTCGAGTGGCAGACGGCGAAGCTCCTCGAGCTCGAGGAGCGAAGCGACGGCCACACGGTCCACGTGCGTCCTGAGCTGGTCGTGGAGGTCGCGTTCGACGGCGTCCAGACGAGCCGCCGCTACCCCGGCGGCGTCGCGCTCCGCTTCGCGCGCGTCAAGGGCTACCGGCCGGACAAGAGCGCGGACGAGGCCGACACGATCGAGGCCGTCCGCGCGATCCATGGCGGGGTAGCGCCTTGAAGCGCGAGAATGGGTCGTCTGCGCTCTCCTGCAACCGGGCAGTCGTCCCCGATGCACCTTCGCGCAACAACGTGCGACTGTTATCGACGCCGTCTACACGCGAAGCCAGCCCGAGCTCCTTTCGGCGCGGCTGCGTGATGTCCCCATCAGGAGGTAGGGATGAACTCTAAGAGCATGTCAGGGTGGATCGGCTTCGCCGGCATCGTGATGCTGATCATCGGCGGAATCGACTTCTTCCAGGGCCTGATCGCCCTCTTCGAGGACGAGTACTACGTGCCCACTGGGTCTGGCTTCCTCGTCTTCGACCTGACGGGCTGGGGCTGGACGATGCTGATCTGGGGCGTGCTGCTCTTCTTCGCAGGTCTCGGCTTGATCGCCGGACAGGGGTGGGCGCGCTGGTTCGCGATCGTGGTGGTTGCTCTGAACTTCATCGCCCAGCTCGGGTTCCTCGGCAACACCGACACCCCGCTCTGGTCGCTGACTGTGGTCGCGTTGAACATCATCGTGCTCTACGCGTTGACCGCGCGCTGGAGCGAGAGCAAGGCCGAGCTCGACACTCCCCGTTAACGGTTCTCCCGGATCGAGGTCGTCGCGCAGCGTCGTGCGCGGCGGCCTCGCCTCCCGGCGGATGACACTGCCGGCCCTTTGACATAAGGGCCGGATAAGGACGACGGCGAGCGGACACCATCGACGCCGTCCGCGATCGACCGGGAGCTAGGCGGCAATGCCTGGGAGCTGACTCGCATTCGCCGTGCCACAGGACGCTCGATGCGCGTGCCCCTTTTCGGCGATGGCAGGGGCACACAGTCCACGCACTCTCAGACTGTGGCCCGGCCTGCGCGGATCCTTGGCGTCACGCTGCTGACTCTTGTCGCCCTGATCTCGGGTCCGCTCGCCGAGGGCAGGCCGGTCCCGGGCGCGCCATCGTGCCCGATGACGCCCGCCGACTCGTTCTGGCACGCCGACGTCTCCGGACTCCCCGTGCACCCGCAGTCCGCGGCATGGCTCGCGAGCATCGGCGCGAGCGCGGGGCTCAAGGCCGACTTCGGCGCGGGACCTGGAACGGCGGCCCGATCGGCATCCCCTACACGACCGTGCCCGGAACCCAGCCAGGAGTGCCCGTCTCCTTCACGTACGACGACGAGAGCGACCCGGGCCCATACCCGATCCCCCAGAACGCCCCAATCGAGGGCGGTGCGAATTCGAGCGGCGACCGCCACGTGCTCGTCGTCGACCGTGACGCGTGCCGGCTGTGGGAGGTGTTCGCCGCCTACCCGCAGAACGGCGGAACGTCCTGGACTGCCGGATCGGGCGCGACCTGGAGCCTGAACTCGAACGCCATGCGTCCCCTCGGATGGACGTCCGGCGACGCCGCGGGCTTGCCGATCCTCCCCGGCCTCGTCCGCTACGACGAGATAGCCGCCGGGGAGATCGACCACGTCATCCGTTTCACGGCGCCGAGGACGGCGAACGCCGACGTCTGGCCCGCAAGCCACAAGGCCGCGACCGGCGGTGCGTCGGATCCGCCGATGGGCGCCTGGTTCCGGTTGAAGGCGAGCTTCGACATCGACGGGTTCTCGGCCGCGAACCAGGTGATTCTCCGTGCGCTCAAGAAGCACGGCATGGTGCTTGCCGACAACGGCTCTCCCTTCTACATGAGCGGCGTCCCCGATTCGGCCTGGAACAACTCCGACCTGAACCTCCTGAGATCGATTCCCGGTTCGGCGTTCGAGGCGGTCGACGTGTCGAGCAAGAGGGTGGCGAGCAGTTCGTACGCTGTTTCGGGCGCGCCACCTCCGCCGGCTCCTCCTGTGAACACCGCTTGGCCCGCGCTCTCTGGGATCGCTCGCGACGGGAAGACGCTCGCCACCTCGAACGGCAGCTGGACGGGAACAGTGCCCCTGAGCTACACGTACGCCTGGCGCCGCTGTGACGCGAGCGGCAGCAACTGCACGACGACCGCGGGCGCGAGCGGTCAGATGTATGCCGTGAGTGGGGCGGACATCGGCTCCAAGCTGTACTCGCTCGTGACTGCGACGAACGCGGCGGGCTCCGCCTCCCAGCGCAGCGCCTTGAGCGCCGTCGTGGCCGCAGGGCCGCCCGTGAACACCGCTTGGCCCGCTCTCTCTGGGATCGCTCGCGACGGGAAGACGCTCGCCACCTCGAACGGCAGCTGGACGGGAACAGTGCCCCTGAGCTACACGTACGCCTGGCGCCGCTGTGACGCGAGCGGCAGCAACTGCACGACGATCGCGGGCGCGACGGGGCAGACGTATGCCGTGAGCGCGGCGGATGTCGGCTCCAGGCTGTATTCGCTCGTGACCGCGACGAACGCGGCCGGCTCCGCCTCCCAGCGCAGCTACCTCAGCGCGGTTGTCGTCGGCGCCTAGCGGATCCAGTCGATCGTCGCGAGTTGTTCCACGAGGAGACGCGGACGATGTCTACCGCGGTGGGAGCCGACACTGGAACGTACGGCCGAATCCGTCTTTCTGGAAGGTCCCGTTGTCGAGCGCGAGCGGTTCGGGGCGCTCGAGCGCGACTTTCGTTGCGGTTCGTCCGGTGAGGTTCGGGTCGGCCCACAATTCTCTCCTTGACGATCCACCGGTCGCCGCATTGGGTATGCCGTGCCATGGGCGAGATGATCTACGGCTACGCAGCATGACCCTCAGCGCGTCTCGACGAGCTTCACGTCCTGGAGACGTTTCGCGTTCCGTACGCAGTGGAAGCGGAGGCGGCCGGCGACCGAGGCATGCCGGTCGCCTGACATCGGAGCGAGGGGCTGAGCTGCTCTGGATGCGACCGCGCAAAGGTGCCGCGCGAACCCGTTCCGGCTCGAGGGAATCGACCTCTTCGGATCCGTCGCCGACGAAGCTGACGTTCGTCGCGCGCTCGAGGCGTCCGGGCGGGACTGGGACGCGGCCGCTGCGATCCTCGGCCCGGACGGCGAGGTCGCCGGATCGGTGTGGCGTGCGCCGGACGGCAGTGCGCTGCTTCCCTTCGACCCGAATGCGGTGCTGCACGCCCTCCTGCGGGAGGAGTACGTCTCCGGAGGATCCGCCGCGTCGCTCGTGCGACAGTTGTACTACCGGCTACGGCCGCTCATGCCGAGGAGCGTGCAGATGGCGGCCCGCCGCCGCTTCGCGCGCGTGCAGGAGCGCACGACGTTTCCACGCTGGCCGACCGAGACCTCGCTGCACGATCTGTATGGGTTCGTGCTCGGCCTCGCCGAGGACGTCCACGGCGCGCCGCTGCCCTGGATCGCGCCCTGGCCGCAGCCCTACGGCTGGTCTGTGGTCCTCACGCACGATGTCGAGCGGAAGGTGGGCTACGAGCACCTGAAGACCGTCGTCGCCCTCGAAGAGCGCGCGGGCGTTCGCTCCGCCTGGTACTTCGTGCCCGAGCGCGACTACCGAGTCGACGATCAGCTCGTGGAGACGCTCGACCAGAGCCGGTTCGAGGTCTGCGTGCACGGACTGCTCCACGACGGGAACGACCTGACCCCCGGCACGTTTGAGGAGCGGCTGCCGTCGATGCGGGCTTACGCACAGCGATGGGGCGCGGTCGGCTTTCGCGCCCCCGCGACCCAACGCAACTGGGACCTTGTGGCTCGCCTTGGCTTCGAGCACGACTCGTCGTACAGCGACGTCGCGCGGTACGAGCCGCAGAGCGGGGGCTCGTGCTCTTGGCTGCCGTTCTTCGTCGGCGACGTCGTCGAACTCCCGATCACGCTGCCGATGGATCACACGCTCTTCGACCTGCTCCAGCACGAGCGCGCCGACGTCTGGTTCGAAAAGGCGCGCTTCCTGCGGGAGCGTGGCGGAATGGCGTTGCTTCTGACACATCCGGACTACCTCCGCACGCCTGATCGGGTGCGCGAGTACGAGCGATTCGTATCGTTCGTGGCCGCGGAGCAGGGGGCGTGGATTGCCCTACCACGAGAGGTCGCTGCGTGGTGGCGGCGTCGCGCGGCCTCGTCCATTGCACGTGACGGGGATCGATGGAGCGTCAGAGGCCCGGCGGCGATTGAGGCGCGTGTCGTGGTCGGGGTCTCCGGCGGCGTCTGAGGAGTGTCCGAAATGCGGCACAGTCGCGGCAGCGTCGTCGGCTCGATGCTCGACGACTCGCCCGTTGGTAGCTGTTTCTTCCGCGTGCTGCGAGCGCCTACACAGGTACCAGTGATCAGGCGACAGCGAGTGAAGTTGAAGCGAGCTCCACGCGAGCACCGCCATCGGACAGCGACGCGTCGACGGCCTCGATCATCCGCACGACGTCGAGGCCGAGCTCGGCCGACGAGCGCGGCGTCGACTCCGTGAGCTGATCGCCTGCGCAGAAGTCGCGCGAGCTCGACGCAGAGCGGCTCCGCGGCGTCGACGCGCGGCGAGACGATGTCGCCGGTGCGGTAGCGTGAGCCGGTACTCGCCGAACGTCTCGGGGTCGCGCAGCATGCACGCCCGAGTCGAAGACCCGCACCGGCTCGTTGCTCGTGTCGTCGTAGACGACCATCTTCTGCGAGCCGACGATCGTCGTCCGGCGCAGCTTGCTCGGCGCGAGCCACGAGAGCTCGACGTGCGCGATCGTGCCCGACGCGGAACTCGAGGTTGATGAACGCGACGTCGGGCGTGCCGGGGATGATGCAGCCGCGGCTGAGCGCCGATGACGTGCGTCGGCGTCTCGTCGAGCCAGTAGCGCAGGATCGAGAAGTCGTGCGGGCCGAGATCCCAGACGACGCTCGACGTCGGGCTGGTGCAGCCCGAGGTTCACCCGGCTCGTCGAGATGAAGTAGATCTCGCCGAGCTCGCCCGAGTCGATCAGCTCGCGGATCGACGACGACCGGCGGGCTGTAGAGGAACGTGTGGCCCGGCATCAGGACGAGCCCGCGCTCGCTCGGCGAGCTCGACGAGCTCGCGCGCCTCGCGCGACGACGCCGCGAGCGGCTTCTCGACGAAGACGTGCTTGCCGGCCTCGAGCGCCGCGGCGCGCGAGCTCGTAAGTGCGTCGAGACCGGCGTCGCGATCGACGACGGCGTCGATGCGTCGGTCGGCGAGCACTCGTCGAAGTCGCGTCGTCCGCCGGATCGCCGGGTAGCGGCGGCCGATCGCGCTCGAGCGCGCTCCGGCGTCGCGTCGCAGACCAGGCACGACCTCGGCCTCGTCGAGCTCGTGGAGGTTGCGGACGAGGTTCGGGCCCCAGTAGCCGAGCCCGACGACGCCGACGCGCGATCTGCGGCGTCGACCGGCATCACGTCGTCGCTCGCCGTCTGGCGGAGGAGCTGGAACGGCGTCCGGCAGAGCAGGCGCAGGTCGAGGCCGAGCGACCAGCTCCGCGCGTAGGCGACGTCCATGTCGAGCGCCTCGCCGAACGTCGAGTTCGCGCGGGCGGTGACCTGCCAGAGGCCCGTGATGCCCGGCGGGACGAGGAAGCGCTCGAAGTGGTGCGGCTCGAAGTGCTCCGTCTCGTACGGGATGCAGGGGCGCGGGCCGACGAGCGACATGTCGCCGCGGAGCACGTTGATAGCTGCGGCAGCTCGTCGAGGCTCGTCTTGCGCAGCCAGCGGCCGACCCGCGTGACCGCGTCGGCGCGATCGAGCTTGTAGAGCCCGTTCGGCGTCGGCGCGGCGCTCGACGTCATCGTGCGCTGGATGTACTCGCGGTGCTCCGCCTCGTCGACGTCCCGACCGTCATCGTCCGGAACTTCAGCGCCGTGAACTCGCGCATGTTCATGCGCCGAGCCGCGTCTGGCGGAAGAAGACCGGGCCGGGCGAGTCGCGCTTGATCAGCACGGCGATCAGCGCGAACAGCGGCGCGGTCAGCACCAGCCCGATCGACGCGCCGACGACGTCGAGCGAGCGCTTGAGGAGCGCGACGAACGGCGAGAGGCGTGCGGGCGGAAGGCCGATCAGCGGGAGACCCTCGACCGTGTGCATGCTCGACGCTCGGGCCGACGACCTCGAAGAGCCGCGGCACGACGTCGACCTGGACGTCGATGTCGCGCAGCGTCCGGACGAGCGCCATCGTGCTCCTCGTCGGGCTCGTTCGAGAACGCGACATCACTCGCTCGACGTCGAGCAGGTCGACGAGCTCGCGGAGATCGTCCGGGAGCGCCGAGCAGCGCCAGGTGCTCGAGGTCGGCGCGTCGCTCCTTCGGTGGTGCGTCGACGAAGCCGACGAGGTTGAGCCCGTACTCGGGGTGCTTCAGGAGCTTGCGCGCGACGAGCTGGCCAACGTCGCCGGCCCGACGATGACGTGTTCTGCAGGTACGCGATGCTCTGGCGGCAACGTCGAGCGCGCGCGCACCGTGCGAGTCACCAGAGCGATCGCAGCACCCAGAACACGACGAGCTTCCGGGATTCGGGATGTGCGAGCCCCGTCGCCACGAGGCGCGAGGAGGAACCACGCTCCGAGCGTAACGAGGTGGAACACACCGCGAAGTCGTCGACCGTCGAGTGGTCGGCGCGCTCCTCGTCGCCGCTCGTACAGGCCGTCGAGCTTGGCAGCACGATCCAGGCGGGCAGCGTGAGAAGAAAGAGCGCCACCTCGGCACCCGCCGGGAGATACCCACCCTCCCCACCGCCACCCGAGAGCACCTGCACAATCGCGAAAGCCAGGACGAGGCCTACGAGATCTGCAGCAAGCAGTGCACGGCGAACAGCCAGCCGCGTGAGATGCGGCCTGGTTCTCGACGCCGATGCCGATGAGTCGAGGTTCTCGCGTCAAGCTCTCGAGCACACTTGCTTCCAGGGAGCCGGCCAGGGAGCCGGCGAGCGTGTCGGCCGCACCCGTTGTCGTCACGGTCGTGCCCCACGCGACCATGCGCGGTCCGACCAACCGTCGACTGTCCAGCAACCGTCCCCACCATGTGCCCCCGACCTTCCCCCCACGTCCGCAGTACGGCTCACACTACGCGGAGCGATCCGGGTGCAGAAGGCCAGTCCGCGGAACCTGCACGACGGAGGGGTTGCTAGCCGTTTGGGGGGTGCGTCACGTATCCGCCCGGGGTTGCTCCGTGATCAAAACCGAGCCGGCAAGCCTGCAACCGTGACGTCGGGAGCGACGTCCCGCGTGACGACCGCGCCGGCGCCGACGAGCGCGCCTGCGCCGACTCGACGCCGCGAGGATCACCGCGCCCGAGCCAAGTGTGGCGCCGCGTTCCACAGTCGTCGTTTGAACCTCCAGTCGGCGTCAGTCTGAAAATCTGCGGTCGCCGTCGTTGCCCGTGGAAACTTGTCGTTAATGAACAGAACGCCGTGCCCGACGAAGACATCGTCCTCGATGACCACGCCGTCGCAGATGAATGTGTGGCTCTCGCTCTGGCAGCTCGAACCGATGACGGCTCCACGCTGCACCTCGACGAAGGGGCCGATCCTGGTGTCGTTCCCGATACGGCAGCCGTAGAGATTGGTGAATCCGTGTACTACAACGTTCTCCCCGAAGACGACGTCGTCGATGAGGCGGAACGGCGCGTCGTTGGCGGGGGCTTCAGCCACGCCGGAGTAGTCTCCGACGGCTTCGATGACCACCCCGAGCTGCGTCTCGCTGACTCCAGGGAAGATAGGCAGTGAGAGGCACTCGGCAGCGAGAGCCTCCGTCACCGGAAAAGCGCCCCGTCGATACCTAAGATGAGCATATGCAGGTGACAGATGCGGTGGCTCGGGATAGTGGCGGCCTATACCGATACCGCGTCTTCGAGAAAGGACGCGAGCCTCGCCGGGACCCCGGTTCGGACCACATAGAGATGCCACACGGGCCGGCTTTCGTACGCGATCGGCGGAAGCCGAAGGTCGCCGACCCCCCTGCGAGCCCTTCCGAGTACAACGCTGCAGCCCTCCGACGCTCTTCGTTCCAGTGGTCAAGGTGCGGAAGCTTGTGGAGCAAGACAATGGCCTGGATCGTGTCGAGCCGGGCTGGTCCAAACGCTCCTGCGCATGCAGATACTTGCGCGTTTGCCCGTGCTCACGCAGGGAGCGGACGACGGCTGCGACAGACTCGTCATCCGTGATGAGCGCGCCCGC